>NZ_BRZA01000002.1 GCF_026012395.1 Lysinibacillus piscis
TTCACCCGCACCAGTATAAATAAGCCAGATAAAAAAACAACGTATGCACATGCGGAAGTAGTTCAGTGGTAGAACACCACCTTGCCAAGGTGGGGGTCGCGAGTTCGAACCTCGTCTTCCGCTCCAATATGTGCCGGGGTGGCGGAACTGGCAGACGCACAGGACTTAAAATCCTGCGGTAGGTGACTACCGTACCGGTTCGATTCCGGTCCTCGGCACCATTTTAATAAGCGCCCGTAGCTCAATTGGATAGAGCGTCTGACTACGGATCAGAAGGTTATGGGTTCGACTCCTGTCGGGCGCGCCAAAAGAATAAAGTTTGTCGGAATGTAGCTCAGCTTGGTAGAGCACTTGGTTTGGGACCAAGGGGTCGTAGGTTCGAATCCTGTCATTCCGACCAGTTTTTCTAAAAAGCAAGAGAATTGTAGTACATATATGGGGCCTTAGCTCAGCTGGGAGAGCGCCTGCCTTGCACGCAGGAGGTCAGCGGTTCGATCCCGCTAGGCTCCACCATATACGAAGTAGGATAAAGATCAAGGCGGCGTAGCTCAGCTGGCTAGAGCGTACGGTTCATACCCGTAAGGTCGGGGGTTCGATCCCCTCTGCCGCCATCTAAAGGACCTTTAGCTCAGTTGGTTAGAGCAGACGGCTCATAACCGTCCGGTCGCAGGTTCGAGTCCTGCAAGGTCCACCACTAAGGTAGGATAAATACATGGAGGTATACCCAAGTCTGGCTGAAGGGATCGGTCTTGAAAACCGACAGGCGGGTAACACCGCGCGGGGGTTCGAATCCCTCTACCTCCTCCATTTTTCAGTTTATCGGTGGTCTCAAAAGTAAAAATAATATTAACGCGGGGTGGAGCAGTGGTAGCTCGTCGGGCTCATAACCCGAAGGTCGTTGGTTCAAATCCAGCCCCCGCAACCAAATTTTAAGTAAAAGGTCCCGTGGTGTAGCGGTTAACATGCCTGCCTGTCACGCAGGAGATCGCCGGTTCGATCCCGGTCGGGACCGCCATTTTTAAGAAGAAGGTTGAAATGGATAATAAGGGTCAGTAGCTCAGTTGGTAGAGCATTAGATTGAAGCTCTAAGTGTCGGCGGTTCGATTCCGTCCTGACCCACCATCATTATGCGGGTGTAGTTTAATGGTAAAACCTCAGCCTTCCAAGCTGATGTCGTGAGTTCGATTCTCATCACCCGCTCCAAGGGCCTATAGCTCAGCTGGTTAGAGCGCACGCCTGATAAGCGTGAGGTCGATGGTTCGAGTCCATTTAGGCCCATCATTATTCCGAAGTAGCTCAGTTGGTAGTAGCACCTGACTGTTAATCAGGTTGTCGCAGGTTCGAGTCCTGCCTTCGGAGCCAAGAATGGGGAAGTACTCAAGAGGCTGAAGAGGCGCCCCTGCTAAGGGTGTAGGTCGGGTAACCGGCGCGAGGGTTCAAATCCCTCCTTCTCCGCCATTGGCCCGTTGGTCAAGTGGTTAAGACACCGCCCTTTCACGGCGGTAACACGGGTTCGAATCCCGTACGGGTCATACAAAATGCAGTGAATGTCAACTAGACGTTCATTGCATTTTTTTATTGGAAAATTGTAGTAAAGACATGTTGATGAGGATAACGAAAACAGTGTATAGCTTATGAGTGAAGGGTATTATCCTATAGTAAATCCTTACTGTAATCACAGAACAGTGTAAAGTAATTTGAATTTTAAAATGCCAAAATGTTGTTAAATCAACGCTTTGGCATTTTTATATCTGTTTGTTTGGGGTTGAAACCATTTTTCAACAGCCTTATGCAATTTTATTGTTTCTACTAAATGCAATTTCTCATATGTATTAATAAGAATATCATCATGAAAAAAATTATTTTACATATTCCACTTGACCTTGACGTTGCGTAAAGGTTTACAGTAGCTATAGGGAGGTGAGAACAATGGAATATACCATTTTAGAGCTTGCTAAATTGTCGGGAGTTAGTACACGAACATTACGTTATTATGATGAAATTGGCTTACTGAAACCAGCACGAACGAATGAAGCTGGGTATCGCTATTATGGGCAAGCAGAAATCGATATGCTTCAGCAAATTTTATTTTATAGAGCACTGGATATGAAGTTGGCAAAGATTCAGGAGATTTTACATGCACCTAATTTCCAACACGCAGAGGCATTGCAGGCACATCGTCTCGCTTTAATACAAAGGAAAGAGCAGCTAGAGCAATTAGTACAAACAGTGGAGCACACATTACAAGCAATGAAGGAGGACAAACCGATGTCAAATGAGGCTAAATTTAAAGGCTTTAAAGAGCAATTAATTGAAGAAAATGAAAAGCAGTATGGTCAGGAAATTCGCGAAAAATATGGAGAGGATGCAGTCAATGCATCCAATGCCAAATTAATGAATATGACAGAAGAGCAATACGAGGCGATGCAACAGCTAGAGCAACAGCTATTTGAACGTTTGCGAGAAGCGATGACAATTGGTGATACAACGAATGATATTGCGATGGAGGTAGCTGAACTGCATAAGCGTTGGTTGAGCTTTACATGGACACATTATTCGAAAGAAGCACATGTAGGCTTAGCACAAATGTATGTGGCTGATGAACGTTTTACAGCTTATTATGATGAACGTGTCGACACAGGGGCAGCACAATTTTTATTTGATGCAATTTGTGCATATGCCGAAAAATAAGCGATGTCTCCTTATGTTTTAGAATGATAAAAGTCGGTCAGAATAATGGCATAAGGAGGGAGCATCATGGAAAAATTCAAACGACAGTTACAACAGCAATTACAGGAAATTGAACAACGACTTGCAGCATCTGAACGTCCTGTCTCAACAGAGCTATCGAATTATGATAATCATCCTGCCGATAATGCGAGTGATTTAACAGATCAATTGACAGAAATGGCGATAGATGAGCATCGTGGAGATGAAGCAGAAGCAATTAAGCGAGCATTGCAAGCAATTGAGGATGGAACGTATGGACAATGTGTTGTCTGTGGAGAAACGATTCCATTAGGGCGTTTAGAAGCCATACCACAAACATTGACATGTGTAGAGCATGCAGAGCAAAAAGATGAGGAGCTAAGACCTGTTGAGGAAGAGCTATTATCTGCGTATCCACCATCAGATGATTTTTTAGAGGTGGAACAGTTTGGCTCTTCTTCAGAAATTTAAGTAAGCAAATTCCCTTGCACACAGTATAATAAATGTGTGAGGTGAGAAGATGAAAATTATTGATTTACATTGTGATGCATTAATGAAATTGACGACACTGGAAGCTATTACGTTTGCAGATGATGTAAGGTTGCAAACAAATAAAGAACGTTTGCAGCAAGGGCAAGTGAAGGCACAAGTATTTGCTATTTTTATTGAACCTGATTTACCACAAAGCATGAAATTTTTAGAGGTTGTACGACAAATTGAAGCCTTCCATACACATATTTGCCAAACAGAGGGCATGGTGCATATCACGGATTGGGCGCAGCTTGAGACACTGGCTCCACAGGAAATAGGGGCCATTTTAAGCTTAGAGGGCTGTGATGCAATTGGCGATGATATAACAAAGTTGCAGGCAATTTTAGATGCGGGCGTTAAATTAGTAGGCTTAACGTGGAATGAGGAAAACGCTGTTGCGTATGGTGCTGAGCAGGATGCGAGCCTAGGTTTGAAAGCATTTGGTCGAGAGGTTATCCAGCTACTCAATGAACGTGATATTATTATTGATGTGTCGCATTTAAACGAGCAAAGCTTTTGGGATGTCCTGCCGTTAGCGAAGCATATCATTGCCAGTCATAGTAATGCCCGTGCACTATGTGATCATCCACGCAATTTAACGGATGCACAGGCAAAAGCGCTTGTGGCACATGGTGGACATATTCATGTTGTTTATTATCCACCGTTTATTGGAGAGCAAGTAACATTGGCTGACTTAGTGTCGCATATTCAGCATTTAGCTGATTTAGTTGGTATAGAGCATCTTGGCTTAGGTTCTGATTTTGATGGGATTGATTACACTGTGAATGGCTTAGCACATGCAGGAGAAGTACAAAATTTAGTACACGCATTAGAAGCACATTTTTCAATAGAGGAAGTACAAGGTATTACAAGTCAGAACCTTTTACGCTATACAGCACAGATAAAAGCGTAAGAAGCCAAGACTCCTTACGCTTTTAATAAAAGAAATGATGGATGATGAGTCCGAGTCCTAAAAGGAAGCCGAAGAAGGTATTTGTTTGCGCTGTGAATTTCATGGCAGGCATAACTTCTTTTGCTTCTTTTTTATCACGGAAAATTTGGATTGCTCGTAGTGGCATTGGCACGCTTAAAAACACAATCAGTGCCCAAAATGTAATGCCGTCTACAGCAACAAGTGCGATTACCCATAGATACGAGACGATGAAAAAGCCTGATAGAACAGAAATAGCATGGTCACGACCAACTAAAATAGCTAGTGTTTTCCGTCCGCCTTCTGTATCCCCTACGATATCACGAATATTATTAGCTAGCATAATGGCTCCCACTAAAATCATACTCGGCATAGAAAGCAGGACAGCATCTAGTGTAACTGTCAATGTTTGAATATAAAAGGCAATAAGCACAATCCCCATGCCCATAACAGCCCCAGATACAAGTTCTCCAAATGGTGAATACGCAATTGGGTATGGTCCACCTGTATATAAAAAGCCAATTAACATACAGACAAGTCCAACAGCTGCAAGCCACCAAGAAGTAGAGGCACAAATGTAAATGCCGAGCACTATAGCGATTGCATAGAAACTTAAAGCGATGATCATAATCGTTTTTGGCTGGACACCATGACGGACGATTGTCCCACCAATGCCAACCGAATTTTCATTGTCCAAGCCTAATTTGTAGTCATAATATTCATTGAACATATTTGTAGCTGCTTGAATCAGCATACTTGCGACAAGCATAGCTAAAAATAGTCCTATATGGATAGTGTGTTTTTCAATAGCTAAGGCAATTGCTGTTCCTAAAAATACAGGAACAAAAGAAGCGGTTAGTGTATGTGGACGTGTTAAATGCCACCAAACTTTAAAGCCCCTATCTGCCTCAATAACTTTGGTCATATAGTAATTCCCCTCTTCAAATAATATAGACTCTTTCTATTGTAAACGATGACAGGGAAATTGGGTAGGTTATAGCTTATTACATACAGATTGGTTGAAAAAATGATACAATAGAAGATGCACTTATGAACAGGTAAAAAATATATCGAATAGCATTGCATTGTGTTTACTGTGCGAAAGCGTAGTGTAACGTAGCGACAGCAAATATTTTCCTGTACCGAAAGCATTAGCGACAGGTACAACATTGTGTTTACTGTGCGAAAGTGTAGTGACAGGTACAATATTGTGCTAGGATGTATATTGCAACAACGGAGGTAATTTTCATGCAACAACAGTGGTACCAAGACACAGCGGTGAACTCTTTGGGCCAAAACCTTCATTTTTATATGGAAACGATCGAAGTAAGCCGTCTCACTGGGCTCGCATTTTATACAGCGGGCGAGAAACGTTATAAAGGTGAACGATTTTATTGGCAAAATAGAGAAAAAACAATGACATTAGTTGGGCTAGGACATGCCTATACAATTCAATCTGAAACGAGTCAACATCGCTTTGATGAAGTAGAAGCAAAATGGCGCAGTTTAACGAAAAATGGTGATATCCAACAGGAACAGCCACCCATATTATTTGGCGGTTTTACCTTTGACCCACAGCATCAAATTGCTGGAGAATGGACGGGCTTTCCAGATGCCTTTTTTGCATTGGCGACATTTCAATTAGTTATTCAACAGGACAAAGCCTATGTCAATTTGCATACGGTGACAACAGAGCCACAAACGGAAGAACAGCTACAGGTATTGCGTCAAGAACGTGATACTTTAATTCAATTGGCACAGGAAACGATGATAACAATGTATGCAAAGCCAGAAATTATTCATTATTTTGAACCACATAAAGAAGCCTATTTGGCATCGATTGACCAAGTAACGGCATTAATTAAGGAAAAGCAAGCAGATAAGGTTGTTATTGCTCGTTCATTGGCCTTACAATTCCAAGAGCCCGTGTCTACTTCACAAGTATTGGCACAAATTACGGAAGAGCAGCCAGAAAGCTATTTATTTGGTTTAGAACATCAACAATTATTATTTTTTGGTGCGTCGCCTGAGCGTTTGGTGAAAGTGCAGGATCGACATGCCTTTTCTTCGTGTGTCGCAGGCTCTATTAAACGAGGAAAAACAGTAGCAGAAGACGAGGTATACGGTCAACGTCTACTCAACGATGCTAAAAATGGTGGAGAGCATCAGTATGTGGTTGATATGATTGCGCAAACATTTCAAGAAAATTGTTTGGATGTCACATTACCAAGTAGCCCAACATTATTAAAAATAAGAGATATTCAACATTTATATACACCTGTTGAAGGACTATTAAAAGAAGGTGCAACGATTTTACAATTAGCCAAATCATTGCATCCAACGCCTGCACTTGGGGGTTCACCAAGACAAGCAGCACTGGAGGCAATACGACAATATGAGCCGATGAATCGTGGGCTTTATGCAGCACCGATTGGCTGGGTAGATGCGCAAGGCAATGGCGAATTCGCTGTAGCGATTCGTTCAGCTACGTTACTACAGGATAAAGCCTATTTGTATGCGGGTGGCGGGATTGTCGCAGATTCAGAAGCACAAGCTGAATATGAGGAGACATTAGTGAAATTCCGTCCAATGCTACGTGCGTTAGGAGGACAATTACATGACTGAGCGAAAGGTTTTAACAGATTATGTGTATCAAATGGTCGCATCCTTTGTGCAAGCGGGTGTAGAGCAAGTAGTCATTAGCCCTGGCTCACGTTCAACACCATTAGCCTATGCTTTCGCTTCCACAAAGGAAATATGTATGTATCGTCAAGTGGATGAACGTTCAGCCGCCTTTTTTGCGCTAGGTTTAGCAAAGGCGACTGCCAAACCTGTCATTTTATTATGCACATCAGGTACAGCTGCCGCTAATTATTTTCCAGCCATTGTGGAAGCAAGCTATGGACGTGTGCCATTAATTGTATTAACAGCGGACCGTCCACATGAATTACGTGAGGTGGGTGCACCACAGGCAATTCATCAACCAAATTTATATGGTGAACATGTGAAATGGAGTGTGGATTTTCCATTGCCAGATGATGCGGCACCAACATTACCTTTTATTGAGCGTCATATTGCACGAGCGATTGCCATTGCAAAGTGTGCTCCCTTTGGACCTGTACATATTAATGTGCCGTTCCGTGAGCCATTATTGATTGATTTTCGTGATGAATTACCTGTGGCGACATTCCAGCATATTCATATGGGGAAACTTGTACCATCATTGGAGGCACAGCAGGAATTAGCAGAACGATTGTGCACAACGAAGCGTGGTTTTATGGTCATAGGAGAACTAGCACTTGGAACAGATATAGGGTTTTTATGGCAGTTAGTACGTCAATTAAAATGGCCTGTCATTGTCGAAAGTCTTGCCAATATGCGTACAGCGATACCAAAGGACTGTGTACCTTATGTGATTACAACGTATGATGCCATTATGAAAAGTGATGATTTTAAAGCATTAGTAAAACCAGAAACGGTGTTGCGTTTTGGCGCACAGCCAATTTCTAAATTTTTGATGCAATTTATTACAGCAAGTCAGCCCAATGCCTATATTGTCGTGGATGAGGACCCCATGTTCCGTGATTCTACAAGTGTTTCAACTCATTTTATTCACGCAGAAATCGGAGAATGGCTGACACAATTAACACTCACAGAGCCAGCACTAGAGCCAGCTTATTTAGCAGAATGGCAAGATGCTAATGATATTGCATTAGAATATATTGAGCATTATGCGGAAGCGGCAGTAGATGAAGGCGCGATTGTCAGTCACTTGCTCGATATGTTACCAAATGGCAGTGATTTATTTGTGAGCAGTAGTATGCCTATACGTGATATTGATACATTTTTAATGCCAACTACAAAAGATTTACGTATTTTTGCGAATCGTGGCACAAACGGAATTGATGGTGTCGTATCAACGGCACTTGGCTTTAGTCAGGGCAATGAGCGAGAAACGTATTTATTAATTGGTGACTTAGCTTTTTTACATGATGTGAATGGTTTAATCGCCTCACGTTATCAAGAATGTGAGCTAACTATCATTGTCATGAATAATGATGGTGGTGGGATTTTCTCTTATTTACCTCAATCGACAATCAAGGCACATTATGAGGATTTATTCGGTACACCAACAGCTCTTACATTCAATGATATGGCGAAGATGTATGATCTCGATTATATTCGCATTGAACATATTACAGAATTGGCTCAAAAATTGGTGGAACCGAAAAAGCGCCCATTACGTTTAGTAGAAATTTTTACGGACCGAGAAGAAAATGTTTATGCACATCGAGCATTATGGAATCGCATTAATGCGGGGTTAAAAGCATGGCAAAGCTAATGGTGAGAGGGCTTGAAACAGCTATTGAAGTATGGAATGCAGAAGCCTCACAAACCATTGTTGCTTTACATGGCTTTACAGGCAGTACCACTACATGGCAAACACTCGCTAAGGCTATGCCAAATGTGCGGGTGATTGCGATTGATTTAATTGGACATGGTCAAACAGCTATTCCTGAACAGTCCAATCGTTTTAGTATGGAGGAGCAAATACAGGATTTAGAGGCAATTTTTCAGCAATTGTCACTCGAGCATTTTACGTTGCTAGGCTATTCAATGGGAGGGCGTATTGCTTTAAGCTATACACTTGCTTATCCTACTCGTGTGGTTCAATTACTATTAGAAAGTGCCTCACCTGGTTTGAAAACAGCAGAGGAGCGATTACAACGACGCCAGCAAGATGCACGTTTAGCCGATATGATTTTGCAGTATGGTGTGGAAGTATTTGTAGAGGAATGGGAAAATATCGCTTTGTTCGCCTCGCAAAAACGGTTATCTGCACAGAAACAGCAAATAATTCGTGCAGAACGTTTAGCTCAACGTAAGGAAGGTTTAGCAGGGAGCTTACGAGGTATTGGTACAGGTAATCAGCCATCCAACTGGGAGACATTAGGGCAGCTTGTATGTCCTGTCCTGCTAATTACAGGTTCATTGGATCGTAAATTTTGCTCGATTGCCACTGAAATGTGTAGGGCTTTGCCAAATGGGAAACATGTTATCATAAATGATGTGGGACATGCAATTCATGTGGAAAATCCCGATAATTTTGCTACAATAGTAATGAAGCATATGAATGAGGAGGTAAATAAATGACACGTCAATGGACAACATTACATACTTACGAAGACATTAAGTATGAATTTTATAACGGCATCGCAAAAGTGACGATTAACCGTCCAGAGGTGCGCAATGCATTCCGCCCAAAAACGGTAATGGAAATGATTGATGCTTTTTCACGTGCACGTGATGATAAAAATGTAGGCGTCATTATTTTAACAGGTGAAGGTGAACATGCTTTCTGTTCAGGTGGAGACCAAAAAGTGCGTGGTCATGGTGGCTATGTAGGAGACGATGAGATTCCACGTCTAAATGTATTAGATTTACAACGTTTAATTCGTGTCATTCCAAAGCCAGTTGTCGCAATGGTAGCTGGTTATGCAATCGGTGGTGGACATGTACTACACGTAGTATGTGACTTAACGATTGCTGCTGATAATGCACGCTTTGGCCAAACAGGACCAAAAGTAGGATCATTTGATGCAGGCTATGGCTCAGGCTATCTTGCACGCATTATCGGTCATAAAAAAGCACGTGAAATTTGGTATCTTTGCCGTCAATATGATGCACAGCAAGCACTTGATATGGGCTTAGTCAATACGGTTGTTCCTTATGCACAGCTTGAGGATGAAACAGTTCAATGGTGTGAAGAAATGCTGCAAATGTCACCAACTGCACTACGCTTCTTAAAAGCAGCAATGAACGCAGATACAGATGGCTTAGCAGGGCTTCAACAAATGGCTGGTGATGCGACATTACTTTATTACACAACAGATGAAGCAAAAGAAGGTCGTGACGCATTCAAAGAAAAACGTCAACCAGACTTTGGTCAATTCCCAAGATTCCCTTGATTTGATGTTGCTAGTTAGGTCCGTATCACTTGTAGGTACGGACCTTTTGAATGGAAACGGATAGAATGGAGAGAGTGACATGTATCCGAATTGGATTTTACAGCGAGCCTATTTAACACCAACACGGCAGGCTTTAGTTTTTCATGAGCAATCATGGACATTTGAGCAATTGAAGGAACAATCATTACAACGAGCTCACCAGCTAACAACGCTTGGTGTTCAACAGGGAAGTCGTGTGGCGATTATGGGACCAAGTACACCCTATTTTGTGATGATGCTATACGCTTGTATGCATTTACAGTGTGAAATCGTGTTACTGAATCGTCGTTTAACAAAAGAGGAGCTTGCCTATCAACTGGCAGATTCAGAAGCGGTGATGGTACTTGTTGCGGATGAAGACCAGGAAAAATTGCCACCGCATGTACAACAATATACCTTTTCAACAATTGCCAATAGTGCTGAGATGGCAGTTGATATTGCGCAAGAATGGTCTATACAGCACACAATTTCCATTATGTATACATCTGGTACAACAGGCTTTCCAAAAGGTGTGCGTCAAACAGTTGGTAACCACCAAGCAAGTGCAACAGCTTCCGTATTAAATATAGGCTTACAGACAGAGGATGCTTGGCTATGTGCTGTGCCATTGTTTCATATTAGTGGCTTATCGATTATTGTGCGTTCATTGCTATATGGAAATGCGATTTATTTATATGACCAATTTGATGTAGAGACAATTACACAACATATTATTGATGGTGATGTGACACATATGTCGGTTGTAGCAGTGACATTAGAGCGTATTTTGCATACATTAGAACAGCAAAATGCACAAGCCTCACCACGTTTTAAAGTGATGCTGGCTGGTGGCGGACCTGTACCTGTTGATTATTTACAACGTGCATATCAAAGGAAGTTAGCGGTTGTACAAACATATGGCATGACAGAAACGGCTTCTCAAACAGCAACATTAACGAGTGAGGATGGGCTACGAAAGATTGGCTCGGCAGGGAAGCCCTTATTTTTTAATCAGTTACGAATCAATGAGCCAAATGGACATGGTGAAGGAGAAATTTGTATTCGAGGTCCACATGTGACACCTGGTTATATTGGGCGTTATGCGGATAAAAGTACTACAGTAAATGGCTGGCTACATACAGGCGATATTGGCTATATCGATGCAGAAGGCTATTTATTTGTATTGGATCGCCGTGCAGATTTAATTATTTCAGGTGGAGAAAATATTTATCCTGCTGAAATTGAAAATGTGCTATTAACACACCCCGCTGTTCAAGAGGCAGGCGTTTGTGGACAGGAGGATGAACGATGGGGACAAGTACCAATTGCGTTTGTCGTTTTGAAGGAAACCATTACCACTGAACAATTACAAGTATTTTGTCAGCAAAAATTAGCACGCTATAAAGTACCAAAAGAGATTATCATGGTAGATGAATTACCTCGTAATGGGGCAAATAAGCTATTGCGTCGTCAATTAAAGAAAGAGTAGATGGATGGAAAGAAATGAGTATGGAGGGTCAGAATCATTGAGCTATATTGTTGACTTTCTATTACTGGCTGTCCTGTATTTTTGGTTGTTCTATAAAAAATGGTATCAACAAGGTAAAGAGCAATGGCTACTGAAAACATTAATGTATATATACATGACAATGGTTTTATTTTTTACATTGATGCCATTTCCACTACCAATGGGTGGGACGAATTATGTATCTTGGCAATCGGTGAATCTCACACCATTTAGAGATGTTATACAACATTATCGTGGTGCTCACAAAGAAATCATATTGAACATTGTGATGACGATACCTTTTGGTGTGTTGTATCCTTTGATTTGGAAGAAAAATATATGGAAAACGGTGTTCGTAACTTTTTTATTGAGTTTGTCGATTGAAAGTATACAACTGTTAGGTTCATGGTGGGGCGTGCATTCACGTGCTTTTGATGTAACGGATTTAATTACCAATACAATAGGTGGCTTTATTGGGTATATGATTTTTTTGCTGCTAAAGCCAGTGATAGAAAAATTATTAAACGCTTGGCATAGCTAGTTGCTAAGCGTTTTATTTATTCTTTATCTTGATTCAGTGGGCGTTTGGACACCCACTGAATCAAGATAAAGCCCCAGCGGATGTCATGGATTTTGAAGAGGAACTTTCCGAGTGAACTCGGAAAAATCCAGACGCAATTACGCTGGGGCGTAATTGATTATGTAAACATGCATCTTAAATTTAGTACGCTACATATTTTTAAATGGACAGTTCTACAACGATAGATTGTTGGAGATGAAGCATAAATCATACTCTATTAAACATAGACTAGTTAATAGAGGAGAATGGCTCATATGAAAAAATACATGTATTTGATGATTGTAATGGTATTTTTCCTACAAATGAGTCATGTGCCAGTGATAGCAGAGAAAAAAACAGTCCCCACAGTTGATACGATTCCTACTTTACAACAAGCAATCCAACAAGAAGTTATGCAGTGGTCAACGAATTTTACAGTTCGTTACACAGGCGAGACAGCAACTATCAAAGATAAGCTTACAGCTATTATTAAAGAAGCCATTCAAGATCCATATGTATATGCGAATATGGCGAGCTTTACATGGAAATATGATGGTAAAGTTAACGATGTCCTCATTGATTTCGTTATAGAATATCGTATTTCACCTGATGAAGAGGCGTTTGTAAAGCGAGAATTAGCAAAAATTCTGTCGCCAATGTATGGCTTGAGTGATGTAGAAAAAATAAAAGCGGCACATGATTTTATCGTGCTATCAAGTGAATATTCTAATGAAACATTAGGAAGCCCATATTCGATTTATACGTTGCTAACGGAGAAGAAAGGCGTTTGTCAGGCATATGCGTTAACGCTGTACCGAATGTTAGAGATGCTGGGGGTTGATGTGCGTTATGTGCCCGGAACTGCTAATAACCAGCTACATGCATGGGTATTAGTGAAGCTACAGCAGGCATGGTATCATATCGATGTGACATGGGATGATCCATTGCCAAATCGTCAGGGAGAGGTACAATATCAATATTTTCTTGTATCAGACCAGCAAATGGCCAAGGAGCATACATGGAATACTGCGGAATTTCCTGCAGCGACAAATGCAAGCTATGTTGATTTTCGCCCTGTTTTTCAACCAATGCTATTCAAAACAACGAAAAGTAGTGTAAAATTCAATGAACAGCCAGCGATTGATAAAAAAGAATCCTGTATAGAAGAAAGGCAAATTATTCAGTTAGATCCTATTATCATGCTGTTTGTAATGGCAGAAAAAAGCAATCAATCATTTCGACAAATAACCAAACGCACACCACAAGAAAAACATGTCATACGCAAGGAGGTGTCCCACAGTAATTTGGGACACCTCCTATTTGTTAATTTAAAACAGTTGTTAATGTTTGGATATTTTTTTTCATTAGTGTGAAATAATCTTCCTTTTGACTGATGTCTTCTTTTGTTAAGACACTTAAATTATGCAGTACAAGTGATTTTGCGCCTACTTCTTTTTGAATCACTTCTGCTAGTTTAGATGAAACATTTTGCTCGAATAAAATATAGTGAATATGCAGGTTATTGGCTTTTTCAACGATAGCCGTTAACTCTTTTTGAGATGGCTCACTTTGAGAATTCAAGCCCGCAATTGGCACTTGTGTTAAGCCATATTGACCTGCAATATAGCCAAATGCTGCATGTGACACAAAAAATGTTTTATTTTGTGCTTGGTCTGCCATTGTGGCAAATTCAGTATCTAAATCCTGTAGCTCTTTGACTAATGTCTCGTAGTTAGCCGTGAATGTTGCTTCCTGTGCAGGCATTTTTTCGACTAAGGCATTTTTGATAGCAAGTGCTAAATCTTGGCTAATAGTAGGTGATAGCCAAACATGTGGATCTAGATCACCATGCTCATGCTCCTCATGTCCATGATGATCTTCCTCATCTTCATCATGGTCTTGATGTTCCTCTCCATCTGCATGTGTATGACCAGTGCTCATAGCTAATTTCTCATCTGAGACATCTTCAGCAGTAGCGACCAGTGTTACATCCTCTTTCGCCAATGTTTTCTTGGCATTTTCAACAAAGCCCTCTAGCCCTAAGCCAATGTAAAAAAACATATCTGCATCAGCTAATTTCATCATATCCTTTTGGGTAGGCTCAAATGTATGCTCATTGGCTCCAGTAGGGTAAATAGATGTTACATGAACAAATTCACCACCAATTCTTTCAGCAAAATAGCTTAATGGATAGACCGTTGTATAAATAGATAATTGATCTCTGGAAGTGCTTGACGATGTGTCTTGCTTACCACAAGCGGCTGTGAATAAAGCGAGCATCATGACGAATGCTAATAAAAATAATTTTTTCATAAAATACCTCTCTTAAATAGTAATTATTACGATTTATAATTTGAACATTTTTTATAATAACGCATATGAAAGAAAAGTACAAGAAAAAAAGCCTTCAAAAAATTAATCTTTTTTTGAAGGCCATTTATCAGGGACTGGATCAAAGCCACCTGCATGAAATGGGTGACATTTAGCTATACGTGTTACAGTTAATAGGAACCCCTTCACCGCACCATGTTTTTGAAAAGCTTCTAATCCATAAGCCGAGCAGGTGGGATGAAAGCGGCAAGTTGGTGGTGTCATAGGCGAAATAAATTTTCGATAAAAGGTAATCAGTCCAATAAAAAGATGCTTCATAGCTGCTCATCCTTTGGAGGCTGTGGTTTTGCATCAATTGTTTGTGTAAAAAGATGATTTTTTTTCTTAATGATATAAATGACAGATATGCCAAACATCAGCATCATTATTGCAATCATAATGATAATTGGTAGTGGTACACCCATTGGAATCCTCCTAACTTATTTTTGTGTTGTATCATGCTTCTTTGGTTTTGCGTCAATAGTATGCTGAAAAGCATATGCACGATTAATGCTGACAATTGTCGTGCATGTAATAATGATAACAATCATAATGGCAATCGTTAAAAGTATAGCTAAACTCATAGCAATTCCCTCCAATTATATTTCATTATATAGCATGTCGATGGAATAAGGGCTGTAGAAGTTTGACATTTCAACGAATAAAATCACCTATCTTTCACCATACTATGGAAAAAAGGAGTGTGATGGAATGGAGCGACAACGTGTCTATTTTTCGCTGGCGAATAAAACATATTATACGAATCCACATGCAGGACAATGGAATTTTGAATTGAATGTGGATCGTCAGGCATTAGATGTATTCGAGAAGATTTTTCAGCAAATGCAGTTACTGGAGATTTCCAACGCGTGGCGTGCACAATTACCTTATATACAATACCATTCAGACAAAGAAAATGATGAAATTGATTTGCGTCTGAAGAAAATTTACGCGTTGATTCATGAGTATGGGGATGAGGATACGAAGGCTTTTGTGGAGCAGCTACCGTATTTTAATAGGCGTGTTTAAAACAAAGCTGTTCAGACAAATATCGCATTCTGAACAGCCTTTGCTTTTAGGATAAAATATTTTTCAGCATTGTAAAAATCGCTTCTCTGGGAACAATAATAGGAATAGCTAATTGGTCTTTCATATTATTTTTCATAGTGGATGAGTAGCCCATACAGTCAAGAATTAACAGTTCAGCTCCTTGAGATTGTAGTTGTTGAGCTGTTGCTAATAGATGCTGCTCGTTAAAATGATAGGGAGAGCTAGCCCCAAAAGTGACAGCAAATTGTGCGTTTTGCCATTTTTCTATGACACTGCTATATTGTTCAGGCTCAGGACCGATTAAGCCGAGCATTAAATCGTTGTTGATACCTTTCACAAAATTTGTCATGATACGATCGGGTAGCAATAGGTTTTTACCTGCTAATTTATTCGTAAAATCACCTGTACACATTAATAAAATCCATGTAAAATCTTGTAAAGTATCAAGTGATTGTTGGATAAAGGGCATTAGCTTCTTTTTGCTTAGCTTCACCTGTTCACCATTTGTCAGTAATGTGACAAGAATGTCTGTATCGTTAGGAGTGGGAGCAAGCGCTGCAATTTCAGCAGATGATAATGTATCAAGCACACCAAATTCTGTGACATCTAAACCAGCATCGAGTAATTGGGCAATATCGGTAGCCATATCTTTGCGGGGAGCTTGACCAATTGTAACAACAGCAATTTTCATATTTCTCCCTCCGCCTCATAATATTTTATACCATTTACATAGGTTTGGAGCACTCTTGCCTCTGTCTCAAAAATAGGGTGTGACCAGACAACAAAATCTGCATCTTTGCCTTCTTCAAGTGAGCCAATGCGATAGTCTAGCTGCACAAGCTTTGCGGCATTAATCGTAATGCTCTTTAAAGCGGTTTCCTCATCTAATCCATAACGAATTGCCTCAGATGCACAATATTTTAAATATTGTATCGGTACAAATGGATGGTCAGTCATAATGGCAAATGGAATATGATTTTCCTTGAAAACTTTAGCGATAGCAGGTGTAGAATGACGGGTTTCATATTTAGATGGTGTCAGCATATAAGGACCTACTGTTGTGTTAAAGCCACTAGCATTTACAGCATCGACAATTAAATGTCCCTCTGTACAATGCTCTAAATGTAGCTGAACATTGAATTCTTTGGCAATGCGAATGGCAGTCATAATATCATCTGCCCGATGGCAATGGAGACGTAATGGCATCTCTCCTCGTAGTACTTCGATAAAGGGACGGAGCTCTAAATTTTGTTGAATGTGCATAGCCTGCTCTTCTGCGCTTAAATGGGTTGCACGTTGAAAGCCATCACGTAACAATTGTGCAATCGCCATTCGTGTCATGGGCTTCCGTTTATATTGATTACCAAAGACATTTTTCGGATTTTCACCTAATGCTCCCTTTAAGCCACTTCGTTCCACTAATACGCGTGATGGTAGTGTTGGACCTGCTGTTTTGAGAATGCTCCAAATACCACCAATAACATTGGCACTGCCTGGTCCCGTTTGCACGGTTGTGACGCCACCTTCTAGTGCGTGTTGAAAGGAAAAATGGCGGATATCGACACTATCCAATGCATGCATAAGCGGTGTAAAGGGCTCACTATATTCATTCGCATCATTAATATCCTCTGTTACCTCAGCCCACGTACCAACATGTGCATGAATATCGATAAGCCCTGGTGTCACGAAAGCACCTTGTAAATCGATTGTTTGCACATCAGCGGGTATCGCTTTTGCAGGCCCTATATAAAGAATGCGTCCATCTTCTACCCATAGCTGGTCAAAAATATCATGCCCAGCATTAACAGTAATAAATTTGGCATTATGATAAATAATCATCTTAGTTACCTTCTTCCCGTGCATAAACTTGCTGACCTTTAATAAAGGTAGCGACGACTTGTGCATCTAAATCTAAAGGATGTTTATTCCAAATAACGAAATCCGCTAGTAGCCCAGTGCGCATGGAACCTGTTAAATGTTCAATACCAAGGAAGGCTGCCGCACCTGTTGTTAATGTATAAAGTGCATCCTGACGTGATATACCCTCTCGTATAGCTAAACCAGCTTCTAATGCTAAATGAGTTGCACTGCTTACAGGATGGTCAGTGCAAAAGACAAAGGGGATATGTGCACTAGCAAGCTGTTTATATAGTTTGGGTGATAGTGCCAGCATTTCATTATGTTCAATATAGCGGAATGTAGGACCTGCAATGACCGTATTAAACGCAGCTTCTGTAATGAGTGGTAGTTCTGTACCGTGAATAATATGGAAATCGATAGCAAATTCCTGTTGTAGACGAGTAATCAATTCAATATCCACAGCCTTATGTGCACGAATCACGATTTTACGAATAGTAGGCTGTTGCTGCTGGATTTCTTGCAGTGTATCTCTCACAATTTTGGCAATACCCATACGTGTTAGTGGCTTTTTTGTCGCATTAAAAAAGGTACTTTTTGCATTTTGACCAATAGAAAAGGCGAATGCCACATCCTTTTGCAGCACCATTTCATCAACAGTGGAATGTGTATGATGAATAACAGCCGTTTTCGCACCGATTAAACTTTTAGGGGAGGGCACAATATGAGAAGCCGTAATACCATGTGCCACTGCTTTAGGAAAAGCTAAATCGAATGGGTAGATACCATCGATAACGGAATACTGTAGATTCGCCTCCCATTCAAAGCTATCATCTCCCTCCCAACGAATACCAATTTCCTGTAAACCGATTTGTGAGCAGCTATCAATAAAGCCAGGTGTCACGTAATAGCCTGTTAAATCCACTTCGTTTTCAGCTACATGGTGTGTTTGCTCGAAGTATTGTCCATTTACTTGAAAAGTGCTTTGTTCAAATTGACGAGTGTCCGAATTAAAAATAAGTCCATTATTGTAGCGTGTAATCAAAATATTCCCCTCCATATGAAGAGAAAAGTGGAGAAAACGCTCTCCACTTTTCTTATAGTCACAGTTTATTTAGCGATAGAAACGTTTGTACCGTTTGGACTTACGATTTGAATTGAGTTATCAGGAGATACTGTAAAGCCTTGTACTTTTTTATTAATCGCAGCTACTGTTTGTGTTGCCTCTAACTCAATACGTGGCACATCCGCTAAAATTAGTTTTAATGCTTCTTGGTATAGTTTTGCACGTTCCTCTTGGACAACTGTTTCGGAAACCGCACGCTCTAGTAAGGCATCTACTTCTGGGTTACTATAGCCTTTACCATTACCTAAAGCGCCAATTTGTTTTGTACTGAATAATTGATATAAGAAGAAGTATGGGTCTGGATACCAAGTCCAACCACCAATATTCATCGGTGCGTTTCCTTTCGCTACTGTATCACTGTAAGTACCCCATTCAACGACTTTGATTTCCACATCAATATTTAAGTTGTTCTTTAATTGACTTTGGAAAATGGTTGCATATGGTACACGTGCCTGTGATACATAAATTTCTGTTTTAAAGCCATCAGGATAGCCAGCTTCAGCTAATAATTTTTTCGCTTCCTCTGGATTGTATTTTGGCACAGCATCAATTAATGATTTGTCATAGCCCCATGAACCAGGTGGTAATGGTAGGTAAGAAACATCGCCACCGCCCCATTGGTTAACACCTGTAATAATTTCCTCTACATTTGTTGCTTTATAAATAGCCTCACGTACACGCTTATCAGCAGTTGGTCCTACTTTATTGTTCAAATCAAGGTAAACGATAGATAATCCAGGGTTTGTCAGCAATTCTAAATTGCTATCTTGCTTCACAATTTCACGGTTTTGGCCTTTTACGTCCATTGCAATATCAATATCGCCAGAACGTAAGGCATTTGTCATCATGTTTTGGTCAGCAATAAACTTCATTGTTACATTATCAACATGAGGTTTTTCTCCCCAGTAATTATCATTACGCACAAATTTGACTTCTTGGTCTTTTTTCCATTCAGTTAGCTGGAATGGACCTGTCCCTACAAAATGCTCAGAGAAGCTATCGCCCCAGCCTTCCACTTCTTCTTTTGGAATGATGATATTACCAGCATCTGTAAGCATTGCTAATAATGCTGCATTTGGTGATGCTAAATGAATTTCTACTTCATAATCAGAAAGAACCTTTACTTCTGTCACACCATTTAAACGATTCATAGCAGATTCTTTAGCAGAACGCTCTAATGAATATTTGACATCCTCAGCTTTCATTTCACGTCCATCTTGATATTCACCTTTTTGGAATTTCACGCCTTCACGTAGTTTAAATGTGTAGACTAACATATCATCTGATACTTTCCATTCTGTTGCTAATGATGGAATGATATCTGATAAATCTTTATTATAGATTACCAATGTGTCAGCCATTTGTCGCATTACTTGTGATTCGTAAACTCCTGTGTATTTGATAGGATCAAATGTTTTGGCGTTGGCAGAAAGTCCGATGTTTAATGTACCACCAGATGTTGCTTCTCCTGCTTTTTCTCCAGATGAATCATTGTTATCATCAGTGCTTGTCTTATCACCGCCACCACAAGCTGCCAATACACCAATTATTAATGTAAGCATCAGCAATAGAAACGATTTTTTGAAAGATAAACTCTTCATGCTATTTCAGCCTCCTTGTTTTTGTTTCACAATATGAACTATTGATTCATAATGTAATGTTGAATATAAAATTAGCACACTTGTAAAGTGAAAGTAAATAATAATTTAAAAAATTCAGAAAAAATATTTACAAACAAAGTGGGTGGGGTGTAGTATGTATTTATTCACAATATGAACTACTGTTTCTAATAATGAAAAAGAGGGGGAACGAAATGGGCTCATTTATTTTAAAGAGATTGATTAACTTAGTCCCTACATTGCTAGTAGTTGGAATCATTGTTTTTATTATTACGAGAATGATTCCGGGTGATCCAGCATCCGTTATGCTAGGGCCACAAGCTAGTGTGGAGGATGTAGAAAATTTGAGAGCAGAGTTAGGGTTGGATAAATCCCTACCAGCTCAATTTGTTTCATATATTGCAGATTTAGCGCAACTGAATCTTGGTTATTCTTATTCATATAGTGAATCTGTTTTTGGCTTGATAGCAGAGCGGTTTCCAAACACAGTGATTTTAGCGTTAGCCGCATTATTCATTGCTGTTGTGATAGGAATCCCTGCTGGTATCTTTGCAGCAAGAAAGCAAAATACAATAGTAGACTATGTGGTGATGTTAGTCTCACTAGTTGGTGTATCAATGCCTATTTTTTGGTTGGGCATTATGCTCGTCCTATTCTTTAGTGTCAATCTCGGTTGGCTACCTGCAACAGGGATGGGGAGTATGGATGATGGATTATGGGCATTTATTAAGCATTTAATACTTCCTGCCTGTGCTTTAGCGACGATTCCAATGGCGACATTTGCACGAATTACACGTTCTAGCATGCTAGAGGTAATTTCACAGGATTATATTAAAACAGCTCGTTCAAAAGGTATTAAAGAATATTTAGTTATTGGAAAACATGCCTTTAAAAATGCACTAACACCTATTTTGACTGTATTGGGGATGCAGATTTCTAATTTGCTTGGTGGAGCCGTCTTGACAGAAACTATTTTTAGCTGGCCAGGCATGGGAAGACTTATCGTTGATGCGATTGATAAACGTGATTTTGTTGTTGTACAAGGAACAGTTATCTTTATTGCCTTTATTTTCGTTTTGGTGAACTTAATTGTTGATGTACTGTATAAGGTTGTCAACCCTAAAGTAAATTTAGATTCGGATGGGGGGAAAAAATAGCGATGGTACAAGCGATTGTAAATGATACGAAAAAGAAAAATACGTTGCTTCGCAAATTGTTAAAAAATAAATTAGCATCTATCGGCTTAGTCATTGTAGCCATTATGGCGATTGTCGCTATTTTTGCACCGTGGATTGCTACCCATCCGCCAGATGAAATGACGGTTGGTAAATCCTTTTTAGCTTGGAATACAGAAGGACATTTACTTGGTACAGATAATTATGGTCGTGATTTATTTAGTCGTCTTGTTTATGGCACACGTATTTCAATGATTGTTGGGATTGCTGCTGTGTTGTTTGGCGCTGTTTTTGGTACATTACTAGGCCTAGTTGCTGGCTATTTTGGTGGTCGTTTAGATGCTGTGATTATGCGTACAATGGATGGTCTATTTGCCTTCCCATTTATTTTATTAGCTATTACATTAATGACAGTTTTAGGTCAAGGACTAGTCAATGTTATTGTGGCGATTGGGATTGCCAATATCCCAGGGTTTGCAAGGCTTGTGCGTGGACAGGTATTGAGTGTGAAGGAAGAAGAATTTGTGGAAGTGACACATTCATTAGGTGCAACACATCGCCGTATTATTTTTAGTCATATTTTACCGAATTGCTTAGCGCCATTAATTGTTTATGGCACGATGAGTACGGCTGGAGCAATTATCTCGGAGGCAGCACTTAGCTTTTTAGGTTTAGGTGTTCAGCCACCAACAGCTTCATGGGGAAGTATTTTAAAGGATGGTAAGGATTTCTTAGTGTTAAATCCTCAAATGGCGACATTTTCAGGTGTTTGTATTTTAGTAACAGTGCTGGGCATTAACCTATTAGGGGACGGCTTACGTGATGCACTAGATCCAAAAATGAAGGTTTAATGGGGAGGTGAAATGATGACAGAGCATTTATTGAATGTAGAAAATTTAACGGTTGAATTTAAAAGCAGTGGTTCTACTATGAAGGCTGTCAATGGTGTGAATTTACAATTAAATAAGAAGGAAACACTTGGAATAGTAGGAGAATCAGGCTCTGGTAAAAGTGTGACAGCGACTGCTTTAATGCGTCTTATTCCATCACCACCAGGGAAAATTACAGATGGTCATATTTATTTTAATGGACGTGATCTGCTCCAGCTATCAGAGAAGGATATGCGCAATGTACGAGGAAATGACATGTCCATGATTTTCCAAGATCCTATTACAAGCTTGAACCCTGTGCTGACAGTAGGCAATCAAATTGTGGAAGTAATACGAGCGCATGAAAAGATATCAAAAAAGGATGCCGCTACAAAAGCTGTAGAAATGCTGAAAATGGTAGGAATTCCTGAGCCTGAAAAACGTTTAAAAATGTATCCACATGAATTTTCGGGCGGAATGAGACAGCGTGTGATGATTGCGATTGCATTAGCATGTAATCCTAAGCTGTTAATCGCTGACGAACCAACAACAGCGCTGGATGTAACGGTACAGGCACAAATTTTAGATTTGATGAAAAAGCTACAGCAGGAACATGACACAGCCATTATTATGATTACACATGATTTAGGCGTTGTGTGGGAGCTATGTGACAAAGTGAATGTGATGTATGCAGGACGAACAGTGGAATCTACTACAACACGACAGCTTTATGACAATGCCCTACATCCGTATACATGGGGCTTATTAGAATCACAAATTACGATGGGGACACAGGAGCAGGAACGGTTACCCGCTATTCCAGGAAGTCCACCAGATCTGACGATGCCACATAGTGGTTGCCATTTCGCCTCTCGTTGTCCATTAGCAACAGAGATTTGTCATCATACCGCTCCTGAATTAGTAGAAGTGCAAAGTAATCATTTTGTTGCCTGTCATTTGCAATCTAAGGAACAAATTGTCGAACGTAAGGAGGGGATTTTTAATGCAGCAAAATAGAGAACCTATACTAAAAGTAAGTAACTTAAAAAAGCATTTTCCAATTAAAAGCTCCATCCCTTTCAAAAAAGCTACACAATTTGTCAAGGCGGTAGATGGTGTTAGTTTTGATTTATATAAAGGTGAAACACTCGGTATTGTAGGGGAATCAGGCTGTGGTAAATCAACCGTTGCTCGTTTAATTAATCAATTAATTACACCGACAGAGGGCAAAGTTGAATTTAATGGTGTGGATTTAGCTAGCTTAAAAACAGCCGATATTCGTTCAGCACGAAAATCTATTCAAATGGTGTTTCAAAATCCATATGCTTCACTGGACCCAAGGAAAACGATTGAATATTTAATTGCTGAGCCACTTGCTATTCATGGTATTGGCGATGATGCATCACGCAAAAAACGTGTGGTGGACTTGCTTGAAACAGTGGGGTTAAGTGCATATCATGCAAAACGACATCCACATGAATTTTCAGGTGGTCAAAGACAGCGCATTAATATTGCCCGTGCACTTGCTTTAAATCCAGCAATCGTTGTATGTGATGAGCCTGTTTCGGCATTGGATGTATCGGTTCAGGCACAGGTTATTAATTTATTGAAAGATTTACAGCGGGATTTTGGCTTAACATATATATTTATTTCCCATGACCTAAATGTTGTGAACTATATGTGTGATCGAATTGCTGTGATGTATTTAGGTAAGGTTGTAGAGATTGGCACGTATCAAGAGATATATGGCAATCCACAGCATCCCTATACACAAGCGTTATTATCGGCTATCCCTAAGGAAAATCCGTTTGATGCAAAGGAGCGCATTATTTTATCAGGAGATGTACCAAGTCCAGTCAATCCCCCGAGTGGCTGTGCATTTCATAAGCGATGCCGCTTTGCGATGGAGCAATGTGCACAAATTCAACCAATGCTAGATACAGTGACAGATACACATCAAGTATCGTGTCATTTATTCCGTGTTAACAGTCTGTAAAATCCTCACTTCAAAATAAGAAAATAAAATCAAGCTGTTTAAGTATGGGGAATGAACAGGCTGTAAAAACCTTAACAATCAATGGAGATGAGGCGAATCTTTATTGATTGAAGGTCCGCTTTATTTCCATAAAAATAAATTATAAATGAGAAAGAGGTAACGAATTATGTCATTAAAACATGTGATGGAGCTATACGAAATAATGGACAGTATTTATGTCGATGGAGAAGCGATAAAAGGCTATTTACAGGCGATTAATCCAAATGTAGATGTGACAGTAAAGACCATTGAAGGAAAAAATGGCTCGACTGATTTCGTGAAGGTCGTTCTACCTGGCAAGAATGGTAAATCCTCTGGTGGAAGTGCACCTACATTAGGTATTATTGGCCGTTTAGGTGGTATTGGTGCACGACCTGAAATGGTGGGCTTTGTTTCGGATGGTGATGGTGCATTAGCATGTATGGCAAGTGCTGCTAAAGCGATGGATATGACTTTAAAGGGAGATCAATTAGAGGGCGATGTCATTTTCACAACGCATATTTGCCCAACAGCCCCAACATTACCACATGATCCAGTACCATTTATGGATTCGCCTGTCGATATTGGTGTGATGAATGAGCATGAAATTGATCCAGCAATGGACGCCATTTTATCGATTGATACAACAAAGGGCAATCAAGTATGTAATCATAAGGGATTTGCGATTACACCAACAGTTAAAGAGGGCTACATTTTAAAAATTAGTGATGATTTATTGCATATTTACAAGCAATCGGCAGGTATCGCACCTGTTATTTTGCCGATTACGATGCAAGATATTACACCATATGGCAATGGCTTATATCATATTAATAGTATTTTACAGCCAGCAGTAGCGACAACTAGTCCAGTTGTGGGAGTAGCGATTACGACAGAAGCAGCAGTAGCAGGCTGTGCAACAGGTGCTACGCATATGTTTGATGTTGAAGAAGCTGTTCGATTTGCACTAGAAGTGGCTAAAGCATATGGAGCAAATAAATGTGCTTTCTATGATGAGCAACAATTCACATTAATGGAAAGTTTATATGGTAGTATGAAGCATTTGCAAACAAAAGGAATGGAGGTATAAATCCATGCATAATTTACAGGAGCTAAAGCTTCAATTAATCGATGAAGTAGAAAAACATCAAGATGAGCTCATTGATTTTTGTTCAAAGCTCATTCAAATTCCAAGTGTCAATCCACCAGGAGATACGACAGAGATTACAGCTTTTATTGAAAATTATTTAAATGAGGTCCATATTCCTTATGAAAAATATGAATCTGCTGATAAAATGTTTAATTTAGTAGCGTCAATTGGCAATGATGATGGTAAAGAGCTCATTTATTGTGGACATACAGATGTTGTACCTGTTGGTGATTTATCCAAATGGGATTTCGATCCATTTTCAGGTGAGGTAAAAGATGGCTGGATGCTTGGACGTGGTGCAAGTGATATGAAAGCAGGGCTAGCGGGTATTATTTTTGCAACGAAAATGCTGAAAAAATTAAATATTGAGCTACCAGGAAAATTGACATTAGCCATTGTACCAGATGAAGAAACGGGTGGTGAATTCGGTGTCCCTTGGCTGTTAGAGCGTGGTTTAGTCAAAGGGGATGGCTGTTTGATTGCTGAGCCTTCATCACCTTTAAATCCGACGATTGGACAAAAGGGCTCCTATTGGTTTGAATTAGAAGTGCGTGGAGAGCCAGGGCATGGAAGTTTATCACCACTAGCTGGTCATAATGCCATTGTCGATGCCATTCGTGCCATTGAAGAAATTCGTACATTGTGGGATTTATCGATTCAAATTCCAGAAGAAGTGCAGCCATTAATCGAAGTATCTAAAAAATATATGCGTGAAGTTGAAAAAGATCGCTTGAAATATCAAGAAGTATTAGAGAAAATTACTGTAAATATTGGTACAATTGAAGGGGGAACAAAGTCGAACGTTATTCCTGATTATTGTAAAGTGCAAGTGGATTGTCGTTTACCATTTGGTATTACACAGGAAGAGGTCACAGCTATTTTGGCACAAAAATTGGATGCACTCAACATTGATTATTCCATTAAACGTTTTGGCTTTAAAAGTGTGGCAAACTATACATCTGCACAGGACCCTGTATGTCAAGCAATTGTCGATAATATCTCGTTTGTGACAGAGCGAGAAGCTTATGGTGTGATGCAGTGGGCGAGCAGTGATGCACGACATTTTAGACAATATGATATCCCCGTTTTACAATATGGTCCAGCCTATTTGCCAAGTATTCATGGCTACAACGAAAAAGTATTAGTTGAGGATATTGTTCGCTGTGCAAAGGTATATATTGCGGCTGCCATTGATTTCTTATATCAAAAGTAAGGGAGAGCTCTCTCTCTTGCTTTTGTAGATGTGTATAGAGGTGACTACACAATATAAATAGATTAAAAGGATGCGAGAGAGATGCTAAAAACCTTAAATTTATCCATTGCTGTTTTAAGAATGTTTACGAAAGAAAAGCCAACATGGGGTGGACGTGAACTAGCTATGGCAATGAATCTAAATCATACAAATTTGTATCGAATTTTAGAAACATTTGAAATGAATGGCTTTATTACGAAAGACCCTGTGACAAAAAAATATTCACTTGGTATTGCTTTGTGGGAAATGGGTATGAACATGTATGATTCATTGAATATTGATCAACTATGTATACCAATTCTTGAAAAATTACAGGAAGCGACAGGAGAAACAGCGATTTTTACAGTGTTGAATGGCTTGGAAGCACTGACATTGTTAAAAGTTGAGCCGTTAAATAAAGTGAAATTTTCTGTTTCAAGAGGAAGTCGAACACCACTTTATGTAGGAGCTTCTTATCGCTCAATGCTAGCCTTTTTAAGTGAAGCGCAAATTGCAGAAGTAATTGATAGACCATTAACAGCTTACACAAATAATACAATGACAGATGCACAAGCCATTCGAGCTGAATTACAAAAAATCCGAGCATGTGGGTATGCAGTGAGCCAAAGTGAATATACAAATGATGTGATGGCACTAGCAATGCCTATTTTCAATGGTGACAATCAAGTAGTTGCCTCTGTAACAGTATCAGGCCCTATTTATCGCTTTACAGAACAGCGCATTGATGAAGTGTTAGAGCCATTAGCACAAGCAAAGCGAGAAATTGAAGGAATCATTTACCGTTATCATTTGAATTTTAATTAAGGAGCTACGATTATGCAGCATTTACATAACATTGCATTAACTGTTTTGAAAGGGAATTTACATGTTCAGCCATCAGAAACATTGCTCATTTTAACGGATATTCATAAGCAAGAGGTTGCCAACGTATTTTACGAGGCAGGATTGGCAATAACAGATCATACATTACTGGTCGTTATGCCTTTGTTGCAAAAATCAGGACAGGAGCCAATTCCAGCGATTGCTTCACTGATGGCAAATGTCGATGTGACACTATGTATTACTTCGCATTCATTAACACATACGGTCGCTCGTAAAAAGGCATGTGAACAAGGTGGACGAGTGGCAACAATGCCAGGAGTGACTTTTTCGATGCTAGAGCAAGGTGCATTGCATGGGGATACAAAGGAAATTGAGGCACTTGTGGAAGACTATGTTCAATTACTTGATTCAGCAAAAGATGTACGCATTGTGAAGGATGGCTATGAGTTAACCTTCAATTTGGAAAATCGCTCAGGCATTCATTCGACAGGCATTGTGCGCAATGCAGGTGATTATGGTAATATTCCTTCTGGGGAAGCTTATATTGCACCGATTGAATCTTCTGCTAATGGAGATATTTTAGTGGATGGTTCGATTGCTAATATTGGTGTATTGGCAGAACCACTATTATTAAAAATTCGCAACGGTCGACTAGAGGAAGCAATCGGTCCAGATGGAGAAAAGCTGCTTACTTTATTAGGTGAAGGAAATGGACGTGTGATTGCGGAATTCGGTATTGGTGCTAATAAAAGTGCTATTTTATGTGGAAATGTGTTAGAGGACGAAAAAGTATATGGTACGATTCATATTGCATTTGGTAGCAATGCTTCATTTGGTGGAGCCAATGAGGCAGATGTGCATATTGATTGTGTTGTGAAAAGCCCAACAGTTTATTTTGATGGGCAACAAATTATATAATAGATGTAAGAGCGTGACTTCAAGCGACATGAAGTCACGTTTGTTAGTTTAAAGGGGTTGAATAAAATGTTGTCATTTACTGATTTACATGGCTTACAAGTCGATTTAAGTTTTACAAAAGGTGAATTTGCTATTGAGCCAAAGCATGTACTTGTATTTTTAAAGCATGAAAATAAGTGGCTTTGTACCATTCATAAGCAGCGTGGTGTGGAAGTGCCAGGTGGTAAGGTGGAAGCTGGCGAAACATTAGAGCAAGCCGCCATACGTGAAGTGTTCGAGGAAACAGGTGTCCATGCAAAAAATCTAACATGGTTCGCGGAATATGCTGTGCATGATAAGGTTGTATTTGCAAAGACTGTATTTACAGCACAATTTGCAGGACAGGAAGAGATTGCATTTGATTTAGAGACAGCTGGTATGGTATGGCTAACTGATGAAGAATTTGTAAATCATCCACAATTAAGCTTTCATATGCAGGATGAAGGGATGCACAAAATGTTGGAGGTATTACAGCAACATGAGAAATGGTGAAATTGTCGCAACACGTCCATACCCTTCACCAAATGCCAAGGTACGGTTAACAGAAGTGACTTACTATTCGCAGGGACTACGTGTAAAAGGCTTATTAGCAGAGCCGAAAGAAGCAGGCAACTATGATGGCTTTTTGTATTTGCGTGGCGGTATGCAAAATATTGGGATGGTAAGACCTTCACGTATTGCCCAATTTGCGATGCAAGGATTTGTTGTCTTTGCACCCTATTATCGCGGTAATCGGGGGGGCGAGGGACGAGATGAATTTGCAGGGCAGGACCGTTATGATGCGGTATATGCAGTAGATGTGTTAAAGCACTACTGTAGTAACGCCATTCATGTTTTTGGCTTTTCACGTGGTGGGTTGATGGCACTTTGGACAGCGATTTTACGCAGTGATATTACGTCTGTTGTGGTATGGGCTGGTGTATCTGATGCTACAGCCACCTATTGGGAACGAATTGATATGCGTCGTATGTTAAAGCGGGTAGTTGGTGGCAGCCCGAATCGTGTACCAGAAGCCTACCATAAAAGAACGCCATTGTTTGATATCACAGCCATTGAAGCACCTGTGCTGATTATTCACGGCACACAGGATGAAAATGTGGATATGGGACATGCAAGACAGCTTGAACAGCATTTACAGAAGACCTATAAAGTATATGAAACATGGTATTATGAGCGATTGACACACTTTTTCCCAACAATGATTAATTTACAAGTAGTCCATAAATTATGTCGATGGATGAAGGCGCAAAAAAGAGGAGGCCATTAAGGGCACTCCTCTGTTTGATTGTCTTATTGTAATGGACCGCCAAGCTTCGTAATAGCTTCTGAAACATCAGCGAATTTTTGGAAATTGTTATTGAACAAACGAGCAAGCTCTTGTGCTTTTACATCGTATGCTTCTTTGTCAGCCCAAGCATCACGAGGGTTTAACACTTCTGATGGCACACCTTCAATTACTGTAGGGATATGTAAACCGAATACAGCATCTTGAGTCGTCTCTACATTGTTTAATTTACCTTCAATTGCAGCGTGAATCATTGCACGTGTGTAGGCAAGTTTCATACGAGAACCTACGCCATACTCTCCACCAGTCCAGCCTGTGTTCACTAAAAATACTTGTGAACCATGCTCGTCAATTTTTTGACCTAATTGCTCAGCATAGACAGTTGCTGGCAATGGTAAGAACGGAGAACCAAAGCATGTTGAAAATACTGGTTCTGGCTCTGTGACACCACGCTCTGTACCTGCAAGTTTAGATGTGAATCCACTTAGGAAGTGGTACATTGCTTGTTCTTTTGTTAGCTTGCTGATTGGAGGTAATACACCAAAAGCATCGGCTGTTAAAAAGATGATTGTTTTTGGATGACCTGCAATGGATGGGTCAACAATATTATCGATAAATTGAATTGGATAAGCAACACGTGTATTTTCAGTTAATGAACCATCATCATAGTCACAAATACGTGTTTCAGCGTCCACAACTACATTTTCTAATACAGAGCCAAAACGAATGGCATTATAAATTTCAGGCTCTTTTTCAGCAGAAAGATTGATTGTTTTTGCATAACAGCCGCCCTCAATGTTGAATACACCGTTATCAGACCAGCCATGCTCATCATCACCGATTAATTTACGATCAGCATCAGCAGATAAAGTCGTTTTACCAGTGCCTGATAAACCGAAGAATAGTGCTACATCACCTGCTTCACCTACATTAGCAGAACAGTGCATTGGGAAAATACCTTGCTGTGGTAGTAAATAGTTCATAATACCAAAAACCGATTTCTTAATTTCACCAGCATATTCTGTACCACCGATTAAAATAATCTTTTTCTCTAATGATACAATGATGAATGTTTCAGAAGCGGTGCCATCAACGGCAGGGTCTGCTTTAAAGTTAGGTGCTGAAATAATAGTGAAATCAGCCACATGTGTTGTTAACTCTTCTTGTGTTGGACGGATAAATAATTGATGGGCGAAAAGATTGTGCCAAGCGTATTCATTGATGACTTGGATGCTTAATTGTGAGTCTTTATCAGCACCTGCAAAGCCATTGAATACAAATAATTCGTCACGCTCTTTTAAATATTTCACAACTTTTACATATAAGTTATTAAATATTTCAGATGAAATTGGTTGGTTTATTTTACCCCAGTCAATTTGATCTTTAGTGCTTGCTTCTTCTACCATATATTTATCTTTAGGAGAACGACCTGTGTATTTTCCAGTTTCAGCACGCAGCGCACCATCCACTGTTAACATTGCTTCTCCACGAGATGTAGCTTTTTCAATTAATTGTGGTACGGAAAGTTGAACATGAATATTCCCTCCGCTTAATAATTCCTTCAGTTCATTTGTAATTTCTACTGAATTCATCGATTAATACCATCCTTTTTTATAATATTCCCTACAATATGCAAGGGATTGTTTCCTAAATTTAAAAATAGTATAACACAATTACCTAAATAGTCTATACTAATTAAAAATTTATTTTAAAACTTCCATGAACAAAATGAGAAATTCAATATCTAAATAGGTGCTTGTTAATAGAGTGTATAAAGTATTTACATCAATAATGAATGACATAGGAAATACAAAAAATCAAATAAACGAGCATAAATTATTGTAATCAACATTGAATGCGTTTACAGAAGTCTGAGAACAAAGATTATCTTACCACAATTAAGGATGATTTTGTTTGAATTACAATAATAATTTACATATATTTTAATTCGACAATATAAATAGTTGTTTGTTGTTTTAGTTGCTACAATTATTTGTACGAGTAGCGATGGATTGCGAGTATACTTGATATTTCGCTTTCATGTAAAAAAGCATTTGTCGCTACAATAGTATTTATTACATGTGGAAAGGTTTATATTTTAGAATAAAAATAAATTCAGTATTATTTGAATATTATGTGTTTGTTGTTAGTAGTTTTGTGTTACGAATAATGCTGCGAATAAATAATTGACAATGTTCGACCTTTTCCGTAATATAATTTATTGAACGGATACTCTTATCCCGAGCTGGTGGAGGGTCAGGCCCTATGAAACCCGGCAACCTGCATGAACATTCACGACATGCGTTGGTGCCAACCTGATGCAAGGGAACAGCCCTTGAACGATAAGAGTGAAAGGTTACACAGTCATTATTCCTTTCCTCATGTATAGTAAACGTGGGAAAAGGATTTTTTTATTGTCAAAAAATAGTGATTAGTGATTTTTTCTAAATCCTCGTGTTAAAAGCAACAGTAACAACGGCTTGAAAGTTCAATCCTTAGGAGCGGACTTGACATGGGTAATGAGTACCGTATTCAAAACTATATGATATGAGTTATTAATAGGAGGAAAACCAAATGACAAACCGTAGACTGTTTACATCAGAAAGTGTGACAGAAGGACATCCAGACAAAATTTGTGACCAAATTTCAGATGCTATTTTAGATGCTATTTTAGCAGCGGATCCAAATGCACGTGTAGCGTGTGAAACAACTGTTACAACAGGATTAGTATTAGTAGCTGGAGAAATTAGTACATCTACATATGTAGATATTAAAGGAATTGTGCGTGATACAGTAGCAGAAATTGGCTATACACGAGGGAAATATGGCTTCGATGCAGAAAATTTAGCCGTTCTTGTGGCAATTGGTGAACAATCACCTGATATTGCGCAAGGGGTTGACCAAGCATTAGAGGCACGTGAAGGTTCGATGACAGATGCAGCGATTGAAGCAATTGGTGCAGGTGACCAAGGATTAATGTTTGGCTATGCATGTAATGAAACACCAGAGCTTATGCCATTGCCAATTAGCTTAGCACATAAATTAGCACGTCGTTTAACAGAGGTACGTAAAACAGGTACATTGCCATACTTACGTCCAGATGGTAAAACACAAGTAACAGTAGAATATGATGAAAATAACGTACCAGTACGTGTAGATACAATTGTTATTTCGACACAACATGATGAAGAAGTAACATTGGAGCAAATTAAAACGGATTTAAAAGCATTAGTGATTGCGGAAGTTGTACCAAGTGAATTACTTGATGCAGATACAAAGTATTTCATTAATCCAACAGGACGTTTTGTTATCGGTGGACCAAAAGGAGATGCTGGTTTAACAGGTCGTAAAATCATCGTAGATACATACGGTGGCTATGCACGTCATGGTGGTGGTGCATTCTCTGGTAAGGATGCAACCAAAGTTGACCGTTCAGCAGCTTATGCGGCCCGTTATGTAGCCAAAAATATTGTAGCAGCTGGTTTAGCAGAGCGTGCAGAAGTACAACTAGCTTATGCAATTGGTGTAGCACAGCCAGTATCGATTGCTGTTGATACATTTGGTACAGGAAAAGTAAAAGAAAGCGACATCGTGAATTGGGTACGTGAGTTATTTGATTTACGTCCAGCAGGCATTATTAAAATGCTAGATTTACGTCGCCCTATTTACAAACAAACAGCAGCATACGGGCATTTTGGTCGTACAGACTTAAATGTACCGTGGGAGCAAACAGATAAAGCAGAAGAATTAAAAGCGAAAGCAAGTTTAGCTGCACAATAAGAAGAGAAGGGGACATGTGCGCCCCTTCTATTTTTTTTCAGCCTGTAGAGATTTATAATATTGCCCTTTTTCTACATATTCTCGTACGATACGTTCCATATCTTTTTTATCTTCTTTATTCAGCTCACGTACAACTGTAGCAGGACGACCTAATGCTAAACAATTGGGTGGAATTACTTTACCCGGAGGTACGAGACTACCAGCACCAATAAATGCACCTTCCCCGATTTCTGCGCCGTCTAATATGATAGACCCCATACCAATTAAAGCATTTTTGCGAATCGTACAGCTATGTAAAGTGACTTGATGACCAACCGTTACTTCATCTTCAATGATTAGTGGATATTTGGGGCTTTGATGTAAACAACAAAGATCTTGAATGCTGACACGTTCTCCAATAATTGTTGGAGAAACGTCACCTCGAATGACCGTATTAAACCAAATTGTTGTGTGAGCACCAATCGTCACATCACCTGTAATGGTGGCATAGTCAGCAATAAAAACAGATGGGTCGATATTGGGCTGTTTGTCTTTAAATGGATAAATCATATGAATCGCCTCTTTTCTTGAAATGATGTACTATATATCGTATCAAATGCGGTACTTTATGCAAATATAAACTGAAAGATTTGTTACATATTGCGATATAATAATTAAGTAATTTGATTTTGATTTAGCAATATATTGTTGATAAAGATATAGCTTTTGGTGACCACTAGCAAGATGGTCAAGGTGTAGTGAATGAGGAGGACTATGTGAATGTGGAAGTGGGAAGTTGATGGACAAGCGAAGGCTGTGATTGCGATTATGCACGGTGCATATGAAAATCATCGCTGGTATGCGTGGCTAATAGAAAAGTTAAGATTAGAAGGTTTTCACATAGTTATGGGGGATTTACCGAATCATGGTGTGAATGCGAAATTTTCACGTGTCCATGATGAAGATTTTCAAACCTATTATAAATATACAAAACATTTGATTGAAAATGCTTTTTCATATAATTTACCTGTTTTTTTAATCGGTCATGGATTAGGTGCAACATTATTATTACAGGCTATGTATAAATATAAATACGAATGTGCAGGTTTAATTTTAACGTCGCCATGGTTAAATTTAAAATTGCTGCCAGGGAAATTGTCGAATGCCTTAACAAGCTTAAGTGCACTCACAGCTAATATGAAATTAACACATGCGGTCCATCCGAATAAATTAACTCGCAGTGTGGAAGGAAAAGAAGAAATGAAAGATGAGGTATCCTTTAAATCAACTGTTTCAGTTAAATGGTATCGCGAGCTGCAACAAATGATGCGCCAGCTCATTTTAATGCCAAAAGTAGAATTTCCGACGATACCTGTTTTGCTGATGACGGCTGAAAAGGATGCGATATCTGATAGTAAGCAAGCTCGCCATTGGTTAAATCAACAGGACCTCTCTGAATTTCAATATAAAGAATGGGCAAATTGTTATCATAATTTATTTCACGAAGTAGAGCGTGAAGAAATTTTTATGTATACACGTGATTTTATTAATAATGCATTACGAAGAATCGGCTATATTATTGAATAGAAAAAAGCATCCAGTATATGGATGCTTTTTTTCTTATATTTATTTTTGGAAATAATATTGTAATCTTCAGAAAAATATAATAATATATTGACCTATAGCAAGGAAATTTTTATTGGGGAGGGATAAAATGGAAATAATTGTAGGAAAATTAAATGAACTTTTTTGGGGACCATGGTTTATTTATGGTATTTTATTAATCGGACTTTTCTTTTCAATTCTTACGCGATTCCTACAAGTACGACACATTAAAGATATGGTTATTTTAATGTTCAAAGGGGAAAAATCAGAGAAAGGTATTTCATCATTCCAAGCGATGTCCATTGCATTATCAGGTCGTGTAGGTACTGGTAATATTGCAGGTACAGCTACAGCAATTGGAATGGGTGGTCCTGGTGCAGTATTTTGGATGTGGGCAATTGCCTTTATTGGTGCTGCGACAGCATATGTGGAATCTACATTAGCTCAAATTTACAAGGAAGAGAAAGACACAGAATATCGTGGCGGTCCAGCCTTTTATATCGAAAAAGGGATGGGGCAAAGATGGTTTGGTGTTATATTCGCAGTAGCTGCATTAATTGCTATGCTAATCTTAATGCCAGGTGTTCAATCGAATGCAATTGCAGGTGCTGTTGAAAACGCTTTCAATATTGAACCTTGGATTACTGGGCTTATTATTGCTGTACTACTAGGTGCTATTATTATTGGCGGGGTAAAATCAATTGCAAATGCTGCACAAATAATTGTTCCATTCATGGCATTAGCATATATTTTAATGGCAGTTGTTATTATCTGTATGAATATTAGCGAAATTCCAGCAGTTATTAGCTTAATTTTCTCAAGTGCATTTGGAGCACAAGAAGTATTTGGTGGTATTATCGGTTCCGCTATTGCATGGGGTGTTAAGCGTGGAATTTATTCCAATGAAGCTGGTCAAGGAACTGGCGCACATCCAGCGGCAGCCGCAGAAGTTTCACATCCTGCTAAACAAGGAATTGTGCAAGCAGCATCTGTTTACATCGATACATTATTAGTATGTTCAGCTACAGCATTCATGATTTTATTTACAGGTATGTACAATGTTCAGAATGAAAAAGTAGACGTAGATGATGCAAATCGTTATATTCATATTGGTGAATTCAATCAAGGTGGTTTAAGTGGCGAAGAACAAATGACGTTTGCAAAAGGTATTAAAGAAGGTGCAGCCTATACACAATATGCGGTTGATACAGCATTACCAGGCTTTGGTGCACCATTCGTAGCTATTGCATTATTCTTCTTTGCTTTTACAACTATTATGGCATATTACTATATTGCTGAAACGAATGTGGCATATTTATTCTCGGGAAGTATGGAGAAAATCTTTATCTGGGTTGCAAAAATTGCTATTTTAGTAACAGCCTTTTACGGAACTGTTCGTACTTCGGATCTTGCTTGGGCAATGGGTGACGTTGGATTAGGATTAATGGTATGGATTAACGTACTAGCTATTTTAATTATTATGAAGCCTGCTATTTTAGCATTAAAAGATTATGAGAAACAGAAAAAAGAAGGAAAAGACCCTGTGTTCGATCCTCGTGAGTTAGGAATTAAAGGGGCTGATTTCTGGGTTGAATATAATGAAAAGCGCAACAAGAAATAATAGTTAAAAGTAAGGTAGATTGGGAAAATGCTTTCCTAATCTACCTTTTAACATTGATTAACTTAATTCTTTCATTTTCTCCAAAGCAATGACAAAAGGGGGATCATTTTGTTGGTTTAGAAATTCATATTTTAATACATGAACATATTTCTGAGGTAGCTGACTTACATAGTTAATCACCGCATCACGTTCTTCTTTCCCACCTGAATGTCCATGATAAATGACAAGCACAATAATGCCACCAATTTTTAAGAGCGCTAGTAAGGCTTCAATTGCTTGTATTGTTGTATTAGGCTTTGTAATAATATCGTGATCACTGCCAGGTAAGTAGCCAAGATTAAAAATGGCTGCGGCTACTGTTTTGTGTACATGGTTGGCTAGCTCCTCATGCCCACGATGTAAAATAAGAGCACGATGCTCTAAGCCTGCATCTAATAAACGGTGAAGTGTCGCATCCACGGCACTTTTTTGGACATCAAAGGCATATACTTGCCCTGTATCACCAACAAGCTGTGCTAAAAATAAGGTGTCATGCCCATTGCCTGCTGTTGCATCAACCACTGTATCGCCTTCTGTAATCGTTTCTTTTAATAGCTGTTGGGCATATTGTAAAACACGCTGTAGCTTCATTTTAAAACCTCGGCTTGATAAAATTTCCCTTGCCAGCTTCCACGGCGTTCAAGCTCTGCATCGATACCGTTTAACACTTCCCATTTGTTGACACTCCACATTGGTCCTATCATTAAATCAATTGGCCCGTCACCTGTAATACGATGAATGACCATATCAGGTGGTAAAATTTCCAGTTGATCGGCTACCAGTTTTGTGTAGACATCTTGGTCTAAAAATTCCAGCATCCCTTTCTCATATTGTTTAACCATGGGTGTTCCTTTGAGTAGGTGTAATAAATGAATTTTAATGCCTTGTACGTCGAGCTTAGCTACTGCTCGTGCTGTTTCCATCATCATGTCATAATCTTCAAGTGGAAGCCCATTAATGATATGGGAACAGACACGAATACCATGTTTGCGTAGTTTTTCTACACCTTCTACATATGTTGCATAATCATGAGCACGATTAATGAGGTTCGCTGTTTTTTCATGTACAGTTTGTAAACCAAGCTCAATCCATAAATAAGTACGTGTGTTTAATTCTGCTAAGTACTCTACAACATCGTCAGGTAAGCAGTCTGGGCGTGTGGCGATGGATAAGCCGATGACACCTTCCTGTGCTAATGCCGCTTCAAATTTTTCCTTTAATACTGGTAGCGGTGCATGTGTATTTGTATAAGCTTGAAAATAGGCCATCGATTTGCCATCTTTCCATTTTTGCTGCATTTTCTCACGGATTTCTGCAAATTGAACGTCAATCGGATCGACCTTATTGCCTGCAAAATCGCCTGAGCCAGCCGCACTACAAAATGTACAGCCACCAAAAGCAACAGTGCCGTCACGATTTGGGCAATCAAAGCCAGCATCAAGTGCTACTTTAAAAACCTTATGCCCAAAGTGATTGCGTAAATAACGATTCCATGTATAATATCTTTTCCCATCGGAAGGAAAAGGGAAATTTATTTCTGTCATGATATTTCACTCCTCTAACACTCTATTTTAACATGTACTATTCGTTCCGTCACATGTGCAACAATTATTTTTCTTGTACTTTTACTCATTTCGGCATAGACTAATTGTTTAGAGTAACGAAATAATGGAGGGTAACGCATGCCAAAAAAACTTTGGTTTTTATTGATTGGAATGCTCGTGAATACGATGGGCAGCTCTTTTTTATGGCCTTTAAACGCTATTTATATACATGATTATTTAGGGAAATCACTTGCACTGGCTGGCTTTGTCTTGATGCTCAATTCAGCGGCAGGTGTACTTGGCAATCTTTTAGGTGGCTATTTATTTGATAGAATAGGTGGCTTTAAATCGATTATGCTTGGCATTATTTTAACGATTGGTGCTTTAATTGGCTTATTGTTTTGGCATGGCTGGCCGCATTATGTATGGTTTTTAACGATTATTGGCTTTAGCGGTGGTATCGTGTTCCCAGGGATGTTTGCACTAGCAGGCTCGGCATGGCCAGAAGGTGGACGAAAAGCCTTCAATGCCATTTATTTAGCTCAAAATGTCGGTGTAGCGATTGGACCAGCACTTGCAGGAATTGTAGCAGATTATCAATTTGATTATATATTTAAAGTGAACCTAGGTTTATATACGCTGTTCTTTTTCATTGCATTATTGACGTTTAAGCAATTGGATCATAATAGTGTTGCACCGAAAAATGTAGTGAGTGAAAGTAAAAAAATTGTTAATAAAGCACCGTTTTACGCATTATTAATTATTAGTGTATCTTCTGTGTTATGCTGGCTAGCTTATTCACAATGGAGTGCAACGATTTCTTCTTATACACAGGATTTAGGACTTGGTTTAAAGCAATATAGCTTATTATGGACAATAAATGGCTTACTGATTGTTTTAGGGCAACCGCTTATTGCACCACTTGTGAAGCGTTGGGAAGGTCAATTAAAACGTCAGTTGGTTTTAGGGGTTGTCTTAATTGCGGCTTCTTTTGGTATTATTGTTTATGCGCAAAGCTTTACAATGTTTGCGGCGGCTATGGTCGTTTTAACTTTCGGTGAGATGTTCTATACACCTGCATTGCCAACGATTGCGAATCAGCTTGCACCAAAAGGACGACAAGGCTTTTATCAAGGTATCATTAATAGTGCCGCTACAATCGGTCGGATGATTGGTCCATTGTTTGGAGGCATTATGGTAGATCAATTTGGCATGATTATGCTTGTTTCGATTTTAGTGTTTGTTGTCCTATTAGCGATTATTCCATGTCTTGTATATGATTATCCATTGAAAAAGCAAGGAATATCGCTGGATTAAACTAACGCTTGTATTTTTTTTCGCTTTCCATTAGAATAAATGCAATACATGAAAAGACAGTGATGAGGAGTAGTAAATTTGTCGTTCTTGATAGAGAGCTAGCGTTTGGTGGAAGCTAGCAGGAAAACAAATTGAACTTGCCTACGGAGTCTGCCGATGTGCCGTTTCTTCTGCGTTAAAGAAGCTAAAAGTTGAGTGTAATCACTAATTTGGGTGGTACCGCGGGAGCTGTAGATTCTCTCGTCCCTTTCTGATAAAGAGAGGGACGAGTTTTTTTATTTTTTAAATATTTCGTCAATTTAAAACGAAATTGAAGGAGGAATTATTGTGAGCTTTAATCATCAGCAAATCGAGAAAAAATGGCAGCAATATTGGGCTGACCATAAAACATTCAAAACTGAAAATGAAACGGATAAACCAAAGTTTTATGCGTTAGATATGTTCCCTTATCCATCTGGTGCAGGTTTGCATGTAGGACATCCAGAGGGCTATACAGCGACAGATATTTTATCACGCTTTAAACGTATGCAAGGCTATAATGTATTACATCCAATGGGCTGGGATGCATTTGGCTTACCAGCAGAGCAATATGCGCTAGATACAGGGAATGACCCTGCTGAATTTACAGCGAAAAATATTGCGACATTTAAGCGTCAAATTCAAGAATTAGGTTTTAGCTATGATTGGGATCGTGAAATTAACACAACAGATCCTGATTATTATAAATGGACACAATGGATTTTTATTCAACTTTATAATAAAGGCTTGGCTTATATTGATGAAGTAGCGGTTAACTGGTGCCCAGCACTTGGCACAGTATTGGCGAATGAAGAGGTTATTGATGGGAAGTCAGAGCGTGGTGGGCATCCTGTAGAGCGTCGTCCAATGAAGCAATGGATGCTCAAAATTACAGCCTATGCAGACCGTTTAATTGACGACTTAGAAGAAGTGGATTGGCCAGAATCTATTAAAGATATGCAACGTAACTGGATTGGTCGCTCTGAAGGGGCTGAGGTGACGTTTGCAGTGGATGGGACAGCAGAAAACTTCACTGTCTTTACAACACGTCCTGATACACTATTTGGTGCAACCTATTGTGTACTTGCGCCAGAGCATAAATTGGTGGAGCAAATTACAACAGCAGCGCAGCGTGAAGCGGTTGAGGCTTACTTAGAAAAAGTGAAAATGAAGTCTGACCTAGAGCGTACAGATTTAGCGAAGGAAAAAACAGGCGTCTTTACAGGTGCATATGCAGTGAATCCAATCAACGGTAAAAAAGTGCCGATTTGGATTGCTGATTATGTGCTAGTGTCTTATGGTACTGGTGCAATTATGGCGGTTCCAGCGCATGATGAGCGTGACTATGAATTTGCGAAAGAATTCGGTTTAGATATTGTCGCTGTACTTGAAGGTGGCGATATCGAGACAGAAGCCTTTACAGGGGATGGTCAGCACATTAACTCTGAATTCCTTAATGGCTTAAATAAAGCAGATGGCATTGCAAAGGCGATTGAATGGTTAGAGGAAAAAGGTGTTGGACAAAAGAAAATTTCTTATCGTCTACGTGACTGGTTATTCTCACGTCAACGCTATTGGGGTGAGCCAATTCCAATGATTCATTGGGAGGATGGTACAACGACAGCGGTACCTGAATCCGAATTGCCATTAATACTACCAAAAACAGATAATATCCGTCCGTCTGGTACAGGAGAATCACCATTAGCAAATATTGCAGAATGGGTAAATGTTGTAGACCCTGAGACAGGCAAAAAAGGTCGTCGTGAAACAAATACGATGCCACAATGGGCAGGCTCAAGCTGGTACTTCTTACGTTATATTGATCCAACAAACAAAGAAGCGATTGCTGATTCAGAGCTATTAAAACGCTGGTTACCTGTAGATATTTATATCGGTGGTGCAGAGCATGCCGTACTACATTTACTATACGCACGCTTCTGGCATAAAGTGCTGTATGATTTAGGTGTTGTGCATACAAAAGAGCCATTCCAAAAATTATTCAACCAAGGGATGATTCTTGGGGAAGGCAATGAAAAAATGTCTAAATCAAAAGGCAATGTTGTGAACCCAGATGAAATTATTACTTCTCATGGCGCAGATACATTACGTCTTTATGAAATGTTTATGGGCCCTCTTGAGGCATCTGTGGCATGGTCAACAAATGGCTTGGATGGTGCACGTCGCTTCCTAGACCGTATTTGGCGTCTATTTATCAATGAAGATGGTTCAGTAGCAGCAAAAATTCAAGCATCAGATGATAAAACATTGGAAAAATCATATCATCAAACAGTGAAAAAGGTGACAGAGGATTACGAAGGCATTCGTTTCAACACAGCGATTTCACAAATGATGGTATTCATCAATGATTGCTATAAAGCGGATGTACTACCAACAGCTTATGCTGAAGGCTTTGTGAAGCTATTAGCACCAATTGCACCACATGTTGCAGAGGAGCTATGGCAGCTATTAGGTCATGAGGAAACATTAACATATGCACAATGGCCAACATATGACGAAGCTAAACTTATCGATGCAGAAGTAGAAGTAGCGGTACAGGTTGCAGGAAAAGTCCGTGCGAAAATTATCGTAGCGAAAGATGCAACACAAGAAGAGATTGAAAAAATTGCACTAGCAGATGATAAAGTACAAGAGCATCTTGCTGGTAAAAATATTGTGAAAATCATCGTGATTCCAGGTAAGTTAGTCAATATTGTAGCGAAATAATTGAGGGAAAGTGTCCAGTCATTGGGCACTTTTTTCATTGTTTATGAAACCACAGCGAAATTTTTGACGACTATAGATAAAAGAGGGGGCTTATTTGAGTGAACAGTTAGCAGCAATCATGGCAGAGCATGGAGAATATTGTTTACGTGTTGCTTGTTTATATGTGAAAGATTGGGCTGTTACAGAGGAAATTGTGCAGGATGTCTTTTTTTGCCTATTATCGCCAGCAGGAGTGCTTTGAACAATGTGCATCATTAAGAACATATTTAGTAAAAATAACGGTACATAAAAGTCATGATTACTTAAGAAGCTGGAAAAATAAACATCATGTCTTATTCGATAGATGGCATATTGGTGCAAGTAGGCAAACACCTGAAAAAAATGTACTTGAACAAGATGAGCGTAATCTATTAACTACTGCATTATTTGAACTGCCTATTACATATCGAGAGGTTATTATTATCAGGAGTTGAAGGTACGGAAAATAGCGAGTATTTTAGCTTGTATGGAAAATGTAGTAAAAGCGATAATGCACAGAGCTAGATAACTATTACAAAACAAATTGCCAGTGAGTGAATGGGAGGTGTTAGCTGTCATTAACAGGGACCTGAAAAGCAAATCAGGCCTCTGTTTGTAAAGAGAGCTGAGCTATACAAGAAATAATAAAGCTAACGATTAGTCCATAGAGCACCTCAGAGGCTAGGCTAATCGTAGCACCGCTAAGCAAAGCAATAATCATCGCCAGCCAGCTCAGCTTATGGATGCTTCGTTTCGTAAATAATAATACGACAACAAAGGGAAGTAGCGTAATATGAAGAAATGCAAATGTATAAATAACACTTAAAATCGTCAAATCTACTGTTAACACGAAGGCTAGCAATCCAATTATTACCGCAATCATATAGCTGTAGTAGGAGCGTTTATGTGTAAAAAAAGGCTTTGTTGCACGCATTTCTACAAGCAATGTTGTGAGTATAGCAAGCAGTGTAAAAAGCAAAAATGCCAATGTCAGAAACCCTGGCTGGACTTCATATAAAAAGGTTAAAATCAATATTTCGAACTGTCCATAAGCACCGCTGTATAAAGCAATCATTAAAATGGCTGTAAATGAAAAGGTTAATAAAGCTAAAATGACGCCTGATGATAATAGGCTGCTTCTTACCTTTTGAGGTTTGATAAAGGCTATTAAATACCAAGTAGATTTATCAAACAGTACTTGTCCTAATACGACAAACTGCATAACGATAAAAAACAATAAAATATAACTATTTTTAAAGTAAAGTAAATATGGATGATAAAGGCGAATACCCTCATATACTGAACTTGCACCATTTTGCACAAAATAATAAATGGGAATAAAGATAAGTAAAGCAAACAGCACGATAATAAATAAACTGTCCAGCCACAATAGTCCACGATGCGATAGGAATCGTTCTAACAATACCACGATAATTAGAAAGAAAGGTAATGTCAAATATAGAGGGATATGAAACATAATCGTTGATAGCACACTCATACTAATTAACTGAATAAGCCATATTTCAAATCCTACAACTAAATAGCATACTTTAATAAATTTCAAATTTAGACCACTTAACTTTTCTTGAATCGTAGCTAATAAAAAGCTTTGATTGTGCTGAACATGGTGTTTCTTTAAACAAATCCCAAGAATGATAAAAGCTAAAGCCATTGCTAATAGATAACAAATACCTGCTGTCAAACCAAATGAAATTAAGGCAGAAGGTGAGGAAATGAAAAAATTCCCGTGAATCCAACGAGCTAATAATACGATAACACCAGCCGCTGTGCTAAGACTTGCAAATGGTAAGATAAGTGAGCGTTTAGTGAAAGTCATAGCGTTATTGTCCTTTAAATAGTTGAGATAGCTTAAATTGCCGCGGTGATTGATTGTATTTTTTCTTAAATGCCACACTAAAATAATGCTGGCTATTAAAACCACAGCTCTCTGCAATGGCAGATATACTTGTATCATGGTTGTCATTCATTTTTTTAACAGCCATTTCTAAACGGTAATTGTTAATATATTCATTTAGCCCAATGGACTGCTCTTCTAAAAATTTACGACTTAAGTAGCTTGGATTTAAATGAATTTTTTCAGCAATACTATTTAAGCTTAGTTTGTCATGATAATTTTCATGAATATAAGATAGAGCACTTTGAATAGCATCGTGATTTGAGCTCCAAACTTTATATTTTTCAATAATGGCATCTAATTCACTGGCAATAACAGGCTTTGTCAAATAGTCTGTCACACCGATACGCAATGCTTTTTGGGCATATTCAAAGGATTGAAAGGCAGTTACCATAATGATGTCTAAATTATAAAGCTGCTTTAATTCTTTGCTTAAAGTGATGCCGTCCTTTCCAGGCATTTGAATGTCTAAAAAGGCGATAGTCATACGATTTTTTTTCGCTAGCTGTAATGCCTGTGAAGCATCTTGAGCAGTAAAAAATGTCCAGTTTGGAAAATGTGGCTTTAATAAATAAATCATTTGCTCAAGCTCTAAAGGCTCATCATCTGCAATTAGTATATTCATACCATGTCACCCTTTCTTATTGGAACTTGCTTCTGCTGGAATATGAATGGTTACAACATAAAATTGTTCATGTTGTTGTGTTGAAAATGTCATATTTTCAAGACCATAAATGAGTTCAAGACGTTTTTTTATATTTTCTAAGCCATATCCTTGATGTTCATTATTTGTACTTTCAAGAGCAGGAGAAAAATGTGTATTTTTAATTTCGATTATCAGTAACTCATCCGATTTATGGATATTGATAAATAATTCGGCTGGTTCTATATGTTTTTCAAAGCTGTGTTTAAAGGCATTTTCAATAATTGTTTGCAAAAGAAACGGTGGAATTGGCACGGTGAGCGCTGCGTTGTCCACATGATTATGAATCGTTAGACGATGCCCAAAACGCAAAGACTGAATGCGTAAATAGCTTTCGACAAACTGTACTTCATTTTTTAGCGCAATAAGTACTTCATGGTTGTTGTACTTAAATTTAAAAAACATCGCTAAAGCTTCAATGCCCATTACTAAATCTTCTTTACGATTAATACGTGCAAGACTTAGTAAAGAGTTTAGCGCATTAAAAAAGAAATGAGGCTGTATTTGCTGGTTGAGCTGCAAAATATTTGCTCGCTGCAAGTCTTGCTTCAGCTCTAAATGCCGTTTTTCTTCTTCTAAACTGTCAATTTGTTTTTCAAAAATAAAAACAGACATAAGCAGAAAAGCTCCAATAATTGGAGCAATGACGCATAGGAGAATATAAATGTTGAATGTTTCGAGCTGTAACATAGTAATCTCCCCTGTTATAGAATAGCTGCATAACTCATTAAACTAAATTTTCTGCAAAATGACAAGCGACTTTATGTGTAGGCGTAATGTCTCGTAAATTTGGAATTTCTGCTTTACACTTATCGGTTGCAAATGGGCAACGTGTATGGAAGCTACAGCCAGAAGGTGGATTAAGAGGAGATGGGATATCGCCTTTTAATAGAATGCGCTCCTTACGATGCTCTTTATCAATAATCGGAATGGAAGAGAACAAAGCTTTTGTATATGGATGATGTGGCTGTGAAAACAAAGAATGCTTATCTGCAATTTCGACAACCTTTCCAAGATACATGACCATTACCCGATCAGATATATGACGCACTACACTTAAATCATGTGAAATAAATAAAAACGTTAAATCTAATTCACGCTGTAGCTTTTTCAATAAGTTTAAAATTTGCGCTTGGATAGAAACGTCCAAGGCTGAAACAGATTCATCACAAATAATGAGTTTAGGATTGACCGCAAGAGCCCTCGCAATACCAATACGTTGACGTTGTCCACCTGAAAATTCATGTGGATAACGCTCTAAATATTCTGGGCGCAAACCAACAAATGACATCAATTCCAGCATTCTTGCCTCTTGTTGTGCTGGTGGGACAACCTTTTGAATGGACATAGCCTCCGTCAGCATTTGACGAATTGTTCTACGTGGATTCAGGGAAGCATATGGATCTTGGAAAATAATTTGAATATCTTTTCTTGCTAGACGTAGCTCTTTTTTTGTCATCTCCACTAGGTTTTTGCCAAATAATAAAACTTCTCCAGCTGTTGGCTCATCCAACCGTAAAATAGAGCGACCTGTTGTGGATTTTCCACAGCCTGACTCGCCAACGATACTTAGTGTTTCTCCTGGCATAATATCGAACGATACACCATCAACAGCTTTAACGACTTGTTTTTCCCCAAAAAGTTTTTCTTTTTTTAAAGCGAAATGCTGTTTTAAATCTTTTACTTGCAACAATGGTTTGTGCATATTTTTTGTTGTCATCTCGTCAAACCGCCCCTCGTAAATGTTTCCCTTGCCATTCTTCACTATACATCCAACATCTTACTTTTTTATCATCCACTACAGTCATTAAATCAGGCTGCTGGTCATGACATAAATCAGTAGCGAATGGGCAACGTTCTGCATAACGACAGCCTATTGGATAATCATAGGTACTTGGTACAGTGCCATGAATTGTTGAAAGCTCTTCCTGATCCTCATAAAGCTTTGGCAGCGATTGTATTAAACCATTTGTATAAGGGTGTAACGGTTTAGCAAAAATACTATCCGTCGCTCCTTCTTCCACCACTTGACCTGCATACATAACAGCAATTTTATCGCAAATTTCAGCTACAACACCAAGATCATGCGTAATGAAAATAATACTCATCCCTAATTGCTGCTGAAGGTTGCGAATAATATCGATAATTTGTGCTTGAATTGTTACATCGAGCGCAGTTGTTGGTTCATCTGCTATTAAAACATCTGGTGTACAAGCTAAAGCCATTGCAATCATAATGCGTTGGCGCATGCCACCACTTAATTGATATGGCTCCTGTTTAGCTCTTTTTTCAGGTGCAGGTATACCAACAAGGCGAATCATCTCCACTGCTTTTTGCCAAGCCTCTTTACGAGATAAGCCTTGGTGGAGACGAATTGTTTCAGCAATTTGCTCACCCACCGTTAATACAGGATTTAAACTAGTCATCGGCTCTTGGAAAATCATTGAAATTTTATTGCCACGTATTTTACGTAACTCCTCATCAGATAGCTTGAGTAAATCTGTATTGTTTAGCAATATTTCTCCGTTGATGATTTTACCAGGAGGGGAGGGCACTAAGCGTAATAGAGACAAGGATGTCATCGATTTTCCACAACCTGATTCTCCAACAATTCCTAATGTTTCTCCTTTATGCAGTGTAAAAGATACACCATCCACTGCTTTGGCAATACCTTCACTTGAATAAAAATATGTTTGTAAATTTTTTACTTCTAGCACTTTTTCATCTTTCATCAAAAATCCCCCCTAGTTCAAATCAATTCGCTTATTAAATAGACGATACATAATATCTACAGCAAGATTAATGACAACAAATATCAAGGAAGCAACAAGTACCCCACCTTGTACAACTGGGATATCCCGTGTGCGAATGGCATCAACAATCATGCGCCCTAAACCATTGACGGCGAAAACAGATTCTACTAATACTGTACCGCCAAGTAAACTACCAAACTGTAAGCCTACTACTGTAATAACAGGAATTAACGCATTTCGTAAGGCATGCTTTGCGATGATTACATAGCCCTTTAAACCTTTTGCTTTTGCTGTACGGATATAATCTTGATTGACAACATCAAGCATACTAGAACGTGTCATACGAGCAACGATTGCTGCACCACCAGCACCTAACGTAATGGCTGGTAAAATAATATGCTTAGCACTGTCCCAGCCTGCTACTGGTAGCCACTGTAATTGCACAGAGAAAACATACATTAATAAAATGCCAAGCCAAAAACTTGGTAGCGAAATACCGAGTAATGCGACGACCATAAAGCTAGCATCAATGATGGAATAGGGGCGAATAGCAGAAATAATTCCTGCAATCAAACCTAAAACAATCGTAATTAAAATACTGTAAAATGCTAGTTCGATTGTAATCGGTAAACGTGTTGCAATTTCTTCTAAAACAGGTTGTTTATTTTTCAAAGAATGTCCCATATCACCGTGCAATAAGTCGTTCACGTATTCCCCATACTGTACATATAAAGGTTTGTTTAATCCTAAGTTTTCACGTAGCTCTTCAACGGTTTCTGTTGATGCGCCCTCCCCAGCTAAAATAATGGCAGGATCACCAGGAATCATTTGCATAATTAAAAATACGACAAGCGTTACCCCAAGTGTTACAGGAATAATTTGAGCGAGACGCTTTAATATGAATAATGTCATGTATTGTCACTCCTTTAATTTTTCATTCTTGGATCTAAGGCATCGCGTAAACCGTCACCAAATAAATTGAAGCCTAGTACAAGAATTGAAATCATAATACCTGGGAACATTGCCATATAAGGTGCTGTGAAAATAAAATCACGTCCACTGGATAGCATGGCTCCCCATTCAGGTGATGGAGGCTGTGCACCTAAACCTAAAAATGACAGGCCTGCTGCTGATAAAATAGCAGTTGCTAAACGCATAGAAGCTTGCACAATAATAGGCGATAAAATATTGGGAAAAACATGTTTTGCTAAAATAGTAAAATCATTTGCACCAAGTGTTTTCACTGCATCAATATATTCTAGTTTTTTTACTTCCATCGTAGAGCCACGAACAATACGGGCGAACATAGGAATCGAGAAAAATCCAACAGCAATTGTTACATTAATAAGGCTTGGTCCTAATGCACTGACAATAGCTAAAGCTAGTAAAATCCCTGGGAAAGCAAGCATTATATCTAAAATTCGACTAATAATAGAATCAATCCATTTTCCATAATAGCCAGCGATTAATCCTAAAATTGTACCAATTGTGCCACCAAATAAAACAGCTGAAAAACCGACACCAATAGATAAGCGTGAACCATATAAAATACGACTAAAAATATCACGGCCTTTATCATCTGTTCCCATCAAATGTTCAAGGCTAGGTGCTTGTAGCTTTTGCTCAAGCTGAACATCGTAAGGATCATAGGGTGCTAATAAAGGCCCTATTAAAAAAATAAGAAGATAAAGAGCAATAATGATACCTCCTGCGACAGCCGCTTTATTTTTCTTCATTTTGTTCATAAAACGAGCCCTATTTTTTTTACGAGCTGCTTTTCGTGCATTTGTTAAAATAGAATGATCGACTGTTAATGTTATTTTCTCCATGCTGAATACTCCTTTACTAGTTGATGTGATATCAATTTATTGAAAAATGCAAAGAAAGTAAATATTCTCACCATTATTAGTCAGAAAATTTAAAAAACACGTAAAGATTTTAAAAAACAAGTAAATTTTATTTCTTTATAATTCGATTTGTAAGCAAAAACAAACAATGAGGGAGGCTATCACTTATGAAGAAAATGTTATTATTTTTTGCATTAGTAGCAGTGCTAGTATTACAAGCATGTTCAACAGCAAATAACAAAAGTGAAGAGGGAGCAAAGGAAGGTACGAAAAGCGTAGGAGGCGAGCTTGTTATTTTAAGAGCTTCAGATGCAACGAGTCTTGACCCGCATTTTATAACAGATATTCCATCAGCTAATATTATTCATGGAAAAGTATATGAAACATTGGTTGCATTCGATAGAGATCGCAAAATAGTCCCGTTACTTGCAAAATCATGGGAGCAAACAGATGAGCTAACATGGACATTTACATTAAATGAAGGTATCAAATTCCATGATGGTACAGATTTTAATGCTGAAGCAGTAAAGGCAACATTCAATCGTATTTTAGATCCAGCGACTGGCTCACCACAGCGTGATAAATTATCTATGATTAGTGAAGTGATTGTAGGTGACGATTACACAGTCACATTGAAATTAAAAGAGCCATATGCTCCATTGTTGTCTATTTTAGCGAGTAATGAAGGTAGTATTATGAGTCCGAAAGTTATTGCAGAATCAGCAGATCAGTTAGCGACACATCCAGTAGGGACAGGCCCATTTGTTTTTGACTCATGGAAGTCAGGTCAGGAAATTAAATTAAATACAAATAAAGATTACTGGGGTAACGTACCAAAAATTGATAAGGTTACATTTAAAATTGTTCCAGAGGATTCGACTCGTTTAGCAATGATTGAAAGTGGAGAGGCACATATTGCTGATCAAGTCCCTGTTACAGATATTGAACGTATTGAAAATTCTTCTACTATGAATCTATTCCGTACAGAGGGGCTTGCTGTTGAATTTATCGGCTTTAATGTGCAAGATTCATTATTATCAGATGTGAAAGTTCGTCAAGCTATTAGCTATGCGGTTGACCGTGAGGCAATTATTAGCGGTATTTATAATAATGTTGGTACACTTGCTAATTCAGCAATGAGTCCAAAGGTAATTGGCTATTCAAGTGAAACAAAAGCATATGATTATGATGTTGTGAAAGCAAAAGAGCTATTAAAAGAAGCTGGTATTAAAGAAGGTACAAAGGTGAAGTTATTAACAAGTGATCGTAAAGAACGTATTAACATGGCTGAGGTTATTCAGTCACAGTTAAAAGGTATTGGCTTAGATGTTGACATTCAAGTAATGGAATATGGTGCATTTATTTCAGAAATTACGAAGGAGCAGCATCAATTATTCATTAGTGGTTGGGGTAATGCAACAGGGGATGCTGATTATAACCAATATAATTTATTCCATACGGCATCTATGGGCGCACCAGGTAACCATTTCTACTACAGTAATCCAGAGGTAGATGCCTTAATTGAAAAAGGGCGCTCCACATCTGACCAAACAGCACGTAATGATATTTACAAGCAAGCAATGCAAAAAGAGTTGGATGATGCAGTATATATTCCAGTTCGTAACTATGAGCATTTAGCTGTTTATAGCAATAATGTAAAAGGTTTTTGGTTAGATGCTTCTAACTATGCTATGATTAGTGGCGTTGAAATCGTAGAATAATCAATCATTCAGGTCGATTGATTTCTGCAAAATTAGCCGTTGCCTGTAATTGAAAGCAACGGCTAATTTCATCTATTAATACCATCGGGAGAGTGAATTATGGGTAAGCTACTACTGAAAAATGTTAGATTGGAAGAAGCTTTTGAGCGTGAGGGTGAGCATATTATTGCGACACAAACAGCTATTTATGATGTTCTTATTGAAGATGGCTATGTGAAACAATTAGAGACGAACATTGTAGCAGAGGATGGTATGGAGGTAATTGATGCACAGAAGCAGCTATTGCTCCCTTCCTTCCGTGAAATGCATATTCATATCGACAAAACATACTTTGGTGGTGAATGGCAAGCACCGAGGCCCATTACAAAGGGGATTTTAACACGTATTGAGGAAGAACAATTATTGTTACCAAAGCAATTACCAACAGCAGCATATAGAGCAGAGGAAATGGTGAAGTGGCTAATTGCACAAGGGCATACCCACATTCGTTCCCATTGTAATGTTGATCCACAAATTGGCACAAAGCATATTGAAATTACAAAGCAAGTACTAGAAAAATATAAAGATCAAATCACATATGATATTGTGGCTTTCCCACAGCATGGCTTATTACGTTCAAATGTAGAAGGATTGATTCGTGAAGCAATGACAATGGGCGCAACATTGGTAGGCGGTGTTGACCCATCGATTGTGGACCGTCATATTGAAAAATCACTTGAAACAACGATGGGTATTGCCAAGGATTATAATGCTGGTATCGATATTCATATCCATACACCCAATACATTAGGTGAGTTTGAGTTTTATAAGTTGATTGATTTAACGAAACAAGCGAAAAAAGAAGGACAAGTAACCATTAGTCATGCAATGGCATTAGCTGATTTAACGCAGCCTCAATTAGGGGAGCTTGTACAAGCAATGGCAGCTGTACAAATGGATGTGACGTCAACAGTGCCAGTAGCGATAAACCGCTCAACGATTCCAATTCCATATTTATATGACAATGGTGTTAAGGTTTCATTAGGACATGACAGTTTAACAGATCATTGGTCACCATATGGTACAGGTAACACGATTATGAAGCTCAATGTGATGGCAGAACGATTCCGCTTTATGGATGAATATTCATTAAGTCGTTCATGGAAATATGCTTCTGGTGGCATTATACCGTTAAATGATGCTGGTGAACGTATATGGCCTAAAGTTGGTGATGCGGCGAATATGTTACTAGTAGATGGTGTCAGCTCAGCACATGTTGTGGCACGGAGATGTCCAATTTCTACAGTGATTTCGCAAGGCACAATTATTCATCAACAGGATGTAGGAGAGTTGAAAGGAGAATTACGATGAAGCAATGGCTGACGAATGTTCTACTTGAAACAGGGGAGTATATAAAAGACAATGACACAGTAGGTACAAAGGTTGAACAATTTCATTTAGAGATTACAGATGGTGTTATTTCTCAAATTGTATCAGCATCTGAAACGATTGATGCTTCAAGAAATGTTACAGATATGAAGGGCAAGTTGTTATTACCAGCGTTTAAAGAAATGCATAACCATTTGGATAAAACATATTTATCATTACCATGGAAGGCTGTTGTGCCAGCAAAAAATTTAAAAGATCGCTTAGATAAAGAAGCGAAGGAGTTAACGATTTTAGCGCCAACAGCTAAGCAGCGTGCACTGGCGATGATTGAAAAAATTGTTGCGAACGGTGCAAACCATATTCGTACACATGTTAATATTGACCCATATATTGGTTTGAAAAATTTAGAGGGTGTTTTGGCGGCATTGGACGAATATAAAGGTATTGTGACGGCTGAGGTGATTGCTTTTCCACAGCATGGTTTATTGAGAGATAATGTGCCAAGCTTATTACGTGAAGCATTACGTAATGGTGCAACAATGCTCGGTGGACTTGATCCAGCAGGCATTGATAACACGATTGAACGTTCATTATATGAGACGATGGATATTGCCCATGAATTTAATGTGGATGTTGATATTCATTTACATGATGGTGGTCATGTTGGCTATTATACAATTGATAAATGGCTTGATATGGTTGAGGAAGCTAGCTATCAGGGGCGTACAGCTATAAGTCATGCCTTTGCGCTTGGAGATGTTTCAGTTGGGGAACAACATGCGATTGCAACACGTTTAGCAGAGCAACGTGTGAAAATTATGTCAACCGTGCCATTTAATTTAAATCGTGCAATACCACCAATTGATTTATTAACCGAACATGGTGTGGATGTTCATTTTGGTTGTGATGGCTTCTATGATTCATGGAGTCCATATGGCTCTGGTGATATTTTAGAAAAGGCGACGACATTTGCGGAAATTTCCCGTAAATTAGATGAACGTTCTATTCGTCAAACATTAAAATACATTACAAATGGTGTGATGCCATTGGATGCAAACGGTCAAAAGGTGTGGCCAAATGTACAGGATGAAGCAAGTTTTGTATTTTTCGATGCTATATCAAGTGCAGAGGTTATCGCACGTAAGCCTTCAGAGCGCATCATGATGTCAAAAGGGCAGTTTATTTAAAATATGAAGATAAGCATAGTAAAGATGATTACTATGCTTATTTATGTTTTCAATCAATGAAAGTGAGTAAAGATTTGCTTATGAAACAAGTAACGACATATTTAATTTTAGTAGCATGTGTATTTTTTTGGGCTAGTAATTTTATTATTGGTGCGATTTTAGTTGAGCATTGGTCACCAGTAATGGTTGCTATTTTAAGGTTAATAGTCATTGTGCTTTTTTTAGGCTGTATTAGTTGGCGGGCTATTGTGAAAGTGCGATTGACAAAGCGAGATGTATTGCTACTTACCATTGCTGGTATATTAGGTGTGGCTATTAATCATTACAGCTTTTATGCTAGTCTTCAACACACTTCTCCTATTACAGCTGCACTTATTTTAGCTTGTGCACCGATTGTAACGTCATTATTAAACAAAGTAATCTATAAGGAAAAGCGCAATTGGCTCTTTTGGCTAGGAGCTGTAACGTCATTTATTGGTGTGGCACTTATTATTACAAAAGGAGCATGGATGATTCTTACTATTGGTAAAGGTGAAATACTGAGCTTGATAACGATGGTAAGCTTTGCGTTGTTTCTAATTATGGTTAATCATTTAAGTGTACACTTATCAGCGGCAGTTATTACATTTTATACAAATGGTATTGGTTTAATCGTCTTATTGCCATTCAGTATCAATCATTGGTCATTACAAGCTACAGCTATGTCTTACTGGCTACTGTTAATTAGCTCAGCAATTTTTATTCATGGTATAAGTAATTTACTATGGAATAAAAATATGAAGGTCATTGGCTCGACAAACGCCTCATTGTTGTTAAATATAGAGCCAGCTATTGCTATGGCGCTAAGTGCACTTATTTTAAGAAACTATCCAACAATGATTCAAATAGGTGGCTCTATTTTGATCTTGCTGGGCATCGTCCTTTGTATTTATCAACAAAAAGTGAATAAAAAGTATTGAAAATGCTAAGATGCTCTGAGTAATAGGGCATCTTTTTTTATTGAATATGAAATTTGCTTAATGAAATATCGCCTTTTTACTGCTTTCGTACTATAATCATACTAATATACTTTATCGCACGAAAGAGAAAGGAACAGGAATCAAAGAAAAAAGTAAGTACATTTTGTAGAACGACCTAAACGATAAGGAGGAAGTGCCTATGAAGAAAATGTTATTATTTTTCATATTGATTGCTATGCTAGTACTTCAAGCATGTTCTACTAAAAATATACAAAATGAACATGTTGAAAAAGAAATTGAAAATGCAGATAGTGAGCTTATTATTTTAAAAGCATCTGATGCAACTAATCTTGACCCTCATTTTGTAACAGACATGCCATCTACAAATGTTGTTCATGGCAAAGTATATGAAACACTTGTCGCTTTCGATAAAGACCGTAAAATTGTACCATTACTTGCTAAATCATGGGAGCAAACAGATGAATTAACGTGGACATTTATATTAAATGAAGGAATTCATTTCCATGATGGGACAGACTTTAATGCAAAAGCGGTGAAAACGACACTTGATCGTCTATTAGACCCTGCACTTGGTTCGCCACAGTGGGAGAAGGTGTCTATGATTAAGGAAGTTCTTGCTGAGGATGACTACACAGTTGTGATAAAGCTCAAAGAACCGTATGCGCCTTTACTAGCTATTTTAGCGAGTCATGAAGGTAGTATGATAAGTGCGAAGGCAGTGACAAAAGGATCAGATCAGCTAGCAACACATCCAGTAGGAACAGGTCCATTTATTTTTGACTCATGGGAGAAGGGTAAAGAAATCAAATTAAAGACCAATGCAGCCTATTGGGGTAATTTGCCGAAGTATGGTGGCGTAACCTTTAAAATTGTACCAGACGATATGACACGTTTAAAGATGGTAGAGAAAGGTGAAGCACATATTGCAGAACAAGTAGCTGTAGCGAATATAGACTACATCAATAATTCCCCTACATTGAATCTATTTCGTGCAGAAAGTTTAGCGGTAGAATTTATCGGCTTTAATGTGGAAGATGCACTATTAAAGGATGTGCAAGTACGACGAGCTATTAGCCATGCCATTAATCGTGAGGCCATCATTCATGAGGTGTATCATGATACAGGCACATTGGCGAACTCCTCTATCAGTCCGAAAGTCATTGGCTATTCGACGGAAACAAAAGCATATGATTATGATGTTGAGGAGGCGAAGACATTATTACGAGCAGCTGGTATTAAAGAAGGAACACACATTAAGTTTCTAGTGAATGATCGTACAGAACGTATTCAAATAGCAAAGGCCATTCAAGCTCAGCTCAAGGAAATTGGATTAGAAATGGATATTCAAATTATTGATTCGGGTGACTTTGTTTCCGAAGTATTAAAAGGGCAACATCAATTATTTATTCGAGCATGGGGAAATGCAACAGGAGATGCAGACTATAACCAATACAATTTATTTCATTCGAGTGCGATAGGAGTGGCAGGTAATCATTTTAATTATAGTAATCCTGAGGTAGATGCTTTAATTGAGAAAGGTCGTGCAATATCTTATCAAGTAACACGTAACAGTATTTATAAAGAAGTGATGCAAAAAGAATTAGATGATGCAGTCTATGTCCCACTGCGAAATGATGAACATTTAGCTGCTTATCATAATATGGTGCAGGCTTTTTGGTTAGATTCGGCTAACTTTACCATGATTCGAAATATTCAAATAGCTAAATAACATATTGACGAATCTTTTCCATTATAGGAACGTATAAGAAGGAAAGGGAGGAATCGAATATGGGCAAATTTTCGTTAGATGAATTTATTCAAAAAACACAGCAGGATGATAATGAAAACGATTATTTTGAGCTGGAAACAGAGCGTGTATTGGAAATTAACTTGAATGGTGAAGTATGGTCAAAAATGGGTGCGATGATTTCCTATGTAGGCGATATTAAATTTGAGCGCGAGCGTGTACTGGAGCATGGATTAGGAAAAATGTTTAAAAAGGCATTGACGGGTGAAGGTACACAGTTGATGAAAGCGACTGGTAAAGGTCGTCTCTATTTAGCTGACCAAGGCAAAAAAGTAACGATTTTCGATTTGCAGGGCGATAGCATTTGTGTGAATGGCAATGATTTACTCGCTTTTGAGCCAACTGTGAAATGGGATATTCAATTAATGCGGAAAATGGCAGGCATTATGTCGGGCGGCTTATTTAATGTGACATTACAAGGAACTGGTAAGGTAGCGATTACAACGCATTTTGAGCCATTAACGTTACTTGTAAAGCCTGGGGAAACCGTCTATACAGACCCACATGCAACAGTGGCATGGTCAGGCAATTTACAGCCAGAGTTTAAAACCGATATTTCATTCCGGACATTGATTGGACGAGGAAGTGGCGAATCCATCCAAATGGCTTTTTCAGGTGAGGGCTTTGTTATTATCCAGCCGTTTGAAGAAGTGTATATGACGACTAGTAGTGGTGGTTGAATAAAAGCCAAGCATAAGAAAATATGCTTGGCTCCTGTCATTTTACGGGCGAAATGTGACCTTCGTTGGGTGTTATAACAAGAATTTGCTCATTGTGCCGCATTCATCCCCGCAATTCGCCCAGTAACAAGCGCAGAGGTGATGTTGTAGCCTCCAGTATAGCCATGAATATCGAGAATTTCACCACAGAAATAGAGCCCAGCTTTTTTCTTAGAGGCCATTGTTTTCGGCTCAATTTCTTTAACTGAGACGCCTCCACCTGTCACAAAGGCTTTATCGAGCGATTGTGTACCACTCACTGTCATCGTGAAATTGACGAGCAGTCGTGCTAACTGACGCATTTTATCTTGTGAAATTTCTGTACCCATTGCTTGTACATCAATGTCTGCACGTTCACATAGAAACAGTAGCCAACGTTCAGGAGCAATACCTTTCCACACATTTTTCACTGCTTTTTTAGGCTCATCCTTTACTAATTTGTTCAAATACTGTAGACAGGTTTCTTCATTATATTGAACAAGTGTATGAATGCGCATCGTGACAGGTGTGTAGCCTGTTTTCATCAGCTCTTTGACAACAAATTGACTACAGCGCAAAATCGCAGGGCCACTTAAGCCAAAATGAGTAAAGAGCATATCCATTTGATGGGTGACGAGTACTTTGCCCTTTTGATTGACTACAGAAACCGCCACATCTCGCAATGCTAGCCCTTGCAATTCACGATTTTGAATAAAGTCCTCCTTTGAAAGAATAGGTACTTCTGTTGGGAAAAGGGGTGTAATAGTATGACCTGCACGCTCTGCCCATGGGTAGCCATCCCCTGTAGAGCCTGTCTGTGGCACTGCTTTACCCCCAACAGCTACAACAACAGCCTTACTACGAAGCTCTGTGCCATCCACCAGTCGCACCCCTAAAATTTGTTCGTCATCCATCAGCAGCTTACTCACCGCTGTATGTAGCCGTACCTCTACATGTAACTTTTCTAGCTGACGAATTAAAGCATCTACGACATCCTGTGCACGGTCTGACACAGGAAACATTCGTCCATGGTCTTCCTCTTTTAAAGCGACACCAAGCCCCTCAAAAAACGCAATAATATCCTCATTATTGTAAACAGTAAAGGGGCTATATAAAAAACGTCCATTGCCAGGGATATGCTTCACAATTTCTTCAACGGGCAAACGATTCGTGACATTACAGCGTCCACCACCTGAAATAGCTAATTTTTTACCTAATTTCGCTCCTTTTTCGAGCAACAGTACTTTTTTCTTGTGTTCACCAGCCGCAATCGCTGCCATTAAGCCAGATGGACCACCACCAATAACAATTACATCATACATATATTTTAACTCGCTTTCTTATTAAATATAGGAATCCTTTTTATTATACATGAAGTCTATATACTTACATTGAAAATTGACGCAAAGTGTTTTATAATTTTCTAATTGTATAACAGTATGAAATTAGTAAGCATTTAAATATATGAGGTGAAATTTAGCATGTGCGGATTTATTGGCTATATTAACGGAACAAATGTCATCGACCACCATCAAACAATTGAAAATATGATGAATACAATTATTCACCGTGGACCTGATAGCGGTGGCGTTCATAGTGATGACAAAGTAACATTAGGCTTTCGTCGTTTAAGTATTATTGACTTATCGGACGTGGCAAACCAACCATTGTACAGTGCAGATGGTAACATTGTGCTTGTTTTTAATGGTGAAATTTTTAATTTTCAGGACTTAAGAGCAGGCTTAACCGACAAGGGCTATACATTTAAAACACAATCTGATAGTGAAGTGATTATTTATGGCTATGTGGAGTACGGTGTAGAATTTGTTAAAATGCTACGTGGTATGTTTGCTTTCTGTATTTGGGATAAAAAGAATGATTTACAACTAATTGCACGTGATGGCTTTGGGATTAAGCCACTTTACTACAGTGAAAATACAACAGATGGTACGTTTATTTTCGGCTCAGAAATTAAATCCTTTTTACCACATCCATCCTTTATAAAAGAATTAAATAAAAATGCGTTACGTCCGTATTTAACATTCCAATATTCTTCAATGGATGAAACCTTCTTTAAAGGTGTTTATAAATTACCACCTGCGCATTATATGCTGATTCAAAATGGGGAGAAAAAAATCGTCCAATATTGGGATAAAAAATTCCATGCAATTGAGGCACCAATGGAGAAGTATGTGGAAGATATTCGTACGACAGTCAAAGAATCTGTAGAAGCACATCAAATTAGTGATGTAAAAGTAGGCTCATTCTTATCAGGTGGTATTGATTCTAGCTATATTACAGCATTGCTACGTCCAGATAAATCTTTCTCTGTTGGTTTCTCAGATTATGAGGATATGTTCAATGAAACCCATCATGCGAAAGCATTATCAGATGAGCTAGGTATTCAAAATGAACGTAAATATATTTCAGCGGATGAATGTTTTGCTGCGCTACCAAAAATTCAATGGCATATGGATGAACCACAATCGAACCCATCATCAGTACCGTTATATTTCTTATCAGAACTAGCGGCAAAAGATGTGACAGTCGTGTTATCTGGTGAGGGCGCAGATGAAATTTTTGGCGGTTATTCGTGGTATCAAAATTCAGGCAAAATGGAGAAATACGAGAAGCTACCATTTGGTCTGCGTCAAAAAATTCGAGGCTTTGCAGAAAAGTTACCGAAAAATGCGTATTCTAGCTTTTTAATTAAAGGTGGTCAAACGGTAGAGGAGCGCTTTATTGGGGAAGCCGTTGTTTGGGATGAAGAAGACGCATTAAACGTCTTAAAGCCTGATTATCAAAAAGGCCCATCCGTATATTCGATTACAAAACGTATTTATGATGAAGTACCACATTCAGATGATGTGACAAAGATGCAATACCTTGATTTGAATTTATGGATGCCAGGCGATATTTTATTGAAGGCTGACAAAATGAGTATGGCACACTCGATTGAATTACGTGTACCATTTTTAGATAAAGAAGTGATGGAGTTAGCGAAAAATATTCCATCTCGTTATCGTGTCAACGATATTGATACGAAATATGTGTTACGTCAAGCAGCACATCAGGAATTACCAGAGGAATGGGCAAAACGTCCAAAGCTAGGATTCCCAGTGCCAATTCGTCATTGGCTACGTGAAGAAAAATATTACAATATGGTCAAAGAATTATTTACGGCTGATTTTGCCCATGAATTCTTTGATACAAAGCAATTAATGGGCTATTTAGATGAGCATTACGAAGGTCAAGCAAATCGTGCACGTTACATTTGGACAGCCTATGTATTTTTAGTTTGGTATAAGCAATTCTTTGTGGATATGCAATAAAATGAATTCGGTGGGGAGAAAGACTTAATCCCCACCGATTATTTTGCACTCGAACTTTTTTGAGGAATGCTGCGTCTATATAACTAAAATATGTTAAGATAACGATGATTGATTTTATGATGAATGGATGGATAGGATGTCCAATTTAATGAAAGGTACTGCGATATTAACAATTGGCATGTTTTTATCGAAAGTACTTGGTTTAATTTATATTTTTCCCTTTTACGCCATTGTAGGGGAAGAAAATGTAGCATTGTATCAATATGCCTATATTCCGTATTCGATTATGCTAGCTATTGCGATTTCAGGTGCACCGATTGCTGTATCGAAATTTGTATCCAAGTATAATGCCTTAGGTGATTATCAATCTGGTCGCAAATTGATGAAATCGGGCATTATCATTATGCTAATAACAGGCTTTGCTTCGTTTCTTGCCCTTTTTTTACTCGCTCATCCAATTGCAGGTTTGGTCATTAAAAGCGAAGAACAAGTATTTAGTGTAGAACAGATTGCATCAGTTATTCGTTGGGTTAGCTTTGCGTTAATTGTTGTGCCATTTATGAGCTTATGGCGAGGTTTTTTCCAAGGTTATGACAAGATGGAGCCAACTGCTATCTCTCAATTAGTGGAGCAAATTGTGCGTATTGTTGTGTTATTAGGTGGTTCCTTTTTAGTTGTTGTTGTGTTTAACGGTAAACAAACGACAGCAGTATCCTTTGCTGTATTTGCTGCTTTTATCGGCGCAATTGGTGGCTTAGCTGTTCTTTATTATTATTGGAAAAAATATAAGCCAGAATTTGATTTATTGCGCAGTAAAAGTATAACATCCACACAGCTTCCGATGTCTAATATCTACAAAGAAGTCATTACCTATTCTATTCCAATGGTATTTGTAGGAGTTGCCAATCCATTATTTCAGTTAGTTGATATGCTGACATTTAATGGAGCGATGGCATCGATAGGTTTAGCAGAGGTCACAGATAAGTATTTGTCGATGATTAACTTTACAACACATAAGGTAGTGATTATTCCTGTTATGCTTGCAACAGGTTTTTCAATGGCTTTAGTGCCAACGATTACTAAATATTTTACACAGGGTGAGTATGTTTCCTTAAAGCACGCAATGGATAAAACCTATCAAATATTAATTTTTATTACATTGCCAGCCGTTGTAGGCATTTCTTTACTGTCACATGAAATTTATTTTGTACTGTACTCAAATAGTACAATGGGGGCATCTGTTTTAGCACATTATGCACCTGTCGCTATTTTATTTGCCTTATTCCAAGTGACGGCTGCATTGTTGCAAGGTATTGATTTTCAAAAATGGATTGTGCTGAGCTTATTATCAGGTATTTTAGTCAAATTAGCACTGAATATTCCATTGATTCGATGGTTAGAGACAGATGGCGCTATTTTAGCAACGGCTATCGGCTATAGTGTATCGATTGTTATTAACTTCTGGGTATTAAAACGCACATTAAACTATACATCGCAAATTGTCGTGCGTCGTATTTTACTTATTACGGGTTTAACGGCTGTTATGGCACTGAATGTAGTAGTTGTGCATAAGCTGTTAGTTGTCTTTATCGGACCTGCTGATGGCAAGTTTACTGCACTCCTGTATTCGGTTATTTGTGCAGGTGTAGGTGTAGGTGTGTATGGCTATTTATCGTTAAAATTAGGTTTAGCACAAAAATTACTTGGTGAACGACTAACGAAAATAACGAATAAATTTGGATTTTAACTAGGGGGAGCTATGCGTTTAGATAAATTATTAGCAAATATGGGCTATGGTTCTCGTAAAGAGGTCAAACAGCTATTAAAGCAAAAAGCCGTGACAGTAGATGGCGTTTATGTGAAAGATGCAGCAGCACACGTGGATCCTGACAAACAAGATGTCTCTGTTTTTGGTGAGCGTGTCGTGTATACTGAATTTGTCTACTATATGATGAATAAGCCATCAGGTGTCATATCAGCTACAGAGGATTTACGAGATGAAACCGTGATTGATTTACTAGAGCCACTACATCAGCATTTTCAACCATTTCCTGTTGGGCGTTTAGATAAGGATACAGAAGGGCTTCTACTGTTAACAAATGATGGTATATTGGCACATAATTTATTATCACCTAAGAAGCATGTACCGAAAGTCTACTATGCCAAAATTGAAGGCATTGTGACAGCAGAAGATGGTGAAAAATTTGCACAAGGTGTAGAGTTGGATGATGGCTATGTAACAAAACCTGGACAGCTCGTTATTTTAGCATCTGCGGAGCAATCTGAAATTGAGCTGACCATTCAAGAAGGAAAATTTCATCAAGTGAAGCGCATGTTTGAGGCTGTTGGTAAACGTGTCGTTTATTTAAAGCGTCTGTCGATGGGCAATTTGCAGCTTGATGAAAATTTAGCACTAGGCGAATATCGAGAGCTAACAGCCGCAGAATTAGCTAGTCTACAAAATAAATCATAAAATGAACATTCAATTAGAAGAAGTTTACAGCCTATTAATACAAGATAAAAAATTCCTCGGTATTATAATAATAGTATCGGGGAATTTTTAGTTATATAATATTAAAGAATGGGGAAATTTAGTATATACATATATATACTAATAGTTGTATAATATGATAAAACTTTTGGATAAAGGTTAATAAATTATGGTACTATATTTTTATATTGGTAACACAGCAAATATTTACTACGCTGAACCAAAATAACAGCAGATGTCACAGTTTTTTCGAATTAGCTGAGGCGTAATTGATAACAATCAGAATAGTAGAGGATAGATATATGAAAAATTTGAGGATGAAATTGTTCATATCTTTAATTGCATTTGCTTTAATACTGGTTGCGGTAATTTTTTATGTGAACCGACAAATATTACTGACGGATATTCAAAAGCAAGCTGAGATGAATAGAACGTTAATTGAAAATCATATTTTAACAGATATGCAAACAGTTGATAATGCACATTATTATTTTGACAACAATATATCAGATCAATTAAAAGAAGAATTACAAAAGATGATAGTTGAATACCAAAAAAATCCAGATGTCTCAACATGGAATTTAAAAAAAATGAAAGCTGCTCATGGCATGGAAGTATACATAATTGACCAAAAAAATACTGTTATTTATACAACATTCGAGCAGGATAAAGGCTTAAATTTTGCGGAGTGTTGCCAAAGATTCAGCAAGACATTGGATGATCGGCGAGCAAGTGGAAAATTTTATACAGATGGTATTGATATTGCTACAGCAACAGGCGATTATCGAAAATACGGCTATTTAGCGACACCTGATAAAAAATACATTTTTGAGCTAGGTGTCTATCTACGAGAGGACAAATTATTTCAAACCTTTAATTTTGAAAAAACGGCACATTATTTAGTTGGTAAATATATTGACTTGTTAGAAATTCAAACCATTAATGCAGGTGGCGTTTTCTTTAATGATTCCAATGCAGTTGCTATTACGGTTCAAGACCAATCGGCAGAATTTCAAAAACAGTATCAGTTAGCAAAAACAACGATGTATCCAGCTGAATATCAAAAAAAATTCAACAATGGCTATGTTGAAACATATCGATTTTTACCATATCGGTCCGACAATGTGCGTGGAGAGGCTTCTGAAAGAGTCATCTATGTAAAATACGGTAACATTGCGGAAACACAGGCACTTGCTAAAAATACAAAACAATTTTGGTTTGTATTGGGTGTTGCCTTAACAACATCTTTCATTATGTTAGCAATCATTAATAAATTGATGTCAAACACAATACGTTTAGCGACATTTGATCCGCTAACAAATGTGTATAATCGTGCTACTTATATTATGAAAATGAATGAGTTATTGAAAAAAAAGAACACGACACATCTTGGCTTATTACTTGTGGATTTAGACAACTTCAAGAAAATCAACGATCAATTTGGTCATATGGAAGGCGACAAAGTGCTTATTACAACGGCAAAGCTGCTGCAACAAGTCGTAGGCAAAAAAGGGTTTGTTGTTCGGTTTGGTGGAGATGAATTTGCTGTTGTGTTATACAAAGCAGATGAAAAAGTGATTCAACAAGTTGCTGATGCTATTTTGGAGAAGTTTAGATTGCTCAAATATCAGCCACAACTTAAACATGAACAATGGTCTCTTTTATCTATTAGTATGGGTGGCGCGACGCTTCATCCAGCAAGTGACACAGAAAGAAGTTTATTTGAACGAGCAGATAAAGCATTGTATGTGGCAAAAAGCGCAGGGAAGGACCAATATGCTAAGTATGAAGAAGTAGCAGCAGACCAAAGCTATTATTTAACAAAAAAATAGGCGCATGAAATCAAATGTCATGATTTCATGCGTTTTTCTTTAGCTTTGCTGAGGTTTCATACGGTAAAATAAAGCGCTACATAGAACAAGGATGGCGATGATAATGAACATACCATCTAGATAATGCGTTAACAACCAGCCACCTATAATAGGTCCAATGAACCCGCCTAGATTCCTGAATTGTGCTGCACCTAAATAAGTGCCTTTTTGTGTATCAGGTGCAATTTCATCAATCATGACATTCATCGTAGGAAAGGCAAAAATTTCGCCAATGGTAAAGATAACCATAGCTGTAATATAGAGTGGATAATTTGTAGAGAAACCGAATAATAAGAGCCCCAATGCGAAAAACAGAACACCTACTAGCAAAGTCGTGGTTGTTGAAAATCGTTCTGTCACAATGCTAATAGGTAGCTGTAATAACAGCACAACACCTGCATTGAGCGAAATTAAGAGTGAATAGAGCGCTACACCATCTTCTATTTTTAATTCAATGAATTGTGGCAGTGTTGAGTCAAATTGTGAATAGCCAATATTGATTAAAATAGCGCCTAATATAAAGCTGAGTAGTACACGGTTTGTCAATAAAATAGTAAAGGTTTGACGAATACTTGTTTTTGTTGAAGGCTGAGATGCCTGTGCTGTGTAATGATTTAACACGAAAAATAAAAAGATGGTATAAATAATATACATAATGCCTGTTAGGATAAATGGCATACTCGGATTGGCTAATTTAGCAATATAAACACCGATAATAGGACCGATTACTGCGGCAATATTAATGGCTGTGTAACGTAGTGAAAATAATCTTTTTCGTTTGTCAGCTGGTGTAAAGTCAATCATTAAGGCTTGTGTCGAAGGCTCAAAGAAAGAGCGGCATAAGCCATTCAATGCATTAAAAAGGACAAACAGCCATATGGATTGTGCTGTAGCGAAGCCAAAAAATACAATACTCCAAACAAGAATTGTTGATAAAATAACAATTTTACGCCCAAAGCGATCTGTAAAATAACCACCGAAAAAGCCACTCACCGTAGAGAGCAATGGCGCAATCCCAATCGTTATCCCTATTTCTAAGGGAGAAGCGCCAATTTCATTATGTAAATAAATAGCTAAAAAGGGCATGGCCATAAAACTGGCAATGCGGGTGAAAATTGTTCCACCTAAAATAATCCATACTAGTGGATGGAAAAACTTAAATACAGCCATATGAAAACCTCCTCTCGATATGTAGAATGTTTCGAGTGTAACGGATTGTATCAGCGCTGTAAATAGAAAATAGCACAAAAAAGAATGACCCCGACGAAAGGTCATTCTTTTTCTCATGCAAAATGCTTTACGGCAAACGTAAAACTAAGATGTCAATTTTACTTTTTTACTCGTCGTTGTCCATCTGCCTCGACTTGGACTTGTCACCAAATCGTTAAAGGCTAACACATTCAAATCTCTTTGAACGGTGCGAGGAGTGATACTAAACTCTTCGACTAAATCTTGTGTAGACACAGTTCCTTTGTCTAAAATAAACATGTACACATCTTTAATACGATTAAGCATTCGATCAGTAGTTGGCTTCATAAAATGAACCACTCCTTCATCTTAATTCTCTTGGCAAAGACTAGCGGACGACATTATGTGCGGAGTGCACTAAGGCGATTAAGTTGCTGCCTGAGACATCCCCTTTTCTACTAATTTAGTCAGAATAATTATTCTGATAATTTTATTATATAAAAAAATGTGTGGATTTTCTAGTGATTACAATAGAAATTTACAATTTCAACATAAAATTAATACATCATTTTGTGGTTAAATAAGAGTAGTACACTATATGTAGTAGTATAGGTTTGTTAGTAGGCATTCGTCTTTAGACCTATTATGGAGTACGAAAGTCATATGTTTATTATATGGAGAGCGTGAAATGGTTGTTATTTAGTCTAGAAGCAGTAAAATAATGTTATGACAGTTGGAAGGATGATAAGATGGATTGGTTACAAGCTGCAAAAGCAAAACAAGAGGAATTAATACAAAATTTACAGGCACTTGTGCAAATTAATAGTGTACTGGATGAAGAAACAGCAACACAAAATGTGCCATTTGGAGATGGACCATTGCAAGCGTTAGAATGGTTATTAGCACAAGGTGAAGCGGCTGGTATGCAAACCAAAAATGTAGATAACTATGCTGGTCATATTGAAATGGGTGAAGGTGAAGATTTGCTTGGCATTTTATGTCATGTCGATGTTGTACCGACGGGCGATGAAAGCAATTGGACATACCCTCCATTCAGTGGCACAGTAGCAGATGGTAAATTATATGCTCGTGGTGCGATTGATGATAAAGGACCAACAATTGCTGCTTGGATGGCAATGAAGCTGGTGAAAGAAGCAGGTATTTCACTTCACAAAAGAGTACGAATGATTATTGGTACAGACGAAGAAACAGGCTTCCGCTGTGTAGACCATTATTTTGAAAAAGAAGAAATGCCGACAATTGGCTTTGCACCAGATGCTGATTTCCCATTGATTAATGCTGAAAAAGGAATTGCTGAGCTTGAATTTGTGCAACAACAAACAGGCGATGAACAGACAGAGCAATTACTACAATTTTATGCAGGGAAACGTCCAAATATGGTGCCAGATGTAGCGAAGGCAACGCTTCAATTGCTGGACGATGCGTTTGAACAGAATTTTCAAATATTTTTACAAAAAAATCAGCTAGAAGGCTCTTTTGCAACAGAGGGGACTCGCTATATAATAACTATCAAAGGTAAATCAGCGCATGCGATGGAACCTGAAAAGGGTGTCAATGCGGCTGTTTATCTTGCTGCATTTTTACAACAGCAGGTGACAACAGCAGTCAGCAAGCAATTTGTTGATTTTGTTGTAGATGTTTTCCACCAAGATCATTATGGTCACGCATTAGCACTACAATTTGAGGATGATATGTCAGGCAAAACAACCTTGAATCCAGGAATTGTGAATTATGATGTAGAAAAAGGCGGTAGCATTATTGTCAGCATGCGTTACGCTGTCACATATCCATATGATGAAAAAATAGCGACGGCACAACCGATTGCATTGTCAAAAGGGTTTGCCTTAACGATTCGTGATGATTCAAAGCCTCATTATGTGAGTGCAGATGATGACTTGATTCAAACGTTAGCTGCTATTTATCGACGCCAAACAGGTGATTATGAAACACCGCTACTTTCAACAGGTGGTGGCACATATGCACGTGTGATGAAAAAAGGTGTTGCTTTCGGTATGTTGTTCCCAGGAGAGCCAGATGTTGCGCATCGAGCAGATGAGTTTGTTGTCATTGACAATTTAGTAACAGCGACAGCTATCTATGCTGAGGCGATTGTAGAACTTGCAGGCAAAAAATAATCTAGAAACAAAAAGGATGAAGAGGACATGGCGTATTCATTATGGAATGATCAAATCGTTGAAGAAGAATCTATTGTAGTATCACCAGAAGATCGAGGCTATCAATTTGGTGACGGTATTTACGAAGTCGTAAAGGTATACAACGGGAATATGTTTACAGCACAAGAACATATTGATCGTTTCTACGCCAGTGCCGAAAAAATTCGTCTTGTTATTCCTTATACAAAGGACGTTTTACACAAATTATTACATGAGCTAGTGGAAAAAAATAATTTGGACAATGGGCATGTGTATTTCCAAATTACACGTGGAGCAATCTCTCGTAACCATGTATTTCCTGATGCATCTGTACCTGCTGTGTTAACTGGTAATGTCAAAGTAAGTGAACGACCTATCGCCAATTTTGAAAAAGGTGTTAAAGCTACATTTGTAGAAGATATTCGCTGGCTACGTTGTGACATTAAATCGTTAAATTTACTTGGCGCTGTGTTGGCAAAACAGGAAGCGTCTGAAAAAGGTTGCTACGAGGCTATTTTACACCGAGGAGATATTGTCACAGAATGTTCATCTGCTAATGTTTATGGCATTAAGGATGGTACGCTTTACACACATCCAGCAGATAACTTTATTTTGAATGGTATTACTCGCCAAGTTATCTTAACATGTGCGGCAGAAATTGGCTTACCTGTTGTGGAAGAAGCTATGACAAAAGCGGATGTACTTACTATGGATGAGGTAATTGTATCCTCAGTTTCTTCAGAGGTTACACCTGTCATTGACGTGGATGGACATGTCATTGGTCAAGGCGTACCTGGTGAATGGACACGCAAGTTACAACAAGCGTTCGAAGCAAAGCTACCGTTAGCTAAATAATAAGGAACTTGAGAGAACTATCCTATTTTTTAGTGGGATAGTTCTCTTTTTATGGTGTTTTCTAATACTATGTCATGTAAAATAAGAGAATGATAGAGGGCTAGTAAGAATGGAGTGACATATGGATGGCACAATTAGTGAAATTACAAGATTATATTTCACGTTATCAAATTGATTTAGCGCGCTATCCTACACAGTTTGTACGCTTGAAAAAGAATCAATGGGAGCGTGTAAGACGACAGTGGGAAGCTGGCGAAGAAATTACAGAATGGCAACAACCAACGAATGATTCAGATAACGAGCTCATCGAAGAGAAAAATCGATTTTCTTTATTGAAAAAAATATTTGTTGGTCGGTCGAAGGAAGAAACAGAAGATGTGGAGCAAGTAGAAATTAGCAATGAGTTAGTCAGTGATGAAGATAGTATTCCAGAGGAAGAGTCTACCTTAACATTTGAACCAAAAATCGTTTATGCACCACAATCGATTTATGAATTAAAACAAATGTTTATCGATCAGTTTTTTCATTTTCAAATGAAATGGGCAAGCTCTACGTTGCGTGAAAAATCCTATGTCGACCCACGGTTTATGCGTGATGGCCTATTACGTGATTTATTGCAAAAATTGCCTGATAATTATTTGTTATTTTATTACCCTATTTTAAAAATTAAAAAAGCACCGATTGAGTTGGATGTTGTTCTTATGTCACCAACAGAATGTATTTGTATTACAGTGTTAGATGGAGAAAATCAGGCTGTTTATGTAGGCGGAAGTGAGCGATTTTGGATGAAAAAAGTAGGGACAAAGGATTCCAAAATATTAAACCCCTTGATCAATTTAAATCGTATGGAATCAGTCATTAAGCAGCTTCTTGCACAAGATGGCGTGAGTATGCCGATTCGCAAGGTGATTTTAACACGTAATGGTTATTTTGATTATCCTGGCTCTTTGTTTGGCACACAGCTTGTCGACCGCCGAAATTATGGAGAGTGGTTGGAGCAATTAAAAAAAGTATCCTCCCCGATGAAGCATATGCAAATTCGTGCAGCACAAACCATTTTAAATACTGTGCAAACGACTTCATTCAATCGAGATATATGGTCTCCATCAGCAGAGGAATAACGAATGAAGTTATTGTTTATCGTCAATGAAATGGCTGGAAACGGCAAAGGGAAGAAAGTTTGGCATCGTCTACAGCGAGAACTACAAGTAGCATATGAGCTTGTCTATACACAATATATTGGACATGGGCAAGAGATTGCACAGCGCTGGGGACAGGAAGCCAAAGAAAAATTACTCATTGTGGTTGTTGGTGGAGATGGCACAATCCATGAGGTAGTAAGTGGTGTGATACATAATCCGTATGTTGTCATTGGCGTTGTACCTGCTGGCTCTGGCAATGATTTTGCACGCACTTTTCCAACATTCCAGCAGGCATCACAAATCAACACTTATATAGAAAGAGAGAGGCTAAGTACCTTTATTGATATTGGGACGGTTAATTTAGCCGAGCAGCCTCAAATATTTGTCAATAATGCAGGGATTGGCTTTGATGCATTTGTGACGAAAAACATTAATGGCTCTCGATTGAAGGGCTATTTGAATAAGGTAGGATTAGGAAAGCTCTCCTACGCTGCTGCTGTTATCAACGCATTATTTCATTTTAAAAGCTTTCCTGTAACGATTTATGGGAATAATGAGCGATGGACATTTCAGCGTACATGGCTTGTCACGATGTGCAATCAGCCTTATTTTGGTGGAGGCATGAATATTTCACCAATATCTAAGCCAACTGATGGGCAGGTTGAAATCGCCATTGTACATGATATTTCACCATGGAAATTATTGTTCGTGTTTGCAACAGTATTTTTTGGCTGGCATACAAAATTTAAGGAATTTACGCTTTTACAAGGAGCACATTTTGATATTGTTGTACATGCAAAACATATCGATAGCCATGTGGATGGGAATTATGCTGGTATAGTAGAGCAAGAAACAGCAATGCCTTGCGCTATTCAAGAGCAAGCATTGCAAATCATTAAAATGCCCTTGTGAAATGAATTTGCTATACTAGAGTAGACTTAGTATATGAAGAAATGAGGAAACATAGTGAGATTAAGAAATAAGCCTTGGGCAGAGGAAATGATTAGTAGCCATCCAGAGGTGATTGTACCAAATCCAGAACAATTTAAAGGCAATTGGCAAGCTGTTTTTGGCAATCATCAGCCACTACATATCGAGGTAGGAACTGGGAAAGGGCAATTTGTCACAGGGATGGCCTTGCAAAATCCAGAAATTAATTATATTGGCATTGAGCTGTATGATAGTGTGATTGTTTGTGCATTGGAGAAGGTTTTAGAGGCAGACTCACCTAGTAATTTACGTTTGCTGAAGGTCAATGGAGCGGATTTAGAGAAATATTTTACAAAAAACGATGTCGATCGTGTCTATTTGAATTTCTCTGATCCATGGCCAAAAACACGTCATGCGAAGCGCCGTTTAACACATGAAGGCTTTTTGAAATTATATGAATCGATTTTAGTCGACAATGGGGAAATTCATTTTAAAACAGATAATCGCGGCTTGTTTGAATATTCATTGATGAGTATGTCTGCATATGGCATGCTTTTAAAGGATGTATCACTCGATTTACATGTCAATATGCCTGAAGACAATGTTATGACTGAATATGAGCAAAAGTTTTCAGCGAAGGGACAGCCGATTTATCGTTTAGAGTCAAAGTTTTAACAAAGTAAGGGGATGCTGGGATGGATAAATTACAGTTTCACGACATGACAATCACATGGTTAAACGGGGGTGTCACTTGCCTTGATGGGGGTGCAATGTTTGGCGTTGTGCCAAAGCCACTTTGGTCACGAAAATATCCTGTCAATGACAACAATCAAATCGAATTACCGACAGAGCCTATGCTAATTCAATATGCAGGGAAAAATTATTTGATTGATACAGGTGTGGGGTTTCGGAAATTAAGTGATAAGCAATTGCGTAATTTTGGTGTCACAGAGGAGTCTGCAATCATTGAGAGCTTACAGGAGCTTGGTTTAAAGGCGACGGATATTGATGCTGTACTCATGACACATTTACATTTTGACCATGCAGGTGGTTTGACGATGTGGGAGGGGGATGTATTGGTACCAACATTCCCAAATGCCAAAATTTATGTAACACAGCTTGAATGGGATGAAATGCGTAACCCGAATATTCGTTCAAAAAACACGTATTGGAAGGAAAATTGGGAGCCTATACAGCACTTAGTCGAAACATATGTCGGTACATTGGAGGTAGCTTCTGGTGTGACAATGATTCATACAGGTGGTCACAGTGAGGGACATGCCATTATTAAGTTAACACAAAATGAGGAAGTGTTGATTCATATGGCAGATATTATGCCAACACATGCTCATCAAAATCCATTATGGGTACTAGCTTATGACGATTATCCAATGACAAGTGTTTTTGCTAAGGAGCGTTTAATGAAAGAGGCTTTGACGAATGGCTATCGCTTTATTTTTTACCATGATGCCTATTACCGTATGATTAAATGGGATGAAACAGGTAAAAATATTGTGGACAAGCTAGAGCGCAGTAAAAAGGCGACGATTACTTTTTAAATGAAAAAACGTGTGAAACCTTCAACGGTGTTCACACGTTTTTCTATGTAAAGTATGTTACACTAAAAAAATACTATATTATAAAAGAGAGTTGAATAAATATGGCAACAGCACAACCATTTTTACCAATATTATTAGGATCAGATATGAATGCTTATGGTATGGCACGTTCATTTTACGAGGCATATGGCATTAGACCAATTGTATTAGGACGCTCCCATTTAACAGCTACACAGGATAGTCATATTTTAGATTTCCAAGAGATTGACCGTTTGAATGAGCAAGAGGTCTTTGTGCCTGCGATGATTGAGGTGGCAAAAAAATATAGCAATCAAAAACTACTGCTATTAGCTTGTGGAGATGATTATGCAAAGCTGATTATTAAAAACAAGCCCGCATTACAGGAATATTTTACAGTACCTTATATTGATGAGTCATTAATGGACGAAATTTTATTAAAAGAAAACTTTTATAAAATGTGTGATCAATATCATTTTAAATACCCAGGTACAACAACAGTAACGGCTGACAACTATGAAAATTTCACACCACCATTTGCCTATCCTATTATTTTAAAGGCATCAAACTCTGTAGAATATTGGGCATGTAAGTTCCCAGGGAAGAAAAAAGTATTTGTGGCACATGATGAAGCCGAAAAAACAGCCATTTTAAAGGCGATTTACAGCTCCACTTATCAGGATACAATGATTATTCAAGAGTTTATTCCTGGCGATGATTCTTATATGCGTGTATTAAATGCGTATGTTGGTAAGGATGGCAAAGTGAAGCTAATGTGTCTAGGGAATCCGATTCTAGAGGAGCATTCTCCAGAGGGCATTGGTAGTTATGCAGCGATCGTTACAACGTATGATAAGGAATTAATGGATCGTGTACGTTTCTTCTTAGAGGATATTGGCTATACAGGCTTTGCGAATTTTGATATGAAATACGATATTCGTGATAAACAATATAAGCTGTTTGAAATCAATTTGCGCAATGGGCGTTCTAGCTATTATGTAACGGCTAGTGGGCATAATTTAATGAAATATGTAGCGGATGACCATATGTTGAATATTGAACAAGAAACAACATATGTGGAAAATAAGCATTTGTGGATGATTATTCCAAAAGGTGTGTTATTTAAATATGCATCCAATGAAAAATTGAAATTAGAGGCACAAAAATTAATTCGTGAAGGTAACTATACAAACTCCCTTTACTTTAATGAGGATATGAATGCCAAACGTTGGGTGAAGCTCACATTAAATAACTTAAATTATTACCGAAAATATAAGAAATACTTTAATAATAAAGGTTTATCTGAATAACAAAAGGAGCGATTTTATCAGTCGCTCCTTTTTTCGTACGTCCTATACTTCCACTAATTCTACAACCACACCCGAACGAGCATCTGCCGCAAATTCAAATGTTTGCATCTCCCCTTCGTGCATACGGGAAATACCGCCACGATAAACAGGTGTTGTGATAATACCATTTGAAAAATCCTCTGTTTTCATATAAATCCAAGAGCCATCAATCGGCGCTTCTTTTTTAAATTCTTTTTTTATATTTTCAAGTACTTGTCCTGCTGGGGCATATGGGGAAACTTTTGCGCTTGCTTCTTTAATAATGACTGCTGTAGCTAAGCCAGTGGCAACACCGATTAAAAAATCACGTAATTTCATATTATTTTCCTCCTTTTTCGATAGTTTCATTTTAACATAGGATGGGAAAAAAATGCATCTGCATACATTAAGACTTTACGAATATTTCGATTTAAGAAATAATTTGTGCTACAATGAAGATGAGTATATTTCACTGTAAGAGGAGAGAGACAACTTGAATCAAGAGACATTACAATTATTTAAAACGTTAACAGAGCTACCAGGTGCTCCAGGTAATGAACATGCAGTACGTGCTTTTATGCGTACAGAACTTGCAAAATATTCAGATGAAGTGATTCAAGATAATTTAGGTGGTATTTTTGGTGTGAAGCATAGTGAAGCAGAAGATGCGCCTAAAATTTTAGTAGCAGGGCATATGGATGAAGTAGCCTTTATGGTGACATCAATTACAGATAACGGTATGCTTCGCTTTCAGCCACTTGGTGGTTGGTGGAATCAGGTCATGCTTGCACAACGTGTTGATGTATATACGAAAAATGGCGCTATTCCAGGTGTGATTGCTTCTATTCCACCGCATTTATTGACAGATGCAGAGCGTGCAAAGCCAATGGAAATCAATAATATGCTGATTGATGTTGGGGCAGATAGTAAGGAAGATGCTATCGCAATAGGTGTACGTCCTGGTCAATCGATTATTCCAGTATGTCCGTTTACACCAATGGCAAATTCGAAAAAAATTATGGCAAAAGCGTGGGACAATCGCTATGGCTGTGGATTGGCGATTGAGCTAATGAAAGAAGTACAGCATGAAAAATTAGCTGCACATCTTTATTCAGGTGCAAATGTTATGGAGGAAGTTGGGCTACGTGGCGCAAAAGTATCTGCTAATATGATTCAGCCTGATTTATTTTTCGCCTTAGATGCATCACCAGCAAATGATACATCAGGAGATAAAAATCAATTTGGACAGCTTGGTCAAGGAACATTACTGCGTATTTTAGATCGCTCAATGGTCACACATCGTGGTATGCGTGAATTTATTTTAGATACAGCAGAAACAAATAATATTCCATATCAATATTTCGTATCACAAGGTGGCACAGATGCAGGACGTGTGCATACGGCGAATGATGGCGTACCAAGTGCTGTAGTCGGTATTTGCTCACGCTATATTCATACAGCAGCTTCGATTATTCATATTGATGACTATGCTGCTGCGAAAGCACTCATTGTAGAATTAGTGAAACAAGCAAATCGCTCGACATTAGAGACGATTCACGCTAATGTATAAAATAAATGGGAAGATGCCTGTTAAAAAGGCATCTTTTTCTATGTGAAAAGAGGTATGGAATGATGAAAATCGCAATTGGTACAACAAATAAAGCAAAAATTGCTGCGGTTGAGACAGTAGCCAATGACTATTTGGAACAACCTAGCTACACATATGTAAAGGCGGCTTCACAAGTAGCAAATCAACCGATGACACATGAAGAGACACGACTAGGCGCTATTCATCGTGCAAAAAATACATTGCAGGCAGTGGATGTACAATTAGCATTCGGCTTAGAGGGTGGCATCACAGAAATAGAAGGGGCTATGTACGTTTGTAATTGGGGAGCTCTTGTTACAGCAGATGGGGATGTTTTTACAGCAGCAGGGGCGCAAATTTTACTACCAGAGGAAATTGCCCAGGAAATACGGAATGGTAAGGAATTAGGACCTGTGATGAACGACTATACACAGCGTCAAGATATTCGTCAAAATGAAGGAGCAATAGGTATTTTTACACATGGGCTAATAAATCGTCAGCAAATGTTTGAACATATTGTTAAATTGCTTATTGGTCAATATTTCTACACAGTTGCACAGAAAGGGAAAAAACATCATGTATAAATGGTTAAAATCTTGTAGTTTACTCATTTTACTAATCATCCTCTCAGCCTGCACACAATCGGTTGAGGAGCAATTTCAAGATGGGCTTCAGCCAATAGAAACGACATTGACTGAAAAACCAGCAAAATCAACAAACACGATTGGCAATATCCAATTATATTTACCTGCTAATTTTAAAGTAGAAGATAGTTCAGATGAATACAATATGATCATTACAAAAGGTGGAGAAGATTATATTCTTTTTATTAATGATCGTGAAAAAGAGGATAGTCAATTGTATTATCAGTTATTGAAAGAAGATAGTACAAAAACAATTGTGAAAGAGCAAACATATGAAAATGAGGACACATTTAGCTTTATTGCCATTGTCAAAACAGCTAAAGAAGATGAGTTTGAATTAATTGTCAGCAGTGGTGGTATTAAAATGACAACCATTTCTCCAACTAAGCATGTAGAGGATAACTTGCTAGAGATGGCGAAAATTGTTCATTCTGTTCATCTTCAATAGGACGAAAGGATGTGTTAATGGATGAAACAAATAAAATCTGAGCAGCTTGTTGCTTTGTTAAAACAACAATTAACAGAGGACATATTTGATTTTGCTTTTGATAAAAAGCATGATAAATTACGCTTGAATCATAAAAAAATTGGTAAGGGCATGGAGCTATCATTGCCAGGGATTGTAGCGAAATATAATGATAAACAAGAAGCGGCGATTCAAGAGGTCGTTTATACAATTGAACAAACATTTCAAGCAATGGAAAGAGAGCAAGAGCAGGGATTTCAAGCAACAACACAAATTTTCCCTGTGATTCGTGCGACATCCTATCCACGTATCTCCAAAGAAGGACATGCCTTCATTACAACAGAGCATACAGCCGAAACACGTATTTTTTATGCGCTTGATTTAGGAAAAACCTATCGTTTTATTGATGAATCCATGTTAGAGGCATTACAATTAACAGTGGAACAAATCCGTGAAATGGCTCGTTTTTCTGTGAAGCAGCTACCGACTACAACGAAGCAGGATGAGGTAGCAGGCAATATTTTTTATTTCGTTAATGTCAATGATGGCTATGATGCAAGTCGTATTTTAAACGACAGCTTTTTGAAGGCGATGTCTCAAAAAATTGAAGGGGATATGACGGTATCTGTGCCGCATCAGGACGTTTTAATTATAGGTGATATTCGAAATGAAACAGGGTATGATGTATTAGCACAGATGACGATGCATTTCTTTACAGTGGGTATGGTACCGATTACGTCATTATCATTTGTTTATGAAGATGGTGAGCTAGAGCCAATCTTTATTCTAGCCAAAAACAGAGTGAAAAAGGAGCAAGAAAAGAAATGAATGTATTTTACAATAAAGCACATGTAGGCGATGTTTTACTTGTACAATTAGCAACAGAGCCAATCGTCAAAACAGAGGTAGAGCGTGTAGGAGACATTGCTATTTTAAAAGAAGCACAAACAGGTGAAATCAAAGCGTTTAACTTATTTAATGCGAGTAGCTATGTGCAAACAGATGTACAAGGTTTAGTTGAAATGACACCAGAGCTAGTGGCACAAGTGGAAGCGGCGATTGCAAAAAATGGTGCTGTGATTAGCCTTGATGTAGACTTCTCCCCAAAATTCGTTGTGGGCTATGTAGAAACAAAAGAGAAACATCCAAATGCGGATAAATTAAGCGTTTGTACAGTCAATGTTGGTGAAGAAACATTACAAATTGTTTGTGGTGCACCAAATGTTGAGGCTGGGCAAAAAGTTGTAGTAGCGAAAATTGGTGCTGTTATGCCTTCTGGAATGCTGATTAAGGCTGGAAACTTACGTGGTGTCGATTCTTTCGGTATGTTATGCTCGGCACGCGAATTGGAGATTCCGAATGCGCCATCTGAAAAAGGTATTTTAGTGCTAGCAGAGGATGCCGTAGTGGGTAGTCCATTTGAAACACCAAGTCGCTAATTTGAAAATCGTCATGTCTATCAATTCGTTGATAGTGTGGCGATTTTTTGTTGCGAATCCATCGCTAAATAGAAGTTTCTGATACGTTTTTATGGTATGCTTTTAGAGATAGCCTCTCGCTATTTAGCTAACATGAAGTGTATGAGAAATGAGTGAAGTAACATGAGTTGGTTTAAAAAACAAATTGATAAATTTTTTAATAAAGATGATGAAGAATTTTATATGGACTATGAAGAATCCTATGATGAGATAGAAACGCCTTCTGCTACAACGACACAAAAAAAGTTTCGTTTTCCATTGATTGAAGATGAACAAGCGATGTTTACACAACAGCAAACAAAAGAGGCATTCAATCAGATGGAAGATGTGTACTATGAGCCAATAGAGGACTTGTCCTTACCAAAGCATTTAAACCATCAAGTGGTGGATGCTAGTATTTATGATGTCGAAGTATCGGGCATTCGTGAGCTACTAGCGAATCGAGCTAAACGTACAGGGCGTACAACTGTAACACGTAGTCAAACAACACAAGAGCCACCGCGTTCTAAAGCGAGCCTTGTATTTCGTGATGCACAAGTTGAACAGTCTGTTAGTAAGGAACAGCCGATTTATGAAGAAAAGCCAGTAAAAAGTAGTTTACCTACTAATCGCAAACGCTTTGTGCCAACGGATGTGCCGTCACCTGTCTATGGTTTTGCGAAGCCTCGTCCAATTGAGCAATTGCTAGAAGATAAACGCAAACAAGAAGTAGAGCCTATAGAAGAAGCAACAAATGAGGACAGTGAAAATATACTACAAGAAAAAACAATGGAAACATTGGTGGAAAAGCCGTACCCAACATTGCCAATCATTGAGGAAACCCCAATGCCTCAGGAGGAGTATGTACAGGAATTACCGATAGTACAGCCAACAACGATGACGGTTCAAGAGCAAGTCCAGCAAAAAGAGCAGATCGTGAAGGAATCGGAAATTCATCTAAAAGAAATGGTTGTTGAAAATGTCCAAATCGAAAATTCAACCATTCATATTGGCGAAGTGACTGTTTTACAATCAACAGAGACAAATGAGGAGAAGCAAGGCACAGAACAGCAAATTACAAGTCGTGTACCTTTTAATGTTTTAATGTTGAAAACAGATAAAGCGAAATGGGCTATGAAGCAACAATTAAAAGAAACACAATCTGTTAGTGTAGAAGAACCTATACAGCTTTCAGAAGAGCCAATCAGCCTACAATTGGAGGAGGAAGAGACGCTTATTACTGAAGAACCAGTTGTAGCGTATTCTTCACAGGAAATAGCAAGTACGACATTGGAACAAATAGAGCTAATAGATGGGGAAATCTCTGATAGTGAGGTAACTGAGGAAGCGGGGCTGGTCATGACACCCCCACCAGTAAAATCAACGAAACCAGTAAAAGTCTATCAAAAGCCATTGGAAGAATTTTTAGAACCACCTGAGCAAAAAACGCAGGATACAGAGTGGATGGAGCAACAAGGCGATACGTTGATAGAGGCATTGTCTCATTTCCAAGTCCAGGCACAAATTGAATCGATTATGCAGGGACCTGCTGTGACACAATTTGAAATCACAGTAAGCCAAGGGACAAAGGTTAGTAAAATTCGTAATTTAGCAGATGATTTGAAATTAGCTTTAGCGGCGAAGGATATTCGTATTCAAGCACCAATCCCAGGTAAAAGCTCTATTGGGATTGAGATTCCTAATCGTGTGTCACGAGCGGTACGCTTATCAGAAGTGACAAATAGTGAGTCGTTCTTGCAATCTGACTCACCATTAGAAGCTGCATTGGGGCTTGATTTAACAGGGAAGCCTGTTACGCTTGACTTACGAAAAATGCCACATGGTTTAATTGCGGGCGCAACAGGCTCAGGGAAATCTGTATGTATTAACTCAATTTTAGTCAGCTTACTATATAAGGCTGCACCACATGAATTGAAGTTGATGCTTATTGACCCGAAAATGGTAGAACTTGCGCCGTTTAATCATATTCCGCATTTAGTCAGTCCAGTGATTACAGATGTGAAAGCGGCAACGGCGGCTTTGAAATGGGCTGTAGAGGAAATGGAGCGTCGTTATCAGCTTTTTGCACATGCAGGAGCACGTGATATTACTCGTTATAATGCTTTAGCAGACAAAAATAATGAGCATAGTTTAAAATTGCCCTATATTTTGATTGTCATTGATGAATTGGCAGATTTAATGATGATGTCACCAGCCGATGTGGAGGAAGCGATTTGTCGTATTGCACAAAAGGCACGTGCTTGTGGTATTCATTTAATTGTTGCTACACAACGACCATCCGTTGACGTTATTACAGGGTTAATCAAATCCAATATCCCGACACGTATTGCTTTTGCTGTGTCTTCACAAATTGATTCACGAACGATTTTAGATGGGCAAGGAGCAGAGCGTTTACTTGGACGTGGCGATATGCTGTATTTAGGTAATGGTATGTCAGCACCTGTGCGTTTACAGGGAACATTTGTCACAGATGAGGAAATTGAAGCGATTATTGACCATGTGCGTGAGCAGGGGGAGCCAGATTATATATTCGATCAAGAGGAATTATTGAAAAAGACAGAGGTCTCATCAGAGCAAGATGATTTATTTGAGGATGTTTGTCGCTTTGTTTATGAGCAAGGTGGAGCCTCTACGTCATTAATTCAACGTAAATATCATATTGGCTACAATCGTGCAGCACGTCTAATTGATATGCTAGAATCACATGGCTTTGTCTCTGAAGCAAGAGGCAGCAAGCCAAGAGAAAGCTATATTACGGAAGATGATTTAATGACCATGTTTGAATAAAACATTTGATTTTGTGACAAAATTAGTTTTTTAGAAAAGTTATACGATATGCTATAATAGATAAGATGTATTGGGCAGTATAGATTTACAACATAAAATGCAACAGATTTGATAGATGGGATAGTCTATTTCCCGGGGGGTTAATTCATGACAGTTTTTCATTTTACAGGCATTAAAGGCTCTGGTATGAGTTCACTTGCACAAATTTTATTTGATGCTGGCGAGCAGGTGCAGGGCTCAGATATTGAGAAATATTTTTTCACAGAACAACCATTGCGTGAACGTAATATTACGATTTTGCCATTTGATGTAGACAATATTAAACCGAATATGATTGTCATCGCAGGGAATGCTTTTCCTGATGAGCATCCAGAATTAGTGCGTGCTAAAGAAATGGGTATAGAAGTCATTCGTTACCATAAATTTTTAGGCGAATATATCGGACAATATATATCGATTGCCATTACAGGAGCACATGGTAAAACTTCGACAACAGGTTTAATGGCACATGTTGTCGCAGGCTATAAACCAACATCTTATTTAATTGGTGATGGTACTGGTGCAGGGCATGAAGATGCAAACTATTTTGTGATGGAGGCATGTGAATATCGCCGTCATTTTTTAGCATACAATCCTGATTATGCGATTATGACAAATATCGATTTTGACCATCCAGACTATTTTGCGAATATCGAGGATGTATATGCAGCATTTCAATCGTTGGCATTACAAGTGAAAAAAGCAATTATTGCTTGTGGTGATGATGAGTATTTACAACGGATTCAAGCTAATGTACCTGTTGTATACTATGGCTTTGGTGAAGACAATGACTTTGAGGCACGCAATGTGGAAAAAACAACAGAGGGTACAAATTTTGATGTCTTTGTGCGCAATGAATTTTACAATAGGTTCTTCATCCCATCATATGGAGATCATGCGGTATTAAATGCCCTAGCTGTGATTACATTATGTGAATATGAAGAAATTCCACCACAGCTTGTACAAGAGCGTTTAAACACGTATCAAGGTGTGAAAAGACGTTTTACAGAAACGATGATTGGTAATAATGTGTTGATCGATGATTATGCACACCATCCAACAGAAATTTGTGCAACTGTGCAAGCCGCACGTCAAAAATATCCTGATCGTGAATTAGTAGCTGTTTTCCAACCACATACATTTACACGTACACAAGCTTTTTTACAAGACTTTGCGGATAGTTTAAGTCTTGCTGATGCAGCCTATTTATGTGATATTTTTGGTTCAGCACGAGAATCACAGGGAGCTTTATCCATTGAGGATTTAGCAACGTTAATCGAGGGCAGTGCCGTTATTACACCAGAAGGTATTGATGTCCTCACAAAGCATGAAGGTGCTGTGTTCTTATTTATGGGTGCTGGAGACGTCAATAAATTCCAAAAAGCCTTCGAGGATGTATTAAAAAAATAATTACTTGTGCGAGGGTGTAGGGGCTACCAGACACCTTCGCCTATTACATAGCAGGAATTTTGTTTCTTTTGTCGAAAATATGGGAAGTACTACTAAAGAGAATGATACATTTAGGAGGATTAACAGATGGAAATGATTTTATATATTGCAGCAATTATTGCAGCAGTTGGATTTTTAGTATTGTGTGTAAGCGTTAGCATGACATTGTTATCATTGAAGCCGATTATGAAAAATGTGGCAAGTACATTATCAGGTATTGAAAAACAGATGGAAGGCATTACACGCGAGACAACTTCTTTGCTAACGAAAACAAATGGTTTAGCAGAAGATATTCAACATAAATCAGAGCAATTGAATTCAGTTGTTTATGCAGTCAAAGGCATTGGGGATTCAGTAAGTGGCTTAAATGCATCTGTTAATAACATTACATCTTCTATTACGAAAAGTGTAGAAGAAAATGAAGAAAAAATTGCGCAAGTCGTACAATGGAGTAATGTAGTCATGGGTGTTGCAGATAAATGGAAGCAGCGCAAAGTGGTGGAGCCAGAAAATATTTACACGGTTACATCTACGGAACCAAAGAAGACAACTAGAAAATGGGGACGCAAAAAGTAATGGCATGTGGAAAGGAGTACATTGTTTTCATGCTCCTTTAACATAATGATAGCTTGAAAAAAGGGAGGAATTCATGTATGTCAACAAAGGTCAACACAGCTGAAGGAAAAGAGCAACAATTAGAAAGCTCACTACCACAACTTTATTATCCACAAACAGTGATTTATGAAGAGGAGCGAGTGAATATGAAAGACTTTGTTATTGGTGCATTGGTTGGCGGAATTGTAGGGGCAGCAGCTGGTTTATTACTAGCGCCAAAGTCAGGGAAGGACTTACGTAGCGATGTAGCCGTACAAGCTGTCCATTTAAAAGACCGTAGTGCAGGATTCTCTACAACAGCGAAAGATAAAACATTACAATTATCTAAACAAATTCAAGAGCAGTCCACACAATTAGTTGAAAAAGTAAAGACAATTAAAACAGCAAAAGCACCAACTGTTTTTGACGATGGCACAGTTTCCTTTGAAGGAGAAGAACCATTAGAAGAATTTGTTCCTACAGAAGAGGAACAGGTTGACGTAGTAAATGCAGAAACAACAGAAGAAACACGGGCATAAGGGCAGAGAAATGAAGCCGATTCGGACACATTCCGAATCGGCTTTTTTTATCTCGTATTAACAGGTTGTAAACACCTGATTGAAGGCTCACTTTATGCATTATTTTCTTGTAGAAGAATTTCTAGTTGGTCACCACCGAAAATTTCTGTATCAAAGCTGGCTGGCTGACCGTTGCGTAAAATGGTAAATTGCCCTTTAAAGGCTGTTGGCAGTTGCCAATTGGAGAAGCGAAAAACATCTTGATAAATCCAACGACTTTGATCCTTTTCTTGAAAAGCAATTGTTGCCCCGTTCGGTACAGTAACCAGTGGTGAAACAGCAACACCATTTAGTAATGCTTCATGTGCGATTTTCTTTAACTCTAAAAGCTCATGCTGAAAATGAATAACGATTTTATCTTCTAACAATACATTCATTTGGTCAGCGATACGTTGTACAGTAGGAAGCACAGGCTGTTCTAGTGTGATGTTGTCACCATCTTTGACTGCATAAGTCATTTTTGCAGGCTTGCCATTGAGCAATAATTGCGCAGAGAACTCAGGTAAGTAAAGTGGCTGTCCATCAATTTTAATAGCGTATGGTGAAGGCTGCGTCACTGTATGGTTATTTTTCGTGATACTCAATACTTCAGCTATTGTTTCAGCTACTGTAAATGTCACAGTATCACGGTCTTGTAACTGTGTATCGAGTGTCGCTTTAGTCCCGTTTACTAAAATTTGTGGCTCAATTTGGTAGGCTTGCTGTTGAATCGTAATGGTTTTCACAACGACACTATCGGCAATATCACGCACAGTAGCTGTAGCAGGCTGTCCATCACGTCCTTCCACTAATTGAATTGTATCGCCTGTTTGAATGAACGTCTTTGTTGAAGCTGCCTGTCCGTTCACCAAAATTTCAGCAGGTAATCCGTGTCCGCCAGGAATGAAAATATCTTGTCCATTAACACTAATCGATAAGCCATGTCCAGGTTTACCATACAATTGCTTTGCTCGAATATTTGCTGCTAAAAAAGCATCTGCTACCGTCATTTCTTTTAATTCAAAGAGACGTACAACTTGATTATTGACAGTTAAGCTCATATATTGGATAGGCATTTTTCGCGCGGCGATTGCAATACCAATTGGCGTTACAAGTTCAGGTGACGCTGGAATTTGTGCATCTCTTGTTAAATTTTGAATGGCATCAATGCCTCTAACGGCAATGCGGTTTGTTGGTAGTTGAAGAATTTCGCTCAGTTCTTCAGCTAAGTTTGGCGTTAAACTACCACCACCAACAAGCATGACTGCTTTTGGCGCAACATGGTTGTTCAAACGTAAAATCTCTTGTCCAATTGCATGAGCTAGTTGTTTCACAGCAGGGTTAATTACTTGTAGTACTTCTGCTTGTGGATATGTTTGGTCGAAGCCAAGAATGTCTTGGATGACGATTTCCTCTGCGGTTTGAAGCTGACGCTTTACTGTTTCTGCTACCGGAAAATCAAGCAAATAGTGGTCACTCAACGCCTCTGTAATTTCATCTCCAGCAGTTGGCACCATACCATAGGCAACAACTGTGCTCTTATCTGTAATCGCAATATCAGAAGTGCCTGCACCGATATCAACTAATGCTACGTTAAGGCGACGCATTGTAGGTGGGATGAGTACATTGATGGCAGCAATAGGTTCTAATGTGAGTGCCTCCATTTCTAAATCAGCACGTTTTAATGCAGCGATCAGTGATTCAACAACCACACGTGGAAGGAATGTGGCAATAACCTCGATTTGTGCTTCGTCTCCCTGTTGATCAAGCAAGCTACCAATTTCTTCACCATCTAGACGATAGTACAAAACAGAGTAACCTACACAATAATAATGACTAATTTTAGCATCCTCTTTTTGTTGAAGAAGCTGTTGTTGTGCTTGCTGAACAGCTTGAAGCTCTAAACGGCTAATATCCTCTTCCGTAAATATAGGGCGGTTGCGTATATTGATGGTAACGCTAGCTTGCTCTGTTTTTAATGAGCGTCCAGCCGCAGCTACACTTACTTTTGTTAAAGGGCCATGCTTTTCCTCAAGTTCTTGTTTAATTTCGTTGATTAATTCTGCCACATACATGACATTATGTATTTGACCATCGACCATTGCACGTTCTTTATGCTCTTTTACAATAATATCTTCAACATGGAAATGGTTATTTTCTTCCGTTAAAATGATACCGACCACAGAACGTGTGCCAATATCAAGTGCAAATAATTTTGAAGACAATGTAATCGCTTCCTTCCTTGGTATAGCTCAATTTAATTTAGCGAGTTGAAGCGCTAAATTAAAAATGCGTGACAATTTATATAACTTTGATTATAATAATGCTATTATCTAAAAATGTAACATACATTTCAGAGTTCTGAAAGTGTTTGTCATGATGAGAGGAGCAAGAAAAAGATGAGCCAAAAAGATTTAGAAAGCTTGCGTAGCCAAATTGATGAATTAAACTTAGAAATTCTTCGATTAATTAATGAACGTGCAGCTGTAGTTGATGAGATTGGAAAGTTAAAAGAAAAGCAAGGTGTACACCGTTATGATCCATTACGTGAGCGCCATATGCTAGATTTAATTAAGGAACATAACAAAGGTCCGTTAAACCAAATGACGGTTGATTATATCTTTAAGCAAATTTTCAAGACAGCTTTAAAACAGCTTGAAGCAGATACGAAAAAGGAACTACTTGTATCACGTAAGAAAAAATCAGAAGATACTGTCATTAATATTAATGGCGAACTAATTGGTCAAGGAAAACCATCTTTTGTATTTGGACCTTGTGCAGTTGAATCTTATGAACAAGTAGCAGCAGTAGCAGCATCAATTCAAGCAAAAGGTGAAAAATTAATTCGTGGTGGTGCATACAAGCCACGTACCTCTCCATATGACTTCCAGGGTCTTGGTTTAGAAGGCTTGAAAATTTTAAAGCGTGTTTCTGAAGAGTATGGTTTAGCTGTTATTACTGAAATTGTGACACCGAGTCATTTAGAGGAAGCATTGGATTATATCGATGTTATTCAAATTGGTGCACGTAATATGCAGAACTTTGAATTATTAAAGGCTGCGGGTGCAGTGAATAAACCAGTATTGTTAAAACGTGGACTAGCAGCAACAATCGATGAGTTTATCCATGCAGCAGAATATATTATGTCAAAAGGCAATGAAAATATCATTCTTTGTGAACGTGGTATTCGTACTTATGAAAAAGCAACACGTAATACATTAGATATTTCAGCTGTACCAATTTTAAAACAAGAAACGCATTTACCAGTGTTTGTCGATGTAACGCATTCAACAGGTCGTCGTGATTTACTATTACCATGCGCAAAAGCAGCGATTGCGATTGGAGCAGACGGTGTAATGGCAGAAGTACATCCAGATCCATCTGTAGCACTTTCTGATTCACAACAACAAATGGATATCCCAACATTTGATGCGTTCTATAAAGAGATTCAAACATTTATGAAAAATCATTAATGATAGGGATGAAGCCGTCTGCGTAGTAAGCAGGCGGTTTTTTTAGAGGAATATGGTAGAATGGATTTCTATAGTTGAAAAGCATATGAAAACTGTCGTATGATAAGGCTACATATGTTTTTATCTTGATTCAGCAGATGTTTTTTCTGACGAAAGCAACAAAAGAAAGTAAGGGAGGCATGTTTATGACTGTTACAATTTATGATGTGGCAAGAGAAGCGAACGTTTCAATGGCAACGGTTTCACGTGTAGTGAATGGCAACCAAAATGTAAAACCAGCGACACGTAAAAAAGTATTAGAAGTAATTGAACGATTAGAATATCGTCCCAATGCAGTAGCAAGAGGGTTAGCAAGTAAAAAAACAACAACAGTTGGCGTGATTATCCCTGATATTGCGAACAATGTCTATGCAGAGCTAGCAAGAGGTGTTGAAGATATCGCTACAATGTATCACTACAACATTATTTTATCCAACTCTGATCAACATGAAGATAAAGAGCTAGAGCTGCTCAATACAATGTTAGGTAAGCAAGTAGATGGTATTGTCATGATGAGTGATGAAGTGACGGAAAAAATGCAGCAAACGATGGACCAATCACCTGTCCCAATTGTCTTAGCAGGCTCGGTAGACGAATCTCAAACAATTGCGAATGTGAACATTGATTATTTCCAAGCAGCTTATGAAGCGGTGACATTATTGATTAACAATGGTCATCAACGCATTGGCTTTGTCACAGGTCCACTTGCTTATACGATTAATGGAAAATTTAAGTTAGAGGCATATAAAAAAGCATTGCAAGATGCTGGTTTATCAATAGATGAATCGTTAATTGTAGCGGAAGAATCGAGCTATGATATGGGCTTAGAGGCTTGGGAAATATTATCTGCATTAGAGCAACCACCGACTGCTTATTTTGCAGGTAGTGATGAATTAGCGATTGGTATTATTCATGGGGCACAAGATATGGGGAAAACTGTACCAGAGGATATTGAAGTCATTAGCTTTGAAAATTCAAAATTAGCACGTATGGTACGTCCACAATTAACAAGTGTAGCATTACCTTTATATGATATAGGGGCGGTAGCGATGCGTTTATTAACAAAGTTGATGAATAAAGAAGTAGTAGAAGATGAAACAGTTATTCTACCTCATCGAATTGAATATCGACAATCCGTCAAAGGGAACATATCTTAAAAAGGTTGCTGAGAAAATTTTACTTTCTCAGCAACCTTTTATTTTGTCAAACCTTGATTGATGAAGAGTCCGTCACATTATCTTTTTTCATTACGAATGATATGTAGCGCTTTTATAAGCATTTGGGCATTTTTTTCCTCGATTTCAGCTTTACGAGGAATTGGTTCGTACAATGGGGTTGGGTCTTCCCATGTTGGAATAAATGGTACAGGTGCTTCGGGTTGCCAGCGCTCTAACCATGCTTTAGGAAGTGCACCTGATGGCATAGGTTGGTCTGTCATTTCAAGCCAAAGCATCGACCATGCCCGTGGTACTACTCTCCAAATATCATAGCCACCACCACCAACTGCAATCCATTTACCATCACAATACTCATGGGCTAATTGATGGACTAGCTTTGGTATTTCTCGATAAATATTCATTGTTCCATATAAATGTGTTAATGGATCAAAGTAGTGGGCATCTGCTCCATTTTGTGTTAAGACAACATCAGGCTTGAAAAATTCAAACACTTCTCGGACGGCTGCCTCATAAATTGCGAGGAAGCTTTCATCCTCAGTAAAGGCATCCAATGGAAAATTAAAGGAAGTGCCATAGCCTTGACCATTGCCACGCTCTGTAATATTACCTGTACCAGGGAACAGATAGCGGCCAGTTTCATGAATGGATAATGTACAAACATCAGGATCTTCATAAAAGCTCCATTGTACACCATCACCATGATGGGCATCTGTATCGATATAGAGCACACGGGCATTGTATTTTTCCTGTAAATAGCGGATAGCGACTGTACTATCATTGTAAATGCAAAAGCCTGATGCACGTCCACGAAAACCATGATGTAATCCGCCCCCTAGATTGAGTGCATGTTCTGCTTTACCTTCCATTACATAGTCAACAGCTGTTAATGTACCACCGACAAGCTGTGCGCTTGCCTCATGCATATTGTCAAAAACAGGTGTATCCTCAGTTCCAATACCGTAGCTTTCGCATTGTGCAGCCGATAACTCACCATGGCCTGCTTTTTTAACAACCTCAATATACTTCGCATCATGTGCAAGTAATAGTTCTTCATCTGTTGCCACACGTGCAGGCACAATATCTATATCATGCAGAGCATTGATATTTTTTAGTAAATCCATTGTTAAGGTTAACCGCTTATGATTGAATGGGTGTGTATCTGAAAATTTATATCCGAGTTGCTCTGGTGAATAGATAAAGGCAGCCTTTTTCATGACGATGACACACCTGGTAAATTAGGCCATAAGACATCAAAGCCCTGTTGACGTAAATCTTCAATCATAGCTAATGGATTCAATGTTTTCACTCGGATACTTAAAATTTTGTTTTGCGCATTTTCTGCATCAGGATACACAAGAACACTTTGTACATTCATATGATGTTCGTGGAAAATTTTAGTGACCTCAAATAAAACACCTGGCGTATCAGTCACACGAATTTCAATTTTTGAGCCTGGTTCAGTTGCACCCGTCAATTCGATATAGGTGTAGAGTAAATCCGTCGTTGTCACGATACCAACTAATTGACCACCAGAAACAATTGGCAGACAGCCTATTTTGGACTCATAAAATGTCAGTGCCACCTCTTCAACGAAATCAAGAGGGTGTCCAAGCAATGGATTTTTAATCATAATGTTGGCGATTTGCTCTTGAAGGATTGCTGTATTTGGTGGTTCATCCTGTAATGAAGATGGTAGTGCTTCCTTGATATCTCGTTCTGTAATAACGCCCACAACATGTAATTCTTCGTTGACAACAGGTACGTGACGTACCTTTTTGTCACGCATTAATTTTAATGCCTCTCGTACAGTATTGTGAGGAGCCAATGTGTACGGCTCCGTATTCATAATCTCTTCAACAATCATTGACGTATCCCCTTTGTAGTCATTAATACATAAAACGATTTCTAAAGCGTAGTTGATCGAATCTTTCCATTGTGTCAGCGGATACATGTTTGCCTTCACGAGCCATTAAGCAATTAGCTGGATGTGAAGTGATTTCAGGATCATCTGTTGCAAAGTATTCAAAGCCAACAGAGCTCATCATTTTTTCCATCACTTTTCGATAATCCCAAACACTTAAACCAGTCCCTTTTAAATCCCAATGCCAATAATATTCTGTTGTAATGACAAGATAATCTTCCATTTTATCATCCATAAAGGAGACAGCTAATAGCGCTTTGCCAGCTCCTGTTCCACGGTAAGCAGGAGCCACCTCAATAGCACCTAATTCAATCATATTTTCGATTGGGTCCTCTGCCCAACGTTCAAGTGGGTCAGGATATAAGTAAGTGACATAGCCTACGATAATCTTGTCGTTGCGCATAATAATGATGCGACCTTCTGGCAAGCCTGCAATTTCAACAATTGCCTTATGCTGCTGTGTTGGCGGTCTGAAAGCAACTAAATCTTCATGAAAGGAGTAGGTAGCTAGCGTTTCAGGAGGAACAGGTCCTTCTACATAAACCGTTCCATGTGTTGTGTCCTTTGTGATAGAAAAAAAAGTTTTTGTATGTTCCATAGTGAAGTGACACCACCTGTATTTAATACACATATTATAACGGAATTCATGCGAAAATACGTTTATTTTTGTAAAATATACATATTGTTTTTGGAAAAATGAAAATATTGAGACATTACGATTGAATTTTTGTAAAATAAAATGTATATTGTACCTGTTATTGGGATGGGAATATGGAATTTATAGTAAAAGAGAGGGGTAGTTTCATGGGGATGAACACTATTGAAAAATTAAAGGCTGTAAAAGGGGAGTATCATTTAGCGGATTATGATAAAATTGCCGCAACATATGATTGGTCAGAGGCAGAAAAGCAATTTAGTTGGTATGAAACAGGAAATGTGAATATCGCTTACGAGGCAATTGACCGTCATACTGATACGCATCGCAAAAATAAAGTAGCCTTGTATTTTAATGATGGCAAACGTAAGGAAGCCTATTCATTTAATGATATGAAGAAATGGTCGAACAAAGCTGCAAACGTTTTCAAAGAAGCAACGGATTTAGAAAAGGGTGATCGTTTATTTATTTTTATGCCACGTTCACCAGAGCTGTATTTTTCTTTACTTGGGGCATTAAAAATGGGCATTATTGTAGGTCCATTATTTGAAGCGTTTATGGAAGGTGCTGTTTATGACCGTTTAGTGAACAGTGAAGCGAAAGTATTAGTGACAACACCAGAATTGCTCAACCGTGTACCTGTAGAGCGTTTACCACATTTAAAACAAATTTTCTTAGTAGGTTCTGATATTGAAGAAAATGATAAAATGTTGGACTTTAATAAACGTCTACAGGAGGCATCTGCAAAGTTTGATATCGAATGGGTAGATCGTGAAGATGGCATGATCCTGCATTATACATCTGGCTCAACAGGCGCACCAAAAGGCGTATTACATGTGCATAATGCAATGCTACAAATTGCACAATCTGCTAAATGGGTGCTCGATTTAGATGAACAAGATATTTTTTGGTGTACAGCAGATCCAGGTTGGGTAACAGGAACATCTTATGGTATTTTTGGACCGTGGTTAAATGGCGTGACAATGCTTGTCATTGGTGGTCGCTTCTCACCACAGGCTTGGTATAAAGCCATTGAGGATTACAGTGTGACAATTTGGTATAGTGCGCCAACAGCGTTCCGTATGTTAATGGGCGCTGGCAGTGGGATGCTAGAAAACTATGATTTATCTTCATTGCGTCATGTATTATCTGTAGGAGAGCCGTTGAACCCAGAAGTAATTCGTTGGGGTGTCGATGAGCTACAGCATCGCATTCACGATACATGGTGGATGACGGAGACAGGTGCACATATGATTTGTAACTACCCAAGCATGGATATTAAACCAGGCTCGATGGGTAAGCCATTGCCAGGTATTTATGCAGCAATCGTGGATGATGCGGGTAATGAAGTACCACCATTTACAATGGGCAACCTAGCAATTCGTCGTGGCTGGCCTTCAATGATGCGTCAAATTTGGGGCAATCCAGAGCGTTATGAATCATACTTCTTAAAAGGAGAATGGTATGTATCAGGTGACTCCGCTTATATGGATGATGAGGGCTACTTCTGGTTCCAAGGACGTGTGGATGATGTTATTATGACAGCTGGTGAGCGTGTTGGGCCATTTGAGGTGGAAAGCAAGCTATTAGAGCATCCAGATGTTGTCGAGGCGGGTGTTATTGGGAAACCAGATCCTGTACGTGGTGAAATCATTAAAGCATTCGTGGCATTGCGTGAAGGAGTTGAGCCATCAGAGGAATTGAGTGAGGATATTCGCAATTTCGTAAAAAAAGGTTTATCAGCACATGCAGCACCACGTGAAATTGAATTTAAAGAGAAGCTACCGAAAACACGAAGCGGTAAAATTATGCGCCGTGTGTTGAAGGCTTGGGAGTTAAACTTGCCAACTGGTGACCTTTCTACAATGGAAGATTAATAGTTAAAGCAGGAATTGTTCAATCAATGAGCAATTCCTGCTTTTTTGTCCTCATTATTCAGTAATGGTACAATGGAAAAAGAGAAATAAAAGAGCATTTGGAGGAAAGTAAATGAAAAAATATAGTATAACTTTACTAATCATTCTTGTCTTTTTTATTATCCCAACAAAAGCTGATGCACAGGTGAATTGGGATGGTTCAGAGATTGTAAAGGGACAAACTGGAAAAATGACATTTACCAAGGATGTGAAAGTGTATAAGCAAAATGCAGATGGTACATATAGCTCTATGGTTGTAAAACGAAATCATTATTTTCGAGTTTATAATATCGAGAAATATGATCAAAAAACGTTTTATTGGATGAGCTCGGGCTATCGTATACAGGCTACGGATTTAGTTCGTTTTAAGGAAATACCTGCTGAAATCCGAGCATCCTTTTATAGCAATCCAGCTTATATTGTGATTAATCGTCAAGGAACAACTGCCTATCTTGAGGAGAAATACCCATCGATTGATTTTCCATATGGCAAACATTTATTGAGTGAGAATAGAAAAGGTAGTTATTATTTTACTTCTCATATATATTTCATCAATGGTAAGTTAAGTTATTCTGAAATGTCAGAGGGCTTTGATGCAACAGGTGTTGTGGATGGTACGGATATTAGAATTGTAGAAACAACGACAAGGGATACAGGTTATTATACGTTACTAACGGATAGTCCTAGGTTAATAGGTCCAATAGTGGGAGCAGAAGCACCAAAATGGCGTCAACCAGCTATGGTAGATGGCTTTTATTCTTTTAAAGATACAAAAAACTATTCAAAAGGGACACCATTCCAATCCTTAGGTATTGAGATAAATGGCTATCTTCGAGTGCAGTCGTTGGATGGAAGTATTGGCTATATTCCATTCAATAGACTTCAACCTATTACGCATCATGATAAACGTTATATTCGTTATGGAGTTGTTGCTAATAGCTTTGGAACGTCTGAGCGAATAAATTTAAAACGTTTTGACGAAGTATTGTTCTATACAGAAAATGAAATTACCGCATTAATTGAAGTAAATGGAAAAATGTATACGATTCCGAAAAGTGCGCTAGCGATAAAAATGCCGAATGAATCACCTGTAATTGCAGTATCTTTTTTACCAAATGATAAACTACAAAAGCTAGAATATAAAAATACTTTGGGTGATAAAAAAGTATATAAACGAGTGACGAACAATCGATTTGAAGCAGGAGACCATACTGTTATTTCGTATAATGAAACGGAGCAAGCCTTTCATTTTGAAATAGATGGGAGTCAGTATTTATTTGAAAAACCAATAAAAGAAGGATCAAAAATTATAAGAGGGACAGATAATGAAGGCTATGTACGTGCTATCCATTATTCCATAAAAACTCCAGCAGGTACTTTTGAAAATGTTGTAGAAACATCCTTCGATCAATTTTTCGCACCAGGCTATGGTTTGATTGAAGCATATGATAAAAGATTGCTATCTTATTAAGATAAAGGAAGGTTATTCTTGTTGCTAGTTACACAAGAATAGCCTTTTTTGTGAAGTGATATAGTAGCGTGAAATATAGAATAACAGCAGATAAAATGATTGTATGAATAATTAAAAATAAATAAAAATTCAATTGACTTAATAAATATGCAATTGTATACTAATTTTATCTTATTTCAGGGGTGAGTGCGGTGAAGGTTGGAATTATTGGAGCAACAGGCTATGGTGGGCTAGAGTTAATTCGCTTTTTACATAATCATTCAGAAGTTGAACACATTGAATTATTTACTTCTTCAGAAGCGGACGTTCTTTTTTCCTCTAAATTTGGGCATTTAGCAAACATTATGGATACACCTTTACAAAAAATTGATGAGGCTGCTTTAGCGACATTGGATGTTATTTTCACAAGTACACCATCAGGGGTGACGAGTGAGCTATTGCCACCATTGGTAGGAAAAGGTGCAAAATTAATTGATTTATCAGGTGATTATCGTTTAAAAGATCCGAGGAGCTATGAAAATTGGTATGGCAAAAAGGCAGCGCCGTTCGATTTACTTCAGCAAAGCGTATACGGTTTAACAGAGTGGAATGCACCACAAATTAAACAAGCGACATTGATTGCGAACCCTGGCTGCTATCCAACAGCTGTGCTACTACCATTACTGCCATTATTAAAGGAGCAATTAATCGATTCACAGCATTTAATTATTGATGCGAAAAGTGGTATTTCAGGAGCTGGCAATAAACCTTCACAAGCAACGCACTTTAGTGAAGCAAATGAAAGCTTTGCTATTTATAAAGCCAACACACATCAACATATTCCAGAAATTGAGCAAGCCATTGCGATGTTTGCAGGTGTTGAGACAGCGATTTCCTTTAACACACATTTAATCCCAATGACACGTGGTATCTTAGCCACTTCTTATGCAGCCATGATGCCGAATGTTACAGAGGCACAGCTCATTGACTGTTTACAGGCGACATATGAAAAGCATCCATTTGTGCGTATTGTGACAGAGGGAAGCGGCATTGGTACAAACCGTGTGAAAGGTTCAAACTATTGTGATATTTTTGTGAAAGTAGATCCACGTACAAATCGTGCAACCATTGCCTCTGTGATTGATAATTTAGTGAAGGGTGCAGCAGGGCAGGCGATTCAAAATATGAACGTTCAATTTGATTTACCACAAACGACAGGTCTTGATGTCGTACCATTCTTTATATAAGGAGGAAATAATAATGACAGAAATACTATTAACCGATATGATGAAAAAATTATCTAGTAAAAATATTGTTTCACCAAAGGGCTTTAAGGCTGCTGGCTTACACTGTGGCTTGAAGCATAAGAAAAAGGATTTAGCTGTATTAGTGAGTGATGTGCCTGCAAGTGTGGCAGGTGTGTTTACAACAAATGCTGTGCAGGCAGCACCATTAAAGGTAACAAAGGAAGTTGTCTATACAACACAAAAAATGCAGGCGATGATTGTTAATTCAGGGAATGCCAATGCTTGTACAGGCAAACAAGGCATGAAGGATGCGCAAGCAATGCAAGCATTAACAGCAGAAAAGCTAGGCATTGATGCGAGCTTAGTAGGTGTTTGCTCGACAGGTGTGATTGGTGAAATCATGAAAATGGAGCCTGTGACAGCAGGTATTACGCAATTAGAGCCACAGGATACATTAGAGGGCGCTATTGATTTTGCACAAGCCATTATGACAACAGATACAGTTATGAAAAATACAAGCTATAGCACAATCATAGACGGCAAAGAAGTGATTGTTGCGGGCGTGGCGAAGGGCTCAGGGATGATTGAGCCGAATATGGCGACAATGCTTGGCTTTATTACAACAGATGCCAATATTGAATCTGCTACATTACAAGCAACCCTCTCAGAAATTACGAATTTAACATTTAATGCGATTACAGTGGATGGCGATACATCGACAAATGATACGGTAGTCGTGATGGCAAATGGCTTAGCAGGCAATGCATCATTAACACCACAACACCCTGATTGGTTGAATTTCTACTATACACTTAAAACAGTAGCAGAAGATTTAGCAAAGATGATTGCTAAGGATGGAGAAGGCGCAACAAAGCTGATCGAGGTTGAGGTAGAAGGAGCTATTTCAGACGAGGAAGCACGTAAAATTGCTAAAACAGTTGTTGGGTCACCCCTTGTAAAAACAGCAGTATTTGGCTGTGATGCGAACTGGGGACGTATTATTGCCGCAGTTGGCTACAGTGGCGCAACCGTTGATCCTGATAAAATTACGATTCAAATTGGTGGAGCTACAATGGTGGAAAATGGCGAGCCAATTCCTTTTTCAGAGGAAGAGCTTATTCAAATTTTAAAAATGCATGAAGTGAAAATTTTCGTGTCGCTTGGTATAGGTGAAGGCAAGGGACATGCTTGGGGATGTGACCTAACTTATGACTATGTTCAAATCAACGCATCATACCGCTCCTAAACGTGTGGTCATTAAACTAGGCGGTAGCACACTCGATGGTTTAAACGAGGCGTTTTTTGAGAACTTTAAAAAGCTACAGGATAGTGGTGTAGAGCTAATTATTACGCATGGAGGTGGTCCTGCGATTAATAAAGAGCTTGCAAAAAGAGGTGTAGAATCGCATACATTAAACGGTATTCGTGTAACGAGCGAGGCTGCCATGGAAATTGTGCAATCCACATTAATTGGCAAGGTTAATCCAGCACTTGTTCATGAGCTAACAACAGCAGGTATTGCAGCAATTGGCTTAAATGGCTTTGACAATCAACTGCTAGTAGCAGATTTTTTAGAGCAAGATGTTTATGGCTTTGTCGGTGAGATTACGGCTGTTCAGACAGCACTATTAGAAAAATTAATTGCAGCAGGAATTGTGCCTGTGATTGCTTGCGTTGGAGCAAGTGTTACAGGGCAAGCGCTAAATATTAATGGGGATACCGTGGCAAGTGAGCTTGCATTAGCTGTTGGCGCAGATAGCTTATTACTAGTAACCGATGTGAGTGGTATTCGTATTGACGATGAATATCAAGCAACAGCGACACCGAGCATAATTGAGCAATGGATTGCAGATGGACATATTTATGGTGGAATGATCCCAAAGGTGCAAGGGGCAATTGATTGCTTACATGCAGGCATTCCATCCGTGCAAATTGTAGGAGATTCTTTAATAGGAACAACAATCTGTCAGGAGGGACATGAATGAGTGCTTTATTTGGAAATTATGGTCAGCGTCGTGCACAAATTGTCAAGGGACAGGGAACAGTTGTAGAGGATGCGAATGGAAAGCAATATTTAGATTTTACGAGTGGCATAGCCGTTGTCAGTTTAGGTCATGCACATCCAGCGATTGTCAAAGCGTTGCAGGCACAAAGTGAGCAGCTTTGGCACATTTCTAATTTATTTGATATTGTAGGACAGGAAAAGGTAGCACAAAAGCTAGTAGCGGATACACATTTCGCTCATGCTTTTTTCTGTAATAGTGGTGCGGAGGCAAATGAGGCGGCTATTAAATTAGCACGTAAGTATACGGGTAAACACCATATCATTACGTTCGAGAAGTCCTTCCACGGACGAACATTTGGCGCTATGTCAGCTACAGGTCAAAGTAAAATCCACAATGGCTTCGGTCCACTTGTAGAAAAATTCACGATTTTACCTTTTAATGATGTGGCAGCATTGGAAGCGGCAATAGATGATTCTGTGGCAGCCATTATGTTAGAAATGATTCAAGGTGAGGGTGGCGTCAATTCGGTCACACCTGAATTTGCGACAGCGATTGCAACTATTTGTGAAGAAAAAGGCATTTTATTAATTGTGGATGAAGTGCAAACAGGCATTGGTCGGACAGGTACACGTTATGCTTATGAGCAAACTGTATTAAAACCGACAATTGTGACATTAGCAAAAGGGCTAGGTGGCGGGTTCCCAGTAGGTGCAATGCTTGGAATAGCTGAGCTTTACGATACATTTAATGCTGGTACGCATGGCACAACATTCGGTGGTAATCCACTTGCGATGAGTGTGGCAGAGGTCGTGTTAGAGCACGTTTTTGAGCCAGCCTTTTTACAGCAAGTACAGGAGTTATCACACTATTTTGTCGAGCAATTGACACAGCAATTACCATCTAGCTATACCATACAAGGTAAAGGACTATTATTAGGGATTGGCTGTGGCGAGACAGAGGTTGCACCTTATATTGCACAGGCAGAGGAAAAAGGCTTGCTATTAGTAGGAGCAGGGCCAACTGTCATTCGACTATTACCACCATTGACAGTCTCTAAATCAGAAATTGATGAAGCCGTGGCTATTTTAAAAACAATTTTATTGTAAAAATCAAAAAATCTGCTAGTTTCGTAATGGAAGCTAGCAGATTTTTTGATTATGACGGATAGTGTTCTACATCAATCAGCAGCTTGTAATTGTTGCACTAATGTTTGCACAAGGTTAGGTAACCAATCCTCCAATTTGCTAAAGGTAAAGCCAGCTTGTGTCGCTTTAGCATTGGACATATACCAATCCGCTGACACACCATATGGGGAGCGAGATTGTTCATCATCCGTAAGTGAAATGTTGGCCTGTTTGCCACTTTCTTTTTCAATGAGCTGTAATAAATCCTTTAAAGAAATAGCTCCTGTCGCTGTTGCATTATAAGGACCTTCTATAGCAGTAGTACCTGCAAAATATAAAAAGGCAGCAGCTTCATCATCCGTAATATAGCTCATTTTTGCATCTATGTTTGGCAATGAAATCGACTGTTCCTGTAAAATTCGCTCTACATGAAAATGTAAGCGACGTGTATAGTCATGCACTCCCATCACGATAGGGAACCTTACAGCGACAACAGGAAATGTTGCCTGTTGGAAAAAGACCGCTTCTGCTTGACGTTTCCCTTCATCATAGGAAAATGCCTCACGATTGTCCATTTTGATAGGGTAGACATAAGGATTAAAATGTTCTTCTGCTTTGACATAGCCCTCTGCATCATAAGTAGAAAGGGATGAGGTAAAAATAAGCTTTTTGGTTTTGCCAGCGAGTAGCTCACATAATTGCTGTGCCTCCATAGGAGAGTAACAAATATTGTCATAAACAACATCCCATGCCGTGTCAGTAAGTGCCTTTGTTAATGCCTCAACATCATTGCGGTCGACGATTAGCTGTTGTACCTGTGTGCCAAAAGGATTACCACTTTGCCCACGTGTTAAAATCGTTACTTGATGCCCATTTTGTAGACAAAGCTCCACTAGTTTTTTACCAAAAAAACGTGTACCACCTAAAACTAAAATATTCATAAACCAACATCCCCTCTAATTTAGTATCCTCTTTATCATGACAAAAAAATAGACTGACTACAAACAAAAAATGTCGTAGTCAGTCTGTTGTTATTGGGTCGAAGTATCAGATGAAGGTGGTGTTGTATTGCCATTATTGGAATTATTATTTGGCGTACCATTATTGTTACTCGAACCATTGCCATTGTTGCCATTACTACCATTGTTGCCATTATTACTATTATTTCCGTTATTATTGTTATTGTTGTTCGTATTGCCATTTGTATTATCAGCACCATTATTATTATCAGGTGGTGTCGGATCTTGCTTATCTTCAGGTTCAGGTACTTTGTCCATTCCTACCGTGTTGGATGCTCCTGACGTTAACCCTGTAATATCTACAGCGACAACGACATAGGCTTGTCCACTTGCAACTGTAATACTGCGTGTAGACTCAGTAACAGAGGTGACAAGTGTGCTGCCACCATTTGTCACATTATAAATGCGATAGCCTACAACATCATTTGACGAGTGTGACCATGATAATGTGCTGCCGTTTAACGATGCATTGACAGCGGCTGGTGGATTACTATCCGCAGGGAAATCAGCAGCAGAAACAGCTGTATTTGCCAATGTTGAATTTTTCGGTAGTAGGCTTGCGGGATTACCTCCAAGTCTACCCAACATACGTTTAATAAAGGCTTGATTAAGACCAGCGCCACCTGCTTTTGTAAACTCTGCTGGCGTATTTGGCAGTGCATTATAGGTTTTACCGCCAATCGTTACAACATTTAAAGAAGCTGCTAAACTATCATCTGGCTTAGATGGTAAAAATACTTTCGCATTAAATAAATCTGAACGTACCAGACCTGCATTGGAACATGCTGCAGAAGGTGCTAGACCCGAAATACCGCAGAATGAGGCAGTTACCACATTTTTCGGTGCTTTGAAATTCGTTGGTGCATCAATGAGCTGTGGGTCAATATCATAGGCAGCATTCATTAATGTTCCCCAAAGTCGATTAATACGTGTACTTGGTTGCAAATAGGTGTTGTTAAAGGCATTTAAGGAACGCTGTTGATCGTAGCCTAACCATACACCAAGTGAAATATTTGGATTATAACCAACGAACCAAACATCATTGTATTTTTGAGATGTCCCTGTTTTAGCTGCAAAGTCAGAAGAGAACTTTAATGTACTTCGAGCTACTGTCCCTGTACCTTCTGATAGTACATCACGCATCATATCTGTAATGATATAAGATGTTTCAGGGCTATATACTTGTACAGGCTCTACTTGATGCTGATAAATAATTTTACCGTTCTGGTCCTCAATACGGTCAATCATATAAGATTGAATAAATTGTCCACCATTGGCAAACGTTGCGTAAGCATTGGTATTTTCTTCTACAGTTGTGCCAATTTCTAACGCACCGATACCTGTAGAAAGATTTTCATAGTCCTTTGGTTGAAGTTTTGAAAAATGCATTTGCGCTAAAAACTGTGCAGGGCGTCGATCAATAATATCATTGTACAAACGCAATGCTGATAAGTTTTGAGAGCTTGCTAATGCTTCACGAGCAGGAATAATGCCACGTTCATCGCTTTCTGTATAGTTACTTGGCTTCCAAGTACCTATTGAAAATTTCACATCGACCAATGGGCTACCTGCACCAATAACTCCATATTCAATGGCTGGTGCATAAATAAGTAACGGTTTCATTGTCGAACCATTGGAACGATTTGCTTGTGTCGCATGGTTTAACTGACTGTTACTAAAATCTCGACCACCAACAAAGCTTAAAATACGACCTGTGCTATTTTCAATTAAAATACTACCTACTTCGACAGGCATTTTAACGTCTGTTTCTTCACCAGTGGAAGGGTCCTTTTCTTTTCCTGTGTAGGTATGGCCGTAGTATTTAAAATTTTGTGCAGCAGTTTGCATCGCATCATACATATCTTTGTTGATTGTTGAATAAATGCGATAACCTTTTGAACGCACGTCACGGTCAGCTAGAATCATATATTTTTTTTGTAGCTTATCCTCTGATTGTAGGCGTTCTACATCAATGCCATCCTCTTTCGCTAGCATTTCAGCAATAATTTGCTTTGCACGTTCCTCTAGCTCACGTGTTAGCCATGGATAGCGCTCCTCTGCACGTATTTCAGGCTCGCGGAAATCGGCTGTAATATCATAGGCAAGTGCTGCTTGATATTGTGCTTCATCAATATAATTGGCCTCTTTCATACGAGATAATACCTTTTTCATGCGATCAATACCTAGCTGTAGGGCCTCGTCACTTTTGCGTACACCTGTATTGGTAAATGGTGTATAAGCAAAAGGTGCTTGTGGAATCCCTGCAATGTAGGCAGCTTGTGGTAAAGATAAATCCTTTGCCTTAATGCCAAAGATACCTTCAGCTGCTGTTTCAATTCCTGCAATATTGCGACCAGAGGCATTTCGACCATAAGGAATAATATTCAAATAAGCCTCTAAAATTTCATCCTTTGTCATAAAATGCTCTAAACGCATTGCAAGTAAAAGTTCCTTTGCTTTTCGTTCATAAGATACTTCGTTTGTTAATACTTGGTTTTTAATCAATTGCTGTGTAAGGGTAGAGCCCCCTGTTTGTGTAGCAGAATTCGTTACATCCTGCAATAATCCACGCACAACAGCTTTTGGCACAATTCCGTTGTGCTCACGGAAGTATTCATCCTCTGTTGCTAACACAGCATGAATAACATCTGGTGCTACTTGGTCTAATGTTGTTTCACGACGATCTAAATCCGTCCGTAGCTTCCCAATATAAATATCATTAGCAAAATAAATTTCACTGGTTGCTTCATAGTTAAAAATGAGTTTGCGCAACTCTTCTTTTGAACGCAATGGCTCCTCTTTTACGAGGGAAGCAAAGTAGCCAGCGCCAACTGAGCCAACAAACACTGTACCTACTAATGCAAAGACTAAAAATAGTAAAAATAAATTCCAGATTACGTTTCCTGAAAGGCGTAATCTTTTAAACCATTTATGTGTAAGTAATTCATCGATCTTTGCATTGATATTTTCAATCCACTCTTTCAATGTATCGACCTCCTAAAATCTTGTCTATTATAGCATAGAATGATTTACTAGGAATATAGATATTGAATGATTGGAAACTTAGATATATATGGCATTTAGGTTTTTTTAACTATAAGTTAGCCCTACTTTTAGTCGCAATTCCCTTCAAACTATCACTAAAGACTGTTAGTGTGTGCTCCTATAGTATGAATCCTTTCAGGTGTACTTCCTAAACCTTCTGCAATAAAAAATGTGGATAGTCTGATTTTTGTCATTTATACGAATCAAAATAAGGCTTCCTTTGTAACATTGAAGTAGTACATCTCTAGTTCTTGTGCTCGCTCACCTTACCCATTCCTTTCGTGCTTTGACAAACGTATATATAGGAATGAATTATTTTTCTTCCATGATGCTCTTTAAAGACTGGAGTAACCTTTCTTTTTGTTCCCTTGTAATCTTTTTCCCTCTGTAATGGAGTAGGTCAAAATTTAATTCAAGCAGATGTTCTATGTTGAAAAAATTTTCTTTAGCCTCATCGGGTGGAATATATGTGGTAAAAGTAATTCCGTCAATGGTACTACTTTTATAAGCAGGTATATCAAAAGTAATTTTATGATTTACTGTTCCACCAGAATCTTGAAAATTCTTTAATAAAGGATTTTTAAAACTATTTTCCTCTTCAAGTTTGTAATTGGATAAATTTTTTAATGCGCCTTTTAATAAATTTTGCCTAATAGATTCCTTCAATTCCTCGGCTGTTTCTAAATAATTAAATGTATCTAAAGCAATCAAGGGATTTTCTTTCACATTTAAATCATGAGGAAATTCTTGCTGCATCTGAAAATCATTATTTTTTCTTTCTTTAATGAATTCTAAGGCTTCTTTGGTAAATTGATTGGCTGTATATCCGATGTCAATTTCAGATAATAAAATTAAGTAGGCAAACGAAATATTTAATTCATAGGCTATTTTATAAAGTATCTCAAGGGAGGGTTTTTTATTTTTATTCTTTTCTAATTGTGAGAGATAGGGGTGAGAAATACCAATCTGTTTTGCTGCTTCCCTTAATGTAAGCTTTTTTTCTTTTCTTGCGTTACTTATCACGTCTCCGAAATTGTCGATCACCGTTGTAACACCTCGTTTATATCATTTTTCTTTATCATCTTATAGGTCATTTGGTTGTTGGTCAATAACAAACAACTTGACTTTGGTAACTAGCAACCGTTAGTATAATGCTTATAGATATGCTGTGAGGTGAAATATGGTTAAATTTGAGTTAGGAAATAATGATTCAAATTGCTTTGAAGGGAGAGATTTTGCTTATTGTATAAGTGGTTTGTATGCTTTTTTATCGCGGATTATAAACAAAAAAACACGGATTGCTATTGTAGTAGGAAAATAGATTGATGAAATTTTTTTAATTATTTTGGTAGATAACAACCTTATAGTTAGTGTTGCCACCAAATCTAGTACTAAACATTTGGATTTTGGATGAGTGAAGATGGCTGCGATAGTTGAACATTAAAAAATAAATTTAAAGGAGTACTAATATGAATAAACCACAAAAAATTATTGATTTAGAAAAGTATATTGTGACAACTAAAGAGGAATTAGACACACTGCATACTAGAAAAAAACGTTTAACAAAGCAAAAGCCTATAGTAGCTTTTAAGCAAGGTGACAGTATGTTGAAGACATTGGAAAATTCACTTCAAGAGGTAGAAAAAAGTATGGAGGCCTTAGCACTTAAAGTTGAAGGGGCACAGCAGGCAATCCTTGCAGAAGTCCAGAAATGGATTGAGGATGAAAAGGAGCTCATAGCAAAAGAAGTAGAGGAATTAATAGATGAAGCGAACATAATTGAATCTGAAACAGCGAAACATATTCAAGCTATTGAGAAATTACATGGTCGTGAAATTAAAATCATATACAGCCATCCTGGTTCTAAAGTATGGCAAATGCGTGAACAAGCGAAGATGCGCCAAAATAATATACGGGAAGTAGCGCATGAAATCGAGCGATATATGAAGATGTCTTAATGGAGAGACGCTACACTGTGAATAACTGGCTTGGATATGAGAATATTACGCATGCCTTCAAAGACATTCCATACTTTTAGTAAAATCAAAGGGTATAAAAAATTTATAGAAACAATGATTTGCTTTCTAAAATGTATGTTTGTTTTTGCCAAAGCATGGATTCAATTTTATTTGCACCCCTATTTTGCATTTATTCGATTTACTAAGAATATAGATATTGACATTGGAAAGGAATCCTATAGAATAATGTGTATAGTTTTCTAGCGAAGAAGAGCTTGCAGTAGTTTTTAAAGTCCCTGTATAGAGAGCCAGTGGTTGGTGTAAACTGGTCATACTGTAGAAATGAATTACGTGCTTGGAGCTTAGACGTGTATGCCTGCGATAAAGGCAATCGAATGAGGTGGGAGATGGCTAACATCTTCAAGCTGGGTGGTACCGCGTTAGTAGTTAACGTCCCTGCATGCAATTATTTGTATGTAGGGACTTTTTGTTGTTACATGCAAAACTTTTAGGAGGGCATAAAGATGACAAATGAATTATTACAAGATTTAGAATGGCGTGGCTTGCTATACCAACAAACAGATGCAGAGGGTATGGCAAAAGTATTAAGTGAACAATCGGTGTCACTATACTGTGGTGTTGATCCAACAGCAGATTCTTTGCATATCGGACATATCGTACCTTTCTTAACGTTGCGCCGCTTCCAACAAGCTGGGCATCGTCCGATTGTCCTTGTTGGTGGTGCAACAGGGATGATTGGTGATCCATCAGGTCGCTCTGAGGAACGTCAATTACAAACAGTGGAGCAAATTGATAAAAATGTGCAAGGGATTCGTGGTCAGTTAGAGCGTATTTTTGATTTTTCAAAAGATGGCAATGGGGCACAGTTAGTGAACAACCGTGACTGGATTGGCAGCATGGACACAATCGAATTTTTACGTGATTATGGTAAATTAATTAATGTGAATTACATGCTAGCAAAGGATACGATTGCCTCTCGTTTAGAAACAGGTATTTCCTTTACAGAGTTTGCGTACACATTAATTCAAGGGATTGACTACAATCATTTATACAATCATTACAATTGTCGTGTGCAAGTAGGTGGCTCTGACCAATGGGGGAATATTACAACTGGCTTAGAGGTCATTCGTAAAACACATGAGGAAGAAACAAAAGCCTTTGGGATTACGATTCCGCTTGTAACAAAGGCAGATGGCACGAAATTTGGTAAAACAGCAGGTGGAGCGGTTTGGCTAGATGCGACAAAAACATCTCCATATGAGTTCTACCAATTTTGGATTAATGCAGCAGATGCAGATGTTGTGAAATACTTAAAGATCTTCACATTCCTATCACATGAGGAAATTGATGCGTTAGCTGTATCAGTAGAAGAAGAGCCACATTTGCGCAAAGCTCAAAAGGCATTAGCAGAGGAAATGACACGTTTAATTCACGGACAAGAGGCATTGGAGCAAGCTATTCGCATTACAGCTGCATTGTTCTCAGGTGATTTAAAAGCACTTTCTGCTGAGGAAATGAAGGATGCGTTCAAAGATGTTCCTTCTATTGAAATGGCAAAAGAAGATAAAAACATTGTAGATGTATTAGTAGAAGCAGCGATTTCACCATCCAAACGTCAAGCACGTGAAGATGTAACGAATGGTGCGATTAGTGTGAATGGCGAAAAAATAACAGATGTAGCCTATGTTGTGGATGCTAAAGACCGTTTAGATGATGCCTTTAGTATTGTGCGTCGTGGTAAGAAAAAATATCATATGGTGAAGTTCGTATAAATAAGTACTTTGCTGTAGGATAAGTAAAGGTGTTTGTAGGTATTCGACAAAATATCGTGGATAAACTGCTAGAAGACGCCTTGTTTATTATTGATAGTCTATTTTTAAACAACAGGAAGCAAGCCCTTTGCGCAATGATATGTGCAAGGGGCTTGTTTAGATTTATAAAAAGTCAGGGAGCTGTACGTGTGCATATTCTTTAGGATGAAGCAGTTTGGCCAATTTTAAAGCCCCTTCAAGTAAGCGTGGAGAGGGGCGACAATAGAGCCACTCCTCCATGACATGCAATTGCTTCATTTTTACAGCATGCAGTGTGTCAGCCTGTGGGCGCTTCAATAAATGAGCAGGCTTGATGCGTTCAAATGCCACACCTACCCAAGCCATCATAAGATAATCAGGATTGCGCTGTACAACATCTTCCCAATCGGTCTGCACACTTGCTAACGCTACATCTTGAAAGGCATTTTGCCCACCAGCAATAGCGCTAATTTCAGTGAGCCAATTGATTTGACCAGGTGTGAAAATAGGATTTGGCCACCATTCCCAATAAATCGTAGGCTTTTGAGCGATGGTTTGGGCAATGCTATGTAACTGCGCTACACAATGTAAATAGGCTGCTGCGACGGTTTCGGCTCTTTGTTCTACACCGCACGCCTTGCCTAATGTTAACAGGTCCTGTGCAATTTCTTTTAAGGAATTGGCATTAAAGATGATGTGTGGAATATTTCTAGCCTGTAGTGCCTCAATATTTTTTTCCATCCCAGGTACACTAAGTGATGCTAATACAAGATCAGGCTGCAACGCTTCTAATGCGTCGATATCGATTGCTAAATCTGGACCGAGCTGCGGTAAAGCGTTCACAGTTGCAGGATAATCTGAAAAATCATCGACACCAACAAGCTGTTCTGTTAAACCTAAATAAGCAACAAGCTCTGTATTGCTTGGACAAATAGAAATTAAACGCATAAGCAACCTCCTTTATTTTTTAGCATATCATATTGTGAAAGTGGTATGTTAGTTACAATGCAAAAGCAGCAGCGTTGGTCGACGCTACTGCTTGCACATAAATTTTATGGTGAAACTTGAAGCACTTTCTCCTCTTGCTTGATAGTACCACCCATAGCATTTGTCAAAATTTCTTGGATATCCTCTAACGTAGCTTTACGTGGATTTGTCGCCGCACATACATCTAACAAGGCATTTTGAGCAAGTGTTTCAATATCTTCCTCTTTAACACCTAATTCTTGTAAGCTCGTTGGGATATTTAAATCCTGTGCTAGCTTTTCGATAGCAACAATCGCTTTTTCCGCAGCCTCACGCTTACTTAAACCTTCCACATTTTCACCCAGTAGCTTAGCAATTTTAGCAAAGCGCTCTGTACGTGCTGTGATATTGAAGCGGCATACGTGTGGCAATAAAATCGCATTGCATATACCGTGTGGCAAATTATAGTAGCCACCTAATTGATGAGCAATTGCGTGTACATAACCAAGTGAAGCGTTGTTAAATGCCATACCTGCTAAAAATTGTGCATAAACCATTTGTTCACGAGCCTCTAAATCTGTCCCATTTGCATAGGCACGTGGTAAATAAGTTGGAATCAATTGCAATACTTTTTCTGCGCAAGCATCTGTAATGGGTGTTGTATTTGTTGAGACATAGGATTCAATGGCATGTGTTAGGGCATCTAAGCCAGTTGCTGCTGTGAGCGTTGGAGATAAGTCAATCATTAGTTCAGAGTCGTTAATGGATAGTAGTGGGGTAATATGTTTGTCAATAATGGCCATCTTCACTTTACGTTCAGTATCCGTAATAATTGTAAAGCGTGTCATTTCGCTCGCTGTGCCAGCAGTTGTATTCACCGCAATTAATGGTACGAGCGGATTTTGAGATTTATCAACGCCTTCATAATCATGAATACGTCCACCATTCGAAGCAATAAGTCCGATACCTTTCGCTGCATCGTGTGCACTGCCACCTCCGATTGAAACAATGGAATCGCAATTTTCAGCGTGATAGATGGCAATACCATCTTCAATGTTCTGATCTGTTGGATTTGGCTCTGCTTTCGGGAAAATTGCTACATCAATTCCGACTGCTGTAATGATGTTAGCAATTTGTGTAGAGAGACCTAGTTTGTGTAAGTTCTCATCTGTTACGATTAATGTCTTTTTCACTTCTAAATCACGTAAGCGCTGACCAACTTCTTGAATTGCTCCAGGTCCAAATAAGTTTGTTTTCGGCATAACAAATTGCTTTAGAATGTTTGACATAATTCCAACCCCTTTAAAAAATTGTTATTGCTTGAATGATGGTAAACCACCTTCTGAACATCATAGTAAGCTATTTCCAATCAAAGTGCAAATCAAAAAAATATTAAATTTAAGGTCTTTTTCTTACTTGTTATTGTAAAAAAATGATAATTCATTAATGGCTTTTATAGAAGGCTGAAGGTAGCGTAATCCTTAATTTAATAAAATTTTTGTAATGAAGGTAAAATATATTTTTTGATAAATTGTTCTATTTAAGCATCATTGTGCATAGTGGAAATTTGATATGGTTTGTTTTGTTAATAAGTAAAGAAAGACACATGAAAAAGAGCCAAAGCATCTAACTCGTGAAGAATTGGAGTTAGAGAATTTGGCTAGAGGGAATAGCTATGAATTACTCAACTGAACAACGGTTAAAGAACGATTGGCATAACCAGCAAGTGGAGAGGTTAGTGCTGCACTTGCGCTTGCTCCTATGCTATCTCCAGCAGCTAATTCAGCTTGCACCACAAATGTGGAGCTACTTCTATTTATTACATTAAAGACCGCTAGTCCTTGCAGAAAAATAGGGCTCCCATTGACTGTGATACTTACTGTAAAAAATGACTGAAATGGGTCAGGTTCAGTTGTGGCTTGGGAATTGATAGAGACCGTAATTTGATAGACACCAGCATTTTCTACTACCAATTCGTTTCCAACCGCACTAACCTTTGATAAAGGGCCCACGATTGGAAATGGAATTGGCGTCATCGTAGGCGTTAAAATTCCTACGGTATCTCCTCTTAAAGAGCCAAAGCCTAAAGTATTATCAATAGGAGTAATTGGCGTAACTGGGCAAGGAAGAGCAATTATTTTTGGAAAGGAATTCGTTCTACTAGAACAGTCGCACTCATTTTGATGGTTACATGGCATGCTTGAAGCCTCCTATACAGTTTGCTATAACTAGTATATTCTACTTACTTAAATAGAGTTTGAACGAATGCCTAATCCATTTGTATGTTAAAAATGCACTACTATAGGTGTTTGAAGGGGCTAATAATAGGTATCATTTATGCGTTTGCGATTCCGTTTGTGTTCATGAATATTGGGCAGAACTTAGCGAGGAAAGGGGAAATGATGTAGTAGGTAGATTAATGGCTGAAAAAATATGGCAAGGAAATCTAGCTACACTAAATGTTAAAAGTGTTATGGTTGCTAGCGTTATGTATAGTGTCGTTTTTTACCAATAAACGTGCCACTTGAAAAATGGATTTTAACTATTTTGTATCAGTGGGTAGCTCGTAAATGCCTAAAAATGAAATTGATACAAACTTGATCTAAACAATTAATGGAGGTCACTCGTTTTAATTGATGAGTGACCTCCATAAGCATTTGATTCTTTTTGCTAGATGCTTGCGTTGTATGTTTAACTAATCATTTTGCTTGATTATATTAGGTCGCCATGCTTATCCCTCATTCGCTATCGGGCCGATGTACGGGAGGGGATAGATAAATCATCATCTTTCAATAGGTTTGAAGGAGTTATTTTTGCATAATGAGTTTATTTTGATATTGTATAAGTCGCTTGCTGGCAAATTCATACTCTACGTTGAACGCTTCCATAATGGCTTGTTCTGTCTGGTTATGTACCGGTAATTTTTCCAACATAAAAGTAGGGATACAAGCATGGTACATAAAGTGATTCGCTTTGTATTCCTGATATTCACGGAATAGGGGGTACATATGAATTTGATCGCCTGTATGTAATAGTACATGCGATAATTCATGACAAAAATCCTGCCATTGTTCTTGTGCTGATTGGTTTTCGTTGAGAAAAATAAAATAGCGTCCATCAATAAATAAGGCCTGACTCTTATCTGACCAATAAAAGACCTTCAACCCCAATCTAACTGACACTTCTTCAAAGCTTAGTGCAGCAGGGTGTGTAATGCCTAAACGAGTGTAGAATTGTTGGACATAATCTTCGAGATATGTGTAGTGCATGTAAATCAACCCCTAAAATGACATTTAAGAACATATGTTCTTTTTAGTATACAATAAAACCCCACTTTTGGGAAGTGGGGTGGAAGAAGTTAAGCTATATCTATTACCTGATATGATTTGTTTGTTTTTCCAGTAGAAACATGTTTAATGTTAGTAACATTAAAACGGATTGTATAGGTAGTTGTTAATAAGACTAAATTTTGATGCAAAATTTTTGGAGAAGCCTGAGCTGAAATTTTTTCTCCACTTTCAAGTGTAATGCTCAAAGTATTAGTAATCGGATTTGCCCCAACAATAAATCCTTTTGCAACTTCTATTTCACTACTTTCTTTAACCTTCACATCAGCCAATCTTTCGTAAGTTGATTTTACAGTATCTTTCGTGAAAACGATAGAATCTTTATCTGGTCTCATTATTGTAAATTCAATATTATTTTGTTGCAGTTCATAAAACCATTTGTTCATAATATTGAAAGTTCTAGGACCATACTGTTCAACAATTTTTCCTACATCATTTTCAGTAGACTGTATTATTTGAAACGCATTTTCTAATTCAGGTAACAATTCCAAATCCGCTATTCCAAGAAGCGTAAGTTGCTCTGTTTGTTGAAATTGATCAATGTGCATGTTAAATGAACCTGCGCTTGAATTTACTAATATAAGATTTGAATAGTCTAGCACTTCTTTAGGGATAGGACCACTACTTTTTTTGTTTCCAATTAAATTATTGCAAATCGAATTAAACACTCTTTGAAGCCCACCCGAAACCAAACTAAGAGCTTCTAAACTGATACTTCCAGATGGATATTCCGACTCAATCTTAATATTTAAGGCAGATGTACATTGCCGTTTCACCTTTTCCTTTTCAAAACGATTAATTTCTGATAGTCCAAAATTAATTAGTTTTTGATAACGAGAATCAGGGGGCACATTGTCAGAAGCAATATTAACATCATTTATATTCATTCGTTCAATTTGCATCATTTTCATCACCTTCCTGCTCATTTACTAGTATATGTATTCAAAATAAACCTTTATACAGTTAGAAAAGATTTAAATATCATATGTTTAAATTTTTTGTATAAATATATTTATAACAGCACTAAAAAACAGTAAGAAACATAAATAAGCAATATTACCAATAATAGTACTAATAAAGGACATGTCCAAGCCATGTCCTATCAATCCAATATTCAATTAGCTGTTATATTTCTCCGTGGTCCTTCAAAATCTCCCACATCTTCCGCAGCTTCTCCAAGTCCTCTTCCTTTGATTTAGGTAACTCTTTATACCATTTTTGAAGGGTTGGGTTGTTGGCGAAAGCTTGGAACTCAGCTTCTTTTTTTTCTGTCTGTGAAAGTGTGGAGGATTCAGAGCGACCAAGAAGATAATCTGTACTGACCTCTAATACATTAGCTAAATTCAGTAGCTCACTATCTTTAATGGGTCTATCATTCGATTCAATTCTGTTCATTACACTAACGTTTAGGTTAACCCGATTAGCTAGCTCTTTTTGAGTCCAACCTCGCCTTTCTCGTAATGAAACTATTCTTTTTCCTATATCCATGTTTTCACCACTTTCAGCGAGTTTGTATATTCAATATATCACGTTTCCATTTTAGAAATAAATAAATTTCTGAAACAGCAAATAAAATACTTGAATTTCTAAAATAGCAATGTTATATTATGTTCAAGTAGTTGCTGAAATAGCAATTTGAGTGAGGTGATTATTGATGATGGTATTCAATTTGAAATTCATAAAACAGCGTAGACAAGAGTTAAATATGACACTACAGGAGGTAGCAGAGGCTATGGAAATGAAAAATGCTTCCACTTACATGAAGTATGAAAATGGGACGTATTCGTTTAAAGCAGAGCAACTACCTTTATTAGCTTATGTATTACAGTGTAGTGTAGAAAATTTTTTTGAATATAAAATTGCTAAAATAGCAATTTTATAAAATTCATCCAAATAACCAAAACAGCGGTGGCAAATCCAGTGAAAAAATCTACCCTACAAATGATAGAAGGTAGCGTAAACCCAACATTTCGGATTATGTGTAACACTACAGATGCTTCGAGTGATTAAAGGGAAGGATCATTAATTACAAATCATGTCCCGAAACCACATGTAAATCTGTATATAACTTACAAAGGGGGTTTCATCATGAATCAATTACAAACATTCAAAGGAACTGGTGAATATCAATTATTTGAAGTTGCAGCGAAGGTAGAAGGTGGAACGATTTTATTTGAGGTTGAGCAAGTTGCTAAGTGCTTAGGTATTACTCAAAAGAAAAACAACATTGAATATGTTCGTTGGGAGCGAGTGAATGAATATCTTCCGAAAAATTCCCCAGAAGTGGGGAAAGGCTCTTTAATCCCTGAATCATTAGTCTACAAGCTTGCATTCAAAGCTTCAAATGAAGTTGCAGAGCAGTTTCAAGATTGGTTAGCGATTGAGATTATCCCATCTATTCGTCAAACAGGTAGTTACTCAATTGATACTACTCAGCTCAGCCCAGAGCTCCAAATGTTCAATCATTTATATAAGGCGATTGCTTCAACAGAATTGAAACAACGTGAACAGGCTATAAGGCTTGAAAAAATTGAATACCAGCAAAATGAACTTGAACGAGAACACGAAAATATTACTCAAATTGTTTTGCTCAGTCCAAATGAATGGAAGAACAAGGTAAATATTATGCTCAATAAAATCGCTTTAGCTCGTGGTGGTGGTGAGCAATATCGCTTAGTGCGAAATGAAAGCTATGAGTTATTAGAAAAGCGTGGTCATTGTCGTTTGAATATTCGATTAGAGAACCGTAAGAAAGAAGCGTTGGCACAAGGCATTATTTCAAAGGCGAAAATTGGGAAGTTCAAAAAAATTGATGTTATTGCTGATGATCCGAAGTTAGTTGAAATCTACTTAGCCATTGTCAAAGAAATGGCCATTACACACAAAATTAAAGTAGAAGGAGAGGGAGCCTAATGTGAGAAGTGATTGGCAAAAAAATTTTACTGACAAACGGATTTGTAATCGAAATGGGATAGTGTGCTTTATCAATCTAGTAGTAAGTAATGAATCTGATGGTAACGGATTACGCATTTGGATGTATGACGGTAGTGTGGAAGCACTCCGAGAATGGGATTAAAAACTAAATCCATCGGGCAAGTGTACGGACTAGGAGAGGCTAAGCTTAATAATCTCTCTACTAATCAAAAAGGTTTGGATAATGAACCTCTTATTTCAAATAGAAAGCCAATAGAGACACTATGTATTAGGGCATTAATCCAAAAATGCCGTAAGATGAACGTTTCATAAGCCATATCAGTAGAATCAAGCAAAAACATTTCTTGTGACAGTAGCTATTGCCAATTCGCGAGATACAACTGTAGTGGCATTATTTAGTACAGATGCGACAACGCAATTTTTGCAGACAGTACTGATATTTATCATGTTCATAAGCTAGGAAGGGAGTTTATATGGCAGAAGAAATAGAAATCACATATGACAAGTTTGGTCGGATGAACTACCATCCAGACTTTCACTTTGCACAGGATAAGCCATTCAGTGAATCAAATTTAGAGTATATTTGTAAATTTTATGAAGTTGACGATGCACGAACCATATCTTTTGCTATCGGAAAAACAGAGCAGACAATACGTGCAAAGGTTACTGAGCTTAAAGAGAATGGGTTATATGAATATTATAAAAATCGCAATAAATATTGGTAGGAGGTCTATATGAATCAAGCAAAAAATTTAGAGCTGGAAATAGCGATGAAAAAGGCATGTATTGAGGATTTATTAGTAGCTATTAACGTGCATAACCAGCGTGGCGAATATGCGTTAGCGGCTGACTGTGGACGCAAGATAAAAAATACAGCACATGCAATTGTTCAGATGCAGACACAGCTTCGGGACAATCGAAATTTCGGATATGTACTACAAAATTACAGGGGGAAATGTAAATGTGCAAAATAGAAATTACACAGGCAATTGCAGAGGCAGAAAAAGCTTGTCATCCAATTGAAATATCATTTTACATCCGTGAAATGGCATCTGTATATGGAAACCATTCATGCGTCAGATCAGCATGTCGAAAACTAGGCGATTTACTAATCGAAAATGGGTATGAATTGGAGGATGCTGTACAAATTTGCTTTGGCAACTTTGTAGTCAAACGAACACCAGTCGAGGAATTTAATTTCTTCTACAATAAGTATTCAGAATCCCCTGTTCAGTTCGAGCATGATTTTTTGAATGGCATGCTCGCTGTTACGAAGTGGTTTGACTTACCAGTGAAGGGGCGTGAGGATGAATGAAACGATGTAAGGTGAAAGGATGGGACAAGCTGTCGTTACAACAGCGCTTAGTAGTTACTGGGAAGTGGTGGTTTAGATGGTGAGGTGTCCTTTATTGCTAGTTGTTCTTGGTGCTACATTCATTATTGCTTGTTCACAATAAAAAAAGCTGCTTAATCGTTGGAGCGATTAAACAACAAATCCAGATTAGTCTAAGCATATTATAACACAAAATCAGACGTTGGCGAGTGTTGTACTTGCTCTCGTCAAGCAGCTTAAAAGAGCGTATAGGTTAGCGCGCATCCCCTCACTTTTAAGCTGCTTGATGGGAAGTCCATCACAAAAACAAATTGAAAGGAGGAGAAGTCTTGGAAACAATGAAAATTTGGGAAATCATCAAAGATTGTGCAAATGGTAGTTATATAGAGGGTGACGCATTTATCAATGAGCTAGGGCAAGAAATCTATTTTGATGGCCATAGCATTAAAGGTTTGGAGGACTTGAATCCGAAGTCTACATGGCAACATGCGACTTTAATTGAAAGAGAGGTGTCGTAATGGATGTCGAGAATCCAATGGTTTTAGGACGTATCGAGTACCCACAGCTCCGTTATCAGCCATGTGAGCCAGTTGTCAGCTTTGAAATGTATGACGATTTTGGCAGTTTGATCGTTTGCCATGATGTGTACTTTGTCATTGGGGACGCCATCGTACACATGGACAATATTAGCGACTATCTAGTTGCTGGCTATCAAGATTATTTGACTTATGAGATGGCAGATTTTGAAGTGATTGCCTACGTAGAACTACATTATGGTAGTGCTCATATAAAAAAATAGACCACTGCGGGAACAGTGGACCAAAAATAATAACTTTAGCGCCATTGTAGCGCATGTGGGAGGAAATTTCAATGAGCAACTTAAAGGAACAATTCCCACGTAACGTATTTTAGACACCTGTAGACAACCAGCACTAGCAAAAGCAGCCATGTATCAATAGCAAGCTCATTGACCTATGAGATGTATCCGAAAAAGTAGAAAATGACGGGGCGAGATATTTGCGTAGCTGTATCCTTGGTGTTATTCCTGATGACATCATCGACAAGACAGTCAAGTCATGAAACATTGGTAGGGAATCGAGCAGGTCCGTTAAAAGCCTTTAAAGAGTAGAACGAGCAAGAGGTGAAGAACGATGCAGCAAACGACGTTCCAACTGACAAGTAAAAATTACCACTCGAAAGAAGCCAATCAGCACTATATGAGTGTGTCACAGTTTAAAGCAGCTATACAATGTGAAGCAGCCATGATAGCGGAGCTAAAGGGCGAGTTTATTCGTCCTCTCTCTCCAGCTATGGCGGTAGGCAGTTATTTACATGCTGGATTTGAAGGCAATGAGGCGTTCTGCACTTATTTACAGAATCATCATGACAGCATCTTTAACATGAAGGGCAATAAATACGCTGATTATCTGAAAGCTGATGAAATGATGGAAACCGTTCGCAATGATAAATTTTGCATGTTCGCCTTAGATGGCGAAAAAGAGGTCATCATGACAGGTGATTTATTTGGTGCTGAATGGAAAATCAAAGTGGATAGCATTCATCACCAACAAGGGACTTTCACAGATCTTAAAAGTATACAAGCGTTTGATAAACGTCACTGGAGTGAAAAATATAACGCTTATGTGTCATTTATACAAGCTCATGACTACATTCTGCAAATGTATGTCTATCAGGAAATCATTTTTCAAAATACAGGGCGTTACTATGATCCGTATATCGTGGTAGTCACGAAAGAAACACCACCTGATAAAGCCATCTTACATTTCGATAGCGCACGTTTTGGCTTTGAGGAGGAGTATGTGCAAACGATGTTACCAAGTATATTAGAGGCGAAGCAAGGTATTAAAAAAGGGCATCGCTGTGGCAAGTGTGCTTATTGTCGGGCAAATCAGCAATTATAAGCACCATTCGAGACTGAATATTTACTAGATTAGGGGGCATCAACATGGCAAAAGCAAAATTCAGAATGGTACACACCACATTTTGGAATGATCCAACGGTATCGGAAGAAATGACACCAGAGGACAAATATTTCTTTCTGTACTTACTGACAAATGAGCACACAACGCAGATTGGTATTTATGGCATATCGAAAAAACAAATGGCCTTTGAGACAGGCTATTCAATAGAAAGTATAAATGCTCTCATGCAACGATTTACAGAGCATCATAAATTAATTCGTTACAATGCTGTCACACGTGAAATAGCGATAAAGAACTGGGGCAAATACAACTTTAATAAGGGTGGTAAACCTGTATTAGATTGTGTGACTTCTGAGTTGAAACAGGTGAAAGATATTGAGCTCATTCCTTATGTAGTGGAGGGCATTAATAACGAACCAATCAAAAAAATATACGAATTGTATTACGAATCGTTACACGTTACGTCAACAAGTCGTGACGAAACAGAGCCAAAAGTACCGCAATCCAATAATAATGTACCTTCTGACGATACGCCTACGATACGTGGACAAGACAAACAAAAAGAAGAACAAGAAGAACAAGAAGAACAACAAGAAGAACAACAAGAAGAACAACAAGAACATCCATCTGTTCATCATTCATCTGATTTTGCTAGATTAGTTGCATTTACTAATCAAAACATTACGCCGGTTCTTCCGACAATTGCGGAGTATCTCGGTTACATCTTGGACGAGTTTAAAGATATTGAATTAATTCTAGCAGCATTACAAAATGCCGTTTTCAATCATGCACGAAACAAAATCAAATATGCAGAGAGCACGCTGATTAATTGGAGAAAGGATTTCATCACAACATATCAACAGCTAAAAGCAAGGGAGGCACAATCATATGCAGGCCATAGGAACGGTGATACAGGAGACGATGGCTACAAGGTTGACTTGGGCTTCTGAATATTGCTTTAAGCATGATGAAAAGAAATTCCCAGCAGGTATTCAGATGCTAGAAAGAGTGAAAGGTTCTGGAGAATTTGAATGTCCTATGTGTTTTAGGGAAGCCAATAATAAGGTGTTAGAGCAGGAATATTCGGAGTTGAAGCAAGCGCAAGAACAACTGGCCAAGTTCAACACCCTTTCAAAACGTAGTGTAGTGCCCGACAAAACCATTTTAAATGCTCGCTTCAATACCTATCATCTCAAGGAAGAGGAGCATGAGGCACGTACAAATGCTCGATTAATGGCTCAATATGCGGATGAAATTAGTAATGGACAAGTCTTTAATATTTTTTTGAACGGCACACCAGGCGTCGGAAAATCACATTTGAGCTATAGTTTGTTGCATCGAATTAATAACAATAGTGACAAGATGAAATCCTGTTTATTTATAGATTTTGACCAGATGTTACGTGAAATACGAGCGTCCTATGACAATCCAGATAGCCTATACACGGAATTTTATTTTGTCAAATTGTTAAGTGAAGTGGATGTATTGGTTTTAGATGATTTGGGAGCAGAGATTGGGAATGAGCATACAACTAAAAAAGCCTCGGACTTCATAGGGCGTATCCTACGAGCTGTCACTAACGCACGACAAGATAAAGTAACCATTGTCACAACAAATCTTTCAGGAGCCAAGCTGAACAGCATTTATGACCACAAAACGCTGTCAAGGTTGAACAAAAATGCACGAGTCATCAAGTTTGTTGAAACCAAAGATAAGCGTCGAGTGGATTTCGGATTTTAAAAGTGGATAGGGAGGACTAATTATGACGATTCAAATACCGACAGCAGCCCATTTACGAGTTGTTGCCAAGCAGGGCTATGCTGACTATTGCAAAACAGTGTTAGAAGGACCGTTGTTTAAGAGGGTGTTACGAAAAATCGATGAAGCCGCACAGATAGGCGGTACAAGCTGGGAGTATCAAATGCAATCAGATGATGAACAACGAGAGCTAAAAGTGATTGCACAGAAATTAGAAGAAGTAGGCGGGCTTGCATGTATCTTTAAAATCGGCTATTTCGCTGTTAGTTGGGAGGAATGAGTATGGCAGCCTTTGCAGACAGATGTGATGAACAATACCACATTGACCAAATGATACTTCATGCACAACTTTACGGCAAATACGGCTATAAAGAAAACGAAATCGGCTTTTACCAGCACATCGAAGTACTACGTCAGCGTTGGGGGTTAGCTACTTATGACGAGGCAATCGACTTTGCAGAACACATCGTTATGTTAAAACAGGGCGATAAGGCTTCGTAAAGAAGGAGCAGGTATGGCTAGACTTAAAGAATGAGCACCTAACAGCATTAGAACCACATAGGAGGGCAAACGATGTTAAAAGAGAAAAAATCAACTATTACACCAGATATTTTAGATGAAATGATTACTGACTACCATTGGATGGTTAATGCCATTAAAGAAATGCGTGCTGAAATGGTCGTTGGAGCAAAAACATCGCAATACGGAATCGAGGCTACACTGCCCAAGGCGATAGGTGGTGTAGGTGATCCAATCATGCAAGAGGCTATTAGACGCTCCCGAAATATTAAACGAATTGCAGAATATGAGGAGAAGTTATTGGAGGTTCAAAGACTAGCTGAACGTGTGACTGATGATAGGGAAGTACAAGTATTAAATTGGATGTTAGATGGTAAGAGTAAGAATTGGATTTCGAAAAAAATGGGGATTAGTCATACTCATATTAAGAACATTAAAGAAAATATTATTAAACAGATGGTGAAATGATTAGAGATACTTTCAATACTTTCAAAAGTTTCAATACTTTCAACATTTTGTGAGAATAAAAATATTTTGTAAACTTGGAGATAGATCGGTGCAGTAAGCTTTTTCTCCCTTGATATTTATAAATGACGAACTATTAGGGACAGACCGATCTGCGTCAAAAATGATAAATGGGGTGGTCATCAAATTTTTCGCTTTGCATCATGAAGGTTTTATAGGAAGACAAATAAAGATAAAATTGGAGGAACACTATTTATGACAAATCTTAACACAGTTTCAGAAGCGATTAACTTATTCGAACAGTACTTCCCAGCAGGTTTAAATTACAATTCAGGATTAGATCAAATTACTAAACCCCGTATTCGTCCAATTGGCGAAACGAACTCAATGCGCTTAGGCGAACAGTTACAATTTTTAGGTGCATTACACAATCAAGTACCTTCGACGAATACAGCACGTCAAGGTCGTATTGAAACTGAAATTACTAAGGTACTTTCAATTCTTGACCTGGAAGGCTACCTAAACGTTACAAACAGCGAAAATAACAATTACTTAAATGAATCATTCGCTCTTATGGGCTTATCCATTATTAAGGCTGGTACAGCTTATCCAAAATTAAGTGGACCGTCTAAACAAATTGTTGATAATGGGTTAACTAATTTAGTTGCATTTGCTAAGAACAAACTTACTGTTGAATATAGTAATGGTGGTACTTGGGGAAATCGAGTTCCAACCGTTTACACTGAATACCAAACAGGTACCAAAATTAAAGTGCCATTAATGAGTTTAAACAGTACGTCTATTCTTATTGGCGCATTGGGAATGTACGAGAACCTAATTGCAAAATCACAAGGCTCATCTGATTTAATCATCAAATTCTGTGATGCTTTACTTGGCTTTGAAAATCAAGTTAATAATGGTGGCTATTATACGATTGGTGGTGGCGTAGTTGCTCCAAGACGTTTATTCGGTTCAGCAGGCTATAACTCAGTGGTAGGGCAAGCTTTATTCTTAGGTTACAAAGGTTTAGCACAAAAACCGTTTACTGACACGCCTGTTTCAACGAATAAATATCAAGGTGCAGGTGAGCGAATTGCTAAGTTCTACGAAACGATCATTGATAATCGTGGCATTCGATTAGACGAATTTCACAACTCTCAGGGTATTCCAGTAACAAAGGCTATGCTTGATGCTGCAATGAGTGCAGCCGATTCATCAAACTTCAAAGCCGATCCAGATTCTACGAAAGCCCAAGCACGTTATAACGAAGCTACTGCTTTAATTAATACACCTGCACACGCTCAATCATCAGCGTACCTTTATTCATTAGCATGGGGAGCACCAATTGCATTTTTACAAAAGTTAGATAAGCTTGTGGTTCAAACAGGAGAAGCTAATCCTAATTTAGCAGGCGTATCGGCTATGCGTGCGGTTGTAAATGCTCCAAACAAAGAAAATTCTCGTATTGCAGCTACTGGTCGAATCTTAACAGGTTTCGCTGCGTTAATGATGCGTGGAGTTGCCACTATTACTGATGGTCATTAAAAAGTAATAAAGTATCACTAAAAAGAGGTGGGTCTTAATTGACTTTCCTCTTTTTCTATTATGCCGAAGTGAAGGCATAGGTAACCACATAGCATCGTTTTTATTATGCTTTGAAAATACATCTGATTGCATTACAAGGTCCTTAACCTGCAGCTATTGGTAAGTTACAGAGCGTGACTGCAAAAAGAATAGGGAATGATACCTAATTATGGGTGTCGTTTTTTTATTCTTAAAATTGAGGAGGAATTGAAATGGAAAATACATTCAAACAGGAAAATTTACAATCTTTATTAGGGGGAAAGGAGATTAAGCATGGAACAAATCCAAACAATCCATTAGGTACAACAAAGCTGATAACGGATGGCGATAGTACAACTGGTTTTCTCTTGAAAAAGGAAATTATTAGTGCAACTGTATCTGATTTTTTAATCTATGATTTTGAAACACCGCAAGTTATTGATAAATATAAAATTTATATTGAAAACTATAATGGTCAGTCGGTATATCTCGTTTTCCTTGATGGAAAAGGAGCTGTCTTATATTCACAAGAAGATAGACTTGTGCCTGGAGATCATCAAATTTATAGTCTTCCGAAAAGAATAAGTGATGTAAAAAAAGTTTATATTTATAATTCTAATGGAAGTAGCAGTGGGTCGGATTATAAGGTAATAGAATGGGATTTATATAAAGACCCTTCTTTAGATTTCAATTTAGTGGCTACTGCTGAACGTAATAGCATTACTTTAAACTGGAATGAAGTTAATAATGCTACATCTTATACGATGAAGAGAGCATTAAAATCAGGTGGGCCACACGAGGTAATTGCAACTGATGTACAAGGTGGTATATATATTGACAATGCTGTTGAATATGAGAAAACATACTATTATATTGTGACTGCGGTTAATGCTACAACTGAGATAGTTAATTCAAATGAAGCATCAGCTATGATTAGTAAGTCAAAACGAGCAATTTTGAGAGTCACTTTAATGAATGAAGTCATGAAGGAATATGATCTTTCTGCTCAAGAGTTAGAGGCTTTTATTGATTGGTATAATGCTAGAACCAATGGAACGGGACTAGAAGAATACGCATTTGAAAAAACATGGAATATGGGACCATTTACTAAACGCACTGAATATGTAATCTACAGTAAAATTCTTATGTTTGAAGTTGATGAATATTTTATTTGAATGTAAGTAGTTTTGAGGTACCTTTTTACTAGGGGCCTTTAAATATTGAGCAGTTATACAGTTAATGCTGATGGTATTTGTAAGGTGGACAACACAATTGAAATGGGTCATTCATGAGTAAGGTATGGCTTTTTCTTAAAGCCTTAGAAATAAATAAAACAAAGTAATTAGCATAAGAGAGGTGATTGAACAACAAATGTTGGAGGTGGTGATTATGAAACATGACTAGAGCAAGAAACCCAAGACGTGACAAGGCCTATGATATTTATAAAGCCCATAATGGTGAGATAAAACTCAAAGATATAGCAGCGCAATTAAATGTATCCGAAAGCACTGTACGAGGGTGGAAAAATAAAGATGAATGGGACGAACGTCTAGAGGCAGAATCGAATGGAATGCGTCAATCAAAATCTGAAAAAAACATGGAATATTCTGTGAAAGAGAAATCGGATACCGAAGCAGCTGTACAGTTCGAAATCGTTCCAAGTGACAGTCTCAACAGTCAGCAGTTGCTTTTTTGTCTGTACTACACAAAGTATTGGAATGCCACCAAAGCATACCGAAAAGTATACGGTTGTGACTACGCTTCAGCTATGAGTAGTAGTAGTCGATTGATAAAGAATGACAAGGTACAGAAGGAGATTCGTAGATTAAAAGCAGAGCTAGCTAACGGTATTATGCTTGATGCACGTCAGGTACTTCAAAAATATGTTGATATTGCATTTGCAGACATCACAGATTTTATCGATTTTTCACAAGTCGAGTCGTATGCTACTGAAACAACAGTCACGACTGATGAGGATGGCAACGAGGTACAAACAATCCGTACGGAGCCATTCACGTATACCAAATTCGCTCTGCGTCACTCAGATGAAATTGATGGCACGCTTCTTACGACATTATCAAAAGGCAAGGATGGCGTGTTTAAAGTACAACTAGCTGATAAGATGGTCGCACTCAATATGCTAGCGAAGTATACGGATTTGCTGGATGAAAATACACGGAAGCAGCTACTAATCGAGCAAAATAAACTGAACATTAAAAAGACCCATTCGGAGATTGCTAAAATCCGTGCAGAGACAAAGGGTAATGCTCACAATCAACGTAGCGTGGATTTAAGTAGATTAACACAGGAGGAGCTGAGAGCACTTGCTGCAAGGAATAAGCGATGAGACATTAGATACATTAGCATATGAAGCGGAATGTGAGCTTGCGCGGCAAAATTATCGTGATTATGTTGAATTTGTACATCATGGACACTACATGCATTTTGCACATACGGAGCTTGTATGCAGCGTGCTACAGCGCATAGCGGATGGAGAGCACCTCTCTGTATTAATTGAAATGCCACCACGTCACGGCAAATCTATGACGGTGACAGAATCATTCCCTAGCTATTACCTAGGACGTAATCCAAATAAGCGTATTATCACTGCTGCCTATAGTGATGGCCTAGCCAAGAAATTTGGTCGATTGAATCGCAATAAATTCAATGAGTTTGCTTATGAATTATTTGGTGAACAGCTATCCGTATCGAATGCAGCCGTTAAAGATTGGGGTGTCGAGGGGAAAGCTGGTGGAATGATTGCTACAGGGATTGGTGGCTCTATCACTGGGCATGGTGCGGATTTAATGATTATTGATGATCCAATCAAAAACATGAAAGAAGCGATGTCCCAAACGATACGTGATGCTGTATGGGATGAATGGGAAGCCACCCTTTCAACCCGTCTACAGGGAGATGCGTGTTCGCTTATTGTTATTATGACGCGCTGGCATGAAGATGACCTCATCGGACGATTGCTTGTCCGTAGTCCACGTAAATGGATAAGGTTGCGCCTGCCAGCGATTGCAGAAGATGAGGACGATTTATTGAATCGTGCATTAGGAGAGCCGCTATGCCGTGAGCTTGGCTATGACGAAAAATGGGCAACCAATAAAAAAGCAGAAGTTGGCTCACGCACATGGGCGTCATTGTACCAACAAAGACCAGCTCCAGCAGGTGGTAACATCTTCAAGCGTGAATGGATTCGTTATTATGTGCGCACGGAGGAACAAAAACGTCAGTGGGGCTTGAGTGATGATGTGATTGTTCTCCCGACTCATTTTGATAAAGTAGCTCAATCATGGGATTGTACGTTCAAGGATACGTCTACCAGTGATTTTGTAGCGGGTGGTGTGTGGTCACGAAAAGGAGCGCACTATTTCCTGTTAGACGTGGAGCATCGCCGTATGGGGTTTGCAGATACGATGAAAGCAATTCGTGCTATGGCTGATAAATGGCCACAAGCACGGAGCAAGTACATTGAGGATAAAGCAAACGGTTCAGCCGTCATCGAGATGTTAAAAGATGAAATTAGCGGTATTATAGCTGTTAATCCTGATGGAGGAAAGGAGGCACGCGCACATGCGGTGTCTCCTTTGTTTGAAGCTGGTAATGTTTATTTGCCACATCCAAATATATGCTCATGGGTTGAGAATGTAATAGAAGAGCTTGTGTCATTCCCTAATGCTGCACATGACGATTTCGTGGATATGACGACACAGGCACTGAATCAATTGTATACAAATAACACGAACCTGCTTGACCGATTCAAACAACAGGCAGGATATTAAGGTAGGTGATAAAGAGTGAGTGTGCTTGAACAGGCTAGACAGTACAAAGAGGATTTTATGCAAGGGAATGGTAAAGCAGGTCCAAAGGATAATCTGACTCGACAAGTGCCAGGTATGCGTCGTAAGCTGACACATGTTGAAATATCAGCCTTGTATGCAGATAATCCCATTGTGCAAAACCTTGTAGATATTCCAGCCGAGGATATGACCAGACACTGGTTTACACTTCGAATGAAAGATGACCAACTTGCACGGGACATTATGGGGCGATTGGCGGACCTTAAAGCGAAAGATGCCTTTAAACAAATGCGTATGTATGAGCGTATGCGTGGTGATGGCTTTATTTCGTTAGGAGTAACACAGCGGAATAAATTTGATTTACAGGATCCGTTGAAGCTAGACAATTTACTTTCAGTGGATTATCTACACCCATTTTCATCAATGAAGGTCAGTGAATTGTTAATCAATAATGATGTTTTCAGTAGCGATTATGGTAAATTAGAGAATTTACGCATTAGCCGTGCCTCACGCAGTGGTATACAAACATTGGCGACGGAATCGCTCGTGCATTATTCAAGGGTGTTACATGACCAGACGAGACGTTTAGAGGATGAAGAGCAAGGCATATCGCTGTTAGAATCGTTATATGATGCTATTACAGTGCTCGATACGTCCTTATGGTCTGTCGGTCAGATATTGCATGATTTCACGTTTAAAGTCTATCAATCGAAAGATGTGGAAAATCTAACGAAAGAGGAAAAGCGTGAACTCAGTATGATTATGGATTTCATGTTTCGTACAGAGGCATTAGCAATCATTGGTGCTGAGGAGACTTTAACCAAACAGACAACACCTGTATCCGGTATTAAAGATTTACTCGATTTCGTGTGGGATTATATCGCTTCTGCTGCACGAATGCCAAAATCGGTTATCAAAGGACAAGAAGCGGGTACACTGGCAGGAGCACAGTACGATGTGATGAATTACTATGCACGCATTATTTCTGCGCAGGAAAATGAGCTAAAGCCATTACTTGAGTACCTCATCCGTATGCTATTATGGGCTGAAAAGGAACCAGGAGGGCGCATTGATCCAGATACAATTGAATGGGAAATCAAATTCAATCCATTGTGGTCAGTTGATTCAAAGACAGATGCTGAAATTCGGAAAATCGTGGCTGAAACTGACCAAATTTATTTATCGAATGGTGTTATCGGCGTCGATGAAGTTCGGGAGGCACGTTTTGGACAGTTTGGTGTATCGAATGATTTTAAATTTAGTGGTGATGATGCACATTGGCAAGGGGTAGCGAATGAGGTATACCGTGCATGGAAGGAAAACCGTACACATGGCTAGTAAGCATGTTCCGCCTACTCGTTTTCCTGATGTTGTCACGGCATCCTATTATCGTTCCATCGATAAACTTGTCCAAGAGGCAGGCAAAGCTACATTAGCTATCTATGATACACATTTAAAAGAATACATTGACAGTTACCGCGCGGATAGTAGCGGTTTTTTTGTTGCAGATAGTTTGAAACAGGTACTCAATCAACTGTCAAAAGCATTGGAAAAAATTTTTTCACAACAGAAGGTCATTAAAACAGCCGACCGATTCATGAAAAATCTTAATCAAACCAATAAAACTAACATGGAACAACAGGGCAGTGTCAAAGGAATGAATCTAGTGGAATCTGACCCTTGGCTTGACCCATTTATGAAAGAGCATGTTGAGAAAAATGTTGGCTATCTCCTCAATCTCCGTGATGATTATACGCAAAAAGTGGAAGAAATCGTATTGGATGGCTTGAATAGTAGCGGTAGGCATCAACAGATACGCGAGCAACTTGAGGAACAAATCAGCATGTCTAGACGAAGGGCTGAATTTATTGCTGTGGATCAAACAGGCAGCCTTTTTGGACAAATGACTGCACGAAGGCATCAAAATATGGGTGTTAATCACTTCAAGTGGCGCACGTCTAAGGATGAACGAGTGCGTGATTCCCATAGAGTGCTTGAGGATAAGATTTTTTCATACGATGAGCCACCTGCCGTTGGACTACCAGGTATGGATTTTCGTTGTCGCTGTATTGCCATTCCTATTTTCGATGATGAGGAAGAAGCGGAAATTACTGAACCAAACTTCTTACGTGTGAATGCTAGTGAAGAGGATTTCCCAGACGATTATCAAGCGATTCAGCAAGAATTAGAGCGGATTCCTGAAAACCATCGTCAGATATTAGAAGATACGGTGTCTTATATTACAATTGTGGATGAAGGCTATTCAAGATATGACCGAGCTGCAGGTGTATTATATATCCTTGAGGGTATGGAGGAAGGGGAATTAATCCATGAATTAGGTCATGCATTAGAAACAAAATTAGATTTCCGTAATAATCAAGAATACCAATCCATAGTAAGAAATGCTGTAAAAGATAAATCATTTTCAGACATTTATTACGATATGGATACATTCACAATGCCTGTTTATTTGATTCAATCAGACCATTTCGTTAGCAAGTATCAAGGTCGATTATATGATAGCGCAGGATTTTTAGATGATCATGGTGAATTCAATATAGGAGCAATGGGAGAATACTTTGCGGAAGCATATAGGGTTTTCATTAACAATCCAAAGCTATTGCAAGAAAAAGATATAGCACTATACAACTTTATAAAGGAGCTGGAATTGTGAGTGTAAGAGAGGAATTTTTCAATACATTTGAACAGGGGAAGGTTCTTGAATTGTATAAGCAATTAACACCAGATGAGAGAGATGAACAGGCTACGAATCATTTTAATAAAGTGGTCGGTCAAGCTCACCCTAGAGACAATCACAACCCATATTCACTTAAAAGAACACACGGAAAGCAAAAATCTTAAGCACCTAAGCTTGGTTCGGCATTTTTATTTTGGTCAAAATCTCAAACGTTTGGGATTTTAGAAAGGAGGTGACAACAATTGAAACTACAACGCTATGACCGTAGCTTAATAAAGGATTATGCAGAGACACCAGAAGGGTATTTAACGGTACGTGTGCCGATTACTCGTCCTGGTGTTTTTCCTTATGCACGACAAGACGGCGCAGTACAGATGGAAGCCAAGTTGCCTGATGAGATTTTCAGCGATGTAACAATCCAATCGGCACGCAGTAAGCCGATTACAGACGAACATCCGAATGAGCCTGTCACTTTAGATAACTATCAGACCTATGCAAAGGGCATGAGCCATACAGATGTGCAGGTGGAGGATCTCAAGTTATATGTATCACTTACCATTACAGATAAAGGGCTTATTAACAAGATTCATGAGGGGAAACGTGAAATCAGCATTGGCTTTATGAGTGATGTGGTGGCAGAAACGGGCACATATAATGGGCAACCCTATGAATATGTGCAACGTAATATTGAAATTAATCATATCGCCATTGTAGATAAAGGACGAGCTGGCCCAGAAGTAGCGATTCGTTCCGATTCAGACGCATGGCAAATTGATTCGGTAGAAGGAGGAAAAATTAAAATGGTAAAAATTGAGATTGAAGGCGTGGAATATGAAGTGGATCCAGCAGTAAAGACTTACATTGAAAGTTTAACCGCCTCAACAGGTGAAGAGGACGAAGAAGAGGAAGAGTCAAAAAAGAAAAAAACAGATGCTGTAGATGTACTACGGGGGCGTCTAGATGCTTTGAAGATAAAGCTACAAAATACGGAGCGAGCGCTTGCTAACGAAAAAGTAAAGCAGTCGTCAGCAGATGAGCTTGATAAAAAAGTAGCGGAGCGTGTGCAGCTCATTAGCACAACAAAGCCATTTTTAGGTGATTCATTCGACTTCACAGGCAAAACAGAGCGTGCCATCAAAGAAGCAGTTATTGCTACAATCAAACAGGATTTTAAAGGCGATGGGAAGTCAGATGACTATATCAACGCCTTTTTTGATGCAACCATTACACAAGTCCATTCAACTGGCTATTCTTCGACAGGTGCTAACTCTGTTATCACTGGTGATGCTGCAAATGCTGATAAAGACGTACAAAAATTAAAAAATCAACGCTTAAATATGCGTAAATAAGGAGGAACTGACATGCCTATTACAAACTATCCCGATTATATGCAGCCAGCAAGCAAAGCGGGGCAACTATCTAGCTATCAAGATTACACAGCGGACACATACGCAGTGGAGGCGGTAGTGCCATTTGGTGCAGCCGTACAATTAAATGCTACAGGTACAGCGATTAAACCAATCGCCACAGGTGGCACAGTCATTGGTATCGCATTAGCTCAAACTATTCATGATTGGGTAGAAAAGACAGATAATCAAAACTATCCATTTGGGGAAGCGGCGACGATTGTTAAACGTGGTCGTATTTTTGTAGTTGCTGGTGGTGACGTAATCAACGGTCAAGCGGTAAAAGTAGACCCTGCTACTCAAAAGTTTACTGTAGATGGGGCAATTGCTATCAACGGGGCTGTATTCAAAGCAAACGCCTTAGCTAATCAATTAGTAGAAATCGAAATTAACTTACCTTAGGAGGAATCTTTATATGACAATGCAAACATATCGTGCGGATGCTGTTATCCGTCCACAAGACTTAAACGCAATTGACAAGCGTGTGTATGAACCACATACATCTGAATTAAAAGCCCGTTCCATTTTTGCTTTAAAAACGGATATTCCAGCAGGAGCGAAAACATACAGCTATGACGTTTTAACACGCTCAGGCGCAGCCAAAATTTTGGCTCCAGGTGCAACAGATGTACCTTTAGTCGATGCCGATTTAAAAGAAGAAACTATCAAAATTTACTCTATTGCTGCCGCATTTAATATTTCTGTGCAGGAAGTGCGTGAGGCGCAAATGGCTGGCCGTGCTATCGATGTTACTAAGGCTGATACCGTAAGAAAGGCCATTGCTGAGAAGGAAAATCAAATTGCTTTTTCAGGCGATAAAACGCATGGCATTAAAGGGTTAACCGATGCAGTAGGTATTCAGGTATATGCAGTACCGCAAAATGGGGCAGGTACATCTACGAAATGGGCTGACAAAACGGGCGAGGAGATTATTGATGATATTATCGAAGCAAAATCGAAAGTCGATTTATTAAATGGTCATGAAGCTGATACATTACTATTGACACCTGATGCAAAGAAGCAGCTTCAAAAGAAAGTATTCAATGAATTTACAAAGCAAACGGCGTTACAATATATTCAATCAGAAGGTTTATTCCAACGCATTGAAACAATTAATGATTTTAAAGGCAAAGGATTAGCTGGAACAGATTGCTTTGTAGTACTAGATTCTTCACCTGATGTCGTGGAGCTTGGCATTCCATTAGACGTGATGCGACACCCAGAGGAATACGCCTTCCCGAATACAAAAGTGCCATTTGAAGAACGCACAACAGGTTTAATTATTCGTTATCCAATGGCTATTTGCCGTGTTGATGGAATTTAAGAAGGAGGATTAAGTGATGCTAGTACAAAATAAAGGAAATTATTCATATGAAGCGAATGGTCTAACACTCGTTCCTGGTACTAATAAAGTGAATGACAAGGAGTTCGAGAAGTTTCTTTCGCATCCCTTAATGGCTCATTTAGATAAACAAGGTGAATTCGTTTATGAAGGAGAACAGAGCAAGTCCTCTGCCAAAGAATTGATTGCCATGATTGAGGATGCCTATGATGTAGATATGCTAGAGGCTTTGAAAGCTGAAGAGAGCCGTACAACCGTCCTTGATGCCATTGATAAGCGTATTGAAGAATTGAAGAATCCTGAAAAGTAGGAGGGCTCCTATGCTATTAACAACAATTGAGCGTATACGCCTATTAGATAGTGGATTTGATGCTGTCTCAGATGCACGACTAGAAATGTGTATTGAGGATGCTTCCTTAGAAGTGTCCTCTTTAGAAATTAATGAAGCACACTATGAGCGCCTTACACGCTATTTAGCCGCACATTTAGCCATTTTATCAACAGAATTAAAACAAGCTGTAATTCGCGAGAAGGTAGACGTTATCGAACGTCAGTACAGTGACCCAAATAAAAATATCGGGTTGATGGCTTCTAAATATGGTCAGGAATATCAACGTCTTTTGGATGATTTAGCTGAGCTGGAAAAAGAACCAAAAAAACACTTGAATTTGATGGTGCTCTAAATGGGTGTACGCATTATTAGTAGCCAGAATAATATTCCGCAAGTTATAAGCGAATTAAAAAAGCTCAAAAAATACGAAATTCATGTAGGGATTTTCAGAAGTGATGGTGCTGAATACGTCATGATTGCAGGTGTTCATGAGTTTGGGATCATCATTCAGAAAGAAAAAGGATCGATTGTCATTCCTGAACGCTCATTTTTACGATCCACATTTGACGAAAAGCAAAATGAGTGGTTTAAATTTGTGGAAAAGCAACTAGTGCATGTATTCAATCGCCGTATTGGAGTCAAAACACTGTGCGAAAGACTTGGTGTAAAGATAGTGGAGGACGTTCAAGAAAAATTGACCAATTTAGATACACTACCAAATGCACTAGCTACAATTGCTAAAAAAGGCTCTAATAACCCATTGATAGATTCGGGTGGCTTGTATAGGCGTGTTACGTATAAGGTGGTGAAGCACTAATGCCGGAAAAAATGTTGTTTGGTCCAGTTATTCAATCGCAAGGTATGTCGTTGATTGCACATGTTAAAAGTGCAGGGGCTTATGTGGATGGTGAGTGGGTGGATGGTATAACGAATCCAATTGAGCTTGTAGGTATTGTTTTGCCACTCACGGAGGATGTGCTTCATTTTTCAGAGAGTGGGACATATACAACTAAAGAGAAGAAGCTTTTGACCACGACACCACTTGAAGAGGGTACACAATGCGAGTATAAAGGGGAACTCTATACAATTGAAGCATTTAAGGATTTTGCTGATTATACAGATATTCTTATGTATGTGATGAGGTGGCGTAAGAAATGAATTTGATGAAATTAATTCGTAATAAAGTAGCCACTGATACGTCTATAACAATTATTCGTGCTGACCAGGCTGGAGAGTTGCCGACACTACCATACAGCACATATAAAATCATTAGTGATAGAAAGGGGCGTGGGCGTGAAAATCTCATTCACACAGACCAACCTAGCGCCTTAAATGAAACACGGTCACAGGAACGCACTGCTACAATTTCATTCAATGTATATGGAACTTCGCAATCGAACGCTTATGAGGTAGCACAACAGCTACGCAAATGGTTCGAGGGGCGAGGTTCTTTATTTTTGGACGGATTGGACGTGGCGGTTGCAAGTAGTGCTGATGTACAGAATCGTACAACTTTTTTAGTAGATGCGTATGACGAAAAATGGGGCTTTGACGTCATTATCAGATACAACGAAACAGATCAATATGAAATCGACTACTTTGACAAAGTCGAGTACAAAATAACAGTAGAGAGGGAGTGACAGCATGGCTGCATCCGATAAATCACGCTTTGTTGAGGTCAATATTACACGTGAGACAAAGCCAGTGAGTGAAAAGGGCTTTGGGTTACCTTTGATGCTCGCAACAAGTAAAGAGTTAGATTACAAGGTTTACACCGACATTTCTGAGGTGGCAGAAGATTTCGCAGAAACAACAAAGGAATACAAACTTGCCACTCGTATGTTTGGACAATCACCAAAAATTAGGGAGTTAGCTTGCTATGGTGTGTCCTATATTTCAGGAACTGATGATGTAACTGTATTAACAGGAGCATTAAATAATTTAGTTACAACACATAATGATTGGTTTTATTTAGTGTCAACAGCAAATGGTGATGAGGAAATCAAAACATTATGCCAGTGGATGTCTACGCAGGAAAAAATCTATGCAGTGACAACACCAAACATTGCCTTGACTGAGGAATTGAAAAATTTATATGAAAATGTACTGTTATCCGTGCACGATGACGAACATGCCTACCATGCGGAAGGGCTGATTGCATATGGAGCACCGCAAGTCATTGGTTCCTATGTGTTTAGTCATAAACAGGTTAATGGTGTACGTGCTGCTAAACTATCGAACGCAGAGATTAACACCATTATTGCTAACAATGCCACAACATGTATTAACGAAATGGGCTGGCTAATTAATGCAAGTGGGAAGGCTGTAGGAGGCGAATATTTAGATGTCATTCAAGCAGATTACTTCCTTCGTGCCCGATTGCGTGAGGATGTATTCCAGTTACTAGCCACAGTGAAAAAAATCCCATATACAGATGCAGGAATTGCTCAAGTTGTGGCTTGCATGGATACACGTTTTAAATCAGCATATCGTCAAGGAATTATCGCAGAGGACGACAATGGAGAACCAGATTATACAATCACCTTCCCACGTCGCAAGGATATTCCAAAAAACACAATCGCTCAGCGTATTTTACCAGACATCAACTTCCGCATCATCATTGCTGGTGGTGTGGAAAAAGTACAAATCAATGGCGTATTAGCGCTATAAGGAGGGATTTAAATGACTGTACACAATTTTAAACATACACAAGTTATCGTAGCTGGCAACATTATCACTGGCTATGGTGATGGAGATGCTATTTCCGCAGAGGCAAATGAAGACAAATGGTCACAAAGCGTTGGTGCAGATGGAGGGGTTACTTACAATGAATCAGCGAATGAAACAGGCACGCTCACACTAAAATTAAAGCCTAGCTCCGCCTCGATTCCTGTGCTTCAGCAACTTTACAAAAGTGGGGAGTCCTTTGATTTTATGATTCAAGATACGGAGTTGAATACACGCACAACAGGCGAAGATTGTCGTATTCAAAAGTGGCCGACCTTTTCACGTGCAGAGGAAGAAGAAGCCCGCGAAATTGTTATTTTAGCTGCACATTATACAGAAAATTAATCTAAACATGAGGAGGAATTTGATTATGGCATTTCAACCAAAAACACATGAATACACATCAACAGAAGGTGGAAATCACTATACATTCCAGACAGTTTTACCAAGCGTCTGGGCAAAAGTAGAGGATAAAATTACAGATAAAGGAGGAAAATTGCTAGTATCCGTAGCGATGCCTGAAATGCTTGACAAGGTAGTCGTTGTACCAGCGGGATTGAAATTGGATGACTTTGAATCGTGGGCAGAGTTAGAGGAAGTGACGATGGCTGCCTATAATTTTCAACGTAAAGGCAAATAGTCCACTACTTCGCTTGAGGGGCATCGAACGTGTCCCTCAAGTTTATATTGAGCAAGCAAATAAACAGTATTGGCGTTATTTGATTCCTGAATACTTTCCATCATATAAGCCTGCCGATATTGATTTGATGGATCAGGATGAGATTTTAGAGCATCTGGCAGCAATCCATGAGCGCATGAAGCGAGAACAAGAGCAAAGGCAATATACCGAAAAATATTTAGCAGCTTTGCTTGGCAGAAAGGTGTGAGGCAATGTCTACATTACGTGATATGTATGTGTCAATACATTTTCGTGATCAAGCTTCTTCTGCTTTACAAGATATAGAGCGTTTAGTGAATCGGATTGAAAGTAGCTTCCACAGTTTGGGTAATAGTGTAGATACATCCACTAGCGGTTTTCATTCACTAGTAAGTGAAGTCACTCGTCTTGAAACGGAATTAAGTAGTGCACAGACAGAGATACAAGGTCTACAAAGTCGTATTGAAGCCTCAGAGGAAGAAATGGCGGGATTGCGACAAGAGGTAGAACGTTTAAATGGTAATGCTAAGGAAACTAACAATATCTTCAAAGGCATGGCAGGTAAAATCGCAGGTGTTGTTGGAGCTCTAGGTACATCAGTGGGGTCAACGATTATATCCACAGCTCTAGAGATGGATACTGCCTTTAGCCGACTTGAAGCACGTACTGGCGCAACAGGAGCAGAATTAAAAGAGCTGGAAGGTGTAACCAAAGACGTATTCCGAGCAGGATTCGGGGAAAACATGACGCAAGTTGCTGATGATGTGTCGACGTTAGGAGCCATGTTTAAAAATTTAAAAGGTGATGCCTTAACAGAGGTTGCTAAAGGCGCAGCAACTATTTCGGAGGCTTGGGGCACAGAATCAAAAGAAGTTGGTCGTACGATTCAATCCATGACACGCAATTTTGAAGGGCTAAGCGAAACAAAAGCATTAGATTTAATGACACATGCCTTCCAAAAAACGGGCGACTATTCAGATGATCTACTTGATACATTCAATGAATACAGTGTGCACTTTTCAAAATTAGGTCTTTCAGCAGAGGATTTCACAGGTATTTTAATTTCAGGAGCAGAACAAGGTGCTTGGAATATGGATAAAGTTGGCGATGCTGTTAAGGAGTTTGGGATAAATGCTATTGATGGCTCGAAAGGTACAGCAAAGGGCTTTAAAGCAATTGGTTTAGACGCAGATGACATGGCTAAAAAAATTGGTGTTGGCGGTGAGTCAGCTCAAAATGCCTTTGTGGCAACTATTGCAGGGTTAGCAGCTATGAAAGACCCAATAGAACGGAATACAGCAGGTGTTGCTCTTTTTGGCACACAATGGGAAGATGTGCGTGATGATGTCGTTTTATCGATGGCGGATACCACATCGGCTATTGCAGGGTTCGAAGGAGCTACTGGACGAGCAGCGGAAGCATTACACAATAACTTCGGTTCTCGTCTAGAAAAAGTATGGCGAGATTTAAAATTGAGTATGGTTGAAGCCTTTCAATCTGAGAAAATGCAGGGCTTTATTAGTGGGGTCATGAGTGACATTGAATCGGCTGTACCAAGTATCAAAAATGCCTTTAAGTCAATAGCAGAAGTTATGACAAATAATGTTGAACCTGTTTATGAAGGCTTTAAAATAGGTGTGGGCTGGATAGTGGATAATAAAGATTTAGTGATAGCCGCATTGACTGGAGTTGTCAGTGGCTTTGTAGCATTTAAAGCCATTACCTTTGTAAAAGCCGCATTAGATTTATATAAAACCAGCACATTTGCCTCTACTTTGGCTACAAATGGTTTTAATGCTGCTTTGAGAGCAAATCCAATTGGGCTAGTCGTCACAGCTATTGGTTTATTAGTAGCAGCAGGGGTTTATTTGTATCAAAATTGGGATACTATCAAAAGCAAAGCAGGTGCATTATGGGGAGCTGTAACGGAAAAATTTGCGGGTATTAAACAATCTGTATCTGATTTTGTACAGCCTGCCATTAGTTGGTTTAAAAGTTTAGGAGATAAATGGGATCGCTTTAAAAGTGCAATTTCAAATTTTAAAATGCCTGGATGGGTTTCGAAAGTTGGTAGCGTGGTTGGAGGTGGCGTGTTCAAAGGCGTCTTTAATGGATCACATGCTACTGGCTTAGAGCATGTACCTTATGATGGATATGTTGCTGAGCTCCATGAAGGAGAATCTGTTTTAACAGCGCAACAATCCAGCGCCCTTAGAACTGCGGGAATGCTGTCTCAAAATGCTGATGGCACACCTAAGCTAAGCATGGGAGGCGGAGGTACAATCCAATCAGCACCAACTATGGGCAGTGGAGGTCATCAGTTTATTTTTAACATCAAAGGTGATAGTCCAATGAACATTGCACAAAAAGTACGTGAGGTTCTTAGTGATATTCTCGATACAGAAATGCAAACAACGTAGGTGGTGATAAGATGCCGTACATTAAGGATGTTTTAATCGATGTCATCACAAAGGTTTCAATGCCTGAATCTTCTACCACGGCTGACCATGCGCTTGAAGATGGTGAGCAAATTACGGATCACGTAAAGAGCAACCCTATCACCATTTCATTATCAGGTATTATACTTGATGATACAGAAGAAAAAGTCTTGAAACTCCGTGAATATCGAGAAAAAGGCGAAATCATTGATTATAATTATATGACAGCTTTAAAGCATGTAGTGATTACTGATTTTAGCCGTGATTATTCTGCTGAGATTAAGAATGGCTATGCTTTTACGATGACGTTAAAACAAATAAAAGTCGCTAAAGTGGCTAAATTTGTGAGTGTGTCAGCACCAGTCAAACAGCAGACGAAACCAGTGACAAGCAAAGGAAGGCAGCAAACTAAAAAGACACCTGCAAAAACAGCTCAAACAAATAAAACTAAGTATGTGACACCACCGAAGCCCACAGCGTCAGGTGGTGGATGGGCTGGATTGGAGGGGCGTAAATGATGGATGAATATATTGAAATTGATAAAAATGAAATTCCTTATGCATTTGAAATGGAGCTGGCAGGAGAAATATTTGGGTTTGAAGTCAACTACAATCGTGCCCATGATTTTTTTACACTGGATTTATTTAAAAATGGCGGTGCGCTAGTTGTTGGTGAAAAACTGATTTTGAATCGTCCATTGTTCAGGAATCGAGTGAGCAGTGAGTTACCAAACGTGCAAATTATACCAAAAGACCGAGCTCATTCAGCTACTCGTATTACATACGAAAATTTGAATGAGACGGTCTTTTTATATGTAGGTGAACCAGATGAGTAATTTATATATGCATAAAACAGCTTTTTTGGTCAGTAGTCATGAAATAACTGAGCCACTTACTATTCAATTTAGTGTGCCATTTGGCGACAATGAAAAAGTGGATACGATTGACATTAGTGTATATAACCTTAAAGATGACACCATTAACGCTATAGCTACTAATCAAGCAGCTATTTTAAGTGCTGGTTATGTAGATGATAATGGCGTTATTTTTAGTGGCACACTCAAGAAAAAGGAAACAAAGTGGGAAGGGTTAGACAAAATTACTACGTTTAAATGCATTGATTCCAGTCTGGACTACACAAGTGCCGTTATTAAGAGAACATATGGACGAAATACTTCTGCATCATTGATTTTAAGTGAATTAGCTAGAGATGCAGGGCTTGCAATTGGGGATATTGACCTTCCTGTCGATTTCATTTACCGAAGTGGTAAGGCTTTAAATGGCAAAATCAAAACGCTTGTCGCTGAAGTTGCGAAGGACTGTGAAGCAAAGCTATATATTAATAAAGGACGTATCTATGTCCGTGATAGTAAAAAAGGGGATAATTTAGCGTTGGATATATCGAAAGAGACTGGGCTGATTGATGAGCCAGAGGAAATCGAAGAAGAAGCGAAGGATGAAAAGGGTTCTAAGTTGAACAATGACAAGAAAAAGATAAAAGGCTACAAGCTAAAAATGCTGCTCAATCATCGTGTTACAACGGATATCATTATTAAATTGACATCTAAAAAAGTGAGCGGTGTTTTTCGGGTATCAAAAGGTGAACATAAAGGCGATACATCGGGGCAAGAGTATTATACGGAATGTGAGGTCGTGCCAGTATGACAAAAATGACGGAATTTGTAGGAGCAACTATAGAGGAAAGTCTCTTGAATATAAACACCTGTTTAATTTGTGAAATACTAGAAGTTGATATGAATTTGTATAAAGCAGATATCTTGCCGTTACATGATCCAGATGCAACGCCCATCTTGGATGTACCTTTTGCTTTTTGGCAAACAGAACAATTTGTCATCCAAGTACCCTTTAAAAAAGGTGATATTGTGTTAGTCATTTGCTCACAGGCTGATATTGATCCATTGCTATTTGGCGGTGGGAAGGCTGCTAGTCGCTCTTTTAGCGCAAATGACGCCCTAATTGTTGGGGGGATTAATTACTTTACAAAGCCTTTAGCCAATGCACATCCTGATAACGTAATTATCACAGACAAACAATTTAGCAATAAAATTCGCATTCAGCCAAATGGTGAAATATTCATAGAATCTGATCATAAAATTACAGCCATTGCACCAGCTATACATTTTAATCCGTAAAGAGGTGATTTTTGTGGGAAAATTAGTAGCTAGAGTTACAGATCAACATGTAGGTGTCTGTGATCATGCTGAACCATGCTGTCCTCATGGGGTGTCGGGTCCAATTGTAGAAGGTAGCACTGATACATTCACCAATGGGCTTCAACAAGCAAGGGATGGCGATTTAGTACATCATAACTGTCCGCATTGTGGGATTGGTTGGATTGTGGCGAGCAGTGAGACCGTTTTTGTGAATGGTAAGAAAATTGCTCGCCTTGGTGATACAGTCATTTATCCAGGAGGTAGTGGAAAAATCGTGGAATCTAGCCCGAATGTTTATTCTGGATAGGAGGAATTATATGCACACATTTAAATATGACGAGGATGGCGATTGGGTATTAAATGAGTTAGTAGCGGGAGATGAACAGCTCACACAAAACCTAAAGCATTTATTGCGTACAGCAGTAGGAGAATGGATGTTTAACGAGCAGCATGGGTTTCGACGTTCAATAATTGAACAAAAAATACCAGACAAAAAGCAAATCGTACAAGCTATGCACGATTGCTTATACCAAGAGCCACGAGTAGCTGAGGTGTTGAGTGTGGAATATGATTTCAATCGCATTAAACGCCGTCTTACGATTGATTTTAGAGCAAGAGCAGTGAATGGTAACGAGATTGGAGGGGAGGCTATTGTTAACCAAGTCGGGATTTAAGCGACAGAGAATGGCGGATTATCTGCCTATCATGGAGGAGCAAGCAAGAGAGCTATTTGGTGAGGATGCGGACTTATCGGATCGTACACCCCTAGGCAAATTCCTTCATCTGCAAGCCCAACAAAGGGCTGAAGACAATGAGCAGCTTGAAATGGTCTATAATGCTCGCTTTATTGATACAAGTGAGGGGGCAACTTTAGAGGCAAATGTTAAGCGGGCATTGCTTACTCGTAAACGATGGATAAAGGCTACTGGCGAGGTCACGGTTCAATTAAGCAAAGGGGCTAAAATTAATACAGGTGATTTGTTTAGGACAAAGTATAATGTGTATTTTAAAGCGTTAGAAACCGTCCAAGCTGTTGAAGATGGAAATTACCGTATTCCTGTTGAAGCCCTCGAATATGGCGCTATTGGCAACATAGAGCCGAATGATCTATGTATAATCGTAAATCCCCAGTCAGGCATCCATTCCGTTGTGAATCAAGATGCTTTTTTTAATGGCCAAGATGAGGAATCAGATGAGGAATTACAAGACCGTTACTATGCTTCGCTTGGAAAAGTGGGAGCGCGGCGTGTAGAGTCCATAGAGGCGAACGTACTGGATGAGGTAGCGGGGGTAAGAGCTGCCATCGCTATTGAAAATGATACAAATGTCGAAGATGCGGAAGGACGCCCACCACATAGCGTTGAAACGGTTGTCCTTGGCGGGTTAGATGAAGAGATAGCAATGGCTATTTTCAAGAAAAAAGGTGGCGGTATTCGGGCATATGGCTCTACTGTATACACATTTACTGATAACCGTGGAATTGTACATGAAATTGGCTTCACTCGTGCAACAACTGTCAACGTTTATGTAAAGGTATATATCAAAAAAAGCAATCAATTCCCCATTAGTGGGGAAAATTTAGTCATCGCCCAATTGGTGAAATACGTTGGGGGCACATATGATGGTACGCTCTATCATGGTGTTGGTATGAGTACAGATGTGATTTGTACAAAGGCAGAGGCACGTATCTTATCAATTGATGGTGTGGAGGATGTACGAGTAGAATTTTCAATTGATGGTGTGACCTATGAAGCTCAGAACGTGCCGATCGCTTTTCCTGAAGTTGCCGAAACAGACGAAAGTAAAATTGAGGTGATGCCACTTGTCTAATCAACGTTTACAAACTTTGTTGGAGCGTATGCCACGCCATTTTACGCGTGCAGAGGATAGCAACAACTATAAATTGCTAAAAATTATTGCTGAAAACGGTGTTGAGAACGTAGCTATCCAGCAAACAATATTAAAATATTGGGATATAGATCAGGCTGAAGGATACGGGTTAGATCGGCTAGGTAAGGATGAGGGGATTGCGCGAGGTGGCTGGGATGATGAAGAATATCGCAAAATGATAAAAATTCAGTGCATTCTCAACTTATCAGAAGGCGACATGGAAGTCATGAATCAAATTATGGATGCTTATATGGGCGATGCGTTTATTGGCTTTGAGGAAGGTTGGCGGGATTTCGAGCCAGCTACATTGTTACTAAATATTCGTGCTTCAGCTAAAGCAGTACCTATGGAATTAGTTAAGCGGATGAAAACAGCAGGGGTAGGTATCTTCATTCTTTTAAATGAATTGAATGAATTTATTTTCCTTCATGCGGGTACATACGCTTGGCAGCTACATTATAAAATTTGTGGACGCTTTAAAACAAAAACAACACATGGGACGCTAGGTCAAGAAATAATCAGCGTCACAACTGGTATATATAGTTTTAAAACAAATAGTCGTATGTGTGGACGATTTAGAGCAGGAGGTGCTAGATATTGAATGAAATACAATCATTAATGCTGGAGTTATTACAACAATATTTAAGCAATATGGTAGTAGGTGCAAAGGTAACGATTGATGGTGTTGTTTATGACAAAGAAATCTATCATACTAGCACGAAATATGGACTAAGAAAATATGTAAAGTTGTCTATGGAACAGGGCTTAGTAACTCGTGCAGCATTGGTAGATAGTCATGGACGAGAATTGTATGTAAAAACCATGAATTATCAAAAAGGGGTACAGGGGTATGTGATTACGTTCCCTTTACAAATTGAAGCAAAAGAGGTGAAGGTAAATGCGTAAGCTTATGAATGGTGAAATAGAATGGAATTTTAAAACAAACCCATACGACCGTACACAGTGGCATGATGATGTGACGGATCCAGTGACAGGGGAAGTTATCGAGGATGGCACGCCTTACATGTCTGAGTACGCAAACAATTTTGAGTGGGGCATTTTCAATTTATATAACGGTATGGTGGAAATGGCTCGTCAAATGCAGCGTATGCAGGTGCAACTAGAACTAGATGGACGTGCACCAGGGAATGGCGGTACATTTGCGGATACTCTGGATGGTAGCACAAATAAAATCACCTTAGATACAACACACACGGATATTATTGAGAATAAAGGTGGGCGACCCCCAGTCTTGCGAGTAGCGGATACAGCAGGTTTTAAAGCCTTTACGCAAGTGACGATTTTTGATGATGTGTCTAGCGAGGAAGTATTTATCACAGCAATTAATGCAGATGCAAAAACTATCACTGTACAAACCACCCTTACACATAACTTTAAAAAAGGTGCAAAAGTGGCTCGTAGTAATGTAGCAATTGACACAACATTGGCAGAGATGGGTGTTGGAGATTGGCAGACTTATAATGTTGAATTAGTGGAGGTGGTGTAGATGGTTTTATATTACTGGCATAAATATACTGCAACACCGAATCAACCACCAATTTCTAGGGTATTCAAAGAGCAAGAGACAACGATTTATACTTTCACAGGTAATACTGCATATACGACCGCCATTGTAGGAAATCAACATCAGTTGAAACTAAATGGTGGGGAGGTTAGTTCTGCTGACCGATCTAGTGCTGGTCAAGTTTTATATACGGCAGTTAATAGTTACGAAGTGTTGGAATACCTTAGTAGAGGCCGTATAACGAACAATGGGACGCCAGAATATTGGTGGGATGTATACAGAATCTACATCACAAATGCACAAGTCTACTATAATAAAGGTAGTTTTATTACCACAATTCAAGCAGAAGAAACTACCTACACTAACAATGCAAGAAATGCAGATGGTTATTGGTACGAACGTGGGACAGTTGTCAATACAGCGCCAACCCAACCAGGAGCATTTACACAACCGAGCGGATTATTGGAAATTGGGGATGATAGAACATTTTCAGTAGGTGCTGCATCAGATGCAGAATCCAACTTAGCAAAATACATCTGGGAAGCATCTATCAATAGTGGGGCGTATACAAAAGTTGGTGAAACAACTACACCTAATTTAACTTATAAAATTCCTACGGCCATAAATTTAAAGATGAGAGTAAAGGCTGTTGATACAGGTGGGTTAGAAAGTGCATATCGAGAAAGTAGTTTATATACAGTCATAGAACCACAATATTATTGGCAAAAATATAATACTAAAACAAATTATACCTATGGTTTCGATTGGCAATCAACATCAGGACATATTTGGTGGACTCCTAATTCCGATGCAAGTGAATATTTCGAAAGTTTTACAATTGTAGAGAATAATGGTCATCATACACCTAGAGGTACAGGTAGGCGAGCATTTGTAAATTACACTCCTGCTAACGGCCATCATGTATATCGTAACTATGAGACTTATGGTGTGATAAAGGTTCTAGTGGGTGATTGGGGTTCAACTGAATTCACCGCAGGGAAAATATCATTAACTCATGTGCAAACATTAGAATGGATGAATGTTACGGTCACAGCGATTGATTACTCTAGATCATCATTCATAACCACCCTTCAAGGAACGTATTCACAGTATCCAAATGACCAACGAAATCCAAATGATGGGTATTGGTATATACGAGGAAATAGAGTAAATCAATCGATTGCGCCACCAACAGCGTTTACACAGCCAACACAAAACAAAAAATTCCGACCTAGTGAGGTTGCTACTATTGCATTTGGAGCTTCAAATGCACCGAATTTAGCCCTATATGAAGTAGATTACAAATACGGCACAGGTGCATGGACACAATTAGCCTACAACACGGCACTTACTCGTAGTCTGACTATTACAACAGATAAGTCATTAAAAACACTGGAGCTACGTGTACGTGCGAAAAACACAAGCAACATATATAGTGATTATATCCATTCGGAGGTATTTGTCATTGAGCACAATTTAGCGCCAGTTGTCACATTAACAAATCCATCTGCCAACACGACACTATACGAAAATGATATTTTGCAAATTGCTGGCTCTGCATCAGATGTAGACGCTAATCAATCAGTCACAGTCTATGCACAAATCAACAGTGAGCAACGTATTGCGCTAGGTGTAGGTTTAAGTAATGCACCTATATCATTTAGTAAGCAATTAAAATTTAGTGGAGGAAAGTTGTATGACGGTGATACAGTCCTTACAACCAGTTTGTTAGATGGTGTTCCACAAATAGTAAAGGTTTGGGCACAAGATGGTGATGGTGCTCAATCAACCATTGTAGAGCGTACATTTTATGTCGTACCTAACCGAGCCCCACAATTAACTGTGGATGCGGTTGTACCATCAGGTGTAATTGATGCTGATAAATTTACAATCAGTGGTACGGCAACAGATTTAGATGCCAATTCCGATGTAACTGTCACACGTCGTATAAACGGTGGAAATCCTATCGAGATTTACAATGGTACAGGTGGAGAGTGGGAATTTGATATTTCCCTCGCTCAATTAAAAGTTGGTGAAAACTCAATCGTAATTGAGGTAATCGACAATTACAGTGCTAAAGCCAGCAAAACAATCAAATTGAATAAAAATGAAATCAAAACGCCTATTTTACACTCCGTTGCTCGCTATAAAATCGAGCCACCGAAGGGAAGTGCAAAGGGCGTTTTATTGTGGATTCAGCGTGATGTGGACCTTGAGTTAGTAGCTGAATTATCTATGACATTACAAGGTGAGCAGGAGCAATATGCGACGCTAACAGCTGACCATACAGCGCCAGTGTCAGCGGAAATTGTTGAGGACGAATTTTATTATGAAGCAACTGAGCCTAAAAATAATATCATCTTAAAATTATCAGCTACTCGTCCAGATAGTAACGTGAATCACAAAATACATCTAATTTCGGGGGTGCTGGAGTAATGTTACGACGTCAAAGATTAGCAAATGGCTCATTTGGAGAGCTTGAAAAAATCGGCTCTGCGCTCACAATAGATGAACAGGTCATGTCGCTGGGAGCACAATTAGCACAAGAAAAAATTAAAAATATACAAAAGGACATGCTTATCAATAGCTTGGGTACAACAATTACACAGTTGAAACTAGAAGTAATGGAGATGAAAGGGAGTGGGGAATAATGCAATTTTGGCAAATCGCTTTTATGTATAAGTGGGTAACAGCAGAGCAATTACGATTAGCAGTGAAAACAGAAACAAATCCGTTTGGAGAAATTTCATCAGCACAGTATAAAGAAATCACAGGACAAGATTTTTAGCTGAATCATTTCAAGTGCTTAGACTTTTGAAGATGCTGTCTCATGAGCCTCTTTCAAAGTGAATTTACATGAATAAAAGCTTTAGCTATAGCTTATTCGTCCTAATGAAGATATCAATAGAGATACTGAAGAATAAAGCACATTCTATTATCGGATGTGCTTTTATTATGGAAAGGAAAGTGTTCAAATATGGAACAAATTGAAAGAGTAGTGATTTTGAGTGTAAGCAGCTTTATCACTTATTTTCTGGGTGGTTGGTCAATTTTATTAACAGCACTTATTACATTAAATGCACTTGATTATGCAACTGGATTAACAGCCAATTGGCGAAAACGGTCATCCTATAAGGCGTTTAGAGGTGGGATTAAAAAAGGTATTATGTGGATGTGGGTAGGTGTATCCAATCTCATCTATTTAATTTTGCTTGAGCTTGGTTATGATGCAGGAGAAGTGTTACCGAATTTTGTGACGCTCTATTTTATTATTTTAGAAATTATATCACTTGAAGAAAACTCGAAGAAGCTTGGCTTGGATATGCCAACGCCTTTGAGTTTTTTTGTGGAAAAATTAAAAGAGATTTTTAATAAAAGTACAGGAGGGAATATGAAATGAGTATAAGTGTCACAACGACATGTAGAGATTTAGCCGAGTTATTACCAGCAGCAAGACAAGCTGTGCGACTTTTATTTCAGGAATGCTATAAAGCAGGCATCTCCAATATTTTTATTACTGAAACGTATCGTAGCCAAGAGCGCCAGAATTACTTATATGCACAGGGCCGCACAAGACCTGGGCAAATTGTTACTTGGACATTACAAAGCAATCATAAATCACGCCTAGCATGGGACATCGCTGTTGGTCCACCACAATCATTGTATGATGTGGCAACATTGAGTAAAGTGGGGGCGATTGCTCGTAAATTAGGTATTACATGGGGTGGTGATTGGATGGGAAACATCGACAGACCACACTTCGAGGTAAAAGCAAATTGGCAGATACCCACAGGCTATAAATTAGGTCAAGTAATCGTACCAAGCAACAGTAAGATGCAAGTACAGCTAATTGTGGAAGATAAATCAAAGGAGGAAAACGCATTGACAAATACAAATTGGAATCCAGAAAGCCCTGCGATGGAAGCCGCTGTGGAGGCTTTTTTAGCGCAAGCAACTAAAGAAGGTATTATTCAAGAATCACATTTGAAGGACTTGCAAAATAAACACATGACAACGGATCGTTTATTAGGATTGTATATTACGATTCAGCAACGCCGAAATAAATAACTGCAAAGCCTAGATTCAATTTATTTTGAATCTGGGCAGTTTGAAAATTACAGTTTACACCTATTCTACATCTGTGATTTTTGAAAAATAAATAACCTATAACGAATGCTATGAAAAGTATAAATTCGTTATATTGAATCCCTTTTTTAGAGTAATTAAATAATTTGCTCCTTTATTTTTGATTACAGTTTTTACATAATAAATCTGTTAAATATTGTATAATAATATTATGAATATATTATAGGAGAGATGAATATGAAACTACAAGGTATTGTGAAGGGATTAGTAATAGGTGTTATTTGTGCAAGTATCATTCCTTTTGTGTTCATGAATATTGGGCAGAGCTTAGCAGGCGGGACGGTAAGTTATTTAGGTGGAACATGGTTGTATCTAGCAATAATGATACCAATCATTATCGCTTTAATAGGAGGAGGATACTATTTTTCAGTAGTACACACTGTTTCAAATAAAACAATGTGGTGGATTAGTTTTGCGATGGCTTTAATCGTTAGTTTATTTACTGGTACAGTAGGAATATTAATGGCTGAAAAAATACTACATGGAAATCTAGATACACTAAATGTTAAAAGTATTATGGTTGCTGGTATTATTTATAGTGTCGTTTTTTTACCAATAACAGTGCCGCTCGGAAAACTAATTTTACACATTTTATATAAGTGGGTAGTTCGTAGATAGCTAAAAATAAAGGTCACTTGTCAATTGTACCGCATCCCGAAAGTTAGACCATAAATTTAACAATAGGGTGCAGTACAATTGAATGACTTTAAATTTCTATATAATTGTAGAAAGTCTTTCATATAGTTTCCAATATAAAATAAGATGAAACAAGCTGCTCGATATTAAATTAGCGCCCCCATAATCCCCTCGAATCAAATCAACAATAATCCTTCATTATTGGAACTCAATATTTATAAAAAACCCCGAAACATAAGGAATTTCCTTGTTTCGAGGTTTGATAAAATCGTCGATTGATAAGGCGAGAAAATTAACGGCTGTAGAACTCGACGATAAGTGATTCGTTGATTTCACCTGATAATTCAGAACGCTCTGGAAGACGGTTGAATGTACCAACTTTTTTGTCTGCATCAAAAGTTAAGTAATCAGGTACGAAGTTGTTCACTTCGATTGCTTCTGTTACAACAGCAAGGTTTTGAGATTTTTCACGAAGAGAAATTGATTGACCTGGTTTAACGCTGAATGATGGAATATCAACGCGTTTGCCATCTACTAAAACGTGACCGTGGTTTACTAATTGACGAGCTCCACGACGAGTGCGAGCTAAACCTAAACGGTAAACAAGGTTGTCAAGGCGAGTTTCAAGAAGAACCATGAAGTTTTCACCATGTACACCTTTCATTTTACCAGCGCGGTCAAATAAAGTACGGAATTGACGTTCGTTCATACCATACATATGACGTAGTTTTTGTTTTTCTTGAAGTTGTAAACCATATTCTGATAATTTTTTACGTTGGTTTGGACCGTGTTGACCTGGTGCGTAAGGGCGTTTTTCGATTTCTTTACCTGTACCGCTTAATGAGATACCAAGACGACGTGATAATTTCCAAGATGGACCTGTATAACGAGACATATTGTTGTCTCCTCCTTTAAATTTGGTTTTTTGGTTGTAAAACAAAAACCAGTAGTACCCATTCTTATTGGCATTTTATTTTCATGTACTTTCGCCTATGCAGCCATTAGGTTACACAATACACCATCCACTCTTTAGTTCTATTCACTAAAACGGAGGAATAAAATACACATATAAGGTTATACCACTGCTGCGTTCATTTTACACAAATTACATTGTACCTCTTTAAATGAAACGCGTCAAATAATTTCGTAGATAATGATAAAATATTTTCATTTTAACTCAATGAATAGCCTTTTATTTAGGGCTTTTATTTCATTATGTACATCACGTTAAATATAAAATTTGGAGCATGAAATAGAATTGCATAGTCAAAAGGACACAAATTATGTATAATGCTTTATAAAGTGATCGTAATTGATTTGGACGTTATTAATAGAAAAGGTGATTTCATGACAGACCATTTACAAATGCTAAAATATATACAATCAGATGTTTTGAGCTTTTGGGTGAGTTCTCAAGAGGAACAAGTCAGTTTTTGTGAGTATGTTTATTCATTAAAACAGTGTCTAAAGAAGCACTTGAACATTGTAAATGCTACATTTCTTAGATATGAAGATGGTATGCTAATTTCTTTAGAGGATTTAGCTGCAGTAACAATTGATAAAAAGTTTGACGTTGTGTCGTGGGCAACGATTGAAGCTAAATTCCAACAACAGAAAATAGTTAAAATTCCACACTTTATACAAGAGATAAAGACCTATTCTATTATGACAGATATGGTACTTTTTGAAGAAAAAGACAAAGAACCAATTGGGGTATTACTCATAGAGAAAACAGCTGAGTGGCAGGACTTTATGTCAACTCCTCATGGTGAAACATGTATGGAAACAATCACCAAAGTGTTTTCTATGATTCATGAACAGATGAAAGTGAAGCAAAGTGAAAATCAATATAGAAAATTATACAATATGACAGATATATTTCATTCCACAATGGATATTGACTTAATTTTGGAAAATGTATTGAAAAATATACAAGAAAATTTTCCACATTTTAATGTAGAGCTGATTTTATCTAACGATCAAGATCGACATACGACAATGGATATTAAGCTTTTTGATTATTTGGCTGAAAGACCTGCGACAATTGAAGCATTTGTCTCAGGTGAGGTGACAACAGAACTTGCAAGAGATTTGGAGTGTCGAATATTAAACGCTCCAATTAAAGGGCGACAGGCTATATATGGTATCTTACAAATTAGTGCACCAATGACATATCTTTTCTCAGTAGAAGAAAAAGATTTTCTTCAAATGTTAGCACATGCCTCTGGAAATGCGCTTGAGAATGCCAAGCTGTATCATCAATCACATCGCCTCGTTAGTGACTTACAACTTATTAATGAAACATCACATCGCTTGAATATGAGAATTGATATTGATGAAATGTTACTTTTCTTGCAAAAACAGCTGATGAAATCTTTCCAACCAATGGAGGTTTGTTTTGCATTTAAAGAAAAAGACATTTTTGACATTAAAGATGCGAGTACAGCCTTATTTAATTCTCAGGAAGGCAAAATATATATCAGGCACATTGAAAAGCATTTTGAACATACAAATGACCCATTGTTTATTGCAGATTTTAGCAGATTGACGCCAAATCCAATCGAATATCGTTCTATTATGGCGATTCCGATATTAATGGAAGAAAAAATAAATGGCTTTAGTATCGTGTTGCATAAGGAGCCATATTTCTTTTCCTTTGATAGCTTTAAATTAATGCAGTCATTAATCCATCACTCATCATTGGCTATTGCGAACTCCATTTTACGAAATCAACTTCAAGAAATGGTAGATTTGGATCATCTGACAAAATTGTATGCAAGAGGGTATTTGGATCGTTATGTGGAAAAATCACTTGTGAATGACCAAGCAGGTATGTTCCTATTGATTGATGTGGATAATTTTAAACAGATTAATGACACATATGGACATCAAATTGGTGATAAAATTTTAGTGCAAATTGCCACACAATTAAAAAATATTATTGGCAATAGCGGAATTTGCGCTAGATGGGGCGGAGAAGAGATGTCCGTATATGTTCCAAATATTAATGCACAGGAAGCGATGCAGCTTGCGATACGGATTGTGGAGACGATTCCTAAAACAACTAATCCACAAGTAACGATTTCTGCTGGGATGATTGTGTGGGACGTTGAATATCGCCCGGCCTTCCAAGCTGTTTTTAATCTGGCTGATAAAGCATTATATGAGGCGAAAACGAGTGGCAAAAACCGCGTATGTGTGCATGAAAGATTGTATCAAACCAATGCTTAAGTAATGACTATCAAATAAAAATGCCTTGAAATGGATTGCTGACCATTTCAAGGCATTTTTTGTCAAAAAATTATAAATGTACTAGTAAAGTATCTACAAATTTTTCTAAGCCAGCTTGATCTTCTGCTGAAAAGCGATTAACAATCGGGCTATCAATATCTAAGACGCCAAGGATTTTTCCTTCTTTAATTAAGGGAATGACAATTTCAGACTGTGATGCTGCGTCACAGGCAATATGACCTGGGAATGCGTGAACATTTTCAACAACAACCGTTTCACCATTTGCTGCAGCTGTACCACAGACACCGCGACCAAAAGGAATACGGACACAGGCAGGCAAGCCTTGAAATGGTCCAAGTACAAGCTCTTCACCATCTGTTAAATAAAATCCTACCCAATTAATGGTTGTCAAAAATTGATTGAGTAAAGCAGAGGCATTGCTCAAATTGGCTATCATATTCGATTCACCTGTTAAAAGAGCATCTAGTTGTTTTGATAATGTGTCAAATTGTTCGGTTGAGGAGCCCTCATAGTTGATTTGTGCAAACATAATAATTACCTCTTTCTGAATCTACTTTATTTTGAAAATAGTATATCATAGTGTTGATGTAAATCTATAGCAGTATGCGCATCAGAGCCAAAGACCATTGGCAGTGCAATAGACCTGCTGTACGCTATAAAGGGAACGGGTGGATAAGGTTCTTGGCAATCAATTTTACTTAAGCCAGCACTATTCACGTCCAATTCATAGCCTTTTTCTTTCATGGCATCTAAAATTTGTTGTAGTTGTGCCGTATCATCAATAGTTTGATGATGGGCAAGCTGAAATTTGTGTACGAGTGAAGGATGTCCAATACGTTTTGGTTTATGGTCGCCTAAATCTGCCTGAATAGATTGCCAAACAGTATCGTAATAAAGTGCATATACTTGTTCCACACTGCCAACCTTTTTGGCAAAATCAATAAAGGTTTCAGCTGAATAGTCGATACATGTATATGTATTTTGCCAACGTAAAAAATGAACAGATAAAATAGCGTCATCTAAATAATGACCATACGTATCAAGAAAATGGCGTGTTTCTTGCTCAAAGCCTTGAATATAATCAACCTCCAAGCCAATACGGATGCGGATATTTTGTGCATATTGTTTTTGCAATGACTGTAATTCCTCAAAATAGGGCACTAGAAATTCAGGGTTCATCCCGCTATCTTGCGCAGGTGTAGGATCTATGAAATTAGCAGGTAAAGGTGCATGCTCTGTAAAGGTGATATCTGTAAATCCATTATGAATGGCTTTGTCAATATATTGCTGAAATGAATCTGCACTACCATGTGGGCAATAAGGGCTATGAATATGTCCGTCACGTTTCATTTGGCTGACAGCTCCTTTCTGTATTAAATTATAATTATAACGTTTCACCATTAAATAGATATACTTTTCTGAAAAACGCTGAAAAGTTAGGACAAAAGGTAAAAAAATAGTATATAATAGAAAACAGTATAATGAAGTGAGCCTTCAATCAGTGAAGGTCTTACAGCCTGTTAAAGCAGGATTAAATATAAAATATAGCAGTATATTAAGTAGTGAACCTTTGACGACTATGGAATCTGATGTCCGAGGTGTAATTGAGTGTAGAAATAGGGGGCTTACGATGGAGTATATCATTATTCCGATTATCCTACTATTAATTTTAGCAATAGTAGGTTTTATGATGCGACGCAAGCATATAGCAATTATAGCAAAGCTAGAAAATGAAAAATTACAAATACAACATAATCCTATAAATGAAGAAATTTCAAGAGTGAAATCTTTAAACATGAATGGTGAAACAGAAGAAATGTTTGAGAGATGGCGTAATAGCTGGGATGAAGTCATCGATGTACATATGACAAAAATTGATTCATTATTATTTGATGCAGAAGATCAAATTAATCGTTTACGATTCAAAAAAGCCATATTGATTGAACGAGAAATTGAAGATTATATCATCAAATGTGAGGAAGATAAGAATCGTATTTTAGACGAGTTGAATGAATTAATTGGCAGTGAAGAAAAAAATCGCATTGAAATTGAACAGCTCAAAGAATATTATCGTTCAGCAAGAAAAACATTATTAGCCCATCAACATTCATTTGGGATTGCTTTACCAGCATTAGAGAAAAAATTAGAAGTGTTTGTTGAACAGTTTGAGGAATTCGATAAGCTGACAGAGGAAGGAAACTATCTCAAAGCGAGAGAAATTGTCATTCATTTAAACCATGAATCACAGCAAACATTTGAGTACATTAATGATGTTCCAGCTATTTTGACTGAATTACAAGTGAAATTACCAGGGGCTGTGCAGGAATTGCGCAATGGTCAACGTGAGATGGAAGAAAAATCATATTATTTACAACACCTAGAGCTAAATGAGACATTGAACCAATTTGAAGAGCAGTTTGTAGCATTAAAAAAAGAATTAGCAGCGCTTAATTTGGTTGTGGTCAAACCGCGTGTTTTAGAAATTAACGAAGAAATTGATCGTTTATATGATTTATTAGAAAAAGAAGTGATTGCTAAAAATTATGTAGATCAAAACTGTGATCGTTTATTAAGTTCAATTACAAATGTGATTAGCTCAACGAAATTAATTAGTGATGAAGCTACCTATGTACAACAAAGCTATCGTTTACATGAAAAGGATGTAGAAATTCCAAAAATTGCGTTGAAGCAATTGGAAGCATTACAACGACGTTACGATTTACTAGCTATGCGTGTCAAAGAGGAGAAATCTGCTTATTCCAGCTTACAAGAGGAATTGATTACAATTAGTGATGAACTTGAGCGAATTCATGAAGAGCAAGAGCATTTATCGAATACCATGAAAAAATTGCGCATTGATGAAAATAAGGCTCGTGAGCAAATAAGCAATTTGAAGAAAATATTACAAGATACAGACCGATTATTAAACAAGGCGAATATTCCTGGTATTCCTGAAGAAATGGAAGTACGTTTAGATGAAGCAGCAGAGCAGATTTATATGGTCGTGCAAAGCTTACAAGAAGTACCATTAAATATGGGTGCTGTGCATAATCATTTAAACACGGCTACCCTTTGTGTGGAGGAAGTTCAAGCCAAGGCACAGGAATTAATTGAAAATGTCATGCTGATTGAACGCATTATTCAATATGGCAACCGTCATCGTGCAACAAATCCAGCATTAAATGTGCGCTTAAAAGAGGCAGAAGAAGCTTTCCACCAATTCCGCTACAGTAAAGCCTTAGAAGAGGCAGGGACAGCTGTAGAAGAAATGGAACCAGGAGCATTAAAACGTATCCAAGCAATGGTTGAAGGCAGTACAATAAAGCAATAAGTATGAGGCTGTTTAAAAAGTGACAATTTTACTTTTTAAACAGCTTTTTTTCGCAATAAAATAGGCTGAGGAGATGAAAGTATTGCGTTATGTAATTCATGAAATGACTGAAAATTTTGCTAACGAAATTAGTAGCTGGCAGTATGCTGCATCATATGATTTTTATAATGGCGATGCATCAGAGGAATTTAAGCAGGAGCTTTTAGAGCATGCATATGAGGCTATTGTGAATGAGCAAGGAGAGCTGATTGGTTTTTTCTGTACAGGCACAGCAGCACAAGTTCCAAAAGGCCATAAGGATCATGCTTATTTGGCATCATGTATTGATATTGGACTTGGCATGAAGCCTGCACTTACAGGTCAAGGATTAGGTACAGCATTCTTTACATTCATTATTCAGCATATCAAGCAAAATCATTCTGTGCCATTACGTTTAACGGTAGCTAAATTCAATGAAAGAGCGATTCGTTTATACGAAAAACTTGGCTTTGAACGGCAAATGGAATTTTCCACAGCCGTTGACTTTATTGTCATGGTACAAAAATCAGCATGAGAGTATCTATTCAACATTTCGTTAAGAAAAGTTTGTGGTCAAGTGAGACAGATTGCGTTATGATAAAAGGCGGTAAATTCATGTGGTGAAAGTGTGTGAAAAAAGTGACAATTTATGTAGATAATAGTGCTACAACAAAGCCATTACAAGAAGTAATGCAGACATTTGTAGCGGTTAATGAACAATATTATGCGAACCCTGCATCCATCCATGCGATGGGTGTCGAGGCAAATGATTTATTAATGCGTGCACGTGAGCAAGTAGCAGATATTTTGCATACCGAAGCAAAAAATGTGCTATTTACATCAGGTGGTACAGAATCAAATAATACAGCTATTTTTGGACTAGCGCGTAGTAATACACATAAAGGCAAGCATATTTTGACGACCGTCATTGAGCATCCATCTGTTTTAGAGCCAATGAAGCAGCTTGCACAAGAGGGCTTTGAAGTAGAATATTTACAGGTGAACCAGAGCGGTGTTATTTCCTTAGATGAATTACAGGCTAAGTTGCGTAAGGATACGATTTTAGTGAGTATTATGCATGTCAACAATGAAATAGGTGCGATTCAACCAATTACAGAAGCAGCCAAAATGATTCATGCGCACAGTCGTGCAGCTTTTCACGTTGATGCAATACAAAGCTTTGGAAAATTACCGATTGCTTTTGCTGGTGAGGAAGGTCCAGATTGCATTTCGATTTCAGGGCATAAAATTCATGCATTGAAAGGCTCAGGTGTATTGGCATTTCGTAAACAAATGGTTTGGCAGCCATACGCACTTGGTGGTGGGCAGGAATTTGGCTTACGCAGTGGTACAGTGGCAGTTCCGCAAGCTGTTACCTTAGCAAAAGCGGCTCGATTAGCAACAAGTAACATGCAGGAGCGTATGGATAACTATCGTGAATGGCATGGAGCATTATATAAACAACTATGTGATTATGGCGAAGCTGTTCATATTTTATCAACGCCACAGGGAGCAGCTCATATTTTATCCTTTAGTATTCGGGATTTAAAGGGAGAGGTCATCGTCAATGCCATGCAAAAACGAGGTGTGATTGTTTCGACATCCAGTGCTTGTTCATCAAAGCAAACGAAAACAAGCCATGTGGTAGAAGCACTGCATATCAATGAACACTTTAAAAATGGTGTGATTCGGATTAGTTTTGGTGTGCATGTAACAGAGTCAGATATTGTACAGTTACAGCGTGTCATTAAAGAAATAATGTTAGAACTTAAAGGAGAATAAATCATGATTTGGAAAGAAATTTTAATTCGCTATGGGGAATTATCCACAAAAGGACGCAATAAAATGGATTTTATCCGTCGATTACGTGAAAACATTCGTCATGCGTTTGCTGATTTAGGACAGCTACACATTCGTACAGAGCGAGATCGTATGTTTATTGCGATTCAAGACCAACAACAAATGGATGTTTTAGTAACAGGTTTACCGAAAATTTTTGGTATCCAGTCCTTTAGTCCAGTAGCAGCATGTGAAAAAGATGTAGAGGCGATGAAAGAGCTGGCTATTACGATTATGGAGTCGTTTCAAGATAAGACTTATACATTTAAAGTAGAAGTGAAGCGTACAGATAAGACATTCCCATTAGAATCACATGCACTACAGCGTGAAATCGGTGGCTATGTGTTGCCACGTTTTAGCAATTTATCCGTTAAAGTAAAGCAGCCTGATATTGAACTGCGTGTCGAGGTGCGTCATGATGCAACCTATATGATGGCACAGGTTATCCCAGGTGCAGGTGGAATGCCAGTTGGCTCAAACGGCAAATCGCTATTAATGCTGTCGGGTGGTATTGATAGCCCAGTGGCAGGTTATTTAATGATGAAGCGAGGCGTGCGTTTAGAGGCGATTCATTTCTTTAGCCCACCGTATACAAGTCAAAATTCATTGGAAAAAGTAAAGGTATTAGCGAATGAATTGACGAAATTTGGAGCGAATATTCGCTTACATGTCATTCCATTCACTGAAATTCAAGTATTAATTAAAGAAAAAGTGCCGTCAAATGTTTCAATGACAACAACACGTCGTATGATGCTGAAAGTGGCTGATAAAGTGCGTGAAGAAATTGATGCATTAGCTATTGTTACTGGCGAAAGCTTAGGACAAGTAGCGAGCCAAACATTAGAGAGCTTAACGGCTATTAATGCTGTCACGAATACACCCATTTTACGCCCATTAATTTCAGCAGATAAATTAGAAATTATTGAGATTGCAGAAAAAATCGGCACATATGAAACATCGATTCAGCCGTTTGAGGATTGCTGTACGATTTTTACACCAGCAAGTCCAAAAACGAAGCCAAAGCTTGAAAAAGTTGAGCATTATGAGAGCTTCTCTGATTTTGATGAATTGATTGCGCGTGCAGTTAAAAATCGTGAAGTTTATATTTTCCCTAAAAAAGAGCAACCAGCAGATAAATTTGCTGATTTATTATAATGTGATGATTGTCGTCTCCTATATACAGGAGGCGGCTTTTTTTAGGTATAATTTACCTACTTAAAAGTTTGTATGAAAAACGAAATAGCGCACATTCTATAGTCACAAGGAGGTGAGAAACATGACTTCAAATAACAACCGTAGTTCAAATCAGCTTGCAGTACCTGGTGTACAACAAGCACTTGACCAAATGAAATACGAAATTGCACAAGAGTTCGGTGTTCAATTAGGGGCTGACGCTTCAGCTCGTGCTAACGGTTCCGTTGGCGGTGAAATCACTAAACGTCTTGTACAAATGGCAGAATCTCAATTAAAAGGTATGCCAAACAACAACCAATAATTGCTGTATAAGCAATTGGTAAACGAAAAACCAGTGACCTCTTACAAGGCACTGGTTTTAGTTTGTGTAAAGGATGAATTCTTATGCAGTGCAGCTACAGTCGTCGCAATATCCTCACTATCACATATGGCAGAAATGACAGCTACACCATCAGCTCCAGCTTCCCATATCATTTGGACATTGGATTCATGAATACCACCAATGGCAACGATAGGAAGCTCTGGATACATTGCTCTTGCCTGCTGTAAAAATTGTGTGCCACAGGGCGCTTTTGCATCACTTTTTGATGTTGTAGCAAAAATCGGTCCAATACCGACATAGTCTGCTCCATCTTGTAATGCTATTTGTAACTCCTCCTGTGAATGAACCGAAACACCTAATAGCATTTTTCCTATTTGTTGGCGTACAATAGAGGCAGGTAAATCCTCTTGCCCAATATGTACACCATCAGCGCCAAGTTTAATGGCAAGTGTCACATCATCGTTCACAATAAAGGGGACATGATAGGTTTGACAAAGCTGCTGACATTGACGTGCAAAGTGCTCATATGCTTGACCTGTTAAAGCGGTCGATCCTTTTTCACGTAGCTGAAACATCGTAATGCCCGCTTGTAATGCTTGCTCTAATACAACAAGTGGTTCACGCTGCTGAACATTGGCTGTTCCCATAATAAAATAAAGCTGAAGTTTTTCATGCTTCATGGACAATCACCTCACAGCTTCCTTGATATTGCTGATAGGCAAAATGATTTGTTGGTCCATGCCCATGTCCTAGCTTTAAATCATGTGTAATGGCAAGATGAATAAATTTTTTAGCTTCGATAATCGCTTGCTCTATAGGTAAGCCATTGCCTAAAAAGGCTGTCAGTGCGGCAGAGAATGTACAGCCAGTGCCATGTGTATTAAGCGTTTCTATACGAGGCATCGTCATCATCCATGCACGCCCATCTTGGAAAAATACATAATCTGTAGCAGTAGTAGAACATTCAAAATGTCCCCCTTTGATGATAATGCATTGTCCACCAACTTGTAGTAATGTTTGAGCAGCACGATGGATATCGTCTACGGTTTCTATATGCTGTCCAGTTAATGTTTCCGCTTCTGGAATATTTGGTGTTAAAATGGTCGCCAAAGGTAATAGTTCACTACGCATTGCCTCAATGGCTTGTTGCTGTAATAAGCTAGCGCCACCTTTGGCAATCATCACAGGGTCCACAACTAATGGAAGCTGTTTATGTTGTAGTATTTGTGCAATGCTATGAATAATATCCGCTGAAAAAAGCATACCTGTTTTCACTGCACGAATATCAAAGTCTTCAAGTAGGGCAAAAAATTGCTGTTGAATAAAAGCGGCTTCGATAGGTAAAACCCCAGAGACACCTAGTGTATTTTGAGCAGTAAGCGCTGTAATAACAGAGGTGCCGAATACATGAAGCTCCTGAAAGGTTTTTAAATCCGCCTGAATGCCTGCACCGCCACCACTATCCGAGCCAGCAATCGTTGTTACAACGTGCAAGATACATCACCTACCTTTGAGAAGGCATGTAATTCATTTAAAATAGCAAGCTGAAAGTCACCAATAGCTGGAGTAGCTATAGCCTGCTCGGCTACCTTTTTATAAAGCGCTAAAGTTTGCGCTAATTGCTGGAAAGGTTTATTGCCAACTGTATAGGCAGCACCACAAATGGCACTTAACAAACAGCCTGTTCCTGTTATGGCTGTCATTTGTACATGCCCACCTGTAAGCCATTCGACTTGCTCTCCATCTGTAATGAGATCCCTTTCACCCGTCACGATGACAATACAGTGTTGACGTTGAGCCAGTTGTTTTGCCTCTGCAACAAGGTCTATTGTGCCATCACCACTATCCACTCCTTTTTGTTGCCATGCTGTATTTGTCATTGCAGCAAGCTCACCAGCATTACAGCGAATAACAGCAAAGTGAATTTCCGCTAATAATTGCTGCACAGTTTGCTTACGAAACGTTGTTGCTCCTGCACCAACAGGATCTAACACCACAGGAATACCTTGTGCATTCGCTTTTTTTCCTGCTAGCAGCATGGATTTTCTTGTTCGCTCATTTAATGTACCAATATTGAGCAATAAAGCAGAGGCGATGCTTACCATTTCTTCTACTTCATTTGGATCATCTGCCATAACAGGTGAAGCACCAATCGCTAATAATCCGTTTGCTTGAAAGTTAGCCACCACATAATTCGTAATGCAATGAACGAGTGGCTGTTGTTGTCGAATTGCTTGAAAAATCATGAAAAGTCCTCCTTTAGGGTGGACGTAAGCATGCAAAAAAGGCTCTTTTTACATAAAAAGAGCCTTTCACCAATAAAATGGATGTGAATTGCTCCCTACGTCAGTATTAACTAACAGGTTCAAAGGGTCAGGTTTTACCTTCTCAACTCATAGGAGTCCCCCCGCAATGGTATGTGACTGATACTACATTTTCGCTACAAAAACATCTATGGCTGACAATGCGTTTTCGCCACAAAAAACATCTGTAGTTGATCCAAATGTATCATATGTCCACAATGTATTCAATCCTTCCAGCACATTTTGATTTTTTTTGCTAAATTAGGTAAAGTAGTAACGTTACCAAATAGGGGATAGCAAGTAAAAAAATGAAACTTATACAAAGGTAAATCGTAGAACAAGTTAAGGAGGAGAATGAAAATGAATGCAAAAAGATGGGTTGCGCTTATTATTGCGAGCGTATTACTGTTGTTTTCTTTAGGAATTAACACAATATTTACTTTGTTGAAAGCAGATTTTTTAAGCAGTTTTGATAGCTTAATGCAAGGTGATGATTTAGCTGTATTTGAAACGGATATTGAAGGTGGTAGTTTAGATAAGCGAATTGCCTATTTAAAAGTAGATGGAACAATTCAGGATATTGGTACAAGTACAATATGGCAGCCAGTTGCCTATGATCATCAATTTTTCCTAAAACAATTAGATACTATTTTATATGATGATACGGTACAAGGTGTTGTCTTAAGCGTCAATTCTCCAGGCGGTGGTGTTAAAGAATCAGCAGAAATTTATAAAAAGCTGTTAGCTATTAAAGAAGAACGTCAAATTCCAATCTATGTATCAATGGATTCGATGGCAGCTTCGGGAGGCTATTATATTGCTGCACCAGCCGATAAAATTTTTGCACATCGTGATACGATTACAGGCTCAATCGGTGTCATCATGCAATCAATCAATTATCAAGAACTAGCTGAAAAAGTCGGCGTGAAGTTCGAAACATTCAAATCGGGTGCACATAAAGATATGCTGAGCCCAACACGTGAAGTAACGGAAGAAGAACGTGCGATGATGCAGGATATGATTAATGAAACATATGAGGAATTTGTTGATATTGTGGAACAAGGGCGTAATATGTCTGAGGCCGATGTTAAAAAAGTAGCGGATGGTCGTATTATGGGTGGTAACAAAGCATTAGAGGCAGGGCTTATTGATGCGATTGGTGATGAGGAAGCAACAATTGCTGCCCTACGTGAAGATTTTGGCTTAGAGGATGCAACATTATTTGAATACACACAAGATGTTGGTGGCTGGCAGTCTTATATGGGCATGAAAATAAGCTCTATGTTTGGACCATCTACCGAAGAGAAAATGTTGATGAAAATTATGACAGATTATAAAGCACCAAAAATGATGTACTTATATGGTGACTATTGAGGAGGGGTAACGTATGACAAATCATGAGCTGATGCTACAGACAGCACCCTCTCCAACATATAATTTGGCTACATCTAAAAACTATGTATTAAAAACGGCAGGCTTCTGGGTACGTTTTTGGGCATTTTTATTGGATATTTTAATTATTGCGGCAATTGGTGGTATTATTATAAATCCGATTTTCTATTTAATGGATTGGTCATTATCGCAATCAGCTTGGTATGCGCCGATTTCTATTTTGTCAGCGATACTTTACTATAGTTATTTTGTATTGATGACGAAATTTTTCGGACAAACCATAGGGAAAATGGCGCTTGGTTTACGTGTGATTTCCTTAAAGCATGAACAGCTAACATGGTCAGATGTATTATTTCGTGATTGGATTGGTCGTGTGATTAGCAATATTTTTAAGCCACTTTATTTATTAACAGTTGTGATGCCAAATAATCAAGGCTTACACGACTTCTTTGCAGATACAGCTGTTGTACATGAAAATGTTTATATTGAAAAAGAATTGATTTCAACACCAGCAGTGGAGCCAAATCAGTCACTAGCTCTTGAAAAAATAGAGTCAACAGAAGAAGTAGAAATAGTGTCTGAATCAACAGATAAATAAATTTTAAGCTATCTTAGTTGCAATCGTTTCTAGTTGTTTAGTAATATGATGTATATACGAATAGTAGGAGGCGTTTTAACATGGCACAAATAACATTTAAAAATGGTCCAGTAACATTGATTGGTAATGAAGTGAAAGTTGGTGACAAAGCACCAGACTTCACTGTGCTAGCAAATGATTTATCTGCGGTAACATTACAAAATTCAACAGGTAAAATTCGTTTATTCAGCGTTGTACCATCATTAGATACAGGTGTATGTGATGCACAAACACGTCGTTTTAACGAGGAAGCAGCAAACTTAGGCGATAACGTAGTAATCTATACGGTATCTGTAGACCTTCCTTTTGCACAAAAACGTTGGTGTGGTGCAGCGGGCATTGATGCTGTTCAAACCGTATCAGATCACCGCGATTTATCATTTGGTGAAGCATATGGTGTTTACATTCAAGAGTTACGTCTATTAGCACGTGCGATTTTTGTTGTAGATGCAAATGACAATGTGGTGTATGTAGAGTATGTGCCAGAAGCGACAGACCATCCTAACTATGAAGCAGCGATTGCAGCAGTAAAAGCATTGGCATAAGCAAGTTAGAACACTAGATGGGGAGCTGTGACAGTATGTTGTCATAGCTCCTTTCTTTCGTGAAAGGATGTTCAAGATGGAGAATATGGAAAAAATATTTAAAATGCTCAATGACCATGCTGTGAAAGTAGAAAAAGAGCAGCAAGTGACATTGCTAGAAGGCATTTTAGATGGTTTAGAGACATGGCTAGATGGAGAAGTTGACTTTTCACAGCCAGGAGCAACAAAAGAGGATATACGGAAAGCTATTCAAATAGCGATTTTAAAGGGTATGCGTCAAAGTGCACAACCAAATCATCAAATGACACCAGATACATTAGGCTTATTGGTGGGGTATTTAGTGGAGCAAATTTTCGCTAAACGTTTAAAAGATGACAAAATTGCAGTATTAGATTTAGCAGTTGGTACAGGAAATCTATTGTTAACAGTGATGAATTTATTAGATGGCAAAATAGAAGCGACAGGTGTAGAAATTGATGAGCTACTCATTCGTTTAGCAGCAGCAACAGCCGATTTAACAGAGCAGCCTGTAGCCCTTTATCGCCAAGATGCATTACAAGACTTATTAGTAAATCCTGTTGACGCAGTCGTATGTGATTTACCAGTTGGTTATTATCCGAATGAGGAAGTAGCATTGGAATATGAGCTATGTCCTGCTGAAGGCATGAGTTATGCACATCATTTATTTATTGAACAATCTATGAACTATACAAAAGAGGGTGGCTATTTATTTTTCCTAGCACCGACCCATCTTTTTGAGTCAGAGCAGTCGAAGCAATTGCATAAATATATTCAAAAGTATGCATGGATTCAAGCTATTATCCAATTGCCAGATACGATGTTTGCCAACAAAGCACTTGAAAAAAGTATTGTTATTCTACAAAAGCAAAGTAAAGAGCTGAAAGCACCGAAAGAAGTATTATTAGCGAAGGTGCCAAATATGCAAAATAAACAAGCATTAGCGTTGTTCTTTGAAAAAGTGAAAATGTGGCAGGAAGCAAACTAACAAAAAAAGGTATCCACTTGAATGGATACCTTTTTGCTGTTTGATTAAATTTCTGGTGTACGGATAACAAGTACGTCACATTTAGCCGAGCGTACAATTGCTTCAGATACAGAACCGATAAGGAAGCGTTCAACCGCATTCAAACCTGTTGCACCACAAATAATTAAATCTGCATCTACAACTTTAGAAAGCTCTTTTGTAATAATATTTTTTGGTGAGCCATATTCAATGATGAGGTTTACATTTGCAACGCCTGCTTCTTCAGCCTGCTTTTTGTAGCCGTTTAATAGCTCTTCAGAAAAGCTTTGCGCACGTTCAGCAATAGAACGGTCATAGGCTTCAATAGCTGCAAATGAACGCGTATCAATAACGTTCACCAAATTTAAAATAGAACCTTCGTTACGTTTAGCGACATCAATGGATTTACGGAAAGCGTATTCAGCTTCCTTAGAACCATCTACTGCAACTACGATACTTTTATATTGATTTGCCATTTAAAAAACCTCCTCCATCTGTATATGCTAATTATACCAAATGATTGGTTAAAAGAAATACTACTCCAACATAAAAATGTGAAAAATTGAAGGCGTTTTCAAGTGTGTGAAGGATTTTCGAAAAATATTATGATAACAATAATAAATTATTTAATATTTCATATTTTTGAAACATTGCGAATATTTTTGGTAGCGTTTTTATTTGAAGATTTTTTTGTAGTTGTTTGGTAATATGAACATATAAGGAGTGCATTTAGATACATAAATATGTATTGAATAAAACGCTGCTTACATTTACAAGTAATGGAAGGGGAAAAGGGAAATGAAGATCGGCGTTCCAAAGGAAATTAAAAATAATGAAAATCGTGTTGCGATGACACCAGCAGGCGTTGTGACATTGACACAAGCAGGTCACGAAGTGTATATCGAAGCAGGTGCAGGTTTAGGCTCTAGCTTTACAGATGCTGATTACCAAGCAGCGGGTGCACATATTGTGGCAACTGCTAAAGAAGCATGGTCACAAGAAATGGTGATGAAAGTAAAAGAACCAATCGCTTCAGAATATGATTATTTCTACGAAGGTCAAATTTTATTCACTTACCTGCACTTAGCACCAGAAGTAGAATTAACACAAGCTCTTTTAAATAAAAAAGTAGTAGGTATTGCCTATGAAACAGTACAATTAGCAAACGGTTCTCTACCACTTTTAACACCAATGAGTGAAGTAGCAGGGAAGATGGCTACACAAATTGGTGCACAATTCTTAGAGAAAAACCATGAAGGTAAAGGCATTTTACTAGGTGGTGTTTCTGGTGTGCAACGTGGTAAAGTAACGATTATCGGTGGTGGTATTGCTGGAACAAATGCAGCAAAAATTGCTGTTGGTATGGGTGCAGACGTAACAGTAATCGATTTAAGCCCAGAGCGCTTACGCCAATTAGAAGATATTTTTGGTCGTGATGTACAAACATTAATTTCAAATCCATTTAACATTGCAGAATCTGTAAAAACTTCTGATTTAGTGATTGGAGCTGTATTAATTCCAGGCGCAAAAGCACCGAAGCTTGTATCTGAGGAAATGATTCAATCTATGCAACCAGGCTCGGTTGTAGTGGATATTGCAATCGACCAAGGCGGTATTTTTGCATCAACTGACCGTGTCACAACACATGATGATCCAACATACGTAAAACACGGTGTTGTACACTATGCAGTAGCAAATATGCCAGGTGCTGTACCTCGCACATCAACAATTGCGTTAACAAACAACACAATTCCTTATGCATTACAAATTGCGAACAAAGGGTACAAACAAGCATGTCTTGATAACCAAGCATTGAAAAAAGGTGTAAACACATTAGAAGGTCACCTTACTTATAAAGCAGTAGCAGACGATCAACAATTACCATATGTAAATGTAGATGAGTTAATTCAATAATTTAAATACAAAAGAAACACCATGTCATAGGAACGACACCTCAATTGTTAGACACAGCATCTAATAGTTGGAGGTGTCGTTTTTTAATGACTAAAATTACAAGTGACATGCGTGATTATTCAAGGTTGCAATTTAGAAACTATTTTTAGAAAAATAAGAAAAACAGTTAGGGATAGATAGTTTGGAAATAGAACTAGATGGGCAAAGAAAAGATTGTGATTAATTCGATGATTTGAGATTAGTTATGGAGAACCTTATCATAAGTAAGTGCGGTTTATAAAAAGAATTAAACCTGCATCTAGTATTAATAAATTAGATACAGGTTTAAAAGTATTTAAGATTGAATCAATTGGGTAATATCATAGTTATAGTAAGCGACATTTCTTTTTGACTGATCATCTTTATAAAGTAGCTGATTCTCAACTAAGAAATTTAAAGCTTGTCTAGCTGTAGATGGAGAGATATTTAAAGCTTGTGCCATTTCTATAGCATTTGTTTTAGGGTAGCGAAATGACAATAAATAAACATTTTTTTGTACTTCTTTTTCACATTTTTTAAGACCATCAAAAGCAATTTTTTCAGCCGTTTCTAATAAAAGATTTAACTTATCGGCCATTCTATTAGAAGCTTCCAAGAAGAATTCAATCCATTGAGTCCAACTTGCATTATTACCCCTCGTGCTATTTAAAAAGTGGTAATATTTAAATCTTTGTTTCTCAAGTTCTTCACTAACAAAAAAGATTGGGCTTGCTATTAAATCCGATTGTACTGTATATAAAGCAATTAAAATCCTACCTAAACGACCATTACCATCTAAAAATGGATGTATAGATTCAAATTGGGCATGCATGATAGCAACTTTTAACAATGCAGGGCTGTTTTCATCAATTATAAATGTATTTTCTTTCTCAAGATGATCTGTTGAGAGTTTTTGGCCATAAGGATGTTTATTAATAAAGTTCTCCCAGTTATTTAAGTAATCGGGTATCTCGTTAGCTTCAATAGGAATATAGGAAGCATCTTCAATTTTATTATTAGGACCAATAAAATTTTGAATTCTCCTAAATTCGCCACTTCCCTCTGTAGTTCCTCTAGAATTTTCCATTAAAATTTCGTGTAATTCTAAAATTAATCTAGTAGAGATTGGGTATCCATTCCGGATTTGCTCATAACCATAATTCAAGGCTTTTCGATAATTATCTACTTCATGAATCTTAGGTGCAGTGCTTTTTTTGTGTGCCTGTTCAACCATTTCTATGAATGTAACTTGAGTACCTTCAATTCTAGTGGATTGTACAGATTCATTTAATGAAAGTGTATTGATTAATTCAGTACCTAATAGGGAATATTTAAATCGTTCATCTAATCTTCCTAGCTTATTTGAGACTTCATTTAAAAGAATCAATAGCTTAGTTGCATCTGTTACAGGAATGCTAATAGGAAGCTTTTTAATGCCTCTAATTGGTGACATAATAAATCCTCCTTAAGTAAATAATTTTATTTTTTTTCCTCAAATAAATATAATATACCACTTAAGGTTGAAAAAACGAAGAAAAAAATCTTATTTATATTGAGGTTAGTATATGTTATTTAAAGACATTTTATTCAGGTGAAAAGAATTCAGAAAAACCTTACTTGTGTCAGTCATGGAGAACCACAAGTACAGCAATAATTGAATTAAACTCATCTGACAGCTGGAGAGATTAGATTTTATATAGAGAGAATTTAAGTGCGACGGAGAGGGGAAGACCGTATTACACATAGGTTTGAGGGCAGTGTCAGCTTGCCATTAGGTGAGTTGTCACAGCCCTTTTTGGTGATTCCGTTCAACAACTTACAAACAAGAGGCCGATGTGTGAAGAACGAGCGATTAGTTTGCAAAAATTGAATGGACATAAAGAAATTGCTTGATTATATTCTATGTGTATAATATTATACATGTGTAATATGAAATGAGCACAACAGCTCAGACAATGGAGGATTGATTTTATGTCATTAAAGCATGGAATATTAGGGTTGCTTGCAAACGGTCCGATGACGGGCTACGAACTCAGTAACGATTTCAACACCTCACTCAGCCTGATGTGGCATGCCCAGCAAAGTCAAGTGTATAGGGAGCTTGGGGATTTAGAGAAGAATGGCTATGTCACTTCAACAATCATCCCTCAAGAAGGCAAGCCGAGCAAAAAGCAATATACCATAACTGACATTGGTCTACAGGAGCTAGTGGATTGGGTAAATGAGTACCATTTCAAGGAATCCATGAAGGTGCGAGACGCCTTTGCTCTGCGAATTTTTTTCAGTGCTCGGGGCAACTTTGACGAGCTAAGGTCCGCTTTGCATGCATATATCGAGTGGAATGAGGCTCTATTAAAAAAGCTAGAGGATATCGAACAGCAGCATCTCCCACCCGAGAGATTGCAGTCGGAATCGGATGCCCTGTACTGGTTGATTAGTTTGAGAAAAGGTCGCTACACTTTTCGCGCGAATATTGATTGGGGTATCGACACTTTAGGTATATTGGATCAGCTAAACCATGAAGGAACACAAAATGAGTAGAAAACAAACGAGCTTATACCTGTTCTTCACCTATGTCCTGACGTATGTTTCATGGAGTATTTATGCTGTATATATTCATCGAGTTGATAGCGCACTTAATTTCTCCGACCATATGGGGATTTTAATGCTGTTGGGTTTAATGGGACCTACCCTTGGCGCTTATTTTGCGATAGCCTTTACTAAGAAAAAAGGCGGGTTCAAGTCGTATCATCAACAATTTCGATGGAACTTCGGCTGGCGATGGCTGATGGTTGCAATCGGGCTTCCTGTTCTGTTAGGCGGATTTGGCTATGCTATAGGTTTTGTGTTGGAGCCTGAATTGATACGAGAGAATGAAATGAGAGCGTTCTATACTTTCATACCCGCTTTATTAAGCTCGATTGTGTTCGGAGGATTAGAAGAATTGGGCTGGCGTGGCTTGCTACTTCCAAATCTGCTACAACGATTTGGTTACTACCTCTCGACGCTGCTTGTTGGTGTTGCCTGGACGCTTTGGCATATTCCTTTGTTTTTTATCCCTGACTCTGGTCAATACGGCAACAACTTCGCTATCTATGCGATAGAATTAATAGGCTATAGTGCCATCTTGACATGGCTATATGTGCGAACAAGGAGTGTTATTTTGGCTGTTCTATTCCATGCTTCGTTTAATGCGATTTCATATGTAGGCTTGTACGCACCTAAAACCTCAAATCTATCTTATACTGTATTTGCTATTCTATTGCTTATCATTGGATTGTATCTTGTCTCGAGATTAGCAGCGAGACCAGAATCAGTTCAAACAGAGGTCGAAGCAGGAAAAACAAGAGCTTAAGGCTTTTAACCATTAGAGAGAATGAAATAGGTCATTCTCACATAAAAAGATACATCAAGCCATGAAAAAACGTTGGTTTTGATCCGCTCATTGACCAATAAAAACAGACTGCTCCTTCGATAGGTGGTCAGTCTGTTTTTTGATTAATTTACCGAAGCGGATTGCCTTTGAATTAGCCTCTAAATAGGTTATGCCTGTGTAAAACTATCAAGAGATAGCGTTTTTTTATTTAAATGAAATAAAGGTTATAGAGAACAGGAATTGAATTGACAATAAATTTTTCCTTCTGCTTTTCCAATATAAACATATATATTATCGTTAACTTTGTTGCTACACCATTATTAAAAATTTCTCCCAGTTCTTTGCCTATGGAGCCAGTATAAATTTCAATGGAATCATCGCTCTCATTAATCACAAGAATGCCTGTATTTGGATTGTCATTTAGAATTTCTTCTGCAATAATCTGAGTAGTGGTCTTCTTTTCATTAGTACTTTCATTTGAATTGTTACATGAAGAGATTAGCCATTTTTAGTGTAAATGAATAAAATAATAAGTAATAAATAGGCTCTAACGTCTTATCATAAGTAAGTGAGATTTATAAAGAGGTATTAAATGGATATAAAGCTTTTATATTATAAGAAATTGAAAGGTAATGTTTTGCCCGTTGATTATGTAAAATGGGCTTATCAAATGCTAGAAAATGAATTTTCTTCACAGACTTTAACTATTCTCGCTACTTTGGAAGAACCATTAAATAGTTTTGAAGTAGAACAGCTTTTTAAAAGGACCTTAAATGAGTTAAAGTTGACGGAGCCATCCTATGAAGAAAGTGCGGAATTTTATGTACAGTATTTGTTACAGCAAATATTACTGGATAACAACAATGCGATAGCTATTGCACATGAAATATATCAGGTAATTCGAGAACATTCTACTCATGAAAAAGTGAGCAATTGGTATGAAATAAGTGAAATGATAGATGACTTTCAATATGGCGATAATGTAAACAACATTACACAAGATTTTTTAATTCAAGTTATTGTACAAGAGGTAAATAAACAACTAAAGAAATAAGTATTTATATAATAATGGATATATGTATAAAATTATATTTATACATACCATAAGTAAGTTTTTAAGAACATTTGTATAAAGCGAGCGTAACCTATTTAATGAATACTCTTGCGGTGATGATTAATAATGGTGTAATATAGCTTCAACATTTGATAGAAAAAGTTTATTGAAAAGAAATCAATACACATTAGAAAATACTAGAACGATATCAGATGTCCAAGAATTTTAATTCCCTTGAATTGAATAATTCAAGTGATAAACAAAAAGGACGGATGTAATGAAATATAATAAAACAATTATGCTAAAGCTTATCAATGAACATCGAGCGTTGCATGATGAATTAAAAAAGCTAAAGTCTGAATTGGGTTTAGAGAAAAATTTTGCAGTCAAGGCACTGTACCACTCATATGTTGCAGAGGATGGTCCGTATATGAAAGAATATCAGGATTTAGAGCGACTATAATTAATCGTTGTGCTACTAACTAAAAATCTTTAGTTTAATTAAAATTGCACTTAAAAGTGGTACGAGAAACCTTATGACAAGTAAATGAATGAAAAGAGCCATCTGAACGCTGGAATAATGCGTTTCAGATGGTTTTTAATTGGAAAATAACGAATGATTTTGTTGGAGATTTTCATCTTGTCGATATTTATGTGACTCATTTGAATAGCTATTGTATTATTTGAGAGATCTAGAACTCTAGAAAACCCTCTTAAGTAATATTATCAGGCAGCACCAAAAAACCACGTATTTTGTTATATGTAGATATAAGTTTTATAACGATATGCTAGAATTAATTCTTTAACTGACGAGGATAAAAAATGATGCTGTTTTCTAATGCATTCATTGGAATTGAACAATATATACTATACCGTCTATTGTACAAGTATATTAATTTTAGAGAACAGTCCCTATTAGTGTAAAATAATTAGGCTGTTTGTTCATAGCAATTAGTAGTGTATAGAAACTAAGTAATAAAAATTATTTTTAGCTATGTTGCCAAGAAAATAAATAATAAAAAATTTTTGATGGAATATGGCGTTTTATGTAGTATTATGATTTTATGATATAAGTGCAGATACTGTAAATGACTCCAACAATATCTAAATATAAGAGAAATGTTTAGGAGGGGTCTTTAGCTAAGAAAATACAAAATCTATGTTCAAAAAAGGATGACGAATATGAGTAAAAATCTTTTTTCAACCATTAATAAATCTTTTAAGCTCAAATTAATGTTTATTTTGCTATTTATATCGTTAGTTCCACTCGTTGCGTCTTCAACCATTTTACTCATGCAATCCAACTCTGCCTTAAGCACTACATCTGAAGACGCTTTTGAAGAGGCAACAAACCTTAATGCAAAATATATTAATGACTGGATTTCACAAAAAATTGAATCGATGCAAGCTGTAGTGAAGGAGCATCCAGAATTTTTGAATAATGATCCTAAACAGGTCATCCCAGTTCTTAAAATACTGGCACAAAGCGATTCTGACGTACAAGTATATTCGTATGTGGATGTGAAGGGATATGTTTATGAAACAAGCGACCAAAGCTATGATGGAAGTAATTTTCAAAATGTTAAAAACGCGATGAGTACAAAAAAGGTTGCAGTCTCTGACATTCTTAAAGCTGTTAATGAAGATCTGGACATCATTATCATCGACGTTCCTCTTGTCAATGACAAGGGAGAGTTTAGAGGGATTGTTCAATCGATGCTAGATGTATCGAAAATCTCGAAGGTTGTTAAAGATATTAAAGTTGCTAAAACAGGAAAAGGATACTTAGTATCAAGCAGTGGCGTAATTCTAATTCATCCTGATGTCGCGAAAATTGGCAAGAATATAAATGAAATAGAAAATAAAGATACTGTTGAACTATTAAATAAGAATGTTCTGGCCAATAAAAACGGCATCTTTACATATCAAGAAGATGGTGGTCAAAGTATTGTTGCCTCCTATAAAGAAATCGAGCGAACAGGTTGGCGACTAGTTTTAGATGCTCCTTCACAGGAAATGAATGAGCAAGCTATGAAATCTATGAAAATAGCCATTATTATTATTGTTATTTCTTTGATTAGTGTGGCTATCATTGCCATCTTCCTTTCAAGAGTAGTAGTTCGCCCTATTTTAAAGCTTATAGAAAACTCTAAGAACATGGCTAATGGCGATTTTACAACAAAAATTGAAGTTAAAGGTAAGGATGAAATCGCCGAGCTTTCGATTGCCTATAATTCAATGATTGATAACTTAAGAAATTTAATACAGCAAGTAGTCATTGCTACAAATACTGTAGATTCTAAAGCGTGTGAAATGAACAATATGGCTATTCAGTCAGGAAAAGTATCATCTGAAATACTTGTAACAGTAGATAGTTTTGCACATGGTGTAAATGACCAAGCTGAGTCAGTTCAAAATGGGTCATCTATGGTAACTGGTATAACAAAGGATATGCAGGAAATTACAACGAATGTTGAAAACTCTGTAGATATGATTAAAGGAGTTAATGTAGCTGTCGATGAAGGATTTACGGCTATTGTAAACCAGTTAAGCCTTATGGAGGAAAGCAAGAAAACTACTGAAAATGTAGGGATGGCCATTAATATGTTAGCTGAAAAATCGGCTAAAATCAGCGATATAGTTGATGTTATTAGTGGTATAGCTAACCAAACAAACCTTCTTGCGCTTAATGCAGCAATAGAAGCAGCACGTGCAGGAGAGCATGGAAAAGGCTTTGCTGTTGTTGCGGATGAGGTAAGGAAGCTTGCAGAACAATCAGCGAATTCAAGCGATGAAATCATTGCACTTATTAAGGAAATACAGGAAAGAACATCTCAAAGCGTTGATGAGGTTAACCTAGTAAAAGATGTTGTATTCAAGCAAGAAGTTGCAGTAAATGATACAAAGAAATATTTTGACCAAATAAGAGATTCTGTAAGAAACATTGTCATACAAATAAACAATGCAGCAACTTCAGCAAATGAGGTAAATAAAAAGTCACATGAAATAACGAAGGTTATGGAGAATATTGCGTCTGTTGCGGAGGAAAATGCAGCAGCTACAGAAGAGTTTTTAGCAGTTACTCAAAATCAGGCTCATGGAATACAAAAAGTAAGAGCTGATTCTGACGATGTGGTATATGAAGCTAAAAATCTTCTTGAGGCGATTAAGAATTTTAAAATTTAAACGACTGAGGCAAAAGAATTTTAGTCACTGAAAAACCCGAACTATATTGCGAGACACTTCAAATTTAGTGTTTCGTAATAGTTCGGGTTTTTAGTTTATGTTATGCATTTTTATGAGTGAATTACTTTTTTGACTATAGAATAATTAATTCTTTTGTGAACTTCGTTAATACTTCCACGCCATCTTTTGTTACAACAACGTCATCTTCAATGCGGACACCTGTGATATCTGCTTTGTAGACACCTGGCTCAATCGTAAAGACCATTCCTTCTGTCATGACCATATCATTTGTGCCTGTAATTGATGGGAATTCATGTACAGAAATACCGAGCCCATGTCCAAGGCGGTGTGTGAAATAGTCACCATAGCCTGCTGCTGTAATTGTATCACGTGCGATTTTATCTAAATCCATGGCACGTACACCAGGTTTCACAGCTGCAATCGCATTCATATTTGCTGCAAGAACCGTGTTGTAAACCTCTTTTTGTGCGTCACTTGGCTCACCGAAAGCAACTGTACGTGTAATATCAGAACAATAGCCGTCGTAAATAACCCCAAGGTCAAATAAAATCATATCACCCTTTTCAATTTTACGTGCACCTGGCACACCATGTGGAGAAGCTGTTTTTGGTCCACTTAATACCATTGTATCAAAGGACATTTTACAGCCTTTCTCTTGGATAGCGCTTTCGATGGCTGTTAAGATTTCCATTTCTGTCTTGCCTTCAGCGATTTCCTTGCAACCGATTTCCACAGCATAATCAGCTAGTTCCGCTGCTTTGCGCAATTTTTCTAATTCGCTCTCATCTTTAATCACACGCATTGCATTAATTTTTTCATCTAAACGAACGAAATGAGTGGCTGCAAAAGATTGTTGCAATGCTTCTAAACGTTCTACTGTTAAATGTGCTTTTTCAATAGCAAATGTAGCAGGCTGTCCGATGCGATCTTGAATCGCTTGGGCAAGTAGCTCCATTGCATTTTCTGTATCTTGATGTCCAATCGTATCATATGTCCAACCCGCAGCCTGAGCATCAGGAACTTCCATTTTTGGACAAATTAAAAACGGCTCTGCTTCTTTAAAAACAGCGACACCTAATAAACGCTCATGTGGATTACTATGAAAGCCTGAAACGTAAAAAACATTGTCTGGTGTTGTAATGAAAGCAACGTCTACTTGTTGTTGCTGTAAATAACTTTGAATTTCTTGAATTTTTGACATATGTAGTGACCTCCTGCGTAACGCAAAATAGAATACCTGCTTCATCATATCAAAAAAAGGGAAAAAACGCATCGCTCACGAATTAAATATTAAGGCAGGTCAAGAGAAGGAGGAAGCATCATGCAAATTAGTTATCACGGTCATGCGGTTGTAAAAATCCAAACAAATGGACAAACGATTTTGATTGACCCTTTTATTAATGGCAATGGACAAACAGATTTGAAAGTGGAGGAGGAAGCACCTGATTTTATTTTGCTAACTCACGGACATAACGATCATGTCGGGGATACAGTAGCACTTGCTAGGAAAAAGGATGCGCTTGTGATAGCCCCATTTGAATTAGCGACTTGGCTATCATGGCAAGGCGTGAAAACACATGGTATGGGGATTGGTGGTACGCAAGAATTTGATTTTGGGAAGATGAAATTGACACAGGCTTTTCATGGGTCGTCCTATACAACAGAGGACAACCAAATTATTTATATGGGGATGCCAGCAGGAATTTTACTATTTATAGAGGGTATAACGATTTATCATGCAGGCGATACGGCTTTATTTAGCGATATGAAACTAATTGGTGAGTGTCATCCGATTGACATTGCCTTTGTCCCAATCGGTGATAATTTTACGATGGGTCCTGAGGATGCAGCTTGTGCTGTTGAATTTTTACAGCCAAAAATCGTTGTACCTATTCACTACAATACGTTCCCACCAATTGTACAAGATCCGACAGTTTTTGCGAATTTAGTACAAAATGCCGACGTACAAATTTTGCAAGCAGGTGACAAGGTTGAGAAGTAAGAACATCGTCGTGTTGGGCAGAATAGGATTTTCAACTACCTTTCTCAAAAAATATGGTACACTAGAGGCAAATAGATGTTTGAGAAATAGGTGATATTTTGTCAACAAAACACGAGAAAATTTTACAATATATTGAATCGCTACCTGTAGGGGATAAAATTTCTGTCCGTCAAATTGCAAAGGAAATGCAGGTGAGTGAAGGGACAGCCTATCGTGCTATTAAAGAGGCAGAAAATCGCCGATTAGTAAGCTCGATTGAACGTGTAGGTACGATTCGTATTGAAAAGAAAAAGAAAGAAAATATTGAGCGTCTAACATTTGCTGAAATTGTGAATATTGTTGAAGGACAAGTATTAGGTGGAAAAACAGGCCTACATAAGTCATTAACAAAGTTCGTTATTGGTGCTATGCAGCTTGAGGATATGATGCGTTACACAGATGCAGGCAGCTTGCTTATCGTTGGCAATCGAATTAAGGCACATGAAAATGCGCTACGTGCAGGTGCAGCTGTATTGATTACAGGTGGCTTTGATACGACAGAGGACAATAAAATGCTGGCTGATTCATTGAATTTACCTATTATTTCAACAAGCTATGATACGTTTACCGTGGCTACGATGATTAACCGTGCCATCTATGACCAGTTAATTAAAAAGGATATTTTATTTATTGAAGATATTTATATCCCAATGGTTGATACGGCTGTTTTGAAAAATGATGAAACCATCTACCATTTTAAAAAATTGAATGAGCAAACGACACATGGTGCATTTCCTGTTGTGACAACCAACAATAAGCTCATCGGTATGGTGACGGTGAAGGATGTAATTGGTCGAGAGGAAACGGAGCTTATTGATAAGGTCATGACGAAAAATCCGATTGCAGGCTCGATGAAGATGAGTGTTGCCTCTGCTGGGCATCGCATGATTTGGGAAGGCATTGATTTATTGCCAATCGTTGATGATGATATGATTTTACAGGGAGTTATTAGTCGACAGGATGTATTAAAGGCATTGCAATTGGCACAAAGACAGCCACATCAGGGAGAAACGATTGACGATTTAGTTAAAAATGAAATCAAAGTACTTGGTGATGAGGAATTAACGGTAGAGTTTAATGTGACGCCACAAATGACCAACCAATATGGGGCAATTTCCTATGGTGCTTTTACAACACTGTTAGCAGAAGTGGGCTCATTTGCGTTAAAGCGCCGTAAACGCGGAGATGCCATTGCCGAAAATATGATGATTTATTTTATTAAGCCTGTACAGGTAGAAAGCATATTAACGGTGAAGCCACGTATTTTAGATATGAGTCGTAAGTTTGTAAAGATGGATTTTGAAGTATATAATCAACAAATGCTTGTCGGAAAAGCGATGATGATGTTCCAATTACTGGAGCGTTAAACGGAGAAAGGGATGACCTAGAGTCATCCCTTCTATTGATTAATACGGTATTCTTCTTCAACGAAACGACCGTAATGGCGCACTTTTTTACTATTTTCTGTAATGATATAAAGGCTGAAGATAAGAAGAACAGCTACAATAATAAATGTATACATAACGGGAAATAGATAGGCTTGATTCAAACCAAAAAAGAAAACAAAGCAACCAAATGCTACATTTGCCTTACTTTTGTACCATTTTTTTGCGATTGGTAGTGTAGAACGGAATTGTTTTGTTTTAAAATAAAAATAGCAAACAAATGATATAATAATAAAAGCGACAAATATTAAATTGAGCATAGTAAACCTCCTAGCATAACTAGCTATTATTGTACCGATTATTGAAGAAAAATGCTAACGGTTCTTACTATCATTTTGGAGGAATTTATTTTGAAAAGACAAATCATCGACACAATTGCTTCATATGACACAATTGTTATTCATCGTCACGTTCGTCCAGATCCAGATGCTTATGGCTCACAGCATGGATTAAAGGCATTAATTTTAGCTAATTATCCGAATAAAAAAGTATTTGCTGTAGGCGAGCATGACGAATCATTATCATTTATGACGAAGCCTGATAGCATTACAGATGATGTGTATGACAATGCATTAGTCATTGTGACAGATACAGCTAATACAGAGCGCATTGACGATCAACGCTATACGAAGGGGAAAATGGTGATTAAAATTGACCATCATCCAAATGACGATCCTTATGGAGATTTACTCTGGGTAAATACAGAGGCAAGCTCATGCAGTGAAATGATTTATACATTATTTGAAGAAGGGCGAGAAGCATTAGGCTGGATACTGTCTGATACAGCAGCTCGTTTATTGTTTGCAGGAATTATTGGTGATACAGGACGCTTCCAATTCTCAAGTACGACAGCTAAAACCTTCCAAGTAGCGAGTGAGCTTGTCACTTATTCATTTGACCGTGACAAAGTTTTCAATGGCATGTATGAAATGGAGCAAAAGCTACTGAATTTACAAGGCTATATTTATCAAAACTTCCAAATGGATGAGTACGGTGCAGCTTCCATTAAATTAACAAAAGAACTATTAGCACAGCATGACGTCGTGCCATCAGAAGCCTCTTTGTTAGTAGGCTGTTTAGGGAGTGTAAAAGGGATACAAGCATGGGTTGTCTTTATTGAAGAGGACAAGCAAATTCGTGTGCGTCTACGTTCAAAAGGACCTATTATTAATACATTAGCGAAAGAATTTAATGGTGGTGGACATCCACTTGCCTCTGGTGCAACAGCTTACTCATGGACAGAAGCAGACCGTGTGATTCAGCGTTTACAAGAAGTATGTCAAAATAATAAGTAATAGGAAGGAAGGGATTGCTGTGCCAATGGTTTACACACAAATGCATACGAGTGCGGATTTATTGAAAAGTACCATTCGACTTGAGCGATTAATCCCTTTTTTACAAGAACAACATACAAGGGCCTGTGCAATTGTCAATTCAAAATTGTATGGGCTTTTGCCTTTTTGGAGAACGTTACAGCAAGCAAATATCCATGCAGTTATTGGTCTTACTGTACATGTGCAGTGGCAAGAAACGAAAATTCCACTTGTTTTATACGCACAAACAACAGAGGGCTATCAACAACTGTTGAAAATTAGTAGTGCCGTGTCCATTCGAGAAGATGACACACTGCCGTGGAAGTGGCTGGAGGGATATGCAGCTGGCTGTTTAGCACTCCTTTCCACAGATGATATAAATGAACAGGCAGATTGGACAGAATTAGCACAAGCGCTTGCAAGTATTTTTGGTCAACGCTTTTTCTTTGGCATTGCGAGACCAGCAGGAATACGAAATGAACGAGAGGATGTATACATAGCATGGTGTCAAGGACAGGCTATTCCAATTGTCGCCACACAAAGCTGTTATTTTTTACGTCCAGAAAATTATATTGCTTATGAAGCGGCGAGAGCGATTGATACAGGTGAAAAATTAGCTGATCGAATGCGAAGTGCTACATTACAGCATTATTTTGCACCAACAGAGACAGAATGGCAGAGCTGGTTTGCTGACCATCCAGAATGGCTCACAGCGAGTGCCGATATGCTGATAAGCTGTCAGGCTGACATACCAAATAAATCTGTAAAAATGCCGAAATTTCCTGTTCCAGCAGGTGAAACAGCAGCACAATGGCTAGTAAAGGAGGCATATGCAGGGCTAACTGAGCGTTTTCAGTCACAAACCATCCCACCTATTTATCAGCAAAGATTACAGTATGAGCTTGATATTATTTGTCAAATGGGCTTTGCTGACTACTTTTTAGTTGTAGCTGATTTTATACGTTTTGCAAGAGAGAATCAGGTTTTAACAGGTCCTGGTCGGGGCTCCTCTGCCAGCTCGCTTGTGGCGTATAGTTTAAAGATTACACAAGTAGATCCACTAGCATATGGCTTATTATTTGAACGTTTTTTAAATCCAGAGCGTGTAACCCTACCAGATATTGATATTGATTTTGCCGATCATAAAAGACAAAAGGTTATTCAATATGTAGCACAAAAATATGGCAAGACACATGTGGCACAAATTATTACATTTGGGACATTGTCTGCAAAGGCTGTGGCAAGAGATGTAGCACGTGTTTTTGGCTTTGAAGCAGAAACATTAGAGAAAATCTCGAAAATGATTCCGAATAAGCCAGGTATTACATTGCAACAGGCTGTTTCTGAGTCACAGCCATTGCAGGAATGGCTTGCAGAAAACGTCGAGCATCAACAGTGGCTAGAGGTAGCTCTTACATTAGAGGGATTACCAAGAAATGCTTCGACACATGCAGCAGGTATTGTCATAGCACCAATGCCACTTGTCCATACAATTCCGATTGAAGCAGGTCATGATGACATTTACTGTACACAGTGGCCAATGGGCGATGTAGAGGCAATTGGTCTTGTGAAAATTGATTTTTTAGGGCTGCGTAATTTAACAATCATCGAGCAAATACGTTGGTCTATTTATAAAGCGGGTGGGCCGTGGATTGATTTTTCGCTGATGCCATTACAAGATGACCAAACATTTCAACTCTTACAGCGTGGAGACACAGTAGGCATATTTCAGCTAGAATCGACAGGTATGCAGCAAGCATTGCGAGATATTCAACCGAGCCATTTTTTAGATATTGTAGCCGTCAATGCGTTGTATCGTCCAGGGCCAATGGACTTTATCTCGATGTATGCCAAGAGGAAGGCAGGGCAAGAAGCCATTCAAATGCCTCATCCAGCACTAGAACCGATTTTACAAGAAACATTTGGCGTTATCATTTATCAGGAGCAAATTCTACAAATCGCAGCACGCATGGCAGGTTTTACAATGGGCAAGGCAGACTTACTACGCCGAGCTATTAGTAAAAAAAATCGCCAAGTATTAGAGGCGCAGCATATGGCTTTTGTAGATGGGGCAAGGAAGCAAGGCTTTGACCAACACATTGCAGAAGAGGTATATGCGTTAATTGTACGCTTTGCCGATTATGGGTTCCCAAAAAGTCATGCAGTCGCTTATAGTATGATTTCGTATCAAATGGCTTATTTGAAGGCACATTTTCCTGCACATTTTTATGCTGCGCTATTATCTGGGGCAACTGGGAATGGCGAAAAAATACAGCAGCTTGTTAGTGAAGCAAAGGAGAAGGGCATTGTATTTTATCCACCATCTTTAAAATATAGTCAAAAATCCTTTTTAGCTGATCAACATGGTATTCGTTATAGCTTATCAAGTATTAAAGGAGCTACACGACCATTTTTAGAAAAGGTTGTTGGATTGCAGAAAACACAGCCTGATGCGTTTGATAATTTATTTGATTTAGCTGTTGCACTTGGAGAGGGCTATTTTACAAATAAAATCATGGAGCCCTTTATTTATGCAGGTGCTCTTGATTATTTGGGTGTGGATCGAGCGATGTTGATTGCCTCGCTCAGTGCAGCGGTGAGTCATATGAAATTTCAAATAGGGCGACCACAATATACGAAGGCTGAGCCATTCACATTGAAAGAGACATTACAGTATGAAAAAGAGTATCTAGGTTTTTATATTTCGGCACATCCCGTAACAGTAGAAAGAGCACTGTGGTCGGAGGTCAATGCGACTTGCCAAACATTGAAGGCGATGCGTGATGGAACATATGTGAAATTACTTGGTGTAATGGAAGAAGTCAAAAAAATCCGTACGAAAAAAGGGGAGCAAATGGCATTTGTTCAATTGCAGGATGAATATGGAACAGTATCCATTACATTGTTTCCACAAGTATTTCAGCTTGCTCAAGATATACTCGCTGAGGATGGACTTTTATATGTGGAAGGCACACTTGAAAGACGTTTTGGTAAACCACAAGTGAAGGTAAAACATGCACAAGTGGCGAAAAGAATATAGGGAAGATGGAAACTGCGTAAATTTTTTCTTTTGATTCAGTGGGGGCAGGACGCACACTGAATCAAGAGAAAGCCCCAGCGGATGTACCTGACGCTAACGCTTTCGGTACAGAAAAACATTGTTACAGATTTTGAAGAGATGCTTTTTGAGCGAGCTCGAGAAAATCTGAACGCAATTATGCTGGGTGTAATTGATGCAGTTTTTTCTTTACTTTTGCTACATTATTTTGTAAGCTAAAAACAATGTTGAAAAGTGGTCTGACCATTTTAGGGTGGAGTTGAGCATATGGCGAAAGAAACGATACAAAAGAAAGTTTTTTTAGAAATTGTTCAGCAATTACGTCAGCTCATTCAAACGGAAAAAATTCAGGCTGGTGAAAAGCTCCCCTCCGAACGAGTGCTTTCGGAACGTTTAGGAGTAGGAAGATCATCTGTGAGGGAGGCATTACGAAGCTTAGAATTATTAGGGCTTATTGAAACCCGACATGGCGGCGGAACATTTTTAGCTACCACACATAAGCATCAGCTTGTCGAAGTATTATCCATGTTTATTTTAGAGGACGAGCGATCAAAGAAAGATGTTGCGCAAACACGACAAATCCATGAAAAAGAAGCAATTCGTATTATATGTAGTACAAAGGAAATGCGTACATCACCTGTATGGGAAAGCTTTTTTGTTAAATTAGAGATTGAAGGCACAGTCAATTGCCGAGATATTTTAAGAGAAATAATGATTACATCAGGCAATCGTCTTGCATTAAAAATTTGGTTTCAGTTAGCTGCTTATGACGGTGATCGACTTAATCGGCAGTCAACAGAAGATGAAAAAATCATGATACAGACATTATTGAAGTCACTAGAATTAGGCTATCAACAAGAAGCATTAAAAGCCTATGGTCAATGGATGAAGCATTTAGACAATCAAGGGGGAGTAAAACGTGGCAATACGTGACTTATTTAGCGGTAATCGCAAAAAGAAAGACGGGGAACAAGAAAAAGGCTTTCCAGAAGGCTTGATGATAAAATGTCCAGAATGCCGACATATTCAATTAACGAAAGAGCTGGAAAAAAATCATAAAGTGTGTGTGAAATGTAACCACCATTTTAAAATGACGGCACAAGAACGTGTAGCCGATTTTATGGATGAAGGTTCATTTGTCTCAATGGATGATCATTTACAAACGAGCAACCCATTAAAATTCCCAGCATATACAGAAAAAATTGCAGTTGACCAAGAAAAAACAGGCTTAAATGAAGCGGTATTAACAGGTGTTGGGACACTAGGTGGAGAGCAAGTTGTTGTCGCAATTATGGATTCTCATTTTCGTATGGGCTCAATGGGCTCTGTTGTAGGAGAAAAAATCACTCGTGCAGTAGAAAAAGCAACGGCTTTGCGTGTACCATTTATCATTTTTACAGCAAGTGGTGGCGCACGTATGCAGGAAGGTGTATTGTCTCTTATGCAAATGGCAAAAACAAGTGTGGCATTAAAGCGTCATAGTGATGAAGGCTTATTGTTTATCTCCATTTTAACGCATCCAACAACGGGTGGTGTATCTGCAAGTTTTGCCTCAGTAGGAGATATTAATATTGCAGAGCCACAAGCATTAATTGGCTTTGCGGGACGTCGTGTCATTGAAGAAACTGTACGTGAAAAATTACCGAGTGATTTTCAAACAGCAGAGTTTTTATTGGCACATGGTCAGTTAGATGCGATTTTCCAACGTAAAGACTTACGCCAGCAAGTAGCGATACTTGTCCAAATGCATACAAAAGGAGGCGTGCAACATGTCTAAACATTTAGCATTTGAAGAGCCGATTATCCAATTGCGAGAAAAGATTGCGGAGCTTAAAAAAATTGCCACTGAGGCAGATGTAGATATGACGGATGAAATTCAAACGTTAGAAACACGTTTAACGCAATTAGAGCAATCGATTTATGCCAATATGAAGCCATGGGATCGTGTGCAAGTAGCAAGACATCCAGAGCGACCAACAACACTTGATTACATTGAAGCGATGTGTGAAAATTTCATCGAGCTACATGGTGACCGTACATTTGGAGATGATGGCGCCATTCTTGGTGGGATTGCCTTTTTTGAAGGACAGCCTGTCACAATTATTGGACATCAACGTGGGAAATCAACGAAAGAAAATATTCGACGAAATTTCGGTATGCCACATCCAGAAGGCTACCGTAAAGCATTACGATTAATGAAGCAGGCAGAAAAATTTAAGCGTCCTATTATTTGTTTTATTGATACAAAGGGAGCTTATCCTGGCAAAGCGGCAGAGGAACGTGGGCAAAGTGAAGCCATTGCACGTAATCTTGTTGAAATGGCTGGCTTAACGGTTCCTGTCATTAGTATTGTCATTGGAGAAGGTGGAAGTGGCGGTGCATTGGCATTGGGTATCGCAAACCGTGTGTTTATGCTGGAGAACTCCACATATTCCGTGATTTCACCAGAAGGCGCTGCATCTATTTTATGGAGAGATGGTAGCCTAGCTAAACAAGCAGCAGAGGCGATGCGTATTACAGCACCTGATTTGCAGGATCTTGGGGTAATTGATGGCATTATTCCAGAGGTAATGGGTGGCGCACATCGTGATATCGCACAGCAAGCGCTTTATATAAAAGAATGTTTAATTGCTACATTAGGTATGTTAAATAGACTAACAGGGCAACAATTAATTGATGACCGTTATGAGAAATTTAAACAAATTGGTCAATATACTGAAATGTAGAACAACTATTGACTGTGTAAGAGCAAAGTTTATTTTTATGGGGAATTTTGTTTAAATGGAGTAAAAAGAGTGTGTGAAAGCGCATTCTTTTTATTTTTTCTGTAAAAGTTATATTTTATAGGCTTCGAGCTCTTACAAAGTTTGTTTTTTCGTGTTAATGTGAATAATATTAATAGCTGTAGGAGGGTGTTCAATGATGAAAAAAATTGCTGTATTAACAAGCGGTGGAGATGCACCGGGCATGAACGCAGCTGTTCGAGCAGTTGTTCGTAAGGCAGCTTATCATGGAATTGAAGTGGTTGGTGTGAAATATGGTTATGAAGGACTAACGAATGGTCAGTTTGAAGAGTTAGATTTAGGTTCAGTTGGTAGTCTAATTCAGCGTGGAGGAACATTTTTAAACTCAGCGAGATTTCCAGAATTTAAAGAGGATGCTGTGCAGCAAAAAGCATTGGACAACCTCCAAGCAGCGGGAATTGAGGGTCTAGTTGTCATCGGTGGTGACGGCTCTTATCGTGGTGCCATGACATTGGTGGCGAAAGGGTTCCCCGTTGTAGGTATTCCAGGTACAATCGATAATGATGTACCAGGCACTGAATATACAATTGGTTTTGATACAGCCTTAAACACAGTCGTAGAAGCGATTGATAAAATTCGTGATACGGCAACTTCACATGAAAACTCATTTGTTGTGGAGGTAATGGGGCGAGATGCAGGTGATTTAGCGTTATGGGCTGGGCTTGCAGCAGGCGCAGAAACAGTGCTTATCCCTGAAGAAGCCTATGATTTAGATGATATTGTGGAACGCCTTGAACGAGGGGCAGCACGTGGGAAAAAGCATAGCATTATTATTGTGGCAGAAGGTGTTATGCCAGGACACAAAATAGCTGAGCTTTTAGAAGCAAAAACAGGTAAGAAAACACGTGTTTCTGTGCTTGGTCACATGCAGCGCGGTGGTTCGCCTACAGCGAGAGATCGTGTATTAGCGAGTCAATTTGGTGCATATGCAGTAGAATTATTAATGGAGGGTAAGGCAGGTCGAGCAGTTGGTGTGCGTAATCACCAAGTCATTGATTATGATATGCCTGAAGCATTCCAGAAAAATCATGAAGCAGATATGAGCTTGTATACGTTAATGAAAGAATTATCAATCTAATCTAGTATAAAATGGAGTGGCAAAAATGAGAAAAACAAAAATCGTTTGTACAATTGGTCCAGCAAGTGAGGCACCAGAAACATTAGAAAAATTAATCGAAGCAGGAATGAACGTAGCTCGTTTAAATTTCTCACATGGCTCTCATGAGGAGCATGCAGCACGTATTCAACTAATTCGTGAAGCAGCAGAAAAAGTGGGCAAGCCTGTGGGGATCTTACTAGATACAAAAGGGCCAGAAATTCGTACACACAATATGCAAAATGGTGAGTTACACTTAACAACAGGTCAAGTGATTGATATTTCGATGACAGAAGTAGAAGGAACTGAGAAAAGCTTCTCGGTGACATATGAGCGTTTAATCGAGGACGTAGAGCAAAATTCAATTATTTTGTTGGATGACGGTTTGATTCAGTTACGTGTTTTAGCAAAAGATGTGGACAAAGGCTTGATTCATACAATTGTTGAAAATGCAGGTGTTTTAAAAAATAAAAAAGGTGTCAACGTACCGAATGTATCCGTGCAACTACCAGGGATTACAGAAAAAGATGCGCAAGATATTTTATTTGGTATTAAACAAGGCGTTGATTTTATTGCAGCATCCTTCGTACGTCGTGCAAAAGATGTTTTAGAAATTCGCGAATTATTAGAGCAAAATGATGGTGGTCACATTCACATTATCCCGAAAATCGAAAACCAAGAAGGTGTCGATAATATTGACGAAATTATTTTAGTATCGGATGGTTTAATGGTAGCTCGTGGAGATTTAGGGGTAGAAATTCCAGCAGAAGAAGTACCACTTGTTCAAAAAAGCTTAATTTTAAAATGTAATCAAGTTGGAAAACCAGTTATTACTGCTACACAAATGTTAGACTCCATGCAACGTAATCCACGTCCAACACGTGCCGAGGCAAGCGATGTAGCCAATGCAATTATGGATGGCACAGATGCAATTATGTTATCAGGTGAAACAGCAGCAGGTCTTTATCCAGTAGAATCTGTACAAATGATGAATAAAATTGCACAACGCACAGAAACATCATTAGACTATAAACGAATTGTATCTGCACGTAGTCGTGAAAAAGAGGCCAACCTAACAGAAGCGATTTCGCAAGCTGTTGCTTATACATCGATTAATCTAGGTGTGAAGGCGGTTCTTGCACCAACAGAAAGTGGTAACACGGCAAGAATGATTGCGAAATATCGCCCAGGTGTACCGATTGTTGCGGTGACAAGCTCTGTGGATGCAGCACATGCTTTAACGCTTGTTTGGGGTGTACAACCAATCGTTTGTCAGCGTGTGACAACAACAGATGAAATTTTAGATTTAGCTGTAGATGAAAGTTTGAAGTATGGCTATGTGACACACGGTGATGCCGTTGTGATTACAGCAGGTGTTCCTGTTGGTGAAGCAGGAACGACGAACTTAATGAAAGTGCATATTATTGGCGATTTACTAGCACGCGGTCAAGGAATCGGCAAAGCGTCTGTTGTCGGGAAAGCTGTCGTTGCTAAAAATGCCGAAGAGGCACTAGCTTATGACACAGAGGGCTGTATTTTAGTAACAATTGGCTCAGATAAAGACATGATGCCAGCATTGGAAAAATGCGCAGGCTTAATCACTGAAGAAGGTGGCTTAACAAGTCATGCAGCGGTTGTTGGATTGAGCTTAGGTATTCCAGTTATCGTTGGCGTAAAAGAAGCGACAGCACTGATTCGTCAAGGACAAGAAATTACAATGGACGCTGAAACAGGCGTTATTTATAAAGGACATGCAAGTGTGCTATAACAAGAAAAGCTCCAGTACGAAATTTGTACTGGAGCTTTTTGCATGATACGATGCAACCAAATAGGGTATGATAACGTATAGAAGTAGAAAGGCTCACTTTATGGCATATTAGGAGGAAAAATAGATGCGAAAAATAGTGTTTGGCTTTCTTGGCTATGTGTTACTAGAACTTGCATTGTTGATTGTTGTAGGAAAATTAATCGGTGTGCTACCAACTTTATTACTTGTTGTAGCAACGAGTGTACTTGGCATATATGTTGTGAAAAATAAAGGGATGAATTCTGTACGTTCCGTAAAACAAGCGCTAGAAAATAGGGAAGCACCAGGCACAGCGATGGTAGATACAATGCTCAATTTTAGTGGTGGCTTTTTACTAGCATTGCCAGGTTTTTTAACGGATGTACTTGGTGTTTTATTACTTATGCCGATTTCACGTAAACTCTTCCAGCCAATCGTTTATTATTGGATGCGGAAAAAAATGAAACATAACCAAGTGATTATCGTTCAAAAATAGTATTTTCTTTTAATTTAACCGCTAAAAATAAAAGAATAGGACTTAGTAAAATACCGTAAAACCCAAATAATAAAATGGAGGCAGCACTGATGAAAAAGGTATGGAATGTACGTAATTGTAGCGTATTGGACCATAATAAAGAATCAGCTAGCTGCCTTGTTAATTGTACAAATAAATATAAAAATAAAATTGTTATACATAAAAAAGTATTGCCCTGCAAGTAAAAGTAAATGCTCATTGGAACAAGAAATACGCCGATACCGAAAAACGGTAACACATCAGCGAACGCAACGATAAAAGCTTTGACGATAGCTTGTTCAAATTGTAGCAAAATAAATCCAATACATAGAATAAACAGTGTGATGGTGAATAGTTGAAATTCAACAAATAAAAAGTAATGAAATAGCTTCATCACTTTTGCAAAATGACCTTGCCATTCATGTCTAAATTTTTTGGGGGCATATTGAAAAAACCAGTAGCGAGATTTACGTGTTTCTAAGAGAGCGAAATAATAGGCGATAAAAAATATAAAAATCTCAATAACATGCTGCATGAAAATTTGAAAAAAATCTGCAGCATAGAGTAACACAGAATCGAATATAGAGAGAGACTTTTCTTTGATAAATTGGATAAGGATTGATTCATATTCATTGAAGAAAGAAAAGTTTTGTAGAATATCTTTGATTTCAGGGAAAACAAGCACTACACTATTAATAGATAAAAGAATTAGCATAAAAATACATGCTACAATCAAAATTTCAACAACAAGAGCAGCTAGCCAATATGCCATTTTGCAATATTTATGGAAAAATTGGATGATGGGATAGGTGGAATAGGATAAGAAAATAGCTAGTGCCACAGGGAGTACAAACCATAGTACGAGTAAGTATACGATGAAAAATAAAGCACTTGTTATTTTATCAGAAGAAAAATATTTTATATTTCGCATCTCTTTCTATTTCGCCTCGTTTCAACAGAAGTTCTGTCAGCTCAATTTATTTGTAATTATTCATGCCAATGCTTACATATTGCCATAAAAATTTTTTTAGCATATCATAAATATCAGTAGTAACATTGATAGTCAATGAAAGATATGAAGAAAAGCATTGAAAATGAAGAAAAACTCTCTTTAGTGTACCTTTTTCTTTGTTTAGAGGTTTTTCATTCACAAAGATGTCAAAAATGATTATAATAGCAATGTAAGCGATTGACTGAATGGTTCGTAGAAATAAAAATCGTAGATACTACTTAATCAATTACGTTCCAGCGTAATTGTGTCTGGATTTTTTCGAGTTAGCTCGAAAAAGTTCTTTTTCAAAATCCATGACATCCATTGCAGTTTTTATCTTGGTTCAGTGGGCGTTTGGACACCCACTGAAAAGAGGGGAAGATAGGTTATTCATCCATTTCCTGCAGAGGAAGGAATCTTCTACTGAACCAAGATAAAATTAAGTATTTACACTATAGTATAAGATATGAGGGAGCGATTATTTATGTCAGCAACTAAAGGTTTAGAAGGTATCGTAGCAGCGGAATCTAAAATTAGTTCAATTATTGATGACACACTTACATATGTTGGGTACGACATTGATGATTTAGCAGATAATGCAACATTTGAAGAAGTCATTTATTTATTATGGCACACACGTTTGCCAAAACAGGATGAGCTAGCTGAATTGAAACAACAATTAGCAGACAACATGGCGATTCCACAAGCAATTATCGATCAATTTAAAACATACCCACTTGCAACAGTGCATCCAATGGCGGTACTTCGCACGGCGGTATCTTTACTTGGCGTATTTGATGATGAAGCAGATGTGATGACACCAGAAGCAAACTATCGTAAAGCAATTCGTTTACAAGCGAAAATTGCTACAGTTGTAACAGCATTCTCACGTATCCGTAAAGGATTGGAGCCAGTTGCACCGAAACCAGAATTGGGCTATGCAGCAAACTTCTTATACATGTTAAAAGGCGTAGAGCCAGCAGAAATTGAAGTGGAAGCGTTCAACAAAGCATTAGTATTACATGCAGACCACGAATTGAATGCGTCTACATTTACAGCACGTGTATGTGTAGCGACATTATCTGACGTTTATTCTGGTGTAACAGCAGCAATCGGCGCATTAAAAGGACCACTTCACGGTGGAGCAAATGAGCAAGTAATGAACATGCTAACAGAAATCGGTTCACTTGATAATGTAGAAGCATGGGTACAAAATAAATTAGACAATAAAGAAAAAATTATGGGCTTTGGTCACCGTGTGTATCGTAAAGGCGACCCACGTGCACCACATTTACGTGTAATGTCTGAAAAACTAACAAAATTAACTGGTAAACCAGAGCTTTATGAAATGTCTGTGAAAATTCATGACATGATTGTAGAGCAAAAGAACTTACCAGCAAATGTCGATTTCTTCTCTGCGTCAGTATATGATTCATTAGGTATCGATCATGACTTATTCACACCAATTTTTGCCGTATCTCGTACATCAGGTTGGGTAGCACATATTTTAGAACAATATGCAAACAACCGTTTAATTCGTCCACGTGCAGAGTATGTTGGACCAGGTATGCAGAAATATGTTCCAATCAGCGAGCGTTAATACTAAAAATATGCTAAAATATTTAGGACTGTATAGCTTTACATGCAGTCCTATGATTATGACTTTAGGAGGCAACAGCAATGTCAAACAAAATTGTAGTTGAAAATGGCGTACTTAACGTGCCAAATAACCCAGTAATTCCTTTCATCGAAGGTGATGGTATTGGTCCAGATATTTGGGCTGCAGCATCACGTGTTATCGACGCAGCAGTAGAAAAAGCGTACAATGGTGAAAAGAAAATCGAATGGTTAGAAGTTCTAGCTGGTGAAAAAGCATTCAACCAAACAGGTGAATGGTTACCACAAGAAACTTTAGACAAAATTGACGAATATTTAATCGCTATTAAAGGGCCTCTTACTACACCAATCGGTGGCGGTATCCGTTCATTAAACGTAGCATTACGTCAAGAGCTTGACCTATACGTATGCTTACGTCCAGTTCGTCACTTTGACGGAGTACCTTCTCCAGTAAAACGTCCAGAAGATGTGGACATGGTTATTTTCCGTGAAAACACAGAAGATATTTATGCAGGTATCGAATATAAAGCTGGTTCAGATGAACAAAAGAAATTATTAAACTTCTTACAAACTGAGCTAGGCGTGAACAAAATTCGCTTCCCAGAAACTTCAGGTTTAGGTATTAAACCAGTATCACAAGAAGGTACAGAGCGTTTAGTACGTGCAGCGATTGAATATGCAATTAAGCACAACAAACCATCTGTGACTTTAGTACACAAAGGGAACATCATGAAATTCACTGAAGGTGGTTTCAAACAATGGGGTTATGATTTAGCTGAAAAAGAATTCGGCGATCAAACATTCACATGGAACCAATACGATGCAATTAAAGCAGAGCAAGGTGAAGCGGCTGCGAATGAAGCACAAGCAAAAGCTGTTGCTGAAGGCAAAATCATTGTAAAAGATTCAATCGCTGATATTTTCTTACAACAAATTTTAACACGTCCAACTGAGTTCGATGTTGTAGCAACAATGAACTTAAATGGTGACTATATTTCTGATGCACTAGCTGCACAAGTTGGTGGTATTGGTATTGCACCAGGTGCGAACATTAACTATGTAACAGGACATGCTATTTTTGAAGCTACACATGGTACTGCACCAAAATATGCTGGTTTAGATAAAGTAAACCCATCTTCAGTATTGCTTTCAGGCGTATTAATGCTTGAACATTTAGGTTGGCAAGAAGCTGCTGATCTTGTGACAGCATCTGTTGAGAAAACAATTTCTTCTAAAGTCGTAACGTATGACTTTGCTCGTTTAATGGACGGCGCAACAGAAGTAAAATGCTCTGAATTCGCAAACGAGTTAATCAAAAATCTATAAGATAAATAAACCGAGCAAAGTTGATACTTGCTCGGTTTTTATTTTGCTCTAGCGTAATTGATATTTGTACTTTACATATAAAATTGTTACTATGGAAGTAGTTATGATAGAAAAGGGGTTGGCATATCGTTGTTGCACAAAAACAGCAAAATGGGTCTGACAATTGATAAAATTGTTATCGGTGAAAAAATTCATCTGACAGAAAAAATAGAGGATAAAGATTTATTACTTTATTTAGGGCTAACAAATGATAATAATCCATTGTATATCCAACATGACTATGCGGCGTTAACACCATTTCAAAAACCGATTGTTCCGACAATTATGCTAAATGGAATTATTACATCGGCCGTATCGAAATACATGCCTGGACCAGGTGCACATATTATTGAGCAACATTTCACATATGCAGAACCACTTTATCATTATGAATTATTTCATACGGTATTAGAGGTAACCGAAGTCGATCAAGCACATAATAGAATGACGGTATCTGTACATTCTTATAATGAGCAGGAAAAAACGATTTTGACGGGTACATTACTCGTTATACCACCACAAGTAGTATAGACGTCCTGCACGATTTGAGATGGGGGTTTCAAATCATTTATGGAGGCAATATAACAATGACAAAAACGATTTTAGTGGTAGAAGATGAACATTCGATTGCAACATTATTAAAATATAATTTAGAGCAGGCTGGTTACATCGTAGAAACGGCAGCAGATGGTCAAACAGGCCTACAAAAAGCAATCGAACTGCAACCAGATTTGCTACTGTTAGATTTGATGCTACCAAAGCTCGATGGTATGGAAGTTTGTAAGCAACTTCGTCAGCAACGCATTAATACACCCATCATTATGCTAACAGCAAAAGATGATGAATTTGATAAAGTGCTTGGCCTTGAGCTAGGGGCAGATGATTATATGACGAAGCCATTTAGTCCACGTGAAGTATTGGCTCGTGTCAAAGCCGTTTTAAGACGTTTTACACAAAATGTCGTCGTAGAAGAAAAAGAAGATACACAAGAAAAATTATATGAATTTGGTCATTTACGTGTCTATCCAGAGCGCTTTGAAGTATTTTTAGATGATGAGCCATTGGAATTTACGCCAAAGGAATTTGAGCTACTGCTCTATTTACTTGATAATAAAAACCGTGTTTTAACACGTGATCAGCTATTGAGCGCTGTTTGGAAATATGATTTCGCTGGTGATACACGAATTGTCGATGTGCATATTAGCCATCTACGTGACAAAATTGAGGAAAATAGTCGTAAACCAATGTTTATCAAAACAATTCGTGGACTTGGTTATAAATTCGAGGAGCCAAAAACGACATGAAATCAATGAGTAATCGTCTGTTTTTGAGATTCGTGTTGATACTTGGTACGATACTAGCTGTCCTAATGATTGTTATAGGCCAGCTTTTTCCTATTTATTTAGAACAATCTAGTTCACAAATACAAACAGCTATCAACCAAATCACGGATGAGCGACACATCACATTATCCAAAGAAGAAAAGGTAGCGTTAAATGTTTTTCACAATAGTGCTTCGAAAGATATATTATTGGATGCAATTAGCGAAAAAGTAAACATTACCTTGTTTGTTTTATTTTTCATTACACTTGTATTGATAGCGATTATTAGTCGTTATATGATTCGTGACTTTATCGCACCTATTGATAATGTGACAGAAACGGCTTTGGAGCTAGCAAAAGGCAATTACCGAGCTCGGGCACATGAAAGCGAATATGATCGCACAATGCCATTAAGTCATTCCATTAATATTTTAGCAAGGAACTTACAAGACATTACGACCGTTCGTGAAGTAGAGGAAGAACGATTAAAAACATTGATTGAAAATATGGGAAGCTCACTCATGATGATTGGACGAGAGGGCAATATTTCGATTGTTAATCGTGTATTTTTAAATCATTTTGATATACAGCTTGAAAATGTGCAAGGTAGAGTTTTCCGCACAGTAGGCTTACCTGCAACATTAGAGCAATTTATCGATCATGTATTTTTAACTGAAAAACCATATCGTCAGCAGTTAAAAATGGAAATTCAGCAGGAGCTACATCATCATGATGTCTATGGTGCACCTGTTATTGGAGACCATGGACGCTGGCTAGGTGTTGTGATTGTTATGCATGATATTACGGAGTTGATTCGCCTTGAGCAAATTCGTAAAGATTTTGTAGCGAATGTCTCACATGAATTGCGTACACCTGTGACGTCGATTAAAGGTTTTTCGGAGACGTTGCTCGATGGTGCATATAAAGATGAGCCGATGCTATTATCCTTTTTAGAAATTATGCATAAGGAAAGTAATCGTCTGCAAATGTTGATTCAAGATTTATTGGAGCTATCTAAAATCGAACAGCATGGCTTTACCGTTAACCTGATGCCAATGGGCTTACAAGATGTGTTGATTCGAGCAGTAGAGCTGACAGGACCACGCTTAGATGAGAAAGATATGAATTTCCAAGTGGAGATGGAGCATGATGTGCAGGTGATGGGCGACGTGAATCGTTTAATCCAAATTGCCACGAATTTAATTACGAATGCCATTACCTATTCTCCAGAGGATACAACGATTACGATTCGTTTAAAGGAAAATGCCACTCATGGTATTATCGAAATTGAGGATCAAGGAATAGGTATTGAAAAACATGAAATTGCACGTGTTTTTGAACGTTTCTATCGGGTAGACCGTGCAAGAAGTCGCAATTCAGGTGGGACAGGGCTAGGCTTGGCGATTGTGAAACATTTAGTAGAGGCACATCATGGACGCATTCAAGTAGTGAGCGAAGTGGGTGTCGGCACAAAGATGATTGTTTGCATTCCAAAAACTTAACAAATTCTTTACAATATCCACACATGCTATTCATAATGAGGCGATATACTGTTCAAGTAGAAACCCCCCTGTAGATGTGATGGATACATATACGTGAATATCATAATTTGAAAAAACTACCTCCTAAGTTACTTAGGGGGTAGTTTTTTATAATAGTCATCAACAATTGGCAATAGCTCAGGTGTTGTGTCATAGTAGGCTTTGTCAATTTTCTGTAGTGTAAATACAATCGCATTGGTTAGTTGTAGAAAGACTTCAATTGCTTCTTTATCTGCCACCATTTTTGCTCTCCCATACTGCCATGCACAATCATGATTTGCTCAATATTTTCTAATTCTGCATCTGTATAAAATGCCTGTAATGTTTATGTTGGTGCAGAGCAAGCTACTAAATAAGAAAAGCTAATGAAAAAAATAAGTCACTTCATTTTCAATCTCCTTTATGATTAAATATACGGTATTTGTATAAAGTGAACATTCAATCGGTGGGAGTTTTCCTCATCCCCACCGATTGATAGTTTCACCAACCTTAGTTTTTACAGGCTGTTGATCTCCACTTATACATTTCTATTTCCTATTTTGCAGTGAGGGGTCTTACAGCCTGTTAATATGGGATAAAATTTGAAACTTTCAGCCAAGTAGTCCGTAAATAGATAGTAATCATAGTGGAGGAGGAACAAAAAATGAGTGTGAAAAAAACATTGATGATTGTGGGGCTTTCCATCGTTAGCATCTTGGCACTAATCGCTGTGTTTACATCATGGTACACAGTAGATGAATCAGAGCAGGCTGTTGTCATGACATTTGGTCGTGCAGATGAAACGATTACGAATTCAGGACTTCATTTTAAACTACCTTGGCCAGTACAATCCGTAGCGGTTTTATCAAAGGAAACGTATAGCTTGCAGTTCGGCTATAAGCAAAATAAAGATGGTGAACTGGAAGCATATGATGCCGAAACCAAAATGATTACAGGGGACGAAAATATTGTCTTAACTGACCTTGTTGTTCAATGGAAAATTACTGAGCCAACTAAATATTTATTTAATGCACAAAACCCCGAAAAAATATTACATAGTGCGACATCAAGTGCGATTCGTTCCATTGTTGGTAGCTCCTCTATAGATAAAGTATTAACAGAGGGAAAAATGGATATTGAATCAAAAACAAAAGATTTGCTCGCCTCTCTTATCAATAAATATGATATCGGTATTAGTATATTGGGTGTTAAATTACAAGATGTAGAGCTGCCGAATGCGGAAGTACGGGCAGCCTTTACGGCAGTAACAGATGCACGGGAAATGAAAAACACCAAAATTAATGAAGCAGAGAAATATAAAAATCAGCGTATGAGTGAAACTGTGGGGGAAGTGGATGCCATTATTTTAAAGGCACAGGGTGAAAAAGAAGCACGTATCGCACAGGCTAGAGGGGATGTTGAAGTATTTAATAAATTGTATGAGCAATACAAAGGCAATCAACAAATTACACGTGAACGTCTAGTATTAGAAACGTTGGAAAATGTTTTACCAAAGGCACAAATTTATATTATGAATGATGATGGTGGAACGATGAAATATTTACCATTACAATCATTGCAGCCAGCTACACAGCCAGAAAAAACAGAGGGGAGCGGTCGTTAATGGGCAAAAAAAATCAGGACGTTGATAAATTTTTTAGCTTTTTATTCGGTAAAGCAAAACCGACGACTTCACAGGAAGATAATACGATACCGATTACCAAAAATACAGCACCGAAAAACCCGAAAAAATATCTCTCGATTGCTGGTATCCTCACATTGATTTTTGCGCTATTTATTGTGCTCTTTGCCAATATTTATATTGTCAAAGAATCTGAGTATGCCATTGTTCGTCAATTTGGAGAGGTGGTAAAATTTGAGCGTGAGCCAGGTTTGAATATGAAAGTGCCATTTATTCAAAGCGTTACAAAACTACCAAAAAATCAATTAACCTATGAAATCTCCGAGGAAGAAATTACAACGAAGGATAAAAAGCGTATTATTATCGATAACTATGCGATTTGGCGTATTACCGATCCAAAATTATTGATTTCCAATGCAGGTACGATCGAAAAGGTAGAATCTCGTATGGAGGAGTTTATTTACTCTGTTATTCGTTCGGAGCTTGGGCGTATTGAGTATACGCAAATTATTAATGATAAGGCTACTTCACGAGGAAACATTAACGATACGGTAACAGAGCGTGTAAATGAGCTATTATCTGCTGATAAATACGGTATTGAGGTGGTTGATGTTCGCATTCGCCGTATTGATTTACCAAAAGAGAATGAGCAATCGGTATTTACCAATATGAGCTCGAAGCGTCAATCGATTGCACAGACGTATTTATCTGAGGGAGATGCACAAAAACGCCGTACAGAGGCAGAAACAGATAAAAATGTACAGGAAAAGTTAGCACAAGCGAAGGCTGAAGCGGCTAGTATTCAGGCAGAAGGGGAAGCAGAGGCAGCCAAAATATATAATCAATCCTTCTCACAGGACCCTGAATTTTACTCATTATATCGTACATTAGAATCCTACAAAAAAACGATTGGTGAGGATACTGTTATTGTACTACCAGCCAATTCACCATATGCAAAGGTGTTATCAGGCTATACAAAATAACATAAATGAAAAACGTCTCAGTCATTATACGAGGCGTTTTTTTGCTATATTTTACTTGTTTCATAGTGTCTAGCTATTTGATAGAATAAGGGTGCTTAGAAAGGAGATCGGTCAAATGAAATTACGCATGAGTATTTGGCTTCAAAATATAGGGATTGCCTGTAGTATCTCTTCATTCATAACATTCCTGTTTCGTTTGTCTGACTTTGCATGGCTGACAACGACTATTTATCATATACCCATCTTTTTTAGTATCATCTTTTTAGCTAGTCTTCTGATTGCTGAGGATGTGCGTAAAGCATGCAAAAAGTTATTTTTCTATGAAAAGCGTCAAGATAAACGTCCGATTTGGCAAGTGGGCATTGGTGCTATTATTTTTGTAGCGCAAATTGGTATTGTGTTAGTTTTTTATACAAAGATGACACAATTTCAGCTTGGTGGCATGCCATTATTTTTAGTATTTGCCTTTATGAATGCTTTTTTAGCAACGGTTATTTATGAAGAAGTTTTTAAATGAATAAGCAATACTGAAACTTTCATGACAAGGGATTTTCTCTTTGCATGAAAGTTTTTTATTTTTAATCTAATTTTAACCTTTATCATGTAGTGTTAAGAAAAAGAGCTTTTTTTGTTGCATTAAATAAAGTAATGTTATAAACAATACAACATACATGGAGGGGACGATATGGGGAAAAATAAGTTATTTGCTGTAGCAACAATAGCAACTGTAGCAAGCGTTTTCACAGTAGGAGCAAACATAACAGCAGAGGCAGCAGTTAATTTTCCAGATGTGTCAAAAGAAAGCAGTCATTACCCAGCAATTATAGATTTAGCACAAAGAGATATTATTCACGGCTATCCTGATGGGACATTTAAACCAGATGTATTCGTTACATATAAGCAAACCGCTAAAATTCTTGCGGGGGTGTTAGGTTTAGAGGTAGGTAGCGAGCAGGAGTTAGTAGCCTTACAAGCGGCGGGAATAATGGATAGCACATGGACGCCATATGCGTCGATTACACGTAATGACATGGCAAAGGTGATTGTCAACGCATTAGGGTTAGCTGCATCTGAAAAGGCTGCCCTACCGTTTGCAGATGTAGACCCAGCCTATCAGCAGGCTGTAGCAGCACTGTTTGAATACGGGATTACTACAGGGACATCTGTAACTACATTTAGCGGGGACAAGTTTGTGACAAGAGGACAGCTTGCTACGTTTATTACAAGAGCAGAAACAGTGGTACAACAGCAATCGGCAGGAAAAGGGATTGCAGGAGCGACCATTATTGTTGAGGGTATTCAAAATAATCAAGTGATAATAGATGGGCAAAAATGGTCGATTGGCACAAATGCACAGGCGATTTTAAACAAGAAAAACGCTGCTGCTTTAGCTGGTGCAGAGCTAGATGTTATTGTGGTGGATGGTGAGATTGCTGAAGTGTTAGCAATTGATTTAAAGACATCTGGACAGCAGGGGGCAAACGTTGTATTGGATGGTGGAAAGGCAACCGTAGGCAATATTGTGGTAGATGCTGATTTTGTAGAGCTGAAAAATATGGAGGTTATAGGGGATATACGTGTAACAGGACGTGGCATAAATACGACCCTCAATCAGCTAAATGTCAAAGGTGAGCTATTGCTAGAGGAAGCGGAGATGCCAAAAACGGCTTCTCTTGCAGTAGTATTGAATGTGGTAGATGGAAAATTATTTATCCAAAACAGCCACTTACCGAACATTACTATCAATGGCTCTGCTACGATTAACTCTAATGTGTCGTTGCCAAGCATTGTGTATCCAGGAAGCAATTTAATAGTGAATGCACCGAGTGTAGGTGCACTAGAATGGCAGCTACCATTAGGAGGTGCGGGATTAAGTGGGACAGCCACTATTGAAAATATGATTATTAACTCAAATCCTGAGGTATTAGCAGCACTCGTACAGTCGCTAGCTGAAATACAGGCTGAAACCCAAGACTTTATATCCGCACAGCAACAAAAGTTACAAGAGCAGAGGAATCAATCGATAGAGGCTACTATCGCTAATCTAGAGAAAACAATAAATGAATTGCTTTTACGTATACAAAATACGGCTAACCCAAGTGAACAAGTGCAACAACAATTACAACAGGCGCAAAGGGAGCTGTTGTTGCAAAAAGCAAGTAAACCATTAGCAGATAAGGCAAGCACATCACCATTACCGTCTCTCGACAATAAAGCAACCGATATGCAAGAGAAACTAAAGAAGCTGACAGAAGCAATAAAGGAGCAAAAACAACAAGAAAAATTGCTAAACAAGCCGATTCAAATGCCTGTGAATATCGGCGGTACATTACAGCTTAATAATGTATTATTACCAGCATTTACTCAGCCAATCATGACACTTGAACCAGCTGTGCATATTAATAATGTGATTACAACATTTACACAAGAGCAACTACGCATGATGTTAGCAAATGCTCGGCCAGGACAAATTGATACAGTTCAATTTGCTAATGGTCAGCCACAGCCATATACGCTAACACCACCTCCTGTTATCGATTCTAACTGGAACAATGGTAGCGCAGGAGGAAATACAGCACCACTACCTGTACCACCACTTGTGACAACGAGCCTTGTCTCAATGATTACGCAAGCACAGGAGAAGCTAAATGAAGTAAATAATGGCGCAATTCCTATATCTGAAAATGGACAAAGCATCTCACGAGCACAGCAATGGATACCTAAAAAGGCAACAGATGCATTGCAAGCGGCGATTACAGAAGCGAATACAATGGTAACTAATGCTAATAGGCCATCAGTTGCCTATCAACGAGTCGCTTCCTTGACAAATATGAATTTATTACTTGCGACGACACAAACAGATATTAATAATATGGTTGTGAAGTTACAGAAGCTCATGAATATTCAGCCGATTGCACAGGGCTTACAGGAAGTTACTATGCTACACAGTTTGCTAAATGGACAAGCGTTAATTATCCCAGCTCATGATATAACTACTGGTAGAGTATATGAAGAAATTTTCAGTAAATATCTTTCAGAACAAGAGGAGATAATAAAAAGTACATTTTATGAACTATATGAAGCAGAAAAAGTTCAAGTAACAACACCTGATCAAGTAACCATTGCATTGCATGAGGCGATTTCTTATACAGACCCTGTAACATTGCAAACAACAGAGCTTGTACCAGCATTGACGGCGCAACTAACGATTGGGCAACCTGCATTAGCTGTTACGCAAGCCATACGTATAAATTCGCAAATAATTGAGCTAACGTTTAATGAAAATGTTGAAATAGCGTTGGGTGAGCAATTTACATGTAGGTTGGAAAATATACTAAACCCAATTCAAGGCACTGTCGCTCAAATTATCAGCCCAAATGTTATCCAACTAACATTTGCTGTGGATCTTTCACCAGCTGCTACTTTTACGCAGATTCAACGCGTAAATAATCCTGGGCAAAACCTTTTATCATCACCATTACAAGTTGAATTATTACCTGGCTAATTATCATTTAAAAATAAACCGTATGAAATCAAAGGTATGAGCCATGATTTCATACGGTTTATTTATGGATAGAATAGGAAAAGTGACGGATAGAACGCTTGAACTGACTGATAGCGCCGAGAATGTTGCGTAAAGATGTTTTTCTCGCTAAAGTAGAGAGAGGAGTGGAGGCGAGCAGATGACGAAAGAAAAATTATTATTATTAGATGGCAATAGTTTAGCCTATCGTGCATTTTTTGCGTTGCCATTATTGACGAATGATAGTGGGATTCATACGAATGCAGTATATGGCTTTACAACGATGCTACAAAAATTATTAGAAGAGGAGCAGCCAACAAAAGTTTTGGTTGCCTTTGATGCGGGAAAAACAACTTTCCGTCATGAGACATTTACTGAATATAAAGGAGGTCGTCAAAAAACGCCACCTGAATTATCGGAGCAATTTCCGTATTTACGCAAGTTAATTGAAGCATACGGCATTCCACAATATGAGCTAGAGCTGTATGAGGCAGACGATATTATTGGGACATTGGCAAAAGAAGCGGCAACTCAAAATATGGATGTCATCATTGTATCAGGGGACCGTGATTTAACACAGCTTGCGACAGAGCAAGTGACCGTTTATATTACGAAAAAAGGAATTACAGAAATTGAAAGAAATACGCCAGCCTTTATTGAGGAAAAATACGGCTTAACACCATTGCAAATTATTGATATGAAGGGCTTAATGGGTGATTCCTCAGACAATATTCCAGGTGTACCAGGTGTTGGTGAGAAAACAGCAGTGAAATTGTTGAAGGAGCATGCATCTGTTGAGGGGCTTTATGCGGCAATGGATACGTTAAAGGCTTCTAAAATGAAGGAAAAGCTGGTGGCAAATGAAGAACAAGCCTTGATGAGTAAGCAACTGGCAACTATTTTTACTGAAGCACCCATCACAATTACATTAGCTGATCTTGCTTATGACGGACCAAATGTAGAGGCATTAACAGCAGTATGGCAGGAGCTTGGTTTTAAGTCTTTGCTAGAGAAAAGTGATTTTACTGTACAAGAAGAAGAGCAAGCACCATTTGATTATACAATTATCAAAGAGGTGAAGCCTGAACATTTACAAGATGTCATGGCAGTACATGTTGAATTAGCAGATGAGCATTATCATACATGTGCACAATTGGGCATCGCTTTAACAGATGGCAAGCAAACAATCTATATAGCGTTTGATGATGCGGTAAAATCGGAGGCATTACGTCATTGGTTAGAAGATGGCACAAAAATAAAATATTTAGCTGATTCCAAGGCAGCACAGGCAGCGCTCAATCGAGTAGGTATTCAGCTAGCAGGCGTTGACTTTGATTTATTGCTGGCTTCCTATATCAACAATCCAGCGTTAAGTGGCGATGATGTGGCGACATTAGCAAGGGAGCTTGGTTATCGTGATGTGCAAACAAATGAGGCTGTCTATGGAAAAGGTGCAAAGCGTGCTATTCCAGATGAAGAAACCTTGGCACAGCATGTGAGTCGAAAAGCCTTTGCAGTTTGGTCACTACAGCCAAAGCTAGAGCATTTATTACAAGAGAACGAGCAATTTGAACTGTATAAAAACTTGGAATTGCCACTTGCCGCTATTTTAGGCGAGATGGAATGTGAGGGTATTACAGTGAATCGTGCTACATTGGAGCAAATGGGGCAGGAGTTAAGTGATAAACTTACAATTATTGAACAGGATATTTATACAGAGGCAGGGGAAGCCTTTAATATTAATTCACCAAAGCAATTAGGGGTGATTTTATTTGATAAATTAGGCTTACCTGCTATCAAAAAAACGAAAACAGGCTATTCAACTGCGGCGGATGTATTGGAGAAATTAAAGCCAGAGCATGCGATTATTGAGCATATTTTATTGTATCGTCAGCTAGGTAAATTACAATCGACTTATATTGAAGGCTTGTTAAAGGAAATTCATTCAACAGATAATAAAGTGCATACCCGCTTCCAGCAAGCATTGACAGCAACAGGTCGATTAAGCTCAACAGATCCGAATTTGCAAAATATCCCAATTCGCTTAGAGGAGGGACGTAAAATTCGTCAAGCCTTTGTACCATCGAAGGAAGGCTGGCTGTTATTTGCGGCTGATTATTCACAAATTGAGCTACGTGTACTAGCCCATATGTCTGAGGATAAAAACCTAGTGGAAGCTTTCCGTGAAGGGATGGATATTCATACACGTACAGCGATGGATGTGTTCCATGTGTCAGCAGATGAGGTAGATAGCAATATGCGTCGTGCTGCGAAGGCGGTTAACTTTGGGATTGTGTACGGCATTAGTGATTATGGTTTATCACAAAATTTGGATATTACACGGAAGGAAGCGGCAACTTTTATTGAAAAATATTTAGATAGCTTCCCTGGTGTTAAACAATATATGGATAATATCGTCATAGATGCGAAAATGCATGGCTATGTGACGACGATTTTAAACCGTCGTCGCTATTTGCCCGATATTACGAGCTCTAATTTTAACTTGCGTAGTTTTGCAGAACGAACAGCAATGAATACACCGATTCAAGGCAGTGCAGCCGATATTATAAAAAAAGCGATGATTGATATGGCGGCTCGTTTGAAGCAGGAAAATATGCAGGCTAAGCTATTACTACAAGTGCATGATGAACTTATTTTTGAAGCACCAGCAGAGGAAATTGCCATACTAGAAAAAATCGTGCCAGAGGTAATGGAAAATGCCATCAAGCTTACTGTGCCGTTAAAGGTTGATTTTAATAGTGGTGCAACTTGGTATGAAGCAAAATAAAATCAGTGAGGAGCTTCTTCGTCCTCACTGGCTGAGAATGGGAAGCTATAGAATAAGGAGGGGTAGCAATGCCTGAATTACCAGAGGTTGAAGGTGTCGTACAGGCATTAAAACCGAAAATGGAGGGGCGAACAATTCGACAAGTGCAGCTTTCCGATGTCGTTCGCTCATCTTTTGCAGCAGGGAAACAATGTATTGTGAAGCAAGCAGAGCCTGATGTGTTTGAAACAGCACTTACACAAATGACCATTACGAAAATCCAACGTCGTGCCAAATATATTTTCTTTCATTTGTTAAAGGATGATGTGACCTATGTGTTAGTTAGTCATTTAGGCATGACGGGTGCATGGTTTGTGGTGAATGCACCAGAGGAAATCAATGAGGCGAAATTTCAAAAGCATATTCATGCAACATTCCAATTAGCAGATGGTGGGTATTTAATTTATTCAGATATTCGTCGCTTTGGTGAATTGCGCTTTTTAACAACCATTGAAGAACATTCACCACTGACAAAAATAGCACCAGAGCCATTTGAGGATGGAGCTTATGCCTATTTTTTAGCGAAGTCACTTTTGCCAAAGTATGCGAAAAAAGCGGTGAAAGAAGTCATTATGGACGGACAGGTTATTTCGGGCTGTGGCAATATTTATGCAACGGAAGCATTGTTTGCACAGAAAATTCATCCAGCAAGGAAAATACAGGAACTAGAGGATGGGCAAAAGCAGGCGTTATTTGAGGAAATTGTTGTGATTTTGCGTCAAAGCATTGAGGCGGGTGGCTCAACCATCTCTGATTATCGAAATATTAACGGAGAAGCGGGGAACATGCAAAATCGGTTGCAAATGTATGGCAAAAAGCTGTGCCCTACGTGTGGTGTGACGACAGGTCAGATGACAATCGGTGGACGTACATCGGTTTTTTGCCCGCAATGTCAGCGTTAAAGGGGATTGAATAATGATTATTGGATTAACAGGAAGTATTGCTAGTGGAAAAAGTACAGTGGCTAAAATGATGGCTACGTTGGGCTTACCGATTGTGGATGCAGACGTTGTAGCACGTGATGTTGTCGAGCCTGGCACAGTAACATTGGCAACCATCGCTGAGCATTTTGGGCAAGATATCTTGCTGGAAGATGGTCACTTAAATCGTGAAAAACTAGGAAATGTTATTTTCCATGAACCTGCGAAACGGAAGTTACTAAATGACATTATGCATCCTGCTATTCGTCAGGAAATGCTACGACAGCGGGATGCTTACATACAAGAAGGACATCCGCATGTTGTTATGGATATTCCTTTATTGTTTGAAAGTAAGCTCCAGCATTTTGTCGAGCGTATTTTAGTCGTATCTGTTAGTGAGCAAGTACAGCTACGTCGTTTAATGGAGCGTAATCAGTTGTCAGAGGAAGAGGCACTTGCTCGAATTCACTCACAGCTACCTTTATCCGTTAAGGAAAAGGGAGCAGATGCCGTTATTTATAATAATGAAAACCTAACAAATACGGAAGAACAATTAATCAAGATTTTAACGTATTGGGGTATATTGCAAGATAAATAGTATAACTTAATTCGAAGATTGCTTAAAATGCTGTTATAATCAGCTTTTTGAGCAATCTTTTTTTCCTTAATACATAATGTAAGTGTTTTCAGAAAATAAGAACTTTTTATTTTTGGCTAAAATGTGTTCACCTTTTCATTTAATGTGATATACTAATGAACATAAAGTATATCGTAAACCTTAACATTTACTCATAGGGGGATTTTATAAATGACAGTATCAGTTGCTATTAATGGATTTGGGCGTATTGGAAGAATGGTATTCCGCCAAGCTGTGATGAAGGATGATGTAAATATTGTAGCCATCAATGCATGTTATCCTGCTGAAACGTTAGCACATTTAATAAAGTATGACACAAATCACGGGATATTTGAGGGTACGGTTGAGCCAGCTGGAGACGCTTTGATTGTTAATGGCAAACGTGTGCAAATTATTAGTGAGCGTGATCCATTGCAATGTCCATGGGCGACAATGGGCGTAGACATCGTGATTGAAGCAACTGGTAAATTTAATGCACGTGAAAAAGCAGCAATGCACTTGGAGGCAGGCGCAAAAAAGGTCATTTTAACAGCACCAGGTAAAAACGAAGATGTGACAATTGTGTTAGGTGTGAATGATGACCAATTGGATATTGCTAAACATGATATCATTTCTAATGCATCTTGTACGACAAACTGTTTAGCACCTGTTGCAAAAGTGTTAAATGATGCGTTCGGTATTGAAAATGGATTAATGACAACGGTTCATGCTTATACAAATGATCAAAAAAACCTAGATAACCCACACAAAGACTTACGTCGTGCACGTGGCTGTGCGCAATCGATTATTCCAACATCAACAGGTGCGGCGAAAGCATTGAAATTGGTGTTACCTGAATTAGAGGGAAAAATTCACGGTATGGCACTGCGTGTACCAACGCCAAATGTGTCATTAGTAGACCTTGTTGTAGATGTTCAAAAAGATGTTACGGTGGATGAGGTAAATGCTGCATTTGTGAAAGCTGCAACAGAAGGGCCGATGAAGGGCATTTTAAATTTCTCTGTAGAACCTTTAGTATCATCTGACTATAATACAACGACGTATTCATCTACAGTGGACGGTCTATCTACTATTGTGATGGGTAATCGTAAAGTGAAGGTACTTGCATGGTATGATAATGAGTGGGGCTACTCTGCACGTGTTGTGGAATTAGTAGTCAAAGTAGCAAATGCATTAGAAGTGGTAAACGCTTAAGAATGAATGCACATTGAAATCTAAATGGTTTCAGTGTGCATTTTTTGTTATGCTATATACTTGTCGTTTTTTATAATAATAGGCGCACAAAATAAATGATGAAAGTTCAATTTGTGTAAATGGTAAGGCACTTTTCTTCAGTAGTGTAAATTTGTTATAATAGGCATATTAAATTGTTGTGAAATCAGGAGAGGTAATATATGAGATGTCCATCTTGCCAATTCAATGGCACAAGAGTTGTGGATTCAAGACCAGTAGATGATAATAAAGAAATACGGAGACGACGTGAATGCGAGTCATGTGGCTTTCGGTTTACGACGTTTGAAAAAATTGAGGAAACGCCATTAATTGTTGTGAAAAAGGATGGCTCACGCGAGGAGTTTAGCCGTGAAAAGGTACTTCGTGGGCTTATTCGTGCATGTGAAAAACGTCCAGTGGCATTAGATGTACTAGAGACATTGGTCATGGCGATTGAAAAAGACTTGCGCCGTATTGGCAATGCGGAAGTTCGTTCAGAGGATGTGGGTGAGATGGTTATGGACCGTTTAGCCAAAATTGACGAGGTAGCCTATGTGCGTTTTGCATCTGTGTACCGTCAATTTAAAGATATATCGGTTTTTATTGATGAAATTAAAGATATTGTACAACGTCAAACAGAGCAAAAATAGTCGAAAAGAGAGGGGGAATGACGGTGAGACAGCTGTATAAGGAATTGCAGCCAGCAGATGCTTTCGATATTCGTCTTCCCCATATGCTTTCTACACAGGAACGTCAACTAATTACCTTATTTTATCAGCCGTTAACAGGGGCAGAGCCAATTAGTCTTTATTTGACGTTATGGGCAGAAGGTGAGCAGGTAATAAGGCAACCGATGACACATTATTATTTAATGAATGTGCTTGGTCTGCCGATTGGTAAAATATTTGAGGCACGTATTACATTAGAAGCAATCGGTTTAGTGCGTACATGGAAAAAAGAAACAGCGGAACAACGTCATTTTTTATATGAATTAATGCGTCCGCTTGATGCCGAAAATTTTATGAAAGATCCACTACTATCGATGTTTTTATTTAATAAAATAGGTGAGCAAGCATATCGAAAGCTGCGTCAACGATTTATTGTACCACCGAGAGAAGGCGAATTTCAGGAGGTATCTAGAGCATTTATTGATGTATTTAAACCTGTTAATGCGCAGATTCCAGCAGACTTGCAAATAGTGACTCAACGTGATGGGGAGCAGCCAAAAAATTATCCATTTTATGTGGAGCAATTTGATTTTGAATTACTGAAGGCTGGCTTGTCAGAGCAATTAGTGCCAGCAAGTTTATTGACAGTAGATATTCGTGAGATGATTGCTAAAATTGCCTTTTTATATCATTTGAATGCATTGGATATGCAGAAGGTTGTCATTTTAGCGCTGGATGATGATTTAGGTATTTCTAAGGAGCGTTTACGCAAGGCAGCAGCCGATTTTTATAAACTTACGGTATCGAAAGAGTCACCAAAGTTAGAAAAAGTGAATACAGCAATACCACCATCAATCGAGCAGAATGGCATTAAGACAAAAGAGCAAGAGCTCCAGCACTATTTAGAAACGACGCCACCTGTACAAGTGTTGCGTGACATCAATAATGGAAAAGAGCCATTACCAACGTCGATTCAGCTTGCTGAAAATTTAATTGTTCAGCATGGAATGCCAATCGGTGTTGTGAATGCCTTACTAGAGTACGTGATGCTGACAACGGATATGAAATTGCCAAAGAAATATGTTGAAACAATTGCTGACCATTGGGGACGTAAAAATATCCAAACCGCCAAACAGGCAATGGAATTAGCTCGTCAGGAGCATGATAAATATACGACGTGGAAAAATAGCCCACAAACAACAACGCCGAAAAAAAACACATATGCTAAAAATCAGAAGCGAAGAGAAGAAAAAGTGCCTGATTGGTTTTATAAAAGAAATGAAAAGTCCGAGGAAACGTCACAAAATGACCAGATGGATTTTGAAACAGAAAGACAAAAAATGCTTGAAAAATTAGGGAATATACAAAATAAGGTAGGTGAATGACCATCGAACCTATTAATGGACCATTAAAAAGAGCAATTAACGTCCCGTCATTTCAAGAACGATATGAGGCGATGCGTCAAGAAATTTTAGCACATCCACATGTTCAAGCATTTTTAACACAACATAAGGATGAATTGAGCCGTGAAACAATCGAACGCAATTTACCCAAGTTACATGAGTTTATTAGTCAATCTACTGTATGCTGTGGCTGTGACAATACAGAAAATTGCACGAATTATTTAAAAGGCTTTGTGCCAACATTACGTGTTGTACGAAATACAGTCGAAATTGATTATGTGCAATGTGAGCAAAAAATACGAGAAGATGAGCGGCGAGATGTAGCGAAAATGATTGCTAGTATGCATATGCCAAAAGACGTACTTCAAGCAACATTAAGTGATTTATATATTGATGATCGTTTGCGAATGGATATTGCGAATAAAGCGACTGATTTTCTTGATATGACGGTAGCGACAGGACAACTTCCGAAGAAAGGCTTTTATTTGCATGGACAGTTTGGTGTAGGGAAATCCTTTGTTTTAGGTGCACTAGCTAATGAGTTAGCTAAAATAAAAATCCGCTCTGTGGTTGTGTTTGTTCCTGAATTTTTACGAGAAATGAAAAATGCAATTGGTGATAATACATTGAATGAAAAAATTGATTATATCAAAAAAGCACCTGTCTTAATGCTAGACGACTTAGGAGCAGAAACGATGACTGCATGGACACGTGATGAAATTTTAGGAACGATTTTTCATTACCGAATGGCTGAACAATTACCTACGTTTATTACATCGAATTTTGATTATGATGGCTTGGAGCACCATTTGGCACAATCTCAAAAAGGCGATATTGAGGTAGTGAAGGCAGGGCGAATTATGGAGCGTATTAAAGCTTTGACCATACCAATTGAAATGCGTGGTAAAAATCGTCGATTGTAATTTTGTCAGTTGCATTTTCGAGCAATCGAGCGTATACTGACACATATACAAATACTAAATATCAATATGCATGGATGAGGACATGAATGTTGTGTAACGGCTACAAGAGAGGGAAGGCATTGGCTGAAAACTTCCTAGTGAGAGCACATCATTTACTACCTACTGAGCAGCGAAAAGGATAATGTTTCGCCGGTCCCTAGCCCGTTAGCTAGCCTTGAGCTTCGTCTGACTTTTAGAGTCGGAAGGAAGAAGGGTGGAACCACGAGCATATGCTTCGTCCCTTTTATAGGGATGGAGCTTTTTTATTTTCTATAAGCTGTATATGTATAAAAGAAGGAGTGCGAAAAAATGACAGATATGATTCAATTAACATTTCCAGATGGCGCAGTAAAGGAATTTGCAAAAGGCACATCGACTGATGATGTCGCATTATCAATTAGCCCAGGCTTACGCAAAAAAGCGTATGCAGGGAAAGTCAATGGTGTGCTCGTTGATTTAAAAACACCAATTGAAGAAGATGCAGCGATTGCGATTATTACACAGGATGATGCAGAAGCACTTGAAATTTTGCGTCACTCTACAGCGCATTTAACAGCGCAAGCAGTAAAGCGTTTATTCCCAGATGCGAAGCTAGGTATCGGGCCAGTCATTGATAATGGTTTCTATTATGATATCGATTCACCAACACCAATTACTGTGGAAGATTTACCAGCAATTGAAAAAGAAATGAAAAAAATCATTGCGGAAAACTTAGAAATTGAACGTAAAAATGTGAGCCGTGCAGAGGCACAAGCGATTTATGAGGAAGTTGGCGATGAATACAAACTAGAATTATTAGAAGCGATTCCTGCTGATGAGCAAGTATCTATTTATTACCAAGGTGAGTTTTTTGACCTTTGTCGTGGTATTCATGCACCATCGACTGGTAAACTACGTGAATTCAAGTTATTATCATTAGCTGGCGCTTATTGGAGAGGGAATTCTGACAATAAAATGCTACAACGTATTTACGGTACAGCATTCTTCAAAAAAGAAGAATTAAAGCATCATCTACAAATGTTAGAGGAAGCAAAAGAGCGTGACCACCGTAAAATTGGGAAAGAATTAGAGTTATTTATGACTTCTCAAACAGTGGGGCAAGGTTTACCGCTATGGTTGCCAAATGGTGCAACAATTCGTCGTACAATTGAACGTTATATTGTAGATAAAGAAGTATCATTAGGCTATAAGCATGTATATACACCAGTACTTGGTTCAAAAAAATTGTATGAAACTTCAGGACACTGGGGTCACTATCAAGATGGTATGTTCCCGCCGATGGAAATGGACAACGAGACATTAGTATTACGTCCAATGAACTGCCCACACCATATGATGATCTTTAAAAATGGCTTACACTCATATCGTCATTTACCAATCCGTATTGCGGAGCTTGGTACAATGCACCGTTATGAAATGAGTGGTGCTGTATCTGGTCTACAGCGTGTACGTGGGATGACTTTAAATGATGCGCATATTTTTGTTCGTCCAGACCAAATTAAAGCTGAATTCAAAAAAGTAGTTGAATTAATTTTAGAAGTGTATAAAGATTTCGATATTAATGATTACTCATTCCGCTTATCTTACCGTGATCCGAACAATAAAGAAAAGTACTTCGATGACGATGAAATGTGGGAAACAGCACAAGCCATGCTGAAAGAAACAATGGATGAGCTAGGTTTAGATTACTTTGAGGCAGAGGACGAAGCGGCGTTCTACGGTCCGAAATTAGACGTACAAGTGAAAACAGCGATTGGTAAGGAAGAAACATTATCAACAGCACAGCTTGACTTCTTGTTACCACAGCGCTTTGAGCTTTCTTACATTGGTGAAGATGGTCAGCCACAGCGTCCAGTTGTCATCCACCGTGGTGTTGTATCTACAATGGAACGTTTTGTAGCCTTCTTAATTGAAGAATACAAAGGCGCATTCCCAACTTGGTTAGCACCTGTACAAGTGGAAATTATCCCTGTATCCAATGCCGTACACTACGATTACGCAAAACAAATCGAAGAACAATTAATGGCAGTTGGTGTACGTGTGGAAATGGATGATCGTGAAGAAAAACTTGGCTATAAAATCCGTGAAGCGCAAATGAAGAAAATTCCGTATATGCTGGTCATTGGAGATAAAGAAGTGGAATCAAACGGTGTCAATGTACGTCGTTATGGCTCAAAAGATTCAGAAACAGTGAGCTTTGAGGACTTCTTAAATGGTTTGAAAGATGAAGTAAAGAAATAAATATGAAAACAGCTCTCAAGTGTTACTGGGGGCTGTTTTAATTTTGTTTTCAGTCATTTTAGTATTTATATGGTTATTATTTTAACTAAATTCTCCTTTTTTCCATGAGATAAATGTATATAATTAATAATAAAAAAAATGTGCGTATCAAAAGATTGATAACCATATTCGAAATAGGAATTTGGAAAAAATAGTGACATATATTTTATTACAGAATGTTTTTGGTGGCTATAAATTTTGTTAAACCTTCTGTTGTTATAAAAAAGAATAAAGTGGTACATGTAAAACAAGGAAGGTGATTATAACTGTCTTTAATTAAGAAAAGTATTATTAAAAATATTTTAGAATATAGTGAAATCAAAAAATATAACAATGTTACGGGTTTAGGTAATATAGCTAAGAATTTTGCAATTTCAATTGTGAATCAATTATCGTTAGGGAAATAAGGTATTTATGTATTTTGTAAAGAATTCATCGAGATTTATTGTATATATGATGCATTATTTGAAATCGTACACTCAATATTGAATAAAATATAAAAACATTGTCTAGGAATTATAAATTATGGCGGTTTTGTTTGTAATGAGTTGCTTGAAATTTATGATAGTGAGCTTAATGTGCTATGTTTACAGGGGAAATATTATGATTATACTAAACCAATAGATTTTAGCGTTCTTTTAATGAATACAATATTTGATTAGCCAACTGATTTTGATAAATCACATTATATTTGGGAAATTAGTTTCGAACCGATTATATATATGGATATTTTCTATTATTAACCCCTATATATATCCAATTATTCACCTGAACATGTAAAACATTCAAAAATAAAATACATAAATTGAATTCTTATCCTTTAAGTTAAGGAGAATAGGGATATCTCATTTCAAGAAAATCCAGATGAGCATTTATTTATAAATACAAAATATAAATGACCTGAAGAAAAGATATTCTTATAAAATCAAAGCAAATAAATATGGTTCTATCAGCAAAAAAATGAGGATCTATGGGAATTATATTATTTATATATTTTATTCTCAGAACTTTATATACTATCTTGAATATACTTTGATAGAACCAATATTTTTCTTACTAGATTAATGAAGATAAAGGTTGTTTAAAATTTTTATAATAGCTCTGAAAACACATATGCTATGACTAAAGCACAATAATAAGAATAAAAGACAAGACTTGTTTAAGAACCAGAACCTACTACACACTCATATAGATTGATTTATAAAAGTGTTGGGTGGTCGAAATTTAAAAAATGATGAGTGTTTAAAAAGTGGATGAATGAAGGGAAGTGTCAAGATAAAATAATGAATTTGATTGGCAACATTTTTAATTAAGCTGAGATATGTTTTGAAAAAAGAATAACTTATTATAAAAAATACATAAAAATGATTGAAATTAAATTTTAATCATGGTATTCTTAATAAGGTTAATGAATACAAAAGTTTGTGGTTGAAGTAGAGGCTGCCCGCTTCTCACCTGATACAACGCTCTAAGCTGTGAACAGGTATGACACGTTGAATTGTTTTGCGCACACTTGCGCATGCACATATAGCGGGCGGACATCTTCAAAGTGTCCGTCCTTTTTTTATGGACATGACAAGAGGATGTACCGTTCAACCGGGCAAGGCTTTGCCCAAACCATGTATTCGCGACAATTCTTGGAGGTGGATTACTATTAGCAAAGACATGTATGTAAACGAAGGCATTCGCGCACGTGAACTTCGATTAATCGATCACAATGGTGACCAGCTTGGTGTAAAGACACGTAATGAAGCGTTAGAAATTGCCACTCGTGTAAACTTGGATCTTGTCCTTGTGGCCCCTCAAGCCAAGCCGCCAGTCGCACGTATCATGGACTATGGTAAATTTAAGTTTGAACAGCAAAAGAAAGACCGTGAAATTCGTAAAAATCAAAAGGTTATCGTTGTGAAAGAGGTTCGTTTGAGCCCAACAATTGATGAGCATGATTTCCAAACGAAATTGCGTAATGCGATTAAATTCCTTGAAAAAGGCGATAAAGTAAAATGTAGCATACGTTTCAAAGGTCGTGCGATTACACACAAAGAAATTGGTCAGCGTGTATTAGATCGTTTTGCTGAAGCTTGTGCTGAAGTATCGACGGTTGAACAAAAACCGAAGATGGAAGGCCGTAGCATGTTTTTAGTTCTTCAACCAAAGAACGAAAAACAATAATATTTAGTATCTAGTTTAGGAGGAAATCTGACATGCCAAAAATGAAAACTCACCGTGGAGCTGCGAAACGTTTCAAAAAAACAGGCTCAGGTAAATTAAAATTTGACCGTGCTTATGGTAGCCACTTATTTGCAAACAAATCAACAAAGCAAAAACGTCACCTACGTAAAGCAAAAGTTGCCACTTCAGGCGATTTCAAACGCATCAAGTCTTTACTTGTTTACATGAAATAATTGACTATACAAAATAAAATACTTATTCATTTTTAGATGAAAAGCAGGAGGTAATTCATATGCCACGCGTAAAAGGCGGAACAGTGACGCGCAAACGTCGTAAAAAAGTATTGAAATTAGCTAAAGGTTACTATGGTTCTAAACATACATTATATAAAGTTGCTAACCAAGCAGTAATGAAATCAGGTCAATATGCATACCGTGACCGTCGTCAAAAGAAACGTGATTTCCGTAAATTATGGATCACACGTATCAATGCAGCGGCTCGTATCAATGGTCTTTCATACAGCCGTTTAATGCACGGTTTAAAAGTTGCTGGTATCGAAGTGAACCGCAAAATGTTAGCTGATCTAGCTGTAACAGATGCAGCAGCATTCACACAATTAGCAGACGCTGCAAAAAAAGCAGTTGCTAAATAATATTTGACTTTGTCAGATAGTATTTCTGTACCGAGTGCAACAGCAGTAGGTGCGAAATAATTTATAATAGTAAGGACTGATGGATTTTTCCATCAGTCTTTTTTCATAGGGAGGCCAAATAGCATGGCACAGGCATTATTAGCCTATATGACCATCGTATCCATTGTATTATTGACGATGATGGGATTGGATAAATCACGGGCAAAAAAACATGAGTGGCGTATTGCGGAGCGTACATTATTTGTTCTCGCAATTGCTGGTGGAGCAACAGGTGGCGTACTTGGTATGTATTTATTTCGACATAAAACACGTCATAATACGTTTGCTTTCGGTTTTCCATTGCTAGCAGCTATTCAAATTTTTATCCTTGTTCAATTATGGAATTAAGGAATGAAAGAGGGCTTTGTAAGCAATCGATAGATGTTTATTGCGCGAAAGCATAGCGTCAGCGGCAAAAATTCGACACAATTTTGTTGCTGACAATGTAAAACAAGACACGTCCTCATTCAGAGGATGTGTCCTGCATCAGTTGCTCTATGGGCTGCTTCCAATTGATTTTAGCATTTGGATAGCTCATTAAAATTTCTTGCTGCAAGTATTCAAAATCCTTTTTTGTGAAGCCTTGCAATGTAGCGGTGTCACGAGCACCGACAAAAATACTGACAATTTCAAAAGCATCATTTGTCGTACCTAAGTATTTTTCCCCTTCAAAAAGAGCACCTTTATAGGTGATGAAAAAATTTTTACGAACATTTTTCACATCATCATAAAAGTAGTAATGCCCTTTTTCATAGGCTTCATCGAGCTTTCGTTTCGGATCCGTTATATAGCGAATGGCTTTATAAAATACATAAAGAATAAGTACAATAACAGCAAGACGAATGAGTAATGGTAACATCAAATTCCCCCTTGAAGAAAGGTTATTCTTCCCTATACGATTAAAGGGGCAAATAGTTTCGTTTTTTTTTAATATTTTTTACTGTAGGAGGAACTAATGAATTTACAACAATTATTTAGAATGCAAAGAGAATTAGATGCTTTTATTGAGCAAACGCAAAATATTCAACAGGATGTTTTTAAGGAGAAAGGCTTAGCATTGATGGTTGAACTAGCAGAACTAGCAAACGAAACACGCTGCTTTAAATTTTGGAGCACAAAGGGTCCATCTGAGCGTGCTGTAATTGTAGAGGAGTATGTTGATTCCATTCACTTTGTTTTATCATTAGGTATACTGAAAGGCTATACGCTGGATAAATGGCCTGTGCTTGAGGAAAGCTATGATTTAACGTCCTTATTTTTAATGACACAAGAATATATTTTAACTTTTATTAATCACCCTACTGAGATGCAATATGAAGCTGTTTGGCAATGCTATGGATTAATTGCTTATAATTTAGGCTTTACATTTGAGGATATTGTGACAGCCTATATGGCGAAAAATGAAAAAAATTATGAGCGCCAACGTTCTGGCTATTGAAAAATTTCTGACGATTAAACTAGGAATATTTCGATAAACGAAGTATAATAAAGGGGATTCAATATTAGGAGGCAAACAAATGTCACAATTAGACGCAACATTACAAATGTTTAAAGATTTAACAGATGCAAATGGTATTGCAGGCAATGAACGTGCACCACGCGAAGTAATGAAACAATACATCGCACCGTATGCAGATACAGTGGAAACAGATAATTTGGGTAGTGTAATTGCTAAAAAAGTTGGCGATGAAAACGGTCCTAAAATTATGGTTGCAGGTCACTTAGATGAAGTCGGCTTTATGGTAACACAAATTGATGATAAAGGATTCATTAAATTCCAAACAATCGGCGGCTGGTGGAGCCAAGTAATGCTTGCACAACGTGTGACAATTACAACACGTAAGGGCGATGAAGTGATTGGGGTAATCGGTTCGAAACCACCACATATTTTACCAGCAGATGTACGTAATAAAGTGGTAGACATTAAAGATATGTTTATTGATGTTGGTGCAGCTTCTAAGGAAGAGGTACTTGACTGGGGTATCCGTCCTGGTGATATGGTAACACCGTATTTTGAATTCAATGTAATGAAGAATGAAAAATATTTATTAGCAAAAGCATGGGATAACCGCATTGGTTGTGCAATTGCCATTGATGTTATGAAGGCATTGAAAGGTGAAAAACATCCAAACATCGTATATTCAGTTGGCTGTGTACAAGAAGAAATTGGCTTACGTGGTGCGAAAACAGCAACATATAAAATTCAACCAGATATCGGCTTCTCTGTTGATGTAGGTGTGGCTGGTGATACACCAGGGGTAACACCAAAAGAATCAACAAGTAAGATGGGTGCAGGTCCACAAATCGTTGTTTATGATGCATCAATGGTATCTCATAGCGGTCTACGCAATTTTGTATTAGACGTAGCGGAAGAAAATAATATCCCTTACCAATTTGAAGCAATGGCTGGTGGTGGTACAGATGCTGGCTCTATCCACATCACAGCAAATGGTGTCCCTGCTTTAGCAATCGGTGTAGCAACACGCTATATCCACTCACACGCAGGTATTTTACATCGTGATGACTACGATAACGCAGTAAAGTTAATCGTAGAAGTCATCAAAAAATTAGACCGTGATGCAGTGAACCATATTATTTTTGAATAAGCATTAAATGATTTAGCCTTCTAACAACTATGTTAGGAGGCTTTTTGTGTTGGTTAGACCAAAAAATATAGCAATGTTGATGTTGATACAAAAATTTTAGCGATTCAAAGCCAAAAAGAGGAAAGGGAGCTATCAGAGGAGCAAAGTATTATAGACAAAATCTATATGCCAATTGTGAATGATACGAGCATTAAGAATATTACTATTCATGACTGGTGCTTAATTAACAAAAGTAAGACTATATATTTTTTAATATTTAAATCTAATTACTATAGATAAGATTAAAAATCTATTATGTTCACTTTAATCCGTAGCAATAGAAATACATAACATATATGCGCTATACTGTAGACACAAACAACAGGAAGGATGACTATGATTGAAGGCGAATATTCAGCATAAAGATAGTGTATTTTCCTTGTATTTGAGTGACTCTAAACGATTAATTGATGTGTACAATGCCGTTCAAAACGAAAATTACGCATTAGATACACCTGTGGAAATTAACACATTAGAAAATGTCCTGTATAAAGACCGTATCAATGATGTATCCTTTGTATTAGATGGTAAATTTGTGATATTAGTCGAGCATCAATCCACTATTTGTACCAACATGCCATTGCGGATGTTGATGTATATTGGACGGTTGTACGAAAAAATGACCATAGGCGACAATATTTATGGGTCAACGCCAATTCGTTTACCAGCACCTGAATTTCTTGTCTTATACAATGGAGAAGAGAACTTACCGAAAGAACAAATCATATCCTTATCAGATACATTTAAGGATGCACCACACATCAATACACTCGATTTATCTGTGAAGGTCATTAATATTAATTATGGACAGAATGACGCTATCTTAGAGAAAAGTAGCACGTTAAAGCACTATGGATTTTTTATTTACACGGTGCAGCAGTATCGAAAAGAGGGGTTACCATTAGCAGATGCCATTCATCAAGCGGTACAAGAGTGTAAACGTCAAGGGATTATGCAGGAATTTTTAGAACAACATGCGAGCGAGGTGGAAAATATGTTACTTCATGAATGGAGTTTAGAGGAACAATTACAATTCAGTAAACAAGAGGGGATTAGAAAAGGAATTGAAAGAGAGAAATTTGAAATAGCTAAAAATTTGATAGCAAAAGGTTTAGATAATTCTTTTATCATGGACGTTACACATTTAACAAATGAGCAAATAAATCAACTACGTACAGAAATGTAACGGCTTTAGGGAGGGGCATTTTAATTATTGACTGTGACATAATCTCACACTTGAAATATCATCTGCCTTATACGAGTACAGTATTTGTTGGCTCCATCCATATGGCAGCAATCGAGCTATATCCACTCACACGCAGGTATTTTACATCGTGATGACTATGATAACGCAGTAAAGTTAATCGTAGAAGTCATCAAAAAATTAGACCGTGATGCAGTGAACCATATTATTTTTGAATAAGCATTAAATGATTTAGCCTTCTAACGACTATGTTAGGAGGCTTTTTGTGTTGGTTAGACCAAAAAATATAGCAATGTTGACTTAGCGATTCAAATATAAAAAGAGGTATCAATGGTATACTGTTCGTAACATTAACTAACCGTGACAAATACTTACCAAACCGAAGTTGATAGACGCTGAAACAAATCATCTAACTGTATTGATATAAAGTTGGATATAATATAAGAAACAATTGAAGGAAAAGAATCGAGGGATTGTTGTGCTTGAAAATAAACAAAACATTACAAACCAACTTGAGCTAAACCGTGAAGAGGAACGACTTTCAAAGAAAAGGGCAAAGACGCTTTATGATTTGGGACAGATTCATCAAATAGAGGTAGGAACTTTTAAGGGCTTATCTGAAATTCATGCATATTTATTTGAAGAGATTTACCCATTCACTGGAAAGGTGCGAGAGGTGAATATCACAAAAGGGAGTTTTCGGTTTGCCCTGTTATGTATTTGTAGGTATCCTTAGAACATATTAATAAAATGCCACAAACGACTTTTGATGAGATTGTTGAAAAATATGTTGAAATGAACATTGCACATCCATTCCGAGAAGGTAACGGGAGAAGTACACGTATTTGGCTTGATTTGATTTTTAAAAAAGAATTACAGCGGATAGTTGAGTGGAATAAAATAGACAAAGAAGATTACCTTTTGGCAATGGAACGTAGTCCGATTTGGGATATTGAAATCAAGCAATTACTCAAAAATGCACTAGTTGGTGAAATTAATAGTCGTGAGGTATTCATGAAAGGTATTGATATTAGCTACTACTATGAAGGTTATACAGAGTATAATATAGAAGATTTGTAAACAGATAGAAGGTGTACGAGTGTTAGAAAAAACTCGTACACCTATTTTTGTATTGTATTTCTGTTAATAACACTGGGGCGTGTCTGAAAACTTGTTATTTCATAAATAATTGGGCGAATTCATCCGTTAATCGGGCGAAACAGTACTTTTAGCAGGGTTTTTGTACAAAATGATGATAGTAAAAAGCATACATACACTATTTTTATTTGTCTAATTTATTTTTTAATGGCTTCTGAAGTACATCCACAATAGCAGCAAAGATACTTATTGCTAAAATCCCCATTAAACTTAGTGATATTGGGCCTGCTGGATCGTCATTTGTCACTTTAGAAAGTATCTTTAAGGTGATGCTTCCTATAAAAATAAGGACAATCACTGCAAAAGCACATTTTTTAATAATTTGTAGTGCTTTCAGGGATTGCTTCGTGTAAGCATTATTTCTTTCAACATAGGTTAACAATTTAAATGCTTGATACAACGTAATAGCAAATGTGATGCAGAATCCGTATGCACATATTAAAAAGGGAATTAAGAAGTAAGCCGTATCTGGATGTACCTTTGCATCCTTAATAGCAATCACAGGTAACCAGATACATAAAGCAAGCACTGCAAGCCCAGCTAGAAAAATCATGATTTTTAAAAAAGTAGTAGAAACTCGTTGAACATTCATTTCGAACACCTCACTTATATAACAGCAACATGATTTTAGCATATATTTTATCGTTTAACAATAAAATTATATTGTTTTTTATAATTGAAGCTTAATAATAAAGAAATAGATTGTTATGACTAAATATTCTTTATTGTGCATAGTTATATATTGAAATGATTAATTTATTTATTTAAAAATAATAAAAATTCACTTGATTTTATATTTATGCATGTTATACTTATTTCAAGAGCAACGGAATAAGGAGCGGATTGGATGAAATTACTTGAGGAAGTACAGCTGAAATTAGTAGCTAATTTAAAAGGACAGGATTTATTAACATTATTAGATTATTCGAGTGACGATGTGCAACAGTTGATAGAACTAGCGGCACAATTGAAATTTCTTACAAAAGAAGGGAAATGCCCACAACTATTAGTAGGGAAAACACTGGGCATGATATTTGAAAAACATTCGACACGTACACGTATTTCATTCGAGGTCGGTATGAATCAATTAGGTGGAAAAGGTATGTATATGCATGCGCGTGATCTGCAAATTGGTCGTGGTGAATCTATTTATGATACAGCACATGTTTTATCAGGCTATTTAGATGGTATTATGATTCGTGCAAACTCACATGAGATGGTGAAAGAGTTAGCCGAGCATGCAGCGATTCCTGTTATCAATGGTTTAACGGATTTATATCATCCATGTCAAGCATTAGCAGATGTACTGACAATTGCTGAGCATAAAGGTCATTTACAAGGATTGAAAATCGCCTATGTTGGGGATGGTAATAATGTAGCACACTCATTAGTTGTAGCAGCGGCACATGTAGGAATGCATGTAGCTGTGGCAACACCTGTTGGCTATGAATGTGATGCAACGATTATAGCAAAGGCACAAGCGATTGCGACGGCAAATGGTAGTACTATTACAATTACCAATGACCCTGTGGAGGCTGTATTACAAGCAGATGCTATTTATGCAGATGTTTGGACATCTATGGGGCAAGAAGATGAAACAGCAAAACGTTTACAAGATTTTGTTGGTTATCAAATTAATGATGAGCTTGTTGCACATGCCAAGCCAGATTATATGTTCCTTCACTGTTTACCTGCACACCGTGAAGAAGAGGTTGCAACATCTGTTATTGATGGACCAAACTCCTATATTTTTGAGCAGGCTGAAAATCGACTTCATGCACAAAAGGCTGTGCTGGCATCGATTCTAGCATAATGATTGGGTAAGGACATGCACAATAAGAACAGAGGGAATTATTGTGCATGATAAATAGTGGCATACAGCCAGAGGGATGTAGATCACATGCGATGCGTGTTTGTCAGGATGGACGGACCGCACACGCTACATAGATAAAGTAACCTGGGGGACGCTAGGTTACTTTTTTTAATGGGCAAAAGCTTGCTCTAGCTTTTGAGTAAAAGCCTCTTGTTCAGTGATGCTTGCTTGTTGCCACCATTTCTCTAAAAATACACCAAGTCCTGGTAATAAATGTTCCTCTCCACGATCAATGGCATCCACTACAATATCTTTCAATTCAGCAGCAGATTGACCATGTACATTGGTTGTAATGGCATCTCGTATTTGAAAATTCATATAAATCGCCTCCTTATTTATAATGTGTCCCAATGTAAAAAAAATATTCATTCAGTACAAATGATGAAAGAAAAATGCATAACAATAAAATAATTTGCATAAAACTATCTTACCTTTTAGCGTAAAGGGCGATTTGATGTGGATTGCCATAAATTATTACTATGGAGCTACCTAGGAATAAAGGATTGTGCGCATAATCGATAGGATAAAATCATGTCAAAGCAACCCCAACTATTTCCCGAACAGCCCTTTGAAGAGCTATTGCAAGCTGTGCAACCAATGATTACAGCTATTTGTGTCAAATGTCGTATTTACAAAGAGCATGACTATTATCGCCAAATTGCCTCCATTGCTGCATGGGAGGCATGGAAAAAGGCTGATTGCTCGAAAGGCGTATTTTCTTCTTATGTATATACGTCCATCAGAGGAGCGATATTGAACGAACTTTCTAAAGAGCGGATATCGATGGAGTTATACACCCCAACAATGGATGACACATTATATTTTTTATATCAGGAATATTATGAACAATATGAGGAGCAAACAGAATATGCAATGGAACAGTTACTTTCTGCTTTATCTGAAGAAGAAAAGATTATTTTATTTCGTTGGTATATGGAAGGCTATAGTTATATAGAGATAGCAAAAGAATTACAGTTGTCTGTCGAAGCCGTGAAAAAAAGAAGTATACGTATGCGAGCAAAACTTCAGAAATGGAGAAGGAATAAATAATTATGCATGACAAAGTAAAATATCTATTAAAAATACAATAATTATAGATTATATGCAGAAAAAATACCAAAAGTATGATAAGATAATAGTGCTTTAAATATTCAAACGGTTTAATGGTTTGTATACAATTCCTACTAAAAGTGATATTGTTTTAAATAAGATGACCTATTTTTTATTGTTATAAATAGTACATTTAGCTAATTAATAGAAAGATACCGATAAGAGAATAAAACTATATATAGATATTTATTTTGTTATAATTTGTCATGTGGGAAAGAAGGGGATGGAATGGCTCGAATGGGAGATCAAGAGAAGCTACAAAAGAAAGAAGTGTATTATATTGCTATTTTATTAATGCTCATCGTCCCCTTTCTTTCCATTATAAATCAAGTATTTGCAGTTTTTAATCTAGATAATTACTCCTATGTGAAGTTAATTATTCAAACATTAATTATTGTGATTACATTAGCCATTTCGATTCAATCATGGTTGGTATTTACACATTTAAAAACGAATCACATTTTATACATAGGACATGTATTTTCAGTAATTGGTCTTTGTGAACTAGCCAGTATGGTGCTATTGAAAAGTGGTACAGATAGAGCGTTACTCATAGAAGATTGTGTCCATATGTTTATGCGTTTATATGCAGCCATTATTTTTTTTATCATCATCACTAAACAAAAAAAGCCAGCTACGATGCATTCACGAACACGTACATATAGTTTCTCTTTATTAGTTGTTGCTATTAGCTTGGCTGTATTCTCTGTTCTATCAAGTACCTCGTTAATGGAGCAAATAGCATTACACCAAATAGATAAATACAGTCATGGATTATTAATTATATTGCAAGTTGTCATGATACTCATTATGAGTAAGCATTTAAGCCGTGCACCAAAGCGTATTACATGGTCAATTGGTTCGGCTGCATATTTAATTGTCAGTGATATTATTAGTTTATTGGATGAGAGCTCAAATACTATTTGGTTATTTGCGCCTCTCATACTGCAATTTTTAGCGTATTATTTTTTGTTGAAAGTGATTCATGATCTATCCGTAGAAAAGCCATACCAACAGTTATTGCAGGCGAAACGAGAATTAGAAGAATCACAGCAAAACTTAAATTATCAGGTTTATCATGATGATCTTACACAGTTAAAAAATGAAAATTGGTTATTTAAAACATTGAAAGAAGAATTACAAGCAAACACACAGCAAAAGGCATTGATTGCTATTGAAATTGAGCGGCTTGTAACGATTCGTTCATCTATTGGTATCAGCTATGCTAATCAGATGATGAGGGTGGTAGCGGAGCGCATTCAAGCTATTTTACCTGCTCATTATGAGGGCATCAGATTGCGAGAAGGTTGCTTTGTTATTTATGTCAAACAGATGCGTTCACAAGAGGAGCTGATGCAGTTTTGTCAGCAGGTAACAAAAGTGATGGAACAACCATTACAAGTACAATTATTTTCACTTAATGCTCGGTTGATTATGGGGATTGTTTTGTCTGATGAACAAAGCTCTGGCGAGGAATTACTCATTAATGCACAGTTGGCTATGAGGGAAGCAAGACATATGCCTCAAAGTGTTTTAATCTATCAGCCTGAAATGTCTACGGGCACAATTAATCGTTTGATGATGGAGCAAGAGTTGCAACAAGCCTTAATCAATGAAGAATTTTATTTAGAATACCAGCCACAGGTTAATTTAAAAACAGGCAAAATTGAATGTGTAGAGGCTTTAGTTCGTTGGCGACATCCTGTACATGGATTTATGCCACCAAATGTCTTTATACCAATTGCGGAAGAATCGGGGCTCATTATTCCATTAGGAAAATGGATTTTAGAACGAGCTTGTACGCAAGTGAAGGAATGGGAGCAGCAAGGCTTACCATCTATGAAAGTGGCTGTGAATCTATCATTAGGTCAATTATTCCAGCAGGATTTAGTACAGATGGTGCGAGATATTTTACAACGTACAGACTTAGATCCTGAATATTTACAATTAGAAATTACGGAAAGTATGACGATGAATATTGATCAAATGACACAACTGCTTCATGAATTAAAAACACTGGGTATTCAAATTGCAGTGGATGATTTCGGGACAGGCTACTCGTCTCTCTCCTATTTAAAGGATTTTCCGATAGACTGTTTGAAGATTGACCGTGCCTTTGTGCAAAATATTCAACATGATACGAATGACAAAGCGCTTGTTTCTATGATTCTTTCGATGGCTAAACATTTGCATTTAAAAGTAGTAGCAGAAGGTATTGAAGAAGTGAGCCAGCTCGTTTTTCTCATCAATGGTGATTGTGACTATATTCAAGGATATTTATTTAGTAAGCCCATTGCTGCGGAGCAAATTTCCCAGCACTTTGAGGAGCTACATCAAAAAGCATTGACGATTTTAACCCCATTTCAACAAGATCATCCTATTTGAGCATATATCAATTAGAGACAACGAAAAACATTCTGATAATCAGTGTTTTTCGCTGTCTCTATTCATTAGATGACCAAAGTTATTTTTTCTTTTTTTTCGTATCCGTCACATTGTGGATTAAATTGATAAATTCTTGAGAAAATTCTTCACTGACTTTATTTGGTGCGATTTTTTGATTTTGAGGTGTTTGTGGTAAAGCTCCTTTATTCGCACTTTTGCCTTGTTTATTATCTCTACCCATATGTGAGACAGCTCCTTTCATTTTCTTGTTTTTAATATGGCTTGCTGTGTGGTTTTTATCATAAGTAAATGTAGGAAATGTGTTGCTTGATTATTGAGGGCGACCACTTCACAATAGAGATAATGTAGCTAGTTGAAAGGGGTTCAAAAAATAATGGATATTCTGACAAGGAATTGTGTTAAAATCATCGGGAATGGCAAACAACCAATTATGTTTGCACATGGTTTTGGCTGCAATCAAAATATGTGGCGTTTTATTACACCAGCATTTCAAGAAAAATTTCAAATTATTCTCTTTGATTATGTTGGTGCAGGAAATTCAGACATTCATGCCTACACAACCGAAAAATATAAAACATTGCAAGGCTATGCACAAGATGTGTTAGATATTATAGAGGCTTTGCATTTGCAGCAACTTATTTTTGTTGGGCATTCCATTAGTTCAATGATCGGTATGTTAGCTTCCATTGAGCGACCAGATGTTTTTAAAAAAATGGTGATGATTGGTCCATCACCTTGTTATTTGAATGACAGTATGTATCAAGGTGGTTTTGAGAAAAGTGATATTGCTGAGCTTTTAGATATGATGGAGATGAATTTTGCTGGTTGGGCAAGCTATATGGCGCCTATTGTGATGAATGCACCAGAGCAACCGAAATTATCACAGGATTTAGAGCAAATGTTTGTTTCAGTTAATCCTCGTATTGCGAGAGAATTTGCTGAAGTGACATTTTTCTCAGATTGTCGTGCCGATTTAGCAAAAACAAGCATTCCTACTTTAATTATGCAGTGTTCAGAAGATAGCATTGTACCAATTGAAGTGGGCCAGTACTTACATGAACATTTAGCGAATAGTACGCTATGTTTAATGGAGGCAAAGGGACATTATCCACATATTAGCCATCCAAAAGAAAGTATTCAGCATATGTTGGAATTTTTAGGAGAAGGGTGTTAAAGATGAACAATCGCTTAAATCATGCACCTTGTGGTTTTTTATCTTTCAACCACGAGGGGACTATTGTAGAAGTGAATCAAACATTTCTTCAATGGTTAGGTTATGAACAAGCAAACGTATTAAATAAACATATTGAGACATTATTATCCATACCAAATAAATTAATATTTCATTCTTATTTTTACCCAAATATTAATTTACATAAGCATGTAGAAGAATTATTTATTAGCTTAAAACATCAAGATGGTCGGTCCATTCCGTGTTTAATGAATGCCAAATTATCTATTGCCAATGGAATAGAGCAGATTGATTGTATTTTCATGCAAATGAAAAAGCGTATTGATTATGAACAGGAGTTACGATTAGCTAAAAAGCAAATAGAGACAGCCTATTTTGAAAAAGAGCAAGCATTGGCAAAGTTAGAGCAGCTACATATAGCGATTGAGCAAAAGCAGGAAGAATTATTGCAAATGAATGCATCCTTAGTTGAATTGTCGATGACGGATAAGTTAACAGGCTTAAAAAATAGACGCTTTTTCCAAGAGCGATTAGCCGAGCAATTCCAATTATTTAATACACACGCACAATTATTTTCTTTATGTATATTGGATATTGATTATTTTAAAAAGGTTAATGATGTATTCGGGCATCAAATAGGAGATGACGTTCTTGTTCAATTAGCTCAATTATTACAACAGCATGTTCGTCTACAAGATATACCGATTCGTTATGGCGGAGAAGAGTTTATTGTTATTTTGCCCAATACCAATATAGCCGAAGCCAAGGCGTTAGCAGAGCATTTTAGACAAGCTGTAGAAATAGCACAGTGGCCAACTGGACAAACATTGACAATTAGTATTGGTGTAGCGACAGTGATGACGACTGATGATGAAAATACATTGTTGAAAAATGCAGATGATGCACTATATACTTCAAAAGAGCATGGGCGAAATCGAGTGACGCATTATCAAGGATAGTAAATAAAAAAGGTAGGTATATATGATGAAAAGAATCGAATCCACACAAAATGCGTTAGTGAAATATTGGAAAAAATTAGCGACGACAAGAAAAGAGCGTGAACGTTCAGGTGAATTTATTGTGGAAGGCTTTCATTTAGTAGAAGAGGCTTTAAAGCAAAAGGAATCAGTAAAACAGCTGATTGTACGTGAAGGCGTTGACTTACCGATGCTTTGGCCAATTGATGATATTGCCATTGTAGAAGTGACAGCAGCAGTTACAAAGGAATTTGCTGAAACCGAAACAACTCAAGGTGTATTTGCGGTGTGCCAGCAGCCTGCTTTACAGGAAGAGACAATGGCTTCATGGCGCAAAGTGTTATTAATTGATGCTGTGCAAGATCCAGGCAATATTGGCACGATGATTCGCACAGCAGATGCGGCAGGCTTAGATGCAGTTATATTAGGAAAAGGCTGTGCAGACAGCTATAATCCTAAAACATTGCGCTCTGCACAAGGCTCTCATTTCCATATTCCTGTTATACGTGGTGAATTAGAGGATTGGATTGATGATTTACAAGCGCGAGGTGTACCTGTTTTTGGTACAGCATTGGACGAAGAGGCTGTATCTTATCGTGATATTCAGCATGCAGGGACATTTGCGATTATGATGGGCAATGAAGGCAGTGGCATTCATCCACAATTGCTAGCATTAACAGACCAAAATATCATGATTCCGATTATAGGACAAGCTGAATCCTTGAATGTAGCTGTAGCAACAGGGATTGTGCTCTTTAGTTTTGTTCATCAATCATAAAAGTATGACACGACACTTGATTTCTTTAAATAGAGCATTGTATAATTAAATTCAAATAATTAAAAATGCTTAGACCAAGAAGTAGTAAAGATTGTGAATGGTTGACAGGGAGCGTATAAGCCAAAGATTGAGAGCTAACGCCGTACCAATGCAGTTTTGAATTCATCTTGTGAGCAGCTACCGGGACCAGTTACATTAATTATTGAAATAAAGTAACTGTAAAGGTATGCCGGCTGTTATCCAGTCGTTATGTCAATGAAGTGATTGTAAGGTAGGAATCTTGCAATAACTAGGGTGGTACCGCGAATCGAGCCTCGTCCCTTTTTTTAGGGGGCGAGTTTTTTTATGTCTATAAAGCGGACATTTATTTTCAAAGGGAGGTTTTTGTATGGAAGAGCAATTAAAACAGTTGGAGCAAGAGGCACTTGCTAAAATTGAAGCATCAACAAATTTAAAAGAATTAAATGAGGTGCGTGTAGCCTATCTTGGGAAAAAGGGACCCATTACAGATTTATTAAAAGGAATGGGTAAATTATCTGCTGAAGAACGTCCAAAAATGGGGGCTTTAGTAAACACGGTTCGTGAACATGTGACGACTGTATTGGAAGAAAAAGCAGTTGTTTTAGAGGAAGCGGCTATTGCAGAGCAACTAGCAAATGAGTCGATTGATGTCACATTACCAGGACGCACAATTAAAGTCGGAAATCGTCATCCATTAACACGTGTTATTGAGGAAATTGAAGATTTATTTATTGGTATGGGCTATGAAATTGCAGAAGGTCCTGAAGTAGAGAAGGATTATTATAATTTTGAGGCATTGAACTTGCCAAAAGGACATCCAGCTCGTGATATGCAGGATTCATTCTATATTTCCGAGGAAATATTATTACGCACACATACATCACCAGTACAAGCTCGCACAATGGAAGCAAAACAAGGTGAACCAATTCGTATTATTTGTCCAGGTAAAGTATTCCGTCGTGACAATGATGATGCGACACATTCACATCAGTTCATGCAAATTGAAGGTTTAGTCATTGGCGAAAATATTCGTATGAGTGATTTAAAAGGAACATTGGATACATTAGCGAAAAAAATGTTTGGTGCTGATCGTGAAATTCGTTTACGTCCAAGTTTCTTCCCATTCACAGAACCATCTGTCGAAATGGATATTTCTTGTTTCAAATGTGGCGGTACAGGTTGTAATGTATGTAAAAAAACAGGCTGGATTGAAATTTTAGGAGCAGGTATGGTGCATCCGAATGTGCTTGAAATGGCTGGCTATGATGCGAAAAAAGTGTCAGGCTTTGCATTCGGTATTGGCGCTGAGCGTATTGCGATGTTGAAATATGGCGTGGATGATATTCGTCATTTTTATACAAATGACACACGTTTCTTATCACAATTTGAGCGAACAGAGGCGTAAGGAGGAGCTACTAGTATGTTAGTATCATTAGAATGGTTAAAAGAATATGTACAAATACAAGATTTAACACCTGCACAATTGGCAGAGAAAATTACACGCTCAGGTATTGAAGTGGATGCGGTGATTGATCGTGCGAATGGTATGGAGAAGGTAGTTGTTGGGCATGTTGTGTCAAAAGAAAAGCATCCAGAAGCAGATAAATTAAATATTTGTCAAGTGGATGTTGGTGAAGAAAGCTTACAGCAAATCATTTGTGGTGCACCAAATGTAGATGCAGGACAAAAAGTGATTGTCGCTCGTCCAGGAGCACATTTACCAGGTGGCATTAAAATTAAAAAGGCAAAACTACGTGGACATGAATCAAATGGGATGATTTGCTCACTACAAGAGCTTGGCATTGAAGGAAAACTTGTGCCGAAAGCCTATGCAGAGGGTATTTATGTGTTGCCTGCTGATACGGAAGTTGGCTCAGATGCATTAGCATTATTAGGCTTACGTGATACAGTATTGGAACTTGGCTTAACACCTAATCGTTCAGATGCTTTGTCAATGCTTGGCGTAGCTTATGAGGTAGGTGCTATTTTATCAGCAGAAGTGACATATCCAACAGCTACTTACACAACATCTTCTGAAAAAGCACAAGATGTTTTACAATTACGTGTGGAAGATACGACTGCGAATCCGATGTATGTAGCCAAAGTCGTGAAAAATGTAAAAATTGCTGAATCACCACGCTGGTTACAAAATCGTTTAATGGCAGCAGGTATACGTCCACATAATAATGTTGTCGATGTAACGAACTATATTTTAATGGAATATGGTCAACCATTACATGCTTTCGACTATGATAGTTTAGCTACAGGTGAAATTGTTGTACGAAAAGCAGCAGAAGGTGAAAAAATCACAACATTGGATGACCAAGAACGTACATTGAAAGCAACAGATTTAGTTATTACAAATGGCAAAGAGCCTGTAGCAATTGCAGGTGTTATGGGTGGAGCAAACTCAGAAGTAACAGAATCGACAACAACGGTTGTGATTGAGTCAGCTTACTTTGATGGATTAACAGTGCGTCAAACATCACGTCATTTAGGTTTACGTTCTGATTCATCTGCACGTTTTGAAAAAGGGGTTGACCCAAATCGTGTATTAGCAGCAGCAGACCGTGCAGCGGCATTACTTGCAGAATTAGCAGGTGGTGAAGTGTTAGAAGGTATGTGTATTGTTGATGAATTAGACAAAGCACCAGCACGTGTAGTGGTATCACCTGATTTCATTAATGAACGTTTAGGCATGAAAATTTCGTTAGAAGAAATGCTGTCTATTTTAGAGCGTTTAAAATTTGATGTGGAAGCGGCAAATGGATTATTAATCATTGATGCGCCAACACGTCGTCAAGATATTAAAATTGAAGAAGATATTGTGGAAGAAATCGCTCGTCTATATGGCTATGATGAAATTCCAATGACATTACCAGAAGGAGCAAACCAAGCAGGTAGCTTAACGGCTTATCAAGCTACTCGCCGTGTTGTGCGTAATTTCATGGAGGGAGCAGGTCTATATCAAGCAGTGACGTATTCTTTAACATCAGAAGCATTATCACAGCGTTTTGCTTTAAAGGCAGAATCTGTGACGCGTTTATTAATGCCAATGAGTGAGGAGCGTTCCACATTACGTCAAAGTCTGATTCCTCATTTAATTGAAGCAGCAGCTTATAATGTAGCACGTCAAGCAGACGGTGTAGCACTATATGAAATTGGCTCCGTGTTCCTTGGTCAATCAGCAGAAGGGCAACCATATGAGGAAGAACATGTAGCGGCAGTTCTAACAGGCAAATGGCTGGATCATGCTTGGCAAGGTGAGAAAAAAGCAGTTGATTTCTTTGTACTAAAAGGGATTGTAGAAGGTGTCGTTGGCAAGCTTGGTTTAACAGAGCGTATTTCATTTGTGAAAGCGGAAGTGGATGGCTTACATCCTGGACGTACAGCGAGCATTTTATTGGATGGTACACAAGTCGGTATTATTGGTGGGTTACATCCAGCAGAGCAAAAGGCTTGGGGTGTAAAGGACACATATGTGATGGAAATGAATTTGGTCGCATTATTACAAGCTGTCACAGAGGAAGCACCACTTTCTTATACAGCCGTACCTCGATTCCCAGCGATGTCTCGTGATATTGCATTGATTATGAATCGTGCAACACCAGCAGGTGAAGTACTTGCGGTCATTGAAAAAGCAGGTGTGAAATTATTAAAAGATGTGCATGTCTTTGACGTATATGAAGGAGACAAAATGGAGGCAGGTAAGAAATCTGTAGCCTTCTCGCTCACGTATTTCGATCCAGAGCGCACATTAACAGATGAGGAAGTTGTAGCAGCACATACGAAAGTATTGAAAGCAATTGCAACAATTGAAGGAACAGAAGTACGTTAATACAAAAGAAAAGCAAAGGTCAGCTCCAGTTTATTCTGAGCTGACCTTTGTTTTTTGTGGGCGAAATGTTACTTTCGTTGGGGAACATAGTAAGAATTTACTCAGATAAAATTAATAATATATTTACATTTTTTTCATAGAAACTTAATTTTGCTCATATAGTAGATAATATGTTCATAGTTATGGCATGGACAAGTATTTTCTGTGCGAAAGCGTGGGTGAAACGTAGCGACAGCAACAAGTATTTTCTGTGCGAAAGCGTGGGTGAAACGTAGCGACAGCAACAAGTATTTTCTGTGCGAAAGCGTGAGTGAAACGTAGCGACAGCAACAAGTATTTTCTGTGCGAAAGCGTGAGTGAAACGTAGCGACAGCAACAAGTATTTTCTGTGCGAAAGCGTGAGTGAAACGTAGCGACAGCAACAAGTGTTTTCTATGTGAGAAAGCGTGAGTACTAACGTAGCGACAACCACAAGTACTCAAACAAACAGGAGGAGGCAGTATTTTAGCAAGATATGTGTGGGTAGATCTATCATTTTAGGAGGGGTTCATTTGAAAAATAAACAATTTCGTAGAATTTCAGCAATCTTTCTAGTATTTGTTCTGTTTCTTAGTATGTTGTTGCCTATTCATACTTCAGCAAATAGTTATGGAGATCACTTCAAAAATAATAGCTTGAATGAACAAGCAATACTTGCTAAAGCAGCCATTGCAGAGCAACTACGTGTACAAAATGGTCCTGCAACATTACACAGAGACTTACAAGGATTAACGGGTGATGAAAGTGTGGATGTCATTATTCACTTATCTGAGAAGCCTGTAGCACTTGAGAAGGGAATCACCGAGCTTACAGGGCGAAGCTTTAGTATGCAGACGGAACAGGAAGTGAAAGAAATTGTAGCCACACAGCAGGAAGAAGTGGTGCAAGAAATGGAGGACGAACGTATTTCCTTTTCGCTAGGCTATACGTTTGACACGGTGTTAAATGGTTTAGCAGCTGAAGTAAAAGCAGGAGATTTAGAGAAATTACTACAAATTGATGGCATCACATTAATTGAACCAGACGTAACAGTTTATGCTTCAGAAGAAGTGACACCTATAGAAAATGGACAAGTAGATGCTTATATGAATACAAGTAATTCATTTCTTGGTATCGAGCAATTATGGCAAGAAGGGCTTGAGGGGCAAGGTGTGAAAGTAGCTGTTTTAGATACAGGTATTGATGTGGACCACCCGGAGTTTGCGGGTATCTATAAAGGTGGAAAAAACTTTATTCCAAATTCAGCAGATTATTTAAAACAAAGGGCGGATGATGATGCTTCTGAAACATCGCCTAAAGAGAAACCAGCGAATAAGCCAGAGTTTAATGAACGTGGAAGTGCCTACTATACGTCACATGGCACACATGTAGCAGGTACGATTGCTGCGATTGGTGCAAATCCATACGGCATTAAAGGAATTGCGCCAAAAGTAGATTTATATATGTACCGTGTGCTTGGTGCATATGGAAACGGCCCAACATCAGGTATTGTGAAGGGCATTGAAACAGCGGTAGTGGAAGGGATGGACGTTATTAATCTATCTCTAGGTGGCGAGTCCAATACAGAAGTGGATGCTAGCTCATTTGCCATTAATAATGCGGTTATGGCAGGTGTGATTTCTGTCATTGCGACAGGAAACTCAGGTCCAAAGCGTGGAACGATGGGTACACCGTCAACAGCACCACTAGGCATTGCAGTAGGAAATACGACCAATCCAGAAAAAGCCTATGACGCACAAGTAAATGTCACAGTTAGTAACGAGCAAGTGAATAAGCAGCTCAATGCTATGGCGACAACATTTGGTGCAAATTTACATGAACAGCTTTCTGGTGAATTTGATTTAGTAGCCGTTCCAGGCATTGGTGCAGCTTCTGATTTTGAAAATGTGGATGTGGAAGGAAAAGTTGCTTTGATTGCCCGTGGCTCTATTGCTTTTGTGGATAAAATAGCAAATGCGAAAAAGAATGGAGCGGTTGCTGCGATTATTCATAATTTTGAAGGTGGTACAAATGCGCCTGGACCATCTGGCACATTTTTAGGAGATTCCTTTAGCTTCATTCCAACCTTTGATATGTCTGTTACAGATGGTGTAGCGATTCGAGATGCATTGAAAAAAGGGGAAGGCAAGGTAAGCTTTACTCATTTTGGCTCTGTGACATCCTTAGGTGATGAGGTCAATGATTCTAGCTCACGTGGGCCATCTGTTCCTAATTTCGATATTAAACCTGATGTCACAGCACCTGGTACTAATATTATGTCAACGATTCCTATGTATAAAAAGGATTTCCCAAATGCTTCATACGATCAAGCCTATGATCGTAAAACGGGCACATCAATGGCAACACCACATATTGCTGGGATTGCGGCACTGATTAAACAAGCTCATCCTGATTGGAGTCCCTTTGATGTGAAAGTAGCTCTATCTAATACGGCTCAAATTTTAGATACGACAAAATATGATGTCTTTTCGCAAGGAGCAGGTCGAGTAAATGCCTATGCAGCCGTTCATCCAAGTGCACTTGCCTATGTACAAGATACAGCGGTTTTAGACAGTGGTGGTGAGATTGTTGATAATGTGAAAGGGACAGTGACATTTGGTCCTCAGCCTATTAAAGAGCAAGCTATCACAGTTTCAAAGGAAATTGTCGTAAAGGATATAAAGGGTGTTGGTGGAAGCTATAGCGTTTCTGTTGAAACATTACAGCCTTTTGGAGATGCCATGGTTACAGTGGACAAGCCATCCTTTGTTTTAAACGGGCAAGAGCTTCTGACAGTGACATTAACCGCCTCTAAAAATGAAGCAGCTCAATTTGGTGATGAATTATTCGGCTACATTCACATTACACCAACAGAGCCAGTGACAACAGATGTATCATTAACGGTAGACCGCACAGCATTAAATTTAAAATCTGGCGATGCAGTACAGCTAGATGTTATTGAAAAAACAACACAAACACAGCGTTACTATACGGAAATTTCATTGCCGTTTGCAGCCGATTTTGGCGGTGTTGCACCAACTCAAATTAAAAACATGGCGATTACATCAACCGATTTATCATTTAATCAAGATGGTATCAATGATTCAGCCGATTTAACATTTACGCTGACAGGTGAGGTCAACACGAATTACATCGAGCTTTGGGATGTAATGAATCCACAGGGCGGTCAATACGAAGATGGGTATATTGGTTATTTACATGCAGGAAGCTCACTAGCAGCTGGTCAATGGAAATTACCGATTACGGGAACTTATACACCGTGGGGTGGAAGTGCTAAAGCGAAAATACCAGATGGTTTATACACAGTTGATTTTTCAGCATCTGTAGCCTCAGGTGGGACGATTAAAGATTATGTTGGACCTATTGTAGTAAAATCGACGACACCTGATATTGCAGGCGTTGTTCAAGTAACATCTGGGGATAGTGCAGGTGTGGTAAGTGGACAAATAACAGATAAATATATTGACTATAACGAGGAATTAAAAAAATATGGTTTAGCTTATCCAATCAATACGAAATTACATGCTTCCTATGAAATACTGAGAGCTGGTACTGTAGTAGAAGAGCAAGATTTTGTATTAAATGAAGATGGCTCTTATGAGTTTGCTATTGCTGGATTTAATTCAACAACAGATACTATGAAGGTCATTGTGCGAGATGCAGCAGGTAATCGAGGAGAGTCCATATTATTTGAACCAATAGGTAGTGCACCTGTACAGACGGAAGAGCCAGCAGCACCAATTAATGAGGAAACATTACCAACAGCGAAAGCGAAGTTTTTGCAGGCTAATGTGAGCGAGGGAATGCCATGGACTTACACAGATTCATTCGTTGAGGATACTACTGCTAATTCGTTAACACTTGTGTCACCAATTTACTATGACAATCCATATGCTATGAATAAACAGGACATAGTTCATAATGCAGAAGGAATGTCACGTCCATCCATTTTTGAATCGCCAACAGTGACAAATGTAACAAAGCAAGCCACGTATGTTGTGGAAGATTCACGTGTGGCAACAGTAACAGAAGGATTGGTATATGCGAAATCACCAGGTACAACGAAAATTATTGTACAGCATGGCAACAATGAAGTAGAAGTAACGGTGAATGTCACAGCGTCACCAGTAAACCCAACACCAACACAGCCAAATCCAAGCCCAGATATAGATTGGGATCGAATTGATTCAAAGCCAGTCATCCCAAGTCCAGTAAATCCAACGATTTCAAATCCAAATCCGAGTAAACCTGAACCTGTGAAGCCTGAACCGTCAAAGGAACAACCAGAAAAAAGTAATCCGAAGATAATGTTTACAGACATACCGAAAACACATTGGGCAGCGAGCTATATTCAACAAGCAGTTGAACAGGGACTATTAAAGGGCTATCCAGATGGGACATTTAAGCCAAATAGCGATATGACACGAGCTCAGTTTGCTTCAGTTCTTGTTCGTGCTTTAGGATTGGATTTGACGGATACGACGACACCGTTCCGTGATATTGACCATTATGCCGTGGAAACACAAAATGAAATAGCTGCCGCTTTTAGAAGTGGAATTATTAAAGGAAGCAATGGACAATTTAATCCTTCCGCAGCTATCACACGAACACAAATGGCTTTAATGATTGCTCGTGCGTATATGTATCAAACACAGCAAGCATACACACCAACTCAGATTGCTCCGTTTAGTGATATCAAACAGTATGATGCTGAAACAATTCAAGCGATTTCCTTACTACACGAATTAACAATTATTACGGGTTCTGAAGGCAAATTTATGCCAGAAAATGCAACAACTCGTGCACAAGGAGCCAAAATTTTTGTGAATTTATTGCAAGTGCTAGGAGAATAGTAAACGGTCAATTCATTAGAAGAAGTATCGTAACTCTGTATCTCATGATATGGAATTGTGCACCAACAACAGTATATTAATAAAAAGAGCAGGGCTATGCAAAAGGATGTTCCTTTTGTATAGTCCTGTTTTACTATGTTATTCTTTCCCGATTTTGGCACATAGACTAGCAGTAAAATAAGTTTGGCACTATTGATGTTGCTAACTGTCGCTTTTGATTGTATTGATACAGCTTATGATAGCGCTTTGTGTTGATAAATATGAGTTTGATGATGTAGCACATGCAAAATATGTGGAGGAAATTTTAGGATGTTTCCAAAATATACACATCTCAGATGAAGACGCTTCGTTTTCAATACACAACATGTCTGGTCTTTTCTATAGGAAAAGTTAACAACATAGGGCTTTTGCTAAGATATTGCTCTTTCTATGGCTCTTTATTCACAATTTCATACTTTTCATGTTATGATAGTAAGCAGTGTTTATTATGGCTTAGTTAGTGTATAAATGACATGGGTGAGCCTCTAAATCCAATTTTTGCAGAGGTTTTCTTGTTGGAGCTTAAAAATTTGAATGAACGTTAGCTGTGATGTAATTGATATATTGAAGGAGGGTGCAACTATGGAAAATCAGGAAAAGAATCGAATTTCTGTAGAAATATATGGTCAAACATATAAAATAGTTGGCACAGAATCCGTTGGACATATGCGGCTAGTTGCGTCCATGGTGGATGACCGTATGCGCGAAATAAAAGTACATAACTCCTCATTAGATAGCACAAAGCTTGCTGTGTTGACAGCGGTCAATGCTGTTCATGATTATTTGTTATTAAAAGAACAGATGGAAAAATTAGAGGAAGAATTGAAAAAATTAAAGGGTTGAAGGTAATGTTAGATCTCATTATATTGATATTATTATTCGTTGGGCTGGTGACTGGTGCTAAGCGTGGTTTAATCGTCCAACTGATGTATGTAGTTAGTTTAATTGTTGCACTTATTGTTGCGTATGTATATTATGAATCCCTTGCACAGAAGCTGCTATTTTGGGTACCGTATCCAGGCGTAGTAGATGGAGGCAGTCTAGGTGTTATTATTGATAATCTTGATTTAGACCGTACATTTTATCAAGTCATTGCCTTTGCGGTGATTTTCTTTGCGGTGAAGATTATTTTACAAATCATTACATCTGTTTTTGATTTTATTGCCTATTTACCTGTTTTAAAGACAATGAATCGTTGGCTAGGTGCTTTGTTTGGTATCGTTGAATATTTCTTTATTTTATTTATTGTTCTGTATGTGTTGGCATTATTACCAATCGATACGATTCAAAATATGATGGCTAAATCATTGTTAAGTAGTCTCATTTTGGAGCATACACCCATTATCACGAAAATGTTCCAAAACTGGTGGTATATTTACGCACAATAGTAGATGATACACTTCTCTCGTTGTGGGAGAAGTGTTTTTACGATAGGGGGATTATTTTTAATGAATAAAAAGACAATTATTCGTACACTTGAAAAAATTGCTTTATATATGGAATTACAGGGAGAAAATCCGTTTAAAGTATCCGCTTTTCGCAAGGCTGCGGCGGCATTAGAAGGTGATGAGCGCTCATTAAGTGAAATGGAAGATGTCACAAAGCTAAAAGGAATCGGTAAAGGAACAGCAGCGGTCATTGAAGATTTAATGGCAACAGGTGAATCGAGCTATTTGAAAGAATTAGAGGAAGCTGTGCCAAGTGGTTTATTACCATTATTAAAATTACCAGGTTTAGGCGGTAAAAAAATTGCGAAGCTACATCAAGAATTAGGCATTGATTCTGCGGAAAGTTTAAAGGCAGCTTGTGAAGCACAGCAAGTTCGTGAATTGGCAGGCTTTGCAGCAAAAACAGAAGAAAAAATTTTAAAAGAGCTTGAAAATTTAGCGAACCGTTCAGAACGCTTAGCCATTTGGCAGTTGGAGCCCGTTGTGTTACAAATTGAAGCGCTTCTAGGTAGTATGAAAGAGGTAGTGCGTTTTTCGGTTGCTGGCAGTTTTAGACGTGCTATGGAAACAAGTAAGGATATTGATTTTATCGTCGTGACAGAAGCACCAGCTACTGTACGTGAGCAATTACTACAAGAGCTAGCTGTACAAGAGGTAGTAGCAGCAGGCGATACAAAAATTTCGGTTATATTGGATTTGGACGAGCCAGTTAGTGTTGATTTTCGTTTAGTGAAGGATGCTGAATATGCAACGGCTTTGCATCATTTTACAGGTTCTAAGGACCATAATGTGCGCATGCGTCAAATTGCCAAGGCACGAGGTGAAAAAATTAGTGAATATGGGGTGGAACAGGCAGATGGCACGGTGCTGACATTTGAAGATGAAGCCCAATTTTTTGCACATTTTGATTTGCCATTCATCCCACCGAGTTTACGGACAGGGAAAAACGAATTTGACAAAGCTGCGGATATTGCAGACCTTGTGACATTAACTGATATAAAGGCTGATTTGCATATGCATACAACTTGGTCAGATGGCGCATATTCGGTAGCAGAAATGGGACAGGCTTTGATGGCACGAGGCTATCAATATGGTGTGATTACAGATCATTCACAATTTTTAAAGGTGGCAAATGGTTTGACACCTGAACGTTTAGTGAAGCAACGTGCTGAAATTGAGGCATTCAATCAAGCAAATCCGACATTTCGTTTATATGCAGGCACAGAAATGGATATTTTGCCAGATGGCTCCCTTGATTTTGAGGATGCTGTGTTGAAAGAGCTTGATTTTGTTATCGCATCTATTCATTCGAGCTTTACACAATCACAGGATAAAATTATGGCTCGCCTGTTAACAGCGATGCAAAATCCATATGTCCATATGATTGCTCATCCAACAGGGCGTATTATCGCAGAACGAGAAGGCTATCATCCCGATATGCCACAGTTAATTGCTTGGGCGAAGGAATATGGTAAAATTTTAGAGTTAAATGCGAACCCATATCGTCTTGATTTGTGTGTGGAGCATTTAGAAATGGCGATGGCAGCAGGTGTACCGATTGCCATTAATACAGATGCGCATGATAGTGCACATCTACGTTTTATGGATATTGGTGTTCGTTATGCTAATCGGGCATGGTTAAAAAAGGATATGATTGTCAATACATGGACATATGAACAATTTGAAGCGTTTATTCGTCGTCATAAATAAATGGAGGAGGTGTGATCAATGATTGCAGAACGCGCATTGAAAACACTTGAGTATGATAAAATACGTCAGCAAGTGGCTGTACATTGTACATCTTCTATTGGAAAATCAGCCATTGAAGAACTTGTACCGCAAACTGACTATGAGAAAGTTGTACAGTTATTAGAGGAAATGGATGAAGGTTTAGCCATTTTACGTGTCAAAGGCAACGTGCCAATGGGTGGCATTTTTGATGTGCGTCCAGCCGCAAGGCGCGCACAAATTGGTGGAATGCTGTCTGCAATGGAATTAATGGAAGTATCGAGCACGATTCGAGCAAGTCGCATTTTACGCAATTTCCTTGAAGATTTAGAGACGGAAGATGTTATTGCAATCCCACATTTTCTTACTAAAAAAGAAGCACTGCCTGTCTTAACAGGCTTACAGCATGAGATTAATAGCTGTATTGATGATAATGGGGTAGTATTGGATTCGGCTAGCCCGACATTACGTTCGATTCGTCAATCATTACGCTCAGAAGAAGCAAAGGTGCGTTCAAAGCTAGAAAGTCTTATTCGTGGTAGTAATGCTGCTAAAATGTTATCAGATGCAATTGTGACCATTCGTAATGATCGTTTCGTTATTCCAGTAAAGCAGGAATATCGTCATCATTATGGTGGTATGGTGCATGACCAATCTTCTTCTGGACAAACATTATTTATCGAACCTGAGTCGGTAATGCAAGCAAATAATGAAATTCATCAATTAAAAATGAAAGAGCAAATCGAAATTGAGCGTATTTTACAAGCATTAAGTGCCATGGTAGAGGAAGTAGCACCTGATTTATTTCATTTAGTGAAACTGCTAGGTGAAATTGATGCTATTTTGGCAAAAGGGAAATATGGACAAGCTAATAAATGTACGATGCCTAAAATGAATCAGGATGGTTATATTCGTTTAGTAAGAGCTCGCCATCCATTATTGCCAATAGACACAGCCGTTGCCAATGATATTGAATTCGGTAAAGACATTACAGCCATTGTCATTACTGGACCAAATACAGGTGGTAAAACGGTGACATTAAAAACAGTAGGACTTTGTACGTTAATGGCACAGGCTGGGTTACCAGTGCCTGCATTGGATGGCTCGGAGTTAGCTGTGTTCCAACAATTATTTGCTGATATTGGGGATGAACAGTCCATTGAACAGTCTTTATCAACATTTTCAGCACATATGGTCAATATTGTAGACATTTTGAAGAAATTTGACCATGAATCATTAGTGTTATTTGATGAATTAGGGGCAGGAACAGATCCACAGGAGGGAGCAGCACTAGCGATTTCCATTTTAGATGAGGTGCATGGTCGAGGAGCACGTGTTATGGCGACTACACATTATCCTGAATTAAAGGCATATGGCTATAATCGCCCTGGTGTTGCGAATGCGAGCGTCGAGTTTGATATTGAAACATTGAGCCCAACCTATCGCTTACTGATCGGTGTACCTGGCCGCTCCAATGCCTTTGAAATATCAAATCGTCTTGGCTTGCCAGAAGTCATTATTGAACGAGCAAAAGGCTTTACAGGTACAGATCGTCATGAAGTTGAATCGATGATTGCTTCATTGGAGGAAACACGTCGTCAATCTGAGAACGATGCAGAGCGTTCACATGAGCTGCTACTAGAGTCAGAAAAATTGCGCAAAGAATTAGAAGACAAATTACAAGCATATGAAGAACGGAAAGAAGCGCTTGATAAAAAGGCAAAGGACAAAGCACGTAAAATCGTGGATGAAGCGAAAAGAGAAGCCGAAGCGATTATTGCGGAGCTGCGTGAAATGCGTAAAAATGCAAACCAAGTTGTGAAAGAGCATGAGCTAATCGAAGCACGTAAACGATTAGAGGATGCAACACCACTTGATAACAATAAAGTGCTACAAAAGGCAGTACAGGTGAGAGAGCGTGCACAAAACTTAGTTGTCGGTGACGAGGTAAAAGTGTTAAGCTATGGACAACGAGGCATTTTAGTTGAAAAAGTCTCCGATACAGAATGGATTGTGCAAATGGGCATTTTAAAAATGAAAATTGCTGATAGTGATTTAGAGTATATTAAACCTGAAAAAGAGCCTGTTCAACGTATAGCAGGTGTCAAAAATCGTAATAGTCATGTGAAACTAGAGCTAGATTTACGTGGTGAGCGTTTTGAGGATGCCATTTTGCGTACTGAAAAATATATTGATGATGCCTTACTTGCCAATTATGGTCGTGTGTCCATTATTCATGGTGTAGGTACAGGCGCATTGCGACAAGGTATTCAAAGCTATTTGAAAAAGCATAAACGTGTCAAATCATTCCGCTTTGGTGAAGCAGGCGAGGGTGGCTTTGGTGTAACTGTAGTGGAATTGAAATAAGCATATAGACGATAAAGGGGACAGAGAAAATGCTTGATTCTAATTTTTGGAAATATCCAATTATCGAAACGGCAGGATATTTTAGTGTTGTTGTGTTATGTTTAGTCGTGTCGATGGCATTATTCGAAGTCGTGACGAAGTATAAAAACTGGGAAGAAATAAAGAAGGGCAATGTGGCTGTCGCACTAGCAACGGGTGGGAAAATATTGGGAATATGTAATATTTTCCGCTATTCAATTGCACGTCATAGCACATTGAGTGAAATGATTGGCTGGGGGCTTTTTGGTTTCACATTATTGATTGTGGCTTATTTTTTATTTGAATTTATGACACCACGCTTTAATGTAGATCAAGAAATTGCTAATGACAATCGCTCTGTCGGCTTTATTTCTTTTACGATTTCTGTTGGTCTATCGTTCGTCATTGGGGCAAGTATTGCATAGGAGCGTTGTCGTAACATGGAAAAACTAGCAAAGGTTTTAATTGTTGTTTGTATTGCCTTTCTCGTAGTAGGTATTTACTATATGTTGACATTATAAAAGCAAATGCATCCAAGTCATTGGGTGCATTTTTTGTTATTTTTATATAACAATAACGAAGCTATTTCCCTATGAAATGAATTGCTATTCATAAAGATTGTGAAGATGAAGCTGATAAAATATGTATAAATGAATAGTATGTAACGTATAATAACTAATCGAAAATGCAGGTATTTTCTATTTTGTGTTTGAAAGTACAATTCTTTTTTATTATAATAAAGATAAGAATTGACAAAGTTTGGGACAAAGGGGAGAGCATGTATGACGACAAAACCATGGTTAGCAAATTATCCTGAAGAAGTACCAGCAACTTTAACATTTGAAAAAATCCCAGTACAGGCATTTTTAACACGTGCCTATGAAAAGCATCCATCCAAAGTAGCCATTCATTTTATGGGGAAGGAGCTAACGTATATAGAGCTATATGAATCTGCACTGAAATTTGCAAATTATTTGCAGTCACTTGGTGTAGAAAAAGGGGATCGTGTAGCGATTATGTTGCCTAATTCACCTCAAAGTGTAATCGCTTACTTTGGCGCTATGTATGCAGGAGCTGTCGTTGTACAGACAAATCCACTGTATACAGAGCGAGAATTACAATATCAAATGGCTGATTCAGGCGCAAAGGTCATTCTTGTCATGGACATCTTATATCCACGTGTGACGAAGATCATCAAGGAAACAGCATTGGAAAATGTCATTGTGACAGGTATTAAGGATTATTTACCATTTCCTAAAAACTTAGTCTATCCATTCATACAGAAAAAGCAATATGGCTTTAGTGTGAAGGTAGAGCACAGTGGACAAAATCATTTATTTACAGAGATTATGAAATCCGCTCCTGCCACGATGATTGACTATCCATTTGATTTTGAAGAGGATCTAGCTTTGCTGCAATATACAGGTGGAACAACAGGCTTCCCGAAAGGTGTAATGCTGACACATAAAAACTTAATTGCGAATGTGACAATGTGTGATACATGGCTTTATAAATGTGTCAATGGACAAGAAACCATTATGGGCATTTTACCATTCTTCCACGTATATGGTATGACAACCGTGATGCTGCTATCTGTTTTTACACAAAATAAAATGGTCTTACTACCGAAATTTGATGCAGAAACAGCATTGAAAACAATTGATAAGCAAAAGCCGACATTATTCCCTGGTGCACCAACACTATATATTGGTTTGTTAAATCATCCTGATATTGGAAAGTATGATTTGTCATCTATTACAGCTTGTCTAAGTGGCTCGGCTGCATTGCCAGTGGAAGTACAGGAGCAATTTGAAGCGGTGACAGGTGGTAAGCTGGTAGAAGGCTATGGACTAACAGAAACATCGCCAGTCACACATGCGACACCGATTTGGGGCAAACGTGTCAAAGGTTCAATCGGTATGCCATGGCCTAACACGGATGCGACCATTTTACGTGTGGGTGATACAGAGGAGCTACCAATTGGTGAAGTTGGCGAAATTGCAGTGAAAGGTCCGCAAGTGATGAAGGGCTATTGGAATCGACCAGAAGATACAGCTGCAACCTTTGCCAATGACTGGTTTTTAACAGGTGATTTAGGTTATATGGATGAAGAAGGATTTTTCTATGTAGTCGATCGCAAGAAAGATATGATTATTGCAGGAGGCTTTAATATTTACCCACGTGAGGTGGAGGAAATCCTATATGAATTAGATGAAATTCAAGAGTGTGTCGTTGCAGGGATACCAGATCCATATCGTGGTGAAACAGTCAAAGCCTATATCGTGTTAAAAGAAGGACATTCACTAACAGAGGAAGAAATAAATAAACATTGTCGTCAGCATCTTGCCGCATTTAAAGTACCACGGTATTATGAATTTAGAACAGAATTGCCGAAAACAGCAGTCGGAAAGATTTTACGTCGTACATTGGTAGAAGAAGAGAAAGCGAAATTAGCCATGCAAGAAGCAAAATAAATACAAGTGAAAGTGTTGACAAATAAGAGCTTAAATTATAATATGAAAATATGAATGAATGACCATTCATATTTTCATATTTTTTTAGTTAACATGTCACAAAAGTATGTGAAATGTGCGGATGTTTTAGGTGGTGATAGAAAAGTGAAACGAGATAAGCCGAAATATAAGCAAATTATTGATGCAGCTGTCATCGTTATTGCAGAGAATGGATATCATCAAGCACAAGTATCGAAAATTGCAAAACAAGCAGGGGTGGCTGACGGAACAATCTATTTATATTTTAAAAATAAAGAAGATATTTTAATTTCAGTCTTCAATGAAAAAATGGCTGTTTTTATTGAGTCATTACGAGATATAATAGAAAATGGAAATACGTCGTATGACAAACTTTCTAAAATGATTGCGAATCATTTAACTGTTCTGGCAACAGATCGATACTTAGCAACCGTTACACAGCTAGAGCTTCGACAATCGAATAAAGACTTACGCTTAAAAATTAATGCTGTTTTAAGAGAGTATTTACAATTGCTCGATCAAATTCTAGTCGAAGGTATGCTTTCGGGTGAATTCAATCCTACAATGGACGTACGTTTAGCACGTCAAATGGTGTTTGGAACTATTGATGAAATTACGACGTCGTGGGTAATGAATGAGTACCGATATGATTTGATGGAACAAATTCCTAAAGTTCAGGCACTTATTATGAATGGCATTAAACCATAAAGGGATGTGGAGAAATGGAATTTCTAAGTTGGAAGGTAGAGGATGGAGTAGCTGTTGTGACAATTGCACGTCCACCAGCGAATGCTCTATCGCGTGGAATTATCGCTGAAGTGAATGAAGTGCTTGAAGCGGTTGAAAGCGATGAAACAGTACGTGTTTTAGTATTGCACGGAGAAGGGCGTTTCTTCTCGGCAGGTGCGGATATTAAAGAATTTACGGATGTGACATCTGGTGAAGAGTTCACGAGATTAGCAAGTAATGGTCAACAAGTGTTTGAAAGAATGGAAACGTTCTCAAAACCGATTATTGCAGCGATTCATGGTGCAGCACTTGGTGGTGGCCTTGAATTAGCAATGGCTTGCCATTTACGCTTTGTTACACAATCAGCGAAGCTTGGCTTACCTGAATTACAATTAGGCCTTATTCCAGGTTTCGGTGGTACACAGCGATTACCACGTTATGTTGGTGTTGCGAAAGCAGCCGAAATGCTATTTACAAGTGAGCCAATTTCAGGTGAAGAGGCTGTACAATGGGGATTAGCAAATCGTGCTTTCACCGATGAAGCTTTACTGGAAGAAACTTTAACAATCGCACGAAAAATTGCGAAGAAAAGTCCAATTGCTTTACAGGCAGCCATTCAAACATTGCAATATGCTAAACATGCATCCTTTTATGAAGGAATTGAAGCAGAGGCCAAATCTTTCGGTACAGTATTTGTCTCGGAAGATGCAAAAGAAGGAATTCAGGCATTCATCGAAAAACGTGAGCCTGTATTTACTGGCAAATGATATTTTATCAATGTGGAATAATGGGCATAAGTCATTTATTTTGCGATGAAAATATATAATATTTATAAATTTACTTAGAAATTAAAACGTTTCAGGGGGCATAAATATATGAACATTTTTGCATTAATTAAACGTACATTTGATACAGAGGAAAAAATCGTTGTATCGGGTGGTAAAATTCAAGAAGATGGTGCTGAATTCATCATCAATCCATACGATGAATATGCAATTGAAGAAGCCATTCAGGTGCGTGATGCAGCAGGTGGTAAAGTAACAGTAATCACAATCGGTGGAGAAGATGCAGAAAAGCAATTGCGTACAGCTCTTGCAATGGGTGCAGATGAAGCCGTTCTTATTAATACAGAAGATGACTTAGATGAGTTAGACCAAAATGCAGCAGCATACCTTTTAGCAGAATACTTAAAAGATAAAGAGGCAGATTTGATTTTAACAGGGAATGTTGCAATCGATGGCGGATCAGGTCAAGTTGGCCCACGTGTAGCTGATTTATTAGGTATTAACTATGTAACGACAATTACAAATCTTGAAATTGACGGCACATCAGCAAAAATCGTGCGTGATATTGAAGGGGACTCAGAGATCATTGAAACCTCTCTACCACTTTTAGTAACAGCTCAACAAGGGTTAAACGAGCCACGTTATCCATCTTTACCAGGTATTATGAAAGCAAAAAAGAAACCGCTTGCAGAACTGGAATTAGATGATTTAGATATTGATGAAGATGATGTAGAAGTAAAAGTAGAAACAGTGGAAATTTTCTTACCAGCTCAAAAAGCGGCAGGTCGTGTACTTGAAGGTGATTTAGCTGCACAAGCAAAAGAGCTTGTAAATCTACTTCATACAGAAGCGAAAGTAGTATAAGTGATTGAATCATATCAATGGAATCATAATGGGTAACGGAGGGAAAATATACTATGTCAAAGAAAGTGTTAGTAGTAAGTGAAGTGCGTGAAGGAAATTTACGAAATGTATCTTTTGAAGCGATTGCAGCAGCTAAACAAATCGCAGATGGTGGCGAGGTTGTGGGTGTTCTTTTAGGGGATGCTGTAGCTAATTTAGCAGGTTCATTATTTGAATATGGTGCTGACCGTGTCGTAACAGTGGAGCATCCACATTTAAAACAATATACATCAGATGGTTTTGGGCAAGCATTATTAGCCGTTATTGAACAAGAAAAACCAGAAGGAATTGTCTTTGGTCATACAGCGAATGGTAAAGATTTATCACCAAAAATCGCAAGTAAATTACAAGCAGGTCTTGTATCCGATGTAACGACAATTGAAGGAGCTGGCGATGGTGCTGTATTTATTCGCCCAATTTATTCTGGTAAAGCGTTTGAAAAAGTGAAAGTGAAAGATGGCGTTGTCTTAGTGTCTATCCGACCAAACAATATTGCACCATTAGAAAAAGCGGCTGGTAAATCAGGTGACGTTTCTTCTATTACGGTAGATATTACAAATCTTCGTACAATCATTAAAGAGGTTGTTCGTAAATCATCTGAAGGTGTAGACTTATCAGAAGCGAAAGTGGTTGTAGCAGGTGGGCGTGGTGTGAAATCGGAGGAAGGTTTCGAGCCATTAAAAGAATTAGCTAACTTACTTGGAGGCGCTGTTGGTGCATCACGTGGTGCATGTGATGCAGAGTATTGCGATTACTCATTACAAATTGGGCAAACAGGTAAAGTCGTTACACCAGACCTATACATTGCAGCAGGTATTTCAGGTGCAATTCAACATTTAGCGGGTATGTCTAACTCAAAAGTAATCGTAGCGATTAACAAAGATCCAGAGGCAAATATTTTCAAAGTAGCGGATTACGGTATCGTAGGCGATTTATTTGAAGTAATTCCTCTATTAATCGAAGAATTTAAAGCATTAAAAGTAAATGCGTAAAATAATGGGCTGAGGAAATGTATTTTTCCTCGGCTTTTTTCATTTTCCAATGCTAAAAAAACGAGTTTTGTAAGGCTAAGCAGATTATTCGCTCAAATGAATTTTGCCATGCTATACTACGAGTGTAATAAGTTGAAGGAGGATTTCAAATGGCAATTGTACATGGAACAGACGCAACGTTTAAAGAGGAAATTAAAGAGGGATTAGTGCTAGTAGACTTTTGGGCTGCTTGGTGTGGACCTTGTAAAATGATCGCACCAGTTCTTGAAGAATTGGATGCAGCAGGCAGTGCAGCTAAAATTGTAAAGGTTGATGTAGATAACAACCAAGGTACAGCGGCTGATTACCAAATTATGTCAATTCCATCATTATTATTATTTAAAGATGGTGAATTAGTAGACAAAACAGTTGGCTTCCAACCAAAAGAAGCATTAGAAGCATTCATCGCAAAACATGCTTAATTTTGATTTTGTGGATGTCCAACTATCTACAGAAGCAAGATGAAAAGTCGAGGCATCTATTTATAGATGTACTCGGCTTTTTTTCGTTATAATAGAAGTAAAAAGGGGGCAGTAGGCGATGAATGACCTTATCAAACATAAACTTGACATTTTACCAGATCAGCCTGGCTGCTATTTAATGAAAGACCGACAAGGGACGATTATTTATGTAGGGAAAGCCAAGGTGCTAAAAAATCGTGTACGCTCCTATTTCACTGGTACTCATGAGGGCAAAACACAGCGACTGGTAGGAGAAATAGAGGATTTCGATTATATTGTGACGTCCTCCAATATTGAAGCATTGATTTTAGAGCTTAATCTGATTAAGCTACATGATCCGAAATACAATATTATGCTAACGGATGATAAAACATATCCATATATAAAAATTACAAATGAAAAATATCCACGTTTGATTACGACACGTAAAGTGAAGAAGGATAAGGCAAAATATTTCGGTCCTTATCCGAATGCGTATGCAGCGAGTGAAACGAAAAAATTATTAGATCGTTTATATCCTTTGCGTAAATGCGTGCAATTGCCGACAAAGGTTTGCTTGTATTATCATATGGGGCAATGTTTAGCTCCTTGTGTTAAACCAATTGAAGCACAGGTTTTTGACGATATGATAGAGGATATTTCAAAATTTTTACATGGTGGTGTGGACGCTGTTAAAAAAGAGCTAGAAACGAAAATGCTGGCAGCGGCTGAAAATTTAGAGTTTGAGCGAGCGAAGGAGCTGCGTGACCAAATTGCGCATATCGATACGGTGATGCAGAAGCAAAAAATTGTCTCAAATGATACAACAAATCGAGATGTCTTTGGCTATGCTGTAGAAAAAGGCTGGATGTGTGTACAAGTATTTTTTGTACGGCAAGGGAAGCTCATTGAACGAGATGTTTCTATTTTTCCGATTTATCAAGACCCAGAGGAAGAATTTTTAACATTTGTCGGTCGATTTTATGAAAAGGCAGAGCATATTAAGCCAAAAGAAGTCTTTATTCCACATACGATTGATGCCGCTATTTTAACAGAGCTATTAGGCATCAAAGTGCTAACACCAAAACGTGGACAGAAAAAAGAGCTAGTGGAGTTAGCGACGAAAAATGCTGAAATTGCGGTAGCCGCTAAATTCCAATTGATTGAGCGACAGGAAGAGCGCACAATTGGTGCATGTGAGGCACTTGGCGAGGCAATGGGGATTTCTGCGCCTTTGCGTATCGAGGCATTCGATAATAGTCATATGCATGGAACAGATGCGGTGTCAGCGATGGTCGTATTTATTGATGGCAAGCCAGCGAAAAAGGAGTATCGTAAATACAAAACACGCACAGCAGCAAAGCATGATGATTATGGCGCAATGCAGGAAGTGATACGTCGTCGCTATACACGTGTTTTAAAAGAAGGATTACCATTACCAGATTTAGTATTGATTGATGGTGGGAAAGGGCAAATGGAAGTGGCACGTGAGGTGCTAGAGGATGAGCTTGGCTTGGTTATTCCAATAGCAGGCTTAGCGAAGGATGATAAGCATAATACATCTCAGCTCTTATTTGGAGAGCCTGTTGACATTGTACCGTTGAAGCGGACAAGTGATGGTTTTTATTTATTGCAACGTATTCAAGATGAGGTGCATCGTTTTGCCATTACGTTTTTGCGTCAGCAGCGTGATAAGCAGACAATTCAATCGGTGCTGGATCAAATCGAAGGCATTGGACCAAAGCGTAAACAGCAATTACTCAAGCATTTTGGCTCTGTCAAAAAAATTCGAGAGGCTAGTGAGCAAGCATTGCAGGAAGCAGGGATACCTGTTCATTTAGCGAAGCAGATTTATAGCTATTTTCAACAGGGTACATTGTCAAAAGAATAACCATGTGCTAGAGTGATAGATATATTTACTTGTTTATAAGGAATAATTGCATAATTGATGATAGAGGTGCGAGCTTCAATAGTAGTACATCGGAGGAGGAACAAGTCCAGTGATGATGTAGGAAAGGGGAGTTTGCCGAAGTTCCGTGTCATTGCTTCTGACACTGTGCTGGTTTTGCATTTAAGAAATGTAAGACTGTCGATTCTACATGTTTCGGAGAGCTATCACCCATATGGATACAAATAGTTTGTATACATTTAGGTAGCCTTTCATATCATGTGAAGGCTATCTTTTTTTATCTTCATTTAGCGAATGTCTATTGAATCAAGATAAAGTTCCTGTGAATGGTATACATGGGGCGTAATGGATTTTTGTTTTACTAAAGGAGGGCTTACAATGGCAAAAATAGTGATGAAATTTGGTGGACGTGCATTAGCGTCCACAGCACAAATTCATGAAGCCGTGCAAAAGGTAGTAGAGATAAAGAACAAAGGCTTTGATGTCGTAGTAGTGACAGCTGCAATGGGAAGTGCAACCCAAAATTTATGGCATATGGCTAACGAATTAACGGAGGATGTGTCAAAGCGTGAAATGGATGTTGTGTTAGCGACAAGTGCCCAATTATCGAGTGCTTTATTGGCAATGGCTCTGCAAGAAGCTGGCTATCAGGCATTGTCACTGACAGGCTGGCAAGCAGGTGTACAAACGGACAATGTATATGGTCATGCTCGTATTGATTGGATTGATGGCAGTCATATAGAGGAGCATTTAGCACAAGGAGCCATTGTTGTCGTTGCTGGCGAGCAGGGGATAGATGATAAGCATAATATTACAACGTTTGGTAAGGGCGGTGCAGAGACGACTGCTGTCGCAATGGCGGCTGCCTTAGATGCAGAAGAAGTAATTATTTTTACAAATGTGGATGGTGTGTATACAGCAGACCCACATACTGTTGAAGGAGCGCGTAAATTAAATGAAGTCTCCTATGATGAAATGCTGGAGCTAGCTCATTTAGGTGCACCTATTATTCATCCTCGTGCCGTAGAATTAGCGAAGAAGTTCCAAATACCTGTCATGATTCGTTCGAGTGTAAAAGAGACGACAGCGACCGTACTGAAGGAGGAAGTGGAAATGGAAAGAAATTTACTTGTGCGTGGAGTTGCCTATGAGGCAGATATTATTCGTTTAACAGTTGGCTATGATGCGAATGCAGATGTGTCATTAGCTGGGATATTTGCGGTGCTTGCTGAACATCATATTAATGTAGATATTATTGTGCAAGCGATTATTAATCAATTAAAGCCAACCGTATCATTTACGATTTTAAAGGAGCAATTTGCAGAGGCATTGCAGGTGTTAGAAAATAGTAAAGTATCACTTGGCTTTAGCTTTGCTGATTTTGAAATTGGCTTAGCAAAGGTATCGATTATTGGCTCTGGAATGGCGTCGAATCCAGGTGTTGCCGCTCGCATGTTTGAGTGTCTATGCCGTGAACATATTCCTGTAAAAATGGTTAGCACATCTGAAATTAAAGTATCTGTTGTTGTGCCACAGGAGGAAATGATTCGTGCAGCTAATTTATTGCATAAGGAATTTAATTTAGAGCAGCCTGTACAAATTTAATAGAAAAGGAGTGTTACCTTGATAGTGGGAACACTCCTTTTCTATTATTTATTCATTTGGAATAGTGTTTTGGATGCGTTCTTTGACATCCCATTTCACTGTAAAGGTGATGAGCTGTTGTTTCTCACGCTTTTCATCATAGCATTCTGTTAAATAGCCCATGATTTGCTGTATTTGTTCGGCGATGAAACCTGCTTCAAGTCGGAAACTACGATAGCCAATTTGCATTAATGCAGGGTCATTGGTTAACTGAAATGTGCGACCATCCTTTGTTTCTTTTATAAGCTCCAACATCCCCCAGCTTGCATCCACAAAAAACGCTACGAGCTCCTCGATCGTTCTACAAGGAAATTTGCGTGCAAGTTCTTTACCAGCCCAATATAGAACCTCATTTTCATGTTTGCCGAGAACGGAAGATAAGATATGATCCCGTATAATTTCATAGCCAAATGCTGAAATGGTAGAAGATGAATGATTTGACATGGATACCCTTCTTTCTAGTAATTCTCTTTTAATTTGACACGTATAAAGTAAAGTAGGATTTTTCGAGAAAAATTAGGACATAATCTACTAGATTATTACGATAATAAGACCTATGAAAAACCCTTGCTTACCTTGACGCTTATAGTTCTTGAGAGTACAATAAACATGTCATAATATTGTACCATGATGGAATACACAGTCAATAAAGGATCAATTACAAATTGGTGACTTCTGTTGAACTGTGCTATTTTTAGTACTGAGGGGGGTAACAGTCTTGTCGAAAGAGCGAGAGTTTTTATGGCGCCGCTTACATTCTCTATTAGGAGTGCTTCCAGTAGGTTTGTTTTTGGTGTTCCACTTGTCAATGAACTTCACTGCTGTGGGCGGTGAGCAGACTTACAACGATTCAATTGGAATGATGGAGTTGATTCCACATCCACTGCTACTAGTAATGGAATGGGTAATTATCTATATTCCATTAATGTTCCATGCCTTTTATGGTGTGTATATTGCATTTACAGCGACAACAAATACAGGTCGCTTCAGCACATACCGTAACTGGATGTTCACACTACAACGTTTTACAGGTGTATTTTTAGTCGTGTTTATTGCTTGGCATATTTTCCAAACACGTATTCAAAAAGCGCTTGGTGCAAGTGTAGAATACAATATGATTAAGGATATTGTTGATAACCCATTGATGCTTGCTTTCTATATTGTCGGTATTTTATCAGCAACATTCCACTTATCAAATGGTTTATGGGCATTCCTAGTAAGCTGGGGTATTACACAATCTCCACAGTCTCAAAAGATTGCTACTTATGTAACAAATATTATTTTCGTGATTTTAAGTATAGCTGGTGTGGTTGCTATTCTATCATTTGTTTAATATAGATAGAAAGCACACATAATTCGAGCGATTTGTTAAGAGGAGTGAGATAGAATCATGGCGAAAAGCAAAGTAATTGTTGTTGGCGGCGGTCTTGCTGGTCTGATGGCAACGATTAAAGCGGCTGAAGTTGGTACAGAAGTTGATTTATTCTCATTAGTTCCTGTAAAGCGTTCACATTCTGTATGTGCGCAAGGTGGAATTAATGGTGCAGTTAATACAAAAGGTGAAGGGGATTCTCCATGGATTCACTTTGATGATACAGTATATGGTGGCGATTTCTTAGCGAACCAACCACCAGTAAAAGGTATGTGTGACGCAGCACCTGGTATTATTCACTTAATGGACCGTATGGGTGTTATGTTCAACCGTACACCAGAAGGTCTTCTTGATTTCCGTCGTTTTGGTGGTACACTACATCACCGTACAGCCTTCTCAGGTGCAACGACTGGTCAACAATTACTATATGCACTAGACGAGCAAGTTCGTTCACATGAAGTAGCTGGTTTAGTGAATAAATATGAGCACTGGGAATTCCTTGGTGTTGTTATTGATGAAGATGGTGTTTGTCGTGGAATTGTTGCGCAAGATATGCGTACAGAAGAAATTAAATCATTCCGTGCAGATGCAGTCATTATGGCAACAGGTGGTCCTGGTATTATTTTTGGTAAAACAACAAACTCTGTTATTAATACAGGTTCTGCTGCTTCAATCGTGTACCAACAAGGTGCATCCTATTCAAATGGTGAGTTCATTCAAATTCACCCAACAGCGATTCCTGGCGATGACAAAAACCGTCTAATGTCAGAATCAGCTCGTGGAGAAGGTGGCCGTATTTGGACATATAAAGACGGTAAACCTTGGTACTTCTTAGAAGAAAAATACCCTGCATACGGTAACTTAGTACCACGTGATATTGCAACACGTGAAATTTTTGATGTCTGCGTAAATCAAAAATTAGGTATTAATGGCGAAAACATGGTATACCTAGACCTTTCACATAAAGATCCACATGAGTTAGACGTAAAACTTGGTGGTATCATCGAAATCTACGAAAAATTCGTAGGGGATGATCCACGTAAATTACCGATGAAAATCTTCCCAGCAGTTCACTATTCAATGGGCGGTTTATGGGTAGATTACAACCAAATGACAGAAATTCCTGGACTATTTGCTGCAGGTGAATGTGATTATTCACAACATGGTGCAAACCGTCTTGGTGCAAACTCATTATTATCTGCTATCTATGGTGGTATGGTTGCAGGACCAAACGCAGTAGAATATGTAAAGCATTTGAAAAAACATGCAGAAGATCTTTCACAAGATATTTACGATGCACGTGTACAAGAAGAACAAGCAAAATGGGATACTATTCTAAAAATGGATGGCACAGAAAATGCTTATTTATTGCATAAAGAGCTTGGGGAAATGATGACAGCTACAATGACAGTAGTACGTTACAATGACCAGCTAAAAGATACATTAAGCAAATTAGATGAGATGTTAAAACGTTGGGATAACATTAATATTAACGATACGCAAAAATGGAGCAATCAAGGTGCTCATTTCACACGTCAGTTGAAAAATATGTTAATCCTTGCGAAAGTTATGACAAAAGGTGCATTATTACGTGACGAATCACGAGGTGCTCACTATAAACCAGACTTCCCGAATCGTGATGATGACAGATTCTTAAAAACAACAATGGCGAAGTTTGATGCAGCAACGACAGACCCAATCATCACATATCAAGAGGTTGACGTTTCACTAATCCCACCACGTAAACGTGACTACTCTGCGAAAGGAGACTAAAAGTTATGCAACTCGCAGCTAATACTGGAAGAATGGTTAAAGTAGAAATCATTCGTCAAGATACACAAGGTGGTACTAGTTACACGCAAAAATTTGAAGTACCTTACCGCCATGGTATGAACGTGATTTCGATTCTAATGGAAATTCAAAAAAACCCTGTGACAGCAGATGGTCAAAAAACGACACCTGTCTCATGGGATATGAACTGTTTAGAGGAAGTTTGTGGCGCATGTTCAATGGTTATTAATGGGCGTCCACGTCAATCTTGTTCAACACTTGTTGATCAATTGACAGAGCCGATTCGACTTGAGCCAATGAAAACATTCCCTGTTATTCGTGACTTACAAGTAGACCGTGAGCGTATGTTCAATGCGTTGAAAAAAGTAAAAGCATGGGTACCAATTGATGGTACGTATGATTTAGGTGAAGGTCCACGTATGCCAGAAGGTAAACGTCAATGGGCTTACGAATTATCAAAATGTATGACTTGTGGTGTATGTATGGAAGCATGTCCAAACGTGTCTGAAAAGGCATCATTTATCGGACCAGCACCATTATCACAAGTGCGTTTATTCAACACACATCCAACAGGTGCAATGATTAAAGACCAACGCTTAAACGCTATTATGGGTGACGGTGGTCTTGCAAACTGTGGTAACTCTCAAAACTGTGTAGCTGCTTGTCCAAAAGGAATTCCTTTGACAACATCTATCGCATCATTAAACCGTGCAGCAACAGTGCAAATGTTCCGTAACTTCTTCGGTTCTGACCACTTTGTTGATTAATAAAATGCACAAACTCCCTTACTTTATGAATAGGTAAGGGAGTTTTTTCTATGCTGCTATACTATTTTTTACTATAATGAATCTATATTCATTAAATTTCACACAAAGGGGATAGATGCAGATGAAGGCGAATTATATCGGAGATTTTCAAGAATGGGTGAAAGATTTTTCATTTTATACAGAGGTACGTGTACGTTTTTCAGAAACGGATATGTATGGGCATATGAATAATACTGTGAGCTTTGTTTATTTTGAGCAAGCTCGTGTTGATTATTTACGCCATTTAGATCTTTTTATGCCATTAGCGACAGAAAACCCAGAGGAACCGATTTTAATTGTTGCGGATTTGCAATGTGACTATGTTAATCAAGTATTTTTTGATGATGTTTTACGCATCTATACGAAAGTGGCTAAAATGGGGAATTCTTCGATGGATATTCATTATATGGCCAAAAATCAGCATAATGCTGTGTGCTTTACAGGGCGTGGAACGATTGTGCAAATGGATTCCAAAACAGGAAAAAGTGTACCATTATCAGATGAAATGCGCACACGATTGCTACATAATAAGTCGTAATTTTTTAAAATTTTTTGGGAACTTGCGTTATTCGTTCAAATAGCCGTCACCGCCCCACACTCCTTAACATAAGTTACAATACGTGCGGGGGAGGAGGGTGTAACTGAACATGAATGGCTCTCATCATCGTTCTTTGTTAACAAACCGAGAACGTGAAATATTTGCGCTTTTATTAGCTGAAAAAACAACGAAAGATATTGCACAGCAGCTTGGGATTAGTGAAAAAACGGTGCGAAATCATATTTCCAACACCATTCAAAAATTAGGGGTAACGAATAGGTCACAAGCATTAATTGAATTATTACGCTTAGAAGAATTCAAATTAGATTAATGGACACTTGCTATTTTACAAAAAAAACGACACAATAGAACTATGAAGGCGTATTTTTAGGGGTGAAATCGTTATGTCAGATAAAATAACAAGGCACTCACCTGAAACCGTTGCAGCGGTTGAAAAGGAATTGCGTTATATAGCAGCAATTGTGAAGCAAAAAGGAAGAGAAATTGTTTCGCAATATGCCATTACGCCACCACAATTTGTTGCATTGCAATGGCTGGAAGAGCTTGGGGATATGACGATTGGTGATTTGTCAAACCGCTTATATTTAGCTTTTAGTACGACAACCGACTTAGTGGATCGTATGGAGAAAAATGAATTAGTGAAGCGTATACGTGATGAAAATGATCGCCGAGTGGTTGTTGTTCAGCTATTGAAAAAAGGTGAGCGTATTATTCAAGAGGTTATTGAAAAGAGACAGCAGTATTTGCAGGAGAAACTTGTTGATTTTACAGAACAGGAAGTAGCACAAATGTCTCACTATTTAGAAAAATTACATGTACAGATGAAGCAGGATTGAGGCGGTAAAGATGAATGCCCCTATAGGTGTTATTGATTCAGGTGTAGGTGGTTTAACAGTAGCAAAGGAAATTATGAAGCTTTTACCTAATGAAACCATCTACTATATTGGTGATACAGCAAGATGTCCATATGGTCCAAGAACGAAGCAGGAAGTGCGGAATTTTACTTGGCAAATGGCGAAAGCACTGGAAAAAATGAATGTGAAAATGCTTGTGATTGCTTGCAATACAGCGACGGCAGTAGCACTCGAAAGTTTACAACGAAATATGCCTTTTCCAGTATTAGGCGTGATCAATGCTGGCGCACGTGCGGCTGTAAAAAAGACGAAGCGACATGAAGTCGTTGTACTAGCAACTGAAGGAACGATTAAAAGTGGGGCATATGAAAAAGCACTGTTAGCACTGAGTACGTCCACACAAATTATTCCACTAGCTTGCCCAACATTTGTACCACTTGTGGAAAGTGGGGAATATAAAGGTGATTTTGCTGACCAGCTCATTGCAGATGGATTGAAACCATTGCAAAAAAAATCATTTGATACAGTGATTTTAGGGTGTACACATTATCCCATTCTACAAAAGCAAATTGAGGCGGTTGTTGGAGAAAATGTATTTGTTCTATCTTCAGCGGAGGAAACGGCAAAGGATGTGCAAGATATGTTAGCATACAATGGGACGCTAGCAGATGTCCATGCGAAGCCAGCCCATCAATTTTTTGCAACAGGTTCTGTGCCTATTTTTCGTTCGATTGCTGAAAGTTGGCTAGAGCAAGGCACACTGGCGATTCAACGAATTACCTTAAAGTAATCAATCAGCTTGGCTCAGGTAGCTAAGCTGATTTTTACTGTTTTATAAGAAAAAGGGTATGCTATTTCGAACAAAAACAAAATGTGCTACTAATGCTACGTTGCACTAACGCTTTCGCACAAAAAAAATATATGTTACGATAGTTGCGCGAAAATAGTTAGGAGGAACAACTTATTTATGAGCAGATTTGATGAAAGACATGCAGAAGCATTACGTCCAGTACGAATCGAGAGTGATTATTTATTACATCCAGAGGGTTCTGTACTCATTCAAGTAGGTAATACAAAGGTGATTTGTACGGCAACAATTGAAGATAAAGTACCAGGCTTTTTACGTGGACAAGGGAAGGGTTGGATTACGGCAGAGTATTCTATGTTACCACGTGCAACAGAGCAACGTACACCACGTGAAGCAGCTCGTGGCAAAATCAATGGTCGTACGATGGAAATTCAGCGTTTAATCGGTCGTGCATTGCGTGCAGTCGTTGATTTAGAGGCTTTGGGTGAGCGTACAGTATGGATTGACTGTGATGTTATTCAAGCGGACGGTGGTACACGAACAGCGTCTATAACAGGGGCATTTGTTGCTATGACACAGGCCATTGCAAAGCTAGCAGAGGAAAAACAATTAGCTAGATTCCCAATTACAGACTTTTTAGCGGCAACAAGCGTAGGCATTGTAGAAGGGCAAGGAGCCATTTTAGACTTAAACTATGTGGAAGACGTAGCGGCTGAAGTGGATATGAATATTGTCATGACAGGCGCAGGTCGCTTTGTAGAATTACAAGGGACTGGTGAAGAAGCAACATTCTCTCGTGAGGAATTAAATGAGCTATTAGCTTTGGGCGAAAAGGGAATTAGTGAATTAATCGCATTACAGAAGGAAGTATTAGGCGAATTGGCGAATAAAGTAGGAGGGGCATAACCATGACAAAACAAGTCGTCATTGCAACGAAAAACAAAGGCAAAGCAAAGGATTTCGAAGCGTTATTTATACCACTTGGTTATAAAGTTGTGACAATGTTTGAAGTGGCGCCCGAGCTAGAAATAGAAGAAACAGGTACAACCTTTGAAGAAAACGCTGTACTAAAAGCAGAAACATTGGCAAGAGAGTTAGGTACAATTGTCATTGCTGATGATAGTGGACTAGCTGTAGATGCGCTAAATGGTGAGCCAGGTGTTTATTCTGCACGCTATGCAGGGGACCATGATGATGAAGCCAATATGGTAAAGTTATTAGCTAACATGGAGCATGTAGACGATGCACAGCGCACAGCACGCTTTTGTTGCTGTATTGCGATAGCTGGACCTGATTTTGAGACAATGACTGTATTTGGTACATGTGAGGGCGTAATTGCTCATGAAAAACGTGGCACAAACGGCTTTGGCTACGATCCTATCTTCTTTGTACCAAGTTTAAATCGTATGATGGCAGAGTTAACGGCAGAGGAAAAGGGTGCAATTTCTCATCGTGGCAATGCAATTCGTCAATTGAAGGAGCAACTACCAACATTTATGAACTAAGGGGTGGTATGGATGCAAATGTTAGTAATGAGCGATACACATCGTGATAGTGGTGTGATTGATAAGGTACGAGGCTATTATCCAAATGCAGATGTGCTAGTACATTGTGGTGATAGCGAGCTCGCCTTTTCACATCCAGCATTAGAAGGGATGCAAAAGGTAGAGGGTAATTGTGACTTTGATAGAGCTTTCCCAGAGGAAGCTGTCTTTGAGGTAGGCGGTACGAAAATATTTGTGACACATGGGCATTTGTTTAATGTCAAAATGTCTCTCACATCTTTAAATTATCGTGCACGAGAGCTTGGTGCACAGATAGCGTGTTTTGGGCACTCGCATTTTTTAGGGGCAGAAATGATAGGTGGTATTTTATTTTTAAATCCAGGAAGTTTGTTAATGCCACGTGGGCGTAAAGAGAAAAGTTTTGCTCTTGTAGATATAACAGACGATTATTTTCAAGTTGACTTTTTAACAGATGCGAATGACCTTATTTCAACCCATCAATTTGCTCGTCAATAAACGACTAAAGGCTGAATTCCTCGTTTTGTAGGGATTCAGCTTTATTCATCATAAGGAGAGAATAGAAAATGGAAAAGTTATTACAGAGGATAGTCAGTTGGGCAAAAGCATCAGAGGAAAGGCTCATCATTGGCATATCAGGACATGGTGCAGCAGGGAAAACAACCTTTGCTAAACAATTGATCCAGTTATTTGAACCGCAGTCAGTCAATTATATCAATACAGACCCTTATATTGTAGATTCAGTAATGCGTAAAAAAACGATAATTGACTATACATATGACAATGAAGCGCATCGCTATAAAATGACCGCTTGCCACCCTGCTGCACATCACCTCCCATCATTAGCAAGAGATGTACAAATGGTGAGGGCAGGAGTGGACTTCTACACAATTGACACACACTATGCGGAAAGTACATTGATTACCTCTAACAAAAAAATCACGATTGTGGAAGGAATGAGTGTCGCTTTTCTGGAGCCACAGCTATTTGATTTAAAATTATACTTCTATACAGATGATGATACAGAATTTGTGAGAAGAGCAGGGCGTGATATTGTGGAGAGAGGCATGGAATATGATTATTTACAGCATTCACATCAGGAAAGAAGATTGCAATATCAGGTATTTATGCATCCATATAGCGAGCATTTTGATGTGATGGTGAAATCTGTTGGCGATCAGGTGGTTATTGAGAAGAATTTTTTTGAGAAAAATGTATAGATAATGCTTATTTATGATGTAATCAGCTCTGTTTTCATAAAATGTTATACTAATGATAAAAAATGAAAAAGGGAGTTTTTATGGCTATATTAAAAGATTATTCTAGTGTACCTAATAAATGTGAAGTTGAAATAAAGCTAACATTAGCCAATGAAGAAAGTGTAGAATTTCTTATTTATTTTCGTTCTGGTCCTGCTTTTCCAGTTGTACATATGGAAATTGCTTGTTTAAAGAGGGATTTTTTTAAGTTATTAGATGATTTACAACAAATCGATAGCACACATTTAAGTATGCTAGAGACCCACGACCCTGGACTGTGTATTTATCATATTCCTCAATTTGGAGAATATTTTTATCCTGGTTATGGCATTCTCCAAATACCTGATAGTGAGAGATGTGAATGGGAGCCTAGTTTTAAATTGATTTTTGTATTAGATGCAGGCTATAAAAACCACCTTCATGCAACAGGGGGTGGCCCTTCGTTATGTTTAACAGTGAAAATGAATCAGATTATAGAGTTTGTGGATGACTTGAAAATAGAAATGAATAGGTTCTAATTTAGGAAGAGTTCCTTCTTGATTAACCAAAGGCATACAATATTTAATTGATTGAAACCTCTACAACAGGCAATTAGTTGGTTTAAACGAATCTACCATTCCACGGCCGTCATCACCAAAAATAGTTGACTAAAGGCAGCATTTTTCATTTTACTAAATAACACAGGTACATTCAAAGTATCTATTTTAATAGTAGGTTTAGTGTGTACCTGTTGGTTTAATTTTTATCGAATGTTGTATTTTTGGTTAATTGATAAACTGCTTCAGCAATGGTAATTCGTTTATTGTTATTTCTCTGTCTTCCAGTAAGATATTAAATAGTTTGGTGAGAATATTATCTTTTCTTTTTTACAAAAATATAATACGATTAAGGTAAAAATTTGTATAGATTATTCATTTTAGTGAAAATTATATTGACATTATGTTGAATAATACATATAATAAATATTGTCGTTATCATTATGTCTCAGTAGCTCAGCAGGATAGAGCAACGGCCTTCTAAGCCGTCGGTCGGGGGTTCGAATCCCTCCTGGGACGTCTATAAAGCAGTCACAAACCATTGATACAATTGGATTTGTGAGAAATTAGGGATTTAGTCACTGATGCTGAATCCCTTTTTTTATTACCCTAGAAAATTACGTGAATAGCGCGCAAGAATTATCTTCCAATTCAATTGAATGGAGGATTTTTTTATGTCAAAAAAGATAGGATTATTTGATGTGGATTTCACACTGATGACCAAAAAGCGTACCACTTTCTATTAAAAGGAGAGAAAACTGTTACAGCTCGCTACAAGACCTTTTCAGAAGCCGTAGTGAAATCGTTAATCAAATGGGCGTGAGCCATTATCGTCCTCGAACTATCAAAGATTACAATACAGTCCCATTGAACTTTGCGAAGAGTATAACGAGCCTGTATAGAGTTGATAGATTTGACTTGGGCTTGTTTCAATGGACTTTACGAAGCTTACCTATTTCACAAAAAGGTAAAAATCCAACAATCGCTATTTACAACCTTTTCACTTAATTAAAATTAAGCAATATATGTTAAAGCTCTCGTTTATCACTCTATTTTGTTAAATAAAAGAAACATTGACTATTACCCCTATATCAAATATTGGGTTTATGATAACATATATCTGAATCTTTTAACTTTAAAAAATATGAAAGGAAGTGTATTAATCACATATGAAAAAGATATTGAAACCATTGATTAGTGTTATTGCCATTGGTACTCTCTCATTATCTATAAACATAGATAAAAATGTATTAGCTAATAATATTGCAAATACATGTGAGTATGATTCGGCATTGAAAGTAAACCCTGATTATTCCACAATGAACTGTTTGTTAACCGAAACAGCACTTATGTATGATGTTCCTCCTGAAATTGTGAAGGCAATAGCGGAAGGTGAAAGTGGAAATTGGCGTCATTTTGATATGAATGGCGAAGCGATTGTGACAGCTGATAATGGAATTGGCATTATGCAAATTACAAATCAAGCAGGCTACAATCAAGATAGATTAAAAAGCGATATTGTCTATAATATTCAAGCTGGTGTAGAGACTCTAGATGATATGTTTAAGCGAAAGGACTTACCTAGTATCAACGGTGGGGAAAGAGACGTACTGGAACATTGGTACTTTGCTATCATGGCTTATAACGGTACTAAGCCAGTAAATAGCCCAATTGTTCAAGCAACGGGTGAAAGAAATATCAATGCCTATCAAGAAAGAGTTCTTCAAATTATTAATAAAATGGAATTAATAGACGTAACAGAGCTGCATTTTTCACGTGAACAATTTCAATATGACTCTAACAGCAGGGAAAATATTAAATTTTCAACGATGAACTATGATTTTGATTTACCATTAACAAAATCTAAGTATTTTTTTGAAGCAAATCAAAAAGTTAGTGCAATAACTAATGTAACATTTAGGACAAAACCTACTACGGATAGTCCTTCTTTAGGTACTTTACGTGAAGGTGAAATTGTTACCGTTATGGGTCCTTTTGAATATGAAAAAGTATCAACGAAGAAAAACCATTTTGTTTGGTATCCTGTGAAAAGAAATGACGGGACAGAGGGGTATGTAGCATCAAGTTATTTAAACTACTCAGCTTCAACACCTCCAGTAACACCGCCCACAACGGGCAACGTTGATGTATCAAAGTTTGCTGATTACAAGGCCAACCAATACTGGGCTGAGGATTTTAAATGGGCAGTCAATGTTGGTATCATCAGTGGATACACAAACGTGAAAAACCCATCAACAGGTAAGTACGAAAACTTACTTAAACCGTACACTAACTTAACGGAAAACCAAATGTTATCTATCCTATTACGTTACTTCAAACCATCAGAACTAGCTTCAACGATAGCTAATACTTCATGGTATGGAGACGTAAACTACCAACTGGCTACAAAATACGCTTTACCAGTTCTAGGTGCAAACACAGCATCCAAACAAGCCATTGCAGGTAAGGATATCACACGGGGTAACTTCGCTCGTATCTTAGCTTCAATGCATTATGGTAAGACTGTATCTCAGTCAGAAGCTATTAAATTCCTTCGTGAGAATGGTTTAACAACTACTAAAACAAATGAAGAGTTTAAACCAAATGATTCTCTAACAAGAGCGCACACAGTGGCATTCTTCCACCGCTATGAACAAATATTCAATAACTAAATTGCTACCTACAAGTGAAAAGGTGACTATAAAAGTCATCTTTTCTTTTTTATGTTTAATAAATCCTTTCTTGACACTCCTCGAACCTTTCATAACTAAATTCACTGACACAGATTGCTTGATGGGAGCTACAAAGTCTTGTGTTAAGCTACTGGAGTGATTGAGAAAGCATAACAAAAGGACTTGTGTGCAATTTTGATATGCACAAGTCCTGAATTAGTTTGTATCATTCATAGGGTAATCTCCAGATCATGTAATGATTTTTGACAGTTCAAAAATTTAAATTGATAGTCATAAGTTAAGAAGTTGAAGCTAACCGAACATCCTATGAGTCTTATTGAGAGTTCGTTTGAGGGCTTGTACAGGCTCACTCAAGCAGTAAAATACAATAAAAGTAGGCTATCACAAAGTTGAATAGCCAAGTAACTAAAAATGAAAGCGATTGCAAAATAAATACCAAATTGCTAGAATATAAATGAATTATTATTCAGTTAATTCTGAAAATGGATTCAAGGGCACTATTATTTATGGAGAAAGAACGTATTCTTATCAGGAATTAAATGAAGAGGTCAATCGTGTAGCCAACGGATTAATGGAGCATGGCTTTGAAAAAGGCGATAAAGTGGCACTTTTTATGAGGAACTCTGATTATTTCATGATTACATTTTATGGCGTTGTACGGGCTGGCTGTGTGGCTGTTCCTGTTAATTTTCGGTTAACTGCAATAGAGACAGACTATATTTTAACGCAATCAGATACGAAATGTGTATTTTGTGATGAGGAATTGGCATCGATTATAGAGGATGTCCGTGGGAACGTAGCAACGGTCACTTCAGTTGTTAGTGTTCCACATTCAACAACGAACAAAAACATAGAGTGGGCTGATTTTTTATCGACGAATCGAGAACAGCCAGCAGTATATGTTTCCACTATATCGAGGCATTACCACGTAATACATCAGGAAAAATTTTGAAATATCAATTGCGAGATCAATTTGTGGAGGTATAAAATATTATGGGAAGAGAAGTAGTGATTGTAGCGGCAGCGCGTACAGCCGTTGGTAGACGTAAAGGGGCACTTGCGCATATGCGAGCGGATGATTTAGCGGCTGTCGTCTTAGATGAAGTAGTGAAGCGAGCGGGGATTGACAAAGCGAGTGTAGAAGATGTGATTTTAGGCTGTGTCACGCAAAGTGCTGAGCAGGCTGGCAATATTGCACGTACTTCTTTACTCATTGCAGGCTTTCCTATTCATGTACCAGGTGTAACGATTGATCGTCAATGTGGCTCAAGTCAACAGGCAGTCCATTTTGCGACACAGGCGATTTTAGCAGGCGATATGGATATTGTCATTGCTGGTGGTGTTGAAAGTATGACACGTATGGCAATGGGCTCTAACTATATGGATAGTAAACCGAGTGCAAAGCTAACAGCACAATATGATATTATTCATCAAGGTTTATCAGCAGAACGAATAGCCGAACAGTGGCAATTAAGTGCAGAGGATGTGAATCAGTATGCCTATAATAGCCATCAACGTGCATTACAAGCGATTGCAGATGAGCGTTTTCAAGAGGAAATTGTAGGTGTGGAAGTCACAGATGCTGATGGTAGAGTGTACTGGTTTGACACGGATGAAGGGCCACGAGCAGATACAACTGTTGAAGGGCTAGCCAATTTAAAAACGGTGTTTAAGGAATATGGCATGATTACGGCTGGTAATGCGAGTCAGATGAGTGATGGCGCTTCGGCTGTCCTACTAATGTCACGTGAGCGAGCTGATGAGCTTGGTATTAAACCATTAGCGCGTATTGTCGCACGAGCGGTTGTTGGCTCTGATCCGACATTGATGTTAACAGGGCCAATTGCAGCAACTGAAAAAGTATTGGCAAAGGCTAATTTAACTATTGCTGATATGGACACATATGAGGTAAACGAAGCTTTTGCACCTGTGCCACTTGTTTGGCTAAAGGATATCGGAGCAGACATTGAGAAATTAAATGTAGATGGTGGAGCGATTGCACTTGGTCATCCACTAGGTGCAACAGGGACAAAGCTATTAACGACGATGCTTTATCGTATGCAGCGTGAACAGCAACGATATGGTTTGTTGGCTATTTGTGAAGGTATGGGGATGGCAAATGCCACGATTATTGAACGATTGTAGGAGGGGGATGCAATGGAGTTACGTGATGTAGTAGCACTGATTACAGGTGGTGCTTCAGGGATGGGTGAAGCAACGGCAAAGCATATTGTTGCACAGGGTGGAAAGGCTGTATTGCTTGATTTGAATGAGGACAAAGGGAATGCACTTATAGCTGCCTATGATGGACAAATGGTGTTGGTGAAGACAGATGTGACGGACGAAGTATCTGTACAGCAGGCAGTAAATAAAGCGATTGAAGTATTTGGTCAAGTGAATGTTGTTGTGAATTGTGCAGGGATTGCACCGCCTGCAAAGGTTCTATCTCGCAAAGGTGTTCATTCTTTAGCACAGTTTGATACAGTACTGCGCATTAATTTACTTGGTACATTTAATGTGATTCGTTTAGCAGTTGAGGCTATGCAGCATAATAAGGCAGATGTGGATGGTCAACGTGGTGTGGTCATTAACACAGCATCTGTAGCGGCATTTGATGGGCAAATTGGTCAGGCGGCTTATAGTGCCTCAAAGGGTGGTGTTGTGGCGATGACATTACCACTTGCACGTGAGCTAGCTGAACATGGCATTCGGGTGCTGACGATTGCACCAGGATTAATTGAAACACCGATGTTTGCAGGATTGCCTGAGCCAGCACAGGAGGCACTTGCGCAAATGACACCATTCCCTAAACGTTTAGGCAAACCATCTGAGTATGCATTGTTAGTAGAAATGATGATTCGTAATACATTGTTAAATGGAGAAGTGATTCGTTTAGATGGAGCGATTCGTATGCAGCCAAAGTAATAGGGGGAATCTCAAATGGGACGTTATCGTTTTGAAACAGGTGAACATGAATTGTTTCGTAAATCATTGCGCAAATTTTTAGCGGATGAGGCTGTACCTTATTATGAGGACTGGGAAAAAGAGCGACTTATTCCACGTACCTTTTGGAAAAAGCTTGGTGAGAAGGGGTTTTTATGTCCACAAGTAGATGAGGCATACGGTGGTCTTGGACTGGATTTTAGCTTTGGTGTCATTATTGGTGAAGAAATGGAGCGTGTGGGGGCTGGACTAACAGGTGTTGGTCTACATAACGATATTGTTGTGCCTTATATTGAATCATATGGTACAGCAGAGCAAAAACAACGATGGTTACCTCAGTGTGTGACAGGTGATTATATTACAGCTATTGCGATGACAGAGCCTGGTGCAGGTTCTGACTTAGCGAATATCAAGACGACAGCGAATCGTGATGGTAATCATTATATTGTGAATGGGCAAAAAACGTTTATTACAAACGGTATTCATACGAATTTAGTGGTGGTAGCGGTGAAAACGAATCCACATGAGCGCCATAAAGGGATTAGTTTGCTTGTTATTGAGGGGGACACACTGGGCTTTACAAAGGGCAGAAAGCTGGAAAAGGTCGGGATGCATTCACAAGACACAGCAGAGCTTTATTTTGAGGATTGTCGTGTGCCTATTAGTAATTTATTAGGTGAAGAGGGCATGGGCTTCCGTTATTTAATGGAAAAATTACAGCAAGAGCGACTTGTTGTAGCGTTAGCAGCACAAACAGCAGCAGAGGATATGTTTGAGCTGACGAAGCAATATATTCAGGAGCGTACGGCATTCGGTGCAAAAATCGCTTCTTTCCAAAATACACAATTTAAAATGGTGGAGATGGCGACAAAAATAGAGTTAGGCAAAACCTTTTTAGAGTCACTCATTGAGGAGCATATGGCTGGCAAGGATGTGGTAACAAAGGTTTCTATGGCGAAATACTGGATTACTGAAACAGCTCGTGAAATCGCGACAGAATGCATGCAGCTACATGGTGGCTATGGTTATATGGAGGAATATAAAATTGCTAGGCGTTATCGAGATATTCCTGTTATGTCCATCTATGCAGGGACGAATGAAATTATGAAGGTCATTATTGCGAAAAATCTTGGTTTATAAAAAGCAGAGAGAATTTGTACAGCTTGTAAATGGTACAAATTCTCTCTTTTTTACGTGCCACAAAATGTGCGATATGGTGTAGCAGAAGGAGATGGTGGTGAAGCATATGCTTGCTGTTCTTCTGTATGTGCAAATGGTTGAGCTACTATGTTTAATAGTTGTTCCATAACACTGTAATCGTCATGCTCAACCGCTGCTGTTAATGCCTCTTCTACACGATGATTGCGAGGAATAACAGCAGGATTATGTTTTTTCATTAATTGTTGAGACATGGCTTGTGTTTCAGTTTGGCGTGTTAATCGTGCCTGCCATTTAGTGAGCCATGCTTGAAAATCGTGTGTTTGGAAAAGGTTGCTATCGAATCGTTCAAATGTCAGGGCAATAAAGGTATTGGTGTAGTCAGCTTGCTGTTGCTGCATCAGTTTCAGTAGCTCTTCCACTAATTCAATATCCTGCTCCTCCTCATTAAAAATACCAAGCTTAGCACGCATACCTGCTAGCCAATTGTTTACATAGTGCTGTGAATAGTGCTGTAATGTTTCCTGTGCTAGCTCAATGGCTTGTTCTTCATCATCATGAATGAGTGGCAACAATGCTTCAGCTAGTCGTGCTAAATTCCAGCCACCAATGGATGGTTGATTGCCATAAGCATAGCGTCCTTGTCGGTCAATGGAGCTAAAAACAGTGGCTGGGTGATACACGTCCATAAAAGCGCAAGGACCATAGTCAATCGTTTCACCGCTAATGGTCATATTATCCGTATTCATGACACCGTGTATAAAGCCGACTAACTGCCACTTTGCTATAAGAGCAGCTTGCTTTTTTATTACTTCATTTAACAATGCTAAATAACGATTCTCTGTATTGGCGATTTGTGGGAAATGACGGGAGATTGCATAGTCCGCTAAGGCACGTAGCTCTTCATCTGTGCCGAAATGAGCGGCATATTGAAATGTCCCGACACGTAAATGGCTGCTTGCAACACGTGTTAAAATCGCTCCAGTAAGCGCTGTTTCGCGAAAAATCGTTTCACCTGTTGTCACAACTGCAAGTGATCGTGTTGTTGGAATACCGAGTGCAAACATCGCTTCGCTAATGATGTATTCACGTAGCATTGGACCAAGTGCAGCTCGTCCATCGCCACCACGAGAGTACGCTGTTCTACCAGAACCCTTTAAAGCAATGTCAAAACGCTCGCCTGTAGAGGTAAGTTGCTCTCCAAGCAATAATGCACGACCATCCCCAAGCATATTGAAATGTCCGAATTGATGTCCTGCATATGCCTGTGCGATGGGAAAACCACCAGTAGGAACAGCATTACCAGCCAAAACAGCCACTTCGTCTTGAAGTAATTGAGTATTTAAGCCAAGTGACGTTGCTAGTGATGTATTAAGTTTTATGAGCATTGGTGTAGCAACAGGGTTAAGCCTTTGTGTTGTATAAAAAATGCTTGGTAAATGGATATAGCTATTGTCTAAATTCCAGCCCAATTGATTGATCCTCCTTGAAATAGTTTAAATTTATCTGTACAAACACCAAAATGATGAACGGCTGTTTCAATGACCAGATAGAGCAGCTTTTTAATATGGAACTTCATCATAGTATGAGCATACCACTGCAAATTACTTTGCAAAAATAAAATGCTTAGCGTTTTATAGTATACTCAGTTTTTCGTTTAGTAACGAATCTATTCACACTTGTTCAAATTTTTTGTTTCACTGTTGAATTGGGATAGACTTTATTGTTTGATGAATAGACGAAATGTTATTATTTTGGTATATTGCATACAATTGGATGGTGAGCTGTGAGTTTTTTTGAAAGTTTAGAGAGTGTGTATACATAGTAAGTGGTTGAGGATTAGGTGGAAGAATTATTAAATGCAGAAGGAATTTATCCGAGAAGACAGCTAATTGGCGAAATGCTGAGAAAGCTTTATCCGCCTGTATAATCCAGCTAACATTATGAAAATTTATTGTGAGATGGCAAATGAATCAAAAGCTATCATAGTCATTTAGAGGGAAAATAACAATTTAATTATGAACGTTAATGCTTGACGATTTTCGGTTTGTTTCAAAAAAGATAGACTATTTCTGAGGAGTTAGATTGTTATGATACTCAAATTCGTTTGCAAAAGTCATATGTAGCAGGAGAGTTGTTACCGTTTTTTACATTGAAGCTATATAGGCTCCCTCAGAAGAAGGAGCCTACTATTTATAATATCTTTGCCTCTACTACAGTAGGGGGCACTAAATCTTTTGGAATAAGTGCTTCATATGTTTCGCCATCAAGACGCTGTTGCAGTTCGGCCTTTGCTTCCTCGATAAGCGTTGGATTTTCTAAAGCAGAAATGGCTGTACAGGCAATGGCTTTTCCAGCAAGTAGTGTTGCTTGGTGGGCATAGGCTGTTTTCCCTTGTGCTACGACCTGCCATGTATGGAATGGTGTACCAAATGCATAGGTTGCTGTTGTACATTGTGCGGTTGGAACATTCCAGCTCACATCAGCGACATCTGTTGAGCCACCTAAAAAAACAGGTTCGTTTGCAAGCGGTACAACTGTACGTAATAGTGGTTTTTCTGCAAGTTGTTGAGCCACTTCTTTCCCTACTTGTGCAACAACTAACGCCTTTTCTTCATCAGAGAATGTATCATAAATTTCTTTAGCAAAGCGCAAATCTTCCTCTGTTACTGTTGAGCTCCCTAAATCTTGTAGATGCTGATGCATAATGGTTTCAAGAGTTCGATTAGGAACTAAGCTATGACAGGAGCCAACAATACGTGCATCCACAGAGGTTTCGGTCATCAATGCAGCGCCATTTGCACAGTTTAACACACGGCGATATAAATCTCGTACTTGTTCTGGCTTTGGTGCACGAATTAAGTAGGTTACCTCTGCCTCTGCTTGCACGACATTTGGTGCAAGCCCACCTGTATTTGTAATGGCGTAATGAATTCTTGCCTCATCCACCATGTGCTCACGTAAATAGTTGACACCGACATTCATCAACTCTACACCATCTAAGGCACTTCTACCAAGATGAGGTGAGGCAGCAGCATGTGAGCTGCGTCCTTTAAAGGTAAAAGTAGCATTAATCACGGCATTTGCTCGCGCATGCCATACTGCATTCGCTGTACCAGGATGCCATGAAAGAGCTATATCGACATCTTTGAAATAGCCATCACGCGCTAAAAACGACTTTCCATAACCACTTTCTTCAGCAGGGCAGCCATAATATTTGACTGTACCTGTTAAACCTTGTTCCTGTATATAATCTTTGACAGCGATCGCTCCAGCTAAAGCTCCCACGCCAAGTAGATTATGTCCACAGCCATGGCCATTACCATTGGCGATAATTGGATTATGTTCACTACTGCCAGCTTGTTGACTTAAACCAGCAAGTGCATCATATTCTCCGAGTATCGCAATGACAGGCTTACCACTGCCAAATGTTCCGATAAAGCCTGTTTCAAGATTGGCTACACCTCGTTCAACCTGAAACCCTTCATTCTCTAATGTTTCACATAATAGGTTAGCAGATTGTACTTCCTCAAATCTTGTTTCTGCAAATGCCCAAATTTTATCGCTAATTTCCGTATAGCGTGGACCTTTTTCATCAATTAATTGCGCAATTTTTTCTGTAAGTGTCAATTTGTCCATCTCCCTCTTTTAATTAGTCGAAGTGATTATATCTGTTGTTCGTTGTGCTTTTGTTCGAATAGTAAAGAGTGCAATCGCACACACAACAGAGAAGCTAATGAGCATAATAAACGCTGCTGTATAAGAGCCACCAGAAGCCTCTACTAAGAAACCAATTAGTGTTGGTGCTAAAACACCTGCAAGTTGTGCGCCTGTATTAATAAAGCCATTTGTTGTACCAATCATCGTGTCTGGTAATGTCTTTAATGGCACAGTTGTAATTAAAATAATATTAAAGGATAACATCGCTGTTACAACGCATTGATAGATGGTGAAAGTAATCATATCGGGTGCTGTTGACATTAAGATTAAGAAACCACCTGCAACTAATGCGGCAATACCACCAACTAGTCTATCTTTCCCTTGTGGCATTTTATCTAAAATATAGCCACTAACAAGCACTGCGAATATACCTGCAATAGGAGGGATAGCAGAGTACGTACCAACTGCTGATAAATCTAATCCTTTTGCTTTTGATAAATAAATCGGCATCCAAGCCATTAAGCCCCAGTTCACAATGTAAAGACTGAAATAAGCAATAAATAGCTGCCAAATGGTTAATGACTTTAAAACTGTTCGTAGAGGTGCTTTTGTTTGTGGTGCTTGCACTGTTGCAACGGTTTCTGCACTTTTTCGTTCTGTTAAGAAGAAGAAATAAGCAAGTGCAAAGAAAATACCAAGACCACCTACGATATAAAAAATAGAACGCCAACCAATTGTCTCCATTAAACGTGTACCAACAAGTGGTGCGACAACACCCATTAGAGAACCTGAAATCAACATAAAGGACATCGCTTTACTACGTTCCTTTACAGGGAACCAGTTCGCAATTCCCTTCGATGCAGAAGGGAAAAAGCTACCTTCACCAACACCAAATAGGAAACGAATAATGACTAATGATATAAGTGACCAAGCTGCTCCTGTTAAAGCTGTAAAAATAGACCAAACGAGCACTGTCAAAATCAATATTTTCCGATAACCAAATCGGTCTGCCAGCCAACCACCAGGAATTTGCATAAGGGCATAGCCAGCAAAGAAGCTACTCAGAACAATCCCTGTTAATGATTCCGTTAAATTGAATTCCTTGGCAATATCAAGAATAGCGAAATTAATAATAAAGCGATCAAAATTTCCTAATGACCATCCTAAAAATAACATGATAATAATGACATATTTCCAATTTTGAGATTTTGTTGCCATAAATGATTCCCCCCTACCACTGAATTTGTTTATATCGAAGAGTATAAAAAATTTAGACTTTTCTAACAATATGTATTTACATATAATTAATATTAAAAATATAGATGTTTATACATAGACAAGAGGGGGTTCTTCAGGGATGGGCAATATAGAGAAGATTACACAGTTTTTAAATGATTCCTGCCAACTGATGTCTTATCAATTATGGGAAAAAGTGAATGAAGATCAATTTTCTCTTACTCTTTCTTATGGAATTGAAGAGAGATTGTCTTTCTCTACAAACGAATCAGCAACTAGAACCTATGATTTTAATATAGAGGATAAGCGATTATTTATTTTACGAATAGGTAATCATCAGCAGTTAACAGTAGTAGAACAACAACAATTAGAAAGTCTCCTTCAAATCCATCATTTAGAAAAAATGCTTAAGAAGGAGCAATTTATTCGTAAAAAAATGATGGAAAGTATTCGGGAGATATCTGCCGTCAATGATTTGCAGTCATTGTTAACGAAAATATTAGAAAACGCACTATCTGTTATTCCAGTAGCTGATTTTGGTGTCTTGTGGATGTATGATGAGGAAGAAGGAGCATTGCTACCGAAAGCATGGGTAGGTGGACCGGGTGAAGATATACAGCATATGCGAATGACAATTGGTGAGGGAATCATCGGTAAAACATTTCTAGAAAAACGGTCGATGTTATTGACCTCCTATCAAGATGTATTAACGGAATCTTCTTCTATAACAGTTGAAAATATGCAACATTTATTAAGTGCTTATACATTTGAAGATTTACAATCTGTTATTTCAACCCCCATTCTTGTCGAGGAGCAAGCGTTATGTGTGTTAATTATTTATCAAAAAGGACAAATACCACTTTTAACGGTAGAAGATCAGCAATTACTAGAAAGCTTTTCCGACCAAGTATCCATCGCTTTAATGAATGCCAGACTTTTTCAACATTTAAAGCAACAAAATGAATTATTGCGTCAACGTGACCACATTCATCATACGTTGATGAATTTATCATTGCAAAATACAGGGATACAAATGATTGTCAATGAAATAAGGCGTATACTACAGCTACGTCTTGTAGTGATTGATTTGATAGACAATTCAATATTTGCAAGCCCACGTCACTGGTTTGAGGAAAGTGATTATAAGCGTATATTCATCATTCCTGATAGACCTACATTTTCTAAAGTGGAAACAGAGGAGGGGATGATTTGTTGCTATATTCAGCCGATTGTTGGTGTTGGTCAAACATTAGGGATGTTGCTCATCGAAGTAGAGAAACAGCAACTATTACCACTCCACAAAATGATTATTGAACAAGCAAGTGCTATTTTTGCGTTAGAAATGATTCGTAAGCAAAGTATTGTAGATTCATTTTATAAAAAAACACATGATTTATTTCGTGAGTTTATTCAATGTAAGGATTATCTGTTACTAGAGAAAAAGGGAGAGGAGCTGGGACTTCAATCATCAGCATTTTCCGCTGTCCTATTTATTCAGCTACCGATTAGCCCTGATTTACAAGGAATGAATGTACAAACACATATTTTAATCGGAGAAATTCGTCAAATTTTTCAAGATAAAGTAGCTATTATTTTTGGATTTGATAATAAAGTAACGGTTGTTAGCCAATTTCAGCGACAGGTGGATGATCTAGTAAAGCGTACAAAGCAATTACAAATGAACTGGCAGAAAATGAAATATTCTGCATTGAAAATAGGCATCGGGTCATTGTATCAGGGTTTTGAAAATATTGCAAAAAGCTATCATGAGGCTGAAAAAGCATTATCATTTTTGATAACACGCCATCGCGATGGCATTATGCATTATCAAGATATTGGTGTGAATCGTCTATTCATCCATCAAACACAGGAGGAATTAACAAGCTTTGTCAATGAAATATTTGAGCCCCTAGCAAATGATAAAACGAAGTATCCACTTTTAGAAGAAACATTACTTGCTTATATGGCACATAATAGTTCGGTGGGAGAGACAGCAAAACAGTTACACATTCATGTAAATACATTGTATCAGCGATTAAAGAAAATTGAGGAGAAATTAAACATTTCCTTTCAAAATGCTGAGGATATGTTGAAATTGCAGCTAGCTTGTTATTTGAAAGGGATGGTGGAGTAGCGAAAAGGCAGTTCTTACTTGAAAAATAATGATATTACTATTTGGATGGATTTATGTATTTTATTAGCAAAAATTAGAATGATTAGGTTTTGTGATAGGTTGTATTAAATATTTTTATGTTATACTAAAGAAAAAAGAGGTGACCACTGATGACAAAAATATATAGTACTGTAGCGGTAGCAATTGATTTTTCAGAGCATTCATTACAAGCATTTGACAAAGCCATTGAACTTGCGCTATTTTATGATGCCAATTTAATGCTGGTGAATGTCATTGATACAAAATCTTTTGGTGCTGTAACAGCCTATGATGCCAAATATGCAACACAGTTAAAGCATGAGCATACACCGAAAATGGAAGCATTGAAAAAGAAAGCCTTAGCAGAAGGTGTGCAAGCTGTAGAAGTGGTCATCGAAGAGGGCTCACCAAAGCATGTTTTGACACAGTTGCCAAATGTGGACCTTATTGTTTGTGGTGCAACAGGCTTAAATCGGGTAGAAGCAGTGGTGCTTGGTTCAGTATCTAGTGGTATTATGCGACTAGCTACTTGTGATGTTTTGCTTGTCCGCTAATCATAGAAATGAAAAATCTGCTAGCTTACATCAAAGCTCGCAGATTTTTTTATCTTGATTCAGCAAATGTTTTCTGCGCGAAAGTGAAACGTCAGCAGCAAATAAAAAGACATTCACTGAATCAAGATAAAGCCCAGGCGGATGTCATGGATTTTGAAGAGGAACTTTCCGAGTGAACTCGGAAAAATCCAGACGCAATTACGCTGGGGCGTAATTGATTAGTAATCAATTACTGTAGCATTATCAATAATTTCTTGGGGAATATCGATTGTTTTTAAATGATTGAATGCTGTGTAGGTAATAACAGAAGCCGTTGTCATTGCTAATGTTTCACCTTCGATATCCATTTTTAAATCAAAGTCCATATTCATTTTTGTTGTATCGAATGTTTTTTTATCAATATAGACAATATAATGGATTTTATCGATTTGTAATTGGTCAAGTGGGTTTTCCCCTAATCCTACACTTTGCATAGACTTTTCTACTTCTTCTTCAATTAATTTTTTAAAACGCTCCCCTTCTGCTTCTAATGTTAATACATAGGCATCATCTGTTTGCTCAAATGTAAAATCATTGATAAATGGTTTTAGTTGCGCTAATTGTTCTTTTGTATCGGCAGAGGAAGCAGTTTGTGCTAAAATATCATCAAAATCAGAATCAGGGAATTTCATCCAAATATCAGAGGACATATCTTTCATGAAAAAGCCTTTATTTTGATCCATATACATCTCGAGTGGCATAGAGGCTGGCTCTTCACCAGTACCAGCTATATCTGACATGGACATAGAGCCAGAAAGATGCATAGCCATTGGATCGACAACAACATCCATCGTCATCTGTGAGTCAATGGAAAATTCCATTGCTTCTTCACCAGAGCCAGCAGTTGTATGCTGTGTCATTTCCATTGTGGCACTAGCACTTGTAATGTTTTCTTGACGCTCAACAGCTTTGTTGTAAACTTGTTCTAATGTGAGTTCGCTTTTGTTGGTCGTGTTTTTCGTAGGTTTCGCACTGGAATTACAAGCAGCCAATGTAAAGGCAAGTGCACTAATGCCGACAACCTTCCATAATGTTTTCAATTCTATCATCTCCTAGTTTGTAGTAGATTAATGTTCTATTTATATACGAGTAAAAAATAGAAAAAGTTTCATTGAATTGGAAAAATGTTTATTTATATTTTATTAGAAAATTGTGTAGCAGTCGTTTTTAAATAGTGGTTCAATGTGTCAATATTATGTTGCATCATTGTCAGCTTGTGCTATGCATGAGTAGTTGTTGTAGCAAAGCTATCCAGCTCTTTTTGCAGCTTGTCCTTTGCTGAGGAAAGTAGCTGAAACTGCTTTGCATAGCTAGCTTGCTGTAAATAGGTCGATTTTGTTTGATTTTCTTTGCTAGAGTTTGCAAGTAGTACATCTACATAGGAAAAAAAGTTTTCTTTCTTAGCAAATGTGTTTGTAGTAGGGAATGGCATAGTAGGGTAGTTAGCTAGGTAAAATAATGGGTGGATATGGGAGGAGGACCCAAACGTAAGTATTATCAAATTACTCAAGGAGGAAAAGAAATAGTAGAAAAAAGATGGGAAGATTACAAAAGTATGTACAGTGCTCTTAAAAGCATGGCAGGAGGACATCATAATGGTTAATGAATTAAATCATTCCTTAATTGAAGACTATCTAAATAAATTAAATAAAAAACTTCAATTATTACCTAAAAGAGAACGCGAACACCAAGTCTCTGAAATAAGAGATCATATATACCATACAATACAAGAAAAAACAAAAGCAGGAATGAATATCAACCAAGCAGCTAAAGATACTCTGCAAGAATTCCTTTCCCCGGAAGAACTTGCTAAAGCGATAATAAATGAAGAAGAAAACAAATTATTAGTAAACAAAGGGGAAACTTTATTTAATTATGGAATAATGCTTACTGTTGGTTCTTTAGGCGGTCTTTCCATCCCAATTTTGCGTGGAGAATTAAACTTAGGAATAATTTTACCTTTTGTTATGAGTTTAATTGTTGGTATTATACTATTGAATTCTAAAACTATTCAATGGAACGAAAATCAACTTCAAAATATAAAATGGATTTCACGAATTGTAATAGGATTCTTAGGTGTTCCATTAACTTTTTTTTCTATTAGAATAATCAAAGATAATGCTATAAATTACGCTTCTTTAAGCTATCTCCTAGTAATTATCATTGTAGGTTTAGGAATATACTTACTACTAAGAAAATTATTCTATAATAAACAATTAAACAACTATTGATTTTATTTAAGTGTTCCAACACATACCCACCAGGCTAATAAAATAAATTTTCAAAATAAAAAACGTTATTCTTTTCGAGTGTTTTATTGAAGGAATAACGTTTTTTTACAATTTATTCTTTAAAAACAACCATTGGGATTTAAAAAGGATGGCTCCTGTGCAATACAGAAACCATCTCTTAACAGCTTAATCTCTTTTTTTAGTTTGTCCTTGACTTGGGTACCACATTAAAATTTTCTTGCTTGACTTCTTTCTTTTTTTTTCTAATGTTGCTTATTGATAACCCCAAATCATCGTAAATAGTGTACCGATAATTGTCACTACACCAACGAATACAGAATAGAGGATGGTAGTATATAATGTTTTCTTATCCTCAGATTCACCGATATGCATAAATAACACTAATTGCACAGTTGCTTGTGCTAAGGCGGTTACGAGGAGTAGCGCAAAGGCCATATTATAAGACATATCGAATTTGACAACAGCAAGTGCAATAATTGTCAGTAATAGTGAGAAGCCAAAGCCCATCACATGTTGTTTTGGGAATAATTCTTTCATCAGCTAATCAGTCCTTTCAAATAGACGAAGCTGAAGATGAAAATCCATACAACGTCTAGGAAATGCCAATACAGTGAAAAGATAAACGCTTTATTCGCCGTTTGTGGGTTTAAACCACGTTTGGCTACTTGAATAACAATGGCGATACCCCAAAATAAGCCGAACGTTACGTGAGCACCATGTGTTCCGAGTAGTGTCATTAAGGCTGATAAAAAGGCACTTGTTTGGATCGTTGCCCCTTCATGCACATATGTCACAAATTCATCAATTTCAATAGCTAAAAAGCCAAGACCTAATAACAAAGTAATAGCGAAAAACGTCATCATCGCCTTTTTATGACCAATGCGCATTGCGTGAATGCCAAGCCCAATGGTGAAGCTACTTGTTAATAGTAAAAACGTTTCCCACAGTACAGGTGTTAATTCAAAAATTTCAGCGCCAGAAGGACCATTGCCAATGCGATTATGCAATGTGAAATACACTGTGAAAAGTGTAGCAAATAACACGATTTCAGCGCCGAGGAAAATCCAAAAACCAAAGATTTTTAATTGATTTTCCTCTGTACTATATTCTAATGGAAGTGAAGCATCGATTTTCATACTACTTGTCACCTCTCAATTTTTTCTCAGTTGCAGCAACTTCTTCAACGGAAATGTAGCGGCCGTGATCTTTTTCAAATGAACGGTGTAGCATAAAGCCGAAGACGCCAAGCATACTAATGATGGCTGGAATCCATTGGCTAAATACAGCAAAGAACGCTGCTAGGAAGAAGAAGCCACTCATCCAAAACGGTGTGCCTGTATTGTTTGGCATATGAATTTTTTCAAAAGTACCAGCTGTAATATCACGACCTTCTTTTTTGGCAAACCAATATTCATCTAAACGTGTCACAGTTGGTACGATAGCGAAGTTATACTCTGGTACAGGTGAATGTGTCGCCCATTCCAATGTACGTCCGTCCCAAATATCCGCTTGTTCATTACGAGGCATATGCTTCCAGCTATAATAAATATTATAGACAAGTAGGATAAAGCCAACTGCTAGCCCTAAGCCACCGATAAACGACAGCATATTCAATGGACCATAACCAGTGGAAGCTGAGTAAGTATACATACGGCGAGCATAGCCATCTAATCCTAAAATAAATAATGGGAAGAAGGTTACGTTAAAGCTAATCGCAATAAACCAAAATGCTGTTTTACCTAGCTTTTCATTTAAACGGAAACCAAACATTTTCGGCCACCAATAATGATAACCTGCTAATACACCAAAGACAGTCCCTGGTATTAATACATAGTGGAAATGGGCTACTAAAAACATCGTATTATGATACTGATAGTCAGCACTTGCCATTGCAAGCATAACCCCTGTTACTCCACCAATTGTAAAGATCGGAATAAAGCCTAGTGCATAAAGCATCGGCGTTGTAAATTGAATTTTCCCATGCCGCATCGTCAGCAGCCAGTTAAAGATTTTTACCCCTGTTGGTACAGCAATCGCCATTGTTGTAATGGAGAATACACTGTTGACCATGACACCATGTCCCATTGTATAGAAATGGTGGGCCCAAACGATAAACGATAATAGAGAAATCACGACCATACTCATTACCATTGATTTATAGCCATATAGATTTTTACGTGCAAATGTCGCGATAATTTCAGAGAAAATACCGAAAGCAGGTAAAATTACGATATATACCTCTGGATGTCCCCAAACCCAGAAAAGATTCGCCCAAAGCATATCCATACCGCCGTCTTGCATCGCAAAGAATTTTGTGCCGAATTGACGGTCAAGCATCATTAATGCTAAAGCGACTGTTAATACAGGAAAGGCAAAAACGATAATGACATTGGTAATTAAAACGGACCATGTAAACATAGGCATTTTCATTAATGTCATACCAGGGGCACGCATTTTAATGATGGTTGTAATGAAGTTTACACCTGTCATTAATGTACCAATCCCTGATAATTGCAGTGCCAATGAATAATAGTTATTCCCGACAGTCGGACTAAATTCTATACTTGCTAGTGGGAAGTAGGCTGTCCAACCAGCATCTGGTGAACCACCGATAATAAACGATAAATTAAGTAAGCCAGCGCCTGCTGCAAAAAGCCAGAAACTAACGGCATTTAGGCGTGGAAAAGCGACGTCACGAGCCCCAATTTGCAAAGGAATGACGATATTCATTAAACCAATGACGAACGGCATCGCCATAAATAAAATCATTAATAGGCCGTGGGTTGTAAAAATTTCATTGTAATGCTGTGCATCTAATAAACCATTGTCTGGCACAGCTGTTTGGGCACGCATTAATAAAGCGTCCACACCACCACGGAAGAGCATGACTAGCGCTACCGCAATATACATAATCCCAATTTTTTTATGATCGACTGTGGAAAGCCAGTTTTTATAGAAATAGCCCCACTTTTTGAAATATGTCAGCCCTGCTACGACGACTACTGCACCAACGATAATACTAATCGCTGCCGCTAAAATCATCGGCTCCTGCATTGGATGAAATAATTCCTTCGCATTCATAGCATGTGCTCCCTTCGAATTAATGTGAATGTGTTTCCGTTTCTGAATCTGTTGAATCTTCTGTATGGTTCATGTTCATATGCTCACTATGTTCCATTGGTGCAGGTCTAAATTCTAAATGTGTAGAAGAATAGCTTGAACGACCTACATGCTCAGCAGTTAATAGCTCATTGAATTTTTCTTCTGTTAATGGTTTCTCATGTGTTTTGACATCCATTACCCATTTGTCAAAATCCTGCTGTGTCATGGACTGTGCTTCAAATTCCATCTCGGCAAAGCCACGACCGTTAAAATTAGAATTACGTCCCATAAAGGAGCCAACCTCATCTGCGGCAAGGTGAATCGTTGTCACCATATCACTCATAGCATATTTTTGCCCTGCTAATTGTGGAATCCAAAAGCTTGTAATCGGTCCAAAGGAGTAAAGCTTAAATTCAATTGCTCGATCAACAGGTAAATTCACGTAGTTTACGGTTTCAATACCTTGTTCTGGGTAGCTAAAATGCCACTTCCAGTTAGAAGAGGACGCATAAATAACAAGTGGCTCCTGATTGTCATAGCCATCTGGTCTAGCCTCTACAGTGCTTGTTGTGCGCACTGTCACGACCGCTAAAAAAGCGACGATAATAATTGGAATGACTGTCCAAATAATTTCAAGCAGGTGACTGCCTTCCTCGTGTGGTGGCTCATAGTCGGCTGCTGCCTTTGATGCACGATACTTTGTGAGCATAAAGGCTAGTAATGTATAGACGACAAGTAATATAAAAGCCATTGTAATAATGGATAAAATAATCGTGTTTGATAATGTTTCAGCATTCGGTCCTTTTGGGTTAAAGATGGTTAATGGTTCACAACCAGCAAGCATCGTAATTGCACCAAATACTAGCATGAGTAAACTAAGTTTTTTCATAATGTACTCCTCTCTTAACGTAAGACATAACATGTTATGCAAATCGGATATCCCATTTCATTGTTTGCAAACAGGATTATACGCCTCGTTTGACAGAAAAACATTATTTTGTGCTGAAAATGAGCGTGAATAGAGGTAGAATATGAAAAAAATATGAACAGAATTTATTATTTCACAATTCACTTTTTAGGGTAAACACTGTGTATATGTTGTAAATACTGGGCTTGTGAATCATTGTAGAGATAGCTATTTTTTTATAAAAAAATGCATTTCACATTTTGGACGCCATTTTGTAATAAAATAACGGAGGTACGGCTCATTTCGATAGTTTTTAGTTGAAATTTAAAGGAGAAAGGAGTATGTAAAGGTCGGAATAGATAAGCAGAGGGGATTAAATTTAAATAGAAGAGACTTACTTTTTGGTTGAAATTGGATAATGAAATTAATTATGTTAATATAATTAGTGGATTGTCTGAATAACCATATATTAGGGAGGAGTGACGGTTGTAGCCACTCCTGTTTTTTATGCGCCAATTTTCAACCATTTAGCAATTTGACTATAAAGGCAATTTTGGAGCTGTGGTGCACGATTATTCATTTTTAAAGCGAAGTACAATGTTTTCATGATATTCAGTGTACAAGTGCGCCCTTTAAAAAAGCGAGCATTATAGCCCTCTGTCAATAGATGCATCTCAAATTTATCAAAGGCTTGTTCAACAAATTCAATGAGGGCTTCTTCCGCATATTGACGGTCAAGCAATGCTTCTACAATAGCGATTAAACGTTCTTCTTCATCATCAACGTAAACCGTCCCTTTCCATGCGACCAATTTCAATGCATGTAAAATAGAGGGTGCATATTTTAAGTCGAATTGAGGATGACGAATGATAGTAACGGCTAAATCAGCTCCGTGTGCAATGCTATGTGCCCAGCCTTTCTCTGGTACAAAGCCACGTGTATCTTGCTCTAATAATAAGTAACGTCCTATTTGTTTGAAGAAAGTATGTAACGTTTCTTCTTGTAATACAAATAATTCCGCATCTTTTGCCAATATCCCTGCGACGAGTAGGGCAGAAAAGGAGCGTGTAAATACGCTGTCCGTCAAGCGTTCACCAATACCAGCATATAAAAAGGATTCACTAATCGCTGTATCAAATAAATATTGAAGCTGCTGAGCTGTTAATAAATCATCACTTAATAAATCAATAAAAGTACGATAAATCAATTGATCTCGTAATTCCGCATCAATGGAACCGATATGTGTGAGCATTTCTTGTAATAACCAATCACCTTGTTCAGCCATCCATGCTTGGCGTTGTGCGTGTGTCATCGTGGTGAATGTTTGTAATGCTTCTTTTAATAGCATAAAGTGATTCCTCCATAATAATTGATTTGTAGTATTACGCGGTGCTTCCTGATTGAAGTATAGCGTCTTTTTTAGTAAAACATAGTAAGATAGAATAGGCTATATGGAGTCAGTGGCAAGGAGGTGAACAAGGATGAGTAAAAAAAAGCAGCGTGTCATTCAACATGACAATGTAGTTGTTTTCCCAGGAACGATTCAAATGCTTCTTCGTGAAGGGCATCGCTTAGCGGAGAACTATCAATATGAAGAGGCAATTCAATATTTTGAAAAAGCTTTTTTATATGAGGCAGGGGATGAGCAAGCGTTAAGTGCATACGCCTATGCTTTATATGAAACAAAGGCCTATGACAAGGCGAAAAATATTTGTGAACAATTGTTGATGAACACGACCATGTACGTAGAGGTGATGGAGCTCTACATCACGATTTGTATGCAGCAAAAAGAATACTATCAGGTAGAAGAATTGATTACAATTTTATTGGAAGAGCGAGTACTACCAGCAACACAAATAGAAAAATTTGAGCGGTTACGCAAACTCAATCGAGAAATAGCTGACAATCTGCAAAAAAAAGAAGAAGCACAGCAGCTTGAAGCAGAGCGTTTGGAGGGGCTAGCAACATTTTCGAGCTTGCCTTTGCACGAACAAGTTCACTTGCTGCATCGTCTGGCTACTAGTAATGTTCGACCGTTTCAAAAAATGCTGAAACAAATTATTGAGCGTTCTGAAACACATCCGTTTATTCAAAGTATGGCGTTGTTATTATTAGTGGAACAAGAGGTATCCATTGACATCACGCTAACGAAGTTTCAGCATACAGCGACAGTGAATCCTATTCATTTAGCATTGCCGCATCAATTACCACAATTTCAAGAAATACAACATATGATTGTCAAACAACTAGAGCAAGATCCATCAACATTAGAGATGGTGCAATCTTTAGTAGCTAGACATGCCATTACAGCTTATCCGTTTGAGTGGTGCTCATTTGAACCAGATGATGTGGCATATAGTTATATTGATTATGTACAAATGATGCTTGGAAAAGTGCAAGAAATGGATTATGATATCATTGAATTTCTGCAAATGTTAGACAGCCTCTCGGAACTATCATAAAAGGTGAAATAAGTTGAAACTCTACACATCTATGATATACTAAAATGGTTGTCAAAATCATATTTACGAATGAATTGTCTAACAGTTAAACTTGATTATTTTTTGGAGGTATTTATACATGTCAGCAAAATGGGAAAAACAAGAAGGTAATATTGGAACACTTACAATCGAAGTACCTGCTACAGAAGTAGATGCAGCGATGGAACAAGCATTCAAAAAAGTAGTAAAGCAAATTAATGTGCCAGGTTTCCGTAAAGGAAAAATGCCACGTAAAATGTTCGAACAACGTTTTGGTATTGAAGCATTATACCAAGATGCATTAGAAATTATCGTGCCAGAGTCATACTCAAAAGCAATTGATGAAGCAGGTATTTCACCAGTAGATTACCCAGAAATCGATGGTACAGAAAACTTTGTACATGGTCAAGATTTCACATTTACAGCACAAGTAACAGTAAAACCAGAACCAAAACTTGGTGATTACAAAGGCTTAGAAGTAACAAAACTTCCAGTAGATGTAACAGATGAAGAAGTAGAAGCGCAAATTCAAGAACAATTAGCACGCAAAGCAGAATTAGAAATCAAGGAAGATGAAGCAATCGTAGAAGGCGATACAGCGGTAATCGATTTTGAAGGTTTCTTAGGTGATGAAGCATTTGAAGGTGGTAAAGGCGAAGATTACGCTCTTGAAATCGGTTCAGGCTCATTCATTCCAGGCTTTGAAGAACAACTTGTTGGCGTAAAAGCTGGTGAAGCAAAAGACGTTGTGGTGACATTCCCAGAAGAATATCATGCAGCAGAATTAGCTGGTAAGGAAGCAACATTCAAAGTAACAGTTAAAGAAGTAAAAACAAAAGTACTTCCAGAGCTAAACGATGAGTTCGCAAAAGAACTTGATCCAGAAGTGGAGAGCGTTGACGCTTTACGTGCTAAAATTAAAGAGCAAACTGCTGCAACAAAGCAAGCTGATTCAGATGCAACACTTCGTGATGAGCTAGTTGAAAAAGCAGCTGAAAATGCTGAATTTGAAGTACCAGCAGGTATGATTAAAACAGAAACAGACCGCATGTTACAAGAATTCGGTCAACGTTTACAAATGCAAGGTATGAACTTAGAACTTTACTTCCAATTCTCAGGTCAATCAGAAGATGATTTACGTGAGCAAATGAAAGCAGAAGCAGAAAACCGTGTGCGTGTATCATTAACGCTTGAAGCAATTGCTGAAGCTGAGAAAATCGAAGCAACAGAAGCGGATATTGATGCAGAATTAGAAAAAATGTCTGCTCAATTCAATATGCCAAAAGATCAAATTACAAATGTTTTAGGTGGTACATCTGTTCTTGAGAATGATATTAAAATTCAAAAAACAGTAGAATTCCTAGTAGAAAACGCAAAAGTTACTGAATAAGATAGCTGATAAGAAACAAGGTACGGCATTAGACCGTGCCTTGTTTTAGCACATATAGCTAGCAATGAGCAATTATGCTCCAGCATAATTGCATCTGGATTTTTTCGAGTTCACTCGAAAAGCTCCTTTGTAAAATCCATGACATCCGTTGGGGCTTTTATCTTGATTCAACGAATGTCGTTTGTTGTACTTGATGCTAACGCTTTCACACAGAAAAACCATTTGTGGCTGTCGCTACGTTGCACTCACGCTTTCGCACAGAAAAAACATTTGCTGAATCATGATAAAATAAGCTCTTTACTAGGTTCTTATACATATAGTATCGTTGGTAGAAACAGGCCCATTAACAGCATGGAAATTATTGCTTGAATGGTAGCTCATGACGACGTGAGGTCAATTATTTGATAATGGAGCAATAATCTTGTAAGATTGTTGCTTGAATAGGGGTGAAACATATTGTTCAAATTTAATGATGAAAAAGGCAATTTAAAATGCTCATTTTGTGGAAAACCACAGGAACAGGTACGAAAATTAGTGGCAGGTCCTGGTGTTTATATTTGTGACGAATGTATTGAGTTATGCTCAGAAATCGTTGTAGAAGAATTAGGTGTTGAAGAGGAAATTGATTTCCAAGATATCCCGAAGCCAAAAGAAATTTTAACTATTTTAGATGAATACGTGATTGGACAAGAACGTGCGAAAAAGGCGTTAGCTGTAGCCGTATACAATCATTACAAACGTATCAATACAAATAGTAAAATTGATGATGTTGAACTATCAAAATCGAACATTGTGTTAATCGGCCCAACAGGTAGCGGTAAAACTTTATTAGCTCAAACATTGGCTCGTATTTTGAATGTGCCATTTGCTATCGCAGATGCTACTTCATTAACAGAGGCAGGTTATGTTGGTGAAGATGTTGAAAATATTTTACTAAAGTTAATTCAATCGGCTGATTATGATATTGAACGTGCGGAAAAAGGGATTATTTACATCGACGAAATTGATAAAGTCGCACGTAAATCTGAAAATCCTTCTATTACACGTGATGTATCAGGCGAAGGAGTACAACAGGCACTGCTTAAAATTCTAGAAGGCACAGTGGCAAGTGTACCACCACAAGGCGGACGCAAACATCCACATCAAGAATTTTTACAAATTGATACAACGAATATTTTATTTATCGTTGGTGGTGCATTTGATGGAATCGAAACGATTATTAAACGCCGTCAAGGTGAGAAAATTATCGGCTTCGGTTCAGATGCAAATCAAAAAGAAATCGAAGGCTCTGTAATGGCTAAGCTCATTCCAGAAGACTTGTTGAAATTTGGCTTGATTCCAGAGTTTATTGGACGTTTACCAGTGTTGGCAAGTTTAGAACAACTAAACGAAACAGCCCTAGTGCAAATTTTAACAGAACCTAAAAATGCACTTGCGAAACAATATCAAAAAATGCTAGCACTAGACGGTGTGGAGCTTGAGTTTGATGAAGAAGCGCTTGTAGCTATTGCAAAAGAAGCGATTGAACGCAAAACAGGTGCACGTGGCTTACGTTCTATTATTGAATCTACAATGCTAGATGTGATGTATGAGCTACCTTCACGTGAAGATGTGAAAAAATGTATTATTACAGCAAAAACAATTACGGATAAAGAAAAACCGAAATTGCTTCTTGAAGATGGCAGTGAACTCGATGAAGATAGCAATAAAAAAACTTCAGCATGATTCTGTGCGAAAGTGTAGCGTCAGCAACATAACAACTTGCCAAAAAGCTCAATTGTTATAGGATAGAGAGTAATGTAGCTGACATTGATTGTGCAATATAGGCACATATCAATGTCAGCTTTTTATCTTAGTTTAGCTGCACGCAATGACTCTTAAAAAATCAAGTGTAATGACTACTATTCATACATAAGCCCGTGATGGCATGAAAAATTTGGTTCACTTGATTACTCGTGTGAATTATTATTTTAGAGACATACTAAAATGCGGGATAGAAAGAAAATATATTGATGGAGGTGAGTACCCGCATGGTGACAATACAAAAAACAACGATGATTCCGATACTACCTTTACGTGGATTATTAGTGTATCCATCTATGGTGTTACATATTGATGTGGGTAGAAGTCGATCGGTAGCGGCGCTTGAACAGGCGATGTTAGAGGATCAGTTAATTTTATTAGTGACACAAAAGGAAGTCCATGATGAGCAGCCACATGAACGGGACTTACATGATATTGGTACATTAGCACAAGTGAAACAAATATTAAAATTGCCGAATGGTACATTGCGTGTGCTAGTGGAAGGTGTTACACGTGCTAGCTGGACGAATTACCAAGCCCTCGAGAAATATACGGTAGTGGATATTGAGGTGCAAGAGGATACAATATCGAAGGATATGGAAACACAAGCCCTGATGCGTATGTTGCTGAAATATTTCGAGAAATATGCAGAGTCCTCTAATAAAATTACACCTGAAACTGTTCAAGCTGTAGTAGATATTGAAGAGCCAGGGCGTTTGGCTGATATTATTGCTTCTCATTTACCATTTAAAATTGCTGATAAACAAGAAGTATTAGAAATGCTGAATGTTAAAAAGCGCTTGGATCACTTAATTATTCGTTTACATGATGAACAAGAAGTATTAGATCTGGAACAAAAAATTAGTGTGAAAGTGAAAAAATCAATGGAACGCACGCAAAAAGAATATTATTTGCGTGAACAAATGAAGGCGATTCAAATTGAGCTTGGTGATGGAGAAGGAAAAACAGGTGAAGTAATTGAATTACAAAATCGCATTCAAGAATCGGGAATGCCTGAATCCACACAAGCGGCTGCTTTAAAAGAGCTTGATCGTTATGAAAAATTACCATCAGCAAGTGCAGAAAGTGGCGTCATTCGTAATTATATTGAATGGCTTATTTCCTTGCCTTGGACAGAAGCAACAGAAGATCGTATGGATATTGCCTATGCAGAGCAAATTCTAAACCGTGACCATGATGGCTTAGAAAAAGTGAAGGAACGTGTGTTAGAATATTTAGCTGTACAGCAATTGAAAAAATCATTGCGTGGACCCATTCTATGTTTAGTTGGACCACCTGGTGTTGGGAAAACATCTTTAGCTCGCTCTATCGCAGAAAGTTTAGATCGTAAATTTGTGCGTATTTCGTTAGGCGGTGTGCGTGACGAATCTGAAATTCGTGGGCATCGTCGCACATATGTTGGAGCCATGCCAGGGCGTATCATTCAAGGAATGAAAAAGGCAGGCACGATTAATCCAGTGTTCTTACTGGATGAAATTGATAAAATGTCCAATGATTTTAGAGGTGATCCAGCCGCTGCAATGCTAGAAGTACTTGATCCTGCACAAAATAATTCATTTAGTGACCATTATATTGAAGAACCATATGATTTATCGAATGTATTATTTATTGCGACAGCAAATGATTTAAGCACCATTCCAGGACCGTTACTTGATCGTATGGAAGTCATCTCCATTGCAGGCTATACAGAATTAGAAAAATCGTTAATTACGACAAACCATTTAATTCCAAAACAATTACGAGAGCATGGCTTGAAAAAAGCACAGTTTGTGATGAAGGAAGATGCGGTACTTGATATTATTCGTTACTATACACGAGAAGCGGGTGTGCGTGGTCTAGAGCGTCAAATTGCGACATTATGCCGTAAAGTAGCGAAGGTGATTGTATCAGGTGAGAAAAAACGTGTAACGGTGAACGCTAAATCTTTAGAGCAAATACTTGGTAAACATCGCTTCCGTTATGGTCAAGCCGAAAAAGAAAATCAAGTAGGTGTAGCAACAGGACTTGCCTATACAACGGTTGGTGGCGATACATTACAAATTGAAGTATCACTTGTGCCGGGTAAAGGGAAATTACAGTTGACAGGTAAGCTCGGTGATGTCATGAAGGAATCTGCACAAACGGCTTTATCGTATGTACGTACACAAACAGCAAAGCTAAAAGTGGATGCGGATTATTTCGACACACATGATATCCATATTCATGTGCCAGAGGGCGCTGTACCAAAGGATGGCCCTTCTGCTGGTATTACAATGGCTACAGCGATTGTGTCGGCTATTTTACATCGTCCAATACGTCGTGAAGTAGGGATGACAGGAGAAATAACGCTACGTGGACGTGTATTACCAATCGGTGGTTTAAAAGAGAAAACATTAAGTGCGCACCGTGCAGGTTTAACAACGATTATTTGTCCAAAAGATAATGAGCGAGATTTGGAAGAAATTCCTGAAGGTGTACGTGAGCAATTGACATTCAAATTAGTGTCATCTGCTGATGAAGTATTAGCAAATGCGTTGGAGGGAGGTTTTTAAACGATGAAAGTCCATAACGTCGAAATGGTCATTAGTGCTGTAAGACCTGACCAATATCCAGAAGATGGACTACCTGAATTTGCCTTAGCTGGTCGTTCAAATGTAGGGAAATCCTCATTCATTAATCGAATGATTGGTCGTAAAGCATTAGCCCGCATTTCATCCAAACCTGGGAAAACGCAAACCCTTAATTTTTATAAAATTGAGGAGCAATTATTTTTTGTGGATGTACCTGGATATGGTTATGCAAAGGTATCTAAAAAAGAGCGCGAAGCATGGGGAAAAATGATTGAGCGTTATTTTACAGGACGTCAAGAATTGAAGGCGGTTGTCCAAATTATCGACTTACGTCATCCGCCAACAGCTGATGATTGTATGATGTATAACTTTTTAAAGCATTATAATATTCCATGTATTGTTATTGCAACAAAGGCGGATAAAATTCCAAAAGGAAAATGGGATAAGCATAAAAAGGTTGTGAAAGAAACGTTAGACATGGAGAAAAGCGATACATTACTGGTCTTTTCTTCAGAAACAGGTTTAGGTTTTGAGGAAGCATGGAGCACGATTGAAAGCTATATGTAATAAGAAGGTCTGTTCAGAAAGTGGTATCTTTCAGAGCAGGCCTTTTCAATTTTTGCCGAAATTAACTGCAAATTTGCTGTCATATAGCCGATAAAGATAAGTAGGAGGTGGATGGAATGGATATTGCAGCATTATCGATGGCAATGAATCAAGCAACGCTCATGCAAAATGTATCGCTAGCTGTTGCGAAACAAGCAATGGAAGTGCAACAGCAAAATACAGCGCAATTGGTCGAAATGCTTGATGCACCACACCCAACAGCAGGGCAGACAATTGATATTCAAGTATGATGTGGGAAAGGGCTGTTACATTAGCTTGTCAAACAGCCTTTTCTATCAACAAAGATAAAAAGAAGACTTTCTTTCTAACTAGCATGATAGTAATTCATTGCGAGAAAAATGGAACTTTTTCAATGAGAAAAACGACTAATAATACGATATACTGGTAAGAATGAAGGAGGTAAGTGGATTGAAAAAAATAACATACATAGTAACATTGCTGGTAGTTGCGATGTTAAGTCTATCATTTGTAGAAAAAGCGAGTGCTGCAACGCTAGTAACCGGTACTTTTGTGGATGTAACATTTTCAGAATCAGCAACAGGTGAGAAAAAATTAACGAAAATTACATTGCAAAATGATAGTGGTCGCACAAACACATATGATATTAATAACAATGCTCGTTTGTATATTAATAATACAGTAACGACAATTGAAGGCTTTAAAAAAGGGATGAAGGTTGAGGCGAGTATCTCACTTCGTAGTGTAGTTGAGCTACATGGAACTTCTAGTAGTGTTACTGAGCCAGAACTTGAAAAGGGTGAGACGCCTTCAGCACAAAATAAAATGCTAGCAGGTGTTGTGACAAGCATTGATCCAAATGGTTTGTTTATCACATTTAAACCAGATACAGGTGTAGAAACTACTTATTACGTAAATAAAGATACAAGCTATCAAAAAAGTTCTTCTGCTGTGGACATTAGTGCGCTATATGTGGGGGATCGTGTCAAACTAACACTAAAAAATCACGGTACATCGATTGTGGCAAAGGTAGTGATTAGTGAAGCGGGGACATTAGTAGAAAATTTGTATAAAGGTGAAATTCAAACTGTCAATAGTAGTGCCAATAAATTAACAGTCAAAAATCAACATGCCTTTACGAATTGGCAATTTGGCTCTAAAGAAACAGCTGCACTATCTACAATGGAATTCACATCAAAAGTACCTGTCTATGTAGGAAATACAAAGGTAGACAAAGGACAGTTGAAGAATTACGTCGGTAGTGAAGCCTACTATGCAACAGTAAAGCAATTTGGTAAAGAGATTATTGAAAAAATTGTTGTTTTGAAAAACAATGAGCGTACTTATTATGAGCCAATGCTATCTGTTGACGCGAATTATCAATTGATTAAGCTGAAATCAGCAGGTACATTATACTTCCACGATGGGACAATTTTAATTCGCAATGGGCGTTTAATTGAACCAACAGGATTGTTAGCCTATGGTACAGCTTTCGTTATTTCCGATGGGGCAGCACGCGATAATTATGCACAAGTTGTACAAGTGACAAGTGATAGCTTTATGTCGCCAAACTTAGCACACCATGAATTATACTATGGTCGTCTATCACAAGCGGATGGCTATTTACTAAAAATTGATGATGCGATGAAAATTGAATCCAATGTGTTCAAAAAAGTAGAAGAAACGGTATTGTCAGTAAGTAACTCAACGAAGGCAAAGGTGGATGATGGAAAGAAAACATTCAATGTTATGCCAGATATTGAGCTGCATTTATTTGAAGGCGATTATGGCTACTTTTATGTGAAGGATGGTCATGTCCAAGCACTGCATATTTTAGATAATGCGAAACCAGTTGCACCATTAATGCTAGCTGGAAAGGTACAAGCCATTAAAGCAACATATCCAGCAGGCATGACTGTACAAAGTGTTAGTCAATGGAAAGATGGCCGTTGGTATGAGGCGGCTGAAATGGTCGATATGAATATAGACCAAGCTACGTTGCTGAAAGCGGGCAAAGTCATTCAGCCATCTGATGTTCAACCATCAGACCGTTTGATTGTACTATCAGATCGTTTTGTGAAAGCACATGTTATACTTGTAGATTAAAGCATAGAGGAAATCTGCCAGTCTCTTTGTCACTTTGTATGTCACAAAGAGACGAGCAGATTTTTGATTACACGATAGAGGAGGACTATTAGCGAATGCCAAAATATTTGTTGAAAATCATGGTTGCTGCGTTGGCTATCATCTTAGTAGGAACGACATGTCAGCCGACTACATTAGCGGCTTCATTAGAAACGTCAGGTGCTGTAAAAAATGAATATACATATGAAGAAGCTGTTTTTGTTACAGGGACACCGATTGTCTTTAAAGGGACAAGTAAAGATATTAAAATTACACAAAAAGAATCAAAAGGTAAGCTAACAGAAACCTATAATTTAAAACTAGTCGCAAGCAATGGCGCTACATTGGCAAGAACGGTAGCATATGAATCAGATGTAGTTGATCATGCAACAATTGGTCAAAAAACATCAAATGGTACTGTGCAAAAATACACAGAGAAAATTACAGTAGGGAAAGTAACGTATAATTTAGTCGATTATCAATTTTCACAAGGTACTGTAACGGACAACCGAGCTGCTTCTGATTATTATTCTGGTAATGTGATTTCTAGAAAAACGTACACATATCAAACAGGCACGGGTAGAAATGTAGTCCAAAATACAGTAACGATTGATACAGATAGCCGTCATGCTGGATATGAAAATTTCTGGGGAGCGACGGAGACACAAATTACAGATGCGGTGTACACATATAGCGATGGTAAGACAAGCCATGTGAAAAACCGTTTATCAACAAGTAAATCACGTGTACTAAACTATGAAAATAATTTAGGTAGCTTAGGCAGCTTTGATGGTGGCTATGCAGTTGTTAGTGAGAAGGATGTCATTTCTGAATACACGTATACGCTATCCTCAGGTCAAAAAGGGAACTTAGATTTACACACGTCTTACATGCCAACAATTGAGCGCTTGATTATTCCAAAGTTTCGTGATGTATCGAGCTCTACAGCCAAGCAAGCTATTGAAAAGCTCTATTCATTAGGTATTTATGATGATGCAAGTAACTTCTTTTCACCAAATACACCGATGAAGCGTATTGACTTTACCATTGCTATCGGAAAAGCTGTAGATTTGCGTGTAATGGAAGAGAAGAAATCGAAAAAAGCAGTGACAACAAGTGTTTTCAAAGATGTGAAGCGCACTGTGAAAGATTACGGCTATCTTGAATCTGCTTTCAATAAAGGCATTATTAAAGGCAAAACGGCAGATTACTTTGCGCCAGACGATTCAATTACACGTGCACAAGCAGCAACTATTTTTGTTCGTGCATTAGGGCTTGACCATAAAGCACCAGACCCAGGCTATGCAACAGCATTTGCAGATGACGATCAAATACCAAATCATGCGAGAGATGGTATTTATGTTGCAAGTGAATTGGGATTAATGAATGGGGATAGTGCCACAGGTCGCTTCAATCCAAACCAGCCATTAACAAGAGCACAAGCTTCCTTAGTGCTTGAGCGTTTCTTAAAATATTTAGAGAATGATTTAAAACAAAATTATCGCGATGATATTTTATTCTTAAACTAGTATGGAACGATTATTTGAAACTTCGAAAGGGTTGAATGCCATGAAATATGCACAAAAAGCATTAATATCCTTCCTTTGCTTTGTTCTACTTCTTGCGACAGCAACACCTGTTATAACAAGGGCTGCAACGAAAATGGATGATGTGCCAGCGACGGATAGTAAATATCAAGCGATTGTTTGGGCAGTAGATAATGATTATTTGCCGATGAAAAATACGAATAACTTTGCACCAGATGCACAAATAACAGAGCAAGAGTTAGTGGTGATGCTGGCAAAAATGGATCGCAATTATGCATTAACATATAATGCAGATGTTATTTATAATTTCTATAGCGATTTTTATTTACCATTAGATGGCTTGCGTACAACAGCAAACCGCTCAAAGACGATTACACGTGGACAATTTGCACGTATTTATGCAGCTTTGAAAGGGTTAGATTTAGATGAACCACAAGCTGTTCAATATTTGTATACAAATGATATTTCAACAGGTAATACAGGTAAAAAAACATATGCTGATTTTACTCCATCTACAAAACTAACACGTGGAGATGCGGCAGTCTTTTTCTATCGTAGTGCCAAAAGTGGTGCATTGGCAGGAAAAGGTTTAAAAAGTGCAGCAACAGGTCGTGATAATGATAAAGTAACGTTACCAGCAGGATTTATGGGCTCAAGCAATGCTGATTTTGAAGAGCCTAAAAATAATACAGGCGATTTCACAGGGCCAAAGTATGTCAATAATGCACTACAAAGCATTGAGGTTGAAAAGCCAAACTTGATTGCTAATGGCAAGGATTCTACTGTAGTGACTGTTTCACTAAAAGCATGTAATGGTGATCCGATTGCAGATGATAAATCCTATACATTCCGTGTTACGTCATTAAATGGGGCACAAATTGTAGACACATCTGGTGAATCTGTGCGTACTGTACAATCTGATGGGGCGACAGTATCAGCCATTGTGATTGCCCCTGTGTTAACAAAATCCGTGCATGATACAATTTCATTTGAGTTAGTAAATAATACAGAGCCTGCCCTCAATTGTTTAGTGGGTGAAAAATTAAACGCTCAAGTGAACTACACACCAAAGGCAGAAATGCGTATTAACTATGAAATCTATGACCCAACGAATACAGGTGGTGATAATGGCAATACCACACCACCATATGTGCCATATGAAAAATTGCCAGAATTCTTCACAGAAAATGTAATTGATGTTTATAGCCCAGTTCCATTATCTAATGATGCTGAAAAAAAGCTCTTCCATATTGGGCAACAAACGAATGTGACAGACGCACTCGGCAATGTGGTGAACAAATATTTAGAGTATGGTGGTGCAGATACACAATATCCTGCGATGGGTTATGAAAATGCTGTATTGCAATTTGAAACATATGATATTTCTGTTTATTTATTTGAGCAGCTGTTAAAGCATCGTTTGAATAACTCTGTAACAACACCTGCCAAAACAGAGATTATGTATATGATTTCAGAAGATGGTCGTCCGATTTATCGTGTCCAAGGGATTGATGATGCCATTGCTTCACAGGTAGAAAATATCAATCCAGTAGGGGCCATTATTCAATTAATGACACATATGCCAGAAGAAAAGCAACTGACATTAGAGCATTATGATAGTGTCATGAAAATCTATAAAATTTTAACGAATTTAAGTAATTACGATCGTACCGTGTTATTAAAATACCAAGGTGGTAAGCTATTAGGGCAAGTAGAGGCTTATAAAAAACGAGTGGATGCATTAAAAGAAAGTGCGGACGCGGCTTCAAGACCAACTGGCAAAGATCGCTACACAAAAGTGATGATTACGCTTGTAGCACCAGGTCAAGAAGACCCGATTACGGATTATCAAGGAACAGTGAAAATTAAATTTGATGGTGTTGAAAAAACAGCATCCTTTGTCACAAATACATCTGATTATCTTGATAAAACAGGTGGTCCAGGTACAGCCGTTGCTTATTTTGATACAATCATTTATGGTAAATCAAAGGTTGAAGCAACATTAGTCAATAAAATTGACCCACGCTATGAAAAAATATTGAGTGAGTTAAAAGATAAGACAATTACACAAGAAATGTTCGCAAACCCATACTTCAGTAAAAATTCTTGTTCCTTGGATACGGAAGTTGCCTATGTAGTGGATTACTCATCCTCTATGAAAGAGTTGGATAAAGAAAACTTCCGTGGTAAAAAGACGATAGAATTAATCAAACAGTTACAAGCAAAAAATAATATTGTGGTGGAAACAAATACACATGCTACTTTACTTGCAGAGGGTAGTACAGATAATGTCTTGAAAAAAGATTTGTATAAAGCATCAAAAGAAAAAGGAGCAACAGATATTTTGGCCGGGATTGAACTAGCCTTGACGAAGTTCTCTAATGATTCAAAAACAGCTAAATCCATCGTTGTGATTTCGGATGGCAAGACAAGTAAATCCAAGCTGACGAAAGTAATCAGTGATGCTAAAAAGCAAGGCATTAAAATTTATACTGTAAGCATGGGCAAAAAAGCAAAAATCAATGATGCTATTTTAATGCAGTTAGCAACAGAAACAGGTGGCACATACTACCATGCACTGGATAATTTACAACTGCATCAAACATTCCAAAAAATGATTGACGTTATTTTATGTAAAACATCTGCATCAAGTTGCTTAAACCCAGAAGATTTATTTGAAGAAGCATCAGTGACTTTACGCAAAGGGTATATCACGATGAATGCAAGAGTGGATGGCAATTGTCCAAACGTTGAAAAAGTCAATGTACGTTTCCCATCTATTAGTGGTGATGTGCAATTTGAACTGAAAAAACGTAGTGATAGTGTCTACATGCTGACAAAGCAAGTACAGGTGATGCAAGAATTCAAAGTGAATAATGATATTGAATTTATTGCATATGATAGTACAGGTAAAGTAATTGCTGTAAAGAAAACGACATTAGCAAACTAATTGAACAAAACTGCCTCTCTTTTCTCAAGGGAGGCAGTTTTTGTATTTGAAAGCATCCGTATAATTTGTTACACTTAGTTTATAATAATTCTAATTTAGAAGGTGAGCTAATTATGCTCCAACATAATTACGCTTAGATTTTTCTCTTAATTCGTATGAGAAATGGACATTCATTGAATGGTGTAACAACTGTCATTTACATGAATACAGACTTTATTGTTAGAGCAAGATAAAGATCTTCATGACATGTTCACAAATTATCGCTGAACTATTGTCGAACTATGTTATAATAAAAAATGTGAATTCGAACGTGTGAGGTGTTATTCATGCATACGATTGTAGTAGGCTTGAATTATAGAACAGCGCCAGTTGAAATTCGTGAAAAGCTGTCATTTGTCGAACAGGAGCTACCACGAGCAATGGAGGCGCTACAACAGCAGAAAAGTATTTTAGAAAACGTCATTGTCTCTACTTGTAACCGCACAGAAATCTATGCGGTAGTCGATCAGTTGCATACAGGACGTCATTTTGTGAAGCAATTTTTAGCTAATTGGTTCAAACTTCCTGTGGAGACATTTTCTTCGTATTTAACGATTCGTGAAGAAGATGAGGCGATTGAACATCTATTTAAAGTGACGGCAGGCATTGATTCTATGGTGCTTGGTGAGACACAAATTTTAGGGCAAGTGAAGAAAAGCTTTTTAAATGGACAAGAGATTGGTACAACTGGCACGATATGCAATCAGTTATTTAAACAAGCGATTACATTTGCTAAACGTGCGCATAATGAAACGGCGATTGGCGAAAATGCGGTATCGGTTTCTTATGCAGCCGTAGAATTAGCAAAAAAAATATTTGGCTCATTACAGCGCAAGCATATTGCTATTTTAGGTGCTGGTAAAATGGGTGAATTAGCGATGGAAAACTTGTATGGTAATGGCGTAGGGAAAGTGACAGTCATTAACCGTACGTTTGAAAAGGCAGAAAGTCTCGCTGCCAGGTTCCATGGTGAAGCGAAGTCGATGAAGGAATTACAATGTTCATTATTAGAAGCGGATATTTTAATTACATCGACAGGTGCAACGAGCTATGTCATTGACTATGAATTAATGCAATTTGTTGAACGTTTACGCAAAGGCAAGCCATTATTTATGGTTGATATTGCCGTTCCACGTGATATTGATCCACAGGTAGGAGATTTAGATAATATCTTCCTCTATGATATTGATGACTTACAAGGAATTGTCGAAGCGAATTTAGCGGAGCGTGAACGAGCAGCAGCACGTATTATGGAAATGATTAGCAATGAAGTGCTGCAATTTAAAGAATGGGTGACTACACTTGGTGTTGTTCCAGTAATAGCAGCTTTGCGTCAAAAAGCAAACCAAATCCAAGTAGAGACAATGTTGAGCATTGAAAATAAAATGCCTGATTTAACAGAACGTGAGCGGAAAATTTTAAGTAAGCATACGAAGTCGATTATTAATCAATTGTTAAAAGAACCTATTTTACAGGCGAAAGAGCTAGCCAATTCACCAAAGGCACATGAGCAATTGCAATTATTCCAACAAATCTTTGGTATTGAAGAAGCAGTGGACGTTGAAATTGAAATGAATCAAATGTCGAAGCAACAAGAACGCTCACAAGTAACAACTGAGCCTAAATACTCCTTCTAACTAAAGTGGTGTTTTGGCAGTAGTGAGCATCTATTGTTCAATAGATGTATGCATAAATTGTGACAAATCCAATTTGGACTGTGGCAAATCTTTAGTAACTAACAAATGTTTTTATGCGGCGTTTTCGTATCTGTATGGTAAACTTAGATACGAAAGCGTCTTTTGTTTATTTTGGTTCAGTAAATGCTTTCTTATATCTGACACTTTTAGGCTAACTTCCTTCGAGCGAGCTTGAAAAAATGTAGACGCAATTATGCTAGGGCGTAATTGACGTAGTGGTGAGCATAGATTTGGAAGAGGCAACTTTATATAAAAAGAAGGGATGTTCTATGGCTGATTTGACCATGACAAGGCTCTATGAGGTTATGATCGTCTTGTACGCGATCAGTCTAGTGCTTTATTTTACAGATTACTTTTATAAACAACTACAAGCAAGGCGTATTGCTTTTTGGTTCGTCTCCTTTGTTTGGATTATTCAAAGTGCAGCGATTATATTAACGATGATAGAAACAAAGCGTTTTCCTATTTTGTCTTTATCAGAAGGTATCCTTTTCTATTCGTGGTTACTTGTCACATTATCCATCTTTTTGCATTGTATTGCACGTGTAGATTTACCTGTATTCGTCATTAATATACTTGGTTTTTTATTCGCTAGTGTTTTTACGTTTATGCCAAAGCGACCAACAGGCGTTGTCAGTGATACACTCATGTCTGAAATGTTAGCGATACACATATCCTTCGCTATTTTATCTTATGCCGCATTTACACTCACGTTTGTTTTTGCGATTTTATATTTAGTTTTGTATCGTTTATTGAAGAAAAAAAAGTGGACCAATATATGGACAAGATTACCTTCTCTACAGCAAACGTCTAGTTGGATGAATATATCCTTTTTTATTGGCATTCCTCTGCTATTTGTCAGTTTATTGTTAGGTTTTGAGTGGGCTGCTGTGACCATCGCTTCTTTTTCGCTTTTAGATGCAAAAATTATAGGCTCTTTTATTATTTTAATGGTCTATTGCTATATTTTATATGTTCATCGTAAAAATAAGCTAACAGGGGTAAAATATGCTTGGCTACATATTTATGCTTATTTATTAGTTGTTGTCAATTTCTTTTTGGGAAGTGGCTTATCACAATTCCATTTATGGTATTAACGGAAAGGTTGGAGACGATTGAGAAAAATTATTGTCGGTTCTAGAAGAAGTAAACTTGCATTAACACAAACAAATTGGTTTATTAATGAATTAAAGGCAACTGGCGCGCCATTTGATTTCGAAGTAAAAGAAATTGTGACAAAAGGCGATCAAATTTTAGATGTACAGCTATCAAAAGTCGGTGGGAAAGGGCTATTTGTGAAGGAAATCGAACAGGCATTGTATGACAAAGAAATCGATTTTGCTGTTCATTCAATGAAGGATATGCCAGCGATTTTACCTGAAGGCTTAGTTATTGGCTGTATACCACCGCGTGAGGATGCACGTGATGCTTTTATTTCAAAAGGGCATGTGAAATTTGCTGACTTGCCTAAAGGAGCCATTGTTGGTACAAGTTCACTTCGTCGTAGTGCACAATTATTAACAATGCGTCCAGATATCGAGATTAAATGGATTCGTGGTAATGTTGATACACGATTGGCAAAACTAGAAACAGAAGAATATGATGCGATTATTTTAGCAGCAGCAGGTTTAAAACGCCTTGGCTGGAGCGAGGATGTCGTGACAGAATTTTTACCTGTCGAAGCATGTTTACCAGCCGTTGCACAAGGCTCACTAGGGATTGAATGTCGTGCAGATGACACAGAATTATTAGCGGCACTAGGGAAATTAACGGACGATGCAACATGGCAAGAAGCACATGCAGAGCGTGCCTTTTTAGCTGCAATGGACGGTGGCTGTCAAGTGCCGATTGCTGGTTATGCTAAAGTAAGTGGCACAGAAATCACGCTAACAGGACTTGTAGCTGCACCAGATGCTTCTGTTATTTACAAAGAAACAATGGTTGGCACGGATGCAGAACATTTAGGAAAAGTGTTAGCAGCAAAGCTAACGGAGCAGGGAGCCTTTGATTTAATCCAACAAGTAAAGGCTGAGCAAAATGCCGAATAACCTGCCTTTACAGGGTAAAACCATTATTTTAACAGGAACATCTAAAACAACTACGATTATAGATGATATTACAGCCTTAGGTGGTCAGACAATTGTCGCACCATTGATTGAAACACAAGAGCTGGTTGTACAGACTGATGAGGTGCAAATGGCATGGGCCCGTCAGTTTGATTGGCTTATCTTCACTAGCCAAAATGCTGTAGAGGCACTAGCGCATAAAATGCAACGTTTTCAATTAACACCTGTCCAATTCCAAAGTAAAGTTGCCGCAGTAGGGACAAAAACAATGCTTGCTTTGGAGCAATTAGGCTTTCATGTGAGTTTTATTCCTTCTGTGTTTAGTGCAGATGTATTTGTGGAGGAGTTTCCGAAAGTGGCAGGTGAACAGCCAAGCTGCTTGTTTATTCGTGGAGAAAAAGCAAAGGCAACACTGAAAGAAAAATTACCATTTGCAGTGAAAGAATGGACTGTTTATGAAACGATTGAGCGTCATGATCAACAGCAAGTAATAATAGATTGTATTCGTAAAGAGCGTGATGTGACAGTTATATTTGCGAGCCCTTCTGCGGTGGATGTTTATGTAATGGATATTGCACCAGTAATTGGCTGGGAAAAAGCAAAGATAGCAGCGATTGGACATATTACCAAACAGGCTATTGTGAACCATGGCGTGACCGTAGATATTATGCCGAGTATTTATACAATGCAGGCTGTAATTGAAGAAATAGTAAAAGCGGAGGCAAGAACATGACAAACTTACAATTCCAAAGACACCGACGTCTACGTGCAAATGCAACGATTCGTGCGATGGTTAAAGAAACATACTTACACAAGGAAGATTTAATTTATCCGCTTTTCGTGATAGAAGGGGAAAATATTAAAAATGAAGTATCATCAATGCCAGGTGTTTTCCAATTTTCATTGGACAACCTAGTGGCAGAGATTGATGATATTGTGGCTTTAGGGATTCCTTCTGTTATTTTGTTTGGTTTGCCAGCAGAGAAGGATGCAGTTGGTACTGGCGCATTCCATGATCACGGTATTGTACAAGAGGCAACACGTCTCATTAAAGCACGTCACCCAGAGCTATTAGTGATTGCTGATACATGCTTATGTGAATTTACAGACCATGGCCATTGTGGCTTAATTGATGGCGAGCAAATTTTAAATGATGCTTCTTTAGAGGTGTTAGCACGTACAGCCGTATCACAGGTAAAAGCTGGGGCAGATATTATAGCACCGTCGAATATGATGGATGGCTTTGTTGCGGCGATTCGTGCTGGCTTAGATGAAGCGGGCTATGAGCATATACCAATTATGTCTTATGCCATTAAATATGCATCAAGCTATTATGGGCCTTTCCGTGATGCAGCAGATGGCGCACCGCAGTTTGGTGACCGTAAAACATATCAAATGGACCCAGCGAATCGTTTAGAAGCTTTCCGTGAAGCGGAGTCTGATATTGCGGAGGGGGCGGATTTCTTAATCGTCAAGCCTGCGCTTAGCTATTTAGATATTATTCGTGATGTCAAAAATAATTATCCGTTACCAATTGTGGCATACAACGTTTCAGGTGAATATGCCATGATTAAAGCCGCAGCAATCAACGGCTGGATTGAAGAGAAAAAAATGGTGCTTGAAACATTATTAGGCATGAAGCGTGCAGGCGCAGATTTAATTATTACGTATCATGCAAAAGATGTTGCACAATGGTTGGAGGAGAAATAAAATGGCACGTTCATATGAGAAATCAAAGCAGGCGTATGCAGAAGCTGTCACATTAATGCCAGGTGGCGTAAGTAGTCCTGTTCGAGCATTCAAATCAGTTAATATGGACCCGATTTTTATGGAATCAGGTCAAGGGGCAATTATTACGGATATTGATGGTAATGATTATATTGATTATGTATTATCATGGGGACCGCTTATTTTAGGACATTGTCATCCAGAGGTTGTAAAAGCTATTGCAGAGACAGCTGCAAAGGGTTCTTCCTTCGGTGCACCAAGCTATACAGAAAATCAACTAGCCAAATTAGTGCTAGAGCGTTTGCCTGGTATGGAAATGATTCGCTTTGTATCATCTGGCACAGAGGCAACAATGTCTGCTTTACGTGTGGCGCGTGGTGTGACAGGACGCGATAAAATTTTAAAATTTGAAGGCTCTTATCATGGACATGGTGATTCATTATTGATTAAAGCAGGATCAGGTGTAGCAACATTAGGTTTACCTGATAGTCCTGGTGTTCCAGCAGATGTGGCACGTAATACATTGACAGTAGCTTATAACGATTTAGAGGGCGCAAAAGTAGTCTTTGAAAAATTCGGTACGGAGCTTGCGGCTGTTATTGTGGAGCCTGTTGCAGGGAATATGGGTGTCGTTCCACCACAGCCAGGCTTCCTACAAGGCTTACGTGATTTAACAACACAGCACGGAGCCTTATTGATTTTTGATGAGGTGATGACTGGCTTCCGTGTAGACTATGGCTGTGCACAAGGTTATTTCGATGTGACACCAGATATGACAACGCTCGGTAAAGTCATTGGTGGCGGACTTCCTGTGGGAGCTTATGCAGGTAGAAAGGACATCATGGAGCAAGTTGCGCCAGCAGGTCCTATTTATCAAGCAGGTACATTGTCAGGTAATCCATTGGCAATGACAGCAGGCTATGAAACACTGTCTCGTCTTGATCAAGCGTCTTATGAGTATTTCATTCAATTAGGTGATCAATTAGAGACAGGCTTTAGAGAGGCAGCGACGAAATACAATATTCCTCATACGGTAAATCGTGCAGGTTCGATGATTGGCTTCTTCTTCACAAACGAGGATGTAGTGGACTTCGCATCAGCAAAAACATCTGATTTACAATTATTTGCGGAATACTTCAAACTGATGGCTGAGGAAGGCATTTTCCTACCACCATCACAATTTGAAGGCTTGTTTATTTCAACAGCCCATACAGAGAAGCATATCGCCAAAACGGTGGAGGCTTTCCATAAAGTATTTGCGAAGTTGGCGAAATAAAATAAAAAGGATGGCGTGAATTTTACTATTCATTGCCATCTTTTTAATTAGGTGATATTGATGCGATTTAGTCAATTAAAAAAGCAGTTTGAGCAAAGGCTAGCAAATTCGCTTAAAGGGAAAGTCAAGCTTTATGCCACGGTGTATCGTAAGGCGCATGATGCACCGAGTAAAGTTTGGCTTATGTATGAAAAAGAGGAAATTTTGAGAGCTGATGATTTAGCATTTCAAGTGCAGTTCAATCGGCAATATGAGCAGGACACGAAGGATATGCCCAAAATTCCATATAACGAAGATTGGAGAGTAATGTTTGCTTCACCAGAGCGAGTACAACGAGTCGAAGTATATGAGACAATTGAGCAACAAAAGATGGCAGCAGGTTTTTATGAAAGTTGGACAGTATATGATGCACTACTGACGTATATGAACCTGTCGATTGAAGAAGCATTCATGTCAACGAATCCATTGATTCAAGCATTTTCGATGATTGATTATCGATTGGGGAAACGACGATTAATAAAGGTGCAGGCAAAGCATCCACTTGTACAAAAATTTCACCGAATTCGCTGTCAGGCAGAAGGGTTAATATAGCAAAAAACAGAGACCATGTTAGGGTTTCTGTTTTTTCTATATACTTATTTTTTAAATTTTTGCATTAGCTGATAAAAAAGTCCTTTATATTTTAAATCAAGCAGAGCAGCAATTAGTAAAGCAATTGCACCAATGCTGTAGATGAGTGTTGTTGTTTTCATCAATGCGTATTCCTTTCTAAATAATGGATTTATTGTTAAGTGGATGAAACCTTTTTATGTTTCATACGTATTATACATGATGGATTAGTAATTCGATATATAGAAAGGATGGAATAAATGACACAACAGCCAATCGTGCAGCTTCGTAACATCACGAAGGTGATTCGTGGGAAAAAGCTAATTGATAACTTAAATTTGGATTTATATCCAGGGCAAATTACAGGTTTTTTAGGACCGAATGGAGCAGGGAAAACAACGACGATTCGTATGCTGACAGGACTGATGTACCCAACAGCAGGCGAGGTAATTATTGATGGTCAATCATTGAAAACACATTATGAGGAAGCCATTAGTAAAGTCGGTGTGATTGTAGAAAATCCTGAAATGTATAAATATATGTCAGGTTACAAAAATCTACTGCATTTTGCCAGAATGCATAAAAATGTAGATAAGACAAGAATTGATGAGGTTGTACAGCAGGTTGGGCTTGAAAAGCGTATACATGAAAAGGTGTCGACCTATTCGCTTGGGATGCGTCAACGCTTAGGCTTAGCGCAAGCATTATTACATCGGCCAAAGTTTTTAATTTTAGATGAACCGACAAATGGTTTAGATCCAGCAGGTATTCGTGAATTCCGTACATATTTAAGAAAAATTGCTGCTGAAGAAGATGTTGCTGTATTTGTCTCCAGTCACTTATTATCCGAAATTGAGCTAATGTGTGACCGTATTGCTGTTATTCAAAACGGACAATTAATTGATATTCGTGAAATGAACAGCGAGGCTGAAACAGTTTATTATGTGGAAGCTACACCTGTAGAAAAAGTTGAGGAAGTAGCACATGCCTTGCAGATTGAGTTCACGCAGCGAGAAAAAGGGCTGGAGCTACAGTTAACAAAAGAGCATGTACCGAATTTTGTCTCAGTGCTTGTTGCACAAAACGTAGCGATTTTTACTATCCAGCCACAGCAAAAAACATTAGAAGAACAATTTTTAGAGATGACAGGAGGCGGACAAATTGCTGAAACTCATACAAAATGAATGGATGAAACTTTGGCATCAAAAAGCAACATGGGCAATGCTTCTTATTTTAATTGCCGTCATTGTTGGGTTTGGTGGCATTAATAAATACTACAGTGTAAAAGAAACGCGTGATTGGCAGACAATCGAAAAAGAAAATATTGCCTCCAATAAACAAATCATCACTGAAAATAATATGAATGAGGCAGATGCGGCCTATTTCCAAGAGCAAATAACGATTAGTGAATATCGTTTAGCACATGACATAGCACCACCACAAGATGCAACCTTTGCGAGTTTTATGGACTTTAGTGTCAATTTAATGACCTTTGTGACATTGTTTGCTGTCATTGTGGCTGCGGGTATCGTATCGAGTGAATTTTCCACAGGTACCATTAAAATGCTGTTAACTCGACCTGTGTCACGTACAAAAATTTTGACTTCTAAATTATTGCTATCATTTTTATATGGGTTATTTATGCTTGTAGTGAATTTTGCCGTAGTAGCTATCGTTGGGCTGATATTATTTGGTCAAGGTGCAGGTGTACAGCTAGAATTAGTGAATGGTGTCGTACAGGAGGTAGATGTATGGGGGGATTTATTTGAAAAAGCCTATTTATCTCTTGGTAACTTTACTATCTCCATCCTTTTTGCTTTCTTTATTGGCTCTGTATTCCGTTCAAGCGCTTTAGCTATCGGTTTAACGATGTTTTTATCGTATATGGGTACAGTCATTGTCCTGTTACTAAGTAAGTATTCGTTTGCGAAATATATTTGGCTTGCACATGCAGATTTAACACAATATCAAACAGGGAATATTATGATTGAAGGAAGCACAATGACCCTGTCATTAACAGTGCTAGCAGTCTATGCTGTTATTTTCTTAGTTGCTAGCTACTGGTCATTCAGTAAACGTGATGTGACGGCTTAAAGTAAACAAGCTATTTTCTCTTTCAAAGAGAAAATAGCTTGTTTTTTATTGTATATTCATTGGAGAATCAGAATATACTTTACTTATATTAAGATTTGATAAAAAATTTATCATTTAGCGATTTAATTTTAGTGTGTTATACTTTTTTTAGCGTGTTGATTGGAGGAAGAATAATGGATGCGATTATTAGAGTAACGAATGTCACAATAAATCATTTGAAAAATGTAAAGCATGGTAAGTTCAAAACAAATACGAGCTTTGAACAAATAGATTGTGCAGATGTAGTTGGTTTTTATGGGCAAAATGGTTCAGGAAAAACAGCAGTAGTCGAAGCATTTAGCTTATTAAAATCACTATTACATATAGAGGCATTGCCAAAAAAGACTAAAAAACTAATTTATTTTGGAGAATCAGCGATTGAGTTAGTATTTGAATTTTTGATTGCAAATTCTTTTGGTAAGTATTTTGTCAAATATACGATTGTGTTAAAAGAGGGTACAGAAAGGCTTGTTGTCACAGATGAAACACTGTCCTATAAAGAAAATATAAGCAAAAAGCGTTTTAAAGATATTTTATCTAAAAGTGACCGAATCATTTCTGTACGCAATAAAAAAATGACGACTTTCTCTGAAAATGATCGTGTCACTATGATGGTAGCAGAACGAATGGCTGTAGATAATGCGACATCATTTATTTTTAGAAAAGAGCTACAGGAAGTGTGGCAGGCTGTTTTAAATGAGGAAGAGCAAGAAATTATGCAAAATATTCAGCATCACTTCAAAAAGGATTTTCATGTTATTGATACAACGCAATATGGTCTTTTAGTAGCGAATATTATTATGCCCTTTAGTGTTCATATTGAAAATATTCGAGGAAACATCCCCTATGAATTAAAGGATACAATGCTTCTTCCGAAAGATGTATTTACAACGATTGAGAAAGTAATCGAGCAAACGAATGTTGTGTTGAAGACAATTATTCCTGGGTTATTTATCAAAGTAAGAAAAATCCATATAGAGAAAATGGATAGTGGAGAAGATGGTGTTCGCTTTGAGTTTTTATCGATTAAAGAAGATATTGAACTGCCATTACGCAGTGAATCGGAGGGCGTGCTTAAAATTATTTCTATTTTAAGTACACTGATAGCTGTGTATAACAACCCAAATGCCTGTGTTGTCATTGATGAACTAGATGCGGGGATTTTTGAATATTTATTAGGGGAGTTATTAGAGGTGATTAGTGAAAATGGCAAAGGACAGCTATTTTTTACGTCACATAATTTGCGCATTCTAGAAGTATTACCAATTCAGCATTTATGGTTTACAACGATGAATGAAGAAAATCGTTATTTACAATTAAAAGGTGTCAAAAAATTAAATAATGCACGAGATATTTATTTAAGAGCGGTTCAATTAGGTGGACAAGATGAGCTCATCTACAATGAGACAAATATGTATGATATCAAAAAATCCTTTAGGAAGGCGGGCAATATTATTGGCTAATATGGAGAAAAAGGTTGTGCTTGTATTGGTAGAAGGGAATACGGATGAGACATTGCTGATTGGGCGTTTACGGGAATTATTTAAAGAGAAGGAAATTCGGTTTGAGCCTAAAAATGGTGATATATTTTATGATATGGAGCAAGCAAAAAAGCCAGTCAAAGAATTAATTGGCAATCGTGTGAAAGAGATTTTGCTGAAAAGAAAGTTTAAGCCATCTAATATTTTAGCTGTACTCCATATTTTAGATACAGATGGCTGCTTTATTGAGTCAGATGCTATTTTAGTAAATAATGAGCAAGCCACTTTAACTGAATATCAGGAAAATGGTATTTATGTTCAAACCGAAGCACAAAAGCATAATATTCAACAAAGAAATGAAGTACGCTCACGGAATATCCAAATCATGAATACAACGCAAAAAATTTTAACCTATTCCTATCAAGCCTATTATTTCTCCAGACATTTAGAGCATGTTGTTTTTAATGACATGAATCCAAAAAAAGAAAACAAGGTAGAAAAGGTCGATCGTTTTTTGGACGAGCTAGAGGTACCGATTGAAGAATTTCTGGAAGCATTTCTGCCACAGGAGCGAACCGCAACATATGAGGATACATATAAAAACAGTTGGCAGTTTGTTTCGCAGGACTTAAATTCGTTGAAGCGTGCTACAAATATACCTTTAATGCTTGATTTTTTGCAAGAGCAAGTGCCGTTATAAGTGTCACAAATATTTCCTTCGACCTAACCAAATAGTCGGCAAAATCGTTTATAATAAGGCTATTCGAAAAAGAAAGTAGTGAAAGAATATGGCAACAGGCACACATACAGTGGAAGTACCCGTAGGCATTGAGCAAGTATGGGATTTCGTGAGTGATATGGAGAAATGGGCAAAACTTGTCCCTGGCTATAACGCACATACGATGATTGATGATAAGCATTCTACATGGACATTTAAAGGCAATGTAGGCGTTTTGAAAAAAACAGTGGAAGTGGAAATTACGATTTTAGAGTGGGTAGCTCCTTCAAAAGTTACATTTGAGCTAAAAGGATTATCTGATAATTTCACGGGTAAAGGGCATTTCCAAGCAGAAAGCATTGATGCAGCACATACTAAAATGACAGGTGTATTAGAGGTGGTAGCAGGTGGCTTAGCTGGGCCTGTATTAAATCCAATCTTTAAGCCAATCGTCCCGAAAGCAACAAAAATGCTGACAGATCGTGTGGCAAATAAAATTAAATCGATTCATGGGTAAGTAAAAGGCGTGCTAGTAATGGACTAGTATGCCTTTTTCATTGCGCATAACTCTCTCTTTATAGACATATGATGCACAAGGAGGGATTAGTATCGAACATAAAACATGGACAATGCGAGAGACATTTTGTTTTCAAGGATATGGTTGCCCTACAGAAATAGCGGCGGTGCAAATTACACCACAATGGCAAACAAAGCAGCTAGAAGACTCATTACGTTTAATTGGTATTTATCATATTACAGCACATGTGCGCTTTGATTTTCAAAATATGCAGGCGACCCATTATGGGGACGATTCGGTGATGATTGATGCATTAGATATTCAAGGGGATACAGGTTATTTTGAATATGCGGTTCCCTTGCATGTTGATTTACCAAAAGATGCAGCGGTGAAAGATTTAATGGTGAAGGATATTCGTCCACTTTTGACCAATCAGGGCTGTCAACTAGAATGGGCTGTAACAAGCGTGTTTAATGAGCAGGAAGAACCCTTTGTGGCTATTCCTCCTAATGAGCCATTGATACAAGATAGTGCGCTGGAGCAAAAGATTGCATTAAGAGAATCCTCTAGTCAAATCGTCATGCGAGAATCAAGCTCTTGGCATGAGGTGCCATCCATGATTTGGGATTTGACAGAGGATTACACGCCACTTAAAATTCGTGTATCAAATAATATCACATAATAGTAAATAGCAAAGTAGTAAGAGTAACAATAAAAAGATAAAATCACCCGATGTAGGAACGATAATGACACGGACAAATTGAAAAGCACAGATTGGTATAATAATCGTGCGACAATAAAAACGGAATTGACGTAGCCAAGGTGGTAAAAGCCAAGGATTATATTTTCGTTTTCTCATATCCATCACCTTTCTTTTATCTAATGAAATCACTTGAAAAATAGTGAGTTATTACGATACAATAAAAACAAATTAAAAAAGAGATGCGATGACAGGGAAGAGTAAATTAATCGTACAAATGAAGAGAGGAAACGGTAGCTGAGAAGTTTCTATTTGTACTTAGTTGAAGGTAGCCCTTGAGCAGTTTTAATGAACTAATAGTAGTTAAAGCCGGTTAAACACCGTTACCGAATTAAGAGCCGAGTTGGAAGCTATGTATTCAATTCGGAATTAAAGGTGGTACCGCGAACTTAAAACTCCTTCGTCCTTTTAGACGTGAGGAGTTTTTTATATTGGTTTAGTAAATTCCATTTACTGAACCAATATAAGCCCTGGCAGTTGTTGTACCTGATGCTAGCGCTTTTGGTACAGAAAAATCCGAACACAATTACGCTGGGGCGTAATTGATTTTTTACAAGGAGGAACTTTACTATGACAGAAAATTTATCAATGCCAACAAAGTATGAGCCACAGTCCATTGAAGCTGGACGTTATGACTGGTGGTTACAAGGAAAGTTTTTCGAAGCACAGCCAGACAGTGGGAAAAAACCATATTCCATCGTGATTCCACCGCCAAATGTTACAGGTAAACTACATTTAGGACATGCATGGGATACGACATTACAAGATATTTTAATTCGTATGAAACGTATGCAAGGTTATGATGCACTTTGGTTACCTGGTATGGACCATGCAGGGATTGCGACACAGGCGAAAGTAGAAGCAAAACTGCGCGAAGATAATATTACACGTTATGATTTAGGGCGTGAAAAATTCCTTGAAAAAACATGGGAATGGAAAGAAGAATATGCTGGTCATATTCGTGATCAATGGGCAAAGCTTGGTCTTGGCTTAGATTATACGCGCGAACGCTTCACGTTAGATAAAGGTCTATCAGATGCAGTAAAAACAGTATTCGTCCAATTGTATGAAAAAGGGCTTATTTATCGTGGCGAACGTATTATTAACTGGGACCCAGCAGCGAAAACGGCTTTATCGGATATTGAAGTTATTTATCAAGATGTACAAGGTGCATTTTACCACATGAAATATCCATTAGCAGATGGTTCAGGCTATGTAGAGGTAGCAACGACACGTCCAGAAACAATGCTTGGTGATTCAGGGGTGGCTGTGCATCCAAATGATGAGCGTTACCAGCATTTAATTGGTAAAACGGTTATTTTACCAATCGTAGGTCGTGAAATCCCAATCGTAGCTGATGATTATGTGGATATGGAATTTGGTACGGGTGTTGTAAAAATGACACCAGCGCATGATCCAAATGACTTTGAAGTAGGGAATCGCCATAACCTAGAGCGTATTCTTGTGATGAATGAAGATGGCACAATGAATGAGCTGGCTGGCAAGTATAATGGTATGGATCGTTTCGATTGCCGCAAGCAAATCGTAGCAGATTTACAGGAAGCAGGCGTGTTAATTCGCATTGAAGAGCACATGCATTCAGTAGGTCATTCAGAGCGTACAGGTGCAGTAGTAGAGCCTTATTTATCAGCACAATGGTTTGTAAAAATGCAGCCACTTGCAGATGCTTCTCTTGGATTACAACAAGATGAAGAAGGGAAAGTCAACTTCGTACCAGCACGCTTCGAAAACACGTATTCTCGCTGGATGGAAAATATTCGTGATTGGTGTATTTCTCGTCAGCTTTGGTGGGGGCATCAAATTCCAGCTTGGTATCATAATGAAACAGGTGAAGTATATGTTGGCATGGAAGCGCCAGCAGATGCGGAAAACTGGACACAGGATGAAGATGTATTGGATACATGGTTCTCATCTGCATTATGGCCGTTTTCAACAATGGGCTGGCCAGATGAAACAAATGCAGAGTACCAACGCTATTATCCAACAAGCACACTAGTAACAGGCTATGATATTATTTTCTTCTGGGTATCACGTATGATTTTCCAAGGGCTTGAATTTACAGGTAAACGTCCATTCCAAGATGTATTAATTCACGGTTTAGTACGTGATGGTGAAGGGCGTAAAATGAGTAAATCGCTTGGTAATGGTGTGGATCCAATGGATGTAATCGAGCAATATGGTGCAGACTCATTGCGTTATTTCCTAGCAACGGGTTCATCACCAGGGCAAGATTTACGCTATACAACAGAAAAAGTAGAGGCTGTTTGGAACTTTGCCAATAAAATTTGGAATGCCTCTCGCTTTGCCTTAATGAATATGGATGGTATGACATATGACGAAATCGATTTAACAGGTGAAAAATCGGTTGCAGATAAATGGATTTTAACGCGCTTGAATGAAACAATTGAACGTGTGACATCTCTTGCAGAACGTTATGAGTTTGGTGAAGTAGGTCGTGAGCTATATAACTTCATTTGGGATGATTTCTGTTCTTGGTATATTGAAATGGCGAAATTACCACTTTATGGTGAAGATGAAGCGGCAAAGAAAACAACACGCTCTATTTTGGCATATGTATTGGATCAAACAATGCGTCTATTACATCCGTTTATGCCATTTATTACAGAAGAGATCTGGCAACATCTACCACATAAAGGGGAATCCATTACAGTGGCAGCATGGCCAACAGTACGTGAAGACCTTCATTTCGCAGCAGAAGCAGACAATATGAAGCTTCTTATGGATATTATACGTTCAGTGCGCAATATTCGTGCAGAAGTAAATACACCAATGAGCAAAAAAGTACCGCTTTATATTTCAGCAAATGAGACGACGACTGTAACAGTGCTAGAAGCGAATAAAGCTTATTTAGAGAAATTCTGTAATCCAGAACCATTAACAATCGGAGAAAACTTAACAGCACCAGGTCAATCTATGACAGCGGTTGTAACGGGCGCACAAATTTTCCTTCCACTTGTAGGTTTGATTAATTTAGATGAAGAAATTGCTCGTCTTGAAAAAGAATTAGAGAAATGGGCAAAAGAAGTGAAACTTGTAACAGGTAAATTATCGAATGAAAAATTTGTATCGAAAGCACCAGAGGCTCTTGTCAATGCGGAGCGTGAAAAATTAGCAGACTACGAAAGTAAACATGCGATTGTTTTAAAACGTTTAGAAGAACTAAAAACGATGTCATAATAAGCAGTGGGTAGCGATAAGCTACCCACTTTTTGTATGTAAAAAGATAGAGAGGATATGAGTATAAGTATTTATTTTTTTTCTATGTATATAGTATAATGGATGAAAGAAGTTTCGGAATAGTTAGTAAACAAAACCTAAATAAATGATAAAGAGGAAGGGATTATCATGACAGGAAATATAGCTACTATCATAACAAAGTTAAATAAAGCTTGTGATGACATGGATTTTGTGAGTGCTAGAGTACTAATTGAGACAAACCTAGTGAAATTATCTGAGGGCAAATATTATCGTTTATTAAATACAAATGGCCAAGTACTTTTGAAGCATATTTTAGCGAATAGCAAAAACAGTCAAAAAGGCTCTAATCCATTAACGCGTGCAGAGTTATTAATCATTAATCGAGTGAATGAATACTGCACGAATTTTGATATTCCTATGCTGAAGCGAACATTAAAAACATCTTTAGAATTGATGCAGCGTGAGGAAATAACGCCTCTTTTAAATAGTGATGCTAAAATTATTTTGCATGATATGGGGGCATTACTTGGAGTGAATCAACTGCAATAAGCAAAATAAATAGCTGTGTATTCCTCAACACTTATACTAAAATAGACTTACGGTTAGGATAAGGGAGTGTTTGCGATTGTTTACAACGATGCAGGAATGTACAGATTTTATTTTTTCTTTAAAAGCAGTAGACCATAAACGACAGCCATTGGTGTTAATGAGGGATGTATTAACACGTTTAAATAATCCACAAGATCAATTACGTGTCATTCATATCGCAGGCTCTAACGGGAAAGGCTCAACAGTAAATGCCTTGCGTGAAATGTTACAGCAAGCGGGTTATAAAGTAGGCGCATTTACATCACCACATTTAGAGCGTGTCAACGAGCGAATGACTATCAATGGTATACCGATTTCAGACGAGCAATTTTTACTTTATATGAATACAATTGCTACGATTATTGAGACGCATTATAATGGCGATTTTCCTAGTTTTTTCGAAGTTGTGACATTGATTATGTTCCAATACTTTGCAGATGAGGCAGTCGAAATAGCGTTAATTGAAGTAGGTCTTGGAGGACGGTTAGATGCAACGAATGTTGTGATTCCAGTACTATCCATTATTACAACAGTGTCATTAGAGCATACAGCCTTTTTAGGTGATACTTTTGCTAAAGTAGCATTTGAGAAGGCTGGCATTATTAAAGAAGGTATCCCTGTGATTGTAGGTGTGAAAAATGAAGAAGCACTTGCTGTTATTTATGAAACAGCAAAGCAACGTCATGCACCATGTTATGTATTTGGGCAAGATTTTACTATAGACGATCTGTACCAAGAAGCCGACCGACAAATTTTTGATTATCATTATAAGGAAATCATATTGTCAGCAGTGCCATTAAAAATGGCGGGCTTACACCAAGTTGTCAATGCAAGTATAGCGATAACAGCCATCTTGTTGTTGAAGGAGCAAGGGCTGGTCAACATAACCGATGCCCATATCCGTCAAGCCTTGGCACAAGCGCAGTGGGCAGGACGTTTTGAACAAATCTCTCCACGTATTATACTGGACGGTGCTCATAATTCAGAAGGCACAGCAGCTCTTTTGCAAACATTGACAACGGTGTATCCGCAGCAGCGCTATCATATTGTGTATGCGGCACTTTCTGATAAAGACCATGCCAATAGCATTGCTTTAATGGATCAGAAAGCAGCGTCCATTACCTTTACTCAAATTGGTTTACCTCAAGCGATGCCAGCTGAGCAATTAGCGGCATTATCGAAGCATTCTGCTAAAGTGTATGATAAGGATTGGCGTCAAGCCTTACAAGCTGTTCTACAGAAAAAAGGAGCGGATGATGTTGTCATTATCACAGGTTCGCTGTATTTTATTGCGGAAGCGAGACAGTGGTTTGGGGAGGATGGACGATGATACCAGGCTTAAATCCATATAAAGAACGATGGCATATGCAGAGTGATGATGTGATAAAACCTGGATTAGCAGCAATTGAGGAGGCCTTGGTACGACTAGGTAATCCTGAAAAGCAATTACAGGTTGTCCATATTGCTGGCACGAATGGAAAAGGCTCGACACTCACTTTTTTAGAGGCAATTGCCCAAGCACATGGTTTACGTGTAGGAAAATTTATGTCTCCGTGTATTGTTGATGTACACGACCAAATTCAAGTCGATGGGCAGTATATGACTGTAGCTGAAATGGATGCTGTATTTCAGCAAATGCAGGAGGCAGGACTTAGCGGTGTACTGACAGATTTTGAGCTATTAACAGTAGCAGCCTTTTTGCATTTTGTAACATGTGATGTAGATGTTGCATTGATTGAGGCGGGTATGGGTGGTCTATTAGATAGCACCAATGTTGTCTTGCCAATGGTCTCCATTATTCCGAGTATTGCGCTTGAGCATACACAGTTTTTAGGAAATACATTGACAAGCATTGCCCAGCATAAGGCAGGCATTATTAAGCCATCTCGACCTGTTATTATTGGTGATTTACCAAATGAAGCAAGAGAAATTGTAGTACAAACAGCACAGCAGCAAAGTGCGCCTCTTTTAACGCTACATCAAGATTTTGATGTACTGGACAAACAATATGTACATCACTTAAAGCATCTATATGTGCCAAAGCTAGAGCCTTTGATGAAAGGTGCTCATCAAGTGAACAATATGGCACTAGCGATTACAGCTTTTATCGAAATAGCTGCACTGTTACATATCGAAATCAAGCAAGAAGCGATTCAACAAGGCGTGCGACAAGCAAAAATTTTAGGACGCTTTGAGGAAATTTTGCCTTCGATTATAGTGGATGGCGCACATAATCCTGCAAGTGCTGAACAGCTTGTAGCAACAATTCAGCAGCATTATCCAAATGAGCCGATTACGATGGTAGTAGGGATTTTAGCAGATAAAGATGTAAAGGCAGTGCTTCAATTACTAGAGCAAGTAAGTGATTGCTTTTATTTTGTGGACTTCAATAATCCACGTGCCATGGCTGCGAAAGATATGCTTGCTTTATCCAATGCAGCACACAAGGAAATAGTAGAGGATTATGTATGGTTTTTGCAACAGCAATCAGCTGCACGAGCAACAACAATTGTCACAGGATCATTGTATTTATTAACAGACATACGCACTAATCTACAAAAAAAGGGTAAAAATCCGTCTAGCTAACCGGATTTTTACCCTTTTTTCGCCCAAATAACAACAGGAATAAGCGCCAACGATAAGAGCCCACCTGTTAATGATAATATAGCAAAACTAGCATTCGCTACAACCAACCCTGACAATGCACCACCAGAAGCGCCTGCTAACGCTACTAAAACGTCTAGCTTGCCTTGTGTTTTTGCTCGTGTAGCAGGCTCTGTTGCATCTACAACTTGTGCTGTTCCACTAATTAACCCAAAATTCCAGCCCAACCCAAGTAAAGAAAGAGCAATGATAAAGACGAGCATAGAGTCACCAGAGGCAAATGATGCAACAAGTCCAGCGCAAAGTAAGATGATTCCTGCGGCAATACTCATAGCTGTGCGTCCGATTTTATCGACCAGTATGCCTGTAATCAAGGAAGGTAAATACATAAAGCCGACATGAAAGCCAATAACCAGCCCGACATCTGCCAAGCTATGTCCATGATGTTTCATATGTATAGGTGTCATCGTCATAATGGCGACCATTACAATTTGTGTTAATACCATGACGGTAGCGCCGACGATCAGCCCACGATGATTATGTGTTGGTTGCTCTGTGTTGTTTGATTGTGTTTCCTGTGCGTAGGTTGCTATTTTTTTCGCAATCTCTAATGGATCAGGACGCAATAATAAAAATAATGTCAGCCCTGCTGTGATGAATGCCACAGCAGATAATATAAATGGACCTGTCAAGGCAGGAACACCAATGGCTACAGCAACTTCACCCATTTTTTCGACCAAATTAGGACCTAATACAGCACCAAATGTCGTCATCACCATTGTGGTGCTAATAGCAGTAGCTCGTTGCTTTTTGCTAGCTAAATCTGTGCCAGCATAACGTGCTTGTAAATTGGTGGCAGTACCAGCTCCGTAAATAAACAAGGCAATAAAGAGCAGCATGACATGATTAGTTAAAGCCGCTATAATCACGCCAATAGCCCCAAGTCCACCTACTGCAAAGCCAACAGATAAACCGATGCGCCGTCCATAGCGTTGTGACAGTCTACCAACAGCAAATGCAGCACCTGCTGAACCAAGTGTGATTAAAGCAGATGGGATTCCGGCATAGGCATCTGTACCGAGCATTTCCTGTGCAAGTAATGCACCAACAGTTACCCCTGCGGCAAGCCCAGCACCACCGAAAATTTGCGATAAGCTGACAACAAATAATACACGTTTATATAGTTGTTTGAGCTTTGCTGGTGATTGAATAAAACTTTCGATAGATGTCATGATAATCCCCTTTTAGCTTTTCTATTAACTGCATTCTAATCATCTATACTTTGTTCGTCAATGACTTTTTCTATGAGACCTATCAAACAAGTATGTCTATCCTATTTTGCTCATAGACTTATAGTAAGAAAGTAAAATGAAGGGGGTTGTATGTGCATGAAAGTAGTGAATCGTGTCATGCAGCGACAAATTATTCGAGCAATGGTGATTGGCGCTAGTGTTGGACTGTTAGGAGTAGCTATGTTTTTAGGTATTTTACAAGCAAACTCGCATCTAGCGACGAAGGAACAAAATAGTGACGTTACACAGCAAACGAAGGATACTACCACAACGCCTGTAGCAGGAGAAATGAAGAATGCTACATCATTTTATGCTAGCCAAGCAGGTGTCTATTCAAACTATGAAAGTGCTAGTGCCTTTGTGGCAGAGCAGCCAGCATTAAAGGAAAGTGCCATTGTGGAAGTTGAGGGCAAATACTATGTTTGGACAAGTATGGTCATGGAGGAAAGCCAACTTTTATTAGTAGATAATCCAAAAACATTTAAAAAGGCGTTCTATGTGAGTGGAGAGAGCTGTCAAGAAGCAACGATGGTCGAAGTGCCAAAAGCGCTGGCAGAGAAAAATGCAGCAAAATTAAAATTTAATGAGGATTTAAAGGATTCTACATTACCAACAGATTGGCAGTCGATTGGTAAGGCTGCTTCCACTATTTCTAGTAATTTCGATGTGATTCGTCTGCAAATGTTTGCCCATTACAAGGCAAAAAATCCATGCTTACAAGTGAAATTTTAATATAAAAAAATAGTTGTGCTACATTTTTGAAAATTTTCAAATAACCGATTCTCCGTTATGATAATGGAGAAGGGAGAATGAACAATGAAATTGACAACAAACCATCAGTTGGTGCTTGCCTCTGCTTCACCACGACGCAAAGAATTACTTACACTACTTGGAGTACCTTTTGATATTGTGACAAGTGATGTGGAAGAGACGAGTGTACAGGCATCAACAGTGCAAGACTATGTAAAAGGTGTTGCTCTATTGAAAGCACGTGATGTGGCTAAAAAAGTCGCGCATGCAACGGTAATTGGAGCGGATACAATTGTCGTGTTTCAAAATGAATTATTGCATAAGCCAAAAACACGTGAAGAAGCGATTTCCCATCTAGAGCGTTTATCAAATAATCAACATACGGTCATGACGGCTGTGGCTATTATAGAGCCTACTGGCGATGAAACCATATTTATAGAGGAAACTAGCGTCTATTTCCATTCGCTATCACCAGCGTTAATAGAAGCATATGTGAACTCGAATGATCCATATGATAAAGCAGGCGGTTATGGTATACAAACCATTGGTACACTGTTAGTGAAGTGTATAGAAGGTGACTATAACAATGTTGTTGGTCTACCACTTACTGCGTTATTTCAACAATTAATGAATCGACAAATTATTCAATTCGCAAAGGAGTGACATTTTTGCTGAATGATGTTGTATCAGATATGATGATACGAGATGTCCATGTGGAGGATCGCCCCCGTGAACGATTATTGCGACAAGGGGCGACGAGCTTATCCAATCAGGAGCTATTAGCTATTTTATTACGCACAGGTACGAAGGAAGAATCGGTGCTTGTGCTAGCCAACCGTGTGCTCAGTGTTTTTGAGCGCCTCCATCATTTAAAGCATGCCACTGTGGAGGAAATGGTAGCGATTAAAGGAATCGGTGAGGTGAAAGCTGTTCAATTACTAGCGGCGATTGAACTAGGTAGACGCCTTGCCCAAAAACAAAGTGATGAAAAATATACGATACGTTCCCCGCAAGATGCCGCTGCCTATTTAATGCCTGATATGAGCTCACTCAATCAAGAACACTTCGTTGTCCTCTTTCTAAATGTCAAAAATCAAATCATCCATAAAAAAACAATTTTTATCGGTAGCCTGAATGCTTCTATTGTACATCCGAGAGAAATTTATCACGAAGCTGTGAAACGTTCAGCAGCTTCTATTCTTTGTGCCCATAATCATCCGAGCGGTAATTGTACACCAAGCACAGAGGATATTGATGTGACGAAAAGAATTGTTGAAGCGGGCTATATTATGGGCATTGAATTGGTTGACCATCTGATTATTGGTGACCATCAATTTATTAGTTTAAAAGAGAAAGGCTATTTTTAATCCTGCCATTGTGTGGACTTCAAAATTCCCTTCTAAAATATAAATGGTATACTGTTTAGAAAGTGAAATTATATGAGATATTGAAATGAAAATAACAAGATACTACTTACTTAACAGGTTCAGGGATTGGAAGCGGAAGAAACGTCTATGTGTCTTTAACAAAAGGTGTTAACTAGATTGTGGGAGTAATTGGTGTGCCTAATGATCAAAATCACCGCAAGAAATTTCAGAAATTCTTAAAATAGATAACAAATATATGTTTATGTCAAAGAAAGAGCTTAGTCTAGGTTAAACTAGAAGAAGTTCTTTCTATTTTAGAGAAGAAAGGAATGGTTAATTCATGCTTGATGTCAATGAATTTGAAAATGATCATTTTATTTTAAGAGTAGACTCCCCGTATTCTTTAAACTATTTAATATTTGTTCAAAATGTTTTTTTAAACAATCGAGATGGTTCACATCATTTCCCATCTGTAGATAGCTCTAAGTGGAATCTATTACAGCACGATGACTTTCAAGCTAAATTCAAAAGTATTTGGGATGAAGTGGTTAGAAAAAATACACAAAGCCCTCACTATGATTACAATGGCGTTCTTGAATCGGATGCTCCATTATATAGACAGCTTTTTGAAGGGAATGTAAAGGGGGACTATGGTTTTTCTGAGAGTATAAGGCTATTCCAATCTTGGTGGGGTAGTATATTTTTTGGAAAGGGAGCTGTGGAAATGGTGTATGTAGCTGAAGGAAGCGAGATTTATGATGAGTTAGCCATAGCAATAAAATCGAAAAATCTCATGATACCAAATAATCAATTAACGATTATGCTTCTATACGATAAACAAACGATAGTTGCTCAAAATATTACGCCATATCATTATCTTTTGCCAATGGAAGAATTGTTTTTAAATAAAAACAATATAGTAATGAATATATTGAATAATTTACCTTAATCACCTTGTACTTGTGAAAAGGATGACACAAGTGGTACATACTTATGACCGCAAGCAATGGATTACTTTAAAAGAAAGACTGTTTTTAACCTTGCTGTTGTAGGCAAGGTTTTTGTCTGCGAACCTTTTGAAACAAAAAACGTTATATCTCTTAAGAGACAACTATGCTCTTAGCAGAAATTGGTGCTAGGTGATGGGTTGTCTTCTAGTGATAAAAAATATATGCTAAGCTATATGTACTATTTTTCTTGGTATGGTCATTTAAATAGTATTTTTTCCGCAAGAAGTGGTATGTAGCACTACAAATTCTTGTATTTTTCCGTTATAATGAACGGTATGATTTTATGTCGAAAATAATGAAGTATCCAGCAAAGAGACGTAGCAAACACATAACTTTGTCCAGTGGTCTTCACCATTCTGTTTTGAGGGGCAGTAAATAATTCATAGACAATCTGTGAATTCGAGATAAATGAAAAACATGTAGCTTAGGCTTGAATAGAAAGGGAGTACACAATTTGTTTGGATTAGGGAATAAAGATGTCGGGATTGACCTTGGCACAGCGAATACTCTTGTATTTATTAAAGGGAAGGGCATTGTTTTACGTGAGCCATCTGTTGTAGCAAAAAATACAAAAACAGGCGATATCGTAGCTGTAGGGAACGATGCTAAAAATATGATTGGTCGTACACCAGGTTCAATCGTGGCGATTCGTCCGATGAAAGATGGCGTTATTGCGGATTTTGATATTACAACAACAATGATTCAATATTATTTGAGAGAGGCTTCTAAAAACTCAGGTAGCAATTGGAAAAAGCCGAATGTTATGATTTGTGTGCCATATGGTATTACTTCTGTAGAGCAACGCGCGGTTATCGATGCAGCTCGTCAAGCAGGTGCAAAAGAAGCCTTCACGATTGAAGAGCCATTTGCAGCAGCAATCGGTGCAAATTTACCTGTATGGGACCCAACAGGTTCGATGGTTGTCGATATTGGTGGTGGTACAACAGAGGTAGCGGTTATTTCATTAGGTGGTATCGTTACAAGTGAATCTGTAAGAGTTGGCGGAGATGCGATGGATCAAGCGATTATTTCGTATATTCGTAAATCCTACAATTTAACGATTGGTGAACGTACAGCAGAAAGCGTTAAAATGGAAATTGGTACAGCTCTTGTTGAAGATGTAGTGGACATGATTGAAATTCGTGGACGTGATTTATTAACAGGTTTACCAAAAACAATTGAGGTTTCGTCAAAAGAAATTTGTGAATCTTTACGTGAAGCAGTAGCCGCAATTATTGATGGTGTTCGTAAAACATTAGAACAAACACCACCAGAGTTATCAGCGGATGTTATGGAACGTGGTATTGTACTAACAGGTGGTGGTGCGTTACTGAAGAACTTAGATAAAGTGATCAGTCATGAAACAAATATGCCTGTCTTTATCGCAGAAAACCCACTGGATTGTGTAGCGATTGGTACAGGTAAAGCACTTGATAATATTGATTTAATTCGTCAGCAACAAATGAAAGGGTAAGGGGGGTTAGACAATGCCACACTTTTTTTTCAACAAGAAACTCATTTTACTACTGGTAGGGATGATTTTTCTTGTGGCATTGATTAGTTTCTCATTACGTGATCGGACAAACGCAACCTTACCCGAGCAAATTATTAAAGATACTGTCGGCTTTGCACAATCCATTGTTGCGAAGCCGGCGAATTATGTTACAGGCATTTTTAATAATATTGATTCACTTTTAAACACGTATGAAGAAAATAAACGCCTAAAAGCACGTTTAGAAGATTTTGCGGTTGTGCAAGCAGAAGCGACCGATTTAAAATCACAAAACCAAAAACTTCAAGACTTGCTCGATAAAAAAGATAGTTTGCGTGAATTTGATCCAATTCATGCAACCGTTATTGCTCGAAATCCTGATCAATGGGAAGAGAAAATTATTTTAAATAGAGGCTCTTCACATGGAGTCAAAACCAATATGGCTGTTATGACGGCACAAGGGTTAATCGGTAAAATTATACTGGTTACACCATTTACGTCTGAAGTGGAGTTATTATATACAAATAATCCTAACTATCGTGTTTCAGCAATGGTTTTAGGTGAAAAAGAAGCATATGGTTTAATTGAAGGGTTTGATAAAGAGCGTAATGAGCTCATTATGAAACGAATTAATGCTAGTCTAACTGTTAAAAAAGGCGAGCAGGTCATTTCATCAGGTCTTGGTGGTATTTTCCCAAAAGGTGTACCAATTGGTGAGATTACAGAGGTGAGCACAGATGATTATGGGCTAACCAAAATGGTGTATGTGAAGCCATCAGCGGACTTTTCTATTTTAGAGCATGTGGTCATTGCCAAACGTTCTTCTATTACGATTGATGGTTCAGATGGTGATGCGACGAATCAAGATTTAACAAATCCACAAAAGGCGGATGAGGAGGAAACAAACTAATGGTGCGATTCCTCATTCCCACAGTGGCTGTATTACTTTTTTTATTAGAACCTGAGCTGGCTATGCTTTCCCCCATTGAAATACATGGGGATATTTATTACTTAGTACCACGATTTTTAATTTTATATTTAATTTTTATATCCATCTATTACAGTCGTCAACGTGCAGTTATGTATGGTCTTTTTTTTGGTGTCTTGTATGATGTCTTTTACATTGATATTATTGGATTATATTCAGTGTTATATCCGCTTGTTTGTTTTGTGGCGGGATCTATCGTTAAAGTCATTCATCAGCATTTAGTGGTCACAACGAGTGTTTCTGTTATTTTAGTGGCGATATTAGAATTTATTCTGTATCAATTTTTCTATTTAATTGATTTCACAACGATTCCATTAGCTGTTTTTTTACAGTCAAGATTGTTGCCAACCATTATTGCCAATGCGCTATTTTTAATGATTTTAGGGTGGGCTTTCAGATATCTAATTCATGCACGTGTTTTACAGAGAGCACGTGAAGTTTCTTAATGTAAAGAGCAATGTGGGGTGAGACATTCATGAAAAAGCAAATCGTGCATATGAAAGGGACGAAGGATGGATTTGTTCTGCGACTAGACGATCAGTGTGCATATGTTGAGTTATTAGATGAATTGAAAAAAAAGGTTTTAGAAGGTGGCATTGATGGTAAAGTCAATGTACAGCTTGATTTAGGCTATCGTTATTGTACCGAAGAACAATTACAAGAGTTAATTAGCATTGTTCAGGAAACAGAGCAGCTCATCGTTTCAAATGTGCATAGTGAAGTATTGACTGTCCAAGAGAGTAACTTGAAAATGATTGAAAGTCAGCAGGATACATATATAGGTGTAGTCAGATCGGGGCAAGTTTTACGTGCGCCAGGTGACATTGTCATTGTTGGCAACATCAATCCAAATGGACGTGTTGAAGCAGGCGGAAATGTCTATGTGTTGGGCAAATTAAAGGGGATTGTACACGCAGGTGTAAATGGTAAAAAAGAGTCTATTATTGCAGCCTCACGCTTTGAAGCTACACATATTATGATTGCTGATCAGGTAGAGGTCATGTCAGATGAGCAATTAAAGGCGATGAATCAGACAGAAATGACTTGTGCTTTTATAGGCTATGAAGGACGTATTGCGTATGATCAAATTCATGTGTTGAAAAATATTCGACCATTGTTAAATGTGTCTAAGGGAGGAAGCTAGTGTGGGAGAAGCAATTGTTATAACTTCAGGTAAGGGTGGTGTTGGTAAAACAACAACAACCGCTAACATTGGCACTGCATTGGCTTTACAAGGAAAAAAAGTATGTTTAGTTGATACGGATATTGGTTTGCGTAATTTAGATGTTGTTTTAGGTCTTGAGAATCGCATTATTTATGATTTAGTGGATGTGGTAGAAGGCCGTTGTAAAGTGCATCAAGCATTAATTAAAGATAAACGAGTCGATGAAAAATTATACTTATTACCTGCTGCTCAAACAACAGATAAAAATGCTGTAACACCTGAGCAAATGAAAAACCTGATTGACGAGTTAAAGCGTGATTATGATTATGTGCTAATCGATTGTCCAGCAGGGATTGAACAAGGTTATCGTAATGCCGTAGCAGGGGCTGACCATGCGATTGTGGTGACAACACCTGAAATCTCGGCTGTACGTGATGCAGACCGTATCATTGGCTTATTGGAACAAGAAAATATTACAGCACCTAAGCTAGTCATTAATCGTATTCGTCAGCATATGATGAAAAATGGTGATACATTAGATGTGAACGAAATTACAACACATTTATCGATTGATTTATTAGGAATTATTACAGATAATGAAGGTGTCATTGCCTCATCAAATAGAGGTGAACCTGTTGTGATGGATCCTACTAATAAAGCATCTTTGGGCTATCGCAATATTGCTCGTCGAATCCTTGGCGAATCCGTACCATTGATGGTGATTGAAGAAGAGCAAAAAGGCATGTTCTCTAAATTAAAATCATTATTTTCAAAATAATACAATCCCTCTCGTACCTGTTTTGTTGGCGAGAGGGATTTTTGCATGAAGCGAAATGTTAGAACATATAGTGTGAAAAAAGGATGAAGGCTTGTTTACAAAATGGAAATGGCTTGCTGCGTTCTTTGTAGTGGCGATTGTGATGTTGCTTGTTCGGTTGGAAGATCAAGATGTGCTGGATACGTCTGTAAGGCAAGTGGTGATGACATCAGCAGATTTAACGTATTTAGCAGAGTTGGGACAAGAATGGTTTCATCAAAAAGAAACTACCATTATGGTATCCAGTGATATTAGTCAGGCTGAATTACTAACGTTTACGGATGCACAGGCATGGAGAGAAGGCTTTTTGTTGAAGTATGATGTGGGATTACCTATTTATGCGGGACAAGGCGGCTTAATCGTTTATACAGGACATACGAAGTATACAGGTAAAACAATGACGATTAGTTATGATGATGGCACAATGGTATCATATGGTAAGCTAGATCGCATCGAGCAACTCCCATATACACGAATATATCAACGAGATTTAATCGGTATGAAGGAAGCGGGGCAATTGTACATTTCTATTGAGAAGGATGGCGTTCATTATACATTAGAGCAAATTGTACAATGGCTCGAATCGGCAAATATCCATGAAAATTAAATTACACATTTTGTGTATTCCTCTCATCTTGGTGATGCTCATAAATGGTCAAATTGCAACGTATATGATTATTCTTAGTTCATTACTATGGCATGAAATGGGGCATTTAGTGATGGCTGTGCTTTGCCATATTAAAGTAAAGTCATGTACGATTGCACCATATGGAGGAGAAATTGAATTCGCTCACCCAGCAACTGTACAGCCTTCTGCATTGTTGTGGATTGCTTTAGGTGGACCAATGGCTACAATTGTAGGAATTGGTCTTTCCTTATTATTACCAGAATTACTCGCTAATGCATTAGTAAAAACGCAGCTTATTTTATTATGTATGAATATTTGTCCACTGATTCCACTGGATGGTGGCAGGATCGTGCTCGCTTCCTTATATATTTATTGTCCATCTACACAGGTCATTGATTATTATTATGGTGCTTCATTAGTAATGGCTACATGTCTATTATTGGGTGTTATTAGTTTTTTGCCACACGTCCTATTTTTAATTGTCGTCTGTCTATTTATTTGGTTGCAAGCATGGAAAGAATGGCGTTATCGAAAATATCGCTTAGCATTTGAGAAATATGCAATGAAGCGATTGACTTAAAAAATTTTTTGTGGTAATATCTTAATGTTATTGTTTGTAGCACCTGGTAGGATAAACAAATGTATTTATTCTAGTCAACCCATTGCTACTACAACCGCTCTGGAAAGGTTTAAGTATCTTTGGATCACCTTTCAATACAGGCGAGTCTGAGTCTAAGAGGAGGTGCAGTAAAATGTACGCAATTATTGAAACTGGTGGTAAACAAATCAAAGTAGAAGCTGGTCAAGAAATCTACGTTGAAAAATTAGGTGTAGAAGCTGACGAAGTGGTAACATTTGATAAAGTATTATTCGTAGGTGGCGAAACAGTTAAAGTTGGAGCTCCAACTGTTGAAGGTGCAACTGTAACAGCGAAAGTTGTCAAAGAAGGTCGCGCTAAAAAAATTACTGTTTTCAAATTGAAAGCGAAAAAGAACTACCGTCGTAAACAAGGTCACCGTCAACCTTACACAAAATTAGTTGTTGAAGCAATCAACGCTTAATAATGAGGTGTGTAATATGATTACTGTTACAATTCATAGTGATGAAAACAGAAAGTCATATGGCTTTGAAATTTCAGGTCATGCTTACTCGGATGAATATGGTCGTGATTTAGTATGTGCAGGCGCATCTGCTATTGCTTTTGGCACAGTGAATGCGATTGGACAGATTTTAAAGATACAACCTACAATCGAGCAAGGCGAACAGGGTGGTTTTCTATCATGTATCGTCTCAAAAGATATAGATGCTGAAACAGACGCAAAATTACAAGTTATTCTTCAAACGATGGTGACACAGTATTATACGATGGTCGCAAGTTATGGAGAATTTATCGAACTAAAATATAAAATGCTGTAGGAGGTGGAACATGATGAAACTATTATTGACATTAGATTTACAATTTTTCGCATCGAAAAAAGGGGTAGGTTCTACTAAAAACGGACGTGACTCTGAATCTAAACGTCTTGGCGCTAAACGTGCTGACGGTCAATTTGTAACTGGTGGTTCTATTCTTTACCGTCAACGCGGTACAAAAATTTACCCAGGTACAAACGTAGGACGTGGTGGTGACGATACACTATTTGCGAAAGTAGACGGCGTTGTAAAATTTGAACGTTATGGTCGCGATCGTAAAAAGGTATCTGTATATCCAGTATCACAAGAAGCATAATATTCAAAAGGATTGCTATTTAGCAGTCCTTTTTTTCTTGTAGATAATATGTTACGATAATGACAATTACATAAAGTTATATAAGTGCTCATCGTGATGGATGAGGTAAAAGGGAAACTAGTGCAAAGCTAGTGCAGCCCCCGCTACTGTAAACGAGAATGAAACTACAAAGCCACTGACGAAGGTTGGGAAGGTGTAGGAGTAAAATGATTCGACAGCCAGGAAACCTGCTTATATAAAATGATATTAACTTTTCGGAGGGAGGAGTTTCAGGATAAGGACTTAGTATATACATAGAGCGAATACTTATCATGAATGCCAAACCTTGCTGTAAAAGCGGGGTTTGGCTTTTTTATTAGAAATAAAGTGGCGGATAGAACACTCAAAGTGGTGGATAGACCTATCGAACTGACGGATAGAATGCTCAAAGTGACGGATAGGGCTACCATTTTATAGTTGTTGCAAGTTTTTGGATTAGGAGAAAATATGAAAATAAAAAAATTAATGATTTTATATACTATGCTGACGATTTGCTTACTGATTGTCATGACTGTTGCCATAATGGTAGGCTCGGTTGGGCTCACGCCTTTAACTGTATGGCAAATTTTATTGGATAAAATTGGTGTTGATTTAGGGCAGAAGGTAGGAAATGCGCAACAAATTATTATTTGGGAAATTCGTATGCCTCGTGTGCTATTAGCCGCTATTGTTGGAGCGGCGTTAGCGATTAGTGGGGCAGCTATTCAAGCCATTGTGCGTAATTCTATCGCAGATCCGTATATTTTGGGGGTCTCCTCAGGTGCTTCTGTTGGGGCAACACTCGTTATTTTAGTAGGGGCATTTAGCTTTTTGGGTATGTACGCACTCTCTATTTCAGCCTTTATCTTTGCCCTGCTGTCGATTGTCATTGTCTTTGGCTTAGCCCGTGTACAAGGACGTACTTCGGTCATTCGTTTATTGCTAGCGGGTATTGCCGTATCTCTTGTATTTTCAGCCATTACAAACTTTCTATTGATGATGTCAAAGCAGCAAAATGCTATACAAGCTGTGATGCACTGGATGCTTGGTAGTCTAGCTGGTGCAAAATGGATGAATATTTGGATTCCAGCGCTTGCATTAGTAGTGGTATTTATCATATTGCTTATCAATTATCGCCAGCTAAACGCTTTACTAATGGGGGAGGAAGCAGCAACTACATTAGGCATCCATTTAGAAAAATTCCGTTTATTTATTATTGTGGCGGTGTCTTTATTAGTAGGAGTTGTTGTCGCAATTAGTGGTAGCATTGGCTTTGTTGGATTGATTATCCCGCATATTGTGCGTATGTTTGTTGGCTCTAATTATAAAAATGTTTTGCCATTTAGTGCATTAGCAGGGGCTATTTTTTTAGTAGTAGCAGATATTGTCGCGCGCATTGTCATAGCACCACAGGAAATGCCGATTGGGATTATTACGGCATTGTGTGGCTCACCATTCTTTATTTGGATGCTACGCAAGCAAAAATATTCGTTTGGGGAAGGAGAATCCTAGTGAGATGATTACGATTCAGAATGTTATTTATACTATTGGCGAGCATCGCATTTTACAAGATATGAATTTTACTGTGCAAGAAGGGCATTTTGTTGGCATCATTGGACCGAATGGCTGTGGGAAATCAACAATGCTTAAATTACTCTATCGCTATTTTCAATTACAGCAAGGAACAATCGTTTTACATGAACAGGATTTAATGCAGGTGCCACAGAAAATATTTGCAAAGCAGGTAGCCGTAGTTAGTCAGGATAGCCCTGTATTATTTGACTTTAGTGTTAAGGAAATGGTGTATATGGGACGCACACCACATAAAAAGTGGCTGGAGAGTGATACAGCATCAGATGAAGAAATTGTGCTAACGTGTATGCAGCGTACAAATATTGCCCATTTAGCAGAGCGTTCATTTGGTCAATTGTCTGGTGGTGAGAAGAAGCGTGTGTTATTGGCAAGAGCACTTGCACAGCAGGCACAAATTTTAATTTTAGATGAACCTACGAATCATTTAGATATTGAGCATCAGTTTCAGCTAATGGATTTAGTGGCAGATTTACCGATTACCATTATTGCTGCATTGCATGACTTAAATTTAGCTGCTTCCTATTGTGATGAGCTCATCGTGATGCAAAAGGGGGAAATTTATGCGATGGGGCGCTCTGAGGATGTATTAACACAGCAAATGCTAATGGATGTTTTTCATATTCAGGCGGATATATCACGCAATCCATTTACCAATAAGCCACATTTACTGTTCTATTCCAATGCACAAATAAAGACCCCTTAGTGCTTTAGCCTAAGGGGTTTGGCTTAGAAGAAAAGTTAAAAAGCATATTTCTTCTTGTACATATATTGTCAAAAGGTCTTGCTCCTCAACGAATACTTCTGGTTCCATCCAATCCCCCATTTGCAATAAAAGTAGAGAATAGTGAGTACGTAGAATGGTTGTATGTGTCAATTAGCTTTAATAAGGTTGGCTCTACGTCTGTTAATGCAATATTTTCATATAATAATTGTCCTGCATTGGCTTTTTTGCCCATTTGAATAGCGCCTGCGTAAATATCCGCTACGTCTTCTTTGACGATAAGAGCAATATCGTCCAGTACGGCATTATAACAGGCGGAAGCACAGGCATTGTAGCCAATTCGTAATCTACGCTTTGTTGAATAGCCCTCTAGTTTTTCAAATAATGCTGTAAAAAAGGGCAGTGTCTCCATTTTCTCACCATCACAGAAATCGCAGTTTTTAAATACGGCACAATTGCCAGCTGGTAAAATATAAAACTTGACTGCTAATAGTTTATGCTGCACTTCCTCCAGTTGTTCGGTAGGCACAGAAAGTAATAGGCTATGGCTAGCTGAGTATTTCACTGCTCCGATTTCCTCTAGCTCTGCCAGTAAACGTAATTGCTGACCTGTGAGATGCTTGTTAATAATGCCAGGAGAGATAGCGAGACGTGTAAACGCCTCGGCCTCCTTTAATGTGGCAAATGTTTTAGTTGGCATGGTAAACATAGATTGTCCCCCTAATTAATTGAATTTTTCAGGATAGAAGCCTTTTGCTAAAATGCCAATCGCATCTGCTGCACGAACACCTTCAGCGGCAGCCGATAGAGGTAAAATAACGAAATGATTGTTCGCTACGGCTGGTACAGTGCTAAGAGCAGGATCATTTTTAATAAATTCTATTTTTTGTTCAGCTGTTGTATCTCCATAATCAATAATGACAATCACTTCAGGTGCACGCTCAACAACAGCCTCTTTGGATACCGTTGTCCAAGTTTTATCTACATCCCCAAAAATATTTTGTCCACCTGACACAGTGACAAGCTCATTCATAAAGTTTTGTGCTGCTGTGAATACTTCTTTATCCCCACTATCAAAAACAAGGACTTTTAATGGTGTGGACACTTCCCCCATTTGAGATGTAATGGCTTCTACATCTGTTTTCATTTGAGTAATTAATTTTTCACCACGTTCTTCCACACGGAAAATCTTTGCGATATTGGCAATGTCCCCATATATATCTTGTAATTTAGGGTTAATCATTGTGGAAGCGTTTTGTAGGTATGTGTTAATGCCTAATTCCTTTAATTCTTCACGTGTAGCGATGTTTTTTTCATTGAATGCACTAGACCAGCCACCATATAGGAAGTCAGCCTCTGCATTGATGACTTGTTCCTTTGTTGGGTATTGCTCTGCGATAACAGGTACTTTCTCATACGCTGTTTGGAGTGGCGGGTAAATTTCATCATCTAAATAGGCTGTTCCCACCATAGAATCCTCTAAGCCTAATGCCAGCATAATTTCTGTCACATGTTGGTTTAAGGAAATCGCCTTTTTTGGTGCTTCTGTATAGTCGATAACAAAATCTTGATTGTTGATTGTCACCGCTGTATTTTCAGCTGGTGCTTCTGGTGTTGAAGCTGTGTCTTCTGTTGTTTTTGTATCATTCGAGCAGGCTGCTAAAATAATACTCGTCATCATTGCTAGTGTCAGTAACCATTTTTTCATTGTTATAAGTTCCCTTCTTTTTTCCATAAAAAAAAGCAGCCACATCGCTCTAAAAGAGAATGTAGGCTACTTGAAATGGACATAGTGATAGTAAAAATCAACAAATGCTCTGCCTAAACTCCTCCCTCCGAAAAGTTGGTAACATTTTATATAAGCAGGTTTCCTGGCTGTCGAATCACTTTACTCCTACACCTTCCCAACCTTCGTCAGTGGCTTTGTAGTTTCATCCTCGTTTACAGTAGCGGGGGCTGCACTAGCTTTGCACTAGTTTCCCTTTTACCTCATCCATTATGATGAGCACTTATATAAATTAAATATGAATTTAGCAACATACTAACACACAAAGAAAGAGACTGTCGATAGTAGAAAGAGAAAATAACAGGATAATTGCAAAATTCAAAGAAGATTTAAGGGAAAAATAATGTGAAACTTGTTATACTAGGTAAGATAACTTTATTGGAGTGAATGGAATGAATAATCAATCACTAGCCATTAGTGAGGTATTACGTTTTGCAAATCATGATTATGTGAATCAGCTACAATTGATTCGTATGAATTTAGATTTAGGTAGAGTTGAACACTCAAAGGAGCTCATTACACAATATTGTGAGCAATTGCGTGTCTGTTCTACACTCAATCATTTACGCTTACCACAAACAGTTGAATGGTTACAAACAGCTAGATGGCGCTATCCATCGTTTACATGGAACGTCTATTGTGATGGTGCTAAACCTGTTGTCAATGTGATTGATGAGGAAGTAGTAAATTTTTTAAACAAAACTGTTAGCCATGTTTATGATACATTAGATCCATTTACAGAGCAGACCCTAGAACTTGATGTTCGTGCTGATGATGAACACTTCATCTTAACATTTACATTAACGGGGCTTTGGAGTGCGGATGCATTCACTGAAGAAGGTTTGACACAATGCAGCGTTCAAACAATCGAACAGACAAATAGCAGCTGGCGATTTAGGTTGAGCGCAAATAGGGAGTGAAAGTAGATGTTTGTCGATCACGTAAAAATTTATGTTAAAGGTGGCGACGGTGGCGATGGTATGGTTGCCTTTCGTCGAGAAAAATATGTGCCGAATGGTGGACCTGCTGGCGGTGATGGAGGTCATGGTGGTAATGTAGTCTTTGAAGTAGATGAGGGTTTACGTACATTAATGGACTTCCGTTATAAACGTCATTTTAAAGCGCCTCGTGGTGAGCATGGTATGAGTAAAGGGATGCATGGTAAAAATGCAGACGATTTAATCGTTAAAGTCCCACCAGGTACAGTGGTGATGAATGAAGAAACAAATGTGGTCATTGCAGATTTAGTAGAGCATGGTCAACAAGCGATTATTGCAAAAGCAGGTCGTGGTGGGCGAGGAAATTCACGCTTTGCTACACCAGCCAACCCAGCGCCAGAGCTTTCTGAAAAAGGAGAGCCAGGACAAGAGTTAAATGTTATATTAGAGCTAAAAGTATTAGCAGACGTTGGACTTGTTGGCTTCCCAAGTGTAGGGAAATCGACACTATTATCTGTCGTATCTGCTGCAAAACCGAAAATTGGTGCATATCATTTTACAACGATTGTACCGAATTTAGGCATGATTGAAACGGATGACCACCGTAGCTTTGCGATGGCTGATTTACCTGGTTTAATTGAAGGGGCACATGAGGGTGTAGGCTTAGGTCATCAATTTTTACGCCATATTGAACGTACACGTGTTATCGTCCATGTTATTGATATGTCAGGCATGGAAGGGCGAGATCCACATGAAGACTATTTGACAATTAATGATGAGCTGAAACAATATAATTTACGTCTAACAGAGCGTCCACAAATTATTGTAGCCAATAAAATGGATATGCCAGATGCAGAGGAAAATTTAATTGCTTTCAAAGAGAAGGTTGGTGAAGACGTACAAATCTTCCCAATTTCCGCTATTTCTCGTCAAGGCTTGAAGGAATTATTATTTGCCATTGCTGACCTGTTAGAAGTAACGCCTGAGTTCCCTCTATATGATGAAGAAGAGGAACAATCAGAGGCAACTGTTATGTACAAGCATGAAGCAAAAGGTGAAGACTTTGACATTACACGTGATGATGATGGTACATTTATTTTAAGTGGCTATGCGATTGAACGTCTGTTCAAAATGACGGACTTTAGCCGTGAAGATGGTATTCGCCGCTTTGCTCGTCAATTGCGTGCAATGGGTGTAGATGAAGCTTTACGTGAACGAGGTGCACAAGATGGGGATGTTGTGCGTTTACAAGAGTTTGAATTTGAGTTTGTCGACTAAGACAAGCGTTTTAGGGGGAAGCGTATGAAGGATGTTGCAAATCAGCGCTATTATTTAGTTCGTGAAGATGTGTTAACAGATGCCATGCAAAAAACGTTGGAAGCCAAGCATTTATTATCGAGTGGCACAGTATCCTCCATTTGGGATGCCGTGAAACAGGTAGATTTGTCACGTAGTGCATTTTATAAATATCGTGATGCCGTGTTTCCATTCCACTCCATTGTACAGGAACGTATTTTGACGGTCTTTTTACAAATTCAAGATCGCAAAGGAACATTGGCAAAACTATTAGAGACGGTAACCAATACGCATTGTAATGTACTAACGATTCATCAAACGATTCCGATTCAAGGGAGAGCAAATGTCACATTATCATTGGATGTGACGACAATGACATGTGAGCTAGATGAATTAATTCAACAATTAAAGCGTTTAGATTTTGTGGAAGCAGCAGATGTCATTAGCTCAGGCGCTTTATAAATAACATAGCAATAGAGGTGTCCGAAGTTTTGAGGACACCTTTTTTACAATAATGAAGGAGGATTTTATTGTGACGAATCAACAATGGGAAAAACGAATTGCTTATTTAGGGCCAGAAGCATCCTTTACATACTTAGCGACAAAAGCGATTTTTTCAAATGAATGGCTTGTACCATGTGCGACGATTCCAGAGTGTATTGAAGCGGTGGCAAATGATAAAGTAGATTTTGCTGTCGTACCATTAGAAAATGCGTTAGAAGGCTCTGTACCGTTAACATTGGATTATTTATTCCACGAGGCAACACTCTATGTAGCTGGTGAGTTGCAATTAAAAATCCAGCAGCATTTGATGGTGAACAAGGAACAAAAGGCGAAATGGGAAGAGATAAAGGGTGTTTATTCACACCCACATGCTTTAGCACAATGTCATAAATATTTATTTTATCGCTTTAGCCATGCGCCATTGCATCAAACAACGTCTACATCGGCAGCAGCTAAATATGTAGCAGAACATCCAAATGAATGTATTGCAGCAGTAGCAAATGCGGCGGCAGCAACAAAATATGGCTTGGAAATTGTGCAACCAAATATTCATGATTTTCACTTTAACCATACACGCTTTTTCGTGTTATCCAAACAAAATCAACGTTTGCCACAGGAATTAGCAGATGGTCATGCAAAAACAACATTGATGATTACATTGCCTATAGACCGTTCAGGTGCATTGCATCAAGTGCTATCAGTGTTTGCATGGCGCCAGTTGAATTTAAGTAAAATTGAATCACGTCCATTAAAAACAGGACTTGGCGATTATTTCTTTATGCTGGATGTGTTAGCCGATGAGCATGAACCGATGATGCGTGGGGCAATGGAGGAGCTGGCAGCACTTGGCTGTCAAGTAAAATCGCTTGGAACTTATTTCACGTATCTCGCATCTGAAGGATAGGAGGAAACACTGATGAAACATGGTATCATTTTATTTGATGGTGATTGTCATTTTTGTAATAGTAGTGTGCAATTCGTGATAAAACGGGACCATGCTGCTTATTTTCAATTTGCTTCATTACAGAGTGAAATAGGGCAAAGATTACTTACACAATACCATGTACCAAAAACGATTGATAGCATGGTGTTAATTGAGCAAGATCATGCATATATTGAATCGACAGCAGCCTTAAAAATATGTCGAAATTTAGATGGTGGCTGGCCAGTATGCTATGCTTTTATCATTGTACCAGCCCCTATTCGTAATTATTTTTATCGTCTCTTTGCGAAGCATCGTTACCGGTTATTTGGTCAGACACAGCACTGTATGCTTCCAACACCTTCACAGCGCCAACGATTTCTTTCTTAATGGAAAAAGGAGATGTTTCCTCAAAATGAGCATCTCCTTTTACCTTGTCAATTATGTTTTATCCGTAATCAAATAACCTTTCTCTAATAGTGAACGTTCGATTAAATCTAAAATAGAGGCAGATGGAGCGCTAATAACATGTAGATGAACGCCACCTGTTAGCTCTGATAAATAGCTTGCTTGGGTTTCATTCACACGTTGCACAAATGCTTTCACTTCATGGCGGTTCGATACCATGAGAGAGGCGGTAATTTCCCCATAAATAGGATGTTCCACAATAACATTTTTGACTGTACCACCACAATCGACGATGGTAACGAGCTCATCTTCAGTATCCTCAGCAGAATGAAGACAAGGAATGGTGCGTTCTACTGTTTGCTGTAGCTGTTCCTGATGCATATAAAGATAGCCTTGACTTGTCGCCATAATGGGTTCATTTCTCGCCTTTAATAATGTCATATCATTGACAATGACTTGCCTTGATACATTGGCAAATTTGGCTAAATCAGTTCCTGTAATGGGGGTATGACTATTTCTTAATTGTGCAAGCAGTTGCAGTCGGCGTTCTTCGCCTAACATTTTTTTCATAAAAGAGTACCTCCTGCCGATGGATAAGATGTGTTAAGTATTATTGTACCATTAAGCCTTTCCAACATGCGTGAATTTTTTGTATCCAAATAAAACATTGAACATATGATACGGAGAGAGGAAGGGAGGAAAACATTGCGTATTCATATTGTACAAAAGGGAGATACGTTATGGAAAATTGCCAAAGAATATGGTATTTCGTTTGAAGATTTAAAGCGGCTAAATGCCCATCTTGCGAATCCTGATTATATTGTGCCAGGTATGGAAATTATTTTGCCAGAAAAAGTGAATAAGGAGCATAAAGGTGGACAAAAAGAAACACATTTACCAAAAGAGACGCCAACACATATAAAGCCTGTGAAAGAAGGCGTGAAAAAGGAGGTACAAAAACCAACACCTCCACCACCAGTTGTTACACCACCTCTTGCACCAATGCCAATGCCAGAGCCACAAGTGATTCCGATACCATTCCCAATGCCGATGATGCCACAGCAGCCAATGTGGACACCTCAACCTGTTGAATTAAATTGGCATCAGCAAGTGGTAATGCCACAGATGGAGCAGCATGTTACACAACAAGCACCACCACCAGTTCAACCAATCCAGCCACAGCAACCTATTGCACCACCGCCTCAACCAATGCCATTACCGATGCCAATGCCGCAGCCACAACCAATCTATATCATGCCCCAAGTGCCACACTGTATGAGCTGTCATCAACCTGTGCATCATCATATGTGGTGGCAACCGATGCCAATGCCGATGCAGCCGCAAGTTGAGGCTTGTACAATGTCACAGCAGCCGACCAATTGTCAAATGCCAAATATGAATGTTTCAGGAATGGGTGACTTTTTAGAATCGACTACATCCCCATTTTTCCATTCACACCATCAACCAATGCCATCCCAGTGTGGTGTGATGCCAGAGATGAAAATGGAGCCAGCTTGTGGTTGTCAAGCACCGCCAATGATGCCTAATTGGCAAATGAATCCATATCAATGTCAGTCGCAATGTCCACCACCTTGTCCTGACGGAAATCCATGGATGTCACCACAATACTTCCCAGGTGGGATGATGCCTTATCGATGGTAAAAAAGCGTATGTAGTAGAAGAATTGAAAGCGAATGTATGGAAATATCGCTACCATGCTACTAATTACTTTGTGAAACGCACAAAGCAAATAGAAATGGCGAAGAAAGTAAGGTTAATTCATCGTCAGCTTGAACGTGTAAAACCAGCTTTGATTTTGCCATTAGTGCCAAACGATGATGAACAAATGATTGTTCAGCTTTGGCAAGAGGGCAGTCGCAGTGCGAATTTTACACAGCAAAAGGACCGACAAGAATCATTGCGATTGTTAATGGCACTACATGATACAAATACCCTCGTAAAATGGCAACAAATACCTGGCTTATACACGTATTCACAATTACTTAAATGGCAAATGCGTTATATGCGTTTTCAGAGTAGAAAAAAAGATTTTCAAGCTTTATTAACAGTACAGGAAATAGAGCAATTGCTTCATTATAGTGATAAAGCCTTACAATCAATTGCATTAGAGCGTGCACCGAAAAAAGAAATTACATTATTACATGGTGATGTGGTGCACCATAATTTTTTATGGTGTGCAGATGGTCGATTGCGATTAATTGATTTTGATTTGGCCCATCTAGGTGAAGCAGACGATGAATATATTTTATGGTTGCATCGTGTATTACCAGCAATAGATTATGACATTGACAAACTTTTTCAGGAGCTACCAGAGCTGAAACGATTAGACAAGAGTAAGCTTCATCGTTTAAAATATCCAAATGAACTGTTGCGGGAATGGTTATTTGCTGTAGATTTACCGTTGGAGCAGCAGCTCGTCTTTTTAGATTATTTAGTGCCATTTACAAAACGAGCGCTCACACATTGGCCGAAACTATGGTACGATATTGATAGGCTGATAGAAAAATGACCGTCATTGGGCGGTCATTTTGTCTGTCAATAGTCGAGCATTCGTTCGCTTTATGTTATAATGAAAGATATGAATGTGAGGGATTATGGAATGTATGATTATATAAAAGGACAAGTTATACGTGTAACACCAGAATATATTGTACTTGAACAGCAAGGGATTGGTTGGCAATTGAATACACCAAATCCATTTGCTTTTCGAGCATCTGCGTCTGAACAGCAGATTTATGTTCATTTGCATGTACGTGAAGATGCACAATTACTATACGGTTTTCCTAATCTTGATCAACGAGAGTTGTTCCGCAAGCTGATTTTAGTATCGGGTATTGGTCCAAAGGGTGCATTAGCTATTTTAGCGACAGGCAATCCACAGCAAGTGATTCATGCCATTGAGCGAGAGGACGAAGCGTTTTTAATTAAATTCCCAGGTGTAGGGAAGAAAACAGCACGCCAAATGATTTTAGATTTAAAGGGCAAACTTGGTGCATTATTAGAGGCTACCGAATTACCAAGCATGGAAGATGAACTTCCGCTATTTGGTATTCATCCGCATAGGCATGAATTAGAAGAAGCGATTCTTGCACTGATGGCACTTGGTTATTCAGAAAAAGAATTAGACAAAATTCGTCCGCAGTTAGAGGAGAATGATAAACTGGAAACGACAGATGCTTTTATGAAGCAAGCATTACAGCTGTTATTGAAATTAACATAGTGATGAGAGGAAGGAGGACAGAGGAATGGCTGAGCGTATCATGGCAGGCGAGGTAAGTAGCAATGAGGAGCAGTTTGAATTATCGTTACGCCCACAAAGATTAACACAATATATTGGGCAACAACAGGTAAAAGAGAATTTACAAATTTTCATTGAAGCGGCAAAGCTTCGTCAGGAAAGCTTGGACCATGTGTTACTGTATGGACCTCCTGGACTTGGCAAAACGACATTAGCTGCTGTGATTGCCAATGAAATGGATGTCAACGTGCGCATGACGAGTGGTCCTGCTATTGAACGCCCTGGTGATTTAGCTGCTATTTTAAGTTCATTAGAGCCAGGAGATGTTTTATTTATTGATGAAATCCATCGCCTGCCTCGTGCAATAGAAGAAGTTCTTTATCCCGCAATGGAGGATTTTTGTTTAGATATTGTGGTTGGCAAAGGACCTGAAGCTCGCTCGATTCGCCTCGATTTACCACCATTTACGCTTGTTGGTGCAACGACCAGAGCTGGTGCTTTATCTGCACCATTACGTGATCGCTTCGGTGTGTTATTACGTTTAGAGTATTATGATACAGCATCACTTGCTGACATTGTCACACGAAGTGCGCAATTATTCGAGGTTATTATAGAAGAAATCGCTGCACAGGAGATGGCTAAACGTTCACGAGGGACACCCCGCATTGCCAATCGCTTATTGAAGCGAGTAAGAGATTATGCACAAGTGCTTGGAAATGGTATGATAACAGAGGAATTGGCAAAGCAGGCGCTTGAATTATTGCAGGTAGACCCAAGAGGACTGGATCATATTGACCATAAATTGGTGACCAATATGATTGAACGTTTTCGAGGTGGTCCTGTAGGTTTAGATACATTGGCTGCTTCCATTGGGGAAGAGCGTGTGACGATAGAGGATGTCTATGAGCCGTATTTAATGCAGATTGGCTTTATTCAGCGGACGCCTCGTGGTCGCATCGTAACGCCAGCAGCTTACGAACATTTCGGCTATGATTATGCCCAACAAACATAGAGAAGAAGGAAGTTTTTTATGCGTGTAGAAGATTTTGATTTTGATTTACCAGAAGAACTAATTGCTCAAGTACCGTTAGCAGATCGGACAGCAAGTCGCTTGTTGGTTGTCACACCCGATTCCACTAAAGTCGAGCACCATCATTTTGCTCATATTTTAGAGGAGTTACAGGCAGGGGATTGTCTTGTGCTAAACGATACAAAGGTATTACCAGCACGTTTAATGGGTGTAAAGGAAGAGACAGGTGCCCATATTGAGGTGCTATTGTTAAAGCAGCAGGCTGGAACAGATGAATGGGAAACGCTTGTGAAACCAGCAAAACGTGTGAAAGTTGGCACAGTGGTGACATTTGGTGACGGTTTATTGACAGCTACTTGTACAGGGGAGTTAGAGCATGGTGGACGGCTGTTTACATTCCATTACGATGGGATTTTTTATGAAATTTTAGAGCAGCTTGGTGATATGCCATTGCCACCATATATTCGTGAAAAATTAGAGGATAAGGATCGCTACCAAACAGTTTATGCGAAAGAACGTGGCTCAGCAGCAGCACCAACAGCAGGCTTACATTTTACAGAAGAGTTGTTACAGCAAGTAAAGGCAAAAGGTGTGGAAGTTGCTTTTATTACGTTACATGTAGGGCTTGGTACTTTCCGACCTGTCAGTGTAGAGACAATCGAAAATCATGAAATGCACGCTGAATTTTATAGTGTGTCAGAGGAAACCGCAGCAACGATTAATCGTGTGAAGCAAAGTGGTGGGAAAATCATTGCTGTTGGCACAACCTCTACACGTACATTAGAAACGATTGCCTCTAAATATGATGGAGAAGTGCGAGCAGAGCAAGGCTGGACATCTATTTTTATTTATCCAGGCTATACGTTTTCTGCTGTAGATGGCTTGATTACTAATTTTCATTTACCAAAGTCTACCCTTGTGATGCTTGTGAGCACACTCGCTTCAAGAGAGACGATTTTAAGTGCCTATCATCAAGCAATTGAAGAAAAATATCGCTTCTTTAGCTTTGGTGATGCAATGTTTATTCGCCCGAAACGATAGACTGTAAGAAAAAAGTTACTCATCGCTCACAAGTGGGTAACTTTCTTTTTGTGCCATTTTTGAAAGTATCATATTAATCGAGTTTTTTTAATTTTATGATACAATATTACGTGACCATTCGGAGTACTGTTTTTACTTCAGATAAGAGAGGATTTTTTTAGCTATGACACAACCAGCAATTCGTTATGAGTTACTTCATACTTGTAAACAAACAGGAGCACGCCTTGGTATCGTGCACACGCCACACGGCTCATTTGAAACACCTGCCTTTATGCCTGTTGGGACACAGGCAACGGTGAAAACAATGTCACCAGAGGAATTAAAAGAAATGAATGCAGGCATTATTTTATCAAACACCTATCATTTATGGTTACGTCCAGGAAATGATATTGTCAAAGAAGCGGGTGGCTTGCATAAATTTATGAACTGGGACCGCCCCATTTTAACGGATTCAGGTGGTTTCCAAGTATTTTCACTTAGTCAATTCCGCAAAATTGAGGAAGAAGGCGTGCATTTCCGCAACCATCTAAATGGTGATAAATTATTCCTAAGCCCAGAAAAGGCGATGGAAATTCAAAATGATTTAGGCTCAGATATTATGATGGCCTTTGACGAATGCCCACCATATCCTGCGACACATGAGTATATGTTGAAATCTGTAGACCGTACAACACGTTGGGCAAAACGCTGTAAAGAAGCGCATCAACGCCCAGAAGAGCAAGGTTTATTTGGTATTATTCAAGGCGGTGAGTATGAGGATTTACGTCGCCGCTCGGCAGAGGCATTAGTGGAGCTAGATTTCCCAGGTTATGCAATCGGTGGGTTATCGGTGGGTGAACCAAAAGATGTTATGAATCGTGTGTTAGAATTCACAACACCTTTAATGCCAGTCAATAAACCACGTTATTTAATGGGCGTTGGTTCGCCAGACTCCTTAATTGATGGAGCGATTCGTGGGATCGATATGTTTGACTGTGTATTGCCAACACGTATTGCACGTAATGGTACATTAATGACATCAGAAGGTCGTCTTGTTGTGAAAAATGCAAAATATGCACGTGATTTTGGACCGATTGATCCGAACTGTGATTGCTACACATGTAAAAATTATTCACGTGCCTATATTCGTCACCTTATTCGTACAGAGGAAACATTTGGAATCCGTTTAACTTCATATCATAATTTGCACTTCCTATTGAAATTAATGGAGCAAGTGCGTGAAGCGATTCGCCAAGACCGTCTAGGTGATTTCCGAGAAGAATTTTTCGAGAAATACGGCTTTAATGGTCCAGATGCTAAAAATTTCTAATGGAAATATGGCTATTTTGAGAAAAATAGTACGTTTACTAGAAAAATAACTAATAAACTAGAAAAATTTGAGGCTTGACCGTCGCTTTTTATAGGGGGAATAGTCTATACTAAAAAAAGTGATGTTTAGAAAGGGGGCAAAAAATTTATGAGTCAACAACTATTAAGTCTAGCACCAATTTTATTAATGTTTGTGGCAATGTGGTTTATTTTAATCCGTCCTGCTAAAAAGAGACAGCAACAAACACAAAATATGCAAAGCAGTTTACAACGTGGCGATAAAGTCGTGACAATCGGTGGTTTACACGGTGTCATTGATTCGATTGAAGATGGCACAGTGACGTTGAAAATTGGCGAAAATGTGCGTATGAAATTTGAACGTCAAGCTATCGGACGTGTTGCAAATGATGAGAAATAGTAAGTAAGTGAGAAAAGCTTTGTTAAGATGATTGTTTTCATTTTGACAAAGCTTTTTTGTATAAAAAGAGAGCTGTACGGTCACCTTGATAGTATGGGGGTGTCTGTATGGAAGAATATTGGCTCATTATTTTTCGCACGGTGTTTCTTTATATCTTTTTAGTCATCGTATTCCGTTTAATGGGTAAGCGTGAAGTAGGCGAATTATCAGTGATTGATTTAGTTGTTTTTGTCTTAATGGCAGAGGTAGCAGCATTTGCGCTGGATGATGAAAAAAATTCATTATTTAAAGCTATCTTACCAATACTTATTTTATTGCTAATTCAAATTGTGAGTGCCTACTTATCGCTTAAATTTAAAAAGGTACGTGATTTAGTCGATGGTGAACCTTCATTACTTGTGCGAGATGGTGTGATTTTAGAGAAAGAAATGCGCAAGCAACGTTATAATTTGGATGATTTATGCCAGCAACTGCGTGAAAACGGCATTTCCTCTGTTACCGAGATTGCTTATGCGTATTTAGAGCCTTCAGGAAATCTTTCGGTCTATAAAAAAGATGAAAAGTCATTCGTCTACCCACTTATTATTGATGGAGATATTCAAGAAAGACACCTGCGAATCGTGCATAAGGATGTAGAGTGGCTACAGGCAGAATTAGCGAAAAACCATATTGACGATAGTCGTACTGTATTTTTTTGTATTTGGGAGGACAACCGACTTCATATTCAATTGAAAGAAAGTTAAACTTTTTTCACGAGCTTGCGCAAATAGCGAAAATCAGTTATTCGTAGTTGATTGGTCACTAATAAATAAGTGAACAGTAAAAATAAAGTGACACAGCTACTTAACACGAAAGGCAGGGCCAAGAGCGGCAGCAAAAAGTATTGTGTAATACAAACGGCGATAAAACAACTGTACGGAACGATAAACATGCGAAACCCTGCACGCAAATTTTTACGCTGTCTCACGGTTGCAATGTGTAAAAAGGATGTCAACAGAACACCAAAACCGATGGCGACAACGGCTCCTTTTTCTTGTATACCAGGCTGTGAGGCGAGCACAAACATCACAAATAATTTGCCAAGACCGCCATAAATAGAATTCATCATGGCGGCACGGGCTTCACCGATTGCCTGTAAAATGGAGTGTAAGGGGCTTTGAATATAGTAAAAATAAAAAATAGGTGCTAATATCTTCACATAGCCACGATTTTCCTGTAAGTGGAATAACTTAATGGCTAGTTCATCACCATGAATGAAAAAATAAGTAGCAGCGATACAACCGACTAAGGAAGATAGACGTAAGGACACAGCTACTCGTTCTTGTAAAAGGGGTGTATGCTGCCTAGCCACAGCATCGCTGACCGCTGGAATTAACACAATGGATAGTGCGGCAGAGACGAATGCTGGAAATAATAATAAAGGCACTAAAACACCTGAGATGACACCATACAAAATAGTCGCAGCAGAGGCAGTTAATCCCGCCATTGTCAACGCTTTTAAAAAGATAATCGGCTCTAAAAACCATGTGAAGGAGCCAAATAATTTACTGCCAGCAGAAGGCAGGGCAATGCGCAACATCGGTGAGGCTGGATAAGCAGTTACCGACGATTTTTTAGGAAGTATCATTTTTTTAGAAACCATGTAATGGAAGGCTAAATAAAGAAATGCCACAATCTCTGCTAGCAATGTAATCCCCATGGAAGCTGCTGCTGTGACAGCTGCATTTTGATATGTAGCGACAATGGGAAGCATGAGCGTAATAAAGCCAATGCGCACCGCTTGTTCAAGCATTTGTGCCCAAGCAGTTGGTGTAATTTTAGCAACGCCTTGTAAGTAAGCACGCAAGAGTCCAGAGCCGACAGAAACAGGTACGGCAAAGAGGGCAATCCAGAGTGTGTAGGTAGTATGTTCGTTATGTAAAAGTGTAGTAGAAATATAGGGAATTGTGAGTGCCACAAGTGGCATGAACACAAGCATGCCAAGGAATGACCAAAAAATAGCTGTGCGCATCACACCTAAAATGCTATCACGTTTATTTTTGGCTAGTAATTCCGCTACAATTTTAGCAACAGCGATTGGTAGTCCAAGCTGAATAAGTGAGATAAAGAAAATAAATGCTGGATAAACAGTCATATAAATGCCGACAGCCTCTTCACCAGCAATACGCATAAATTGCATTCTATAGAAAAAGCCAAAAAGTTTCGATAAGAAAATAACAAACATTAAAAATAGCGTACCACGTACAAAAGAACTCATGCCATCCGTCCCTTCTCAAGCCTCAAAAATTCATTTACACTATTTGTATGCAAACTTGTCTTACGATACAACTTTGATTGGAGATGATTCATAATGGAGATGCTGTATGCACAACTATTTGAAAAAGTTCGTCCTGCAATTGATAGTAAAATCGAAGAATTTAAACAATTCCGCTATGATACAATTACAGGGGAAGAGCTTTGGCGTTTTTGTGTTCAAAAAAAATGGCGTAAAAAAAATGTAGAACAATTACCGTTGCATGAAGTCATTGCTACACTTTTTTCGGTATCACCATCCGATATTGTGTCGTTTTACCAAGTAGAGTTTTTACAAAGCAGTGAAGGATTTGCACAAATCAATATAGATGACTTACAGCAATTACTGCATCCGATGAAAATATAAGAAATTTTGTCAAAGAATACACGCTATGTTGAATTGACAGCAAGCGCAACGTGTTTCATAATGAGTATGTTGCGCTTTTATATATAAAGAAGTACATAAAATAAATTAGCGCCTATAGGAACGATAGATAGAAAGAAACAGAACCTTTTGAATCCCTACTATACATGATTTTAAAAGAAAAGGAGGATTACTATTTCAAAAGGAACTGTTTGTGTAAGCATTGTCTTGCACTAATTCGAGGAGGATTTATAGATGAAATTAAAAAGTCGTATCGTTGCGTTTGTGTTGATAATTGCGTTGCTTGCAGCGGGTATGAGCACGACGGTCAATGGCGTCTTAAAGGACATTAAGCTTGGTCTTGATTTACAAGGTGGCTTTGAGGTTCTTTATGAGGTAAGTCAATTAAAAGATGGTCAAAAAATTTCACCAGAAGTTGTTTCGGCAACGGCAACAGCACTCGATAAACGTATCAATGAAATTGGTGTTAGTGAGCCAAGCATTGAAATCGAAGGCGACAATCGCATTCGTGTGCAATTAGCAGGTGTTGAAGACCAAGAATCTGCACGTAAATTATTGTCTACATCAGCTCATTTAACATTCCGTGATGTTGATGATAATTTATTGTTAGATGGTGATGATTTAAAACCAGGTGGTGCAAGTGATTCCTTTGACCAACAAAATCGTCCAATTGTATCTTTAACATTAAAAGATGCGAAAAAATTTGCGGATATTACAAGTAAAATTGCAGCAAAGCCACAAGGGCAAAATTTACTTGTTGTTTGGTTAGACTTTGAAGAGGGTGTCGATTCTTTTAAAGCAGAATCACAAAAAGAGAAGCCACGTTATGCATCCGCAGCGACTGTTACACAAACGCTGAATACAACAGATGTTATGATTAGCGGTAACTTTACTGTAGATGAAACGAAAAATTTAGCAGGTATTTTAAATGCGGGTGCATTACCAGTAAAATTAACTGAAATCTATTCAACTTCAGTTGGTGCACAATTTGGTGAGGACGCATTAAATGATACTGTTTTTGCTGGTATTGTAGGCGTCATCATTATTTTCGCCTTTATGCTGTTCTACTACCGTTTACCAGGCTTTGTATCCATTATTACATTGTCTGTTTTCACATTCTTAGTATTAGTGGTGTTTGATTGGATTAATGCCGTATTAACATTACCAGGGATTGCAGCCATTGTACTTGGTATTGGGATGGCGGTGGATGCCAACATTTTATCAGCAGAGCGTATTCGAGAGGAATTGCGTGTAGGCTATTCCGTGAAACAAGCTTTCCAAATTGGTTCAAAAGAATCGTTATCAGCGATTGTCGATGCCCAGTTAACAACATTATTGGCAGCAGGCGTATTATTCTACTACGGGACAAGCTCTGTTAAAGGCTTTGCTACAACATTAATTATTAGTATTTTACTAAGCTTCTTAACAGCTGTTTGGGGTTCTCGTGTATTGACAGGCTTACTTGCGAATAGTGGTTATTTCAATAACCCAGCATGGTTTGGTATTGCGAAATCAAAACAGCATAGCTTAGATGAAAATATTGGTACATTAGATTTGTCTACGAAATTTGATCGTTTTGATTTTGTACACAATCGTAAAAAATTCTATACATTATCACTTGCTATTTTAGTAGCTGGTTTAGTAGTACTTGGTATTTTCCGTTTGAATTTAGGTATCGATTTCTCAAGTGGTACACGTGTGCAAATCGAAGCAGATAAAACATTGACGCAGGAAGAAGTATCGAGCTATATTGATAGCATTGGCTTCCCAGCAGAAGATATTGTCTTGTCTGGTGAAAAGAAAAATATGGCGGTTATTCGCTATAAAGAGGATTTATCACAAGAAGACATTTTGAAATTCCAAAAAGAGACAACAGCGAAATATGGTCATAATCCGACTGTAAGTACTGTGTCAGATACAGTTGGGAAAGAGCTTGTGAAAAATGCCATTTATGCGTTAGCAATTGCGGCAGTAGGCATTATTATTTATGTAGCAATTCGCTTTGAATGGCGCATGGGTATTGGCGCTATTGTGTCATTACTACATGACGTATTCTTAATCGTCGCAGTATTTAGCTTTATGCGCTTAGAGGTTGATATTACATTTATTGCGGCTGTGTTAACGATTGTTGGTTATTCGATTAATGATACTATCGTTACCTTTGACCGTATGCGTGAAAATTTAGATCGTTATGATACGATTAATGACCGTGAAGTACTTGCGGATATTGTGAATAAATCATTACGTCAAACGATGGGACGCTCTGTCAATACAGTGCTAACCGTAATTATTGTAACAATCACATTGTTAATTTTCGGTGCACCATCGATTCAAAACTTCTCGATTGCCTTATTAATCGGGTTAATTACAGGTATGTATTCTTCCATCTGTATCGCAGCTCAAATTTGGTATTCATTAAAAATTCGTGAAATGAAAAAATCAAATGGTCAGCTACAGAAAAAAGAGAAAAAACAATGGGGTACAGACGAACCGACTGTATAACAAAACAAAAGCTTGCTTCCTTTTTGTGGGGAGCAAGCCTTTTTTGTCTTAAAGTTTAAATTGTTGTAAAGTTGTTTGGAGATGTTGAGCATTGCTGCTTAACTCTTCGGCAACCGCATTAATTTGTTCCATCATGGCAACTTGCTCGTCTGTTGCTTCTGAAATCGTTGTGGCATCATCTGCTGAGGCACGAGTACCTGTGGCAATTTCTGCAACAGAAGCGGCAACTTCTTCGGCGCTGGCTGAAATTTGTTCGGATGTGGCTGAAATTTCTTCAATTTGTCCTGTAAATGTTTGAATTGATGTCGCAATGGAATAGAAATTATCGCCTGCCTGCTGCATTTTATGAACGCCTTCTTGCACAGATGTTAAGCCATCACCGACAGCTTGTGCTACATTTTGTGTATCCACTAAAATTTCTTGTGTTAATGTCACGATTTGACTAGCCGATTGGTTAGATTGTTCGGCTAACTTGCGAACTTCATCAGCTACGACCGCAAAGCCTTTTCCATGCTCGCCAGCTCGTGCCGCTTCAATGGCTGCATTCAAGGCAAGTAAGTTCGTTTGTTCTGTAATCATGGTGATGACTTTTGAAATTTCACCAATTTCTTCTGATTGCTTATTCAGCTTTTCTGTCATTGTGACAACTTGTTGCGTAGATGAAGAAATGACATCCATTTGTTGCTGTGCATTTGTAATAATACTACTTCCCTCTGTCGCTAATTGTGTCATTTCGACAGATTTATGATGCAGTGTTTGGGTAGCCTCCGCAATGCGTTGTACACCCGTTGCTGTTTCGTCCATTGCCACAGAGCTTTGCTGAGAGGCGCTGGCAGATGATGATAGACGACCAGATGTTTCTTGTACACGCTTTGTAATATCGATGGTTGTCGATGTCACTTCCTCTGTACTAGCAAATAATTGCTCTGAAACAGCCGACAAATGTGAGGCATTGTCTTGTACTTTGAAAATAAGTGCAGATAGATTGCCTTTTAGTGTATTGACCGCTGTAGCAAGTGTGCTTATTTCATCCTTTGTTTTATGTTTAAGTTCCTCGATTGTTAGATCTCCTTGTGCCAACATATCTGCGGCATGAATGACTTTAAATAGTGGTTGAATAATATATTTTTTCACAAAATACATAAAATAGAAGCCAACGATGATACTTACAACGAGTAGCACAATAGAGACGATTATAGAAGAAAGGACAGTTTGATTAACCTTTTCTTCAATCACTTGAAGCTGCTTCTCATGATAAGCTAAAAATTCTTTCGTTACGTCGAAAAATTCTTTATTATAACGAGTTACGTCTTGGTTTACATAGGATAGAGCCAACTCCATATGGCCTTTCTTATGAGCCTCCAAAGCTTTGTCTGTACTTGATAACAAACCATCTTGAAGTGTTACTAATTGCGCTACTACATTTTTAGAATTCTCAGAACGAGCTTCGTTGGCCAATTGCTGAATCGTTTCAGGGAGCGTTTTATTATAGCGGTCTAACGCCTCCTTTGCTACTGTATCCTTATCGTTTAACATATAAGAACGTAAAAATAGACCTTGTGATGCCAATTGTTGCTGTATTTTTAATGTGAGCTGTATTTGAACAACACGGTGGTCGAGCACTTCTTGTAAGTCATCTTGAACAGCTCTAAATTGAAAAAATGCGATGGCGCTAGAAATGAATAGTAAACAGGTTAAGGAAATAAAGCCAAGATTTAATTTTCTGCGAACGGACATAATGCGTTCCTACTTTCTGTCATAAAATGAATGTTTTGAATTTACTATAACTTGATATTTTTCAGTGGTCAATGTAGATATAGAGAGATTTTCTGAAAATCACCTGCGTTTTAGAAAAGATTTTTAAATGTTATATACCTAGCAATCGATTTTGTGATAATTGAAGATCTTTCCTTAAAATAATAAGCTAGTGAAAAATCTTTTTCTCAGAATTAATTGACAATTTAGCTAATTTAGCATAGAATAATTCTAACTTTTTGTTCGATACAAGGTGTAGTGTTCAGGAGTGAGCCTAGCCTTAGAGCAGATGAGCTAAGCAGAGATGAGTATAGTAGAGAAATTGTTGAATAAGAGTAGTAGCATATGTGTGCAACAACAGAGAGTCAGTGGCAGGTGGAAACTGATTTGTAGCATATGTGAATGGACTTATGAGAGTTGCAATAATTTGCAAACGGCTAGCCTACGTTAAAGGGCGTATCTTACAAATAAACGTAAGATACATAAGTGAGAGCATCATGCTCTAATTTGAGGTGGCAACGCGGTCATAATCGTCCTCTGCAATTAGGAAATTCCTAATTTGCAGAGGACTTTTTTATCTTGGTTCAGCAAATATTTTGTCTGTGCGAAAGCGAAGCGACAGCAACAAATGTTTTGTCTGTGCGAAAGCGAAGCGACAGCAACAAATATTTTGTCTGTGCGAAAGCGAAGCGACAGCAGCAAATGTTTTGTCTGTGCGAAAGCGAAGTGGGTAATTTGTTAAACCAAGATAAAAGCCTCAGCGTAATTGATTTTAAGATTTGAAAGGAGTTGGGGTGGAATGCAATCGACGAGTTCAAGAACAAAAATGAAGACCATTAATGGAGATTCCTTGACACCTATTTTAATTTTTAGACGACTACAAGGACAATATAAGTTTTTACTTGAAAGTTCAGCGCAACACGAAGGGGCAGGACGCTATTCATTTATCGGAGCGAACCCAAGAAAGACATATAAAGGGATGGGCAACGAAATACAGGAATATGTATATAAAACAGATTCGACTTATACACATAAGGGAGATTTACTTGCTTTACTGAAGCAAATGATGCCACGTATTTCTAACACGACACAAATTCCATTCTCAGGAGGAGCTGTTGGCTATGTAAATCATTTGGCACAAGGAATAGCACATGATAGTGGACAATTGCCAAATATCCATTTTCATATTTATGAAACCATCATTGTCTTTGACCATCTAACAGATGAAGTAACGATGATTTATACCAATATTGATGCTGAAAAGAAAGAGCCTGATTTGGAGGCATTAGCAGCGCAATTACTTAAAGGTGATAATAGTGCTGAGCCAACATGGAGCTATCAACCTCTTCATGTAGGAAAAAAAGAGCCATTTGATGATGTACTGAAGGCAGAGAAAGCAGCTTTACATGGTGAAGCAACAAGAATCATTGTGTCCAATCGTTTTATCGCTGGGTTCCAAGGAGAGCCATTTGCTTTATATCGACAATTGCGCAAAAAAAATCCTAGCTCTTATATGTATTATGTAGAGTTTGAGGAATATACAGTGATAGGGACAGCACCATCTAGCTTGATTCGCGTAAAGGGTGAGCGTGTGATTGCTACACCGACAGAAGGAGCATTTCCTCGCGGTACACAGCGCAGTGAGGATGTCATCAATGAACGAAAATTATATGAAAATGTAGAAATTCGCAATTCACATACCGTGTCCGTTTCTGCTATTCAACAAGAATTACAGTCGGTTTGCTTCAGAGATTCTATACAAGTGATTGAAGCAATGAAAATTGAACGTTCCAAACAGTTGCTTTATATGACATCAAGGGTAGAGGGGAAGCTATTACCCATGTTACATGCACTGGATGTGTTGGCGTCTGTCTTACCACCTTTTAATCAAGCAGACCCATTGATAGAAGGCATTGGGGGAGCAATTGGCTTTGTTGGCTTTAATGGGCATCTTGATTTTGCATTAACAGGGCAGTCTATTGTCATTGACAAGGAAACGATGCATCTACAGTCTGCTATAACAATGACAAAGCATACCAATATACAAAGAATTTTAAAGCAAATGGCAGAGCATGAGGCAAGATTTAAGCAGATATTTGAAAAATAAGGAGGCTAATGTGCGTGGACGCAATCTATCAAAAAGTACAGCAGCATGAGCATTTAATGTATGAAGAAATGCTGCAAGTAGCAGAATGGATGTTTCAAGAGGAAACACCGAAGGAAGATATCGGTCGTTTTTTAACGGCGTTAGCAGCGAAAGGTGAAACAGCCCATGAGGTGGCAGCACTCGCTACAGTGATGCGGTCATTTGCATTGCATGTTCCTGCAGTTGAAGGGGTTTATATGGATAACTGTGGTACAGGTGGTGATGGACTGAACACGTTTAATATTAGTACAGCTTCTGCTTTTGTATTAGCAGGGGCAGGCGTTAAAATGGCAAAGCACGGCAATCGTAAAATTTCTTCCTCATCAGGTAGTACAGATGTATTAGAGGCACTTGGTATTCACACCAATATTACGGTTGAACAAACGGTTGAATTATTAGAGCAAGAAGGTATCGCCTTTTTATATGCACCCAATGTCCATCCAAAATTGAAGCGTATTGGTGAAGTGAGGCGTGCGCTTGGCAAACCGACTATTTTTAATCTTGTCGGACCATTGACAAACCCTGTTCCGTTGTCCACACAATTTACAGGGATTAGTCGTCCACAATTTGTGATGGAGTATGCCTCTGTTTTACAAATGCTTGGACGTGAGCGAGCAATGGTGGTTTCAGGACCACAAGGCTTAGATGAAGCATCATTGGCTGGTCAAAATACATTTGTTTTAGTCGATAAAGGAGACCTCATTCCATTTTCCTTAACGGCAGAGGATGCGGGATTAGCCTATGCACCATTAGAGGCTATTCGTGGTGGTGATGCGGTAGAAAATGCGGCGATTATGCGTAGACTTTTAGCTGGTGAGCGCAGTGCTTATTTTGATACGGTGTTGTTAAACGTAGGAATCGGTTTATTTAGCTATGGGAAGGTAGAAACGGTAAAAGAAGGTGTCGAAATGGCAAAGGACAGTATTTTAAGTGGGCGTGCTTTACAAAAACTAGAGGCGGTTGCTGCATATAGTGAAAAAATTAAAAAAGTGGAGGTGGAGCAATGACGATTTTAACGAAAATTTTAGCACAAAAAAAAATAGAAGTGGCGGCATTGTTAGAACAGCCTGATCCACTAGCACATTTTACAGCAACGGTACGTCCCTCTTTATTTGAACGATTACGACAAAGTGAGACATTGCAAGTGATTGCTGAAATGAAGCGTGCCTCGCCATCCAAAGGGTTAATTGCTGAAGGAGCAAATCCTGTGGCACAGGCTAGCATTTATGAGCAAGCAGGAGCAGCCGCTATTTCAGTATTAACCGATACAAAATTTTTTCAAGGGTCTTTTGCAGATTTAGCAGCAGTTGCAGAAGCAGTAGATACGCCCTTACTTTGCAAAGATTTTATGATTGATCGTATTCAAATACGCTTTGCGAAAGCATCAGGTGCGTCCATTATTTTATTAATCGTAGCAGCCTTAACAGATGAGGCATTACGAGATTTATATCATTATGCGACGAATTTAGGCTTGGAAGTTTTAGTAGAGGTACATGATGTAGAGGAATTGCAGCGAGCATTAGCGGTGAATGCAAAATTAATCGGTGTTAATAACCGTGATTTACGAACGTTTGAAGTGAGCCTAGAGCGCACAAGTGAAATAGCAGCGGCTTTTCCATTTGCTGAGGAGCGAGTACTGATTAGTGAAAGTGGTATTTGGACAACAGAAGATGCGCAAGTTGTGGCATCAGTGGGAGCAAGCGCAGTTCTTGTTGGGGAATCATTAATGCGTAGCGGTGATGCAGGCGCAGCATTAACAGCGTTACAGGTGAAAAAGGTAGGGACAGCGGTATGACAAAGGTCAAAATTTGTGGTTTAAAGGAAGTACAACATGTGGAAGCGGCTGTGCAAGCAGGTGCAGATGCAATTGGCTTCGTCTTTGCACCGAGTAAACGACAAGTATCAATAGAGCAAGCACGGCAATTAGCTAAGCATGTACCAGAGGGCGTATTGAAAATTGGTGTTTTTGTCAATCCAGAGCCAGCCATTTTACGTGAAGCAGTAGAAACAGTTGGCTTAGATTATGTGCAATATCATGGAGAGGAAACACCTGACTTTATTCATAGGCAAGGTTATCCAGCAATTAAAGCATTATCTGTAAGAAGTGTGGAGGATGTACAAGCGGCTACAAATTACGAGGTTGGTTATTATTTATTTGATGCACCTGGTACAGACTTTAAAGGCGGTAGTGGGCATACATTTGATTGGACATTACTTGAATCAGTAGGCATTGCGAAAAGTCGATTAATTTTAGCGGGTGGCTTAAATGTTGACAATATTGAAGAAGCCATTGCCCTTGTATCACCTTGGATGGTGGATGTATCAAGTGGTGTGGAATCAGATGGTGTCAAGGATAGTGAGAAAATTCAAGCATTTTTACAACGAGCGAAAAGAGGGAAAGCCTAATGACACAGTCAATTGCAAATAGTGTCCCGACAACAGGAGGGCGTTATGGACGATTTGGTGGACAATTTGTACCAGAAACATTAATGACCGCATTAATCGAATTAGAAACAGCGTATGAGGAAGCGATACAGGATTCTGCATTTACAGAGGAATTAGCCTACTATTTAAAGGATTATGTAGGGCGAGAAACACCGCTTTATTACGCAGAAAATTTAACGAAAACAATAGGTGGGGCGAAAATTTATTTAAAGCGTGAAGATTTAAATCATACAGGCGCACATAAAATCAACAATGCGATTGGACAGGCATTGCTCGCAAAACGCATGGGCAAAACGAAAGTTGTCGCTGAAACAGGTGCAGGACAGCACGGTGTAGCAACAGCAACAGCCTGTGCCTTATTAAATTTAGAATGTGTTGTTTTTATGGGTGCAGAGGATATTAAACGTCAGCAATTAAATGTTTTTCGAATGGAACTGCTTGGGGCAAAGGTAGAGTCGGTGGAATCAGGCTCCAAGACATTAAAGGACGCGTGTAATGCAGCACTTCGCTATTGGGTGACAAATGTGGAGGATACGCACTATATTTTAGGCTCTGCATTAGGTCCACATCCATTCCCAAAAATTGTGCGCGACTTCCAGCGAGTGATTGGCGTGGAAACAAGAAGGCAAATTGTAGAGAAAGAGGGACGTTTGCCAAATGCGGTAGTAGCCTGTATTGGTGGTGGGAGTAATGCGATTGGTATGTTCCATCCATTTGTGGACGATGAAGAGGTAGCGTTATACGGTGTAGAGGCAGCAGGAGCAGGCCTTGAGACAGGCAAGCATGCAGCAGCGATTGCTGGTGGCAAGCTTGGTGTTTTACATGGTGCGTATATGTATTTACTACAGGACGAAAATGGCTTTGTACAGGAGGCGCATTCTATCTCTGCTGGGCTTGATTATCCAGGAAAAGGACCTGAACATTGCTATTTGCATGATATTGGACGTGTGACATTTGAATCGATTACAGATGATGAAGCATTAGAGGGCTTACAGCTATTATGCCGTACAGAGGGTATATTACCTGCATTGGAAAGTGCACATGCCATTGCCTATACGGCGAAATTGGCGAAAACGATGGCTGCTGATGAAGTGATTGTTGTTTGCTTATCCGGTCGTGGTGATAAAGATGTACATACAGTACGTCAAGTACTAGGAGGGGATAAGGCATGACAACATTACAGCAGGCAATTGAACAAGTGAACGATGCGGGACAAAAAGCATTTGTACCATATATTATGGCTGGTGATGGTGGACTTGCAACAGTAAAGCCAACCATCTTACAGTTACAGGCATTAGGCGTTACAGCGATTGAAGTAGGGATTCCCTTTACAGACCCTGTGGCAGATGGCCCGACAATTGAACAAGCAGGTGAGCGAGCGCTAGCGGCAGGTGTCAATTTACGCAATGTTTTAGCGGAGCTAGCTTCTTTTCGAGAGGAGATTACGGTACCACTTGTTATCATGACCTATTTTAATCCTGTATTAGCCTATGGATTGGAGGCATTTGCGCAAAGCTGTGAGGCAGGTGGTGTCAAAGGCTTAATTGTTCCTGATGTGCCACTGGAGGAAAGTGCTATTTTACGAGAGGTATTAAATCCATATGGTGTAGCTATTGTGCAGCTCGTGTCATTGACAAGTCCGCCAGAGCGTATTGCTCGCATCGCCGCAGCAAGTCAGGGCTTTGTCTATGCCGTAACGGTCAATGGCATTACAGGAGCTCGTGCTAGCTTTGCTAATGATTTAGATCACCATTTTGCACAGCTTTGTGAGGCAAGTGCCATTCCTGTGTTAGCGGGCTTTGGTATTTCAACGCCAGCGCAAGTTGTTAGCATGGGTGCGCTAGCTAATGGCGTTATTGTGGGGAGTGCGATTGTGACGGCTTTACACAATGGCGATAGTCAAACAATAGAGGATTTAGTAGCCGCTTCGAGATAAAGTGACATAAAACAACAGGCTGTAGATACAAAATTCGATGTATCTACAGCCTGCTGTTTTACTATGAATTTGCTATTAGTAGACAATGCCAGTTGAAGAACAATTGAATTGTACAGCAATATTTTTAGATTCAGAAACACCATTATAAGTGAACTTTCCGCCAATGTCGATAAGAAATGTTCTACCACCTTCTATCATATTTGCCGTATAGGCTAGTTGTGCCCATGTACCTTTATTAGCCGAGAAAGTTAATGAGTTAATGGTTGGAGAAAATACTTGTCTACCCTCACTAAGAATTGTATTGAAAGAACCATTAACAGTTATAATGACTGACACACCTGCTAAATATTTAGTAACTGTTTTACTTCCAGAAGTTGTGGCAAAAGGTGAAACCATATTTTTATCATTCGGGACAGCAACCCATTTTTGTGTAGCCATATCTGTTACTATTTTTTTGAATTCATCTGGTGTCTTCCAATCTTCAACTGTAAATTCTTCTATTGATGAAATTTCCAAATATGTTTCATACTTGTCATTCGTCTCTTGAACGATGGAAACATATTTTTGATAATATGCTTCTTTTTCTGTCTGTGTTAACTCCGCTACTGATGCCTTTCCTGTCATTCCGAATACAACGAATATTGCAAATAATGCTGTGAGGACTGCTCCTATCTTTTTCATAATAATCGCTCCTTTTTGCTATTTTTAAGGAATTATGTAATCCATTAGTATTATGATAACACAATGATTAAATAAAGAGGTTATTTTTTCCAACAAATTTCGACAAAAACAATCTTTTTAAGTATTTTTTAGTATGTGGAAGGTCAAAGCATGACAGATTTTAATATTCCCATACCAACGCAAGTTGTCGTAGGAGGTGCTATTGTAACAACTTTATACAATGGTAATAATCAAATAATAGAGGCTTTTTTGTGGTGTTGAAAAACAAAAACGTGTGAAGTTAATAATGAAGAAAAAAGAAGAAGGTAAACTGATTATTATCGCTTCACATTTATTAGATAATCTTGAGAAATATGCAGCTCGTATTTTCTTATTTAAAGAAGGGAAGCTAATTGATGTTAATGCCATTGTCGATGGATTTAGTGAGTCCACTTTGACGACAGTGCGTGTGAAAAATATGCCAGAGCCTGTGCAATCGGCATTCCAAAGTCGTTATCCAGCTATTCAAGTACAGACGCTGGTGAATGGCATGACATTGCTAACACTAGAACAAAAGGACACGGCTACATTAAGCGAGCTGACGACTTATTTAGCAGATTGTCAGCTACATGAATTTTCATTTGGCAAAGTAACGTTAAATGATTTATATGCAATGTATTATCATGAGGTTGTGTAAAAAGCTGAAAGGGCGCGCCCTTTCAGCTTTTTGTATAATACGATTTGAATTTTATTATCCCCATGTTATTTTAGGATAAATTTCAGAAATTTTGATGCCTTCAATTGTTGCTTTTTCAAAAAGTTCTTCATAATTACTGAATTCTTGCGTATAGTGATCTCGACTTCGTGCCAAATAAGATTCTCCGTCTCTGCCATAGCTTATCCAATATTCATCATTCTTGTAATAAAAATTTAGCTCTTCTCCTATTGCGATAAGACTTTGAAGTTTTTTGTACGCTTCTTCTGTCATCTAGTTATGCCCTCCTGAGAATCACATTAAAATTAGGGATTATATTGCTAGTTAATTCAAAGAGATAGGGAAATGGGGAGTGAATAACCTCGGAAATACAGGTTTTTGATTCACCTATGCTCTTTAAAAAATGGTTTGAATTTTGACTAGCTGTTGTTTGAATAAATTCGCTATACTAGTCCCCTCAATTTTTATAAAATTCACTGTACTTATATCATCTTGGTAATAGTCACTTAATTGTGTTTTATTACACCATAAAGTTCTACCTTTTTTATCGTGAGAAATAAAATATTCTGTCCCATTATAAATAAATTCAATTTCTCTCCCTTGCTTTAAATACTTTAGAAGTTGTTCATAACTAATGAGTCTTTCCGTAAGAGTATCAGCGTTTTTATCATCATTCATTCATTTTCTCCTTGTATGTTAATGTGTAGTTCTCACTCCATTAAATTATGTCTGTGAGAGAATTCATCATCACCATTTTATTTTAGGATAGATTTCAGAAATTTTGATGCCTTCAATTGTTGCCTTTTCTATTTTTATTCCCACCACCTTCACTAATAGTAACGTTAGAAAATGTACAATTCCTTAATTACCATTTTACTGTATTAAAAAAAAATCCAGTATCTTCGTTCGACAAATTTTGCTATTAATTTACATATTATTCATTTTGACCACTAGCAACTACTGTAGTCGTTAAATTCACAATAAAAAAGTATCCTTCACATCACAAATCGACTTTTTTTGCATCTTTTACAAGCCATTTTCGGTATAATATACGTTGATAAGGAAGTGAAAAGATGATTGTATCGAAAAAACGGTGGCAAGTGGAGCGTCCAGATGTGCAGCTTGTCCAAACATTACAAAATGACCTACAGCTTTCAGCGATTGCAGCGAAAATTTTAGTAGCGCGTGGCTGTGAAACGGCGGCTACAGCAGAAGGCTTATTAAATATGACGGAAGCGACTATTCATGATCCGTTTTTACTACACGGTATGACACAGGCTGTTGTACGCATTGAACAGGCTTTGGGAAATAATGAAAAAATTCTAATATATGGTGATTATGATGCCGATGGTGTGACAAGTACGACAGTGATGCTGACGACTTTATTGGCGCTTGGCGCAGATGTATCCTTTAAAATTCCGAATCGTTTTATACATGGCTATGGCCCACATGAAGCATTATTCCGTGAGGCACATGAGGAAGGGGTACAGCTCATTATTACCGTAGATAATGGGATTTCAGGGCTAGAACCGATTCGTGTGGCAAAGGAGCTAGGCATGGATGTTATTGTGACTGACCATCATGAGCCAGGCGAGGAATTACCGCCAGCCGATATTATTTTGCATCCTCGTATTCCAGAGGGGCACTATCCATTTGGTGAGCTGGCTGGTGTTGGGGTAGCCTTTAAGCTAGCCCATGCACTTTATGGAGAATTGCCAACACATTTAATCGAATTAGTAGCAGTTGGTACAGTAGCCGATTTAGTACCATTAGTGGATGAAAATCGCTATCTTGTGAAAAGAGGGATAGAGGAATTACGACGCTCTAATAATCCATGGGTACAGGCACTATGTGAGGTATCGAGTGCGGAACAGGCGAAAATTACGGAAGAAACAATTGGTTTTTATTTTGCGCCACGCTTGAATGCGGTTGGTCGTTTAGGAGAAGCAGCCCCCGCTGTTGCGCTTTTAACAGCGGAAGCACGTACAGAGGCGGTTGCACTTGCTAAACAATTAAATACATGTAACAGTGAACGTAAAGATATTGTCCAAAGCATTACAGATGAAGCGATTGCGATGATTGAAGCAGACAAAGCTATTGGAGAGTCACAGGTGCTAGTTGTCGCAGGCCATGGCTGGAATGCAGGAGTTGTCGGGATTGTTGCCTCTCGTTTAGTTGAACGCTATTATCGTCCGACCATTGTTTTATCGCTGGATGAGGAAAAGGGCATTGCGAAGGGCTCAGCTCGTAGTATTGAAGGCTTTCATTTATATAATGAATTAGCGAAAAACCGAGATATTGTGCCACATTTCGGTGGACACCCAATGGCGGCGGGTATGACACTGCCATTAGACAATGTAACGGAATTGCGTGAACGTTTGGATGCGCAGGCAAGAGCCTGTTTAACAGAGGAGCAGTTAACGCCTGTTGTGAAAATTGATATTCCACTAAAAATCGATGAAATTTCAGCAGAAGCTATCGAAGAAATTGCAATGCTTGGTCCATTTGGCACAGCATTTCCGAAGCCTGTATACGTGCTAGAGGATGTAGAAATTGCCTCGATGCGTAAAATTGGGGCGGCTGAAAATCACGTTAAAATGGAATTGACAGATGGCTATGATAAATTGGATAGTGTTGGCTTTAATAAAGGCTATTTGCATGATGAGCTGACATATGGCATTAAAGTATCCTTTATTGGTGATGTGCAAATTAATGAATGGCAAGGACGTAAAAAGCCACAGTTTATGATTGAGGATGTGCAAACAACCGAATGGCAATTGTTTGATATTCGAGGTATTCGTCAAACATCACGCTGGCTAAGCACAATCCCAAAGGAGGAAGCGACCTTTTTTGCTTTCCGTCCAGAAACGATTGCTTACTATCAATCACTAATTGATAGACCGATTGTATTAGTAGATGCTTCATTACTTTCAGTGGAACAAACTGATTATGTTGTGTTACTAGATTTACCACCAGCAGTTACATTGCTAGAGGAAATGATGCAACAAACAAAGCCGACACGTATTTATGCTCATTTTTATATGCCAGATTCGCATTATTTTAATGGAATGCCTACACGTGAGCAGTTTGCATGGTATTATTCATTTTTAAAACAGCGTCCAGCGTTTCCTTTACATACACATATAGAGGAGTTAGCGAAACATAAGGGCTGGTCACTCGAAATATTAAAATTTATGACACAGGTGTTTTTTGAGCTTGATTTTGTTAGAATGGAGAATGGACTGACAACTGTCAATAGCAATGCACCAAAACAAGCATTGACAGAAGCTCTCGTCTACAAACAACGTTCAGAACAGATTGAAATGGAGCAAAAATTGGTTTATGCCCCTTATATAGAGCTGAAACAATGGTTTGATGAACGATTATAGATATTCCTAGGAGGAAAAAAGAAGATGGATTTAAAGCAATATGTAACAACAGTAGAGAATTACCCAAAAGAAGGTATTAGTTTTAAGGATATTACGACAATTATGGATAATGGAGCTGCCTATAAATATGCGACAGACCAAATTGTTAACTATGCGAAAGAACTAGGCGCAGAAATCGTCGTTGGACCAGAGGCACGTGGTTTTATCATCGGGTGTCCTGTGGCTTATGCTTTGGAAATCGGTTTTGCTCCTGTGCGTAAACCTGGTAAACTACCACGAGAAGTGATTAGTGCAGATTATGGTCTTGAGTATGGTACAGATACCTTAACAATGCACAAAGATGCGATTAAGCCAGGACAAAAAGTATTAATTTGTGATGATTTACTAGCAACTGGCGGTACAGTGGAAGCGACAGTACGTTTAGTAGAGCAATTAGGTGGACAAGTAGTAGGTTGTGCATTTTTGATTGAATTAACAGAGCTAGATGGTCGTGCAAAACTTGGTAACTTAGATGTTAAAACATTAATTCAATATTAAGAGAAATAGAGAAGACGTCACAGCATTGTGGCGTTTTTTTATGCTTGAAAATGGAAAGATCAAGCATTTTAATTTTCCTCACAAACCCAAACAATCAGGGTGATATAATATTCTGATAATTGTGGTGTACTAGCTAAATAGTATGCTACAATAAGGATAAGTGGGATAAAGTGAAACTACCAATCAGTGGGGTTTTTTCTCATCCCCACTGATTGGTAGTTTCACCAATAGGGTTTTTACAGGCTGTTGATCCCCCATTTAAACAGTTCATTTCCATTCACTATTTTGAAGTGGGGATCTTACAGCCTGTTAATACGGGACACAGGGGGCTATTGAATGTTAGTAAAGCAAAAGCAATTGAAGAAAAATGATGTTGTATTCGTGAAGGAGACAGATAGTGTTGCAGCGGTACTCGAAACGCTATATGATAGTGGCTACCGTTGCATCCCTGTATTGGATACAGCAGATGGCAAATTTGTCGGCAATATTTATAAAGTCGTGATTTTAGAGTACAAGCTAAAAGATGGCGATATGACTGTACCGATTAAACAGCTAGTGCAAGAGGCAGAGGCATATGTGCATGAAAATAGCTCATTTTTTGAGGTGTTTGATTCGATTAAAGAGCTGCCGTATTTAGCTGTAGTAAATACAAAAGGGCAGTTTGCAGGTATTTTACCACACTCAAAAGTATTTGAGCTACTTGAAGAGGCATGGGGGTATAAAACAGGGAGCTGTGCATTAACGATTGCACTACCTGATACAGATGGTATTTTAGCGAAAGTATTAACAGCCTTACGTAAAATTTGGCCATTACATTGTGTTTTCTCATTGGACGATGAGACAACTTATTTACGACGTATTATTATTACTTTGTCAAAAGGAGCAACAGAATCACATGTTGCAAATATTGAAGCGGCATTATTAAAACAAGGTGCTCGTATTATCGATATTGAAGTATTTGATAAAGATAATTTCTAATTGATATAAGTAAATGGATGTTGCATCATGAATCCACTAAATTGAATATATTCAGTTTGGTGGATTTTGCTATTGCCAAAATATAGCTAGTATGGTGATACATTTTGTTTGTAAAAATTTAAATAGTGTAAATCTAAATTTCTTTAAGGGGTAAATAAAATGACATATGAAATAATAAAAGAGCTAACAACAACTAAAAAAGATAAAACACCAGATCATCAATTAGGCTTTGGCAAACGATTTACTGACCATATGTTTAGTATGGATTATGAGGAAGGAAAAGGCTGGCATAATGCGAAGATTACCGAATATAAGCCAATTGAGCTAAGTCCAGCGGCGACAGTTCTCCATTATGGGCAAGCTGTATTTGAAGGATTAAAGGCATATGCAACGGAGGCTGGCGAAATTCTGCTATTCCGTCCTGATCAAAATTTTAAGCGTTTAAATCGCTCAAACGAACGCCTTTGTATTCCAGCAATTGATGAAGAATTTGCCTTATATGCGTTAAAGGAGCTTTTGCAAATTGACCGTGATTGGGTGCCAACTTCAGAGGGAACGTCATTATATATACGCCCTTTTATTATTGCAACGGAACCATATTTAGGTGTTAGTCCTGCGAAAAACTATAAATTTATGATTATTATGTCACCAGTTGGGTCCTATTACGCAGAGGGAATTAACCCAATTAAAATTTTAGTAGAACAGCATTATGTGCGAGCAGTTGCAGGTGGTACAGGTGAGGCAAAGGCTGGTGGTAACTATGCAAGCAGCCTAAAAGGTTCAGAGCTAGCAAATGCACAGGGCTATGCACAAACATTATGGTTAGATGGTAAGGAACATCAATATGTAGAGGAAGTTGGTAGTATGAACATCTTCTTTAAAATTGCTGGTAAAGTGATTACACCTGCATTGAATGGCAGTATTTTAGCAGGTATTACACGTGACTCCATGATTAACGTATTAAAATCAAAAAATATTCCAGTCGAGGAGCGTAAAATTGCCTTTTTGGAAATTGTTGAAGCGGCAAATAACGGCACATTGGAAGAAGTATTTGGTACAGGTACAGCCGCTGTAATATCACCAGTAGGCTATTTAAAATGGTCAGATGGGGCAATTGATGTGAACAATGGACAAATTGGTGAAGTTACACAAATGCTTTATGATACATTAACAGGCATTCAATATGGCAAACTGGAAGATACATTTGGCTGGACGATTAAACTATAAGATACGTAAGAACAGTATTTTGGAACACTCACCAAAATACTGTTTTTTTAATCCCGTAAAAACTTGATTGGTGAAACTACCAATTGGTGGGGATGAGGAAAACTCCCACCGATTGAAGATTCACTTTATCGAATAATTTTTTGACAACACTCAAACAAAAGTTTATAATTTAAACAAATATAATAAAAGGTGATGCTATGAATGATAGAGAACAGGCTTTACTGGCGTTAATCCGTCAAAATCCTTTTATGTCGCAGCAAGAAATGGCAGATGTCATGAGTTTATCTCGGCCTGTGCTAGCAAATCTTGTGTCGAGTTTGATGAAGCAAGGCAAAATTGTCGGGCGCGCGTATATATTGCCAGAGGAAAATGACATTGTTTGCATTGGTGGCGCTAATTTAGATCGAAAATTTCATGTGAAGGGCGATGTCCAATTTGGTACATCGAATCCTGCTAGCTCATCCTTTAGTATTGGCGGCGTTGGACGCAATATTGCAGAAAATTTAGGGCGACTTCAACATCGTGTCACAATGTTGACAACGGCTGGGAAAGATGCGGATTGGCAAGCGATTCATGAGGCATCGGAGCCATTTATGAATTTGCGCTATGTTGAACAACTAGCGAATGCGTCAACAGGCTCTTATATAGCGATTATGGATGAAGCAGGAGAGCTAGCGTTAGCTGTAGCTAATATGGATGTCTATGATTATTTGTTGCCAAGCTATTTGCAGCAGCATGAACCAATGTTGACCAATGCAGGTTGCTTTGTTGTCGATTTGAATTGTCCAAAAGAAACGGTTGTGTATATACAACAATTAGCGATTGCACGTAAAATTCCTTTGGTGATTGTGCCCGTATCATCGCCAAAGATGAATCGATTACCAGATACATTGCAAGGTGTGACATGGTTTATTTGTAATACGGATGAAGCAGAAACGATTGTAGGGCAAACCATTCAAACGGCTGAAGATTACAAGCGTGCATTAGTCCATCTACAGCATTTAGGCGCTGAGCATGTCGTGATTACGGCTGGCAGTAAAGGTGTTTATGTAGCATCTACTGAACAGACGCCATTGCATATTGAGGCTAAAAAAATAGAGAAAATTGAGGATGTAACAGGGGCAGGGGATGCCTTTGTTAGTGCGGTCATCCATGGCTGGTTAATAGGACAGCCGTTCACCACATGTATTGAGGCTGGGTTAACGAATGCGAAGTATACACTCGCATCCCCTTATACAGTGAGACCAGAATTATCTGCAAGCTTGCTAAAAAATGAAATGGAGGCATTATAGTATGAAAGAATTTATCGTATTATCAGAGGAAGTCAAAGCAGGGCAAGAAAAAGGTTTACCGATTGTGGCATTAGAATCGACAATTATTTCACATGGTATGCCATACCCACAAAATGTACAAACAGCACGTGAAGTAGAGCAAATTATTCGTGATAATGGTGCAGTACCAGCAACAATCGCTTTAATCGACGGTAAAATTAAAATTGGTTTGTCAGATGAAGAGCTAGAAATGTTCGGCAATGCAGCGGATGTAGCGAAAGCATCTCGCCGTGACTTAGGCTATTTAGTAGCAACCAAAAAATTAGGTGCAACAACGGTAGCAGCGACAATGATTTGCGCAGAGCTAGCAGGTATTGAAATTTTTGTTACGGGCGGTATCGGTGGTGTACACCGTGGTGCTGAAACAACAATGGATATTTCAGCTGATTTAGAGGAGCTAGCACAAACAAATGTGGCCGTTATTTGTGCAGGGGCAAAATCGATTTTAGATATTGGTTTAACATTAGAATATCTTGAAACAAAAGGTGTGCCAGTTGTAGGCTATGGCACAGCAGAATTACCTGCATTCTATACACGTCAAAGTGGTTTTGATGTCAACTTTAAGCTAGATACACCAGAAGAAGTGGCGGCAATGCTTCAAGCAAAATGGCAACTAGGGCTAAAAGGTGGCGCTGTTATTGCTAACCCAATCCCAGCAGAAGAGGCGATGGAGCATGCCTTTATTACAGATATTATCGAAAAAGCATTAGTAGAAGCAGAGGAAAATGGTATCCAAGGTAAAAATGTAACACCGTTTTTATTAGGTAAAGTAAAAGAGCTAACAGATGGTAAAAGTCTTGATGCCAATATTGCCTTAGTGAAAAATAATGCAGTAGTCGGTGCACAAATCGCTGTTGCTTATAATCAAAACAAATAAGGAAAAAACTCCTTGCTATTAGACGATGGCAAGGAGTTTTTTTGAACATTCTGCTGATAAATGATACAGTCCCTTTACAATCGCCTATTATATTTTATACAATTGAAGTTATATCTAATCCGAAAATTTTGACGAACAAGGTGGACATATTATGGCGAAAGAGCAAATTTTGACTCCAGAAGACGTTTTTCAGTTAGTCGAGTCTTATATGAATAAAGAAAATGTCGCATTTGTGAAAAAGGCATATGAATTGGCACGAGAGGCTCATAGCGAGCAATTCCGTAGCTCTGGGGAACCATATATTATTCATCCGATTCAAGTCGCAGGTATTTTAGCGGAATTACAAATGGACCCTCAAACAGTAGCAGCAGGCTTTTTACACGATGTTGTGGAAGATACAGAATTTACACGTGAAGACATGGTGCGAGAATTTGGTGAAGAAGTAGCCATGCTTGTAGATGGTGTAACAAAGCTTGGCAAAATTAAATATTTATCAAAAGAAGCACAGCAAGCTGAAAATCATCGCAAAATGTTTGTGGCAATGGCACAGGATATTCGTGTTATTTTAATTAAACTAGCAGACCGCTTACATAATATGCGGACATTAAAGCATCTACCTGCTGAAAAGCAACGTCGTATTTCTAAAGAGACACTTGAAATTTTTGCCCCCCTTGCCCATCGTTTAGGGATTTCAACGGTCAAATGGGAGCTAGAGGATACAGCATTACGTTACTTAAATCCACAGCAATATTATCGTATTGTGAGCTTAATGAAGAAAAAACGTGAGGAACGTGAAGCGTATTTAGATAATGTCATGTCGGAAATCGAGTCACAATTAACAGAAGTGGAAATCAGTGCGGATATTTATGGTCGTCCAAAGCATATTTACAGTATTTATCGAAAAATGGTATTACAAAAAAAGCAGTTCAATGAAATTTATGATTTATTAGCGATTCGTGTACTTGTAGATAGTATTAAAGACTGCTATGCGGTATTAGGAATTGTGCATACATTGTGGAAGCCAATGCCAGGACGTTTCAAAGACTATATTGCGATGCCTAAACAAAATCTGTATCAATCTTTGCATACAACGGTGATTGGTCCTTATGGTGATCCGTTAGAGGTGCAAATTCGTACAAAAGAAATGCATAAAATTGCTGAATACGGGATTGCAGCGCATTGGGCTTATAAAGAAGGCAAAACGGTAGACGTTGAAAAACAAAATGTCGATCAAAAATTAACATGGTTCCGAGAAATTTTAGAATTCCAAAACGAATCATCGAATGCAGAAGAATTTATGGAATCCTTAAAATTCGATTTGTTTTCAGATATGGTATATGTTTTTACGCCAGAGGGTGATGTCATTGAGTTACCAGCAGGCTCTGTGCCAATTGATTTTGCTTACCGTGTTCACTCAGAGGTTGGAAATCGTACCATTGGCGCTAAAATTAATGGCAAGATGGTGCCGTTAGATACACCGCTGAAAACGGGCGATATTATTGAAATTTTAACGTCCAAGCAATCATTTGGTCCAAGCCGTGATTGGCTGAAAATTGCACAATCATCACAGGCGAAAAATAAAATTAAACAATTTTTCAAACGCCATCTACGAGAAGATAATATTCTTAAAGGTAAAGAGATGGTTGAAAAAGAGATTCGCACGCAAGGCTATGACGTAAAAGAAACGATGGCAGCAGAAAATGTAAAGCGTGTGTGTGATAAATTTAATTATACGAATGAGGACGATTTATATGCAGCTGTTGGGGTAAATGGTATTACCGCACAGCAAATCGTGAATCGTTTAGCTGAAAAACGTCGTAAAGAGCGTGAACAGGAAGAAGCACTTGAAAAAATCGAGCAAAAAATGAAAAATCCGATACCACAAAAACGTACGGAATCAGGTGTCATCGTGAAGGGTATTGACAATATGTTAATACGTCTATCACGCTGTTGTACACCAGTGCCAGGTGATGACATTGTCGGATTTATTACAAAAGGGCGTGGTGTTTCTGTGCACCGTGCGGACTGTCCTAATATCCAACTGGAGGATGACCAAGAGCGTTTAATCGAGGTGGAGTGGGAGCATGCACTCATTCCTGCGAAAAAAGAATATCCTGTTGATATAGAAGTTGCGGCCTTTGATCGACCAGGTATTTTAAATGAAATCATGCAAATTGTTAGTGAGACGAAAACGAATATTTTAGCGGTAAGTGGTCGTGCGGATCGAGAGAAAATGGCAACAATCCATTTAACGATAGCCATTTCAAATATTTCGCATTTGCATAAAGTCGTCGAACGTATTAAACAAACACCTGATATTTATTCTGTACAGCGTGTTATTAATTAATGGTGAGGGATTGCAAAAATGAAAGTTGTGTTACAGCGTAGTAAGGCTGCTTCTGTCACAGTCGATGGACAAGTGACAGGAGCAATTAATAGTGGCTATGTATTGTTAGTCGGTATTACACATGAGGATACAGTAGAAGATGTTGCCTATTTAGCCAAAAAAATTGCTCAACTTCGTTTATGGGAAGACAGTGAAGGAAAAATGAATTACTCTATTGTCGAACATGGTGGAGAAATTTTATCTGTCTCACAATTTACTTTATATGGTGATGTTAAAAAAGGGAATCGACCGAGTTTTAGCAATGCAGCAAAGCCAGATGTAGCGAAGCCATTATGGGATCATTTTAACCAAGCTTTGCGTGAATATGGGTTACAAGTAGAAACAGGCGTTTTTGGTGCGATGATGGATGTGGCATTGATTAATGATGGACCTGTGACCATTTTACTTGATTCAAAATAAGAGGTCATTTTTCCATACAATTTTCATACATTAATAGCGTGATGCTATTTTTGTAAGGAGGCGTATGGAAGGTGATACAAATGAACAGTAGTACCAATCCTAATTTGTATATAACATTACAACAGATGATTGGTCGAATGGTTGTCGTACATACGGCAGGTAAAAGCCAAAGAGGGGTCTTACGTGCACTACTTCCCGATTATATGGTCATTGAAGATGCTCAAATGCCCATTTTTATTAGATTGAATGAGTTGGTAGGAGTGGTATTAGAGGGGGAAAGTAAGACATCATGTAGATGAAAAAATCGGAAGTAATCAATGGTAGCTCTATTGATTACTTCCGATTTTTCAGTTTGTGGTGCATTATTCGTTTGTATTAAAATAGTGCAAAATCCCTTGATAAATGCCAAGAGTAGCTTGCTCTCGGAATTTGGCTGTTGTCATCACACGTTCTTCACTAGCATTGCTTAGGAAGCCTAATTCGATTAATACAGCTTTTTGACGATTTTCTCGTAGCACTAAATAATTTCCTTGCTGTGTACCACGATTTTTTAAGGTGATTTTATTGGCAATCCCTTGATTAATGGCATCAGCAAGCCCTTTTTGCTGGCTATTCATATAATACGAGGTAAAGCCTGAAATAGCACCATCATCTGTCGCATCATAATGTAGGCTAATGAAGGCGTCTGCTTCCGATTGGTGAGCAATTGATACACGCTTTCTTAACGTGACGAATTCATCGGATTCCCTTGTCATGATGACGTTAGCCCCAGCAGCTCGTAGCTTGGAGGCAAGCAGAGAAGCGGTTTTTAATGTAATATCTTTCTCATCTGTTCCTCGTTGACCTGTTGTACCATGGTCTTGTCCACCATGACCAGGGTCTACGACAATCGTCAACCCATTTAACGTATCTTTTTTACGAGGTTTCTTTGTTTCTTGCGTATTGCTAACAACCTTATTGGAGCTTGTTGTCACCACCCAATTGGCGACAAATGCAGTACTATCTTTAAGCTGTATTTCGTAAAAATCATTTTTCATGCCGACAATAGGATATGTTTGACCAGCATCTACACGTTCAACGACATCTGCAACGGTTGAAGCATCTGTTCGCAAATTCGTACCGTTGTAAATAATCGTCACCATTTCAAGCTCTTTTGAGGTTGATTTAGCTGTATTTTTCTCATTATAGGCAAATGTTCCATAAAAACTATACACCCAGCCTGTTTTTTTACTGCTGTATTGAATTTGCACCCAGTTATGTTCTTGTCCGAGCACTTTAAATGATTGCCCATTTTGAATTGTGCCTATTTTTTTAGCATTTAGTGTTGGTTTTTCACGCACATTTAATGTGTCTACTAAAACGGTGAATGTTGTACTTTTGTTCGTTATAGTTGTGGTCGCTTCAACAGTAGGCTTAGATGTAGTCGATTTTGGCTGTGCTTTGTCATTGATTGTGACATAGTCCACAGCTACCCAGCCATTAATACCATTCCAGCTAATTTTAGCCCATTCACCTTGTTCCTCGACTAAATCGGCTTGGTCACCAGTAGATAGTTGTCCTAAAACAGCAGAGGCGATATCAGGGTCTGTGCGAATATTAAGTCTATCCACTTGTGAGATGACCGATTTAGCAACAGTTTTTTTTGCATTGATAGGCGCGGTTAACCAAGAAGCTACCCAACCTTCATAGTTTGCGGCTTTTACTTGTATCCAATCTCCTTCACGTCCAATGCTAGTCAACTCATCGCCCTTTTCCAATGTCGTTAGAATAGGATAAGAGAGCCCAGGTCCTTCACGTAAATGAAGAATTGTACCTGTTACTTTTAAATTATGGTCATTGGCTAATGTAGATTGATTGGGTATTGGAAAAGCCATTGTTAGTAATAGCATCAAGATGATGGCATAGGAAAATTTTGTCTTCATCAAATACCTCCAGTTCCTTGTACTATTTTATCATGCTTCAACTATAAAATTCACGGGAAAAAGGTCATAATCTGATAAAACAGTTGACATTATGAATGGTTGTGACTAACATAAAGAATAATCAAAAAAAGATTTACCGCTTATGACCAAGCAAGTAGCATATACCGCTGTTGGATCAGAGAGGGAAAGACTTAGGCTGCAATCTTTCCTCCAAAAATGTACAATGCGAACAACACTTGAGAGGCTTTTTTCTGAAAGGTGAGAACTTAGTAGGAAAAAACGGAGTCGGCCGTTATCCGAGATTGAGGAGGACACAGTTTTTTTATGTGTCAACTAGGGTGGAACCGCGGAAGCTATCAATAGCTCTCGTCCCTTGCATTATGCAAGGTGGCGAGGGCTTTTTTTATTTTGCTTCATCTATCTGATGAACCACGATACAAGTCTCAATAGATGTTACAGATTTGGAAGAAGCTCGAAAAATCTGGACGCAATGACATCACAGCGTAATGGAATCATAAGCAATTTCGAAGGAGGTATTTGGATGAGTTTTAAAGTGCCAAGAGGAACACAAGATATTTTACCTGGGCAATCTGAAAAATGGCAAAAGGTTGAGAGCATCATTCGTGACATTTGCCGTGTCTATCGCTACAACGAAATTCGTACACCTATTTTTGAACAAACTGAATTATTTGCTCGGGGTGTTGGTGAAACGACAGATGTTGTGCAAAAAGAAATGTATACATTTACAGATCGTGGGGATCGTTCTTTAACATTACGTCCTGAAAATACAGCAGGTGTTGTACGTGCTTATGTGGAACACAAAATGTTTGGTGCACCAGATCAACCTGTAAAATTATCTTATTTAGGGCCAATGTTCCGCTATGAACGACAACAAGCGGGGCGTTACCGTCAATTCGTACAATTTGGCGTAGAGGCAATTGGCTCAGCAGACCCAGCAATTGATGCAGAAGTCATTGCACTTGCGATGGATGTGTACGAAACAGTTGGCTTAAAGGATTTAAAATTAGTCATTAATTCACTTGGTGATAAAGAAACACGTGATACACACCGCACAGCATTATTACAACACTTTGAGCCACATATTCACGAATTTTGTACCGATTGTCAAAACCGCCTACAAAAAAATCCACTACGCATTTTAGATTGCAAAGTGGACCGTGAACATCCATTGATGCAAACAGCGCCAGCATTAACAGATTTCCTAACAGAGGAATCAGCAGCCTATTTTGCACAAGTGAAAAACTATTTAGAAGCACTCGGAATCAGCTATGAGGTAGATCCAAACCTTGTCCGAGGGTTGGATTATTATAATCACACAACATTTGAAATTATGTCTACGGCTTCAGGTTTTGGTGCTATTACAACGCTTTGTGGTGGTGGTCGTTACAATGGGCTTGTACAGGAAATTGGTGGTCCAGATGTACCAGGGATTGGCTTTGCACTAAGCATTGAACGCTTGTTATTAGCAGTAGAGGCGGAAGGTGTGATGCTTGATACAGCATCAGGGCTTGATGTCTATATCATTGCGATGGACGATGAGGCGAAATTGAAAGCGGTGGAACTAACAAGTACATTCCGTGCAAAAGGCATTGCAACAGAGATGGATTACCTTGCACGTAAAATGAAGGCACAAATGAAATCAGCAGACCGTTTAGGTGCTAAATATACCATTGTTTTAGGTGAAACAGAGTTAGCAGAACAAGCAGCAACAATAAAAGAAATGGTGACAGGAGAACAGCAAAAAGTAGCCTTTTCTGAGCTGGTCAATTATTTACTGAAGCGATAATTAAAATACGAATGGAATTTTGGAGGAAAACGATATGGCAACAAGAACACATGCTAGTAACGAATTATCAGAAGCGTTACAAGGCGAAAAGGTTGTATTAAAAGGTTGGGTACAACGTCGTCGTGACTTAGGTGGTTTAATATTTATTGATTTACGTGACCGCACAGGCATTACACAAGTTGTGTTTAGCCCAGATATGGCAGAGGCACATGCTTTAGCTGATAAAGTGCGCAGTGAATATGTGATTGAAGTAGAAGGTACAATTGTACTGCGAGCAGCAGAGCAGATTAATCCAAATATGTCGAATGGGAAAATTGAAGTAGCAGCGACAAGTTTAGTCGTAATTAATACAGCGAAAACAACACCATTCCAAATTGAAGATCGTACAGATGTTTCGGAAGATTTACGTTTAAAATACCGTTATTTAGACCTTCGTCGCCCTGTCATGTTTGATACATTTAAAATGCGTTCAGATGTCACACGTACAATTCGTAATTTTTTACAAAATGAAGGCTTTTTAGAGGTGGAAACACCAATTTTAACGAAATCTACACCAGAAGGAGCACGTGACTATTTAGTACCATCTCGTGTCCATGAAGGGGAATTTTATGCTTTACCACAATCACCACAGCTTTTTAAACAATTGTTGATGGTGGCAGGCTTTGAAAAGTATTTCCAAATTGCCCGTTGTTTCCGTGATGAGGATTTACGTGCAGACCGTCAGCCCGAATTTACGCAAGTGGATATCGAAACAAGCTTTTTAACACAAGAAGAAGTGTTAGAGATGAATGAACGTTTAATCCAAGCGGTGATGAAAGATGTAAAAGGTATGGACATTCCTGCACCATTCCAACGTATGAAATACCAAGAAGCAATGGATCGCTATGGCTCTGATAAGCCTGATGTTCGCTTTGGCTTAGAATTAGTCGCATTGAATGATATTTTTGATGGCTGTGGCTTCAAAGTATTTGCGGATACAGTAGCACAAGGCAAGCAAGTAAAAGGTATTAATGTGAAAGGGGCAGCTGATCGATATTCTCGTAAAGATATGGACGAATTGACGAAATTCGTGAATATTTATGGAGCAAAAGGTTTAGCTTGGCTAAAAATTACAGAGGAAGGCTTAAATGGACCAATCGCTAAATTCTTTGATGAGGCATTGGCTACAGCATTAATCGAGCGTATGGGCGCTGAAGTAGGCGATATTTTAGTGTTTGTAGCAGATAAAGCTTCTGTTGTAGCGGCTGCTCTTGGTGCATTACGTACAAAATTAGCTCAAGACTTAGAATTGATTGATGCTTCTCAATTTGCTTTCTTATGGATTACAGATTGGCCGTTGTTTGAGTACTCAGAGGAAGATAATCGTTACTATGCGGCACACCATCCATTCACACGTCCTTTTGATGAAGATATCCCGTTGATGGACACAGACCCTTCAGCAGTACGTGCACAAGCCTATGATATCGTGTTAAATGGCTATGAGCTTGGTGGAGGATCATTGCGTATTTATGAACGTGACCTACAAGAAAAAATGTTCAAGTTACTTGGCTTTACAGAAGAAGAGGCGCGCGAACAATTTGGCTTCCTATTAGAAGCATTTGAATATGGTGTACCACCACATGCTGGATTAGCATTTGGTCTTGACCGTTTTGTGATGTTATTAGCAGGTCGCACAAATCTTCGTGATACGATTGCCTTCCCAAAAACAGCAAGTGCAAGCTGTCTACTGACAGATGCGCCAAGTGCTGTATCACCAGAGCAGTTAAGTGAATTAAATTTAGCAATTACACCATTTAAAAGATAATCTGTGTAGTATAAAGTGAACCTTCAATTAGTGGGGCTTTTCCTCTTCTCCCACTTAAACAGTTCATTTCCGCCCCCTATTTTGAAGTGGGGTCATACAGTCTGTTAGTGTGGGATAAAATATGAATGGAGCCTAGTTTTTTAACAAAAATTGTTGAAAAGCTAGGCATTTTTTGTGTTTTTCGTCATTCACGGAAAAATAATTTGAATTATCAGAAATATGATGGTAAGATAACGGTAATACGAATCCTGATGTGTTTCGTCTAACTGCTAACTATACTTAACAGTTTTGACCGAACACTAATGAAATGGGAGTCTTTATTTTATTATCGCAAACATGCCCCCTTTGGAGCGGGACGTTTAATATAATGAATGAGACACCCACCTGCAAATTGCGGGTTCAAAACAACTATTTCTTGGCATTACGGCACAATCGGGATTCGTCCATACATAGTAAACAAGAGAAGCTCTTCAAGGAGAGGCTTCTTTTTTTATGGCAAAATTGAAAGAAATGCTTTTTATTTTACCTCAAACAGCATATAATCGGTATAGACAACTATACCGATTATCATCTTCTGAAATGAAAGCGTTCACACCATAAAGCAAAAATGAACGGTTCCTTGTAGGGTAACTGATGATAGTAGTAGAACATGAGGATGGTGAATAGCTGTGTTAGATAAAAACTCTCATATACCAATCTATATACAAATCGAAGAAATTATTAAACAGCGTATTTATTTAAATGAATATAAAATTGGTGAAACGATTCCTTCTGAGCGAGAACTTTCAATACAATTTGATGTGAGTCGTATGACTGTACGTCAATCCATCACGAACTTAGTGAATACAGGTCTACTTTATCGTGAAAAAGGTAGAGGGACCTATGTAGCAAATCCTAAGCTGGAGCAACCATTACAAGGATTGACGAGTTTTACAGAAGATATGCGAGCAAGAGGTATGGAGCCAAGCAGCAAAGTATTACGCTTTGAAAAAATTGTCCCACCGATGGATATCGCCAATGATTTATTGCTAGAGCATGGAGAAGAAGTATTTTTTGTTGTGCGAATTCGTAGTGCTGATTCAAAACCAATGGCTATTGAAAGAACGTATATTCCTGTGAAAATTTATCCTGACTTGGATGAAAAGAAAATCACAGGCTCACTTTATGCGTTAATTGAAACACATTTCCAACGAAAAATTGGTAATGCGATTCAACAAATGGAGGCTGCTATTGTCACAAAAGAAGATAGTAAACTTCTACAAATTAATCATACAGCACCTGTGTTAATTATTAAGCGTACCAGTTATTTAGCAGATGGTGTGCCATTTGAGCTTGTGCGCAGTACGTATCGAGCAGACCGCTATAAATTTATTAGTGAAATTCAAAGGTGATTAGATGGATGCATATTTTAAAGAAATTCAACATTTATTACGAATGGTAGAAGAAGCCGAGGAGACATATTTAGCAGAAGTGGCAATCATCATTGGACAGAAGCTACAGCTTGGTGGCATTATTCACTTGTTTGGTTGTGGGCATTCACAGCTTTTAGCGCAAGATGCATTTTATCGGGCTGGTGGATTAGTGCCAATTCACCCGATTATTATTGAACCACTCACAATACAAGCGGGTGCAGTGATAGCATCTAACAATGAAAAAGATGCGACTCTTTTGGCACGTTATAAGGAACAATTTGATTTTCAACAGGAGGATGTTTTTATCGTTATTTCCACTTCAGGTAGAAATAATGCGCCAATAGATGCGGCTCTTTTTGCAAAAGAAGCAGGTGTATTGGTCCTATCGCTTCAGTCACTTGCCTATCATCAACAACCAAGTTATCATGCAAGTGGAAAACGTTTAGAGGACATTGTTGATATTGTATTGGATACACATGTACCAGTAGGAGACGGTATATTAAGCCACAATCATCTCCAATATGGTCCTTCTTCAACCGTTATTGGTGCAACAATATTGAATGTTTTATTTAGTAAAGTGCTTTCGTACATGGCTAGCGAAGGGGAAGAACTGCCTATTTTTGAAAGTAATAATGTGCAAGGAGATTCAGCTCATAATGAACGAATGATGGCTAACTATCAGCATCGTATTAAATTTAAGTGAAATGGGAGGGGTATGGTTGAAGAAAACCTATAGAATCACAGATTCAGCAGGGGTACATGCAAAATTAGCTGTATTGCTTGTAGTCGCTGCAACGCCATTTGAATGTGAGGCAAGTTTAATTTATCATGGTAAATCCGTCAATTTGAAATCCATTAAAGGGGTTTTAGGACAAAATATTATACATGGTGACACGATTGAAATTGCTGCTGTAGGACCAGAAGTAGAACGATTTTTTCAAACTATTACAGAATTAATGGCTTCCAAAAAAATTGGCATAGAATGTGAAGCTTGAAGAGGTGACTGATACATGGAAATAAAATTAGTAGAAGAAAAAGATTATCAACAAATTCATCAGCTCCGTGATTATTGTTTTCCCAATAAATATACGGACGCTCGTCGAAAAGATTTTCATCACTGGGTTGAGCATAGTACAACATTAGGGGCATATGATGGTAATAAGGTAGTAGGGCAAGTATTGGTGTTGCCTTTAAATATGACCATTCATGGTGAGAACTATGAAATGGGAGGCATTGGCTTTGTTGCATCCTATCCAGAATATCGTCAACAGGGTATTGTGAAAAAGCTGATGATGGAATCGTTAAGGCAAATGCGTCAAAATGGGCAAACAGTTTCTGTATTAGCCCCATTTTCCGTTTCTTTTTATCGTTATTTTGGGTGGGAATTATTTTTTGACAAATTACATTATTCCATTCCGCAAACATTGTTTCCTATATTAGGTAAAAAAATAGATGTTATGAAGCGCATGAGTTTTGAATGGGTGGATCCTGATTTGTTTCAAGCGATTAAAGAATTCCATAATGAGCAGGCATTGCGCACGAATGGTGGCATGCTGCGGGATGATGTCTGGTGGAATCGCTTAGAGAGCAGAGCGCCTGATAGCCATTTAGCTGCTTATTTTAAAGACGACCAAATAGCTGGCTATATTCGTTATGCCATTCAAGGGACAACGTTTGTTGTTCATGATTTCGTTGTGAAGGATATGGAGGCAGAGCAGGCTATTTGGCGCTACGTCACATCCCATGCAGCAAGTGTCACAACAATTCAAGGTGTGACAGCTAATCACCAGCATTTCGGCTTTTATTTCCAAGAGCCACAATTTAAACGAGAAATTGTGCAAGATATTATGGTGCGTATTGTAGATGTATTAGCATTTATGAAACGTTATCAATGGGAATCGGTTGAAAAACCATTATATGTACGTATTGAAGATCGTTTTTGTGAATGGAATGAACAGCTATATCAAATTAATGGCAATGGTGATGTGCAAATAATGGAAGAGAACACAGTAGCCCCAGCATCTATCATCACATTACCAATCCATCTTTTTTCAGCTATGATGGTTGGTCATTTGTCGATAAAAGAGGCTGTGATGTTTGCTGGACAACAGTATGATAAGGAAATAATTGATAGATGGCAACAAGCATTACCAGCTAATAAGCCTGTATTTTATGAATATTTTTAAAAATTTTTAAATTTTTTTTGTGGACTATACCAGTTGGTGATAATACCTTGATTTATATGAATAATTGGTATAGTCCAGTTTTGTTAAGCGCTAGTAAAGACAAGAAAATCTAGAAAAAAGGTATTGTGGTATAGACCAATAGGTGATATTCTCATACCAAGAAAGCGATTACACATGAAAGTCAAACATTAAGGAGTGTATGTTATGAAAAATATTATGTTAGTATGTGCTGCTGGAATGAGTACAAGTTTATTAGTTTCAAAAATGCAAAAGGCTGCACAAGAACAAAATTTAGAGGCAGATATTTATGCCATTGCAGAAAGTGAAGTTGAAAAAGTATTAGGTGCTAAATCAGTGGATGTTATGTTACTTGGTCCACAAGTGCGCTACTTAAAAGGCTCATTTGAGACGAAATACAAAGATAAAAATATTCCAATTGATGTAATCAATATGTCAGATTACGGCATGATGAATGGTGAAAATGTTTTGAAGCAAGCATTAAATTTAATCGGGTAAGGAGCAATGATAATGGAAGAGCAAGCTTTAATAGAATCCATTATGGGGTTAATTATACATAGTGGGAATACGAAAAGTGAGTGTATGGAAGCAATACAATTAGCAAAGACGGGACAAATTGATGCGGCAAAGGAAAAAATCAAACTTGCCAATGAAGCGTTGATTGAGGCGCATCATTCACAAACGAATTTGCTTACACAGGAAGCAAGAGGGGAAAAAGTAGAAGTTTCTATGTTACTCATTCATGCGCAAGATCATTTAATGAATGCTATTACATTTAAAGATTTAGCACAAGAAGTGATTGAGCTATATGGACAAATCAAAGGGGAATAACATCAAAATTTGATGTCATTATAAACTAATAAAACAAGGGAGTGTATGGAATGTTTCGTTTTTTAGAAGAAAAATTTGTACCAGTTGCCGCTAGAGTCGGGAACCAACGCCATTTAGTTGCAATTCGTGATGGCTTTATCTCTATTATGCCATTAACGATTGTAGGGTCACTAGCTGTTTTAGTGAACAACTTGCCAATTGATTTATATCAAAATGCTATGAATGCTATGTTTAGTGATGGCACGTGGAAGCAATGGGGCGGTAACGTTTGGGGTGCTACATTCGGTATTATCTCGCTATTATTATCTTTTGTAATTGCTTATCAACTAACAAAAAGCTATGGTAAAGACGCATTAGCTGGTGGGACAATTGGTCTTGCAGGCTATATGACATTCGGTACGTTTGGTGAAGGTGGTTTAACAGGTTTAACGACGGGAACAGGCGGTATTTTCTTAGCTATTATACTAGGGCTTATTTCAGCAGAGTTGTTCTCACGTTTAGCTGGAAACCCTAGATTACTAATCAAAATGCCAGCAGGTGTACCATCAGCTGTATCAAAATCGTTTGCAGCTTTATTACCAGCTATTATTACGATCGGTATTTTAGCATTAATTCGTACAGTTATTTCAGTAGGCTTTGAAATGCCAGATATTATTTCATCATTCTACTCAGCAGTTCAAGAGCCATTCATGGGCTTAACAAACACATGGACAGCAGGACTTCTTTTAGCATTTATTCCAGCATTTTTATGGACATTCGGTATTCATGGTGCAAACATCATCGATCCATTCATGCAAACAATTAACTTAGATGCGATTGCGAAAAACATGGAAGCAATCGATGCAGGTCAAGTAGCACCATATATCATTAACAAACCATTCTTTGATGCATTCGTTAACATGGGTGGTTCAGGTACAACAATTGCTTTAGTCATTGCGATCTTTATTGTAGCGAGAAAGAATAAACAGTACAGTACAGTCGGCAAATTATCTGCTGCACCAGGTTTATTCAATATCAATGAGCCGTTACTATTCGGTTTACCAATTGTATTAAACCCAATTTTATTTGTGCCATTTATTTTAACGCCAATGGTGAACGTATCGATTGCTTACTTTGCAACAAAATGGGGATGGGTACCAGCAGCGACAGTGGCAGCACCATGGACAACACCACCAATTATTAATGGTTGGTTAGTAACACAATCATGGACAGGTGCGGCATTAAGTGTTGTGTTAATTGTTGTATCGATTCTCATTTACACACCATTCTTACTTGCAGCAAACCGCGCAGCTGCGAAACAAGCAGAAGAACAAGCAACAAAATAATTGATTACTTATTCAGTGAAGGGTCTAGCATCCTTCACTGAATCTATAAATAGCTTGATTATTTAATTAGGCAATTATTTAGCATATGGAGGTATTAAAATTGAGAAGACTTGGTATTTCACTGTATCCTCAACATAGTACATTGGAGGAAATGAAACGCTATGTACAGTTGGCACATGAGAATGGATTTGATCGTATTTTTACATGTTTAATGTCCTTAAATAATGATCAAGAACGTCAAAAGTTACAACAAATTAATGCGTTCGCTAAGGAGTTAGGTTTTGATATCTCTGCTGACATTGCACCTAATGTTTTTCAAGAGCTAGGGCTAACATACAAAGATATTGCACATTTTAAAGAACACTATCATTTGGCAGCATTGCGTTTAGATATGGGGTTCTCTGGACATGAGGAAGCCTTTATGTCACTCGATGCAAGTAATTTAAAAGTAGAATTAAATATTAGTAATGGCACAAAATATGTCGATAATATTTTGTCTTACCAACCGAATAAGGAAAACATTATTGGATGCCATAACTTTTACCCTAGACGATTTACAGGTCTTTCACGACAACATTTTTTAGCAGCCTCTAAACAATTCAAAGACAATCATATCCGAACAGCAGCCATGATTTCGTCACAGCATGCAAAGTTTGGACCTTGGGAGCAAACCGAGCATGGTTTACCAACGTTAGAAGAACATCGCTATTTACCAATTACGGTACAAGCGAAGGATATGTGGCATACAGGCTTAATCGATGATTGTATTATTGGTAATATGTATGCATCAGAGGAAGAATTACGTGCATTGGGGCAATTAAATCGCAATAAGCTTGAATTGAAAGTTGTTCCATCAAAAGAAACGTCATCATTAGAAGAAACGATTTTATTCAAAGAATTCCACTACAACCGTGGCGATGTATCAGACTATGTGATTCGTAGTACGCAATCTCGTGTGAAATACAAGGGAGAGAATTTCCCTGCGCATGATATAGAAGTATTGACATTAGGGGATGTTACGATAGATAATGATTTAGACGTTCGTTATAAAGGGGAATTGCAAATTGTTTTGCAGGATATGCCGAATGCTGGATCAAGTAATATTGTCGCACGTGTTGTAGAGGAAGAGCTTTTTCTATTGAAACAAATTCAACCATGGGCATCATTTGGGTTTACAAAATAAAGTACTTTGTAAAGAGGATTAAGCCGATGCTTAGTCCTCTTTTGAATTGAATGGAGGTAAGCTATGTATGTATTAGCAATGGATGGGGGCGGAACAAAAACATCAGCCGTCATTTGTGATGAAGTTGGGCATGTCTATGCTAAAGTAAACACAACTCGTAGTAATCCAACGGCAATGGATATTCCCTACTTTGAGGCAACGTTGCATGCGTTATTACAAAATCTATTGCAGCAAAATCCCCAAGCCTTTGTGGCGATTGAAAGCTGCTTTGCGGGAATGGCAGGTGTCAAAGAGTTACATGCTGAGAGTACTGTAGAGCATATTATCCGTCAATATGTACAAAAAAAAGTGCCTGTTTTAGTAGAAAATGATGCGCTAATTGCACTTTATGCAGGTACTTTAGGAAAGCCAGGTATCATACAAATTGCGGGGACAGGTGCTATTACAATGGGCTATGACCAAGAAAAAAAGTTCCATCGTGTTGGTGGCTGGGGCTATCTTTTTGATGATGCAGGTAGTGGCTATGACTTAGGCGTACAGGCGTTGAAAGCTGTTTTCCAAAACTATGACGGACGAAAACCTGCTACTCAATTGACAGAAGCGGTGTTGCGTCATTTTGCGAAAGACACTGTCCCACAGCTGATTTCAAGTATTTACAATGACGAACATCCACGAACAAATATTGCTCCATTGAGTAAATATGTAATAGAGGCTGTAGAACAGGGAGATGCTATCGCATTAAGGATTATTGAAGAAGCATGTCAAAGCTATTATGAGGCAATCAAAACCTGCTACGCTCAAATGACATGGGAGGATGAACAAGTACCCGTCATTTTAACAGGTGGTGTGTTTTCCAATGAACAACATTTTATTCCGACTTTACAACAGCTTGCAGAGGATGATGGTTTACCACTGCATTTTATGAAAGCGCTTGTCGAACCAATTGGTGGTGCGGTTGTAGGGGCATTTCAACAAATAAGCGTGGAGATTGGTCAACAATTTGTTGATACGTTTAACAAACGATGAATCGAATATGTGGGAAGAAGCGGTTGAGGGGTATTGACTTCAATTGCTTTTTTTTGTTGTATTGCTTAGAATGTAGTATGTTGATAGGTTTACCTTGCTTCCTATGAATTAAGCGAAAAGATATATGAAATTTTAATAGATGGAGAGTGTCAATCAGAATGTTACATCAATTTTCTCGTAACGAGCTTGCTGTTGGTACAGAGGGGCTTGAAAAGTTAAAAAATACAACCGTGGCTATTTTAGGTGTAGGTGGCGTTGGTTCATTTGCGGCGGAGGCTTGTGCACGCAGTGGTGTTGGTCGTATTATTTTAGTGGATAAGGATAATGTAGATATTACAAATGTCAACCGTCAATTAGTAGCATACCTTTCGACAGTAGGTAAATCTAAATCGGCTGTTATGAAAGAGCGTATTGCCGATATTAATCCAGCATGTGAAGTGATTGATATGCATATGTTTTATACAGAAGAAACATATGAGCAATTTTTTGCACAAGGTATTGATTATGTCATTGATGCAAGCGATACAGTGATGTATAAAATTCATCTCATGAAAGAGTGTTTAAAACGTGATATCCCAATTATTTCAAGCATGGGAGCTGCCAATAAAATGGATCCAACACGCTTTCAAATTGCGGATATTTCCAAAACACATACAGATCCACTAGCTAAAATTATTCGTACAAAATTGCGTAAAGAGGGCATTCATAAAGGAATAACCGTTGTCTTTTCAGATGAAAGCCCAATCGTAGTACGTCCAGATGTAGTGGAGCATGTAGGAAAACCAGATGCGACGATTCGTAAAGCCAAAATGCCACCATCTTCTAATGCCTTTGTGCCTTCTGTAGCAGGCTTAGTGGCTGCTAGTTGGGTAGTAAATACAATTTTAAAAGATATTCCGATCACACGAGTGCAAGGATAATAGGGAAAATCGCTATCTCATGTAAGACAGAGGTGGCGATTTTTCGATGAAAAGGTATTTAGCGTTTTTTGTCGAACTATTGACTGTAGACTATGCATTTTTTGCATGGTAAAGGCAATCAAAAGGGGGCTATTTGTAGTGTCTATCAATGATATCGAAATCAGCTTGACCAACCTAGAAAAGCCTCTACTTTTAATCAGTGAAGAGGATGAGCAATTATTTCAAACACTTCTTCAAGAGGTTCTTACATATAAACAATGGCCGTTACTAGCACTTTCCACAAAAGCCTCGACATCATTAGTGAAAGATATTTGGTGTGCGCTGTATAGAGAGAATGTATTTATTAATAATGAATATGCGATGTTTTACCCAATTCGTTTTATTCTTTTTGAATTGGTGATGCAGGAAGAGTCCATTAGGCATTTAGCGAAAAAATCGCTAGATCATGAATATCTATCATTTATTTATGCGGTGATTTATACACAATTAATTTTACACTGGTTAAAAGAGAGATTGTCCATGGATCGAGAAGTATATGAAGCGGTGAAATTATTGTATTATTCTGTAGAAAAGGAGAATGATGAGGAGTCTGAGGAGCTATCGAGAGAGTTTACGATTGCTCAAGCCATTGCGGTGAAAGCCATTCGGGTGGAAGTACAGCAAAATGTGCGACAATTTGCTAACCAGATGCGACATGCCTATGAATTGGTGCAAGATATAAAAATTGACACGGTGACTGAAATGGGTCCATTGCTGGACAAGCTGGCGGCATCATTTGAATGAGTATAGTGGATACTAAATAGCAAAAGGCAGAAACGTTGATTAAACAACCTTTCTGCTTTTTTCGCTATTGTTGATTAAAGGATTGGAGCTTCTCATAAATCGTAGCCAAACGTTTTTCCTCGCCAGCAATAACAGGCTTGTAAAATTCTACATTGGTTAATTCGCTTGGTAGGTATTGCTGTTTGACCCAGCCTCCGAATGTACCAATAGGGGTATTATGTGGATATTGATAGCCCACATGTCCTAAAGATTCTGCTCCACTGTAATGAGCATCTCGTAAATGATGGGGAATTTCGCCAGTTTGACCTGCATGAATACGAGCAATAGCGGCATCTATAGCTAGAATGGCTGAATTAGACTTAGAGGCTAGACACATCTCAATTACGGCATTTGCCAGTGGAATACGTGCTTCAGGTAACCCTAAACGCTCGGCTGCTTGTATGGCAGCTAACACATGTGCACCGACAGCAGGATTTGCTAGCCCAATATCTTCATAAGCAATCACTAATAAGCGTCTACTCACAGCGACTAAATCACCATTTTCTAATAGATGGGCTAAATAATAAATAGCGGCATTTGTATCACTACCACGAATGGATTTTTGTAAGGCGGATAATAAATTATAAAAATGAGAGCCTTTTTTATCGCCATATACACCAATGCGACTAATTAAATGGTCAATCACAGTATCAGAAGCAATCGTTTGACCATCCACTTCGTCCCCTGCATAATAAATCGATTCTAATAGAGTGAGTGCTTTACGTGCATCGCCATTTGCAGCAATGGCAATTTTTTGGAGCTGTTCTTCAGTTAAGACCATATGATATTGCCCAAGTCCTCGTTTTGTATCCAGCAATGCCTTTTGTAACAGCATTAAAATATTATCGACTGTTAAATGTTGAAGCTGATAAATTTCCCCACAGCGTGAACGAATGGCAGGGTTCACATCATGATACGGATTTTCTGTTGTTGCTCCAATCAACACGATAGAACCATTTTCAACATGTGGTAATAAGGTATCTTGCTGTAGTTTATTGAAGCGATGGATTTCATCTAAAAATAGTAGCACTTTTCCTGAGATACGCGCTTCCTGTACAATATCCTCGACATCCTTTTTACCTGCTCTTGTCGCATTTAATGCAAAAAAAGGGAGTTTTGAGCTACCCGCAATGGCATTAGCGATGGATGTTTTGCCAACACCTGGTGCACCATATAGCAGCATGGAAGGGACATGTCCATTTGAAATCATTTTAAATAATGCTGTATCTTGCCCAATAAATTCTTGATGTCCCACAACTTCATCAAGGGTTAAAGGGCGCATACGATAAGCAAGTGGTTCATTATGCAAAAAAATTCCCCCTTTTTTTATTCGTTCTAGTATATCATAATGTGTTAGGTGTATTTCCGAGTTATGCAACAGGGAATTATGATATACTGAATAATAGTATTTTGACTAGACTATTCGAGGTGGATAAAATGAAAATTTCAACTAAAGGCCGTTATGGGCTTACAATTATGATTGAATTAGCAAAACATTATGGAGAAGGACCTATTCCGCTTCGTAAAATTGCAGCAGAGAAAGACCTTTCAGAGGCATATTTAGAGCAATTGGTATCACCGTTACGTAATTCAGGCTTAGTAAAAAGTGTGCGTGGTGCATATGGTGGCTATATGTTAGCGAACCCACCAAGTGAAATTTCCGCTGCTCATGTCATTAGTGTGTTAGAGGGACCGATTCAGCCTGTAGAAGGTATTGAAAATGAAGAAGCACCACAGCGAGAGCTTTGGCTACGTATTCGTGATGCTGTAAAAAACGTATTAGATACGACAACAATTGAAGATTTAGCTCAATATACGGAAGAAACAGTCGTAGAGGGCTATATGTTCTATATTTAAAAGGGGTATGCAGATGATTTATTTAGATCATGCAGCGACATCGCCAATGCATCCAAAAGTAATGGAAGTAATGACAGAGGCAATGCACAATGTTTATGGCAATGCCTCAAGCATTCATCAAGCAGGACGAGTGGCACGTAAATATTTAGATGAAGCACGTGAACAATTGGCGCAATCGATTGGTGCAAGAGCAAATGAAATTATTTTGACAAGTGGTGGAACAGAGGCTGATAATACAGCTATTTTAGGGACTGCCTATGCACGAGCACATGAAGGCAAGCATATTATTACAACGAAGATTGAGCATCATGCGGTGTTGCATACATGTGAAAAGCTTGAACGTGATGGCTTTGAGGTCACTTATTTACCTGTGGATCATAACGGCTATGTATCTGCCAGCACAGTACAACAAGCATTACGAGAAGATACCATTCTTGTGACAATTATGTATGGCAATAATGAGGTCGGTACAATCCAACCTATTGCAGAAATTGGTGCGTTGTTGAAAGAACATCCTGCTACATTCCATACAGATGCGGTACAGGCATATGGCTTGGAAAGTTTACAGGTCGCCGATTTACAGGTAGACTTACTTAGCGTATCTGCTCATAAAATAAATGGGCCAAAAGGTGTAGGGTTCCTTTACCAAAAAGCAGGTACACCACTTGCTAGCTACGCACTGGGCGGGGCACAGGAGAAAAAACGTCGAGCAGGGACAGAAAATATTCCTGCTATTATCGGGTTTGCGACAGCTGTTTTGCAAGCAAATGAGTTGCGTGAAGAAAAACGAACAGTATACAATCACTTTAAACAACTGATGCTAGATACGTTTACACAACAGGAGCTTACGTTTCATGTAAATGGTGAATGGACACAAACGTTGCCACATGTCCTGAACATTAGCTTTGCAGGTATGGAGGTAGAATCATTTTTAGTGAACCTTGATATGGCAGGTATTTGTGCATCAAGTGGTTCAGCATGTACAGCAGGTTCTATTGACCCATCTCATGTATTAGTAGCAATGTACGGTCAAGGAGCAGAGGAACTACGTAATTCCATTCGCTTTAGCTTTGGTCAAGGGCTGACAGAGGCAGATGTACAACAGGCTGCTGAAAAAACAGCGATGATTGTTAAAAGACTAGCAAAAAAATAGAGAAGGTGACCAATTCATGAAAGAAACACGTGACCCCTCACAAATCCGTGTCGTTGTCGGTATGTCAGGTGGGGTAGATTCTTCGGTGGCTGCGTACTTATTGAAACAGCAAGGGTATGAAGTCATCGGAATCTTTATGAAAAACTGGGATGATACAGACGAAAATGGTGTTTGTACAGCAACAGAGGATTATGATGATGTGATTAAAGTATGTAATCAAATCGGCATCCCATATTATGCTGTCAATTTTGAAAAGCAATATTGGGATAAGGTATTTACTTACTTTTTAGAGGAATATAAGGCAGGACGTACACCAAACCCTGATGTGATGTGCAATAAGGAAATTAAATTTAAAGCCTTTTTAGAGCACGCATTAAATCTTGGAGCAGATTATTTAGCGACAGGTCATTATGCACGTATTGATCGTAGTGCAGATGGCGAAGTGAAAATGCTACGTGGTATAGATGATAATAAAGACCAAACCTATTTCTTAAATCAATTATCACAGGAGCAATTAGCACATGTTATGTTCCCGATTGGTGATATTGAGAAGAAGGAAGTACGAAAAATTGCAGAAGAAGCAGGTTTAGCAACAGCTAAAAAGAAAGATTCTACAGGTATTTGCTTTATTGGTGAGCGTAATTTTAAGGAATTTTTAAGTCAATATTTACCTGCTCAACCTGGTAAAATGGAAACGATGGACGGCACAGTGATGGGACAGCATGATGGCTTGATGTATTACACACTTGGACAACGTCATGGTTTAGGAATCGGTGGCGATGGGGAACCATGGTTTGTATTGGGTAAAGATTTAACACGCAATGTGTTATTAGTTGGACAAGGTTTTGATAATGATTATTTGTATTCAACATCATTAACAGCTGTGAAAATGAATTACACGTCAACAAAAAAATTACCTGGGAAATTTTCTTGTACAGCGAAATTCCGTTATCGTCAAACAGACACACCTGTTGAAGTCGAAATATTAGCTGATGGACGAACACATATAGTATTTGCAGAGCCAGTACGTGCGATTACACCAGGACAAGCTGTTGTATTATATGATGGGGAAGAGTGTTTAGGTGGCGGTACAATTGATGAAGTATTTAAAAGCACTGAAAAATTAACATATGTAGGATAATGATGCAAAGACTACTGATAAGGTGGTCTTTGTGTTATGTATAGGTGAATAAAATGAAAGATTTTAATATACTAGGCATTGAAGCCTTACAAGACAAGCGATATGAGGATGCAGCACAGTTGTTTACACAAGCGATTGAGGCGGAGCCAGAAAAGGCCATTGGCTATGTGAATTTTGGCAATTTGTTAGCTGTTTTAGACGATACAGAACGTGCAGAACGCTTCTTTCAAAAGGCAATTACAGTAGATGAAACAGCCGCAACAGCTTATTATGGCTTAGCCAATTTATATTTCAATTTGGAGCGTTATGCAGAGGCAATCAAATTATATGAAAAAGCCTTGCAGTATCAAATTGAAGGAGCAGATGTTTACTATATGATGGGCAAATGCTTGGAACGTCTTGAACAACCAAAACTAGCCTTACCATATCTACAGCGTGCAACTGAACTAGCACCAGAAGATGTACAAAGTCGTCTTGCTTATGCCATTGTACTTTGTGCATTAGAAATGTTTGATGAAGGCAAACAGCAGTTGAATTATTTAATTGAGCAAGACTGGAATAATGCTGATGCTCATTATAATTTAGGCGTATTATATGCTGTATCAACAGAACAAACAGAGGATGCAATGTATCATTTGAAGCAAGCCTTTACACTTCAACCTGAATATGACCAAGCTCGTTATATTTATGATATGATTGCCCAACGTTTTAACTAAAGACTCTAATCAATCAAAAAGGAAGAAAGCTCTAACAACAGGCTTCCTTCCTTTTCGTTTTCTAGGATTCAGAAATACCATTGGCTAATAATAATAGAAATAACCAAATGGATGTTGGTATCATACAGGCAATATTTGAAAAGATACTGACCACTTTTACAGTACGGTTTTTAGATTTAACCCCTAAAATGAATGCCACAATAAACCCAATATCTATAAAAGCATATAAGAAAATGAGCATCCATAAATTAATATTTGGGAAACGAACCACAAAGAAAATGACTAATGCAACGAAGAATAAAGCTAAGGTTAAAATGATTGGATGAAATTCTTTATATTGCTTCAAGATAATACCTCCTGTCATTTCATTTTTTACGTTATTCATTGCATAAAGTTCAATTCAAATACACACGACTACAACTATCAGCAAGGTCATTGCCACACTGTGGATAAGAGCCTACTTTTTGCAATAATAGACAACTTCATCATACGATAAATCCCCACCAAATATAGATAAGGCACTACCGATTGTGACATGTAGTTTGCCATTCGATAGCTCTTTAAATCTCTCTAAATCAGCTAATGAGCGAACACCACCAGCATATGTTGTTGGAATAGATGTCCAAGCTGTTAAATCACGCACAAGCGCCTCTTGCATACCACTTCGTTTTCCTTCTACATCCACCGCATGAATTAATAACTCATCACAAAATTGCTCGATATAAGCAATCGAATCGGCATTGACCTCAAAATCACTAAATTTTGTCCATTTATCTGTGACAACAAACCATTTGCCATCTCGCATACGACAGCTTAAATCGATGACAAGATGCTCCTTGCCAACTGCTTGCACAAGCGCTTCTAATCGTGCGATATCTAATTGTCCATCATAAAAAATAAAAGACGTGACAATGACATGTGTTGCACCTGCCTCAATATATTGCTGTGCATTGTCTGCTGTAATTCCTCCACCAATTTGTAAGCCTTGTGGATAAGTGGCTAAGGCAGAGAGAGCTGCTTCTTCATTACCTTGCCCTAGCATAATGACATGTCCACCTGTCAGCTTGTCTTTGGCAAAAAGTGCTGCATAATAGCTAGCATCATGCGTAGAGATAAAATTTTCCACTATTTCTTGATCATCATGTCCTAATGTACTACCAACAATCTGTTTTACTTTTCCATCATGTACATCAATACAAGGTCTAAATTGCAACTATATCCAACCCTTCTGTTTATCTAAATTGTCTTCATTTTAGCATGGTATGTTAGCAGAATGTTAAAAAATTTGGTAAATATCGTTTCAAACGATTTTTCTTGGCTATTTATGATAAAATATAAAAATTGAAGTAGTTGGTGAAAGAGGTGTGCCGCAATGACAGAACATCCAAATTTATTTGAGCTTAACCCATATTTCATACTCGGTCGCCCTATTGTCTCTATTTTTCATAATGCACAAAATATGTACTCGATTGTTCGTGTAAAAATTCAAGAAACCAATATCGACTATTCCGATAAAGAAATTATTGTTGTAGGCTATTTTCCACCATTACAAATGGATGAAACCTATCGCTTTACAGGTATAGTAAAGCAGCATCCGAAATATGGTGTACAGTTTCAAATAGAGACATTTGAAAAGGAAGTGCCTGCTACAGAGCAAGGCATTGTTCACTATTTATCAAGTGATTTATTTGTTGGGATTGGTAAAAAAACAGCAGAAACAATTGTCGAGAAACTTGGAGCTAATACGATACGTCTAATTTTAGAAGACCCACAAGCATTGGATGTTGTCCCACGTCTATCCGCTGAAAAAAAAGAAGTTATTCGTCGAACAATTGAACAAAATTTAGGGTTAGAGCGTGTCATGATTCAATTGAATGAATGGGGATTTGGTCCACAGCTTGGAATGAAAATTTATCAAACATATCGGACGGAAGCAATCGAATTATTAAGGGAGAATCCCTATCGTCTTATTGAAGATGTGGAAGGTGTTGGATTCTTTCGGGCAGATGAGCTAGGGGCTAAATTAGGTATTACCGGCAACCATCCAGACCGTATTAAGGCCGCTATTTTACATATTCTAAATACAGCTGCTTTATCAGATGGGCATGTGTATTTAGATGCAGAGCATGTGTTACCAGCTGTGAAAGACATGCTTGAGCAAAGTCAGCGTGAGGAAATCCCATATGAAGTTATCTCCAAAGCGTGTATTGAAATGCGTGAGGACAGTAAAATTTGTGGTGAGGAAACAAGACTTTATCTACCATCCTTGTATTTTTCTGAAATTGGTATTGCTTCAAAAATCATTGGCTTAATTGCACGCAACCAGCAAGCATCCCACTTTAGTAAGGATGAAATTCGTAAAGCAATAGGTGAGACGGAGGAATTCCTACATGTTACCTATGCAGAAACACAAGCGAATGCTATTGAGCAAGCATTGAATTCAGCTGTGATGATTTTAACAGGTGGTCCAGGTACAGGGAAAACAACGGTCGTACGTGGCATAGTAGAAGTATATGCAAAATTACATGGCTTATCATTAAACCCAAAAGAATATGCACAAAAAGAGGAGCCATTCCCTATTATTTTATGTGCACCAACAGGGCGTGCTGCTAAACGTTTGGCAGAATCCACTGAACTGCCAGCTATGACGATTCACCGTTTACTCGGCTTTACAGGGCAGGAGAAAGAGGAGGAAACTGAACGAGAAGTAACAGGGAAGCTCATTATTGTGGATGAAATGTCCATGGTGGATACTTGGCTTGCCCATCAATTATTAAAATCATTGCATGAGGATGTGCAAGTAGTTTTTGTAGGGGATCAGGACCAATTACCACCAGTAGGCCCAGGACAAGTATTAAAGGATCTACTCGCTTCCAAGCAAATTCCGACAGTTGAATTAATCGATGTGTATCGACAAGCAGAAGGATCTACCATTATTGAACTAGCCCATCAAATTAAACGAGGGACGATTCCACAAGATGTCACAGTGAAAACATCTGACCGTTCCTTTATTAAGGCTGCCTCAGATCAGGTTGCCAGTGTTGTGACGCAAGTTGTGAAAAGTGCTGTGGCAAAAGGGCAGGAAATACGCAATATTCAAGTATTAGCGCCAATGTATAAAGGGCCTGCTGGAATTGATAATCTCAACAAAATGATTCAAGAACTCGTCAATCCAAATGATACAGGAACACGTAAGGAGCTTGTTTTCGGTGATGTAACCTATCGCATAAAGGATAAAGTGCTACAGCTTGTGAACCAGCCAGAGAGCAATGTGTTCAATGGTGATATGGGTGAGGTTATTAGCATTATTAAAGCGAAGGAAACGATTGAGAAACAAGATTTGCTCGTTGTGTCATTTGATGGGATTGAAGTGACCTATCAGCGTAGCGATCTCAATCAGCTAACATTAGCGTATTGCTGTTCCATTCATAAATCGCAAGGCTCAGAATTTCAAACAGTCATTATGCCTGTTGTGCGTGGTTATTCCAAAATGCTACGTCGGAATTTATTATATACGGGCATTACGAGGGCGAAAAACTTCTTAATTTTATGTGGAGAATCCGATGTACTGGTGGATGGTTTACAGCGTACAGATGATTTACAACGTTTTACTTCTCTGTGTGCAAGGTTAAACCCAATGGATATACAGGAGGATGTGGAATTAGTGGTGCAAGATAGTCCTGTCCTTGCCCTCAAATTAACAGTAGAAACAGCACCACATATTCATCCGATGATCGGCATGGAGAATATTTCACCCTATGATTTTTAATCTTAAGAAACCTTTACCATTAACTTCCTCAAAAGAGTGAGCTTGAAAAATATACTAGGAGATGAGAAAAAGTGAAGAAAATCGTAGTATTGCTACTGCTAATGGTGCTACTACCCATTGCAGGAAAAGCATACGCCAACAATACCATTATTGAAATAAAAGAGGAAGCTGCTGTTTATGATAATCGCTCAGGTGCATTGGTGCAAGTCGGCTCGTTATCAATAGGGCAAACTTTTGAAGTGACAAAGGATTACGGCACGAACTGGTGGCAAATTCGCTGGGGCGGTCATTATGGCTATGTTGACAAACGTTATACAAAGACCGTATCTCAAAAAACATATAAAAATATGATTCCTACAGCAGTGAAAATAAAAGATTATATCGTCGCCTCTATCAATGCACCTGTTTATGATAATACAGGGAAGCAACTTGTACAATTTGCCACATTGTCTGAAGGCGTACGTTTTCCTATCTACAATAAAATGGGAAGCTGGTATGGAATTGCTGTCAATGGACGTTTAGGTTATGTACATAGTAATGCAGTCGTAGCGGAAGCTGGAAAAATAACCGTTCCACCTACTACAAATACACCAAAGCCAGCCCCTTTACCACCAAGTAAGCTAGATGGCTATATGGAAGCACTTGAAAATGTGGAGTTATATGATTTCCGCCGTGAATCACCAATGGTTATTGCAACTTTACTAAAAGGGCAGCAATTAGAGGTAGTGGATACAACCGATGACACATTTATACAAGTACGCTGGGGACAAACATTTGTATATGCAGAAAAATCGAAAGTGCAATTGATTAGTGATCCAATTTACCGTAATAGTGGCAAGGATCAAGCAGTGAAAAATCAATATTTCATTCCGACATCTGTCAATAGCGAAGTATATGATCGTACAGCAGGGACGTTACAGCCATTTGCAAAGCTAGATACAAATCGCCGTTATCCGATTTTAAGAAAAGAAGGCGTTTGGTATGTAACGGTAATTGGGGGACGTGAGGGTTATATCCATAGTTCAAAAGTGGCGATTGACCGTGGTGTTCCTGTATTAATGTACCATCATATATTACAGCCACATGAACTTGGACGTTTTAAAAATGCTAGCACGACAGTAACCAATGTTCAATTTGCACAGGAAATGCAATATTTAAAGAGTAAAAATTATGAAACAGTAAGTACAGATGAGCTGCTTCGTTTTATGCGTAATGAAATTACATTGCCTGCCTATTCGATTGTGTTAACTTTCGATGATGGTTTATTATCAACACATGAATATGCGTATCCAATTCTCAAAAATAATGGCTTTACAGCAACACAGTTTTTAATTACGTATCGCAATGAACAATCACCAAATCTTAGACCATTTGACCCTAATGATTTACAGCCATTGTCTTTATTAGATATCGAGGCAATGCATGATGTTTTTTCTTATGGTTCACACACGTATAATTTGCACGAATTAGTTGGAAATGTAGGGAAAATGGTGCTTCTTCCATATCGAGAAGTGGTACAGGATTTAAAAAATAGTTTAGGAATTATTCCGGATGCGAAAGCCTTTGCCTATCCGTTTGGTCAATACAATTCAAATACAATCTATGCGGTCAAAGAGGCTGGTTTTACAATGGCTTTTTCAACGAAACCAGGCTACAACAACCCATATGATGACGTGTATCAAATTAAGCGTCTATACAGTGATCAAAAAACATCTTTTGCACAATTCCAAAAGATGGTTGCACCATATGCACAATAAATAAGGAAGCACATCCCATCAAATTTTTATTCTTTGAGAGGGATGTGCTTTTTATTGTTGATAAGTAAAATTTTGTAAATTTTCAAATAGTATATCCTTTTGTGGTAAGTGCCATAAACATACATTTGCTCATATACTTTGAATAAAGATGAAATTAGGAGTGAAGGTATGCCGATAAGCACAGGTAAGCAATATCTTGAACGTATTGATACACTTCAATCATGTATTATGATGGATGGCGTCAGGATTGAAGGGAAAGTGTCAGAGCATCCTGTATTTCAAGGCGTCATGCGTAGTCAGGCAAAGCTTTTTGATCAGCAGCATAAAGAAAATTTTATCGATATACTGACATATGTTTCACCGACAAGTCAGGAGCGTGTGGGCATGTCTTTTCGCCAAGTACTGACAGTTGAGGACCTTGTAAAAAGAAGACAGGCGGCAAGGGAATGGGCATTATGCACACATGGCTTTATGGGAAGAAGCCCTGATTATATGAATACAACATTGATGGCACTTGCTTCAGCGTCATATTATTTGAAGGGAAAGCCGAATTGTTTTCCAGAGCATTTACAACGGTTTTATGAATGGGCACGTGAACAAGATTTGACCATGACCCATACGTTTATTGAGCCACAAGTGAATCGCAAGCAGTTTTATGCAGAGGATGATGAGGTAACGATTGCAGCGAAAATTGTAGGGAAAACCAGTCAGGGGCTTGTCATTAAAGGCGCACGTTTATTGGCTACACAAGGTGGTATGACGGATGAGCTGTTAGTGCTATCTACAAACGGCTTTGACCGAGAAAAAAGCTTTGGGTTCTCTATCCCAAGCAATACAGCAGGCCTAACATTTTATTGTAGAGAGTCTTTTATAGGTGGTGCTTCCACATTCGATTATCCATTGAGCAGTCGCTTTGAGGAAATGGATGCCATTGTTGTTTTTGATGATGTCATAGTGCCGTGGGAGCGTGTATTTTATTATGAAAATGTAGATGTCGCTAATCGTTTTATGAATATTAGTGGTTTTCAGGCATATACACTCCATCAAGTGTTGTCTCGTCAAATTGTGAAAACGGAATTTATTTTAGGCGTGGCGCAATCTATTGTGGATACTATTCATATTGGCGATTACCAGCATGTCCATCAAAAAATTGCAGATATCATTGTGGCATTGGAAACGATGAAGGCGTTATTGTTAAAATCTGAGCTAGAGGCGACAAGGGACACATTTGGCTATTTACGACCACATCATCCAACATTACTTGTAGCCATTCAAGTTTTTCCAAAAGTATATCCTCTTTTTACAGACATCATTCAGTTGCTTGGTGCGAGTGGGTTAATGTCGATTCCAAGTGAAAAAGCATTTGTTGCAGATAATGGAGATTTGGTACATTATCTACAATCCTTTCAAGACGAAGGGAAGGAGCGTGTACAAAAATTCCGTTTAGCATGGGATTTAGTAATGAGCAGCTTTGGCACAAGACAAACATTATATGAACGCTTCTTTTTCGGTGATCCTGTGCGTTTAACGACTAGTTTATACCATAGCTATGAACGAAATGGTTTTGTCCGTCGTGTCGCTGATTTTTTAGCTGAAAAGGATTAATTGACAATTGTTATTTTTTGTATTAAAATAGATGAGAATTAAAAATAGCCACCCTTCGTTAGGTGAGGCTCCTATGCTGGAGATATGCTACTGCCCAAAAATGTCGAGAGACGCCAATGGGTCAACAGAAATCATCGAAATAAGGTGTTTTTTAACGTAGCTGGAATGAAAGAATCCTATGCCGCATAGTGCTAAAACTCAACGTTTGAAGGAAGAGAGCAGAGTCGTTTTTTTACTATGCTGTTTTTTATGTTGTGTTTTCAACACGCCTTCATTCGTCGAAGGCGTGTTTTTGTTATGGAAGGAAGGTGATGAGAAATGGATAGTAGCCCTGAATCGAGTAGGTATAGTACAAGTGAAAATCAAATTCGGAAGGAATGCCGATTTCTTATCGCCAACATAGCAGGTATAAAAGCGATATAATGCGCAATACCTGTTTGTTTTCCTGAAATAATAAAACATGAGGTGAAGACAATGATTAAAATCCATTACTTTGAAAAAGAAAGCAACACAGTCAAACATGATTTTCCACTGCAAGAATTAACACAACGCCTTCATGCAGAGGATTTATTATGGGTTGATGTATATGCGTATAATTATAATGAATTAAATGATATAGCTGATTTATTTAACTTCCATCCATTGGCAGTTGAAGATTGTTTACATGAAGGCTCACGTCCTAAAATGGATCAATATGAGGGCTATCAATTTTTTGTTTTTCATGCACCTATTTATCATGAAAAAAGTGACAATGAAATTACAACAATAGAACTGAATATTTTTATGGGCGCTAACTATATTGTAACGGTTCATAAACAAAAATTACCGTGGCTTGGCCATATCGAAAATAGCTGCTTGCATAGCACGCACTATTTAGAAAAAGGGGCCGATTTTTTACTGCATACGATCATTGATGGAATTACCGATGAGTATTTCCCAGTATTAGAGCGTATTCGCACACGTATTGATGAGCTAGAGGACGAAATATATGATTATGAACCAAAAGTGGTGACAGAGGAATTCCTTGCGCTTAAACGTACGATTATTTTTATTCGTCAAGCCATCATGCCACAAAAAAGAATTTTTTCCACAATAAATGGACAGTGGAAGTTTGATATTCGAGAAGAAAATATCCCGTTCTATAAGGATTTACAGGATCATTTAGAGCTTATTGTGGAATCGACTGAAACGTATAGAGATTTAGTTAATAGTGCACTGGACACGTATTTTTCCATCATCAGTGGCAAATCAATTGAAAAATTGAATTTACTAACAGTGATTTCAACAATTATGCTGCCATTATCTGTAATCACAAGCTTTTTTGGAATGAATGTACCGTTACCATATTCAGATTTACCAATGACGACGATTGTTATTACAGTATTTTTAGTCGTATTTACTTGGGGTATGTGGGCATATTTCAGAAAAATGCTCGCATAAGCAATTGACAGCAAAAAAGATTTTTTTTATAATTCTCGTAAGAAAAGAGTAAAAAACGATGATGGAATAAGTACGTGTTTGTATGTGTCGCAGAAAGGGATTTCTTGGCTGAAAAAATCCTCACAACCACAAATGCCGAAAGCTACTCCAGAGTGCAGCTAATCACTGCCGTTCACTGACGTTACAAGTGCTGAAAGAGGTAAGTAGATTTTTTTGCTTACAACTAGGGTGGTACCGCGAGATAATGGAAGTCCTCGTCCCTTTATTGGGATGAGGGCTTTTTTGCGTATTTCAATCGTCTTTTGATTAAACATTTTAGGAGGAATTTTTCACATGAAAGCAGTAGATATTCGCCGTATGTATTTAGAATTTTTTAAAGAAAAAGGGCATCATCATGAGCCGTCAGCACCACTTGTCCCAATTAATGACCCATCCTTATTATGGATTAACTCAGGAGTAGCGACATTAAAACCATATTTTGATGGTCGTATTATTCCTGATAATCCACGTATTACAAATGCCCAAAAATCGATTCGTACCAATGATATTGAAAATGTAGGCAAAACGGCTCGTCACCATACATTCTTTGAAATGCTAGGAAACTTCTCGATTGGTGATTACTTTAAAAAAGAGTCCATCCACTATGCATGGGAGTTTTTAACGGACAAAAAGTGGATGGGCTTTGATCCAGAGCTGTTATCGATTACTGTCCATCCTGAAGACCAAGAAGCTTATGATGTATGGCATCAGGAAATTGGCATTCCAGAGGAGCGTTTAATTCGTTTGGAAGGGAACTTCTGGGATATCGGAGAAGGTCCATCTGGTCCAAACTCTGAAATCTTCTATGACCGTGGAGCGGAATATGGCACAGATGATAATGATCCAGAAATGTATCCAGGTGGCGAAAATGAGCGCTATTTAGAAGTGTGGAACTTAGTATTTTCACAATTCAATCATAATCCTGATGGCACATATACACCACTACCAAAGCAAAATATTGATACAGGAATGGGCTTAGAGCGTATCGTTTCTGTTGTGCAAAATGTACCAACAAACTTTGACACAGATTTATTCATGCCAATTATTGAAAAAATCGAGGAGTTTGCGAATCGTTCCTATAAACGTCCAGGTGAAGTAGCGTTAAGCGAAATTTTTGGCTCTGAGGAAGATATTAATACACCATTTAAAGTCATTGCAGACCATATTCGTACAGTAGCCTTTGCAATTGGTGATGGTGCATTGCCATCCAATGAGGGGCGTGGCTATGTACTACGTCGTTTATTACGTCGTGCTGTGCGTTATGCAAAACAAATTGGCATTGAAAAACCATTTATGTTTGAGCTAGTACCGACAGTTGGTAAAATCATGGAGGACTTCTACCCAGAGGTAACAGAGAAATGTGAATTTATTCAACGTGTTATTAAAAATGAGGAGCTACGATTCCATGAAACATTGGATGGTGGTTTAGCTATTTTTAATGAGGTTGTAGAAGCACAAAAGGCGGCTGGTCATGATTATATTCCTGGTGCAGATGCATTCCGATTGTATGATACATTCGGCTTCCCAATTGAATTAACAGAAGAATATGCGGAAGAGGTAGGTATGAAGGTAGACCATGAAGGCTTTGAGGTAGCAATGGAGGAGCAACGTGAGCGTGCTCGTGCGGCTCGTCAAGATGTGGATTCCATGCAGGTGCAAAATGAAGTGCTAGCCAACTTAACAGTAGCAAGTGAATTTGTTGGCTACGATACATTAACAGTAGAGACAAGTGTTGCAGCGATGATTGTGAATGGACAAGTAGCAACAGCCGCTTCAGAAGGACAAGAAGCATTAGTTATTTTAGCACAAACGCCATTTTATGCAGAAATGGGTGGTCAAATTGCGGATAACGGACGTATTGTCAATGACCGTTTTACAGCTGTGGTCAAAGATGTACAAAAAGCACCAAATGGTCAACCATTGCATACAGTAGTTGTGGAATCTGGTGAAATGCATGTAGACGATGTGGTCACAGCAACGGTTAACCGAGATGACCGCAATTTAATCATTAAAAACCATACAGCGACACATATTATGCAACGTGCATTAAAAGATGTACTTGGCAACCATGTCAACCAAGCTGGTTCTTATGTAGGACCTGATCGTTTACGCTTTGACTTCTCACACTTCGGTCAAGTAACAAAAGAGGAATTACAGCAAATTGAACGTATTGTTAATGAAAAAGTGTGGGATGATATAGAGGTCATCATTGAAGAAAAAGCGATTGATGAAGCAAGAGCGATGGGTGCAATGGCTTTATTCGGTGAAAAATATGGCGATATTGTTCGTGTTGTATCGATTGGCGACTATTCAATTGAGCTATGTGGTGGGCTTCATGTAAAACGCTCTTCAGAAATTGGCTTCTTTAAAATTGTTTCTGAAGGTGGTATTGGTGCGGGCACGCGCCGTATCGAGGCTGTGACAGGCAAAGTGGCTTATGAAGCGGTGAAGGAAGAAGAAGCGCTATTAACAGAGGCGGCAGCATTATTAAAAGCGAACCCAAAAGACATTGTGACAAAAGTACAAACATTACAAGCAGACTATAAAGAATTACAACGTGAAAATGAAGCATTATCACAAAAAATGGCCAATGCACAAGCGGGTGCAATTGTGGATGCAGCCCAAACAATTGGTGATGTCACAGTACTTTCAACAAAAGTAGAAGCAAAAGATAATAATCAGCTTCGTCAAATGATGGATGACTTAAAAGGAAAAATGTCCAAAGCAGTCATTGTACTAGGTGCTGTGGATGGGGATAAAGTCATGTTATGTGCTGGTGTGACAAAAGATTTAATCGGTGGCAATTATCACGCTGGAAATATTGTGAAAATGGTTGCTGAAAGCTGTGGTGGTAAAGGTGGCGGTCGTCCAGATATGGCGATGGCTGGTGCAAAAGAGGTTGGAAAACTTGAAGAAGCACTACTTTCTGTGTATGATTATGTTAAAACCATTTAATTAATCATCAATATCAGTTATAATAGATGGAAATAGGAGATGAGCTTTTGTGCACATCTCCTTATTTCTGAAAGCGAGGTGCTGGTCATGACTTCATTTGATCAAACAATGAAATTTAACTTTCCAGAAGAATCAATGGAACAGGAAGTCAAGCAGGTAATGTTGAAAGTACATTCTTCATTAGAGGAAAAAGGATATAATCCAATTAATCAAATTGTCGGTTACTTACTTTCTGGTGATCCGGCATACATTCCTCGCCATCAGGATGCTCGTAATTTAATCCGAAAGCTTGAACGTGATGAAATTTTAGAAGAGCTTGTGAAATTTTATATTAAACAGAATAATGGGGATTTAAAATGAGAATTATGGGATTAGACGTTGGGTCGAAAACTGTAGGCGTTGCTATTAGCGATGCTTTAGGATGGACGGCTCAAGGTATTGAAACCGTAAAAATTGATGAAACACAAGATGAGTTCGGTATTGAGCGCATTACCGAACTTGTCAAAGAGTATGCCATCACGGAATTTGTTGTTGGCTATCCAAAAAACATGAATAATACGGTAGGGCCACGTGGGGAGGCTTCCGAACGCTATAAAACGCTATTGGAAGATACTTTTGCAATGCCCGTCAAGCTGTGGGATGAGCGTCTAACGACAATGGCTGCGGAGCGCATGTTGATTGAGGCAGATGTAAGTCGCAAAAAGCGTAAGCAAGTCATTGATAAAATGGCGGCTGTAATGATTTTACAAGGCTATTTAGATAGCAAAAATTAACGAGTAGGGAGATAATTTTACATGACAAACGAGCATAACCATGAAGAAGAATTACATGTACAACATATTACGGTGATTGATGAAAACGGTAACGAGCAACTATGCGAGGTGATTCACGTACACGAATCGCCAGAATTCGGAAAATCGTATGTGTTTTACTCAATGGTAGGCGCTGAAGAAGATGAAGATGGCTCAGTAGAAATTTTCGTATCTTCATTTGTACCATCTGAAAATGGTGAAGACGGTGAATTAACACCGATTGAAACAGAGGCAGAGTGGGATATGGTAGAAGATGTGCTGAACGCATTAGAAGATGAGCTTGAAGACTAATCAATCCATATAAAACAAGGATAGCAACTCGCAGTCCTTGTTTTTTTCTTGGCTTGGATAAAGTGAACCTTCAATCGGGTTTTTACAGGATAAAAAGACAAAGTGGAAGGCGGTAGTGTGATGAACGAGGAAATACAGGAATTTTTTATTGTCGATGCAGAGGGCAAGGAGCAAAAATGTCGTGTCGTTTTTACCTTTGATGCAGAGGAAAAATCATATGTGCTGTTTTCATTAATTGATGCAGATGGCAATGAAATAGCTGGTGATTTATCGGCTATGACGTTTGATTATGATGACAACACAGGCGAGATGACGAATTTACAGCCCGTTGAAACAGAGGCAGAGTGGGAAATGATTAATGAGGTCGTCTTAACGTTACTGGATGAATTTGAGGAAGAGCCACAGCTAATTACAGTAGTAGAGGAGGATGGCAATGAACAAGTATGTGAAGTCATTCATACATTTGCATCCCCACAATTTCAGAAATCCTATGTCCTCTATGTTGCTGCAACAGATGAGCCAATAGCACAGCGAGAAATTTTTGCTGCACAGTATATGGCGGGAGAGCAGGATGCGATTGAAGAGCTATTGCCTATTGAAACAGAGGAAGAATGGGCATTAATTGAAGTAGAGTTAGCGAAATTATCATAAGAGAAAAAGCGATTTGTAGTTACTCTTTTGCGAAGGTAAAGGAGTAGCTACGTTTTTTTGTTTGTCGTAGAAAGTGATTTCTAGTATGATAATGGGGAATGATAGGGGGGAGACACCCGTGAGTAACGGTTCCAAAAAGCAAGAAATGTTATCTAAGATGCAAGAAAGAAAGTCAGAGGTAAAAATTGTGAGAAGAATAGTAGCAATAATTGCCGCCGTCATTATTATCGCATTAGCTGGTGCTGGCTGGTTTGGCTATAGTTATGTAAAAGAAGCACTTCAACCAATAGATCCGAACGCAACGAAAACAATTGCGGTCGAAGTGCCAATTGGCTCAAGTTTAAGTACAATCTCTGCCTTATTAGAGAAAAAAGGTATTATTAAAGATGCCCGTGTATTTAAATATTACGCAAAATTTAAAAATGAATCTCAGTTCCAAGCGGGAGATTATGATTTAACAAAAGCCATGACCTTTGATGAATTAATTGAAAGTTTAAAGACAGGTAAAGTGTATCGTAAGCCAGTCTTTACGATGACGATTCCAGAAGGCTTGACACTTGAACAAATTGGTAACATTATCGAAAAGAAAACACCATATACACAGCAACAATTTATGGATTTGGTGACAAGTGATGCATTTGTTCAACAAATGATGGCTAATTATCCAGAGCTGATTACAGATGCTGTACTAGCAGATACGATTCGCTATGATTTAGAGGGTTATTTATTCCCAGCTACGTATCCTTATTATGAGGAAAAACCATCACTTGAAGCGATTGTCGAAGAGATGATTTCTGCGATGAATGATGTTGTGAGAAATTATAGTGATGTGTTAGCTGAAAAAGAGATGTCAGTGCATGAGCTATTAACATTTGCGTCTTTATTAGAGGAAGAGGCGACAGCGCAAACAGATCGTGAAACAATCGCCAGCGTCTTTTATAATCGTATAAAAACGGACATGCCATTGCAAACAGACCCGACTGTTTTATATGCACTTGGTGGACATAAAGATCGCGTCCTTTATGAGGATTTAGAAGTAGATAATGTATACAACACCTATAAAAATAAAGGACTGCCACCAGGACCAATTGCAGGTGCAGGGAAATCGTCTATTGAAGCGACATTGAACCCAAGCAAAACAGAGTATTTCTACTTCTTAGCAGACAAAGAGGGCGTGAACCACTTCTCTAAAACATATGATGAACATTTGCAAAAGGTAGAAAAATATTTACGAAAAGCAGAGTAAGCTGTTAGAGAAGAAATAATGAATAGGGCGAGTGAGAAACCTGTATTTAAGAGGTTTCTCACTCGCCCATTTTCATGATGAATAACTAAAAAGTGATTACTTGAATGATGGTCATGTAGTGGGGTTTTATTAGCGCCATTTTAATTCAGGGTAAATGTCAGAGAGTTTTATCCCTTCAATCGTGCCCTCTTCAAAGAGTTCCTCAGTATCATCAAATTTCTGATAATAGTGATGTCTACCACTGGACGTTGACAAAAAAGATTCACCATTTTGACCATGGCTTATCCAATACTCTTTTTCCTTATAAAGGAAATTGAATTCCTCACCATTTGCAATTCTACTTTGAAATTCTCTGTATTCTTCCTCAGTCATCTACTATCCCTCTTTCAATACCAATCTTTATTTCTAACCCCATTTACCCAATCGTGTCTATGAGGTACTTTGGGGTGCTGTTTTGGATTTCCGTGATCATCGTAATCAATATCTACATCTGCATTTCCATTTTTATCAAAGTATCTTCTTTGTACAACTTTTCCATTCCAAGACCCATCAGCAGTTCTATCTTGACTAGTGCGAGGCTTTCCAGTTGTAGGTAGTGAACGTGGGTCAGGATATACAGTGTGCCCATCCGTTTTAGTTCCATTTTGTTTGTGTTCTTGATAAGTTTTTTCATCAAGGTAATCTTCTATAAGATTATAAATCCATGTACCAGCAGCAATAACTGCACCAGCTACGATAACAACCCCAGCTGCTGTAATAACCACTTGTCCTACTCCAGGAATAAACCATGTCCCCGATAAAGCACCAGTAATTGCAAAGGTTGTAGGTGCTGTATTTTCGGTATAGACAGCTTGTTCAAGCAATTGCTGAAATTCTTCTTTAGAATAGAATGTTCCGTTGATGTGAATGCCCTCATCAGTTACTGTCACTTGTGCATTAACGGTTTGATTTTCCTCCTCATTTACTGCACGAGCATAACTAAATGGTGTGATGGTTGTTGTAAACGTAATAACGAAAATCAAAAGAAACGATAACCATTTTTGTTTGTTGAAAGTATTTTTCATTTGTGCAAATTCCCTTCCATTATTATTTTACCTACATATGTACCAAATTCATAGGTCCTATTCTTAAACCTGAGACCTCCTTCCTTCAATTCCACATTACTACATCATAAAAAAAAAAAATCCAGATTTTTTCTGCACATTCGACAAATTTCGTTAAAACTAGTGGATAATCGACTTATTTCGGTATAAAATTTGTTTAATACAATAGGAAGGTTCACTAAAATTCAGTATGCTACATAATAAGGCTAAAACCATAGCTTTCTTTTTATTTTCATGCTATTATAAATGGTGGCTTTTAAACATACGTGATAGCAAAGGGGCATTTAGATAGGTTCTTTTGCGATGCAGATATTTATGATAGAAGAGTAAGGCTGTTGAGAGAGTGTTTGGCTTCTCACTAGTCCCTTGCTCATTTTTGTATGACAAAGTACCAAGACATTAGGTTTGGTCTTTTTCTTTTTGTTGTTACATGGATAACGACTAAGAACGTGTTGTGATGAGGAATGAGGGTGAATACACAATGGAATTATCAGATACGTATATACAATCTTTTATTCAACCACGCCACGAATTGCTTTTAGAAATGGAGGCATTTGCGGCAGCCCATCATGTACCGATTATGCAGCTTGCTGGCATTGATGCACTCAATCAATTATTGCGCATTCAAAAACCAGCAACGATTTTGGAAATTGGTACGGCAATCGGCTATTCAGCTATTCGTATGGCAGAGGCGCTACCGACTGTGGAAATTGTCACGATTGAGCGTGATGTAGAGCGTGCAAATAGAGCAAAGGCGTATATTGCCCGTTCAGTAGCAGCAGAGCGTATTACAGTCATCGAAGGAGATGCCTTAGAGGTGAATGATAAGGCGATTGATCGAGCATTTGATGCAGTGTTTATTGATGCTGCTAAAGGTCAATATCAGCGCTTTTTTGAAAAATATGCACCGTTAGTACGCTCAGGTGGTGTGTTGTATATAGACAATATGTATATGCATGGTTTATCGGATTTAGATTTAAAGGAAGTGCCACGTCGAAAACGGACGATGATTCGTAATTTAAAAAATTTCACGGATTGGATACTACAGCACCCTGATTATACGAGTGCTTTTTTACCAGTTGGTGACGGTTTATTATTATGTTTAAAGAGGTGACAAGTATGAAAAAACCAGAATTGCTTGTGACACCGCAATCTGTAGAACATGTAAAAGCACTTTTACATGCGGGGGCAGATGCCTTTGTCATTGGAGAACAACAATTCGGGCTACGTTTAGCAGGAGAATTTTCTGTACAGGAAGTTGAAGAAGCAACAAAGTTAATTCACGCAGCAGGCAAAAAAGTATATGTGGCAGTGAATGCGTTATTCCATAATGAAAAATTAGAGGCTCTCGCTACTTATTTAAAGGAAATGCAGCGTATTGGTGTAGATCGTTTAATTTATGGTGATCCAGCTGTATTGATTGTCCGTCGTGAGCAAGATGTGACGATTCCGTTGCATTGGAATACGGAGACAACAGCCACAAGCTGGTTTACAGCGAATTACTGGGGTAAGCGTGGCGCAACACGAGCAGTGCTTGCACGTGAGCTATCGTTAGACGAAATACTTGAAATTAAAGAACATGCCGAAGTTGAAATAGAAGTGCAAGTGCATGGGATGACATGTATGTTCCAATCGAAACGTCCATTACTTGGTCATTACTTCTTATATCAAGATAAGGTCATGGAAATTGAAAATCGTAAAGACCACCGCAATATGTTTTTACATGATGATGAGCGTAATAACAAGTATCCTATTTACGAAGATGCGAATGGTACGCATATTTTTAGTCCAAACGATATGTGCATTATTGATGAGCTTGGTGAATTGTTTGAGGCTGGTATTGATGCATTGAAAATCGAGGGCGTTTTACAGGCACCAGAATACGTTGTGACGGTGACAGAGGCTTATCGTCAAGCCATTGACACCTATTTTGATGAGTCAGAAGATGCCTATGAGGATATAAAAGATGATTTACTAGCAAAAATTGAAGAGATTCAGCCAGCTATCAGACCATTGGATACAGGCTTTATCTTCAAAGAAACAGTTTACTAGGAGGGACAAACATGGTATTCGCATTAGAGCAAAATGACAAAATCCGTGAAGTTGTCAACGGTAAACGTGTCATTACGAAGAAGCCAGAGCTACTTGCACCAGCAGGGAACTTGGAAAAATTAAAAGTAGCTGTCCATTATGGAGCAGATGCTGTTTTTATTGGTGGACAGGAATTTGGTTTACGTTCCAATGCCGATAATTTCTCTATTGATGAAATGCGTGAAGGAGTAGAATTCGCCAATCAATATGGTGCAAAAGTGTATGTTACGACAAATATTTTTGCCCACAATGAAAATATGAACGGCTTAGCCGAATATTTACAAGATATTGAATCAGCGGGTGTGACGGGTATTATCGTAGCGGACCCACTGATTATTGAAACATGTCGAGCGGCTGCACCGAAGCTTGAAATTCATCTTTCTACACAGCAATCTTTGTCAAATTGGAAGGCTGTGCAATATTGGAAAGAGGAAGGCTTACATCGTGTTGTATTAGCACGTGAAGTCGGTGGCGAAGAGATGAAGATGATGAAGGACAATGTGGATATTGAAATTGAAGCGTTTGTTCATGGTGCAATGTGTATTGCTTACTCAGGACGCTGTGTACTGTCCAATCATATGACAGCTCGTGACTCGAATCGTGGTGGTTGCTGTCAATCTTGTCGCTGGGACTATGATTTATATGAACTAGAAGACGGCGAAGAAAAAGCTTTATTTGATGAAAATGATGTGCCGTTTGCTATGAGCCCGAAAGATTTGAAGCTCATTGAAGCCATTCCACATATGATTGAGCTAGGTATTGATTCATTGAAGGTAGAGGGACGTATGAAATCGATTCACTATGTGGCAACAGTTACCTCCGTTTATCGTAAAGTCATTGACGCTTATTGTGCAGATCCTGATAATTTCAAAATCAAACGTGAGTGGTTAGAAGAGCTAGATAAATGTGCCAACCGTGATACAGCAGAAGCCTTTTTCCATGATACACCAGGTTACGAAGAGCAAATGTTCGGTGTACATGGACGTAAAACAACCTATGAATTTGCAGGACTTATTTTAGCACATGACCCAGAAACAAAAATGGTCACAATGCAACAACGTAACTACTTTAAACCTGGGGATGAAGTCGAATTTTTTGGTCCAGAAATCGACAACTTCCGTTTCACAATGGGCGAAATTTGGGATGAGGATGGCAATAGCTTAGATGCAGCAAGACATCCATTACAAATTGTACGCTTTAAATGTGAAACACCATTAAAACCGCAAAACATGATGCGAAAGGAGAATCGCTAATGACTATCAAACGTCCTGTTGTAATTGGTATTGCTGGTGGTTCATGCTCAGGCAAAACGAGTGTTACACGTGCCATTTATGAAGTATTTCGTGAACATTCGGTAGTAGTGATTGAGCAAGATTACTATTATAAAAACCAAAGTCATTTAACATTTGAAGAACGTTTACAAACAAACTATGACCACCCATTAGCTTTTGACAATGATTTATTAAGCGAGCATATTAACACATTGCTAGCAAGACAGCCAATTGATAAGCCTGTATATGATTATGTCCACCATACGAGAGCACAAGAGGTTATTCGTGTGGAGCCAGTAGATGTTATTATCGTAGAAGGTATGCTTGTATTAGAGGATGCAGAATTACGAGATTTAATGGATATTAAATTATTTGTGGATACAGATGCAGATTTACGTATTATCCGTCGCCTTCAACGTGATATTAAAGAGCGTGGACGTACGACAGAATCAGTGATAGAGCAATACTTAACAACGGTTCGCCCAATGCATAATTTATTTATTGAGCCAACAAAACGCTATGCAGATATTATTGTTCCTGAAGGTGGAGACAATGAGGTAGCGATTGATTTAATGGTTACAAAAATTAAAACAATTCTTGAAACTGACAGCGTATTGTAATAATATAGAGTGGTGCTGACAATATTTAGCGTCTTTTACGTGCATATTTTGGAAAACACTGCATACTATGGGACAAAGCATAGTAAAAAAAGCATTTAAAAATAATAAAATTCGATTAAACGCCTAATCGTTTAATCGAGTTTTATATTTTTGTATTGATAAAATGAGGAGTGAAGGATTTTGGCAAACGAAAAACAATATCCGATGACAGCGGAAGGTAAGCGTAAATTAGAAGAAGAACTAGTAAAATTAGAAACAGAGACACGTAAAGAAATCGTAGAGCGTATTAAAATTGCACGTGATTTTGGTGATCTTTCTGAAAATGCGGAGTATGATTCAGCAAAAGAAGAGCAAGCCTTTTTAGAAGGACGTATTTCAACGTTGAAATCAATGATTCGCAATGCAGTCATTATCACAGAAGATGAGTCAGATAACAGTGCAGTAGCGCTTGGGAAAACGGTTACATTCGTGGAAATTATTAATGGTAAACCATCAACAGATGAAGAATCTTATACGATTGTCGGTTCAGCAGAGGCAGATCCAATGGAATTCCGTATTTCAAATGAATCACCAATCGCAAAAGGCTTGCTAGGTCGTGGTGAAGGTGACGAAGTGACAATTCAAACACCTGGTGGCGAAATGAAAGTGAAAATTATTTCAATCAAATAATTTCAGCGAGCAGCTAGCTTTTCTATAGAGGAGAAGCTAGCTATTTTTGTTCAGTAAAGCCTTTTTGATTTTGATAGTAGAGCAACCTGTTAGCTATGTGAGACGTTACCATTGTGTAAGTGATAGAGAGCTTGCTACAATAAGTGCTAGAAGAGGAGAGATTTTATGAGTGAACGACAAACAAGAAGCAGTCGTCATTTGCAGCCATCTCAAAATAAAAAATTAGATAAACTATTGAATAAGTTAATTGCTATTGTCATTGTCTTGATTGTGATTACAGTGACAATTGTGTTTAAATGGCAAGATGGGGTAGCAGAAAAAGAGCAGGTAGATGAACCGAAAAATGACGCTGTGACGCAAAAGGATAATCCAGTGAGGGAAGAAAAACCTTCTGAGGAAAAAGAGGATACGACAGAGCCAGTGGATACAGAACAAGAATCATCTGTGACAGAAGAGCCTATAGTAGAAGAAGTATCTGAAACAACATCAGACGATCCGATTGTGGATAAGGTCATCACAAACAAAGACTGGCAGCCAACGCCAACAACACAAGTAGGACAACATGTATCTTCCTATGACGATACATCTGTCGATTGGGCTGAAAAAATAGCTACGATTACTGCTGTCACAGAGCTTGAGCCTAGCGATATGATTATATGGCGTATGAAAAATAACGGTAGTGCAAGCACAGCAATAGCAACCATTTCTTCAACAGACAAGTCCAAGATGTATCGTGTTAGTATGGAATGGGTAGATAATAAAGGCTGGCTACCATTGAAAGTGGAGCAATTGAATACATTAAAAGGCGCCTATTGACGAATAGCTGTCTTTTGATTATTTTTAAAAGAGTTGGATGGAGAAGGGAAGTTATTATTAATGAAAATAGCAGTAATTGGCGCAATGGAACAAGAAGTAGAATTATTACGAGCAACATTGGAGAATGTACAAAGCACAACTATTGCAGGTAGCGAATATACAACTGGTACATATAAGGGCAAAGAGGTTGTATTATTGAAAAGTGGCATTGGTAAAGTAAATGCGGCGATGTCTACAACGATTTTATTGCAAGAATATCAGCCAGATGTTGTTATTAACACAGGCTCTGCTGGTGGCTATGATGTGTCATTAGAAGTCGGCGCAGTAGTCATTTCAGATGAAGTACGTCATCATGATGTAGATGTAACAGCTTTTGGCTATGAAATCGGTCAAATGGCTGGTATGCCTGCAGCCTATAAAGCAGATGAAAAATTAATGCAAGTGGCTGAGGAAGCGGTAAAAGCAGTTGGTGAGCATCCATATGGTGTTGGTTTAATTTGTTCGGGGGATGTATTTATGGCTGATCCTGTACGTGTAGAAACGGTTCGTCAGCAGTTTCCACAAATGAAAGCCGTAGAAATGGAAGCAGCAGCGGTTGCACAAGTATGCTATCAATTTGGAACACCATTTGTAGTCATTCGTGCATTATCAGATATTGCGGGACAACAATCAGATCTTAGCTTTGATGAATTTTTACCAATAGCGGCTAAACATTCTACACAAATTGTGTTAAAAGCGATTGAATTATTATAAAAGACATAAAATGGACAAACTATCGAACGAATTGTGTGAAAAAAATCACAGTGTTTCGTATACATGGATGGTACACTGACAGTAATTCAAGCTCTTTAGGAGAAGGGGAGGCAGATAGCCATGCTTTTTTTAACAGCAGGTGTTATTATGATTACACTCATATTGGGTGCGCTTATTTCTGTAGAGTTATCAGAATCCATCCATTCATAGAAAAAAGCTCCTTTGCGAAGAATTTATATAGCAAAGGAGCTTTTTCTTATGGTTGAAATTTTTTCTATTCCATTTTAGAATGAATTATTCAATGAATTTTTGGTCGCGTTTATAGAGCTGATAAAGTTTGATGAGTGCCCGTTTTTCGATACGAGATACATAACTACGAGAAATATTTAAGCGTGCAGCAATTTCCTTTTGGGTAAGCGCATTTTGTTGGTTTAAGCCATAGCGAAGTGTAATAATTTCGAATTCACGTTCATCTAGCATATGCAAATATTGATAAAGCTGTGTGACATGTTCTTTATGCTCAAGCTTTTCAGTGGCACTTTCCTCATCACATTGCAAAAGGTCACGAATTTGTAGGGCATTGCCATCTTTGTCTGTGCCAATCGGTTCAAAAAGAGATACATCCTTTTGTACTTTTTTCTGAGAGCGCAAATGCATAAGGATTTCATTTTCAATACAGCGTGCGGCATAGGTAGCAAGACGTGTTTTTTTGTCGGGTGTATAGCTTTCAACTGCTTTCATCAATCCAATGGTGCCGATGGAAATATAATCGTCAAGTTGCTCATGTTTTGGGTGAAATTTTTTGACGATATGGGCAACAAGCCGCATATTGCGTTCGATTAAATCAAGGCGAGCTTGGTCGTCACCATCGAGAAAGCGTTCAATACAGGCAGCCTCCTCTTCCTTTGAAAAAGGCTTATGGAATGTTTGCCCTTTTAAATACCCAAGTAATGCTGGAATTTCAAACCATAGTTGCAATATGGATGTAAAAATTCCGCTCATTGAATCCCGTCATCCTTTCTCTATTTTTCGACAGTATATGTTAGTGCGCTGTCGAACATGAAAAAAGTGCAACAGCAAATGCGCTGTTACACTTTTTTTAACGTAAATGTACTAATCATTAAAAATGCCAGTATTGGATAAAGGAAAAGATAAAAGGCCGGATGGAACGTAGTAGATGCAAAATACGTCAATGTTAATAATGTACCTGCTGCTGTAATAGGAAGTCCTGTAAAGTAGCCGTTTGCTTCGCTAATATTAAAGCGTGCTAATCGCATAGCGCCACAAATAATATATAATACAGTCATCGACATACCAGTGAAGCCGAAATTGACTAATACTACTTCGTACATTAATAAAGCAGGTGCTACACCAAATGATATAATGTCACTCATCGAATCTAATTGTTTACCTAAATCAGATACTTGTCCAAGTGCTCTTGCCACTTTACCATCATAACGATCGAGTAAGGCAGCAATGAAAATAAATAACACAGCATAGCTATAGTATCCGTGTAAAGTAGCCATAATCGCTGCGCCACCGAAGGACATATTACTAATGGTAATGAAATTTGCTGCGTTTGCTTTCATTTTCTTAACCGTGGTATCCACCAACTTGTGATACAAAAACAAGGCGGATCACTCCTTTGTATTTAAGATATTGTACCATTATACTGCGAATGCAAAAAAATTGACAGTCTAAATTAATGAATAGGGGAATTACACAATGAAAGAAAAAATATATCAAAGCTTGATTGAATTAACGAATGGTAAACAATCTTCACGTGTGCTACAACGTGTAGCGAAGGCAAAGTGGAGTAAACGTATTATTCCAAGCTATATTAAGTTATACGATATTACCCTTGAAGAAGTTTCAAAAAACATGCAGCAATTTTCAAGTTTGCATGATTTTTTCACACGGGAGCTACTGACAAGTGCCCGTCCCATTGAAGAAGGAACGAAGGTTTACACAAGCCCAGTAGATGCAAAAATTGAATCATTTGGACGCATTGAGTGGAATATGACTTTTCAAGTAAAAGGAAAACCCTATGCGTTGCACGATTTATTAGGACACACAGAACATGCTAAGAAATATGCAGAGGGGCATTTTATTGTCTTTTATTTAAGCCCAGCCGATTATCATCGTATTCATAGTCCAATTGATGGGCATGTCATTCGACAATACACATTGGGACAAAAATCATATCCTGTAAATCAGCTTGGTTTGACATATGGGAAGAAGCCAATTTCTCATAACTATCGTCAAGTGACAGAGTTAGAGGTGGCAAATAAACAGCAAGTAGCCTTTATTAAAGTCGGTGCTACTTTTGTGAACTCCATCGTGCTGACCAACACCACAACCGAGTGGAAAAAAGGGCAGGAAGTAGGCTATTTTTCATTTGGCTCAACGGTTGTTATGCTATTTGAAAAAGACACCATTGCATTTTTAGACAATGTGATACAAGGAAGTGCGATTCGTATGGGTGAAGCCTTCGCAAGTATGCTATAATAAAGAGATATTACGTGTAGATTAGGGGTCGCTATTTTGTATAATTTTTTATTACCAAATGAATTTGTGACAAACATTTTTGCTATTACACCAGAAAAATTACAAGAGCTCGGTATTAAAGGAATCATTACGGATTTGGATAATACATTAGTGGAATGGGATCGTGCTGATGCGACAGAGGAGTTAATCGTTTGGTTGCGCATTATGAAAGCAGCAGGCATTCGTGTCATCATTGCTTCCAATAATAATGAAGCACGTGTGAAGCATTTTGCAGAGCCGCTAGGTATCCCATATATCCACAAGGCGAGAAAACCATTGCGCAATGCTTTTTATAGTGGCGTTGTTCAACTCGGGTTACGTCCAGAGGAGATTGCAATGGTGGGTGACCAATTGCTAACAGATGTGATGGGCGCAAACCGATTAGGATTACATACAATCCTTGTAAAGCCTGTTGCACAATCGGATGGGCTTGTGACGAAATTGAACCGTTTTATTGAGCGTCGTGTGTTTAATGATTTGAAACGAAAAGGAATGACAACGTGGGAGGAACAAGAATGAGTGAAATGCCAAATTGTATTGGCTGTGGTACAACGATTCAAACAGAGGATAAAACAGCAGTTGGCTATGCACCGCCTTCTTCATTAGAAAAAGAGGTTGTGATTTGTCAGCGCTGTTTCCGTCTGAAAAATTATAATGAAATTCAGCCTGTTTCATTAACAGATGATGATTTTTTACGCATTTTAAATGGGCTTGGCACACAGCAAGGGTTAATCGTAAAAATTGTTGATATTTTTGATTTTAATGGTAGTTGGTTGCCAGGATTGCATCGTTTTGTGGGCAATAACCCTGTCTTATTAATTGCTAATAAAGCAGATTTATTGCCAAAATCAGTGAAGCCTAAAAAGGTGATTAATTGGTTGAAACGTGAGGCAAAGGCACTTGGTTTACAGCCAATTGATGTGCTATTAGTGAGCGCCCATAAAGGGAAAGGCATGACAGAAGCGATGGAAGCGATTGATACCTATCGTAACGGTCAAAATGTTTATGTAGTAGGCTGTACAAACGTTGGGAAATCAACCTTTATTAACCGTGTGATTAAGCAGGCAACAGGAGAAGGAGAAGTCATTACGACATCTCATTTCCCAGGTACAACGCTCGATATGATTGAAATTCCATTAGATGACGGCAGCTCATTATATGATACGCCGGGTATTATCAATCATCATCAAATGGCCCATCATATTGATTCAAGTGAATTAAAATATATTATGCCGAAAAAAGAAATTAAGCCAAAAGTGTACCAGCAAAATGCAGGACAAACATTATTTATCGGTGCGCTGGCACGCTTTGATTTTATACAAGGGGAACGCTCAGCCTTTACAGTGCATGTGGCAAATGACTTACCAATTCATCGAACAAAATTGGAAAAAGCCGATACATTGTATGCGGAACATAAAGGAGAGCTACTTGCTCCACCAACGGCTGCATTTATTGAGCAATTACCGCCATTAGTACGTCATGAGTTTTCTATTAAAGAAGCGAAAACGGATATTGTCTTTTCAGGTCTTGGTTGGATTACGATACAGCACGCGAATGTGGTCGTAGCAGCCCATGCACCGAAAGGCGTTCAAGTATCCATTCGCCCATCGCTTATTTAAAAATTGTGTGCGGAGAAGAGGTAGAGGAAGATGAAAAAATGGTTTGCAGTTATAGGTGATCCGATTGAACATTCCAAATCGCCAACCATGCACACAGCGTGGTTTGAAGAGATGGCTATCGATGCAGCCTATATTCCGTTACATGTGTCTGCTGACAATCTAGCCACAGCCGTTACAGCCTTAAAAACATTAGGCGCAAGTGGCTGGAATGTCACAATTCCACATAAAACGGCGATTATTCCATTTTTAGATGAGCTAGATGAGTTAGCAGAGAAAATGGGAGCTGTTAATACGGTTGTACGTACAGCTATGGGCACATTAAAAGGCTATAATACAGATGGTGTTGGCTTTGTGCGTTCATTAGAAGAAGCAGTTGGAACAGCACATAAGGACAAGCCTATATTATTAATCGGAGCTGGTGGAGCTGCACGTGGGATTGCCTTTGCCATGCAGCAACAAGGCTATATGAATATCACAATTGCCAATCGTACAGTGGCGAATGCACAAGCGATTGTGGACGAAATGGGCGTTGGTTGTGCAATCTCGTTAACGGAGGCAGAAGAGCGATTGGCGGATTTTGCAGTGTTAGTGCAAATGACTTCAGCAGGGCTTGCTACAGGTAGTTTTGCGATGCCTTTTTCTTTAGAACGATTAACAAAGGGCGCAATTGTTGCTGATATTGTGTATAATCCATTAATGACGCCATTTTTACAAGCGGCTAAAGCACAAGGTGCGACAATTGTCACAGGGCTCGGCATGTTTGTACATCAAGGAGCTATTGCCTTTGAGCATTGGCTTGGACGATATCCAAATACAAATTCAATGATTGTGCAATTACAAGCACAATTAGGAGGACAAGAATAATTATGTTAACAGGGAAGCAAAAACGTTTTTTACGTGCAGAGGCACATCATTTAACACCGATTTTCCAAGTAGGGAAAGGTGGCGTAAATGATGAAATGACGAAGCAAATTCGGGAAGCATTGGAAGTACGTGAATTAATTAAAGTGCGTATTTTAGATAATTGTGAGGACGATAAACACGAGGTAGCAGAGGCTTTAGCAAAAGGGGCACATGCAGAACTTGTACAATTAATTGGCTTAACGGTTGTTTTATATAAAGAATCACGCAATCAGAAAAAAATAATCTTACCAAAAGCAGCGAAGTAAGGTGAGCAGATGAAAAAAATCGGTTTATTGGGCGGCACATTTAACCCACCACATATGGGACATTTAATGATGGCGAACGAAGTATTTCATGCGTTACAGTTAGATGAGGTACGATTTATGCCGAACGCTTTACCACCACATAAAGAAAAGCGTCATGATGTGAGTGATACACAGCGTCTTGCAATGGTGCAACATGCCATTCAGCCATATGCTCATTTTTCTCTCGAATCGTATGAGGTGGAGAAAGGTGGTGTATCCTATTCATATGATACATTATCGGCATTGTGTGCAAGAGAGCCAGACGTCGAGTTTTATTTCATTATTGGTGGCGATATGATTGATTCGCTACATACATGGTATCGCATTGAGGATTTACTCGCATTAGTCAAATTTGTAGGTGTCAAACGTCCGCAAACAGTAGCGATGACAGCATACCCAATCATCATGGTGGATGCTCCTCAAATCGATTTATCATCTACATTGCTTCGTGAGCGTTTTGCTACACATAGTACGGTGACATTTTTAGTGCCAGAAACAGTAGAAGCGTTTATACGACAGGAGGGTCTTTATGGAGCGTGAGCAGTATTTAGCAGCGGTTCAGCCACGAATGCCTGAAAAACGTTATATTCATACGATTGGCGTTATGGAAACAGCTATCGATTTAGCGCAACGCTATGGTGAGGATGTCAAAAAAGCAGAAACAGTCGCCATTCTTCATGATATTGCGAAATATGCAGATATTGCATGGATGGAGCAAATCGTGCGTGATGAGGAGCTAGACGCTCGTCTCATTGGCTGGGGCAGTGAATTACTGCATGGGCCAGTTGGTGCATATATTGCAGAAAGTGAATTTGGTATTACCGATGAGGATATGCTGAATGCCATTCGTTTTCATACAACAGGACGTGTAGGAATGAGTCGTTTAGAAAAAATACTTTTTGTGGCAGATATGATTGAGCCCAATCGTCAATTCGATGGAGTAGAACGTCTGCGCAAAAAAGCGCAAAAAGATTTAGATAAAGCGGTGCGTGCTTGTATACGCCATACATTGGCTTTTTTAATCGATACAAAGCGGCCGATTTATCCTGTATCACTAGAGTGTTACAATGATGTCATGTCGGTAGAGTAACAGTATTCTACTATAATAAAATAAAAGTCTCGGTGGATGTTACAGTTAGACACAAACACACTGAAGCGTAATTGATAAATAAGAGAGGACAGTGAAGGATGACTTCAACATTATTACAAGCAGCTTATAAAGCGATCGACGATAAACATGGGGAGGATATTGTCGTATTAAACATGCAGGGTATTTCCCTTTTAGCAGATTATTTTGTGATTACACACGGAAATTCAGATCGTCAAGTACAGGCGATTGCACGTGAATTACAAGACCTTGCAGAAAAAGAAGGCTATGAAATTCGTCGCATTGAAGGGTTTGATGCAGCACGTTGGGTTTTAGTGGACCTTGGCGATGTTGTCGCACATATTTTCCATAAAGATGAGCGTGCCTATTATAATTTAGAGCGTCTATGGGGAGATGCACCACAATTAGACGTTCCAGAGGTATAAGGTGAGCAGTTATGAGCGCTTTGCCCATGTCTATGATGCACTGCAAACTGATATTCCATATGAGTTGTATAGTGAATGGGTCATGGAACATGCACCGAGTGAATCCTTTCCACAGCTTTTAGATATTGGCTGTGGGACAGGAACATTAACAGTAGCTTTTGCACAAATGGGCTATCAGGTGAGTGGTATTGATTTATCAGAGGAAATGTTAGCTATAGCAGCCAATCATTTTGCCCATGCAGGTGTACATGTCCCGTTATTTTGTATGTCTATGGATAAGTTAGATGGTTTTGAAGCATTGGATGTTGTAACAATTGCGATTGATTCTTTGAATTATGTAATGGAGGAGCAGGCTGTTTATACTACGTTTCAGCGTATTTATGATGCATTAAGACAAGGTGGACAGCTATTTTTTGATGTTCATTCATTATTTAAAATGGACGAAATCTTTTTAGATGGTCCATTTACGTATGATGATGGAGACATTAGCTATGTTTGGCATACAGAGCCAGATGAGTTTGCCCATTCCGTGATGCACCAAATGACATTTTATGTACGAGATGAGGCAAGTAATCTTTATGAGCGCTTTGATGAAGAGCATAGACAGCGAACATTTCCAGTGGAGCAATATGTAGCATGGTTACAGGAAATTGGCTTTACAGCGATTGAGGTAACGGCTGATTTTACAAAGCAAGCGCCAGTGGATGACAGTGAGCGCATTTTTATACGTGCAATCAAATAACGAATAACGCCTGATGGATATTATATCTATCGGGCTATTTTTCTATGGAGGGCTAGGGCATGATTCGACAAGAGCAAGCGGCAGATTATCCTGCAGTGGAAGCAGTTATACAAGCAGCATTTGTCAATGAAGAAATAAGTGATAAACAGGAGCATCATGTAGTCAAGAAATTGCGCAATTCACAGGCATTTATTCCTGAGCTATCATTAGTAGCGGAGCGTAATGGTCGAATAATTGGTCATATTTTATTGACAAAAATTCATATTGGTGAGGCGATTTCCTTAGCGTTAGCGCCTGTTTCAGTATTGCCTGATTTTCAACAACAAGGCATTGGTACAAGGTTAATCCAAGAGGCATTACAGAAGGCACAGAAGCTTGGCTATCATTCGGTGATTGTATTGGGGCATCCAGCATACTATCCGAAGTTTGGCTTCATGCCTGCTTCCCAGTGGCATATTATAGCGCCATTTGATGTACCACAAGAGGCATTTATGGCATTAGAGCTATGTGAAAACGGCTTACAGGATGTTACAGGCGTTGTCAAATATGATGAAGCATTTTTAGATGAGTAATAGGGCACTTGCTATTGATGTAAATCTTCAATAGCAGTCCATTTTATTTTTTGAGGTAATCCTAAAAGCTCCTTTTGCTGAGCTAGAGCATTTTTATCAAATGGACCATAGACAAGATGAGCGTGCATATCAATTATCCAAAAAGCATATTTTCCTTCTGTAGGTACTGCTACGCAATTATTCTCTGATTTGAGAATTGCTTGTTTCGCTATAATAAAATCGTCATTCCACCAAATATGAGTGATTTTAGGCGGTGTATAACGGTAATTTTGTTCATTTGCAATAGGTTCTTCACTATAAATGCTAATTTGCTGAGCGGATGTACGGTCAATCCGATAGCCATTTGGTAAAGGAATCGTATAATCAGCTAAGCCTGCACAGCCCGTTAATAGTATAAGACATAGTAGTGGATAGCCTAAATAGCGCATAAAAAACCGCCCCCTTCTTGGATAAGGGGACGATATGAATGAATATTTGGTTGCGATTACCACAAAGGTTTAATTGTATCATCTTCTTTTTCCGCGCTTAATTCGACTTGTAATGTTAAAACATAAAAATAGAAATAATAAGCACTACTAATAAATGCTAAGACGACAAGTATCCATGAGACGTGGAAAAAGTTAGCGAGAAATAGGCTTTGTAAAGGGAATAGCCAAACAATGCTAGTACTTTGTCTCGATTTTTGAGTGATATAAACAGGCTGCTGACAGTGTGGGCATTGTTTGTTCAAGGTTGCAAAATAGATTTTTCGACCTTCTTTGGCCGTTAGTACGTGTTGACAATGTGGACAGCTTGGTTGCTTTGTTTTCCGATTACTATAGGCAAAAAGCAGGAACGTAATATGCAGGATTGTCAAAATATATAGTACATGCCAAAACCATGCTTGTGTATCTGCTATGAACAAAGATGGTACAAATAATAAGAACACTATCGTGATGTAAAGTGTCACATAGCTGTGCCAGCGTAGTGCATCCTTCCATGTAGCATTTGCTATACGCAGGTGAATCAATAATAAATAGCTTGTAGAAAGCCACACATAGACTGGTAAAAGCAGTAATGTATTGAAAATTGGATAGCTAGCACGATCAATCGTATTCCACCAGATTATTAAGAGGATACCCCAGATAATCGGTGTGAGCATATGCCATGCCCACATTTGACGATAAGCACGTAAAATTTGTTTAGCTTTCCTAACAACAGGCTTCGTTTGCCAGCGTTCTGTTACATAGAGTAGGCGGATCGCCATGATGCTCGCTGTTAAGACAAGCAACAAGCTAATACTTGCTAGTAGGAGCAATTTTCGAAAATGCTTGTCATGTGTAGTCTCTAAATAGGAAAAGGCGTGATTTGCTGTTGTAAGCTGTGGCAATTCCATACTAAGGAGGATAAAAAAGATAGCTAAAGCGACAAAGCTTGATAAAACAATACGATATGGCCAATGACTAGGTGCGGTCACATGCCCTTGCTGCACTTTTTTCATAATACGTTGCCTTTGTTCCTCGGATAAATGGACACTATTCAATTCTTGTTTGAATTGTTTCATCCTCTAAAACCTCCTTATCTTGTAACGTTATTTTCAATTTTTCGCGTGCACGCTGGAGCCTTGATTTTAGTGTAGACTCTAAGGTATTAGTTAATGTGGCAATTTCACGTATCGAAAAATCTTCATAATAATACAGCAAGATGATTTCACGATATTTGATAGGTAATGCAAGGACCGCTTTGGTCACTTCACCACGTGACTCCATCTGGATGAGCAATTGCTCTGTTGTAGGGCTTGGCTTTCCTTGAATTTTTTCTAATAGCACTAAGCGCTTATTTTTCCAGCTTCGTAAATAGTCATAGCTACGATTAATGGTCATTTTGACTAAATACGTTTTTAATGTAGCATCGCCTTTATATTGGATTGATTTACGAGAATAATTGAAAAAAACATCTTGTACAACTTCTTCTGCTGCATTGATATCCTTCGTATAAATAAAGGCAACACGGTATAAATAATCGCCATATGTATGTATAATTTGCTCAATTTGCATTGCTCGTTCCTCCTTTCAGTTGTATAGACGGACGTTTTATCGAATAGGACGCAAAATGATCAAAATTTTTTATATAAAAATAAATTTTGTGGGAGCGTGACATTTTTGCATTGAAAAAATAACTTCTCAAGCTGTATCTAGTATTGTAAACTAGCAGTAGCTCCATATGACCTCTTTCCATAGAAGAGAGGTGCTTAGATGATCCAATCATTTTGGCAAAAGTATAAAAAAAGTATGCTAATCCCCAGTGTACTGCTTATCAGTGTACTTTGTTACTTCTATTTTTCAAATGAAACCTCTTCAACTCCCCAAGAAGAGCTGTTTGAACCAATCCAACCTATTGAACAACAAAATGAGACAACCCTTATAGAGACTGCGGTGAGTAAGCAAGTATTTGTCGATATAAAAGGTGCAGTGAAATCGCCTGGTGTCTATCAGCTGCGTGATGACCAACGTGTAATCGATGCGGTGCAACTGGCAGGCGGTTATGAGGACAATGCAGATACAAAATTTATTAATCACGCGCAAAAAGTACAGGATGAAATGGTGATTTATGTTCCAGTAGAGGGGGAGCAGGCAATAGAGCAAGCGAGCTTCCCTGTACAAAGTAGCGCCAGTATTATACAAGATGGCAAGGTGAATTTAAACCAAGCAGATGAAGAAACATTGACGACCTTAACAGGTATTGGACCAGCAAAGGCGAAAAGCATTATTGCTTACCGTGAGGAAAATGGCGGTTTCGGGCAGATTGAGGATTTAAAAAAAGTAAGTGGCATCGGTGAAAAAACGTACGAAAAGTTAAAAGATGCGATTACAGTAAAGTGATATTGACGTTTCTTTTCTAAAAGAGCTACACTAAACAAAGATAGTTTAGCTTGGTTCAGCTAATGCTGCTGAATGCAAGTAGCGCCTTAATCAAGATAGACTAGGGCGTCATTGATTGGAGGATGTCATATGGAGCGAATTACTTGGGATCAATTTTTCATGGCACAAAGTCATTTATTAGCATTGCGTAGTACGTGTACACGACTAGCGGTAGGTGCGACAATTGTTCGAGACAAACGCATTATTGCAGGGGGCTATAACGGTTCGATTACAGGGGACGAGCATTGTATTGAAAAGGGATGCTATGTTGTAGATAATCATTGTGTGCGCACCATTCATGCGGAAATGAATGCCCTTTTGCAATGTGCGAAATATGGTACACCGACAAGAGGAGCCGATTTATATGTAACACATTTTCCTTGTCTCCCTTGTACCAAATCCATTATTCAAGCAGGCATTGAGCGTGTCTACTATGCGACAGATTATAAAAATAATCCGTATGCACAGGAATTATTTCAAAAAGCAGGTGTCGAGGTCGTGCATGTACCTTTCGATGAACGTAAAATAGATTTTTTAAGCGAGGATAAACTAGCCCTGTATATCGACATGCTACACGCACTGCGAGAAAAGGGTGTGCCAGAAGAAGAATTACGCCCTTATGAACAAAGGGTGAGTGCATTATTTGGTAAAATAATTTAATGACTTTCAGATAGATACGCATCCTCTAACTATTGAGGAGGGATTTTTTGCTGAATCAACATAAATGGATTTATGTAGCACTTGCTGTACTTGTCGCCTCTTTAGCAGCACACAAGTCAGCATGGCTACTCACGTTCCTTTTTATTTTATTATTGCTACTCCTTTTGAAAGGGGAGCAACGTGCTGTGATAGCCCTTATGCTGGGCAGTGGCTTTTTCTCCTATGGCTTTATTATGCTTGGGCAACAGACCGAGCCCTCTCCCTTACCTTCCCAAATTCTGATTACATGGACAAATGAATATAAAGTGAATGGACAAAAGCTACGAGGCTTTGTGCAGACTGCAACAAAGGACAAATTGTATGTTGTTTATACATTCCATTCTGAGCAGGAGAAAAATTTCTTTGCAAAACATTCTTTAGCAGGCTCAGTCTATCAGGTGCAGGGTGAGTTAGTAGAGCCCGCACCAAAGGCACATGCATATGCCTTTTCCATGAACGATTATTTAAAGAGTAAAGGAGCAAGAGGTATTTTTGAGGTAACAGAATGGACATTTGTACAACAGCGCCAATCTTTCCAAACATGGCTGGCACAGCAGCGACATCGCATGAAAGTGCATATTGAACAAACATTTCCACCATCCCTTGTAGCAGAGGCACAGGCATTGCTATTTGGTATACAGGATGAGGTAGATGACGAATTGCAACGAGCCTATCAAAAGTTAGGTATTACGCATTTATTTGCGATTTCTGGACTACATGTTGCGCTTATTTCTTGGCTATTTTTTGAGGGGCTTTTGCGTTTACATGTACGCAAGGGCATTGCCACCTTTTCTTTACTGCTTATTTTACCGATATATGGTGTACTTGCAGGTAGTGCTCCGTCTGTATGGCGAGCAGTTTCGGTTGTGGAACTCATTTTGCTACTACGCTATTTTAATTGGCGATTAGCGATAGATGATGCACTAGCATGGAGCTTTATTGGTTTCGTGTTGCTAGAGCCAGGTGTTATTTTTCAAGTGGGCTTTCAGTTATCGTATTTAGCAACGGCTAGCTTGATTTATTCCAATCGTATTTTGAAAGAAGCAACGAATTGGCTATTGCGTTCTTTTTTGATTACCTTTGTTTGTCAATTGCTCGTTTATCCATTATTACTCTATCATTTTTATGAAATTTCCCTTTCCTCTTTCATCGCTAATATTTTTTTCGTTCCTCTGTTTTCCTTCATTATTTTACCGATTAATATCTTCCTCTTTCTGTTAACATTCATTTCAATGCCACTAGTTCATTTATGCTTTGTGTTTTACGAGCCTTTACGACTATGGTTAACGGCGTTTATTTTCTTTCTTCAACAGCTTCCTTATCAACTATGGTCACCAGGAAGACCTGCTATATGGCTATGCGGTATAGCGATGGTTAGTGCTATTGTTAGTCTTTATTTTTTAGAAATTAAGCGTTATGTATTATGCCTTATCGTACTTTTCCTACCAGCTTGTTGGATTCATTGGTCACCGATGTTTTTTTCGGAGATGAAAATAACCTTTTTAAATGTCGGACAAGGAGATTGTACGATTATTGAACTGCCTTACCGAAAAGCTGTCTACATGATTGATGCAGGAGGTGTTCTACGTTTTCAGCAAGCTAGGTGGAAAGCATCTAAGCAGCCATATGAAGTAGGTAAGCAAGTGGTTGTGCCATTTTTAAAGGGCAAAGGAATACGAATGATTGATATTTTCATTGTGACACATGCAGATGCAGACCATGTAGAAGGTGCGGAGGAAGTTTTACAGGAAATTGCTATGGGAGAAATCCATGTCACACCGCAATCAACGACTAAGCAGGTGATGCAGGATATACTGAAAGAAGCACAAAAACGGCATGTACCAGTAAAAGAAAAGATGCAGGGAACGAGCTGGCAGGTGAGAGAGACAGTGTTTCAATATTTATGGCCACATGATACAGACTATGAGGGCAATAATGATTCCATTGTGCTTTATATACAGCATGGTCGTTTTCGGGGGCTGCTGACAGGTGATTTAGAGGAAGCAGGAGAGCAAGGGCTACAGGCATTGTATGGTGAGCATTTAGCTAATCTTACGCTATTGAAAGCAGGGCATCATGGCAGTAAAACATCGAGCAGTGAGCCCTTTGTAGAGCTGGTACGCCCAATGTTAACGGTATTTAGTGCAGGTCTCCATAATCGCTATCATCACCCACATCAAGAGGTAGTAGAACGCTTTCACAGGCGACAACTACCAACATGGACAACAGGCATAGATGGTACACTTGAAATCAAAATAAAAAAAGACCTTGTCCAATAAACAAGGTCTTTTTTTATAGTGCTTACTTAGCAACGAAGTCTACAATTGTTGCGATGATAAACATTAGTGTGAAAACACCAAATGGTACAACGAAACCTATTGCAGAATCAATGGCATCGTTACGTTTGCATTGGATGTTTTTTCCTTCAAATGGATTCATAATTATCCCTCCACTTCTGCTATTTATTATAAGGCAACCGTTTTAGAAAAGCTATATTGAAAAGGAGAATTCATCATATAGAAGGCAATCGACACAATTCAGTCAAAAACATAGGGCAATCGTGTATACTAATAGTATAGCTAGATGGAGGAGAACGTATGATTTCAAAAGTATGGCAAAATATAAATAAAGGGCAACTGGCGCCCGTCTATTTACTTGTTGGGGAAGAAAGCTATTTTATTGATGAAACGATTAACCGTTTAAAAGAAGCACTAGGTTCGGAGGAAGAGCGAGAAGTGGCAACCTTTGACTTGGAGGAAGTGCCTGTAGATGTAGTGATTGATGAAGCAGATACGATTCCTTTTTTTTCAGAGCGCAAATTAATTATTGCGAAAAATGCTTCTTTTTTAAAGGCGAGTGAAAAAGGTAAAGAAAAAATAGACCATGATATGAAACGTCTTGAAACGTGGCTGGCGCATCCATCTGATTTTTCAGTAACAGTATTTATTGCGCCATATGAAAAATTAGATGAACGTAAAAAAGTGACGAAAATGATGAAAGAGCATGCTTTTCTTGTACAAGCAGAGACACCAAAAGAGCAGGATTTAACAGTTTGGATTCAAAGCATGGTAAAGGCAGAGGGCTGCACGATTGCTCAACCTGCCATTGAGCAGCTTGTTGCAATGGTAGGGGCTAATATGCTACAGTTGCAAATGGAGCTTGAAAAATTAACGCTTTATTTAGGACAGAGTGGTGAAATTACAGTAGCATTGGTAGAGGATTTAGTAGCGAAAACATTGGAGCAGGATGCGTTTAAAATGTTGAATGCTTATTTTGCAAACGACTCTGTCACAGCTTTGTCCATCTATCATGATTTACTGCGTCAAAAGCAAGAGCCCATTATGTTAGTTGGGTTACTCGCCTCTAATGTACGCACGATGTCTAATGTATTTTATTTATTAAAAAAGGGCTATCATCCACAACAAATTGCGAAAAATTTAAAAGTTCATCCATATCGCGTGAAGTTAATGGTTGAGCAGCGTAATCGCCCATCAGAGGAACGATTGTTGCAGGCATTGTATCAGCTAGCAGAGGTTGATTTGCAGTTGAAAACAGCAGGTGGTAATCGGGAAAGGTATTTGGAGTTATTTTTATTACGCAAATTATAGCGATCATAAAAGAATGAAAGGTAGAAACATGGATTGTACAATGTTTCTGCCTTTTTTGTACGATGTAAAAAAGATCAGCTCCCCTTATGATAGAGGTATCTGATCTTTTAACACCATTATTACGCTTTTTTTGCAAGGCGAGACTTTTTACGAGCCGCCGCGTTTTTGTGGATTAGTCCTTTTGAAGCTGCTTTGTCTAGTGCTTTGTGAGCAGATTGTACAAGCTCTTGTACATTTTCAGCATTTGCAGCAATAGCATTTTCAGCTTTTTTCACTGTAGTACGCATTGCAGATTTTGCTTGAGAGTTAGCAACGTTTGCTTTTGCGTTTACTTTTACGCGTTTAATCGCAGATTTAATGTTTGGCATATGTTTCACCTCCTAGAATAGGTACGAGATGATATCTTCTCATTAATTTCTTGTGTTTATACAACAAAAGTTATTTTAGCAAACACAGGGCTAAATTGCAATAGATAAATGCAAAGAATATTTACTTGACAGCTTGTGCAAACTGAATAATGAGGTGAATAACATGCAAAATGTAAATTGGCAACGAACAGATTTAGTGGATGAAGCGGAAGAAGTTGTATTACATCAAACAAAGGAACAGAAGGATAAGTTAGAACAAGCAAGTGGTGTTCAAATAGAAGATCGTCATGTAGGACGTGTGAAAATCACGGATGTCCGTGTCGATGCAACAGGTGAGAAGGGTATTGGTAAAAAAGAGGGGCGTTATATTACGTTATCGATTCCAACGTTAACGGTGGATGACCAAGATGGATTTCAACAAATGGAAAAAGTGTTATTGCAAAATTTTCAACAGTTACATGAAACGATTACATGGTCAAAAGACGCCAAAATTTTAATTATTGGGTTGGGCAATCGAACGATTACACCTGATGCCATTGGTCCATATTTGATTGATGAACTGCATAGTTTAGATGAAATTGATGATAAGTTTGTTATGTATGCACCTGGTGTGACAGGGCAAACAGGCTATGAGACAGGTGAGTTTGTGGCAGCACTTGCTGAACGATTAAAGCCAACCTTAATTATTGTGGTCGATGCCTTAGCAACACGTGCAAGTGAACGACTATGTAAAACCATTCAATTAACCGATACAGGCATTCATCCAGGCTCAGGGGTTGGCAATCAACGGCAAGAAATTTCAGCACAAACATTAGGTATTCCTGTCACAGCTATTGGTATTCCGACAGTAGTGGATGCGCCTGTCCTTATTGCAGGAGCAGTAGAAATGATGCTGCGTTCCATTACAACGCGTATAGCAGAACGTAACAAGCCTTCAGCAAAATTATCACTAACATCTTGGCAACCGACAAGTGAGCAAGAATTGGATATGACGCCGATCAAGCCGATTTTTGGCGAATGGGTAACATGGTCGAAGGAGGAACGTCAGCAATTATTTGAGGAAACGTTGGCGAGTGCACATACACAACTGATGGTAACGCCAAAGGAAGCTGATTATTGGACTGAGCGTTATGCCAAATTAATTGCTTCTATGCTTATGACGTGGGCACAAGATTTAGAGTAGAATAGAAAAAAGGTCGTTCTAAACAGCATGTCCTCTCCATACGATATGGGGAGGAGGGTGTGACTTTGCTAAAAAAATTACAATGGTCATTTGGTATATTGTTGTTTTTCTTCGTATTACCTGTCATTGCTGGGCAACTTCCGATTAACAAACAGCAGACATCAACTCCGATTCAACCACCTGAAGATAAGCAGGTTGTGTTTGCTGCCACCAATTTAGAAGAACAAATGGTATTAGAACAAACGAAAGAGCCTTTTAAAGCGTTAATATTATTCACCCATTCACATGAATCCTATCAACCGATTGTCAAAGCTGTTAGTGGCAAAATGGCGGTTTACGATGAAAAAACAAATATTTTTCAGCTACAAGAGGCCATTGCTAAACATTTCAGCATGAATGGGATACAAACGGATGTTTTGGATGTGGATGTCATGAAAGAAGTGAAATTACAGGGGAAAAATATGGCGGCTTCTTACAGCACTGTAAGACCGTTTTTGGCAAAACGCTTGCAGGAGCAGTCTTATGATGTAATCATTGACTTTCACCGAGATGCAACGAAAAAAGAAGCTTCTACCATTATGCACAATAACGAAAATTATGCACGTATATCGTTGGTTGTAGGAGCAGAGCATCCAAATTACAAATGGAATACCCAGTATGCAGAAACTTTATCTGCTACGATGAATAACATAGTACCTCAAATTTCAAAAGGGGTTATTTCAAAAAGTGGTGACAATGTAGACGGTCGCTACAATCAGGATTTGGCTAAGGAAATGCTGTTAATTGAGTTAGGTGGCATTGATAACACTGAGGATGAATTAAATCGTACGATTGCAGTGATCGGCAAAGCGATTGCCAAATCTTTCATGTTAGAAAAACAACCATCTTAAATAATATTTGAAATGTGAAGAAGGGGCGGGTAATCGATGTTGCCATGTCCCTTCTTGTGTTTTTTATTGAAAAATTATGTCATTCCACAAGGGATTTTTTTATTTTTGTAGAATATTTTATTCGTTTACAGAAAATAAAGGAGGATGAAAGTATGAAATTACTTGACCCAACGACCTTTGAAAATTGGATACCACCGCATTCAATTAAATGGTACAAGCAGCTTAGTCATCTACAAAAAAATTATGAATATCCGTGGCGTTCTGTACTTTCAGAGCCTAATGGAGAATCGATGTTTGATCAAATTGTCATGCAGACTATTCCGAATAAAAAAGTATTGGACGTTGGGTGTGGACATGGTGAATTCACACTTAAATGCAGTTTAGTAGCAAAAGAAATAGTTGGCTTTGATGCCACAGATAATTTCGTTCAAGTTGGAAATGACAATAAAAAATCAAATGCTTCTTTTATCGTAGGTAACATAAAAGATGGCTTACCATTTAAAGCAGAAGAGTTTAATTGTGCATACATAAGAAAGGGCCCGACCTCTGCGTATCTTGCCTTAAAGCAAGTGATAAAAAAGGGAGGAGCTATTATTGGACTTCATCCTGGAGATGCCTTAGGAAAGGAATTACCATTGTTATTTCCTCATCTCTTTGAAATATCAGAAGGAACACCTATATTGGATAGTATTGAACAAAAGCTTAAGCTAAGCAACTTTTCACAGTCACATATCAAAACAGTTGACAGTACGGAATATATCCAATCCCCACTAGATATATTGAAACTCCGCTGTTTTGGTCAACATCCATCTATTTTTGAAACGTTAAAAGAGAAAAATTTAACGCCCATAACGACTATTTTTGAGCAAAATGCTACTGAAAAAGGTTTACCTATCCATTTTTCACGATATATCGTTCAAATCATTGTTTAAAAGTACAATAATCTATTAAAACCTGTCAACTGCTGATACGATGGGATTTAAGCGCTATATGTTGTTGTACTTTGCATCTCGTTCATAGTATAATTCAATATAGTTTAATTAGGAGTGGAAAAAATGAACCGAGAAGCACGTTTAAAAAGACAAGAGAATATTCGAAATTTCTCTATTATTGCACATATCGACCACGGGAAATCAACGCTTGCTGACCGTATTTTAGAGCAAACGAAGTCCTTAACCTCTCGTGAAATGAAAGCACAACTCCTCGATTCCATGGATTTAGAGCGTGAGCGAGGTATTACGATTAAATTGAATGCTGTACAATTAAAGTATGAAGCAAAGGATGGAGAAGTGTATACATTCCATCTAATCGACACACCAGGACACGTCGATTTTACGTATGAAGTATCACGTAGTTTAGCTGCTTGTGAAGGCGCTATTTTAGTCGTGGATGCGGCACAAGGTATCGAGGCACAAACATTAGCAAACGTTTATTTAGCATTGGATAATGACTTAGAAATTTTACCTGTTATCAACAAAATCGACTTACCAGCAGCAGACCCAGAGCGTGTTCGTCAAGAGGTGGAAGATGTGATTGGTTTAGATGCATCGGAAGCGGTATTAGCCTCTGCGAAAGCGGGTATTGGTATTGAAGATATTTTAGAGCAAATTGTTGAAAAGGTTCCTGCACCAACTGGTGATCCAGAAGCACCATTACAAGCACTGATTTTCGACTCTGTATATGATGCCTACAAAGGTGTTATTATTTCGATTCGTGTTATGGAAGGTACAGTCAAAGCGGGCGATAAAATCCGTATGATGGCTACAGGCGCAGAATTTGAAGTCATTGAGGTTGGCGTACATACACCAAAAGTCGCTCCACAAGCTGAGTTAACGGTAGGGGATGTAGGGTATTTAACAGCCTCTATTAAAAATGTAGGCGATACACGTGTAGGGGATACAGTAACATTTGCAAATCGCCCAGCAGAAGCACCATTAGCAGGTTATCGCCGTTTGAATCCAATGGTGTACTGTGGTTTATATCCAATTGATACAGCTAAATATAATGATTTACGTGAAGCGTTAGAAAAATTAGAGCTGAATGATTCTGCCTTGCAATATGAGCCTGAAACATCTCAGGCACTTGGTTTCGGTTTCCGTTGTGGTTTCTTAGGACTGTTGCATATGGAAATTATTCAAGAGCGTATTGAACGTGAATTTAATATTGATTTAATTACGACAGCACCTTCTGTAATCTATGATGTGCACTTAACAGATGGTTCGACATTGAAGGTAGACAACCCATCCTTTATGCCAGATCCACAAAAAATTGACCGTGTAGAAGAACCATATGTAAAAGCAACAATTATGGTACCGAATGATTATGTTGGGGCAGTAATGGAGCTTTGCCAAATGAAGCGTGGGAATTTCATGACAATGGATTATATTGATACATCTCGTGTCAGCATCATTTACGAAATTCCATTAGCTGAAATTGTTTATGATTTCTTTGATTATTTAAAATCAAATACAAAAGGCTATGCGTCGTTTGACTATGAGTTAATTGGTTACCAGCCATCGAAATTAGTGAAGATGGATATTTTATTAAACGGTGAACAGGTCGATGCGCTGAGCTTTATCGTACATCGTGATTTTGCCTACGAGCGTGGAAAAGTGATTGTAGAAAAATTAAAAGAATTAATCCCACGTCAGCAATTTGAAGTGCCTGTACAAGCAGCAATTGGTCAAAAAGTAGTGGCACGTTCTACAATTAAAGCCATTCGTAAAAACGTATTAGCGAAATGTTATGGTGGAGATATTTCACGTAAACGTAAGCTATTAGATAAGCAAAAAGAAGGTAAAAAACGAATGAAGCAAGTTGGCTCTGTGGAAGTACCTCAGGAGGCGTTTATGGCAGTATTGAAGATGGATGATAGTAAGTAGTAGTGGGCTACAGTCTTGGGAAAAGGCTAATGCTCATTTTCATAGAAAAACTTGCCGATTAGTTTATAACTGATTGGCAAGTTTTATTTCATTTGCAAATGAAGCATTTTATTGATAGTCGATACCGAAAATACAATTGTTAGATGTCCAAGTGATGATTTTTTCATCATTATTTGTTTCATAAAATTCGGATAATAATTCATTCCACTTCTCTAGCTTACTCTCCTCGATGTGTAAAACGCCATTCCCGTTTAGAAGCATAATATAGTTTGCAGAAATTAATGCTGTGCGTTTATTGCCATCCCAGAAAATTTGTGTGCGCATAGCATAATACATGTATTTCAATGCGCGGTGAGTGGTTGAAACGCTATCGTCTGTTAAAAGAGATTGAATATGTGCTGTTACTTTATGCTCTACAGGAATACTAGGCTGATAATTAACGCCATGAATACCGACATTTCCATTTCGTACAACACCCCATGCAAGTGATTCATTATAGGATACAAAGGAATTAATTTTTTTTGCCACTTCCAATGTAAATGGAGCTGATTCTTTTAAAATATAGGTATAGGCATTTTTTAAATTTAAAATTATTTGAATATCGTCCATGCTTACGCCACTAACACTCATACCTTCAACAATGGTTTTGGTCTGAGGGAATGTTGTATTTACTTTTTCAAGTCGTGAATTTGCGTGTATGAGTTCGACTAATGACTTTTTTAATAAAAATCTAGATTCACGTTCACTTAGATTATATTTATTGTTTATGTTAAACATTATTTTTACTTAACTCCTTTTATTTCGGATATTCAGGTTTTTTTATCATTTTTTATTTTTGATTCGCTCTTTCATTCCTGTTTCACCTGTTAAGTAAGATATTAGAAAAGAAAGTAGTGTAAGTCAATATTGTTCATTGTTCATGAATGAAAGTAGCTTACATAGTATTTATGATATGTACTACGATTGCCCTAGCAATGAAGCTTTTTAGTAATCGTTTTTAGCTGTAACATGAACGCCTTTATTTTACAATAGTGATAGACACTCACCTAGCTCTTTCAGCGTGTATATAAAAAATAAGGGGGAATTCCGATTCGTAAGCAATTATGGATTTTACTGATGATGGTGGTCATTTGTTTAATGGGATGTTCAAGTAACGCTATTTCAGGAAAGAAACCGCCGAGTGTTCAGCTTGAAATTGGTGGTAAAACCTATCCGACCACACTTGGGACGTATTGCTGGAAAAGTGGCTGTGTCGATACGGCTGGACCAATTGAAATATTGCGTGATAAAGAGACGATCAAGGTGCAATCAGGGGAGACTGTGGGCATCGTGATGGATTATCAGCCACAACCGAGTAAAGTGTATCTTGAAGAGGTGCGAGAAAATCAGGAAACCGTTGAGATTACAGTAACAGCTAATCAATTTACAGCACCTACACAACAAGGCATTTATTATTATTCTTATGGTGTATGGTGGTTGAGTGACGAAGACGGGCATATGTCAAATGGTGATGCTTTTTATGTTTTCGCTTTAGAAGTACAGTAAGGTATAGTTAAACTATTCATTTGAAAGGAGTATTGATGATGTTAAAAGATGAAGTATTTGCGCAGTTAAAAACAGCGATGAAAGAAAAAGATGTGTTGGCGAAAGGTGTATTAACGCTTGTAAAATCAGCACTAGATTTAGCTGAAAAGGAAAAAGGTACTGCTTTATCACCAGAAGAGGAAATGGCGATTATTAATCGTGAGGTAAAGCAAACAAATCAAGCATTAGAAGGTGCAACACAGGCGGAACGAGCTGATTTAGTAGAGAAAGAGCAAGCGAAACTAGCACTTTTAAAATCGTTTTTGCCAAAGCAGCTATCTGAAGAAGAAATTGCCTACAAATTAGTAGCAGCAGGGGTAACGAAGGGCATGAACATGGGAGATGCCATGAAAATTGCTAAGCCGCTATTAAATGGACAGGCTGAAGGAGCGGTTATATCTAAAGTTGTGAAAAGCTTGATTTAACTGTAAAAGGAATCTCCTGGCAATTGAGGAGATTCCTTTTTTTATTGAACAAACTGCATCAATTCCTCGACATGTTTGACTATTGCATCTGGCTCTAATTTATAGTGTGTCGTGTCACAATGCTCTAGCCATTGAACAGCTATTGTGAAAACATTCGCTTGCTTGCCTGCTTGAATATCCGCATCACTATCCCCAACAAACACTGCTTCACTTGAATCGACATTTAATAAATCGAGTGCTTGCTGTAATCCTTCTGGATGGGGTTTGGGCTGTACGACATCATCGCCTGTGATAATGACCTCAAATAGATTTTCCATCTGTAGGGCTTGTAACGAAATATCCAAGCTACGTCTTGCTTTTCCTGTCACGATGCCTAATTTATAGTCTGCTTTTAGGCTATTTAAAAGCTGGGCTATTGCCGTGTTTGCTTGAACAAAATGGGCATGCTGTTCAGTGTAAGCTTTATAGTAAAGCTCAATTGCTTTATCAACATCAGGGTGCTGTAAATTTTGCTGAATAATACCTGTTTCGGATGGTCCAAACATCGCTTTAATGTCATCATTCGTTACTGAACGAGCATCGAATTGCTGAAATACTTGCTGAAAGGCATAGAAGCAAATTGGTAATGTATCTGCTAATGTACCATCAAAATCAAAGATAATCGCCTTCATCTTTAGCCACTCCTTTCATTCTTGAAGACAACTATACCATAGAGTGTATACCCTGAAAATCCATTTTAAAGAATGATTATCTCAGTCATTTGCCCTAAATTTTGCATTTAACCTTTTCTTTTTCCTGTGAAATTGTTAATGTAGGACATGCAGGAAAGGTAGAGGTGACAGGATGAATAAAGTATTTAGTGCATTGCTATTAGTGACAGCATTAGCAGCAATTGAAGGAACGATTGTCAGTACAGCGATTCCAAGTATTACGGCTGACTTATTAGGTGTGGATTTAATTAGCTGGATTTACTCCGCTTATTTATTGGCATCTGCTATTGCAGCGATTATTTTTGGGAAATTGGCTGATTTATTTGGACGTAAACGTATGATTATCATTGGGATTTTGATTTTCCTAGTTGGTTCCATGCTTTGTGGGCTCGCACAATCGATGGAGCAGTTAATCATTTTCCGTGCAATCCAAGGTATTGGAGCAGGCTCGATTTTACCATTAACGCTGACGATGGTAGGGGAATTGTTCCCCACGGAGAAAGCACGTGCTAAAGGACAAGGTTATTTAAGCATGGTATGGGGCGTGTCAGGTGTGATTGGGCCATTATTTGGTGGCTTTATTGTGGATAATATTTCATGGCATTATATTTTCTTCATTAATGTTCCATTTGGCTTAGCAGCGATTTATTTAATTGCGAAGCATTATCAAGAGGCAATTGTAGCTGTAAAACGTAAAATTGATTACTTAGGTGCGGTGTTATTTACGATTGGTATGATTGCATTACTATATGCCATTATTGACAATAGTAAAACACAGATGTGGCTATCGACACAGTCATTGTCTTTATATGCAGTAGCTATCGTATTTTTAGCCATATTTATTGTCGTGGAGTTACGTGCTGAAGAGCCGATTATTCCACTATCCTTATTTAAAAATGGACGTTTGATGGCTGTTAATGGCTTAACATTAAGTGGTATGTCTGTCGTGATTGGCGTTACCGTATATATTCCTATTTTTGCCCAAAGTGTACTTGACAAAAATGCGACACAGGCTGGGTTAATGTTGACACCGTTGTCTGTACTTTGGACGGTCAATGCCATTGTAGCAGGTAATCTCATCGGGCGTTTAACAAATAAGCGCATTATTCAAATCGGTGCGATTTTATTAGTAGGTGGTACATTATTATTAGCTGGCTTATCAAGTACATCAGGAGAAGCTCGTGTCTATATTGGCTCTTCGATTGTAGGGCTTGGAATGGGCTTAATTATGCCGATGTTAATGATCTCTATTCAAAAAGTAGCTGATCCGAAACAGCTAGGTACATCGATTGGCTTAAATTCCTTTATGAATACATTTAGCCAAGCGTTAGGGGCAGCATTATTTGGTATGTTATTTAACATTGCGACAAGTGCGGATATGGCCTCACTTGGCAAAGGGGAAATTCAGCTAAACGGTGAGTTCGCTAAAGCGGGCTTTAGTGCGCAGGAAGTTCAATTTTTAAAGGATACGATTGCAAATGGTGTAGGGTATGTTTATATAGCAGCACTTGTTTTTGCTGTGATGGCCTTTGTGCTTGCGTTCTTTATCGCTACAAAAACAAAACAACAAGCATAGTAGAAAGCCCAGAAGCATGGATGACATGGTTCTGGGCTTTTGTGTTATCTTGATTCAGCAAATGGTTTTTGTATCGAAAGTGAAGCGTCAGATACAGAAGCTCACTTCCGTTACAGGGAGGGGATGAATGCCTATGTTTACTTCCATAGAGTGGGTGTCCAAACGCCTGTATCTGTTGCTGACGCTGCGCTTTCGCACAAAAAAGATTGTCGCTACGTTGCACTGCGCTTTCGATACAAATGTTTTCTGCGCGAAAGTGAAACGTCAGCGGCAAATAAAAAGATATTCACTGAATCAAGATAAAGCCCCGGCGGATGTTGTACCTGACGCTAACGCTTTCGGTACAGAAAAACATGTGCTGACGCTGCGTTTCACTCCGCTTTCGCACAGAAAAACCGTGTGTCATGGATTTTGAGGGCCTACACGATGTAGGTCAGTTAATGTTTTCTGTACGAAAGCGTAGTACAACGTAGCGACAGTAACAAGCCGTTGTCACAGGATGTGATGCTTTTAGGCTAACTTCCTTTATACGAGTGAACTCGAAAAATCCAGACGCAATTACGCTGGGGCGTAATTGATTATAATTGGAATTTTTGAATGATAGTGCGTAATTGCTGTGCCATTTCAGCGAGGTTATTTGAAGAGGTTGTAATTTCCTCCATGCTAGCTGCTTGTTCTTCTGAGGCAGCAGCAACGTTTTGAATATTACCTGATGACTGAATGGCAATGGCGTTCATATGTTCAGCAGAATGAACAATATGCTGAATATCTTCGTTCATATGAAGCATATTTGTATTCACATGATTAACTTCCTCTGCCAATGTTTGAATTTGTTTATAAATGGTTCTAAAGGCTTCACCAGAATCGCTAAAAGTAGTAGCACTTTCGATGAGATTATGATGACTAGTCGCCATCGATGTCACTGCATGATGCGATTCTTCTCTAATTGTATCAATATGTTCACGAATATTATTTGTTGCCGCTAATGATTGATCTGCTAGTTTTCGTACTTCCTCTGCTACAACGGCAAAGCCTTTCCCATGCTCACCAGCTCTTGCTGCCTCAATGGAAGCGTTCAATGCGAGTAAATTTGTTTGATCTGTAATGGCTTTAATTAATGTAATAATGTCACCAATTTCATTTGTATAATCATTTAAACGCTGGACGACTGTTGATGTTTCTTGAATAGCGGATGTCGTTAGGGCCATTTTTTCGATGGCATTTTCAATTGTTGTATTGCCGTTTGCTGAAATAGACGATGCTGCTTTGGCTTGTGATGTAATGTCATTGACAGATGCTACGGCATTGCTCATTTTTCCAGAGATGGCGGTAATATATTGCTCGACCTCGTCAATCGTCAATGTTTGTTTTTCAGAGCCAGCAGAAATTTCTTGCATAGAAGAAGTAATTTGCTGAATAGATGCACTTGTTTGCTCAGAGCCAGCTGTTAATTCCTCAGACATAGCAGCCACTTGCTCAGCATTGTCTGAAATTTGCTGAATGAGTGTGCGTAAGTCTGCTGTCATATTTTCAATGCCCTGTGCGAGCTGTGCAATTTCGTTGGAGCCTGAAATATGCAATGCTTCCGCAGCTAAATCACCTGTTGCTACTTTTTCAACATATGTCGTCATTTTTTTAATCGGCTTAATAATCATAATACTAATGAAATAAGCGATGATAATACCTGCAGCGATAAAAATAGCTGTCATAATGATACAAACCCATAAGATTTGCGTTTGGAGTGTCGTGATAAATGAAGCATCCATATCTAAACCGAGAAGGAAGTTTGTATCTTTAAACGGCAGGAAGATGGCTTTATGTGTGCCGAATTCATCTTGATAAATATCACTCATTTGGGCATCGCCAGTTTCTAATGCAAGACGCATTTCTTTTGAAAATGTATAATCCTGCATTTTGATATCTGTGTCGCTCATCGCTACGATATGTTCTTTCTCACCTGTGTTTGACAGGATGTAGACACTTTCAATGTTATATTTCTCAACAGAGCGGTTTAAGCGTGTAACTAATTTATTATATTTATTTGGACTGCCATTTTCAGCAGCAATAATATCATATTTATCAATTTTATCTACAATATCACCCGATATCGTTTGGAGTGAGCTTTCAAACTGTGTTAAAACAAAATCGTCGATAATACGTGAAGCGGTAGTGAATAAGACATAACTAAAGATGGAAGAAATGATAACAATTGGAATGGTAAAACTCGCAATATATTTATAGAGTAAAGAGCGTTTGAGCTTAGACAATGTGTGAATCCTCCTTGATATAGTAAACTCTTTGTGAAAATCCGTGCTATTTGTTGCTACAATAATGAATTGATTTATATTATTTGTATCATGTATATAGTGCTTAATGCCCTTATATAGTTGTCTGACGAGTAGGATAATTTGCTGGATTCATAATATCATATTCCGATAGAAAAACTCTATTTTCTGATTTTTTAGAATGATTTCATTTTCAAGCGTGAAAATTTACATATTTTTAACGTTTCATCATGATGTTCCTGTGTACTATGAATATATCCAGTGGAGAAAGTAGTTGAATTGAATGCGTACATTGTGGGAAATTTTTTTCGTTGCTTTAAAATTAGGCTGTACATCGTTTGGGGGACCGATTGCACATTTGGGTTATTTTCAACAAGAATACATACAGAAGCGTAAATGGTTAACAAATGATACGTATAGTCAACTTGTAGCGCTTAGTCAATTTTTACCTGGGCCCGCTTCTAGTCAAGTGGGGATGGGCATTGGTTTATTGAGAGGTGGCATATTGGGAGGGATAGTGTCATTTTTAGGCTTTACATTGCCATCAGCGCTACTATTAATGTTTTTTGCTTATTTTTATACACATACAACACTCGATATGGGATGGACACAGGGCTTGAAATTAGTAGCCGTAGCCATTGTAGCGCAGGCTATTGTTGATATGTCTAAAAAGTTACTAACAAATAGTTATCACATTGCTATCGCTATAGGTGTGCTTATTTTGATGCTTGTGTGGGTTCATCCGTTAGCGCAAATAACAGCGATTAGCATGGCTGCTATCGTTGGTTATTATTGGTTTAGGGGAAATAGCCAATCTGTAAATGTGTATACAATCAACTTACCGATGACAAAAAAAGTGGGAATGGGCTGCTTATTATTGTTTGTGCTACTACTTGTTAGTTTGCCGATAGCTGCTACATATATAAACAATGAATGGCTCATACTAGCTGAGAAATTTTATATGGCAGGAGCCTTCGTGTTTGGTGGTGGTCATGTTGTTTTACCATTGCTCGAAGCGCAATTTGTTCATAGTGGCTTGCTGAGTTCTGCTGATTTTTTAGCAGGTTATGGTGTGACACAAGCCGTACCTGGTCCATTATTCACTTTTGCAGCCTATATTGGGATGACCGTTGCTGGTGTATTTGGAGCAACTGTAGCGATTGTAGCCATTTTTTTACCCGCCTTTTTATTAGTAGTAGGTGTACTGCCATTTTGGTTCACATATGGGCAGCATGCTAAACTAAGAGGGGCGATGATGGGGGCGAATGCAGCAGTTGTAGGCATTTTAACTGCGGCTTTTGTTCAACCAATTGTTATCGATACAATTCACAGTGCTTTAGATGGTGTGCTAGCATGTATATTTTTCTTATGCTTACTACGTTGGAAAGTACAGCCGTATTTATTAGTAGCAATCGGTATTGTAGTAGGATTGTTATTCTATTAATAGATGGATTCATGGCGTTCTGTTTATGGATTGTTTATAATGGGAGAGACTTTATGAGAAAGAAGGGATAATTATGGCACGGGGTGTTTATATTCATATTCCTTTTTGTCATCAAATTTGCAATTATTGCGACTTCAATAAATTTTATTTTCAAAATCAACCTGTAGACGATTACATAGAAATGCTGGGACAAGAGATGGCATTTGTCACACAAAAAAATCCTGAGCATTTTCAACAAATTGAGACGGTATTTCTTGGTGGTGGAACACCAACAGCGTTATCGCCTCAACAGCTAAAACGGTTGCTTGAACTGATTCAAACGTATATTCCAATGGATTATGTGACAGAATTTACATCAGAGGCAAATCCTGATGAATTATCAGCGGATAAGCTTTACGCATTGCTTGATGGAGGTGTGAACCGCTTAAGCATGGGCGTGCAATCTTTTGATGAGGAACTGTTACAGAAAATAGGACGAACACATAGTAATGAACATGTTTATGACACCATTGCTTTAGCAAAAAAAGTGGGCTTTGTTAACATTAGTATTGATTTGATGTACGGATTACCAGGTCAAACAATGGCACAATGGCGAGATTCATTAGCCAAGGCATTGGCCCTCAAACTACCACATTATTCAGCCTACTCATTAATTGTTGAACCGAAAACGATTTTTTATAATCAGTATGCGAAAGGTAAATTACATTTGCCAACGGAAGATTTGGAAGCGGATATGTATGATGTATTGATGTTAGAAATGGAAGCAAGTGGATTGCAACAATATGAAATTAGCAACTTTGCTCAGCCTGGCTTTCATTCCGTGCACAACCAAATTTATTGGGATAATGATGAATATGCTGGCTTTGGTGCAGGAGCACATGGCTATTTAGCTGGTGTACGTTATTCTAATCATGGACCATTGAAGAAATACATGGAAACGATTAAAAATGGTGACTTGCCTTATGTACATGAGCATCTTGTTACGCCGAATGAGCGACGAGAAGAGCAAATGTTTTTAGGCTTGCGTAAAACAGCAGGTGTTTTGCACAGTATATATGAGGAAAAATTTCAAGAGTCCCTGTATGTACGCTATGGAAAGGTGATTGACAAGCTTGTGTCAGAGGAGCTTTTAGTACATGATACAGCGGGAATTCGCCTTACACGTAAAGGTCGTTTTGTAGGGAATGAGGTATTCCAACAATTTTTACTGTGACATGTACACATCGTCGCTAAAGCCTTTAAATCAACTGTTACAACAGCATACAATGTTACCTCGATATAATTGATTAGAAAATTGAGCGATTTCGTTGACAGAAAAAGTGGGATTTGATAACTTAATAATAGTATTAGCACTCCTCTTAGTTGAGTGCTAACAGAGGTGATGATCATGTTAACAAATCGGCAGCTACAAATATTGCAAGTAATCATTGATGATTTTATTTTGTCAGCACAGCCGGTAGGTTCTCGCCAAATCTCCAAAAAAACAGAGATTACATTTAGTCCCGCTACCATTCGTAATGAGATGGCGGATTTAGAGGAATTGGGCTTTTTAGAAAAAACACATACCTCCTCTGGTCGAGTGCCTTCGGAAAAAGGTTATAGGTTTTATGTTGATCATTTGCTAAGCCCACAAGGCATTAATTCGAGGGATGTTCAGCAAATCCAATCTATCTTTAATGATCGTTTAGTAGAGGTAGAACAGGTTATTCGGAAGTCAGCTAATATTTTATCTGATTTGACATCGTATACATCTATTTTGTTGGGACCAGATGTACAACGACATCGTGTAAAACGATTTTCGATTGTGCCTCTTTCTACTGATACGGCAGTAGCCATTATCGTGACGAACAATGGTCATGTTGAAAATCGCATATTTAGTTTGCCACCGAATGTTACCGCTTCTGAATTGGAAAAAATGGTGAATATTTTAAATGAACGCTTAATTGGTGTACCATTAGAGGAGATTCATAAAAAGCTTGAAGCTGAAGTATTAGCCATTTTTCAACAGCATGTACAATCAGCAGATGAGTTCATTCATTCGCTTGTCACAGCGACAATGCATAATTCAGAAAGTAAAATTTTCTACGGTGGAAAAACCAACATGTTTAACCAGCCAGAGTTCCACGACTTAAATAAAGTTCGCATGATTTTAGATTTAATGGAAACAAAAAGCCAAGTACATTCTCTTTTCCAGCCAAATGAATCGGGTATTCATATACGAATTGGCTCAGAGAACAAACAGTTGGGAATGGGCGACTGTAGTGTCATTACGACCACATATTCGATTGGTGAAGACCAACAAGGGGCGATTGCCATTATCGGTCCTACACGTATGGATTATCGACGTGTTGTGGCTTTACTAGAAATCATGCGCATGGATTTAACACAAGCCTTTACGAAAAAATCGTAATGATGGCTGATGAGGAGGATTTACGTGACAGAGACAACAGAAAACAAAGATCTTGTACAAGAAGAAAATGTAGTAACAGAAGAAACGGTAGAAGAGCAAGCTGAATTGACAGTGGAGGAGCAGTATGAGGCGCAGATTGCTGAATTACAAGCAAAGCTAGATGATGAAGAGAATCGTCACCTACGCCTGCGTGCAGACTTTGACAATTTACGTCGTCGCCAACAACTTGACCGTGAAGCGGCAGAAAAATATCGAGCACAAAGCCTACTAACGGATTTATTACCAGTGCTTGATAACTTTGAACGTGCTTTACAAGTAGAAACAACTTCTGAAGAAACAGCTTCTATTGTTAAAGGGATTGAAATGGTCTATCGTTCTTTAATCGAGGCGACTGAACGTGAAGGCTTACAAGTTATTCAGGCTGAGGGACAACCATTTGACCCTAATGTGCATCAAGCGGTTATGCAAGAACAAGATAGCGAAAAAGAAGCAGGCACGGTTGTACGTGAATTGCAAAAAGGCTATTTATTAAAGGATCGTGTATTACGTCCATCAATGGTATCTGTGAACGAATAGTTATTCGTGCTATTTTTTAATAAATATAATGGAAATGACGCATTTATAGCGTTTCATAAATAGGAGGAACTTTAGAATGAGCAAAATTATTGGTATTGACTTAGGAACAACAAACTCTTGTGTATCTGTACTTGAAGGCGGCGAGCCAAAAGTAATTCCAAATCCAGAAGGTAACCGTACAACGCCATCTGTTGTGGCATTCAAAAACGGTGAACGTCAAGTTGGGGAAGTGGCAAAACGTCAATCTGTGACAAACCCAAACACAATTATTTCGATTAAATCAAAAATGGGCACAGCAGAAAAAGTAAAAGTGGAAGATACAGAATATACACCACAAGAAGTATCTGCGATGATTCTTCAATACTTAAAAGGCTATGCAGAAGACTATTTAGGTGAAAAAGTAACAAAAGCTGTTATTACAGTACCTGCATACTTCAACGATGCACAACGTCAAGCAACAAAAGACGCTGGTAAAATTGCTGGTTTAGAGGTAGAACGTATTATCAACGAACCAACTGCTGCGGCGTTAGCATATGGTTTAGATAAACAAGACCAAGACCAAAAAGTATTAGTATTTGACCTTGGTGGTGGTACATTTGACGTATCAATTCTTGAACTAGGCGATGGCGTATTTGAAGTATTAGCAACTGCGGGTGATAACAAACTTGGTGGAGATGACTTCGATGACGCAATCATTGAATATTTAGTAGCTGAATTCAAAAAAGAAAACGGCATTGATTTATCAAAAGATAAAATGGCCATGCAACGTTTAAAAGATGCGGCTGAAAAAGCGAAAAAAGACTTATCAGGTGTAACATCTACACAAATTTCATTACCATTCATCACAGCTGGTGAAGCAGGCCCATTACACTTAGAAGTCACTTTAACACGTGCAAAATTCGATGAAATTACATTACCATTAGTAACACGTACAGTAGGTCCAGTACGTCAAGCATTATCAGATGCAGGTTTATCTGCTTCTGAATTAGATCAAGTTATTTTAGTTGGTGGTTCTACACGTATCCCAGCAGTACAAGAAGCTGTACGCAAGGAAACAGGAAAAGAGCCACACCGCGGTGTAAACCCAGATGAAGTAGTAGCAATGGGTGCTGCTGTTCAAGGTGGGGTATTAACAGGTGATGTGAAGGACGTTGTATTACTTGATGTAACACCATTATCATTAGGTATTGAAACAATGGGTGGCGTGTTCACGAAATTAATCGACCGTAACACAACAATCCCAACATCTAAATCACAAGTGTTCTCAACTGCAGCGGATAACCAACCAGCAGTAGATATTCATGTACTACAAGGTGAACGTTCAATGGCAGCGGACAATAAAACATTAGGTCGCTTCCAATTAGCGGATATTCCACCAGCACCACGTGGTATTCCACAAATCGAGGTAACATTCGATATTGATAAAAACGGTATCGTATCTGTTAAAGCAAAAGACCTTGGTACAAATAAAGAACAAACAATCGTGATTCAATCAGATTCAGGCTTATCTGAGGAAGAAATCGAGCGTATGGTGAAAGATGCTGAAGCAAACGCAGAAGCTGATGCATTGCGTAAAGAAGAAGCAGATTTACGCAATGAAGCAGATCAATTAGTATTCCAAGTAGATAAAACAATTGCAGATTTAGGCGAGCAAATTACAGAAGATGAGAAAAAATCTGTAGAGGATGCACGTGATGAGCTGAAAAAAGCACTTGAAGCAGGCGAATTAGAAGGCATTAAAACAGCAAAAGAAAAACTAGAAGGCGTATTACAGCCACTAGTAATGAAAGTATATGAGCAAGCGGCAGCAGCGGCTCAGGCAGCACAAGGTGGCGAAGCAGGCGCGGACGCTGGTGCAAAAGATGATGGGATTGTAGATGCTGATTTTGAAGAAGTAAAAGACGATAAATAAGCTATATACAGTTGAGGAAAAGCCAAAGACCGCTTGCGGCTTTGGCTTTTCACTTTGACAAATGTGATGTACAATAGACTTTATGTAAAAAGAGCGGAGTGTGACTCATGGAAAAACGTGATTATTACGAGGTGCTTGGTTTAACGAAATCAGCTTCTAAAGATGAAATTAAAAAAGCCTATCGTAAATTATCCAAGCAATATCACCCAGACTTGAATAAAGAGCCAGGGGCAGACGAAAAATTTAAAGAAATCGCAGAAGCCTATGAAGTGTTAAGCGATGACCAAAAGAAAGCGCGCTACGACCAATTCGGTCATGAAGATCCAAATGCAGGCTTCGGTGGTGGTGGTTTCGGAGGCGGCGGCTTTGGCGGCTTCGAGGATATTTTCAGTTCCTTCTTTGGCGGCGGTGGGCGTCGTCAAGACCCAAATGCGCCACGCAAAGGGGACGATTTACAATATCGCATGAACATTAAATTTGAGGAAGCGATTTTTGGAAAAGAAACAGAAATCGAAATTCCGAAAGATGAGCTATGTGATACATGTCATGGCTCAGGTGCAAAGCCAGGAACACAGCCTGAAACATGTTCGACATGTAATGGTGCTGGTCAGGTGAATCAAGCAGTAGATACACCATTTGGTCGTATGATGAACCGTCGCACTTGTTCAACATGTCAAGGGACAGGTAAAATTATTAAAGAAAAATGTTCAACATGTCGTGGCGCTGGTAAAGTGCAAAAACGTAAGAAAATTAAAGTATCGATTCCAGCAGGTGTCGATGATGGGCAACAAATTCGTGTTACAGGTCAAGGAGAGCCAGGCGTCAACGGTGGTCCAGCAGGCGACTTATACATTATGTTCCGTGTACAAGGGCATAAAGAATTCGAACGTGATGGCGATGATATTTACTATGAGTTGAAGTTAACATTCCCACAAGCGGCTCTTGGCGATGAAATTGAAGTGCCAACTGTGCATGGTAAAGTGAAGCTACGCATTCCAGCAGGTACACAATCGGGCGCACAATTCCGCTTGAAAGACAAAGGGGTTAAAAATGTGCATGGCTACGGCACTGGTAACCAATATGTGACAGTAAAAGTGATGACACCTGAAAAACTAACAGAAAAACAAAAGCAATTATTGCGTGAGTTTGCAGAAATTAGTGGCGATATTCCAGAAGAACAAGGAAGCTCACTGTTCGACAAGATTAAGAAAAAATTCCAAGGTGAATAATTAGAGGAGCTGAAATGCTACGTGAAGTGGTCAGAGTTATCCATCCATACGAAAAATGAAGCGGTAGAAGCAATTTCAAATATTTTGCATGAAGCAGGTGCAAGTGGTGTCGTGATTGAAGATTCAGCGGAATTTGGCAAGCCGAGAGAAGATCAATACGGTGAAATTTATGCACTCAATGAAGATGATTTCCCAAAAGACGGTGTCATTGTGAAAGCTTATTTGTCAGAATCCAGCTTTTTAAATGAAACAGTAGAAGAAATTAAAGTAGCAATTACCAACTTAACGAACTTTAATATTGATATTGGTGAAAACAGTGTGACGGTTGTAGAAGTGAATGAGGAAGATTGGGCAACAGCATGGAAGCAATATTATCATCCTGTCAAAATTTCTGAACGCTTTACAATTGTACCGACATGGGAAGATTATACACCTGTGTCAACGGATGAACTGATTATCGAGCTTGACCCTGGTATGGCATTTGGTACAGGTACACATCCAACAACGGTGATGTGTTTACAGGGACTTGAAAAAATTGTAAAAGCAGATAATACCGTAGTGGATGTTGGTACAGGTTCAGGTGTCCTATCTGTTGGGGCAGCATTGCTTGGTGCAAAAAGTGTGCATGCTTTAGATTTGGATGAGGTGGCAGTACGTTCAGCAAAGGAAAACGTGACACTGAATAAAGTAGACGATCAAGTGACTGTCTATCATGGAAACTTGCTAGATACAGTGAAGGAGCCAGCAGACGTTGTGGTGGCGAATATTTTAGCAGATATCATCATTTCCTTTACAGATGATGCGTTTTCTATTGTCAAACCAGGTGGCTACTATATCACTTCAGGCATCATCGGCGCAAAACGTGATGAGGTCAAAGCAGCATTACAGGCTTCAGGCTTTGTCATTGAAGAAGTATTATTAATGGAAGATTGGGTAGCGATTATCGCTCGTCGTCCACTATAAATTGACTAGAAAAGCGCCAGATCATTAGCATTTGGCGCTTTTTTGAAAATAAAGGAGCGAGTCAATGTGCAACGTTATTTTATTGAAACAGCTATTGAAGGAGCACGCATTACAGGAGAAGATGCCCGTCATATGATAAAAGTAATGCGCATGAAGGAAGGCGACAAAATCGTTGTCGTTGCGCAACAGATGGCACATATTTGTACGATTCAAGATTTTGTGGATGATGAGGTATGCATTCAAGCGACAGGTGAACAAATACCATCACCTGAGTTACCTGTGCAAGTGACGATTGCCTGTGGTTTACCAAAGGGCGATAAATTAGAATTTATTGCACAAAAGGCAACAGAGCTTGGCATGTTTGCCCTATTGCCATTTGAAGCAGAGCGTTCCATTGTGAAATGGGATGCGAAAAAGGGTGCTAAAAAACAAGAACGTCTACAGAAGATTGCTAAGGAAGCGGCAGAGCAATCCCATCGTACACATATTCCAATCATTCATGAACCTGTCTCTTTCCAACAATTCATCAAGCAGCTAGGCGATTTTGACGCTGTTTTTATAGCAGATGAAGAAGATGCTAAGGTTGAAAATCGCACAAAATTTGCAGAGAAATTAAGAAATACTAGCAATACGAAATCGATTTTACTTATTTTTGGTCCAGAAGGTGGCATTGCACGTAAAGAAGTGGAGAAATTACAGCAGGCTGGCGCACAAACGATGTCATTAGGACCACGAATTTTACGAGCAGAAACCGCACCACTTTATGCGTTGTCAGCGATATCGTATGAGTTGGAATAAAAGAAAAAGGTATATTTTAAAAAATATAGATTTAATATAAGTAGGTAGAGGATACTTTTTAGGAGAATTATAAAATAGATAGATGAGTGTTGTGAGAGAATATACTTAAGCTAATGAGTAGAATAATTCAGCAAAAGTTTAAGTCTTAGGGGGATTTCAATGACAACTTTTTTCTTCATACTGATGGGCTTCTTTATCGTTATTGCTAATATTATTGCGTTTATATTTTATAACAAAAAGAAAAATTTATATTTTGCTGCTTTTGTACTATTACTACTAGCCATTTTATTTGGTTCAATTGGTGGCGTATTAGCCATATTTATTATTCATGATCCGTTTGCGATATTTTATGGCATACAGCTGGGACAGTATTTGGTAACAAATAGCATAATTGTTTTTATGATGGCTATTTTAGTAAGTATCATAAAAAAATATAACAACAGAAAAGTTTAATTTATAAGTGTAGGTAACGTCATGTGGGAAATGAGGATTTTTTATAGTGATGTAAAGTGACAAAAGAGATGAGAATTTTAATCAATAGATAACATTGTTTGTTACTACTTTCTTAACTCTAGCCAAAAAACTAGGCTCCTTTTATTCTTTTGTGCTATTATAGATTAGTTAATGATTTGAACATATATAGTTATTTTTGAAAGGATGAAAAAATGATGAGTCAGGAGCGTGCAAAAACGGTTGCCTTCCACACCTTAGGATGCAAGGTAAATCACTACGAGACGGAAGCGATCTGGCAATTATTTAAGGAGCAGGACTATGGACGTACAGAATTCGAGCAACAGGCAGATGTGTATGTCATTAATACATGTACTGTAACCAACACAGGGGATAAAAAATCACGTCAAGTCATTCGTCGTGCGGTTCGTCAAAATCCAGATGCGGTGATTTGTGTGACAGGTTGCTATGCGCAAACATCACCTGCTGAAATTATGGCGATTCCTGGTGTAGATATTGTTGTGGGAACACAGGACCGCACAAAACTACTAGGCTACATTGAACAATACCGTACAGAGCGTCAGCCAATTAATGCGGTGCGCAATATTATGAAAAATCGCGTCTATGAGGAATTGGATGTGCCCGCGTTTACAGACCGTACACGTGCATCATTAAAAATTCAAGAAGGCTGTAATAATTTCTGTACATTTTGTATTATTCCATGGGCACGTGGCTTAATGCGTTCACGTGATCCACAAGAGGTATTACAACAAGCACAGCAATTAGTGGATGCAGGCTACTTGGAAATTGTGTTAACAGGTATTCATACAGGTGGCTATGGTCAAGATTTGAAGGACTATAATTTAGCTCAATTATTACGTGATTTAGAAGCAAATGTAAAGGGCTTGAAGCGTTTGCGTATTTCTTCGATTGAAGCAAGTCAGTTAACAGATGAAGTGATTGAGGTATTACGTGAATCGAATATCGTCGTGAATCATTTACACATTCCGATTCAATCAGGCTCTGATACGGTATTAAAACGTATGCGTCGTAAATATACAATGGAATTTTTCGGTGAACGTTTAACGAAATTGCATGAAGCATTGCCAAACCTTGCCGTGACATCGGATGTAATTGTTGGCTTCCCAGGTGAGACAGAGGAAGAATTTATGGAAACATATCATTTCATTCGTGACCACAAGTTCTCTGAATTACATGTATTCCCATTCTCTCCGCGTACAGGTACACCTGCTGCACGTATGGAGGATCAAATTGCGGAAGACGTGAAAAATGAACGTGTCCATCGCTTAATTGCGCTAAATGACCAATTGGCAAAAGAATATGCGGCTCGCTTTGAGGATGAAGTGTTGGAAATTATTCCAGAAGAGCGCTTTAAAGAATCAAATAACGACAATCTGTATGTTGGCTATACAGATAACTATTTAAAAGTTGTCTTTGAAGGGACAGAAGACATGATTGGACAGCTTGTGAAGGTGAAAATCACGAAGGCAGGTTATCCATACAATGAGGGGCAGTTTGTCCGTGTATTAGAAGAACAACTGCAATAATAAACAAGCACAACTTACATTCTTGTAGGTTGTGTTTTTATTTTACTTTCCATCAAACTTACGCTAAAGTTAGAAAGCATCATTTTTAAAGGAGGGCTTTCCATGCAGCAAACGTATATTGAAATTGTTAACGCAAGAGAGAATAATTTGAAAAATGTTAGTCTCCAAATACCGAAAAATAAAATTACAGTATTTACAGGTGTTTCAGGTTCAGGAAAATCATCCATTGTCTTTGATACGATTGCACAGGAGGCAGGTCGTCAATTAAATGAAACGTATAGTAGCTTTGTGCGCACATTTTTACCACGCTATCGTCGTCCAGAGGCGGATGCGATTCATAATTTGTCAACAGCTATTGTAGTCGATCAAAAACGCTTTGGAGGCAATGCACGTTCTACACTTGGTACAGCAACAGATATTAACTCATTGCTAAGATTGTTATTTTCACGCTTTGCCACGCCGAGTATTGGTTATGGAAATGCCTATTCTTTTAATGACCCGAGCGGTATGTGTCCACAATGTGAAGGAATCGGAAGAACGATTACCTTAAATATAGCGACAACCTTAGATATGGAAAAATCCTTGAATGAGGGGGCTATTTTATTGCCAGGCTTTGGACCAGGGACTTGGCAATGGAAGGCTTATGCTGAATCTGGCTTTTTTGATAATGATAAAAAATTAAAAGACTATACAAAAGAAGAGCTTCATCAATTAATGTATGCCGATTCACAAAAAGTGATGGTAAGCTACCAAAATACTGAAATCAATGCAACATATGAAGGCATTGCAGTGAAATTTATGCGTCAAAATGTGAAAACAGAGAAAGATACAACAAAGGCGGCTGCTAGTAAGCTCGAGCAATTTACAACCACTTGTACATGTCCTACCTGTGACGGCACGCGCTATAATCCAACTGTATTAAGCTCGAAGCTATTAGGTTATTCTATTTATGATATGACGGCAATGCAGCTCGATGATTTAATCGCTACATTGAAAAAGCTAGAAGAACCAATGGCACAGCAGCTTATCGAAGGCATCATCGAACGTCTGCAAAGCTTATGTGATATTGGTCTAGGCTATATGACGCTGACACGTGAAACACCAACATTATCAGGTGGGGAGTCCCAACGTGTGAAAATGGTGAAATATTTGTCCAGTAATTTAACAGGCTTGCTCTATATATTTGATGAACCAAGTACAGGGCTACATCCACATGACGTCTATCGTTTAAATGATTTGTTGGTGAAATTACGTGATAAAGGGAATACAGTGCTTGTTGTGGAACATGATTCAGATGTTATTCGTATCGCAGACCATGTCATTGATGTAGGACCAGCAGCTGGTGCAGGTGGTGGGCAAATTATGTTTAGTGGTAGCTATGAGGAGCTGTTAACATCTGATACATTGACAGCAAAATATTTAAAAAATCAAGCAACGATTAAGGTAAATCCACGACCTGCCACAACATTTTTAGAGAGTGAAAAAAGCACGTTGCATAATTTGAAAAATGTCAGTCTGCGTGTGCCGCTTGGTATTTTGACAGCAGTGACAGGTGTAGCAGGCTCTGGAAAAAGTACATTGGTGAATGAAGTGTTTGCCAAGCAGTTTCCAGATGCTATTCGTATTGACCAAAGTGCTGTACAGGCAAATAGCCGTTCGAACCCATCCACATACACAGGTATTATGAATGCTATTCGTAAAGTATTTTCAGATGTGAATGGTGTGGAGGCGGGGTTATTTAGCTATAACTCAACAGGTGGCTGTGAAACATGTGGCGGGACAGGTACAATTGAACTAAACTTGTCCTTTATGGATAAAGCAGAGGTTGTTTGTGCTACATGTCAGGGTAATCGTTATAAGCAAGAGGTATTACAATACACTTATAAAGAGAAAAATATTGTCGATGTCATGGAAATGACCATTGCGGAGGCGGTCACTTTCTTTGAGGCGAAAGACATTCAACGTAAATTAACAACCTTAAATACAGTGGGCTTGTCGTACTTAACGTTAGGGCAACCGCTGAATACATTATCAGGTGGCGAATGTCAGCGATTAAAGCTAGCAAAGGAAATGACAACAAAAGGGAATATTTATATATTGGACGAGCCTACAACTGGTTTGCATATGTCAGATGTTGCGACGATTTTACAAATGCTCAATAAACTTGTGGAAAAAGGCAATACTGTACTTGTGATTGAGCATAATTTAGATGTCATTCGCCATAGTGACTGGTTAATTGATATCGGTCCAACAGGTGGTATCGGTGGAGGAGAAATTTTATACGAAGGTCCGCCTACAGGTATCGCCAGCTGTGAACGTTCGATTACAGCACAATATTTACAATCCGACATAGAAAAATAATAGAAAATGATTGGTGGAGAGGCTGTTTTATCTCCACCAATGATAAGTGACAAACAATTTTTTGTATTTGTAAAGCTGTGTATGCTGTTATTGTTGTAAATGGTATGATATAGTTGTACGGACAACTTATATTTTTTAAAGGAGCTATGATCATGACTCAAAATTATGCGAAAATGATTGACCACACATTATTAAAGGCAGATGCAAAACGTGACCAAATTGCACAAATTTGTGCAGAAGCAAAGCAATATGATTTTGCCTCTGTTTGTGTGAATCCGACATGGGTACAATATAGCGCAGAGCTTTTAGCAGGAACAGATGTAAAAGTTTGTACAGTAATTGGATTTCCATTAGGTGCAACAACATCAGCAGTAAAAGCATTTGAAACGAAGGATGCAATTGCGAACGGTGCTGGTGAAATTGATATGGTCATTAATATTGGCGCATTAAAAGATGGCGATTTTGACCTAGTACAAAGTGACATTCAAGCAGTAGTTGATGCAGCAAATGGTACACTTGTTAAGGTAATTATTGAAACATGCTTATTAACAGATGAAGAAAAAGTGAAAGCATGTGAATTATCTGTGGCAGCAGGTGCAGATTTTGTGAAAACATCTACTGGATTCTCTACAGGTGGCGCAACAGCAGAAGATATCGCTTTAATGCGTAAAACAGTAGGGCCAGACTTAGGTGTGAAGGCATCTGGTGGTGTGCGTAACTTAGAAGATATGCAAAAAATGGTGGAAGCTGGTGCAACACGTATCGGCGCAAGCTCAGGCGTAGCGATTGTCAATGGTTTAACAACTGATTCTAATTATTAATGCGATATCAATGATACATGAAATGGAGCAATCTACTACAGGATTGCTTCATTTTTTATATGGCAAAACCTCTGCTCATTGCTTGAAGTGAATATGGCTTTAGCTTCTCTCATATACTCCATTGAGCTAGGTATATGAGAAAGGAGGAGATTATGTTTTCACAATATAAATATTGGATGCCCTATATAAGCCCCTTTGATCCATGTAAGCCAATTAAAGTAAAAAGCTATGCAACGCCTCCGCAACTGTATATGGGTTTTCAGCCACCTAATTTACCTCAATTTGCAACCCCAAAAGAAGCACTCAGAGCTGGAACATTATGGCCAGCCTTATTTAGTGCCTATCCTAATCCACATAATGGAGGGGTGAAGAATGACTAAAAAGATGCCACCAGAATTTTATCAATTACTAGAAGAAATACAAGCCATCGATTTTGTAATTGTCGAATTAAACCTTTATCTAGATACACATCCAACTGATTATGAAGCGATTCGACAATTTAATGAGCAGACTGAAAAAAGCATGAAGTTGAAAATTGCATTTGAGCAGAAGTTTGGTCCTCTCATGAATTTTGGGAGAAGCTATTCAAATTATCCATTTAATTGGATTGATACACCGTGGCCATGGCAAGTGTAAACATGAAAGTGGGAGGAACTATATTTGTGGTATTATGAAAAAAAGCTACAGTATCCTGTGAGAGTGAGTACATGTAATCCCATGCTGGCGAAATTTTTAATTGAACAATATGGAGGCGCAGACGGAGAATTGGCAGCAGCACTGCGTTATATGAATCAACGATATACCATTCCTGATAAAGTGGTAGGGCTGCTGACAGATATCGCAACAGAAGAATTTTCGCATTTAGAAATGATTGCTACTATGATTTATAAGCTGACAAAAGATGCCACACCTGAGATGTTAAAGGAAGCAGGATTAGGTGATTACTATGTAAATCATGATCGCGCATTATTTTACCAAAATGCTGCGGGTGCCCCGTTTACAGCTACTTATATTCAGGCAAAAGGAGACCCGATTGCTGATTTATATGAGGATATTGCTGCAGAAGAAAAAGCACGTGCTACCTATCAATGGATCATCGATTTATCAGATGATACAGATTTAAATGATAGTTTGAAATTTTTGCGTGAACGAGAAATTGTGCACTCGCAGCGTTTTCGAGAGGCAGTAGAAATTTTAAAAGAGGATCAAAATCAAAAGAAAGTATTTTAGGTATCTCTTACCTCTCCTACTGAAATAAAGCCCAAAATATTCGTATACTTTCTATTGACCATTATCAGACAATACGATATAATTTTTTAGTACACAACAGAAGGTAATTTGCCTAATTGTGTATTGACGTGTGTTCGGAGGGAGGGAAAGAGAGATGTCAAAAACTGTCGTTCGCAAAAACGAATCGCTTGAAGATGCTCTTCGTCGCTTCAAACGTACTGTATCAAAAAGTGGTACAATTCAAGAAGTTAGAAAGCGCGAGTTCTACGAAAAACCTAGCGTAAAACGTAAAAAGAAATCAGAAGCTGCACGTAAACGTAAGTGGTAATTTTAATTTCCCGTTAAAAATCCCTACGTTCATAACACGCAATCGTATGATTCACTGAGCAGATCAAAGATATACCTGAAGTTAACAGTTTTGCTGAGTAACTTCAGGTATTTTTCGTACACGTCTAAAAAAGTCGGCTACATGTAGTCGACTTTTTTATGTACAATATGCAAACAGATGGCTCTGTTAATTTTAATGATTGTTTTCTAAACAAATAATTTTGAGAACCTGATTTATTGTGGTTCGCCATTTTTTAGGATAGGAAAATAGGGATTTTTAATAATTATGAACATACACGATTTTATACAAGATAGGGAACACGTCTATCAAGCACAAATACAATTGCATCAACCATTTGAGGCATCTGTATAAATACGGCATAAAAAATGTCCATAAGAAAAGGCACGAAACACTATTAAATCAACGTTCGTATCTTTTAAATTGTCCTCCAAACTGTCATTGGGAACGTTTCTTAAACAATCGTACCTGATTGCGGTATAAATATTATATTTTTATTAGAACAGGGCTAACAAAATCAGTGCTTCTTCTGGCTAGTTGTGTTTATTATAGGTCAAGCCGTGATAGCTTACATTTCTTTCAGGGACATCCTATTCTACTATGGCTTCTGTTATTTTCCCATCTAGATTTTTAATCGCATGCACCGAATTATCCTGAATGATGCCTGTTTCTACAAAACCAAATGAAGCGTATAATTCTTTAGCTACGACATTATTTTTATGATAAAAGAGGTCTACATATTGCGCTTTCCCATATGGCATCTTTTCAATATCCGCCAACATTTTTTCAAAGGCAAGCTTGCCATATCCTTTCCCCTGATAACGCTTATCAATCATAATATGCCAAATGAAATAGGTCTTCGTTCCGTAATAAACTTCATTTTGAAATGATTCATGATCCGTCGTATCATAAATATACATCACAAATCCAATCATCGTATTATTCGCATAAATAGCTAATGGGGCTGCTGGTATACCATCTGTATTCAACATATGACCGTCTGCGAAGGATCTAAGGTTAGTAGTTTCTATAAATTCTTTCTGGTTTTCTTCAACATCAAGCGCTATTACCTCATCTATGTTATCCCCGTCTATTTTTCGTAATTCAATCATCTTTTTATCTCCTCTTCTAGGACAAGCTACTTTCACACCTAGTCTAAAACATTATAACCATAATTGTAAAAATAGGGTATAAAAATATTCATCCATGCTAACCCTTGTTCTGTAAAATAGCTTGATTGTTGAATAATGAAAATGTACCCAAATCGTTTTTTGCGAGAACTTTTTTGTGTTTACTGTTGTCAATCCACAAAAATTTGACAGAACTCTGTTTTGATTTAGTTACCCTAATTGTCAAATAAGCATTACATATTGAATTTCGATAATCGTAAACTTCGATAAGTTCCAGTCATTTCAAATATAAATGATGTTAAAAGAAAATCTTTGATATTGTGTTTTGTACTTTCATTGCTATGATTATCTATAAATAAAGACCAAGCAAGGTATTTAGAAGCAACACCTTTAAACGATTTATCCAATGTTTTAAGTGATAGCATTGACGGCCATTAACTTTACCAAATCGATTAATAATGTTCCGAAGTGCAATGAGGGCATTCAAAACCTTCTTTAAAACATACTTCTCTCATTTCATTGATTAGGCGACCATTAACAGTTACGGAAGGTTCAATATAGCACTTTACCCATTGAAACACACGTTCTTTATCTATATGTTTTCATAAATTGCTAAACACTTTACTCACTTTTGAATCCTCTGATTTTAACAGAACCAAAAAGATAAAAAATTTGTGAAACTTTTTACAAAGTGGTGCGTATATAAGTCGACAAGTATTTTAGGAAGGAGGAGGAGATGATGCATCGAAGGCGAATTCTTCGTTGTATGTTCATTGCCTGGGGAATTTTTTTGTTAGCGTTTCCATTGACGACCATGGCAATTGGTTACTCAGAGGGAACTAATGCCAATTTTCCAAAGCTATTAGTCCAAACTGACTTACAACATCATGAAGTAGTGGATGTGGAGCCTACAATAGTTGAGAAAATGGCAAGTTTACTTACACATCCATTCGTTATCCCTATTTTATTGTCCATTGCGAGCTTAGGATTTGTGATGGAGCTCTATTCACCAAGCTTTGGTGTTCCTGGTATAATGGGGTTATCCGCCATCGGTTTGTTTTTCTATGGACATACGGTAGCTGGTTTTGCAGGGTATGAAACATGGATTTTATTCATCGTTGGGCTACTACTCGTACTGGCAGAGCTTGTAGTACCTGGAGGTATTGTAGGGGTTATCGGCGGTGTGTTCATCCTAATGAGTTTAATTTTAGCAGGTGCGAATACAACATATATGATCATCGCTATTTTCATAGCACTTGTAGTAGCGATAATAGGAATGGTGATTCTGATGAAATTTTTCAATAAAAAACTGCACGTATTAAACAAGCTTGTTTTAATGGATGCGACTACAACAGAAGAAGGCTATGTATCAAACATTAATCGTACAGAGCTGCTTGGAAAAAGAGGCGAAACACTGACGCCGCTACGTCCAGCAGGTACGATTGTCTTAGAGAATGAGCGTATAGATGTTGTGTCAGAAGGAAGCTATATCGATGCAGGACAACAAGTAGAAATTATTAAAGTAGAAGGCTCACGTATTGTTGTGAGAGCTATATTATAAAGGATGGAGGAATTATCTATGTTTGAATTAGCTTTAATAGGACCGATTTTAGGATTAGTTCTCTTATTTATCGTAGTAGCAGTATTCTTTACATTTGTCCCTGTAGCACTATGGATTTCAGCATTAGCGGCAGGTGTTCGTGTAAGTATTTTCACATTAATCGGGATGCGTTTGCGTCGAGTAATTCCATCACGTATCGTCAATCCATTGATTAAAGCACATAAAGCAGGCTTACCTGTGACGATTAATCAGTTAGAGAGTCATTATTTAGCAGGTGGTAATGTAGACCGTGTTGTCAATGCGTTAATTGCAGCTCATCGTGCCAATATTGAATTATCCTTTGAACGTTGTGCCGCAATTGATTTAGCTGGACGTGATGTATTAGAAGCTGTACAAATGTCTGTTAATCCAAAAGTTATTGAAACACCATTTATTGCAGGTGTGGCGATGAACGGGATTGAAGTAAAGGCGAAGGCAAGAATTACAGTACGTGCGAATATTGAGCGTTTAGTAGGTGGTGCTGGTGAAGAAACAGTTATCGCACGTGTCGGAGAAGGGATTGTATCAACAATTGGTTCCGCTAACTTCCACACAGAGGTTTTGGAGAATCCAGATATGATTTCACAAACAGTGTTATCAAAAGGTCTAGACTCAGGTACAGCTTTTGAAATCTTATCGATTGATATTGCGGATGTTGATATCGGTAAAAATATCGGTGCAGAATTACAAATTGAGCAGGCACAGGCAGATAAAAACATTGCCCAAGCAAAAGCGGAAGAGCGTCGTGCAATGGCTGTAGCGAATGAACAAGAGATGATTGCACGCGTACAGGAAATGAAAGCGAAAGTAGTGGAAGCCGAAGCAGAAGTACCACAAGCGATGGCCGAGGCACTACGCTCTGGTAATTTAGGAATTATGGATTACATGAACTACCGCAATATTCAAGCGGACACAGCAATGCGTGATTCCATTTCTAAGGTGAGTGTAGACAAAACAGAAACAACAGAGCCGAATGCTTAAAAAACGGAAAGGAGCGACATGGACAAATGGAACAACTCATTATTTTCATCATTATAGCCATAGCTAGCTCTATTTTCGGAAAAGTAAAACAAAAATCACCACAAAAAGCAATGCCACCTTTTAAGATGGATGCGCAAGTGGAAGTGTCAGATACAACAGATAAAAAGATAGACAGCCAGCGAGGTTTTAAAGAATTTGCTCAAACATATTTGCAGGAGAAGTCGCAAGGGACGATAGAGACTGCGAACGTCCAGTCTGTTGTTGAAACGGCACCAAAGCCATCTCGTCAGCGAGTAATCCAACAATCTGAAGTAACGAATACAAAGGATCAAGCTACTTTTGCCATGCCGAATTCGAAAAAATCATTGATGCAGGCAGTCGTTATGGCAGAAATTTTAGGTCCACCAAAGGCAAAAAGAAGATAATGAAGTATGTCCTCCTTTTTCGGCGCATATATTGCCGAAGAGGGGGGCATTTTTGATGAAAAAATTATTTCAATTAACGCCGTTATTGGAGCTATCACAATACGAAACATTAAAAATAATTGGTCCATACCGATTTGTACATGCGGATGGAACATCTTGCTCTTTTCATTATGCCCATTACCATATCGTCATCCATGGAAAAACAGTCACCATTCATGCGTTAAAGGAAGAATTATTGCATCTTACGGTGGAAGGGTTACAGGAGATTCATATGAAAAAAACAACGGATGTGAGTAAACATGTGGAATAATCGAGCGATTCGTATTCGTATAAAGCGTCATGAAAATGTTCATCCTTTTATTCAAACACTACATGCGCGCCATGTGCCATTAAAGCATATTGTTTTTCGTGAGCAAGAAGTACTTCTAGAAACAACGATGCACTACTTACCAGAAATTCGTCGTGCTCGTAGACATTATCGTTTGAAAATGGCTGTTTATTATACAGATGAATTACACATTTTTCGTGTACAATTTTGGACATTGGTCGGCTTACTGGTAATGATACTTATTCCACTCTTATGTGCACAAATTTTATGGCGTGTCGATATTGAGGCAGCGTCACCAGAGCTGGAGCAACGCCTGATGAATACATTCCAAACAACCTTTCCTGTGCAAACACCCTTTTTCAAAAGAAATTTACCATCGGATGCCTTGATTCGTCAAAAATTACTAGAAGCACATCGAGAATTGGCATGGGTGCATATTGAAAAAAGTGGTGGCCGTATAATTTTACGCCCACAAGAGTCACCAAAGCAGGTCAAGCAGGCAGAGGATGCTGTAGCAAGCTATTTAGTGGCTACAAAAAATGGTGTGATTACACATTTTAATATTCAAAATGGAGAGCGGAAGTTGTCGGTGAATGATACTGCTTATGAAGGAGATGTTCTTGTAAGTGGTATGATTGATAGTGGAACGGATACAATTTTTGTAGGTGCTAAAGGTGAGGTTTATGCGGATTATTGGTTAGAATGCTCGTTTAAAATGCCAACTAAAATTACGATGGCCACACAGCAGCAAAAGCAGTGGCGTATAGCCATCAAAGGTATACATCCAGAACAAGTGGATTATATACAGAAAAAGAAATTACCAAGTTGGTTGGATTCGTATGTATCCATTGTGGAGGAACAACACACAGAAACGATGACGTTTGAGTTAAACGAATCGACAATTGAGTCATTACTACTGCCCTTACTGCATGAAAAAATAATACGGTCTTTACCTATGAAAACATTAATAAAAAAAGAAAACCTTTTACAGGTGAAGTGGGAGAATGGTACAGTGGAAGGGAAGATTCTTTATTTAATTAATGAGAATATTGCAAATCCAATAACCGATTCACATGGAGGATGATTATGGAGGAAAAGTTAACAGTTTTACAAGTAGACAATCCAAATGAAGCAGTAATGTTACTCGGAATTTCCGATGCCAATATGAAGTTAATCGAAGAGGCACTCCGTGTGCAAATTATTACACGTGGTGAACAAATTCAGCTTGCAGGTGAAGAAGAAGCGAAACAGCAAACAACCCTTCTTTTACAGGCATTGTTAAAAGTCATTCGTAAAGGAATCAACATTGACCAACGTGATGTAGCAACAGCTGTTGAAATGACACACAAAGGAACAATTGAATATTTTGCAGAGCTGTATGAGGAAGAAATTGCTCGTACAACAAAGGGTAAACCGATTCGTGCAAAAACAATTGGCCAAAGAGAGTACATACAAGCGATTCGTCATAAAGATGTTGTATTTGGCATTGGTCCTGCGGGTACGGGAAAAACGTATTTAGCAGTAGTAATGGCGACACAAGCGTTAAAAAATGGACATGTTAAACGTATTATTTTAACACGACCAGCTGTGGAGGCAGGAGAATCCTTAGGCTTTTTACCAGGGGATTTAAAGGAAAAGGTTGATCCATATTTACGCCCATTGTATGATGCTTTAAATGACATTTATGGCACAGAGCAAACACAGCGATTACTTGAACGAGGAACAATTGAAATTGCACCTCTAGCCTATATGCGTGGCCGTACATTAGATGATGCATTCGTTATTTTAGATGAAGCCCAAAATACAACACATCAGCAAATGAAAATGTTTTTAACACGACTAGGTTTCGGTTCAAAAATGGTTATCACAGGGGACAAAACGCAAATTGACTTACCAAAAAATACGGAGTCAGGTTTGATTGTAGCAGAGCGTACATTGAAGTATGTGAAGCCAATTCATTTCCAAATACTTGAACAAGGCGATGTCGTACGTCACCCAGTAGTAGCGAAAATCATTCAGGCGTATGAGGACCAACAGCTTTAATTGCATACAATATAAGAAAACGGAGGATGGAGTAGTAGGTTACTGCGTCCTCCGTTTTTTTGCGGAAAAGTACAAAAAACATTTGTCCAAGACTCTTTTGCCTTTTTACATATTTTGCGAGAAAAATGTAAGGAAAATTGGTATGATAGAATAGAGATAGAGGAGGTATGAAATGAAGAAACAACTTCCGAAAATGACAGAGCTTATTGACTTTCGCTATTTTTTAATAGGCGTATTGGTGATAACAGGGATATTACAATTTTTCCTTATGTATGGCAATGTGAAAGGGATTACATATGATTTTAAACCATTGCAGCTTGCTACAGAGACCGTGCGTTCGACCAAAACAGTTGAAGATACGGTCAAAACGCAACAAGAACAAGAGAAAGCGGCAAATGCGATACAGCCTGTCTACCAATTTTCTGAAGAGGTAGCGAAACAACGTGCAGCCATTGTCACGACTTTGTTTGATTATGTATTAGCAGTGAAGCAGGATGTCGAAAATAGTGATGAGCCTGTACCGCTTGCCAATCAAGTAGCACAGCTTCGCAAAAAATTTAAATCGACAGATGCAGCACAAATGCCCATTGTTTTTACAGACTCACAATTAGAGGCATTACTATTGCAAAGTAAGGCAGATTTAACAAGAACGAGTACACAATTATCAACATTAGTAGAAGACTTTCTTCAGCAACCGATACGGAGTGAAAATGTCTTTTTAGCGCAAAATGATATCGAGGCGCAAATACGTGGACAACTTGGCTATCCAGATAAAATTTTTAATACAGTGATTTTAATTGGCCGTACAAGCATTATTGAAAATGAAACCATTGATGAAGAACAAACGAAAAAGAGAAAAGCACAGGCAAAGGAAGCGATAGAACCTACTCGGATTTTGCAGGGGCAAATTATTGTACAAGAAGGGCAAATTGTTGACAATGAAGCATTTCGACAATTAGAACTTTTAGGTATGGTAAGCAATAAAGCCTCGCTAAAACCAATTGCAGGGTTGATGATTTTAACGTTGCTACAAATGGTATTTCTTTATATTTTATTTGAGCGATGGGATGCAGATGGATTGAAAAAGCGCAATGCATTGCTAGTAACGATTATCGTTTATAGCTTGTCTATTGTGCTGATGAAATTTATGGGCCTAGTGTCCAGTGAATTTGATGTAACAGTTGCCTTTTTATACCCGACTGCATTAGCAACGATGCTTGTGCGTCTATTAGTAGATGAACGGACAGCGATATTGATTACGGTGATGACGGCAACGTCTGCGGGTGTTATTTTCCAAGAAGGCTATTCATCTGTGATGCAAATGGAAGTAGCACTCTATATTATATTTGGTGGCTTTGCGAGTGTATTCTTTTTACGCAGTGTAGAAAAACGGTCACATATTTTACAAGCTGTCAGCGTGATTACACTTGTTAATATCACATTTATTGCCTTTTATTTATTGATGACACAATCTTCTTATGGCTTGCCAGAATTAATGTTTTACTTAGTGGCGGCAATATTATCTGCGCTTATTTCAGGGGCTTTAACGATGGGGCTGTTACCATTTTTTGAATCAGCTTTTGGTTTATTATCATCCTTGCGTTTAATTGAGCTATCAAACCCAAATCATCCACTGTTGAAAAAATTATTAGTGGAAACACCAGGAACATATCATCATAGTATTATGGTAGCGAATTTAGCGGAGGCGGCGTGTGAAGCGATTGGTGCAGATGGGTTACTCGCACGTGTAGGCTGTTATTATCATGATATAGGGAAAACGAAACGACCTACTTTCTTTATTGAAAATCAGCTATCTGGTGTTAATCCACATGATTCCTTACCGCCAGAGACGAGTGCAGAAATTATTATTGCTCATACAACAGATGGTGCGGATATGCTAAGGCGCTATAAAATGCCACAGGAAATTATTGATATTGCCTTGCAGCATCATGGGACGAGCTTGTTGAAATTCTTTGTTTTTAAAGCGAAGGAAGCTGGGAAATGTATTGATGAAGCGAAATTCCGTTACCCAGGTCCGAAGCCTCAAACAAAGGAAGCCGCTGTTATTAGTGTGGCGGATAGTGTAGAGGCAGCTGTTCGTTCGATGAAGGAGCCGAATGCGGAGAAAATTCAAAAACTTGTACGGTCGATTATTGATGATCGTGTACAAGACAATCAATTTGATGAATGTGATATATCCATTAAAGAGTTAAAATGTATAGAGCATGTGTTATGTGAATCATTAAACGGCATTTTCCATTCACGTATTGAATACCCAAAGGACAATAAATAGGGGGATTACTATGTTAACCATTGATTTTACAGATGAAACAAATCAGGTCAAGGCTACGCACATCGAGCTTGTTGAGCAATTATTACAGCATGCTGCGACAAGCGAGGGCATTACAGAAGAAACAGAGGTATCTGTTACCTTTGTTACGAATGACACGATTCAAGATATTAATCGTGAATACCGTGATAAAGATCAGCCAACAGATGTGATTTCCTTTGCATTAGAGGAATTAGGTGAAGGCGAAATGGAAGTTGTTTTTGAAGGTATGCCACGTATTTTAGGCGATATTATTATTTCAACGGACCGAGCGCAAGAGCAGGCCGAAGAATATGGTCATTCCTTTGAGCGAGAGCTAGGCTTTTTAGCCGTTCATGGTTTCTTACATTTACTAGGCTATGACCATATGGATCCAGCAGATGAGCAAGTCATGTTTGGAAAGCAAGATGCGATATTGCAATCTTTTGGCTTAGGACGTGACTAAATGGATGTTCGCAAATATATCCGCTCCTTTGGCTATGCATTTGAAGGGATTGTGACGGCTTGTAAGGAGCAAAACTTCAAATCACATCTGCTCAGTGCTTGTATTGTATTAGTGGCAAGCTATTGGACAGGGCTATCGCGTATGGAATGGTTGATTGTGCTATTGTTAATTGCCTTGATGTTTGCATTAGAAATGGTGAATACAGCAATTGAACGCGTGGTGGATTTAGTATCACCAGCACAGCACCCACTTGCCAAACAAGCGAAAGATTTAGCAGCAGGGGCGGTGCTTGTATTTGCCGTATTTAGTGCTATAATCGGATTACTCATATTTTTGCCAAAATGGCTATAACACGATATAAAGTGGACTTTCAATCTGTGAGGGGTTGTTAGTTGCACCATTCGGGTTGTTGTAGGCTGTCGATTCCCACTTTAACATAAGGAATCGGCAGCTTACGAATACAGGATAAAGGGGAATTAATGTAAGATGACAACAATTGATATGCATACATTGCTAGAGGAATCAAAAAAAGCACGTGAAAAAGCGTATGTACCATATTCTAAATTTCAAGTAGGTGCAGCTCTTTTAACAAAAGAGGGAGAAGTCATTCACGGCTGTAATATTGAAAATGCAGGCTATAGCATGACAAACTGTGCAGAGCGTACAGCATTTTTTAAAGCGGTATCAGAAGGTATTTATGATTTTGCGGCGATTGCCATCGTTGCAGATACAGAAGGACCTTGTGCACCATGTGGGGCTTGTCGCCAAGTGATGATGGAGTTTTGCGCACCATCTATGCCTGTCTATTTAACCAATTTAAAAGGCGATGTAACTGTAACATCTGTTGGAGAATTGTTGCCGTTTGCATTTACAACGGAGGATTTAGAAAATGCTGGACAATAAAAATGGTTTTAAATCGGGCTTTATCTCGATTATTGGTAGACCTAATGTAGGGAAATCAACATTTTTAAATCGTGTCATTGGTCAAAAAATTGCTATTATGAGCGATAAGCCACAAACGACAAGAAATAAAGTACAAGGTGTATTAACAACCGATGCGAGTCAAATGATTTTTATTGATACGCCAGGTATTCATAAACCAAAGCATAAATTAGGCGATTTTATGTTGAAAGTGGCTAAAAATACATTGCGTGAAGTAGATGTCATTATGTTTATGGTCAATGCAGAGCAAAAGTTAGGGAAGGGCGACGAATTTATTTTAGAGATGTTAGCAGGCAATTCCACACCTGTATTTCTCGTTATCAATAAAATCGACCAAATCCATCCAGATGAGCTAATAGGCATTATTGATAGCTATAAAGAGCGTTATCCTTTTGCAGAAATTGTGCCTATTTCGGCATTACAAGGCAATAATGTAGAAAATTTATTAGCAACATTGTCGAACTATTTGCCAGAAGGTCCACAATACTACCCAGCAGACCAAGTAACAGACCATCCAGAGCGCTTCATTATTTCTGAATTAATTCGTGAAAAAGTGCTGCACTTAACACGTGAAGAAATTCCACATTCCATTGCGGTGGTGATTGATAAAATTCGCCGTGATGAGGAAAATGAAGATAAAATCCATGTGGCGGCAACAATTATTGTCGAGCGGGATTCTCAAAAAGGGATTGTTATTGGAAAGCGTGGAGCCTTGCTAAAAGAGGTAGGAATACGTGCACGTAAAGATATTGAAATGTTGCTTGGCTCAAAAGTTTATTTAGAGCTATGGGTGAAGGTGCAAAAAGATTGGCGCAATAAAGCAACCCATTTACGTGACTTCGGTTTCCGTGACGATGAATATTAAGAGGAGTGGAGCTGCCCAATAATCATTGGGTAGCTCCATTTTTATCAATAGAAAGGGGGATACATATGCTGCACAAATGGGAAGGCATTGTATTAAAAGCTCGTGCCTATGGTGAAACAAATAAAATTGTGACATTGCTGACACGAGAAGCGGGCAAGGTGGCAACGATGGCACGTGGGGCGAAGAAGCCAACAAGTCGCTTGGCATCTGTGACACAACCATTTACACACGGTGTATTTGTCGTACAGCATCATACAGGTATGGGCACACTACAGCAAGGTGAATATTTGAATGCGATGCGCCATATTCGAGAGGATATTATTGTAACTGCATATGCAAGCTATGTGATGGAGCTTGTGGAACGTGTCGTGGAAGAAGGGAAAGCAGAGCCTTTTGCCTTTGATGTATTATTACAAGCATTGCAGGCACTAGAGGAAGGCTATGATCCTGAGGCAATTGCATTGTTTGTAGAATGGAAGATGCTCCCTTACACGGGTGTACAGCCTATTTTACATGCTTGTGCAGTATGTGGTGCTGTGGAGGGAGAATTTGCTTTTTCTTTTGCACAGGGTGGTTTTTTATGTCATCGTTGTTATCAGCATGATCCATATATTATTCGTTTAACACCAACGCAATTAAAGCTTATTCGGATGTTTTACACAGTGCCAATTGACCAAATTGGCAAACTAGAGCTGAAAAAGGAAACGAAGTATTTTATTAAAAAAATTATTACGACCATTTATGAGGAGCAGACGGGTATTCGTTTTAAGACGAAGAAATTTATTGAGCAGCTAGAGCGGACGCCTGCATTGCAACCGAAAGAGGATACAGAGTGAGATAACTGCATGACAGAAGAATAAGTGCTAAATGAATAGAGTTGTTTTTTACGTCATGTATAACAAGATTTTTCTTCGCTAGAACCGAAAAAGACCAATTATACCTAAGTTTAGGGTGAATTGGTCTTTTTTCAGTTTTATTTATTCGTTTGCTGAAATGCTTGCATCTCTATATTAATAAAATAGCGAATCATTTCCCGATATAATGCTTCAACCATATCAGGGTTTGCTCCATAAGCTTTTGCTTGTTGTACGTACTTTTGTAATAACAGCTTTAACACGCTTGGGAGCCTGTACAGCGTCTTCACTTTTTTTAAAAGTAGAGGCCTGCACAACATAAGTACCACGTTGTGCGATAAGCTGAATGATTTCTTGGTCAATTCGGTTGATATGTTCTCGTACTTCCTCTAAACTGTGACACCCCATATGACAGTGCTTCGCTCTTTTTAAAATTGTAAATGTTTCTCGATGTACGCTTTCACATCTGTAATTGGCATACGCACTTGTTCCATTGAGTCGCGGTGACGTACAGTCACTTGACCATCTTCTTTAGAGTCGAAGTCATATGTGATACAGAATGGTGTACCGATTTCATCTTGACGACGGTAGCGTTTCCCGATTGATTGTGATTCATCAAAATCGACTGGGAAGGCTTTACGTAGCTCTGCCCATACATCGCTCGCTTCATCCGATAGCTTTTTAGAAAGTGGTAGAACAGCTGCTTTAAATGGTGCAAGTGCAGGGTGGAAGCGTAGCACAGTACGTTTATCATCGCCCTCTAACTCTTCCTCATCATAAGCATCACATAGGAACGCTAATGTCACACGGTCAGCGCCTAAAGATGGTTCGATACAGTATGGTACGTAGCGCTCATTTGTAATTGTATCGATATACGTGAAATCTTCGCCTGAATGTTCCATATGCTGTTTTAAATCATAGTCAGTACGGTCAGCGATACCCCATAGCTCGCCCCAGCCGAATGGGAATTTGAACTCGATATCTGTTGTTGCATTGGAATAGTGTGATAGCTCATCTTCGTCATGGTCACGTAGACGCATAGAATCTTCATGCATCCCTAAGTTTAATAACCAGTTTTTACAAAATTCACGCCAGTAAGCATGCCATTCAAGGTCATCGCCAGGTTTGCAGAAGAATTCTAACTCCATTTGTTCAAATTCACGTGTACGGAATGTGAAGTTACCTGGTGTGATTTCGTTACGGAATGATTTCCCGATTTGGGCAATACCAAATGGTGTGCGTTTACGCATAGAGCGTTGTACATTTTTAAAGTTAACAAAAATCCCTTGTGCTGTTTCAGGGCGTAAATAAATTTCGTTGGTTGAAGATTCTGTGACTCCTTGGAATGTTTTGAACATTAAATTGAATTGACGAATATCTGTAAAATCATTTTTCCCGCAATCTGGGCAAACGACATCATATTTCACCATTGTTTCTTTCATTTGGTCAAATGTCATACCGTCTACGATAATTTCATCGCCTTTTGCTAATGCTGCATCCTCGATAATTTTATCTGCTCGATGACGTGCTTTACATGCTTTACAGTCAATCATTGGGTCGTTGAAGTTACCAACATGTCCAGAAGCAACCCATGCTTTTGGGTTCATTAAAATCGCTGCATCTAAGCCTACATTGTGTTCTGATTCTTGAACAAATTTTTGCCACCATGCTTTTTTAACATTGTTTTTCAGTTCTACACCAAGTGGACCATAATCCCATGTGTTTGCTAAGCCACCATAAATTTCAGAGCCTGGGAAGACAAAGCCTCGGTGCTTCGCTAGTGCTACAATTGTTTCCATTGATTTGTTTGTCATTCAAATCTCCTCCTGTAATATATATGAAAATAGCACCCGTCTCCGGGCACAATGAATGCCCAGGGACGAGTGCTAATACCCGCGGTTCCACCCTGATTGTTTTAAACATATCGTTTAAAACCTCTTTTGTAAAATGTTGGCTCAAGGAGTGCCTTTCTCTGTTACAGTGTAGACTTTCACCATGCTCTACTCGCTTATTTGTTGTACAGATACTTTTTTCCTATCATCGCCTGTATAACGCTATATTGCTCGAAAATACAACAAGAGCAAGCGTATATGACAATATTGTAGCATGTCATTCTTTTCTTCGCAATATTGATTAAAATAGTATATAATATTTACTATAAGTATAACACTATTAGATTTTGAGGCGGTGAACCCAATCGAACTCAACAAGCGTCAAGAAGACATTTTACAAATTGTAAAAGAAAATGGCCCCATTACAGGCGAGCATATTGCAGAGCGCCTTAGTCTAACAAGAGCAACATTGAGACCTGATTTAGCTATACTGACGATGGCTGGCTTTTTAGATGCGAGGCCAAGAGTAGGCTATTTTTATGTTGGTAAAAAAACATCGGTCACATTGATTGATAATATTCATGATTTAAAAGTGAAGGATTTTCATTCAGGTCCAGTCGTTGTACCTGAAACAATGACGGTCTATGATGCCATTTGTTTTATGTTTGCAGAAGATGTTGGTACACTTTTTGTTGTGGATAAAAATGAATTGTTAACAGGCGTACTTTCTCGTAAAGATTTACTGCGCACAAGTATTGGCACACAAGATCTAAATAAAATTCCTGTACATATTATTATGACGAGGATGCCGAATATTTCATATTGTGAGAAATCGGATTCTTTAGTAGAAGCAGCCAATAAATTAATCGAACGAGAAGTGGATTCATTACCAGTTGTAGAATTACAAGAAGGTGGATTAAAAATTGTTGGTCGTTTAACAAAAACAACAATTACACGAGCATTTTTATTCCTCACACAGCATGATGAATAAGGAAAGGATTATCCATGAAACGATTACATGTATTTGTCGTGTCAGATGCAGTTGGTGAAACAGGCGAGCAAGTAGCAAGAGCTGTTATTAGACAGTTTCGACCAGGATATGAGTATACAGTGATTCGCCGATTTCCACATATCCAATCAGAGGATCTTATTCGAAAAATTGTATCCTTAGCTGTCAAACAACAAGCATTGATTTTGTATACATTGGTACAAGCGGAAATGCGTTCTTTTTTACAGGCATTGTGTAAAGAGCAACAAATTCATGCAGTGGATATTTTAGGACCGATATTAAAAACAATGGCTACTTTTATCGAAGAAACGCCAACGGAGACACCAGGAATTGTCCATCAGCTGGATGATGATTATTTTAAAAAAATTGAAGCCATTGAATTTGCTGTTAAATATGATGATGGCAAAGATCCAAGAGGATTATTACAGGCAGATATTGTGATTATTGGCGTGTCACGTACATCGAAAACACCACTTTCCCAATATTTGGCTCATAAAAGCTATAAAGTGGCCAATGTTCCTTTAGTGCCAGAAGTAGAGCCACCTGAAGAGTTATTTCAAATTGATGCGAGTAAATGCTTTGGCTTGGTGATTTCACCAGACCAATTGAATTCGATTCGAAAAGAGCGTTTAAAGGCATTAGGTTTGAGTGACAATGCTATTTATGCACAGTATCATCGAATATCACAGGAGATTCAACATTTTAACAAAATTGCAGAAAAAATTGGCTGTCAGGTCATTGATGTGACAAATAAAGCTGTAGAAGAAACAGCGAATGTGATTATTGGCTATATGTTGAATGATCGATAAACCACCTCGTTTTATAAAGAGGCGGTTTTTTTGAGCTCGTTTTGAGATAATAATGTAGATAAAAAAAATATTTTGTTTTATAATAATAAAATTGTGGTAAAAATATTTTAAATGCGAAAAATCGTACTTTTTGTCGAAATATGAAGGATTTTTAAAATGTACGGCGAATACATGTGTTCTAGAACGTAATTTAAAGATGGTGATACAATTGACAGGGAAAATTCCCGAAGAATTGATTGAACAAATTCGTACACAATCAGATATTGTGGATGTCATCAGTGAGTACATGCAGCTAACAAAGCGTGGACGCAATTGGTTTGGTCTGTGCCCTTTCCACGGAGAACAAACGCCATCTTTTTCAGTTTCAACAGACAAGCAAATTTTCCATTGTTTTGGCTGTGGTGCGGGTGGCAATGCCATTACATTTGTGATGGACATCGAAGGAATTGCATTTCCTGATGCAGTCATCAAGTTGGCTGAACGACTTGGCATGGCAATTGATATGGGGCCTACTCTTCCGCAAACAGAAAGAAAGATTTCTAAAGCAGAAGAGCGAATGAAAGAGGCGCATACATTTGCCGCAGATTTTTTCCACCATTTATTGTTGAATACAGAAGATGGTGAAGAACCTTTAAAATATTTGCTAGAAAGAGGATTTACAAGAGAACTTATCGAATCTAATACTATTGGCTGGTCTCTTCCAAGTTTTGATGCGCTGACAATTTTACTTGAAAGAAAAGGCTATCATTTGCAGGAGATGGCTGACAGCGGCTTAATCATCAAGCGTGATGGTGAAGAACGTTATTTTGACCGCTTTAGAGGACGCATTATGTTTCCTATTCGAGATGAAAATGGCAAAATTATTGCCTTTTCAGGGAGAATCTTGTCTTCTACAGGAGAAGAAGCGAAATATTTGAATAGTCCAGAATCCCCGATTTTTCAAAAAAGCGAAGTGCTATATAACCTAGATAAAGCACGAACTTCTATTAGAAAAAATCGTCATGTCATTTTGATGGAAGGATTTATGGATGTTTTAGCAGCTAACTCTGTGGGTATTACAAATACGGTGGCTACGATGGGAACGGCACTTACCAATCAGCATATCACAAAGCTAAAACGCCTAGTAGAGCAAATTACAATTTGTTATGACGGTGATAATGCTGGTTTTGATGCGGCCAAACGTGCAGCGTTACTATTACAGACAGAGCGTATGAAAGTGGATATTGCTGTTTTACCAGATAGGCTTGATCCTGATGAGTATATTCGTACATTTGGTGGACAAGCTTTTCAAGAGCAGGTATTGGAGAATCCGCATACTTACATTGCTTTTATGATGATGCATGCTAGACGGAATAAAAACTTTCAATTTGAAAATGATACGCTTCAATATATTCAAGAGGTGCTAGAGCAGTTGGCAGGTAGATCTTCACCTGTGGAACGAGACTTATATATACGGCAGCTATCGAATGAAACGAATATTTCAGAAGAAGCAATCTATGCACAATTTCGTAAGTTAGAGGCAGAACAAGTACGTTCTACTAAGGTGGCCATGCCAACACAAATATCTACGATGCCCATTGTGCAGCAACATAGGCCTATGGATGCAGCAGAACGAGCAGAACGTTTATTGCTAGCACATATGCTTCATAATATAGATATAGTAGATAAAGTACTACGCAGTGAGCAAAAAGAGCCATTTGTTAGAGATGCTTATATGGCTGTATTTGTTCGATTAATCGGTTTTTATGAGGAATATGGTCATCCAGATTACCAGCGCTTTGTGGAAATATTGGATGATGCAGAATTGCGTAAAATCGTAATGGAAGCGGCTTTAGCGGAGCGAGATCCCGATCAAGCAGAGGCCGAAATAGCAGATTCCATGCGTCAGCTTCAAAAATATAGAATTGAACAGGAAATTCAGCAAAAAATGCATGAGTCGAAGGAAGCAGAAAAGATGCATGAATACGCACGTGCACTTGAAATCGCTCAACAGATTATTCATTTAAGAAAATCGTTATCAGCGATTTGACCTGATTCGGTTGTTTAGAAGGAGGAAGGTTTATGGCAGACAAGTCAGAACGTTCAAAAGAGGTAGAGGTAGAAATGACATTAGACGAGGCGAAAAAAGTACTACAAGAAAAAGCAAAAACAGAAGGTGAAATTTCGATGAAGGAAATTTCAGAAAAATTAGCGCCTTTTGAACTAGAAACAGATGAAATTTTCCATTTCGCTGAAGACCTTGAAAAAAACAAAGATATTCAAATTATTGGAAAAGAAGAATTTGAAGAAGAAAGCCTTATGAAAGAAGAGGCAAATGAAGAAACTTTTGACTTGAATGATTTAAGTGTGCCACCAGGTGTTAAAATAAATGATCCTGTTCGCATGTATTTGAAAGAAATTGGACGAGTAGATTTATTATCAGCTGAACAAGAAATTGCCTTAGCAGAACGTATTGAACAAGGTGATGAAGAGGCACGAAAACGTTTAGCGGAAGCGAATTTACGTCTTGTAGTATCCATTGCGAAACGCTATGTAGGACGTGGGATGTTATTCCTTGATTTAATTCAAGAGGGAAATATGGGGCTAATTAAAGCAGTAGAGAAATTTGACTACCGTAAAGGCTTTAAATTCTCGACATATGCTACGTGGTGGATTCGACAAGCGATTACACGTGCCATTGCAGACCAAGCACGTACGATTCGTATTCCTGTGCATATGGTGGAAACCATTAATAAATTGATTCGTGTACAACGTCAGCTATTACAAGATTTAGGTCGTGAACCATCACCAGAGGAAATTGGTGAGGAAATGGATTTAACACCTGAAAAAGTACGTGAAATTTTAAAAATTGCACAAGAGCCAGTATCGCTTGAAACACCTATTGGAGAAGAGGATGATTCGCATTTAGGGGATTTCATTGAAGACTCTGAGGCACAATCACCGTCAGACCATGCAGCATATGAGCTATTAAAAGAACAATTAGAAGATGTTTTAGATACATTAACAGATCGTGAAGAAAATGTGCTACGTTTACGTTTCGGCTTAGATGACGGACGTACACGTACATTAGAGGAAGTTGGTAAAGTATTTGGTGTAACGCGTGAACGAATTCGCCAAATTGAGGCCAAAGCACTTCGTAAATTACGTCATCCTTCTCGTAGTAAGCGATTAAAGGATTTCTTGGAATAAACAACTTAAATGAGGGCTACCGAATGATGGAGGACAATGTCTATTCGGTAGCCCTTTTATTCGTATCAAATAAGGATAATCTTTATTTTTGCGACTTTATACAGATGTCTTTTATAAAAATGTCATATAAAATTGTAATAACAACCATTATCAAGCAATGTTTGGGGTAAACATTATGACAAATCAACGAAAAAAAATTATTTTAAATGAAATTCTTTTTTGGAAGCAAAATAAGCTATTGCCAGAACATTATTGTGATTTTCTAGCGGCTCTCTACGCAGAGGGAGAAGCGATTGAAGAAATGGAGCCTATCTTGCATCATAAACAAGCTGTCCTACCATCAGAGAAAAGGAAAATTCGTTTACTCATGTTAGGGCTATGTATAGGTGTCATGGCATTATTGGTACTCTATTTTACAATACCTGCTTTGATGCTACTATTAACGATTGTAATAGGAGGACTAGCTGTTACATTATTTATAGTGGCTTTCCGAACAGTACAGAAGCATCGTGAAATCGTTGTACCTATCTTGCATTTATTGGCAGCTATTTTATTGTTTAGTATGTCGATTCAAATGTATTCAGCTTATTTTGATGGCAATAATTTGGCACTATTTTGCTTAGTAGCAGCCAATTGTCTCATTTGGCTATGGTCAGGTATCAAAATGAAGCTACTTTATTTTACCGTTTCAGGTATTCTCGGCCTACTTGCATTAATTGGATACTATATTTTTCGATTAACATAATACTGTTTTTTCTATTAGCAATAGATATTTGTCTTTCGGCTGAGGGAAATGTCGAATTTGTTACAAACAAAGGAAAACTTCACGAATAGGGCTTTTCGTTTTTTAGGTAATGCAGTACAATATTAAGTGTTGACTGATTCTATATTATATAGATAAAAGTAGACTGAAAATGAGGAGGGGAAACTTATGAAAAACAATCCAGTCGTTCCTTACATCTTAATTCTGGCATTCGGTATTGGTCTTATTTTCTTCATGTCTGTACAAGGCGCGGACAACAAAAAAGAAATTGCTGCTGAGCATGAGGGTGGCGAAACAACAGAAGTAGATGATAAATCTGCATTAGTACAAGCGTGTATTGGCTGTCACGGTGGTGATTTATCTGGTGCTGTTGGTCCAGACCTACGTGGTTTAGATGCTGCACATATCCAAGATGTATTAAAAAATGGTATTGAAGGCACACCAATGCAACCAAACATGAAAAATGAAGCGGAAGCAAAAGCAATTGCTGAGTATATTTCCACTTTAGAAAAATAGTATGACAGTAGCTGTATGAAAAGCCATTACGTGCGATTTGTACAGCTACCTTTTTTTATGAGGTTGTTTAACTTGATTCAGTGGGTGTCATAGATTTTAAAGAGGAACTTTTCTAAGCGTAATAGTTAAAATATAGGGATTAATTATTGCATCTAGGCTGAATTAATTACATAAGATAACGCCATTTGTATTTTTCAGTATTATCATACATACTAATAATGGACTATATGGAAAGTGAGCGAAAAACATGAACGCACAAAAATTATCACAACGTTTGCAAACTGTAGCAACTTTTGTACCAACGGGGGCCATCGTAGCGGATATTGGCAGTGACCATGCCTATTTACCATGTTATTTAGTACAAGCAGATATTGCGACTGCTGCGATTGCAGGGGAAGTGGTGAAAGGGCCATTTGAATCAGCAGTGAGACAGGTACAAAAGGAAGGCTTGAGCGAAAAAATTACGGTTCGTTTAGCGGATGGTTTAGCTGCTATCAAATTGGAGGACCATGTTGACACAATCACGATTGCTGGCATGGGAGGACCGTTAATTGCGTCTATTCTAGAAAAGCATCCAGAGAAACTGCAAACGGTGACACGCCTTATTTTACAGCCAAATATTCATGCAAAGGCTATTCGTGAATGGGCATTGAGTCATCAATGGGCAATACTTGACGAAGAAATTATCGAAGAAGACGATAAAATTTATGAAATTCTTGTCTTACAAAAAGGTACTATGCAACTTGATGAGATAGAGCTATTATGTGGACCTAAATTAATACAAAGAAAAGCGCCTGCATTTGTGAAGAAATGGCAGCGTGAACAGGAAAATTGGCAGCGCATTTTACAATCAATTGAAGGAGCAGAGCAAACGACTGATATTGAGACAAAGCGTCAAGAATTAGCCAGGCAGCTACATTTAGTGGAAGGGGTTTTATAGTATGAAAGCCGTCAATGGGCAAGAGATTATTCAATTATTTGAAGCATGGTCTCCGAAAAAACTAGCTTGTATGGACAATGATCCCATTGGTTTAGCAATTGGGTCATTAAATAAGTCAGTGAGCAAGGTATTAGTGACATTGGATGTCAATGAAGCAGTGGTAGACGAGGCGATTGCACAGGGCTGCGAGCTTATTATTGCACATCATCCACCGATTTTTAGACGATTGGCTCATATTCGTACGGATCAACCTGCTGGTCGCTTGTATGAAAAGCTTTTGAAAAATGATATTGCGGTTTATGCCGCACATACGAATTTAGATGTGGCAGAGGGTGGCGTGAATGATTTGTTAGCAGATGCACTGCAGCTTGAAAAACGCACCATTCTAGAGGAAACATATGCAGAAAAGTTACTCAAACTTGTCGTATTTGTACCAACTGTACACGCTGATACAGTGCGTGAGGCATTGGCGAAGGCTGGTGCAGGACGTATTGGTGCTTATGAAGCATGTAGTTATACAACAATGGGTGAGGGTCGCTTCCGTGCTTTAGAAGGAGCGACACCTTATGTAGGGCAAATTGGGACATTGCATATAGAGGAAGAAGTCAAAATAGAGGTTGTTTTGCCTGAATCCAGTAAAAACCGTGTATTGAAAGCCATGCTTAATGCGCATCCGTACGAAGAGCCTGCCTATGACATCATTTGCTTAGAACAACAAACAAATGTGATGGGGCTTGGACGAGTAGGCTATTTACCACAAGAAATGACTTTGCAAAATTTTGCAAACTTCGTCAAACAGCAACTAGATGTACCTGCCGTGAGAGTCGTAGGGGATTTACAGTCGAAAATTAAAAAAGTAGCGCTCGTCGGTGGGGATGGCAATAAATATATTTATGCCGCTAAACGTGCGGGAGCAGATGTGTTTTTAACAGGCGATATGTATTTCCATACGGCACAGGATGCACAAGCAATTGGTTTGCAAATCATTGATCCTGGTCATCATGTTGAGAAGGTAATGATAGCGGGCGTAGCAAACAAAATGGCAAATTTATGTGAGCAACAAAAATTTGCTGTAACATTCATTCAATCGGCTATTCATACAGAGCCATTTATATTTGTGTAAGTGAGGGAGAACACGTGACGAATAATAGATCTGCTGGTGGTAAACTGTGGTTGTTAATCGGCTTATTCATTGCTATTTTTGGTATAGGTATGACGATTACAACGAATATTGTGAATGACCGAAAAATAGATGCCATGACAGCGCAATGTGAGGAAGAGGGCGGCATTGCACAGGTTTCCAAGGAAAAAAGTCTGCTATCAACAAAATATGCTTTTGAATGTAAGAAATAGTAGAGGAGGATAACCATGTTTCTTCGTTTTACACAGGAGCAGCAACAACGGATTATTGAGGATATTCAACGGTTTTTCTACAATCAACGTGATGAAGATATTAGTGAATTTGAGGCAGAGCGAGTGTTTGATTTTGTGAAGGAATCCATCGCACCTTATATTTATAATGTAGCTATTGCAGATGCTAAATATGCAGTAGACCGACAATATGCGACGATTGAAGAGGAGCTAGAGGCACTCGAAAGACCGATTGTGCGTAAATAAAAAATGCGTGAGAGCCACACGAGCTTCTCACGCTTTTCCTTTTTATTTGTCAAATGGCATAATTTTTGTCACAGGTGTAGGTGTTTTAATTTTAGGTAAAATTTTATCCAGTGTTACTGTTCGTTGAATGATATGTGTCGATTCGTCATGTTCATCAAATTTTTCAAGGAAGGCAATGACTTCTTTTACAATCGGTGTTGGTGTGGAAGCACCTGCTGTAACCGCTACGGTTTGAATGCCGCGTAACCATTCGATTTTTAGCTCAGATACATCAGCAATACGATAAGATGGTGTCCCAGCAATCTCTACAGAAACCTGTGTTAAGCGATTGGAATTATTCGATTTTGGATCACCAACAACAATAAGTAGCTCAGCAGCCCCTGCTTGCTCTGCCACCGCTTCTTGACGTACTTGTGTAGCCAAGCATATTTCTTTGTGGACTTCAATGTGTGGGAATTTTTCTTGTAGATGCTCCATTAAGTGAGCGACATCCCATTGGCTCATCGTTGTTTGATTGGTTACAAGTAATTTATGATTTGTGAGCTGTAAAGTATCAATATCTGTAGAAGATTGCACTAAATGTACATGGTCAGGTGCAACGCCAATCGCCCCTTCTGGCTCTGGATGCCCTTTTTTCCCAATATAAATAATATCGTAGCCTGCTGCTGACTTTTCACGGATTAAATCATGCGTAACAGTAACATCAGGACAAGTTGCATCGATGGATACAAGTCCTTTACGTCTTGCAATTTCCCGAATTTCAGGTGAAACACCATGTGCTGTGAAAATCACAGTTCCTGTGTCAACCTGCTCGATAATTTCTAAACGGTTTTCGCCATCTAATGTAATAATACCATCTTCTTCAAAAGCATCTGTGACGTGTTTATTATGCACAATCATACCTAAAATATAGATAGGTCTTGGTAGTGTTTTATCGAGTGCGGCGTTTCGTGCAATAACCATTGCATCGACAACACCATAGCAATAACCACGAGGGTTAATTTTTAATACTTGCATGGTTGTGACTCCTTTCAAGCTTACCTATCTATTATTATAACGGACAAATGCGATGAATACAAAGAAACGTGTATCTACATTGGTGGTTGGAAAATGCGTGGTGTGGATGGTAGTGGAGCGGCTGGTGTTGTTAATGGTACTGTTCGAGCGCTACGTGTAAGTGAGGTAGCGGCTGCTGTAGCTGTGGCTGCATCTGCTGCAGGTAAGCCTTGAAATCCCTTATATAATTTGAGTAAGGAAGGAATATTTTTAACCATTGGCATTGCTTGCTGAATATAAGGTGTGTATGTTTTAGCGGTATTAAATAAGCTATTGGCTTGTTGCAGGAATGAGCCGATTTTAGAAGTCTCTTGTACAGGAGGCATTGCCATTTGCCCTCCGAATGAACCGATTCCTTGTGTCATGGGAAAATTGGTTGGGATACGTGGCTGTATAGGAAAGCCTCCAGGCGGAAGATAGGACCTTGGGGGCATAGTAGGCATGGGCATTCTCATATTGCCAGGATACATAGGGAATGGATAAGGTTGTCGAAATACCATAATAATCTCCTTTCGGTAGGGTGGATTACGATTGACATACTCGTTTATAGCTATCATATGCAAATACGCTGAGAAATGTGCAAAAGGATATAAATGTTTAGAAGTTGTAGGGGGGAATATGATATGCTAGTGATAGAGTTGATTGATATAATATTTGTTTTTTATGCTTGATTGTATATTTTGTGGCAAATGGTGGCTCATAACGGTAGTCTGAGATCTTTTAACAAAATGTAGTACAAACATCTTTGAATAGCTAGTGGAGAAGCTTGATATCATAGATACAGAGTGAAAAATAAGAGGTGGAAATGGGAATGGATGTAGAAGTGTTTGTTGGGAGACAGCCAATTTTCAATTTAGATGAGCAAATTGAAGCTTATGAACTATTATATCGTAATAAAGATGCGAATGTGTTCCCGATGGTAGATTCAGATATGGCGACTATTGAGGTGCTTGTCAACTCATTTGTGACGATGGGTATAGAAGAAGTGACAAAAAATAAGCCAGGATTTGTTAATTTCACTGAAAAGTTAATTACAAGTTCTATTGAAAGTTATTTGAATCCTTTACATGTAGTCATTGAAATTTTAGAAAATGTACAATTGACACCCCAATTAGTAGAGCGAATGAAAGATTTGAAAGCAAGAGGTTTTAAAATTGCACTGGATGATTTTATTTTAGAAGAGCCTGTGCAGGTATATGATGAACTGTTCCCTTATATCGACTATATTAAAGTGGATTTTTTAAATTCCTCACCAGAAGAACGACTAGCCATTGAACGCAAAGTGAAGGAACAATTCCCACACATCCGATTGTTAGCAGAAAAAGTGGAAACGCATGCAGAATATGAAGTAGCGAAAAAAGCAGGGTATGAGTTGTTTCAAGGTTATTTTTTTGAGAAACCACAAATTATAAAAGCCATGGATATACCTGCAAATACAATACAATATTTAACGATTTTATCGTTGTTGACAGAAGAGGAACCGAATGTTCAGTTACTTGCTGAAAATATTGAACGTGATTTGTCCCTTACATATAAGTTATTAAAAATGATTAATAATGCTACAGGGCAATTTAAATCTAGAATTCAATCCATTAAACAGGCGATTATTATATTAGGAATACCTAATTTGCAAAAATGGATTTATTTATTGGCGATGCGAGAGAGTGGTCAAAATGCAGATTCTGATTTGGTAAAAGAAGTGATGTATACGTCTTTATTCCGAGCAAAAATTTGTGAAAAGTTAGCGAAATTGTCGTATAAAATAAACACATCCGAATATTTTTTAGTGGGAATGTTTTCTTTAATAGATACATTACTACAAAGACCGTTAGAAGAAATATTAGGAAAAATGCCACTCTCAGAAAGAGTTGTCACAACATTGCTTGGGACAGAAACAGATATAACGCCTTATTTAGAATTTAGTATTGCCTTAAGCAAGATGGAATGGGATCGACTAGAGCAATTAGCCTCACAGGTAAATGTAGAAATTCATCATTTAGATGATTTATATTATGAAGCTATCATATGGGCTGAAAAATCTTTATAGAGTGAATTTTTAGAGGGATTAATAGAAGATGAAAAATGTGAACTGCACTTCAATTGTTGGAGGTGCAGTTTTTTATGACTAAATTTGTGATAGAAAAAATCAGAGACAGTTGCTATGAAGGAAAGTTATAAGGCGAAAATATGCTACTCGTATAAATGAGCGTTCAACCCTATTGTTAATGATTGTTAGTGAAAGCATGGCAATTCGCAAAGCATGAAATTAAAATGATTGATTACCATCTGCTTTTTGTATAAAAAGTGTAACAGTGAGTAATGTAAGACACTTTCCTGAACAAGAAAGTGCCATTTTTTTAGAACATAAAATATTTGTATAATACACATCCACTTGTTTATAATGAAAATAAAGGAACGTACGTTTTGATTGACGATTACTTTAAATGAGGTGAGAAAATGGATAATGGACGAGTGGTTGGACAGACGAAAAGTGTTGGATTTCAAATTGGGGTTAGAAGAACTTTCCCTATCTCACAAGAAAAGGCGTGGCAACTGATTACTTCTGAAGAAGGGTTACATTTATGGTTAGGAGAAGGCGCTAATGTAATACTTCAAGCAGGTCAACATTATATGACGAAAACAGGGGAAGGCGAAATACGGATCGTTAAACCGTTGCAACAGCTTCGACTAACGTGGCAAACAGAAGGATGGGAAAAACCGTCAACAATTCAAATTCGCATTATATCACAAGCAAGCGATAAAACGACGATTAGTTTCCATCAAGAAAAGCTTCCCAACCAAGAGGCTAGAGAAGTAATGAAAAGGCATTGGGAGACCGTTTTAGAAGGAATACAGGAAAGATTATAAACCACCTATCAAAATAATCGATAGGTGGTCATTGTGTGAAAAGGACATTGGATTTAACGAGAGATAGAAAATTGCCCCATTTTATATGAAAAAGTAATCTAGGATGCATGGTAATTTTAATGGATTTGTCGATAAATACACGTTGCGGTGTGAATCGTGGTACAATAACAAAGATGATTAGGAGGAACGGAAAATGTCAAAATACACCGATTATAATTTTCAGCCATTTTTGCAGGAAGCTATTGCAAAACTTGGCTTTACAGAACCAACACCCATTCAAAAGGAAATCATTCCATTAGTATTAAAAGGGAAAAGTGCTATTGGACAAGCACATACAGGAACAGGTAAAACACATAGTTTTTTAATTCCGATTGTGCAGCGTATTGATGCAAGCAAACAAGAAGTACAAGCTGTTATTACCTCACCGACACGTGAGCTAGCACAGCAAATTTTTGATGCATTACAGCAATTAATTGAAGGAACTGAGATACAAGCGAAGCTCTTTATGGGTGGAACGGATAAACAGCGCTCCATTGATAAATTGAAAACACAACCACAAATTGTTGTGGGGACACCAGGGCGTATTCGTGATCTTGTATCAGCACAGGCATTGCTGGTGCATACAGCGTCTATTTTAGTAGTGGATGAGGCAGATTTAGCATTTGATATGGGCTTTATTCAAGAAATTGATGGCTTTGCCTCCCATATGCCTGAGAAATTGGAAATGTTCGTATTCTCTGCAACGATTCCAGAAAAACTACAGCCATTTTTGAAAAAATATATGGAAGCACCTGTGCATATTCAAATGAATGATAAACGTCCTGTAGCAGAGGGCATTGATTTTGTACTTGTTCCTGTGCGCTCTAAGTCACGTAATAAGCGTTTATTGGATGTATTGGAAGGGATTAATCCATATTTAGCCGTTATTTTTACAAATACGCGTAAAACAGCTGAGCAAGTAGCGGGTTATTTGCAGGAGCATGGAGTTCGTTGCGGTCAAATACATGGCGACTTAAGTCCACGTGATCGTAAAAAAATGATGAAACAAATTCGTGATTTAGAGTATCAATACATTGTGGCAACAGATTTAGCGGCACGAGGTATTGATATTCAAGGTGTTTCCCATGTCATTAACTATGAGATTCCTGAGGATTTAGAGTTCTTTATTCATCGTGTTGGTCGAACAGCACGTGCAGGAAATAAAGGAACAGCCATTACATTGTTTGAGCCTTCTGATGAGGATGCTGTAGTAAACGTTGAAAAAATGGGTATTCCATTTGTTCAAAAAGATGTAAAGGATGGCGAATGGTCAGAATTAAAGGATCGTCATGCACGTAAAAATCGTGTAAAACAGGAAAATGAAATTGATGCAAAAGCAAAGGCATTAGTACGTAAACCTAAAAAGGTCAAGCCAGGCTATAAACGTAATATGAAATGGGAAATGGAAAAAATTAAAAAACGTGAACGTCGTTTAAAAGCGCGTGGTAAAAAATAAGGAGGCATTAGCATGTTATTAGGTTCACATGTTTCGATGAGCGGCAAAGAGATGTTGCTTGCTTCAAGTAAAGAGGCGCTGTCTTATGGTGCAAACACATTTATGATTTATACAGGTGCACCTCAAAATACACGCCGCAAGCCAATCGAGGATTTGAATATTGCTAACGGCTTACAACATATGAAAGAGCATGGCATGAGCAATATCGTCGTCCATGCACCTTATATTATTAATATTGGTAATACAGAGAAACCTGAAACATTTCGTTTAGGGGTTGATTTCTTACAGGCTGAAATTGAGCGAACAGCTGCATTAGAGGCAACGCAAATTGTGTTGCATCCTGGTGCACATGTTGGCGCGGGAGCGGATGCAGGAATCGCCAAAATTATTGAAGGTCTAAATGAAGTGTTATCACAAGACTTTCCTGTACAAATTGCGTTAGAAACAATGGCTGGCAAAGGGACAGAATGTGGGCGTTCGTTCGAGGAGCTAGCTAAAATTATCGATGGTGTCACACATAATGAGCGTTTATCAGTTTGCTTTGATACATGCCATACGCATGATGCAGGCTATAATATCGTAGAGGATTTTGATGGTGTTTTAGCAGAATTTGATCGCTTGATTGGTGTCGAGCGTATTAAGGTACTGCATATTAATGATTCTAAAAATGTCCGTGGTGCGCGTAAAGACCGTCATGAAAATATCGGTTTTGGTCATATTGGCTTTGAGGCACTGCATTATATTGTGCATCATCCACAGCTTATGGCTGTACCGAAGATTTTAGAAACGCCTTATGTAGCTTTGACAACAGATGCGAAAAGCAAATCTGCGCCATATAAAGAGGAAATTGAAATGTTGCGTAGTGGTGAATTTCAGCCAGCACGTATCGATGCATTAAGAGGATAGTAAAAGAAGCGATTTTCTGTTGGTGGATGAACAGAAAATTGCTTTTTTTATATACATTATTGTAAGAGTTAGCAGCATATTTTGATGTGAATCAGCAAATAAATACATGATGATTAATCATTTTTTTGAGAAGAGGGGTGTTGGAATTGGAATGTATCCAGCTGATTCCAAGTAGTCCAATTGTTCAAGCACAATTTAATGTAGTGAGTATCAATGAAAATGTCATTGGATTGTGTGAAGTGGATTTGGAAAAGGGGACAATCAACTGTTTGCAACAGAGGGCATTTTTAGAAAATAACGATTTTAGGTATGTGAATGCTCAAAAAGCGGATGCTCCTAATAAAAAGAGCATGTATCTAGCAGAATTCGATGGTCATCATAGCCATATTGATTTTTTTAAATTGAATATAGAATCCTTTGTCCAGCACAAATTCGCAACAGTTGATTTGAAAAAATACTTTGGTGCACGTCATCTCTCTTATCGTACAGATTTAGTTTACTTAAACGAAGATTATTTTCTATTCTTTATATCTGACCTGCCTCCTGAATATGAGGGAATCCCTTTTAGTGAAGAACATTTTACATTTTTATTATCAACTACTGGCGAACATGGGACACCCTATTTTAAATACGTATTTTTAATAAATTCAATGAAGAGGGATATGGTGGAAATGAATTGTGTGCTTTCCAAATGACGATAGTTTACGCCGATTCGATATGGCTAAAAATTTTGAATGGCAGAACGAGTCCTATGTGTTAATAAAAACTGGTAGAATTATGGCACATGAAAAGCAAAATATATTTGTGACGATAGACAAAGAAAATCCATATTATGACCATTTGGAATCTTTTTATATCATATCTGTGAAAAATCTGATTAAGAATCAAAGTATGTCATGTGCAATCCCTATAGAAATTATTGATTACACCCATTGTATCGACCATATCCGAATAGATAAAGGGAAGATACAGTATATTTTAAGAAATATTGAAAATAATACAGTAGCATTGGTTAAATATACAATTGATTCAGGTGAAAAAGAGGTAATTACAGAAAAATCTGTTATTCAAAGCTATCTAGAGTGGGAAATAGAAGATCCTTGGTATTACTCTTTAACTTGTGAGTTATTACCTACAGTAGGCACTAGTCCAATCTATAATTTAGAGGATGGAGAATGTTCTTTACTTTTGAATTTAAAGGATATTTGAATGTGAAACAAAAAGCGAGGGAATTGAGCATTTTCGTTCAATTCCCTCGCTTTTTTCAATTAGAAGCTATTTCGTAAACAAAGCAATCAACTGACGAGAGCGTTTTCTTCCTAATACAGCCTCTACTTCAACGAGCACTTCTTTAGGGATGCCTAAAAAAAGCCAAGAAAATGAGAATTTTTCTAGGTGAGGACGCAATTTTCTTACTTCCGAAGTCGTAATCTCGAAGCCTTCTGTGCGTGCAATTTCAACAATTTCTTTATCACTGCTTTGCGTTAACTGCTGTAAAAATTGAATACTCAAGATAATTCCTCCTTTTTCTTTACAAATAGCAGACATTGATTTATACTTACCATTTGTAAATCGTAATGATTTTGAATTAGAAAGAAGCGAAAATACTATGCAGAAACCATTAATTGATATTCAAAACGTGTCATTTCAATATGACTATACACAAGTATTGAAAAATATTTCTTTTCGTGTAGAAGAAGGTGACTTTTTAGCATTGCTTGGTCCAAATGGCTCAGGCAAATCTACTTTATTGAAAATTATTTTAGGCTTATTAAAGCCGATGTCTGGAGAAATTAAACTCTTTGGTGAGCCCAGTGCCACATTTAAGCATCGTGAATGGATTGGCTATGTGTCACAAAAATCCAATGCGTTCAATTCAGGCTTTCCAGCAACTGTTCAAGAAGTAGTGAAAAGTGGCTTGACGAAAAAGATAGGGCTATGGAAGCGACCTGGACGAGATGCAAAGGAAAAGGTGTACCAAGCATTACAAGCCGTTGGAATGGAGAAGTTTATCCATCGCAATATTGGTGAATTATCAGGTGGGCAGCAGCAGCGCGTCTTTATTGCAAGAGCTTTAGTTAGTGAGCCTAAACTACTTATTTTAGATGAGCCAACCGTGGGGATTGACCATGAGAATGTGCAGTCCTTTTATGATATGCTCGTAACACTCAATCGGGAACAGGGCATTACGATGATGCTTGTGACGCACGATGTGGATATCGTATCAGATCGTATTAGTCATGTTGCCTGTCTCAATCAAACGATTCATTTTCATGGTTATAAAGGTGATTTTGATACAATTTCACAAAATACGCTCGATGCGTGGTATGGTCATGCAGTGAGAAAAATTCACTAGAAGGAGAAGGCACAATGCTTGAAGCAATTTTACATTATGAATTTTTACAAAATGCCTTTTTCTCTGGGCTATTAATTGGCATATTAGCACCATTATTAGGCGTTTTTATCGTTGTACGTCGCTTGTCACTTATTGCAGATGCTCTATCACATGTGACGCTAGCGGGTATTGCGGGCAGTTTATATATCAGTCAGTCAGTCACAGCACTAGCGATGCTCAATCCGATTTATTTAGGGATTGTGGCTTCTGTCAGCGGTTCTATTTTAATAGAGCGCTTAAGACGTTTGTATAAGCACTATGAGGAGCTAGCTATCCCAATTATCATGTCGGGTGGTATTGGTATTAGTGCTATTTTTATTTCCCTTGCAAGCGGCTTTAGCACGGATTTAATGAGTTATTTATTTGGCTCTGTTTCCGCTGTATCTCGTCAAGATTTATGGGTTGTTATAGGGATTGCGCTCGTAGTTGTACTATTTCTTTGGCTATTTTTTAAAGAACTATTTGTCTTGTCATTTGATGAGGAATATGCGAAAGCAAGCGGTCTACCAGCACAATGGATTCATCTATTATTTATGGTGGTAACAGCGCTTGTGATTGCGGCAAGTATGCGTATTGTCGGCATTTTACTCGTATCTTCATTGATGACATTACCAGTAGCAGCAGCAATGCGATTGGCAAAAGGATTTACGCAAACCATTATTTTTGCGATTCTTTTTGGTGAATTAGCTGTCCTCGTGGGGTTAGTCAGTGCATTTTATTTAGATTTAGCACCAGGAGGAACCATTGTGGTGACATCTATTGTCATTTTATTATTGGTCATTATAGGAAAGAAAATAGCTTTGCGTATGGCTAGTAGACAAAAGGAGGGTATATCATGAATGTGTCACGAGCTTGGGAAATATTGAAGGAGCACGGCTATAAAAAGACAGATAAGCGTGTATTACTATTAGATATGTTTGCGGCAACAGATAAATATTTAACAGCCCGCGATTTATTGGTCGTTTTGAAAAAGGATTTTCCAGGAATGAGCTTTGATACGATTTATCGAAATTTAGCTACATTCGTCCAATTAGGTATATTAGAAGAAACAGAGCTATCCGGTGAGCGCAATTTCCGTATGCAATGTGAATCAACGCAGCATCATCACCATTTTATTTGTTTAGTTTGCGGCAATGTAAAAGAATTGCATCTTTGTCCAATGGAAATGTTGGATGAGAAGCTTCCTAACTATGAAATTGAGGGACATAAGTTTGAGATTTATGGAAAATGCCCAAGTTGTCAATAATGAAAAGGAGAGAGCCCATTACTAGAGCTCTCTCCTTTATGATTAAGCCGCTTTACGGATTGCATCAATTTTGTTGCAGTCAATAATAAGCGGTGTTGTACTACCAGCTTCAAGGAACGAAGCACAGCAATTTTTATTGTTAAAGCCGATGAATGTAACACCAAGGAATGTGCTACCATTTGATAAGAACAAGTCTAGTACTGTAGGGACAGCTAATTGGTGTAATTGTGCACAAATACAGCTTTTACAGCGAATATTCAGCTTAGGTGCAGATGGGCAATTTGGCTTTGTCGGATTTTGTTTTTTACAACATGCCCCGTTCATATAAGATGTGTAACGTTGATCTTCAATCATGTAAATACCTCCCCTCGTGTACCTATTTATAAAGGAAACCCTTTACATGATTTAATATATGATAGAGAAAAGAAAGAACTTAGTAATCTGTCTAGTAGGCACATAAAAAAAGTGGATGATAGAAAATAGCATCATCCACTTTGTGTATTCGTTATTGATGTTTTTGTTGGAATGTTATCATAAAATCACGTAAGGCAACACAAGCCTCTAATGGAACCGCATTATAAGTGGAAGCACGACAGCCACCAACAGAACGATGACCATCGAGTCCAACGAAACCTGCAGCTTTTGCTTCAGCAAGGAATTGCTTTTCAAGTGCTTCATCTGCGACACGGAATGTAATGTTCATCAGTGAACGACTTTCAGGTGTAGCATGTCCATAGTAGAAACCATTACTGTTATCAATCGCATCATAAATGACCTTCGCTTTTTCCTCATTACGCTTGGCAATTTCAGCCACACCACCTTGTGACTCTACCCATTTCAATACCTCACCCAGCATATAAATACCAAATGTTGGTGGTGTATTGTAGAGGGAGTTACTATCTGCATGTGTTGAGTATTTTAACATCGTAGGAATGTTAGTATTCGCTTTTTCGAGTAAATCTTTGCGAATAATCACAACCGTTACACCTGATGGGCCAAGATTTTTTTGAGCCCCAGCATAAATGAGTGCAAACTGACGAACGTCGATAGGCTTTGATAAAATATCGCTCGACATATCGGCGATTAATGGCACCTCACCTGTATTCGGGAATTCCTGCCATTGTGTACCGTAAATCGTGTTATTAGAAGTGATATGAACATAGGCATCTTGTTCATGGAATTGGATGTCTGTTAAGTTAGGGATGTTCCGGTACTGATTATCTTTGGAGCTTGTGGCTATAATAGGAGTGCCAAACAATTTAGCTTCCTCGAATGCTTTTTCTGACCATACACCTGAGAGTACATAGCTAGCTTGTTGGTCTGCTTGTAAGAAATTCATAGGAATCATGGCAAATTGTAAGCTAGCGCCACCTTGTAGGAATAATACCTCATAGTTTTCAGGAATCGCATATAGTTGCTTTAATCGTGTAATCGCTTCATTATGGACAGCCTCAAAAATAGCGCCACGATGGCTCATTTCCATAATCGACATACCTGAATTTTGAAAGTTAAGGAATTGTTGCTCCGCTTGTTGTAATACTTCTAATGGTAGTGCGGATGGACCTGCGTTGAAATTGTATGCTCGTTGCGTCAAAGTCGTACACTCCTTCTATCATTTTGAATCATGCGAAATATAACATGTGATAAAAGCACTTTACTGGATTATAGTGTGAAATTCAAGAGAAAAAAGAAAATTCGCTCTATTTAAGTGAATTTATAGCAAGTTCGCATATAAATCATGCATAAATAAGCGGCTATATTTTTGTAAAGGAAAAATAGTAGAATAGAAATAATATAGCTATATTTTATTATAAAAAGCAAAAAAATATCACTTTTATTTATTTGAAAAGGTATTTAGATTTACGTTTTATAAAATCATTTTGAATAAAAATAATTGATAGATACTTTATTCATATATTTGTTCAGAATTTGTATAGTAAATGGTATTATAATAAGAAATACGAATGAGAGTAGGAAAAATAGTGATGAAGAAATCTATTTTTATTGTCGTGATGGTGTGTTTGTTAGTTGGCTGCTCCAAGCAAGAAGCATTGTCACAAAAAAAGCCACTTTCATCGACAGAACAATTTGTCATTCAAGAATTAATGAATGACCAAGGTTTACTAGCCACAGATTTAACGGAGCAGAATGACTTATATTTATCGGAATCGGTGGGCTTATGGTTAGACTATTTGCTTGAAAAGGATGACCAAGGACGTTTTGATGAGCAAGTATCTGTACTAGAAGACCATTTTCTGCAAAAAAACTTTATTGTTTGGCAAATTGATGGACAACAAGCAGCAACTGTGAACGCACTTATTGATGATTTACGAATTATTCAAGCATTGTTTGTAGCAGGAGATAAATGGAACGAGCCTTCTTATACAAAATTAGCAACAAAAATCGGGAAAAACTTAGCGAAATATGGCATGAAAGACGATGTATTTGTTGATTTTGTAGATGTAATATCACACGATAAAGCTTCAGTATTAACAATGTGCTATATTATGCCGATAGCATTAAAGAACCTGCAAAGCCATCAGCTTATCTCAAAAAAACAACTCAATAAGCAGCTGACGATTTTAAGAAATGCACCATTACAAAAGGGGTATTTTCCGAAATATTATGATGTGCAATCGAAAAAATATGTATTTGACAAAGAACTACATATGATTGATCAATTATACACAGCGTATCATATGAGCACATTAGATAGAGAAACGACTGTTTTTAGAAAATGGCTATTGCAACATTACCGTCGAGATGGCAAATTATATGGTCGTTATGATGCTAACACAGATCAACCAGCCGTGGATTATGAATCACCAGCCGTGTATGCAATGGCGGCTCGCTATATGCTGGCGATTGGTGAAAGAAACTTGGCGGAGCAGTTTTTGCAAAAAATGGAGACACTGAGAGTCAATAAAGGCACAGGCTATGTAGATAAACAAACACAGGCAACACATATTTTTGATAATTTACTACCATTATTGGCAGAAAGAGAGGTAAAGAATGCGGAAAGCGATGAATTGGAATAAGTCAATATTGATTTATGGTATTGTCTTATTGCTACTACTACAATGTGCTAGTTATTTTTTATTGCATCAAGATACGGACAGTTTGTTATTACATCTTTTTTTAATTCTGCTTATTCTACTCACGCTATGGCGCGGGACGGTTTTTGGTCTTATTAGTAGCTTGCTCTTCATCTTTGTCAGTGGCTCCATGCTGCTCTATATTAGTTTTGTTGGGAGTATTGCTTATTTTAATGTTACATTGCCAATGAATGTATTTTTCATATATGGTGTAGCACTGCTGTTAAATATTTTATGCGCAGGAAAGGTACATGAACTATTGGTTGAACAGGCACGTTATATTCATCTGTTACAGCAAGATATTCAAAATTACGTGGCAATTGATGTAGAAACAGGCTTTGAAAATGAAGCGCGTATGCGTATTAGTGTGAATGAAGAAATGCGTAGAGCTGATCGACATAAACATACTTTTGTTTTTATTGCTTTAAAAATTGAAAATTATGAGCAATTTCAAACATTATATGGTATCAAAGAAGCTCATTTTTTATGGCAGCAGCTAGCACAGCGCATACAAGAAACAGTCAGACAAACAGATAAAAAATATCGCTTCCGTGACAATTATGTCGGCTTACTATTGATTGATACGACAGAAGAATATATCGGCATCATTTATGATAAATTAGACCAAGCTTTACGCAATCATCAACTTTTAAATGAAAAATGGGTAACCTTAAATTATAAAACAAGCTATTTTACGTATCAGCCATTAATGAATGAAACATTTGATGAATTATTAGTGGAGTTAGAAAGGGAGATGAAAACAAGTGAACTATAATTCATATCGTTTTCTCTTCATCATTAGCTTTGTTTATCTTATCTGTATGACGAATGTCTTGACGGCATTTGCTGAGGAAAAAGATATCGCTATTATTTATACAACGAAACAACAAACAGAGTCTACTGCTTATGTACAAGCCATGTTAAACGCATATGCAGCTGTGGATACACTATCGATAGACGAAGTGGATCATCAACGCTTACAAACATATAAACAGGTGATTGTGATTAGCTATACATCGTCCAAAATGCCACAAAAAGCATTAGATGCACTCAATTCATTTCAAGGTTCTGCCATAGCGATTGGTGAAAATACGTTACAATTAGCACCATTTTCACAATGGCAAATGGGAAAGAAAGTGGAATTGCGAGCAATCGGAGAGCACATTTTTGACCAAACGATTACATGGCAGAGCATTATTCCTTCTTCAGACGCTAAAGTGGTGAAGGAAGCCTCTACATTGCAAAAAAACTATCCATTTATCGTGCAGGCAGCACAGGGAAATTGGTCTTATATCGGTGAGATAATTGACAATAAGGCGATGCAATATGAATGGCCTAGGATCATAACGGATCTTTTACTATTACAAGCGCCATTTAACCATCAAGCTTTCATTGTATTAACAGACATTAACGCACAAACAGATAGCAAGCAGCTAGAAAAGGTAGTGGACATGTTTATAGCAAAGCAAATTCCGATTAGCCTCGAAATAGCACCTATTTATGTAAAAAAAGATCACGCGGTTTTATATTTACAGGATAATCAAAATTTATTGAGCTATTTGCAAAAACTACAAAAGAGGGGTTTGCCATTTGTACTTTCATCAGCAAATATGCCTCTGGAAGAAAGTTTGAATTACCTTGTACAACGAAAAATTTACCCCATATTAACGAATGAGGATAGTCCTTTGTTTACAGGAGTTGTACAACAGCACAATCAAACATCATTGTATATAACACATCAGGGACAACAAACATACTATCCCTATACAGTTACAGAATTAGCAAGTATCAGTGATGATTTTTTCTATCCTGTACAGCGAAGAATGGAGCAAGTATTACAAGTACCAGGCTCTGTCCTTGGCATAGCATATCCAGCTTATCTTAATGCAACCTATGCAGAGCAATTGATAGCCTATGTACAAAAGAAGCCTGAACTAAAATGGTTAGATTTCAAAAAGACAAACCAAACTGTACAAACAGATAATGGAAAAATATCACAAGAAATAACAGGTGAGCAAACGAATGATATGGCCTTTTCTTATCGAGAACGTTTAAAAATGCGTTTTCAAGAAAGCCCGTTTGAAGTAATGCTCTGGGGGCTTGTATTAACGGTAGCATTATTCGTGGCATTATTCTTTGTGAATACATTCCGTTTGCGGATAACATTGCGTAAACGATTATTTGAGGAGCGAAAAACAAATGGCTGATATTTTATTTTATATTTCACTATTCCTCATTTGGATCATGCTACTGTATCATATGTTCCTCATGGAGGGGGGCTATCTTCATTTTCGTTCATTTGAAAAACCAATCGATGAATGGTCAAAGAAGATGGTCAATGTTCCGTCTGTCAGTGTTTTTATACCTGCACATAATGAGGCGGTAGTCATTGAGCAAACATTAAGGGCGATGTCTCGTTTGTATTACCCAAAGGATAAATTAGAGGTTATTGTCATTAATGATAATTCATCTGATAACACAGGGGAAATTGCAAGGAAATTTGCTGAGCAGTTCCCCTTTATTCGGGTGCTCGATACGGTGGAGCCGAATAAAGGGAAAGGGAAATCCTCCGCATTAAATTCAGCATTGGTCGACTCAAGTAGCGATATCGTTGTTGTTTATGATGCTGATAATACGCCAGAGCGTATGGCTGTATGGTATTTGGTGATGGGCCTAGTAAACGACCCGAAAGCCGCAGCAACAGTAGGGAAGTTTCGAGTAGTCAATGCAAACGAAACATGGCTGACACGTTTTATTAATATCGAAACCATTTGTTTTCAATGGATGGCACAAGGTGGGCGTTGGAAATGGTTTAAGGTGGCAACTATTCCAGGTACAAACTTTGCCATTCGACGAAGTGTATTGGAGCAATTAGGTGGCTGGGATGTCAAGGCGTTAGCAGAGGACACAGAATTAACCATTCGTGTTTATAATTTAGGCTATCATATTCGTTTTTTCCCAAAAGCGATTACATGGGAGCAAGAGCCTGAAACTTTAAAGGTATGGTGGAAACAGCGCACACGGTGGGCACGTGGAAATCAATATGTTGTCTTGAAGTTTTTAAGTCAATTTTTTACATTGAAACGTAAGAGCATTATGTTTGACTTACTTTATTTCTTTTTTACTTATTTTTTATTTTTCTTTGGTGTTATTTTATCAAATGGTTTATTTATCGCCAATTTATTTTTCGATATTGGCTTAACAGTAGGCAATGTATCGCTCGTATTATGGGGACTCGCCTTTTTACTATTTTTAGGTGAGGTTATGATTACGTTGAGCATTGAGAAAACGGAGATGAATCGCCAAAATTTCTTCTATGTTATTTTGATGTACTTTACCTATTCTCAAATGTGGATTGTACTCGTTATTTGGTCATTATATTTAGAAATTAAACGATTATTTACAGGGCAAGAAGTTCAGTGGTATAAAACAGAACGATTCTCAAAAAAGCCGAAGTAAGGAGAGGAAGAATGAAAAGTCTATATTATGCATTTATGATGATGCTTAGTTTGTTGTTCTTATCCACACATGTGGAAGCAGCAACAATTTCTGTAGATCACCAAACATTGAAAATAGAGGAGAGTTCATCACATCAAAAACCATTATTATCACAAGCAATTGATTTGCAGGGACCATCTGCCTCAAGAGATTTTTATTACACTTTGTCAAAAGATATGGAGCCAAACAATTATTCAGTGACATTCCACACACAACATTCGGAATTATTAATTGCACCATCTTCTTTTACGATACAAATTGATGATGTATCTGTAAAAACAGTTGCTCTAACACCCGAACAATTACAGCAATCCATCACAGTCATATTACCGAAAGAAGCACTAAGTAAAGGAACACATAAAATAACAGCTAGCTTTTATGGCAGCTTAAAAGACGGTATTTGTGTAGCACCAGGTAATATAGGAAATTGGCTTCGTCTTGATATTATGTCGTCTATTTCTACCTTTGATGGTGAGCAGCAACAATGGACATTAGGTAGCTATCCATCCATGTTTTTAAGCTATGAAAATAGCCAAACAACATTAATTTTGCCTGAAAATGCGTCTGAAGCAACATTGAATAGTGGCTATCAGTTGGCAGCCTATTTATCCAGCAATAGTGTGAAAAACGTCCAAATTAAACGAGAAAATGCGATCGAACAGCTAACAGGCCCAGCGATTGTGCTTGGGGCGAAAGATGAGTTTAGCACGGAATTGATGCGAAAAATAGCAACGAATGCAAATATCACGTATGACAAAGGCGTATCTTTAAGTATACATGCAATAGGAAATACAGATGCTACGAATCATGTACCATTGTTATGGGTAACGGCAACGTCACCAGAAGAAATACAAGAGCGTATAGCCCTTTTAACAGATGCTCGTTTATTTCAACAATTAGTGGGGGATACGATGGTAGTGGACGAGCTGCCACAATTGGAAAAGCAATCATTTACAACGATTCCATTTACGAAATTTGGGTTTGAAGGTCAAACATTATCGAGTGACCGCACATTCACACCACATTATTATATCTCCTTGCCACGATTAGAGGCAGATCAAGAAGCGGTGATGCGTTTCAAATTAAAGAAAGCAGCCATTTTACCAACAACGGCAGCAAAAGATCAAAATGATCGCCAAGTAGAGTTAATTGTGACGATTAATAATGTGCCACATGCGATTGATTTACGAAAGCTAGAATCGATTGGGAAAGATGTCTATGAGGCACAACTACCAATTGAGACGAATCTTTTAAATAAACAGGCGATGACAGATATTCAATTTGAAGTAACCGGCTTCCAGTTAGAAGATCCTTGTGAAACAACAAATGAGCGTTATTGGTTATATATTGATGGTAGTAGTACATTAATTATGGGGAATAATGAAGTAACAGAAACGTCCTTTTCATTAAAAGATTTCCCAAATACGTTTCATGAGGATACATTGATTATTGTGCCAGATGCGTCAGAAGCAGTTGATGGTCAAATGTTACTGCTTTATAAGGAATTGATGATGAATGGTCAAATGGCACAAACGACACTGGTCAAAAATGGGGCGGTAACAGAAAAAGATTTACAACAACATGCAGCTATTTTTGTCGGAGAGCTAGAGCAATTTACGACGCTTACTAAACATACATCGACTATACCGCATACAGCAGAAGAATTGGCACAGCAAGGTTTTTTACCAACCACGATAGCGCAATCTGCCTTTGTCACAGCAAGTTTTTGGCAACAACAGAAGCCAGTCATGCTGTTGCGATTAACAGAGGATACTGTTCAAGCAAGTGAATTTTTAACAAATTTAAAGCAAGAAAATGAAGTAGTCAAGATGGCTGTGGCGACAAAAGAAGGTCAATTTGTAGCAGGTGCTAAGACGGCTACAGATGTAGACGCAGCACAAGAGGAGCAATCAAGTGTCTCTGCTATCGTAATTGCAGAGTTTATTGGGCTGATTGCCGTTATTGGCATTGCTCTGTACTTCATTCTTCGCAAGCGTAAGAAAAATGAAGTGACAGAAGAGGAATAAGCTAGAAGAACACCCGAACAATAGCGAGATTGTTCGGGTGTTTTATTATGCAGGCATATCCGTTGGTGTTGGTTTAGCGTAGCCTTCTTTATAGGTGTTGTCAATTGTAGTGCGAATTTCTTTTAAGCTTTTGCCGTCCTGATACATTTTGGCTGATTGTACGGCGATTTCTAAGCAAGTGAGACAGCGTGTACCATGATCATCCCACACGATTGTGCCGTCTTTACGTTTTTCTTGAATAAAGCAATTTAAGTTATTTTTATGTCCTGCTGACTCACCACAGCCACAGTAGCAAGGAATCCATTGCAAAATATCTGTAGACTGCCCTGCAACTTGATAAACGAAACGGACATTTTCAGGTTGATTATTTAAAAATGACGGTAAAACATCAGCAGATGCCGTTTCTTCTTGAATATCACCCGTCACATGAGCATGTTCATCATGTGATGCCTCTTTTTCACTACTACAGGCACTCAAAATCAGTACAAATGTCATCAGCATCATTAATTTTTTCAAAACAAATACCCCCTATAGGTTGTTGATAGCTATAGTATACATGATTTTAAGAGGAGGGCGCGTAAATCATTAGTGAAATAAATTAGAATCATGTGTTTTGTTCATAAAAAGTTCCATTTTTCGACGGAGTAATTGTTTGAAAAAGACACCCATAAGTAAAAAGAATAGCCAAAAGCTAATTAATAACAGACAGTCGATGCTTACTTTTGTCCATATAATACCACCTACTGCCTCTCGTAATAATGAAATGGCATAAGTAAATGGCAGGAAAGGGTGGATGGCTTGAAAGAAAGGTGGTAGCAATTCGATTGGGTATGTGCCACCAGAGCCAGCGATTTGCAGGACGAGCATGACGATAGCTAACGCTTTGCCCACATTGCCGAATACGGACACAAGTGTATAGACAACAGTTATAAAAACAAAGCTAATCAGCAATCCGAATAGGATAAAATAGAGTGGTGAAGCCAGCGTATTATTTAAAAGAAGGCAGTCACCAACCGTAATAATGAAGGTTTGTAACAGGGATAATGTCAGAAACGTCAGGAGACGTCCAAAATAAATGGCTCGCACGGAAATGTGTTCTTGTGCTGGCAAATTGACTGCTAGTAAGGAAATTAATAATAAACAGCCAACCCAAATAGCAAGCACCGTATAAAATGGTGTCATTGCTGTGCCATAATTGGCGATAGGAAACAGCTGATGCTCTTTTAATTGGATAGGCTCTGCAAAGAAATCCTGCTCTGCCTGTACATCGTTTTTTAATAATTGTACAAGATCGGTAATAGACATTTCCTTTTCAAGTGCTTGTATTTTTTGTGTGAGTGCTTGAATTTTCGCACGGATAGCTGGAAAATCGGCTTGCAGCGCGGAAACACTTTGATTAGCTGTCGTCAGCATTTTCTGGGCTTTCAGTAAACGATTAATGGCATCAGGTAATGACTGCTGCACTTGCTGTAGAATTGCATTGGCTTTTGTAAGTAATTCTTTCGTATGTGCAAAGGTATTGCGTAGTTGTGGTAGGACTTGCTCCTGAAGCTTATTCAACAAGGTGCTTATATCCTCTGCTTGATTCATATTCAATTGTTGCAAGGTCGCAAGTGCATCTGACAATTTAGGCATCGTTTGTAATATTGTGTTTAACTGTTCTAGCTGTTGGACGGTTGCTGTATCAAGTGATGTACGTTGCTGTAAGAGTGATTGTACTACATGCCCCAATTGTTGATGTGCCTCAATATGTGCCTGTAAAATCGTTTGTAATGCTTGGAGATGTTGCTCAGGTTGCTGAATGGATTGTATAGACTGTAAATCCTGTTGAATTGTTGGCATTAGTTGATTGAATAAAGCTTCTGTATCATTCATTAAAGATACTGCTCGTTGAAGCGCTGTTAGACCATTTGCTAGGATGGCTTTAGCGGCTGGTAGCTCTGCGATCGTATGATTTAATAATGTTTCAGCCTGTTGACCATCTTGTGCCACCTGTGTTAAAAAGGTCTCAATTTCAGGCAGACGTTGGTCGATAGTAAAAAGATAATGCTCAAATTTTTGGAAATCAGGCACTTCATGTTCTATTTCAACGCCAATGGTATTAAAAATAGAGAATAATGTGCCATTGACTGTAGAGATAAATTCACTCGAAATTTGTTGCGTAAGCACACTAGCTCCTTTACTTGTAATTTTAGGAGCAATCGGATTGATTTTTTCATTCACATAATAATCAATGTGTGCCTTTGTTGGCATATCTGTTAAAATAGAGGAGAGCTGTGTTGAAAAGGCGTTGGGAATGACAATAACGGCAAAGTAATCGCCATTTTTCAATGCTTGCAGTGCTTGCTCATAAGGTAAAAAAGACCAAGTGAAGCTCTCATTTGTTTGTAATGTTTGCACGACTTCATCACCAACGACAATATGTTGATTTTGAATGGTTGTGCCTGTATCTTCATTCACGATAGCAATTTTCATATGACTTGTTTGTGCATACGGGTCCATAGAAGCGTAAATGTTGAGCCAAGCATAAAGCGAAGGTAAAAAAATGAGTCCACCAATAATGACGGCTACTACCCAATTGGTTGTAATATGAAGTAAATCTTGCCGATAAATTCGACAAGCATGTTGAATGGTCTGTTTCATCGTCATCACTCCATCAGTAACATATAGACTTAGCTTGTCAAAAATCAGCTAAATTATGTTCACATACTTGGAGAAAAGGGAAATTAGTTTACTATCTTTTCAAAACCTTATATAATCAATCTGAGATACACTAAAATTAGGCTATTTTTAGTGTGTAAAGGAGGAGCTAGTTGCTTTGAAAAAATTATTAATTATTGGTTCAGTAATTGTTGTGCTATTTGCTACTATTATTGTACTAACGAATGTGTCGAACAAGAGTAAAATGGCAAAAGCACAAGAGTTATATGGCGATAAAGATTTAACACAGGAAACGCTTGACCAAGTGACAGACGAAAATTACCAAAAAATTATGTTGCCAGATGAGCTGGAAAAAAAGATTGCTGCAGGGGAAAGTGTCAATGCTTATTTCTTTAGCCCGACATGTGTCCACTGTCAAGCATTTACACCCGTGTTAATGCCAATCGTTGATGAATTGGATGTCGATATTGGTCAACTAAATGTCCTTGAATACCGAGCATTATGGGATCAATATAACATTGAAGCAACACCAACATTTATTCATTTTGAAGATGGCAAGGAAGTAAGCCGTTTCGTAGGTGCTATTTCGGAAGAGCAATTGCGCGATTTTTTAAATAAAGAAGTGTTAAAAAAATAACAGCTTTAGAGACTACATCAAAGTGAATTTGAGTAGTCTCTTTTTACATGGTATGATGAAATGGAACGATTTTATTGCGATAAAAGGACGGATTTTACATGGCACAAGAAGCAGCAAACAAATTGATTGAAAAGGTATGTCATCATTTAGTGCATGGCATGGATATAACGAAGATGGAGCAACACTTTCAGCAAACAATCGATATGTATCGTCAATCGGCACAAAAAGACCGAGACTTTTGGGATATGCTGATGATGAATATGCTTTATTTTACAGAGAATGAGCAAGTGTGGGAGCAAGAATTACTGAAGATGTTGAAGGCGAAAAAATGGCTAACACCTGTTGCATTAGAGGAAGAGTTGCTAGTGCATCAATTGCGTATTCGTCAACAAGTAGCGGAGCAAATAGATGCAGCAAAAGAGGTATTCCATCAACAATATATAGAAGAAGGCTTCGTGGAAGAAGCGATTATTTATGACTATGCTTACAGTTCTGCGGGGCATTCCATGCGTGCTGATTTATTAATGGTACTTGTTTCTACACCAGCACAAACACAGCTGTTATTTGAAGCGGACCCACAAGAGACGATTCGGATTATCAATGGTTATATTGCTTATCATTTAGATGGTCTGTTGAATAAAACGACATTACGCTAAAGAGGGGAATTTGAGCGATGAACACACCATTTACCTTTACACATACAAAGCCTACGACGATGGGGGAGCAAAAATACCCTGCTATTTTTTTACTGCATGGTATGGGAAGTGATGAGAGAGATTTACCGCCATTAGTACAAGATTTTAAGGAGCAATGCCATATTTTTAGCTTACGCGGTCCTGTCACACAAAAGCCAGGCTATGCTTTTTTCACGATTCAAGATATTGGACAACCTGACCGTGATGTTTTTGATGTTGTGTTAACAGCATTAAAACGTTTTATTTTGGAAGCTGTTGAGGAATATCAAATTGACCCAAATCAAGTCTATGTGTTGGGCTTTAGTCAAGGTGCTGTATTAGCTCAATCATTGGCATTTATTATGGGCAGTTTTTTAACAGGCGTAGTGGCACTTAGCGGTTATACACCCAAATTTGTGACAACTGATTATGCTATTCGTTCGGTAGAGCATTTACAAATCTTTATTTCGCATGGTGACTATGATTATGTTATTCCATCGCAGTGGGGAGAAGAAAGTAAAGAGCTGTTTGAGCAATTTGGCGCAACAGTGACCTTTAAGCAATATGCAGACGGTCATGGTGTAACACCTGATAATTTACGTGATGTACAATTATTTTTAGCACAGCAACTGCAAACGACGATTCACTAATAAGAGAAGCCCACTTCACCTATTGTTTATGGAAGTGGGCTTCTTTATGTCGATTCATGGAGAATTGTGTCACAATTTTTCATTTGTTCGAAAAGGATTCACGGGAAGGAGGTTCAAATTCATGTCAGTCAATGGTATCATAGAAGATGTTGTGAATGAACGAATCTCTTTCAATCAAGTAAAGAGCGTAGAAATTATGAGAGAAGGAATTAAGGAGAATGGAACAAAAAATAAACATGGAGCAGCAAATAGATTCTTCAAAACAGCCTACACGCTCTACGATTTTAGCGCAAACAGTGAAAACAGGTATTATAAAATCGAACCTCATTCCCATGTGGGCTGGTTTAACATTAGGCATGTATAAAAATAAAATGACATTTGTGGATCATATTCCAGAGATGATTTTTTCGACAGTTGGTTCTGCCCTTGTTATTGGAGCAGCAGGGGCGTTCAATAATGTCTATGATCGCGATATTGATGCCATTATGCCACGTACACAAAGTCGTCCAACCGTGACAGGAGAGATGTCGGTCAAATCGACAATGCTGTTAGCTATATTCATGCTAATTGCAGGGCTAGTGATATTAGCGTTTGCCTCTCCATTAGCTGCTTTATTCGGTTTTCTTGGTGTATTTTTATATGTGGTTCCATATACAATGTGGACAAAACGTCACACAATTTATAATACGGAAATTGGTAGTATTAGTGGGGCGATACCACCAATTATCGGCTGGTCTGCGGTTTCCTCTGATATTACGCATCCTGCTTTATTAGGGTTATTTTTTGTCATGGTCATTTGGCAAATGCCGCATTTCTATGCGATTGCCATTCGCAAACATGCGGATTATGAAGCGGCAAATGTGCCTATGTTACCTGTTGCGAAAGGCTTGCGCAGAACGTATTATCAAACCAACTTTTATTTGATTTTATTAATTTTATCTAGTTTTTTATTCGGCTCTTTAAGTGTGGGGATTATGCTTGTTGCATTATTACTCAGCATGGCATGGCTAGGTATGAGTATTTATGGCTACCACAGCAATACGGATCAAACAAAATGGGCAACGAAAATGTTTGTGTTCTCTCTTTTCCATATGACAATTTTATTTTCAACTGTCATTATTTATTCCGTAGTAGGTGTAATTTTTAAATTGTATTAATTGAAAAGCCAACAAGCATTTAGGGGGTGCTTGTTGGCTTTTGTACAGAAATGACCTGACAGCTAGGCCATTCCAAGGCATGAAGCTGACCACCAAATACAGCACCACCATCAATGCCAATAATGCGATTGTCGCCCATATAAACACTATAGTTTGTAGGGTCTTGGTGTAGTCGATAGGTTGGAGTATGGCCGAAAATGACGGTTTTTTCACCATGATAGCCATGATGAAATTCTTCACGAATCCACAATAAACGAAGTGGGTCCGTTTCCTCAAGTGTTAGATCAGGTACAACGCCACCGTGGACAAAAATCGCATCATCCAATTCAATATAGAGCTCAAATGTTTCGAGTAATTGTAAGTGCTCCTCTAATTTCGGTAATGATTGAATGAAATCTGGTAAAGTATTTTGTTGTATCGCTTCATCAAAATCAGCTAATTGGTAACCGTAGCTAGCGAGTGTGGCCTCACCACCACATAGACCAACCCAATGCTGCCAAGGTTGCATTTGACCTGAGCGACAAGCACGTAACATAATGGCTTCATGATTTCCAAGCAATACACGTGCCCCCTGTGTTCGGAGCTCACTGACTAAATTGAGCACACCACTGACAGCAGGGCCACGGTCTACATAATCTCCGAGTAAAAATAATTGGTCTTGTGCAGCGTCATAGTTGACTTTTACTAATAGTTCCTCAAATAGCTCTAGTTCGCCGTGTATATCACTGATGGCTAGAATTCTCCTCATACAGCAGCATCCTTTCTAGTAGAAAAACAAATACTATTTTTAGTATAAAGAATACTGTGCCAAAATTCGACTATTCTCACTTATTAGTATGAACAACTGACGATATAAACAGTATTGCTCTCATAGAAGTGTCACAAGATTAATGAAATTTCTTATATATCTATAGAGGTTAAATAAGAGCTGATTAAAAATTGATAAATATGTGATAGCGAGGTTCCATTATTTTAAAAGATATCGCTTTAGATTTTATCCACGAAGAATTACAGACATTTATAGCATCGAGGAGTCCAAGCTATTCAGTAATAAGAAAAAGTTATTCCACTTCACTTATTTTCGGGAATTTACAGAAATACGGTCAAGCTGAAAAGCGCATGCAATCTGTTCATTTGATTGCATGCGCTTCTTTTAGTTAAATTTCGTATTTTTTTGTATCTGAAATAACACGGAAATGAATGCCTTTAATTTCAGCGCTCACTTTATGGCGAAGTGTATCGATATCGACAAGGGCATCCTTGTCATTTACACAAACCGCAATTTCTTCAAGTAGTTTGGAGAAGGCTTTTTGAAACAGTGTCCGCATATGGTCAAAATCTAAGCTACGGAAGCTACCATCAATATCAAATGCTTCAATGGAGTTTAATTGTTTAGAAGCACCTGCAAAACGATCGTCATATACCGTATAATTTTCATCTGTTATCACAATGATATGAAGAATTTCACCTGTGATTGTCTGTAGTTCAAGATTGGTTTTATGTCTCTTTACATCTGTAATAATATGAATACCTTCTGAATGATAGAGCTTAAATAGTTTCATAAGACAACCCCTCCTAAAAAATAAAGTCATAATGCTTATATTATACCGATAGTTGTCTAAAGATGGAATATGGAACAAGGAAGATACGCATTTTCTTTGTGCACCCTTCACGGAGGCGATGAAAATTCTATAGCATAATGGTAGGCACATGAACGTACATTGATTATATGGCGTATTAATAGCCGTGAGAGAGGAGCGATTTAAGCTGAAAATTAATGATGAATTATTGGATCGCTTAGGTATTTATTTTGTCTACCATGCTATTTATGAGAACTATGGAATTACATTTGAGCAATTTGTGAAGCGGTGGTTACGAGGAATAGTGGACATGTAAAGTGATATAAAAAGTCGTGTTAGTTTCCCAACACGACTTTGATTTATTTAAAATGCTTTGTAATAAATTGATTTGCCTCTTGCCAATTATAAACACGTACCACATTGTCAGGGCAAGTTAGGCGATTATAAGGTGTGTCAAATAGTACAACAGGAATTTGTAGCTCTTCTGCAAGCATCACCGCATTATCATGTTTGTCCTCAAAAAAAGCATCTACATCATATTTTTGGGCGATAGCTAATTTATCATGACTGCCAATTAACTCAATATGGTCGTAAGGAATTTCTTGCGTATGGAACCAATTCATTGTGACATCTGTTACATTTTCCCCACGTGCTGAAATATAATAAAGCTCATAGTCATTTTTCCATGTATTTAAAATGGTCTGTGCATCCTGTGCCACTTCCGATACAGCATACATATAGGGCTCATTTTCCTGAAACCATGTTTGAAAGGCAGCACGGTCTACAGGGTATGGAAAAGCTGATAAAAAATCATATTCACAAACATCATCAAGTGTAATATTTACATTATATTGCTTGTTAATGTGTGGAATCAATGTGGCTGGACATGTGACTGTGCCATCAATATCAATACCAAAACGAGGCTTTGTCATTCATAAAACCTCCTATGCTTGTGCGGCTTCCTCAGCTTCACGTTGCTCCAACATCTCTGCCGCTAATTTATCAATTTCCTTCTTCAACTCTTCTACCATTGTCTCCTCTGGTACTTTACGTACAGTTTTGCCCTTCATAAAGAGCAAGCCTTCTCCACGTGCACCCGCAATACCAATATCTGCTTCGCGTGCTTCCCCAGGACCATTTACTGCACAGCCAAGAACCGCTACCTTTAATGGCACACTTAACTTTGAAATATATTCCTCTACTTCATTGGCAATCGAGATTAAATCGATTTCAATACGTCCACATGTTGGACAAGAAATGAGTGTCGCCATGTTAGAGGCAAGACCAAATGATTTCAATAGCTCACGGGCTACTTTGATTTCTTCCACAGGGTCAGCAGATAATGAAATACGTAATGTATTCCCGATACCCTTTGATAAAATAGCACCTAAACCAGCCGCTGATTTTACCGTTCCTGCAAACAATGTCCCTGATTCCGTAATACCTAAATGCAATGGATAAGTGAATGCCTTTGACGCTTTTTCATAGGCTTCAATCGCTAAATTGACATCCGATGCTTTCATGGACACGATAATATCGTGGAAATCAAGGTCTTCTAAAATTTTAATATGGTGTAAGGCAGATTCGACCATACCATCTGCTGTTGGATAGCCATACTTTTCTAAAATATGACGCTCCAATGACCCTGCATTTACACCAATTCGAATTGGAATTCCTTTTGCTTTAGCGGCATTGACAACTGCTTCGACTTTCTCACGACGCCCAATATTACCTGGATTAATACGCACTTTATCAATGCCATTTTCGATTGCTTTTAATGCTAATTTATAGTCAAAATGAATATCTGCTACTAATGGAATATGGATACGTTTTTTGATTTCTGCAATGGCATCAGCTGCACGTTCATCTGGTACAGCTACACGTACAAGCTGGCAGCCTGCTTCCTCAAGGCGCAAAATTTCTGCTACTGTTGCTTCGACATCATGTGTTTTTGTTGTACACATACTTTGAATGAATAATTCATTACTACCACCAATTGTTAAGTTTCCGACACGTACAGGACGTGTATTTGAACGGTGACAAATCTCACTCATTTCATTTTCTCTCCTTTTTAGAGACGATTGAACGCTTAAAACGCTCTCAATAGCTCTATGTTTCCTATCATCATAGTCTGTTAAATATGGCTGACTTGCTTTCGCAACAGCAGTGCTCCTGCGGTGGTTGTATGACACACCATCGTCCTCATTACAAAGGGATTGTCTGAAAAGTCTTTTCGACAATCTCTGCACTGACACTTATTTTAGCAGTGTACGAAAATAAGGACAAGGCAGAAACATTAACTTTTCAATTTTCACATTGATTCTGCTGTGGAAAAGATAATGGTAGTTTAATATTTTCACCAGCAGTAAGCGCCTGTAATTGTAAATGCGGATTTAATTTATAAAATAATTGTAAGCGTTCAGGGAAGGTCATAGGCTCTTTAGCAGGGTGTAACGCAAATAAGCTATGAATCGTATCGTCCTGCATCGTTTGAATCGAAATATAATCGGGCTCCTGTTGTTGCTCACATTGGAGCTGCTTTGTTTTTTCAGTATAAAAGTTGGTGAATTGCAGTGAGCCCTCTGTTAAATCTACTTTAATAACAAAAGCAATGATGACAATAATAGCTGTTAAGAGAAATGCACGCAAAGAAATCCCCCTCCTTTTTTACACTATATGGATAGGAGAGGGAATTCATGCGGATTATTTTGCCATTGGTTGTTTTGGGTATTTTGTAAAGGCGATGATTACGAGTGTCATCGTTAATAAAAAAGAAAAAACAGAGATAATCACGCTGTTAATGGGCACATAATCTGCTAGCATTGTCAGCAATACAGCCCATGTCATCGCAAATGTTGTGGTACGCCAAATATGACGATACTCCCCACGGCGCTTCATCACCTTTAATGTGAATAAGCCTGCCAAAGCATAGAGGGCGATTTGCGCAAAAATGAGCATGGTAGTAAACACAAAAAGCATGATGAATGTAACAGGGTAGAGCACCCATTTAATACCGTCTAAATAGTCTTCAAAGCCACTCATATTAAAGGAATCGACAGGCACACCTGCTATAAAACGGCCAAAAGAGAATACCGTGACGATTGTGATAAGTAGAAACGTATATTGAATGACTTTTCCTATAGGTAGTAAACGATAAGCTGCTAGTTTTTTAGGGTGTAGTAAACTATCAATAAAAAGTTGTGAATGTTTCATCAAATCTCTCCTCCATTCGTTATTTTAGCATGAATGGAGGAGATAGCTATGTAAATGCTTGAAATTGTAGCAAGTATAATGAAAATGTTGTTCTATCCGAAAGCGAAGCGACAGCAACAAAGGTTTTTTCTGTGCGAAAGCGAAGCGACAGCAACAAAGGTTTTTTCTGTGCGAAAGCGAAGCGACAGCAACAAAGGTTTTTTCTGTGCGAAAGCGAAGCGACAGCAACAAAGTGCACTGCCAAAACGGAAATCAACGCCTTGCTTTCCTATTTGATATCATCTAAAATGTTAATTTTATGTAAAGAAGTACAGGCTTTTCTTTACTTTTTCTATACAATGATGAAATATTAAGAGTAGAGAAGTAGGAATTGGAGAGAAAACAACAAATGATAGACTGGCAGAATATACTATTTCAATTTTTGGGCGGTTTAGGTGTCTTTCTATTTTCCATTAAATTTATGGGAGAGGGACTACAAAAATCAGCGGATGACCGATTGCGTGAATGGTTAAGCCGTTTTACAACGAATCCGTTAATGGGCGTGTTAATAGGGATTATTGTCACGGTATGTATTCAATCAAGCTCAGCCACCACAGTGATTACAGTTGGCTTAGTGAGTGCAGGCTTTCTAACATTGCGTCAAGCGATTGGCGTCATTATGGGAGCTAATATCGGTACAACCGTGACAGCATTTATTATTGGTATTGATATCGGTATTTATTTTTATCCATTTTTAGCGTTAGGTGCAGCATTATTATTTTTCTTTAAAAAATCAATATACCATCATATTGGACAAATTGTCTTTGGCTTTGGAGGCTTATTTTTAGGACTTGAATTAATGAGTAATAGTATGCAGTCCCTTCATCAACTAGCAAATGTACCATCATTAATGGTGCATTTAAGCAATCAGCCTGTGATCGGCATTTTCTTAGGTACCATTTTCACATTGCTTGTTCAAAGCTCAACAGCGACAGTAGGCGTTTTACAAGGATTGTATGCAGAGCAATTGATTGATCTGACAAGTGCACTGCCTGTATTATTTGGTGAAAATATTGGCACAACCATTACAGCCGTTATTGCCTCGATTGGTGCATCTATTTATGCGAAACGAGCTGCCGCCATACATGTATTATTTAATGTGATTGGCACGATTATTTTCATGCTATTGTTTACACCTTTTATCCAATATATAGAATGGCTCAGCCGTGTACTCCATTTAGAGCCACGTATGCAAATTGCTTTAGCACATGGCTCATTTAACACCTTTAATACATTGATCCAATTGCCATTCATTACAGGGCTAACAATACTTGTTACAAAAATATTGCCAGGACATGATGGACGCATTGATGTCACCGCAAAGCATTTAGATCCGTCCTTTATTGACTCCTCACCAGCGATTGCTTTAGGACAAGCAAAGGAAGAGGTCTTGCATATGGGCGCACATGCCTTGCGAGGGTTGGAGGAAACCTTCTTGTATATGAAGACAGGGGAGGCATTCCATATTCCAACCGTCATCCAATTAGAAGGAGCGCTCAATCATTTAGATGAAGAAATTACAAATTATTTAGTGATGGTTTCTAAGCAACCACTATCACGAGCAGATTCTATTCGACATCATACATTGTTAACGAATGTACGTGATATTGAGCGAATTGGCGATCATTTTGAAAATATTTTGGAGTTACTGCAATATAAAGAGCATCATGAGGTGTATTTAAGTAAATCTGCAAGACAAGATTTAATTGGTATGTTTAGTCTAGCCATTGAAGCGGTAAGAAAAAGTATAGAGGCTTTGGATACAGCAAGTTTGAGCTTGGCACAAGAGGTCACAGAATTAGAGAGCTTAATTGATGATATGGAGGGCAAGCTAAGACAAAAACATATTGCTCGGTTGAATGCAGAAGAATGTAGTGGGGCAGCGGGTGTTGTCTATACAGATATTGTGAGTAACTTGGAGCGTATAGGAGATCATGCTGTTAACATAGCAGATTCCATTTTAGGCACTCGTCAGTAAGAGATTGAAACTTTTTATATGGAACGGTCGTATAGAGAGTATGATTTGATAAGGGAGCGTTTCATATGGAGATTATCGGCTGGTTGCTTGTCATTGCTTGTTTTGTTATTTCGTTTATTGCTTTAGTGTACCCGATTATTCCAGGGGTATTGTTTTTACTCGGAGGCTTTATTGTCTATGGGCTGTTTTTCTCATTTGCCGATTTAAGCTGGTGGTTTTGGGTGATTGAAATTTTATTTGTTGTGTTATTATTTGGTGCAGATACTGTAGCTAATGCTTTCGGGATTAAAAAGTTCGGCGGCACAAATGCAGGAATGTGGGGTAGTACGATTGGTTTATTAATCGGACCATTTGTTATTCCAGTGGCGGGTATTTTAATCGGGCCATTTTTAGGTGCAGTGATTGGTGAACTGTTGGTGGAGCGTCGCACATGGAAAGAAGCAGTCAAAAGCGGGATTGGCTCATTAGTTGGTTTTTTAACGTCTACAGTGACGAAGGGCATTCTCCAAATCGTGATGATTATTGTATTCTTTATCGTAGTTTAATGAGTGCTATACTCGGTCAAAAGGCTGAAATCATGGAATTGAAGTATTTTTCGTTGAATGGCTTGACCAATTTTGATACTCTAAAGATGTACTAATTATTTCTTTAATTTTAGGGAGGAACTTAACAATGGCTTATGTATTACCACAATTAACTTACGCTTATGACGCATTAGAACCACATATCGATGCAAAAACAATGGAGATCCACCACACAAAACATCACCAAACGTATATCACAAACGTGAATGCAGCATTAGAAGGCACAGAATTTGCAGATAAAGATGTGAATGAATTAATCGCAAATCTTGATGCACTACCAGCTGACAAGCAAACAGCAGTACGTAACAATGGTGGCGGACATGCAAACCATACATTATTCTGGGAAGTAATCACACCAGGCGGTTCTAACACACCTGTTGGCGAAGTAGCGGCAGCAATCGATGCAAAATTCGGTTCTTTCGATGCTTTCAAAGAAGAGTTTGCAAAAGCAGCAACAACTCGTTTCGGTTCAGGCTGGGCTTGGTTAATCGTTGATGGTGATGGCGTAGCTGTTACTTCTACACCAAACCAAGACTCACCAGTAATGGAAGGCAAAACACCTATCCTTGGATTAGACGTATGGGAGCATGCTTACTACTTAAACTACCAAAACCGTCGTCCAGACTACATTGGTGCATTCTGGAACGTTGTAAACTGGGACGTAGTAGAAGCTAAATTCCAAGCAGCAAAATAATGGCTGTTGCAAAAGTGGCGCAATAACCACCTGCAAATTTTAGTGGAGATATGGAGGAATGAAAGATTTTCTCTATACCTCCACTTTTTTGTGTTTATATATAGTAGCGCAACTTTTCTAATAAAATACCGTCACATAGATAGTATTTCAGAAGAGTATGCTTTTCTGTCATACCTGCAAATGGTATACTAAGTACCGTGTAATATTGTCGTGAAGTAAGGAGGGGCTGTAGATGCGCAAAGTGACGGGGAAAAATCGCGCGACGAGTGTTAAAGCAAAGCAACAAGCTAATTTAACATTTCGGATGAATGTCCTTTTCTTTGCTATATTCGTGATATTTTCATTATTAATTTTTCGATTAGGCTATATGCAAATTGTAAATGGCGCGGATTATGCAATGCGTATTTTAGAGCGAGAAGAAGTGCCTGTGAATACAAGTGTACCAAGAGGTCGCATGTATGATCGATATGGCCGTATTTTAGTGGATAATTCCCCTGAAAACGCCATTACGTATACAAAAATGCAGACAACGAAAATAGATGAAATGGTAGATATAGCGGAAAAGCTAGCACAGCTTATCGAACAACCAATCAATCGTGTAACACTACGAGATAAGCAAGATTTTTGGATATTGAAAAATCATGATGCAGCTTATGAAAAGATAACAGACGCAGAAGAAACTAAAATTCGAAAAAAGGAAAAGATTACGACGAGTGAAATTAATCGTGAAATTGATACCATTGTACGCTCACGAATTACCAATGAAGAGCTTTTGCAACTAACGGATGCGGATTTAGAAGTATTAGCGATTTATCGAGAAATGGCTTCAGGCTATAATTTATCGCCACAAATTATTAAAAGTGAAAATGTGTCTGATGACGAATTTGCACGTGTGTCGGAGCGTTTAACGGAGCTACCAGGTGTCAATACGACAACAGACTGGAAACGTGTGAAATTATCAGCGTTATCCATTTTAGGTCGTACCACATTGCCGATTAAAGGGATTCCAAAAGAAAATTTACATTATTATTTAGCACGTGATTACTCTCGCAATGATCGTGTGGGTGAAAGTTATATTGAAGCCCAATACGAGGAATTATTGCAGGGGCAAAAAACGGTTGTCAAAAATATTACAAATAAAAGGGGGCAAGTCGTTGATACGGTGACAACCTATGAGGGCGAGCCAGGAAAAGATTTAATTCTCACATTAGATAGCGAGCTAACGGCTGAAACGGAAAAAATTGTGGAAGATGAACTGCTGAAATTAAAGGCAGCATCGGGCTCTCCACTATTAGACCGTGCTTTCTTAATAATGATGGAGCCACATACAGGCGATATTCTATCGATAGTCGGTAAAAAAATCGAGAAGAATGAGAAAACAGGGAAAAATGAAATTGTTGATTATGCTTATGGTGCATTTACAACAGCTTATGAGTCAGGCTCTGCGGTAAAGGGGGCGACGATGTTAATGGGCTATCAACAGGGAGTCATCAAGCCAAATACTGTATTTGGAGATGAATCGATTCATTTATTGAATACGCCTGTTAAGTCTTCTATCTTTAACAACAAGGGTGGCTATATTACAATGGATGGGTTACGAGCATTAGAGCAATCTTCCAACGTTTATATGTTTAAAACAGCGTTGCTTGTCAACGGTACACCATATAGCTATAACATGCCTTTGCGCTTAAAAGATGATACATTCCAAAAGATGCGTAGCTCCTATGCACAATTTGGCTTAGGTGTGAAAACAGGTATTGATTTGCCCAATGAATTTAGTGGGGTGCAGGGGGAATCAGGTCCAACAATGGGTGGTAAAGCACTTGACTTAGCGATTGGTCAGTATGATACATATACACCATTACAATTGGCACAATATATTTCAACAATTGCCAATGGTGGCTATCGTATTCAACCACATATCGTCAAGGAGGTGCGAAAGCCATCACAGGATGGGCAGCAGCTAGGCCAACTGGTGACGGAGATTGGACCGACGATTTTAAATCATATTGATAATACACCAGCAGAAATTGATTATATTAAGCAAGGGATGCGTCGTGTGTATACAGGCTCTAATGGTACAGCCAGAAAGCAATTTGCTGATGCACCATATACAGCGGCAGGGAAAACAGGTACAGCCGAGGTAGTTTATTATGGGCCATTGCGAGAACGTTACGGGACAGATACGATTAATTTAACACATGTGGGCTTTGCGCCATATGAAAATCCAGAAATTGCCTATGCGGTTGTGATTCCATGGGCAGACACGAATTTTAGCAAGCATTTTACGAATAATAATGATATTGCGAGACGAGCAGTCGATAAATATTATGAATTAAAGGCAAAGTATGCTGCTGAAAAAGTGACCGATAGTAATGTGGTACAACCGATTTTACCAGCAATTACGAAAGATAAAATTGGCGAAGATCAGTCAGAATAATATAAACTGCACATCTATTATTAGAGCAATCTAATGATGGGTGTGCAGTTTTTTATCTTGATTCAGCAAATGGTTTTGTATCGAAAGTGAAGCGTCAGATACAGAAGACCCTTCCTCAATAGGGAGGGGAAGAATGCCAGTTTTTACGCCATTCAGTGGGCGTTTGGACACCCACTGAATCAAGATAAAAGCCCCAGCGGATGTCATGGATTTGGAAGAGGAGCTTTTTCGAGTGAACTCGAAAAAAATCCAGACGCAATTACGCTGGGGCGTAATTGATTTTGATGTAGTAGAGGTTTTTCTGTGCGAAAGCGAAGCGATTTTGTCGTACTATGTAAAGGTGTATTTACATCGATTTACAAAGTGTTACACTCATTTACACTAAATTTACAAACAGTTCATACGATATCAACATTCAGTCACTATAGTAATACTTGTAAGGCAAAACAATATAAAAACAGTAAGTGACGGAGGCAAATGAAATGAAAAAGTGGAAGTACTTAACGATGACAGCGGTAATGGGTTCAGCATTAATGCTTGGTGCATGTGGCAAAGATGATGCTACACAAAATGGTAGCACTGGAGACACTAGCACGCAAGAAACTGCAGGACAAGAATCTGCTGACAAAAAACTGCAAGGAGCGGTTGCAGGTGATGGTTCATCAACAGTAGCACCAATCATTGAAGCAGTTGTTGAAGAGTACGCAGGAGCTCAACCAGATGTAAAAGTATCAGTAGGTGTTTCTGGTACTGGTGGTGGTTTTGAAAAATTCATCGCAGGTGAGACAGACTTCTCGAATGCTTCTCGTCCAATTAAAGATGAAGAAAAAGCAAAATTAGACGAAGCAGGAATTGCTTTTACAGAACTTGCTTTAGCATATGATGGTTTATCTGTTGTTGTGAATCCTGAAAATGATTGGGCAAAAGACTTAACAGTAGACCAATTAAAGAAAATTTGGATTGAAGATGGCACAGAGAAAAAATGGTCTGATATCGACCCATCATGGCCAGCAGAAAAAATCGTCTTCTATTCACCAGGTACTGACTCAGGTACTTATGATTACTTTGATGAAGTGATTTTAGATGGTGCAGATTTAGCGAAAACAGCGACATTATCAGAAGATGACAACATGCTGGTACAAGGTGTTGCAGGTGATAAAAATGCGATTGGTTTCTTCGGTTATGCATACTACCTAGAAAATAAAGATAAATTAGCGATTGTGAAAATAGACGGTGTTGAACCAACAGGTGATACAATTCAATCTGGCGAATATAAACCACTTTCACGTCCACTATTCACATATGTGAAAAATAGTGCAATGAAAGACAATGCAGCAGCATATGACTTCATCAAATATACAATTGAAAATGCAGGCGCTATGGCCGATGCAGTTGGATATGTAGCACTACCAGAAGAAAAATATCAAGAAGCATTAACAACTTTAGAAGGCTTAAAATAAGTAGTTACAGGGGGAAGAGCTTTGTACTCTTCCCCCGCTTAATTTGAAAGGAGTATCCCATGGTTTCCCAAAAAGAGCAAAAGACATCTTCTGTCCAACAATTAATTGCAAATTCACGCAATCATAAAACAAAGAAAATAGTGGAAAAAGCCATGCCAACTCTATTATTTTCTGCAGCAGTACTTTCGATTTTAACAACATTTGGCATTGTTTTCACCCTTATTTTTGAAACGTTTGAATTTTTTAAACGTGTATCCATTACAGATTTTCTATTTGGTACAGAATGGTTGCCCTTCTCTGGAAAAGAGCAGTTATTTGGAATTTGGGCATTGATTGCAGGGACATTGAAGGTTACATTGATTGCCACGATTGTAGCAGTACCATTTGGGATTGGCTCAGCTATTTTCTTAAGTGAATATGCCAATGAAAAAACAAGACGTATTGTGAAACCTGTTTTGGAAGTATTAGCAGGAGTACCAACCATTGTTTATGGCTTCTTTGCATTAACATTTGTCACACCATTGTTACAAGAATTAGTGCCTAGCTTAAAATTATTTAACGCATTAAGCCCAGGTATTGTTGTCGGTGTGATGATTTTACCAATGATTACATCCTTATCAGAAGATGCGATGTCATCTGTTCCTAATAGTATGCGTGAAGGTGCATTAGCGTTAGGCGCAACAAAATTTGAAGTAGCGATTAAAGTAGTACTACCAGCAGCATTGTCAGGTATTATCTCTTCTGTGGTATTAGCCGTTTCTCGTGCAATTGGTGAAACAATGATTGTATCGTTAGCAGGTGGTGCGACACCGAAATTTAATTTCAATGTGACCGATTCTATCCAAACGATGACGGCATATATTGTCCAAGTATCTTCTGGTGACGCAGGTTATGGGACAACAATCTACTATTCCATCTACTCTGTAGGATTCACATTATTTATCTTTACATTAGCAATGAATTTACTTGCTCAATATATTTCAAAACGCTTCAGGGAGGTTTATTAGTATGCGTTATATGGACGATGCCGTTGTCATGAAACGCATGGCAAAGCGTATTACATTTAATAAAGTATGGAAATCATTATTTTTTGCTGCTACAGCATTTGCATTAGTAGCGTTAGCTATTTTATTGTATCGCATCGTATCACAAGGTGCAGGCTATTTAACATTCGATTTTCTAACGAATTTCGCTTCACGCTTTGCCAATAAAGCGGGAATTAAAGCAGCCCTTATTGGATCATTATGGTTAATGGCTGTTGTTGCACCTGTTTCCATTATTTTGGGCGTTGGAACAGCTGTGTATTTAGAAGAATATGCAAAAAAAAATAAATTAAATGACTTTATTCGTATGAACATCTCGAATTTAGCGGGTGTACCTTCTATTGTTTTTGGTTTACTAGGATTAACGATTTTTGTGCGTATGTTAGGTTTAGGAAAAAGTGTATTAGCAGCTGGTTTTACAATGAGTTTGCTAATTTTACCTGTCATTATTGTGGCGGCACAAGAAGCCATCCGTGCTGTACCAAATGAGCAGCGTGAAGCCTCTTATGGTATGGGAGCAACGAAATGGCAAACTATTTTACGTGTTGTACTACCAGCGGCGATTCCTGGTATTTTAACGGGTAGTATTTTAGCATTATCTCGTGCGATTGGAGAAACAGCGCCACTTGTTGTTATTGGTATTCCTGTTATCCTGCAGTTTTTACCGAACAGCTTATTAAGTCAATTTACAGCATTACCGATGCAAATTTATGATTGGGCAAAACGTCCACAAGAGGCATTCCAATATGTAGCAGCAGCAGGGATTTTAGTATTAATGGTCGTGCTGTTATTGATGAATTCCATCGCAATCTTTATCCGTAATAAATTCCAAAAACGTTATTAATGAGGTGCATATATGGTGGTCAATTTTAAAGAAGAAAAATTAGCAAATAAAGTGAAGCAAACAGTAGGGCAACCATCTACTGAAGTGGCAAAAAATATTGTGTATGATACACGTAATCTTAATTTATGGTACGGGGATCATCATGGTTTAAAGGACATTAATTTAAGTGTCTATGAAAATGAAGTAACAGCGATTATTGGGCCTTCTGGCTGTGGGAAATCGACGTATTTAAAAACATTAAATCGTATGGTAGAGCTTGTACCGAGTGTGCGTACATCTGGTGAAATCTTATATCGTGAGCGCAATATTTTAGATAAAAACTACACTGTAGAGGAGTTGCGTACACGTGTAGGGATGGTATTCCAAAAGCCGAATCCTTTCCCAAAATCGATTTATGATAATATTGCGTATGGACCACGTATCCATGGTATTAAAAATAAAAAGATTTTAGATGAAATCGTAGAGAAATCATTACGTGGTGCAGCGATTTGGGACGAAGTAAAGGATCGTCTGAATCAAAATGCGTATGGTTTATCAGGTGGTCAGCAACAACGTATTTGTATGGCACGATGTTTAGCAATTGAACCAGATGTGATTTTAATGGATGAACCAACATCTGCACTGGATCCAATCTCGACATTAAAAGTAGAAGAGCTTGTACAAGAGCTGAAAAAAGATTATTCGATTGTTATTGTGACACATAACATGCAACAAGCAGCACGTATTTCTGACCGTACAGCGTTTTTCTTAAACGGTGAGGTTGTTGAATATGATCAAACGGATATCATTTTCCAAACACCAAATGATCAACGTACAGAAGATTATATTTCAGGACGATTTGGTTAAGGAGGAACGATAAATGGTAGTACGTGAACGCTTTGAACAAGAATTACAAGAAGTACAACAGCAATTTGTTGAGTTAGCAAACTGTAGTATTCAAGCATTAAAAATAAGCTTTGAGGCTTTAATGGAGCAAGATTTAGAGAAAGCACTTAAAATTTTAGAGGATGATTTAATTATTAATCGTCTAGAAGAGGCCATTAATGATCATGTCATTTTAATGATTGCTAAACAGCAACCTGTAGCGACTGATTTACGCAGACTAATGGTGTTAGTAAAAGCAGCAGCGGATATGGAGCGAGTGGGTGATTATGCAGTCAATATTGCAAAAGAAGCCATTCGTATTGGCAAAGAGCCGATTGTATTCCCACTGACAAACATTCAAACGATGTGCAATAAAACAGTGGAGATGCTAGAAAATATTATTACAGCTTTCACGGAAGAGGATACAGTCCGTGCTAAAGAAATTGCGGAGCTTGATGATTATATTGATGATTTATATGGGGCAACGATTACTTTATTGCTTCGTGCAGGCGCTGAGGATCCAGCACATATTTCGCAAATTACGCACTTAACGTTTGTTTGTCGTTATTTAGAGCGTTCAGCAGACCACGCAACAAACATTGCAGAACATTTATTTTACCTCATTAAAGGGAAGCATTACGAATTAAATAATTAACGAAAGAAGAGCTGAAAAAGGCTCTTTTTTTGTTTGCTTCAGTAAAGTGTAATGGACTAGCAACAATGTGAGTGGAAATGGCGTCTAATAGATTGTCAAAAAAATCATTTAACGGTACGATAAATGAAGCGATACAACGGATACAGTAAGAGGAGAATGATATGGAGTTATTGCAAAAACAATGGGCGCAATTATCAATTCCGACATGGGTGGATATGACGTTAGTAGCGCTCATTTGTATAGTAGGCTGGCTCATCCAGCATTTTATATTTAAATGGATTATGGTGAAAAACGTCACATTTTTAAAGAATAGACAACGTTATTTCCAAGCAGTTGTCTTATCACAATTTGATAAGGCGATTCGCTATGCTTTTATGACGATTGTCGTGGCAGTGGCTATGACGATTTTGATAAAAGTGCCCATATTAACACATGTAGCAACAAAAAATTTTGTTTGGTCCATTATTGTCTTTTTTGCCTTTAAAGGTGTCTATGATGTGTTGCATTTTTATACGAAGCAGCCATTAGCTTTAGAAGGTGATGAGAAACCAAATGTTTTATTGCCATTTTTCTTACGCATTGGCAAAGTGATTGTGATGCTCTTGGCTATGTTTACCATTGCTTCATTTTGGAATTTTAACCTCAATGGGTTTTTAACAGGTATTGGGCTGACAGGTGTGGCAATTGCCTTTGGTATTCGAGATACACTCGGTCATGTATTTGGTGGGATGTCAGTGGCACTCGATAATCCTTTTCAAATTGGTGACTGGATTGCGACAGAGGATCAAAAAATTGAAGGGATTATTGAAGATATTAATTTACGAAGCACACTGATTCAAACGAGCGATAAGGGACTTGTATATGTACCAAATGCCTATTTAGTCAATCGCCCTATTTATAATTTAGCGAAAAGGGAGAAGCGGAAATGTGAGCAATTTTTCCATGTAGCGGTTGATAGTAATGAGGAGCAATTACGCAATGCGTTGAGTGCGATTCATAAAGTGATTGCTCTACATAAGCAAACGGAAAAAGAGCTTATCCATGTTTTTATTGATGATTTACAGGCAACAGCTTATCGTATACTTGTTCGTTTTTATGTGACGACCAATGACACGGCTGTGATGCTAGCTGTCAAACAAGATATTTTATTTGCCATCCGTCCAATTCTAGATGAATTTTCGATTCGCTTAGTGGAATTAGAAGAAGAAAGTCGTTTGAAAAAATAATTTGAATTGTATGATTTTTTATTTTACAATGAAAGAGTCAACAGCTTTGATGAAGAGTAGTAGCTATTCGTATTTGCTAAAGAGAGCTAGTGGGTGGTGGAAACTAGTGCAAAGAAATAGTGAATGGACTTCGGAGCTCTAATCCTGAACGAGTAGTAGGGATTAGCGTGAGCCAACGTTAACAGGCATGAAGTGGGTCTTGATAAAAAAAGACCAATGAAGGTGGTACCACGGCTTTTCCGTCCTTTTTGTGACGGGAAGGCCTTTTTTTTATCTCGTATTAACAGACTGTAAGATCCCCACCGATTGAAGGTTCACTTTATTTTAGCTTAGTACGATAATGCTGAGGCATATTGATGAGTAGAGGAGAGAATTGTATGACAGTTGAGCTGAGGAAGTTTAGGATGAAAGTATTACAAGGGGATATGATGACGCCCATTTCGGTCTATCAATCCTTAACAGGTACACATAAAATGTTATTTGAATCATCAGCTAAGCACGAGGAAAGTGGGCGTTATTCATTTATTGCCTTCAATCCTGTTGCGGAATTGAAGGGTGACGAGCAGCATTATACATTTTGTAAGGATGGTAAAGAAGAACTTGTTCATAGTCATGTGCTGATGAAACTACAACAAATAATGCCAACACATCAAGAAAACTATCCATTTGCCTTTTTTGGTGGCGCAATTGGCTATTTTGGCTACGAAACAGCCTTTTATACAGAGAAAATCGGTGCGTATTTGCAAGATCCTTTAGCAATGCCTGATGTACATGTGTTTTTCTACGATACATTTATCGTGTTCGATCATTTAAAGCAAGAGGTCACATTGGCAACGATTGATTTATTTCACGAAGGACGCACAGCAGAGGCAATGGAGCTCGCAATTACAGAAATGGAGGCACAACTTCAACGCGGTTCAACATTTGAAATGATGTCATTGAATTCACTTCATTTTCAGCCAATGATTGAAAAAGACGTATTTATGGAGATGGTGGAGCAGGCGAAACGCCATATTCGTCAAGGCGATATTTTTCAAATCGTGCTATCACAGCGCTTTACATCACCTTTTACAGATAATCCGTTTGCCTTATATCGTCAGCTACGGACATCAAATCCTTCTCCTTATATGTTTTATATGGATTATGGCACATATACGATTTTAGGAACATCTCCTGAAAGTTTAGTAAAGGTAAAGGATCGTGTTGTAACGACGAACCCGATTGCAGGGACAAAGCCAAGAGGAAAAACACCTGAACAAGACCAACAAATAGAGGCACAGTTATTGCAGGATGAAAAGGAAATAGCGGAGCATCGTATGTTAGTGGACTTAGGGCGCAATGATATTGGACGCATTGCGAAAATAGGCACTGTCAAACTAGAAAAATATATGAAGGTAGAGCGTTATAAATATGTCATGCACATCGTATCAGAGGTTAGTGGTGAATTGCGTGATGATTTACATGTATTAGATGTATTGCGTGCTTGTTTACCAGCAGGCACTGTATCAGGTGCACCAAAAATTCGTGCGATGCAATTAATTAATGGTTTAGAGCCTGTGAAGCGTGGCGTATATGCAGGAGCGGTCGGCTATATTTCTGTCACAGGTGATATGGATTTGGCACTAGCTATTCGTACTATGATTGTGAAGGATGGTTATGCGCATGTGCAAGCGGGTGCGGGAATTGTTTATGATTCCGTTCCATTATCTGAATATGAAGAAACATTAAATAAAGCCCGTGCGCTATTGGAGGTAAAAAAATGATTGTATTAATCGATAATTATGATTCATTTACCTATAATTTATTTCAACAAATTAGTATGCTCGGAAAAGAAGTGCAAGTTGTACGCAATGATGAATATACGATCGCAGAAATTGAGGCGATGCAGCCAGAAGCTATTATTTTATCGCCAGGGCCAGGAACACCTGATGAGGCAGGCATTACAGTTGATGTTGTGAAGAATTTATATACGAAATTTCCGATTCTAGGTATTTGTCTTGGGCATCAATCGATTGGGCAAGCATTTGGTGGGAAAATTGTGCAGGCCAATCACATTATGCATGGTAAACTATCGACATTAACGTATCGTCAAGAGGGAATGTTTGCTCAGTTAGAAGGAGAGATTGAAGTCATGCGATACCATTCATTAATCATTGAGCCAAGCACGCTGCATGAGGATTTTTCAATTGTAGCTACCTCTAGTGATGATGGTGAGATTATGGCGATTCAGCATAAGCAATATCCTGTATATGGCTTGCAATTCCATCCTGAATCTATTGGTACAGCAACAGGTGCACAAATGATTCAAGCCTTTTTAGCCAATTTAGCATAAGGGAAAGGGGGTATCGAGATAGATACCCCCTTAACTTATTGTTTTTTACCTGTAATTAATCGAGCAATTTCTTCTAAAGACATCGCTGAATTGATATCATAAAAGCCGATTTGTAGGCTACGAGCATAGCGTGGATTGGCAAGCAATAGCTCCATTTCAACAGCATTGTCAATAATACCTCCAACTTCTAGCTTTTGTGCCACTGTATATGGTGTCATGCCACTATAAATTTGCAAGGTCATCATATTGACATCCTCTGTTGTGGTATTTTCGCTATCAGTAGATGCCTCTTCCGGTGTTTCTGTTTCTACCTCGGTTGAGGATTCCTGGCTGAGTTGTTTTTGTAATGAAGCGATTTCTTCTTGTGCTTGCTGAAGCCGCTTTTGCCACTTTGCACTATCGTCCGTCTTCGTGACAGCGGTAGCGGGTAAGCCAATATTGATATCAAAACGTTGTGCAAGCGTGATAAGTGCTCCTACAAGAAATAGGGCTATGCCAAATGCACGAAGCGAGGATTTATTCATATTATCGACCTCCGTCAGCAATCACTTGTCGTACTTGCTCTTCTGTTAAATTGGAGCGAATGCTGATATCAGCTATGGACAAACCTTGTTTATGTAATTCAAGCACTTGACTAATAATAATTTGATGAATCGGTTTTGAATTTGACATTGCTTTGTTTACTTTCGGTGCTTGTGTCGCTTGTTGAACAGCCTGCATCACTTGTTGAATTTTTTGATTAGACACAGTTTGTTTATTTGTCGATGGAGTCGTTACTTGAAATTCAGGTTCAACTAATAATTCCTCTTCTACGATTTTTAAGCGACGTTTTAAATTATGTGTTTCTTGGAAAAGAGAGATAGATAGCTCTTCAAGGTCTTGTTCGACTTTCTTCGTTTTATCTTTCACAAAGAATGATAGCAAGATGAAAAAAACGCCAATGCCCATTAATATGATGGATAAATCCAATCGTTTCACCCCATTATGTTATGTAGTTATAAAGTATTTTACCATATGCAAACTTAATATGAAATGAAGGTAGATTTTTTTTCAGTTTATGTTATAATAAATTAGTCGTATAAATCATGCTCAATTTTTAATTCTTGATTTAGAGTGGGAGGGTTAATGATGCGTGTAAATATTACTTTAGCTTGCACAGACTGCGGCGAACGTAACTACATTTCTAAAAAGAACAAGCGTAACAATCCAGAGCGTCTTGAACTTAAAAAATATTGTTCTCGTGAAAAGAAATACACTCTTCACCGTGAAACGAAGTAATCGCTCATTAAGCCAAAGCCACTTGTGGTTTTGGCTTTTTACATTCTCAAAGTTTTGGAGGTAGTGGTAACGATGGACAAAGCAATGATGCGCAAGGAAGTACAAACTCGTTTAGCGACAATAAGTGCAGAGAATTACCGTAGTCAATCGTTTGTAATCGCTAACAAGGTGCTACAGGAACCATATATAATAGAAGGAAATATGATTGGATTAACCATTTCGAATCAACCAGAAGTGGATACAGTGCATTTAATCGAAGCATTGTGGCAATTAGGAAAACGGGTTGCAGTGCCAAAATGTCATGCCAAAACAAAGCAAATGTCCTTTTACGAGATTGAATCATTTGCTCAGCTTGAAATGGTGTATATGCAGTTGCGTGAGCCAATACCTGAACTGTGTGAACTTGTAGATGCAGCCGATTTGGATGTTATCATTGTACCAGGTGTTGTCTTTGATTCATCTGGCTATCGCATTGGTTATGGTGGTGGCTATTATGATCGCTATTTATGTAACTATGAAAGAGGGAAGCTACTCTCACTGCTATTTGATGAACAACTGTATGAGCGAGTACCAACAGAGGCACATGATTATCCAGTAGATATCATTATAACACCAACAAAACGTATAGATTGTGTGAAAGAGCGAGGAGTGAATCAACATGGATAAAATGTTAGATATTTATGAACTATTAAAAACATATGGCACTTATATTTATACACGTGATCCAATTGGCGATTTAATGCTGATGGAAGATGAAATCCGTGAGCTTTATAAAGCCAATGTACTCGATATAAAAGATTATCAAATGGCATTATTGTTGATTCGACAAGAAACAACAAGGCTACAAATGAAAGAAAATCAGTAATATGCCAAGTTAAAAGCGCCTTCAAGTACTAAAACAGTGCTTGAAGGCGCTTTTTTGATACAAAACTTATACAAGAATTTGCGCCGAGCCATATACTTGGTTTCGACCATTATGTTTAGCTGTATAAAGTGCTTCATCAGCTAATTGCACATACTCATCAAATTGTTGCATCGTTTCGATTTTCGCTTGTATATAACCAAGACTTGCTGTTACATAAGGCTTGGTTGGTGATTTTTCATGTGGAATTTGTAATTCAGCAACAGTTGCTCGAATTTCTTCAGCTATTTCAGCAGTTTGCTCGACAGTTAGTTGGAAGCCTATTAGTAAAAATTCTTCTCCACCTAGACGACAAGCAAATAGTTGATTTTTTGTTGCAAGATGATGCAATGCATGGCCGATAGCTTGCAATACTTTATCGCCTTGAGGGTGACCATAAAAATCATTATAACTTTTAAATGAATCAATATCGAAAATAAAAATAGATACGGTTTGTTTCTCCCGTAGCTTTTCATTTAAGTAGGTTTCAAGATGATAGCGATTGGCAAGTTGTGTTAAAGGATCTCGGTTGGCATAGAATTCTAAATTATGATTTAACAGTCTTAATTGTTCATTTTGTTCATTTAATAAAAGACGTTGTTTGAAAATCTTTTCCATTTGCGTAAGTAGGGTATTCGTCAAGAGAATCGCAAAAATCCAAAAGAATGAAATATTGATTATATGACCACTCAACGCTTTACCAGTTGGAACAAGATAGATAAAGCCTGTTAATAACGTGATAATAGGGATAATATGTAAGACGAAAGTTGTTCGACGACTTGCAATAAATAATGTAGATGTCAGGAATAAATTAGTTAAATAAACGGTGACATGTCCATACGATAATTGGTCAAAAAGTGTGACAGATACGCCCCAAAGAAGAACAAATAGATAATAACCAAACATCGTATAATGGGCAAGCCGATATTTTTTTTCTTCGTTTTGTATCACTTCAATTTTGCGAATGACCAATAAAATAATGACTGATGCTATTAACATGAGTAAATAAAATCGAATGTAATAATGGAATGTAATCCCGTAAAAATAAATGTTGCGAGCGAGTAAGCAAATTTCTAAGACAATCGCAATGATTGCTGCACGTTTGACATTGATAATATTATTTTGTGTTAAATAATGAAAAAATTGTTCTTTGAAATGTAAAATAGGATTATTAATAATGTATCACCTCCAATTTATTATATAAAATTCCTTTATCAAAGTTAAGATGAATTTTTGATAAATATTTCATAATGAAGTAATTTTAATTGCTCTTTGAAATTTATTAACAATGCATCACTTCTAATCTATTACATAAAATTATTTTATTAAAGTTAAGATGGATATTTCATAATGAAATGATTTTAAATTATCTGTTCGATTATTTTTTACTTCTTTTTAAGAAACTTTTTACATACTAAAACGTATATATAGTTAGGTCGCACAAAAACAACTAATTTCCAGCATATATATGTTGATTATTTGTAAAAAAAGGATTAAGATATATGATGATTTAGAAATAGATTGTTAAATGTACCTCTATTGCGTTAGTAATCCATTACGAACGAAATGGAGGTTAATCTTTGGCAAATGTGCATGCCAAAATATATTTGATAGAAAAGAGATGGAGAGGATGTTAGGAATGAAATCAATCAAGTGGCCTAAACATTCATTTATGATATTGGCAATTATCGCAACATGGATTAAAACGGTCATCGTCTACCACACTAGCTTTGATATGAAAATCGAGAACGCTATGCAGCAATTTATTTTATTTATTAATCCATTGAGCTTCTTGTTATTCATTTACGGGCTATCATTATTCTTTAAAATGCCAAAAGGAAGAAATCGTTACATTATTACAGTGAGTGTGATTTTATCAGTCATTGTTTATGGTAATGTAGCATTCTACCGTTTTTACAATGATTTTATTACATTACCAGTATTGTTCCAAACAAGTAATTTTGGGGATTTAGGCACATCCGTGACAGCAATTATTGAGCCATGGGATGTCCTATACTTTGCGGATGTTATCATTTTAATTTTAGCAAAACGCTATATTCCTAAAATGAAAGAAGCTATAAAAGTAAATGTAGAATTCCGTCGTGCGTTTTTCGTCTTAGCGATTGCCATGACTTTCTTAAACTTAGGATTAGCGGAAACAGAGCGTCCACAGCTATTAACACGTAGCTTTGACCGAGAGCTACTTGTCAAAAATATCGGTACTTACAACTATCATTTATATGATATTTATATTCAATCTAAATCATCTGCGCAGCGTGCATTAGCAGATGGCAGTGAATTAGTGGAAGTTAACAACTATATTCGCTCAAATCAAGCAGCCGTGAACCCAGAGTTATTTGGAAAATATCAAGGACGCAATTTAATTGTCGTTTCTATGGAATCTTTACAAAACTTTGTGATTAATAATCAAATGGATGGACATGAAATTACACCATTCTTGAATTCTTTAACACAAGATAAAGACACATACTATTTCAGCAACTTTTATCACCAAACAGGTTTAGGGAAAACGTCTGATTCTGAATTTATTGTGGAAAACTCCTTATTTGGTTTAGGACGTGGGGCAGTCTTCTTTACACACGGTGGTAACACATATAACTCAATGGCTGAACGCCTTGGCGAAAATGGCTACTTTACGAATGTCATGCATCCTAATAATAAATCGTTCTGGAATCGTGATATGATGTATAAGTCATTAAAAGTAGAGAAATTTTATGATGTGGATTCTTATCAAGTTGGAGAAGGGCAAGCAGTTAACTGGGGTATGAAAGATACACCGTTTTTAGAGCAATCAGCGGCATTGATGAAAGATATGCCACAGCCATTCTATTCACGTTTAATTACATTAACAAATCACTATCCATTTACATTGGACCCAGATGATGTGATGATTCCAGAATATACATCGAACTCTGGTACATTAAATCGTTATTTCCAAACGGTTCGTTATATGGATGAGGCGCTGAAAACTTTCTTCCAAAGTTTAAAAGATCAAGGTGTTTATGATAATTCGATTATCGTGATGTATGGTGACCACTATGGTATTTCAGAAAACCATAACAAAGCGATGGCACAGTATTTAGGGAAAGAAAGCATTACACCACTTGATACAGTTATGTTACAAGAAGTACCTTTATTTATCCATATTCCAGGCTCTGGTGATGGAAAAGAGATGACAGAGGTTGCAGGTCAAATGGATTTACGCCCAACTATTTTACATCTTCTTGGCGTAGACACATCAAAAGATATGCAGCTAGGTGCAGATTTATTTTCACCTGAACATGAAAACTTTGTTATTTTCCGTGACGGTCGTTTTGTAACAGATAAGTATGTTTACACTGGTGAAGTGTGCTATGATAAAGCGACAGGTGAAGAAATGGATGGTGCAGCTTGTCAGCCATATGCAGAACAGGCTACAATGGAGCTAGAAAATTCAGATGCGATTATCAATGGCGACTTATTGCGCTTTTATGATGAAAAAACAGGCAACTTAAAGCAAGGTGCTGTGAAATAGTGAAAAAAGACTCGCTTAATGGGCGAGTCTTTTTATATAGAATTTATAAGAAAACGGAAAAGAGCAACTTCCTTTGAGAAGTTGCTCTTTTTCGTGTACGCTTAGTGTAATTTTGGTGGGTATCCACTGTTGATAACTGTCATGATGACAAACCAACCGAATACAAGTGCACTTAATAGGTTGAAACCAACGCTTAATAAGTTCTTTTCTTTAATTGCTTGGAATGTACCAATTACAGCTAAAATCGCTACTAAACCAAAAATAACCATCAATAAGTTCATTAAAAGACACTCCTTTCGACATCAGAAAATGAATGTCGTAAACAATATTCCTATTTAATTGTATACGTTCTATTTGTTTTTGTCGAGAACTAAAATCGCCGAAACTATGAACATTTATCGTCAAATTGTGGTAAAGACGCTATAATAAGAAATTGAGGTGATAATGATGATAAATGTACGAAATTACGCACTTGGGCCAATACAAACCAATTGTTATATTGTATCGAACAAGGAAAGGGAATGTTTAATTTTTGATCCGGGGGAAGAAGCTGATAAATTAATAAAAGCCATTCACAGCAACCAGCTTAAGCCACTAGCGATTTTTCTAACACATACACATTTCGACCATATTGGTGCAGTGGATGCGTTGCGTGAGGCATTTGATGTGCCTGTATGGGTGCATTATAAAGAGGTGAGCTGGCTAAGCGACCCAATGAAAAATGGCTCTGGTAAATATGCTGAACTACCTGATTATAAAGTGGCTGTACCAGTAGAAGAGCAATGGATAAAAGAAGAGCAACTATTTGAAATCAGTAATTTTGTGTTTAGAGCAGTATTCACACCTGGTCATTCTCCAGGGAGTATTTCATATATCTTTGAACAAGATGGTTTTGCGATTGTAGGAGATACCTTATTTGAACAAAGTATAGGGCGCACAGATTTACTTGGTGGCTCAATGGATGTGTTAGTAGCATCCATTCATCAGAAACTCCTAACATTGCCTGAGGAAACGATTATTTATCCAGGGCATGGTGCATATACAACGGTTGGTATTGAAATGGAGACAAATCCTTTTTTAAATGGCTTTTAACGAATCAAAAAGCGTACCTCATTATGAGATACGCTTTTTGTATTAATGACCTCCACCAGGTACGTGAATGAATGTTGCATAGTACGTGAAGCCAGCGAAGAATACAGTTAAATATGCTCCGAAAATGTACATGTACATACGCTCTGAAAGGTTTAAGAAGCCTAATAATAAGAATAAACCTGTATTACCTACGAATAATAGCGATACTTCGTTCATACCTCCAAGGTAGAACATGACTGCGAAAATACCTGTCCAGAATGCCATAACTTTATACATATTATCCATGAAAGTTTTCCCTCCTTCTGCCCACGACACAATAGTCTATTACTTATTATAAATGATATGAAAGGAATCTGTAAACTGGAACTTCCTTTTCTTTGTGACAAACAAATGGCTTTTTCATACATCAGTCCATTTCTGTAACGTTTATTTCATATTTGCATAAATCGCAATTATGTACCATGCTTTCGACTTGAACAAATTCGTTGTTGGGGAATAGTGCATCAAGCTGTCCCTTTAAATAGGACTCATGTAAGGAGCAAACCATTTCTGAATGTGTTGTTAACTGTTCTTGGAACGGACAATTAAAAATGGAGAAGGTGATTTTTTTCCCATGCTCTGTTTGTTGAACTTGTGGAATATAGCCGATTAATGCGGCATTTTCCGTTAATAGTTGTAGCTTATCTTCAAAAGAGGGTAGACCGTGTAAATAGCCATATTCATAATTTTTCATTTGTTGAAAGCCATCTTGATAGCTAATTTTTTGACAATGGGCGATAGCTGATGGACCAAGCTCTTCTACTAGTTGGATTGTCCATTTTAGCAAGCGAATTTCATCTCGCCTTGGAAACGATAAAGAAATCCCTTTTTCAGCAGCTTTATAGACACGACCAGGACGGCCGCCTTTCCCTGTTTTCATAAAATCAGCAGAAATAATATTAATTTCTGTTAGTTTTGTGAGATGGAGACGTGCGACATTTGGATGAATATGAAATTCGTCTGCAATTTGCTGGACAGTCACTGCTTTTTTTTCTTTTAAAATATATTCATAAATAGAGTATCTAGTTTCATCTGCTAATGTACTAGTAATCTTTAATGGATGAATCATTTATTTCACCTCAAATTTCTATGTAGTAAGTTAGGAAAATACACCTGTTCATTCTATTATATTGCATTATGGAAAAATATACAGTTTTTTTAGTATAAATATTTATCCTATAGTAATAATTTGTAAAAATAGTGGGTTAAGTTAGCTGTGGAGATGGTATAAAGCCATATTTTTTAGCGATAAGGAAATACTATCCACATGTTCTCTTGAAAAAATAAATTTCATAGCTTATTTCATCGAGAATTTTTAGTTTGCCAAAAGGTCTTTCCTAGAAGGAAGTTACCATTTATACTGAGGGCAACGAATAGGCGGTCATATTCGAACTAATAATGAAAGAGGTGTCATTATGCAGCAATTTGAAAGCGTGATTGAACAAAAATGTGAACAACTTTTGTTAAAGGCCTATCATTTTGGGGCGTCCGATTTATTGATGATTCCCGAACATGGGCAGTATCGTCTCTATTTTAGAAAGTATGATAAGTTGTTAAATGCAGGGGAGCTACCAACGGATTTAGCAGAGCGAATGATTTCGTTTTATAAATTTTTAGCAACGCTCGACATTAGTGAACGCCGTAAACCCCAAAGTGGCTCCTTTCAAAAATCATTAGAACAAGAGCAGTATGCCTTCCGTGTCTCTACATTGCCCTCTGTCTTTTTTAAAGAAAGTTTAATTATTCGCCTTCTGTTGCAAAACCATACATTCCCTCTCACATCTTTATGTTATTTTCATGATGCACCAGCCAAGTTAACAGAGCTTGTACAACAAAGGCAAGGGTTGCTCCTATTCAGTGGCGCAACAGGCTCAGGCAAATCCACCTCCCTCTATGCATTACTTCATTATTGTTCCACCGAATTAGCACGACATGTCATTTCATTAGAAGATCCTGTAGAAAATAATCAAGCCCATTTATTACAAATTCAAGTGAATGAAAGAGCTGGTGTGACATATGCAACGGGCTTAAAAGCTATTTTGCGTCATTCTCCAGATGTAATTATGATTGGTGAAATTCGTGATAAAGAAACAGCTAGAATTGCGGTGGAAGCTGCTTTAACAGGTCATTTAGTATTGTCAAGTATTCATGCGAAGGATTCAGTGCGTTGTCTTTACCGACTACTGGATCTAGGCGTTTCAATTGAAGAGCTTAATCAAACAGTCATTGGTATCGTTGCCCAGGTGCTTTTTCAATTGCCAATTGTGCAGGAAGAACGCCGTGCATTATTTGAAATATTAAGTGATGAGCATTTAGAGCTTGCCATGAGAGCGATTAGACAAAAAATCAGTTACGAGCTACCGTATGAAATAACGCTTGCAGGTCAGAAAGAATTAGTGGAGAAACAATGCTATGTGGCTACGACAATGGACTGACAACATAAAGCAGACATTTAGACGAAATACGAAGTGGCGAGTAAGAGAGCAAGCTGATTTTTTTCATCGATTAAGTATTTTAATGCAGGAAGGATACTTATTTCCACAGGCTATCGCTATTTTGCTACCACATCATGTTAAAGCATACGACGAAATGCAATTTTTCATTGACGAAAAATTGAGACAAGGAGGAGGCGTAACAAGTGTTTTAATGCAATTACAGCTAGCAAAGCCCTATTTAGTCGCAATTACGGTTGCTGAAAGTAATGGTCACATGATAGAGGCCTTTCACGGCATTGCAAAACAAATGGCTTTACAGAAAGCGATAAAGGACAAGTTAAGCAAACTCCTCATATACCCCATTGTGCTCACCGTATTTTTAGTATTCCTCTTTTTCGTGTTTCGTACTTTATTTTTTCCGAATATTGAACAAATGGTCGTCAATCGAGTGACAAATCAAGAATATTCCAGTATTACACTGGCTAAATTTTTATTGCATATGCCAGATGCTTTTATTATGAGTGGTGGTGCTGTGGTGGGCAGTGGATTGTTATTCATGCTGTATATCAAAAGGTACAAGGTGGCGAAACAACTACATATTGTCGCCAAAATACCAATAGTGAAGCGCTATATTCGCTTATCAGTGACAAGACAATTTGCTGTTTATTTGGGAAGTTTACTACAAAGTGGTTTTTCTCTACAAGCAAGTCTTCGTGTTTTAGAGGAACAACCACATCAGCCATCTTTACAATATTTAGCACAAGCCATTAAAGAGCGTGTTATGTTCGGGGACACGCTCACACAAGCTGTGCAGTTTATGGAAATTTGGCAGAAGGATTTTGCTGTATTTATCCATCATGGAGAACAAAGCGGTTATTTAGGCAAAGAATTAATGGTATACAGTGAACTATTAACTGAAAAACAACAACAATGGCTACAACGCGTGCTGGCATTTGTACAGCCAACCTTTTTTATACTTATTGCGATATGTATTGTCGCTGCATATATCAGCATATTATTGCCCATTTATCAAATGATTGAATTTGTATAGGAGGAATCTATCATGAAGTATTTAAAACAACAGCAAGGCTTTACTTTAATAGAGATAAATACAGGGGATAACCCCTACTAGTTAGACTTTTTTGGAAGCATGTCCTGGGTAGGGGTCTTTATCAATAACCACGCCGATTTCAAGAGGTACACCACTAATTTCTGAAATTAAAATTAATTCATCTGGATATAAAATTCCTTTGGGAAATAAATGTCCGAATATTTTAGCACGTTCCCCAGGAGTATAATCTATTTCAAAGTTTTTAAGTGAACTAAATAAATCGTAAATCAATTCATAATTAAATTCGTTGTTCTGCATCAACTTCAATTTTTTGGATAATTGGGTATGTTCATTTGTCAAAGACTCATTTTCTTCTTTAATTTTCGTTTGTCGTTTAACAAGTGTACTTTTATCAAACTCACCATCTAAATATAATTCAAGCAATCTATCTAACTTAATTTCGTTTTTATGAATGGCTTTACTTAGAGATTCGATTGATTCTTTTAGTTGTTCTATTTTTTGCTCATTGTTCTCAAATTGAAAGTATTTACTTGCAAGACTTTCGCTATCTAATATTTCAGTGAACAGCTTAGAAATATTTTTATCAAAACGAATAGTGTTAATAGAAATATCACAAACACTTCTGTCAGCTATTTTTAATTTTCTTCCGTGTTTTAAGTAGTAGCGAGGTGTTTTAGCTGTACCATGTTGTACTAGTAAAATTTTTCTGCCACATAAACCACATGTAAAAGTAGTTCTACGTAAATAATGCAAATCCAATTTCGCTCTACTTGTTACTTTGTAGATAGTGCCTCGTTTTTCACGTTCTAATTGGATGAGGTCATAGGTTTCTTTCGTTCGTAGTGGTGGGTAGGCATCTTCTATAACTATAATTTCTCCAGTACTAAATCTTTTCTCCATCACACCATGAAATGCTTTAGATGTTAAACGATCACTAATTAGCTTTTCATTCCAAAAGCGACCACTAGGAGTTCGAGAGATTTCATTTAAACGATTCGCAATAGCCATCATTCCAAGTTGCTCTTCTAAATATAACTTGTCGATGAACGGTATTACCCAATTCCACTCTTCATCCAATACATATTTTTTTGTAGTTTTATCAAACTTATATCCTAGTGGAGCCATTCCAAATCCTTTACCTTCACGCATACGTTGTTTTTTACCACGCATCATACGACGGACAATCGTTTTCTTTTCTCGCTGTGCGATAAGGTTTTTTAAATCGGAGTAGAAAACATCATCTTCATTTGATAAATCCGTAATGCGCCCTGGTTCTGCAATCTTGACATTGTTTGTACGTAAAATGTCTTTCAAATATTCCCACTCTACAGTATCTAGTCGAGATAACCGATCTTGGTCAGCTACCAGTACAACATCAACTTTTCCTTCTTCAACGTCATCTAATAATGCGTTTAATCCTGCTTTATCAAGCTTTCCACCACTATCTACATCTTGATAGATGTTGACGATTATCCAACCTTGAGATTCAGCATATTTTGTTAATTCGGATTCTTGACCAGCTAATGAAAATTTTTGTTCTTGTAACTTGGTAGAAACACGAATGTAAATAATTACTCTCAATGTATTTTCCCCTAACTATAATTATTTTTTAGAACAAATGTATGTACTGTTCTTGTGTCGATTATAGCAGATATCCCCTGATTTTCACTGTTAGTTTATAGAAATTTCATTTGAAATCAATTTCACAGAAAAAATATTTTGTCAATAGAGGATTCGACAAGAAGAAAAAATAGTTCATAAATTATTGAATTTAATAAAATATTAGTAAATGGTTTTTTATTTTTCATTTCATTTTATATTCTTATAAGGATAATATAAACAAATTTATAGGTTAAATAATTCAAAAAAATTTTAGATTTTTTTGATAGCATTCGACAAAGCAATAAATTCCCTGTTAAAATCTTGCATTGATATTACTAAGATATGATATATACTAGCCTCAATAGTTAATTTTGTCATATAATGTCGGATTTAGTAGATGGATATTCTAGCAAAATGAACTACAAGTAGAGTGATTTTTTTCCTGTATAACAAGAACTAATGTTCTTGTATAATAAAATTAATCTAAAGAGGTGATGAAGTTGAAAGTAAATGAAAAAGAAGCAGCAATAATCTTTAAACACGAAAAGGATATTTTTAGGTATCTAGTAGATTTAACCTATATGGAAAAAACGGCAAATGAAATAGTTTCAATTTTTGAAGGATTTGAATATTTATTAAATTCAGATGATGAAATGATTGTAAGAATGGATAATATTAAACAAAAATTCTTTTGTTTCTTTGAAGGAGCAAAGACGAATTTAAAAACGTTGAATGAAACTTCACAATACTTTAAAACATCAATGATAATAACAAGCGAGGAAAATGAGACAAATAAAAAGGCTGTAACGTCTGCAAACGTTACAACCAAGTGAAAAAAGAAAAACATGGATATTGTAGCACGTTTATACAATACTGACAAGATAGATTATTGTGAAGGATAAGGATGTGGAAAAAGAATACATAGGGGTTGAATAAGAACGAATGTTCTTATATAATGGAGAACAAAGAGGTGAGCGACTTGAAAAATGAATTGATTAGGTTAGTAGACGGTTCCAAAAATGAAATACAGAAAAAGCATTTAGAAATTATTGAAATGGTATTGCAGATTGATGATCCAATTGTATTACAGAAGTTATTAGTTATTACTCATACTTTAGCAACGCTAGATGAAAACCTATTAGATTTATTCTTGAATGCACTGCCTTTTGAAGATGAAAGTTCGCTGGATGTAGTGTATGCTGTATCAATTCTATTCAATCATATTCATGATGATAAAATGTATGTCATATTGAATACCTTAGGCATTACCAATGATAGACACTTAGGAATCTTAAAACACTACACTTCTGAAATGTTAATTTAATAGTGATAAAAAAATGGAACGGACTACTTGAGTCGTTCCATTTTTTCTTTTTCTAATAACGATTCAACTATTCTATTAACTATTTTTAAGTCATCCATAGATAATTCCGTTAAATTCTTCATGGCGTTCTGTAACATTTCGTCATCTCTTTTGGTTATTGTCGCTAGCAATTTTCCTATTTCGTGTTCATCGCTTAATTTAAGAAACATTTCACCTTCGCCAGTTCTTAACCATTCCTCGTTGACGTTGAATTCGTTACAAATTAGTTTGAGTAAACGTTCTGAAACCTCTCTTCGTCCTACTTCTACACCTGAAAGATGGTTTTGTGTTATCGCTACTTTCTCTCCAAAATCAGTTTGTGTCATATTCAAATGATTCCTTATCATTCTTACTCTATCATTGATATTCATTTGTTATCGCCTCCTTTCTCTTTACATAGTAAATTACAAATATCTCATTTGCAACATTTTTTAAGAAATAGTATTGACTTAAATATCTCAATGACATATTATTAAGTTGCAAATGACATATAACCAATATCTCAAAACAGGTAAGTTGTTTGTAATTCAATCTATTTAAACAAAATAAAAAGAAGGAGATGAAACAAATGAACATGAAAATAGAGAATTGGAACGGCTTTGAAATTCGTTTTGTGGAGAAAGAGCCTAATGAGTGGTGGGCGGTGCTTGATGATTTAGCGAAAGCGTTAGATTTAGGTCAAACAGCCCCTATTAAACGTAGGCTTCCAAAAGAGGTGATTTCAAATCACATGGTTGATTTTGGAAACGGCAGTCGTAAAATGCTAATCGTCAATGAGCTAGGTATTTACGAAACAGTATTTGAGAGCCGTAAGAAAGAAGCAAAGGAATTTAAGCGTTGGGTATTTGAAGTAGTTAAAACGCTCCGTCAATCAAGCGGATTGGAAGGTTTTCAAATATTCCGCATGTTGGACAAGGAACACCAAAAAGAAATGATGTCCAAACTGAACCAATCGTTACAAGACCCTAAGCCCGTCAATTTTATCAAAGCCAATACAATTGCTAACAAAGCCGTATCAAGCAGGTATGGACATCCGAAGATGCTCAAGAAAAATCAAATGACACCTGATATGTTAGTGGAGCGTGAACCGATTTTAGCGGATGCGGTGGACTTGATGATTGCTAATGAAAAGTTTCAGCTTGGGTTATCCGTTAGCGAAATTGTTTATGGGAAGTATGTGCATTAACTAGTGGCGGTGACAGTTTTGTAAATAGGTTGGTGGTTATGCCATCTAGTAAACAAAATGAAAGGAGCAATTATCATGCTAGATTTAATAGTTATTCAATTGCGTGGTAGACGTGTTTTAACAACAGTGCAACTTGCTGAGAAGTATGAAGCTGATGAAAAATTAGTTCAGCAAAATTTTAACAATAACAAAGAACGTTACAAAGAAGGCAAACACTTTATTTTACTTCAAGGTGATGATTTGAGGGATTTCAAACGCAACTTCGAAAATTTAGGTGTTGCGCCAAACGTCAATAAACTCTACCTCTGGACAGAAAAGGGGGCATGGCTACACGCAAAGTCACTCAATACCGACAGGGCATGGGAGGCATACGAGTTACTAGTGGACGAGTATTACAGGGTGATTGAGCAACAACCACAATTCAACGTACCTACCACATATAAAGAAGCCTTGTTGCAACTGGTGGAAAAGGTAGAGGAAAACGAAAAGCTCCAAACCGAAAACCTCGTACTGGTTCAGCAGAACAGCGAGTTACAGCCGAAAGCTAGCTACTACGACATGGTGTTGCAAAATAAGTCCTTGCTGTCTGTGTCTAAGATTGCGAAGGACTACGGCATGAGTGCTACTAAGTTGAACAAATTACTTCATGAGCTAGGTGTCCAATATAAACAAAGTGATATTTGGTTGTTGTATGCCAAGTATCAAAACAAGGGTTACACGCAAACGACAACACACGTAATTGATGCTGATAATTCTTCAATACTAACGAAATGGACGCAAAAAGGTAGATTATTCATTTATGACTTGTTAAAAAGTGAAGGAATCTTGCCTGTTATTGAACGAGAGGAAGCTAGTTAATAGAAGGGAAGGTGAGAGAGATGGATAAAAAGGACCTTATTTACGCTATCGTTACAGGAGCACAACAGTTGAATGACGTGAACATGTCCTATGTTGCAGGTTTAATCGCTGGTTTGCGTAAAAATGCCGTAGAACAAAAGCGTTCACAAGAAAAAGAACCAAAGAGTCCAGATGAACAACTCAATGACATTGCATAGAAAAGAGGTGAGAAGTATGGATATAAACAATTTACTAATTGAAGCTGGAGGTTGGGAACCAAACGCTGACAGTGAAGAAGTAATGGATAAAATCACAGTGCTACTTTATGAAAAATTCCAAAAAATGACCCCACAAGAATTCAGACAACATCTTCGTCGTGAGGTCAAATTTGAAAAAAGCACAAGAGAATTCGTTATTCAGTTTGCTTTTAAGTAGTTTCCAATGACTTAGCTTTTGACAAGCCTTCGGGTGTTAATTCGTAACAAATTAATGTTTCGTTTGGCACTATAATGACTGAATTAGAAAAGATGTTATCTGAATGTGAAATTAGCCAATCATTTTCATGCAGATAATTTGCGGTATTCGTGAAGTCTATCAATTCTTGTGAATTCTTAGGTTGAATCTCTGAATAAGAGCTGCCACTCTTATAGAAATTTTCAAGACCTAGTTTTAAAAATTGTTTTTCGTAATGATTCAAAGATATTCACCTCCTATCTACTAAGTATAGGTGAATTATACCAAAAGGAGGAATTCAAATGAATCAACCTAATGATAAAAGTGACATCTTGTTAGAAATGATGGAAAATAATTGTCGATTGTTAAACGATGCTTTGATTTTGGAATTACAACAAATTCATAATCAAAAAACAGTGAGTGTTCCAAAACGGTGTATTGAACTAATCGACAAAGTTACTCAATACACCGAATTGTATCTAAAGTTTAATCGAGAAATCTAACAGTAAAACAATTATCCAACTTTTGATGTGCCATAGAAATAAGTAAAAAAGCTGTAATAGCATCATCTTCGTTTTGTTCATTAAACATCTTAGGTGAATGGGCTGTGGGGTTTCGATAAAAGTAACAAATTGTATTTAAAAGGGATTTTAAGCCAAGATACTGACTTTTATCATTGTCGTTTTCTAATAAATTTCCATGTATAACTATAGCAGGGTTTTTAGCTTTAAAGGCTTCATTAATAAGAGTGTTTCCATCAAGAGTTGAATTAGTAAGTTCTCTTATTCTTTCTAAAACACTTTTACTAGCTTCTAATATTGCGTGAAAATAATTTTCGTCTAAAAGTTCTGGAGTACAGTAAAGAATAACTTTTTCATGTACATTATTTTTCCGAAGTTTATCTATCAAATTTTGAGATCGATTAAAGGCTTCATTGAATGTAGTTGAGGGTTTTATGCTAACAACTTTACCAGCATCATTTAATTCATAACCATAAAAACTCAAAGTGAAATTAATTTCAGTTAAATTGCAATTCCATAGTTCTTGTTCATCTCTCGAAAAACTAGCTGGATTCATAATTTCTTCAATCAATTTAAAAAAAGGTGTTGGTGCATGATTTCTATTAATTTCATAAATCATAGAGGCTTTCAAGCGTCTCCATTTAGTGCTATATATAGGTGATTTAGATTCAGTGTCATGGTCTTTCCAATGATTTTTAGCTAATAGTTCAGTAATTGTGTTACCAGTAACTAAATCACCTAGTATCCGAGTTATTTTTTCTACACATATTTCATCTATTTGCTTCATTCATATACCTCCATTTTCTATCTAATTATAAGAAATGTAGGCGAAAATAACCATAAAAATGTCGAAAGAAGGGCTGGCTAATGGTATTGTACCAAAGGCTAAAATCGAAAAATTCAAAAAGATTGATATTATCGCAGATGACCCAAAGTTGGTTGAAATTTATCTTGCGATTGTTAAAGAAATGGCGATTAAACATTCAATTAATGTAGGAGGGGTGGGGGCGTAGTATGCATGAAAATAAAAGTTCCCCACTTCTGGGGAAGGGGAGATATAACTGTGAATAAAGGGTTTTGGGAAGAGTCAATGTATTGTAAATGCGAAAAGTGTAAAAGGAATTTCACATAGAAGAAGCATTATTTTGTACAAGATGTGGTACTAAATTGAACTTAGAGCAAGCTATAAAAAATCATCAATATTAGTATCAATACCTATCAATGGAGGAATGAAAAATGACGAATGTAGAACCAATTCGTATCAAAGCAACAGAGATTCGAACGATTTTTAAAGAATATCCGATTGACCCGATTATCTTACAAAAACGAGGTGCTATACCTGGTTTGATTGCAGAATTATCTTATTTAGACCAAACAAAGTCAATTGAATATCTGCGCATATGGGGTGAGAAAAAGATAGCTATAACACCTTTATTTGATAAGCTGTGTGAGGAATTGGCTCGATTTAATAAAATTGTAGGAACAACTATTGAAAACCAAACTGGCACGAATTTAATTGGTTAACATTACTAATTAAAATCTGATTTTTTCACTCTTCAAATGCCGAGACTATGTTTAATAATTTCGGAATGAGGATGCGAAAAATGGAAGTATATATTAATCATCGTAATGAGAAGTTAAAGACAACTAATCCAAAGCTTTATGAAAAAATCAAAAAAATGGAAAGGAAAGTAGGTGATGCGATTTTTAGTCCAACAAAAAAATGTATAGACGGGAAAAAGCATGATTTTATCGTTATAGCCTATGAAAAGAAATGCTTTTATGTTGGATGTGTGAAATGTGAAGAAGTGGCAATAATCAAGCAGTACACACCACCTAAAGAAAAGTAAAGTCTAAGGAGGAAAATGGATGTTAAAAGTAACTGGACAAGCAACACTAAAAGTTCGTTATGAAGTGGAACTTCCGATTTCAGAGGCGGCTTATGAGGCAATGTCAGAGCAAGAGGCACATGCTTACTTGGATGGACATATTGATTGGCAACAAGCTTGTCAAAATGCTGAAACTAATGAAATTGATGTATGGGACTATGAGGAAGTAGACAATATTAATTAAATTTTTCGCAAAACAGAATTCATCCTAATTGGGTGAATTCAAATATAAACTATTTTCACTAGTAGAGAATTAGAAGAAATGGAGAATGAAGAATAGGTTATGAAAATGAATGATAGTTTACTAGAAGTTTTAGGAGATTACTTTGTTACACATAAACTCGTGAATCAAGGTTGGGAGTTTTTACAGTTTGTAAAGGCTTGGCAACAGGGCGAATTAAATATCACATTGAAGGGATGATGTCGTGTTAATCAAAGCAGGAGATTACTTACATTTGAATAAAAAGCAGCGAGTGTTGATGTTAATGGAACTTATCAAACGAAAGGAGTTAGTTTTATGAAATTAGTACTAGCTTTAGAGAAAATGGCTAAACTACCACAGATTTTAGCTGAGTATGGTATTCCTCATAAAGATGTAATTAATGTGTCTTATAGTTGGAATGCAACAGACGTTGATGTATTGGTGAGTTTGTATTCTAGAGAATCGATAGAAAAAATCGGAATGAGTGAATTAGCACCATACATTAGTTATACAGGCGAACCAGCTAATTATCGAAAAATTACTAAATATGGCATAACATTTGTGAATTTTGGAATGGCGGTGACTGAACAATGCCATATGTCGAAAATCCAATGATTTTAGGTCGTATCGAGTATCCGAAGCTACGTTATCAGCCATATGAGCCAGTTATCAGCTTTGAAATGTATGACGATTTTGGCAGTTTGATAGTTTGCCATGATGTGTATTTTGAGATAGGTGACGCTATCGTACACATGGACAATATTAGTGATTATCTAGCCGTTGGCTATCAAGATTATTTGACTTATGAGATGGCAGATTTTGAAGTGATTGCCTACGTAGAACTACATTATGGTTCTGCTTATGTAAAAAAATAGTCCACTGTTCCAGCAGTGGACAAAAGCAAGAAAAAAACAATAACTTTAGCGCCATTGTAGCGCATGTGGGAGGAAATTTCAATGAATAACTTATCAGAACAATTCAATAATCCACAAAGTTCACAGCAATTTCAAAGTGGACAACCTATGCAAAATCAAAGCGTAACAGCTCATTCAAGTGCATCTCGGGAGATAGAGGAAGTTAAAGGGGCTATTTTCTTAGCAAAGCAGTTTCCTCGTAATATGTTTGAAGCTCAAAACCGTATTTTAGATAATTGTAAGCGCCCTGCATTAGCAGCATCATCTATGTATTCCTATCCTAAAGGTGGAACAAAAGTAACTGGACCATCTATTCGTTTAGCAGAAGTATTAGCTCGAAACTGGGGCAATCTATCTTATGGTATTAAGGAATTAGAACAACGTGATGGCGAGTCTGTTGCGATGGCATATTGTTGGGATTTAGAGACAAATGTTAGACAAGAGAAAGTGTTTACAGTAAAACACTCAATTTATCGAAAACAAGGAGGTCCGAAGCTGTTATTAGATCCACGAGACATATATGAAAAAGTAGCGAATGATGGGGCACGTAGGTTACGAGCATGTATTCTAGGTGTCATTCCTGGTGACATTGTGGACTTAGCTGTGGAGGAATGTACAAAAACATTGGCAGGTCAAAATGAAGGACCATTAAAAGAACGTATTGTAAAAGCTCTTACATTCTTTAAAGAAAAACATGGCGTAACACAGGAAATGATTGAAGTTCGTTTTGGTTATAATGCTAGTTCGTTTAGTGAGTTTGATTTGGTTCAACTAACAAATATTCGTAATTCCTTAAAAGATGGTATGTCTACTGTGGAAGATTGGTTTAGTAAAGAGGAAGCGAAAAAAGTAGATGGTGGCTTAGCGACCGAGTTTGAAAAATCACAAGAACAGCCAAAAACAGAGGTGAAATCAGATGCACCAAACCAAAATCCGATTGAACAGCCAGAATTACCACTCGAATGAGGCGAACCAGCACTATATGAGCGTGTCGCAGTTTAAGCAAGCAATGCAGTGTGAGGCTTCCATGATAGCTGAATTAAAGGGCGAGTTTATTCGCCCACTCTCTCCAGCTATGGCAGTAGGTAGCTACTTACATGCAGCATTTGATAGTGATGAGGTGTTTAGTGCTTATTTACATGCTAATCACGATGCCATTTTTAATACTAAAGGTAATAAATATGCTGATTATCTGAAAGCTGATGAAATGATTGAAACCATTCAGAACGATAAATTTTGCATGTTCGCCCTAGATGGCGAAAAAGAGGTTATCATGACAGGGCAGTTATTCGGCGCCGATTGGAAAATCAGAGTGGATAGTATCAACCATCAACGAGGTACTTTTACGGACCTCAAAAGCACCCAAGAGCTTGCTAAACGTTATTGGAGCGAGAAATACAATACTTACGGGTCATTTGTACAAGCGTATGATTACATCCTGCAAATGTACGTTTACCGAGAAATCATTTTTCAAAATACAGGGCGTTATTATGATCCGTATATCGTGGCAGTCACAAAAGAAACACCACCCGACAAAGCCGTTCTACACTTTGACTCTAGCCGTTTTGACTTTGAGAAGGAATATGTCCAAACAATATTACCAAGCATCTTAGAAGCAAAGCAGGGTATTAAAAAAGGGCATCGTTGTGAAAAGTGTCCATACTGTCGAGCAACCAAGCAATTAAAATCATCATTTGAGATTGAGTATTTACTAGATTAGGTGGTGCAAACGGATGAACAACGTACCCCACAAAGTCCTTCTGCCTCGCTGGATATTCGAGCAGGCAGAAGGTGATAGGGATGAAATTAAGCGCTTGGTGCTGGAATATATGAAACGTTATCCAAACTATCGAATTATTCAAGTGAATGGTAGTTTCGCAGTTTGCGAACGATTAGGTGGACTTATATAGGAGGTAGCTATGCTCAAACAATTACAAAAAGCCTATGAGGTAGCACTTCAAAATGTCGTGTTTGTGGATTTTAAGAGTAAGTCGATATTGAAAGTTCGGAATATTGAAAAAGTGGAGGGTGGCAACTATGACAGTAGCAATTAAAAATGAAATTGAAATCGTAGGAAGAGAAAGATTAACACCAGCTTTAGAGGTAGCAAAAAAATTCACATCTACTACCCCATCTAGACCAGCATTAAATCATCTTGCTTTAAAGGAAAATGGTGAAATGCATGCAACAGATACTTTTCGAGCAATTATCTTAAAGAATGTTCATTCTTACCAAGAAGAAATCTTGTTAAATCATAAAACATTAGATTTGATTAAAGGTTACGTGTTTCCTCATTTGAATGAATTGTTGAAAGTTGAAGAACATACACAATCATCTTTTCAGTTATCTAAAGAAGATGCACTGAAACTAATACCAGCAATTAAATTCATTAAATCTAACAAATTTCAAATAATGAAATTCACATTTACAAATGACTATATTGAACTTTCAGTACCTGGTATTCATTTAAAATTAGACGATTTTGAATTTGATATTAAGCAACATAAAGACACTGAAAATATTATTTCTTTCACACCTATCTATTTATTAGATGCCTTAGAAGCTTTCTTAAAATTCTCATCAAATGAAAATATTACGGTCCATCATCAAGGTGCATTGAAAGTTATGATTTTTGAAAATGAAGATATGACTAAAGGAGTTTTACCACGCAGAATTTACTAGGAGGGGTGAAGGTAAATGAGCATCATCCGAGTAGCTAAAAATAGTAACTATGTAGTAATGAATCGTACAGCATTAAATGATAATCGACTTTCTTGGCGAGCGAAGGGAATCATGGCTTACATGCTTTCAATGCCAGATGATTGGGTGTTTTATCAAGATGAGCTAATAACACATTCTTGTGATGGAAAAACAGCATTTGACGGTGGGTTTAAGGAATTAAAAAAACATGGATATGTGGAGCGTAGACAGGTTAAAGATGAACAAACTCAAAAAATTACACATTGGGAAACGATTGTTCATGAAATACCATTTGAGCCACAACCCGAAAAACCAGTGGGTGGAAAAACCACTCACTGGGAAACCACCCACCTGGAAATCCACCCTGTGGAAAATCAGCAACTACTAAGTACTGATATAAACCAAGTATTGAATAAACCAAATACTGATATAAACCAAGTATTGAATAAACCAAATACTGATATAAACCAAGTACTGACTACAGACATGGAGAATACTCAAAGGCTATATGAATTTTTTGTCAGTCGCTTGCAAAAAATTCCTAGTGATAAGTTACGAGAAGATATTGATTTCTATATAGCAACTTATCATGATGCAAATCTCATTTTAGAAGCATTCAATAGAGCTCTAACAAATGGAAGTGTAAAAGCTAAAGAAAAATATGCTTTGGCAACTCTCCGCAATTGGAAACATGAAGGAATTACCACTATAGAGTTGTTAGAGCTGAAGGAGGTGCAGCAGAATGGAATCAATCAACACGACAATGCAGAAGTTGAAGCAAGAAAATCCGCAATTCGAGCAGAGAATGATAGACGCGCAAAACTTGCTGGCATCCAAAGGGATTGAGTGTTTAACCCAGCCTAGTGAAGTTTGCCCGAAAGGAAAGTGTGATGGTAGTGGGTTCTTATGGTTTATTGACTATTACAAGAAACTCAATCCACATAAGGTTGCTGCTGATATAAAAAAACATCGTGAGTTGTATGCTGTTGCTCATGAAAAAAATGATGAACAAGAAATGGTTCGCATTTCTGACATTCTTGAAAATTTAAAAAAGGAAGCCGAGTGGTGGGAGAAATGTGAATGCTATGAACACAAGTTGAAAGAACAAGAGATTGCTAGAAAGTTAGATTTGTCAGGTATGCCAGAAAAATTTAGAAAAGTTAAAGTGATGGGGTTCAAAACAGATATTTATAAGCGAGAAGAATCGAGAACAGATGCAACACTTGCCCTAAAAATAGCTATGAACTTTATAAAAGGCTATGAAGAAATAGAAAAAGGTAAAGGACTTTATTTCTACAGTACAACCAAAGGTGCAGGTAAGACCCGACTAGCTTGTGGTATTGGTAACGCATTAATGAGCATGTACAACAAAACAGTTGTATACATGAAAGCTGATGATCTGTTTCTGCAAATTCGTAAAACGTATAAAGATTCCAGTGAAACAACTGAGGATGAAATTCTAAAAATCTATCGTGAAGCTGATGTGTTAATCATTGACGACATTGCTGTTGAGAAGCCATCTGATTTCGCAGGTCGGGTTTTGTACAACATCTTGGATTCTCGGATGGAAAATTTCAAAACGACGCTAATAACGTCAAATAAGACGATTGACGAGTTAGCCGATATTTATCAAACCAAAGATAAACAGGGTAATCCAATCCTAAACAGCGACAGTGGTGAACGATTGAGAAGTCGAGTTAACAAAATGTGTTATTCAGTCAACATGCCAGAAGAATCTGTGCGTGATATGGAAGCACAACATGAAAATTACGCTTTTGAACAAATCTTATTTAAACCTATTAAGGAGGAAACAAGATGAGATTAGAATATTGGCACGCTGAACAAAATGGTCTAGTTAGATGCCCTGTTACTGGTTGTCATCACATCGGGACAGTAATTACAAAAACGCATTTGAGATTGGAGCATGGTTTGACACGAGACGAGGTGCAAAATCAATTTGGATTTCCTAAAAAAGTGCACAAACTCAATAGAGCAGAGATTGAGAAGATGATTGAGCAAAAGAATAGTGGTGTGAAAGCGTAGGTGGTCTTGTGGAGGTTTTACGAATTGATTTCGACAAAGGGATTCACGTGCAGACGAAAACGGCTCACAAGGCTTTTAAACGTTATTAGGAGGTACGACGATGAAACAAGAACAGTTAGATGCCATTAAAGAACGTGCAGTAAATGCTACAGACGGGCCATGGCAAGTGTACGAAATGGAAGATGGCACACAAATCGGAACAGTAGAACATCATCCACAATTAAAATCACCAATGCATGTTGTGACAATGAGTTATTGGGGTGAAAAACCTTATAGTCGTGTGTGGATTGATAAAGACAACGCAAAATTCATTGCGCATGCTCGAGAAGATGTACCAGCACTTATTGCAGAGTTAGAAAGATTAAAATCAGAATTACAAGGCATCATTTCGGTTGCAAAAGAAGAAATTGAATCGCAATCTCCACATGGCTATGAAGACATAATCATAATAGCTCACAAAGCATTGGTAGGTGAAGCAGATGGATGAACAATACTATATCGACCAAATTTCACTGCATGTAGGTTTGTACAAGAAATATCAGTACAAAGAAAATGAAATAGGCTTTTATCAAAATCTTGAATCTTTGCGTAAATTAAAGGGTTTTCAAACTCAAGATGAAACAGTTGATTATGCGGCTAATTATCCAATAAAAAGCAGGGTGATAGCATGAAAGATTATGCACTTTACAAAGGGGACCAGATGATAGCCATTGGAACAGTAAATGAAATTGCTAAGGAACGTGGTGTTAAGCCTGAAACAATACGTTATTACATGTCAGGAGCTTATCAAAGACGTTCAAATAGCAAGGTAAATAACAGATTGCAACTCATTAAGCTTGAAGACTAAATACACGCTGCTGGTAGAACGAGATTACATTATTTTATCAGCAGACTACTAAGAGTGCTAATAATTGAGGTGGGAATATGACTAAATCAAAATATGGTAATAAAAAAGTTGTTCATGACGGAATTACTTTCGATTCAGCTTTGGAAGTGAAATATTATGATCACTTGAAACATCTACAAGCACAAGGTATTGTGACCTCCTTTGAATTACAGCCAAGGTTTGTATTGCTGCCAAAGTTCGAAAAGAATGGGAAGAAATATCGTGAGATTGGTTATAACGCAGATTTCACAGTTCATTATGCAGATGGCCATTCAGAAGTGGTTGACATCAAGGGAATGGTTACACAGCAATTTGAATTGAGGAAGAAGTTATTCGAATACCGTTATCCGCTCGAATTAAGGCTTCTAACGTATTCAAAGATTGATGGTGGATGGATTACTCATGATGAATTGAAAAAGGCTAGAAAGGCACGTAGAGCTCTTAAGACAGGAGGGTAAATATGAAGGGGATGAGAGAACGTCAAAAAAGATATATTTTGTTCACTGGCGAAGCTCACGAAAACATGAAATTCGATTTTACTCAGCATGAAATTGATAAATTTATCAGTTTATGGGATGAAGGTATACCAATTGCAAAAATCGCTAAGAAATTTGGTATCAATACTACCAATGCTGGACTAGTTGTTATGGATTTACACATGGCAGGCAAGTTGAAAGAAAGAACTACAGGTGTATTTGGAAGTAAATAATATATTTGTTTAGTACAAGAGTCATTTTGTTGAGGAGTGATCATGATGTCAAAAGAGGAATTTTTAGCTGAGCTGTCTGATCAAACACCAGAAGAGTTAAATTTTAATTATGATTTAAAAACACTCAAAAAAGCTGCTTGTGTATTCAAAATTCCAGGTAGGTCTTACATGAATAAAATACTACTTTGTTTAAACATAGAGCAATATTTAAACGATTTAGGAGTGTGAGCGAGGGAATCATTATGTGCGGCAAGTGAGGTGTAATATGAATCAATTAAATATATTTGATTTCATAGAAGAAGAACTTCAAATAGGGAATTTTGTATATTTCAAGTGGTTTAGTGATTCAGGAAAACTATTGACTGATGGATTTGGAAAAATTTCAAAAATTTATGGCAACATTGTTGAAGTAAAAACATTAAACAAACAAAAAAATGGGTTATATCAATCTTTAATATTTCCAGTAAAAAAACATGATGTAATCATTAATCATCGCATTACTGAAAAAGATATTAAAAATAATTTAAAACTAGAAAATCGTTTCCATAAATATTGATCAATTTGAGGAACATATCTGAACCAAATTGTGTAGTAACGAAAGGGGGAATACCAGTGCAAAGTCATGATGTTCAGGATCCTGTTTATACAGTGCATGTAGGAGATAATTCAGGATTAATTAAAAAAGTCAGTGATTTATATTTTGTGGATGGAGACAAGGTTGCTGATGTTACGTGGGGTAGAGGTGTATTTTGGAAACAAGTTGATAAATCAAAATACGACATAATCGGTACTGACCTTAAAACGGGAGTAGACTTTAGAAACTTACCCTATGAGGATAATTCGTTTAATCATACTGTTATTGATCCACCATATGCACGAATCACCAATCTAAAAGGTATGGTTGATTGTTATAACACTACTCGGCATACCACACATGATGAAATTTTAGGTTTATATCGAGCAGGTTTAAAAGAGCTTGTACGGATTACGAAACCAGGAGGATTCATTTTTGTAAAATGCCAAGATGAAATACATGGTGGGAAACAAAAATGGACACATATTGAAATACACGATATGGCAGTTGAGGAATTTGGGCTGTATACGAAAGATTTATTTGTCTTGGTAAATACGAAAAAGCCCAAGCCATTGTATAAACAACAACACGCCCGAAAGAATCACAGCTATTTATGGGTGTTTCAAGCTAAAAAATAACTTGGCATTCTGCCAATTTTGCATAGGGAGGTAGGTGAACTCTATTGCCAATACTCAATTGGATTAAGTTATACGAACAGCACACAGGGACGGTTTATATTGGGTGTGACAAATACGGCTATCTATTTGAAGAATACTCTGGTGCTATACGGAAATTAACACAAAGCGAACTTCGCTATTTTGTACGAAATTTAAAAGAATAAGCACACAAAACACTAGAAGATAGGGGATTGATTGGATGAAAGATGCATGGGTACTGCGTTTAAAAGATGAGTTTAATGATAGTGATGTACCTCAGTATTACCAGGATGAAGACGATGAGCTTACAGATGATATAAACCAAGCAAATATCATCTATGACAAAGCCAAAGCAGAATCTTTTATGAAAAACTGGGAAGAGGCTATTTTCAAAAAGTTTGGCGAGGATGCTATTTGTAATGTAGGGTACACAAATATGATGAAGCATTTTGAATGGGTGGAAGTTGAGAAATAATGTCCACACACAATGTCAAAAACAAATAGCACTTTGACAATTGAATAGTATGGTAATCTTATTAAAGTATGGTACATTGAGATGTATAATGAGATTTGTATTGTTTAGTAGGAGGTTAGCATATGGCGTTTGAAGGTTATAGAGAAGAGTCTAAAGGTAGATGGTTTGGCGGTGGAGCTCAAATGGTCTATGTTTCAAATGAACTGAATGAAAATAAATTTTTTATTGTAAATGAGGTCGAATGTCATCTTATACGTATCCGTGAGGAAAAACAGATAGAATTGTTATTTAATTGTATGTATGGCCCTCAGTTGAGTGATGAAGAGATAGAATGGCTCATTAGTCAAGCTGGATTCAAATACTATGATAGTGTAGGGGATTATATCGCCCGTGAACAATAAAATAAATTGCTAAGATACCGTACTGTTTAATATCACAGTCGGTATTTTTTTTATTAGATTTATTAACTAAACACAACAATGACCATTTGGAGGATAAGGAATGAAATATTTATTGGAGCAAAAAGAAATCAAACTCCCACGTATTGTGTGGCTAGGAAATGCCTTTTTAATCATTTGTGGAGTTTTATATACATTAAATTAGTTGCAACGAAAGGAGCATATATGAAAGCCATCACAATCAAACAGCCGTGGGCCACGTTGATAGCGCTGGGCGAGAAGAAATTTGAGACACGGAGCTGGCAGACTAAATACAGAGGGCAAATAGCCATCCATGCAGGCAAAAGTGTTGATAAAGAAGCCTGCGAGGATAAAGAAATTAAACAGGCACTAGCAAAGCATGGTATTACATCATATAAGCAATTACCATCCGGAGCAGTATTGGCTACAGCAAATATGATTGAGTGTCATGCTATCACTAAAGACTGGTGTGAATTTGGGGTAGCAGAAACAGATAAAGGTGTAAAAATCGAAGGTGACGAATATTGGTTTGGCTATTATGAAGAGGGTCGCTACGCATGGGAACTTGATAATGTACAGGTGTTACCTGAACCTGTGCCAGCGAAGGGCAAGTTGAGCCTGTGGGAGTGGGATAATGAAAATTTATGACGAGGCAATTAGAAGAGAAGTGTATGAACAGGGATTGGCAGTTATTAGACGTTACGATGATTCGTGGTGGTTAAGTTTTCTGGCAGAACGCACGATTTTTGATGTACCACGTATTAAAGCAGCAAGAGATTTTTTGTTAGAACAAGCTGAACTGGCAGAAGTTTATAAACAAGCACTTGAAGAAATAGCTTCCTCCAACAATGAGGAACTAAGCAAAATTGCAAAGGCGGCTTTAGATTCAAAATAAAAAGCCGTAGCATGTCCGTGCTACGGCTCCTGCCCTCTTACGAGTACCTAACAGCATTATAACACATAGGAGGGCAAACTATGTTAAAAGAGCGAGTAACAGTTACCAGAGAAAACCTATTGCAGTGGATTGAGGATTATAGTTGGATGATTGAAACAATCGAGGAAGCAAGGCAGCCAGTAGCAAAAATTGATAACAATAGTTATATTGGGGCAAAAACGGCTATGTACGGCATTGAGGCAACGCTACCAAAGGCAAGTGGTGGTACGAGTGATCCAGTCTTTATTGAAGTACAGAGACGTGTATATTCAAGTAATAAAAGGATTCGTGAGTATGAAATAAAGGTTATCGAAGTACAAAAACGTATTCCATTTGTACATGGAGATAGAGAAATTGAGGTGTTGCATAGACTTCTTAATGGTAGTAGTATGCGAGCTATTGGTAAGCATATGAAACTTTCTAGCACAACCATATTTAGAGTAAGAAACAATATTTTGAATCAGATGGTGAAGTAGCCCCCAAAAGGCTACTTTTTTTGTGGAATATTTAAAGTATAAAAGGTAGAATTTAACTACAGCAATCTCTTAAAAGGGGGAATAAATGATGAGTAAGTATCGACCATTTTTTGATTATTTTAATAATAGAAATGATGAAACGATTAGATTAAGTTTCGATGATATAGAAAAAATATTATCGACAGAGCTACCAGATTCAGCTACAAATCATGATGCTTGGTGGGCAAATGGTGGACATTATTATTCTAATTTTTGGTTAGATGCTGGTTATAAAGTGGATGAATTTGAATTAGGTGAGTATGTGATTTTTAAAAAAATGTAACAAACGGAACAGATGTAACAAAAAGAACAAAAGTAACAAATGTAAAACATGTACGATAGTTTGTGAATGAGAAAATAAAGTGTACACTGGGAGGGAGGACGGCGCGGTAAGGTTTTCCTCCCTTGGTATTTATCATTACTTAATTACAAAAGACAGACCAACCGACCACCGACCTGCGCAATTTAAACGTTGTGCGGAGAGGGGACAGCATGGGCGGCCCCATTTTTTTTAAAAGATTAGGTACTTCGGTTATAACAAGTACAATAAAATCACTTATTTAATCCAAGTCACACTCTTTCGAGTTGTGGCTTTTATTATGGACAAAGCAACTAGCATAATGAGGTGATGCAGTAATTACAAAACAAACAAATAGCTCGGAGGTGGTGTTGATGAATTATGGCTAGACCAAGAAATCCAAAGCGCGATGAAGCATTTCAAATGTGGCTTAAAAGCCAGGGGCAAATGATTTTGAAGGATATTGCAGCTCAATTGGATTTGTCTGATTCGCAAATTAGAAAATGGAAAAATCAAGACAGTTGGGATGAACATTTGAAAGGTAACGTTACCAAACCGAATAGTAATGTTACTAAACGCAGTAGAGGTGCTCCTGTAGGCAACAATAATGCAAAGGGTCATGGTGCACCTAAGCAAAACACAAATGCAGTAAAACATGGATTCTATAGTCGTGTTATTCCAGTAGAATTGCAAGATTTATTTGCCGAAATTGAAGAAGGTATTTCTACAGCAGATATGTTATGGGATCAAATTAAATTACAGTATATGGCTATCATGCGAGCGCAATCAATTATGTTTGTGGAGTCGAAAGATGAAATGATTAAAGAGCTCAAAAAGCGTAAAGATACGCAGTTTGGTAAGGAAATAGAGTATGAGTTTCAATTTGCCTGGGATCGGCAAGCTCAATTTTTAACAGCCCAAAGTCGAGCCATTAGCGAGCTACGAAACTTGATTGAGCAATTTGATTCAATCACTGATAAAACGGATGAGCGACGCTTAAAACTTGAACAGATGCAGTTGGAGATTGATAAAACAAAAATTGCTATTCAAAAAGAAAATGGACCAGAAGAAGAAACAGAAGATGACGGCTTTATGGAAGCTTTAGGAGCAACAGCTAAAGAAGTGTGGGCTGATGACGATGCTTAAAAAGATTAAAGCAGCCATTTTCAAATTCAGTCCGTTTTCACTAAAACAAAAAAAGGTTTTAACCTGGTGGCATAAAGATTCGCCAGTTAAGGATAAGGATGGCATCATAGCCGACGGTTCTATCCGTTCAGGTAAAACAGTATCCATGTCATTATCGTTCGTCATGTGGGCGATGGAGAGCTTTGATAGCCAAAACTTCGGATTGTGTGGAAAGACTATTGGCTCTTTTCGACGCAATGTAGTATTTTGGCTGAAATTAATGCTCAAAGCACGTGGGTATCAAGTAAAAGATCATCGTGCTGACAATTTGCTGATTATCTCAAAAGGCAATAAGGTTAACTATTTCTATATTTTTGGTGGTAAAGACGAACGCTCGCAGGACTTGATACAAGGTATCACGTTAGCTGGCGTCTTTTTTGATGAAGCTGCACTTATGCCCGAATCATTTGTTAACCAAGCTACAGGGCGCTGTTCTGTGAATGGTTCTAAATATTGGTTCAACTGCAACCCAGAAGGACCATACCATTGGTTCAAAATCAACTGGATTGACAAGGTAAAAGAGAAAAATTTAATCCATCTACATTTCACGATGGATGATAATCTTTCATTAGCTGAATCTGTTAAAGAGCGTTATAAGCGTATGTATGTTGGTGTTTTCTATAAACGCTACATTTTGGGTTTGTGGGTGCTTGCTGAAGGTATTATTTACGACATGTTCGACATAGACAAGCATAGTGTTAAAACAATTGAACGTGCATACACAAAATATTATGTCAGTGTCGATTACGGCACGCAGAACCCTACAACGTTTGGTTTGTGGGGTCTTTTTAATGGTGTTTGGTACAAGGTCAAAGAATATCACTACGATGGACGTAAGACGAGCAAACAGAAAACAGACCAAGAATATGTAAGCGATATGAAGGAGTTTTTAGGCACTATTAAACCAAGTGCAATTATTGTTGACCCTTCTGCTGCATCATTCATAGCTGCTTTAAAACAGGCTAGATATAACGTGATACAAGCAAAGAATGAAGTGTTAGACGGCATACGTAACCTTGCATCTGCGCTCATTGAAGGCAAGATATTATATAACGATGTGTGTGAAGAAACGTTTCGTGAGTTTTCATCCTATATATGGGACCCGAAAGCTGCTGAACGCGGGGAAGATAAGCCAATTAAACAAAACGACCATCAATTAGATGGAGATAGATATTTCGTTAATACGATTTTAGTAGGTCAAGTAAAACTAAAAGTAAACAAAAAATCAGTTTTAGGATTGAGGTGATGAAATGGCAATTATTCGTGATAGGAGCTTAGTTGAGGATATTAACAATATTCCAATTCCCTTACTTGTCAGTTGTATCGCAGAGCATCAAACAAGTATAGGTCGATTAAATAATCTTGAAAATTATTACAAAGGAGAGCACGTTATTTTAGCGCGGGAACTCTCCGGTGACGAAATGGGTCTGCCTAATAATAAAATAGTGGCGAATCACGCAAAGTATATTACGGATATTGCAACAGGGTATACGTTTGGTAAGCCGATTAAGTATGAGGGTGAACAAATTGAATCTATTTCAGCAGCCTATAAAGAAATCGATATCGTTTCTCATGACCAAGAACTGTCAAAAGACTTATCTATTTTTGGGATAGGGTTAGAGCTCCATTTTATGTCGAGTGATGAAGTACCAATTCCCAAAGTAACAGTGATTGACCCACGACAGATATTCCTAGTCGTTGACGATACGGTCGAATATAAATCGATGTTTGCAGTTCATTACTATGAAAAACGAGATATAGACAACAAAGAAATTGGCTGGAATATCAATGTTTATTCGGCAACATCAATTGTCAAATATTTCACGGAAAAAATCGATGCTGAAGAATATGAGTTGATAGAAACGCTACCTCATTATTATCAAAGTGTACCAGTCGTTGAATTTTGGAACAATGAAGAACAGCAAGGAGATTTTGAACAACAGATAAGTTTAATCGATGCATATAATTTACTGCAATCTGACCGTATCAATGACAAGGAACAGCTTGTTGACGCTCTTTTAAAATTAATAGGTGTATCACTTGGAGATACCGAAAAGGAACAGTCAGAAACAGCACGGATGATCAAAAAGCATAAAATTATTGAACTACCAGTTGGTGCTGATGCAGGATGGCTTACAAAGGGGCTGAACGAAACAGAAGTTGAAGTGTTGAAAAATGCTATTAAAAAGGATATCCATGAATTTTCCATGGTGCCGAATTTAACGGATGAAAACTTTGCTTCTAATGCTTCGGGGGTTGCTATGAAGTACAAGTTATTCGGATTAGAGCAATTGGCTGTGATCAAAGAGCGCTACTTCGTGCAAGGATTACGTGAACGATTAAAGTTATTTGCAAACATCCTCACTGTAAAAGCGCAGGCTGTTAATATATCAAACGTAGAGATTACTATGATTCGAAATCTGCCAGAAAATGAGTTGACAATTCAGGATATCGTTTCCCTTATTGGTTTAGTGAGTAGTGAAACACTTCTTTCTTTGCTGCCGTTTGTAGAATCATCGGAGGATGAACAGAAGAAGGTTCAAAAAGAGCTAGAGGAGAGGATGAAACGTGAACAGCGTTCATTTGGATTCCCTACAGACTCACCCGAGGACGTGACAGACGATGACGCTGAAATCGAGAAGTAACGCCTACTGGGATAAGCGAGCAATGGAGCGCATGGATAAATACCATCACTCAGCTGATTCTACTGTTAAGACAGTAACCAGTGCTTATGACAAGGCACAGCAGGATATTAATGCTGAAACTCAAAAGATATTTGATAAGTTTGCTAAGGATGGCGATCTCTCAGCGACAGAAGCTCGACAGATATTAAATGAGCCCATCTCACGAAAAGAATGGAACGCCACTAAACGAAAGATAGATAAAGTACAAGATCCAGCTATTAAACGTCAACTGTTAAATCGATTAAATGCTCCTGCTTATGTGGCACGTATTACCCGTTTAGAGGCGCTGAAAGAAAATATATACCTACAGTCAAAAATAATCGCTGACGCCGAAATAAAGGCTACTACAGCAGGCTGTGCAAGCACCATAAATGACGCCTATTATCGTACTATGTTTGATATCCAACAAGGTCTAGGGGTTGGCTTTGAATTTGCCGCCATGCCAGCAAGTACAGTCGAATCCATCCTAAAAAATCCGTGGAGTGGTGAACATTTCAGTCAACGTGTCTGGAGTAATACTGATGTACTAGCTTCGCAAATAACGGAGGTAATCACAGCAGGATTCATGGCAGGTACAGGCACTGCTAAAATGGCACGTGAACTGTCTGAACGAATGAATGTGGGTAAACATGCGGCCAATCGTTTAATTCGCACTGAAACAACCTATATGGCGAATGCTGCTGAAATGGAGAGTTATATCGAGGCAGAAATAGACGAATATATCTTTCGGGCTGTATTAGATAAAAGAACATCTACCATTTGCCAAAAGCAAGATGGTGAAATTTATAAGGTAAAGGATGCAAAGCCTGGTGTTAACATGCCTCCGATGCATGTTTTTTGCCGTTCAACCACTCGAGCATATTTCGGTCCTAAAACACTTGAGGGTGTACAACGGAGAGCTAGAGACCCTGTTACAGGTGAAGTAGAACTGATACCTGCTAGCATGAATTATGCCCAATGGCGAAAAAGTTTAGATAAAAAACATGGTACTAATCGGGTAGTTATTATAGAAACCCAGCTTGCAAATAAAGCAGCTGATAAAATACAATATGAGAAATATAAACTGGTTTATGGTAAGGAATTAGGAGCTAAAAGCTTTACCAAGTTTCAGAATTTGAAGTACAATGAAAGAAAGACTTGGGAGGATTTAAAGAGTAGAAAACAGCAGGTTTTAAACTCTTTAGACTACAGAAAGACGTTCAATGGCAAGTTTAGTGATAAAGAAGTACGGCAATGGTACATCGCACATGATAAGGATATCATTAATAAGATTGACGGAAGCAAACCTTTGAAGAACCAAGCCGAACAAGCACACGCTATGAGGAACCGATATCGTACAGAAGCACGGTTAATGATGAATAATAGAGAAGCTGCAGAAGCTTTGAACGAAAGTAATCCGAATATCGAATTTGAAGATCTAGTTATAAGTAAAATGGAGCGCAAAGGATTGACCAAAGAGCAGGCTTATCAAGATATTATTGACACAGCTGGTAAGACAAATAAAAAAGTAAATAAAAAATTAGGACTGGAGTGATTAAAGTGTTTGAATACAATATTTGCAATCAACCGGATGAAGAAATCTTTGTAAAACAGTGTTCGGCTTTAGAGAAACACCTTCCAGAACTACGTAAGAAAGATTTATTGACCGATGTGGATAATAGTAAAATTCAATCCTATAATTTGAAAGGATCGATTATAAAAGTTTATAACGATTACGTTATCGGTGCGGTTTATATTAAGTCGGAAATTGATATAGAGCCCTTCTTTAATTAAGCACTTTCTGCCTTGTCAGGTTTAGAGAGTGCTTTTATTACGCCTAAAGGAGATAAATATATGGCAAAAATTACACGAATTAGCACGCCACAAGCCCAAATTGTTGATGTGATTGAACAGATTCTTGATTTAGCTAAAAAAGGTGAAATTAAAAACATCACTTTAGCTGCAGAACATTCAACAAATGGCGAGGTCTTAACAGGATATGCCAATGCAGATGTAAACGAACGCCAGTATTTAATGTCTCACATTCAAAGTGACATAACGATGGCTATAGTTGCAGCGAATATTGAAGAAGTTTAAGTCGTAGTGATACGGCTTTTTATTATGTCCAAAACGTGCCGAAGACTCTAAAAGCAGCATGGAAATAGCCGACGGGCGTTAAACGGTGGAGGTAATTATGAAATTTATTCAGATGTTTATTTTGTTTGTCAAGATTTTATTTTCAAAACCTAAACAAGCTGTTAAAGCGTTTGAGCCTTTAAAACTTGATTTGCAATTCTTTGCAGACGGTGACGATGAAGGTACTGACGATGATGATTCTGGAGAGAGTGATGGAGACAAAGATAAAAAGGTCGAATTTACTCCAGAACAACAGGCGGAGATTACCCGCATTTTAGGAGAGCGTTTAGGTAAGGCACATAAAAAATGGGAAAAAGATTACCAAGATAAACTAGAGGAAGCGAAAACGGAAGCTGAAAAGCTGGCGAAAATGAACGCCGAGCAAAAGGCTGAGCATGAACGTCAGAAGCGTGAAAATGAATTGTTGAAGCGAGAAGGTGAAATTACTCGCCGTGAACTCCGTGCTGCAGCGTTAGAAACTCTTGCTGAAAAAGGTTTACCAAAAACGCTAGCAGATATCCTTGTCTATTCTAGCGCTGAGGCTACTAATGCAAGTCTAGATGCTGTTGAAACTGCATTCCGCACAGCAGTGGAAGCAGGTGTTAATGAACGTCTGCGTAGCGATCCTCCAGGCGGAGGAGGTGCTAAAGGCGGAGGTGAAAAGAATCCTTGGAAGAAAGGTCCTGACTTCAACCTTACTGAACAAGGTCGCATTTTAAAAGAAAATCCAGACTTAGCGAAGCAACTTATTGCAGCTGCTAAGTAATAAAAAGGAGAAGTGGTTCAATATGAGTAAACTATTAGTAAAATTAGATATTCAATTCTTTGCTAAAACAAAAATTAGTGATGTCATCGTTCCAGAGGTGTTTAACCCGTATGTTATTCAACGTTCTATGGAATTATCTGCGTTGCAGGCATCTGGCATCATTTCTAATAACCCTGAATTAGATAAGTTAGCACAGGGAGGCGGAAAACTCATCAATATGCCGTATTGGGAAGATCTTGATGGCGACGATGAAGTATTGTCTGATGATAATGCATTAACACCAGGTAAGATTACAGCTGGACAAGATGTTGCGGCGTTATTCCTACGAGGAAAGGCATGGAGTTCGAATGACTTAGCGCATGTTTTAGCAGGTTCCGACCCTATGGCGGCTATCGGTGATTTAGTTGCTACTTATTGGGCACGTCGCCGACAAGCGTTGTTATTCGCTATGCTGAAAGGTGTATTTGCAGCGCCAACAATGGCTGACAATACACATGATATTTCATCTTTAGCAGGTGACAAAGCTCTTTTATCTGGTTCTACTTTCCTTGATGCCAAACAAAAGCTAGGGGATGCATCAAGCCTTCTTACAGCTATTTCGATGCATAGTGCTTCATACACACATTTGCAAAAGCAAAATCTCATTGAATTCATTCCTGATTCGGAAGGGAAAGTACAAATTCCTACTTACATGGGGCGACGAGTAATTGTTGATGACGGACATCCAGTAAATGCAGGTGTTTATACATCATACTTGTTCGGTGAAGGTGCTATTGGTTTAGGAAATGGATTCCATCCCGAAGCAGTTGAAACTGATCGTGATTCTCTCGCGGGGGATGATATCTTGATTAATCGTCAGGCATTTGTGTTGCATCCACGTGGTGTAGCATTTAAAAATGCAACTGTTACTGGTCCAACACCATCAAATGCAGAAGTCGCTCTTGTGGCTAATTGGGAGCGTGTGTATGAACCTAAAGCAATTCGTATCGTGAAATTTAATTATAAATTGGAGTAAGAGAGGCCGACAACCTCTCTTTTTATAATCCCAAGGAAAGGATGATAACATTGTCAGCAACAGCATTCCAACGCAGGCGCAGAGAATTAGCAGCAAAAGCAGCCCTTGAAAAAGAGAAAAAACAAAGCGATGAATTAAGTCAATTACGTGAACGTGCTCAACAGTTAGGAATTGAAAATGCGTCTAAATTAGGTGCGAAAAAGCTAAAAGAATTGATTACTGAGCAAGAGGAGTGAGGAGATGTCTCAAACTCAATTAGATAAATTGAAAATGACCTTGGGAATAAGTGACGATACCAAAGATGCAGAGCTTCAACTTATTTTAGATGATGTTCAAGATGACATTTTAACTTGGACTAATCGTGCCGAACTGCCGAAATTATTAGAGTCAACCATCCGTCAAATTGCTGTTATTCGTTACAACATGCAAGGGGTTGAGGGGCAGACATCCCACTCAGAGGGTGGCATTAGCCGTTCCTTTGATGTTTTACCACAGTCCATACAAAATATCATTATCCAAGCTAGATTGCTAAAGGCGACACGCTATGCGGCTAAGACAACGTGATTTAAAGCCTTGCACCTTAAAAAAATTTGGAAAGGTAACAGAGGATGACGGTACAACATACGACGGTTGGGGAGATGGCGGTACACTACATGCAAATGTGCAACCTGCAGGCGGCAAAATGCATGTAGAGATGTACGGTGCAAAAATCAAGTACATGTTAGTCGCTTATGCAGAGACGATCGATGATTTAACTGAAAACGATGGTCTCTGCATTTTTGTAGCAGCTGATAAAGATCCAGATTATAAAGTAGTAGCGATTCGTCCATGGAATACCCATTTTGTAATTGATTTAGAGAAGGTGGTAACATGACAATTCGAGGGTTGGACAGCCTTGTAAGGAAAATCGATGCGCTAGGGGGCAACAGCAAAAAAGCTTTAAAAACAGGTATACGCCAAGCTATCAAGCAAGTTCAAGGAGATGCGAAAGACCTTGCGCCAGCTGATGAAGGCAGATTGCAAAATAGTATACAAGGAACTGTCGAGGAAAAATCGGACATTATTATTGGTAAAGTCTCTACAAATGTTGAATATGCTGCTTATGTAGAATTCGGGACAGGACAACGAGGGGAAGGGTCGCCATCTCCTCCTAAATCCCCTCAAAACTTAAATTATCGTCAGGATTGGGCAGGGATGGATGCACAGCCTTATCTATATCCAGCTTTACAGCAAAATAAAGTAAAGATAAAGCAAACATTAAAAGAACATCTGCAAAAAGAGATAAGGAAGTTAGGTGGTCGTTAATGTATGATGTGAAACCTGAAATCTTTGCATTGCTTAATACAATGGAAGGGGTATCTGTTTCTGATGAGTTTCCATCCGGACCAGCACAAACGCCGCATATTACGTTTAAAGAGGCAGATAACTCCAATTACAGAGCTATGCATACAGAGCTACAGTCTGAAATTATCATTTTAATAGATGTGTGGCATACAAGGTCAACAGGATCGATTGCTCAAGCTGTGAATGAGAAAATGGCTAGTATTGGTTTTCTTCGGCAGTTTCAAGCTGACTTAAACGATCCCAGTGGCATAAAACGAAAAACAATGCGCTTTCGTGGTGTAGTAGATAAACGGACAAAATTTGTTCATCAATAAAGGAGAGTGGAAAAATGGCAGGCTTATTAACAAAAGACACGACTTTAAGCTATAAAGCTACTAGCGGAGGTTCATTTACTGAAATTGAGCATCTAATGGAAGTACCTGAGCTAGGTGGAGACCCAGAGAAAGTGGATGTTACTACTCTAGCATCATCAGTGAAGCAGTATATCCCTGGTATTCGAGATTTAGGGGATTTGGCGTTTAAATTCCTGTATGACAATGAAACATCGGGTAGTAATTACCGTGTATTACGGGGGCTACAAGATGCAGGGAAAGTGGTAACATTCAAGGTTGAATATCCAGATGGTACAGGGCATGAATTTGATGCATACGTAAACGTAAAAATGGATTCAGCAGCAGTAAATGCAGCTATGACGTTCACTGCTTCTATGTCGCTGCAGAGCGATATTACAGTGACAAATCCGACTCCATAGTTATTAAGATGTTGGAGCATGTTTGATTTTGTGGTAAAATACCCCTATAAATAAGGTTTGTTAGGGGGATATCAATGAGCGCAATTATTCATTGTGGTTTGTGCCAAAGACCAGTACAGCCAAAGAGACAAATATCATGGGTTTTTGTAGGATTATGCCTTATTACATCAGGTTTTTGGCTACTTACATACCCATTTAAATCAAAAAGTTATTGCCCATTTTGTAAATCAAAAATCAGATAACAAATAATTTAGAAGCACTCTCAAACTCGAGGGTGCTTTTTATATTGGAGGAAAAATAATGAAATATACATCCTTAAATTATGGTGGCGAAGAGTTCAAGTTACGCATTACAGCAGCTGCAACAATCGACTTAGAAAAGAAGCTCGGCGGAAGAAACCCATTGGATATTCTAATGGCTGTAGAAAGTGGAAATATGCCTTCTATCAGTAGCGTATTATTGATTTTTCATGCAGCTATCCAAAAGTTTCATCATGGGGTTAAGTTTGATGATATCGTCAATTTATATGACCAATATGTAGAGGATGGCAATGCCTATACAGATTTATTGCCTGTGTTAATCGAGGTATTTCGCGTATCGGGTTTTTTCCCGAGTCAGGAGAAGACGCAAGAGACATCGACGCAACAGGCGAACCAATAAAAAATTTAACAGAGCTATTCGAAAAACTGTATCCATTAGCTGTAGAAGCTGGCGTGGATGCAGTTTTTTATTGGGATATGACGTATGCGGAAATTTTAGCGGTGATAAAAGGCCATGTGAAAAGGCAAGAAGTCGAACTGCAATATCAATCAATTGTTGCCTATCACCAAGCGAATCTCATCTCTCATCTAGTTGGCATCGCTCTAGGAAGTAAACAGCAACCAAAAGAAATACACGAAGCCTTCCCTAGCATTTTCCCTGAACTTGAAAAACGAGCAGAGCAACAGAAAATCAAGCAACAAAACTGGGAGCTTATGAAAGCTCGCATCGAAACTTATGCAGCTGAGAAAAGGAAACGAGGTGGATTACAGCATGGCGATGACAATTGAAGAATTGCAGATTTTAATCACATCTGAAACCTCACAACTTCGAAGCGAAATGGGCAAAGTAAAGAAAGAGCTTAGTGGCATGGAAGGTGCTGTCAGAAAATCTACTGATGCTATCAAGAGTGCTTTTAAAGGAATAGCCATTGTTTTATCTGGATTAGCCATCGGTAAGTACATTAAAGACGCTATACAAGCATCAAGTGATCTCGAAGGTGCATTCCTTGGCTTACAAAGTATCATCGAGGGACAAGGGCGTTCTTTTTCTAAGGCAAAGGGTTTCATTAATGAATATATTGCGGATGGTTTAGTCCCCCTTGGCGATGCTGTGACAGCTTATAAGAATTTAGCTGCACGAGGATATAATGACGAACAAATACAACTGGTGATGGAACGATTAAAGGATGCTGCGGCGTTTGGTCGACAATCGTCGTACACGTTAGGTGCAGCTGTTGCAAGTGCAGCAGAAGGTTTAAAAAGCGAAAATTCCATATTAGTTGATAATGCAGGTGTAACAAAAAACGTGGCAAAAATGTGGGATGAGTATGCAAAGTCAATTGGTACTACTGCAAACAATCTTACGCAACAACAGAAAATTCAGGCCGAAGTAAACGGAATCATGGATGAAACTAAATTTCAAGTTGGCGACGCTGCAAGATATGCAGATACTTTTGCGGGACGATTATCCCTATTACACAAAACATTAGGGGATATCCAAACTAACATTGGTGATGCATTTATGCCAATTGCAAATTTTGTTATCCCAATATTACAAAGAGTGGCTAGTTGGCTAGTTAAAGTGACAGCATATTTTAAATTCTTTATGCAGGCTTTATTTGGTGTTTCGAAGTCAAATAAGCAGGCTAGCGTATCAATCGGAGGTGGTGCGGCAGTACAAGATTCGATGGGTGTAGCGGCTGAAAATGCGGGGAAGAAAGCAGAAAAATCAGGTAAGAAAGTTAAGAAAGCCGCAGAAGAAGCAAAACGAGCAGTAGCAGGATTTGATGAAATCAATTCACTTTCTGAGCCGTCCAAAAAAGCTGATGGTGATTCCGGGGGTGGAGGTGGCTCTGGTGGATCGGGGGGAGATGTAGGTGGAATTGGAGGAATCGATGACATTGCAGATTTTGAAATGCCTGAAATCGATACAGAGACAATTCCGGCGCATATCCAAGAAATGGTTGATAAAATCAAGGAGTCGTTTAACGATTTATGGGGAGGTGCACAGAGCCTTGGAGCAAGATTTGCTGATGCATTCAGCGGATTAGGTCCAGCACTACAGCCATTGCGAGATGCTATAGGTCCAATTAAACAATCGTTTGTTGAAATGGGTGGTACATTACAGCAACTAACGAATGATTTTTTAAAGCCGGCAGCAGAATATATTTTATTTGATTTTATCCCATCTATTGTAACAGGCTTTGTACAAGATTTTGCACCTGTATTTGCAGATGTAGCTGTTTGGTCTATGCAGTTACTTGCTGAAACAATGCAAAACGTTACAAACGAATTGATAACTTTATGGGACGGCACTTTTCTTCCGTCATTAGAAAGTATAAAATCAGCCTGGTTAGAAGCAAATTCATCTGTTGCAGCATCATTGCAATCCTTATTAGATGGAACTATTAAGCCTTTAGTGGATTACATGATAAATAGTTTTATTATTCCTATTTCATCCCAACTGATTAAAACCTTTGCCCCCATTTTTACAGATATTTTAGTTTTTGCGATGCAGTTGTTTGCTAAAACATTTGGAAATATGACAGAAACGCTTAATAACTTAACAGCTACGGTTATTCTACCTGCTCTTGAAAAGATAAAAAATGCATTCCTTGAATTTGTACCTCGAGTAGGCGGAGCCCTCCAAACCTTGTTAGATGGTACTATTAAACCTTTTGTTGATTATATTTTAAATAAATTCGCTATCCCCATCGCGAACACCATTATTAAAACAGTTGTTCCTATTTTCACGGACATTTTGGTGGCTGCATTTGAAGTGGCCGCAGAAGCCTTTGAATGGGCGGCTAACTTAATGAATGATATTTATAAATCAGTCATTGAGCCAACATTTGATTTAGTGAAAAAAATCGTGACAGATACACTAAAAATCGTAGCTGATCTTTGGAATAAACACGGAAAAGATTTATTAAATAATCTAAAAGATTTATTCAAAAATATTGAGGATATTTTTCAGAGATTATGGGACAAAGTGTTGAAACCGATAGTAGAACCCTTTTTGGAGAAGCTCACAGAGTTATGGGACAAACATTTAAAGGGATTAATAAAAGAACTTGGTGATTTCATAGCAAAACTTGTTAACGGAGCTCTTGAAATTTCAAACAAGTTCATAACACCGATTGTAAAATTTCTTGTTGATATTCTGGGTCCTGAATTTAAGAATATCTTCTTATTTATAGTGGACATTGTATCGACAGCTGTAGCTAGATTGGCTGACATTATAAAAGGTCTTCTAAAAGTACTTGGTGGAATAATTGATTTTTTAACAGGGATATTTACTGGAAACTGGCGCAAGGCGTGGCAAGGAATAGTTGATATCTATAAGGGATTAATTGAGATGATTTCAGGGATTTTTAAAGGTGTTCTAAATCTGACAATTGATGTTATCAATTTTGCTATTCGAGGTATTCTGGACCATTTGAATAGCTTGATTCAGGGAGCTACGTCATTAGTTGATAAAATACCTGGGGTGGATATAAAAATAAATCCTATACGTGTACCGCAAATCCCTAAACTTGCACGAGGTGGTATCGTAGACGGAGCAACTAATTTTGGTAATTACATTGCTGGTGAGGCTGGGGCAGAAATGGTTGTTCCGTTAGAAAATACACCATTTGTTGACAAGTTAGCGAGTGCGCTTGGTACAGCAGTAATGGCAGCCATGCAAATGGGCGGGCCACAGTCTACAAATAACGATGGTGGAGACATCATTCTCAATGTGGATGGGACAACTTTAGCCCGTATCCTTAATCCTTATCTTGTGAAGGAAGGACAACGTTTAGGCTCGACAATCATTCAACCAATCTAAAGGAGTGAGGTATCTTGATAAAAATTGATGGTAAGGAGATTCCCACTCCTTCAGATTATTCAATAGGGATTCTTGATATTTCTAAGGCAGAGCGAAATGCTCGTGGAGATATGATAATTGAACGTATTACCACAAAAAGAAAAATTGATTTGGCATGGAAGCACCTTAGTAAATTGGACTTACAGTTAGTATTAAACGCTGTAAGTCCTGTTTTTTTTAAAGTAGAGTATGAGGATCCGCAAACAAACTCTCGCCAGTCAGGAACCTTTTATGCAGGTGATAGAACTATCGGAGCGCTTGATTTTCGTAATGGTGATGTACGTTGGAAAGATATTAAATTCAATATTATTGAAAAGTAGGTGAGGTTATGATTGAGGTAAGTAGAGAATTTAAGTCAGCTGTGTATGCCCCAATAAGGAAAACATCTGCCAAAGTCCACTTTGAGATTTTAGATAACGCTGCTTACGAAGATGTAACACTTTCTGCCAGCTCTGAAGCTCCGTTAAGTAGACTTTGGCAAGTTACGAATCGAGCACGCCAAACAATGAATAAATACGCTACTTTTGAACGAGATTATTTTAGATTAGATGGCAGTTTTCGCATTCCGCCGAAGCCTGTTGATGGTGACAGTGAGGTAGGCTGGTGGAGTGGGGAAATAAGTGGAGCAGATGGTGTTTTCTCTACACCTCAAGTTATAACACTTACATTTGAAGAGCCTCATAATTCAATGGGGCTTACCTTATCTTTTGATGTGTTAACCAATGAGTATCCTTCTGATTTTAAAATTGAAGTGTTTCAGGAGAACAATATTTTAATCACGTCGAAATTAGTAGAGGGGCATAAAGGAGCTTCTTTTGTTTGGGTGCATGGCTTGGATGAATACAGAAAAATCGTTATTACTTTTTATAAATGGGCTAAACCTTATAGAAGAGCAAGACTTGTAAATATCGATTTTGGTGTATTTCAGGAGTATGAGGGTAACAAGTTAATCAAAGTGAATTTAGTAGAACAGATGAATGTGGTTGGTGATACATTGCCAGCGAATGAGCTGAAATTTACCATTGATAACTCAAGCAAAGAGTTCAACATTTTGAATCCTCAAGGGTTCTATCGATTCTTGAAAGAGCGCCAAGAAGTAGCTGTAAAGCTAGGTGTTGAAATTGAGGAAGATACATTTGAATATATAACTGCAAAGGGCTTTTACTTAACGGATTGGCAATCTGATGAAGGAGCCCTCACAACGACATTTACAGCTCGTAATATTTTTGAGCTATTGGAAAAAGAGTACACTCAATCAACTGTGTCCAATCTGTATGAGCTAGCAGAGGATATTTTAATCAAAGTAGGTGTGGCTCAATACTTTATCGATAATACTTTGAAAAGTATAACTACAAACGGGTTTAACGACAAAATAACCTACCGAAAAGCTCTTCAATGTATAGGTATTGCAAGCAAAAGTGCTGTTTATCAAGATAGAGAAGGTACTGTGATTATTAAGCCTTTTGCAATATTAGATGAAAGCACTTCTTATATTAACTTTACAGGTTTTGATGTGTTTACAGGTATGGTTACACCAACAGTTTACTCTGGGTATGACATGAAAAATATCACGTTTGACAATGTTTACAAGGAGCCACAAATCAGTTTAGAAAAGCTAGTTCAAACATTTATTATGGTTGTTCATTCTGGAGGGACTAAAACAGAATATACATTTGCTAACGATGACGTCCGCGAAGGTGTTTCACTTAAATGTGATAATCCTTTAATTAATACGTTTGCCCATGCACAGGATGTAGCTAAATGGATTATAGATGAAAGTAATTTACGCGCAATCTACCAAGTTAATTGGCGTCAAAATCCAGCGCTTGAATGTGGAGATATTGTCTTTATTGAGGATTCATTTGCTGCACAAAAACAATCGAGAATCACCAAACAAGAATATGAATTTGCAGGCTATTTAAGTGGCAAAACAGAAGCGAGAGGCGGTGTGTAATGTGTGGATAGCTCCTAAATTAGATTGGTCTTCAAGCGATTTTTATAATTTCGAAGACCTCAATAGAGTGGAAAACAATACAGAAGTTATTGCTGATTTTGTAAGGTATTTTATTGCGGGTCCACCATTAAACACTGTGTACAATCGTGATATGAAACATATTGATTTTGCTGATAGTTTAAATCGAATAGAAAGCAATCAGCATTTATTACGACAACGTTTAACTCCAGCAGGGTGGCTACCTAACAAACTGGACTGGAAAGCAAACGATGCTTTTTCCTATATAGACGCTCATCGATTAGAACATAATTTGAATTTACTATATTTGCATTACAGAGGTAACGTAGACGCTGTGCCTATTTGTGGTGCTTATATAGTGGGAGAGGGGTTGATTTAATTGGCATATGAACCGACCATATGGAAAAACCGAGAAGTTGAAAAACCTCGGACATTTACATTGCAAGATAATGGGGATGGAACAACTACTTTAATGCCTGCCGAAGGTCAAATCAATGAGCCAGGTACACCTATTATGGCAGCGAATATGAATAAGATTGAAGAACAACTTGTTAAATCTGACCAACAAGCCAGTAACTCGTGGCAAAAAGGTGTTTATAATGATGTTGATATAAGTAACTTAGGTACTTATAGTGTATCAAAAGTTTTTCATGTGACTGCGGAAGATTGGCAGTCTGAAGTTAATGTGGAAAGGCTAATCGTTGGAATTAGTGTTAGTCATTTTTCTGGGCTTATTAAAGTAACTTATGCAACAGCAGCAGGTCACTCGACAGTACGAGGTGGTGCTGAAGTTGTATATAATATAGCAAAACACACTGATACTCTTTACTACAATCAAATGGACATAATTAGTATATCTCCAACATTTGCTAAGTCTTATAAAATAGGCGATATTGTACATGGTCCAAATGGGATAGATATATCCTTAAGTAAAGCCCCTACAGCACGTAATCCGCTAACGGTCAAAGTTGAAATGATAGGAACATACTCTATATTTGGCGACTTAAAATCAGCAGGTACTAGGATATGGGATAGTGGTTCTCCTACGGGTGATGGTTACCCCTGGTTACCACAATCTTCTGGTTTTGTAACGAAGCAAGGTGATAATACAATTACTGGATTACTTGTGACAAAAGAGGACGTTGTTATTGAGGGTGCATTACGCAGTTTATTATTCAGGACAAATAATAAACAACACAGTGCTCATGTACGATTTAATGCTAGTGACACTGCAGACTATGGTTTTGAGTTTTTACGTAACGGCAAAGTTGCTATGTCATTTTTACAAGACGGTAGGATAATTGTTTTAGACACACATGACAATAATTATTTTTATCTTGATGATTTAAAGCAATCTGTAAGTAATGGTAAAACCGCCATCGCGAACGCCATTACCCAAATGGGTGTTGTGACATCACCAACAGCCGAGTTCGCAGTCATGGCGGCAAATATTTTAAATTTAAGTAATATCGTATCAGGCGCAGGGACTATTACGAGCACTCAAAGTCAAACGATGTTTGTAGTGAGTGGACTATCATTCAAACCACGTGCTATCATATTTCGTTCGAGAGGAGGGAATATACAAGCATGGGGATTGTATAACAGTACATGGACAACATCTGAGTTTATTACTATTATGGGTAACACCAATAACGGAAATGTATTTTCTGTGTTTGCTGGCGGTTTTGACGTCAAAGTAGCTTACCCGTTGGGGACAGGACAATTCGATTGGTGGGCTATTAAGTGAAGGAGGGATTCATACATGCAAGTAGGAAATAGGATTTATTATAATGCCTCTACAGGCAACATATTGTTTACAGCAGGCGAAATTAACAATGCAGAGGCGCCTCGTGATGTGGATGAGATAGTAGAGTTTATTGATGTTGATTATGGTTCAATCGATTACTCAAAGAATATGATTATTGGTATTGATATGGAAAATAGAGTACCTATTTTACAACCGATTGAAAATGAGGAACAACGCCGCATCCGTGAATTAGAGGATGCTTTATTACTAGCAGCAGACGCAGAAAATGGAGGGATTTTATAATGGTCAATCAAATTGTAGTGAGAATTGCAGCAGAGCGAATTTTGTTGGGGGGTCTTAATCCAAAAACAGGTCAAACATATGTCATTGATGACATCACAAATGAGGCATACCGACAAGCCGTGGAGGATTACATTTTAGCGAATACCGAAGGCATTTAAACGCAGTCAATGACTAGCGTTATTTTTATTGTCTATAATCCCAAACGTTTGGGATTTTGAAGGATGCGCATTTGCGTGTCCTTTTTATTATGGAGAAAAAGGAAGGTATTTTATGGACATTACACAAATTATTCAACACCCGATTTTTGCGGTTGTACCAAAGCCGATTTATTACATGTTGGCAGCGTACTTTATTTTTAAATCTCTCGATTTTCTGACGGGCCTATTAAAAACATGGAAGAAGGTTAGTCCTTACAAATCAGCAATCATGCGTGACGGCATTATTAGATGGATTGGGGAGCTAATAGCCATTGTTTTGGTGCTTGTATTAGATTTACTATTCGGTTTTAACTTTGTGTTGTTAGGAGCTACTTTGGGGCTTTTCTTGTACAAGGAAGGTGGCTCAATTGCGGAAAATCTACAAACATTGGGTGTTAATATGCCAGGTATTGTAGGAGAGACAATTGAAAAACTGAATAAAGAAGGTGAACGTAAATGACAAGCGTAACAACTACATGTCGAGATTTAGCCGAGTTATTACCAGCTGCACAAACTGCCTGTCGATTGCTATTTCAGGAATGCTATAAAGCAGGCATCTCCAATATTTTTATTACTGAAACGTATCGTAGCCAAGAGCGCCAGAATTACTTATATGCACAGGGCCGCACAAGACCTGGGCAAATTGTTACTTGGACATTACAAAGCAATCATAAATCACGCCTAGCATGGGACATTGCTGTTGGTCCACCACAATCATTGTATGATGTGGCAACATTGGGTAAAGTGGGGGCGATTGCTCGTAAATTAGGTATTACATGGGGTGGTGATTGGGTAGGTAACATTGACCGACCACATTTTGAAGTTAAATCAAATTGGACACCACCAAAAGGCTATAAGTTAGAAGGGCAGGTTGTTGTACCAAGTAACAGCAAGATGCAAGTACAATTAATTGTGGAAGATAAACCAAAGGAGGAAAACGCATTGACAAATACAACTTGGAATCCAGAAAGCCCTGCGATGGAAACTGCTGCAGAGGCTTTTTTAGCGCAAGCCATTCAAGAAGGTGTTATTCAGGCATCCCATTTGAAGGACCTGCAAAATAAGCACATGACTACAGATCGTTTGTTAGGATTGTACATTACGATTCAGCAACGACGCAACAACAACTAATAATTGTTGCATATATTTTACATTACTATTATACTTTCCAGTAAAGGGGAGAGTATCTATGTTTGTTAATTTAAGAATTTCTAAAGTTAGACTTAAAAATAAAGGTGCATTTACATTAATTATTTCAGGTGATTATGCTTCTGGGCATCTTAGTTATAAATTTGAAATTGAATATTCTGGAACAAGTGTTAGAGTTAACAAAGGTAACTTACTAGAAAATCAAGAAGAAATAATTATTAAAGAGCTAAAGAAATTAGTAGGATACGGCCCTTTTGATTTAAATAATGTCAAAACTATTTTGGTTGGAGAAGTAGTATCTTATAAATGGAAATCTTCTATAGACAGATAACTACTTTTGAGTTATATAAACAAATGACCAGCTCGGCTTTTTAGCTTTGCTGGTCATTTACTATTCTTCAACTACATAATCCAAAATAAAATCTTCTTCATCTGTGATGCCCAGCACAGCATTTCCCCATACAGGACGTACCACATATACCGTTTGGCTAATTTTCTGACCAAAGTAAGTACACTCATAACAATTCATATAGCGCTCGCCATCCCAGCCGTTGAGGGCAAAAAAGCGTTCATCATCGGTTTCAATAATATCTTTACCTGCGCTGTGATAAGCTATTGGTGGACGATGTTTCATAGTAAACCTCCTTATATGTATAATTTTGTATATAGTTTATAAGATAAATTACAAAATGTACATATATATAAATAGGAAAAGACCATATAGAACAGTAGTATAACAAATTATGTAAGGGTTATCCCATATAGTTATAGAAATGCTTATTGTATTGTTAATTATATCCATTTTAATCTTAGTTTCAATCCCAAACGTAACCAAACATTTCGCTACGATTGATGAAAAAGGGTGTAAAGCATATATCGCCATGGTGCAAGGACAAGTAGAGGCATATCGTGTGGATTATATGGGGTATCCAACGATAGAAGATTTAGTGGCTAAAGGCTATTTGAAAGAAAATGAAACAAGCTGTCCAAATAAAGAGGCGATTGTCATTACGAGTGAAGGAGAAGTGAAATTAGCGAATGCTCCTTCTGCTACAAATGCTGGTGGTTGAGCATGGTCAAGTCACAACAAGGTTTTACACTGCTCGAAACACTTCTTGTATTGTTTATTATGATTTGTTTATCCACACTCATTGTTAAATTTTCATTCAGTATAGCAGAAAAAAGAGAAATTGACCGTTTTTTTAAACAAATGCAATTAGATATTCAATATACGCAAATTTACAATATGCATCGACGAGAATATTTAGAGATGCGATTTGAAGAATCAGCAAGGCACTACGGAGTAAAAAAAGATTTGTATACCTATGTTTATAAAAGGCCCTATCCAAAAGGTGTGGAGTTTGCACCAAGCCCAAGTACAATTATTGCTATTCGATACACGAATACAGGCAGCATTGTGAATGCAGGAACATTAATTTTTAGAACACCCTATGGAACGAAACGGGTGATTCTCACATTAGGAAGAGGGCGAGCGAGAGTTGAATGAGGGAGGTTATTCATTTGTAGAAACCATTCTATCTGTAAGTATCATCATGATGTTATGTGCCACACTACTACCAGTCAGTTATACGATGAAAACAACACTTTACAATAAAAGATTGGAGGTTGTGGCAGCAGAAACGGCATATGAAGGACTGAAGCTATATCGAGCATTACAGCAAACGGAAGGGACAACCATTATTGATCATGTAACGTATAACTGGGTGTTTGATGGACAGGAGGTGTGTGTGCATTTTCAAAATACGAGACAAATGCGTCAAAAATGTATCCAACTGTCGGGGGAAATGGCGAAATGAGACGGGCTATACATTACTAGAGGCATTATTTCAACTAGTTGTCTTTGTGCTCATTTCTCATTTATTTATTACCCTTATGCTATGGTTTGGCACGATGAATAAAACAGTGATGTCTGACGAACAATCCAAGTGGGAGCTATTTGTCTATGATTTCAATATGTATTTACAAAATATCCAATCATTTAGTGTTCGTTATGATAAGAGACGAATTACGTTTAAAGCAAACAACATTACCCATAATATTGATTGTTACAGTGACCTGATTCGTGATCAAGTGGCAGGGGGACATATTCCTTTACTTAACGGTGTGAGAAGATGTCAGTTTGAGTATATAGATGGTCATGTCACAGTAGCGGTTGAAATGCCGAGTGGTATCAAAAAGGAGCGCACTTTCTATGTACCAATTATTGAAAAATGATAGAGGGGCTGTTTTTTTCGTTGCAATTGCATTATTATTTTTGGTAACTACTTTTATTCTTGCGTATTGTGCGTCTTATGAAATTCAGCTGAAAACATTTGATGGACTAGAACAGTTACATGTTCGCGCTACGATAAATTTATTAGGACAAATTTTGTCAGACAGTGTAGAATCGTAGTTATAAGAAGGTGATTTTAAGTGCGAAAAATTTATTTAGTTGGTTTTATGGGCAGTGGGAAAAGCGTGTTGGGGAGACGATTAAGCTATTTATTGAAAATACCGTATTATGATATGGATCATGAAATTGTCAGACAGCAGGGAATGACCATTCCACAAATTTTTGAAAAATATGGCGAGGCTCGTTTTCGAGAAATTGAAACTGAATTTTTGAAAACTTTTAGGGACGAGGCTTGCATTATTTCAACAGGTGGTGGTGTGGCAATAAATGCGGAAAATCGGACAATTATGAGACGGAGTGGACTGGTATTTTTTTTAGATGCGACATTTGAAGATGTATATACTCGTATTCAACATGATACCAACCGCCCGATTGTGCAAAGCTCTACAAAAGAGGAGTTATACAAACTTTTCCAATACAGACGGAAGTTTTATCGGGAAGTAGGCCATATACAAGTGTTGACAGAAGGTAGGTCACTTCGTCAAATTCTTGATTATTTAGTATTCCAAGCGAAACGTCTAAAAGGCGAATGATTATCTGTTTTTATTATCTAATGTTCGTGTTTTGAGAAGGATTAAAAAAAGATTGCCTTTTCAAATGAATTAATGTTAGGATATAGACAAATGAATCATTCATAATGTAATGATTGCTAAATAACACCAAGAACATCTTGGGCGGATGATTATACGGGGAGAGCACGCATGTAGGCGTCACCGAAGGAGCAAGTAGTAAGGTGCTATGAATCTCTCAGGTAAAAGGACTCGTATAAGACGCAACTCTGGAGAGCGCTGTATGATAACAGCCACCAAAGGGGAAAGCCGACAGATTGGCATGATGTCATGCAGATTTGTTTGGTGTAACTTTCAGGTGCAAGGACAGAGAATCCTAAAAAGGGGTTCGTCTGTCTTTTTTTGTCTATGAAAGCAGACGAATGATGTGACGTAGTAGGTACATAACACTAAGGGGGCAAAAAAATGTCAAATGCTTTAAAACGTACACCTTTATTTGATGAATATGCAAAATACGGTGGGAAAACAATTGATTTTGGTGGCTGGGAGTTACCTGTCCAATTTTCTTCTATTAAAGAAGAGCATGATGCAGTACGCCATCGTGCAGGGTTATTCGATGTGTCTCATATGGGCGAAATCTTTGTAACAGGTCCTGACGCACTCGCTTTTTTACAGAATCTTTTGTCAAATGACATTGCCAAAATTGCCACAGGTCAAGCACAATACAATGCAATGTGCTATGAAGATGGCGGCGTTGTGGATGATTTATTAACGTATAAATTAGCTGACAATCACTATTTATTATGTGTCAATGCAGCGAATATTGATAAGGATTACGATTGGATGATGGAAAATCAGCATCAATATGATGTAACGATCGATAATCAATCTGACAACTATGCACAAATTGCATTACAAGGACCACTATCAGTAGAAGTGCTTCAATCATTAACAGCGACGGATGTGGATGCGATTAACTATTTCCGCTTTGAAGAAAATGTTGATGTAGCAGGTCACAAAGTATTAGTTTCTCGCAGTGGCTATACAGGGGAAGATGGTTTTGAGTTATATGGTTCTCCAGAGGATATTAAAGCATTGTGGAATAAAATTTTAGAAGCTGGTAAAGACAAAGGTGTTGTACCAGCAGGCTTAGGTAGTCGTGATACATTACGTTTTGAAGCAGGCTTACCATTATACGGACAAGAACTATCTGCAACTATTTCACCACTTGAAGCGGGTATTGGCTTTGCTGTGAAATTAAATAAAGATGGCTTTAACGGTCATGAAGCGTTGGTAGAACAAAAAGAAAATGGTTTACCACGCAAGTTAGTGGGAATTGAAATGATTGATAAAGGCATTCCACGTCATGGCTATAAAGTATTTAAAGATGGACAGGAAATTGGTGAAGTGACAACAGGTACACAGCTTCCTTCATCCAAACGTAATGTAGGTCATGCTTTAATTGATAGCCAATATGCAGCGATTGGTACAGAATTAACAATCGAAATTCGTGGAAAGCAGTTAAAAGTAGTAACAGTGGCAACACCGTTTTATAAACGTTCAAAATAATAAGCAAATGAATGGTAGAAGGAGCAAGATACTCTTTCTAGTGCTACGTGAATTGAAGCAAAATAATAGCTGAAAAGAGGGACTTATAGTTATGAAACATCGTTATTTACCAATGACGGAACAAGACAAAAAAGAAATGTTAGACGTAATTGGTGTATCTTCTGTAGATGAATTATTTGAAGATATTCCTGAAAAAGTTCGTTTTCAAGGCTTATATAATATTAAAGAAGCAAAGTCAGAGGCAGCTTTAATAAAAGAGCTGTCTGCTATGGCTGCGAAAAATAAAGATACAAGTTCACACGTATCCTTTTTAGGTGCAGGTGTTTATAACCACTATAAACCAGTCATTGTTGATCATGTGATTTCACGCTCTGAATTTTATACAGCGTACACACCATATCAGCCTGAAATCTCGCAAGGTGAATTACAAGCAATTTTTGAATTCCAAACAATGATTGCTGAATTAACAGGCATGGATTTAGCAAACTCTTCTATGTACGATGGTGGTACAGCACTAGCTGAGGCTGGTATGTTAGCAGCAGGTCACACACGTCGTAAAAAGATTTTAGTGTCTGAAACGGTTCATCCTGAATATCGTGATGTAGTAGCTACATATGCATATGGTCAGTCTATCGAAGTGGTGACAGTACCGCATAAAGATGGTGTCACGGATGTGGATGCATTGAAAGCATTGGTTGATGACAATACGGCTGCTGTTATTGCACAATATCCGAACTTCTTCGGTCAAGTAGAGGATTTACAAGTACTTGGCGATATCGTGCATGAAGCGAAAGGCTTGTTTGTTGTGTCTTCCAATCCGTTAGCACTAGGCGTATTAACACCACCTGGCAAACTAGGTGCGGATATTTGTGTAGGTGATGCACAAGTGTTTGGTATTGCAGAAGCATTTGGTGGGCCACACTGTGGTTTCTTCGCTGTAACAAATAAATTAATGCGTAAAGTACCAGGTCGTCTTGTAGGAGAAACTGTTGATGGAGAAGGACGTCGTGGCTATGTATTAACATTACAAGCACGTGAACAACATATCCGTCGTGATAAAGCGACATCTAACATTTGTTCAAACCAAGCACTTTTAGCATTAGCAGCATCTGTTGCAATGACAGCTTTAGGGAAACAAGGTGTTCGTGAAATGGCGACACAAAACATTGCCAAAACACGCTATGCGAAAAATGCTTTTGAGGCGGCTGGCTTTACAGTAGCATTCCAAGGCGCACACTTTAATGAAATCGTTGTAAAAACAACTAAATGTGTGAAAGAAATAAATGCAGGTTTATTAGAAAAAGGCATTATTGGTGGCTATCCATTAGGTCAAACATATGAATCTTTAAAACAGCACGTGCTAATCGCTGTGACAGAATTACGCACAAAGGAAGAAATTGATGCACTAGTTGCGGAAATGGGGGCTCTTCATGCATAACGAAAATCAATCACTCATTTTTGAAATTACGAAAGAAGGACGTGTAGGCTACAACTTAGAAGCGCTGGATGTGCCAGCAGTTGATTTAGCAGACATTCTTCCTGCAAACTTAATTCGTGAAGAGGCGGCTGCCTTACCAGAAGTATCTGAGCTTGATATTATGCGTCATTATACAGCACTTTCTCGCCGTAACCACGGTGTTGACTCTGGTTTCTACCCACTTGGCTCTTGTACAATGAAGTACAATCCAAAAATTAATGAAACTGTTGCACGTATTGCAGGCTTCTCACATGTACATCCATTACAAGATGAAGCAACAGTACAAGGCGCAATGGAGCTTCTATATGATTTACAAACCTCATTAGTGGAAATTACAGGAATGGACGAAGTAACATTACAACCAGCAGCAGGTGCACATGGTGAATGGACAGCATTAATGATGATTCGTGCTTTCCATGAGGCAAATGGAGAAGGGCATCGTAACAAAGTTATCGTGCCAGACTCTGCACACGGTACAAACCCAGCTTCTGCAACAGTAGCAGGCTTTGAAACGATTACAGTAAAATCAGACGAAAATGGTTTAGTTGATATTGAAGATTTACGTCAAGTAGTGGGTCCTGATACAGCAGCATTAATGCTAACAAACCCAAATACACTTGGTTTATTTGAAGAAAACATTATCGAAATGGCAGAGCTTATTCACGCTGTTGGCGGTAAAGTTTACTATGATGGTGCGAACTTAAATGCGGTTATGAGTAAGGCACGTCCTGGCGATATGGGCTTTGACTGTGTACATTTAAACTTGCATAAAACATTTACAGGTCCACATGGTGGTGGTGGTCCAGGTTCAGGTCCAGTAGGGGTAAAAGCAGATTTAATCCCATTCTTACCAAAACCAGTATTAGTGAAGACAGAAGAAGGCACATATCATTTTGATTATGATCGTCCACAATCAATTGGTCGTGTGAAACCGTACTATGGTAACTTTGGTATTAACGTACGTGCCTATACGTATATTCGTACAATGGGTCCAGATGGTCTAAAAGCAGTAACAGAATATGCGGTTCTAAACGCAAACTATATGATGCGTCGCTTAGAGCCATTCTTTGACCTACCATACAACCGTCATTGTAAGCATGAGTTTGTTCTATCTGGTCGTCGTCAAAAGAAATTGGGTGTGCGTACATTAGATATTGCTAAACGTCTGCTTGACTTTGGCTACCATCCACCAACAACATACTTCCCATTAAATGTGGAAGAGGCGTTGATGATTGAGCCAACAGAAACAGAATCAAAAGAAACATTGGATGCTTTCTGCGATATTATGATTCAAATTGCGAAAGAAGCAGAGGAAAATCCATCGATCGTACAAGAAGCACCACATACAACCGTTGTTTCTCGCTTAGATGAAACACGTGCTGCTCGTACACCAGTACTGCGTTACCAACAAGCGTAAAATGACAAGCTATTTCATGAGTATGTTCATACTTATGGAATAGCTTTTTCTATGTATATAAACAAAATAACGGAATTACTGACAAAATATCTTTTCATCTGACAAAATTTTTAAAATTAATAGAAAATAATGTTGATTAATTAGTAGAAGGTAGTATAATGAAGTTGCGATTACATTTATGGTTATTAATACCTTGTTAAACAATGGTTAATTAAATGATGAGTATAATGTAGTTGCAGAAAAATAATAGAAATGAGGAGATTTTATGATTAATGTAATTCAATTTTTAGAAAAAAACCCATCAGTAGTTACAGCACTAAAAGAAAATAAGGCTTCTCTTCTTGGTGTAACAGAGCAGGAACAACAAGCGATTGTGGAAACGTTTGAGGGAGAGTTAAATACAAAAGGTAGTATGTATTGGGATTAGTGTTTATTAAAAGCAAGTGGTTTTGGTTTACTATAAGTTTGTATATATTACTAGGGATATACTCATTAACAATCACTTATAGTAAACCAAACATAAATATTGTTTTAGAAGAAATAAATGGGGCATGGATAATCTCGGACTTTTTTTATAAAGATTGGGCTGAAAATAAGCAAATTAGTATTGGAGACACAGTAATTCAAGTAGATGGAAGGAATGTAGAAGATATTACTAATGTAAAACGTAATCTTTCTATTAGAAGAGCCAATGATTTAACTTTACAAAAAGAAAATGGTCGTTTAGTTCATATAAAGGTTAACATAACAGAAATTCCATCACAATTTTATTACATATTTGTTGTACCTTTTTGTTATTATTTATTGTCATTAATTATCTCATGTTATTTATATTTTAAACATAAACAAGACCTATTATTAAATTTACTAATATTATTCATATTAACAATTTCATTAGCATATGCGAGTATAGGTGCTTCAGGTGTACAAAATAGTATTGGTATTATTGTTAATCGTGGCAGTATGATTTTATGCTTAGTACTACTGATTCATTTTTTAAAGCAATATTTTGAGTTTTTGAATATTAAATGGGTATTTATTGATAAAATAATATGGTTATACTTAATTCCTGTATTAATTGTATTTTTTGGTGTATATAGTGTTTTTTATACCAATATATATCAATTACTTTCTCAGTTTACTTTAGCCATATTCTTAGTATTGCTAGTAGTAGTTTTAGGCATTATAATAGCTGGCTATTTTATCTATAAATTAACACCATTAAAAGTATTATTAATAAGTGTAGTTACACCATTCTTACCTTTCCTTGTGCTATATGTAGTACCAAAACTTTTATCAAAGCAACCAATAATATCTGCTGAAGTTTGTTCCTTATTTCTAATGCTTATCCCATACAGCTTTATTTTCACCCAATTAACGGAGCGGATTTTTGATATTCAGTATTATATTACTCGCTTACGTTATTACGTGAATTTTTCCTTAGTTTATGCGCTTTGGATAGGGCTAGGGATGTATTGGTTTACCGATATATCTTTCTCGAAAATATCTAAACTCCTAGTATTTGCTTGTATCTCACTGGTTATGCTCTTTTTTATTAAAGAAAAAATCGATTATCGTAAACGGAAAATTCTGTTTTCTACCAAAGGTGACTATATTCATCGTTTATATACAACGATTGATAGTATTGGCAGAGTAATTAAAATTAATGACTTATTAGAACGATTCGCCAAAGAAGTTGCCTTACATTTGGAAATCGATCATACATATGTTGTGACTTATAATCTTGAGACACATCAAATTCATTCCACAAGCCAGTCGAAACGTTTTACACAGGAGCAAATCGATGAAATTTTGTTGGAGAAATTACATGTTGGTACAATTAAAAAGACGGAGCATTTCTATGTTGCCTTTATCCATCAAGATATTCAATTCAAAAGGATATTGGTGATTGACCATCATCAATCCATCACATTAAAAGATGAGGAATTGTTGTGGCTGGAATTGCTTATTTTATATGTCAACAATTTTATCGAAAATACAAAGCAAGTGGAAGAATTGCTGAATCAATTAAAAAATGTGCATGAAGTAGACCGCAATCAATTGCCATGGCTGAATAAACTACTGTGGATTCGTTTTGAGGAAGAAAAATATCAACTGGCACAAGAATTACATGATACGAATTTACAGGAACAGCTTCATATTGCAAGAGAGATGGATGTGCTTGTTCACACAAGAGATGTTCAGTCGATTCAATCTAAGCTGTCTGAAATTCACGAACATATGCTGACATCATTAAGTGATTTAAGAAGCTATTGTGAAAATTTAAAGCCACCTTTACTCGATACATTGGGCCTGAGTGCTGCACTGGATAAGCTATTGCAAAAGATGCAGCGTCGTGTGCCATTTGTATTAAGATACACAGTCGATCGTTTATATTTAGAGGATGAGCGTTTGAACCTTATGATTTTTCGCCTATTTCAAGAGCTATTAAATAATGCCCTGAAGCATTCACAGGCAAAAACAGTGGACATTCATTTATTAGAAACAAAGGAAGGCTTTGAAATTATTTATGCAGATGATGGCGTAGGGTGCAATATAGATGAAATTGTATTAAGGGAGTCTATGGGAATTCGTGGGATGCAGGAGCGCGTGCAAGCCTTTAACGGTCAATTCATTATCCAATCAACTGTAGGTAAAGGGATGTCGATTCGTATTACAGTTAATGAAAGAGAGTATACACAGACAAATCCGGATGAAGCCATTGCAAATCCATTTATGCCGAGTTAAAGAAACCTCTTAATTATTTTAGGAGGTTTTTTTGTGGTATTGTATAGTGTGACAGCTACTATTGGCAATGGAAAGGACGATGTTTGAATGGAAAAAAAGGACATGCAGGAGCAAGTGGTGATAAATGGTGTTGAGCAATTCAGAGGCTTTGCCAAAGAGGGGCGCTGTGCTAGCTATATTCCCATGCTAGCTGAACGAAATCCTGATCACTTGGCTGTGTCTGTTATTGGACCAGATGGCTACGAAGTTCGTGCTGGCGATAGTGAGGAATTATTCACACTTCAAAGTGTATCCAAAGTACTGACTTTTATTTTAGCATGTATGGATAAAGGCTTACCATATGTTTTAGAAAGAGTAGATGTAGAGCCAACAGGTGATACATTTAATTCGATTATTCGCTTGGAGAGCCATCAGCCAGGCAAACCTTTTAATCCGATGATTAATGCAGGTGCGATTACGGTATCCTCCATGCTGACAGGGCATTCGCCATCTGAAAAGCTAACAAAGCTACTCCACTTCCTACAGCAAATTACAGGAAGGGCACTTACGATTAATGAAGCTGTTTTTCAATCAGAATGGCAAACGGCTAACCGCAATCGTGCCCTCGCTTATTATTTAATGGATTCAGGCTTTTTAGATTGTCCTGTAGAAGAGGCTCTTGAAGTTTATTTGAAGCAGTGTGCCATTGAAGTAACGGTTACGGATTTGGCTAAGATTGGCTTAGTCATTGCGCATGATGGCTATCACCCACTTTTAAAAACACAACTCTTTTCAAAAGAGGTTGCCAAGATGGCGAAAGCATTGATGGTGACTTGTGGGATGTATAATGCTTCGGGCAAATTCGCAGCGTTTATAGGTTTGCCTGCGAAAAGTGGTGTTTCAGGTGCGATTTTGGCAGCTGTACCAAGTCATGCAAGCTTACATTCACCATTTCCTACAGGCTGTGGCATCGGCATTTATGGACCTGCGATTGACGAGATTGGCAATAGCGTGGCAGGTGTTCAGTTGCTAAAGTATCTTGCGACTAAATGGCAAATGACTATTTTTTAATGCATAAAAGGAGCCATCTCGGTCAAAGGAGATGGCTCTTTTTGTTGGATAGTCTAGTATGTTTTCTTCGATTTAATTTTACCTGTCCAAGTACGGAAGCCGCCTTGTAGTTGGTAAATTTGATGGTAGCCACGCTTTTTAAGGAATAATGCTGTACGTGCGCTACGACCTGTATTTTGGCAGTATAAATATACTGGTAAATCTGGACGAATTTCTTTGTAGCGTTGACGCATTGCAGACGATGGGACGTTACGTGCACCTAGAATATGACCTGCATCAAATTCTTTTTGCTCACGCACATCGATTATTTGTGCTTTACGATACCCTTCAATAAATTGTTCCTGTGTTAAATTTGTGACAGCTTTTTTGAGGCGCAGTGCATTAAGCCCTAAATATGCTAATAGGACTACAAGCACAACACCGAGTGAAATCCATATGCTCAAGATGTTCTTACCCCTTTCTATCTTCTTACTTATTATAAAAGATGCGCTAGCGATAGTCCAATGAGTTTGATAAAATTAACTAGATTGTGTTACATAGACATGACAGAATTGTAGGAGATGACGAAATGACAACATGGTATTTTTTAAATTCGGGAAAATGTAGTCCTTCTTTTAATATGGCATTGGATGAGGCATTGCTTGATTGGCATAGTGAGGGATTAATTCCACCAGTAATTCGCTTTTATGAATGGGAGCCAGCTACATTGTCGATTGGTTATTTCCAACAAGCAAAAAGAGACATTAATTTTGAAGCACTGAAGGAGCAAGGCTTAGGCTTTGTGCGTCGACCAACAGGTGGTAGAGCGGTTTTACATGAGCATGAGTTGACATATAGCGTCATCGTATCAGAAAGCTATCCTGATATGCCTGAGTCGGTGACAGAGGCATATCGAGTATTAAGTGAAGGTATTTTGCAAGGCTTTCATCATTTAGGGATGGATGCTTATTTTAGTGTGCCTGATACAGAAGAAAAAAGAGCGGATTTAAAGCAGCCGAAAAGTGCGGTTTGTTTTGATGCACCGAGCTGGTATGAGCTTGTTGTAGAGGGTAAAAAAATTGCGGGCAGTGCGCAAACACGTCAAAAGGGTGTTATTTTACAGCATGGTGCGATTTTGCTTGATTTAGATCAGGAAAAATTATTATCTGTGTTTAATTTCTCCAGTGATGAAGCGAAAGCACGTATGCGCAGAAAATTACCAGAAAAAGCAGTGGCGATTAATACCTTGGCGAAGGAGCCTGTGACGATTGAGCAATGTGTTGTGGCTTTCCGAGATGGCTTTGCAAAATCGTTGCAAATTGAGTTAAAACCATTTACACTTTCTGAAGAGCAGTTAGCATATGTGCATGCGCTTGAAGAAAAAAAATATAAACAGGATGAATGGAACTTCAAAAAATAGAGAAAAAATATTTTTTAGTAGTATAAACCTTGTTATAGCAAGTGGTTCGTATGTTCGCTAAAATTGCAAGAGTTGAATTGAAAAACTATATATAGTATTTTAAAATAAAGCAATACACAATATGTAGTGTTAATAACACATGATATTGTGTATTTATTATTGTAAGGGAGGCAAAATGATGGTAACGCTAAATCATCAACCCGAAGTAAACACACAATTTGAGCAATTAAACAAGGATATTGAACAATTTCCACAGGTGCATCCTGTAACACCAGATATGCATATTACGCATAAAGGTGTGTCAAGACTCGTGATGATTGATCGCTATTCGTTTAAGGATACAGAAAAGAAAACGTTAAAAGTTGGTGATTTTGTTGTTTTAACGGTGAAGGCTGATCCAAGATTTCCTGCAAGGGGTTTAGGAACAATTCAAACGTTAGATTGGTCGACAAAAACAGCAGATATTTTAATTGAGGAAGACTATCGTAGTGCTTTAGATAACCCACAGGAGCAAGAAAGTGGTATCATCACACGCTCAATTGATGTGTTAGAAAAGCCATTAGAAATTTTTTATGAGCAAATTGCCAAGCGTAATGCGACGGGGCTTGCCGCAGTAGAAAAAACAGCGGACAAGCGTCAAGAATGGTTTGAGAAATTTTATGAGCAGCTTGTATCGCTGAAATTTATTCCAGCAGGACGTGTGATTTATGGAGCAGGCTCTGAAACGGATGTGACCTTCTTCAACTGTTACGTGATGCCATTTGTAGCGGATTCACGTGAAGGCATTAGTGATCACCGTAAGCAAGTAATGGAAATTATGAGCCGTGGTGGTGGTGTTGGGACAAATGGTTCGACACTTCGTCCACGCAACACATTGGCACGTGGCGTCAATGGGAAATCTTCTGGCTCTGTCTCATGGCTAGATGATATTGCAAAGCTGACTCACCTTGTTGAACAGGGTGGATCACGTCGTTAAGACTCGGCGACGTAATCTCGCGAATTGCTGGAACACCCTGAGAGCTTTTCTTGCTACAACGTAAGCTGTGAGGCTAGGCGTGAATGCTTGAAAAAAGAAAAGATTGGGCAATCAGCAGCGAAGCATCTATGGAAACGTAGATGAACGTTCAACGACTATTGAAACTTTCTAAGCTTCTCAAGTATGAAAGAAGTAAATTATAGGATGCGGTAACGCTCTTATGAGGTGCGAGACAAAGGACACGATTCTTTGATGATATAGTCTGATCTTATGTGAAAGCATAAGAGTATGGCAGAAATGACCATACCAAAAAAATAATATTCACTATTTTTTTGTAACAAAAAATGGGAGCACAAATGATTATGCTGGCAGATTGGCACCCTGATATCGTGGAATTTATTATTTCAAAAATGCAAAATCCACGTATTCTACGGTACTTAATCGAAAATACAACGGATGCAACAATTATCCGTTTAGCAAAAGAAAAATTAAACTTTAAACCTTTATCATTGCAAGAAGAAGCGATGTATCAAGGCATTGTGAACTATAAAAATATTGAAGGCTTCGGTGGCTTTGATACAGCGATTATTCGTGAAGCTGAAAATAAGCTACGTGATGGTGGGACATATACTGTCCACAATTCAGAATTTTTAACAGGTGCGAATATTTCGGTTACGTTGACAAAAGAATTTATGACGGCTGTTGAACAGGATGCAGATTTCGAGCTTCGTTTCCCAGCTGTTGAAGAATATACAAAAGAAGAAATGGCTGTTTACAATCGTGAATGGCATAAAATTGGCGATGTACGTGAATGGGAGAAATTGGGCTATAAAGTACGCACATACCGCACAATTAAAGCAAAAGAATTATGGAATTTGATTAATATTTGTGCGACGTATTCAGCAGAGCCAGGCATTTTCTTTATCGATAATGCCAATGATATGACAAATGCGAAAGCCTATGGACAAAGCGTTGTAGCAACAAATCCGTGCGGTGAGCAGCCACTTGCACCGTATTCCGTTTGTAACTTAGCTGCTGTGAATTTAGCACAGTTTGCCAATAAAGAAAATCAAACAGTCGATTACGAGGCATTACGTGAAACGGTTCGTGTTGGCGTACGCATGCAGGATAATGTAATCGATGCAACGCCTTATTTCCTAGAAGAAAACCGTATACAAGCACTTGGCGAGCGACGTGTAGGCTTAGGCGTGATGGGCTTAGCGGATTTATTGATTTACTGTGAAAAAGAGTATGGCTCAGAGGCAGGCAACGCATTAGTAGATGAAATCTTTAAAACAATTGCGGAAACAGCGTATGAGGCATCGACAGAGCTTGCAAAAGAGCGCGGCAGCTTCCCATTCCTTGTAGGCGCAACAGAGGAAGAAACAGCTCGTTTACGCAAAGCCTTCACAGAAACAGGCTTTATGCAGAAAATGCCTGCTCATATTAAAGAGCAAATTTTAGCGACAGGTATTCGTAATTCGCATTTACTAACAGTAGCGCCAACAGGTTCTACAGGTACGATGGTGGGTGTAGCGACAGGTCTTGAGCCTTACTTCTCCTTCACCTATTACCGTTCTGGTCGTCTTGGTAAGTTTATTGAAGTAAAGGCTGAAATTGTGCAAGAATATTTAGCAAAACATCCAGAGGTAAATGAACAAGCATTACCTGAATGGTTCGTAACGGCGATGGAGCTAAAACCAGAAGCCCATGCAGATGTACAATGTATTATTCAAAAATGGATTGATTCATCGATTTCTAAAACGGTGAATGCACCAAAAGGCTATACAGTAGAGCAGGTTGAAAAAGTGTATGAACGCTTGTACCGTGGTGGAGCAAAAGGTGGTACGGTTTATGTAGATGGTAGCCGCGATTCACAGGTGCTAACATTGAAGGCAGAAGAAAATGATATGGATCAGCTATCATTTGAGGAAGAGCTAGTAGAGGAGCAAACAAAGCGTCCTGTTGTGCTAGTAGATACAATTCAAGCATTAGAATCCACAACGGTAATTGGCTCAGACGTTGGTAATACATGTCCTGTTTGTCGTAAAGGAACAGTTGAGGAAATGGGCGGCTGTAACACATGTACAAACTGTGGTGCACAGTTGAAGTGTGGCTTGTAAGATAAAAAGTGTTTACTAGTTGTATAGCTTTGAAATAAAGTTACGATGTTTGTAAAATGTTGCGAAGCTTTACCCCTTTGGTTATTTTTTAGCCAAAGGGGTGTTTTTATATCTAAAAGAACTAGAACATTTAAAGTTGGAAAGTGGATTAAAGAAGGTCGTGGCTCGAGAGTTAGTGCAGATTATAAACTGTGGTTAAATATTCAAGAAATATCTTCAAAAGGTCGGTCTACCCGTTTAAATGTAGATTTATAAAAAAGAGTAATCATTTATAATTTTGTTCAACAAATGGGCTATTTAATTGAATAATATTTTTGATTAAATATGGAATTTATGTTATATTATGAAGTAATGCACATCAACTAATGACGAAAGTTAGTGAATGAGGGATTAGAAGTATGAGTGAAATATCTTTTCATGAGTTAGAGAAGAAGGTCAAAAAGGTTAAAATTGAAGCATTTGTCATTTATAAAGGAAATACACGGATCTTTGAATATTTAAAGAATAAAAAAGTCGTAGAAAAGCCGTCAAAGGTTTATTCCATTACAAAGAGTATTATATCTCTATTAATTGGCATTATGGTGGATAAAGGGCTAATAAAAAATATTCATGAGCCTATTCATCACTACTTTCCAGAAATACTAGAATTTAATGACCCAGTGAAGGAGGAAATTACACTATTTCATTTGTTGACTATGACCTCGGGGTTACAAGTAGGGAATTTTCAAGGTTCAAAAAACTGGGTTAAGTTCATACTAGATCAACCAATGATACATAAACCAGGTTCAACCTTCCAATATCATAATGGCAACTCTCATTTATTAAGCGCAATTATCCAAAAAATTTCAGGTACTTCTACCGCATCGTTTGCTGAGAAGTATTTATTCCATCCATTAGGGATCCATAAATACATTTGGGTAAAGGACCCACAAGGAATTCACGGGGGTGGCTTTAGTATTTCATTAAATGTAGAGGACATGGTGAAACTTGGATTTTTATTTTTAAACGAGGGGCAATTTCATTCAAAGCAGTTGATTTCATCCGACTTTGTCCAACAAATGATAAGACCATACAAACAAGTCGATACTACTATTAATGAAGGAACATATGGATATGGCTATCAGTTATGGACCTATGAAAGTACTACTAATAATACTCAAATAGCATATTACTATGCTAGTGGGTTATACGGACAATATATATTTATTGTACCGAAGTTAAATATAATGGCTGTAGTCAAAAGCCATCTACAATATGATGAGCAATCTACACCGAGACTCTTTTTTGAAGAACTTTTAGGTAGTTGGATGGGTAAGTGAGACATTTATACAAATAAAAAGGGATTTATCTCCTCCTCCGATGGCTTAATCTTTTTTCAAAATGGAGTTTTTGAAGTTGCGATTAGATAAGGATTGAGGGATATTTTTTAATCAAACTTTATTCCAAAGCTACATGTTGTAGATTGGACATAAAGATGCCCCTTTGGATTATAGTAATCTAAAGGGGTATCTTTATATCATGTTGTGATTCTTGCATTTTGGATATGCTCGATTTCGTTCTCAAAAATACCATTTAATGGAATTGTATTGAACTAAAAATGAGCTAATCATGTTAAAATAGAAGAGTGAAGATTGCAAAAGAGATGAACTTGTAGCTTTCATTCTTCTACAATCAGTGTTCTAAAAAATAATAGGTGGTTACAAATGATGAATGGAAAAGAAATTTTGAAGATTTTTGGATTTGAAGTCCAAGAAGAGCCTGTAAGTATTTATCCCTATTCACCTGTATATCGAGTTAAACATGGTGATAAAGATGTCGTTGTAAAACGTACGCAAAGAAGAGCTGAGAGTGTCATGTCTTATATTACAATGCTAAAAGATAATGGGGTAAATGTTGTCACGCCAGTGAAATTACAAGTAGCTAATCCACAAAAATATGAGGACACAAATTTTGTTGTTTATCCATTTATAGAAGGTAAAAAATATGCAGGCACAGAAGAGGAAATCTATGAAGCTGGCAAAATGTTAGGACAAATTCATCGTTTGTCACCTGTTTCCAATACTTATAACCTTCTTGACTACGATGTTTATGATTTTAATCAGCAAGAAGTAGAAGAGAGCATGGAAGCAATTATTCAACATGCAAATAAAGCTGGAATTGAAATTGGTACGGAATTGAAAACAAAGCTATTAGAAAGTGTTGCGAGTCAACAGGAGCTTGCCCATGCAGGATTACCGCATGTTACAACACCTCATGATTTTAAAGCCAATAATCTAGTTTTAATTCCAGAACCGTATTTGATTGATTCAGACAATGCTATGTGGATACCAAGAATCTTTGACCTAGCCTTGGCATTGTTACTTTTTCATAATGAGCATAAAGAAGCCCCAGACCGTGTTTTTACAATTGATGAATGGGCATTATTTTTAGCAGGATATAAAGAATATATTGTGTTAACTGATCAAGAGAAAGTATTTTGGGAAAAGGCGAAACAGCACGTCTTCCTCGATGAAGTAATGTGGTTAATGGCTGAATATGAAGAGGACTGGCAAAACGCTTCACAGCAAAAATTGTTTCATAGCTTAATTCGTGTTTTGATTGATGGTGCTGGCTATAAACTTTAAAAAATTATATATTTCTTGATAAAAAAAGAATCCATTTTGATTAATTTTTTCAAAATGGATTCTTTTGCTTATAGATTTAATCATGATTCAATGTAGCGGCGATTTCTGGCTGCTCTTCGACTTGAAGGAGCATATTGAAAGAAGCAATCGCTACTTCGACTTGCTCATCATTTGGCTCACGCGTTGTCAGCAATTGTAGCCATAAACCTGGATAGCCAAGGAAGCGTAAGACAGGTATATTACGGCAAGCATTTGTCGCTTGCAATACTTCAAAGGAGATGCCAAGAACGACAGGGATTAATAAAATACGGTCCACAAGACGTAACCATAACGGCTCTGCTGGCACAAAGAAATATAAAAACATGCCGACAAAAACAGTAAATAAAATAAAACTACTGCCACAGCGATAGTGTAGACGTGATTGTGCTTGTACATTTTGCACTGTAATATCCATACCTGCTTCATAGCAATTAATCACTTTATGCTCAGCACCATGGTATTGGAACACGCGTTTAATAAGTGGTGTGAGTGAAATAAAATATAAATAGGTTAGTAGCAATACTAGCTTAAAGCTACTTTCTAGTAAAATTTGACCAACCTTGCCCTCAATCCAAGGAGAAAATAGATTGGCCATAAAAACAGGCACTAATGTAAAAGCGAATTTACCAAATAAGAAAGATAGTACCCCTACAACGGCTACCCCTAAAATCATTTGTAGCTTTGAACCTTCTTCCTTTTGGTCTTCTTCTTCACCTGGTGTTACATCATAACGATCGCCTGAAAATTGCATATGACGTGAGCCTAGACCTGCTGATTCCACCAATGCCACGACACCCCGTACAAATGGGATTTTTTTTAGTTTTTGTAAAATAGGTTTTTGTACTTTTTTATAATGATAATAATCAATGGAATCATCGTTACGGCGAATGGCTGTAACCGTATGTTCCTTTCCTCCGAACATCACACCTTCTAACTGTGCTTGTCCCCCGTATACAGGTGAATTGCTCAAAGCTAACACCACTCTCTATATAGTTTTCAACTGTACCATTGTACTAAATTTAGTGAAAAAGCTCTAGCATTACGCATAGGAAAAATTTGATATGGTTACACTGATGGTAAAAAGGGGTAGTGGCAGTGAAAACAGCGAGTATAACAGCGATTGTCAGTGCATGTGTTTTAGCGCTTTGTTTAAAAGGACTCCATCTGTTTCATCTTATTCAATGGCATCCGTTAGGCTTTTATAAAAAATGGCATTTATTTGAGGGAAGCTCGAAACTATTTCAATGGAGCTTTTTTATTTTTTTATTGTGTATTCTTAGTTTTTTATTATTTATGACGTTACGTTATTTGCATATGATTCCTGCTGTGTTATCCTCCCTTTTATTAGGCTTATTAGTGACGATTACGTTAGAATGGGTGGTACTCGATTTACCACTACAGCTTGTCTCCTTTAAAAAATTATCAATTCCTTTTATTGTCATTGTGATTTGTCTGTTGCGCTTTTTATTAGAAACGGCTAATTTTCATCAAAAAGAGCATACGGCTCAAAAGGAAAATTAGTTGCTGAATACGCCTTGTATGATAAAATAAAATGTGACATCATGCGGTATGTAAAAGAGTAGTATCGCATGTTCGTTCAATTCATCGTATACATGGCAAGTACATAGAAAGAGGCGAATAGTGCGTGAAGCTATTATGTTTAAATGGACCGAACTTAAACCGACTTGGTAAACGAGAGCCACATATTTATGGATATGAGACATTAGAAGATGTCAAATGTACATTGCAGGCGCTGGCAGCCACTTTGGGAGCTACAGTAGATTTTCGTCAATCGAATCATGAAGGGGTACTGGTCGATTGGGTGCATGAAGCAGAAGATGAACAGTATGATGGTATTATTTTTAATCCAGGTGCCTATACACATACAAGCATTGCATTACATGATGCCATTGCAGGTATTACGGTACCTGTAATAGAGGTACATATTTCCAATATTCATAAGCGTGAGGCTTTCCGTCACCATTCCTATCTTGCTCCTGCCTGTCTTGGTCAAATTTCAGGACTTGGGACAAAGGGCTATGAACTAGCGCTACGCACATTTATTGAGAGGGAGAATTGATTATGTTGAAACTAGAAAAGTTACGCAAGGCACTCCAAGAACAAAATATTGATGGTTTATTGATTACAAATGGTTATAACCGTCGTTATATGACAGGCTTTACAGGTACAGCAGGTGTTGCGATTGTGTCACAAAATGATGCGGTATTTATTACAGATTTCCGTTATACAGAGCAGGCTGCAACACAAATAGCGAACTACCGCATTGTCCAACATGAAAAAACAATTATTGAGGAAATTGCGAAACAAGTACAGGAAATGGGCATTCAAACATTAGGCTTTGAAAAAGATACTGTGAGCTATAGCACATATGAGCTATATAAAAACAATATTTCGGCTGAATTAGTGCCGACTTCAGGCTTAATTGAAAAAATTCGCTTGATTAAGACGGAACAAGAGATTAATATTATTAAGGTTGCGTGTGAAATTGCTGATCACGCATTTACACATATTTTAAATTTCATTAAGCCTGGTCAAACAGAGCTTGATGTGTCGAATGAATTAGAATTTTTCATGCGTAAACAAGGTGCAACACAATCCTCGTTTGATATTATCGTAGCATCAGGTCTACGTTCTGCATTGCCACACGGTGTTGCAACAAATAAAGTGATTGAAAAAGGCGACTTTGTGACATTGGACTACGGTGCATTATACAACGGTTATATTTCAGATATTACACGTACAGTAGCAGTAGGTGAGCCATCTGAAAAGTTAGTGGATATGTACAATGCTGTACTTGGCTCACAGCTTTTAGCACTTGAAAAAGTAGGCCCTGGCTTAACGGGTATTCAAGCGGATGCCATTGCACGTGACTTCTTAAAAGAAAAAGGTTACGGTGAAGCATTTGGTCACTCATTAGGACATGGTATTGGTCTTGAAGTGCATGAAAACCCTGGTCTATCTTTCCGCTCAGAAACGGTATTAGAACCAGGTATGGCTGTTACAATTGAACCAGGTGTTTATATACCAGGTATCGGCGGTGTCCGTATTGAAGATGATATTTTAATTACGGAAACAGGTAATGAGCTACTAACACATTCGTCAAAAGAATTGATTATTTTATAAATGATGGAGGAATAAAGAATGATTTCAGTAAATGATTTTCGTACAGGTCTTACAATTATTGTAGATGGCCAATTATACCGTGTGTTAGATTTCCAACACGTAAAACCAGGTAAAGGGGCTGCATTCGTACGTTCTAAATTACGTAACCTACGCAATGGCTCTGTGAATGAAAAAACATTCCGTGCTGGTGAAAAAGTAGAAAAGGCACAAATTGACAATCGTAAAATGCAATATCTATATGCACAAGGCGATGAGCATGTATTCATGGATTTAGAATCATATGAGCAAACAGAGCTTGCTTCAGCAGCAATCGAATATGAATTAAAATTCTTAAAAGAAAACATGGAAGTGCATATCCAATCATACCAAGGTGAAATGTTAGGTGTTGAGTTACCAAACACTGTTGAACTAGAAGTAGTAGAAACAGAACCAGGTATTAAAGGTGATACAGCTTCTGGCGGTACAAAACCTGCAACATTGCAAACAGGTTTAATCGTACAAGTACCATTCTTCGTTAACCAAGGTGATGTGTTAATCATCAACACATCAGAAGGCTCATACGTGTCACGCGCATAATGATAACAGACAAAAACCTACCTTTTTATGAGGTAGGTTTTTTGTATCGATTGAGCATAAATGATGTTGAATGTAGTACAAAAGGTAGAGAAGAGCGGTATCGTTGCGGAAAAATGGCTATTCTTTCGGTCATCGGATAGATGTCGATAAGTAGAAAAATGTTTACAATGGAAATAGAAGGAGTGAGGATTTGATGTTACAAACAAAATTTCACATAACACATCCAATTATTCAAGCACCCATGGCTGGTGTGACAACGCCTAAATTTGTAGCAGCTTGTGCAGAGGCAGGCATTTTAGGTTCCATTGGCGCAGGCTACTTAAATGGTGAACAGACACAGCAATTTATTCAACAGGTGAAACAATTGACAGACAAACCATTTGCGATTAATTTATTTGTACAAGATGAACCACGTATTGATATTGAAGTATTACAACAAGCACGTATGGCTTTACAACCATTTTATGATGAACTTGGGCTATCTCCCGTGCAAAGTGTCATGTCAACGGAAGTGTTTGAAGGACAAATACAGGCAGTGATAGATGAACAAGTAGCCATTTGCTCCTTTACGTTTGGCATTCCATCCGATGACGTGATTCAGCGTTTAAAAAATCATGATGTTTATTTGATTGGGACGGCGACAACGTTGGAAGAAGCGAAGCGCGTAGAACAAGCAGGATTAGATGCTGTTGTATTGCAGGGCGGAGAAGCAGGTGGTCATCGCGGTTCTTTCACTGAACCTGTCCAATTGGTTACATTAGATGAGCTCATTCAACAAGTTGCAGGTCAATTAACGATTCCATTTATTGCAGCAGGTGGTATTGTGACACAAGCTGATGTCCGACGAGTGCTTGCGAATGGTGCAGTAGCAGCTCAAATCGGTACCGCTTTATTAGTGGCAGATGAATGTGAGATTGCTAGGCTGTATAAAGAGGCTGTCATTCAGTCAAAAGCACAACAGACAACAATTACACGAGCATTTACAGGTAAATCAGCAAGAGGTCTAGTGAATGCTTTCATCAAACAAATGGAAACAGCTACGATTGCGCCATATCCATTACAGCACTATTTAACAGCGCCTATTCGTAAGGAAAGTGTAGCGCAAGGAAATCCAGCATATGGAGCATTATGGATGGGTGAAAATAGTCATTTAGTGCAACAAACAGGCACTGTCAAAAGCATTGTCGAACAATTAGTATAAGTTATTTAAAGTGTAAGTATAGGAGCTGTGTAAGTGATGATTGATTTGACCATTGCCGTCTCCTTTTTACTGAATCCGATTTTGGCTATCGTTTTAGTTTGAACATTTGTTTTTTTTGTTATAAAACACCAAAAAATGAATATACTATGGATTGGTATTTCACGCGCATATACTAGTAATTCTTAGTGAAATATTACAAAAGGACTGATAAGGTGTTGTTTCACCTTAGAGGTCTTTTTTTTTGCTCAAGGACATATATTGCTGTACACGAGGAGGCGTATGAATGGAATTACAAGATGTGTTAAGAGTTGCGGGAGTGGGCCTAGTCGTAGCGCTTCTTCATGTTTTTTTTGATCAAACAGGGAAGAAGGAGTTCTCGTTTTTTTTATTTTTTATCGCCTATTTATATATGACAGCGGAGCTATTGCGATTTTTGCGCTTGTTTTTTAATGAAATTCTTACATTCTTCCAATGGTTGACCTCTTCTGGGTAGCTTACATGGAACTAGTGCTAATCGCTATTATTATATTGCTTCTTCTACTGTTAATAAAAGAGGTCATTCAACCACTTCATGCACTGATGAGTGTGATGTTTGCTTTTTTACTATTTAGCCTACTGTTCTCAACTTTATTAGTACCACTTGTTAAACAATTAATGGAATTATTTTCTTTTTTATCATATGCTAAACTAATTTTCATCAGTGCGAGCCTTTTTTATGTTGGACAGTGGGTAGCGATGTTACTTGCTGAACATGGTTATAAATTGCTTGGACATATCGTATTTGATGGTGTGAAAATTGTCATCGTTATGTATTGGTTAAAGGAGTTTTTAACAGTTTTACAAGAAGTATCAGCCATTTTACAGCGTATTATGTAGGGGGTGAAATCCTTGGTTGAGCAGTTAGTGGCATTTCTGACAGATCCTTTTTTTCTATTATTAAAAATGACGCTTTTACTTTGTAGCTATATGCTAATTTTTCTCATCATCAATCTTCTACTGCCTCAGTTTGAAAAAGGAACGAGAATCCTTTTTTTCTCATTGTGTTAGCTACCATTGGCCCTATTGTGGTACAAGCCTTTACATTAATTGATGAAATTGCCCAAGGACTAGCCCATTTATTTACCGCCTTTTATCCCATTCTAACATCCAGCTTTCTATTATCTAGTAGTATTACAGCCGTAGCTTCTTGGCAGCCCATGTTGTTATTTTTTGTACAAGCCTTGACCATTGTGAGCAGTAAATGGCTGATTCCAGGTGTATTATTAGCCATCGTGTTTGATGTGTGCAGTGTCATGGTCAAAGAAATTTCATTTACACGTATTGCAGAGCTTATTCGTTTTACATTATTGAGCATCGTATCAGCCTCTGTTATTTGCTATATTTTGTTAATGTCTGTTAGTGGTGTAGCCGCTTTTAGTGTGAATGCAGCCGTCGCAGAACCTGTCAAAAAATTAATAGAAGAAAATATCCCTGTTGTTGGCTCTTTTGTCGTAGATAGTTTTTCGATGTTCCAACGCATGACACAATTTTCGTCCTCAGCAAGCAGCATTAGTGCATTTATAGCAGTTATTACAGTGTCGTTTATACCAACTGTGCAGCTAGTGATTAGTGCATACTCTCTTAAAATGTTGGCTGCTATTTTAGAACCGATTGCGTTTGATGATATTTGTCGGTTACTTGATAGTGTTAGTAAATCTTTGTTTACATTATGTGCTATTTCGTTCCTCATCGCTTTTTCCTTTATGTTTTCTTGTTTTTTCCTAATTGTCTTTGTGCAAATTATGACTGGAGGGAAATAACGTGCTTCTTTTACTCGCACTTCTTTTTATTTGTCAGCTATTCCTCTTTTTAGAGCAAGATCGAGAGGTGGTGTATCTTGTGAAAATTGTGATGACATTAGCCTTTTTACAATGGATACTAAAGATTCCATTTATTCATTCATAGGAGGAAACAAGCGTACATACACTTGAAAAAGAAAGGGATGAGGGGAGGCAATGTACAAGTGAAGTGGAAAAAGTTCAGAAAAAAAGAGCAGCATGGATCATAATACTCGTTGTTGCCTCCGTGGGCATCTCAATGATTCTACCTATGTTTCAGTCAAATGAGCGTGTATCACAGGTAACAAATGAAGAAAAATTAGCACAAGTATTACAAGCCATACAAGGTGTTGGGGAGGTAAAAGTTTATTTTTACTATGGTGATTTGGAAGTGGCACAAGATGATAATAAATTATTTAGTCAGTATTTTCGAGGAACTGACCAGCAAAAAACAACTGTCACAGGGATTTTAGTTGTGGCGCAGGGAGCATCAGACATTTTCATGAAAAATGAAATTCGGACGGTTATTAGTCAAATGATGCAATTACCGATTCATCGGATTGTAATTGTACCAATGGAAAATAAGGAGGAACAGTAAATGCGTGTACGTAGAAGAACAGTTTGGTTGATGACATTATTAAGTTTAGTAGCTGTTATTTCGGTTTATTATGTGGTAGATCCATCTAAACAATTTAATGGCTTAACCATTTTTACAGATGATACATTGCAACAAACAGCAATTACAGGTGTAGCGGAGCAGGAAGGTGAGACAAAGGAAGTATCTTCACCAAGCCATTTATTTGAGGAAATGCGTATGCAGATGAGCGATGAAAGAAGTCAGCTACATCAGCAATTAACACAAAAAATTGCTTCTGATCAGGCTTCAGCCGAAGAGAAAAACCAAGCCTTTAATGATATGGAAAAACTAATTAAGCAAGAATCGGCGGAAGTTATGTTAGAAATGCTAATCAAATCAATGGGCTATTCAGATGCCTTTGTTCGTGCAGAGGGAGAAAAAGTATCTGTTACGGTGATGGCAGAAGAATTATCCAAAACACAGGCCAATGAAATTATCCATCTTGTACGAACAGAAATGGATGGGGCAAGCGATGTAAATGTGAAATTTAGTACAAATAATTATTAACATAAAATAATAGATAGAAGTAAGGGATTAAAATTATTTTACAATTATTTTTAAGAAAATAAACTATCAGAAAAATAGATATGAAGTGTTGATTTTCTTGAAAATGTAAAATGTACAAGTTTACATTGTAATGTATATTGATATAATGAAAAGGCTTTCGGTATCATAGCGAAAGCCTTTTGTTATGGGCGATAAAGCAAGGTAACATATCAGCAGAGCGATAGAGAATTTTGGTGAAACTATTTCAAATTGCTGCAAAAAACTATAGAATAGTAGTCGTACTATATTTTGATTTTGGTTGTTGAAGGAGATGGAACACCTACTTAAACCAAAATAGAGGCCTTGTATATATCACAGATTTTGGCGTGACTAGTCGAGGCATAATTGATTTTATAAGGAGCGTTCAACATGTTAAAAATCCAAGAAATTCGTGAAATTATTAAATTAGTAGATGCATCTTCGATTGATGAGTTTGTATATGAAGTAGACGGCGCAAAAGTAAAATTGAAAAAAAATAATGCGGTCGTTGTAAAGGAAGCGGTTGCACCACAAATTGAGGTAGTAGCTCCTGTTGTACAGCAAGTGGCACCAGAAGTATCTGTAGCACCAGTAAAGGTAGAGGAAGTGCCTGCACCAGTGGCAGCTGCGCCAGCTGTTAATGATGCATCGTTACATAAAATTGTTTCTCCAATGGTAGGAACATTTTATCAATCACCAAATCCTGAATCACCAGTATATGTGAATATTGGTGACAAAGTTGGCAATGAAACGATTGTATGTATCGTTGAAGCAATGAAGCTATTCAATGAAATCGAAGCAGAGGTACAAGGTGAAATCGTGGAGGTTCTTGTAAAAGACGGTGAATTAGTAGAATACGGTCAACCATTATTCCTTGTAAGAGCGAATTAAGGAGTGCGAATGATGAAAAAAGTATTAATTGCTAATCGTGGTGAAATTGCCGTACGCATTATTCGTGCTTGTCGAGAGCTAGGCATACAATCTGTTGCCGTATACTCAGAGGCAGATAAAGATGCTTTACATGTAAAATTAGCGGACGAGGCGTATTGCATTGGACCAAAGCTATCGAAAGACTCTTATTTAAGTTTCGCTGCTCTCCTAAGTGTTGCGGAGAAAACAGGGGTAGATGGTATTCACCCTGGCTATGGCTTCGTTTCAGAAAATGCTGACTTTGCAGAGGCTTGCGAAAATGCAGGCATTAAGTTTATCGGGCCATCTTCTGACTCCATTAAAATCATGGGCATTAAAGATGTAGCACGTACAACAATGGAAGCAGCAGGCGTGCCACTTGTACCAGGTACAGGCATCGTCCCTGATATTGAAACAGGGAAAAAATGGGCGGCTACGATTGGCTATCCTGTCATCATTAAAGCAACTGCTGGTGGTGGTGGTAAAGGGATTCGCGTAGCACGTACAGAAGAAGAGCTTGTCAAAGGGATTGATATTACACAAAAAGAGGCTGCAGCAGCTTTCGGGAATCCTGGTGTGTATTTAGAGAAATTTATTGAGTATTTCCGTCACTGTGAAATCCAAGTGTTAGCGGATGGCTATGGCAATGTCGTGCATTTAGGTGAGCGTGATTGTACAGTACAACGACGCATGCAGAAGCTGGTAGAGGAAGCACCATCACCAGCATTGTCAGCAGAACGTCGTGCAGAAATGGGCGAGGCTGCGGTAAAAGCAGCACAGGCTTGTAACTACGAGGGTGCGGGTACAATTGAATTTATTTACGATTATCAGGATGATCAATTTTACTTTATGGAGATGAATACACGTATCCAAGTAGAACATCCTGTCACAGAAATGATTTCAGGCGTTGACCTAGTGCAGCAGCAATTAAAAATTGCCTCTGGTGAGAAGCTACCATTTACACAAGAGGATATTCAATTAAAGGGCTGGGCAATCGAATGCCGTATTAATGCCGAAAATGCCTACAAAAACTTTATCCCATCTGCTGGGACAGTGGATACGTATATCACACCTGGTGGTTATGGTGTGCGTATTGATTCCGCTGTTTACGCAGGCTACACGATTCCTCCTTATTATGATTCAATGGTGGCAAAGCTTATCGTTCATGCCGATACACGTGAGGAAGCCATCGCTAAAATGAATCGTGCATTAAGTGAATTTGAAGTAGCGGGTCCTGGTATTCATACAACAATTCCGTTCCACCAAGCGTTGATGAACAATGACGTTTTCAAATCGGCGCAATTCAATACGAAGTTCCTAGAAGAGAATGATGTTTTGGGTGTGGCTGAGAAAGCGAAGTAAGTGTTTAGGGAATAAAACTTGGAATAAAACAAATCGGAATATCCGAAATTTTTTACCTCTAACTAAATTTATTTAGGTTGGAGGTTTTTTTATGTCTAAAAATAAGCAGAGGACAGGGATATTTGATTTAGAACATATAAGTCCCATTGAGCTGAAAAAAATGAATCCTAAAAATGAGAATGACGAACCACTTATAATAGCACCATCCATTGTGGTGGATGTTAATTCTGTTCGATTAAAAGGTAATCGTATTAGCGCCCATTCAGCTTTAATGATTGTCAAAGAGCAAATGCGACTGTCAGGTATTCGGAAGCGAACAATTGGCGAATATGATTATATTTTTACTCGCATGTTGAAAAACATGAATATTGAATATGTAGACGAAATTTCTTTGGAAACATTGTTTGGTTTTATTGCTTCTTTAGGGAACATCAAAGATATTACAAAGCAAAGTAAACTACGTGTTGTAAAGGCAATACTAAATCGCATGTTTGACAATGGATGGATAGAAAAGCGATTTTGGAAAGATGTAAAAATAAAGGTAGATGGCAAAATTAAGCCCCCTGCCAATGAAAATAATTTAGCTATTTTATTGTCTACTTTTGATATGAGCAACTTCATTCATTTTCGTGACGCAGTAGCTGTTTTAACAATTTATAAATGTGGTTTGAGAGTGAATACATTAGTGCGATTAGAAGAGAAGCATATTGATTTTGATAATCAGTTACTAATGATTGAGGGAGACATTATGAAAGGGAGGGAGGCATTAAAGCTTCCTATTGATGATGAATTAGAACGCTTTTTGAAGCGGTTGATTGCACAAAACAATAAAATTCGAAGTCATTATAGAAAACGCAATAAATATATTTTTATTAATAAATTTGGTGAATCACTTATTACAGAAAAATCAACTTGCACCATATCAAAAAGGCTATCCTACTATGCAAAAAAATATCATTTAAAAGACATTAACCCTCACGCCATACGCAGGTTATATGCAACTAATCTGCTAAGAAAAGGCGCAAATGTAGCGTTAATCAGTAAGGCATTATCACATAAGTCTCTCGCTACTACGACTGCTTATCTAGGGTTATCAGTGGATGAAGTAGCGAAAGATTTAAGAGATTACTTATGAGGGGGATACAATGTCAAAAATTATCAATACAGCAAACTATGGTTTATATGAGCTTCATGCTCGCTACAATGCCATATACAACGTAGTTACATTCGATAAGTATGCAGTCTATAGTAGTCAACCGCCTTTTAGGATGGGGTCAATTGAGCTAACAAAGGAAGATTTACATTTGATGCTTAAATATTTCTATGATATGGAAGACAAAGGGAGCGAACAACCGATGATAGATTACAAAGTTACTTTTTCAGTACCGCATGATTTTGAAGGATTCAATGAATTTACAACAGCACAGGGGAACATTGACAGCATTGTTATTACAACAAGTGATGGTCAAACAATGATGTTAACTAGTGTGGAGAGCTTTGAGATTGTAGAGGCAGTAGAGATTGATATTGATGAAGATAAAGACAGAAAGCTAATATAGATAAGTCAAACACGCTAATCTTTCAAGAGGTGGCGTGTTTTTATTATGAAGATTTGAATACTCTTGGAGAGTAGAATAAATAGTTATTGACCTCAAATATAGAATCAATTGAGAAAATTGGTATTTTTGGTTGGAGGGCTTTCAATTGATAATAATTTGATGTACAATAATAGTAATATGATTTTTTAGGCATTTACAGCAAACAGACGCTCTTTTAATAGAGCATGTGCCTAGTATAGATAAATAATAAAATACGAAAAAAATACCCTGCCAATAGGGCTTTTTGTTATGTAAATTTATTGAACTATACTAAGGCTGTCTATCTTGTTATACGTGTCTATTTGAAAAGACAATAACAATTAGAAAGACACTTTTAAACAATAGTTTAGAAGTGTTTTTTTGTTTGAAGTTATTTCAATATATATGGTAAAGCCCCTTTTGTAGCAGGCGTAAGCGAACAAAAGGAGAAATAAAAATGTATCACTTTACTCACAACTGTTTCGACACAAATCCTAGTGCAATATCTGCTATTGATTTACTTCAATTTGTACATGGAGATAATAAACGTTTTGCTCAGTTAATTCAACTCACAGAAGAACAACCTAAGATGGTAAGTAGAATAGGGAAAGCAATCTACTATGAGATTCCTCAAAGTGAATGGTTAGGGAAGGATGTGTATTTTTCCTTAAATACTTTTAAGAGCTATAAGAGGGTATCAAAAGATTGTGTAAGACTTAATGCACTCTATACCGATTTAGATTTCTATAAAGAGGGAATGGATTTAATTGAAGCACGTTATCAAATTGATGAAATGATAGCAAATGAGGTCATATTGCCACCAAATATTATTATTCATAGTGGGCGTGGTCTACAGCTTATTTGGTTAATGGAATATATGAAGCATGACCGTTATCTCAAATTGTGGCTTCGTATGCAAAATGAAATATATGAGAGATTTCAACATCTTCATTCTGATAATAAAGCTAAATCGGTCACACAAATTTTTCGTTTAGCAGGAAGTATTTCTTCGAGAACAGGTGGTATTATACGAGCAGAGTATTTAAGAGATGCTCGTTACTCAATTGGAGAAATGAAGGAGTTTCTTTTACCTGAGCTTCCTAGTAAACCGAAAGTGATAAATGAGGAAGTCGTTACCCCGAAGACTAAGAAGAAAAAGGGTGATAAAAAAGCTGTTAGTCATTTATTAACAGAATATAGCTTGAATCAAGCACGTTTGAAAGATTTTGAGAAACTTCTTGAAATTCAACCTGTAGTGAACCGTAAGACTTTATTGTTCAACTATGCTATTTGCACTAAAGCAGTAGGGATGGATGATAAGATGATTGAACGAAATTTGCAACGTATCAACGCAAGCTTCTATAAACCATTGCCTGACTCGAGAATAAGAGGGGCAATAAATTCAGTGAACCAAGTGGCATATAAAATGACTAATACTACACTGATAGCTGATTTGAATATCACGTTAGAACAGCAGAGACAGCTTACAACAATTATTAGTAAGCAAGTCAAAAAGGAACGAGAGCAGAAGCATAAAGAAGCTAAGAGAAGGGAAAATGGTATTCGACCAATGGCTGAGTATCAAGAATCACGTAGGGAGCTGTCAGATGAACGCATGATGGCTTTGAATAGGCTAATGGAGCAACAGCCCGAATTGAAGAATAAGGAGCTTGCAGAGCTATTAAGTTGTTCTGAAAGTACAATAAAGCGTATGAAATCGAAACTTAAAGGTAGCTCATGAGGATTCCACTTAGATGTATTATTACTTCTAGCCCTTAACAGCAGTACAGCTAGGGAGTAGGATAGTATGTATGGAGTAGTATTGCTGTATGTGTGAATATATCATTATGAAGTTGCGGTGAAAATGATTTGAAAAGTCTGCAAAGTGCATCATTCTTGTACTCTTTAGAGTTAAAGTGACTATACGTGAGGAGCGTTCAGCAATCTTTGAGAGAAGTAGGGTTTCTAGCTAGCCTATAATAAAAAAGAGCACATCGCTTAGGTGTGATGTACTCGGAAAAATAGTTTATTTATTTATTAACATTTGATATGGTGTTAATTCAGAATCTTCTACATGTGGATTTATTATAGTTCTGTAGTTATTATCTGCAATAGTTAATATAAGACGTGTAAATCCAACATCAGTATAGTGTGGCTTACCGAATTTATCGACTTCAAATTTTAAGGAGGCTTCGAAACCTTTTTCTATCAGCATATCGAGTGTTTGAATTGTAGTATAGCCACTCTTAAGTAATTCGGATACAAAGTGCGATACAATTTTACTATTTGCGTGAGGTCGATTTGAAAATTTATTAGTTAAATATAGGGTTAAACTATCTAAGTTTAACGCTATATCTTCGTGATTGTTACTTTTCTTTACTATACCTTCAATATCTTCTGAAATAGATATGGTGTTTTCTTGACGTTCTTTGTAAAACATTTCAAAGTGAGTATCTGCAACATAGAAAAGACCACTGAGAGCATTGAAATCACGTTTGAGCTCAGGTGGAATATCGTTGTCACTTTTGTACTCTAGGAAGTGTGAAATATTTGCCCAAGCATCCATTGAAATTGTTCTTACTTGAATTTCAAATGCTATATTCTTTATTGAATCATATCTAGAACCTTTGAAGTGTTGCTTAATCTTTACAATATAATGTGCAGACATATAACCAAACATATTGAAATTAGAAGGGTCAGTGATTTTGTTATCCTCTAAAATGATTTCAAAATTATTATTGATTACTTTTGTAATTTTTTCAATATCCGATAAGAATAAGCAAACAACTCTTAAACCAACAATATCAGTAATATCTTCAAAAGGGTTAGTAGTCTGTTTTTCTTCAATTTTTTTCAAGAATGAATCTTTTTCTTTAACCCTTGATAAAATTGTGTGTATCTTGATATTTTCTTGATTTAGAGCGAGTTTTAATGTGTGCTTTCCTTCTTCCTCAAGTTGTTTATAGACGTGGAAGAGTTGGGAAAATGTTTTTTCTACTGCTTCAATGTTAAAGTTGCTACCTACTTTAATTGTAGTAGAAGTCATCCAAGTAGCCTCCTTTATAAAATTCATCTTTATCTTTCTATTCTAGATTAAGAAATGTGATTTAGCTATAACGTAATTCTGACCTTGTTAACATTGGTTAGTTAAGCAGAGGAATCGTTCACACAGAGGCTGTTTAGTAGTTACTAGAGCGTGTGTTCCCAGATAAATTGAAAATCAGCTCTCAGATGGATTTTTAAAGTCAATACACGTCCTGTAAGTAACAATATGAGTAAGCTTATGTTCATTTTTAGGTGGTTACAGAGCCTGTATGAGCGTTTAAGTATAACATATCGAGTGTGTAGACAATAGGAGCTACCAACAAAGGATAGCCCTACTTCTTGTTTTGAATCTTCAATAGCTCATCAATTTGCTTTAAAACAAATTCTTGATAATCAGGATTCAGCTCTTTAAAAACATTCATTGCCATTTCAAACTTAGTATCAGCAGGGTTTTTGAACATATCGCCTTCACCACTTTTGAGCCAATTTTCATTCACATTGAAAGTGATACAAATTAGTCTGATGATGCGGTCATTTACCTTGCGATGTTCTAACTCAATGCCTGCTATATGGCTATTAGAAATTGAAATGGCAGTAGCGAATTTCGCTTGTGACAGGTTAAGTGCTGTGCGTATCTGTTTAACACGCTGATTGATAGTTATAGACATATTTATCACCTCATTATTGTATTCAAAATATCACATATTCACTCACTTTGAAAGTAAATATAATTAAAATAGAGTTGAATCACTCTCTATGAAATTATATAATACTCTCATAAGGTTTGCTAGGGAGGGGTATTATGGAGAATGAAGATAAATATAAGCAATTAGAGAGTAGTTTTAAGAAGCTAAATGACGAAGGGAAGCAATACATACTTGGAATTATGCAAGCTCTCGAATATGCTCAATCTAATCAAGTGGCTGATGGAGAAAAATGTAAAGAGAATAAACCAATTGAAGAAAAATATTGAGGTGAACTATGAGTATTAAAGATGAAGTTAAGGCAGACCAACAGAGGATATTCAACGAAAGGATGGAACAAAGAAAAGTGAATGGAAAAACAGAAGTGGAAAACAATAACGATTCACCTCAAAAGTTAGGTTGTGGCACATTATTACTTATTGGTTTTGTTTTAGTTGTAATAATCCTTATCTATGATTGGAATTTTGGTGAGCGTGATTCCTATGACCCTAACGATTGGAATTTTGATGGGAAAGTAGATATTGATGACGCTGAAAAGAAATTAGATTGGCTGATAGACAATGAATAGGTTACATAGGAGATAGGGCGAACAGCTCTATCTTTTTTTGTTGTCATGTCAGAAGCTCACAGTCACGCTATGAGGTGCTTTAATGCAGTCACGACAACTTGGTGGATGGTGAAAATGGAGCGTTATGTGAGCCATGTTAAAGGGTTTACTAGCAAGTTGGTAAGCGTGAAAAGAACTTGTGCAGGAGTCATACACAAGTCCTTTAGAATGTTGTTGTCTTGAATGATAAATATTTTTGTTAATAATTCTATAAACTAGAATAGTCAACAACAGTTGCTTTTGGTGCATTTACTATGACTGAATTAATACCATTTTTACAGTTTTCTTTTGTTGTGTAGGTTTCACTTGTTGCAATAATCTCACCATTAGGAGCTTTTAGCACAAAGTAGTATTGATTATCTTTGGCTCTTAGGATTTCAAATTTGGGGTTAGTACTTGAAAAAAACATGATAAATTCCACCTTTCGATATATAAGTTGAATTAAATAATTACTTCAATCATGTTGAACAAAATGATTAATTGCCCATAGTTTGAATTGTAAAAATCAAATTCATTTTTATATACGGTGAAAAATGTAGAAAGTTTCAAATTTATAAAATATTTCTTATAAGTTTGTAACAAAAAAAATTTCTTGTTACCTTATGCGATACGATAAGGGCTAAACCGCTACTAGTCCAATCAATCAAAACACAGGGAAACATACATAACCATTGACTAATGATGATGGTTTCAACTGAATTATTAAAAAATAGTGATTCTTATTAAAATGGAACGTATATTCCTATTTGATTGAATAGCAATGTAATAAAGCTGTAAGTATGTATCATTTAACGATAAGGTGTACGAATGAATTTGTAAGATTAATTGAATGTATTCTTTTTGTAGTTAGCATACATATAAAACCTTGGTATAAAGGCATTTCATTATTGATACTTGTTTGAATGTATGATATTTTAAAAATAATAAAAAAAGCATACATTGAAGAAGGGATAAAATTATGGCTAATTTGAATGAAAAGAAAGGCATGTTGATAGATGTACAACCCATAAAAAGTAAGCAGGAAATTAATGAATTAATCGAAGCGTTAGGAATGTCACAAAATGGATTACGTGACCAATTACTATTTAAGCTAGGTATCTCAACAGGCTTACGTTGTGGTGACTTAGTAGCTTTGAAGGTAGAACAAGTGAAAGGGAAAAGCTCGTTTAAGATTAGAGAAGGAAAAACAAAGAAGGAGCGTACAGTATATCTTAACAACTTGATGGCAGACATTGCAGACTACATTGAAACATTGCCACAAGGTACTGTCTATCTGTTTCCAAGTCGTAAAGGCGATAGTCACATCACAACAACACAAGCATACCGTATCATTGCCAAAGCAGGTGACATGATAGATAACCATTCAATTGGCACACATACAATGCGTAAGACATTCGGCTACACATACTATCAAGCAACAAAGGACGTAGCATCATTGATGGAGATATTCAACCATTCATCACAAAAGACTACACTACGCTACATAGGTATTACAGAGGAATCAATTGAAAATAGCATTAAGAGCATATCATTCTTCTAGTGAATTAAGGGTATATCATCATTGATATGCTCTTATTCTTTTGGTAATAAAGAGTAATATGTAAAGAGGGAAGGTGCAACAATGCTAACATTAGACAGTACGATACTAGAGATAGAGCAAGCACATGAAGCAATGAACATGAAACAGATAGCGAAAGAAATCGGTATTGGTGAGAAGAAGCTAAAGCATGTGCTTTCTTCAATGGGCTATGAATACGATAGTGCTGAACGAAAATGGCGGTATGTTCTAATGGATGAATCAAAGGATTATAGGAATCGCTCTTTGTGGTTAATCATGGAATATGGTGTTAATAGTAATATTGATATTACCGATGTTGATACAATTGATGTAGAAGAAAAGAATACTAATGATATTACTGATGATAATACAGATATTACTCATGAATTTACACAAGAAGAAATCATGATATTAAAGCACCTAGCACAACAACAACTAGCTAAAGGTACAGTGGAGAATGATTCAGGTGGTGCTATAGCCATCTTAGAAGTTATTCAAAGTGTTCCTACAGGTAGCACAAGCAAAGAAGACATTCGTCATTCAGGATGAGCTTATAGAGCAACTAGACGCTTTTTGTGAGCTTCATAGAATCAAGAAATCAGATTTTTTAGCAATTGCAATCAGTGACGTATTGAAGAAATTTAGTTGATTTTCCGAAGGTTACGTTTAGGTATATTCAGACGAAAACCTTAATTTATAGGGCTTTACGGCACATTAAAATTTTATGGATTGACAAGTAAAATCACAGTTTTATTTTGAATGTGATATAGGTGACTTATCATGTGTCTGTGGCTTCATGTAAGCCCCTGTCAGCGTTCCATGAGAGAGTTTAATATGTGAAGGTCAGCTAGTATCAGAACGTCACAGGAGCGCTTCTATGGAGTTGTATAGATTGTGAGGATAGAAGTGGTATGCCCTGCCCCTAGTAAGCGATTCCGATGAAAGGCACATTTTGTTTTGACCCCTACCTCTAACACTTCCATCCACCGATTCAGAAAACGGCACGATATGACAATCTATATCTATTGTAAAAACCCATATAAATAGTGTATATTATCTATTATTAAAGGTAAGGAATTTCTGTTCCATATTTACTTTATCCCAAGTTTAAATATAAACCTTGTAATATCAACAATGATATGCAAATCAAACATTTGAAATTTTTCCCTAAAACAACAATTCCGTTCCACCAAGCGTTGATGAACAATGACGTTTTCAAATCGGCGCAATTCAATACGAAGTTCCTAGAAGAGAATGATGTTTTGGGTGTGGCTGAGAAAGCGAAGTAAGTGTTTGTGGATTTAGGGAATAGAATGCATTCCAAATATCGCAATAAAATTACCTTCTAGCATTCAATTGTTAGGAGGTTTTTTATTTGGCTAGAAAAGGTCAGCGTACAGGGATTTTTGATTTAGAGGATGTGACAGAAGCTATACAGCTACCAAGTTTTGAGGGTACGTTTAAAGAGGAAGATACGATACTGATTACTCCACCAAAGCTAATGATTGATGTAGCTGAATTACATGAGGGTAAGAAAGGTGTAGAAATTAATAGTGCTTTGTTAATTGTGAAAGAACAAATGCGTCTGTCGGGCGTTCGTAAGGCTACAATCAGCGAATATATTATACTTTTAAACGTTTAGTAGATGCAATGAAAATTGAATACGTAGATGACATTAAATTGAAGTCTATATTTGGTTGGCTTGCAAGCTTAGGGATATTTCAGATGTATCGAAACAAAGCCGTTTACGTGTCATTAAAGCTATTTTAAATCGACTTTACGATAACGGATGGATAGAGAGAAACTTTTGGAAAGACGTTCGTATACGTGTTGATACCATAACAAAAGGACTTGCATATATAAAAATTAATTATAGACGCAAGCCCTGTTCTTATTGAAGTAAAGCACTCCTATAGTTTAAGTAGATTTCTTCACAAACTTGTCTTTTTAAACCTAATTAATTATTACTATTTATCTTGATTCAACAGAAGAGAGGCTGTCCCAAACGGGGTATTTGAGCCTAAATATAAAATGCCGAAACGTTGATTTTACAGCGTTTCGGCATTTTAAATTCAAGTGATTTTGTTATAAAAGAGACTTATTAGACAGCCCCATGAATGCCAGTTTTTACGCCATTCAGTGGGTGTCCAAATGCCCACTGAATCAAGATAAAAGCCCCGGCGGATGTTGTACCTGACGCTAACGCTTTCGGTACAGAAAAACAGGTGCTGACGCTGCGTTTCACTCCGCTTTCGCACAGAAAAACCGTGTGTCATGGATTTTGAGGGCCTACACGATGTAGGTCAGTTAATGTTTTCTGTACGAAAGCGTAGTACAACGCAGCGACAGTAACAAGCCGTTGTCACAGGATGTGATGCTTTTAGGCTAACTTCCTTTATACGAGTGAACTCGAAAAAAATCCAGACGCAATTACGCTGGGGCGTAATTGATATACTTATTTATTTTTTCTTCTGTCAATGATAAACCATTTTGAAATTCCAATTATTAGTATTAAAATGGGTATTCCCTGTACGATTAGAAATCCTGTCCAAAAATCATTTGTAGTGCTGGTCGGGGAGGCTGTTGCCATTCCACCTATAAAAAAAGCCAATGGAGTTGCGATTACATTCAATCCCAAACTAATCATCACAAATGATAATTTTTTACTTTTAATCTTCGGTAATCCAGTCGACCAAAATAAAATTATGGCAACTATCAAAATCAAAACGCCCCAAACACCATAAACAGCCAAAACAGCCAAAACCTCTACCTCCTAACTAAACGATAGCCCATCCCATTTTCCTGAAAAGATGAAGATGCACCTATCGTCTACTATTTTACTACAAAAACCCATGTTGTTATTCAACTAAACTACACCGTTATTGTTAAAAGAGCAAAAAAAGATTTAGACCAGAAAGAATTAATTAGATTTAAAAATGAATTTACAGAAATGCAAAAAATGCATTCACCTTATATTGTAGAAGTTTATAGATATAACAACGATAAAAACGAATACATTATGGAATGTATGGATTATACATTATATGAATATATATTAAAAAATAACGACCCTCTTTCTACTCTACAAAGGAAAAACATATGTTTTCAAGTATTAAAAGCTGTTAAATATATTCATTCAAAAGGCTATCTTCATAGAGATATTAGTCCTTACAATGCACTACTAATAAGATATGAAGATGTAATTGTAGCTAAAATATCTGATTTTGGGCTTGTTAAAATTCCAGAGCTAGAATTAACATCATTAAATTCAGATATTAAAGGCTCTTTTAATGATTCGTCTTTACATAATGAATAATGCAAAATTAACACAGATTGATACTCAATTTATCGACGTTAATGGCGATAATAGTATAGATGATTATTTTGTTTTCTGAAATGCTAGTGGCTATAAAAATGGTTCTTTCTATTATGAAAATAAATCTACGAATTCTCCATGGAATAAAATATTTGATTCAATGTATATTAAATAAATATCGTTATGAGAGAGGATGGAAATAGAATGCTAAACATAATTACTTCTTCACAACCTAGTTCTTGGTCTACTACTAGTCAGCGTTTGGAAACGCCGTCACAACATATTGTATTTTCAATTCAAGAGACGAACGACATAATACCCGCTGCTACGAATGAAAATGTTTGGGAAGAACTTTCGCAAACATATGATGTGCGAAATGCCACATTTGATGAAATGAAAGAAATCGCAAATTCACTTCATAAAGCAGGAGCCATTTCTTTGAAGGAGCTTATGAGCTTAACGTTTGATTATGGTAGAGCAACTGATTATATCAAACAAGCAGCCCAACTATCGTCAATGCCAGTTGCGAAAAATTTCAGTATGTATGAAACGAATGCAGATAAATTTGGTCAGAGAGATTGGATTGCTGAGTTTAGTGCACGTGCAACAAAGGATCTTCAATATGGAAATTTAGTAGGTCATTCTACAAAAACTAAAATACTAAATATTTTAAAACAATTAGAAATTTAAAATAGTATATTTATATATTTTAGTGACAAGTACACATAGAGAGTAGTAAATGGACAGTACCTCAAAGTATATTTTGAAGATACTACCATTACTACTCTTTTTTATGATACTTTGTCAAATTAAGTGTAACAGTTCTTCCGAAAATGCTTCGTGGATAGTAATGAGATTCAATTCGCTAGGGAAAATCATTCATGAAGATGATTTAATCAATGCTAGGAGTTTTCAATTGACCGTATAAACACATAATAAAAGGACTTGCACACATGAAATTTCATCATAAATATAAGCCCTACATTTATTAAATATTAAAGTATACTCGTTATGTCTGATAAAGTCTATTACTTCAGCTTTGAATTAGGTTTTATTAACTATATGAATAGGAGAGCTAAAATTTAGACAACAGAAACTATACGCTATTATGGCCATATTGCAGTATAATAGTAGTAACGGGTAGAAGAAAGGATGATAGTCAATATGGCAGAAAAAATAGGACAATCTTTTGTACAACCAACACCTTCCGGTAAAGAGGAACTTGGTAAAATTGAAGTGGCTGCAGAGGTTATCGAGATTGTAGCTGGAATCGCTGTGAATGAAGTGGAGGGTGTGGCTGCGACACGTGGTAATATTGCAACGGGTGTTGTGGAGCGCTTTGGTAAAAAAGTACACAATAAAGGGATTAAATCAGGTGTAACAGAGACAGGAGAAATCGCCATTGATGTCTTTTGTTCAGTAAAATATGGTTATACCATTCCGAAAGTAGCGAAGGATGTACAAACGCAAATTCGTCAAGCAATTTTGAATATGACAGCATTGGAAACAGCTGAGGTCAATGTTCATATTACAGGTGTTCATTTCGATAAAGAGGAAGTAGCTATTCAAGAATAAGTCACAAAGAAAAAGCTCGCATCATGATTTGCGAGCTTTTTTGATTATAGTTCAATATGTTTTGGTTTCTTCCAAAAGAATGCAAGAATCGTCCCAATGACTAAGACAATGGCAGCAAAATAGTATGGATAGTTCAAATTGATATCAAATAAAATACCACCTATAATAGGACCAAATATATTCCCTAAACTTGTAAACATGGAGTTCATCCCACCGACAAAGCCTTGTTCATTGCCTGCAATTTTTGATAAATAGGACGTAATCGCAGGTCGTATAAGATCGAAACCAACAAATAAGAAGAAGGTTACGAACAATATAGCAAAATAATGATGAACAAGCGTCATTACAAATGTAAGAACTGCTGATAGAACGAGAGAGTAACGGATAACATTAATTTCTCCCATTTTTTTCGTCAGCCAATCAAAGAGCACTAATTGAGCAATAGCGCCCACAATGCCGCTTCCTGTAATAATGATGGCAATATCTGCTGATGTAAAGGCGAACTTATGATCAACGAATAAGCTAAATAATGATTCAAAAGCAGCTAATCCAAAGGACAGCACAAAAATCAATAAAAAGGCAATCAAATACATCGGACTAAAAATACGCCCAATGCTACTAAAAATAGATGGTGCGGCTTCTTGATCATCTGTTGCACGTGTTGGTTCTTTTAATAATATGAACGACAGGGTTGCGGCAAGGAAACCAAGTACACCTGCTGTATAAAAGGGTATGCGTGTACCGAATTCTGCTAATAGTCCACCAATACCAGGACCAATAATAAAACCTGTGCTAATAGCTGCACTCATATAGCCCAGTGCCTTTGGACGTTGAGCCATTGTCGTAATATCTGCTATATAAGCAGTTACGGCTGGCATAATGAATGCGGCACTGACGCCACCTAGCATACGTGAAATAAATAATATTTCTACTGAACGACCAATCCCGAATAATAATTCAGATAATCCGAAAATGAAAAGTCCCATGACAATCATTGGTTTTCGGCCGAGATTATCCACCATCTTCCCCGCAATAGGTGACACAATTAGCTGTGTAATGGCAAAGGCAGCTACCATATAACCGACAATAGAGCCTGAGATATGTAGCTCATTCATCAATGTTGGTAAAACTGGGATGACTAAGCCAATGCCTAAAAAGGCGATAAATAAATTGGATAATAAAATCGCTAATGTGAGTAATTGTTGTTTGCTCATAAAGTTCTCCTTCCAAACGTAATGGATTGATAAAATCTACGTTCTATATAATGTCCATGTATTACAATAACCCCTATAGTAACTATATAGTCAAAGATTTTGTTTGGAAAAATAAAGAAAGCGCTTTCGTTTTGTGGATATCTACAAAGTAGCAACAAAATGCTTGAAAAAGGTTTCAGATTATTGAAAACTTGCATGAATTCGTGTTTCTGACACGAATTTGTGCTATGATAAATTCTAATGTTACTGATGAAGGAGAGCTTTTACATGAAACGACATGAAGCGCGTGAAAAAGCGTTGCAAGTATTGTTTCAGCTAGACAATACCGATTTAACAGTGGAAGAAGCGATGAGCCATATTAAAGGGCAACCGACAAATACATTCTACGAAAAGATTGTTACTGGAACGGCTGAACATCTAGAGGAAATTGATGCGGCGATTACACAGCATTTAGAAAAATGGTCACTTGCACGATTACCAAAAATTGAAAGAACCGTTTTACGTCTAGCTGTATATGAAATTTTATATATGCCAGAAACACCAAAAAGAGTTGTATTAAATGAAGCGATTGAACTTTGCAAAACATTTGGCGACGATAGTTCGTCTAAATTTGTCAATGGTGTACTTTCTAAATTTACAGAGCAATAACAAGACTTGTTAAAAGAAATGTGTGAAAAATGGAAGGGGTACAAGAATATATGTCAGCAATTATTAATGGTCAAGAAATCGGTCAAGAAATTCGTAATGAAGTAGCTAAGCGTGTGGCTCATCTAAAAGAGCGAGGCTTAACACCTGGCTTAGCGGTTGTTCTAGTAGGAGACAATCAAGCGTCAGCTACATATGTGCGTAATAAACAAAAATCTTGTGAAGCGATTGGTATGTTTTCTGAGCTTGTGAAATTACCAGAAGCAACGACACAGGAAGAATTATTGACACAAATTCAAAACTTAAATGAACGTGAAGATATTCATGGTATTTTAGTACAACTACCATTACCAAAGCATATTGATGAAGATACAGTCATTGCAACCATTGCCGTAGAAAAAGACGTAGATGGCTTCTCGCCAGTAAGTGTTGGCAAAATGATGCTTGGACAAGAAACATTTTTACCATGTACACCATTTGGCGTGATGAAGCTATTAGAGTATTCAGGAATCGACATTGCGGGCAAACATGCGGTGATTGTAGGGCGCAGTCATATTGTGGGGAAACCAATGGGGCAATTGCTACTGCAAAAAGATGCAACGGTGACGTATACACATTCTAAAACACCTGATTTACCATATTTCACAAAACAAGCTGATATTTTAATTGCCGCAGTTGGACGTGCCAACTTTATTACAAAGGAACACGTGAAAGAAGGGGCAGTCGTTATTGATGTGGGCATTAACCGTGATGAGCACAATAAACTATGCGGTGATGTCGACTTTGCACAGGTTGATGGCATTGCCTCTCATATTACACCAGTGCCAGGTGGTGTAGGGCCGATGACAATTACGATGTTATTATTCAATACAGTGCAAGCAGCAGAAAATACATTTGCACAAACAAATTAATTGAAATGAAAGGCCTCCATCGTTATTGTGGAGGTTTTTCTGCTGTTTACGATAAAAAAATGGTATGATAAATATAGTTTTGAGCAAAGGAGCATGAAAAGATGTCATCCGCTTCTTATTTAACGGTAAAAGCATTAACAAAATATATTAAGCGCAAATTTGACGCTGACCCACATTTACGTGAAGTGTATGTAAAAGGGGAATTATCGAATGTGAAAATTCACCAGTCTGGGCATATTTATTTCACATTAAAAGATGATGGTGCACGGATTGCTTCCACAATGTTTAAAGCGTCAGCTAGTCAATTAGCTTTTGAACCTAAAGAGGGTATGCAAGTATTTATACGAGGGGATGTCAATGTCTATGAAGGCTATGGCACATATCAACTGTATGTGCAAGAAATGCAGCCAGATGGCATTGGCAGCTTATTTGTAGCCTTTAATCAACTTAAAGAGCAGTTACAACAAGAAGGGCTTTTTAAAGCGGAATGGAAACAGCCTATTCCAAAATTACCTGAGACAATTGGTGTGATTACCTCCACGACAGGTGCGGCAGTTCGAGATATTTGTACAACCTTAAAAAGACGGTACCCATTGGCAACGATTTTCATTTATCCGACGCTTGTACAAGGTGGACAAGCTGCGCCAAGTATTGTGCGTAGTATCGAACAGGCGAACGAAGAAGCAAGATGTGATGTGCTTATTGTTGGGCGTGGTGGTGGCTCGATTGAAGACTTATGGGCATTTAATGAAGAAAGTGTAGCACGGGCGATTTTTAGTAGTCATATTCCTATTATTAGTGCAGTTGGTCATGAAACAGATACGACAATTGCAGATTATGTGGCAGATTTACGTGCACCAACACCAACAGCGGCAGCTGAGATGGCTGTTCCTGCACAACAGGAGCTGTTGCAGCGATTATTCACACAGCAATCGCAAATTCAGCAGATGGTTAGGGCGCAACTTTTAACAGAGCGTCAACGTCTACAGAAGCTACAAGCATCATACCCATTAGCAATGCCAGAACGTCTGTATCGACCATTTACAGAAAGGTTGATACAGCTAGAGGTAGGATTACAAAGAGCATTGCAAGTAGATGTAATGAAAAAAGCAGCACAGTTGCAAAAGCTACGCAGTACTGTGGAACAGTATTCACCGAAAAAGGTACTTCATTTTCATCAGCGAGAGCTGGCGACACGTGTACAACAATTAACACAGGCAACAGCCCAAACGATTCGCCATCAACAGCAGCAGTTTGAGGCGACTGTCCGAACACTTGAAGCATTGAATCCACTAGCCATTTTAACAAGAGGTTTTACAGTGACGTATCAAAACGAGCACATGCTAAAGTCTGCAAGTACCATACAATTACAGGATGAGCTCACGATTGCGTTTCATGATGGCGAGATTACTGCGGAAGTGACGAAAATTGTGTTAAAGGATGGGGGAGAAGATCAATGACGAAAAAACAACAATCATTCGCAGAGGCAATGCAAACATTGGAGGATATTGTACGTCAGCTAGAACAGGGTGATGTGCCACTAGAAAATGCGATTGACTTATACAAGCAAGGAATGGAGCTGTCACAGCTTTGTCATAACAAGCTACAACATGCGGAAGAACAGTTAGTATCTATTGTACATGAGACAGGCGAGACCGCAGCTTTTGATCCAGTAAAGGGAGAGATGTAAGTGTCATTACAACAATTTATTGCTCACAATGTGCCACAAGTGGAAGAGACGATGTATGCGCTTGTGGAGCAAATCGAAGCACCTGAACAGCTGAAGGATGCCATGCTTTATTCATTAAAAGCTGGTGGGAAAAGGATTCGCCCGTTATTTGTAGTAGCGGTTTTAGAGTTATATAAAAAACATGAAGAAGTGGGCTATACGGTTGGCGCTATCATTGAAATGATTCATACCTATTCTCTTATTCATGATGATTTGCCAAGTATGGATAATGACGATTTTCGTCGTGGTAAATTAACGAATCATAAGGTATTTGGTGAAGCGCTTGCTATTTTAGCTGGTGATGCATTGAATACGCTTGCTTTCGGTATTTTAGCCCGTATGGAAATTACTGCTGACAAGCGTATCGAGCTTGTAAATTTATTAAGTATTGCAGCGGGTGCAGAAGGTATGGTTGGTGGTCAAGTATTGGATATGGAGGGCGAAAAACGTCAACTAAATCTAACGGAGCTTGAGCATGTACACATAAATAAAACAGGCGCATTGCTACGCTTTAGCATTGAGGCTGGAGCTGTATTAGCAGATGCAACAGTAGAAGAACGTGATGTGCTGAAGCGATATGCCCATCATATCGGTCTTGCCTTCCAAATTCAAGATGATATTTTGGATATTGAAGGGACGACAGAGGAGTTAGGTAAAACAGCAGGAAAAGACGTTGCGAGTGATAAAAGTACTTATCCTGCACTGTTAACATTAGATGGAGCAAAACAGAAATTGAATGAGCATTATGAAGCAGCCATTCAAGCACTTGACGAATTACAAGTAGATGCAGAATTATTGCGTGCATTTGCAGCGTATATTGTACGACGAAAAAATTAAACGTGTGATGTTGAGAATATGCTAGAATAGATAGGGTTGTTTTTGGCTAGTTAGATGGTTGTGCCAAATTCAGAGAAAGTCACAGGTAGATGAGGTAGTATTTCCAATCCATTAGTGAAACATACTGCCTGTTAATGTGGGATAAATATCTACTGGGGTTTCTCGCTTTCGGTATCAGGATAACACTGTTATAATAGTGACTAATTTATTGAAAAGGTGTGTGTGAAAGGTGGATTTAACTAACATTACTAGTCCTTCCTTTTTAAAAAACTTAGATAAGAAGGAGCTTGAGCATTTAGCACAAGATATTCGTACCTTCTTAATTGAGAAATGCTCGATCACAGGTGGGCATATTGGACCGAACTTAGGTGTTGTGGAATTAACAATTATGCTGCATAAACTGTTTGATAGCCCAAAAGATAAATTTTTATGGGATGTCGGTCATCAAGCTTACGTGCATAAAATTTTAACAGGACGTGCAAATCAGTTCGATACATTACGTCAGTTCAAGGGGCTTTGTGGATTTCCAAAGCGTGTGGAGAGTGAACATGATGAATGGGAAACAGGTCATAGTTCCACTTCTCTATCAGCAGCCATGGGGATGGCAGCTGCACGAGACATTAAAAATGAAAAGAATTTTGTCCTACCGATTATCGGAGACGGTGCATTAACAGGGGGCATGGCACTTGAAGCATTAAATCATATCGGACATGCGAAAACAAATATGATTGTGATTTTAAATGACAATGAAATGTCGATTGCGCCAAATGTAGGGGCATTACACAGTGTATTAGGACGCCTTCGTACAGCCAAGGAATATTCCAAAGCAAAAGAAGAGCTTGAATCCTTGATGCATAAAATTCCTGTCCTAGGTGGTAAATTAGCTTCTACTGCTGAACGTGTGAAGGATAGCTTAAAATATTTAGTCGTATCAGGTGTGTTTTTTGAAGAATTAGGCTTTAAATATTTAGGACCAATTGATGGACATGATTTTGATGCGTTAGAAACGACATTATTACATGCGAAAAAAGTAAAAGGGCCTGTGCTTGTACATGTCATTACGAAAAAAGGGAAGGGTTACCAACCTGCTGAAAGTGATACAGTTGGTACTTGGCATGGAACAGGGCCTTACAAAATTGAAAATGGTGCATTTGTAAAATCAGAAGCAAAAGGTCCAGCATGGAGTAGCCTTATTGCGGAAACGGTTCGTAAAGTGGCACACCAAGATGAGCGAATTGTCACGATTACACCTGCTATGCCAGTTGGCTCCAAGCTACAAGGGATTCAGCAGGATTTCCCAAATCGCTTCTTTGATGTCGGCATTGCAGAACAGCATGCAGCGACAATGTCAGCAGGACTTGCTACACAAAAAATGAAACCGTTTTTAGCGATTTATTCAACATTTTTACAACGTGCCTATGACCAAGTGCTCCATGATATTGCTCGTCCTAACTTAAACGTTTTTATCGGTATTGACCGTGCTGGCTTAGTTGGTGCAGATGGTGAAACACATCAAGGCGTTTTTGATATAGCCTTTTTACGCAGCTTGCCAAATATGACGATTATGATGCCGAAAGATGAAAATGAAGGACAGCATATGGTCAAAACAGCGTTAGACTATGAAGATGGTCCAATTGCTTTGCGTTACCCACGAGGAAATGGGATTGGTGTACCATTAGATGAAGAATTAACGGTGTTACCAATTGGTAGCTGGGAAGTACTACGTGAAGGGCAAGATGCAGCGATTTTAACATTTGGTACAACCATTCCAATGGCATTAAAAGCCGCTGATTTATTGGCTAAACAAGGAATTGAAGTAGAGGTAGTGAATGCTCGTTTCATTAAGCCGATGGATGAGGAAATGCTGCATCGTTTACTAACAAGCCGTAAGCCTATTTTGACAATTGAAGAAGCAGTGTTAACAGGTGGCTTTGGCAGTGGTGTGCTAGAATTTGCACATGATCATGGTTATTTACAGGCATTAATTGACCGCATTGGGATTCCAGATCAATTTATTGAGCATGGTGATGTAGATCAGTTGCTTGAGGAAATTCATGTAACGGCTGAGGATACAGTGGCACGAATGCATGTTTTACTACAACAAAAACAGCAAGTAGGTTTAAAGAACGTATGACAAAACAACCGAAAGAACGTGTAGATATTTTACTTGTCGAAAGAGGATTATGTGAAACACGTGAAAAAGCCAAGCGCTCTATTATGGCTGGACTTGTGTTTTCCAATGAAATCCGCATTGATAAGGCGGGCGAAAAAATCGCGATAGATGCACCATTACAAGTAAAAGGCTCTGATTTAAAATATGTGAGTCGTGGTGGCTTAAAATTAGAAAAGGCACTCCAAATTTTTGATATGTCCGTAGAGGGCAAGCTAATGCTAGACATTGGCTCCTCTACAGGGGGCTTTACGGATTGCGCATTACAAAATGGAGCACGTCATTGCTATGCGCTAGACGTTGGCTCCAATCAGCTTGCATGGAAAATCCGCTCTGATGAACGTGTGACAGTAATGGAAAAAACGAATTTCCGCTATACAACTGCCACAGATTTAACAGAGGGGTTGCCTGATTTTGCAACGATTGATGTAAGCTTTATTTCATTATCTTTAATTTTACCTGTATTAAAAACAGTGTTGCTACCTGGCGGTGATGTGATGGCACTGGTGAAGCCACAGTTTGAGGCAGGGAAAGAAAATGTCGGCAAAAAAGGCATTGTTCGTGATAAAAAGGTGCATATTGATGTATTAGAAAAAACGGCGACAATGGCAACAGAAGTTGGCTTTGTGGTGAAAGATGCTTCTTTTTCACCAATTACAGGTGGAGAGGGCAATATTGAATTTTTATTCCACTTAGTGAACCCACGAGATGGGGAAGATATTGTTGCATATACAGCTTTTAATGCACTTGTGGAAGAAGCACATCAAACGTTAAAATAACACGTGCTCACTTGTTGAGCCGTGTTTTTTCTTGTGCTTTTCACTTTTAAATGGTAGTGTAAATATACAGATAATTCATTATTTATAAGAGGTGATTGTAATGAACAAAAATCAAAGACATATACGCATCAGGGATATTATTGCCAATCATGAAGTAGAAACACAAGATGACTTAGTCGATTTTTTAAAAGAAGCAGGCTATAATGTGACACAAGCAACTGTATCACGTGATATTAAAGAGTTGCACCTTGTGAAAGTTCCTTTACAAGATGGGCGTTATAAATATAGTTTGCCCGCAGATCAACGCTTTAATCCTGTACAAAAATTACATCGTGCATTGGCAGATGCCTTTGTGAGCATTGATGGGGCTTCACACTTTTTAGTGATGAAAGCACTTCCAGGTAATGCAAATGCTATTGCGTCACTACTTGATTATTTAGATTGGCCTGAAATTTTGGGTACGATTTCTGGTGATGATACGATTTTAATTATTTGTCGTGATGATAGTGAACGTGAAAACATTAAAAATCGCTTATTAGAAATGCTGTAAAAGCGAAGAGGTGACATTGTGTTAAGAGAACTCAGCATTCGGAACTTTGCCATCATTGAAGATTTAACAGTTAGCTTTTCAGGTGGTTTAACGGTTTTAACGGGTGAAACAGGCGCAGGAAAATCGATTATAATTGATGCTGTCCATTTACTAGCAGGTGGTAGAGGGAATTCGGAATTTATTCGTCATGGTGCAAGAAAAGCTGAACTAGGTGGCTTATTCCAAATTTCTCATGCTAAACATCCTGTCTACAAGAAATTGGAGGAGGCAGGTATTGAAATCGAGGAAGATACGATTATTTTACGACGTGATGTACATGATACAGGGAAAAGCGTCTGTCGTGTCAATGGCAAACTTGTACCGTTGTCTGTACTTCGTGATATTGGTGCAAGCTTAATTGATATTCATGGACAGCATGAAAATCAGGAGCTAATGGATGAAAAGCAGCATATTTATTTATTGGACCATTACGCGGAAGAATCTTTAGCACCGATTTATACAACATATCAAACACAGTATGAAGAATACCGTGCACTGAAAAAGGAATTATCCTCTATCTCGATTGATGAACAATTAATGGCTCAACGCATCGATTTATATCAATTCCAAATGAAAGAGCTTGAAGAGGCAAATTTAAAGCTCGGTGAGGAAGATGAGCTACTGGATGAACGTCGTCGTCTCATGAATTTTAATAAAATTTTTGAACGTTCCAATGCGGCTTATGAAGCCATTCAGGGAGAGTCAAAAGGGCTTGATTGGATTGGCAATGCCATGGGAGCTTTAGAGGATGCGGCAATAGTGGATGAGCAATTTAAAGAAGCATCAGAAGCTGTCACAACAGCCTTTTATGCCTTACAGGATGCTGCCTATCAAGTGAAAAATGTGTTGGATGAGCTGGAATTTGATCCTGCACGTTTAAATGAAGTAGAGCAGCGTTTAGCCTTGTTACAAAATTTAAAACGTAAGTACGGCTCGACAGTGGAAGAAATTTTAGCTTATTATGAAAAAATTAAAGTGGAGTTAAATGAGCTATTAAATCGAGATGAAATTTTGCAAGTGAAAGAACGCAAAGTAGTCGAAATGGAAGCCGTATTACAACAACTTGCTACAGAGTTATCGACTGTACGTAAAACAGCTGCGAAAGATTTAAGTGAAGCCATTATGGCAGAGCTGCGTGAATTACATATGGAAAAGGCAAAATTCATTGTCAACTTTGAGGAATTACTGCATTTTGATAGCAATGGGAAAGATCAAGTGACATTTTATATTTCAACGAATGTCGGCGAACCACCGAAATCTTTGCCTAAAATTGCATCTGGCGGGGAATTATCACGAATGATGTTAGCATTAAAAACGATTTTCTCAACATCTAATGGTATTACATCCATTATTTTTGATGAGGTGGATACAGGTGTCAGTGGTCGTGTTGCACAGGCGATTGCTGAAAAAATTGCAGCTATTTCCATGAATTCGCAAGTGCTGTGTATTTCGCATTTACCGCAAGTTGCAGCGATGGCCGACCATCATTACTTTATTAAAAAAGAGGTCGAACATGATCGCACATTTACTTCTTTACAAGAAATTGATACAAATGCACGTATCGAAGAAGTAAGTCGCATGATGTCAGGTGCAGAAATTACGGAGTTAACATTGCAGCACGCGACAGAGTTATTAAATATGGCGAATGCACGCAAAATGCAAATGAGATAAGCATGAACCTAGAAACCGTTTGGGTGGTTTCTAGGTTTTTTGCATTTTGCGCAAATATTTACCGCTTATAAGAATGACGCAACAACACATAGTAAAAGGACAATAAAGAAAAGGAGGTGTCATATGAATCGTCGTTGGTATCAATGTGTTTTCTGTGCGAAAGCGAAGCGACAGCGACAATTTGTCATATTGCCTATGCTCATCATGTTGTTGTGGATGCCTGCTCAAGCGTTTGCAGCCAAAAAGCTAATACCGATGGGCGAAGCGATTGGCATTCAGCTACAGTTATCTCATGTTTTTGTTGCGCATGATGTCTTGTTAGCTTCAAATGAGTGGATGAAGGGCGGTGCAGTTGTTGAAAAAATTAACGACACAGCTGTCAAAACACTAGCAGAAGCCAAACAAGCGATTGCACAAAAGGGACAGCAAACATGGACAATCAATAGTGAAGGAAAAGAAATGACAGTAAAATTACAGGCGCAAGAAGCGGAACATGTCATTTCTTTTTTGAAGGACGAAACAGATGGAGTAGGAACACTGACATACATTGATCCAGAGACAAAAAAATATGGTGCATTAGGACATCAAATTGTAGATGCCACATTACAACAAGCCCCAACATTTTTACGTGGCTCTATTTTTTTAGCCTCGATTCAACAAATTCGCAAAAGCACGCCTGGACAGCCTGGCTACAAAATATCCTCCATTGAAAAGCAACAAAGCCCTTTAGGAACTATTGATAAAAATACAGTTTACGGTATTTTTGGCCGTTGGGAAGATGGTTATCAACAAAGATTGCCACAAGCGATTGAAATTATGCATGAAAAAGATATAAAAATCGGCAAAGCAGAAATTTACACAGCGATAGAAGGTAAAAAAGTGGAACGCTTTGCGATTGATATTATAAAGGCTAGCAATGAGCGACTTGAATTTGTCATATCGGACGAAAAGCTAATTGAAAAAACAGGTGGTATTTTACAGGGGATGAGTGGCAGCCCTATCATTCAAGATGGGCGTTTTGTAGGCGCTGTTACGCATATGTTTGTGGAGGAGCCAAAAAAGGGTGCAGCCATTTCAGTAGCGGAAATGCTCAGAAAATCATCTTAACTATATGTGGAGCTTATCTTTCGGGATGGCTCCATAAAAAGATGTGGTGTTTATTGTAGTTATTCACTACAATAGAAAAAAGAAGGGCTGTCCATATTTGAAAGCCTTTAGCATAATATGTCGATAAAAATAGAAAATATCGGACTACATACTCATTTTTGGAAATATAGAAGGTTTTCACTTTTAAAATGTCGAAATTTTTAGAGTGCGTCAAAAACAATATTTCGATGGAATACTCGCTTTGCTAAAAGGCAATGCACTGTGTAGAAGGAGGAACTAAAATGTCAAAAATTAAAGTAGCGATTGCGGATGATAATCGTGAATTATTAAATGCAATGGAGCAATATTTCCAAGGGCATTCGGAAATTGAAATTATCGCCACAGCTCCTAATGGAAAAGTGTGTCTACAAATGTTGGAGGAAGTAACACCAGATATTTTACTATTAGATATCATTATGCCGCATTTGGATGGGTTAGCGGTATTACAAGCTATCCATCAAAATGAACGCTTGTCCACAATACAAGTCATTATGTTAACGGCTTTCGGTCAAGAAGATGTGATGAAACAAGCTGTTGAGTATGGTGCATCGTATTTCATGCTAAAACCATTTGAATTCGATCAATTGGTACAGAAAATTTTAACGTGTGCAGGGCAAAAACCAGCACTACCTAAAAAATCAAGTGTATTACAGACAGCAGCACCACAAAAATTAAATCAACATCAATTGGATAGTACGATTACAGCCATTATTAAAGAGATTGGTGTACCTGCTCATATTAAAGGATACTCCTATTTACGTGAAGCGATTCAAATGGTGTATGAGGATGTTGAACTTTTAGGCTCTGTCACAAAGATTTTATATCCAGAGATAGCAAAAAAATTCAACACCACTTCCTCACGTGTGGAGCGAGCGATTCGCCATGCCATTGAGGTCGCATGGAATCGTGGGAACTATGAATCTATTTCATCAATGTTTGGCTATACAGTACATCACCTAAAATCAAAACCAACCAATTCAGAATTCATTGCCATGATTGCGGATAAAATTCGTATTGATATGATGGCGAGCTAGGAGTAATGAAGCGTTGATGTGTATGGGTTTGAGTGAATTTGAAGTAGTCTGACCGCAAAATATTTAAGCGATAAACTACTAAAAGTATACAATGAACTTTATTTGTTTCATTTATACTTAGTTAAGTATTTATTTTAAACATGAAACACTTCCAATTTACAAGTATTCTTCTTGTAGATTGGAGGTGTTCTTTTGTTGTTTGAAATGGTATTAGTAGTGGTGACCAGATTGAGGTATCACACATTTGAGCAAGTAATAGTGGGAACAGCATGTAGAATGCTAAATACCATCGAGTGAAACGCATGATGGCATATACACCTTATTAATGTGCGCTATTGCAAATATAGCGATGATGTGGCTAGAATAAAGAAGTGTAAAAAATAGATAAATTGATAAAAATAAACAATCAAGGTGCTACCAATTCAACCTTAATTCTATCGGGGTCTTCAAAATAAACAGCGTAATGCTTTTCTCCACCTGCAAAGGGATGCTTATCAGTATAAAGAATTTTAATACCTTTGAGTTCTAACTTTTTTGTCATATCGTCTACTTGCTGACGAGAAATTGCGTGGAATGCCAGATGGTTTAGACCTACACGACATCTATGATAAGGTATGTCCATAAACCGTTCTTCCGTTTGTACAAAAACGATATATGTCTTTCCTATTTTCCAACTATGACCACCTTCCCACGATTGAAAAGGCTGATATCCTAATTCCTCTAAAAACCAACTCCAAAATTTAATTGAGCTTTTTAAATCGGAAACATATATTTCAATATGATGAATAAGTCCTTGTGGCAATGGATGACCTCCTTTTCTAAGTTATATTAATTATTTTATCAGATAGTTTTTTAGTTACAATTTTAATATATTGACAAATTAAATTGGTAATACAGGAGCATGGAAGCAAAATGTATAATCATAAGCATGCCTTAAAGTGGAGGAGTTTTATGCCTATATATTACTAACTTTATTATCACTGTTAAATATGTTTCTTTATTTGGAATATATCTTCCTATATTTAAGCTTCAATCATTTTTGAGAACGAATAGAAGAATGCTATAATTTAATCTTGATATCAAACAGTTCATTTCTTTAAGGACGTTCTTATGCTAAAAAAACAAGGAGAGTTGTTGCCATTAAGATAACCTATTCGTAAATTGTTTACTTAATTTATATGATAGGGGTGTTGGAACGATGGAATTACATACAGATAGACTAAGAATAATTCCTTTAAATGCAGAAAATTTATCATTATTAATCGCTAATCAAAAAGAATTAACATCAAAATTATCCTTACATGAAACAGATATTTTGCTTGATGTAGAGATCCAATCAGCCATGAAAGTAAGACTTGCTAAATTGTTGGAGGATGAACAAAACTTTGTGTGGTATACCAATTGGATAATCGTCTTGAAATCTCAAAATTGTATAATTGGTGGGATTATGTTAAAAGGTCGTCCGAACAACAATGGTGAGGTGATTATTGGATATTATACATTTCCTACATATCAAGGAAATGGTTATATGACAGAAACTATTTTGACGATGAAAAAGTGGTTGTTAAGTCAATTAGATGTTAAGTATGTAATAGCTGATACGGAAAGGGACAATATCGCATCACATAGAGTGCTAGAAAAAGCTGGGGCAATCATGTATAAAGAAACGAAAGAATTATTGTTTTGGCGTTTCTCTCAATCCATATAATGTGATTGTACTATGACTAGGGGCACCGTGGTTTATCGGTTGCATTACGATAAATCAGAGTGCTCCAATAGAATAAAATAGGATGGTATTAAAGTGAAATAATCCATCCAACGATAGTATAGTTCTAAAGGCTTGATTAATTGAATGGAATCGTTGTGGAGGTTGCTAAGTTAATTGATATGCTGAAGTATATACATACAATTTGGTGTAGTATAGGTAGCTCATTTATGTTCATAAAGGTATTTAAAGGTAAATATGTGGTTATTTTTACATATTATTTATTATAAAAATAAAATTTCATTATTTTTTATGCGTATAAAGTAAGGATATTTTCTTTACTAGTAGTGACAATTGTCTCTAAACAAATAGCAGGAGATTGTATATACTTACAGATAGAGGGAAGGAGGAGGTAATGTGATTCTAGTTCGGAATGATTATTTAGAATTATCTGAAGAGAATGGAAATGTATATATACGTACATTGAATACAGGCTTCTCATTAAAAGATTTCGATACGATTTTGCGCAATTATCCACGACTTAAATTATCCAACTTTTCAAAATTAAAAAATGTTTTAGCGACTGTTAGTGAGCTGCCCGTTGAAATAGGACGCTGGCTTCCAAATGTAGATTTGGAAATAGCACGTGATAAAATGTCGGCTTCTATCTTTGTTTATGAGACACCTCAGTATATGAAGGAAAATCAGGAAAGCTTAGTACAGCAAATTTTAGAGGTGCTTGAAGAACAAGGGGTGGTTCATGGTGTTTTTGACATAGACCTTACAAAAATAGAGCCTGGAAAAGCATTTTTAATCGCTGAAGGTACGCCACCAGTGGCAGGAAAAGATGCACAAATTACATATTTACCTAAGCCTGAAAGAAAGCCTGTTATACGTGAAGACGGTAAGGCAGACTACTATGATATGAATTTTATTTCAGAAATTTCAGAAGGTTCATGGCTTGGTGAAAAGATTCCGGCGACAGTTGGTGAATCGGGGAAAAATGTATTAGGTGACATAATTACAGCAACGCCAGGACGTGATTTACCAATACAATATGATAAAAAATCAGCCTACGAAGTAGAGGAAGATGGCAAAATTGTTATTCGCTCTAAAATCGCAGGTGTATTAGATGATGTCAAAGGTATGATTGGTGTTAATCGTCATTTACCGATTAATGGTGATGTTGGTGTGGAAACAGGTAACTTGGAGTTTAACGGCTCATTAAGTATTAAGGGAACTGTTACAACAGGCTATACAGTTATTGCAACAGGTGATATTTCAATCGAAGGCATAGAGGGCGTAAGTGGTGCGAAGCTTATTAAATCGATTGAAGGCGATATTTATATTCGAGGCGGTATTTTTGGTCTTGGCTCTACACAGGTTGAAGCGGGTGGAAATATTTTTGTAAAGCATGTGAATGAGGCTAATTTAACGGCAAATAATAGCATTCATATTGGTTTTTATGCACTTGGTTCACAATTATCGGCGGAATCTATTTTTGTAGATGAGCGCAAAGGAAAAATTATTGGTGGACGTGCGATAGCAAGAGATACTATTGTCACTGCTATTTCTGGCAATCGTTTAGAACGAAGAACGGATTTGATTATTGAAAGCGTCAACAAGCAGGAAAATTATGCGGCTATGCAGACGAAAGCGACAAAGCTCAAAGATTTACAAACACAAATCACAGAATATGAATCAAAAATCAAAAGTATACTGCCTATTTTGAACCAATTGACAGATGAACAAAAGGCTTCATTTGAACAAGTGAAGCAGACGCTATCCATGTTGAAGGCAGAGGCGACTGAGGTGGATCATGAAGTGAAACAAATTATGGATGAGCTTAGACGAACAGGTAAAGCAGAAATTGTTGTGACGAAAGAGGCGTATCCAGGTACGCATATTCAAATTGGCAAAAAATCCTCCTTATTAACAAAAATGACAAATGGGAAATTTTTGCTGGAGTTTGGTGAGTTAAATGTCTAGTGTAGCACGTCTTCCTGTATATGCGCATCGTGGTGCATCTGCTAGGGCATTAGAAAATACATGGCAGGCATTCGAAAAAGCACTAGCATTAGGTGCAGATGGTATCGAATTAGATGTGCAATTATCAAAAGAGGGCATTCCTGTCATTTATCATGATTTACAGTTGAAAAGATTGACGGGCAAGCATAAAGCAATTAATGAATGTACAGTAAAGGAACTTCAAAAATATAAGTTAGGAAAATCATGGAGAAGGCTCTTCTCAAAATATACAATGCCAACATTCCATGATGTTGTCGTATGGGCAAATGAACGACAAATGCCACTTAACATTGAATTAAAGTCAACGTTACTGGATAATCATGATGCGCTTTATGCAATGCTAGAGGGATTAGTGTTGCCGAAGGGTAGCCATTTTTCATCTTTTCATTATGAATTGTTAGAAATGGTGAAATGGAAGACAGATTATGAAACAGCCCTCATTGCGACGAAGAAGCTACATTGGGATTTGTTGAGTGATTATGAGGCGATCGATACAGTTCATATGCACAAAAAATACTATAAAACCAGATATTTAGAGGCATGCGTAGCAAGTAAAAAAGCATGTCGTTTTTATGCGGTTGATGGCAGTGAAATTTTTTTAACGAATCCACATCCTGCGGTGAAAGGCTGGATTACAGACTATCCTGATTATGTTTTATCACAGCAAATAAAAAATGAGTAATCCAATAGATGCCTATTGGATTACTCATTTTATTTTTTTTGGAAACGTGGTGCCACTTTTCCATTTTTTCGATCTCGATGAAGTAAAAATCCTGCAAAAAAACCAAAGCCGAGAACAAATAGAATAATTCCCACAACAAATTGTACCCATAAAAATGGGAAAGGTGAGATGAGTTTACCAAATAATGTATCACGCATAAATTTAATGCCACCTGCAGCCATTAAGCCAGGAATTAACATTACAATAAATGCAGCTAGACGAGCCATGCTAGTCCCTCCTTCTGCTTATTCTTAATTGTACTTGTCGAAAAAGGAATGTCAAGGTAGGGGAACTTTAAGCAAATTCAGCGCATCGCCAATCGGCATCGTTACTTTATGGACTGTCACAAAATAGTACATATCCAATATACGAAAGAATATTCGGAAAATTCTTTCTTAGTAGAGAAAGAATAATAATAGTTGCGAAATTGTGAATTTGTCAGTATTGTAAAATTAAATGGAATAATATTATCCATTACTAAGTAATAAAAGCGTTGAGTTTATCATTCTAAGTGGACTGTACGTTTGGGGATGTACTTTCCAAAATAAAGGGGCGAATTTTCATGGAAATCTTCAAGTATATGGAGAAATATGATTATGAACAATTAGTATTTTGTCAAGACGAGGCATCAGGCTTAAAAGCGATTATTGCGATTCATGACACAACACTTGGGCCAGCATTAGGCGGCGCACGTATGTGGACATACGCAACAGAAGAAAATGCAATTGAAGATGCACTACGTTTAGCACGAGGAATGACTTATAAAAATGCAGTAGCTGGTTTAAACCTTGGTGGTGGAAAAACGGTTATTATTGGGGATCCGTTTAAAGATAAGAATGAAGAAATGTTCCGTGCATTAGGTCGTTTCATTCACGGACTGAACGGTCGTTATATCACGGCTGAAGATGTGGGAACAACAGTAACAGATATGGATTTAATTCATGAAGAAACAGATTATGTAACAGGTATTTCACCAGCGTTTGGTTCATCAGGTAACCCATCGCCAGTAACAGCTTACGGTGTTTATCGTGGAATGAAAGCGTCTGCAAAAGAAGCTTTTGGAACAGATTCATTAGAAGGCTTGAAAGTGGCTGTACAAGGTTTAGGAAATGTTGCCTACAAACTATGTGAGTATTTACATAATGAGGGTGCAAAGTTGATTGTGACAGATATTAACCAAGCGGCGATTGAGCGTGTGGTGAATGATTTTGGAGCAACAGCAGTAGCGCCAGATGAAATTTATGGACAAGATGTAGATATTTTTGCACCATGTGCATTAGGTGCTATTATTAATGATGATACAATTCCACAATTGAAAGCAAAAGTGATTGCTGGTTGTGCGAATAACCAATTAAAAGATTCACGTCATGGTGATTTAATCCATGAAATGGGCATTGTCTATGCACCAGACTATGTGATTAACGCAGGCGGTGTTATTAACGTAGCGGATGAATTGTATGGCTATAATCGTGAACGTGCGATGAAGCGTGTAGATGGTATTTATGATAGCATCGAAAAAATCTTCGCTATTTCAAAACGTGATGGTATTCCAACATACTTAGCAGCAAATCGTTTAGCAGAAGAACGTATTGCACGTGTAGCAAAATCACGTAGCCAATTCTTAAAAAATGAAAAAAATATTTTACACGGTCGTTAAGAGAAGTCGATTTATCGACTTCTCTTCAATTAAAAAGTGCTTTCTCATAGGGAGGATTCAACATGGCTCATAATTATGATGTTGTCATTTTAGGCGGAGGTACAGGAGGCTATGTCGCAGCAATTCGTGCCGCACAATTAGGATTAAAAACGGCGATTGTCGAGCGTGAGCGTTTAGGCGGTACATGTTTGCACAAAGGTTGTATTCCAAGTAAAGCATTACTTCGCAGTGCAGAGGTATATCGATTAGCGAATGAAACAGCCGCAGATTATGGCGTAGAAGTAGCGGGTGTGACATTGCAATTTGATAAAGTACAGGCACGTAAACAAGCGATTGTCGAACAACTGAGTCAAGGCGTGATGGCATTGATGAAAAAAGGGAAAATTGATGTGTACAATGGTACAGGTCGCATTTTAGGACCTTCCATTTTTTCGCCAATGCCAGGTACTATTTCCGTGGAAATGAGCGATGGTAGTGAAAATGAAATGCTTGTGCCAACAAATGTGGTCATTGCAACAGGCTCTAAGCCACGCAGTATGGCAGGCTTACCAGTAGATGGGAAGCATGTATTAAATTCAGACCATGCCCTACAGCTAGAAGCTTTACCAAAATCGATGCTGATTGTCGGCGGTGGTGTGATTGGTATTGAATGGGCATCCATGCTATGTGATTTTGGCGTAGAAGTGACGGTCATTGAATATGGTTCAGCCATTTTACCTACAGAAGACGCAGATGTCATTAAGGAAGTGACAAAGCAATTAGAAAAGCGTGGCGTTCGCATTGTGACCGATGCACGAATTGACACAGAAACGTTTAAAATCGAAAATGATAACGTTTTCATTTCGGCGAATGTGCGTGAACAAGCAGAAACATTTGTAGCAGAAAAGCTATTACTTTGTGTAGGTCGTGAAGCGAATACACAAGGAATTGGTCTTGAGAATACAGAAATCGAAGTAGAAAACGGCTTTATTCAAGTAAATGACTCGTATCAAACGAAAGAATCGCATATGTATGCTATAGGCGATGTGATTGGTGGCTTACAGCTTGCACATGTCGCTTCTCATGAGGGCATATGTGCCATTGAGCATATTGCAACAGGAAAAACAGAGAAGCTAGATGCGTTAGCTGTGCCGAAATGTGTGTATTCACATCCAGAGGTGGCAAGCATCGGGTTAACGGAGCGTGCGGCAAAAGAGCAAGGCTTTACACTAAAAGTTGGGAAGTTTCCATTTAAAGCGATTGGGAAAGCACTTGTGAATGGGGATGCAGAAGGCTTCATTAAAATTGTAGCAGATGAAGAAACGAATGATGTATTAGGCATTCATATGGTTGGCTCACATGTAACAGATTTAATCGGAGAAGCGTCATTAGCAAAATTACTTGATGCAACACCGTGGGAAATCGGACAGGCGATCCATCCTCATCCATCATTAAATGAAGGCATAGCAGAGGCAGCCTTAGCAGTAGATTCACGTGCAATCCATTTTTAATTAGGAGGGTGTTCGTATGCAGGATGTTCAAATCAAGCACGAAGATTTAGGATTATCGAATGAAGATGTACTAGCGATGTTTGAGACGATGTTAATGGCAAGACGATTAGATGAGCGTATGTGGTTACTGAATCGTTCAGGGAAAATTCCATTTGTAATTTCATGTCAAGGACAAGAGGCAGCACAAGTTGGAGCAGCCTTCGCTTTAAATAAAGATAAGGATTATATTGCACCATATTATCGTGATATGGGCGTTGTCTTACATTTTGGCATGACACCGAAAGAGCTAATGTTATCAGCCTTTGCTAAAGCAGAAGACCCGAACTCAGGCGGTCGTCAAATGCCTGGCCATTTTGGACAAAAGAAAAATCGCATTTTAACAGGTTCTTCACCTGTAACAACACAAGTACCACATGCAGTAGGTGTAGCACTTGCAGGTCGCTTGCAAAAGGATGATTTTATCACATTTGTTACGTTAGGTGAAGGTTCATCCAACCAAGGTGATTTCCATGAAGGAGCTAACTTTGCAGGTGTGCATAAGCTACCCGTTATTATTATGGTAGAAAACAATCAATATGCTATTTCTGTACCTGTTGACCGTCAATTAGGCTGTGCAAAGGTATCTGACCGTGGTATTGGCTATGGTATGCCTGGTGTAACAGTGGATGGGAAAAATCCATTAGAAGTATACAAAGTGGTAAAAGAAGCAGCAGACCGAGCACGTAATGGAGAAGGACCAAGCTTAATCGAAACTGTAACATATCGTTTAACAGCCCATTCCTCTGATGATGATGACCGTCAATATCGTACGGCTGAGGATATCGCAGAGGGAAAAGCATTGGACCCAATCGTTTTATTTGAAAAGTATTTAACAGAGGCAGGCGTACTGACAGAGCAAATCCGTACGGCTATTGAGGAACGTATTATGGCTGAAGTGAATGAGGCAACTGATTATGCAGAGGCTGCCCCATATGCAACACCAGAGCATGCATTGAACTATGTATATGCACCAGTAGACGGGGGTGAGATGTAATGACAGTAATGTCTTATATTGATGCGATTACATTGGCGATGAAGGAAGAAATGGAACGTGACGAACGTGTTTTCATTTTAGGAGAAGATGTTGGACGTAAAGGTGGCGTATTCAAAGCAACAACAGGCCTTTACGATCAATTTGGCGAATATCGAGTACTAGACACACCGCTTGCAGAAAGTGCGATTGCAGGTGTTGGTATCGGGGCAGCAATGTATGGCTTACGTCCAATTGCTGAAATGCAGTTTGCTGACTTTATTATGCCAGCAGTGAACCAAATTGTCTCAGAGGCAGCGAAAATTCGTTATCGTTCTAATAATGATTGGTCATGTCCAATGGTTATTCGTGCACCATTTGGTGGTGGTATTCATGGGGCATTGTATCACTCACAATCTGTAGAAGCTTTATTTGCAGGAACACCTGGATTGAAAATTGTCATTCCATCGACACCATATGATGCAAAAGGTTTATTAAAAGCAGCCATTCGTGATGAAGATCCTGTACTATTCTTTGAGCATAAACGAGCGTACCGTTTGATTAAGGGAGAAGTCCCATTGGAGGATTATACATTACCAATTGGAAAAGCAGACGTGAAGCGTGAAGGTGATGATGTAACGGTGATTACATATGGTTTAGCCGTGCATTTTGCTTTACAAGCAGCAGAACGTTTAGCGGCAGACGGCATCTCGGCACATATTTTGGATTTGCGTACCGTTTATCCACTAGATAAAGAAGCAATCATTGAGGCAGCGAGCAAAACAGGTAAGGTATTATTAGTAACAGAGGATAATAAAGAAGGTAGCATTATGAGCGAAGTAGCAGCCATTATTGCAGAGCATTGTTTATTCGAGCTCGATGCACCAATTCAACGTTTGGCAGGACCAGATGTACCTGCAATGCCATATGCACCAACAATGGAAAAATACTTTATGATTAATCCTGACAAAGTAGAGCGTGCGATGCGTGAGTTAGCCGCATTCTAACGCTATAGATGGGAGGAATAGTGGAATGGCGATTCAAAATATTACAATGCCACAGCTTGGGGAAAGTGTAACAGAAGGAACAATTGAAAAATGGCTTGTGAAACCAGGCGATACAGTGAAAAAATATGATCCATTAGCAGAAGTTGTTACAGATAAAGTGAATGCAGAAATCCCATCTTCTTTTGAGGGAGTTATTACTGAATTATTTGCCACAGAAGGACAAACATTACCAGTCGGTGCAGTTGTTTGTGCAATTGAAATAGCAGGTGAAGAGGAGTTGCCACCGCCGCCACCACCTAAAAAATCATCGGTAAGTACAGCTATCTTGAATGCAGGGGTACAACGGAAACAAGAAGTACAAGCGTCTACACCAGCACCAACGCCAGCTAAAGCGGTGAAAAAGGATAAGGCACGTTATTCACCAGCCGTATTGCGCCTTGCACAGGAGCATGATATTGCATTAGAGCTTGTGACGGGTACAGGCGAAGGTGGTCGTATTACGAGAAAAGATATAGTAACATTAATCGAATCAGGCACAATTCCAACAGCACCAGTGGAAGCACCTGTTGCCACTCCACAACCAGAGGCAGGAGTGACTGTAGCACCAGCATCACAGGCAAGCACACCAGCAGTGGCACCACAGCCACCTGTTCAAGCAGGTGATATTGAAATTCCAGTAACGAATGTGCGTCGTGCGATTGCGAACAATATGCTACGCAGTGTACAGGAAGCACCACATGCGTGGATGATGATGGAAGTCGATGTAACAGATTTAGTGGCTTATCGTGATAGCTTGAAAAAAGAGTTCAAGCAAAAAGAAGGCTTTAATTTAACTTACTTTGCATTCTTTGTAAAAGCTGTCGCACAAGCATTGAAAGAATTCCCAATGATGAATTCGATGTGGGCAGGCGATAAAATTATTCAAAAGCATGCGATTAATATTTCGATTGCAGTTGCGACAGACGATGCCTTATTCGTTCCTGTTATTCAACATGCAGATGAAAAAACAATTAAAGGCATCGCGAGAGAAATTTCAGAGCTAGCAACAAAAGTGCGCACAGGTAAATTAGCGATGAATGATATGCAAGGTGGTACATTCACTGTGAACAATACAGGTGCATTTGGCTCTGTACAATCCATGGGCATTATCAACTATCCACAAGCAGCTATTTTACAAGTAGAAAGCATCGTGAAAAAACCTGTCATTATGCCAGGTGGAATGTTTGCTGCACGTGATATTGTCAACCTTTGCTTATCATTAGACCATCGTGTGTTAGATGGACTGGTGTGTGGCAAATTCTTAAATCGTGTGAAAGAAATATTAGAAAACACGAACGCATCTTCAACACCTATTTATTAAAGAAAATCGGAAGCCACTAGGATAAAGGGCTTCCGATTTTTTATGCCTATAATTTATTGATTAAATGGATATTTGGTAAATTCGAATAATGCTGTAACAAAACATGTTGATGGAAATGTGTCTATTACTGAAGTGAAGAACATTCTCTCTAAAGATTTTATTAATGGAGCGCATGTTAAATATGAAATTTCATTACTGCTTTATAAATGTATAACAGAACCGATACTAAGAATAAAGATGGGAGGGAATAATTTGAATATTATCAAAACAAATGGATTTAATGTTGAAAATGCCGTTTCATTGAGAAATCATTCGTTAAATAAGGGGGAAGAACTGAAAAAGATTGAAGAGCAAGCAAAAGAAATAATAAAAAATAATCCTGCTGTTAAGTTCGAGAATGATACTTCAGTAAGCTCCCCAAAATTAACAGTAGTTGATTCGGGTGATATAGCTCCATTCGAGTTTATTAATGATATTGAGGAGCTTAGTTCTGATGAAAAAGACCGCATTATGAAATTAATTCAAGAAAGTATCAAAAAGCCAGGTGCATGGGCAGGCGATTATTATAAAATGACTCGTGCTCAAACAGGAATGCAATTGCAATTGATTACAGAAAGGCTGATTCCTGATAAATATAAAGAGCAGATGGGACAAGCTATTCAACAATATCAAGAAGAGAGCTATAACTATGAATTAAAAATACAGGAAGCACTATATCGAAATGTGCAGAAATCCCCAATACTACGCAGCAAGTCAAAATCATTTGATGAAATAAAGTCGTTTGTTAATGAACAAGAGAAAACAATTAAAGGTTTTTATAATGAATTAGATTTATCAAACCCGGCTAAGTTTACAGAATCCTTTGAAAAAATGTTAGCAAACTTTAAAAATCATCAACAAAATTTATACAATGATTCTGACAAGCTTTTACAAGGCTTTCAAGAAGAACTGCGTACAAAATGGAATGATTTCATTTCCAATTTTCAAGAAATGCAATCATTTAAGTTACCAACTGCTCAAAGCCCTAAGTACAATTTTTCAGTTTAAAGAATGGAATGTAGGAAGTTTATTTGATAAATAACAAATGGTCAATGCATAAGCAATGACGAAACTTAATATGGTATCCCCTCTTGAAGTATTAAATAAATACTACACAAAGGGGATTTTTTAAACTACTTTATTGATCCAATTCATATCTGCGCCACGAAATGTTGTATTCGCAATCAGGCTGAGAATATCGACTTCTACGTTGTAGTCAAATTCCCTTAGTAGAACAGTGGTAGGAACACTCATGCAACCTTGTTCACCATATGTGGGGCCTTTGACTTCTGTATATACTGTACCTTGGTGAAATATTCCACATCTTAATGTTGAAAATTTGAATTGACCAAATGTTTTTTCCTTATCAATGACGATACCTTGTGCTAATTGTATAGCTGATTCCGCTTGATGCTTTACCATGTCGTCAGCATTTCAAAAACCTTGGTATTGATGGGTTTTCACTTAAATAGATGGGGAGTAGTGAAAGATTAAGGCTGGTTATGTAAAACAAATGTTGCATGGTCATCATTCCAATAAATTGTATAGGGAATTTCTGATTGTTTCGTAAGCTCGAAATTAGTTTCTTCTTTATTATTTGTATAAATAACGGTCTTATGCGTAGAAAAACCGTCAGACCGATTTTCATTTTGGTCAATTATCCATGTCCCAAGTTGATATTGATCATACATGATGATGATATTTTGCAAATTATCTGTATTGCTCTTGTAGACAATCGTTAATACATACTTAAACTTCGTATTTGCATCATTATTTAGTTGAACCTCTAGCTTCATATGCCACAAATTATGCTCTCTGATATACTTTATTCTATTTTCACTCGAAGAATAAAAATCATACATAACAATATGTGCTTCATAAAACTTAATTTTTCCATACATTACAAATGTCCAATTTTTATCATCAATTTACAAATGGACGAATTGTCTCTTATTTGCGTCTTTTATTTTTACAATGAAAAAGATGTTTCTAGCGTATTTTCTGCTAAAATAGTAATAGAAACACTAAGGGGGCAGCGTTTATACATGAAAAATATAGAATTTGCCAAGCCATCGTATGCAGCGTGGCAGGGAGAGGCATTGAAGGCTTTAAAGGGGAAGCCATTTGAATCGCTACTAACAAAAACAAATGAGGGCATTACAATTGAGCCTTTGTATACACAGGAGCAATTAATTGAAAAAATGGGTGCAGAGCTAGAGCAGCAAGTGTCAACCATTCGTTCCTTTCAACAAACAGCTACATTCCAGCTAGCACAGCAGCTTTATGCAGAAACAAGTGAGGCTTTTTTTGCTCAATTAGAAAATGGTTTACAGCGAGGGAATGAAGTGATTACAATCGATAGCCGTGTGAGCTTTGACTGGACAGAGGATGTCTTAACAAAGTTGTCAGCTTATTTACTAAACCATCCATTTAAATTGATGGTAACCAATGCTAGTGATCCATTATTAAAGGTATTTGATGTTTTGAAAGAGGAGCAATGTCAAATCGTGAAGGGCTTTATTGTTGCACAGGAGGCGATTTCTTATGACCATTTGCCGAACGTGCGCTCAATCGGTGCTGATACAACTGTGTATCATTATGAAGGAGCCAATGCTGTACAAGAATTGGCGTATGCACTAGCACTAGCAGCGAAAGAGGCGACAAAGCTACAAGATTTTGAGGCATTTACGAAGAAATTTTACGTGTCCTTTGCGGTCGATACACAGTTCTTTACCGAAATCGCTAAACTTCGTGCTTTTAAAGTTCTTTGGAAAGCGTTTACATCGGCGTATGGGGTATCGACTACAATGCGTGTGCCTATAGTAGCAGAAACCTCTTTAAGAAGTTTTTCCAAGTTAGATAGCTATGTCAATTTATTACGTGCAGGCAATGAAGCATTAGCGGCATTTATCGGTGGTATCGATGTGTTGACCGTGCATCCACATGATATACTCACACAGCCAACAGAGCAGTCTGTGCGTATTGCACGCAATGTATCATTAGTGTTAACAGAAGAAACGACGATTTCCAAAGTAAAAGACCCAGCAGGAGGCGCTTATTTTATTGAATCGTTAACAGCGGATTTGGTGAAGGCGGCATGGGCATTATTTTTAGAGATTGAAGCGGCTGGAGGCTTTGATGTGTATACAGCATCAGGTCAGTTAACACAAGAAGTTGAAGCCGTCCATCAAGCACGTTTACAAGCTGTACAAACACGTAAGCATTCCTTGATTGGTACGAATATTTATGCCAACCCAGCAGATGTGCTGACACAAGCAACCAATCCGCTGTATAGCCATATGAAACGTGTAGCAGAGCCGTTTGAACAATTGCGTGCAGAGATGACAGCAGCGCAAGTGAAAACCGCTATTTTAACAGCTGGTACGTTTAAAAATGCGAAGCCACGTGTTGACTTTGTTACAGGCTTCTTACATACAGTTGGCTTAGTACCAGAGCATAGTGTACCAATGGAGACAGTGGGAGAAGCGATTGCATGGCTACAGTCTGTACAGGCTAATTATGTAGTTATAGCAGGTAATGATGAGGATACAAAAGCAATGCTAGACGCTATATTAGCAGCAAAGCCAGCTCACATACTAGTAGATGTAGCGGGTAAATTTAAAGAGCAAGAGGCACAGTGGCAGGCACAGGGCTTAAATGGCTTTATTTTTGCAGGCCAAAATATCATTGAAAAATTAACGAACGTATTAGTCCGTGTCAAGGAGGTTCAATAATGAGTAAGCCTAATTTTCAAGCTGTGGATATTGCACATATGTTAACAGAAGAACTGCCACAGCAATCCACCAATCCATTTATGACAAACGAAGGTATAGCCATTAAAGAACTATATACAAAAGAAGACCTTGAAGGTGTCAAGCATTTACAAGATGTAGCAGGTATTGCACCAAATACACGTGGTCCATATCCAACGATGTATGTGGCACGCCCGTGGACGGTCCGTCAATATGCAGGCTTCTCCACGGCGGAAGAATCTAACGCATTTTATAAACGTAATTTAGCAATGGGGCAAAAAGGATTGTCGGTTGCCTTTGATTTAGCTACACATCGTGGCTATGATTCCGACCATCCGCGTGTTAAAGGAGATGTGGGGAAAGCGGGTGTGGCTATCGATTCTGTGGAGGATATGAAAATTTTATTTGACCAAATTCCACTGGATCAAATGTCTGTTTCCATGACAATGAACGGGGCTGTCTTGCCAGTGCTAGCTTTTTATATTGTAGCGGCAGAGGAGCAGGGTGTGACACCAGCACAGCTAACAGGGACCATTCAAAATGATATTTTAAAAGAATATATGGTACGAAACACGTATATTTATCCACCAGCGATGTCGATGAAAATTATTGCGGATATTTTTGAATATACGGCAAACTATATGCCGAAGTTTAACTCCATTTCGATTTCAGGCTATCATATTCAAGAGGCTGGAGCGACGAATGATATTGAGCTTGCCTATACATTGGCAGATGGCTTAGAGTATGTGCGCACAGGCTTAAAGGCAGGTATTGATATTGATGCCTTTGCGCCACGACTATCTTTCTTTTGGGCAATTGGCATGAATTATTATATGGAAGTAGCGAAAATGCGTGCGGCACGTCGAATATGGGCACAGATGATGTCAACCTTTAACCCGAAAAATCCAAAATCGCTCGCATTGCGTACACATTCCCAAACATCAGGCTGGTCATTGACAGAGCAGGACCCATTTAATAATGTGACACGGACATTAATTGAAGCAAATGCCTCTGCAATGGGACATACGCAATCACTGCATACAAATGCTTTAGATGAGGCGATTGCCTTGCCAACAGATTTTTCAGCACGTATTGCACGGAATACGCAGTTATTTTTACAAGAGGAAACAGCGATGACCAAAGTGATTGATCCGTGGGGTGGCTCGTATTATGTGGAAAAATTAACAGATGAGCTGACAAAATCCGCATGGGCTTTAATTGAAGAAATTGAGGAGCTTGGTGGTATGGCAAAGGCGATTGAAACAGGCTTACCGAAAATGAAAGTCGAGGAGGCTGCGGCGAAGCGTCAAGCGAAAATTGACTCGAAAACAGAAACGATTGTCGGCGTCAATAAATATCGTTTAACACAGGAAGAGCCGATTGATATTTTAGATATTGATAATACATTGGTACGCCAAAAGCAAATTGAACGTTTAGCGCAGATGAAGGCGACACGTGATGAGGTAGCAGTACAAAAGCAATTAGCTCGTTTAACGAAGGCAGCACAGGATGGCAATGAAAACTTACTAGCAGTGGCAGTAGATGCGGCAAGGGCACGCGCGTCATTAGGTGAAATTTCAGATGCGATTGAAGCTGTATCTGGTCGTCATAAAGCGATTATCCGTTCTATTTCAGGGGTGTACGCTGCCAATTTCTCAGATGAGGAGCAAATTGCGGAAGTGAAGCAAATGACAGAGGAGTTTTTAGAAAATGAAGGACGTCGCCCACGTATTTTAGTGGCTAAAATGGGGCAGGATGGGCATGACCGTGGAGCGAAAGTAGTGGCGACAGGCTATGCCGATTTAGGCTTTGATGTGGATATTTCGCCATTATTTATGACACCTGCTGAGGCAGCAAAAATGGCGGTGGAAAATGATGTCCATGTCATTGGTGTATCCTCACTTGCGGCTGGTCATAAAACACTGGTGCCAGAGCTGATTACAGAGCTAGAAAAGTTAGGACGAGAAGATATTTTGATTATTGTGGGTGGCGTCATTCCTGCACAAGATTATGAATTTTTATATGAGGCTGGTGCTGTGGCTATTTTTGGACCTGGTACGGTACTTCCTGTATCTGCACAAAAGATTATTGAGGAAATTTACAAGCGCCTAGGCTATGAGGAAGTGTCTGACTGATGGACAAAAAACAGGAACAGGTCGAAAGTGCGTTAGTGGTGATGGATGGGGTAGCAGCCAGTCATGATGGCATGTATGACAGTAAGCCGAAAAAGTTCCGCAAGAAAAAGGCAGATACATTAGATATTCAAGCACTGGCAAAGGAAGTTCGTGCAGGTGCTCGCACACAGCTATCAAAGGCCATCACATTGATTGAAAGTGCCAATGCGACACATAAAGAGCAGGCACAGGCATTGCTACAGGAGCTGTTACCTTATACAGGGAACAGCATTCGCATTGGTATTACAGGTGTACCAGGAGCAGGAAAGAGCACCTTTATTGAAGCCTTTGGTACAATGCTTTGTGATATGGGGAAAAAGGTAGCCGTATTAGCGATTGACCCTAGCTCATCATTGTCAGGCGGTAGCATTTTAGGAGATAAAACGAGAATGGAGGCATTAGTAAAAAAGCCCAATGCCTTTGTACGCCCCTCACCATCTGCGGGTACATTAGGTGGTGTGCATAAAAAGACACGAGAAACGATGCTTGTTTGTGAGGCAGCAGGCTATGATGTAATTTTAATTGAAACAGTAGGTGTTGGTCAGAGTGAAACCTATGTCCGTGGGATGGTCGATTTCTTTTTATTGCTCGTCTTAACAGGGGCTGGTGATGAATTGCAGGGCATGAAAAAAGGCATTATGGAGCTAGCAGATGCGATTGTCGTACACAAAGCGGACGGTGACAATAGTCGTTTAGCGAAAAAGACGGTGGCTGAGTACAAGCAAATGTTGCACTTTTTACAGCCTGCGACACCTGGCTGGCTTTCTACGGCACTGCCTGTTAGTTCATTGGAAAAACGCGGGTTAGATGAAGTGTGGCAGACCATTAAAAACTTTCAAGAAGCTATTGAAGCAAATGAATATTGGGCAATCCGACGTCAGAAGCAAACGAAGGATTGGTTCCAGTCGATGATTATTGACCATTTAATCGATTCTTTTTATGGCAATCCAGCGCACAAAGTACAAGTACAGCTGTTAGAACAGCAAATTTTAACAGGTCAATTAACTGTCGCACAAGGTGTGGACTGTTTATTTCATAAGAAATGAGCAATTCGGTGCACAAATGCGTGATGAACTGCTATGATAGAGGATGTAAAAGCGTATGCTAACGAACGCAATTTAGAAAGGGGCTATACATTTATGAGCATGGATTATGATTTATTTATGCAGGAAATTTTAAAAACAGCACGTGCTGAAATTGAGGCGGCAGGCTATGAGCAGTTGCGCACGCCAGAAGCGGTGGAAGAGGCGATTGCACGTCCAGGTACAACGCTTGTGATGGTGAACTCTGTTTGTGGTTGTGCAGGAGGTATTGCACGTCCAGCGGCGGCTCAATGTGTGCATTATGATAAACGTCCAGACCATCTTGTAACGGTATTTGCAGGGCAAGATAAAGAAGCGACAGCGGCAGCTCGCTATCATTTCGGTGAGGACCATTTACCATCTTCTCCATCATTCGTCTTATTAAAAGATGGGCAAGTTGTGGCAGAAGTAGGCCGTTATGAAATTGAAGGACATGATCCAATGTCTGTTGTCACAAACCTACAAGCAAATTTTGAGGAATATTGTGACGAGCTATAATCGTTATCACGTAGCAAGCCTTGTATAAACAAAGGCTTGCTACTGTTGTATGCAGGAAGGATGACGTGCAAGGTGAAGAGATTTTCCATTGGCTATCGTACAGTGAAAACAGCTATCGGCACAGCGATTGCGATTGCCATCGCACAATATTTTGATTTAACCTATTATGTTTCAGCAGGTATTTTGACGATTCTTTGTGTACAGCCTACGAAGAAAAAATCGGTACAAGCCGTATATACACGCTTTGTGGCGAGTTTAATCGGCATGATATTTGCCTTTGTCAGCTTTGAGTTATTTGCCTATCATCCACTTGTTTTTGCAGGGATGTTGCTGTTGTTTATTCCAATACTTGTGTCATTACAGGTGACAGATGGCTTTGTCTCAAGTGCGGTTATTATGATGCATATTTATGTAGCTGGTCATTTTTCGTGGACACTTGTGGGCAATGAGCTCGCATTAATGGCGGTGGGCTATGGTGTAGGGCTTGCCGTGAATATGTATATGCCAGATAGTCAAAAAGAGTTGACCTATTATACGACGAGAATAGAAGAGCTGTACCGTACTATTTTTCTGAAAATTGCTAGTTATTTACGAGATGGTGATACGTCATGGGGTGGACAGGAGATTATCGAAGCGTTTCAGCTATTAGATGATGCGAAATCGATTGCTTTTAAAGATGTAGAAAATCATTTTACACGTCGTCAAAATGATTATTATCGCTATTTTGATATGCGGGAGCAACAGCTTGAAATTATGGATAGAATGTTGCCGAAAATAACTGCATTGCCGATTATCGTGCAAGAAGCGGCTATTGTGGCTGACTTTTTACAAGATCTTGGTGAACATGTGCATTCAGGTAATACGGCTCATCATTACCGAGAAAAGCTCACACAAGTGAAAGAGGATTTTGCACAGCTACCCTTGCCACAAAATCATGAGGAATTTTTAGCACAGGCAGCACTCTATCAATTTATCGAGGAAATGGATCGTTATTTAGAAATTAAGCAATCCTTTATCGGCTTAAAGCTAGCAAAAAAGCGTCCCAATTGACGAGGGACGCTTCCTTTGTTATAGAAGCATAGACAAACCGAATGCTAAAGATGAAATGACCATTGTCACAACCATAATATAAACGACAACTTTTTGGAATTTTTTATTGCTCATTTGTTCACTCGCTCCTTTTGTTCTTACTCACTAGTTTAACAAATTTGCGGAAATTCTCAAGGGGTAGCTACATGTTTAGATTTTGTTCAGAAGATTGTGGTAAGCTATTCATGTCAAGGTTAGTAAATGAACACGCATAAGCAAGAGCAAAGAGGTGGCCAACATATGGTCACCTCTTTTGCATTTTTTCGCAAGTAGTAGAGTTTTACATAGAAAATCTGTAAAATAGATGATGTATCATAGCAGAAGGGGATGTCATGATGGAGAAAGTGGATCATATCGGAATTGCGGTACGAAATTTAGAGGAACGCATTACATACTATACCGAAACATTGGGCTTAACACTTTTAAAGGTGGAGGAAGTAGCATCACAGCAAGTACGAGTAGCCTTTATTGATGCTGGTAATGTCAAACTGGAGCTATTAGAGGCGATGAGTGAGCAAAGCACTATTCATAGCTTTATCGAAAAACGTGGTGAGGGTGTACATCATATTGCTTTCGGTGTCACAGGTATTCGGGAGCGGATGGCAGAGCTTCGTGAGAAAGGCATCCAGCTTTTATCAGAGGAGCCGAAACTAGGCGCAGGTGGTGCGGAAGTAGCCTTTATGCATCCAAAATCATCCTATGGTGTGCTCTATGAACTATGTGATAAAAGTGGCAAAGGGGATAAATACTAACCATGGACATGTTTGATAAAATTAATGACTTATATGATCGCAAAACAGAAATAGAGCTTGGTGGGGGCTATGAGCGCATCGACAAGCAGCATGAAAAAGGGAAACTAACGGCTCGTGAACGTATTGATTTACTGCTAGATGAAGGCACATTTTTTGAGATTAATCCATTTATTACCCATCGTACAGTCGATTTTGGAATGGATAAAATGGAGGGACCAGGTGACGGTGTTGTCACAGGCTATGGGAAAGTAAATGGTCGCCCTGTTTATTTATTTTCACAAGATTTTACTGTATTTGGTGGTGCACTTGGCGAAATGCATGCGAAGAAAATTGCGGCTGTGATGGATTTAGCAGCACAAAATGGTACACCGTTTATTGGGATTAATGATTCAGGTGGCGCACGTATTCAAGAAGGCGTTGTGTCACTGGATGGCTATGGGCATATTTTTTACCGCAATGCCATTTATTCAGGTGTAATTCCGCAAATTTCAGTCATTATGGGACCATGTGCAGGTGGTGCGGTCTACTCACCAGCGATTACGGACTTTATTTTAATGGTGGATGAAACATCACAAATGTTTATTACAGGGCCAAAAGTGATTGAAACAGTAACAGGTGAGCAAATTTCTGCGGAGGATTTAGGTGGCTCGAAGGTTAATAATGCGGTAAGTGGCAACGCGCATTTCCGTGCACCATCTGAGGAGGAAGCCATCGCACATATTAAGCAGTTACTTAGTTATTTGCCACAAAACAATAAAGAAAAAGCACCTCGTGGCACACGTCCAGCGGGAGAGGATTATCGTCCAAATATTGTGGATACTGTACCAATTGAAACAACACGCCCATATGATGTACGAAAAGTCATTGCACAAGTAGTGGACGAGGATTCCTTTATGGAAGTCCATTCAGAATTTGCGAGAAATGTAGTGGTTGGTTTTGCACGTATCGCAGGTGAATCAGTGGGGCTTGTATGTAATCAGCCGAAAGTATTAGCAGGTGGCTTGGATATTGATTCCTCTGATAAAGCAGCACGTTTTATTCGTACATGTGATGCATTTAATATCCCCATTATTACATTTGAAGATGTGTCAGGCTTCTTCCCAGGTGTAAAGCAGGAGCATGGTGGCATTATTCGTCATGGTGCTAAAATTTTATATGCTTATTCAGAGGCGACAGTGCCAAAGATTACGGTTATTTTGCGTAAAGCCTATGGTGGTGCATATGTAGCATTAAATTCTAAATCCATTGGCGCTGATCTTGTGTTTGCATGGCCAAACGCTGAAATTGCGGTGATGGGGGCAGCAGGCGCAGCTAATATTATTTTTGCCCGTGAAATTGGGCAGTCAGAGGACCCAGAGGCAACACGTGCAGCGAAAATTGAGGAATATAAAGAAAAATTTGCGAATCCATATGTGGCGGCATCTCGTGGTATGGTAGATGATGTGATTGACCCACGCGATACACGTATTAAGCTGATTCAAGCATTAGATATGCTGACGAATAAACAAGAAACACGCCCAGCAAAAAAACACGGCAATATGCCATTATAAGAGAAGGGCTATCGAGTGATGGATTTACTTGATAGTCCTATTTTTTATACCAAAATAAGCAATACATGGATCAGTAGATAAGAAAAATAGCCTATTCATGATTAAATTTGAAACATTTTTCCTGTTTATTCGTACAAATAAAAAGAGGGAGCTGAAGCGGATGGAATGGGAAATGTTACAAAAAGAACAAGAACGTATACATACACAAATACGAATGCTTCATCGACTAAATGAGCAGAAGCAATTAGTTACCAAGCAAATCGAGCATGTTAAGCAAGATATAGATAAACATAGGCAAGCACTTAAAGAAATTCAAACTAAGCTAAATAAGCTGGAACATTTCTCATTTATGAATATGGTACGTACATGGACAGGGCAGCAGGATGAATTACGAGAAGAAAAAATAGATCAAGCGGCTGTGTTAGAATTGAAGATAAAGGAAGCCAAAAAAGTAGCACATGATTTGACAGAAGATTCAGAGCGAATAGATAAGCAACTTCGCTGTATCGATGCCCAGCAATTGCAGGAGGCTTTGAAGCACATTCTCTCGAAAAAGCAGGGCTATTTACAAGTACACCATCCTACCCAAGTGGCGAAATTAGAGCAATTAATGAATGAAGAGCTTGAAACCAAGCAGATGCTTAAGGAAATAAAAGAAGCCGAAGAAGCTGGGCAAGTGGCTTTGACGAAGCTTGGGCAAGTAGCGGCTTCCTTGCATTCAGCGAGTGATTATTCTACATGGGATACGTTTTTTGGTGGCGGTTTGCTAGCAACACATTTAAAACATGACTCACTTGACCAGTCGGAAATAGACTTACATAACGCACAAATTGCCCTACAACGCTTTCACAATGAACTGTTAGATATACAAACGGTGACAACGAATGCCTTGTATATTGAAAAAGATGGCTTTGTGAAATTTGCAGACTATTTCTTTGATGATATTTTTTCAGCTTGGTCTATCCATGCGAAAATTTCCACAGCAAGGGAGCAAATTTCTAGAGTACAAGATGATGTACACAATACACTTTTACGTTTACAAGATAAACAACAAAAAGCAATGGATTATTTAGTGCTTTTACAAGCCGAACAGGAAATTATTTACGAAGGCTAACAGCGATTCACAATGAAGGATTTCCAGCTCTAAGACGTTATGCTACAATAAAAGATATCTTATGAACAAGGGGTCTTATAACATGACAAGTCGTTTAGTGGAAGAATTTTTAGAGCTTGTACAAATTGATTCAGAAACAAAATATGAGCAGGTCATTGCACCGATTTTAGTCGATAAGCTGACAGCACTAGGTTTTACGGTAGAGCAAGATGATGCACATACACGTAATGGACATGGGGCAGGCAATATTATTGCTACGTTAAAGGGTTCATTAGCTGTTGAACCAATTTATTTTACAGCTCATATGGATACAGTTGTACCAGGGAAAGGCATCCAACCATCAATTCGTGAGGATGGCTATATCGTATCAGATGGGACAACGATTTTAGGTGCAGATGATAAAGCAGGGCTTGCTGCATTATTTGAAATGGTAAAGCGTTTGCAAGAACAGCAAATTGCCCATGGTGATATCCAATTTATTATAACGGCTGGCGAAGAAAGTGGGCTTGTTGGGGCGAAGGAACTAGACCCTGCTAAAATTCATGCAAAATACGGCTTTGCGGTGGATAGTGATGGTAAAGTAGGGGGAATTGTGACTGCTGCCCCATTCCAAGCAAAGCTATTCGTCAAAATTATTGGAAAAACAGCGCATGCAGGCGTAGCACCAGAAAAAGGTGTATCGGCTATTACAGTTGCGTCTAAATGTATTGCACAAATGAAATTGGGTCGCTTAGATGAGGAAACAACAGCCAATATTGGTCGTTTCGAGGGTGGACAGGCGACAAATATTGTTTGTGATGAAGTCAATATTCTAGCCGAAGCACGTTCCATTGACCAAGCAAAGCTAGATGCTCAAACAAAGCATATGCAGGAAACATTTGAGCAAGTAGCAGCCTCCTTAAATGCACGCGCAGAGGTGAAGGTGGAATTAATGTACCCTGGTTTCCGTGTGACAGAGACAGATAAAGTGGTACAGATTGCGATGGCAGCGGTGCGTAATGTGAACCGTACACCACAGTTAGGCATTTCAGGTGGTGGCTCTGATGCAAATGTAATTGCAGGCTTTGGCATTCCAACCGTTAATCTATCTGTAGGCTATGAGGATATTCATACAACAAATGAAAAAATGCCAATCGAAGAGCTAGAAAAATTAGCAGATTTACTTGTAGAAGTTGTCAAAGAATCTGTCAAAGTATCGTAAGAAAAGGGGAAACTATATGGGCAATGTCAAGACCGTTGTGTTTGCTTGTGGAACAGAGGAATACGCTGTGCCAGTAGAGCAGGCGATTTCCATTGAAAAATTAGAGCGTGTTACACCAATTCCACATTTACCGAATTACTTATTAGGCTTTACACGCATTCGTGGGGAATTAATTCCTGTACTTGATTTTGAGCGTATTTTATACAATCGTTCATCTAATTCACCAACAGCACGTGTGATTGTCTTGAATACAGATATTGTTAATTATGGACTTCTTGTAACGGAAGCACGTGAGATTTTGGATTTTGAGGAAAATGTATTGCAGCAGATGGGTCTTGTGAATTATGCAAAAACACGCTATTTTACGGCGGTGGCTAATTTAGAAAATCGTATGATTACGTATGTAGACCCAAAAATTTTAGTCGATTCATTAGACGGTATTCGTGAAATTATTCAGTATTTACATAAAATGCTGGAAGATGAGAAAGCAGAGGAGCTGTCCTAAACGGGTGCGCTGTTGTAAATAGTGAAAGGCAGAAATGTTGATTTAACAATGTTTCTGCCTTTTTAAATGTATGCAATTTCGCTCTAAAGAAGCTTATTGGACAGTCTCTTTTTTTGTCGAAAAAAGTCGAAAAATAGTCAATATACCTACATCCATTTAGCTGATAAAAATGTATAATTGAATTAAAAAATAATACTGAAAAAGGCAAACTTCATCGAAAGAGAAGGACGCAAAGCCATGAGTCTAAACACTATTCTTAGTGCATGATTGTCAGGTTGCCAGATTCCATTCTATGGGTCTTGGCATGTAGAATGGAGAGAGTAAGTATGTTAAAACGTGTAGTAGTAGCAGTAATGGTGGCAATGCTATTGATAATGCCATTGTCGTTTGAAAAAGGAGAAGCAATGGGCATGCAGGACAGAACGACATGGCTATGGGATACATCTAAAATAATGACTGATGGTACAACTATTTTATCGTTTTTAGAAGAGAAGACAGTGACAAAAGTATATTTACAAATAAATACAGATATAGATATGCATTATTACAATGAGTTTATTAATGAAGCGACAGCTAAAGGCATTCAAGTGTATGCATTGGACGGGGCAGCAAACTGGGTATCATCTGACGTAGCACTTACACAGTTTATGAATTGGTTGCGCTCCTATCAAGAACAGGCGACAACAGCTCGTTTTTCAGGTATCCATTTAGATGTGGAACCTTATCTACATAGTGATTGGTCTAAACAGCAAGCACAAGTGGTAGATGCATACCAAACATTGCTTACTAATGCTGTATCACAGGCACATACTATGCAATTATCTATAGAGGCAGATATCCCATTTTGGTTTGATGAAATAACATATAAAGGTCAATTTGGCAAAGGCTTATTAGCAGATTGGGTAATCCAACAAGTAGATAGTGTCACAATTATGGCTTACCGCGATCAAGCGCAAAATATTATTGATATTGTTCAGCATGAAATTGCTTTTGCAGGACAAGTAGGAAAATCAGTTGTTGTTGGGGTAGAAACAGATGCCTCGGCAGAAGGGCAGCAAATTTCCTTCTATGAAGACGGGGAGCGTTATATGAATGAGCAACTAGCCATAGTTCAACAGCATTATGCACAGCAGGCTGGATTTAAAGGTATTGCTATTCACCATGTCGATAGCTGGAGAGCATTACAACCATAAAGAAAAGCGTGTTAGAGATACTACTCTCTAGCACGCTTTTTCTACTATGATAGTCGCCCACTATAATCCTCAAATTGGAATTGACGGATGACTTTAATCCCTTCTTCATCGTTATAAGAAGCGATTGCTGGCAAATTCACACCGTTAAACATATGCGTTTTTACCATTGAATAGTGTGCCATATCTGTAAAGACAAGGCGGTCACCTGGTTTTAATGGTTCTTCAAATGAATAATCCCCAATCACATCGCCAGAAAGACATGTTAGCCCACCTAAACGATAAGTATGGGCGAATTCATTTGCTTGTCCAGAGCCGATAATCATCGGACGATAAGGCATTTCCAGTACATCTGGCATATGACATGTTGCAGATGTATCTAAAATAGCAAGATCCATACCATTTTTCTGAATATCTAAGACTGTAGCGACTAAATAGCCTGTGTTTAAAGCAATGGCTTCACCTGGTTCAAGGTAAACAAGTAAGTTGTACTTCTCTTGAATACGATTAATGATAGATACAAGCTTTTCCACATCATAGTCATCACGTGTAATATGGTGACCACCACCGAAGTTCAACCATTTCATTTGATGTAAAGCATCACCGAATTTTTCCTCAACTACTTCAATGATACGCTCTAATGTATCTGAGTTTTGTTCACACATAGCATGGAAGTGTAAGCCATCAATACCATCAAGCTGTGATGGGTCAAAGTTTGCAATCGTTGCGCCAAAGCGAGAGTTTGGTGAACAAGGGTCGTAAAGCGCTGTTTCAATCTCTGAGTATTCAGGATTGATGCGAATACCACATTCGATCGCTTTCCCAGTAGCTTTCACCTTATCCTTGTACTTCGCCCATTGACCAAAAGTATTAAAGACAATGTGATCGACATAGCCAAGTAGCTCGTCCATCTCATGCTCCACATAGGCTGGCGCATAGACATGTACCTCTTTGCCCATTTTTTCATAGCCAAGTCGTGCTTCAAATAGGGAGCTTGACGTAATGCCTGCTAAATACTCCCCAACTAATGGAAATGTAGAATGCATCGAAAAGCCTTTCAATGCAAGCAGAATACGACAGCCTGTACGATCTTGAATCGACTTTAATAGCTCTAAATTTTTTGTTAATAAACGTTCGTCCACTACAAAAGAAGGAGATGGCACTTTTGAAAAATCGATGGGTTTCATTAGTTCAATTCCTTCGCATCTAAGTCAAGATCTAATAGCTCAGGGTTATGACTTTCTTGCCATGGTAGACCCCATTTGTTTAACGCATCCATGAATGGGTCTGGATTGAAGTCTTCTACATTCCAAACACCAGGCTTACGCCATTCGCCATTCATTACTAACATGGCACCAATCATAGCTGGTACACCAGTTGTGTAAGAAATCGCTTGTGAGCCCACTTCTTTATAGCATTCTTCATGGTCACATACGTTGTATACATAGTATGTTTTTTCCTTGCCATCTTTTAATCCACGAATAATACAACCGATATTTGTTTTACCTTTTGTACGTGGTCCAAGTGATGCTGGATCAGGAAGAACAGCTTTTAAGAAATGGATTGGCTGAATCATTTGCCCTTCAAATTCGATTGGCTCGATAGATGTCATACCAACATTCTCCAATACACGTAAATGCGTTAAATATTTCTCAGAGAATGTCATCCAGAAGCGGATTTGCTTTAAGCCACGAATGTTTTTCGCAAGAGATTCTAATTCTTCATGGTAAAGAAGGTAAATATCTTTTGGTCCGATTTCTGGTAAGTTATACACTTCTTTTTTCTCAAGAGGTGCTGTTTCTACCCATTTGCCTTCTTTCCAGTAACGACCATTCGCTGTAATTTCACGAATATTGATTTCTGGATTGAAGTTTGTAGCGAAATGGTAGCCATGGTCGCCAGCATTTGCATCCACGATATCGATGTAATGAATTTCATCGAATTCATGTTTTTGGGCATGTGCTGCGAAAACGCCTGTTACACCTGGATCAAAACCACTACCAAGTAGTGCTGTTAAGCCAGCTTTTTCAAACTTTTCTTTATAAGCCCATTGCCATTTATATTCAAATTTTGCCGTTTCAGGTGGCTCGTAGTTTGCTGTATCCACGTAATGTACACCCGTTGCTAAGCAAGCGTCCATAATTGTTAAATCCTGATAAGGTAATGCAACATTAATGACAACATCTGGTCCGAACGATTTAATTAGCTCGATCACCTCTTCTGTATTGTCTGCGTCTACCTGTGCAGTATGAATTTTTGTTTTTCCGCCATCTAATTTTTCTTTTAGAGCGTCACATTTTGAAACAGTTCTACTTGCGATACAAATCTCCTCGAAGACGTCCGAATTTTGAACACACTTGTGTACCACAACGCTAGCTACACCGCCAGCTCCTATAATCAATGCTTTACCCAATTGTCTACCCCCAAGTTCGTAGTATAGTATTGTCAAACAAGCTGATTATACAGAAAATCGAAGTACTACTCAATCATTGTTTCAAAAATTTCTACAAAAAAATTTATTTTTCTACAATCTGTTGTCAAGATAGCAGAAAAACGCTTTAAAATTCATCGACTTGCTGGACGAAAGAATGCTCTTCAAGCTTCCATACACTAAAAAAGATAAATAAAATAACATTAAAAGAAAGTGTGACGAGTATATAACTACTGAGGGCTATTTGTATGTGACTTTGCAAAGCGTAGATGAAAATAGCGCCTAATGTTAATAAATTTCCTGAGATGCAAGCCAGCCATGGAATCATTTTTTGCATAAAAGCCCCCCCTAATTGATAATATTTTAAAATTATCTCATAATTCTGACTATTTATCTAATACTTTTTCTTGCAAAGAGATGGTACACTACTAAGTAAAGTCTACATAGGTTATAGATGAAAGCGAGGTCACCAATTAGAAATGACACAATTTGAAGAATATGTCCAAGAGATCAATGAATTATTTATTAATGGACATGTAAAAGAGAGCTATCAATTGGCTAAAAAAGTAGTGACTGGGGCACTTGCGACAGACGAGCAGTCTGTTTCGATGCTGCAACAACATATAGCTTTACTAGAAGCGAATGGCTATGCCAATATGCCAGAACCGACGGCAGAAAAAGTAAAGCAGAGTGTGGAGCGGGCAGACGAGTCCTATCCTGAGCGTGATGTATTAGCAGCTTATATTGGCAGTCAGGATGAAGCGCAGTTTGGTCGAGTGGTGGATGAATTACTGGCTGGTTCAAGCGAAGCGCAGGCAAATGCGTATTATACGATGGCGGAATTTTTTGCTCTAGCGAAGGAACAGGAAAAAGCGATGGTACAATATGTAGAGGCGATAAAACTTCAGCCGAATAAAGCGTTATACTGGGGTGCTTTTGCTCAATATGTACAGCGTAGTGAGGAGAGTCCGTACTTAGCGTTACGTCTTATTGAAGAGGCGATACAATTAGATGGTATGAATCCACGCTGGCATTATATACAAGGTAATATTTTTTTCCAGCTTGTGACAACGACAAAAAATTTAAGCTATGTACCAGCACTAGAAGCAGCATGGGGTAAAGCGAAGAAACGTTGCACAGCGAAACAGGTCGCTTTAAAATTAGCGATTACCCAATCGATAGATTTATTCACACAATGGCAGAAGCAATTGTTATAAATACATGAAAAATGCGAAAAATCATAAAGCCGATTTTTCGCATTTTTAAAATTAAACAGTTGTAGCCGTTTGTTCAGCAAGATAGGTGATGATTTCCTCTGCAACTTGATGTGCTAAAGAAAGCTCAGATGTAAAGCCTACACAGGAGCAATTCATTTCTCCTAAAATGTAGCAATCCTCACCAGCTTCGTTTGTATCAAGCATAAAATCTGCTGTCCAAATTAATGGTAAAGCATAATTGCCTAATAAACGTGTCACAAGTGGTAGCTGTGTCAGGAAATTGTCGACAAGTGCTTGCCATGCTTCAGGCGCATCATAGCGATACTGTGCGCCTGAGAACAGTGTGGCACTAAAGGCATCCTCTGTGTCGGCTGGTTTTTTATGTACGACATGGACAGGTTTATCTCTCAGCATAAAGAGGCGAATTTCACCTTCGACAATACGTGGTAGGAAGCGCATATCGATTAACATACCGTTTGTCCCTGTAATATATTGCTCACAAAATGTCATAAATTCAGCAAGTTGCCAATACTCCACATGATTATCCTTCGCCTCTGTGCACTTAATTTGTGCATCTAGTGGCACGGCTGTGAGACCCTCGGCAAGTGGCTCTACTAATTGTACACGCCAAATCCCCTCACCTGTTGAACCACGATTTTGTTTCAAGACTCTCTCTGTACTAGCTAAAGAAGTAGGGAACTGCGATTGAAAGGTCTCAACCGTGTAGTACGCAAATGTGTCATCAGGCACTAGGTTGGTAGATGTTAGCTTTGAGAGCACATCTTTTGAGCCATAGCCAATCATTGCCTCTGGATGTGGCATACCAATAACACCTACTGCACACAGCTCACGTAGCATATCGAAATATTCCGCTTCGTGCTGTAAATTTCCTGGGTTGATTCGTGACACATAGGCAATGCCATGCTCTTTCACATATTGAAAAATGTCCTCTCTTTTTGCCAAATCAAAGAAAATAACTTCCGCATCTTGCCCACGCTCTTTTAGTGCATGAACCATTGGCATCGTATCTTTGCGATAGCCATCAGGACCTTTATCTGTACCACCTTGTACCTCGAAAAAAATCACTTTCTTTTGCATCATGGGTGCCTCTTTCCATTTTCATAGTCACTTACTTCTTTATCATAAAATAACAGTCGTTTTTTTGTAAGTATAGAAATTGTAAATGTTCTCTGTAGATATGGCATAACATGTTGATTTTGATGGAAAAATGTGTAGAACATAATACTGCTGTAGTAACACTTTTTTTAGAGGAATTTAGCTTACAGGAACAAGCGATTGTAGCTGCTTATACAAACGTCTTAAAAGAAATACTAGGGTGAAAAAATAGTAGGTGATGATGGTACATGTCACACTTACTATTTTTTTATGTGGTACATTTCATTCTTATTTCACTTTTCTTCTATATAATTATTTTTGCATATTGAAAGAATAGGGGAATACAAGATGAAAAATACGCTTTACACACGATTTTGGCGACTGCATTTTTATGCTGCGCTATTTATTACACCATTACTTCTTTCGTTAACGTTAAGTGGTATTGGCTATTTATTTTATACGGATGTTGAAAATCAGCTTTATGACAACTATTTCTTCGGTGACAGTGGTAAAACGGAGAATTTGTCCATTGATGATGCTGTCAAACAAGCAGAGCAGGCATATGCAGGCTATCATACGATGAAAATTATAGAGCTAGAAGAGCCATATAATACAAGACTAACGATGATGAATGCAGATGGAGCTGAAAAATATCTATTTTTAGACGAACATAATCAAATTATCGGTGGGCAGGATGCAGCTTATACGTTTGCTAATATTATTAGGAATTTGCATAGTTCACTATTTATCGGTGGTACATTCGTCAATTATTTAGTAGAATTAGCGGCTTGCTGGGCGATTTTCTTATTGCTGTCAGGTGTATATATGACCGTAAGCGCCAAGCTGTTTAAGAAGACAAAGCAATCCAATAAACGTCAAACGAGTAGAAGAATTCATGCGCTGTTAGGTGTCATCATTACGATCCCGATGGTTGTCATTATCTTTACAGGTTTACCATGGTCAGCATTGATGGGGAAATTTATTTATTCTGCGGCACAAGAGCATCCTTCTATCGGTGTTCCTTTATTACAACAACAGCCTCCAACATCAGATATGAGTGAAATTCCGTGGGCAACACGTCAAGAAACAGCGCCGAGTTCACATGCGCATCATGGCGCGAGTGGGCATGTCGTAACAGCAAATCCGTATCGTCTAACGATAGAAAAGCTACAACAAGAAATCGATGGAATGGCTATCGCGAAACCATATGCCATTATTTATCCAATGACAGAGGATGGCGTTTATACAGTAGCGAAATCGAGCAATACAGGTGTCACAGGCTTAGATGTTAGCCCTTATGATGAAACAACGATGTATTTTGATCAATACAGTGGTGCTTTTATTGATAAAGTGGACTACGCTGATTATGGTATTTTAGCGAAATGGTTTACATGGGGAATCCCGCTACATGAAGGGCATTTATTTGGCTGGCCGAATAAAGTCATGAATTTATTAGTATGTATTGCCTTTTTAGTAGTGATTATTTGGGGCTTTAGAACATGGCTTTTACGCAAAAAACAAGGTCAGTTATCAGCACCACCAACAATGCATAAAACATTATCGATACCATTTATCCTTTTTATGATTGTATTAGGAATGATCATGCCGTTATTTGGTTTATCCTTGCTAATCGTAGTATTGGTGGAATGGATCATTCAGCGCTTCAAAAAGTAGCAAATCCGACGACTCCCGTTCTAAATTCAGGACGGGATTTTTTATGCTTACAACCTCGAAATAAAAATTTTAGCACCAGTTTATAAAATTTTAAGATTTATATGGTAAGGTGTTTGCACGGGGGGATTGTTATGTCGATTAAAACACGATTTTTATTATCTTATATAGCCGTCATGCTAATTGCCATCTTACTTTTCCTAGCAGCAGGGTTTTTATTTTCTTTTGCCGTTACAGGGGATGTTAGGGCGATTGAACATTTTTATAAAAAATCCTATGTGCAAAAACCTTTAACGTCGGCTGAGGAAAGTGCTTTTCTAGATTTGAAACTACTCGCTAAAAGGAGTCCAGAGCAATTATTGGATCGTGAACAGCTACAAAAAATTGAAGCACCTACAATTGAAATTGCTGTGAGGAAGGGTCAACACATCATTTACACATCAAAGGCTGACTATGAGCGAAGGCTACTGGCACATTTACCTGGCTTCGAGGCAACGAATATTAATACACGAGACACCATTATGCTAGACAATGCCTTTTACACATATGTGAAGTTTGATTTTTATTTTTCAGACCAAACAGAGGGCAGTATTTTCGTGTTACGCAAAGTCAGCTCCTATACTGAATTAACGAGGGAGCTATTACCGATTTTATTGATTCTATTATTTGTGATATTTATGCTCATTATCGGTTTGTTAAACTATGTTGTCTCAAGAAGTATCGTAAAGCCTATCTCTTCCTTAAAAGAAGGAGCAGAACGTATTAAATCGGGTGACTTAGATTTTGAGATTGTTACACAGTCAAAGGATGAAATTGGGCAGCTGAATCGTGCCTTTGAGGAAATGCGAATCAAGCTAAAAGAATCTGTGCAACTGCAATTACAGTATGAGGAAAATCGCAAAGAATTATTGTCTAATATTTCCCATGATTTAAAAACACCCATTACCGCAATTATCGGCTATGTAGAGGGCATAAAGGATGGTGTAGCGAACACAGAGGAAAAAATGGCTAAATATTTAACGACGATTCATACGAAAGCGAAAGATATGGATGTCTTAATTGATGAATTATTTTTATTTTCAAAGTTAGATTTAAAAAAAGTGCCTTTTACGATGGAAACGATTGATTTACAGCAGTATATGCGTGATTTTGTGGAGGAGGTCAATTTGGATTTAGTAGCGAGAGATATTCAATTGCAGTATAGGCCTCTGAGCAGCTCACTTTATGTGAAGGCAGACCGTGATAAATTAAGACGTGTATTAACGAATCTAGTCAACAATAGTGCAAAATATATGGATAAGCAGCACAAGCAAATTACGATTACGCTATATGAAAAAGCTGATGAAGTTGTGGTGGAAGTAAAGGATAATGGTGCAGGCATTGAGGCTACAGCTTTACCCCATATTTTTGACCGCTTTTATCGTGCAGAAAAATCACGTAATTCGGAGACAGGTGGCAGTGGGCTAGGCTTAGCGATTGCCAAGCAAATTGTATTGGGAATGAGCGGTACCATTTGGGCAACCAGTGAGCTAACGAAGGGGACAAGCCTATTTATTTCACTAAATAAAGGAGACAACGAATGAAACGTATCTTACTAATTGAAGATGAAGTGAGTATTGCTGAGCTACAGCGTGATTATTTGGAGATTAATGATTTCCAAGTAACGATGCAGCATCATGGGGAAGATGGGCTACAAGAGGCATTACAGGGCAGCTATGATTTAATTATTTTAGATATTATGCTACCAGGGATGAATGGCTTTGATATTTGTAAGCAAATACGGGCGGTGCATAATATACCTATTTTATTTGTATCAGCCAAAAAAGAGGATATTGATAAGATTCGAGGACTTGGGCTAGGGGCAGATGATTACATCACGAAGCCATTTAGTCCGAGTGAGCTTGTAGCAAGAGTGAAGGCACATTTAGCAAGATATGACCGTTTAGCTGGTAAGCAGGACACGGGTCATATTATGGCCATTCATGGAATGACGATTGATACATCTGCACGCAAGGTTCACATCAATGGAGAAGAGGTCGCTTTTACAACGAAGGAATTTGATTTACTCGTGTTCTTTGTCAAGCATCCGAACCAAGTGTTGAGTAAGGAGCAGCTTTATGAACGAAACTGGGGCTATGAATCAGCCGCAGATGTATCAACAGTCACAGTGCATATTCGCAAGCTGCGCGAAAAAATTGAACGAGACCCTGCTCAGCCTAAATATCTTGAAACGGTATGGGGAGCGGGCTATCGTTTTAATGTATAAGGAGGAGCTATAGATGAAACCTATCGTTGTTATTATTTGTGGTTTACTCTTTTTCCTATCTACACCATTACCAAAAGGGGGTGAGAAATTAGTGGAACAATTATTTGAGGCAGTCGAACAAGGCGATGTTCAAGCAGTCCAAGCTATTTTACAAAAGCCTGTTGATATCAATGCACAGGATGCCCACAAACGAACAGCCCTAATGAAGGCAACCTACAATCATGATGTAGCAATAGCAAAACTGTTAATTGAGGCGGGAGCAGACGTCAATAAGCAAGATGATATGTTGAACAGCCCATTTCTCTATGCGGGGGCGGAAGGCTATTTAGAAATTGTCAAATTAACAATTCAAGCTGGAGCAGATCCTAGCATTACCAATCGCTACGGTGGAACAGCGCTTATTCCTGCTGCTGAGCATGGGCATATTGCTGTCATTGAAGAGCTATTAATGAAAACGAATATAGATGTCAATCATGTCAACCGTCTGGGCTGGACAGCTTTGATGGAAGCGATTATTTTAAATGATGGCAATGCCACACAGCAACAAGTAGTACGTTTATTGATTGCCCATGGAGCAGATGTTAATATTCCAGATGATGATAACGTTACACCTTTACAGCATGCCAAAGCAAAAGGGTTTAAGGAGATTGTAAAATTATTGCAAGAGGCAGGTGCGAAATAGCAATGACAAAGTGAGGTGATCCATGTAAATTTCTCCTGCTATAAACTGTATCTCTCGAAAATATCTATATTACAGTTATTTGTATAATTTTATCATAAATTGTATTTGTTTGTAGAAAACATTCATTACTTACCTTTTATTGATATAATTAGATTTATCAAATAATAAAAGGCGGGGTAGAATTGAAAAAGATATTATCAGTAGTACTTATATTTTTTATAAGTATAGTTTTTTTAACTCCTAATGTTTTTGCTCAAGAAAACCAATTTACTGGACACGTAGCATCAGAAATCTATAATGAAAAGATAAAAGATTTCCAAAAATACATTGATGTTAGTGGGAATCTGATAGACTTCGATTACGAACAAGCAATTCTAGACGGAGCAGATCCTCAACTTGCTACTGAATTAAAAGAAACTTATGAAAAAGCTAATATTTACTTAACTGAAAATGAAACTGGACTACTTCAACAAAATGTTTTTTCCAGAAGTTCAGTTGAAAAAAATTGTAGTGGACAAAATAAATATGATGGAAATATGGTTGCTGGTACAATGTATATAGATTCTTGTAAAACAAATAAAATAATTGCAATAATAGCTATTGGTGGTGGAGCTCATGCAATCATGGCGTTTCTTCCATTTCCAGGTGCAGCTCCTGTATTTGGAATTGCCTCTGCCGTTTATGTAATAGGAGGGGGAATTCTAGCTTACAATAACGCTGATGGAACTGGTGTTAAGATTCGAATATTAGTAAATCCTATTACCAATGATTTTTATCCGTATTGGGTAAATCCACAATAAGAAGGCTGGTAACAATTATGAAAAAGCTTTTTTTTTCAATCATTTTTTTCATGATTTTTTCTAGTATTATTCTAAGCATATATTCATATCTCCATCCAGATCAAAAAAATGCTTATGTGGCATTGATTATTTCTTTGTTAATACTATCTTGTGTAATAGTATTAACGGTAGTATTTAAATGGATAAACAGAAAAAATCTTAATTAGACTAGGTTTCACACCATAGATAAAGCCATCGAAAACTTCTCGATGGCTTTTGTCTATGGTTTGGAATTTACTATCTTAAATTAATTTCTCTATTATTTAATGTTTTTTTAATAGTTTATTTAGAGGCAGTTTAGATGTTGTCTTTATCATAAGTTTTGTAAACAAATTACACATTAAAGGAGAATGAAATTTATGACATTTAAAAAACGAATTGTACCCGTTGCACTTGCTTTCTCAATTTTATCAGGAGTAGTTGCAGTCGATATACCAACCCGTGCAGAGGCAGCCGCTACAGAACAACAGGAGCAAGTAGCAAAAATGACAATGATTAAACCATTAAACACAATGACATTACAAATTACATTTAATCAGCCATTAGCTGCTGAAGATGTGGATCAAAATAATTTAGCTGCTATTAAAAAGCATTTTACATTTAACGGTGATTTAGAAATTGTCAATGTGCCTCGCTTAATGACAGGCGCTAAAAGCACATACATCGTTCCTGTAACATTCCAAGAGGATGATTTTATTTACACAGTAAGCTATAAAGAGCAACGTAACAAAGTGTTTGAAGGCACAGATGAAAAAGTGTTTGTACGTGATGCAGCACAAGTAACCAATGATACGCTGAAATTAGAATCATTTTTAGAAGATGGCGTTGTGGATTATGCCAATATTATCGAAGCATATCGACAAGGACGTGGCAGCTTAGCCTTTAGTTTAGATAAACAAAATCGAGATGCGAATGGTCAACGCTTCGACGTGATTTCCTCATTGCGTGATCGTTATGTAACGGTTAAAGGAAGCAATGGTGAGGAATTTGTAGCAAATTATGTACCATTTACACAGGCTGCTGATGGCAAACAAGCACCACAATTTAGACTACCTGCTGGTGAAACATTTAAAACAGGTGTAACTTATCGTGTGTATGCGGAATGGGCAGAGATTGATAACAAGAGCTTTGTAGCGAAAGTCATTGCACCATTAACGATTCAATCTGCGAAAACAGTGGATGAGAAATCTATTGAAATTCAATTAGCACAAGACCCACAAGCAGATTTATTAGCAGGCCGAAGTGTTGAGCTACAAGGTACAGATGGTAGTAAGCTTCAAGCACAATATCGCTATTCTTCAAGAAAAGGCACTATTGGTATTTTTGATATTACAGGTGGTACATTACAAGCGAACGTTTCATATAAAGTGCTACCATTAAACAATTGGGCTGCGGCAACAAATATTACGCTAACAGCAAAAAGTAATTAAAATATAGTTGGTTAGTCGTATTTTTAGGCTAGAAAAATTGATTTTGAATGCTCAGAATAGTAAGTTTTTGAGAACCTCTTTTTATGAGGTTCTTTTTTATCAAGGTTGGCATAGGTGTTTGAACACCCATACCAACCTTGATAAAAGCCCCGGCGGATGTCACGGATTTTGAAGAGGAACTTTTTCGAGCAAGCTCGAAAAAATCCGGACGCAATTACGCCCCAGCGCAATTGATATAATACTAGCAGGAGGTGAAGAGATTGATTCTTTTGGCACGACAACCATCAGAAACAAAGAAAATGTTGGAGGCATTGCTTTATCGATTGCCTGCTACACATCGTGATTATATGTATTATGAAGAACAGCTAAGACGCATACAGGCTGGCTTTGCGGGAGAGCAGCGTGTGGATGCAGAATGGCTGGAAATCGACTTACCTTTCCCACATTACTTTCTTCATGATTTACAAGTGACCAATCGCTTCGGTACATCCCATCAAATAGATACAATTTTGCTCTGTCCTCATTTTATTTTACTGCTTGAAATCAAGAATATTGCAGGTATGCTGAAACTTGATAAGGAATTTGCCCAATTTACAAGGACAACAATAGATGGGCAATTAGATGGTATGACCAACCCATTTTATCAAGTAAGGCGACATCAGGAATGGTTGACTTGGGAATTACAACAGGTACACATGACCATCCCAGTGCATCATGCTGTTGTGATGGCTACAAAGAAGGCGATTTTGTCGAATGGCTTAAGTGACCAAGCAATTTTTCATGTAGCGGGCCTACGTTACTATGTGCGAAAGCTACTACAGCAATATCCGAACGTGATGCTGGATGAAAAGGAGTTAGCCCAGCTCGCACAGCAGTTGTTGGCCAAACATAGGCCATTTCAGCGTAAACTGTCATTACCGTTGCAGGACATTCAAAAGGGTGTACTTTGTCCACAATGCTCAAATGGGCAACAGATGGACTATCATTATAAAAAATGGGTTTGTCGGCGATGTGGCTTGATTGATGCCAATGCTTTGCTGCGAACGCTAGAGGACTATCGCTTGCTAATGGGAGAGATGTTAACAAATCAAAGCTTTTGTACATTTTTCGCAATTGATTCTCCCAATATTGCTTATAAATTATTGAAGAAATTACCATTACAAGCCGTGGGAGAGAAGCGACACCGTCAATATTGGATTATGGAGCCAACATGAAATTGGGATTATGTTGGCTTTTTGGGGCGAAGACGGATAGAAATGTTAAAGTGACGGATAGAACCTCGAAACAGACGGATAAAATGCCAAAAGTGACGGATAGAAATTCAAAACAGGTGGATAGCTCTGGACAAAGAGCTATTTTAGGTATATGGTTAGTTAGGGTAACTAATTAATTTCATGTGAGGTGATCGTTTGACACTAGAACAGGATTTTTTTAATGAATATCGCTTACTATACAGACCTTTCATTAATCATATCAATACGCTATTAGGAAAATATCAATTATACAATTCGCAATGGGCGGTTTTGAGGCTATTACATGACAAAGGACCACATTCACTCGTGACCATTGCACACTTTATGTATATTGAAAAGCCAAGTGTGACAAGGCTTGTACAAAAGCTGGTAGAGCTTGGCTATGTGGAAACGATGACAGGGCAAGATAAGCGAGAAAAGCTTGTACAGTTAACAACAAGTGGTGAACAAGTTGTACAAGAAATTCAAGCGTATTTAAAGCCCTATTTAAAGGAAGCATTAACAGGAGTTTCCGAGCAAGAGATGCTGATTGCAACACAGGTGTTAGCCAAAATATGTGCGAACATCAATAGATAGGAGTAAGACAAATGGAAACAACAAAACAAAAATTATGGACAAAAGATTTTTTAATCGTCTCCTTAATTAACTTTACAATTACACTCATTTTCTTCTTATTAATGGTGACAATTGCAGGCTATGCGGTAGAGCATTTCCATGCATCGACAAGTACGGCAGGGCTTGTATCGAGTATTTTTATTATTGGTACGTTAATTGGTCGTATCGGTACAGGGCGCATCATCGGGAGTGCAGGTAGCAAAAAAACATTATTTGTTGGGCTACTATCCTTTATGTTATTGACAATGGCTTATTTCATTGCGATTAATTTACCATTATTAATGCTCATTCGTTTAGGACAGGGGATTGCACTTGGTATAGCAAGCACGGCAACAGGAACGATGATTGCACAAATTTTACCGCCACAGCGACGTGGAGAAGGGATTGGCTATTATAGTTTAAGTGCCATCTTAGCGACAGCGATTGGACCGTTTGTAGGCATTTTATTAACACAAATGTTTAGCGATTACCGTATGATTTTCGCTGTTGATTCTGTGTTGGCGGTCATATGCTTCTTCATGTACTTTATTGTTACTGTACCAGCCTCACCTACGAAAGCGAAAGCAGTTACAGAAAAAAGTGGCTTTCAACTCTCTAATTTTATTGAAATGCGTGCCTTACCGATTGCCTTTGTGGCTCTTGTTATTGGTTTTGCTTATTCAGGTGTGATGTCCTTTTTAACGTTTTATGCGAAGGAGTTAAACTTAGTGACAGCAGGTAGCTATTTCTTTATCGTTTATGCGATTGTCATTTTAGTGACACGCCCGTTCACAGGTAAGCTACTTGATACAAGAGGCGCTAATATTGTGGTATATCCATGTCTTATTATTTATGCACTTGGTATGTATGCATTTAGTACAGCTACAACCAGTTTTGTGCTCTTATTAGCAGCGGCAGGAATCGGGATTGGCTACGGAAATTTCAATTCTGTAGGACAAGCTGTAGCCGTCAAGGTAACACCACATGAGCGATTAGGACTTGCGACATCCACTTATTTTATTTTATATGATACTGGTTTAGGTGTCGGGCCTTATGTCTTAGGTTTATTTGCATCAACAATGGGCTACAGTAAAATTTTCTTGGCAATGGTCTTTGTTATTTTAGTGGCGATTGTGCTGTATTATTTTTTATATGGGAAAAATGAAAAAACAAAAGAAGTACAAATTTCGTAGATTAGAATCATTATATTGTAGAAAAAACGATATTTTGCTAGTTTTCTGTATAAGGGAACTGCGAAATGTCGTTTTTTGCTTTAAATGAAAATAGCGCTTGCATTCAATTATGATAATCATTATCATTTTCATGTAAACTAATGCGGAAGTAGGTATTTATTATGAAATATAAATCATTATTATCAGTGCTTGTTGCGGGTGGCGTGTTAATGGCTGGCTGTGGTGATACAGAGGAAGCAAAAAAAGAGGATAAGCCAGCAACAGAGCAAGCAGAGCCGGCAAAAGAGGTTGATTTATCGGCTGAATTAGCAGCATATAAACAATTTGCACTTGAGCAAATGGATCAGTTTTTAATGGAAACAGAAAAATTTGTGAATTTCGTGAAGGCTGGCGACATGGAAGGGGCAAAAGCGACTTATGCACCTGCACGTATGTATTTTGAACGCTCTGAGCCAATTGCAGAGAGCTTTGGTGATCTTGACCCACGCATTGATGGGCGTTTAGCAGATATTCAAGAGGAAGGTAAAGGAGAAGAAGAGTGGACAGGCTATCATAAATTAGAGCATGCACTTTGGGTAGAAAATACTACAGCAGGTTATGAAGCAGTAGCAGACCAATTATTAGCAGATGCGAAGGAATTACATGCTTTAGTACAAACAGTAGAAGTGACGCCTGATTTAATGATTACAGGGGCAGTAGACCTGTTAAATGAAGTATCTACATCGAAAATTACAGGTGAAGAGGAAATTTATTCCCATACCGATTTATATGATTTCAAAGCCAATATCGAAGGTGCTGAAAAAATCTTTGACATTCTGCGCACGAAATTAGAAGAAAAAGATGCAGCATTAGTTACTACATTGGATGAAAAATTCAAAGCAGTAGATGATTTATTGGCAAAACATGCAACAGCTGATGGTGGCTATGTGTCCTACGAGGCGTTAACAGAGGATGATACAAAAGCATTAGCAGCGGCTGTGAATCAGCTTGGTGAACCTTTAAGTCAAATGGGGATCATTTTGGAGTGATAATAGATGACAGTGTCAAAAGATGATAAATGGACAGAGAAAAAAATCTCTAGACGTGAGATGTTAAAGCTAACAGGTGTCGGTATGGCAGGGGTAGCTATTGGTGCTTCAGGTCTAGGCGGCGTTATGAAAGCGATGGGCTATGAGCTATTAGAGGATGATAGTACAACGGCCCAAAATAAAGTGAATTTTTATGGTCCACATCAATCTGGCATCGTGACACCTGTACAAACGCATATTTACTTTGCTTCACTGAATGTGTTATTGACATCGAAGCAGGAGCTACAAGAGTTGTTCAAGCAATGGACACCTCTTGTTGTGCGTTTAATGAATGGAGAAACGATGGTAGAAGCGACAACGAATACGCGTGTGCCAACAGGGGATACGGGAGAAGCAGCAGGACTGGATGCGGCGAATTTGTCCATTACAGTGGGCATAGGTCCTTCTTTATTTGATAAATTGGCTATGCAGCATTTAAAGCCTACAGCACTTCAGGATTTACCACATTTCCCAAAGGACCAGCTCCAGCAGGAATGGACAGGTGGTGATTTATGTATTCAGGCTTGTGCGGATGACCCACAAGTAGCGTTCCATGCCGTACGTAATTTAGTGCGTGCAGCCTCTGGTAAAGTGGAAATTAAATGGTCGCAAGCAGGCTTTAATTCCTTTCCAGCAAAAGGAGGCACACCACGCAATTTATTTGCCTTTAAAGACGGTACAGGCAATCCGACCGATGTGCAGGAATTAAAAAAGGCTGTATGGGTGGATAATGGTTGGTTAAAAGATGGTTCTTATTTAGTCGCACGTAAAATTCAAATGCATTTAGAAACATGGGACCGTACATCATTAAAGGACCAAGAGGCAACATTTGGTCGTCATAGGGATAGTGGTGCACCTCTAGGAAAAACGCAAGAATTTGATGCCTTTGATGTAGAGGAGAAGGACAGTAATGGCGAATATCTTATGCCTGATACGTCCCATACGCATTTAGCGCGTAAATCAGGTGTGCAAATGTTGCGCCGTTCTTATTCATACGCATCTGGTGTAATGTCGAATACAGGTGCGCATGATGCGGGCTTATTATTTATTTCCTTTCAAAAGGATCCTGCGCAATTTATTGCTGTACAAAATAGCTTAGGGCGTATGGATAAGTTAAATGAATATATTACCCACCGAGGTAGTGCCGTATTTGCATGTTTCCCTGGTGTACAAAAGGGGAGTTATTTAGGTGAAGCACTTTTTAATGCACTGTAGTCTTATCATGGTAATATTGCTTGCTTTTACACTGCCTGCACAGGCGGCACAATCCTATAGTCAATTCTATATTGCGATTAGCGATGCGCTGATGAACACAAAGCAAGACAAGGAAGCAGAGGCAACACAGGCGCTGACACAATTTACGGAAGCATGGGCATCTGTGACTTCTGAGCAAAAGGACGCAAAGGCAAAAGTAGATCAAGCACTTGCGAAAGCTGTACAAGCAACAGTTAAAGAAGAGCGTTTAGCCGCATTAATAGAGCTATCAAATGCTTTACGTCATTTAGAAAAGCTTGAAAACCCTGTTGATGAGGCAGCACAGCGAGCAGAATTTGGTCAAAAATTCAAGCCTGTGATGACGACATTTGAAAAGGCGTTGGCAAGTGGTGATGTAAAGGCAATTGATCAAGCCTATAAGGAATTTAATGTACGTTGGAATAAAAATGAACGGCCTGTACGTGAGCAAAGCATTGCTATGTATGGGCAAATTGAAACACAAATGGCATTTATTCGCATTGAATTAGCTTCAGAGACACCTGCTATTGCGACAATTGAAGCTCAATATGCCGATGTGAAACAAAGCATTGAGGATTTTGTAGCGGGACATGATACAGCCAAAGTGGTAGAGGGCGATTATTCTTTAGCGACATTAATTGCCTATATTGATGAAGCAAATGATTTTATTGATGCAGGAGATTACAAGGCAGCTTCTAATAAAATAAAAGATTTTATTCGTATATGGCCAAGTGTGGAGATTGATATTTCGACACGTAATGGTAGTCTGTATACAAAAATCGAAAGCGATATGCCGATCATTGTCAGTGATTTATTAAAATCGAATGTGGATGTGCCGACTGTACAAAATAAGCTGCAAACATTTCGTACAGAAATTGAATTAATACAGGGAAATTCAGATTATACATTATGGGACGCTGCTTTGATCTTACTGCGTGAGGGCTTAGAAGCATTGCTGATTATTTTAGCCTTAGTATCCTTTTTAGAGCGCTCAGGACAAAAGGCAATGCGTCGCTGGATTTATATCGGGGCATTAGCAGGGATTCTACTATCAGCCGTTGCTGCTGTACTGATGTCCACTGTTTTTCAATCGGCAACAATCGATATGAACAGGGAATTGATGGAAGGCTATGTGGGCTTACTTGCTGCTGCGATGATGATTGGTGTTGGTATCTGGCTGCACAGTAAATCCAGTGTAGCAAGCTGGAATCGCTATATTGCTAAACAGCTTGGCCAAGCCATTTCTAGTGGCTCTGTCCTTGCGATGGCGATGATTAGCTTTTTATCTGTTTTCCGTGAAGGAGCAGAAACACTCGTCTTTTATGCAGGGCTTGCCCCTAAAATGGCAACTTCGCAATTTGCATTAGGAATTGTCGTAGCACTTGTGATTTTAGCGATTTTCACGGTGGTATTATTGAAAGCCAGTGGTAAAATACCAATTCATCGCTTTTTTGCAGTGGCAACCGTACTCATTTATGTACTTGCCTTTAAAATTATTGGTGTGAGCTTGCATACACTGCAATTGCGAGATACGATATCCACAACAATTGTCGATGGCTTACCGATTGTCAATTTCATCGGTTTTTACCCAACTGTGGAAACGATGGTTGGTCAAGGCCTTTTACTCGTACTTGTTTTAGCAACCATTGTATATAAAAAGAAAAATAGCTCTTCTTGATGGTGTTGGCCTCAAAAGTTAGTTTTGATACTAACTTTTGGGGTTCTACTACCTATATGGAGAGCTATTTTTAATTTACTGCCAATGAACTGGGCGTTTAATATAGTAAGGAAGCTTTGTTTGGCTATTGCCTCGTGCAGAATTGATTTGCATTTGCGTGAGGAAAAGACTGGTCGATAAATCTGTTCCACGTAGGTCAGCATCTCGTAAATCAGCACCAATTAAATCAACACCACGTAAATCCGCCTGTTGTAAATTAGCTGCAATTAAGTAAGCGCCTCGTAAATCCGCTTGTTTTAAATTTTTTCCCTTTAAATTTTTGCCCATCCAATCAACCCCTCTAAAATTGGACTGGCTTTGTCGAATTTGTTGACTTGCTTCCGATAATAGTGCATTGACAGGCTGACGATAGCTGACAATATCCAATTTCTCCAATTCATCTGCATCTAGCTCAGTCGCATTCTGTAAGGTTGCTAATTGTGCTTGTAGTTTTTTAGTAAGCTGTGGTGGGAGCTTGTAGGCTAAAGCTTCGGCTACATAAGCAATCATTTCAAATAGCTGTTCCATTATAGGGAAGGCACGAAACATCGTGTCTGCGATTTCAGGGTGTTGTCGCCAATCTTGCCCATGAAATGTTTGTTGCGATATTTTTTGGCCTGCACCTAAGCAGTCAAAAACAGTGCAACCTTTAAAGCCTTTGTCACGAAGTTGATGGTGAATTTGACAGCGAAAATCTATTTGTAAATTAGGGCAGGGTGTTCCAGCAGGCTTATTGAGAGCAAAGTCACTAGAGGCTGTAATGGTTAACGCGGTACAGCATAGCCCAAAGCATTGCTGACAATCTGCCTGTAAATTTTGACGGAGTGTTGTGTAATCAGTGCTTGTCATAGGAAATAATTTGTCTCCTTGTGTTTATTTTTCCTTATTTTAACGTACTTATAGAAAGAACGAAAGTAGTGTCCAAAATAATAGGGGTGATGATTGGTATATTTTGTTGAATGATACTATAATGTAGGAAAATAAGAAATGACGGTTTATTTCACTATCCGACATTTGGTGCAGGTGGCCAGCGCAAAGGCATATTAGCTGCAACTAATCAGCGTCTATTCTTTTATACCAAATATATGGATAGTGAAACATTTGAGGAATTTGCCTATGATAAACTGGATTCAATTGAGGCTAAGAGCGAGCTATTGAGTGGTGCAAAAATTATTTTCTACCATGAGAGTGCTCGTGAAAAGATTGCGCATATTCAAGAGGGTAATATCGAACAATTTGTAGCAAAGGTGCAAGAAAAAATTGGCTAATAGCTGTGTTTTGTGAATGTAGAAAGAAGTGTGGAAGGATGTTACAGGTCAATGTTCAAAATGCGAGTTTAATTTTAGAAGGGGGCACATTTCGGACTGTCTTTAGTTCGGGTGTTTTAGATGCCTTATTAGAACATCATATAATGATGCCCTACGTTGTGGCGATTTCAGGCGGTGCAGTCAATGCTTGCTCCTATGTTTCTCAGCAAAAGGAGCGTTCTTTGCGCGTGCTGACAGATTATCGACATGATAAGCGTTATATGGGACTAAAAAACTTTGTCAAAGAAAAGAGTTTATTTGGTTTAGATTTCGCCTATAATGTGATTCCAAACCAGCTTGATTTATTCGATTGGGATACATACCAGCAATATGATGGAACATTGCTATTTGGTGTTACAAATGCTTATACAGGACAGGTGGAATATATGGATGCAAAACAGATGGACCGTGCTTGTATAATGCTACGTGCAACCTGTGCCATCCCGATTTTATTTCCTGAAATTAAGCTGAATGACACGCCTTATTATGATGGCGGTTTAGCTGAGCCAATACCCATTCAACATAGTGTAGAGCAAGGATTCCAGAAGCACGTACTTGTGCTGACACGTCCAAAGGGTTATCAAAAAAAGATGGATCGTCAAAGTAAATGGGCGATGAAGCTACTCGCCAAACGTTATCCTAATTTAGTGACGAGTATGCAAAAACGTGCTGCACATTATAATGCCTCTTTAGCCCTGTGTGAGCAGTTAGAAGCAGAAGGAAAAACCTTTATCTTTCGTCCAACAGCACCTTTAAATAGCTTTGAAAAAGATACAATGCAAATGAAGAAAAATTATCAAATGGGCTATGAACAAGCGATACAGCAGATGGATGCGTTGAAACGGTTTTTACAGTAAGGGTTAGAAATTAAAAAAGGTGTTTAGACATGCAGTTTAAAAAATTCATGCAAAAATATTATAATGGGTTAATGTTATGGTCCAACACGTATCATTATTGGCATACAGGTATCCATGTTGAGCTAGGTCATAATGGAGGCATTGATCAAACTCACAATGACCACAAGCGTTCTTTAACGAAATTTCATATTTTGTATCAACAAGTAGCTGAAATGAGTGCGCTCTTGTTTAAGGAAACCGATGAAGTGATTGTAGTGGTAAATTCGTATCCATATTTAGCCCAGAAAACAGTGTACCCAAATTTTTTCAGGCGCTATGTAAAAGACCAAAAGAAAAAGTATAAGGTACGTTTACAAGACCATCACTGGCAATATGATGAGGACACTGTGTTTGTTCAACAAATGGAGCTATTTTGTAAAGTGTCAGATTTAAAATTAGCGCTACTTTTAAAAACATGTATTCATGAAGATTTTCGTCATCAATCACCACGTTTAAACAGTAGGCATAGTATGTTTGCTCCCGATGTGTTTTTGATAAATGTTCGTACAAAGAGTATTTTCCATTTGTATGATGATAGGGGCTGTGAAATAATGAATGTGGACAGAACATGGCATAAACATTTAGTAGACTATTTGGCAGAGTGGGACATACAAACTAAGCCATAATTTGTTTTAAAAATAGAAGGAGCTGGAATAGTTGGAATTTGTATTTGCTTTTTTATTTTGGCCGATAATTGTAGTTATCTTTTCGATTAGTAGTTTCTTTTTAGTGAAAAAATGGTTTATTGCGCCAATTATTACCTGTGTTATTTTTGTTATACTCACCTATACAATTTTTAACCCTACTTTTCTTTTTTGGACAGTTATTTATACAATTTTATCACTTTTAGTGAGTATTTTGCTATTTTTTAAATATAAATAAAAATTCCTCTAAGCCACTATTGCCAATGGTTTAGAGGATTATTTTTTTGTGAGCGTCACAAAAATTTAAAAAAACTATTTATTTTTTTAAAAAGTCGGAATATAATAGTTACTAACTTGTTGAAAACGCTTTTTTAAAAAGTGGTCTAGACAACTATACCAAAAAAGGGGAGGAAAAAAGATGTTCGCTTTTTTACAAAAGATTGGTAAATCATTAATGTTTCCAATCGCAACCTTGCCAGCAGCGGCGTTATTACTACGTTTAGGCTCTGGAGATTTACTTGGTGCAGTACCAAATGAAGCAATTCAGTATATTGCTAGTATTATGGCTGCTTCTGGTAATGCAATTTTAGGTAATTTACCTATTATTTTTGCTATTGGTATTGCGATGGGCTTTGCGCATGATAATAGTGGTGGTGCAGCACTAGCGGGTGCGATTGCACAGCTTGTATTAGTAGCTGTATTAGGGGCTGTTAATGCAGACTTAAATATGGGTGTATTTGGTGGTATTATTTCAGGTATTACAGCAGGGCTATTATATAATAAGTTTTATAACGTTAAGTTCCCAGAGTGGCTATCATTCTTTGGTGGACGACGGTTTGTACCCATTATTACCTCAGTAGTCATTACATTATTAGGCGCAATTTTAGCTGTTATTTGGGGACCAGTACAAGATGGTATTGATGCAGTAGGGAACTGGATTATCGGTGCAGGTGCACTTGGTTATAGTGCATATGGTTTCTTAAACCGTTTATTAATTCCAGTAGGTTTACACCATGTTATTAATACAGTTGTTTGGTTTGATTTTGGTGAATTTACGAATGCAGCAGGAGAAGTTGTTAAAGGGGATATTAACCGCTTCTTAAATGGAGATACTACAGCAGGATATTTCCAAGCTGGTTTCTTCCCGATTATGATGTTTGGTTTACCTGGTGCATGTTTAGCGATGTATTTTGCAGCGAAAAAGGAAAAGCGTGCTGCAGTTGGTGGGATGTTTGTATCGATTGCGCTAACAGCCTTCTTAACAGGTGTTACAGAGCCGATTGAATTTACATTTATGTTCTTATCACCAGTATTATATGGTGTACATGCTGTCTTAACAGGTGTTTCACTTGCGGTTGCACACGTTATCGGCTTCCGTGATGGCTTCGGCTTCTCGGCTGGTTTAATGGACTGGTTATTAAACTTTGGTTTGGCAGATAAACCATTGATGTTATTGCCATTAGGGCTTGCATTTGGAGCAGTTTATTTCGTAATTTTCTATGTAGTGATTAAAAAATTAGATTTAAAAACACCTGGTCGTGAAGATGATGAGGAAGAAACAGAGGGCGCTTCAGCTGTAACAAGTGACTTAGATGTTCGTGCTTATCATACAATCGAAGCATTAGGTGGACAACAAAATATTAAACAAATTGACTACTGCACAACACGTCTTCGTTTAACAGTGGGTGATGCAAGTCAAGTAGATGATAAAGTTTTAAAACAAACAGGCGCACGTGGTGTGATGCGTATTAGCAAAACAAATGTGCAAGTAATTATTGGTACATCTGTAGAATTTTTAGCAGAAGCAATGAAAGAACGCTTGAAAAAAGGAAATCCAGCACCTGCTAATGTAGCATTACAACAAGTGGCATCAACGCCAGAACAATCAGTAGAGGCAACAATTGCTTCAAGTGATTTTGAAATGCCGATTACAGGTGAGCTATTGCCACTATCTGAAGTACCTGATGAAGCCTTTTCTTCAGGCATGATGGGACCTGGCTTTGGTATTAATCCACAAGATGGTACAGTATATGCACCATTTGATGGTCAAGTTGTGATGATTTTCCCAACAAAACATGCGATTGGTTTAAAAGCTGATACGGGTGTAGAAATTTTAATTCATGTTGGATTAGATACAGTGAAGTTGAATGGGGAAGGCTTTGAAACACTCGTAACAGATGGTCAAATCATTCAACGCGGAGATGCTTTAATCAAAGTAGATTTAGCAAGTATTAAGACCCTCGTGCCGTCTCTTGTAACACCTGTTATTTTCACAAACTTAACAGGGCAAGAAGTTAAACTTGAGAAATCAGGTTACCAACGAGCAGGCTCTTCGAATATTATTTCGATTAACAAGTAATGACAGGAGCCAAAGTCATCATGACTTTGGCTTTTATCTTAGTTCAGCAGGTGCATGAGGGAATTCCTGCTGAGTTAAGATAAAGCCTTTAAATAAAGGCATAACCATTTCATCATTAGGAGATGTTTCATATGGATTTAGTAATTCGCAACATCACAGTTGTCAATGCAACAGGGCGAGATGAGCATGTGGATGTATTGCTACAAGGTGGAAAGATCGTACAAATTGCACGAGGCATTGAGGCAGAAGGTAGACAACAGCTAGATGGTACAGGAAAATTTTTGTTCCCTGGTTATATTGATATGCACATTCATGGCTCCGCACAAATGGACACGATGGATGCGACAGATGAGAGTCTCCATACGATGGCGCAGTCACTTGCCAAAGAGGGCACAACTAGCTTTTTAGCGACAACAATGACACAAAGCTTTGATAATATTGAGCAAGCGCTTGCCAATGTTGCTCAATTTGTGCCACGCGCAGATGAAGCAGAAGTATTAGGCGTTCACCTTGAAGGGCCGTTTGTTTCAAAAAAACGAGCAGGTGCACAGCCTGTAGAGTATATGGTGCCATTAAATATCGATGTATTTATGAAATGGCAAGCATTGAGTGGCTATAAAATTAAAGAAGTAACACTTGCGCCTGAGGAAGCACAAAGCCTAGAGGATGTACGAAAAATTGCGCAGAGTGGTGTGGTTGTGTCCATTGGTCATTCCGATGCAACCTTTGAGCAGATGGTAGAAGCCGTTCAGTATGGTGTGACACAAGGTACTCATTTATACAATCAAATGCGTCCATTCCACCACCGTGATCCAGGTACAGTAGGTGGGGTGTTATTACAAGAGGCTGTAAAGGCAGAAATGATTGTGGATTTCATTCATATGCATAAGGATGCTGCACAATTAGCGTATCGTTTAAAAGGAGCAGATGGCATTATTTTAATTACAGATGCAATGCGTGCAAAAGGGATGCCCTATGGTGAGTATGATTTAGGTGGTCAAGTCGTTCATGTTACAGAGCATGGGGCTCATTTAGCAAACGGTGCACTGGCAGGCAGTATTTTGACAATGGATCAAGCTGTGCGTAATATGCAGCTTGTGACGAATTGTTCATTGGAAGAGCTTGTAAAGATGTCAAGTTACAATGCAGCTGAGCAGCTATCTTTGGCTAATAAAGGACGCATTGCACAAGGGGCAGATGCAGATGTACTTGTGCTGGATGCGCAGTTAGTTGTCCACCAAACGATTAAAGCGGGAAAAATTATTTACGAAGCATAATTCATTGTTATGCTCGTTTCTTTTAATTGAGTAACAGGAGGAGAAAGAGATGAACGCCTACTTTCAACAAGTAAAACGCTATTTGGAGATGGTGGAAGCACAGGAAGGCACGCAAATTGCCAATATTGCGCAGCAAATTGTACCACGTCTTGAAAAGGGCGGCATTATTCAATTATTTGGTTCAGGTCATTCGATGCTATTAGCACAAGAGTCGTACTACCGTGCTGGTGGTCTTGTACCGATTAAGCCAATTCAAATTGAGCCATTAATGTTACATCAAGGTGCATTACAATCATCAGAAAATGAAAAACAGCAAGACTTTTTAGCTCCTTATAAAGAGCAACTGCATTTTGAACAACATGATATATGTATTATTATTTCGACTTCAGCTAGAAATCCAGTGCCAATTGATATGGCACTGTATGCAAAAGAAGCGGGTATTTTAACAATTTCATTGCAATCATTAGTTTATCAAGATCAATCATCACGTCACCCATCTGGTAAAAGATTGGAGCAAATAGTGGATGAAGTGTTAGATACACATGTACCATTAGGTGATGGTGTGCTAACTGTGGAACAATTGCAATATGCACCAGTTTCCACGGTATTGGGCGCTACGATTTTAAATGCTTTGTTTGCAGAAATAATTGAGCAAATGAACAAAAATAAGCAAATGTTGCCTGTGTTTAGCAGCAGTAATTTAGGTACGACAAACAATGATGAGCTCATTGCAAAATATGGCCATCGAATTGATTTTTAATAAAAAAAGAAGGGTTAGGGATACTATGAAAGTAGAACGTTTTTCTTCAAAAGAAGCGCTATATGACCGCGCAGTAGCGATTATTACACAGGTTAAAAATGACGGAGCAACAACATTCGGTTTGGCTACAGGTGGTACAATGGAACCGTTATATGCTAAAATTCGTGAAACAAATATCGATTTTTCAGAAAGTTTGAGTTATAATTTAGACGAATATGTTGGGCTAAGCGCTACACATGAGCAAAGCTACGCATATTACATGCAGCAACATCTATTTCAATACAAGCCATTTAAAGCATCCCACTTACCAAATGGTCTAGCAAATGATGTTGTCGCAGAAGCAGCAAAATATGAAGATTTGTTGCAACAACAACCACTAGATTTTCAATTACTAGGTATTGGACAAAATGGTCATATTGGTTTTAATGAACCAGGAACATCCTTTGACTCATTGACACATCTTGTAGAGCTAGAAGAGTCAACACGTCAAGCAAATGCACGTTACTTCGATACGATTGATGAAGTACCAACACAAGCCTTTACAATGGGAATTCAATCCATTATGCGTGCGAAGTGCATTTTGTTACTCGCTGTTGGAGAAGCTAAGCATGAGGTACTAAAACGTGTACTTGCATCAGAATATACAGAAGAAGTACCAGCAAGTGCCTTGACGAAGCATCCAAATGTGATTATTTTAACAGACCTACAAGAAGAGGAGAATTCATTATGAAAACACAACAATTTACAGTAGTAGACCCGCAAGGTATTCACGCACGCCCAGCAAGCCAATTAGTAGCGGCGGCAACACCATTTGCGTCAACAATTGAGTTACATACAGCTGGAAAAGTAGCAAATTTAAAATCCATCTTAAATGTAATGGCATTAGCTTTAAAACAAGGTTCATCATTTACATTACAAGTGGACGGTGCAGATGAAGCACAGGCATTTGAAGCTGTAACAAAACTAATTGTAGAAGCGGGGCTAGCGAAATGATACAGCTAACAGGTATTGCCGCATCTGACGGCATTGCCATTGCCAAAGCGTATCGTTTAGTACAGCCAGATTTAACAGTGAGTCAAAAAGTGATTTCAGACGTGGAAGCAGAGCAAAAGCGTGTAGATGATGCACTTGCTCAATCGATTGAAGAGCTAACTGGAATTCAACAGTTAACACGTGAAAAACTTGGTGAAGAAGAGGCTGCTATTTTTGGTGCACATTTGCTAGTGGCAAACGATCCAGAACTAGTCGGTGCAATGAAGCAAAAAATTGCTGAGGCGATGGTCAATGCAGAATACGCATTAACGGAAGTTGTAAAATCTTTCGTAGCATTATTTGAAAGCATGGATAATGAATACATGAGAGAGCGTGCGGCGGATATTAAAGACGTTTCCAATCGTATTTTAGCGCATCTTTTAGGTGTTCATATTCCAAACCCAAGCAATATTCAGGAACAAGTAATTGTAGTGGCAGATGATTTAACACCATCTGAAACAGCACAGTTAAATCGTGATTTTGTGCTTGGTTTTACGACAAATATTGGTGGACGTACGTCACATTCAGCGATTATGGCGCGTTCATTGGAGATTCCTGCTGTCGTTGGAACTGGTACAGCGACAACAACAATTCAAGATGGGGATATCGTCATTGTCGACGGATTAACAGGCAATGTTCTTGTCAATCCAGATGAAGAGGTTGTAGCCGCTTATCGTCAAAAAGCTACAGAATTTGCTGCTCAACAAGAAGAATGGGCGAAGCTATTAAACGAAAAAACGTTATCAAGTGATGGGACACAAGTAGAATTGGTTGCTAATATTGGCTCACCAAATGATTTAGATGGTGTTCTTCGCCATGGCGGGGAAGGTGTCGGTCTCTATCGTACAGAATTTTTGTACATGGGACGTGACAATTTACCAACAGAGGATGAGCAATTTATAGCTTACAAAACGGTATTAGAAGGTATGGATGGTAAACCAGTCGTTATTCGTACATTGGATATCGGAGGCGATAAACATTTGCCTTATTTACCACTACCAGAGGAAATGAATCCATTCCTTGGTCACCGTGCTATCCGTTTATGCTTAGACCGTCAAGATATTTTCCGTACGCAGTTGCGTGCTTTATTGCGTGCATCTAACTATGGTAATTTGAAAATTATGTTCCCGATGATTGCCACATTGCAAGAATTCCGTTCAGCAAAAGCCATTCTTTTAGAAGAAAAGGCGAATTTGTTAGCGGCAGGTGAAGCGGTTAGTGAAACGATTGAAATCGGCATCATGGTCGAAATTCCATCGACAGCTGTGATGGCGGATACGTTTGCGAAAGAAGTAGACTTTTTCTCTATCGGTACGAATGACTTGATTCAATATACAATGGCAGCGGACCGTATGAATGAAAAAGTATCTTACTTATATCAACCATATAACCCAGCCATTTTACGTTTGGTGAAAATGGTCATCGATGCTTCACATAAAGAAGGCAAATGGACAGGCATGTGTGGCGAAATGGCGGGCGATGAACACGCCGTACCACTTTTACTTGGTTTAGGCTTGGATGAATTCTCTATGAGCGCTACATCTATTTTAAAAACACGTTCATTAATTAAGCGTTTGTCTAAGGTAGATATGCAAGCATTAGCAACAGAAGCATTACAGCTAGCGACAGCGGATGAAGTATTAGAAAAAGTAAAACAAATCGTGAAATAAAAAAGAGGGCCTATGATAGGTCCTCTTTTTCATGCTTATAAATGCTTGGTAATCAGTTGTTGTAGCTTCGTTTGAATCGTTGGTAAGTCCTGTGTTGTAATGGTTGTGCGTACATGACTTTCATCCATATTGAGTGCCTCCGCAAAGAAGCTACCGATTCCTCGTACTTTACGATCAACTTGCATTAAAATATCTACTGAAGATGTTGATTGTGATAAGAATGTAATTTCTAATTCATCTAAATGTCCACGGTATTGTCCTGTTGGTACGTATTCAAATTCTTGTATAAACGGATAAGCGCCACGTAATTTAGCTGGTGCATGCTCACACTCAGCCTCACGTAAACGGAAACCCAGTCCTTGTATCGTATTTAAAACATGGGTAGCTAAGTCAGTGGGCTGTATACGAATAAAGTCTTTATCAGTTGGATCGACTGCATTTTTAATATCAAGACCTGTTTGTAGCCATACTTGTGTTTTACCAATGGTGATAGGTGTATCTAATGGCAATGTTAGTGCAATGGGAAAGGCTTTATGTTCCCCAGCCGCGATGGAGAAGGGGTCTGTTACCTTCATTTTTTGTAATGTTGCTACCTCTGTGTGTTTACGGTCACCTGATTCACGAATATAGGTTGTATGCAGTGATACATAAATCGCATCAATTTGTTGTGCTGTATGACCACCTCGCACAATAATTTCACCACGCATGACATCACCTGCTCGGTAAGTATCTCTTTCTAATTTTGTATCGACTGTTGCTGCTCCAATCCCGATACTCGCAAGTGCTTTATTAAAAAATGACATATCCATTCCTCCATCTAATTGTTTAGCTATAGATACGATGATTCATTGAAAAGGTTTCAAGTGTAGTAAAATTTTTTTATAATGAAGTTGAAATGGACGAGTGAAAAGAGGGTTACATAATGATGGCAATGATTTTATTTTTACTGGCAGGGCTTGGTGAAATTGGTGGCGGTTATTTGATTTGGCAATGGCTTCGAGAAGGAAAGCCTATGTATTGGGGAGTTTTAGGTGGTCTAGCATTAGCACTGTATGGTGTCATAGCTACCTTTCAAACATTTCCAACCTTTGGACGAGTGTATGCTGCATACGGTGGTGTGTTTATTGTCCTTTCTATTTTATGGGGCTGGGGTGTGGATGGCAAAAAGCCCGATACACTTGATTGGCTTGGTGCAGGTGTTTGTTTAATTGGTGTACTGATTATATTATTGCCACGTTCATCCTAAAAAGGTAGTTGCCGTAGTAGGCAGCTACCTTTTTAAATAGAACCAAGTAAACAAAAGAAGCGTTTTATTTAGTAGGCGATACCAATACGAGTCTTTAAAAAATCTCTACTTTGGATTAGGCTAAATGCAAACTCTGCGGTATCTGCAACAGATATTTCCTTACCATCCATTGGCAAAAAATGACGTTCTATACGATAAGCTCCTAAACGTTTTGTATCTGGCAAGTAAGTAGGACAAACAATTGTCCAATCGAGTTTTGAGTGATTCAGTAGCTCATACACTTTATGATGCTCAATTGCTGCACGGGTTGACTTCTGTTTTGATTCACCTGACTGATAACGCAGTAAGCTAGGGGTACTTCTACTTTGCAGGATTCCTGCCGTTCCTATAGTGATAATACGTTGAATGTTTTGGTTTTGCATTGCTTCAATTATGAGTGGCATACTTTCGGATAAAGTAGTTGTTCCATCTGTATTTAATGCACTAATGACTAAATCTATCTCGTGTAGAGCTGTAGCAATAGCATCCTTATCTAAAACATCACCTTGGATAATCGTTAATTTTTCATTATTCCATTGAATCTTTTCTGGCATCCGAACAAGGGCAGTAACATGGTGTCCATCATTAAGGATATATTTCAATAAATGACCACCCACTCGACCAGTTGCTCCTAAAATTAAAATTTTCATATCCTCACCCCTTTAAAAATAAGAAGACAAATACGCCCTCAATGATACTTCTTACCACTACTTTAGGTCAATGTGGAGTAACATATGGGTGAATTAATTTTACAGATAATCACTTTATTTATAGAACAAATTTGGATTTTGATAAGCACAATGATTCAAAGTGTTTATTAAAAGTCAAGCAAGGTTTATGAAATTCCTAAGCAAATTCTTATTATGTTCACCAACGAAAGTAGCATTTCGCCCACAAAATACATAACTTCGCCCAATTCATAGCTCCATTCGTCCGTAAAAACGAAAGAAGCCAAGTCTAGCTGAATGCAGATTAGATGGATACAGTCCTGTTAGATGGTGATAATAAAGTATATAAAATGATGGAAAGGAGCTTTCACTTCAATGTATTGGAGAATTAATTATAATAGGCACTCTTTTTAATTGAAAATTCTGTATGTGGTGTTGTTTTTTGAGCAGAAAAGCGATTTATAAATTTACAAAATCTTAATAATTGGATTTTCAAGAGGTAAAAAGATGGCGCTGTCATTTTCCTCATTTTTGCAGTGATGATTGAAAAATACTATAAAATTAATATTAATATAAAATTTATACTATATACATGTCTATTTTTCCCTATATCCATTTAAATTGTGACATTTCCAATATTACATGTTTGTAAAAATCAAACGATGTATCTTTAAATTTTTGTTTTATTGTGTAAATATTTTGTGTAGAAGGTTTCAAAAATCGACATTATGGATGATACAGGAGGAACATTGATGTTCAACTCAAACAAAAAAGACCCATTTTTTCAAGTACTATTAAAAATCGCTGAAAATGTAAATGAAGCGATACAGTATGCACAAAATGCACCAACAGACAATGTAGAGGTATTAAAAGAAATTGCTGATAAAATGAAGCGATACGAAACAGACGGTGATAAATTGATTCATGAGCTAATTGTGATGCTCAATAAATCCTTTATGACACCGATTGAACGTGAGGATATTTTGGCATTAGCCAATAAATTAGACGATGTTTTAGATGGCATGGAAGGCTGTATTGCACACTTCAACATGTACAATTTGACAGAAGTGACAGAGCCAATGCGTCAGTTTTTATCTTATATTGCGAAAAGTACAGACGAAATGGTACAAGCAATGGAATTATTAAATAACAAAAAATTGGTGGACATGCGTCAACATGCGATTCAAATCAAAGACTATGAGCGCGAATGTGATGAAATTTTCCGTTCTACAATGAAACAATTATTTATTCAAGAAAAAGATCCAATGCGTCTTATTATTTTCAAGGATATTTATGAGCAGTTTGAAAATATTGCTGATTATTGCCAAACGGTTGCCAATACCATTGAGACAATAATTATGCGTAATGCATAGGGTGGAGTGTAACACATGGATACGATTTTATTAATTACGATATTAGTCGTTATATTCGCACTTGTTTTCGATTTTATTAACGGCTTCCATGATACAGCTAATGCGATTGCGACATCTGTATCAACACGTGCACTGAAGCCACGTACAGCCGTTTATATGGCTGCGATTATGAACTTTATCGGGGCTATTACCTTTGTAGGGGTAGCGAAAGCTTTGACAAAAGATATTGTCAATCCATTTAGTTTAAACGCATATGATGGAGATATTACAGGCTCGGTCGTTATTTTAGCGGCGCTTTTATCAGCTATTACATGGAATTTACTAACGTGGTATTACGGGATTCCATCGAGCTCCTCTCATACATTAATCGGCTCAGTAGCGGGTGCGGCAATTGCTGCAGCAGGCTTTGATGTGCTGAACTATGCTGGCTTTATTAAAATTATTCAAGCGCTTATTTTCTCACCATTACTAGCTTTTGTGGCTGGTTTTATGATGATGACATTACTAAAAGTTATTTTTAAAGATATGAATTTATATAGAACGAACAAAGGCTTCCGCACGATGCAAATCGGAACAGCGGCATTACAATCGTTTACACATGGTACAAATGATGCGCAAAAGGCAATGGGGATTATTACGCTCGCTTTAATCGCAGGTGGCTTACATCAAGGCGATGATATTCCATTTTGGGTACGTTTTGCAGCAGCCTGTGCGATGGGACTAGGGACTTCTGTTGGTGGTTATAAAATTATCAAAACAGTTGGCGGTAAAATCATGAAAATTCGTCCTGTTAATGGGGTGGCAGCCGATCTTGCTTCTGCTTCCATTATTTTTGGGGCAACATTGATTCATTTACCTGTTTCTACAACACATGTCATTTCATCTTCGATTATGGGAGTGGGAACAGCACATCGTGTCAAAGGTGTAAAATGGGGAACAGCTCGTCGTATCGTAATGACATGGATTATTACGATGCCAATTTCGGCAGTGATGGCGGCACTCATTTACTTTATATTAAATGTGTTCTTTTAAATGGAAGGGGAATGTACAAATTGAAGTACATTCCTTTTTTTATACACGTTTCCATTAAGGAATGTGTTGTATATGTGTATGAGTAAAGGCATCCTTGTATTTTAGACCGTAGCCTAATGCGCGATCTACCCCTATATGCATCAACCAGATTAAAGCAATCATCATACAGACGTTTTCTGTACAAACAATGCCAATAAATAATAGGAAAGCTGGACAAATAAAGCTATGGCTCATGTTATAAAATAAAGCGCCGACTTTTCCATTGATTAAATAGCCTACCATACTAATATCAGGGGTGAGCAAAAACAAAATAAGATATAGCCATGGAAATTGATAATACCAGTAAAACAATAGACAAAGTAGTGCAATGCTGGCGTATTCTAATTTAATAATGTGACGTAATTTCACATTCATCACCGTCCTTTATTAAATTTTGATACGTTTTGTCGATAATAGCTGCAATAATTTCTTTATTTTTCTCGTATTGTTCGTCTATTATTAAGCCTTGAATTGTTTGTAAAGATTGTAATGCTTGCTGTAAAAAATACAATTGCTGTTCAATCGTTGTTATTTTGTAGGCAAAGTGTTGGAGTGTTTCTTGATTGCAAGTGACAGAAATCGGTTTTTGCTCTAACAAAATGAGTTGCTTTATTTCCTGTAATGTAAAACCGAGTTGCTTCAAAACAAGAATAAATTTCATGGTATATTCACACTTAGCGTCATATACACGATAGCCATTAGATTGCTTAATAGGATGTAGAAGCCCCTCTTTTTCATAATAGCGAACAGTGTCTGGTGATACCTGATATTGTGTAGCAAACTGTTTAATATACATGCTAACCCCTCCTGCAATTATCGTAGCATTGGAGTATACTCTAAGGTCAAGTATGGTTTTCATTTTTAGAAAATAGGGAATACACTATTTATCTACATGAATTGCAGGTGATATGTATGTTTGAAAATTTATTATTTCAAGTACCATTTCTTCTTTTCGTAGGGTTATTAGCCCAATGGATAGCGTGGCGTTTTCGGCTACCTGGCATTGTGATAATGAGTATGGCTGGGCTATTAATAGGACCGTTTACAGGATTGGTATCGCCAAAGGAAACATTTGGACCAATATTCCATACATTGATTTCTTTAGCTGTTGCAGTTATTTTATTTGAAGGTAGTTTGAGCTTAGATTTTCGAGAGATACGTGAGTTTCGTAAAGCAATTAAACGAATTGCGACAATTGGTGCGGGGATAGCATGGATTGCAGGCTCTATGGCAGCGCATTATGTAGCTGGATTATCATGGCCAGTAGCCTTTGTCATTGGTGGCTTATTTATCGTGACAGGTCCAACAGTTATTTTGCCATTATTGCGACAAGCAAAATTAAAGGAACGTCCAGCAGCTATTCTCAAATGGGAAGGCATTGTTGTTGATCCATTCGGTGCATTATTAGCGTTATTTGCCTATCAAGTTGTGCTTAATATCTATCAATTAGAGGGTAGCACCTCCATTTTGATTTTCTTTGTTTCTGCTTTGCTAGCAGCGTTATTAGGAGGCATAGTTGGATTTTTAATGGGACAATGTTTGGAGCGTGGAATTATTCCAGAATTTTTAAAATCCCCTTTGTTGCTTGTAACGGTCTTACTTGTTTTTGCAATAAGTGATGCCATTATGCATGAGACAGGCTTACTTGCTGTCACTGTTATGGGGCTAGTTATGGCCAATATGCATTTAACAAGTCATCATGAATTGCTTCATTTTAAAGAAAATATTTCTGTTATTTTAATATCGAGCGTCTTTATTATGCTGACGGCTTCTCTAACAACCGACACATTGGCCCAAATTTTAGATTGGCGTATGTTTTTATTTGGTTTAACGATGATGTTTATTGTGAGACCATTGTCCATTTGGGGAGCGACAATCAATGCAGGTTTATCGAAAAAGGAACGCTTATTGATTGGATGGATAGCACCAAGAGGTATTGTTGCTTTGACGGTTTCGGGCTATTTTGCGACAGCTTTACAGGAAGCTGGATTTCCAAGCGCTCAGTTATTGACAGCATTGACATTGGCATTAGTATTTACAACAGTAGTAGCACATGGTTTCAGTATTAGTTGGTTAGCAAAAAAATTAGATTTACAGGCCTCTTCTGGTACAGGTGTTGTAATTGTTGGGGCGTCCTCATTTACCACACAGCTAGCTACCTCACTACAGCATAATAATGTCGAGGTCTTATTAATGGATTCCTCTTGGCAACAGCTATCGATGGCACGACAACAAGGCATTAAGACTGAGGTTGGCGATATTTTAAGTGAGCATACGGAATTTTATGTGGATTTAACACCGTATAATCAGTTAATTGCTGCAACAACACAGGATGCATACAATGTTTTAGTATGTGCAGAGTTTCTTCCTATTTTAGGAAGATTTAATATTTATCAAACGGCATTACATTCAGCTGATCCAGAAAATTATTCACGCAAATATGGTGGGCAGCGTTTAGTAGCATCAAACTATGATATTCAACAATTGAATGAACGAATTGAACAAGGAGCAAGTCTACGTCAGACAAAAATTACAGATGTTTATACAATTGAACAGTATAAATTACAAAATCCACAAGCTGTGATGGTATATGCAATTCGTCCAAATGGTGAAATTATTTTTGATATGATGAATAAATATAAGCAAATACAACAGGAACCGCATAGTGTTATTAGCTTACTATAAAAATAGCCCAGATTAACATGGGAAGATGACCGTTGTTAATTTGGGCTACTTTTTGGACCAAGAACGAGATGCTAAAAACAAATCGATATTTTTTTACGTTCTATATTTCTTCTTTTGTCAAAATATTTTATAATCTCTACATATTGTGTTTTCATATCGAGTTGATAACGCATGACATACTCCATCCACTAAGGGATTAAAAATTGGTAGATGCTAGTAAGAATGTTTTATATAACTCGTTTTTTGATGTTGAGAAATGTGACTAAAGACTTGTAATATTATTCGAGAAAAGTTAGTATTAAAGATATAAAGCGATATAACATGAAATGAACGACGATTAATTTTTTGAAAGTGTTTTCATATCTTATAGTAGAATACTGCTAATTACATATCGTATACAAATTGGTAAAGGAGGCGGCGGTGTGTGAGCATCCAAGAGTTTGAGGAGCTATATCTGACATTAACGGAGCTATATAACGAAAATCGTTTTTTTGAATATATCGAATTGAGTGATGCGGCTATTGAAAATGCCCATGGATTTGGTATGTACGATAAAGCTATTTTGTTATTACGTTACAGATGTGCGAGCCATTACCAAGTTGGTAATTTGCAAGTGGCTATTAGTTTATTAAAACAATATCGTGAATTAACTTTTCAATATGGTAGTGATACAGATATCATTAGTTATTATAATATTATGGCTATTTATTGGGAAATCTTCGGGCATCTCAAAAAAGCGGAAGATTTAATGCTGAAAGGGTTAGAAATTGCAGAACGTATAAATGATGTAGAAGGAATTGGCAAAATCAATAATAACCTTAGTCATTTAGAGCTGAAAATGGGGCGCTATGATAAAGCAAAAGAATTTGCGTTAAAAAGTCTTTATTATGGTAATTATTTCGAGGTGAAACATTCCAATCCCTTTAAAGGCGTCCATTTTTCAAAGGTAAATTTAGCTACTTCGCAAATTTGGCTAGGTGAGTTTGACGGAGCCTATGCAATCATCCAAGAACTATTACAGGTGATTCAATCGCCACCGTATGCTAAACCAGAAATTGAAGTGTTCAATGTACATGCCTTATATTGCCATAAAACAGGTCGTATTCAGGAGGCGATTGATACTTATCAAAAAGCAAAAAACTATGCCTTCCAAAATAGTGATTGGGAAATGATGCAAGCTATTTGTGATTCATTGATGCAAATTATTGAACAGCAAAATGACGTTGAGGCTTTATGTAAAATACAAAAAGAATATATTGAGACATTATTAAAAATTCAGCAAGAAAACTACACACATATCTTATTTGAAATAGAGTATAGTGATGAGAAAAAGCAATTTGAAAAAACGTCCTATATTGACCCGCTAACAAATGTGTATAATCGCCGCTACTTTGATGCGAATGCCAATCAGATGATAGAGGCTGCTGCTTGCAATGGTGAACAATTAGCGTTGATTATGGTGGATTTAGATCATTTTAAAGAAATAAATGATACAAAAGGTCATTTATTTGGTGATACGGTGTTAATCAATACAGCAACGATATTGAAAAATTATTTCCAAGCATTTGATGCCATTGTTGCTCGTTTTGGTGGAGATGAATTTATTGTTTTAATGCGTTTGACGGAAAATATTGTGTTGCAAGACATCGTTAATAATTTATATGACGCTTTAACGGAGATGCCATTTACGTGTCATGATGAGCTGATTTCTTTAGCCTATAGTTTAGGTGTGAGTATGAGCAATCATGAGCAAGCATTTAATTTAGGCGAGTTGATTCATAATGCAGATATTGCGCTCTACCAATCAAAACGAAACGGTCGCAATCAAGTGACGATTTTTAATTAATAGAGACTACCTATTATTCACTGGTCGAACCAATGAAAATAGGTAGTTTTTTTATCAGGGTATCCAAAAAGCTGTAATTAATGAATGGAATGTGAATCGTTTATCCATTGGTATCCGTCAGTAGTGTAGAATGGTAGAACGAAGGTGAAAGGCCGTATGGATATAGAAGATATTATTGCAGAGCATGGGGATTACGCTATGAGTCGTTTTAAAAAGGATATTTTATATGAATTGCATAATGTGAAATTAACAGAGGACAGAAAGCAAATCATTATTCAACAAGCACATCAAAAACGCCCACAACGAAAGCAACATTCATGGCATTATCGAGCCGTGTTGCTGGCTTTTACAATAGGGCTTGTGTTCTTTGGCTATTTATTGACACAAACTTCAACACAACGAACGGCAAGCCAGCCTACAATCACTTCATGGAATCCTTTTGTAACGGATATGGTAAAGGGTGTCTGTATACTTTGCTTCATTGTTGGTGCTACAATCATCCTAAAACGTGTGGACTACAAAAGAGGTATTGATTTGCCTAGCTGTATAGCGTGTGGCGAACAATGGTCAGTCAAACAAGCGCGACGTGTAGCGATGTCAAACGATAATTCTGTCACATGCCCGTATTGTCAAAAAAAGCAATATCGTGTAATGGGGCAGAAAAGATGGATGAATAGATTGTATATATTAATCCCAATTACTATATTTTGCATGAATATGTTCCAACATTTTTGGATTGGTATCGCATTTTATGGTATAGGTGCATTGTGGTGGATTTACTATACAACACCATATTCGTATGATTTGCAAGAAGAGGAAAAACCATTATGGTAAGGGGAGAAAATGTATGGCAACATTATGGACAGGCGGTACAATTTATACGATGGCATGTGAAGGGGAGACAGTGGAAGCGGTCCTTGTGGAAAATGGCATCATTACAGCAACAGGCTCACGAGCAAATTTAGCACCACAAGCGACGACAATACATGATTTACAGGGGAAGGTCATGTACCCTGGCTTTGTGGACAGCCATTTACATATTATCGGTTACGGAGAAAAATTAAAGCATTTAGACGTCTCACATGTGACGAGTAAAGAAGAATTAGTCAAGCTGTTGCAGGCACGTATGCAAGCCTCCGGAGCCGAGGAGTGGGTGATTGCGATTGGTTTGAATGAAACGCAATTTGATGAACCGATATTCCCATCTTTAGCAGAGCTAGATGCACTTGGAGATGTCCATTTAATTGTGAAAAGAAGTTGTCATCATTTAATTTTAGCGAATTCCAAGGCTTTGGCATTTGCAGGAATCACGTCTGACACACCGTCACCAGAGGGTGGTGTAATTGAAAAGGTAAATGGACAGCTAACGGGTGTGTTAAAGGATGCGGCACTGTATATGATTGTCAACCATATGCCACATATTACACCTGTCTATATTGAGGACGCATTAGAAAAAGCAGTAAAATCTTTGCAGGCGTATGGCTTAGTCGGCGGGCATTCAGAGGATTTAAGCTATTATGGACCACCTAGTCAGCCGATTACTGCATATCGTCACATTGTAGAGGCGAAAAAATCGTTTAAAGTACATTTATTACAGCATCACACTGTTTTTGAGGAAGTGATGGATCGCCGTGAACCTTCTTCTCCTTATGTTGAATTTGGCGCTATGAAAATTTTCGTGGATGGCGCATTTGGTGGGCGAACGGCGGCACTGAGAGAACCATATTGCGATGAGCCGAATAATGCGGGGATACTAGTCCATTCAAAGGAACAGCTAATGAGCTATGTTCGGCTTGCACGTCACTATAATCAAACGGTGGCAGTTCATGTGATTGGGGATTTAGCCATTGCGACCATTTTAGATGTATTTGGGGCAATACCACCGAAGGAAGGCCAGCTTGATCGTATTATCCACTGTAGTTTAGTGGACGAGGCATTGCTTGACCGATTGGCAAGTTTACCTGTTGCAGTAGATATGCAGCCACAATTTGTGCAAGGAGAGTATAATGCAGAAGTGGCAAAATTAGGGGGGGAACGAGCGCAAGGCTTACATCCATTAAAATCCTTGCTAGATGCAGGGCTGATTGTCGCTGGTGGCAGTGATGCACCGATTGAAGTACCGAATCCATTGCAAGGAATTTATGCGGCGGTGACGAGACGCAATATTGGAGAGTCACATGAAGGGTATGGTCCTAAGGAGAAAATTTCTCGCTTTGAAGCGGTGCGCTTATATACAGTTGGGGCGGCACAAATTATTCAGCAAGACCATTGTAGAGGAAAGATTCAAGTGGGCTATACAGCAGATTTTACTGTACTGATGGAGGATGTTTTCCAAGTCGAACTTGATAGGATACCGACCATTCCTGTTGCGTATACAATTGTTGATGATCAAGTGGTTTATAGACATGAGAGCATAGTGGACAATCATATGTTAGAAAAACAAGGATGATTGGGGGAACGATGTGCGGCAAAGTGCTCGACTCATAGGTGATACGATTAAAATCGTCTATGTACACCGTTATGCGTATGTAAAAATGAAAGGGCTACAGCTAATCATCGTTTCAATCGTAATGCTCTTTTTTGAAAAGTTTGCCCTTACAATGACAGGCTATACACAGCTAACAAGACAAAATTGGTATCCTTTTATCACAAATCCCATTGTACAAGGATGGATGGTTTTATTACTTGTCATCCTGTTGTTGTTAGGACGTTGGGAAATAAAACAACTGCTGAAATTCGTACAACAACAGCCCACAAATAGTCGTTATACAAAGAGAGCGATATGGCAATGGCTATTAGTGGGTGTGTTGTTCATAAAGTATTTTTGGCCAAGCTTGCTTGCGATTGTGCAAATAGGGTTATTGTTTATCCTAGGCTTTTGGCAATTGCTATTTGTACAATTATGGATGAAACGAAAATATGCTATTTCTACAATGTATGTAACGAAAAAAAGAATAAACAAACATTGGTCAGGGGTGATGTTGTTTCTTGTCCTGTGTTTGTTTAATAGTTGGTTGCTGGCATACTATGAAAATGCCACACAGCCAAAATTGATTGCCCATCGTAGTCATACAAATACGAGTGTTGAAAACACATTGACGGGTTTACTCGATGTTGCCAGCAAAGGAGCTGACTTAGTAGAAATCGATGTACAGCAGACAGCAGATGGCGAGTTTGTTGTTTTTCATGATCGTACTTTAAGACGGCTAGCTGGGAAAAATGGCATCATTACAAATATGACATTGGCAGAGTTAAGAAAAATCCCAATTTATCATCATGGTATAAAAGAACAAATTCCCTCATTAGATGATTTTATTGTAGCAGCTAAACAATTGAAGATTCCATTAGTGATTGAATTAAAAATCCATGGGCAAGAAACGGAAGATGTGCTGCTGCAATTTGCGAAAAAATTACAAAGCTATCATGTACTTGATACATATTATGTCCAATCAGCCAATGTCGTGTCCATGAAGCAATTAAAAAAGCTAGTGCCACGATTACGAGTGGGAATTGTCTATGCCCTTAATGTAGAGCAATTAGAGGAAAACATGGATTTTATTGCAGTGGAGGCATCATGGGTAAACGCTACATTACTGAAAGAATTACAACAACGACATATCGCTCTTTTTGTATGGACTGTCAATGACTTACAACAACTACGTGGACTGATGATTCCTTCTATTGCAGGTATTATTACAGATGAGGTAGCGCAAGCAGCGAGCGTACAGCGCGAATAAAAAATTTTTTCGTTATTAAGTAACCTTTACAATTAGCAAACGACTACTCGTATAACAAGGTTATAAAGGAGTTGTCAGCAGATGAACTATACGAAAATGATACCATTCGTACTAGCAGCAGTTGTAGTAAGCGGATCTGTACCATCAGTAGTATCGGCACAAGAAAGTGAGGTAGCTGTGACAGTGAAGGAGCAGCAGGAGCCTATCTTTTTCAAAATCACAGGGACGATAGAGAAAATGGAGAGCAATGAAAATGAAATCCATTATACAGTGAAAACGGATAAAACGATACATGTCTTTATTGGGCATCCAAATACACTTATTTTTGATAACACAGGGCAGAAAGTTGAGCTACAAAAGGGAGATCAGATAACAGGCTATACATTGACTAAAAATGCTACTCATCCAGAGGTTATCATTGTGGAGACGGAGGCAGTGGGGAATGTTGAAGTAGATTTTTTTAATCAAGATTTAGTTGATACAGACCATTTTTTAAAATTAATCATTGGTGAGCAAATCGAGGTAAGCCATGCTTCAGGAAAAAAAGTGAAGGCGGCGACTTTTGAAAGTGTTTTAGCTAATCACTATTTGCTAGTGTTTTATACTGTATCAACAAGAAGTATTCCTGCCCAAACAGCACCGACAAAAGTAGTGGTGTTGGATACAATAGAGCAGAAACCGATCAACAATCAAGTACAGGCGATTATCGATACGGATTTTTATGAGGTTGAAGGTACAAAAATGGTGCCATTACGCTTAATTGCAGAGCAGCTTGGCTATAAAGTAGAGTCAACTGGTCAAGGAGCTATCGTATCAAAGGATGCCGTATCCTATACGATTACAAGGGATCAAAAAGCATATGGCTACAATAAGACATTAAGAATGTTTACGATAGCACCTGCATTATTAGAAAAGGGAAAAACCTATGTGCCTGTGGAATTTATTAAGGGCTTAATGCAAGAATAAGATGGGAACAACCTTCTACGGTGTGAAACTGTAGAGGGTTGTTATGTGTAGTATAAATTAAAACGGAAAGTGCCTAGCCAATATGAATAGGTGCTTTCTGTTTTATTTGCGTTTACAGTACAGCGTATATGTGATAGCTATTCTATTGATAGGTAAAGGAGTATTATGCTACTAAATAAAAAAGGATTGAAGCAGCTCGCTCCAATCCATTTCTATCCTATTGATGTATCAATATTGTATCTATGTCATTTCACATTCGGATAAATCATCGTAGCAGGATCTACATATTCATCAAATTGTGCCTCTGTCAATAAACCTGTAGCAAGGGCAGCTTCCTTCAATGTCGTGCCTTCTTGATGTGCTTTTTTAGCAATTTTTGCGGCATTTTCATAGCCGATATATGGATTTAATGCTGTCACAAGCATTAATGAGTTTTTCAAATTATGGTCAAGTACCTCTTTATTTGGCTCAATACCGAGGGCGCAATGGTCATTAAAGGACTTCATTGTATCTGCAAGTAGGCGTGTAGATTGTAAAAAATTATAGATAATCACAGGCTTAAAAACATTAAGCTCAAAGTTACCCTGTGAGGCAGCAAAGGCGATTGTAGCATCATTGCCAACTACTTGTGTCACGACCATTGTCATGGCTTCACTTTGTGTTGGATTTACTTTACCTGGCATAATGGATGAGCCTGGTTCGTTTTCAGGAATCGTAATTTCACCAATACCTGAGCGAGGGCCACTTGCTAACCAGCGTACATCGTTGGCAATTTTCATCAAATCAACAGCCAGTGCTTTTAATGCTCCATGTGCTACAACGGCTTCATCATGGCTTGTGAGGGCATGAAACTTATTGCGAGCAGATGTGAATGCTTTATCTGTTAGCTCACTGATTTCCGCTGCGACACGCTCCCCGAATTCAGGATGGGCATTAATACCTGTCCCAACTGCTGTGCCACCAATTGCTAACTCCTTCATATAGTGAATATTTTGCTGAATCATATGTTCTGATTTTTCCAGCATCACTACCCAGCCACTAATTTCCTGACCTAGTGTTAATGGTGTGGCATCTTGTAAATGGGTACGGCCGATTTTAATAATATCTTGGAACTTTTGTGATTTTTCATGTAAGGTTGCTTTTAATGTACGTAAACGTGGCAATAAATAATCTTCTACTTTTAAAACAGCCGCAATATGTAAAGCTGTTGGGAATGTATCATTCGAGCTTTGGGATTGATTGACATCGTCATTTGGATGGATACGGTCTACTTCGCCAGTATCCTGTAAAATTTGATTGGCACGGTGCGCAATGACCTCATTGACATTCATATTGGTTTGTGTGCCACTACCTGTTTGCCAAACAACAAGCGGGAATTGGTCGTCCCACTGCCCATATAAAATTTCGTCAGCTGCTTGTACGATAGCCTTTGCCTTCAGCGCAGACAGCTTGCCCAACCTTTGATTGGCAAGGGCGGCGCTTTTCTTTAAAATCGTCATCGCCTGAATAAGCTCAATTGGCATTTGCTCTGTGCCGATTTGAAAGTTTTCCTTACTGCGTTGTGTTTGTGCGCCCCAAATTTTATGAGCAGGTACTTTCACTTCACCCATAGTGTCTTTTTCAATACGATAATCCATACTGTCAGCTCCTTCAGTCATTGATTAAAAAAAGGATATTCTCTATTAAAAGAATATCCGCAAAATATGCACTACATTCAAAAAAAGAGGGGGGATTTGAATGTTGCCATATGGAGATAAGAAATTATCTGTTGATAATGATAATCTTTATCAATTAAAAAGTCAACATTATCTTTTCTTTTTGCCAAGATCTTTGATAGGTGGTTTTGGTGGTATTTTTTCAAATAGTACATACACATGATACGTTTGCTCATTGATTTGTTGGACATGGTTTACTTTCGCTTTCCGTCCTTTGAGTTGGATGTTCGTTTCGATGCAGGGGATATGTGTGAGTAACTGGCTTAAAACAACCGTTTTATGCTCATAAAAATGAATGGTAAACATAGGGAAGATTCTCCTTATTCATTGAGGTTGGCATAATGTATGTGGGATTTTAGGATAATAGAACAATTGTAGGGGAAAAAGAAGACAAAAAAAAGTTTACCACATTGAAAAATAAGCAATCTTGTGGTAAATTAATATAGATAGACATTATATAATTAGAATTTTGTATACTACCTCTATCTTAATTATATAACATAGTCTGTTTGTTTGTCAACTTTTATATTTGGCTAGAAAAGGAGTGTTGTGAGGAGTGAAAACTTGAATAAATGGAAGGTAGCAAAACGAACTCTAAATACGAAAGTAGGACTGATGTGAAATGTCAGAGAAAATAAATACGGTTGATACCAAAGCACCTTATGGCATGATAGCTATTTTATTTATTGGCGCATTTGTGGCGATTTTGAATGAAACATTACTCAATATTGCGTTACCAGCCATTATGCAGGAATTTGATGTGAATGCAACGGCTGTACAATGGCTTTCTACAGGCTATATGCTAATTAATGGAATTTTAATCCCTGCTAGTGCCTTTTTCATTCAACGTTTTACAGATAGAAAATTATTTATGACAGCGATGGCTTTATTTACGTTAGGAACATTTTTAGCAAGTATTGCACCAGTATTTGGTGTGTTGCTAGGTGCACGTATGATTCAAGCAGCAGGCTCAGCCATTATGATGCCTTTATTAATGAATGTGATGCTAACGGCTTTCCCTGTTGAAAAGCGTGGTGCTGCGATGGGAATGTTTGGGCTTGTGATGATTACAGCACCAGCAATTGGACCAACACTTTCTGGCTGGTTGATTGAGCATTATAGCTGGAGAATGTTATTTGATCTTGTATTGCCAATTGCGATTATCACGTTAATTTTAGCGGCGTTTAAGTTAAAGGATGTGACACCACAACGGGCTATTAAGTTAGATGTGTGGTCGCTTGTGCTATCCAGTATTGGGTTTGGTGGCTTACTGTATGGCTTTAGTTCGGCAGGGGAAAAAGGATGGGATAATATCCTTGTATATGGCACAATTATCATTGGAACACTTGCACTTATTACTTTTATCCTTCGTCAATTTCGTATGGCTGAGCCAATGTTGGAGTTTCGCATCTTCAAATATCCAATGTTTGCCCTATCCTCAACGATATCCATTGTCATTTCAGTGGCGATGTTTTCAGCGATGATTTTAATGCCGATTTATGTACAAACGATTCGTGGGATTTCACCAATGGATTCAGGGTTATTAATGTTACCAGGTGCGATTGTCATGGGGATTATGTCACCGATTACAGGGAAGCTCTTTGATAAATATGGCGCCAGAAGTCTAGCTGTGATTGGCTTGACAATTACGATTGTTACAACCTATTACTTTAGTAAAATAGGGATGGAGACAGCATATACCACACTGGTTTTATTGTATACGTTGCGGATGTTTGGGATGTCTATGGTGATGATGCCTGTGATGACGAACGGTTTGAACCAGTTACCAGCGCATAATAATCCACATGGTACAGCGATGAACAATACATTACAGCAAGTATCAGGTGCTATTGGCTCGGCGGTGTTGATTACTGTGATGAACAATCACACGACAGCTAAAGCAGAAGCATTGGTTGCTAAAACGGGTGCTATGTCGCAGCAAATAATGAACGAAGCGATGTTAGATGGGATTACGTATACATTCCTCATTTCCACATGGATAGCTGCTATTGCCTTGTTACTGGCTTTCTTTATTAAGAGAGTGAAGCCAAATCATACAATGCCAATGTAATCAATGGGGAATGGAAGAGGAGAAAGGGTTTGTAGACAATCGACAAAGCTTTGTAAGCATTCGACAGATGTTTATTGTGCGAAAGTGAAACGTCAGCAACAAGTGTTTTTCTGTGCGAAAGTGAAACGTCAGCAACAAAATAACCTGTAAAGAGCATCCTTAGAGGGTGCTCTTTTTTGGTATTGAAAGCAAAGTGGCAGCTACAGACTATTGGACACCGACTGTCGCTTCAATTTATGGTAAAATAAAGAAAGGAGGGATGTCTGATGTATTTGAAATCATGTAAAGTTTTGCAAGAAAAAATACACAAGAAAAATGTCTACCCTTTTAATATTCCAAGCCTCCAGCATTTGCAGGAGCTTGAATTTCCAACGAATGTGACGTTCTTTGTTGGGGAAAATGGCTCTGGTAAATCAACCTTATTGGAAGCAATTGCAGATCGTTGTGATTTCAATACAGCGGGTGGTGGACGGCAAAACAGCTATGAGGTACATGAGGCACAGTCAGCATTAGGTGAATTTCTTCGTTTATCTTGGCTACCTAAAATAACAAATGGCTTTTTCTTACGTTCAGAAACATTTTATCAATTTGCCAGTCATATTGATTTATTAGAGTCTCATCCTAATAAGTATGCAGCGTTTGGTGGAAAATCCCTACATCACCAATCACATGGGGAGTCGTTTTTATCTTTATTTATGAATCGTTTTAAAGGTAAGGCGATTTATTTATTGGATGAGCCTGAAGCGGCATTGTCACCAACACGTCAATTGAGTCTATTGAAAATTATGAAGGATTTAGAGCATGAGGCACAATTTATTATTGCGACACATTCACCCATTTTACTAGGCTATCCTAATGCCACCATTTATAATTTTGATTGTGAACCAATTGAAGCGATTCGCTATGAGGAGACGATTCATTATATTGTGACGAAACGTTTTTTACATGCACCTGAAGCGATCTTTGCCGAGCTATTTGATGAGGAGAGGGAATCATGAACCAACGAAAAGGCTTGATTATGCGGGAAATTCATTTAGATGAAATGGCACAATCCATCGATTTACTCAATTATGTTTTTCAAATGTCCATGTCTATTCATAAAGACCGTCGCTTTGTAAATGCCAAAAGTAAGCAATTTGATGTAGGTCATGCAATTGGCTGGTTTGATGGGGCGCAGCTTGTATCACAAATTTTAAGTTTGCCATTCCAAGTCAATGTGCATGGGGAAGTGTATGATATGGGTGGCATTACGGCTGTTGGCACATATCCTGAATATTCAGGGCATGGTTTAATGGAAGGGCTTATTATGGAATGCTTACAGCGTATGCGTGCAGAGGGGCAATATATTTCGTATTTATTTCCTTATTCGATTCCTTATTATCGTAAAAAGGGCTGGGAAATTATGAGCGATATTGTGGAATTTGAAATTAAAGATACACAATTACCTCACCATACAGGCATTCATGGTAAAATTCGTCGTGTGCATCCGAAACATGAGGATGTTGTCACCATCTATGCGAATTATGCGAAGAAAACACACGGTGTGATGGTGCGTAACAGCATTGCTTGGAATGAAAAGTTTCAAGAGGATTTTTGGGAGGAAAAATTTATCGATAGTGATGTGCAGCTACAGGCAGCCGTTTATTATGATGAAGAGGACATCCCACAAGGCTATATGTTTTATCGCATTATGGAAGAAAATTACTATATAGATGAAATCGTTTATTTGCAGGAGGAAGCACGTAAAGGATTATGGAATTTTGTGTCTGCTCATAGCTCCATGATTTATAATGTCTATGGTAAAACAACGGGCAATGAAGCGGTAGCCTTTTTGTTGGAGGATAGCGAAATTATTCAAAAGGTGTCCCCTTATTTTATGGCACGTATTGTCGATGTGGAGCCATTTTTAAAGCGATATCCATTTGAGGGAGATGATTTCCAACTGACTTTCGCTGTGCATGACCGTATTGTACCATGGAATCATGGGACATTTGTGGTGACAAAGCAGCATGGGCAGGTAACAGTTGACAAGGTGAGTGACGCTTTAGCAGAGCAGGCAGTTCAGCTTACGGTACAAACATTGGCAACGATGCTGTTAGGCTATAAACGTCCAAGCTATTTAGAAAAAATTGAACGTTTACGGGGCACAATTTCAGATGTGATATTGCTTGAGGAACTCTTGCCAATAGGGATTCCAACCTTTATTGATTATTTTTAGGAGGAGCCAAAATGGATATTCGAATTGTTACACAGGAAAATTTGAAGGAGGTTGTCCCGCTGTTTAATGCTTATCGTGAGTTTTATGGACAGCCTTCTGATTTAGCTGGAGCAGAGCAGTTTTTAACGGAGCGTTTTACTAACAGAGAGTCCATTATTTTTCTTGCTTCTATTCATGAACAGCCAGTGGGGTTTGTGCAGCTATATCCAAGCTTTTCATCTGTGGCGATGAAAAAAGCCTTTATTTTAAACGATTTGTTTGTAACCGCTCAGGCACGTCAACAAGGCGTAGCAAAGAGCTTAATCGAGCGATGCTATGTGTACTGTGAAGAACAAAATGCACGTTATATCACATTAGAAACAGCAGTTGATAATAAAAATGCACAAAGGTTATATGAGCAAATGGAGATGCAGGTGGATACAACTGTTTTGCATTACAGTAAATATTGGTAGTTTGGAGGAGCGATATGTATGACAGAATGGCCAAAGGGTGTAGCCAAGCCTGCGATTCGTGCATTGAACGCGGCGGGCTATACAACATTAAAACAACTAGAGCATATCGATTTAATTACATTAAAATCTTTACATGGGATGGGTCCTAAAGCATTGACAGCTATTGAGGAAGCATTAAAGGAGAAAAGGTGTGACGAATGAATAAATTAAGGTTATTTTTAGTGGCAATGATGATGTATTATATTGTGGTTGTCGTACTTGTTAGTAAATTTTTTGTTGTACCTCTGATGAAGGGAGCCGCTCTCGTGTTTTTGATTGGCGCAGGGCTGCTATTGACGAGCAAAATGCGTAAAAAATGGCTAGGGGGTACAGCATGAGATTGTTACGATTAACGATGGTGTACATCGCGATTTTCTTACTTATCATTTTTTTGAAGCTGTCATTGCCTATGTCGATTGCTATTTGTATGGTTGTGCCAACTATATCTACTTTACATTATTGGTATGTGGCGTATCGGACAAATAATATGCGGACTGTAGAGCGATTTATAAAAGCGCGTCAAAAGGAGCCTATTTTTAAAGCTGCTTATTTGATGGTGCATGGGACAGAGGAAGAATTACTGGAAGCATTCGATGTCATTATCAAGAAATACAAGCGGCCTTTTATTCAATATAATTATCGATTTATGAAAGCAATTATACAGGAGGATTTGGAACAGGCGAAGCAAGCAGCTTTACAGATTCAAAAGGAGCCTTTCGCAAGCTATGCCCATTGCTATATTGCTGCATTAGAGGGGCGAACAGAGGCGATGTATAGTGAGCAATTGACACAGCCATGGATGCAGCCAGCAGTAGAAGCTGTTTATGCCTATACATATAAAGACGATCAACGTTTCGAGCAATGTGTACAACAAAGCGTAGAGCAGGCACGAGGCGTACAAAAATATACACTCATTCATAATTTTGCGAAAATGAAGCAAAAGCTAGCTAACACCTAATGTGTGGCTAGCTTTTTGTCTTGGATGGATAGCCTCACTTTACATGGCGTGTAAGGAATAACCCACGAATAATGCCTATTCCTAGAATACCGAATAGTAAGGCTAAAAATGCATATGCCTGCCATTGCTGTAAAATACGTGGATGACCAAAAGCAACAGCTAAATCATTACATAAGGAGTATGTAAAGTATAAAAGAATACTATTTTTAATTAGGCAAAAGGTCATGATTCTATTTTTGTGCTGTGCTCCTGTTTCAGTGGACTGTGAGAAAGTCGCTCGGTATTCTAAATACTGCAATAATAAAAAAAGCATAAAAGCGACAAAGGGTAAATAAAAAATAGCAATCTTTGGTCCAAATTGAGCATCACGACTTGTGAAGCTTTGTAGTACAGGAATAGAAGCAGGTAAATTGGAATAGTGCATAATTGTGGCAACTACACCTGCACTAAAGATAAGAATAGTTAATCCCGTCAAATGACGACAAAAGCGTGGTGTTGCTATTTTTTTTGTGGATGGCATGGATTCACCTCATTTCCATACTATAGTTTGTTATACTGTACCATAAGTAGGTAACGGACAGAAGGAAGGATGTTGGATGGAGTATATATTATTTTTAGCTGTTGGGGTTATTGGGAGTATTATTGGCACGCTAATTGGGGGTGGGGGCTTAATCACATTGCCTACGATGCTATTAATGGGTGTACCTGTGCATTCAGCCATTGGTGCCAATAAAATATCGACGATGGTCAGCTCTTTTTCCATCTTTTATACAATTTTTAAAAATAAGGAGCTCGCTTGGAAGGAAGTTTATGCTGTATTGATTGTCTCTTTAGTGGGAGGTACACTCGGTGGGCTATTCGCAGCATTGTTAAGCGGGCAAACATTAACATTGGTTGCGATTATTTTATTAAGCTTTGCACTTATTACGTCTTTTGTGAGTGGAATTCATTTTGGAGATAAGGAATCCTTTTTGATGGATTGGAAAAAGGGAGCTGTCTTGCTTGGAATCGGTATTTATGACGGTCTTTTTGGTCCAGGTAGCACAACACTAGCTATTTATACATATGCCTATTCAAAAGTTTCGTATATCAAGGCAATTGGGCTATCTCGTGTAGGTGTTTTTGCGATGGGTCTTGGAGCCGCCACTATTTATATTATAACAGGCAAAATCAACTGGACATTAACCTGTACCTTAACGATCGGCTCTATAATTGGCGCACAAATAGGCATTGCGCTTGCTCGAAAAATTAAAATAGAGCAAGTAAAGCTACTATTACGCATCGTAACGTTGCTATTAATTGTGCAGCTACTGTATGATTTTATCAATTAATGAAGGAGAAATCTTGATGTTTGATATAAAACCATTTCCAACATTCTCATGGTCATTTTCACGCTATAAAACATTGGCAAGTTGTGCGCGTAAATATGGCTATGACTATTATTTTGCACATAATGGCTGGCTGCATCATGATGTAGAGCCTTTCCATCAGTATGTGTATCGTCTAAAAAAATTGCAATCGATGCCACTATTATTTGGGCAGATTGTCCATCATCTGATTGAACAAACGTTGAACGAATATATGCAGACAGGTACAACAGCTACACAGGCAGAGCTTGTACAGCGAGCACGTGGACAATTGAATACGGCGTATATTGATTCGACACGTTATATGGAGCAGTGGCGTTACAAGCCGAATCGCTTTCATATGATGCAGGAGATTTATTATGATGGTCAATTAGATGCTGCATTAGTACAAACGTATCGGGAGCGTTTACCAATTGTTGTTACACATTTTTTACAAAGTGAGACATTCCAGTATATTACAGCGAAAAGGGGTTCATTGCGAATTGGTGAGCCTGAGCAATTTCGTTCGATGAAAATAGATGATATACAGGTGTTTGTTGTAATGGACTTTCATTATTATGATGAACTAGCCGAGCAATGGGTAATTATTGATTGGAAAACAGGTGGTGAATCGGACGATGATCGCCAGCAATTAGCTTTGTATGCCTATTATATTCAGCAAAAGTATCGTGTGCCATTAGAGAAGATTGCTGTGTACAATGAATATTTGCTGACAGGTAAGCGTAAAAAATACCAATTTACAGCAACGGATATGGACAATATGCTCTATACATTTCGACACAGTGTGCTGGAAATGAAAAAATTTCAGGCAGATATTTTAGTCAATGAGCCTGTGGATGTAGAGGATTTTCCACAAACAGTAGAGGAATGGCATTGTCGTAGCTGTAATTTTAAGGAATTATGTAGAAGGTAGGGAGATAGAATGGTTTACAAAGTAACTGTTTTAACGGAGGAGCATAAGGAATTTACAGCCTTTTTAAATGAGCAAATTCGTGCCTATAATAACGAACATTCCCATTCCCATCGAGCAAGTCGTGAAGCGGGAGCAATTCAGCCGTTAAACATTATGGTGACGGATGATGAACAGCAATGGCTGGGTGGGCTAACAGCGGAGATTTACTGGGATTGGATGGAAATTCATAAATTTTGGTTTCAGGATACCTATCGTGGACAGGGGCTAGGTGGGCAATTACTGGCACAGGCTGAGGAAGTTGCCAAACAGATGGGGGCAACGAAGGCACTATTAACGACCTATGAATTTCAAGCACGGACATTTTATGAGGCAAAAGGCTATCAGGTGGTCGGAGAAATTAAAGATTACCCACCAGGTAGCAGCTATTACACGATGGTAAAAGTATTTACATGAGTGATTAGAAAATTTATCAACCACCTACAATGAAATTGGGATTGTAGGTGGTTTCATTTTTGTGTTAATTAATATCGCCTAAATAAATAGGTGTAGCCTGTTCAAAATGGTGCTGTTGAATATAGGCTATCAACTCTTTTGGATAGAGTCGATAATGGGCTAAGTCTTGCAGAGGAACCCATTCTATGCCAATTTGATGGCTGTCAGGGTTTGTTGGCTGATGTGGTGCGCCGTTTACTTGACAGTGAAAATAACATTCGACCTGGTGCACATGGGCGTCAAAAGAGGCATGCTCGTGATTTTTTCCGATGTACTCACGGATAAAAAGTAGTTCGCCAATCGTTACATGACAACCAATTTCCTCTAGACATTCCCTCGCTAATGCTACATAAAATGTTTCGCCGTGTTCTTGTCCACCACCAGGACAAAGATAGAAATCACCGTCCGTATCATGGTTTTTCGTAAGCAAAATATGATTATTTTCAATAATAATGGCTTTGATCGAGTTTCTGATGGTCATAGTTGTTCTCCTTATTTGCATAAAAGTAAGTGCGCTTGTCAACATTATAACAAAGGGGAGATGTTCGATGTATGCACTGACAAATTTTAAATACCTTGTTGATAAGCAGGCAGAAATTGATGCACTTTATCGGCAATGTGATGATTTGATTCAAACAACGGTTACACCACAATTAGAGGCAGAAACACAGCAGTTTTTAGATAGTATTGACCAAAAATTAACGGAACAAGACTTTACGATTACACGCACATCTACAGGGCTGATTGCTAACTATCAGGAAGCGGTTATTAATGTAGATAAGCATTCCAAGCATTTAGAAGAATGTTTTTTTATTAATCTGAATAGCTATGCTGAGGATCAAATTTCGATTGTGTTAACGATTAAGCAAGTAAAAGTAGCTAAAATCAGTCAAGATGTGGATGGCTATGCAGAGGTCATGGAGCAAATGATGGACAAGTTGCAACAAGCTAAAAGTTTATACAATGCCTGCAAAGAGCCAACCTTTAATTATAAAACACAGGGTGGTATTATTTTTCATTCCTATGATGAAGTCATCGCTTATTATTTTGGATAAAAGGATTTTTGCTATTCTCCCTAGAACATATGAAAGAAGAAAGAATGGGGGAATATGGATGTTTCCATTACTAGAAACAGCAAGATTACGCTTACGAGCATTGACTACACAAGATACAGAGCGAATTTTCCAATGCTTTGCACATGAAGAGGTGATCCGCTATTATGGGCAGGAGCGCTTTCAGGAATTACAGCAGGCTGAACGATTAATTGAGCTGTTTGCGCAAAGCTTTGCTACAGAGAAAGGGATTCGTTGGGGCATTGAGCTGAAAGAAACAGCTGAAATTATAGGGACAATCGGTTTTCATAATTGGTTAAAGGCACATAAACGAGCGGAGATTGGTTATGAGCTCCATCCAGATTATTGGCACAAAGGCTATGCGCAAGAGGCACTGACTGAAGTGCTTGCATATGGCTTTCAGAAGATGGATTTGACACGGATTGGTGCGGTTGTATTTATCGAAAATGCAGCGTCAAGTCAGCTGTTATTGAAAATGGGCTTTCAAAAGGAAGGTATTTTACGAGCTTATATGTATCAGCATGGGCAGGCGCACGATACAATCATTTATGCACTTCTAAAAACAGCATATGAAGGGGCGAATTAGCTGGAAAAATAGCTTTCTCTTACAGTATACTAGAAAAAACGTTTGTTCTGATATGTGTAGAGAAAATTTTTAAAAGAAGATGTGATGATTTATGGGGAAAATTGCTATTTTAGCTGAAAAACCTTCTCAGGCAAGAGCGTATGCAGAGGCCTTTAAAATTAAACAAAAAGAAAAAACATTTATTGAATTAGAGCCTTGTCCTACATTCCCTGCTGGTGCAGTGATTACTTGGGGCATTGGTCATCTGGTGGAGTTAAAGGAGCCGAAAGAATATAAAAAGGAATGGGAAAAATGGTCACTCGCTTCCCTACCTATCTTTTTAGATAAATATGAGGATAAAGTAGTTTCTCATATGTATTCGCAGTTTCAAGCGGTGAAAAAAATTTTCCATGATCCGCAAGTAACAATGATTTATAACGCTTGTGATGCGGAGCGTGAAGGGGCAAATATCTTTTATTCGATTTATAAAATGACGAAAGTGAAAAAGCCTGTTAAACGTTTATGGATTAATTCTTTAGAGGTCGATGAAATTCGCAAAGGCTTTCTGAATATGCAAAGCAATGAACAGGATTTATTGATGTATCAAGAAGCGAAAACACGTCAAATTAGCGACTGGCTCGTTGGCATGAATTGCAGTCGCCTGTATACATTGCTATTGCAGCAAAAAGGGTTTAAAGGAAGTATTTCCATTGGGCGCGTACAATCGCCAACGGTCTATTTAATTTATAAAAGATTACAAGAAATTGAAAACTTTAAGCCAGAAAATTTTTATGAGATTGAGGGGCTATTTAAGGCACAGCAAGGGATTTATAAAGGAAAGGCTAAACTAAAGACAAAAGTTAGAGCGGAAGCCGAGCAATTACTACAGCAGCATGGTATTCAACCAATAGAGATGGGGCAAATTACGAGTGTGGTGAATAAAACAAAGCATATCCAGCCACCAAAGCTCCATGCCTTGTCCACGTTACAGGCTACAGCTAATAAACGTTGGAAATATAGTCCAGCGCATGTCTTAAAGCTCACACAGTCACTGTATGAAAAAAAGCTCGTGTCTTACCCTCGTACCGATTCCCAACTGATTACGCATAATGAGTACAGCTATTTGCAGGAGACATTACCAAAATACCAGCAATTGATTGGCAAGTCATTTATGTCTATTGCAAGAGGGAATAACAAACGCTATGTAGATAGTGCAAATGTCGGGGAGCATTATGCCATTATTCCAACGAAAAAGATTCCAACTGCAAAAGCATTACAGTCGATGTTGGTAGATGAGCGCAATATTTATATGGAAATTGTGCGTACAACACTTGCTATGTTTCATCAAAATTATGAGTATGATGAGAAAACGATTATCACCAATGTGAAAAATATGGCGTTTAAGTCAGTCGGTAAAACAGAGTTGATAAAGGGCTGGAAAGAGCTTTTTGATGAGGAAAAGGAACCTCGTCAACAGGAAGAAGCGCTACCTGCTGTTATACAAGGTGAAATGGTGCAAGGTCAAATTGCGATTGTTGAAGGGACGACAACACCTCCTAAGCCGTATACAGAAGGGCAGTTAATTACCATGATGAAAACATGTGGCAAAGCGGTGGAGGATGAAGCAGAAATCGAGGTATTAAATGCTGTAGAAGGAATTGGAACTGAGGCAACTCGAAGCGGTATTATTGAGACGATTAAAAAGCATGGATTTATTGAAGTGAAGAAAAATATTGTCAACATAACGCCAAAGGGAGAACTATTATGCCAAGCGATTGAAGGCACTTTACTTGCTAGCCCTTCTATGACAGCGAAATGGGAGATTTATTTAAAGAAGATTGGGCGTGGTGAAGGCTCAGTCAATCATTTTATCGAGAATATTGGCAAGTTTATTAATCAATTAATAGCAGAAGTACCAAATCAAATTAATCAGTTGACCATTGAAGCAGAACAATGGACGCAAGCAAAGGCAAAAGATATTGTACTGTGCCCAACATGTAAAGTCGGTACGATTAGCTTACGTAAGAAATTTTATGGTTGCTCAGCGTATAAAGATGGCTGTAAGCAAACATTTCCTGAGCGTTTACTAGGGAAGAAACTGACGGAAAAAAACATTAAAGATTTGTGTAGTAATGGTAAAACGTCCACAATAAAAGGGTTCAAAGCGAAAAGTGGCAAATCCTTTAGCGCAGCACTTTATTTCGTTGATGGTAAAATTGAATTTGATTTTAATCGAGCACAATGAAAACCGTGCAATGGTGAATAACATCGCCATTGCACGGTTTTTTTATACAGTTGACATGTATAGTTAAACTGTATACAATACAACTATATAGTTAAACTGTATAGTTAGTGAGGTGGATTATATGAAAAAACATAAATTACTCCCTTTGACAGAAACAATGCACTACATATTGCTGGCATTAAGAGAACCGCTGCATGGCTATGCAATTATGCAAAAGATAGAGGTGATGAGTGAGGGGCAAGTTCGTATTGCGGCAGGTACTTTATACGGAGCAATCGAAAATTTATTGAAATACAACTGGATTGTATTAGTGGCGTCTGAAGAACCAAGGAGAAAAGTTTATCGTATTACAGATGAGGGTCTCCATATTTTACAAATTGAAAAAGAGCGTTTGCACCATATTCTCTCATTGTATGAAGGAGTTGAGCACCATGAATAAATTTAGAATGTTTGTTGATATAAAAAAAGAAGAGCGATGGTTAAATGAAATGATTACGCAGGGATGGGTATGTCGCAAGGCTAATCGCTATGGCGTTTATTATTTTGAAAAAAGGGAGATAGCTGAACAAACGATTCGTCTCGACTTTCAATCATTCAAATCAGCAGAGATGTACATGCAATATGTACAACTATATGAGGATTTTGGTTGGCAGTATATCGGAGGCTCTCGTCATTCTTCCTTACATTATTGGCTAAATCCAAATGGAGAACTTGATGAACTGTACTCTGATAATGGATCTGAAAAAGCGTATTTAAACCGTTTAACAACCTATTATAGCTCGCTTACACTCCTCTTTATTGTGTTGACGATTAGTTTGTTTAATAATTTGTCACAATATATAAATGTGAAAGCAGCTTACCTTACACCTAATCTTTGGGAAAAGGAAGGCAGTGATTTTGTCACTAGCTTTTTATTTGAAACACCCTTTGCCCTTTTGCGATTTAGTCTCCCATGGTTATTCATGATTGGCAGCATCGTCTTTATTCGCACATACTTAAAATATAAGAAAGAGTTAACTAAAAACAATTAGCTGATTCCATGATGAAGGGGGTTGCATCACACTATGTACCTCCTTTTATCTTGATTCAGCAAATGGTTTTTGTATCGAAAGTGAAGCGTCAGATACAGAAGACCCCTTCCTCTACAGGGAGGAGATAAATGCCTATTTTTACTTCCATTCAGTGGGTGTCCAAACGCTCGCTGAATCAAGATAAAGCCCCAGCAGATGTCATGGATTTTGAAGAGGAACTTTCCGAGTGAACTTGGAAAAATCCAGACGCAATTACGCTGGGGCGTAATTGATTGTCTAGAATTTTCATGATTCTGTGAACTTTATGAAAAAATTTTTAAAAAACCTTAACTATTTCAGATGAAATCCGTATAATATATCAAACAGTACGAAAAATTGTCCATTTTCTATGCAGAATTTAAAAAATTGTATTGACGTAGAGAATGATAATTTGTACACTGTGTACATTCAATTGTTTTTTCGGAAAATACATTATTTTAAAAAGTAAGGATTTGATACAATATGATCGTATGTAAATTTGGTGGAACATCTGTGGCAAGTGCTGAACAAATTCAAAAGGTAGCTGCTATTGTCAAAGCAAACCCTGCACGTAAAATCGTAGCAGTATCAGCGCCAGGCAAACGCTCAGGAGATGACATCAAAGTAACGGATTTATTAATTGAACTAGCAAATGCAGCATTAAAAAATGAACAGGTCGAAGAAAAAATACAAAATGTGGTGAACCGTTTCCAAGCGATTGCAGAAGGCTTGCATTTAGATAATAGCATTTGCGATGTGATTGCAGAGGATTTACGTGAGCGCGTACAAGGCGACCAAACAAATGAAGAACTGTTTATCGACAGCATTAAGGCGGCAGGTGAAGATAATAATGCGAAATTGATTGCCGCTTATTTCACTTCTATCGGTATGCCAGCACGCTACGTTAGTCCTAAAAGTGGCTTAGTGGTGAATGATTTACCAGAGCGTACTTTTGCATTACCAGAAGCCTATGAGAATTTAGCTGTGTTAAAAGAGACAAAAGAAATTATTGTGTTCCCAGGATTCTTCGGTTACACTAAAGCGGGTGTATTGCGCACCTTTGACCGTGGTGGCTCTGATATTACAGGCTCTATTTTAGCAGCGGCTGTAGAGGCAGAGTTATATGAAAACTTTACGGATGTTGATTGTGTCTTTTCAGCTAATCCAAAAGTAGTCAATGATCCAGTGGAAATTAAAGAAATCACGTATCGTGAAATGCGTGAGCTATCCTATGCAGGCTTTTCAGTATTCCATGATGAAGCATTAATGCCTGTTTATAAGATTGGGGTGCCCGTGAACATTAAAAATACAAATAATCCATCAGCGCCAGGTACACGCATTGTTGCACGTCGTCCAGCAACAGGTCGCCCAGTAACGGGCATTTCGGCGGACAGTGGTTTTTCAACTTTATATGTGTCAAAATATTTAATGAATCGTGAAGTAGGCTTTGGACGCAGACTACTACAAATTTTAGAGGACGAAAATATTTCGTATGAACATACACCGTCTGGTTTAGATGATATTTCAGTGATTATGCGTTCTCATCAATTAACACCAGAAAATGAAACACGCATCATTGAACGTGTGAAAAATGAATTACAGGCTGAGCATGTTGAAATGCGTCACGGCTTCTCTATGATTGTCATTGTGGGAGAAGGAATGCGTCATAATACAGGCTTAGCAGCACGCGCAGCAACGGCCATTTCTCAAACAGGTGCCAATATTGAAATGATTAATCAAGGCTCATCAGAAGTTAGTCTAGTATTTGGTGTCTTACAGGAATACGAGAATCAAATTTTACAAGCATTGTATAAAGAATTTTTTGCACATGCCTAATACTATGAACACTAATCCATGCGTTGACGATATGGATTAGTGTTTTCTTTTGGCCTCAGATGCAGTAAAATCGAGAACATACATAAGAATTGGAGGCTTTTTTATGAAAAAATTATCATTTGGGATGTTTCTTTCGGTAATCGGCATATTATTCGTGTGTTTGACAATCATGGAAGTATTACCTGCCGAAACGAAAACGATGAAGATTGTGTATATAGCGATTGGCTGGGTGTTTATTATTGGAGGCTCCATTGTGCGCTTTAAACAATTACAGCAAAAGCGTTAGGTAAAAGGGGATGAATCGGTAGCGATGTTAGACAAAACAGCGATAGAAATTTTAGAGCATTATGTAATGGTAAGAACCGAAGCACCGATGAAGGTTGTATCCTCCGCAATGCACCATCCAGGCTTTGGCTATTATCGACATTTGGTGAATCGTTCTGTAGCGAAAAGCTATGATGAGCGTCAGCCACATCAGGAATTAGCGCATTTCTTACAAAAGGAAAACTTTCCAGTAGACGATACAGTCGCCATGATGACAGCTGTTCCTGCTCACTATGCAACAGTTCGAGAGTTTACATATGAAGGCATTCATCTAGTGGTGATGATTACGGCTGGTCTTAGTAATGCGGTAGATATTACGAGGGCGTTTCATCGACAAGAGCTGTATTATCCTGGAACGATTAATACATGGGTGCTTATTAATGGACGACTATCGGATGAAGCGCTCTTTCAAGCCATGATTTCCTCAACAGAAGCAAAGGTGAGAGCTTTATTGGATGGACAAATTATAGACCCAACAACAGGGACGCTTGCTACAGGTACATCCACAGATAGTTTATTAATTGCGTCGACAGAGGAAGGGGACTATCATCAATATGCAGGCCCAATTACACTGTTAGGCAAAGTCATCGGTCATGGCGTCTATGAAACAATGTGTGAGGCAATAGCGCGTTATAAAAAAGCACAGGAGGAAAAGGAGAAATGATACCACTTGTCATAGCCTGCTTGATAGGGCTTCTGTTTGATTTAATCGTGGGTGATCCGCCAAAACTGCCACATCCTGTACGTTGGATTGGTACACTGATTCAATCTCAAACAGCACTTTGGAATAAAGGACGAGCACGGAAGCTAAAGGGTATGTTGATGGCACTAGCTGTCATTGGCACAACGATGCTGGTGGTGACCATACTGATTATTATGAGCTATCGGGTGAGTCTGCTCTTTGGCATTGTTGTCGAAGGCTTGCTGATTGGGATTGGCTTGGCACAACGCAGTTTAAAGGAAGCAGCACTAGCAGTGTATACACCATTAGCACAAGGCGATTTTGCAGAGGCACGTGTGAAGCTTTCATGGATTGTAGGGCGCGATACAGAAAAGCTTGGGGAGGATGAAATTGTGCGAGGTGTTGTCGAAACCGTTTCTGAAAATACGAGTGACGGCATTACAGCTCCATTATTTTATGCCTTTTTATTTGGAGCGATTGGCTTATGGGGCTATAAAGCGGTCAATACATTGGATTCAATGGTTGGCTATAAAAATGAGAAATATCAAGAGTTCGGCATGTTTTCAGCCAAGCTAGATGATGTTTTGAACTTTATTCCAAGTCGTTTAACAGGCTTGTTGATGGTTTTGGGAACGAAAAATGAAACAGCTCATTCTTTAAGCACACGATTGAAGCGCTGGCTACAGGATGCTAAAAAACACCCAAGCCCTAATAGTGGTTACTTAGAGGCAGCGACAGCCGTACAGCTTGGTGTACAGCTAGGTGGGCGAAATACATATCAAGGTATCGTTTCGAATCGAGCGGTGATGGGCGAAAAATTAGTACCGCTCACAAAGCAACATATTCTCACAGCCATTCGACATATGCGTATCGCTACATTGTTATTCACACTTGTCATGTTAGCATGGGGGGTGCTACTTTTTGTTATTGCCTAATCATGGAGCGAATCCACAGTATTTGTATCAACAATTAGGGCTTGAAATGCCAGCTAAAGTCTATGATTTCAGTGAAAATGTCAATGCATTTGGTCCACCTGCTTTTGTAGAGCAGCAATGGCAAAGCTATCTCTCTCTATTGCAACATTATCCGAATCCAGAAGGTGAGCCATTTTTGACACAGGTGGCAGCCTTTCATCAGCTCGATAAGACAGAGGTGTTGCTAGGAAATGGGGCATCTGAGCTTTTGACTGTCCTAGCGAAACGCTACCGTCATAAACGGGTGATTTTGATACATCCAACATTTTCAGAGTATGAGCGCACATTGCGAGCAGCAGGAGCAAAGGTACAATCGATTGTTGTGGAAGATGTTCGGGATTATACATTACCAATGGAGCAGCTTCAACAGGCGATGGTGGAGGCGGACGCATTATATCTATGTATACCGAATAATCCAACAGGTGTATTACCAAATCAACAGGACATTGAACAATTGCTTATTCATGGAGCGAATGTAGCATGTGAGCTTGTGTTTGATGAAGCCTTTATGGATTGGGTGGAGGAAGCCTATTCATGGATTCCTCAAATTCAACAGTATCCACATCTAATTGTGGTACGTTCGATGACAAAGATGTATGCCATTCCAGGTATTCGTCTTGGTTATTTAGTCGCACAACCAGCTATTATAGCCGCACTTCAACAAATGCTTGCCCATTGGAATTTGAATGCACTTGCGTTGACGATTGGGGCTAATTGCTTACAAGAAACACACTATCGGGAGCAAGCAATTACTTATGCTGTAGCACAAAGACAAGCATTGCAGCACTATTTGCGTGAGCATGGCTGCCAAGTGACAAATAGTGTGACCAATTATGTATGCTTTGCTTTACCAACAGTTGCGCACAATGATACTTTTTTTCAACATTGTTTGACAAGAGGCATTGTTTTACGTCATACGCATAATTTTCTCGGTTTGGACGGACAATGGTTCCGTATAGGCATTAAAAATCAAGTAGCGATGACTTATTTAAAAAGCTGTTTGGAAGCATGGTTTCAAGGAGTGGAAGAATGACAACTTTTTATATGGTAAGACATGGAGAAACAATATGGAATCAAATGCAGCGTCTACAAGGTTGGTTGGATTCACCACTGACAGCAACAGGTATTGCACAAGCTGAAAAATTGTGTGAGGCGTTACGGGATGTGCCATTTACAGCCGCTTATAGTAGTTCAAGTGGACGAGCAATGGAAACGATGCGTATTGTTCTTGGGCAACGTTCATTATCTATTGTAGAGGAAGATGGTTTACGAGAGATTTTTCTAGGTAATTGGCAAGGAGAAACGGTAGAGGATATTATCGCGGTAGATGAGCTGTCTTATAGTAACTATTTATATGCACCAGAAAAATTTCAGCCGACACATACAGAGAGCTTTGAAGCTGTGACAGAACGTGCATTACAGGTACTGCTTGCGGTTGCGGAGCGTGAGCCAAATGGCACGATTTTAATTGTCTCTCATGCAGTTACGATTAAATGTCTGTTAAATGCTGTTTTAGGGCGTGAGTTGGCATCATTATGGGCGGAGCCATTTATTCATGGTACCAGTGTCACAACGATTGAGCGAGTAGAGCAGCAATGGTTGGTGAAGGAGATTGGAAATATAACCCATTTAGACTAAGTAGAGAAAGGGTTTCGTAGACAATCGACAACATTGCGTGGATATTCGACACAACTTCGTAGACAATCGACAAAATAACGTGGATATTCGACAAAGTGATGTAGATAAATCGCTCTTTTCGTTATTTATAGTACAAGAGGAGGTGTAGGGGAATGCCACTTCTTTTTATTACTGGTGGTGTACGCAGTGGGAAATCACATTTTGCGGAACAAACGGCTATTCGTTACTATCAAGAAGCCCAACAAAATAAGCGTTTACTGTATATTGCCTCTGGTGTCGCCTTAGATGCTGAAATGGCAAGTCGCATTGCGAGACATCAAGCAGACCGTCAAACACAAGCTGTTCAATGGCTGACAATGGAAGCACCCGTAGATCTGGCAGATGCGCTTGCACAGCTACAAACAGGTGATATTGTGCTATGGGACTGTGTCACAACATGGCTGGCAAACGCTTTATATGATGGCTTCGAAGCAGGTACACCATGTATCTCACAGTCAGGATGCTTGGAGCAGAAATTAGCTGAATTAAAGCAGGCTATCCAAATGGCCCTTACACAACAAGTAACATTATTAGTTGTATCCAATGAATTATTTGAAGAGCCACCATATGCTAATAGGGAAGTAGAGCTGTATCGTCAGACATTGGGTGAATTACATCAATGGTTGGCATCTATTGCCGATGAGGCGTATGAGATGGATTATGGTTGCTTGAAAAAATGGAAATAATGAGGGGATGACATGGCAAAAAACATCTGGCATAGTTTTTTATTAACATGGCAGTTTTTCACGAGTATCCCGATAAAAAAAGAACTACCTTTGTCGAAAAGCACGATTACAGGTATGTTCGCTTTTTTACCGTTGATAGGCGCATGTATGGGAGCCTTTGTTGCACTTGTACTCTACATCTTGACTACATGGACAGCGAGCAGTGAACTGTTGCTTGCCTTTTTAATTGTCGGACTGTTCGCTTTTTTAACAGGTGGTCTGCATTTAGATGGCTTTATTGATATGAGCGATGCGTTTTTTTCCTATCGAGAACAAGAAAAACGCTTAGCAATATTAGATGATCCGCGTGTAGGTGCATTCGGTGTGCTAGCTGTGCTATTTTTAGTGCTTGGCAAGTTAGTAATCATTCATGAGCTGCTTATACAGCAGCAATTTGCTCTATGGATGGTAATATTGTTGCCATTTTTAACACGACTAGGCATGATTTTCTACTTTTTATCCTTAAAATGCTCAAGAGACAAAGGGCTTGCTGCTTTTTTTAAAGCACATATACTACCGAACCATTTAATAGCTTGGCTGTTTGTCCTCGTCATTATTGTCTACAGCGTACTGTATACTATAATTGGTTTATCCTATGTTCCCGCTTTACTGCTTCTTGTAGTAGTAATGGTCTTTTGGCTTTTTCGTCAATTTACGATACGTCATTTTGGAGGCGTGTCAGGTGATTTATTGGGGGCATCAATCGAAGGAATGGAGGCTGTATTATGGGTGATATTGTTACTGTGCACTTATTAAGACATGCACCAACAAAGGAAAATAGAGAAAAACGTTATATAGGTTGGACAGATGCGCCATTAGCAGATGGCTCTGTACTGCCAATTATTAGCTCGACTGTTTCAACGGTGTATGGTAGCGATCTATGTCGCTGTCGAGAAACGGCTGCCGCTTATTTTCCAAATGCCAACTATTTAGCAGACAAGCAATTACGTGAAATGAATTTTGGTGATTTTGAAGGTAAAACCTATGAGGAATTAAAAACAGATGAACGCTATTGTGCATGGCTGGACGACCCAACACAATCGCCAGCACCTAATGGAGAAACATTTAACGCATTTTGTCAGCGTGTGCAAAAAGGCTTTCGCGCATTGCCAAAAGACAATCAGGAATATTATCTGGTTGTCCACGGTGGCGTTATTCGCGCGTTACTTGTTGCCTTTGCGCCAACAGCACAATCTTTTTGGTCCTATACAGTGCCACATCATCAGCAATGGACATTACATTTTACACAAGCAGCTTGGGAGGAGGGAGCGAGATGCATGTCTTTATTGGCGGCGCCTATAATGGCAAAACCGACTATGTAATGCGTCTACTCGATGGTCAATCCGTCACACTTATAGATGGTGTGTTACCAAGTGAAGCAGTGGCAGGAGAGACGCTTGTCGTAAAAAATCTAGAACGATGGCTCATCACACAAAATTTAACCGAAGATGCACCACTTATTGACCATATTGTCACAACATTTGAGGCGATTGAAAAGCAGTGTACCTTGTACGTGATTGTCACAGATATGGGGCGTGGTGTTGTACCGATGGATAAGCAGGCAAGATATTTGCGTGACACATGTGGACGTTTATATCAAGCGTTATTTGCTAGAGCCACACATGTAGAACGAATTTGGTATGGAATTGGGGAACGATTAAAATAATGCGGAAAAGAGGAAATGGCTATGAATCGACAAAAATTAATCAAACTAGTAATGACGGCACTTGTTGCGGCTATTTGTGCTATTGGAGCAATGATTAAAATACCAGCGCCTATTGTCAATAGTGCCGCATTGGATTCAGCTCCTGCTTTTTTAAGTGTGGTCTTTTTATCTCCTATATTGGCAGGAGTGGCAGGACTTATTGGGCATATGGTGACGGCTTTAACATCAGGTTTTCCGTTTGGGCCATTACATATCATTATTGCTATTGAAATGTTTATCGTCGTGTGGATTTTTGGCTTCATGCACAAAAAGGGCTGGCATTTTTGGAAATGGCCTGTTGCATTACTGCTAAATGGCATTGTAGCGCCATTGCCATTTTATTTTATTATTAGTCCAGCCTTCTATTTCGGTGCTATTGTGAACCTATTGATAGCAACCACAATTAATTTAGTTGTGGTAGCGATTGTTTTACCTGTGTTAACGAAAGTTTTGATGCGTAAGGAAGGGCGAGTACATTGAGAAATGCCATCCAAATAGGCAACTGGATTGCCACAATGGATAATGCAGCAGCAATTGGTGAGAAACCACAAGATGTTGTAGCTGCTCCAAACCAATTGACCGCTTATTTTACAGCACGTGTCACATTCTTTGAGCAATTAGCAGCCAATGCCTTGCCAACACAAATTTTGCTTGCCAATTTTTCAGGTGATGTCACATGGTCACACTATTGCTTGGGCATTCAGCAAGTATTTGAAGAGGCAGCACTATCATGTCCACCGATTGCAGGCAGTACAGAATCCAATATGTCGACAATGCAATCGGCGCTAGCTATTACAATGCTTGGCGAGCAGCAACAGCGAGATCTATATGCAACAGATGACCTGATTTGGTACACATATGGGCTACCACTTGTTGGGGCGGAGGTGGTCGAGCAAGCGGAGGATGTAGCACAGGTACAAGCTGTTTTTCAAGCATGGCAGAAGGAAGTTGTGCAGCAAGTTTGGCCTGTTGGTTCAAAAGGCTTACAGGCAGAATTTAGCCGTTTATTTGGTGAACGAACGATTACATGTCCCGTTGATTGTATGAAAACGGCTGGTCCTTGTACGATTGTGTTGCTCGGTATTCGTCCAGAAAATGAGCAGCTGGCAAAACACTATTTCCAAAGGCATTTTCATAAGCTCACAATAGGCTAAGGACAAAACGCCTATTGCCACGATAAACACAATATGTTAGATTAATTGAGGAAGTCAAACACAATATATAGTAGTTGGACAAGCGGTACCAATATGGTTTAAAAGGGAATTCGGAAGCAGTAAATGTAAGCCGAAGCTGTCCCCGCAACTGTGAGTGCTGACAAATAATCGATAAACCACTGTGAACAACGGGAAGGTGATTATTTGGAGGAAGCATGAGCCAGGAGACCTGCCACCTGTTCCAAAATAAGCAGCACATTCTTCGGGGATTGAGAGGTGGAGGCGATTGATTTGCATACGTTTTTGTATGCATGTCCTTCATTTCCATTTCCGATTTTACAGCGATGATGCATGGTGCATCATCGCTTTTTCGTGTTAGTGAGCAAAAGGAGAGATTGGAAATGACAAATCAAATTGAACAACAATTAACAAAGCTAAAAAACAGTTACACGGAGGATGAACTGGAAAGCTTTTTACGCTTATCAGAGCGTTGGTTACGCAAAAATGAAGAAGCGACATTTGAAGCATGGGCAGAGGCGATGGTTTTACAAACATTGAGCTTGATTGATGAAGAGGAGCCATATTGGACATTTGTAGCGGCACAGCTTTATTTAGCAAAGCTTTATGAGCAATTTGCCATTATGCGTGGTGTGACAGCGGAGGACGTTTATCAATCCTTTCCACAGCAATTACAGCGCTATACAGAAGCAGGGTTATACCATACGGATTTAACGACAAAATACACTACACAAGAATTAGCGGAATTGGCGATCGTGTTAGAGCCAAGCCGTGATACATTATTTACCTATATTGGTTTGAAAACATTAATGGATCGTTATGTTGTGCGTGATTATACAAAAGCACCTGTCGAATTACCACAGGAACGCTGGCTGGTGATTGCGATGACATTAATGCAGGATGAAACTGTGAACCGTTTAGAAAAGGTCAAAGAGGCTTACTGGGCGATGAGTAATTTGTATATGACCGTTGCCACGCCGACCTTATCGAATGCAGGGAAAACACATGGACAATTATCTAGCTGCTTTATCGATACAGTGGATGATAGCTTACAAAGTATTTATGATACGAATACAGATGTAGCCACATTATCGAAATATGGTGGTGGGATTGGCGTCTATATGGGGAAAATTCGCAGTCGTGGTTCTTCCATTAAAGGCTTTAAAGGGGCATCGAGTGGCGTCTTACCATGGATTAAACAATTGAATAATACAGCGGTGTCAGTCGATCAGCTTGGGCAGCGTCAAGGGGCGATTGCTGTGTATTTAGATGTTTGGCATAAGGATGTGTTCACCTTTTTAGATTTACGTTTAAATAATGGAGATGAACGCCTACGTGCACACGATATTTTCACAGGGCTTTGCTTGCCTGACCTCTTTATGGAAACAGTGGAGGCACGTGGCGACTGGCATTTATTTGACCCACATGAAGTACGTGAGGTGATGGGCTTCTCCTTAGAGGATTTCTATGATGAAGAAAAGGGTGCTGGCTCCTTCCGCACAAAATATGCCGAATGTATTGCGAACCCATTACTAAATCGTGAGGTTGTACCAGCCATTGATATTATGAAGCGTATTATGCGCTCTCAATTAGAGACAGGTGTACCGTTTATGTTTTATCGTGATGAAGTGAATCGCATGAATCCAAATAAACATGAAGGCATGATTTATAGCTCAAACTTATGTACAGAAATCGCACAAAATATGTCACCAACTGAATTTGAGTCACTTGTATTAGAGGATGATGTCATTGTGACACGTCGTAAGCCAGGGGATTTCGTTGTTTGTAACTTATCATCCATTAACTTAGGCAAAGCGGTTCCTGCTGATGTGTTGGAGCGTTTAATTCCGATTCAAGTACGGATGCTAGATAATGTTATTGAACTCAATGATATTCCAGTAAAACAGGCAGAGCGTACAAACTTGCGCTATCGTGGTATTGGACTTGGTACATTTGGCTGGCATCATTTATTAGCTCTACAAAATATTCAATGGGAGTCGGCTGGGGCTGTTGCGTATGCAGATAGGCTGTATGAGGAAATTGCCTATTTAACGATTCAAGCATCTAATACGTTAGCGCAAGAAAAAGGTGCATATCCATTGTTTGAAGGCTCGGATTGGCAAACAGGAGCCTATTTTGACAAACGTGCTTATATGGGTGACAAATGGCAAGCATTGCGTGAAGCGGTGGCACAAACAGGGCTACGCAACGGTTATTTAATGGCCATTGCTCCGAATTCATCTACCTCTATTTTAGCAGGCAGTACAGCAACGATTGACCCGATTTTCCAAAAAAGCTATTCAGAGGAGAAGAAGGATTATAAAATTCCAGTGACAGTACCTGATTTATCACCTGTGACAACATGGTATTATAAATCCGCTTATTTTATTGACCAAAATTGGACAATTAAGCAAAATGCCGCACGTGCACGTCATATTGATCAAGGCATTTCTTTAAATTTATATGTGCAAAATACGATACAGGCAAAGGATTTACTGGCACTACATTTACACGCTTGGGCAAGTGGTGTCAAAACGACTTATTATGTACGTTCTACATCGGTGGAATTAATCGAATGTGAATCGTGTGCAAGCTAGGAGGACATTATGACAACAATTACGAAACGACCGATTATGGATAAAACAGCACCAAACCGTTCTACAAGCATCGTCAACGGGCATTCATCCAATATTTTAAACTGGGATGATGTTCGTTTTAACTGGGCATATCCTAAATATAAAAAAATGCTAGGAAACTTTTGGACACCATTTGAAATTAATATGAGCAATGATGTCAAACAATTTTCTACATTATCAGCAGATGAACGAGAATCTTTCTTGAAAATTATTGGTTTATTAGCATTGCTAGATAGCGTACAAACGGATTTTGCGGGTAAGGTAGCGGATTATTTAACAGATTCGAGCTTAAATGCCTTGATGATTATTTTAGCACAGCAGGAGGTGATTCATAATCATTCGTACTCCTATGTGCTGTCTAGTCTTGTGACAAAGGATGAGCAGGATCGGACATTTGATTTTTGGCGGACAGAGCCTGTGCTAGAGCGCCGCAATGATTTTGTTATTAAAGGCTATCATGCATTCTCCGAAGAACCAACAGTAGAAAGTATGCTAGAGGCGATTGTCTACGATGTTATTTTAGAGGGATTGTTCTTCTATTCAGGCTTTGCTTTCTTTTATCATTTGGCACGCAATCAAAAAATGGTAGCTACCTCTACAATGATTAATTACATTAACCGTGATGAGCAGCTTCATGTCGATTTATTTGTGAAAATTTATCAGGAGCTATTAGCAGAATACCCTGAATATGATACACCAGAGCGAGCAGCCCATGTACAGGCTATTTTCCGTGAGGCTGTACAGCTTGAAATTGATTGGGCAAATGAAGTGATTGGCGATAAAATTGATGGCTTGGATGTTGAGGATGTACATGATTATGTGTATTTTTATGCTAATGTGCGTTGTCACCAATTAGGGGTGGAGCGACCATTTGACGGTTATCGTAAAAATCCATTGAAGTGGGTGAAAGCCTATGAGGATGTAGATCAAGGAAAAACGGATTTCTTTGAGCAGCGTTCTCGTCAATATGTCAAAGTGAATGTAGAAGATAATGGCTTTGATGATTTGTAATAAAGAACATTGAAGGACTAAAAGCGCTAGAAATCCATATTTTTAGCGCTTTTTTGTATAGAAGAAAGTATTCAGCGTAGGTCGTGTCTGAAAACGGCTTACTACATGGATAATTGGGCGAATTCGTTTGCTTTGCGGGCGAAACAATCTATTTTACGAGCGAATTCAACTACTTTTCGGGCAAAACATTACTTTTGGCATAGTTTTTGCACAACATGATGATTGTAAAAAGTGTACATAGCACCTGAATTTGTAGTTTTCAGACACGCTCTAGCTAAATGGTTAAAAAGATTTTCTTGCTAGAAATGAAACTTTTCCTATATTCGTCAGTCTAACTACTAACGCAGGAAAGGGGTGAGGGCATGGAAAAGCAGCAAAAGGATGAGCGTTTAACAGAGGCGATGCGAATTTATGGCAATTATTTGCTGAAGCTTTGTTATACATATGTACATAATTGGACGGTTGCAGAGGATTTAGTGCAGGACACGTTTGTGAAATATTATGAAAAAATGGAGCAATTCCGAGAAGAAGCAGCCGTGAAAACCTACTTATATCGCATTGCTATTAATCATTGTCATAATTATTTAACGAGCTGGCGTTATACAAAATTACAAATCATTGATTATTGGCATAAGCTAATAAGTCATGGAGATGAACCTGAAGTACAGCTGCTTGCACAGGAAGCGGACGCTTTCCTCGTACATGCGATTGAGCGGTTGCCGACAAAATATAAGGATGTACTATTGCTTTTTCATTTTGCGGAATTTTCGCTAAAGGAAATCGCTGTATTAGTAAGGTTACCCGAAAATACAGTGAAAACAAGATTGAGGCGAGCACGACAAATGGTTGGTGTAACATTACAGGAGGAGGGATTTGAAAATGGATTCGATTCGTAAAGCAATTGACACAATGTATAGCCAGCAAACATTTTCAGCAGAACAACAGCAAAAAACATGGCAAAAAATCAATCGACCACAACAGAATAAAATCATTGCACCAGTAACCCTTGCAGCGACAGTTCTTAGCTGTCTTGTCCTAGCTTTTATCCTATTCCCTGTGATGGATAGCACGTCCACTGCGCCGACAGTCTATGCGGAAAAATCAGGGCGTGAAAGGGATTTTAGCGTGTTACTAAGACCATGGATGCTAACGGGAATGATAAGTGCTATTTTATTAATTGGCTTTATGATAGTAGCGGTCATCAAAAAATGGTGGTGGCGTGTATTATTATGCGTGATTGTTGTGATAGCCATCGCTGATAATATCAATGATCGTATTGGCTATCGCTATTATGTCACAACAGAAGCGGATATGGAAATGGCTTTGCGTGATGGCATTTGGCCGATTGGTCGTATCGAGGGGCTTCATTTTTACGAGACGATGACATTACAGCAATACCGTTTTAGCTATTTGAAAACGAGCGATTATGGTCCAATCATAGCTATTTTAATGCATGATGGGCGAGGCTATAAAATTGAGACGGCACAGATGACGTCAGATGAAACGTTACTATCAGCAATCTATATACGTGATATACAAACACTGCTTATCCCACTAAAGGAACATGCAAATGTACAGAAGCTGATTTTACAAAATGACCATGAGCGGATTGAACAATTGGTGGATTCTCCATTAACGGCTATCCCCACTACCTATCAAAGTTGGACGATTTACGGTGTAGATGCACAAGGAAATGAAACACTTCTATATAAGCCTGAACGAATTTGGACATATGATGGATGACCCCTCCGTCTAAGGTCTTAGTCATATATCCAACGGAGGTGCGTTTCTGGAAAAAGGCGACTTCTATATACTAAAAACAGTAGATATAGTATACAGAAGGAGGCAATTTAGATGAAGAAATTAATGGTAGTAGGGGCAATGATGGGGGTTTCCGTGATGTTGTTGACGGGGTGTTTCTCCATTCTACCTGGGAAAACAGCGGAGGAATCCATTGTAGTGAACAAAGATAAAGCAAAAAAATTAGAGGTAGATATTGAGCTTGGTGTAGGTGAAATGACGGTCAAAAAAGGTGCACAGGAATGGGTAGAAGGCACAGCAGTGTACAATAAAAAGAAATTAGCGCCACAAGTAAGCTATCAATTGCAGGGAAAAACAGGCGAAGTGTCCATTGAGCAGAAAAATGCTAAAAGCTTCGGATTCTCGGAAGTGAAAAATAACTGGTCTATTATGTTAAATGAAGATGTACCGATGAATTTAGCTGTTGAAACGGGTGCCTCTGTGGCTGATTTGGATTTACGTGGACTACAACTTGAAGGCTTAGATATTGATACAGGTGTAGGTGATTTGACGGTGAACTTAGGTGGCGATTGGGCAAAGAGCTTTGACACAACAATCGAATCAGGTGTAGGGCAAACAACCGTGATTTTACCAACAGAGATAGGTGTGAAAATTACAGCAGAGAAAGGCATTGGTTCTCTAAATACGGATGGTTTAATAGCGAAAGAGAACGATGTCTATGTCAATGAAGCCTATGATAAGGCAGATGTTGTCATCAATATACGTGCTGAAATGGGCGTTGGAGATGTGACATTTACATTAGATAAATAATAAGTAGTATAAACGTCAAATACGATTTTTTGTATTTGGCGTTTGTTTTGTGGTAGTTTGGAAGGAGGAAAGTGGTTGTGCAAAATGTTTTCTATCATAAAAACTTTGACTTAGAGAGCGAGGATTCCCGATGTACGAATTAAAAACAAAAGAAACAGATCACAGTGTCATTGAATTTATCGAAAGTGTTGATTCTCCGAAAAAGCGTGAGGATGCGTATCGATTAGTGGATATTTTTACAGAAGTAACAGGCTATGAGGCAAAAATGTGGGGACCGAGTATTATTGGTTTTGGCAAATATCATTATCAATATCAAACAGGGCATGAAGGGGATGCACCACTTGCTGGCTTTTCACCTCGCAAAGCAAAAATCAGCCTCTATTTTGCACCAGAGGACCCTGAGCGTGAAAGTACATTAAGCCGTTTAGGGAAGCATACAACAGGAAAATCATGTGTTTATGTCAATAAGCTAGCTGATATTGATGTGGATGTGTTAAAGCAACTTATTATACAATCGATAGCGGTTGTTCAAAAAATGTATCCTAATCAATCATAGAATCGCAAAAAACGAGCAACTCTTCTCGATGCTATTGGAGAGCTGCTCGTTTTTTAATGAAATTATTTATTTTAAGATGTTTAAAAATCTACGGTCCCATATGTTCTCATAAAAATCGATTGTCTCTTTTGCAGACAGCAATGGATTATTAAAAGTAGAGGTTGCTTTTTGTACCATCACATTTTCGTAGCCCAATCCATGCGCAAATTTAATCGTAGCATCCATACAGTATTCGGTTTGAGCACCACAAAACTCAATACGATGAACAGCTAATTGATCTAAAAGATTTTTTAAATTTGTGTGGTAAAAAGAATTTGCATGTGTTTTTTGTATAATAAAATCTTGCTCTTGAACATCTAGATTTGTATGAATAGCCCATTGCTCGCCTTCAGGTACTAATGTTTCATCACAGTGTTGGACAAAAATGATGGGTTTATGTGATTGTCTATAGAGAGAGATTCTACTGTTCACTTTCGTAAGTAAATTTTGTAAATCAAATAAATACTCTCCATTGTCATAACATACACCATTTTGCAAATCAATAACCATTAAAACATCGGCACAAGTCTCCATTATTTTTACCTCTTTCACGTTGCAATATGTTCATCATACGCTATTATACACTAAGCAATATATATAATAATAGCAGTCTTCACTATTTTGATAGTACACACGAGGGGATTGCTAAACTTTTATTGCGTATTAAAATCATGTAAAATGGATGTGACATATTGAAAGGAAGATAAGCAATTGAAAACTTTTACATATACACAACCAATGGCTATTGAATCGACAGAAGTAGTCTCCATTTTGAATGAAGCGGGAGAGGTTACTTCCACTGTGCAACGTGTTTATAGTAATGCTTTGAAAAAAGCATTCGACCGCACAATGGAGTATCGCTATTTTGTACGCTATGATACCAAAGATGTCAGCGGTCAGCCGCTTTTCACCTGTAAAAAAATGACCCGACGCGGACGTGTCTATTTTCAAGGCAAGGATTGGCAGACAGGTAAGGACTATACGATTGCCTATGATGGCTGGAAGTTGATGCTGCCTGACCTTATGATTACAGATGGTGTGCAGACAATCAAACTCAATAAAGAAATGGAAGATTGGTCGGTATTCTCTATCGATGAGCAGCCTATTGCACGATGGCAGGCTACTTTCCATGACAGTTACTTCACGATGACTGTGCAAATTGAAGCAGACAGCCCTATCCAACAGGAAGCTTTTTTTATCACTATTGGACAGGCTGTATTATTTATCGGTGCATAAGCAATGACGCTGAGACATAATTGCTTATAGTTATCATTTAATTTTAATAATCACTTTGCCTTTTGCTCTGCCTGATTCAGCGTAGTCAAAAGCCTTTTGAATATCTGGGAACGAGACAACACGGTCAATAATAGGCTTGATTTTTTGTGCTTCAATCAACTCTCGAATGATAGCGAGTTGTGCTCCACTAGGCTTCATAAATAGAAAATGGTATTGAACCTTGTGTTGCTTTTCTAATGCTGTTAGTTTGCGTGTTGCTAATTTTAGAATAAAGGATTTCCATATATTCAATCCATACTCTTTAGCGAAGCGATAGTTGGGTATGCCAGATAGTGACACAATTTTCCCACCAGGTTTTAGAATTTTAAATGCGTTCTTTAAGGCTTCGCCACCTAATGTATCATAAACATAGTCGTAATCTGTTAATACATCCTCGAATTTTTCTGTTGTATAATCAATGATCCTGTCTGCCCCAAAATCTTTAACGAATGCTTCATTTTTGGCACTTGTGGTAGTTGCTACATAGGCACCCATTACCTTTGCAAGTTGAATGGCAAACGTGCCAACTCCCCCTGAGCCAGCTTGAATCAAAATTTTATCTGTTGGTTTTAGCTGCATAATATCGTGGAAAGCTTGATAGGTAGTAAGACCAACTAATGGGATAGCTGCTGCCTCTTCAAAGCTTACATTTTTCGGCTTCATGGCGATATCATCCTGATGAATAGCGATGTATTCCGCAAATGTCCCAATTCTTGACTTTCTTGGTCGACCATATACTTCATCGCCCACTTTAAATGCAGTCACATTTCTCCCTACTTGAATGACAACACCCGAAAAATCATTACCTAAAATTAATGGCATGTTATACTTCAATAGCATTTTCAATTTCCCATCTCTCACTTTAAAATCAATAGGATTAATACTTGCTGCATGAATCTCCACCAATACGTCATCAGCAGAAATTTTCGGCATTGCTACTTTTTTTATCTCAAGTTGCTTTTGACCATAATGATTGATTAGTGCGGCATTCATATATTGTTCCATGTAAAAATCTCCTTTATTAGTTCGTTCGTTTAAACCATTAATCATGTTAGAGTGTAACGATAAAATTGTCAACTAAATCTCACTTTGTCAAAATAATTGACAATAAGCAAAAGAGATGGTTCAATGGTTTAAAATATTAAACGTTAGAGGTGTGCTATGAGCGACTTAAACCAATTAAAAAAAGAATTCGATGAGGTGAGTGATTTTTTGATTGCACTCGGTGATGAAAAACGTCAAGCTATCATCATTACACTTTTGCAAGCAAATAGCTGTAAAGGCTTACGTGTTATTGATTTAACCGATGCAACAGAGCTTTCTAGACCAGCAGTATCCCATCATTTAAAAATCCTAAAACAAGTTGGCTTAATTGAGCTACATAGTGAGGGGACTAAAAATTACTATTCTTTATCACATAAGACAACGGAGATTGATAAATTAAAAAAATTACTGAATCACGTGACAGAAATAATGGGCAAAAGTGTGGAAACAAAATGAAAAAAATTTTAGTCGTGTTAACCAATGCAACAAGATATCAAGGTACAACAGATGCTACAGGGTTATGGCTTGGAGAAGCTACTGAATTTGTTGAGGAAGTCACAAAACAAGGCTTTGAAGTCGATTATGTTAGTCCAAAAGGTGGCTTTGTGCCTCTTGATCCAAGGAGTTTGAAGTATGCGGATGAAGCCACTTTTTCTATTTACGAAAGTGAGGATTTTCAAAACCGAGCGTTAAAATATTCCATGCAGCCTAAAGATGTGAATCCAAATGAGTATATGGCTATTTATTATACAGGTGGCCATGGTGTGATGTGGGATTTTCCTCATAATCTTGAATTGCAGCAACTTAGCTTAGCGATTTATAATAATGGCGGTTATATCACGTCTGTTTGCCACGGTATTGCTGGATTATTACATATTAAAGATACGAATGGCAACTATCTTATCCAAAATAAAAAAATCACAGGCTTTACTACTACGGAGGAATTGTTAAGTGGTAAAAAATCAATTGTGCCATTTTTAAATATCGATATCGCGAATAAAAATGGCGCCATCTTTCAAAAAGTTAGGGCTTTCCGTTCCTTTGTCGTGCAAGATGGCAGGCTCATCACGGGTCAAAATCCATTTTCGACAAAAGCTGTCGCTCAAACATTGTTAGCTAATTTAAAATAAGTAATCTAAAACAGCCCCATCAATTAGAGAGGGGCTGTTGTCATTTCTTGTGTTAATTTTTTACGACTAATCCAATAGCCTTGCCATAAAAAGACGACTAAGGTAGCAACAACAAAGACGATACTTGTCAGTCCTAATGTGAGGAAATCATAATAGACATGTGCTTCATCGTCAATAAGACTAAGCATTTTGGTTAAGAGTAGTCCTAAAAGTGAGCCAATAGCTAGCCCATACAACACGAATGACAATACTTGCGTCAAAATTAGCTTTATCACACCATTTGGTGATAAGCCAAGTAAACGCTGAATGGCATAATCTTGTCGCTTTGTATAAATTACATGTAATAAAGTTTGTAGCACACCTAAGCAGGTTGCCACAATTAAAATGATAAAAACGCCAACAAATAAGCTCCAACGTTGGAAAAACATTTCGCTGGATTGCACCAGTATTGTCTCTTTATCGGTCAATTTTAAGGCTGGCCATCGTTGTTCTAAGAAAGTTAGTTCTGTCATCGTTTGCTGCGTATCGTTTGTTTCTACCATAATAGATTGAATAGTTGGTTTAGTGGCTACCGCTAATGTAGAGGACCAATCGACGTAAATATCCATATAATGTGTATAGTCATCCAGCGCAATTCCAATAATCTGTACCGTGTCAGTTGTTATTTGTCGTTGTAAGGTTTCATCAAATGTCCCTGTGGTCATGGTATCTCCAATAACTAGCTGATACTTGTCAGCGAAGCGCTTTGTGACAATAATGCCATCCTTGTAATTTCCTTGAATCGCTGGTAGTTTTCCGAGTTGAATCCATTTTTGAATATCAATCGTCTCAAAGTTTTCGTGTAGCCATTCATTTCTAAACTGTAAGGCAACATAAGACGCATTGCTTTTTGTATAGGCATAGGTCACACTTGGTAATGCTTCAATTTCATCAATGATAGCGGGCAATATACTTGGGTCCGCAAGTTCATTATCTATTTTTATTGTTGTTTCATAGCGTGAATCAATAGAGGTTAATTCATTATGTTGCACGGTTTTTAAGAGAGAGCTACCGAACGTTAAAATAACCATTAGTCCAATAATGCTTAGAATAATTGGCATATTACGTCGTACTTGTGGCATTAATTGCTGACAAGCTAAATAGGCTTCTTTGCCAGCAATAGTACGAATGGGGGTTAAAGCGAATTTTAATAAAGCAGAAAAAAGATAAGGCATGATAAAGAGTAGGGTACCACATAGGAATAATGTGGAAAATAAAATCATCAAAGCGCCTTGTCCGTTTCCCATATGATAGGCATTCGCAAATAATAGGCAAGCAACGACTGCCATCCCACCTGTTATACATGTTTTCCATTTCGTCCATTGCAAACTGAGTATCTCATTATCTGTAGCGATTTGTAACGGTAATAACTTACTGCTTTTTCGTACTTGCCATTGAGTCACTAACTGTAAGAGTCCAAAACTACCACATGCAATCAATAGAACGAATAGAACAGGTAAATCTGTTTTCGCATCAGGAACTTTCATCCATTGAATAAGCTGTGGTAACAAACTTTTCGTGATGAGTAGACTGAGCGTTGTGCCTAATGATACACCAATCATATTAATGAGAGAGAGTTGCCACTGTACCAGCTTTTTAATTTGTTTAGTAGAGGCTCCAAGTGCACGTAAAACCATTAACTGTTCTTTCATTTTATAAAATAATAACTGGAAGGTAGAGAGCAATAACACACTGGCAATTAATAAAATAAAGACAGCTAGCACGGCAATAAAAATAATAAGAGCTTGTAAATTCTTCTTAAAAATTGCATAATCGCTCATGACATCGACTCGTAATGTAGGGTCAAGCTGTTTCAATGTCATGCCAACAAGTGTCGCTTTGTTAGATTGTGTTTCGAGTAATGCAAACATACCAGCTGTTTGTGCATCGTTCCTAGGCATCCAAGTTTTTAGCACGTCATTGGCTAATAAAACCATACTTGGACTATCTGTTCCCTTAATCGTAGGTAAAACTTCTCGAATTATGAAAGATTGTGATGGTCCATCTAACTGAGGCATGGCAATATGAAGGGAATCGCCAACCTTTTTCTTGAAAATACGTGCTACATTTTCAGATATTACCACATCCTGTAACCCTAAATTGGTTGTGAAATGATAGCGACTTTTCACCAGTGCATCATTTTCCACCCCAACAGTGTAAAAGGTTGTATGGGCTTCATGCTCGACGATTGTATGTGCTAACGAAACGCTCGAAACGTTGATAACATCTGGTATTGTTTGAAAATCGTTTATGTGTGTATGACTTAATAGCTTATGCTGCTCTGGGTTATAGCCGACCATAATATCCATTTTACCAAGTAATGCTTGAATATCCTTGGTCATTTGACGATGTGCATTCCAGCTATAAACGCTCATCGTCATAATAAGACAAATAGCAATTGTAATTATACTAATACTTGTCAAAACATTGAGCCATGCAGCACGAAATAGTTTAAAGGCAATGGTACGCATCGTAAACATTAGACTTCACCTCTTGTTACTTGCTTGAATTTTGCCAAGATGGCATCTAAATCCACTGCTGTTTGTGTGTTTTGATAAGAATCCACAATAGCTCCATCATGGAAAAATAATACTCGATTGGCATAGGTCGCCACATAGGGATCATGTGTAACAAGTAGAATGGTTTGCTTTAGCTCCTTTTGTAATGTCACTAACAGGGCTAAAATGTCATCTGTAGTATGGACATCTAGCGCCCCTGTTGGCTCGTCTGCTAGTAAAATAGGTGGATTGGCAATCAATGCACGTGCAATAGCGACACGTTGTTTTTGTCCACCTGACAGTTCATTTGGTCGGTGTTTTGCCCAAGCCACCATATGTAATTTTTGCAATATTTGTTGCACACGCTCCTTAATGTCCTTGCTTGGTACATCATTTAAAATAAGAGGGAGTGCGACATTATCTTCTACTGTTAAGTCCTTCAATAGATGAAATGATTGGAAAATAAAGCCGATATTTTCTTTGCGGAATTGTGATGCTGTTGGTTCCTGATAAATATGATGCGCTCTTTTACCAAATAAAAATAATTCACCTTCTGTTGGCTCATCAATGGCACTAATCATATTGAGTAATGTACTTTTACCAGAGCCACTTGTCCCCATAATAGCTACCATTTCACCTTGATAAATGGTGCAATGAATATTTTTTAAGGCATGTACAGTATGATGCTTTTGTTGAAAAACTTTCGACATACCTTCTACACGTAACACCTCTGTCAAACGCTCCTCAGGAATTGGAATTGCCTCAATGATGTGTTTCAACGGATTGAACCCAGTCATCTATGTATGCCCCCTTTAGTTGATGTCGTAAAGCTTGTAAACCTCGGCGAATATGAGTTTTTACTGTGCCTTCAGGATAGTGTAAGATGACGGCAATGTCCTTTACAGAATAATCTTGATAAAAGCGCAATAGTAACACGGTCTTGTATTTTTCCTCTAGCTGGCATAAGGCTTGCCATAAATCAAGCTCCTCCTCGATGTATGTAGGGGATGTGCTGTTCACATTGGCTAGTGTTGAAGGCTCCACAGGCTGTACAGTACCGTTTTTGGTTACATATGTTTTACAGCAATTAATCATAATGCGTGTTAGCCATGTCGAAAAATAATGAGGTTCCTTTAATTGTGGCAATCCTTCATATGCTCGAATAATGGTTTGCTGAAATACTTCGATAGCATCATTTTCATTTTGCACATAGACATAAGCCATGCGATACAATTTAGGTTGTTCTTGCTGGATAAGTGTATAAAAGGCTTGCTCATCGCCATTTTGCGCTAATTGCACTAGTTCAGTTGTAATGAAAAACGCCTCCTTCCGACTATTAGACTCCGCAAACAAGTATTTCGATTCAACTATTTTTGCAAAATGTAGTGCATCCATTGCTATTTTCTTTACAATAGAAGTAAGATTTAGAAAACAGGGAGGGTTGTGGATGATTGTTACAACAAAGCCGCTAAAAGTCAAATTGAAGCATACAAAAGAGCCACTCGCTGATTTTAGGGCAATTACTTCACAAAATGCAGCAGCCATACAAAAAGAGGTGTTATTTGTCCGTTATATTGGCATTCCACAGTCCATTGCACAATATGAAGAAACACTTCACGAGATGGAGCGTCATTTTGCAGCAAATGCCACTCATATTGCTTATAAACGATTGCAAGGCTTGGATGCGAGAATCGATCCACAAAATAGTCAGCGTTTATCGGTCATTTGGGAAAAGTGGCAAGCCATCGATGCACAATTATTTGATGCTAAGTTGCTACAGCAACTATCACTAGGAGAGTCACTTTGTCATGAAACATTGGAATGGACAAAAAAAATCGCTTTTTTGCGTACAGTGGCGATGTATCGAAAAACGACAACAAATGCAACGGTTGTCAAAAATTTCGGCATTAAATGCTTGCACTGGATGGCACTTTATTTGCCACAGCTTTTTCCATCTCCGACTGTTGCACCAAAGCTCCTTTTTATGGGTGACATAAAACAGCAAGAGCTCTTCTTTTTATATTTTTTATCTCAGCTCGGTTGTGATATTTGCTATATGAATACAAAGGAAGATATTGCTCATCTCGATGAGGCGATTAATAGCTATTCAACGCTTTATCAATGTGAGCATGTGTATACAGCGCAATGGCACTTATCTGAAATGCCAGTAGCACCACAGCCAAAATCAACATCATTACCAATACAAACCACCGAGGAATGGAGCTATGAGCAACTAGCAGGGCTTTCGAGTGCGGTGGTGATGATTAAGGTCTATGATGAAGATCAGCAAATCATTTGTGGTGGTTCAGGGGTTGTGATTCATTCACAAGGCTATATCATCACGAATTTCCATGTAGTGGCAGGTGGACATTATTATTCTGTGCTTTATGAAAATGATACAGAGGAATATTGGACAAATCAATTAGTGAAATATCATCAAGATTACGATTTGGCTATTTTAAAAGTAGGGAAGCAATGTCCTGCGTTACCTGTGTATCGTCACGCTTCATTAGTTAGAGGGCAAAAAATTGTCGCAATTGGCAGTCCATTAGGTTTATTTAATTCGATTTCCGACGGCATTGTGTCAGGGTTTCGAGATATACGTTCTATGCCGATGATTCAATTTACTGCACCGATTTCTAATGGTAGCTCTGGCGGTGCATTGCTCGATATGTATGGTCGCTTAGTTGGTTTAAATACGGCGGGCTTTGATGGGGGGCAAAATTTGAATCTCGCTGTACCTGCTGCCATTCTGTACCAATTTGCGGAGAAATTTATCGAACAAACAATTTAGAAGAAGGTGATGATGTGCAACACAAGCCCATTTACGTTGAAATTGAGATGGCAACAACGTCAATCGAGCAAGTTTGGACCTATACGCAAACACCTGCATTGCATGAGCAGTGGGATTTACGCTTTACATCGATTACCTATTTACCGAAAGCGACAGCAGCGGAGCCACAGCGCTTTACCTATACAACGAAAATTATGCCAGGGTTAGCCGTCAGTGGCTGGGGTGAGAGTAAGGGGGAGCATCACAAAGAAGATGGTACGAGAACATCCTCCTTACATTTCGGTACACCACAGAAAATGTCACCGATTGCGGAAGGGCGAGGTTACTGGCAGTACATACCGCATCATAAGGGACTTACTTTTCTAACGCAGTATGATTATGATGTTCGCTACGGTTCCATAGGTAAATTTTTCGATTTGTTTTTCAGACCAATGATGGGTTGGGCTACGGCACTTAGCTTTGATGTGTTGAGAAGATGGCTGGAAAAAGGGGAAAATCCAGCGAGCCAATATCGCCGTTTCTTTTTAGTACAGTTAGTGAGCTTACTGTTTTGCTTTGTATGGCTCTATCACGGTCTTGTACCAAAAGTGCTAATTCCACATGCTGATGAAGTAAAGATGACCGCACAATTGCTCACTGTTTCGGATGCGACTGTCATTGTTTATGTGATTGGTATTGTAGAAAGCTTGTTTGCGCTTTGTTGGCTATGGCCATCTGGTAAGAGGTTGTTATTTGGTTTACAAATAGGGCTCTTTCCATTACTGACAGTGAGTGCGATTTTGGCGGATGACCAGCTAGCCATTGCGCCTTTTAATCCAATTACATTCAATAGTGCCTTATGGGTTTTATCGATTATCGGACTGGTGCTCAGTAAAGATATGCCGAGTGCGAAAAGCTGTAAACGAAAGCGAGGAGCTAGCAGATGACCATTTATCAAACATTATTAGGAGCAGATTTTGATCGACTGCATCCTAAGCTACAACAACGCTATGCTTTGCCACTAGATACAGCTTTTGTCGCTACAGGTGTGATGCAGACGATTCAGTCAGGAGCGGTATGGATGCGTCCATTTTATTATTTAGCAGCCTATATGCGTTTTTTATTTCCTGAATCGGGCACGAATATCCCTTTTACTATCCGTAATACATGCCATGCTTTGCCAAATGGTGAGCTGGAGGTGCTATGGGAGCGCACTTTTTATTTCCCACAGCAAACAAGATATTTTGATGCACGTATGACCATTGATCCTGTAAAAAAGGTTGTCAAAGACTATTTAGGCTCACCAGCACTGTTTTATGCGGATTTACATTTTGCTGTCACACAGGAGGGACGGTTAGTGATTCGCTCTGGGCTACAGCGCTTTGGTAAGGTACGTATACCAAAGTGGTTGGAGGGACGTGTGACAGTAGAGGAAGGCTACGATGATCAAAAAGAGGTGTTTACAATCCATGTTTTCATTCATAATCCATTACTAGGGAGGCTGATGATGTATGCTGGTGAATTTACGCCACAATCTAGCTAATCCGCTAGTGCTAGTAGGCATGATGTTTTTCATACTTTGTTATTTGTTTAGTCCACAACCTGATTATTTACTGTTATTGACGATGGCACAGCTTGTTTTTGTGCCTGCCATGGTGAAAATGATTGTGGATTTGCAGACAGTAGGTAAAATAGTACTGGTCATAATGATGGGAACTGTGACATTATTGCATTGGTTTTCAGCGGGCTGGTTGGCGGATTTGTTGGCGATTATGTATGTTTTCTATACAGTATTTATTGCGTGGCAAGGTGTGAAACGATTTCTACAAAGAGGCTTTACTGATATAGCAGAGATCATGATAGACATTGGCTTACTATATATCTTCATGGGAGGGCTATGGTTTTTTGCCTATACTGCGCAGATAGATACAGGCTTTTCACCGCTTATTACATGGTTGACAGCGATTCATTTTCATTATTCAGCCTGTATACTTATTATCTCAGTCGGACTGTTTGGGCGTATACATAAAAGTAAGGGCTATACAATGGTCGCAGTGATTTTATTGGCAGGTCCAATACTGACGGCGTTAGGTATTACATTTTCTAAAGTACTAGAAGTTGTATCGGTTGTGCTCTATATTGTAGCGATTTACATATTGTTTGCCCTGACAATCAAAAGCAAGCTTCCTGTTATACAAGGTGTATTGTTGCGTATTTCTTACGGCTCCCTTTGTGTCACTATTTTATGGTCACTACTATATGCGTTCGGCTATGTAACCATTCCGAGGATGTTGCAATTTCATGGTGTGATGAATGGGCTATTATTTGCTGGAATCGGTGTCCTTGCTTGGGCAATGGCAGTACCTCCGACAAAGCAACAAACCGTGCAATTTCCTGTGAGTCAAATTCGAGGGAAATTACGTACACAGCAGGAGCCACATGCTGGACTAGTGGACTCGCTACAGGATTTTGTCAATACAACAGAAGTACCGCCTGCAATTGTTCATTTTTATGAGCATACGACACAATATCGTTTACTGGCATCTGTACAATGGAGAGGATGGTTTAAGCCATTCGCTTTGGTTTATCAAGGTATTAGTCGCATCATACAGCAATTAAATCTGCCATTTTCAAGCAAGCAGATTGAAATGACAGGTAAAATTGTGAAAGTGAGTGCACAGGAGGATGGACGTGTAGCACCACGAGCATGGATTCGTACTATTGGGCGACAAACAGTTTTCACGGCCATTTATTCGCAGCATACCACTAAAGAAACGACTTATATGAATATTGCGCTACCATTGCCATTTTCAACAATGGTCGGTGTGTTATATGTGGAGGCAAAGAATGGGCAGCTTCATTTAACAAGTGAGCAAGATGGTGATGCAGGTATTTATTTGGCAATAGGCCGTTTTGTTTGTAAGTTACCATTACAGGAGCATTTTATCATTACAGTCAAAGATACCTCAGCATTAACGGCTAGTCATCAAATGCGTCTTTTTGGATTGCCCTTTTTACGTATTGAGTATGTAATTGAGCCTACAAATTTATAGCGAATGAAAATTAGGAAGTTAGCTGAATAGTGATACGAATAAATTGTATTCAGCCTCTTTAATTTAGCTAATTAGGGAGGCTTGAGAAGGTTGCCACATTGATATGTTTGTATTTTTATGCTATTTTCAGTTTGTATATACATAAAGGGGGTTAACATGTACATTCAACGCAATGAGCAGCCAACAGAGATTATTCAAGTCATACACGCAGCATTTCAGCGTTATGAAAACGAGCCAGTTCCATCCAGCGCTTTACAGGAAACCGCTCTATCGATACAGGAGGAGCTTAACCAAGGTGTTCTTATTTTTGGCGCAAGTGAACAGGATACATTAATTGCTGTTGTCAAATGCACCATTCAGCAAGCCTCATTATATTTTTCACGTTTAGCTGTCCTGCCGAGTGCACAGGGTAAGGGTGTTGCAACACAATTGCTGTATTTCATTGAACAATTTGCTATAGCCCAGCAGCTCTCGTACATAACATGTAAAGTACGTCAAAGTGAGCAAAAGAATATCTGTTACTATCAAAAACTAGGCTATCGCATTATTTTAGAAGAAACGATTGTTAGTACAATGGGGAGCAGGATACCAATTGTGACGATGGAGAAGATATTGAAAGTATAAAAATTGATGTCAGATCGATAATAAAATTTTCTATTTTTTCCTCATAAAGCTGTAAAATTCAGTATACGTTTAATTATGAAAGGGATGGTGGTTAGAATGTACAATACAGTTGATTTAGTAATTGGAACCTATCAAAAGTCAAATACGGCGGCACTAGAAATCATCACATTAGATACAGAGACACTAGCAATCCAGCAGAAGGTGGCAATGAAATCCATCGATTCTCCTTCGTTTGTGACTGTTTATCAATCCTATATTTTTGCTGTTAGTGAAGAAGAGGATGGTTCTGTATACAGTTATCGATATGATAAGGAGCAGCAGCAATTAATCGAGCTAAGTCGCCAATCTACTCACGGTGCTGCGCCTTGTTATGTCATCTATGACGCGGATAAAGGAGCGCTGTATGTAACCAATTATGTCTCTGGCTCAATAGCTGTTTTTAAGGTAAATGACAAATTTGAAATCCAGCCTTGTCAGCAGGTTATTCAGCATAAAGGAAGCAGTGTTAACCAAGTAAGACAAGAGGCGGCACATGCCCATTCCATTGAAATTTTACCTTTTGCCCTCAACTATAAAATCGTACAGGATTTAGGCTGTGATACAGTTTCTTTATACGGTACTGCTGAGGATGGGTCGCTAACATTGGTCAATACGCATCAAATGCCATTAGGAAGTGGACCTCGCCATGTAGCCTTTCATCAGGAGCATAGGCTAGTGTATGTATTAAGCGAATTAACGTCAACTATTGATGTATTGCAATTTGCTGAAGATGCACAAACATTCCATTTACTGCAAACCATTTCGACATTACCTGCTGATTTTTCAGGTGATAACACAGGGGCAGATATTCATGTATCGCCATCGGGCAAATATGTCTTGGCATCAAATCGTGGTCATGATAGTATTGCTGTCTTTACGATTGGTGAGCAGGGGCAATTAGCATGGCATGATTGTTTGCAGACAGGAGGAGCTACACCCCGCAACTTTGCTGTCATTTCCGATGAACTTATCGTAATGGGCAACCAAAATTCTGATCAATTAACATTTGCTAAAATGAATAATAAGGGTGAGTTGGCATTACAAAATGCAACGTATACGATTGAAAAACCTGTCTGTATAAAAGTAGTGAAATAAGATAGGGATTGACTAAGCAATGTGTCATGTATGGTGAGAAGTGGCTACTCATAATCTTTTTCTGAACAACCGTCTAATGTATGTAGATGGTTGTTTCGTTTGTATAGCACTAATTATTCCATTAGATTGCCAAATATAATAAATTTGCACTATTAAACCTTATTTCATCCATATTTTCAATTAAAAATATTATGTTGTGAAAAATAATTTGAAGTGCTAAACTAGTAAAATAAATTTTAAAATTTGGAAAAGGAGTTATGTGAAAATGAGGAAATTAAAACAAGCGATATCTATACTAAGTATTGCGGTATTGATTTTTGCCACAGGGATTTTCTTTACACAATCATCTGTTAGTGCACAAGAGGGCGATAAGGATATACATATTACACTTCTTGCGACATCCGATATTCATGGTCGCTCCATGCCGTGGGATTATGCGACAGATGGCGCTAATTTAACGGGAAGCTTGACGCAATTATATACGATTATTAAGAAGGTGCGTCAAGATAACCCAAATACAATCTTATTGGATAATGGTGATTTGATACAGGATAATTCGGCTGAATTGTTTAATGATCAACCAAAGTCTCCAATGACGGTTGCGATTAATGAAATGGGCTATGAGGCTTGGACATATGGTAATCATGAGTTCAATTTCGGCTTGGATGTACTAGATAAAGTATCTAGTCAATTCAACGGAGCAAGACTTGCTGGTAATGTTTACAAAGAAAACGGGGAGCGTTATTTACCAGCGTATACGATTATTGAGCGTGAAGGGGTTAAAATCGGTATCATCGGGATGGTAACGCCACTGATTACAGAGTATGAAAAAGGCACAGATCATTTAGATGGCTTAGTTGTTAAAAATCCAATCGAAGAAACGAAAAAAGCGGTAAAAGAATTAGAAGGTAAAGTAGATGTAATGGTTGGTCTTATGCATATGGGTCTGGAAAATGAAAACGGTAAACCAGGAACAGGTGTGAAGGAAATGGCGAATGCTATTCCAGAGCTAGCCGCTATTTTTGCAGGTCATAACCATGTACTAATTAATAAAGAAGAAGTGAATGGCATTGTTATTACAGAGCCTAATAAATACGGCTCACATATTTCACGAATTGATTTAACATTTACTCGTCAAGGCGAGCAAGTGACATTAAAAGCAAAAGACGCATCCACAATTCCAGTAAAAAATGCAGATGGCACATTTGTGGAATCGGATAAAGAATTGGAAGAAATCTTAAAGCCATATCATGAGTTTGCACGTGCAGATGCGAACATCGAAGTGGCACAGCTAAAAGGAACAGACCTTGTCCCTAAAAATGAAATGAAAGGTATTCCCACTGTACACATTCAAGAAACACCTTTGTCAGACTTCTTCCATGAGGTAATGCTTCATTATAGTAAGGCTGATGTAGTTGCACACCAAATTGATAATGATAAAGCCTCATTAAATGTAGGGCCTATTAAGAAAAAGGATATTGCCTATAATTATCAATTTGCTGGCGGAGAAGTATCTGTCTATGAAGTAACAGGCAAAGATTTAAAGGATTATATGGAATGGGCTGTTGGTTATTTTAATAGCACACGTGATGGAGATGTGACAGTTAGCTTCGATAAAACACGACGTGCCTCTAAATATAGTACGAATGATTATTTTGGTAATGTAAAGTATGATATTGATTTAACAGAGCAGCCTGGCAATAGAATTAAAAATCTTCGCAAATTAGATGGTACACCAATTAAAATGGAAGACAACTTAAAGCTTGGTATGAACGCATATAGAATGGACTTCCTTGTGTCAAAAGGGCAAGCACTTGAAGGACGTAAATTTAATATGATTTGGTCCTCTAAAGAAGAAAGTGCGTATGGAGAAACAGGAGGCACAATCCGTAATCTATCTATTCGCTACTTGAAAGAAGAAATGAATGGTGTGTATGAGCCTATTATCCAAAATAACTGGAAAATTGTTGGTGTTGATACAACATCACCTGCTCGTGCGGCTGTTGTGGAGTTAATTAATCAAGGTATTTTAACTGTTCCTACAACAGAAGATGGAAAATATACAAATATTGCTTCGATTAATGTAAAAGATGCGATCACAAAAGAAGAGATTGAAAAATTAGCAACAAAAGCGAATGTAGAGGCAAGTCAATTTGCTGAAGCAAAAACGACAGGAGAATTTTATCAGCAACTAGTAAAAGTGTTGAATACTCCTGAAGCAGAGCAGGAACAAGAAACAGAGAAACCGAAGTCGACTGGTATTCACTTCGAGTTATCAAAAGGCATCGTCACTGCCAATTCTGTAAATGTCCGTTCTACGTCATCAAACGAAGGTCAGCTATATGGAACGCTTTCTAAAAACACGGAAATAACGATTTTAGGATTCCAAAAAGGCTGGTATAAAATTTCGTATAAAGGTAAATTCGGCTATATTCATAGTAACTATGTAAACATTAGCGATAAGTAATAATAGGAGAAGCAACCAGTAAAATGGCTTGCTTCTTTTTCATTTTTATGAGCGTGTGCGTCTAGTAGGTAATAAAAGAATCTTAGTGTTATTGCTTGCATGGAACCATTTTACAAGTAATGTTGTTTTATAGTATAGGCTCTTCTTTCATGACAAGAAACTGTATGGATGATGTGATGGAGCTTGGATATGCATTGAGTGTATGGCATCCCTGTCGTATACTAGAATAGGAAAATAGGAAATTGGAGGCATTAGTAGAAACATGATGAAGAAAAATAGTGTGTGGAAGATGATTAGTTTAATGGTTATCGTGTTTGCTTTGAGTGTCTCAAGCATTCCTATGCAAACAGAGGCAGCTAGCACGACACAGCCGAAAAGAGAAATGCGGGCGGCATGGATTCCGACCGTGCTCAATTTGGATATGAAAGCAGGTATGAATCAGGAGCAATACACAACATGGGCACGCCAAACATTGGATAAACTGAAAGCAAGCAAGTTTAATGCAGTGATTTTTCAAGTACGACCAACAAGTGATGCCCTGTATCCATCTACATTAGCTCCGTGGTCTGCCTATATTACAGGGAAGGCACAAGGAACAAACCCTGGCTATGACCCACTTGCGATTATGGTAGAGGAAACACATAAGCGAGGGATGGAATTACATGCTTGGATGAATCCATACCGTATCACAATGGCAGGACAAGCACTAACAAGTTTGTCGGCTGATAATGCGGCGAAAAAACATCCAGATTGGGTTGTGAAATATGGTAAACAGTATTATTTCAACCCAGGCTTACCAGAAGTACAAAACTATTTAATTGATACAGTGAAAGAGCTTGTAGCCAATTATGATATTGATGCAGTGCATATGGATGATTATTTCTATCCATACAAAATTGCGAAAGAAGCCTTTCCAGACCAAGCTGCTTATAAAAAATATGGTACGTCCTTTAAAAAGGTGGAAGATTGGCGACGTGATAATGTCAATCAATTGGTGAAAAATTTGTATACCGCAATTAAAGAAACAAAGCCACATGTACAATTTGGTATTTCACCATTTGGCGTTTGGCGCAATAAATCAATGGATGCAACAGGCAGTGATACACGTGCAGGTGTCAATAACTATGATGATTTATATGCAGATACAAGAGCATGGATTAAAGCAGGAACAATTGATTATATTGCCCCACAAATCTATTGGTCACGCACATTAGCTGTAGCGAAATATGGTACATTGCTTGATTGGTGGAGCCGTGAAGTGCAAACCTATGCACAGACACATCCTGTCAATCTCTATATTGGGCTTGCCGATTACAAGGTAGGAGCAGATAGTGATACAGCATGGAAGGATAAAATGGAGCTACCAAATCAAATTATAGCCAATCGTGTAGCACAAGCAGCTGCAAAAGGGCAAATGCATTTCTCGTTAAAAAATATTCAAAGTAATAAGCTAGGCTATGCAACGATTGTGGAGCAACAATTGTATAACTATACAGCACTGACACCAGATACATCTTGGGATGATTCAACAGTGCCAGCTATGCCAACTGTTGTACAGGTGACAAAAGAAACAGCTGGTCGTAAAATTAATATTACAGACGAAAATCGCACACAGCCACGCAAATATGTTATTTATCGCTTTAATGGTCTTCAAGAAGGCTCCTATGAAGATCCACAAAATATTGTGGATGTTGTATACAATACGAATGGCAACACAGTATTTGTAGATAAAACGGCTTTTACTAAACGCGCTTACACATACGGCATCAAAGCTGTCTCTGCTATGGGTGTAGAAAGCACAGACACATTTGTCGTGACAGCAGGCGAATAGAAATAACGAATAAAGTCGATGCGATTCTTTTTTTAGAGGATGCATTGGCTTTTTTGTATGGTACAGGTTTAAATAAATCAAGGTATGTTAAATGGTCATTGAATTTATGTATGCTGTTTGTTATGATGGAAAGCATATATCAAGTGAAGTAGCCAAAATTCATGGATGTGGCTAAGTAAATAAAGAATTGTGAGACAGAAAATATAGCAATAGCTGAGAGCTATATCACCGCTTCTTTATTGAACCCTACCACGGAGAAATTATGCAAACATAATCGGCTCGTTACCGTTATCCAACGTGAGAGGGCTTTAAGCAATTAAAGCTGAAAATAGGTGGTACCACGTTTGCTAAGCACAAAGACGTCCTAACAAGGATAACTTTGTGCTTTTTATCTTGATTCAGCAAATGGTTTTTGTATCGAAAGTGAAGCGTCAGATACAGAAGACCCCTTCCTCTACAGGGAGGGGATGAATGCCGATGTTTACTTCCATTCAGTGGGTGTCCAAACGCCCTCTGAATCAAGATAAAGCCCCGGCGGATGTTGTACCTGACGCTAATGCTTTCGGTACAGAAAAACAGGTGCTGACGCTGCGTTTCACTCCGCTTTCGCACAGAAAAACCGTGTGTCATGGATTTTGAGGGTCTACACGATGTAGGTCAGTTAATGTTTTCTGTACGAAAGCGTAGTACAACGCAGTGACAGTAACAAGCCGTTGTCACAGGATGTGATGCTTTTAGGCTAACATCCTTTATACGAGTGAACTCGGAAAAATCCAGACGCAATTACGCTGGAGCGTAATTGATTTTGTTCAAAAGGAGTGGATTGTCAATGTATCAAGAAAATGAATTTACAAAATGGTATTTAAAAACAATTCAAGATGCGGAGTTAATGGATTATACACCTGTACGAGGCTGTATTACGTTTCGACCAGATGGTTATGAAATTTGGGAGCATATTCAAGCAGCGATGGACCAGCGTTTTAAAGAGACAGGACATCGCAATGCCTATTTCCCAATGCTTATTCCTGAATCTTTTTTCCAAAAAGAGAAAGAGCATATTGAAGGCTTTGCACCTGAGCTACCATGGGTGACAGAGGCAGCAGGTGAGCCATTAGAGGAGCGTCTAGCATTACGACCAACCTCTGAGACAATGATTGGTCATTTGTATGCCAAATGGGTGAACAGCTATCGTGATTTGCCACTACTACTGAATCAATGGGCGAATGTGTTTCGTTGGGAAAAGAAAACATTACCGTTTATCCGTACCTCTGAATTTTTATGGCAGGAGGGACATACTGCACATGAAAATGAAGAAGAGGCACGTCATGAAACGATGCAAATGCTGGCTATTTATAAAGAGGTCGTGGAAAATATTTTAGCTATTCCTGTTTATGGTGGTACAAAAACCGAATCAGAGCGTTTTGCAGGTGCTGTGGATACATTTTCAATTGAAGCAATGATGAGAGATGGCAAGGCTGTGCAAGCGGGGACATCCCATTATTTAGGCACAAAGTTTGCAGAGGCCTTCGATATTAAGTATTTAAATAGAAATAACGAGCATACACATGTGCATACAACATCATGGGGTACATCCACACGACTGATTGGCTCTGTTATTATGGTGCATGGTGATGATAAGGGCTTAGTGCTACCACCGAAAATTGCGCCAACACAGGTTGTTTTAATACCAGTGGGGCCGTTTAAAAAGCATCCAGAGATTGTCGCAAAGCTAGAGCAGCTTCAAAAGGATTTAAAGGCAAAAGGGATTCGTGTGAGATTGGATGATACGGATCAAACAGCAGGCTTTAAATTTAATAAATGGGAGCAAAAAGGGGCGGCACTGCGTATTGAGCTAGGACCACGTGATTACGAAAATCAGCAGGCTATCGTCAAGGCTCGTGATGAGGATGACAAGCAAACAGTGAATTTGGAACAGTTAGTCACAGTAGTCGAGGAGGAGCTTGCACATATGCAACAACGTCTTCTTACAAAAGCACGTCAATTTAGAGATGCTAATGCCCATGTGACAATTGATTCCTTGGCACAGCTACAGCAGCATATTGAAGCAAGTAAAGCAGCAGGCACAATTCCAGGCTGGGTATTAGCAGGCTGGTGTGGCAGTGCAGATTGTGAGAAAAAGGTAAAGGAAGAAACGAAATTTACCACACGTAATATTCCGTTCCAGCCACCTGTTCAAAAATCGACCTGCATTTGCTGTGAGCAAGAGGCACAACATACGGTTTGGTTTGCTAGAGCCTATTAAAAATTCATATGACAAAGCATTTCTTGATTTTAGAGAAATGCTTTTTTGTTTTTCGATGTTTATTTGTTGAAAAACGATAAATGAGATGTTATATTTAGAACAAATATTTAGAAGTGAGGTGCTTGTATGAAACGAGAAACACTTTTTTTGAAAATCGTTGTGATGTTAATGGGTCTACCTGTGTTAGCCATCTGTATATTTGTTTTACCAAAAGTCATTATTTCTACTATTAATAATGAAATTTCAATCGCATATGCCTATTACATTGTTGTTGGTTGCTTGTACGCAACAGCCTGTATGTACTTCGTTGCACTTTATCAAACACATAAACTGCTAAGCTATATTGATCGAAATATCGCATTTTCAGAGCTGTCTGTCCAAGCCATTAAACGCATCAAGCAGTGTGCGTTGTTGATTAGTGGCGTATATGTGGTAAGCCTGCCCTTTTTATTCTTGATTGCAGATGACGATGATGCGCCAGGTCTTATTTTATACGGTGTGTTGATTGGAGGCGCGGCGCTGGCAGTAGCAGTCTTTGCGGCAGTGCTACAAAAACTATTAAACAATGCCATTGCAATCCAATCTGAAAATGACTTAACGATTTGAGGTGAATTTGATGGCAATAATTATTCATATTGACGTAATGCTAGCAAAACGAAAAATGAGTGTCACAGAATTAACAGAGCGTGTAGGAATTACAATGGCGAATTTATCTATTTTAAAAAATGGCAAAGCAAAGGCAATTCGTTTTTCTACACTGGAAGCCATCTGCAAAGCATTAGACTGCCAGCCTGGTGATATTTTGGAATATAGAGATGATGAGCAGACAGAGGGATAAAAAATGAACGCATTCAGACAGCTTATCCGTTTTGGCTGGCAGCAAGCACTATCTTGTCTCTTTCCAGTAGTGATTTTTACTTCCTTAGCCATAACAAAATTCATTCCATTACCATTGTTGCCCCGCTACGATTGGCTGCTCATCATCTGCCTCGTCATGCAGTGGTGGATGATGCGTTCAGGACTTGAAACAAAGGATGAGCTGAAGGTCATTACATTGTTTCACCTAATTGGGCTAGCACTCGAAGTATTTAAAGTACATATGGGCTCTTGGTCATACCCAGAGGCAGGCTATTTCAAACTTTTTGGCGTTCCTTTATATAGTGGTTTTATGTACGCCAGTGTCGCTAGCTATCTTTGCCAAGCATGGCGGCGTTTGAATGTCGAGCTGGTGAACTGGCCCCCATTTTGGCTCGTTGTCACACTCGCAACAGCCATTTACTTGAACTTCTTTACCCATCATTTTTGGATTGACGTACGCTGGTGGTTATCCGTTGGTGTCATTATCATCTTTTGGCGCACATGGGTGAGTTATGAGGTGGGTGACAGGCGTTATCGTATGCCTCTTGCCCTATCCTTTGTGTTAATCGGCTTTTTTATCTGGATTGCCGAAAATATCGCCACGTTCTTTGGCGCTTGGCAATATCCTAATCAAACAGCAACGTGGAGCTTGGTGCATGTAGGGAAGGTAAGCTCTTGGTTGTTGCTGGTGATTGTGAGCTTTTTGATTGTGGCGGTTTTGAAGCGGGTGAAAGGGCAACAATAAATCAAATAATTAAGTAGAAATCCTCCAGTGTTTTAATAAACTGGAGGATTTCTATGCATATCAATACAAATGCATATGTCATAGCGTTCTAATTAATTTCAATCCACGTAATAAATTATTACGACATGTTTAGAATAACACAATGAGTAAGAGAATAAAAATTGAAATTTGATTAGATAAATTAAAATATTATATTATTCTAATTAGAACTATATGAAAATATGACATTAAAAATGACATATTTTCATATATAATATTGATTTTTCTGAAAATTAATGGTATCTTATAGTTAAATATAGTAAATAACGGATAGTAATTTCAAATTGACTACTTATTTGATGGAATTTCAGAAATAAGTATATTGCAAATACAAAAGTAGAAGTAGTGAAAAAAGATTAATTACTAGGCTAGATTATTGTGAAAGAACCATCAAGCTTTTTTACAATATGAAAAAATAAAGAAAGGGTGTTTACATGATGAGCTCCATCGCACACATTAGGAAATTAGATGGACAAGTTCAACCTCTTCCCATCCACCTAAAAGAAACACAAAAAATAGCAGAAGATATTGGTAGAAAATTAGGTATTCCACATATAACAGGACTTGCTGCATTACTACATGATATGGGGAAATATAGTGATGAATTTCAGGACTACATAAAAGAAGCCTATGAAAATCCATCGCAACCACCGAAACGAGGGAGTGTCAATCATTCGACAGCGGGGGGACGTTTTTTGATGGTACATTATCATGCCAAGATGAAGCCATTGGTTGAGTGTGTAGCAAATGTGATTTATGGACATCATGGGCAATTATTAGATATGGTAAATATGGAGGGTGAGTCGCCATTTGCTAATCGTCAAACACCTAAAAAACCGATTGATTTTGCTGTGATTGAGGAACGCTTTTTTAGTGAAGTTTGTACGCGTGAGGAGCTAGAGGCTTATATTGCACAGGCATATCAGGAGTTCATGGCATTTATTAAGCCGTATCAACAAAAGACGATGCAAACGATGATGACTGTGTTGAATGGCTTGACAGCACAATCAGAGCGAGTGGCGTATCAACAAAAGATGAAGCTTGCCATTTATGAAGCTCCTCGACCTGCCATTACTTTGTTAACAAAAATGGTTTTCAGTGCCTTGATAGATGCAGATCGCACGAATTCGCGAAATTTTGATGAGCAAGTGAACGACGAGGTATCTCCTCCAGCAACAACCGAACTCTATCACCAATTTTTACAGCGACTAGAGGGGCAACTTGTTGACATACAACAGAAAGCCCCAGCGAATGACATTACGAAGTTGCGCCAACAAATGTCTGATAATTGTTTGGATAAAGCTACTTTGCCTACTGGTATTTATACATTGTCGATTCCAACAGGCGGTGGGAAAACGTTAGCGAGTTTGCGTTTTGCGCTAAAGCATGCACTGGAACATGGCAAGGAGCGGATTATTTATATTGTGCCTTATACAACCATTATTGAACAAAATGCACAAGAAGTAAGAAAGATTTTACAGGTGGATAAATATGTTTTAGAACATCATAGCAATGTATTAGAAGAAGCAACCGTAGATGAGGACAAGCCATTATCTTATGATGAATTAGAGAAAAGGCGTAAGCTAGCGAATGCTAAGGATAATTGGGATATTCCAATTGTGTTTACAACGATGGTGCAGTATTTGGATACATTTTATAGTGGTAAATCTCGCAATGAAAGACGGTTACATAATTTGAGTAATGCCATTGTTATTTTTGATGAAGTGCAGTCTGTGCCGATTACTTGTGTTTCTCTATTTAACCAAACATTGAATTTTTTAAGTAAAAGCTGTCATACAACGATTTTGCTTTGTACAGCAACGCAACCAGCACTGGAATATGTGAAGCATGGGATTGCGGTGGACGGTGAACTGATTGACAACTTACCAGCCATTGCAAGTGCGTTTAAACGAACAAAACTTGTACCATTAATCAAAAAAGAAGGTTGGTTTACAGCGGATATTCGCCAATTTGTTCAGGACAAACTTGATTCTGTACAAAATATATTGATTATTTTGAATAATAAGCGTGTAGTGAAGGCTTTATATGAGGAGCTTAAAGGTGATGGTATCTATCATTTAAGTACAGGGATGTGTGTGGCACATCGTAAAGAAATTTTACGAGAAATAAGGTGCAAGTTGAAAGCGAAGAAACGTGTTGTTTGTATTAGTACGCAGTTGATGGAAGCTGGTGTGGATATTAGTTTCCAATGTGTTATTCGTTCATTGGCTGGACTTGATTCAATTGCGCAGGCGGCGGGTCGTTGTAATCGGCATGGAGAAGTGGCATTGCGAGAGGTGTATTTGATTAACCATGCAGAAGAATCATTGAAATGGCTGATGACGATTGATAAAGGCAAGGATTGTACGAATTTATTGTTACGTGATGTGGCAGAAGATGACACACGTTATGGTGGTGATTTATTAGCGGCACAGGCGATGACCTATTATTTCCGTTTATTTTATGAGCATTTGGCAGGTATGTTGAATTATCCATTAAAAGGGATTTCACTGTCAATGTACGATATTTTATTTACACAAAACAGTGTGTTATGGAAGGAATTTAATGGAGATTTTTGGTTGAAGGCTAGTTTTAAAACAGCGGCACAGCATTTTGAAGTGATTGAAGCGAATACACAGACTGTGCTTGTCCCTTATGGCAAGGGAAGAGATTTAATTACGCAACTATTAGCTGGAGACCGTATTACTGATTTGTCCTTCTTTTTAAAGCAGTTACAACAGTATAGTGTCAATGTATTTAAATATGAATTAAATGCACTATGTGAAAATGGATTGATTGACATCTTTGACTTTGGTTTTACAAAAGTCTATATAGCGAAAGACACAGCTTATGATGATGCGTATGGGTTAAGTGTAGAGGGTGAGGCAGCGATGGCAAATTTACTGATGTGAAGGGAGGTGAGAGAATGACAAAGGTGCGTAATCAAATTGAATATGAGGTGTTTGGGGACTATGCTTTATTTACAGACCCATTGATGAAGTTAGGTGGGGAGAAAATGACGACACAAATTCCTTCATACTCGGCATTAAAGGGTATTACAGAATCAATCTACTGGAAACCGAGCATTATTTGGGTGATTGATGAGGTGCGTGTGATGAAGCCAATTCGCATGGAATCAAAAGGGGTACGCCCGATTGAAATGAGTGGTGGCAATACATTGGCGAATTACAGTTATTTGCGTAATGTGAAGTATCAAGTGCGAGCACATTTTATTTTCAATGAAAACCGTCCTGATTTACAGGTAGATTTTGATGAACATAAGCATCATAATATTGCGAAACGTTGCGTTGAAAAAGGTGGGCGACGTGATATTTTCCTAGGAACACGTGAATGTCAAGGGTATGTAATGCCATGTGTTTTTGGAGAAGGTGATGGCTTTTACGATAAAATTGATGAAATGCACTTTGGTACGATGGTACATGGTATTAATTATCCAGATGAAACAGGTCGAAGTATGTTGGAAACGAGGCTGTGGCAACCGAAAATGACCTATGGCAAAATTCAATTTATCCGTCCAGAAGAATGTACACTTGTCAGACCGCTTTACGAAATGGAAGCAAAATCATTCCAAATTGGGCAATCAATGCAGTCTGTTGCTGATTTATATGATGAATTGGAAGGAGGCGAGTAGATGAATTATTTGCAGGCATTGTATGAAACCTATGAAAATAGCATAAATGAAGTAGGAAAAGTTGTCGAAAAGCCAACAAAGGATGGGAAAATGGTGGAATATATGTTGCTACCGATTTCCCATACAACCCAAACAGCGCATATTGAAGTGACAGTGAATTTGGCAGGGGAATTCCTGCAAGCACGAGTTATTGACAAAGTGAATACGATATTACCTTTTACAGAGGAATCGGGTAGTCGGGCGGGTAAAAAGTTTGCACCTCATGTTTTACACGATAAATTAATGTATGTAGCGGGCGATTATTGTCAATATACAGGAGAAGATGACAAAACAGAAGCCTTTCATAAATATATCGAGCAATTGGGTGATTGGTGTACATCGCCTTATACGCATTCACATGTTGAGGCAATTTATAGCTATGTAAAGCAAGGCACGGTAATAAAAGATTTAGTACAGGCTGGGGTTTTGCATGTTGATGGACAAAATCGTCTGTTAAAGCAATGGAAAAATACTGAACAAGAGCGACCAAAAATTTTTTCTATTTTAACAGGGGAACAAGCAAGTGCATTTATTCGATTTACTATTCATGAACCAGAACAGATTTTGCCAGCAATTTGGCGCAATGAAGAAATTTTTAATGCGTATATTGATTACTACAATACGAAGTTAAAAGAGAAAGATATTTGCTATGTATCAGGTGAACGTTCTCCAATGATTGAGCGGCATCCCAATAAATTGCGCAATTCAGGAGATAAAGCAAAATTAATTTCAGCCAATGATAGTACAGGCTACACATATCGGGGACGTTTTAAGGATAGCTTACAAGCAGCTAATATTAGTTACGACGTATCCCAAAAAGCACATAATGCCTTGAAATGGCTCATTGAACGTCAAGGTAAACAAATAGATGGGCGTGTCTTTCTTGTTTGGGGTTCAACCTATATTGATATGTTTTCTGCTACAGAAGATTTATTTGAACAAGAGATTGATTTTGAAGCGTTCATGCAGGAAACAGCTATAGAAGATGATGAACATGTTGAAACAAGGGAAATGATGGCGAAGAAATATAGCGGTTTATTAGTAGGCGTGCAAAAAAAGATGTCGTTTGAGCAACTAGCCAATGAAAAAGTGTTTGTGTTGACGTTAGATGCAGCTACACCAGGACGGATGGCAGTATTGTATTATCGAGATTTTCAAATACAGACATACTTTGACCGTTTACGTAGATGGCATCGTGAAACAAGCTGGCGTCAAGTGCGTAAAAAGGGCGATGAGTGGAAAGAGTTTTATGGCTCACCATCATTTTATACCATCGCGCACGCAGCTTTTGGACCAAGACCGAATGATAAAGTAGTGAAAGGTGTAATGGAGCGTTTATTACCATGTGTATTAGATGGAAGAAATGTGCCGTTAGATATTACACGTAGCGCAATTATTCGTGCTTCTAATCCACAATTTTACGATCAAAAATGGGAATGGGAGCAAGTGTTGACTGTTGCTTGTGCATTGGTAAGAAAGCATTTTATAAAGGAGGGATGGCATGTGGCATTAAATACAGAAACAACCAATCGAGACTATTTATTTGGCCGACTATTAGCAGTAGCAGATGTGTTGGAAAGAAGTGCTTTAGGTGCAGAAGAAAATCGTGCAACGAATGCACTGCGTTATATGAACATGTTTCAAAGTAATCCACAAAGAACTTGGAGTACTATTCAACGTAATTTACAGCCATATCAAATGAAATTGCGTGAAAAAGGTATTCGTTATTCCAAACTAATTGATGAAATTGCTTCCAAATTTGAGTTGGAGGACTTTAACAATAAGCCGTTGAGTGGAAAATATTTATTAGGCTACTACAGTCAACGACAAGATTTATATACAAAAAAAGAGCATAAAGAGGGAGCGGAATAATCATGACTATTTTAGATCATAAAATTGATTTTGCTGTTATTTTTTCAGTTCATAATGCCAATCCAAATGGAGATCCTTTGAATGGCAATCGTCCACGCCAAAATTTTGATGGTTATGGGGAAGTATCCGATGTTTGTATTAAACGAAAGTTACGTAATCGTTTGCAGGATTTAGGTGAGGCGATTTTTGTACAATCAGATGATCGTGCAACAGATGGCTTTAAAAGTTTAAATGATCGCGCTGATGATATACCAGAGTTAAAAAAGATTAAAGCAGATAAAAAGGGTGGAGATGCAGATATTTTTGCAACAATTGCGGCTAATACTTGGTATGATGTACGCGCATTTGGCCAAGTTTTTGCTTTTAAAGGTAGTAATTTATCTGTAGGTGTGCGTGGTCCTGTGTCCATCCATCCGGCAATCAGTGTACAGCCGATTGATATTACAAGTATCCAAATTACGAAAAGCGTCAATTCAGTGACAGGTGACAAAAAAGGCTCTGACACAATGGGAATGAAACATCGTGTAGATTTTGGTGTATATAAATTTGTAGGTAGTATCAATACACAGCTTGCTGAAAAAACAGGTTTTACAAGAGAAGATGCAGAAAAATTAAAAGAAGCGCTTGTTTCTTTATTTGAGAATGATGCATCATCAGCCCGCCCAGAGGGGTCACTAGAAGTACATAAGGTGATTTGGTGGGAGCATGATTCAAAGCTTGGTCAATATTCCTCTGCTAAGGTGCACCGTTCGTTAAAAGTTGAAATACCAGAAGATGCTCATGAATTTTACGAAGAATTTATTCAAATGACACCTTTAGAGGGGTTGAAAGTATATGAGTTGGATGGAAAATAATGAAGATAATTATTTAATGTTATCGGGCATTCAACATTTTCGTTTTTGTCAAAGACAATGGGCACTTATTCATATCGAGCAACAATGGGCAGAAAATGTAAGAACGATAGAAGGGCAGTATATTCATCAAAAAGCAGACCAGCCTTTTATTCGTGAAAAACGTGGCAATAAATTAATCGTGAGAGCGATGCCTATTCGCTCTCACGAGTTAAAAACAACAGGTATTTGTGATGTTGTAGAATTTATACAAGATCAAGATGGCATTGAGCTGATGGGGGAATTGGGAAAATATCTACCAGTGCCTATCGAATATAAACGTGGTAAACCAAAAGTAGGACAGGAAGATATTGTACAGCTTGTTGCTCAAGCCATGTGCTTAGAGGAAATGTTTGTTTGTGAAGTACCAAAAGCCTATTTATTTTATGATGAAATCAAGCGACGTGAAGAAGTAATCATTACAGAGCAGTTAAAGGATGAAGTAAGATTGATTTTTAAACAAATGTACAATTACTATAATCGTCGCCACACACCGAAAGTAAGAATTGGAAAGCACTGTAAAAGTTGTTCTTTAGAAAATATATGCTTACCGACATTGGTTAATTCAACACCTGTACGTCAATACATGAAGGGGTTTTTGTAATGAGAAAACTATTAAATACATTATTTATTACAACACCTGATATTTATTTAACATTAAAGGGCGAAACAGTGATTGTAACACATGATGAGCAGCAGCTAGGACGAATTCCACTGCACAATTTAGAGGCTATATGTACATTTGGCTATGCAGGAGCGAGTCCAAGCTTAATGCATGCCTGTGCAGAACGTAATATTTCTCTTACGTTTTTATCAAGAAGCGGTAGGTTTTTAGCAAGAGTGGTAGGTGAATCTAAAGGTAATGTTGTACTACGCAAAACACAATATCGTCTATCTGAAAGTGTAGAAGAAAGTGCAAAAATTGCACGAAATTTTATTTTTGCTAAAGTAGCGAATCAAAAATGGATTTTGGAGCGTATGACACGAGATTATCCATTGCGTATTGATGTACCAGCTTTTAAAAAGATATCGGCTACATTAAGTGACTATTTAAAGGAAATTTTAGAAACAGAAGATTTAGATGTTTTACGTGGCTTGGAGGGACAGGCAGCCAATCATTATTTTAAATGCTTTGATCAAATGATTTTACAGCAGAAGGAGTCTTTCTATTTTAAGACAAGAAATCGTAGACCGCCAACGGATAATGTCAATGCCTTACTATCTTTCACCTATACATTACTTGCAAAAGATGTTAGTGCAGCACTTGAAAATGTAGGATTAGATGCCTATGTTGGCTATTTACATCGAGATCGACCAGGTAGAGCTTCTTTAGCATTAGATGTGATGGAAGAATTAAGAGGAGTGGTAGCAGATCGCTTTGTTTTGAAATTAATCAATAAAAAAATTGTAACAGCTAAAGATTTTATTCAAAAGGAAAATGGTGCTGTGTTGTTGACAGAGGATGGTCGAAAGAAGTTTATACAAGCATGGCAAGAGCGAAAACAGGAGACATTAACACATCCATTCTTGAAAGAGAAAATTAATTGGGGTCTTGTGCCACATGCACAGGCAATGTTATTAGCACGCTATTTACGTGGAGATTTAGAGGAATACCCACCATTTTTATGGAAATGAGGGATACATGTGCTGGTTTTAGTCACATATGATGTTGCAACAAAATCTGCTTCAGGTCAAAAGCGGCTAAGAAAAGTAGCGAAAATTTGTGAAAATTATGGTTTGCGTGTTCAAAATTCCGTTTTTGAATGTATAGTAGATGCCACTCAATTTAAACAATTAAAGTTGCAATTAACGGATATTATTGATGAAGAAATGGATAGTTTGCGTTTCTATCAATTAGGAAATCAATATAAGTCAAAGGTAGAGCATATTGGTGCTAAAGAGAGTTTTAATGTAGAAGAAACCTTGATTTTATAGTTAGAAAAATAGTTGGTGCGAATGTGAAGCGAACATGATTTTCTAGGGGGATTCGCACCAACAAAGTTGAGGATATTCCATTGGAATGGAATATTGAATAGGATAATATAATCTATAGATTTATTTTTTTAGTGAAAAACGACGATAATTATTATTTTTCGCTCATTTTTCACCGTCTCTCTCTTTATTGAGAGAGTGGATTGAAATTATAATAAATAAAAACAAACGTTCTTTTTGAGAGGTCTCTCTCTTTATTGAGAGAGTGGATTGAAATATTTATGCGTAATTTGAACAAAGTGAACAAGACGGTCTCTCTCTTTATTGAGAGAGTGGATTGAAATTCGCTGTTGTGGCAAGATACGGAAGATGTTTACCGTCTCTCTCTTTATTGAGAGAGTGGATTGAAATGTCCTCTAAACGCCTTGTCTGGTCATGCAATACTCGTCTCTCTCTTTATTGAGAGAGTGGATTGAAATTATAATAAATAAAAACAAACGTTCTTTTTGAGAGGTGTCTCTCTCTTTATTGAGAGAGTGGATTGAAATACTAGTGATATTTTACATACTCTAAAATCATATCTGTCTCTCTCTTTATTGAGAGAGTGGATTGAAATGCATCGGCGCCGAATTTTTCTTTTGCCCTGGCAGACGTCTCTCTCTTTATTGAGAGAGTGGATTGAAATCAATCAATAGGGGAAGTTATTACAGCTGATGTTGTCTCTCTCTTTATTGAGAGAGTGGATTGAAATATTACATTGCTCGACTGCCTTGTCGATGATGTCGTCTCTCTCTTTATTGAGAGAGTGGATTGAAATCTTTTAGAAAGTAATGATGAAAAAGCTATTGAGAGTCTCTCTCTTTATTGAGAGAGTGGATTGAAATTAAATCAAAATGCTGACACCATTGATGCTGAACTGTCTCTCTCTTTATTGAGAGAGTGGATTGAAATCCCAAAACTATTGACATATACACTAACCTATGGTGTCTCTCTCTTTATTGAGAGAGTGGATTGAAATATTGGCAGACTTAACAAACATATCGGAACGTGACAGTCTCTCTCTTTATTGAGAGAGTGGATTGAAATAATTTGTAGCCATAACTGGTCAATGACGTCGAACGTCTCTCTCTTTATTGAGAGAGTGGATTGAAATGAGCGCTATTAAAAAAAGCGCGTAATGCTAAAATGTCTCTCTCTTTATTGAGAGAGTGGATTGAAATTGCATTAGATGATTGTTTGCACACGATTACAGCAGTCTCTCTCTTTATTGAGAGAGTGGATTGAAATCATTCGCCTTAATAAAAGTCGCAATGAAAAAATCGTCTCTCTCTTTATTGAGAGAGTGGATTGAAATGCTACCCATGGATTTAACGCAGCACTACGAGCTAATCGTCTCTCTCTTTATTGAGAGAGTGGATTGAAATTTTTTAAGAGCATTCCCCGTGGTTGAGACAGCCGTCTCTCTCTTTATTGAGAGAGTGGATTGAAATGGTGATGGGCTGATTTTGTACTGGCAAGGGCTTCGGTCTCTCTCTTTATTGAGAGAGTGGATTGAAATTGTAAAAACTGGATCACTTGTCCCACCACTTGCCTGTCTCTCTCTTTATTGAGAGAGTGGATTGAAATGTTTCTTGTAGATGGTGTACCAATCACTTTAAAGTCTCTCTCTTTATTGAGAGAGTGGATTGAAATCAGTAATTGGTGTTGATGTTGAGGCTTTGAATACAAAGTCTCTCTCTTTATTGAGAGAGTGGATTGAAATTTTATTTATATGCTCACCTGCATCCAAACGTCTTTGGTCTCTCTCTTTATTGAGAGAGTGGATTGAAATCGCAAAAGTAAATTTGCGTGGACGCTTTACTCGCGTCTCTCTCTTTATTGAGAGAGTGGATTGAAATTCTCCTGTCAATTAATTTTAAGGCCCATCTGGAGTCTCTCTCTTTATTGAGAGAGTGGATTGAAATTACAGCTTTACCTGTTTCTTTGATGGTTACTTGTGTCTCTCTCTTTATTGAGAGAGTGGATTGAAATAAATGTGTCAAATAATCCAGCAAAGCTCATCAATGTCTCTCTCTTTATTGAGAGAGTGGATTGAAATGTCTTGGACGGAAGCGGATTATTGTACCCGAAAGTCTCTCTCTTTATTGAGAGAGTGGATTGAAATCATTATACAAAACACGAACATATGTGTCTATAAAGTCTCTCTCTTTATTGAGAGAGTGGATTGAAATCAGTAGGAGAACTGCATGAGTGTGTCGAAAACCGTCTCTCTCTTTATTGAGAGAGTGGATTGAAATTTTAAAACCGACACAGCCGACTTAGCACCCGATTTGTCTCTCTCTTTATTGAGAGAGTGGATTGAAATTTCCATCGGAAAAAGAGCAGTCTTTTTATTTTGGTCTCTCTCTTTATTGAGAGAGTGGATTGAAATCATTGAAATTCTACGTGAAAAATATGCTACTCAGTCTCTCTCTTTATTGAGAGAGTGGATTGAAATCTACGCATTTGTACCAACAGAGCGTATCCCTGAGTCTCTCTCTTTATTGAGAGAGTGGATTGAAATAAAACGTATTGAAGAAATACGAATTGATTTGCTGTCTCTCTCTTTATTGAGAGAGTGGATTGAAATCATTGTCTAGGCTCAATTGAGCGAATGTATGGCGCGTCTCTCTCTTTATTGAGAGAGTGGATTGAAATAATGGAGCCATAAAGCTCTCTTTCTTCATCGCTTGTCTCTCTCTTTATTGAGAGAGTGGATTGAAATATAAAGACTATATCATTATTTTCATAGCCTCCAAGTCTCTCTCTTTATTGAGAGAGTGGATTGAAATCTTGATAACCTTTGGATCATCTGTTTCCAGTGTGTCAGTCTCTCTCTTTATTGAGAGAGTGGATTGAAATTTGCCAAGATTGTGTTAATTGTAAGGCTGCCTTTTCGTCTCTCTCTTTATTGAGAGAGTGGATTGAAATATCTGGTCAGTCGTGGCAGAACCATTACGAATAGCGTCTCTCTCTTTATTGAGAGAGTGGATTGAAATTATGCTATGTATCAAAATAAGCAGAAAGAGGATGGTCTCTCTCTTTATTGAGAGAGTGGATTGAAATTGTATCATTTCCATTGGCGTAATATCCCTCCAAGTCTCTCTCTTTATTGAGAGAGTGGATTGAAATAGTAATTGAACGACTTATTCCTATTCAACGTAGGTCTCTCTCTTTATTGAGAGAGTGGATTGAAATCCATAAAGGCAGTGGTAGGCGCTTTTGCTCTGTCTCTCTCTTTATTGAGAGACGAGATTAAAATTACACATACACTTGTTGGTTTGTACTAGGGCAGTCTCTATGAAACTTTCATCAATCTGTTTACACATACGGAAGCGATTTCATTAATTGATAAAATTGATTAATGTTGCATTGTTTTCAATAGAAGGCTTGCCTATTGTAATGGCTCGTTATTTAGAATGGAAGGTTTCAAAGGGAGAGTGTCGTATATACGTGAAGTGTATATCTCGCTATGATTATAAATATTTTCAATAAAGATTACTAAAGCTAAAAAATACCAAAGTGTTGATTTAATAACACTTTGGCATTTTTAAATACGCATTATGATTGCATAAAGCGAGGTATTCTACTAAGCATACAAGGGAGGACACTAACATGATCTTCTGCGGAAAATTTGACATAGCTTGTGTGCAGATTTTTGTCCAATAGCTGTTGTATTTGTTCCGCTACCTGATCGGTTCCTTCTAGCATATCAGGCAATTCATTCGCTCCAATTGTGAGGAGTAAATGAAGGGGCTGTTCACCTTGCCATGTTTCGATAAAGGTATCTAATTTCTTTAGGATGGCATTGTCTCCCCACCAAACAGAGGGGCTTCCAGCGATGATATGGCTAAATAGCCGTGGTCTTGTACATAAAGTATACAATGTGAATAGCCCGCCCAAGGAATGACCGACAATTGCTTGTTTCGCTGGATTAATAGGCCATTCCTTTGCTACAGTAGGCATAAGCTCCTGTTCAAGAAAGTCGAGAAAATCGTCAGCATGACCATTAGATGGCCAAGGTGTACCATCAGGACGAGAGGGTAACTGCTGTTCACTGACTGGCGGTGTGAAATCATGGCATCGACGCTCTATATCAAAGGGCTCTTTTGATGGATAGCCGATGCCAACAACAAGAATCGGGTCAAAGCCTTTTGGTTTTCTTGTTTGGAGCTTTACTGCCTCTGCAAGTGTTGAAAAGAGGGCATCTCCATCTAAGGCATAAATGACTGCATAGCCATCTGCTGGAGGCTCGTCGACTGGCGAGGCAAACAATATCCGATAATCTAGCTGTTGCTTGGAAGTCATGGCATATTCAAAATAGTGATCTTGCTTATAAGGTATTTTGGTCATTGTGTTCATGGCGCTAAAAACTCCAATACATCCTCGATAACCTTTCCTTGTGCATGAATGCCACCATTTAGCCAATGATCGCCTGATGTTTCGTATACTTGCCCGTTTTTAAAGGCAGTAGTACTTTGCCAAATAGAGCTGTCCTTTAACTCCTGTAAAAACGCATCGCCTAAATGACCATCATTAATCAAGAAAATAGAGTCTGCATCTAATTCAGGTAAAATTTCTAACGATACTTCAAAGGCTCCATTTTTCACAAAATCACTTTGCGTAAAGCCTAATTCATGTGTTAATACATAGCCACTAAAATATTCATCTGTCATGAAAAACATTCCTTTTGCGTTAAAGCGGATTAACGCTACTTTTTTACCTGCTGTAGCAGAAGTGAGCTGTGCTTTTGCTGTATCGACCTTAGCTTGATATTGCTGTAAGGCTTGCGTTGCTTTATCTTGCTCATCTAGCAATTGTCCCATTACTTGAATCGTATTTTCTACACTATTCGATGCGTTATCAAATACATAAGTAGGGGCAATTTTCGCATATTGCTCATATGTGCCATTTTCTACATAAAAAGAGTTAGGTAAAATAATCAAATCGGGTTTGTAAGCCATCACAGCTTCAGCAGATGGTGGACCACTGGCAAAGCTAATTTCAGGCACATCCTTTAACTGATCCTGTAAATAAAGCTGTGGTGTTACACCATTTGACCATTGTGCAACGGGCTTGATATCAAAAGCTAGTAGGGAATCCTCTAGAATAGGTGCAAATATTTTCGTAGGCTTCGCTGGTAATGTCACATCATGACCAAGCTCATCCTGTACTGTTAATGGATAAAGTTTAGTTTCTGCTGGTGCTGGTTTTTCTTCCTTGGCCTTCTCAGGGGAAGCACTGCAAGCTGTTACGATACTAATTGCTAACAGTAAAAGGACCATGATATAGATTGGTTTGCAAATAATTGACGATTGGTTGTTCATGCTGTTTCAAGTCTCCTTTTTGATGATAATCATTCTCAAATAGGATTATAAGCTAGCATTTGATAGGATACCATGGACAGAAACAGGAAATGGATTTGGATTTTTCCCTGTTAGCATTAGTAATGTTTCATCTAGCATACGGTTGATGGCAATGGCTGAATACTCGAACCAAGGATTGGATGGAAGAACATAGACATGCCCATTTTTGACTGCTTGTAGCTTTTTCCAGCTATCAACATATTGTAGTGCCAACCAATAATTACGCGTGCTTGCATCAGGACAAATAATGAGCAATAAACGGTCAGGATTAATGGCAAGTAATTCTTCAAGTGTCATAGGCTCATTACATGTTTGCCGCTGTGTATCAATAGGCTGAAGCTGTAAATCGGTAAATAAAACATCTTGAATGCCTTGATTGCAATAACAAAATAGTTGATCTTCACATAATCGCAGAACAGCGAAAACATCTTGTTTTGCTACTTGTTGGATTGCTTGCTTGGCTTGTAATGCTTTCTGTTTATAGTCATGAATAAACTGTGTGCCTATATTTTGTCGATTGATAGCACTAGCAATTTCCATTAGCTGTGTTTGCCAATTATTTGTTTGAATATAAATCGGTTTAACGCCAATGGATTCTAGCCAGTCAACCATGATAAGAGAAGGCTCCTCCTGAAAAATATGGATATCTGGCTTGACTGATGCTAGTTTTCTAAAATTGTCCTCTGACTCGGTATCAAAAATAGTTAAATGGGCGTGAATGTGCTCATGGTAATGATTGTAATAATAAGGGCTCCATTTCGCATTCATGGGCGCTGCAACAGGGAGTATACCAAGCGCTAATAGATTGCCCATCGTAGCTACAGAAAAAGTAGAAATGCGCTGACGGGCTGCTTTACTATAGACAGATGGTGAAACACCGACCTCTTTTTTGAATTTACGGCTAAAATAAAATTCGTCACTATAGCCAACTTCTCTAGCAATATCACGGAGTAATAAGTCGCTATCACGTAGTAGCTGTTTGGCATGACCAATACGCAGCTCTGTCAAATAATCCGTAGCACTTTGCCCATATGCTTTTTTAAATGCCTCACCAAAATAGCTGGCACTTAAACCAGCAATATAAGCTAGATGCTCAATGGATAGGGGCAGATGATGGTTTTGAGCGATATAATCTCGAATATCCTTTAAGGATATGGACGTTGTCATGTTGAAATTGCACCTCTTGTCATTTTTACTTGATGAAGCCATTACGAGATATGACCTAATAGTTGTGGCAATGCATGTAGCAGTTTTTCTCTTGTAAAAGCATCATTATAGTTCCACTTAGCTGCGTCTATTAAATAAACATGGTTTTTTTGCACAGCAGGAAGGCTCTTCCAAATATCGTTATTCATTAAGTCTAGCGTAGCAATTTGAGCATTAAGTTGATCGGATAAAAGCATGAATATTCGATCTCCTGCATATTGTGGTAATTCATCGACTGTGATTTCTTTATAGCCTAACCGTGCTTGAAGTAATTTCTGAACGTGCTTCTGAGGCTGAAAACCCTGTGGATGAAAAAGGGTAGGGGATAGCCCAGTACAACCCATCGCAAAAAGTCGATTCCCATGATCTATAATAAAAACAGAAGCCGTTTCGCCTGATTGAATAACAGATTGCAGTTGTTGCCACATGTGGGTTTCCTTTTGCTGATAATGTGATAACCAGTCCTCTGCACGCTGTTTTTGACTAAGCCAGTTACCTAATAAGCGAATTCGTTCATCAAGGGTATCCCAAGAATTATGTGTCACGGTAGGGGCGATATCGGCTAGATTTTGATATTGTTGTTCATCACTATTGGTAAAAATAATTAAATCAGGATTTAACATAGACGATTTCTGAATGTCAATGGGAAAAGCTACATCCTGAATAGCTGGTACATGGTGTTTATAGACAGATTTATTAATAATGGATTTATAACCACCTATGGGCTGAATATTAAAAATAAGCATATCGCCAAACGTTTCTCCATGGTAAATAATGCGATGAGGTGCATAGGGAATTTCTACTTTATGACCAGTCCAATCCGTGACAAGCACTTTTTGTCGCTGTTGCCGAGCATATTGTTTCGGAGGCACTCCAACAATTTGTCGAAAGCGTCGATTAAAATAATATTCATCATCAAAGCCCACCCGTTGTGCAATATTTTTTAAAGGCTCATTTGTTTGCTCTAGCAGCTTTTTCGCCTTTTGCAAACGTAGATCGGTGATATAATCGAGTGGCTTTTTGCCTGTTATTGTTTGAAAAGCGGCACTATATTGCCATTGTGCTATACAAGCTAATTCTGCTAGTTCCTTCACCGTTAAAGTCTGTTGATAGCATGTATGGATATAGTCAATGGTTTGTTCAACGGCCTTTGTCATATTTAATGTGTGCTGTTTATGAAGTTGTGGCTCAAATAGCATACTGAACAGTTCATATAATAGACTTTGCTGTTTCAAGTAATCAGGATGCTGTTTCAGCTTATATAAATTTTCTGTAAGGCGCAAAAAGCGAGTGTAAGGATATAAAGTAAAGGCAACTTGCTCAGAGAAAAGTTGCCCTTTGTAGACAGCAAGCTCCTGATGTACGGTCTGGAAAGCGCTAAAGGTTATTTGATAAAAACAGGCATCTTCATCTATAGTGGATATATCTACTGTAGAATAGGGCTGTATAAGAAAAATTTTCCCTTTTGTCACAACATGGGGCTGCTCATCAATCGTTAACGTGCCGTTGCCCTGTTTAAAAATAATTAATGTATAGTGAGCAGCTGTTAAAAGAGGCTGACGCTGTGAAATATAAGTAATATCTATAAGCTGAAAAAGGAATGTTGAGGTGTTCTTGTCTTGCATATATGTATGTCCTTTCTTAAATGAAAATGATTATCAATTAATCGTATTGTATAAAAAGTGAAGAGACATTTCAATAGCAGATGAAATGTCTCTTCAAAATATCATTATTTTTTTAGGATAGTAGGTAGTTCTTCTAATAGCCATTGTCTAGTAGAGGCATCGCTATCGCTTTTTTCGATATCAATCGTATAGACATGTCCATTTTTCACAGCAGGTAGGTTATTCCAAATTGGACTTTCCAGCATGTCTTTTGTGGATTGTTGCGCTTCATTATCTACTGGTGTAAGGATGAAAATATGGTCACCTGCATATTCAGAAAGAAGTTCTGTGGAAATTTCAGCAAATCCTGTCTCCGCATCAAGTATTTCTTGAATTTTGTCATTTGGCTTCAGTACTTTTGAATCGTATAAAATTTGAGAAAGCCCTGCACGTGCCATTACAAATAAACGATTTCCTGGATAATAAGTTAAAACGGATACTGTTTCATCTTGTTTCACAGTGCCGTCAGCGACAAGTGACTGCCACATCGTCTCCGCTTTTGCTGTATAGTCATTGAGCCATTGCGCTGCTTCATCTTTTTTATTCAATATATCGCCTAGCTCAGTTAAACGTTGATCTAACGGTGCAAACGTATCAAAGACAATCGTTGGTGCAATTTTAGAAAGTTGCGCATATATTTTTTCATCAGTTGTCCCAATAATAATCAGGTCAGGTTTCAGTGCCAATGTTTTTTCTACATTGATTGGAAAACCAACGTCCTCCACATCTTTTACACGATCTTCCCAAGCATAATTGGTAATCCATGAGAACCCTGCACCCACTGTTTGGATGTCTAAAGCAAGTAAATCACCATAGCCTTCTCCATGGTAAACCACTCGTTCAGGATTGACAGGGATTTCTACCTCATGACCTATATAGTCTTTATAAGTGCGTGTTTTGGCTTCAGTTGGTGTATCTTCTTTTGTTGTTTTTTCCTCTTGTCCACCACAAGCAGCCAGTAAAATGCCTATCATTAATAGCAAGCTATAAATAAGCAGTGATCGATTGAACTTTTTCATATTTTTTCCTCCGTAAAGCTATTTATTAGATAATGAGAATCATTATCGCTGTTAATTAGCATAAAATAGTCCTTTCTCTTGTACAATGGAGAAATTAAAGAGGGTATATTGATATTTATCCAAAATGTAATGGAGTGCCTAATTCAAATTTGGATAGAAAGGGCGCAATAGAGCCAAGCATATGAGGTTTACTATGCTTGGCTTGTACTGTCCGACATTATAATTTTTTGGTAAAGCATACGATTCGATTTGCTTCTTGAAAACCAAGCTTTTTGTGAACGGCTATACTTTCAGCATTCTGCCATTCACAATCACTCGCAAACTCAGTGCAGCCCTGCTGTTTTGCCCAGTGCTCGCAGGCAGATACAAGCTGTTGAGCTATGCCACGTTTGCGGTACGGTTCTTGAACAAACAAGCCCTCTAAATAGCCAACAGGACTTGAGCTTGTGCCTTCTACATAATCGGTGCGCAGTTGGCATTGTGCAAAACCAATTGCCTCAGCTCCCTCATAGGCTAGGAGGATGGTGGCGTTGTGTGCTGTGATAAGCTGTGTCATTTCTTCTATAAATGCGGATAATGTGTGATTTGGCCATAATAATAAAGCTAATTGTGCGGCTTGTTGTGCATCTTCTGCTACTGCTTGTTTAATCATACAAAAACCTCCTTCTATCATGTATTATAGCTTGTAGGACGAAACTTCTGTTGTAGAAAAATCGTATATATAGAAGACACGGGAGGGATTTATGTATGACAAGATGTGGATGGGTAAAGTTAGAGGAGCCCTTATATGTAGCGTATCATGATAAAGAATGGGGTGTACCTGTTCATGATGATCAGCATTTATTTGAAATGATTTGTTTAGAAGGGGCACAGGCAGGCTTAAGCTGGTGGACGATTTTACAAAAACGAGAAGGCTATCGTGCAGCCTTTGACCAATTTGATGCAACGAAAATAATTCATTATACAGAGGACAAGTTACATGAATTGCGTGAGGATACACGAATTGTACGCAATAAATTAAAAATTGCTAGCGTTGTCACAAATGCGCAGGCTTTTTTACGCATACAAGAGGAATATGGCTCATTCTCACAGTATATTTGGCAATTTGTTGACCATCAGCCAATTATTAATCATTGGGCATCGCTTGCCGAAGTACCTGTGACAACAGAAATTAGTGATCGTATGAGTAAGCAATTGAAGAAGGATGGCTTTAAATTTGTCGGCAGTACGATTTGTTATTCCTTTATGCAGGCGGTTGGCATGGTAAACGACCATGTGGTGGATTGTTTATGCCGCAGTGAAAGGACAGAGGAGGAGCTTGTGCATGAAGCTGATTAAATTTTTACTTGTGACGATACTTGTGCTTGGATTAGCTGGCTATGCAGTTTATTATTTCGGTATGGATTTTGCTTCTGAAAAAATAGCGGAGACGGTGACGACGGAATTAGTAGATAGTGGACAGGTGGAAGCGGTCAAGCAAGTGATTGAGCAGGATGCGGTACTTGCAGGCTATATGGAAGAGGCAAAGGCGGCTGATCCGAGTGAATTACCTTTTACAACAAAGGAGGAAGCGACAAAGGTATTGATTCAAAAGGTTGGCGTGACGACATTAAATGATATTCGTGTGAAGGCACAAAACGGTACGCTGTCACAGGAAGAGGTTATCCAAGAAATCCAAGGGAAATTAACACCAGAAGAGCAACTTGCTTTAAAGGTCATTGTCTATCAAGAATTGTATAAATAAGTGTAAAGTGTCACACAACGTGGCACTTTTTATTTTGACAAGCTATTGTCATGGACTAGTAAACCCTGTATATTTTAATTAACCACCGTTCAATTAAAAGGAGAAGCTATGACACCACGTAAACCAGCAGGGCAGGAATTAACAAGAGAAATGATTATCGATGTTGCAAGAAAGCAATTTCTTGAAAAAAGCTTTCAAGAAGTATCTATGCGCGTCATTGCGACAGAGTTGGCATGTAGCCATGGTGCTATTTATTATCATTTTAAAAATAAAGCATCCTTATTTTATGCCGTTGTGGAAGAATATTTTGCCGAATTAGATACGCTTTTAGCCAATACATTAAAGGAAGAGGGGGAGCCCGACACAAAATTGATTCATATTTTTCTTTGTTTGATGAGGTTCGGTCTGAATAACCAAAGTCAATATGAATATATGTTTGTCATGAGGAATGAGGAGGTGAATAGTTTATCACAGGAAGCGGCTAGTAAAAGCTATGCGAAATTTGCACAAGCTGTCCATCCACTTTGTCGAGAATCCATCATGTTATCAGATATATACTCTGTTTTTATGGCGTTACATGGCTTTATTGTCCACCATCTGCATCATAGTAAAAATTTTGATGAGGTAAAGGAAATCGCATTTTTACATGCACAGTTTTTAATGAAAGCAATTCGTTGAAAAGGGAGCGTATTGGCGATGAAAAAACATATGGGGTTATGGATACTTGGTCTATTTGCTGTTTTAATCGGGATCTATGCTATCGTACAATATGGCATTATTGGCGTAGAGCAATCGGGTTTTTATCAAACGAAAGTGAATGTGTATAAGGAATGGCTGTCTAGTATATGGCATCCAATGTTAGCTACGCATATTGTTGGTGGAACAATTGCATTAGTAATTGGACCATTATTATTTGTCAAAAAAATAAGAGCGACAAAGCTATGGCTACATCAAACAATTGGCTATCTTTATGCAGGGAGCATTGTTTTAGGGGGGATTGCAGGGGGCTATGTAGCCTTTTATGCAACAGGTGGGCTAGTAGCACAACTTGGCTTTTTCTTCCTTGCGATTTGTTGGCTAGGTACAACAGGGATGGCTGTTTATTATGCGGTAAAAAGGCAAAGGTCTATTCATCGGCAATGGGCGATTAGAAGCTATAGCTTAACATTTGCTGCTGTAACATTACGTTTATGGCTACCATTGTGTATGGTGCTGTTTGGAGAGGAGGCATATCCAACGTATTACGCCGCTATTGCATGGCTATGCTGGGTGCCGAATTTACTGTTTGCGTGGGTGTATACGAAAAGGGATAATAAAAAATAGACAAAGCGCTTTGTCTATTTTTTATTACCTTTCACAAGCAATGCCATCATTATCACGATCTTTAGAGGAGTTTACTTTATATAGCTCGGCTGATACAAATGGAGCAAATTTCGTTTTGCCACCTTTATTTTTGACGTTAGCATCTTTTGCCACGCCACCTTTATAGTCTTTATTTAATTCCGCACAATTTGAATAAGATTTTGCTGCTGCATCTGTTGAAATTGGAGCAATGAGTGCACCGCCAATTAGTAATGTGCTTACAATAAGTGTTGTTGCTCGTTTTTTCATGTTCATTTCCCCCTCAATAGGTTGTTGCTATCAATGATTATTTTGCCATTTTACGAATATAGACTACTTGTCCAATATGATAAGCATTATGTGTAGTAGCATTGGCTATAATTCCCCACCATTCAGCTTTCACAGCATATCCATTGACAATCGATAAAAGTTGTTTTTCTTCAATAAGTGCTTGCCAATGAAGCAATATTTGTAGCAACTTTTCTTTTAATGCAAGGAAAGTTATGCCGTCCTGTACCAAAAATGTCTCTGCATTATCGGTTTGAGCATCAGCATTTACTTGATTCGCCTTATACCATAATTGCCAAGTTTCATTCCAGTAAATTAAATGTTGGACAATTTCAGCAATACTATGGCTGGTATCATCAGGTTTCCAAAAGGCATCTGCTTCAGAAAGTCCATCAACAGCCTCAGCAAATGAAAGATACCAACTCGGATCATTGGCATTCGCCAGCAATTGGTCTGATAAGATGGTTTTAGCTTCTATCATGTATGTATCATCTCCTTTAAGTGATAAGTGAAAGAAATAACCACTCCATATTGAATGAAGTGGCTATTATCATCATGATTGAACGATACGGTCATTCACAAATGCTTGTAAGAAAAACAATTCATTGTCGTTAGGATCTCTTTGCTTTTCTGCTTTAAAACAATCTACTGCATTTTCGAGGGAGGTAGATTGGGCAGCTTGACTTGCCGCTACTAACTCGTCCCAATAAAGAGTCATCTCATGTAAATCACAAATGGATTCATGACCAAGCAGGAACCATTCCGCATCATATTTTTGAATATCCGTAATCATAGGTGCTAACAAAGACTGCTTGAAATGGAATAGCGAATTTGTCGTTGTCCCATAGGCAGCATCACCTAAAAACAAAACCTTTTCATCAGGAATATAAATAACGGTAGAGTCATCTGTATGTGTGCTTTGAATACTTTCAATTAGGCAAACTTTATTCCCTAAATCAATGGTTAATGTATGCTCAAAGATAATATCTGGAGAATTCAATTTGAAAACATCTCTGTTGGGTATCTCAGTTTGTATAATTTCCATACATTTAGCACTTATTTGATTCGTATTTACATACTGTTGTAGTGAATCATCATCAAATTGATAACTTTGCCATTCCTTTAATCGTTCATTTGTTTGACGATTAACAATCACAGTTGCATCAAATTCATTCATACCAAGAAAGTGGTCCCAATGTGCATGGGTAATGACTACATATTTAATAGGTGGCACATTGAGTTTTTCGATTTCTAGTAAAAATTCTTTCGCATGTTGTGTTGAATTGCCAGTATCGATAATGAGACTATATCGGTCACCACACACTAATCCTAATGTAGGACGGTCTTTATCGTCTTGGTTGGATAAATAATAAATCGTATCACTTAATTTATTTAACATGTTCAATCTCCTCTATTTTAGCGATTCATTCGATGAAAGAGAAAATCTACATGTTTATTCTAATTTTAATAAAATAATAGAAGATTTTCTCAGGTTATTTTTTTACCATTGGACCTGTACCTCCTTTTGTACTGAGGAAAATTATAGCAGATAATTAGTTTGAATAAAATTTTTTTTTAGAAAAATTTAAATAGTTTGTTTCTATGTGCTATTTATTTGTGGTATATGTTTTGTGAATGATTGTAAGAACAAAATGTGTGGGAGAGGTGTATTTCAGTTCAATCTCTTAATGGAGAGAAATATTTTTCAAAAGTTGCTGAAGTATGCACTTTTCCTATTTCAATCGACCCTCTCAATAAAGAGAGAGACGCTTTTGTTGCGGGGGCTAATATTGCGATAAAAGCGGTATTTCAATCCACTCTCTCAATAAAGAGAGAGACAACATGGAGATACAAATATTATGGTATTAGAAATTTCAATCCACTCTCTCAATAAAGAGAGAGACCTATATGCATTATGGTGATGAGCGTATGATGCATATTTCAATCCACTCTCTCAATAAAGAGAGAGACGCTATTAGTAATCCGCCAAACATCCCGCCAACAGCATTTCAATCCACTCTCTCAATAAAGAGAGAGACGCAGTATAACATCCATGAACATCACCTATGTGATATTTCAATCCACTCTCTCAATAAAGAGAGAGACAATTTTTGAGAAAAAGTGCTTTTTCTTTTCTGTATTTCAATCCACTCTCTCAATAAAGAGAGAGACGAGCAGTACAAAAAAGTTCCAGAAATGGCGATTCTATTTCAATCCACTCTCTCAATAAAGAGAGAGACAAGCCTTTTATCATCTGCAATCACATCAACGATAATTTCAATCCACTCTCTCAATAAAGAGAGAGACATAACCTAAATCAGTAAGCTGTTTAAGCCACTTTTATTTCAATCCACTCTCTCAATAAAGAGAGAGACTATTGCTTAATAAATCATCACGATAAAAATAAGCAATTTCAATCCACTCTCTCAATAAAGAGAGAGACATCTTGTAAATTTGATTTCACATAATAGTTATCTTATTTCAATCCACTCTCTCAATAAAGAGAGAGACGATAACTGGGTAGGAGAAGCCCCAGAAGGATATAAATTTCAATCCACTCTCTCAATAAAGAGAGAGACGATTTAGCAACAGTTTTTAGTCGATATACCCGTGATGATTTCAATCCACTCTCTCAATAAAGAGAGAGACAAATAGCCACAATAATATCTTGTATCTCCACTATCATTTCAATCCACTCTCTCAATAAAGAGAGAGACTTATGGAGTCGTAAATCCTTATTTGGCTACGCTCATTTCAATCCACTCTCTCAATAAAGAGAGAGACGTGGCAACTATTTTAGTTCCAATCGTTATCAAAATTTCAATCCACTCTCTCAATAAAGAGAGAGACTACTATCAAATTCCACAGGCATATGTATCCTCAATTTCAATCCACTCTCTCAATAAAGAGAGAGACTTAACCAGTTAATACTAGTGATTACCTCATTGACGATTTCAATCCACTCTCTCAATAAAGAGAGAGACGGTGAAAAATGAGTGAAAAATAATAATTATCGTCGTTTTTCACTAAAATAATAAATCTATAGATAATATTATCCTATTCAATATTCCATTTCAATGGAATATCCTCAACTTTGTTGGTGCGAATCCCCCTAGAAAATCATGTTTACTTTACATTCGCACCAACTATTTTTCTAACTATAAAATCAAAGCCTTGTCTATATTAAAACTCTCTTTAACATCACAAAAAACTCACATTTTTCCCGAAATTCTACGAAAACCTATGAAACTCAAATCTTTTACAGCGCTCAAAAACCTTGCTATAATAGGCTTTGTGAATATACATGAAAGAGGGTAAAAGCATGAATGCGTACGATGAATATATGAAACAAGTAACACAGCCAATGCGTCAGGAATTGGTGGATGCAGGCTTTACACAATTAACAACAGCTGATGCAGTAAATGAATTTATGGCAGAGCAAAAGGGAACAGCATTAGTAGTTATTAACTCTGTCTGTGGGTGTGCGGCAGGCTTGGCACGTCCAGCAGCAAATGAAGCAATTGCAGAAGTGAAGCCGGATCAGTTAGTGACGGTATTTGCAGGGCAGGACCCAGAAGCAACTGCGACGATGCGGGCATTTTTTGAGGAAGTACCACCAAGCTCTCCTTCAATGGCCATTTTAAAGGATGGGCAACTTGCTTATTTCATTCCACGTGAAAATATTGAAGGCTTTCCAATGGAGCAAGTGCGCGACCATTTGGTAGATGTATTAAAGCAAGTATGTGCGGAGTAACGGTTGTCACAACAGCAGGAAGACCAGACGAATTGTCAGAGAAGCTCGCACAATTTGTATGTGAAACGCTAAACATTGAATTTGTTGCACGTCAAAAACGTTCAGTTGCGGCGATTGGGCATGAATTACAGGCAAACGTAATTGTAGCGGGCAAAAATCGTTATGAGTATTATGCGAAAGGTGCGAATGCGCCTTTCTTTTTTCATCCCAATTCAGCGGCATTTCGTTTGAAGCGGGTGGCACGTGGTGAAGCGGAGCCAATGCTGGACGCTTGTCAGCTTACAATGGGGGATTCCTTTTTAGATTGCACACTTGGTATGGGAGCAGATAGTATGCTGGCGGCGTTTGCAGTGGGGGAGCAGGGTACAATTGTTGGACTTGAGGCGAATCACAATATTGCTTTTATCGTGAAACATGGGATGCAGATGTATGATACGGCGAAATTACCTTTGACTGCTTGTATGCGACAAATTGACGTGGTGCATGCAGAGGCGGTTGAATTTTTAAAGCAGCAACCTGCAAATGCCTTTGATGTCGTCTATATGGACCCTATGTTTGAGGAGACTATTGAGGAAGCGAAGAATTTTGAAGCACTACGTCAGGCTGGTAATCATTTGGTGTTGACGGCTGAATGGGTGCAAGAGGCGCTACGTGTAGCGAAAAACCGTGTTGTGTTAAAGGCACATTATCAATCGGCTTATTTTGAGCAGTATGGCTTTCAACGCTTTACCCGTCAGACGGCGAAGTTTCATTATGGTGTGATTGAAAAGAATGAACTTTTTGACTAACATAAGATGGTGCGATAGCTTTGAAAAGATGAAAAATTCAAAATGCCTATAAAGCTTTGCTATAACAGCGATTTTACTTTTTAAACACAATGTGTTATAATTAGTTCATGCTATTTTAGGTGGCATATTTCTGTAATCTGGCATTCTACTTTTTGTTTTTGATGATGCTTATTCACACTGGCGCATGCTTTGGGGCTGCAAGGACGCAAAAGAAGGTTGGGTTTGCGTTGCTTAAGTTAGAAGGCATACAGTGGAATTTTATCGCGGCACTTTATATTCCCCAGATGATTGGGTTGAGACTTTTACAATTTACGAAAATGTTACCTATTAAATACTAAAGGGGTGGCTTCGCATGAGTGCGAGGTCACCCCTTGTCTAATTGTTTTGGTAACATGTACGTCAAAATAGGATTACAGAGCAGTTATATTATAGGAGTTCACTAAAATCAAATGTATTTTGTTAGAAGAAGTTGAGTAACTAAGACGTTTGAATGCTAAGTAGAGAATACTTGAAACAATGAATGGAAAATAGCTTATTTTTGTAAAGAATTTTTAGAAGAACAAGTAGAGTATCTTTTATTATAGGAATAAATTTCAGAATAATTTTAATTTTTGTATTATCTTAACTACTATATATTTAAAATTGAATAAATTACCACTTGTAAAATAGCTATAGGAGACATACTATAAATACAAACAAATGTTCTGTGAGAGGAGCGTATATTTGTATGGATTATGAAAAAATGCCGGATCGCCCAATTGTATGTATTGATATGAAATGCTTTTACGCAAGCTGTATGGCGATGTTGCATGGACTTGATATTCTACGGACGCCAATTGCAGTGGTAGCCAATTTTACACAGCCTGGTAGTGTGGTGCTTGCGGCTTCACCAATGATGAAAGAAAGATTCCATATTCAAACGGGTAGCCGTTATTATGAAATACCAAAGCATTCAGATATCAAGCTGTTTGAGCCTAAAATGAGCTTTTTTTTAGATGTGTCAATGGCGATTACACGGCTTATCGCCCAGTTTGTGCCAAGAGAGGCGGTTCATATATATAGTGTGGATGAAAGCTTTATTGATTTAACTGGGACAAAACGATTGTGGGGCACGCCTGAAGAAACAGCAAAAGCAATTCAACAGGCTATTTACAATCAATTTTGTATTCCTTCATCCATTGGCATAGGACCAAATATGCTGATGGCAAAGTTAGCACTTGATTTGGATGCGAAAGACACGGGGTTTGCGCAATGGACGTACGATGATGTTCCCAAAAAGCTTTGGCCAGTTAAACCATTGTCCCGAATGTGGGGGATAGGGAGCCATATGGAATCCAAGCTACATGAATTAGGGATATTTAGTGTCTATGATTTAGCCCATGCAAATCTTACTATGCTTGAAAAATATTTTGGCATTATAGGTAATCAACTTTACTACCATGCATGGGGAATTGATTTATCAACGTTTGAGGAGCCTTTAGTAAAAGAGCGAATGAGTTTAGGTAAGGGGCAAATGCTTATGCGTGATTATCATACAAGTCAGGAAATTTTAGTTGTGTTATTAGAGATGTGTGAAGATGTTGCCAAAAGAGCTCGACTTGCTGGTTATGTAGGGCGAACCATATCTCTAGGTCTCTCTTATAGCCATACCGCTATGACCAAAAGCTTTTATCGTTCCAAAACCATTTCAGAACCTACTAATGAGACGTTGCAACTATATGCTGTATGTAAAGAATTACTTACTATTCATTTCGCTAATAAACCAGCAAGGCAACTTTCTGTACGTATTTCGAATTTAGAATGGGCATCCAGTATACAGCTTGATTTATTTGACACAAGGAAAGAGCAACGTCAAATACTTGGTCACACAATGGATGCCATTCGTGAACGCTTTGGTGAAACATCGATATTGCGAGCAGTATCCTTCACGAAAAATGGCACAGCGCTAAAGCGTAATCAACTGGTTGGAGGACATATTGGTTAAGGGGAGGGGTTAGTGATGATGAAAGATAGAGGTACTATCAAATGGATGCCTATGATGTTACCTGAGCATGTGAGAATGTTACATGACTGGGAGCAAGAGGAGTGCTGTGTATTCCCTAGTGAAAAAATGGAGTGGGAGCTAGAAGAATTACAGCAAATGATTCAACAAACGGTAGGTACAGGGAGTATCTTACAGTTTAGATGGTGGGAAAATCAATCATGGCAAGAAGCGGTAGGTATGATTACAGCAATTGATAGAACCACACATGAGCTACTACTCGAAACATCATTGACAGTAAAGCGAATTTCCTTCTCTTCTATTGATGTTGTACAGTTAGTGGATGACTACCATGATTAATTGTGAGGTTCGTCAAGAAGTTCATGGATTTCTTATACTAGATCTCGCCATTCGTTCCTTGCAAAATGACTTATCAACACTGGAAACATTAAAAATGAAAAAATTTTATCTGGGTATCGTTGAACAAGCATTAAAAAATTTGAGGCATGATTATTATAATTATAAACGAAGATTAGCCAAAAAAGGGATTCACATTGTTTGTTGGATGAAAGTAAATGAATATTTTAGTGATGTAAAAATAGCAACACAAGGCAATGATACGATACTTCGATATGCTAAACAGGCTTTAAAAAGTCAAGTGGAGCAACTACTTTTGCATTATATGAACAAATAACCAACTTAGCAAAGTGCCTTGAGAAAAGAGTGAAGAAAAAGCTGTAGCTCCAGAAAAGGATTTTGAAAGTATGTTTTTATAAACTAATTAAGGATTTTTATAATGCATTGTCTAAACCAAAAAAGGTTAGTAGGCTGAAATTGCAGTGAATCGATTTTCATGATGAAGTGAGTTCAGCCTAGATGTCACAGGGCTTCAACCCATTTTTGGCATCCAGGATAAATTCAACACTACCGATTGACTGCAAAAATCTAAATCTGCCAATGAAAGTTAGTGTAGCAAACCATTGATATCACTAGCTTTTTTGGTTATTATTGAGGTGGGTTTTTTATTAACTAAGTGGAATGTGAATTTAAGCGCATAACTACATCAAGATACATAGTAATCACGTTTTTTATTAACTAAGTGGAATGTGAATTTGTTAGTTATAGTACCTAGACCTGATACGATATTACTGTTTTTTATTAACTAAGTGGAATGTGAATTATAATTATCAGGGTTAACTTCAACAGTTAGTGTTTGTTTTTTATTAACTAAGTGGAATGTGAATCTAATAATAAGGCATCTTCTAATTCTTGAATCTTTTGGTTTTTTATTAACTAAGTGGAATGTGAATAGTTGTAATTGCGTCGTATCACCCCGAATTTCTTTCAGTTTTTTATTAACTAAGTGGAATGTGAATGTTTCCGGAAGTGCAGCATATAAGCGATGTAAAGCAGTTTTTTATTAACTAAGTGGAATGTGAATAAAAAAGACTTAAATCGCAAGGCGGCTGATTTTATGTTTTTTATTAACTAAGTGGAATGTGAATTTGAAACAATAAACGATATGGATAGTCAAGTCGTTAGTTTTTTATTAACTAAGTGGAATGTGAATTTGGAAAGATCCTTTTCATATAGTAGCAACCACACCGTTTTTTATTAACTAAGTGGAATGTGAATTTCGTTACTACACACAATGGTTCTACTGCGTGTTAGTTTTTTATTAACTAAGTGGAATGTGAATTTTACTTTAATCACAAATACACATTTCAATCAATATAGTTTTTTATTAACTAAGTGGAATGTGAATATGCAACTCATGCGTCGTGTCTCGGTTGATTTAAGTTTTTTATTAACTAAGTGGAATGTGAATAGTATAATCGAAATATTGCTTGCGTTTAACATCATCGTTTTTTATTAACTAAGTGGAATGTGAATAGTCTACTTCAGAAGGAGATACTGCAAGTTTGGTAGTTTTTTATTAACTAAGTGGAATGTGAATGTGTACACATTAGATTACATAATTAATCTACTATTGGTTTTTTATTAACTAAGTGGAATGTGAATTAAAAGGTGTGACAGAGGTTTTACAGGCTGTTTAAGTTTTTTATTAACTAAGTGGAATGTGAATCAATCATGACAATCAATTCCTTTGCAGATGGCTTATTGTTTTTTATTAACTAAGTGGAATGTGAATTTAAAGAGCTAGACAACGTAGTGTTACTAGACACTTTCGTTTTTTATTAACTAAGTGGAATGTGAATTCGCCTGCTCGAATATCCAAGCAGGTAGAAGGATTAGTTTTTTATTAACTAAGTGGAATGTGAATAATTTTGATATAGCATCCCATGACAGTAATTACAACGTTTTTTATTAACTAAGTGGAATGTGAATGATTAAAGGTGTGACAGAGGTATTACAGGCTGTTTAAGTTTTTTATTAACTAAGTGGAATGTGAATCAAAATGCTCTAATAGCATATCAAGCTGCGTCATCAGTTTTTTATTAACTAAGTGGAATGTGAATCTTCGACTAATTTTGCTTGCTTCATGTATACCACTTCGTTTTTTATTAACTAAGTGGAATGTGAATTCATGCGTTGCGGATTGTCCTGCCAGCCCAGTTCCGTTTTTTATTAACTAAGTGGAATGTAAAGATGTAGATGATTATCAATGTACATCATTTCTATCTGTTTTTTATTAATAAATTAGCCCAATTTCATACATTATTCAAAAAATCCCCTTTAAGTAGGATATTAACTACAGCGTACTGTAGTTTTCAACATGGTCTACTTAAAGGGGAGATAATATTAATCCTCTCTTGATGGGATAAAGCTTTTAAAGTGTTAATAAGGCTCGGCATCATGACCTTTATTAATGGCATCTTTCGGCGCTTCGTTACCCTCTATATTGCCAAGTGGTTTTGAAGCACTAGCATCATTTTGTGCTTTCTGCAAGCCTGCCTTCAATAAGCGACCGTATTCCTCATCGGCTTCCTCTGCCAAAGCAAGCATGGCTTTTTGAATATCGACATGACAGACCGATAAATCACGTATTAAATTGGTAAGTAGCTCATCACGTTCCCATTGCTCAAAATTACGATAGGTTTCACCAGCTTGCTTCGTATTGTTTTGACGATCGATGGATTCACGAACAAGATTTCCTTCAATATATGGTGTATACTCTTTGCCACTTTGTGTTGCTTCCTTTAAGCCATTTAACATGGAAGGCTCGTAATTAATATGTGGATTTTGCCCATGCGCTAAATCGCGTTTATACATCATTTGCCCACCGCTTTGATTTGTTGCAACATGCTTTTTCGGTGCATTAATCGGTAGCTGTAAATAGTTAGCCCCTACACGATGACGTTGTGTATCAGAATAGGAGAATGTGCGACCTTGTAACATTTTATCATCTGAAAAATCTAAGCCATCGACGAGTACGCCAGTGCCGAAAGCTGCCTGCTCCACCTCAGCAAAATAATCTTCAGGATTTTTATTTAACACCATTTTGCCAATGGGATACCATGGGAACTGATCATTTGGCCAAAGCTTTGTATCGTCCAATGGATCAAAATCAAGCTCAGGGTGTGGACCATCCTCCATAAATTGAATATTGAGCTCCCATTCAGGATATTCTCCACGTGCAATCGCATCATATAAATCCTGTGTAGCGTGATTGAAATTTTCCTTTTGAATTTCTTCCGCTTCTTGTTGTGTTAAATTTTTAATGCCTTGAAGCGGCTCCCAATGATATTTCACTAGAACAGCCTTTCCCTCATTATTCACCCATTTATAAGTGTTAACACCAGAGCCCTGCATCATGCGATAGTTTGCTGGAATACCCCAAGGTGAGTAGACAAGCGTCACCATATGGAAGGTTTCTGGAGAGCTCGCACAAAAATCAAAAAAGCGTTCCACTCTTTGAAGGTTGGTAATCGGATCAGGCTTAAAGGCATGAATCATATCGGGAAACTTCATGGCATCACGAATAAAGAAGATTTTTAAATTATTACCGACTAAATCCCAGTTGCCATCCTCCGTATAAAACTTTACGGCAAAGCCTCGTGGGTCTCGTAATGTTTCAGGGGAATGACCTCCATGAATTACAGTAGAGAAACGTACAAATACAGGTGTTTGCTTGCCCTTATCTTGAAAGACCTTTGCACGTGTATAGTTAGAGATGGGCTCATCACCAACAACACCGTATGTTTCAAAATAACCATGCGCACCAGCACCACGCGCATGTACTACACGTTCAGGAATTCTTTCGCGGTCAAAATGACTAATTTTTTCTAAAAAATCGTAATTTTCAAGTGTTGCAGGGCCACGGTTCCCAACCGTTCGTAAATTTTGATTGTTCGTAATGGGATGCCCTTGCCGATTGGTTAAAGTTGTATCCTGCTGATGTGTCGAATCGTTTTGCTTTGTCATTAGATAACTCCTTTCGGGTAGATAATGTTATATTGTCCAATATTGGGACGAACTAGACATTTAAATAAAAAGGAGTGAATGGCTAAAAAATTTAGATTCATTAGATAAAAGACATTTTGAAACTATTTTAGCAAACCATAATTCGTAGAAAATTAAGCGAAAAAGATGAGGGCATTTTATATCGTTTTTCTTTATCTTGATTCAGCAAATAGTTTTTGTATCGAAAGTGAAGCGTCAGATACAGAAGACCCCTTCCTCTACAGGGGATGAATGCCTATTTTTACTTCCATTCAGTGGGTGTCCAAAAGCCTGTATCTGTTGCTGCCGCTACGCTTTCGCACAGAAAAACCGTGTGTCATGGATTTGAAGAGGAACTTTCCGAGTGAACTCGGAAAAATCCAGACGCAATTACGCTGGGGCGTAATTGATTACTTAATGATCTATAGGGCGATTTATATAAAATATCACCAGTACACAAAATTAGATGATTTAACAAGTATTCAACCTTTTATTAGTAAGGTCAAGAAAGCCACAATCTATACGAAAACAGCCAATTCATAAAAAGGTTGTTTAAAAATGCATGTTGGAGTATATTTGAAATACCTCCAAACGTGTGTTTTTTTGTATCTAAATTATTTAGTTGAGAGGTGTATTATGGCAAAAAGGAAGAATCAGTAGACATGTACAGAGATAATAGAGTTATTTAATTTACAATTATCTTGCAGTAATGAAATTGAAAATAAAGGAAATATCTTCTTGACAGTCGAATATTAGCCTAGAACCATAATTAACTATTCTGATGAGGAGGATTCTTGTGCGTCCAAGACCATTATTTATTGAAAACCCAGAGCATGAGAGGTATGTTAGTCTTGTGCCAGATGGAGATATTGAAGAAATACTTAGTAAGCAACGAACTAAGACTCTTACCCTCTTAAGCAGCGTGTCAGAGGAGTTAGCAAGGAAGGCGTACGCACCAGGGAAATGGACTTTAAAAGAAGTAATTGGGCATATGACCGACTCGGAACGTGTGATGTCGTATCGAATGCTTGCCATTGCGCGAAATGAAAGTGCACAACTCCCAGCAATGGATCAGGATCAATACGTTGCTGAGGCAAACTTCAACAAATTATCCTGGGAGCAGTTACTAACTGGTTTAGACGCGGTACGCTCCAACACGTTAAGCCTTATTTCAACCATAGATGATGTAGCGTGGGTTCGTAATGGAACTGTAATGAACAGCCCAGTTTCGTTAGGTACCATTGCATATGGCATTGCTGGGCACGAGTTACACCATATGAAAGTGATTAGTGAAAAATACTTATAAGTCCTTTTCTATTAATGAAAAAACCTAATTTCTCATTTGAACTGCACCCCAATTGTTAGACACCATTTAACAATTGGGGTGCAGTTTTTCTATGGTCAAGTATACTGCCGAAGATAAAATACAAGCTGTTGTACGTTACTTAAGCGGAAAAGAAAGTTCCAATGATATCGCTAAATCTTTGGGAACTGATAATAAAGCAATTCTTAAATGGGTGAAATAATATGAATACAATGGTGTTGAAGCTGTTATTCAGCCATATACAAATTACACACTAACGTTTAAAATGGATGTACTAAATTTTATGATTGAAAATGGTACGTCCTTAAACGAGACGGCAGCGATTTTTAAGATACCTGCCCCTTCAACAATTAGTGCTTGGAGAAAGCAATATGAAATTCAAGGATTAGATGTCTTTCAATCAAAGAAAAAGGGGCGTACATCCATGAAAACAATTAAAACAAGCACCAGTTAAAGGCTCTACCGAAGCACTTGAGGCACGTATTAAACAACTAGAAATGGAAAACGAGTATTTAAAAAAGTTGAATGCCTTCGTTCTATTTTATAGCGCCGCCAAGAAAAAATTTTTTATCAATGTGCTATTGTTTTATGCAAGGACAAAATGGTAAGCATCTTATAACAAAACTTGCCCCAATTTTGCCCCGAATTTTGCCCCAACTTTGTGCATTATCCTGCACGATTATGCAAAGTTGAAAAAAATGACAAAACCCCGAAAACCTTGTTATAATAGGTTTTCGGGGGCATAATAGGGTGCTTATTGCATAATATAAAAATTAGTCCGTGAAGCATAAAGATGTTAAATAACCTAACATTAGTAAAAGACCAATACCCATTGCGATACCCATGCTTTGTACCTCCTTTTAAAACGACACATTTATACATTCATATTGTACAATGAATGATAGAAAGATGAAACCTTTTATTCGGTTGTACGTATATATTGATAAGAGAGTTACGAATTTGTACATAAAAGAGAGATGATTAACGATGAAAAAATGGATTCAAAAAAGCATTGTCATTACGGTAGCGCTTTTAACATTTGGTTTAATCACACCTACCCATGAAATTTGGGAAGTATTTGACGGTCATTCGGCTAATAGAACGGCGATTAATCCAACACCAGAGGACAATACGACAGTTGTGGCACAAGTGGAAGCACCACCAGCAGACACCATTGACCATACCTCTTTATTAATTGACGCAGCAAAAGAACAATCCTATTTGAAATTTGGCACAAAAATTGGTCCAAAAATTGGCGAAGAATTTGACCAAATCATTTTTCCAAAAATGGAGGAAGCCATTGCCATGACGGTAGCACGTTTAGACGAAGGAACTGCTGCTAACTTAACTATTACAGAAAGACCAAGTGGCAATTACGGCGAAAAAATCTTCAATATCAGCAATACGGAAACAGGAAATGACGTGATTCGTTTTCATGTACGCACTGAAAAACGCCCATTAGATGGCTATTTTTACAATTTCCATTATCATAGTGCAGAAGATGACTTCACTGCACACAATCATTTAGGCGATATTTATTGGGAAAAAAACACGCCACCAAAATGGCTATCCTAAACAGTATGAAACACTCGTTGGCGATACGGGTGTTTTTTGTTTGGAAACGTTGGTGTATCAACGTTTATAGCGATTTGGTAAAAGGGTGTATTTTATGTGTAGTTTCGATTAATAGTCGCACTATACAGTCCTATATGCCCCAGTAAAATGGTGGATACTACATAAAATTATTGACTTTGTGCTCCTCATATTCATGAAATAATTGATAAAGTCATTGCTATAAAAAGGTTGAATCATGAAACAATTAGTACTCTTGGCTATATTGTTACATTTCACTATTTAGAAATATTACAAAAAATGAAACTTTTACATAATAAGTCCGTATAATTGGAAAAATACTATTTTTTCTGGGGGGGTAAAAATGTTTAAATTTAGAAGCTGCTTACTTATATTAGTATTCTTATTAACTGCCTGTACGCAAGATACCGTTATTCCTAAAGAACAAGAAAAAAGTGATGAAAATATTGTGGTTACATCGGATGGCAAAACAACCTTCGTGATTATTAATAACATGGGAGCTCGACAACAAAAAGTAGAATTAATAAAAGACGAACTTGTTGCTGCCTATGATGCTATTCGCAATTCAATTCAAACGGATTATGTTCCAGCTGAGCGAATAAATGTATATCTCAATGAAGGATATGGCATGTCATGGGGGCTGAGATCGGAAGTTCAACTATATGGTATTACAAAAGGACAATATCCACTTGTTCACGAACTGACACATTCTTTACTTGGTTATGGTTATGGAAACAATTTTGAAAAAAGAGATGGTTATGGCTATTTTACACCAGAAGGTTTTGCCTCTTACATGGAAGATAAGTTTGGAAAAGGAGACTCCTATTCCCATCAGCTGGTGAAGTTTTTTATTGATTCACATAAATTAATGCCTATTAGCAAATTAATAGATCCGATCGAAGATAATCTCTATTTCCGACCAGACCTTAAAAGTCCAACAGGGTCTACTCTACAGAGTATGAGTTATAATCATGCGGCTTCCTTTACTACTTATTTAATTGATACATATGGATTAGAGAAGTTTGAAAAAATTTACAATCAAAAGAATGTAGCGAATAAAATAGAAGAAGTATATGGGAAGAATATGGGCGAGATAGAGCAAGATTGGATCACTTTTATTAAAAATATTCAAGAACCAATCAATGAATATAAAATAAAAATGATAATAGATCCTTCACTTGTTGAACAAATTGATTCAAAGTATTTTGTAAAGGAATAGCTCGATTGTGTGAGAGCTTTGAAAATGGAATCAAACACCTAAAAACCTTGTGATGACAGCACCCAATTTGCTGCAGTTTTGAAAGAGGTACTTGTAGAATAAGATTCCAATTCATTATCTCTTGCCTTATTATTAAGAATGGAGGAGATATTGCTATCCTCGCTAGCGTATACAGTAAATTATAGTGGAGGACTTAAATGACACCAGAGCAAATTGTTAAGAAGTTTTTTGAAGAAGTACGTTCGGGCAATCATCCAGATTATGCGGCTGAATTAATGGCAGATCAAGTATTGGCACACCAAGTTATTTCTGAAGAGGAATTAACGGTTATAAGAACGCCCAAAGAGTATGCAGACCATGTAAAAGAAATGGTAGAAGCATATGGCGATTTTTCATTAGAAATCCAAGAGTTTATGGTACAAGATCATAAAGTATATGTACGTTGGAAACAGGTTGGTACGCATATAGGAGAGGTCGATGAATATCAGCCAACAAATCTTCCAATTATTGAAATAGCGAGCGCTGTATATAGAATTAAAGATGGAAAAATAGCAGAATATTGGATTCAAATTGATCGGGCTGGTATTGAAAATCAGCTTAAACGCAATCAAAGTAATTAACATCCTTCGGGGTGTTTTTTATTATGGGCAAAGCCACTAGCATAATGAGTAATAACAAGTAATATGGGTATTTCATATTCAGCAGTACAGGTATGGCAAAACAAGAATCGTATCAATAGCCAATGACGTATACTAACAAAGCCTTTGAATAATAGTGGTGGATTATATTTTACTAGCAACAGAGGGTAGCTAAACGCAGTCAGTGGCTAGCGTTATTTTTATTGTCTAATTAAGGATTTGGTTAACCTATTGAGAAAAAAGAGGTAGTAGATTATCGAAGACTTAGTGATAGGTTGACTTGTTAAATAATTCGATTGAAAAAAATGCTAAATTTATATATAATTTAACTATCATAAGTAAAGGGAGATGAACTCTTGATGGCATGTATTGTATTAGAAGTTTTACAAGGATTAAAGAAACAAAAAATTCGCAAGGGTTCAGTAGAATAACCCTTACTGCTGTTCCCTGCATATTAATTGGGGGATAAAAAATGATAAAGCATTATATTGAAAAATTTCTAACAGGTGATAAAGTCGTTTTACGTAAAATCACAAAAGATGATTATGAAAATTTTTATACAATTGAAGATGTTGTGGAAAGTCGATTATTAATGAATGATGGGATTCCATTTCCACCAACGAACAGTGACCATGAGAAGTTTCTAAGTGAAGTAAATCCTGAAAAAGATGAATATATATTCGGGATTGAGCTGAAAGATGAGCAGATCTTTATTGGAACGATTGCTGTGTATTCAGTGAATTGGAAAAACAGTACATGTCATGTCGGTATTTCCATTGGAGCCGCATATCAAGGAAAAGGCTATGGCACAGATGCGATGAAAATATTGATCGACTTTATTTTCAATTATATGAATTTAAATAAAGTGAAGCTTCAAGTATTTAGTTTCAATCAAAGAGCAGTTGCTTCTTATGAAAAATGTGGGTTTTCTTTAGAAGGGACTTTAAAAGAGGAATTATTTAGATTTGGGAAGTTTTACGATATTCATTGTATGGGATTACTTAGAAAAGATTGGTTTAATTCTCAAAATTAAATATTCTTTTACTATATTTCTTCTACTGTTCAGCAGGTACGTTACTCATATTGGGTAGCGTATTTTTTATGACAAAATAATAAAATTTAGGTGGATGTGTGCGTGCATGTCCTTTTTATTATGGAGGAGAGTACAGACAAAGATTAATTGGCAGGTACACTTGAAGTACAAATCATTTGTCAAAATCATAATAGGTAGTGAATTCGACTATCACTTATAACCTTTTAAAAAACATCCTAACGTTAGCAACACAAATCACGGTCTTAGCTGTTAGGATGCTTTTTTTCATTAAAAGATCAATTACTTATTTGTTATTAAGCTGCTCCGCCAAACCGATTAGAAGCCCTTCGATTCCACGAATGTAGCAGAGCTTATATGAATTCTCGTACTGGACCACTTCACCAACGAGCTGGGCACCATGTTTAGTGAGTCTGGTTACCATTTCATCAATGTCTTCAACGGCAAACATGACACGTAGATAACCAAGGGCGTTGACAGGAGCGGTTCGGTGATCTGCTATAGTAGGTGGGGTGAGAAATCGCGAAAGTTCAAGTCGGCTGTGGCCATCTGGGGTAACCATCATGGCAATCTCCACACATTGAGAGTCCAATCCAGTGACACGACCAGCCCATTCACCTTCGACAGTAGCTCGTCCTTCAAGAGTCAAGCCAATCTCCTCGAAAAAAGAAATGGCGTCATCAAGGGATTCTACAACGATTCCGACATTATCCATTCGTAGTAATTTGTTGTTTGTCATAGCCTTATCTCCTTATATGTGCAGATTTATTATCATCTTTATATAATTATTCTATGAAAAGGTACAAATTCCTACCAAACATAATATCTTATTAACGAACAACACTTTGTACTTTTAAATATCCATCTAACAAATCAATTATGTATAAAAAGTGGATATATTGTCCTGTCGTTAGTATAGTTAATTGACAAGAAAGCGTTCATAAAAGGTAGTTTGACAAATTGTAATGATGTAAAATTTATCTAAAATACAATTTAGAGGGGGAGTATTTTATGGAGCATCCATTAAAAGAGGTAATTAAAAAGTGTGATATGGCAATAAAGCAAGAAGATTTTGATACATTAATGAATTACTATACAGATGATGCCATTTTAGTTGTAAAACCTGGAATGATTGTACGAGGTAAAGAGGAAATCAAAAACGCATTTATTGCCATTGCAGCATACTTTAACAACAGCATTGTACCAACACAAGGGGAAATGATTATTTTAGAAGCAGGTGATACGGCGTTAGTTATAGCCCAAACGTTACTTGATGCGGATAAAGATGATTCAGCGTATTCAATGGATAGAAGAGCAACATATGTGTTTAAAAGAAATTCACAAGGCGAATGGCTTTGCGCAATTGATAACTCATATGGTACAGAATTAATCAATCAGTAGGTGTTGGTGGATTATGAAATCTTGTGCTTAAACTAACAGGTGCATTCATTCAATAACTTTATTATGCTTTGAAGTTAAGAAATGATGTTATAGTGATTCGAAAAAAATACTAACAATGGTAGAAGCGAGATGAACAAAAAAGAGCAATTACATGATTGCTCTAAAAAATTCGTAAAATCCCATATTCATTGGAATTGCCCATACAAAAAATCCGAGTAAGGCAACAGGTCCAATAAAGAAATTATAGATTTTGGTAGGCAAGATTTTCCCTAATAATATTTTGTAAATCACTACGCAAGTCACCATGATAATAGGGAGTAATAACATGGGTGGAATAATATGTAACAAGCCGCCCCTTATTGATATACTTGAAAATATGTCCATAAATTTACCTCATTATATATTTTGCATAAATTATACCATGATAAAACCCTAAAAAGAGCCTCTTTTGTTATAAAATCATTTGAATTTAAAATGCCAAAACATGGTTAAATCAACGTTTTGGCATTTTAAATTTGCTCATCTTGGATGAAGGTGAAACAGTCCTTTACAGAGATTTATAGCTCCTTCATTACGCATCATATGATATTCACAGTACGCAATTTATAACATTAAAGCAGGTATTTATTTTTTCAAATAGTTCCACACGCTCATTGAAGTCCACGATTTTTTAAATTAATACATATTAGGTAACGGTGTTCCTTGTGGTCTCCACCATGATTCTACAGTTTGCCATGCCGTGTCATAATTATAGCCTTTGCCCATTAAATAACCGATAGCAACCGCTTCTGTTAAAGCATGTTGATAGCCAAGGTAATGAGCCTCTCTTAATCCATGACTAACCGCAGGGCTGATAGCTGAAAGTGTTTGAGATTGAAGATGACGATCTTGATAATAGGCATTAGGATTTGCTTGCTGATAATTTGGATAAGGTTGTTGATTACCCATGTACATTTGATTACTCCTCGCTTTTAAAGTATTTGTTACACTGTATTTTATTCTAGATATGTTATTTGTCTTAGGCTGTTTGGGGTGAAGGGCTAAAGCTCACGTATTCAATAAGAAAACGAGATACAAAATGGAGAAATGGATATAACCATATAGAGCCAGCGAGTTTGGGAATATGCGTTATTTATTCTCCTGAAAAAGGTAAATTATATTGCTAAAGTATTAAAATTTTGTAAAAGCAGGGGAGCTATTTTCGCTGTATGAATTATTTTGTAGCTTCTTGTAAAACCTATATTTACTGTGTCTATAGAGGAATAATCATCAATTGCCGCATAATCTACCTAGACTTGTCTAAAAAGAGAATGTAACAACAAATTGTGAATGTTCTAGCATTTTATCCAATGTTCATGTAGAATTTGTATGTAAGATTCATAATTTTTCATGATTAGTGGGGGTATCATTTATAATGGCAAACAAACGAAACAGATTTTACACAGCAACTGCAGCAGCATTAGCAATCACAGCGGTGGCAGCAGCACCAGCATCCGCAGCAAGCCCTTTTTCAGACGTAAGTGAGAGCCATGCTCATTTTGAAGGCATTGCTACGCTTTATGCAGCAGGTATTGTAAGCGGATACCCAGATGGCACATTCAAGCCAGATGCAAATGTAACACGTGGACAAGCGGCAAAAATGATTGCAGGTGCATTAAAGCTAGATACGAAAAATGTTGTAAATCCTAAATTTACAGACATTGCTACATCAAACCAATACTACGGACCAATTGCGGCACTTGTAGGCTTAAATGTAATTACAGGTTATGAAGACAACACATTCCGTCCAGACCAAACGATTACACATGGTCAGTTAGCAAAAATGATTGCGGCAGTGCCAACATTACCAGAATTAGAAAGTGCAAAAAGCTATGCAGCAGCTGACTATGTAACACGTGGTCAATTAGCAACATTAATTACAGAAGCACTAGCACAATTCAACCCAGAAACACCAGAAGTACCAGCAGACGATGTATTCAATTTATCTATTTTACATGTGAATGATACACACTCTCGTGCAGAAGGTATTGCTCAAGTAGCCACAGTTGTGAAAGAGCAACGTGCAACAAAGGACAATGTGTTAACATTGCATGCAGGTGACGCATTAACAGGAACGCTATACTATAATGAATTCCAAGGTAAAGCAGATATAGCTGTATTAAATGAAATCGGTTTTGATGCAATGGTATTTGGAAATCATGAATTCGATTCAGGTTCAACATCTGAAGGGTTACAAGTATTAGTTGACTTTATTAAAGCAGCCAATTTCCCATTTGTAGATGCCAATGCTGATTTTTCAGCAGATGATAAATTCAAAGGCTTATTCACAGATTTAGTATCAAGTGAGCCTGAAAACGGTAAAATTTATCATGGTATTGTGAAAGAAATCAATGGTGAAAAAGTAGGGATTTTTGGTTTAACGACAGCAGAAACAACAGATATTTCTTCACCAGGAAAAGTAACGTTCTCTAACTACATTGATTCAGCGAAAAAAGCAGTAACGGCATTTGAAGGGATGGGTGTTAATAAAATTATCGCTTTAACACATATCGGTTATAATGATAACCCGAATGTGGACAATGATATTTTATTAGCGAAAAACGTACCAGGTATTGACGTGATTGTTGGTGCACACGATCATACGAAATTAGATAAGCCAGTTGTGGTTGATACAAATACAGTTGGTGAAGCGAAGGATGCAACAATAATTGTACAAGCAAATGAATATGCAAAATATTTAGGTACAGTGGATGTAGCCTTTGACAAAAATGGTGTTGTTACAGAGTATGATGGAGCATTAATCGACCTTGCTAAGGTGACACCAGATTCAGCAGCAGTGAAAATACTTGCGCCATATAAAGCGAAAGTAGATGCAGTAAACAATAAAGAAATTGGTGTGAAACTAGCACAAGACTTAGTAAATCCACGTGCAACTGAAACAGATTTAACAAGTGTACGTAGCAATGAAACAGCACTTGGTAATATCATTACAGATGGTATGTTAGCGAAAGCACAAAAATATACAGACAAAACAGTTGTCATGGCATTGCAAAACGGTGGTGGTATTCGTGCAGCAATTCCAGCAGGTAATATTACAGTTGGCCAAGTGATTACTGTATTGCCGTTTGGTAACACATTAGCTCTTATGGATGTGACAGGCGCTGAGTTAAAGGCAGCATTTGAAGTATCTGTGAAAAGCTCACCAAAAGAAAATGGTGGTTTCTTACACGTTGCTGGAGCAAAAGTACAATATGATTCATCTAAAGAAGTGGGCTCACGCGTTGTGTCAATCGAATATTTCGATAAAGCAACTGGTAAATATGTAGCATTAGAAGATGGTAAAACATATACAGTAGCAACAAACGCTTACACAGCTAAAGGTGGAGATGGTTTCACTATGTTTGGAAAAGCATATGAAGCAGGTCGTGTCACAGATTTAGGTTTATCAGATTGGGAAAACCTTCAAGAGCAATTGCTTTCACTAAAAGAAGTGAAAACAACAACTGAAGGACGCATTGTTGATATCGCAAAAAAATAATCATGAATGGACAGCATGTTAGGAATGATTTCTAGCATGCTGTTTTTTTGCTTGTAAATATATCGTTATTTGCGATATAATCTGTTTGTACGATATAAAATAATCCTTCAATCAATAAAATTACTCACTGTTTATCGTTTCACCAATCGCATAAGGAGGTCAGTAGATGATTCAAACAATTAATGATTGCTTTACAACGATTTTCTATCATCTTCATACGACACATGAGGAAACGATTTCCCATCAAAGTGTTCGTATTTTGCAAATGATTCAGAAAGAGCGGCAGGTGACGGTCAGAAATATAGCGGAGTTGCTGCATATTTCACATAATACGGCATCGGAGCATATAAAAAAATTAGAACAGCGAGGATGGGTTCATAAGGAACGTGCCGAGCAGGATCAGCGAAAGGTTTATCTTCATCTGACTGAGGAAGGCTTTGTTATAGTCAAAAAACATACCCAGTTAGATGAACAAAAATTACAGGATGCATTAGCGCAATTATCTGAGCAAGAGCAACAACAAATCAAATCAGCGTTTCAATTATTAAGTGAGGTTTCCATAGCATGTACACAGTCATCAAAATTGTAATATCTGCCGCCATTATCGGCATTGTATCAGAGGTAGCGCGGAAATTTCCGATGTACGGAGGACTCATTGCTGCATTGCCACTTGTCAGTATTTTGAGTATTATTTGGTTAACAGTACAACATGAACCAAATGAGCATATACAAAAATTTGTACTAGGTGTGATGATTGGGCTACCTGCTACCATTATCATGCTCTATGTGATTTATGTGGCGATGAGATCATCAGTGAACATTGCACTAGCGATTGGATTAGGCATTGTTTCATGGGTGATTTGTTTAAGTGTTCAAAAAATGATTGGTCAGTTATTTCAAGGTTGATAGTAAGAGGAGAGAGCTAGATGATTCAAGCGATTGCGCAATTAGCAAGCCAACAAGTAGTACAGTTTTTTCATGACCATTGGGGGAGTACAGAAATGGTGATATCCAGTGGTGTATATGATTGTCAGACACTCGATGGATTTGCTTATTTAGACGAGCAACAGGCTATTATTGGACTAGTAACTTATGTAGTGCGAGACAAGGAATGTGAAATCATTTCCTTAGATAGTAGTCAGGAAGGAAAAGGAATTGGCTCATTGCTTGTACAGGCCGTGGAGCAATGGGCAAAAGATCAACATTGCACGACAGTGACACTTATTACGACAAATGATAATTTAGATGCTTTACGCTTTTATCAAAAACGTGGCTACTTTTTAGTAGAAGTATTGTCAAATGCGGTTGCCGAAGCGAGAAAGTATAAGCCTGAAATTCCATTGATTGGCTATGAGGGTATTCCTATTCGTGACGAGCTACGATTGCAAAAATGGTTATGTACATGAAAAAAATCATCTTTATTTGTATATGGAGTGTATTGCTAATAGGAGCCGTTTTGATTATATACATAAAAAGCCAGCCACCACTTGCTGTGCATCAATATATGGCGGTGAAGGATAGCCCAACTGCAACATTAATTGAGATTGAAAATACAGGTGTACGAAATATTACGTTACAGCAAGTGCTTGTAAACGATCAACGAGTGGATACAGGTAAACTAATCGTCAGTAAGGAAGCTCCCTTTGTAGCAGGAATGACGATAACAGGTCGTGAGGATTTGTCTATCTATAATATTAGACAAATTGATATTGTCCCTGATTCAACTACGTATTATGCATTGAAAATCGACCATTCAAGCATTCAGACGATTACGATTCAGTATCACTATTTAAAATTTCCATTCACTTTCAAAATGAAGCTACAGACAAAAAAAGAGGCTTGACAAAAAGATAGCCATTCGTTATAGTAAATAACAATTTCATACAATCATGGAATCGGCGATGAGAAGGACATGGGTGTGATGCAGCGATTTACAGAGAGGGAAGTCATGGCTGGAAGCTTCCTAAATAAAGCGATTATCACTTACTACCTTTGAGCAGTGCTTGGAAACTTGCACCGTCTTGCAACGTTACTGCATCACAATGAGCCACTAGCTATACTAGTGGGAATTTGGGTGGAACCACGGATATTAAACACATATTCGTCCCTTTAGAGGACGGATATGTGTTTTTTTATTTTTATCTTGATTCAGTAGGTGTTTGGACACTCATTGAATTAAGATAAAAGTCCTGGTGCGTGTCATGGATTTTAAAGAGGAGCTTTTTCAAGTGCACTCGAAAAAATCTAGATGCAATTATTCTGGGGCATAATTGATTTTTTATAAAAAGGAGTGTAGAACATGTCAAATCAAGTGATTACAATTCAATTGCCAGATGGAACACAACGAGAATTTCTAAAAGGTGTGACACTAACCGATATTGCACAAGCGTTAAGTCCTGCTTTACGCAAAAAAGTAGTCGTAGGGAGTGTAAATGGCACCATCACGGATTTGACGCACCCTTTAACAACCGATGCAGCGATAATGTTGTATGATGCAAGTTCAAAGGAAGGCATAACAACGATTCGTCATACGACTGCCCACCTGTTAGCACAAGCAGTGAAACGTTTATATCCAGATGCACAATTCGGCGTGGGGCCCGTGATTGACAATGGTTTTTATTATGATATTGATTTGCCTCATTCGTTAACAACACATGATTTGCAAAAAATTGAAAAAGTTATGAAACAAATCGTTCAAGAAAATCTGTCTATTCAGCGTCGAGAGGTAACAAGATTAGAGGCGCAACAACTATTTGCACAAGATGTTTTGAAACTGGAATTGTTAGCGGATATTCCGAATAATGAAGTGATTACAATGTATGAACAGGGTGAATTTTACGATTTATGCCGTGGTCCACACGTACCATCCACAGGGAAATTACAGCATTTTAAATTGATGCATATCGCAGGTGCTTACTGGCGTGGTGATAGTCAAAATCGTATGTTACAGCGTATTTATGGCGTGGCTTTCGCATCCAAAGAGGAGCTTGCCGATTATTTTGTATTTTTAGAGGAAGCGGAGAAGCGTAATCATCGAAAACTAGGGAAAGAGTTAGGCTTGTTTATGTTTTCAGAGGAAGCGCCAGGTATGCCGTTTTATTTAGCAAATGGTCAAATTATTCGCAATGAATTGGAAGCCTATTTACGTCGTGTACAGACAAAATATGATTATCAGGAAGTACGTACACCATTGATGATGAATCAACGGTTGTGGGAGCAGTCAGGTCACTGGGATCATTATAAGGACAATATGTATTTTACACATGTGGATCATCAAAGCTTTGCCTTAAAGCCAATGAATTGTCCAGGGCATATGCTTATTTTTAAAAATAGTCTGCATTCTTATCGAGATTTACCGATTCGTATGGCGGAATTTGGGCAAGTGCATCGCCATGAATTTAGTGGTGCTTTAAATGGCTTACTTCGTGTGCGGACATTTTGTCAGGATGATGCACATATTTTTGTGACACCGCAGCAAATTGAAGCAGAAATCACACTTGCTTTACAAATTATTGATGAAGTGTACCGTGTATTTGGCTTCGACTATACATTGGAATTATCAACACGTCCTGCTGATTATATGGGAGACATTACATTATGGAATCGAGCGGAGGCGGCATTGGAAAATGTACTGCATCGGTTACAGTTACCATTTACAGTAAATGAAGGTGACGGAGCATTTTATGGACCGAAAATTGATATTCATATTAAGGACGCCATCCAACGCAGTCATCAATGTGCAACAGTGCAGCTTGATTTTCAATTACCTGAAAAATTCGATTTAACATACATGAACGAGCATAATGAAAAAGTAAGACCTGTCGTTATTCATCGTGCTGTCTTTGGCTCAATCGACCGTTTTTTAGGTATTTTAATTGAACACTTTGGTGGAGCCTTCCCGACATGGCTTGCCCCGCAGCAAGTACGTGTAATAGGGGTTGCAGATGTGCATGAAGAGTATGTGCAACAAGTTGTCACAGCTTTACAACAAGAACAAATTCGTGTGCATGTCGATGCACGGCAAGAGAAGCTCGGTAAAAAAATTCGTGAGGCACAATTGCAAAAAATCCCTTATATTTTAGTGCTAGGTGACCAAGAAAAAGAGCAAGAAAGTGTCACTGTTCGACGCTATGGACAGCAAGCTTTGCAAGAAAAACTTTTAGCCAATTTTATTGCTGAAATAAAGCAAGCAATCCAACAGAAAAGTTTATAAAAAAGAAGCAAACCAATGAAATTGTACTTGATTTCATTGGTTTTTGCTATTTGGTGAACAGATGGGTAGACAATCGACACGAATTGGTAGATATTCGACAAAAGTTCGTAGACAATCGACAAAATTTTGTAAGTATTCGACAACCATTTGTAGGTAAATGGCTTGTAGTGTAAACTAGCATGGTTTTGTCATCTATTGTCGATTTTCACCAGTTGAATAGACTGAATAATTTGACTTCAAAAGCAATCGTTTGCTCATAAAATATTAAAATAATTGATTAGAAAATCCATAAAATATTGATATATCAACGTTTTATGGCTTTTTAAATTTTGTGCAAACGATTGCGTAAAAAGTGTTGACGTTTTGTCACAAATAATGCTATAGTGATTTCAAGAGTTGAGAATGACAACGTTTTCATTCTGATTATCAAATAGCGAAGGGGTAGAGAATATGTTTAAGTTCAAGAAAAGTGCATTAATTCTTACGTCTGCATTGTTATTAGGTCTTGCAGGCTGTTCAACAGCAGACAATGGCAGCTCATCAAGTAAAAGTAAAAGCGGTGACAAAACGGTCGTTGATATTTTCCAGTTTAAAGTAGAGTTTAAAAATCAATTTGAAGTATTAGCATCACAATATGAAGAAGCAAATCCAAACGTTGATATTAACATTGAAACAGTTGGTGGCGGTAACGATTATGCAGGTGCTTTAAAAGCGAAATTCTCATCAGGTAATGAGCCAGCTATTTTCAATATTGGTGGTCCTGCGGATATTGATGAATACCGCGACCGTTTAACAGATGTAGGTGCTACAAAAGCAGCGGATGCAGCACTTGCTGGAACATTAGATGCTATCACAGTAGATGGTAAAGTATATGGTTTACCTTACAATCAAGAAGGTTATGGCTTTGTTTATAATAAGCAAGTGTTTGAAAAAGCAGGTGTAGATGCAGCAGCTATTCATTCAATTGAAGATTTAACAGCAGCGGTTGAAAAAATCGATAGCCAAAAAGAGGCACTAGGGCTTGAAGCAGTATTCGCAATGGCTGGTAAAGAAAAATGGACAGAGGGGCAACACGGTGTGAATGCCTTTGTAGCGACAGACTTTAATAACAGTGCACTTGAAGCATTTAATGCCAAAGAATTAGCCTTTACAAAAGCAGATCAATTCAAAAAGCATATTGATTTACAAAATAAATACTCAGTACAACCAGTAGTGAGCTTAGACTACTCTAAACAAGTAGAAGAACTATTCTCAACAGGTCGTGTAGCAATGATTCAACAAGGGAACTGGGTATATCCAACGGTAGAACAAATGGACCCAGTACTTGCAGAAAATATCGGCTTAATGCCAATTCCAGTGGATGGCGAAATGAAGATGCCAGTTGGCGTACCAAACTATTGGGCTGTTAATGGCAAAGTAAGTGAAGAACAACAAGAAGCAGCTAAAGCATTTTTAGATTGGATGTATACATCTGATGAGGGGAAAGAAGCTGTATTAACACAATTCAAATTTATCCCAGCATATAGTGACTATGACACATCAAAAATTACAGATCCACTATCAAAAACAGTGTATGAATATGCACAAGCTGGTAACACAACTGGCTGGACATTCAAAGGATTCCCAACTGGTTGGACAGACCTTATGGGTGCAGATTTACAAAAATATTTAGCTGGTGAAGCAACATGGGAAGAAGCGATTACATCATCTAAAGGAAAATGGGCAGAGCTTCGTAAATAACCAATTTTTACATGCGTGTTGATGATGACAAGCAGTATATGTTAATGGAATGCATGGTTGGCATTAGGAGAGCTTAATGCCAACCATAGCAAACTACCAACTAGATTTATCTTGATTCAGTGGGTGTCCAAACGCCCACTGAATCAAGATAAAAGCCCCGGCGGATGTTGCTGACGCTGCGCTTTCGCACAGAAAAACCATGTGTCATGGATTTGGAAGAGGAGCTTTTTCGAGTGAACTCGAAAAAAATCCAGACGCAATTACGCTGGGGCGTAATTGATAATGAAAGCTATGCGTCAAGCAGCACGCATTGTTTAAAAAAATTATTTGAAATGAGGTTGCCAACATGAAAAATAAAGATGTTTCTTTCTGGCTATTCCTTGCTCCAGTTTTGTTTGCCTTAAGTGCAGTGGTTTTAATTCCTCTTCTATTCGGCGTTTATTATTCCTTCACAAACTGGAATGGAATCAGTTATACAGAGTTTCTTGGGCTAGATAACTATGTGAATGTTTTGAAAAACGAGGCATTCCGCAATGCGCTATGGTTCACTGTGAAATTTTGCGTAGCATCCGTTATTGTCATTAACATCATGGGCTTAGGCTTAGCGATGTTGGTAACAACTAAAATCAAATCTCGTAATATTTTGAGAACAGTATTCTTTATGCCAAACTTAATTGGCGGGTTAATCCTTGGGTTTATCTGGCAATTTGTATTTGTAAATGTTTTTAGTGCAATTGGCAAGGCGACAGGTATCGGCTGGTTACAGGGCTGGTTGTCTGATTCCACAACAGGTTTTTGGGGAATGGTCATTTTAATGAGCTGGCAAATGGCTGGTTATATTATGATTATCTACATTGCTTACCTTGAAAATGTACCAGGTGAATTATTAGAAGCAGCAGATATTGATGGGGCAAACCATTGGCAAAAATTCCGTAATATTACGTTCCCACTGATTATGCCTGCCTTTACGGTGAGTATGTTCTTAACATTATCGAATGCTTTTAAAATTTACGACCAAAACTTATCTTTAACAAATGGTGGACCTTACGATTCGACAACAATGGTGGCGATGGACATCGTTAATACAGCGTTTAAGTTCAATATGATGGCAACTGCTCAAGCAAAGGCAATTATCTTCTTTATCATTGTAGCCATTATTTCCTTGACACAAGTGTACATTAATAAGAAACGGGAGGTTGAGATGTAATGGAGAAAAAGAAATCGAAGCAGCGTCTTTTACTTGAATTATGCGGCATTCTACTTGGTCTTCTATGGCTATCACCGTTTTATTTAATGGTTGTCAATGCGTTCAAAACGAAATTGGAAATATTTACAAATACAACAAAATTACCAGCAACATGGACATTTGATAACTTTACACAAGCATTTAAAGAGCTAGCCTTTTTGAAAACGTTTATGAACTCGCTTATTTTATCTGTGGTGAGTATTGCGATTATTCTTTTCTTCTCTGCAATGGCAGCCTATGCTTTATCACGCAATAAAAGCAAGCTATCGGGTGTAATCTTCTTCCTATTTGTAGCGGCGATGCTGATTCCGTTCCAATCGGTCATGATTCCACTAGTATCGCTTTTTGGAAAAATGAATGCCTTAAACTTTTATGGTTTAATGTTTATGTATTTAGGCTTTGGCTGTAGTTTATCAATTTTCTTATACTACGGAGCATTAAAAGGTATTCCAAAATCACTTGACGAGGCAGCAACAATTGATGGATGTAATAAATTCCAAGTATTTTGGTATATTATTCTACCAATGCTGAAACCAATTTCAGTGACAGTAGCTATTTTAAATATCATTTGGATTTGGAATGATTATCTATTGCCATCTCTTGTGATTAGTGGTGCGGGCACAGACACAATTCCATTGAAATTATTCTTATTCTTCGGTCAATATACAAAGCAGTGGCATTTAGCACTTGCGGGGTTAACGATTTCAATTATTCCAGTTATTGTGTTCTACTTACTGGCACAAAAACAAATTATTAAAGGTGTATCTGAAGGGGCAGTTAAATAAATATATTTTATAGTACAAAAAATGGTATGATAGATGCGATTTATGAGGGGGTATAAAGTATGACTGTAACAATAAAAGATGTCGCGAAAAAGGCAAAAGTTGCACCATCAACAGTCTCTCGTGTAATTGCAGATCATCCTAAAATTACGCAGGAAACAAAGGAAAAAGTGAGAAAAGTCATGCAGGAGCTTGGCTATCATCCTAATTTACTAGCTAGAAAGCTTGTGACACAATCATCCCAAACGATTGGTGTGATTCGTAAAATGTCATCGAAGTATTTGCTGTCTGATCCATTTTTTCCTGAAGCACTGCAAGGTATTAATGATTTATTACGCGCAAAAAAATATAGTATTTTAACTGTTAACGGCGAAGCGGAGGATGAAATTTATCAAGAAGTGGTGAATATGGTACAGGGCAAAAGTGTAGATGGCATGATTTTACTCTATTCTCAATATCAAGACCCTGTATTTGACTTTTTAGTAGAGCAAGATTTCCCTTTTACGATGCTAGGTAAACCGACTGAACATAGCAATAAAGTGATGTATGTTGATAATGATAATGTCAAAGCAGCCTGTGATATGACGGAATATTTAATTCAACTTGGTCATACACGTATTGCCTATATCGGTGGTGATCCGAAATTTGAAGTACATAAAGATCGTGAACAAGGCTATCGACAGGCATTAATACAGGCGAATATTCAAACAGAGCATATATTCAGACAGGAAGTATCGAAGGAAAATGCTCGAAACGTTGTTCAACAAATCATGGCTCAACAACCACGACCAACAGCCATTGTGACAACAGATGAGCTGAGGGCTATGAGCATTTTATCAGCACTGTATGAGCAAAAGCTGCGTGTGCCAGATGATATAGCTGTCACAGCGTTTACGAATTCGATGCTGTCAGAGCTATCTAGTCCACCTTTAACAACAATGGATATTCATCCATTCCAGCTTGGCTATGAAACAGCGAAATCACTTGTCGATTTATTAGAAAATCCAAAGATGATGAAACGCAATATTTTAGTGCCAGCCACGATTGTAACAAGAGAATCATGTAAAAAAATGTGAAAAAAGAGGCGACAATAAATGAACATTACAGTATGGAATGAATTCCGCCATGAGCAGCGCAATGACAAAGTAAAAGCAATCTATCCACAAGGTATCCATGCCGTACTAGCAAGCTTTTTACAAGAAGAAAATCATCACGTTACAACTGCTACATTAGATGAAGCACAACATGGATTAACAGATGAAGTATTAAATAAGACAGATGTGTTACTTTGGTGGGGACATATTGCACATGATGAAGTCGATGATGCGATTGTTCAAAAAGTACAGCAGCGTGTATTAGATGGCATGGGCTTAATTGTCTTGCATTCAGGCCACTTCTCGAAAATTTTCAAAACATTAATGGGCACTTCCTGTGATTTGAAATGGCGTGAAGCAACAGATAAAGAGCGCCTTTGGGTAGTTGATCCATCTCATCCAATTGCAGCGGGCATTGGTGAGTATGTGGAATTGGAAAATGAAGAAATGTATGGCGAGCATTTTGATATCCCTGCACCAGATGAATTGATTTTTGTGAGCTGGTTTACGGGTGGCGAGGTATTCCGTAGTGGCGTAACCTATAAACGTGGCAACGGCAAAATCTTTTATTTCCGCCCAGGACATGAAACTTATCCAACGTATCATAATGAACAAATTCAAACGATACTTAAAAATGCTGTACAATGGGCTGCACCTGTGAAACGCGAGCGCCCTGTATATGGCAATGCACAACCACTTGAAACATTAAAAGGAGAATGAGAGCCATGACAAAATTAAAAGTAGCAGTAATCGGATGCGGAAGTATTGCGAAGCACCGTCATATTCCAGAATATGCAGCACAGGACAATGTAGAGCTTGTTGCCTTTTGCGACATTGTTGCAGAGCGTGCGCAGAGCTTTGCCAATCAATACGGTGCAAAGGCTTACACAAGCTATGAGCAATTATTACAAGAAGCGGATATAGATGCAGTTAGCGTATGTACACCAAATGCACTACATGCACCAATTTCGATTGCAGCACTTGAGGCAGGTAAGCATGTGCTATGCGAAAAACCAATGGCTACATCAAGTGAAGAAGCAGATGCAATGATTGCGGCTGTTGAAAAAAGCGGGAAAAAGCTGATGATTGCGCATAATCAACGCTTTGTGGCTTCCCATGTAAAAGCACGTCAAATCATTGCAAGTGGCGAGCTTGGTCGTATTTATAGCTTCCGTTCTGCTTTTGGACACGGTGGACCTGAGGGCTGGAGTGCAGATGGGGCGAATAGCTGGTTCTTTAAAAAAGAATTAGCCTTTATCGGTGCAATGGGTGATTTAGGTGTGCATAAAACGGATTTACTACGCTATTTATTAGGCGAGGAATTTGTAGAGGTAGCGGCATTTGTTGAGCAGGCTGCGAAAGAAAATTCTACGGTAGATGATAGTGCGGTCTGTATCTTAAAATCAGCAAGCGGCATTATTGGCACATTAGCAGCAAGCTGGGCATACAACGGTAGTGAAGATAATTCAACGGTATTTTATGCAGAAAAAGGTATTTTACGCTTAGAGGATGATCCTGACTATTCATTAATTATTGATTATAAAAACGGCAATAGTGAGCGTCATAGCTTAGGTGCTATTCAATCCAATGAAGAGGGAAAACAAACGACTTCCCATGTGATTGAGCAGTTTATTGGCAGCATTGTAGAGGATACAACACCACCTATATGTGGACAAGAAGGGAAAAAATCATTACAAGTGATTTTAGCCGCATTGGCATCCCACGATACAAAGCAAATTGTTCGTGTGTAATTTGAAGAGGTGAACAACATGACAAAACTACGAATCGGCGTCATTGGTGTAGGCGGTATTGCAACAGGGCGTCATATTCCCGCCTTTTTGCAACTTCCTACAGTAGAACTAGTGGCTGTTAGCGATATGAACAAGGCACAGGCACAGAAGGTTGCGAAAGACTTCGATATTCCGTATGTTTGTGAGCAATTAGAGGACATGCTAGATAAAATAGATGCTTTGGTAATTTGTACGCCAAATAAATTCCATGCACCTATCGCTATTCAGGCTTTGAATGCAGGTGTACACGTATTATGTGAAAAACCAATGGCACTGAATACGCAGGAATGTGAAGCGATGACAGCAGCGGCTGAAAAATCAGGAAAAGTATTGTTAATTGCTTATCATTGGCGCTTTATGAAGGAGTCACGTGCAGCGAAGCAATTGATTGAGCTTGGTGAAATTGGTGAGCCACTTGTGATTCGCATTCAATCCATGCGTCGTCGAAAAGTGCCAGGTTGGGGCGTATTTACGAACCGTGATTTACAGGGCGGTGGTGCATTGATTGATTACGGCTGTCATTTATTGGATTTGGCTTTGTGGTTAGTTGGTAATCCAAAACCAGCTGAAGTGAGTGGTGCAACCTTTAATGCATTAAGTCGTCAACAAGGACTTGTCAATGAATGGGGTACAATTGATGCGGAGACCTTTGAGGTAGAAGATCATGCGACAGCCTTTATCCGTCTTGAAAATGGTGCAGTCATCTTACTCGAAACCTCTTGGGCAGCGAATATTTTAGCGGACGAGGAAAGTCTTAGTATTTCAGGTACAAAGGGTGGGATTGATGTTTTCCCACTGCGTATCAATAAAGCAGCAAATGGTATGCTGATGACAAATACGGTCGATTTTATACCTGAAGAAAAATCATATGATTTGTTACAGGCAGAGCATTTTGTGGCTTGCTGTCTTGGAGAAAGCACTGCCATTGCAAGCCCACAAGAATCAATGCATGTATCCAGTGTGATTGAAGCTATTTATGAGAGTTCTACCAAAGGGGCTAGTGTAACAATCAATTCAAACTAATTGTGGTGAAAAAGGAGCGGTTACAGTGAAATTAGGTGTGTTTACAGTATTATTTGCAGGTAAATCATTTGAAGATATGCTTGACCATGTGAAAGCGGCAGGCCTTGATGCAGTCGAAATCGGTACAGGCGGTTACCCTGGGAATGCCCATTGTCCATTAGATGAACTATTAGCGGACGAGGCAAAGCGAACAGCGTATTTAGAGGCAGTGACATCACGTGGTCTAACAATTAGTGCGTTTAGCTGTCATGGCAATCCCATTTCACCAGATAAGGCTTTTGCAGAAGAATCAGATGTGACATTGCGTAAAACAATTGAGCTTGCTTCATTATTAAATGTACCTGTTGTCAACTGTTTTTCAGGCACAGCGGGTGATTCTGAGGACGCCAAACAACCAAACTGGCCAGTTGTACCATGGCCACTGGAATATGCAGATGTGTTAACATGGCAATGGGAACATAAATTAATTCCATATTGGAAAGAAATTGGTCAATTAGCAGAAAACCATAATGTGAAAATCGGTATCGAATTACATGGTGGTTTCCTTGTACACACACCGTACACTTTATTGAAGCTACGAGAAGCAACAAGCGAGGCAATTGGTGCGAACTTTGATCCAAGTCATATGTGGTGGCAAGGTATTGATCCAGTAGCAGCGATTAAAATTCTTGGTAAAGCAGGCGCAATTCATCACTTCCATGCGAAAGACACATATATCGACCAAGACAATGTCAATATGTATGGCCTGACAGATATGCAGCCCTATGGCAATGTGCAAACACGTGCATGGACATTCCGTAGTGTGGGCTGCGGTCATAGCTTGAAAGAATGGTCTGATATGATGAGTGCCTTACGCATATACAATTATGATCATGTTGTGAGCATTGAACATGAGGACCCAATTATGTCTATTGAGGAAGGGTTCAATCGTGCAGTGAAGAACTTAAATGATGTGCTAATTCGTGACTCATCGGGCGAGATGTGGTGGGCATAAAGCATAGAGAGGCTGTAGGGAGATTTATTTCTTCCTACAGTCTTTTGCTGTTGCTAGGCATTTATGATATAGTCGCTATACGAAAAGGAGGCTTGCATAATGAATCAAATTGAAGCGATTTATCCAAAAGCAATCATGACAGAGCAGCCACTGTCAGATGATACAAAGCTACACTATTATGATAAAAGCCATAATCGCTATATTGCGATTCCTAAAGAGGATATTACAGAGAAGGAGGCCCAGTTACTTGCTCATTTTTATGTATTGATGGAGCAGGAAAAACAGACAAATCAATATGCACCACTTGCACAGGCATGGTGGGATTTTCTGTTTGGCGAGGGGGAATGCCCAGAGGCGAAGACGGAGAGGGTACGTTTTTTGTATGTTCAGCTGTCTGCCAATGATCAGAGCGGCTTTTTGGAGGCAGTGGACACTTTTTTCGATTATAAGCTATTGGTTGTTTGGATAGGGGAAAAGGAATGCCTTTTAATAGAAGAAGAATCCGATTATCCTGTGCAAGAAGAGGATGTTCGTATTTTTTTAGATGTGCTAGCTGGTGATTTTTACATAACAGGACGTTTATTTTTAGGGCGCTTTTCAACTGTTCAGCTATCATTGAAAGCGATGTATCACAATGAATTAGAGGCGGCACGTAAAGCAGTTTTGTTTATGCCTGAGCAACGTGTCATGAGAATTGAAATGCTTATACCACAGTTATTAGTCGTACAAAGCGGTGGTGAGCTATCTCGATTATTTGCCAATGAGCTAGCTTTGTTTCAAGAGGATTACGATTTACGCAATATGCTACAATTGTTGATTCAGAATCACTTAAATGTGAGCCAAACAGCGAAGCAATTGCATTTACATCGCAATAGTTTACAATATCGCCTCGATAAATTCATCCATCGGACAGGTATCGATATACGTTCTTATGAAGGGGCGTTTGTTGTGTATATGCTTTGCCTGTTAAGTGGCAAGCGGTAAAGTGAGCTGGAGCTATAAATATGGGCAATGTGTACAAATTGTATGAGCAATCTTTGTGCATCTTGTCCATTTTTATTTTGTTTGTAAGCGTATACAATAGAAACAAGAAAAGATTGTAGGAGGAATTGACATGGCAGAGCTTCAATTAAATCATATTTATAAAGTTTATGACGGTAACGTAACAGCAGTAGAGGATTTCAATTTACATATTAAAGATAAAGAGTTTATTGTTTTTGTTGGACCATCAGGTTGTGGTAAATCAACAACACTTCGTATGATTGCAGGGCTTGAGGAAATTTCAAAAGGCGATTTCTTTATCGATGAGCGCCGTGTGAATGATGTAGCACCGAAAGACCGTGATATTGCAATGGTATTCCAAAACTATGCGTTATACCCACATATGTCCGTTTTCGACAATATGGCATTCGGTTTAAAGCTTCGTAAAGTGCCAAAAGCTGAAATTAAGCAACGTGTGGAAGAGGCGGCACAAATTTTAGGTTTGACAGAATATTTGAAACGTAAGCCAAAAGCATTATCTGGTGGTCAGCGTCAACGTGTAGCACTTGGGCGTGCAATTGTCCGTGACGCAAAAGTATTCTTAATGGATGAGCCACTATCCAACCTAGATGCTAAACTTCGTGTCCAAATGCGTGCTGAAATCATTAAGCTTCACCAACGCTTACAAACAACGACTATTTATGTAACGCATGACCAAACAGAAGCATTGACAATGGCGACACGTATTGTCGTGATGAAGGCTGGGAAAATCATGCAAATTGGTACACCAAAAGAAGTATATGAAAATCCAGAGAATGCCTTTGTTGCAGGCTTTATCGGTTCACCACCAATGAACTTCTTTAAAGCACAATTGAGTGAGGGCTTTGTAAAAGTTGGTGATCAAACATTAAATGTACCTGAAGGAAAAATGAATTATTTACGTGAACAAGGCTATGTTGGAAAAGAGATTACACTTGGTATCCGTCCAGAAGATATTCGTGATGAGCTTGTGTTCCTTGAGACATTCGAAAATTCTGCATTCAATGCAACTGTCTCTGTTTCTGAACTACTTGGTGCGGAAATTATGGTATATTCTGAGCTTGCTGGTCAAAGTTTCGTTGCACGCTTAGATTCACGTCTTGATATTGTGGCAGGGGAGCAAATTCAACTAGCATTTGATATGAATAAGGCACATTTCTTTGATGTAACAACGGAAGTGCGTATTCGTCCATAAGCATCCAGAGCAACTGCACTTTGAATGATGATATTTCATCATTTAAAGTGCAGTTTTATTGTACATGGTTGACGATGTTTATTATAGCGATTCAGTAACACATCTAATTGTTGGCTGTATTGAACAACGGCAGGATGTGTAAAGCCTAAATGTTCCGCTTTTTTATACATGATCTTCCGTTTCATTTCAATCATTATTTTTAAGGCTAGTTTATATAATAGATGTAACAATATAGGTTCCTCCTACTATTTGTAGTTCGTTAAAATGGGATATGGGATTTTACACAACTTTTATAGTGTATAATAGTGTATTTGAAAAATTTGTCGTATTGTGTAAAGAAATCAAAGGTTCACAAATTTGTCATAACTGAATATGGATTCGTTCAATCAATCAATCAATCAATCAATCAAAACAAGCACACAGCGACGAAACTGTGTGCTTGTATGGCTAGCATTTATATTTTTAGTATGATGTAGATAGAGTTATGTTTAAAAATGAAGAAGTATAGAAAAACGCTTGGAGCGAAAATCCAAGCGTTTTTTTATGTTATTTATTGGAAATTCCTGATTGTCTGTCATAATTTCTTACACACATACCATTTGTCTTCATCATGCCAAATTTCTCATAATAAGGCACCAATTCATCATCACAGCACAAATCAATCATATAAATAGCATCTAGCTCTTGTAAAATTCTTGTCACTAATTCCTGACCAATGCCTTTATTTTGATAGGCTGGTAAAACTTCAAGCATTGGAATATAAGCAGATAGAACACCGTCGCTAATCGCTGTGATAAAGCCAACGACCTGTTTACTCGTGTCGTCTATCGCAATAACAACTTTATGGCTATTTTGTAATAGCTTTAAATGGGTTTGTGGGCTTGGTGGATTAGGCCAGCCATCAAAAAAGCCTTGTAACATATTAGCTGAAATTTCTGTAAGACTATTTGTGTAAAGCATTCGTTACCAACTCCCGTAGTGTTTTTCATGATAGGGTAGTTCGTAACAATCAATAGTGTAATAACAAAATCATGCCTCCTAGCTATTAATGAATCCATTCCTTTGCTTTTGCTACAATGACTGCCTCTGCACGTGATTCGACATTGAGCTTGACGAATAGCTTGGATAAATAATTTTCAATGGTGCGCTGTGTGACACCGAGTGTTGAAGCAATCGCTTTGTTCGTAGCGCCTTGTGCTACAAGGTTTAAAATTTCTTGTTCTTTATCGCTTAACAATACGTCGTGCTCCGTAGTCGGTACATTCGTCCGTTGTTGTACAAAATCTAAAAAATCGGCAGCTAATAAAATTTCTCCACGCAAAGTCGCTTGAATTGTTTGAATAACTTGCTCTTTTGTTGCAAGTTTCGACAATAAGCCATCCACCTTTTTTTCAATTAATAATTCATAATAATCGGAGAGCTCGTAGCCTGTATAAAGGACAATGAACGCATCAGGCTGTTTTTTCTTAATCAAGTCCGCAAGCTGGATACCGTTAATGACCTTCATATTAATATCAATTAAAAATAGATGAAAGGTTTGTATGTCCATTCTAGATAAGACAGCCGTACTATTGCGCTCAGTATGAATAGAGACATTGGCTAAATCTTGCAATAATGTTTTCGTACCGTCTAGTACAACGGGATGGTCATCAACAATAAGTAGATTAATCATGAAAATCTCCATTCTCTTGTATTTGAATAATAATATGCATACCTTCGTTTGGCTGAGAGGTAATCGAAATCGAACCATTAAAGGCACGAACACGCTCTCGAATGCCATTGATGCCCATTGAAGCAGAAGATGGCATTAAATCCTCTACATCACAGCCAATGCCATTATCATCATATTGCAGGATGAACCCGTTAGCTGTTGCTTGCAGTTGGAGGGAAACCTCTGTTGCTTCTGCATGTTTAATCGCATTATTTAAGAGTTCTTGTACAAGTCGATAAACAACTAAATGCAAGGCAGCATCATGAAAATGTACTGGCTCAATTTGTGCATGTACTAAAAAATCAGCACGTATTTTTGTTTTTTGAATCAATTTTTTCAAAGCAATTTGTAAGCCAAATGTATCCAGTAGTGGTGGGCTTAAATTTTCGCAGTATTCTCGTAAATCATGTGTGGCATCTAAGAGTTGCTCTCGAATACGAAGTACTTTATCTTTTTGAATAGTTGGCGCATCTGTTAGTAAATCAAGCTCACGTGCTAAATGGAGTTGCTCTTGTAAAATCGTATCATGTAGTTCCTGTGCCAAAATACTTTTTTCTTTCTCAATCATGTTCCATAATAATGTATCTAGCCATGGTAGCTGTGCATTATTTGTTGTGCGTATATGTTGTATTTCTCGTATTAAATCTTCCATTTGTTTCAAATTATCAATAAACATTGACACGTACAGCGCCAGAAGCTCCAACCATAATAATTCCTCTTTTTGCAGTACATGATGAATAGACAAAATGATTTTTTCTTCACCTGTATCATAAAGTAATAGATGCGTAACACCAAACGTCGTATGAATTTCACCTGCATGAAAGGACATATCCTCCGTTGTCCGCTCGATAGAAAAAGCGGTGGTGCGTAGTTTTTCGGCTAACTCGCTTCGAAATCGCTCTAAAAGCTCCTCTAAATTTTTCGCTTTCCCCATATGATGGACCGCAGCATATAAATTATGTACATAATTCCCTGTAGAGGAAAAGATCACTTTCCGATATTTGAAATCGAGTTGCTCTTTTAAATAAAAACTAGCAACTAGCAGTAAAAATGTAAAAATAAATAGGCTAATTACCTTCACAGTAGGCAGCTCTTTGATGAAAAATAGCATCGTGCCCCCTATGAACAAAAGCGCAATCCAAAAAGCTAAAGATGAGTAATAGCGTAAGCGAGAGAGCTGATATTCCAAATCAAATAAGCGTTCATTGACTTGAATGAAAATAAAGGAAAAGGGAATCATTAGTAAAAATAAAGCCGCAAACTCTGCGCGCAGAAACGGCGGGTAATTTAAAATTTCTGGTATGACAAATAACAATAAAAAAGGCAAAAATGGCGTAATCAATGCGACAGCAATAAAGCGAATTTTTGCCGATTTGGTCTGCAAATAACTGCGCAATAAAATATAAATAATGTACAGTAGTAAAAAGGCAAATATCGTTAAGTTCATTACAGAAATGGTTTCCCGTATATGCGGTACATATAAAATAAATACATCCCCGATTCCTAATAATATGGGCAGTATATAGAGCCATTTTGCTTGTATATGTGGCCATGCGATGTGTAAGTACTCACAATACCTTTGCAAAAAATGAATTAGCAGTACTAAGCATAATAAAATACCAATGCCAACAACGAACATACCGACTATATTTCCACGACCAGATGCACCTGTGCTCGTATACGCCAGTGAGCATGTTAATAAAAAGTAAATCAATAAATTTGTTAAGGCGTGATGCATTGTTTTCCGCCATAAATAGCAAGCAACACCAAAGGAAAAAATAAAATAAACAATTGGAAAAACAACGTGCAAATAAAACTCAATTGGAATATCTTGATGTTTCACGGAAATCGTTTTTATAGTGCCATCGGGTTTTTCGATTGTTAAAGAGGATGCTCCACGCACAACGGAATAGCGCTGAACCGAGCGATTATCTTGTATAGGTTGTCCATCAACCGCTAGTAAAAAATCCCCTTTTTCTATATGCTGTGCATGTGCCCACTTTGGATAATAAAAGGAGGTGATAACTGCCTGCTCATTTGTTGTATCCACTGCAATACTGACAAAGGGTACACGTATGGCAACAATCAGTAAATAGACACTTAGCAATACATAGATTGTCAGTATACTGTAACGCCATTTATTCATAAATCAACCTCATTGCTATCATCAAAATGCCCCGTTTCACTTTTACTTTATCATTCTACCATATATTATCCATAAAAATGAGTGATTAGGGAATACCGAAATCGATTCTTTCGGAAAACCACCACCATGTTTTCGGAATCACGAAATCGTATTTTCGGTAGTAGGTATGGTAGCCTAAAATTAATATAGATAATGAAAGGAGGCGTGTTGTTTATGAAAAAGGGCTGGAAGGTTTTCATCCTTTTCCTGCTCATTACCATTAGCGTAGGGTCAATGACGATTTCTGCACAAGAGGTGACAAAGGAAGCCGTAGAAGTGGATATTTGTATTATTGGTGGTGATAATCATTTCGTCTATAAAGTTCCTAAAACATTACATGAGGGTATGTCCCATGCAGATATGCAGAAAGATATTGAATCTTCACTAGCAAGTCATTGGAAAATTAAAGATGTTCATTATGAAAATCATCGATCAGATGTATCATACACTTTCTTCGTGCAAGATTTATTTCAACAAAAGCAGAATGGACAAATGAAAATCGCTATTCCCTATCAAGTGTTAGTAGGCATGTTTGGTAAAGATGAAGTCATCCAATTGCGTGTTTTAGCTAGCAAATTGAGCAATTGGACAATCAACACGAAAGATTGGGCTTCACTTGGCTTTGCTGAGCCATTGGCATTTTTAAGTGACAGACAATATATTTACGAGGGGGCAGTCAATGAACTATTACAGCAACGTGTTGGTCATTTTGATGGCTCCATCTCTAAAAAACAACTAATTGGCTATAGTGGTCTTTATGGTAGCTTTATTGTGCTCCAAATTATTGCCTGTGTCTTGTTATCAAAGCGCTTTAAAAACCACATTCTTGAAAATGCAGAAAGTATCCATCATTTTCGTAAACTGAAATACACGTATCAAAGCATTCCTTTTTTCATTATGCTGTTACAAATCGTGTTTTTAGTGGTATCTGGCTTATTAACAGCGTTTAGTCTCTATTTTAGTCCTGGCATTGATTTACTATTTATCATTGTACCAATACTAATTAATATTATTTTACTACCAACCTTTTTTTCCGTCACAGAGCAGGAATTAGTACATGGACCACAGGAGGATTTCTTCTGATATATGTAAATGGTATAATGAATGGCAGTACAAATGAAGGAGCTGCTAGACAATATGACACATCCAGAAATAGCCTATTTAAATTTACTGCAACATATAGTTGATAATGGCATTAAAAAAGAAGATCGTACAGGGACAGGTACATATAGCATATTTGGCTATCAAATGCGCTTTGATTTAACGAAAGGCTTCCCGCTGTTAACAACAAAGCGTGTACCATTCAAACTAGTAGCGAGTGAATTATTATGGTTTATAAAAGGGGATACGAATATTCGCTATTTATTACAACATAATAATCATATTTGGGACGAATGGGCTTTTAAAAGATGGGTGGAATCAGCCGATTATCATGGGCCTGATATGACCGATTTTGGGCGTCGTTGTTTAGTAGATGAAGCATTTAACCGTCAATATCAAGAACAATTGGCTTTCTTTTGCGAACAAATACGAACTGATGATGTGTTTGCCAGACAGTATGGGGAACTTGGGAATGTGTATGGCAAACAGTGGCGTAATTGGACGACAAGCACAGGGGATACGATTGACCAATTACAAGATGTTATCGAGCAAATTAAGCATAATCCTGATTCAAGACGTATCATTGTGAATGCTTGGAATCCTGAAGATGTCATCCATGCAGGGGCAAAAGGAAGTAAAGCTGTATTACCGCCATGTCATGTCATGTTCCAGTTTTATGTGGCAGATGGTCGTTTAAGCTGTCAATTAATGCAGCGTAGCTTGGATGCTTTCTTGGGCTGTCCGTTTAATATTGCTTCCTACGCATTATTAACGTATTTAATCGCACATGAATGTGGATTAGAAGTGGGCGAATTTATTCATAGCATTGGGGATGCACATATATATAGCAACCATGTGGAGCAAGTGCAACAACAGCTTTCACGTCAACCAAAGGAACTACCAACCTTGAAAATCAATCCGAATAAAACGTCCATTTTTGATATAGAGCTAGAAGATCTTACGATTGAAGGCTATGATCCACATCCAACGATTAAAGCACCGATTGCTGTATAGCAGATGGGGGGAGCAGCTTTTGGAAGTTGCTCCTAAAATAGGCTATAGGACGTATGGCATTCCACTTGAATTTGGTGTATTTTGTATATAGTGTGTATTGATGTAAGTCAAATGATGAGGTAGAGGTGAAAAGGATGGAGACAGTTATGTTGCAAGTAGTAGAAAGGGAAGTAAAAAAACCGATGGACACTACTATGCGTGATAGTACCACCTATCCTTCTAAAGCGTTAACAAATGAGCAATTACGTCAGTTAATGCAAGTTGTGGATGCCATTCGTCTAAATGGTTATAAAGAAAGACTATAAATGAAAGCGCCTTCTCATGTATACTAACGAGGGAGGTGCTTTTTAATATGTATATTATTTTTGTGGATTCTGTTTCAGGAACCGAGTTATTACAACTCGTGTCGCAGGATGTAGCAGGTGTATTAGTGGCAGCCCAAGGAGAAAGTATTACATTTCCAATGGGCCACTTTAAATATGATTTTCATAACCTTGATTTTTATGAAGAAAATGGAGAAATCAAACAAGAGCTTGTCATTTATGTGAAGCAAATATAGAAAAGAACTATGCTCAAATTTCTTGCTTTTTCATTGAGATGTAACTATAATAGTTACAACAGGTGGTGATAGAGATGGTGAACAGTCGATTATCGGTAGCGATCCATGTACTTTCGCTAATTGCCATAACGTCTGATAAAAGTCAGCTAACCTCTGACTTTATCGCAGGTAGTGTGAATACCAATCCTGTGGTCATACGTCGCATGATTGGTATGTTGAAAAAAGCAGATTTGCTCACTTCACAGCCAGGTATAGCAGGATATGAATTACTAAAGGAGCCGAAAGACATCACACTTTTCATGATTTATGAAGCCATTGATGGACCCAAGCAACTTTTTACAATTCATGAAGAGCCTAACCCAGCATGTCATGTTGGACAAAAAATCCAACAATCGCTAGAAGCAAGCTATACATCGGTTTGGCGAGCAATGAAAGAACAACTACAAGCACAGACTTTGCAAGATGTGCTCGATCAACTTCGTTAAATGCAACGAGGTTGATTTTTCGCACAACCTGTAACTGATTAAGTTACAACGAAAAGAGAGGAATGAAGAAGATGAAAATAGGTATTATTGGTGCAACAGGAAAAGCAGGTCAAAAAGTGATGGAGGAAGCTTTACAGCGTGGGCATGATGTAACGGCTCTTGTACGCTCTGCTTCTAAGGTAGCGAATGATGTGAAAATTGTAGAAAAAGATGTGTTCGCTTTGACACAAGCAGATGTTGAACAATTTGATGTGGTGGTTAATGCCTTTGGTGCACCACTTGGACAGGAAGACTTACATGTGAAAGTAGGGCGTCATTTAATTCCTCTTTTCAATGGCATCGCAACGAAATTAGTTGTTGTCGGAGGAGCGGGAAGTTTATTTGTGGACGCTGACAAAACAATCCGTGTGATGGATACACCAGATTTTCCAGAGATGTTCTATGCAACAGCGAAAAATCAAGGTGAAAACTTAAAGGATTTACAGCAATCCTCCATCCATTGGACATTTTTCAGCCCAGCTGCTTTCTTTGATGCGGAAGGCCCACGTACAGGAAACTTTATAACGGGTGTAGATCATTTATTAGTCAATGCTGCTGGTGAAAGCTATATTAGTTATGCGGATTATGCAATAGCATTAATGGATGAAATTGAAAATCCTCAACATGAAAATAGCCGATTTACAGTAGTGGCACAATAAAGTGAACCTTCAATCGGGTTCTTACAGCCTGTTAATACGGGATAAATGAAGGATAAACGAACGTGTAGCATAACGTTCGTTTTTTCTTTGTGTAGCTATTATTATTCTGGGGATATCATTTTTCTGAAAAATGACTGTTTACAATTCGGTTGGAATTAGCTACTATCAAGAAGGTAACATACCATACATAAAGCGAATAATGAAAGCGCTTCAATAGATGGGGAATAAAGGAGACGACAATGATGTCTACACAACGTATTGAAAAAGATTTTTTAGGGGAGCGTGTACTACCAGCGCATGTGTATTACGGTATCCAAACACTAAGAGCGACAGAAAACTTCCCAATTACAGGTTATACAATTCATACAGCATTAATTCAAGCAATGGGGATTGTTAAAAAAGCAGCTGCATTAGGGAATATGGATGTTCATTTATTACCTAAAGATATTGGAGAAGCGATTGTAGCCGCTGCACAGGAAGTCATTGATGGTCAATGGGATGCTGAATTTATTGTAGACCCAATTCAAGGTGGGGCAGGTACATCGATTAATATGAATGCCAATGAAGTCATCGCAAACCGTGCGTTAGAACTACTAGGAAAAGAAAAAGGCGATTATCATACAATTAGTCCGAATAGCCATGTGAATATGTCGCAGTCAACAAATGATGCATTCCCAACTGCGATTCATATAGCCGTATTAAATTTATTAGATGAGTTACTAGTAACGATGGATACAATGCAGGCTGTGTTCCATCAAAAGGCAGAGCAATTTGCTCATGTTATTAAAATGGGACGTACACATTTACAAGATGCCGTGCCAATTCGTCTTGGTCAAGAATTTGAAGCGTATTGTCGTGTGATCAATAGAGATATTGTGCGCATTCGCCAAACACGTCCTAACTTATATGATGTGAATATGGGGGCTACAGCGGTTGGTACAGGTTTAAATGCTTTTCCAGACTATATTCAATCAGTGGATAAGCATTTAGCAGAAATTTCAGGCTTACCATTAAAAGGAGCCACACATTTAGTAGATGCCACACAAAATACGGATGCTTATACAGAGGTATCTGGTGCATTGAAAATTTGTATGATTAATATGTCGAAAATTTCCAATGATTTACGTTTAATGGCTTCAGGTCCACGTGCAGGTTTAGGCGAAATTGTTTTACCAGCACGTCAACCAGGTTCTTCGATTATGCCTGGGAAAGTCAATCCTGTAATGCCAGAAGTATTGAATCAAGTAGCATTCCAAGTGATTGGCAATGACCATACGATTTCATTGGCATCGGAAGCTGGGCAACTGGAACTGAACGTGATGGAGCCAGTGCTTGTCTTTAATTTAATTCAATCCATTAGCATTATGAATAATGTATTCCATGCCTTTACGGACAATTGCTTAAAGGATATTGAAGCAAATGAAGATCGTATGAAGGAATATGTAGAGAAAAGTGTTGGCGTACTGACAGCTGTCAATCCGCATATTGGGTATGAAGTAGCGGCACGCCTTGCACGTGAGGCCATTTTAACAGGCCGTTCCATTCGTGAGCTATGTCTTGAATCAGGCGTTTTAACAACCGAGCAATTGGATTTGATTTTAGACCCATACGAAATGACACATCCTGGTATTGCAGGAGCAAGTATGATGACATTGAAATAAAGAGGTAAAACAAAGCACTTTGACCGTATTTTGTGGTCAAAGTGCTTTTTAGACGGATAGAACAGTCAAATAGACGGATAGAATCGCGAAAGTGACGGATAGCGGAGCCACCCCATCGACTGATTTATTTTAAGCAGTGCATGGCTGCCTGTGCTTCTTGCCATGGGACGGCATAGCCTTTGCCTTTCGCACAAAAAATACTAGTAGAGGTATAGTCAGGGTCGGCGTCTTTATTATAGCCAATTTGTGCTACGACCTCCTCTGTATTATGACAATCATCATAGCCATCAAATTGCAAGGAAATCATTCCTTTGCCATTGGTATATGTTGCAAATGTCGTGCTATAGTTCATAAAAGTAGCTACAGGTACTCGTCCTGTTAACATGGCATCTTGTTCTGTGACAATAGGTGCTTCAAACGTACCTGCTGCTTGTTGAATATCGGTCATCATACGACCAATTAATTCACTGGGTGCTTTTAGTTTAAAGCGGTAATAAGGCTCTAGTAGCTGTATTTCTGCCTGTTCTAAGCCTTGTCGCAATGCACGGAAAGCAGCCTCACGGAAATCACCACCATCCGTATGTTGGACATGGGCTCGTCCTGTTAGTAAAGTAAAATGAATATCAGTAATAGGGTAGCCCGTTAATAAGCCATGATGGTCACGCTCAAAAAGATGCTGCTCAATTAAACGCTGATGTCCAACTGATAAATGGTCGGCATGACAGGCATTCGTGAACGTAAGACCAATCCCACGCTTGTTTGGCTTCATTAATAAATGCACCTCTGCATAATGCTTTAATGGCTCAAAATGTCCATAGCCTGTTACCGTTGTGGTGATCGTTTCCATATATAAAATATGGGGCTCGCCGAATGTCATCATGAGTGAGAAGCGATTGGACAAAATATCGGTTAATACTTCAAGCTGAATGACCCCCATAATATGGACATGAATCTCTTGGAATTTCTCCTGCCAAACGACACGTAAGGATGGTTCCTCAGCCTCTAGTAAACGGAATACCTTTAAAACATCCTTAATATGCTGTTCCCCCTCATATTGCACCTTTGCTTGTAGGGGTGGTACTAATTCATAAGGTTTTACGAGTGTATCGCTACCGATGATGGTCCCAATAGGCGCTTGACTCAAGCCTTTCACAGCACAAATATCACCTGCCCTCACTTCTTGTACGACTTCAAAGCGATGGCCATTATACAAGCGAATTTCTGTCACTTTTTCTGTCGTATCGCCAAAGGCAAAATCATCTCGTACGCGCAGTGTGCCTTGCAATACTTTCAAAAAAGTGAGGCGTTGATGGCCGTCGTGACGTATTTTAAACACTTCACCAAGGAAAGCAGCATCATTTGTATAGTCGGTAGCTGTCATAAAAGGAAGCTGTGTTAGAAATTCCTGTATCCCGATATCCTTTAATGCAGCACCTGTAAAACAAGGAAAGGCTTGTTCAGTTTGTATCATTTTTTGTAGGGCTGCCAAACAAGCTGGTGCATCTAATGTATCTTGAAGAAAGGCTTCGAGCAATTGTTCATCTCGCTCAGCTAGCCATTCTTTAATTGCTGGTGATACATAGTCCGCTTGTAATGGCTCATCAATCAATAGGACATGCTCTGTACAATCTTTTTGCAGCTGTGTGAGCACACGATTTACTTGTGCACCTTCACGGTCGATTTTATTAATAAAAAAGAAAGTAGGGATATGGTATTGTCGCAGTAACTGCCAAACCGTTTCCGTATGTCCTTGTACACCCTCTACAGCGCTAAGAATCACAATGGCATAGTCCATCACCCGAATAGCACGTTCCATCTCTGGTGAAAAATCAATATGTCCAGGTGTGTCAATTAATGTATAGACATCTTCACCGATTTGCATGCGACCTTGTTCAGCGAAGATGGTAATGCCACGTTGACGCTCTAATGCATGATTATCTAAAAACGCATCCTGATGGTCCACACGACCACGCTGTCCGATGCTGTTTGTATGGTAAAGTAATTGCTCTGAAAAAGTTGTTTTGCCTGCATCTACATGGGCAAGAACACCGAGTGTTTTAAACATAAAAAATCCTCCATTCCCAACCATTATAGCAGACCGTGTATAATAGAGGAGTAGGGAAGGGAGGATATAAATGCGGATTTTAACAATGGAGGGTGTGCCCTATGAATGGTTGCAACCGCTGCAAGCACTACATGCCCATGTTTTTGATGGTGCTGATTTACCAGCTACTAAGCTAGAAAGCAAGGAAGACCTACTTTGTCTACTAGCTGAAGAGGAAGAACAATTAGTAGGCTTTAAGCTCGGTTATTGTCATCCAGATGGCGTTTTTTATAGCTGGCTTGGCGGTGTCCGTGAAGAAATGCGAGGACGTGGTATTGCTAGTCAATTAATGGTACAGCAACATCGTTTTTTACAGGAAAAGGGCTATAAGCGTGTGCGTACATATGGAAGAAATGCCTATAAAGCCATGTTAATCACTAATTTGAAACATGGCTTTGATATTGTCTCCACTTTTGTAGATGATAAAGGGCGACATAAGATTGTATTTGAAAAAACATTGGAGGAATGACAATGAAGGCTTATTTAGCAAATGGTTTATTTTCGTTAGGGGACCGTATTGTCAATGAACAGCTTGCAGCGGCAATACGAGCAGCTATTCCACATATCGATTTATATGTGCCACAGGAAAATGATGCAATTAATGATAAAAGCGCCTATGCAGACAGCTTAGCGATTGCCGAGGCAGATTTGGCAAAACTACAGCAAAGTGATGTGTTAATAGCGGTGTTGGATGGTGTGGAAATTGATTCGGGGGTAGCCGCAGAAATCGGTGCGTTTGCGATGTTAGGTCGTCCGATTGTAGGCGTATTAACAGATGTGCGCCAGCAAGGTCGAGACAATCAAGCAAAGATTGAGGCATTAATACAGGACGGCTTGGAAAATCAATTTGTTTACCGTAATTTATTTGTAGTTGGTTTGATTAAGCGTAATGGTATCATTACTTCATCAATTGAGGAAGCAGTAACAGCTATCCAGCAATATCGGCTATAAAACAAATGGCGTATCAGAAATTCGTTTTCTTGTGCGCCATTTTATCTTCTTTGATGAAACCTTTTTGTTTAATAAACCGTATAGATAGCAATGTTAAATTTAGGAGGGTTATGGATGAATAAGAAAAATTTACTGATTGGCTTGTTGACAATTGCTGTAGAAAGCGCTATTAGTTATGCGGTTGCATCTTATTTTAATGTGCGTTTTATTGAGGTCATGTTCTTTATCGGTTTTGCATGTGCATGTATTATTTTTTATTTTTCAAGTGGCGGTGGATGGACATCACGCTATAGTTCCGTGCAAGCGAGTGCGCAAACGGGTATTATGCAAAAAAGAGAATCCTTTACATATCGAGTGGGACCTGTATTTTTAGCTTCTGCTTTATTTAGTGCGATAGGGCTTGTTTTCTTTTTATTACTTATCACAGAGGTCATTCCACCAAGAATATAAAAATTTATCGAGAATATTCAGAGTTTTCGCTATAATAAAGGGATAACTTTAACAAAAGGATGAATGTATAATGGTGGAAAAAGAATTATATTACCCTGATGGCAAGCTGATGTATCGGGGGGGCATGAAGAAAAACGATTTTGGTCATGACATATATGATGGCAAAGGGATGCTATTTGACCAAGAGGGTGAACTATTGTTTGAGGGCGAGTTTGCCAACCATGTCAAACAAGGCAATGGCATCATGTATTTAAAGGGCAAAAAGGTATATCAAGGCGAATTTATTCAAAATAAAAAGCAAGGGAGTGGTATTTTATATAAAGACGGCAATCTTTACTATGAAGGACAATTTCGCAATGATTTAATGGAAGGCTATGGCATTTTATATTATGAAGAAGAAGTCATTGCTCCTTATCAAGCACTACGCAGCCAGTATCCCCATTTGAATCGCCCTTATTATGAAGGCGAGTTTGCGCATGGTATTAAAAAAGGTAAAGGGAAACAATATTATCCGAACGGCTTATTGCAATATGAGGGTGATTTTATTTGGAATCATATGCAAGGGGCAGGGACGCTTTATTATGCAACAGAAGAGCCAACGATGGAGGAAATCACAAATGGCGTGACATCTGTTCAATATAAAGGCTATTTTTTCGAGGATACACGTCATGGCAAAGGTAAGGTCTATTCACGTCAAGGTCTTTTAGAGGCAGAGGGGCAGTTTAAAGAGGATGCGCTAACAGGGAAAGGGACATTGTATTATGCGAATGGGCAAGCACGTTATATAGGGGAGCTTGTTAATGGGCAAATGCATGGTCGTGGCGATTATTTTAATGAGGATGGCAAACCGATTTATAGTGGTGAATTTACCAACGGGAAACGCCTGCGCATCACACCTGAAATTGAGCGAGAGATAGCGAAACTACAAGCACAATTAGATGAACTTGTAGGGCTGCCGAATGCGAAGAAAGAATTACATAATTTAATTAATTTTATTAAAATTCAAAGCTTGCGTGTTGATCACGGCTTAACAAGCTTCCCGATTACCTATCATTTAGTGTTTTCTGGCAACCCTGGTACAGGTAAAACAACGGTAGCACGTATTATTGGACAAATTTATAAGCATCTTGGTGTCTTGTCTAGTGGGCATTTTGTGGAAACAGACCGTGCAGGCTTAGTAGCAGGCTATGTGGGGCAAACGGCTTTAAAAGTACAGGAAGTTGTGGATAAGGCAAAGGGTGGTGTGCTCTTTATTGATGAAGCCTATTCATTAGTGCATGATAAGCAGGATGCCTTTGGAAGAGAGGCTATTGATAGCTTACTGAAGGCAATGGAGGATTTACGCGATGATTTAGTCATCATTGTAGCGGGCTATACAGAATTAATGGAGGAGTTTTTATTAGCGAATCCAGGCTTTAAATCACGCTTCAATCATTTTGTGCAATTTGATAATTTCAGCACAGAGGAATTGTATGAGATTTTTGCGATGCTTTGCCGACAAAATGACTACCAGTATGGAGAGGCTTTTGCTGGGCATATACGTGAACAGCTTCATCAAATGCCTGTGGAAACAATACCGAATTTCTCTAATGGGCGCTATATTCGCAATCTCTTTGAAAAATTGGTGACATTGCAGTCAAACCGTCTCATTCAGCAGTCGTCCATTAGCAAAGAAGATTTAATGACCTTTACAGAGGAAGACATTGTGCAAGGAATGGCAGAGCAACTCTTTGCGAATACATTTTAAGTACATAAAAATAACAAAGGTAAGAGACTGGATGGATCGTTGATTAGGAATAGTGGCGATTAGTATACTTTGGCTAATTGGCTGTCTGCATATTTATTGGGCTTTTGGAGGGCGCAAGCGTTGTGATACCTACGCAAGAAGGTACACAACAAGCTATCTTTACGCCACAGGGATGGTAACAGGTATTGTTGGCTGTCTCCTTTGGTTAGCAGGGCTCTTATTGCTAATACAAGGTGGTTATTTGTATTCATTTCCAGCTAATAAACTATCTAAAATAGGCAGTATTGTTTGTGGTATTGTGATTGGTTTACGTGCGATTCGTGATTTTCATTATGTCGGATTTTTTAAACGAATATGTCATTCAACATTTGCAAGCTATGATACATGGCTGTACAGTCCACTCTGCTTATTTTTGAGCATTGTATATCTTTTCATGAGTTAAAAAGATTCGTTTCTCGAAATAAATCGCTTTTCCGTATATAATAGAATTATCTAAGTGAAAGGAGGCAGATGATATGCATTTACAAAGTACAAAAACGTTAGCAAATGGTGTGGATATGCCTGTGTTTGGCTTAGGCGTTTATAAAATGACAGAGCGTGATGTGACGATTGAAGCCATTTTGAAGGCCCTACAGCTTGGCTATCGTGCGATTGACACGGCAGCCCTTTATTATAATGAAGAAGAAGTGGGTGAGGCCATTCGCCATTCAGGCATACCACGTGAAGACATCTTTGTAACAACAAAAGTGTGGAATAGCGATCAGGGCTATGATAATACATTACGTGCCTTTGAAACATCATTGAAAAAGCTAGATATGGCGTATATCGATTTGTATTTAACGCATTGGCCTGTTGCGGATAAATTTGCTGATACATATCGTGCGATTGAACGTTTATATGACGAAAAGTTAATCCGTGTACCTGGCGTGTCCAATCATCATCAGCATCATTTAGAGCAGCTATTAGCAACAGCGAATACAGCACCTGCTGTCAATCAAATTGAAATGCATCCATATTTAACCCAAGAAAGCTTACGTGCATTTTGTGCAGCACAAAATGTAGCCATTACAGCCTGGTCACCACTTGGTCGTGGTAGTGTACTAGCAGATGCTACACTGCAAGCAATTGGTCAACGACGTGGCAAATCAGCAGCACAAGTCGTACTGCGCTGGCATTTACAGCATGGCAATATCGTTATACCAAAATCAGTGACACCTGCTCGTATTGAGGAAAACGCGCAAATTTTTGATTTTGTGTTAACAGAGGCAGACATGCAAGCCATTGATGCGCTACATCAAGATAAGCGCTTTGGGCAAAACCCAGACAATTTCCACTTTGACTTTTAATTATAGGAGGATTCAATGATGACAATTTCAACAACAATTACATTAGCGAATGGTGTAGAAATGCCACGTATCGGCTATGGTGTATTTCGTATGAAGGAGCATGAAGTCGCATTTAACGGTGTGACAGAAGCATTAAAAGCAGGCTACCGTGCGATTGATACAGCAGCCATTTATGACAATGAAGAAGCGGTAGGCGATGCGATTAAAGCATCAGGAATCGACCGTTCTGAACTATTTATTACAACAAAAGTATGGAATTCAGACCAAGGCTTTGATAATACATTGCGTGCGTTTGAAACATCGTTAAAAAAGTTACAATTAGACTATATCGATTTATATTTAACACATTGGCCAAAACCAACGTTGGCTGACACATATAAGGCCATTGAGCGCTTATATGAGGAAAAGCTCATTCGTGTACCAGGGGTATCCAACCACCATCAGCACCACTTAGAGGAAGTTTTTGCTGTAGCGAATGTTAAGCCAATGGTTAATCAAATCGAATGTCATCCATCCTTATCACAAGATGCATTACGTGCTTTTTGTCATGAGCATCAAATTGCCGTGACAGCTTGGGCACCACTTGGAACAGGTATTGTCTTTACACACCCTGTTATTCGCAATTTAGCAGAGAAATATAGCAAAACACCCGCACAAATCGTATTGCGCTGGCATTTAGAAATCGGCAATATTGCGATTCCAAAATCTGTTACACCAGCACGTATTGCTGAAAATTTACATGTGTATGATTTTGCGTTAGCAGCGGATGAAGTAGCTGCTATTTCTGCATTAAATACATTCCATCGTACAAGTGCAGACCCTGATAATTTTGATTTTTAATATGAATAAGCAACCACCTTTACCGATGTAAGGGTGGTTTTATCTTGGTTCAGGTTAGATTAATAAAGGAAACATGGGATATAACACAGAATTATACAATCATATACTTGTTTACATAGATAGGGGAGAGGTAATAGAATGATTATTTTAGAAACAGAGCGATTGTACTTAAGACCATATAGAAAGGAGGACGTACATACTCTTTTTTCTATTTTTTCAGATGCTGAAACAATGGTATATTATCCAGCACCATTTAATTTGGAACAAACTCAAAATTGGATCAAGAAAAACCAAGAACGATACGAGAAAGATGGCTTTGGATTATGGGGTGTTTGCCTGAAGGAAACCGATGAATTAATAGGGGATTGTGGACTAGTTAAACAGATAGTAGATGGAAGAATGGAAGTAGAAATCGGCTATCATATCCATAAAAAATATTGGTCAAATGGCTTCGCAACGGAAGCAGCTACAGGTTGTAAGGAATATGGCTTTAATCAATTGGGCTTGACTAAATTGATAAGTATCATTGACCCTAGAAATATTCCATCTATACGTGTAGCAGAGAAAAATGGTTTCACTAAAGAAAAAGAATCGTTTATTTTCAATAAAAATCATTGTATATATGCTGGAAAGGTTCAGTAAGTTAATAGAAGCTTAGCTGAAGAAGATAGCTAAACGAGAAGCAACGATTTTTGAGAATGAAATAAAGGAAAAACAGAAAATGCTTTGGTACTATTGTTTGCTGATTGTATTGCCCAGCAATGCAATAAAAGTTTTTAAAATATACTGAATAGGAACACAAACCCTAGTGAATAGTGGGTTTTAGTTACTTTCTGCTCTAGGCACATCAACAAGAGTATTCTATAATAAAAACCTAATATGTAGTCAGATAAAGGGGGATAGGTGGATGAAAAAATATGTAGCTTGTGTAATGGCTCTATTTAGTATGATGTGGCTTAGTGCTATACATGTACACGCAGAAAATAAGCCAATGATTCAACAAATTATGTTTGATACAGTTTTATATACCGAAGCTTCTGCAACAAGTGAACGATTAGGAGATATGGCACAAGGGAGCTATGTGTTAGCGACACCTGTTAATGTGGAATGGACCCATATTCAGACACCACAGCTTGTAGGATATGTGGCAACTGCTGCATTAAAAAACGCCTCAGCAGACATCTATGTAGTAGGGAAAAAAGGTGGTACACATGTAGTAACATATCCGAGTCCCAGTGCCCAAGTGATAGGAGAACTATATGAAAATAGTATGGCTTGGGTTTATGGCGTAGTGCCTGGTGGTTGGTCATTTGTCTACAATGGACATGCAATGGGTTATGTAGCAACAGCAAGCCTAAAAAAGCCAAGTGTGTTACAAAAACAGGTACATGTAAAAAACGGTGCAGTGCTAAGACAAACCCCAAGTCCAAGTGGTGAAACAATCGGCACAGTGCCTACAAAAACAATTGTTCAACAATATACAGTGTTAGCAGGATGGGCGTATATTGTGGCAGATGAGCAGCAGGGCTATGTGAAGGCAACGGACTTGAGTGATTTAGTAAAGCCTGACAATAAGATTTATAACAAGGGCGTAACAGCAGGCAAAGGAATGAAAAAGCGAGTGGCTTTAACATTTGATGATGGGCCAGATGCTAAAGTAACACCACAAATTTTAACCATATTAAAAAAATATAATAGTAAAGCAACCTTCTTTATGGTAGGTCGCAATGTAGCAAAAAATCCAGCACTTGTTCAGCAAATTGATGAAGCAGGTCATGAAATTGGCAACCATACGTGGAATCATTCCAAATTAACAAGCTTATCTGTTGCAAATGTGAAGCAAGAAATCGAACGCACAAGCAATGCCATTTATGAGGTAATCGGTCAATATCCAACTGTTTTCAGACCGCCGTATGGTGCGACAGATGAGCAAATTCGTGCGACATTGGTGATGCCAACAATCCTATGGTCTATTGATACACTCGATTGGAAGCACCGCAATGCAGCGAAAATTTTACATTATGTGCAAGCCTCTGTGAAGGATGGCAGTATCATTTTAATGCATGACATCCATCTATCGACAGCACAAGGCTTAGAAAATGTGATTATTTATTTGCAAAAGCAAGGCTATGAATTGGTGACGGTGAGTGAGATATTGCAATAATCAAATACCACGCAACGGAAATAGACTTGTTGCGTGGTATTTTTGTGTGAGTTTATTTTTTTACTAATTGATTTAATGCTTCATAGATAAAATAAGCACCTAATTTAACCGTTTGTCCATTGACATCAAGTAAAGGATTGACTTCACAAATATCAAAGGAATGTGCCTTTGGATGGGAGGCCACTTGGCGAATGATTGTGCGAACTGTTGTTGGATCAAGCCCAAATGGAGATGTAGCACTAACACCAGGGGCAAACGCCGCATTTAGCACATCTGTACATAATGTGAGTAGGATATAATCATGTTGGTCCATAAAGTGCTGAAGTGCTTGCATCGCTTCAGCGGTGATATTTTCCGCTAACACATATTGTACTTGTAATTCATCTGCTTTTTCAAATAATTCCTTTGTATTGCCGTAACGCTGAATGCCTAGTACAAAATAATGGGCATAAGGGTCTTGCTCTAAAATTTGACGGAACATTGTGCCTGACGAGGGTTGTTTATCATAAGACCGTAAATCGAAATGAGCGTCAATATTGACGATACCAATCGTCGCATCTTTTGGTAGAGCTGCCCGCACACCTAAATAATGTCCATATAATGTTTCATGTCCACCTCCAAGCACAATACATTTTGTCTGCTTTGTCAGCAATGTCGTCACAACCTCGCCAAGCTCTTGCTGTGCCGCCTCTAACGCATGATTTAAACAAACAATATTTCCTACATCAATGACTTGTTGCTCTTCCTCAAATGTCCATGGAAGGCTAGATAATGCTTCACGGAGTGCATTTGGCGCATGTGCCGCACCAATGCGTCCTTGATTGCGTTCGACACCCTCATCACAAATAAAGCCAACAATACCTGCGAGTAGCTGCTCTGATGGCTGTACATCGTTAATTGGTACTCTTGTTATTTTTTGGTGCAAACGAAAGCTACTTGGATTTGTTGTAGAATCAATGCGGCCTTGCCAATGTTTTGGCTCTGTCATAATATACATCGTGTTGTCTCAGCTCCAATTTTAATATGTATATGCTTACTATATAATTGAAAGCTTGTGTAGAGCAAGGGGTTAATAACAGATTATCCGACATTAAAATAAATATTTTAAATTAATATTCGCACCTAGTATTATAAAATCATCATTACTTATTCACGTAAAATAAATAAGAGGCATTGATTGTGGTATAATTAGGGAACACATTGATATGTTGGGAGATAAAAACAAAATGAAACAAAACAAATATGATGATACATTATTTTTTAATGCCTATGAACAAATGCCTCGTTCCACTGAAGGGCTGAAGGCTGCTGGAGAGTGGCATATACTGCAAACATTATTACCAGATTTAAAAGATAAGGATGTACTTGATTTAGGGTGTGGATTTGGCTGGCATTGTCGCTATGCACGTGAGCAAAATGCTCATACAGTAATAGGAGTAGATATTTCTGAAAAAATGCTACAAAGAGCACGTGAATTAACAAATGACTCTGGCATTTCCTATCAACAGCTACCAATTGAAGACATTCATTTTGCTGATCAACAGTTCGATGTTATCATTAGCTCATTGGCATTTCATTATATAGAGTCATTTGAAGTCATTTGTCGTAAAGTATATCGTGCTTTAAAGTTGGGTGGCTCGTTCGTTTTTTCAGTGGAGCATCCTATTTTTACAGCCTGCAGTAAACAGGATTGGTATTATGATGACCATGGAAACAGATTGCATTGGCCAGTCGACTATTATCAAACTGAAGGTAGACGTGAAACATCATTTTTAAACAATGATGTTATCAAATATCATCGTACAGTAGCAACTTATATGAATGCTGTTATTGAGGCAGGCTTTCAGATAAACGCAGTAAAGGAATCAACACCTTCAGATGAAATGCTACAAGCAATTGCTGAAATGCGTGATGAGCTTCGTCGACCGATGTTTTTAATGATTGCAGCAGAAAAAAGATAAATAAAAAATGACCAGTAGCTCAAAATGAGGCTGGTCATTTTTGTTTAGATAGCACGATGCAGACGAACAGCTATGATTTTAGCATAATCCACAATAATAGACATGGCTTTGTCTGCAATTTCAAGGAAATAAGCACACTGATTTTTATTATCTATATGGAGAAAATAGACATTTAGAAAGCTACTACCATTAGCTAAAAAAATATCGACAGCTGTACCAGGTTCACAACGTGTTAAAAAATAACGATTTGCTTTTGTATTTGCTGATGGTTTTGATTTTGTGTGATGAAAGTTATAAATTTTCATTATTGGTTCATCATAATCGGCAGTAGGAGACAGGCATAGACATTTACGAAATTTATAGAAATTATAAAAAACTCTGTCGGAACGCTCCAAATAGCGCTTTGACTCCATTACTTAAACACTCCCTTGTTTAGTAATAGTATTAGACTATGATGTAGAGATACTTCTGCATTGGTGAAGTGTCCAATTGTTTTTGAATAAGACTTTCAATAGTTTGAAACTATTTAAATTTTTTACCGTACATACAGTTAGATAAAGACTGGAGGAATTTTCAATTAAAAGGGAGAGGTTTGTATGATTACGTGGATTATTACAGCAGAAATTGCTTTTTGGATTGTTATTATCTTTGGATTGATTAGTCGTTATGCTTTCAAAATGCCAAAGCTTAGTATCTTTTTCTTTGCTTTAACACCTGTTATTGACCTATTACTGATTATACTGACGATAGTCGACTTAAAAAGAGGTACACCCGCTGCCATTTCACATGGGATTGCGGCTATTTATATCGGGGTTTCCATTGCCTATGGTAAAACGATGATTGCTTGGGCAGATGATAAATTCCAGCAATGGTTTTTAAAGAAGCCCAAAAAAATACGACTTACTGGCAAAGAAAAGGCTCTACATGAAATGAACATGCTTGCACGCCATATAATTGCTTTTGTCATTGGTGCTTGTGCTTTATATGGAATGGTTATTTTAGTTGGGACAAATACAGATGCAACGCCATTGCTACAGATTATGAGAATATGGGGTATTGTTTTAGTGATTGATGTCATTATTAGTTTGTCCTATGTGTTTTTTCCTAGTCGTAAATAAATTTAGTACTCATAGAAGAGAGGGGGACATCCTATTGAAGAAAAATTTTGTGATTGTATTAGCACCTGATTCATTCAAGGAAAGCATGACGGCTAAGGACGCATGCGAGGCGATGGAAAAGGGGATTAAAAAAGTAAATAAAAATATTACATGTATCCATATTCCGATGGCGGATGGTGGGGAGGGCACAATGCAATCTTTAGTGGATGCTACAGGTGGAGAGGTTTATTCTCTACCAGTAATGGGTCCTCTTGGCGATCAAGTAGAAGCGTGTTATGGCATTTTAGGTGATGGGCAAACAGGCGTAATTGAAATGGCTAGTGCCAGCGGAATTCATCTAGTAGCAACCGAAAGAAGGAATCCTTTATTGACAACAACTTTCGGTACAGGGCAGTTGATTCATGCCTGTTTAGACAAGGGGGTCAAAAAACTGCTAATTGGTATTGGTGGTAGTGCAACGAATGATGGTGGTGCGGGTGTTGTGCAGGCATTAGGTGGGAAATTATTAGATAGTTATGGCAAGGAGCTCGGCTTTGGCGGTGGCGAACTAGGTAAGCTTGCTACGATTGATTTAGCTCATTTGGATGCAAGACTGAAGGATATAACAATCGATGTTGCCTGTGATGTCAATACGCCTCTTTGCGGTAAATATGGCGCTTCCTATATGTTTGGACCACAAAAGGGAGCTACTCCACAAATGGTGACACTATTGGATGATAATTTAAGGCATTATGCAGATAGTATCAAAAGACAACTCAATAAGGATATTATCGATGTACAGGGAGCTGGCGCTGCAGGTGGTTTAGGTGCAGGATTAATGGCATTTTTAAATGGTACATTAAAAGAGGGCATTCAATTAGTCATTGACTATGTAAATTTGGAGGAGAAAATAAAAGAGGCAGATATGGTGTGGACAGGGGAAGGCAGTATTGATTGTCAAACACAGTATGGCAAAACGCCTTTTGGGGTAGCAACCATTGCGAAAAAATATCAAAAGCCTGTCATTGCTTTTGCAGGAAGAATAGGCAACGATATTGATGAACTGTATGAAAAAATCGATGCTATTTTTGGGATTATGCCAGAAGCGACAACGCTAGATAATGCTTTATTGCACGGAAAGCAAAACTTAGAAAGAACAGCAGAAAATGTGGCTCGCTTTATGAGACTCCTCTCTTAATTTTAAAATTGTACAGTAAATCTTGTTGCTAATACAGAAGTGGTTACATCGATAGAATAGCAAGAATTAAATAACAGGAGATATATAGAAAATTTAATTTGTTGAACTGTTGAACAAATAAAGTAGAAATGTGCCGAATTTCCTAGCATAATTCTAATAGACTAAGATATTGGGAGGGAGGCAGACATCTTGCTGGCATTTAAAGAGTTTCTATCAAGTTTTCTACATATAATCAGTTGGTTTATATTTGCAATAAGTGCATATTTACTCTATTGGACAATTGTAATGCCCTTAATTGCAATCATTCCTTTTCTTATTTCTTTAATTTCTGGTTTTTTATGTTACTATTGTTCAAAAAAACTTGATGAAAGTAGTAAAGACAATTAATTTTCAACTAAATGAGAGGTTATATTGAGTAAACAATAATTTGAACATGCTACATTAGAGATAGAGATTATGCTTTGGATTTTTCAGAGGCTATTGCTGAAATGTCTGTTTTGGATTTGTTAATTATGTACAAACAAAGTCATAATAGATGATTAGCGTGAGTTACTAATGAAAGCGATACAGCAAAAAGTAGGTACTGTACCCCAAATTGAAACATTTCTATACATTCCTATGGACATCAATAAAAAATAGATTGGTGAAAAATTCCACAACATACGCCTAAAACCTAATAAAAACAATCATTCTAAAATAATACTTCAATACTGACAAACGTCTACACAACAAGGTATGATAGTAACCGAGGTGAAGAATATGTTTGTAAGTGAAAAACAAATTGAAATACGTTATGCAGAGACAGACCAGATGGGTGTTGTCTACCACGCAAATTATGTCATCTGGCTAGAAATTGGGCGGACACAGTTAATCCGTGATTTAGGCTTTCAGTATGCAGCCTTAGAGCAAGAAGGCTATGTGTCACCAGTGATGGATTTATCTATTTCTTATAAGGCAGCCATGCATTATGGGCAAATAGCAACAGTAAGGACATGGATTGACAAGCATGACCGTTTGCGTACAACTTATGGCTATGAAATTTTACATGAGGATGGTACTGTCGCAGCAACGGCTCATTCTGTTCATATTTTAGCGCACAAGGATACATTGCGCCCTGTTTCTTTAAGTAAGGTAGATCCTGCTTGGGATGCGAAATATAAAGAAGTAATGAGGAGAGACGAGGCATGACATTATTTACAGGGCTTGGAGCGATTTTAGCAGCTTTAGCTGTTGTATTAGGAGCATTTGGGGCACACGCTTTAAAAGATAAATTTACAGAACCACGCTATGCCGCTATTTGGGAAACGGCTGTGCAATACCATATGTATCACGCATTGGGATTGATTGGTATAGGCATTTTAGCCAATGAAGCATTATGGGGGGCTTCTTCATTATTTGCGTGGGCAGGCTATTTGATGTTTGCAGGTATTGTCTTTTTTTCAGGTAGTTTATATGTATTAGCTGTAACAGGTATTAAAAAATTAGGAGCGATTACACCAATTGGCGGCATGCTCTTTATTGTAGCATGGGTACTAGTGGCTGTTGAGATATTACAATGACATGATATTTTGTATTGGTAGCAGCTCGTTCATTGTAGGAAGCCGATGATAGAGGATTTGTGACAATGAAAGGCAAAGAATGGAAAGCTTAATCCGAAAAAATCATGCTTTACAGAAGAAAGATGATGTAGCACTGGTTGTATATGCTGAAGCTGAAGCGCCTTTACAAATTACATATTATTCGATGGGGCAATCCACCTTATGAACTAACTTTATACATGTGTATTGTATCGATGGACAATGGAATGCTGGGCTATTCACGCATTATATTCATTCCTATATACATGTAGAGGATAGAGTAGAATTACTTGTTTTTTTGGTTGGTGAAGGGAAGTCTGCCGAAAAAGCGCATTTCTAGCAAAACAATCACCGTAACCGATATCGAAACTGTACGAGATGTAGATTACTATCGTATGCAATTCATATAAGTGGCGATAAAACCGATTGAGCATTTGACATATAGTACATTATAATGAAAATAATAATTGGTGAAAGTGGGGATTTGGTATGGGTTTATTAAAAGCAGGATATGGTGCTTTAACAGGGGTATTAGAGGATCAATGGCGTGAATATTTTTATTGTGATTCTTTGTCAGCCGATGTGCTTGTGACAAAGGGCTTAAAACGTACTTCTAAAAAGGGTACGAATAAAGGCAATGACAATATTATTAGTAATGGCTCTATTATTGCGATTAATGAAGGGCAATGTATGATGATTGTGGAGCAAGGCAAGGTCGTAGAATTTTCTGCGGAAGCTGGTGAATACGTCTATGATACATCGACAGAGCCATCTATTTTCTCTGGTGATTTAGCAAGTAGTATTAAAGAAACATTTAAGCAAATTGGCAAACGCTTTACATTTGGCGGTGAACCTGGCAAAGACCAACGTGTTTATTATTTCAATAAAAAAGAAATCGTGGGTAATAAATATGGCACACCTGCACCAATCCCATTCCGTGTCATTGATCGTAATATTGGACTAGATATTGATATTGCGATTCGTTGTCATGGTGAATATTCTTATAAAATTGTAGACCCACTATTATTCTATACAAATGTTAGTGGCAACGTGGAGCGTGAATTTACACGTGATACGATTGATAGCCAATTAAAAACAGAGCTAATGACTGCATTACAGCCTGCCTTTGCGCAAATTTCAGCGAGCGGTGTACGCTATAGTGAAATTCCTGCGCATACGATGGCCATTGCTGATGCTTTGAATAAAGTATTATCTGAAAAATGGCTGGCGACACGAGGCATTGCGGTTGTTTCTTTTGGCATTAGTTCATTAAAAGCATCTGAAGAAGATGAAGCGATGATTAAGCAGCTACAACGCAATGCCGTTATGCGTGATCCTGGTATGGCAGCAGCCCATTTAACAGGGGCACAAGCAGATGCAATGATTGCGGCGGCAAATAATGAAGGTGGCGCAATGACAGGCTTTATGGGGCTGAACATGGCGAATCAAGCAGGTGGCGTTAATGCTAGTCAATTATTCCAAATGAATGAGCAAAACAAACAAGTGCAAATGGCACAGCAAGCACCACAACAAACAGCTCCATCACCAAATACATGGAAATGTGCATGTGGTCATGACAACACAGGGAAATTCTGTGCAGAATGTGGCGCATCCAAACCTGCTGAGGAAGGCTGGACATGTGCATGTGGTGCAGTGAATAAAGGAAAGTTCTGTAGTGAATGTGGTGGGAAAAAGCCAGAGGGTGCCATGCAATATGCTTGTGATAAATGTGGATGGGAGCCTGAAAACCCAGCAACACCACCTAAATTCTGTCCTGAGTGTGGCGATGTATTCGATGCACACGATGTCAAATAGGAGGAATGCTATATGGCAACACAAGATATGGAGCATGTGGAAGAAGCCAAATTAGAATTTGATGCCGAATGTCCATCATGTAGTGCTTCGATTGAATTTAATCCAGCAAGTGGTAAATTATCTTGTCCTTATTGTGGCTATGAAACAGAAATTGCAGCACCAGAAAAAGAAGAAGACAAAGTGGCACAGGAAATGGACTTTGCTAAAGCTGAGCAACGCGGCAACTTCAACTGGGGTGTAGAGAAAAAAACAGTGATTTGTAAAGCCTGTGCAGCAGAAACGATTTATGATGCCTTACAAGTAGCAGATAGCTGTCCCTATTGTGGCTCTAACCAAGTTATGGAGGCAAGTGCTGTTAATACACTAGCACCGAATGGCGTTTGTAGCTTTGAGGTCACAGCGAAGCAAGCAGGAGCAAACTTCCAAAAGTGGATTAACGGGCGCTGGTTTACACCGAGAGCAGCGAAAAATAGTGCCAAGCCAGACGCTTTTAAAGGCGTCTATCTACCATACTGGACATTCGATACAAAAACAAGCTCGCAATATTCCGCTCGCTATGGTCGTCACCGCACTGTGACAGATAAGGATGGTAAAACACGCACAGAAACAGATTGGTATTCAACAAGTGGCTTTTATCAGGAGTTTATTGATGACCAGTTAGTTAGTGCTACAACACGCTATGATCGAAATATGATGCGTAAAATTGAACCTTTTAATTTATTGAATAATAAAGGCTATAAACCTGAATATGTCGCAGGCTTTTTATCGGAGCGTTATAGTATTGGCTTACAAGATGGTTGGAAGCAGGCACAGCAAGATATTAACAATCATTTACATGCGCAAATTACAGAGCGAATTCGCCGTGAAAAACGAGCGGATGTGGTGTCGAATTTACGCTTTTCTACGACACATGATAATATTACCTACAAATATTTGATGTTGCCGATTTGGCTTTCTTCATTCCGCTATAAAGAAAAAATTTATCGTTTTATGGTCAACGGACAAACAGGACGAGTTGGTGGAGATGCACCGATTTCGCCACTTCGTGTAACCATTGCGGTCTTATTATCATTGATGGTTATCGCCTGTGTTTGGTATTTCCTCAATACAAATTAAGAGAGCTATGGCAGTATTCCATTAAAATGGGATACTGCTTTTATCATAGCTGTCACAAAGAAAGTGGCATATAGTAAATAGAGAGGTGTCATGTGTTGCGAATTCGGGATAAACGAATTATGATACAGTTAACAGTATGTGGATGATTCCTGTATAGGAGGTTCAGCGATGGACGCGATGGAAGTATTAACAAATTTAGATCAAATACATGGGTATTTTCAACCCATTTTTAGTGCAGATGCGCACACAGTGATTGGCTATGAGGTATCTGGACGATTGCAAATGGGTGAGCAACAAATCCATTTAGACGATTTTTTAAATAATGAGGATATTCCAGAAGAGTATCGCATTGATATGGAACATAAAATTTTACATGCGACATTAGCACAAGTCAGCCAAATTGTTTCCGATGTAGATATTTATATTCCAAGTAATCCAAATCTATTGATGCAAGACTTTGGAGAGAGTCATTTCACGATTATTCAACATTATATTCCAGAGAAGCATTTGAGCCGTGTTGTATTGGTCATTGCTGAGCATCATTTTAGGGGTGATGTTGACCGCTTACATCATGCACTGCGCTATTTTACAACTTTTGGAGTGAAGGTGGCATTACAGGGGGTTGGAGCGGAAAGTCATTTAGAGCGTATTGCCTTATTAGAGCCGCAAATTTTAAAGGTCAATATCCATGAGCTCAACTATAACTCTTGGTCAGCACAAGCAGATATGATTTCCGCCATTGGTAGTCTAGCCCATAAAATCGGGGCAAATCTTTTATTTGAAGGCATTGAAACAGTCTATCAATTGCAATTTGCATGGAAAAATGGTGGACGTTTTTATCAAGGTCCCTATTTAGCGAATACGAATCAAGCATTTATTGAAAAAGATATTTTGAAAGAACGTTTTAAGGAAGAATGCCAGAAATTCATTGTCTCTGAAAAGAAAATGCTAGAGGCACAATATATGGAATTGAAAAAATTACGTGAAAAGCTAGAAAACAAGATTCAGCGAGTAAAACCATCGAGTGATGATTTGTCCAATTTACTGCAGCTGGCACAGCAATTGGAAGACTGCTCATTCCGCCTCTATATTTGTAATGAGGATGGTTTCCAGCTAACACCCAATATTATGCGTAAAGACAATCGATGGGAATTACAGCCTCAAGCAATTAATAAAAACTGGAGCTGGCGTCCATATTTCCTGCAAACGATTATAAAAATGCGTAACGACCAAAGTGGTGAAATTTCAGAACTGTATCGAGATATTGAAACAGGAGAAATTACACGCACCTTCTCGACCGCAATCAATGAGCACGAATACTTGTTTATTGACTTATCATATGACTATTTGTATGAGCATGGTATTTTTAGATAATCGGACAAATGCTTATATATCAAGGGTTGTGGGGTATAAATGATACTTGTACCCCAAATTTATTTAAACTTAATTGAAGGAGTGTTTTCGATTCTCATCAGTAAGAGAGTGAGCATATGCCCTCGTTACCATTTCCGGTGTATCGCCAATGAATTTTGTATCAATTAAAAGGTCCATTATTCTATAAAATATAAAATGTTCGGGATTGCAAAGGATACGTCAATAGGCGTGTCCTTTTTACATTGAATTTGTTCCTGTTATAGAGGTGCTTTGCAGATTCCATCAAATAGAGAATGATGTTAGAAAAAAAGTTGAAAGGGTTACCATGAGAAGCGTAACCCTTAATAATGGTTAGAAGGGAAAGGGATATCATTCTAAATAGTAGAAGTGAGAGTATTAAACTTGTAGGACACGACAATAGATAATGTTTAGTAGAAACTCGCCATTAGAGTCATTGCTATAGTATTAAGGTTGAGGTATACTAATTTTCCTTCTATACAATATGAATGGCTGCTAATAGGAAGTGCGATAACTATCTATCAAGAAAAAATGACTCTGACAATGAAGTGATATTATTTATAGACAGCAACTGATGCTTTTAGCTTAATACAAGAAAGATGCGCCAACAATAATCAGAAGAATAAATAGTACAACAATTAGCACGAATGATGAACCGCTGTAGCCATTGTTATTATTACCATAGTATCCCATAGAATATCCCTCCTTTCTACAATCTATAATATGTATAGCAGTGGAAAGTTAAAGGGTATTCATCTTAAATAACAAGATTTTGTATAAGGCGACATTCTCAAAAATAAAAAATCCAGGTACATTCGCCATGTACCCAGATTTTTAACGAAGCATTCTTTTAATTTGTTTAATTTCTAATGCTAGTGCATCAATTTGCTTCTGTAAATTTAACATATCGCGTTGATTATTTTCTTCGTCTTGCTGTACCTCCTCTAAAGCCATGACGGCTGCTATCGTTGCAATCGCATCACCAAGTGTTGTCAAAGCAGTACCAATCACGGCTAACTTGGCCGCTTGATTTTCTGGTTTTGGTTGCCCCATCCAATCCCCCTCCATACTATAGCATCATATGCCATAAATGGTAGATGGGTGCTTAACGTTTAGCCAAAAATGGTGGAATGGACCAATATGTTCCCATTCGCCATAGCCATTCCATTGGACCGAAACGGCAATAGGTGAGCCACAGCTTACTAAAGAGCAATTGGACGATATAAATACCGATACAAATCCATAATGTATGAATGTATGCAGTCGTATTCATGAGGTCGAATTGATGGCCAATTAATAAAATAAGTGCGGTCTGTCCTAAATAATTAGTTAACGCCATTTGCCCATATGCTTGTAACGGTGAAAGAGCGATTTTGACAAACGGGTACTGCAGCAATAACATAAGCAAACCTACATAAAATGCTGACACAAAAGGACTGATTTGTAAGCCAATTAAGCTGAATTGCTGAACATTGGTCACATGTTGAGCTAACGCTTGCTCAGATAGCTCATTAAATTGAACATTCCCTTCTGGCACGTACTGCCATTGATAGAGCAAACCTACAATACTTATGCCAAACATCACAATAGTGAATTGCCTAATTTTTTGACGATGTTCTGCTATTTTTTCAAAAATGTGATACTGTCCAGCCGTTAAGCCTAGTAAGATGAGCGGTAGGGGCATGGCAGCTTTTATACCGAAGTAAGCAGTTAAAGCTAATAAAATCAAACTGATCACTAAATTGATTTCTTTTCGTACTTTGTAAAAAGGCAATGCGAATAAGCCATAGATTGCATAAAATTTTAAGGCTTCCCCTGAATTGAAGAAAGTGTGTATAATCCCCATCACGAGTAAAAGCATTAAGCGATTAGTGAATAATAAATAGGCTCGCTTTTGTTGGGCTTTTGCACGAGAGATAAAAATATAAAAGCCTACACCAAATAAAAAAGAAAAAATCGTGAAAAATTTCCCCTCCACAAAAAGCAATAAAAAGTGATGATATATAATATCTGTCGATGTTTTTGGTATATCGAGCCTCAATAGATCGGGAATATTGACAAGAATAATCCCAAGTAATGCGAATCCCCTCAAATAATCCAATACATCAATGCGTTGATTGTTTTCAATTGGTTGCAACACGAATCTCCTCCTTAACAAATTAAGTATACAGAAGTTACATAGGACAAAAACATTACAAATTTGTTATGTTCTATTTAGTTCAGTAAATATTTTCTTGTAAATTGTAGGCTAAAATCCATATTATCCATGATATTGATATCATCCATTTCAGCAGTTAACGTTAGTGAGCACGAAGCAATATGGAAAAATGGTGCAAAGGCATTATCGTGTTGTTACCACATAAAGTGATTTTTATATTTGAATGGATGACATGATAGCCATTTTTTTGTATAATAAATGAATCACTATTCATTTTATGGAGGGGTATGATGGGAGTCACATTTCAATATGACACACAAAAGGTTCATCGTGTCAATTTGGCCATTATTTTAATTTTAGCGATGCTTATTTGTGGACCTTTAGTGGTTTCACGGGGGGTATTATTTTTAGTTGTTGGTCTTGCAGTGGTCGCATTAGCTGTGGGTAATTATTTTTTGCCAATATCGCCTTATATAAAAGGCTTTATTTTTGGTATGATTCCTGCGACAATTGTCTTTACCTTATTTATAATTGACCAATTTTCACTAAGTAAACATTATATTTTATTATGTACAGTTGCTATTATTGCGCTGTATTTTAAAAGTAAACTTATTGTTTTGTATGGATTTCTTGTAAATATGGGCTTTATTATGCTTTATATTGTAAGACCTGATAGCTTACTTGGACCATTCAATACAGCCATCACATTTGTCTCACTGTTATCCATTTTAAACGGCGTGATTATTGCCTTTTATTTAATTGCACGTTGGGGAAATGCCTTGATTCATCATGCTAGTCAACAACAAGCTGAAGTGCAGCATTCTTTTCAACAACTGCAGGAGACGTTTCATGAAATTGAGACAAGTAGTCAAGCATTAGATGTGCATGTCACAGAATTTCAGCAGACAATGGCACAGTTAGCTAATGGTAGTCATGATATTGTTACGGCTTCCGAATCTATTTCAGCAAGTATTCAACAGGAGGCTTCAAGTCTACAGTTTATTCACAATGCGATGACAGAATCCATGCATTTAGTGAATGATACATTGGTTATTTCCAAAGATACCGTAGCACAATCGACGAATTTGCAACAGGAGGTCATGACAGGTTGGGAGAAAATGCAGAGCACTATGATGCAAATGACTGTGATGAATCAAGCGATGCATGCTACAGCGGGTACTGTAAATGCACTACAGAATAGTTTGCAAACAGTGGACCAGTTATTACTTGGCATCCAACATATTGCCGAACAGACCAATCTATTAGCATTGAATGCAGCGATTGAGGCGGCACGAGCAGGTGAACATGGTCAAGGCTTTGCGATTGTAGCAGAGGAAGTTCGTAAATTAGCGGAGGAAAGTGCGGCCATTACAGTGAATATTACACAGGTAACACAAAGCTTATTCGCCAAATCAACAGAGGCACAACAACGTTCACAGGAAGGTGAGCAAGCTCAAACACATGGAGAACAATCTCTGCAAGAGGTGAGCCATTTTTTCCAGCATTTAAAAAATACTTTCACACAGAGCAACCAAGATTTAACACGTGGTATGCAGGAATTAACAAATGCTATTGCACAATTTGATTACATCCAACAGCAGGTGGAGAAGTTAAATGATATGGCAGAGCATAATGCCATTTCTACTAGTGCAATTGTTCATGCTGTTGAAGATGAAAATCAGATGTTAAATAGGCTTGTGGAAACAACCAATCATCTACAAACATTAAGTCATACACTAAAAACGCTTGCTACAGCTAAAAAATAATGAGAGGAGGGAAAAGATGGGGTTTTTTATTATGCTAATTGTTGGGGGATTAGTCATAGGTATTGTAGGTAGTCAAATTAAAACAGGGAAACAAGGCAGTTCACACTCACAGACATCACATACAAATGATACGCTACCACCAACCACATTTGTTGCTGAACAGGATACCTCAGTAGCTGATTGTACAGATACTTCCTCTAGTAGCTCTTCTTGTGATTAAATTTGAATTAACTATCCTTGCCCACTGTGCATAAAAGGCGATGAAGTGGATACGCTAAACATGGAGGTGAGGATGGTGGAGAAAAAATCGTCTAAGAAGAATGTACGTGAAGAGTTCGGACAAGAGCTAAGCCCAGATGATTTGGATACGCGTAATAAGAATCAGATGACCAAGGAGCAAAAACAGAATACACCTACAGAAAAAAACACATGCAACAAAAATAAATAATAGAACAAATGCGCATGCTAGATTTAGTCTAGCATGTTTCTTTTTAGGAAATGGCACTAATGGGGTAGTGAAGTAAAAAAGGAGAAGTAGCAATGCACTACATAATAAGATTAGCGAATGAAAACGACTTATCAGCTTTATGTGATATTAGAAATAATAAAGATTTATTCACAAATTATTTAAAGCAATCTGCAAAAAAGGAAATATATTTGGCAATTGCTGAACAAGGTTCACGTATATTTGGCTTTGGAGTTCTTAAATTAAAAGGTACTTTGCTTCCTAAACTAAGTGATTTATATGTAAAAGCGGATTATCGAGGGAATGGTATAGGTTCAGATTTAATTCGGTATAGAGAAAATATTGCAAGGGATTTAGGTCATTCTGAGATATTTGTGAGTGTTGATCCAATTGAAAACCCCAAAATGATAAAGTTAATTAGTAAACATGGTTACGAACCTATCTCTATTCCATATTTAAAACATGCTATATTCTATCATGATGATGGTACGACCTATAGTAAAACCTACACAAGAATTGATTTAAAGAAGTTGTTGAACTGATGGAGACTTTGGCCTAATAAAAATTATGCAGCTTTATTAATTCTTTTTAAATGTAATTAAATGCCTAAAAATCGATTTAATCTAAATTTCACCTTTAGTTTAAATTGTTATAGGATAGAAAGCATTTATGAAGAACTCTCTTTTTTTGTCACTATTCTTAAAATCATATATAGTAGATATATAGAGGGGGAATTTGAGATGGTGGAAAAACGGCAAGAATCCATTGATAATGAAATTATGCAACAACACGATACACATTATTCAGAGGATAAATTATGGGCAAAAATCAAAAAATATGCTAAAAAAGCAGGCTCTTCTGTTGTCTATGCGGTACTCATTTTATATTTTGTCTTGCAAAAAGAGGAAGTACCAAAGAAAGATAAAGTCATTATTATCGGGGCACTCGGGTATTTTATCTTTCCTTTTGATTTAATTCCTGATATGGCTGTTGGAGTAGGCTATGCAGATGATATCGGCGCATTAGTAGCAGCCTTAGTACGAGTGGCTATGTATATTGACGAAGATATTAAACAGCAAGCCAAGGCAAAATTAACAGATTGGTTTGGAGAAGATGTTGATACTTCAGACATCGATGATCAATTAGTATAGGAGCACTCGTCTGAAAGGATGATTGCTCCTTTTATTTATAACAGTATGTACATACAAATTCACATTTATTTAAGAAGATTTTTAGGGAGTTTGAAGGATAATTGAATTCGTGATAACAGCACTAGAGATCAAAGAAATCACAGTACGTCTATTTTCTAAAAATTCCACTTGATAAAAAGGAATGTTTGTTCTAAAATTATAGAAACAAATGTTCTTTTTGAGAGGTGTGGAATGATGAAAGAGCAATTAATGAAAGCGATGCAGCGTGGTCAATTGGTTCATATGATGTATATGGCGAAGGACGGGAAAATATCTAAGCGTCGGGTGAAAGTCGTTAAAATAGCTGGAGATATGTTTCAAGCATTTTGTTTCGAGAGGCGGGCAAAACGCACATTTATTACCAGCAATGTTCTAGCCATCATTCCAGTGAATAAAAAAGATCGAAGCATTATATAGGAAGGAAGAGAACAATGGTAGATAAAAAAGAAACGACATCGAAAAAAAAAGAACCTAAGCATCCAACTCGTGATGAATTTGAGCTAGAGGAACTTGCAACGGTGTTGACAGAGGCAATGGAGGAAAAGGCATATAAAAACTTTGCCATCTATAAAAAGGATGAACTGCTAACTGGCGTAGTTGTTAAAATGGATGCAAATACGAAATTAATTCATATTCAAGATAAATACTCCAATATCTACAAAATACATTTTCTTGATATTTTAAGTGTGTCACATATGGATGATTAATTAAATAGAAGGTGATTCATTTTATTTTCGAGAACATTTCAAGTAGGTAGTTATAAATATCTCCTTGAAACAAAGCCTTTCTATGACAACAATATCAAAATGAATAACATGATGATGAACAGCAAGATCTTAAACAAAACGTATCATCGAAATCATTCTTCATATTTTGGGATGTAATCGATGAAAATGAATTGCGCACAATGACAAAAGTAACGATAAAAGGGTCACCATGCTGAGAGTGACCCTTGAATTGAAAATGTTAACACTCTCTATTCATGAAAGTAGCGCCAACAATAATTAAAAGTATAAATAGAACAACAATTAAGGCAAATGATGAACCATTACCATAACTGCCGCTGTTACAGCCACAGTTATTAATACCACCAACATTTCCGCCATAATATCCCATAAGTATGCCTCCTTTCTATAATATATAATATGTTAGTTGTAGAGAAGAGGTGGGGTTTTGAACTATGCAACAAAATGCCAATAAAAGAAAGTTAGTCATCGTTTAAAATGAATCATTTTCTGTTTTGATAAGATTTCTGTTGCTACCATTATATGTATGGGATGAAATTTATCATTATTATGTATGATTGAGGTACACTTAAATACATAGGTATAAAAACATACCTTAAAACAAAACCTTGCTATGACAACAACCTCAAAATTAAAAATAGGAGGATGGATAGCAAGGTCATAAGCAAAACTTATGAAAAAGGATAATATTAATGTAATTTACTTATGAATATAAATACGTTATCATAGGAATTGGAGAAAAGATGCTTTTGTTAAACCTTTTCAAATAGACAGTAGGGGGAATCTCAAATGACACAAGGTAATTTACACAACAGTCGTGCGTCATTCGAAGTCAATGGTAAAACGTATAATTATTATGATTTAGCTGCGATTGAAAAAGCAGGCGTTGCAAAAATTTCAAACCTTCCTTATTCAATTAAAGTATTATTAGAATCTGTTTTACGTCAATATGATGCATATGTGATTAAAGAAGAACATGTAAACGAATTAGCAAAATGGGGTAACGGTGCTGACCCAGAAGCAGAAGTACCATTCAAGCCTTCTCGTGTTGTATTACAAGACTTTACAGGTGTACCAGTAGTAGTTGACCTTGCATCTCTTCGTTCAGCAATGAAGGAAATGGGCGGCGACCCAAGTAAAATCAACCCTGCTATTCCAGTTGACCTTGTAATTGACCACTCTGTACAAGTTGATAAATACGGAAATGCAGCAGCTTTACAAGCGAACATGGACCTTGAATTTGAACGTAATGCAGAGCGTTACAATTTCTTAAAATGGGCACAAACAGCTTATAACAACTTCCGTGCTGTACCACCAGCAACAGGTATCGTTCACCAAGTAAACTTAGAGTATTTAGCACCAGTTGTACACGTAAACGAAAATGCAGATGGTACATTCGAAACATTCCCTGATTCAGTAGTAGGTACTGACTCACATACAACAATGATTAACGGTCTTGGTGTTCTTGGATGGGGCGTTGGTGGTATCGAGGCAGAAGCGGGTATGCTTGGACAGCCTTCATACTTCCCAATTCCAGAAGTTATCGGTGTTAAATTAGTTGGTGACCTGCCAAACGGTACAACAGCAACTGACTTAGCATTAAAAGTAACACAAGTATTACGTCAACGTGGTGTAGTTGGTAAATTCGTTGAGTTCTTCGGACCTGGCGTATCTAAATTACCATTAGCTGACCGTGCAACAATCTCAAACATGGCGCCTGAATATGGTGCTACATGTGGTTTCTTCGCTATTGATGAAGAATCATTAAACTACATGCGTTTAACTGGTCGTGATGAGGAGCAAATCGCAGTGGTCGAAGCTTACTTAAAAGCTAACCATATGTTCTTTGATCCAACATTAGAGCCAGTTTACACAGATGTATTAGAAGTAAACTTAGCAGAAATCGAACCAAACCTTTCTGGTCCAAAGCGTCCACAAGATTTGATTCCACTATCTCAAATGCGTACACGTTATAAAGAAGCAGTTGTAGCGCCACAAGGTACACAAGGCTTCGGTTTAACAGAGGATGAATTCGCAAAAACATCTGTAGCAAAATTTGCAGAAGGTGATGTAGAAATTCCAACAGGTGCTGTAGCGATCGCTGCTATCACTTCTTGTACAAATACATCTAACCCTTATGTATTGATTGCTGCGGGCTTAGTGGCGAAAAAAGCTGTTGAAAAAGGTCTAACAGTGCCAAAATGGGTAAAAACTTCTTTAGCACCAGGTTCTAAAGTTGTAACTGGTTACCTTGAAGATTCAGGTTTACAAGATTATCTTGACCAAATCGGCTTCAACACTGTAGGTTACGGCTGTACAACATGTATCGGTAACTCAGGTCCATTACTACCTGAAATCGAAGACGCAATTAAAGCAAATGATTTATTTGTAACATCTGTTCTTTCTGGTAACCGTAACTTTGAAGGTCGTGTACACCCACTTGTAAAAGCAAACTACTTAGCTTCACCACCACTTGTTGTTGCTTATGCACTTGCTGGTACAGTGGATATTGACTTACAAAAAGATTCATTCGGTAAAGATAAAGATGGTAATGATGTATTCTTCGCTGATATTTGGCCATCAACTGACGAAGTAAACGCAGTATTAAACACTGTTGTTAACCGTGAGCTATTCCAAAAAGAATATGAAACTGTATTCACAGCGAATGAAAAATGGAATGAAATTGTGACATCAACTGAGTCTCTATACACATTTGATGACAAATCAACATATATCCAAAACCCACCATTCTTCCAAGGTCTTGCGAAAGAGCCAGAAGCTATTCAAAGCTTAGACAACTTACGCATTTTAGCGAAGTTCGGTGACTCTATTACAACTGACCATATTTCGCCAGCAGGTGCAATCGGTAAAGATACACCAGCAGGTAAATATTTAATCGAAAATGGTGTAGCTATTCGTGACTTCAACTCTTATGGTTCTCGTCGTGGTAACCATGAGGTAATGATGCGTGGTACATTTGCTAACATCCGTATTCGTAACCAAGTAGCTCCAGGTACAGAAGGTGGTTTCACAACTTACTGGCCAACAGGTGACGTAGAGTATATCTATGACGCATGTATGAAATACCAAGAGCAAGGCACAGGTTTAGTAGTACTTGCAGGTAATGACTACGGTATGGGTTCTTCACGTGACTGGGCTGCGAAAGGTACATTCTTACTAGGCATTAAAACAGTTATCGCACAAAGCTATGAGCGTATTCACCGTTCAAACCTAGTGATGATGGGTGTGTTACCATTACAATTCTTAAATGGTGATTCTGCGGAGTCTTTAGGCTTAACTGGTAAAGAAGAAATCTCAGTGAACATTACAGACAATGTAAAACCACGTGATATTTTAACAGTAACAGCAAAAGCAGAAGACGGCTCTGTGAAAACATTCGACGCATTGGCTCGTTTTGACTCAGAAGTTGAAGTAGATTACTACCGTCATGGTGGTATCCTACAAATGGTTCTTCGTGCAAAAGCAGCTGAATAATTAAAATGAAAACCAGCATGTTAGATTTTTCTAGCATGCTGGTTTTATGTATTCTCAAATCATTAGTTTGATACATGTATTCCATATTAATAAACTATATGAACCCTATTTCACAACAGAAGGTCTAATCCTCATATGGAAGCAGGGGCAAATAATCTGATTGAAGGTTCGTTCTATTTTACAGTTAAAGGGATTATTTCTGTTTGATCATTCCATTTGATAGTCAATTCAAGTTCTTCATCTGCACTAGCATTTGAACAACCGTTCATTAATGTGTATACACCATTATGATCGAGTGGGCTATTACCAGAAGCTTTGTCATAAGAAATTTCAATCATTTTTGGCATAGGCTCTTTACCAATGTATTTAATAGCACCAGCAGTTCGTTGACAGCCTTCTCTTGATTTTTCTACCTCATAATTCATTTTCCAGTTATCACTTTCACCAGTAAATACAAATGTTTCTCCTTCACAAGCTGATAGCAGTAAAATGCTCAATAAAATAATCAAAAATCTCATTAGATTTAGCCTCCTTTTGTTTAATTTATAAAAAAAGAAAAAGGTTAGTGTGTTGATTAATGGTAATTGAGTAGAAAAGTTACTATTGCATATTTTATAATTATAACAGAAAGAAATAAGGAAGGTGAACTGTTCGATGAAATGGAAAAAAATACGTAAACGAATGATTATCATCATACTGTTAATAACGATTTTCATATATTTGAATAATAGTTCCGATTTAACAAAAGCACGTCATAGTGAACCTTTACTGTTAGCGCATCGAGGTATGGCCCAATCATTTAGTATGGTAGGAATAGAGGGGGATACTTGTACGGCAGAACATATTGATGAGCCAGTGCATCCATATTTAGAAAACACGATTCCATCTATGAAGGCAGCCTTTACAGCAGGGGCGAATGTTGTGGAGTTGGATGTGCGTCCAACAAAGGATGGGCAATTGGCAGTATTTCATGATTGGACATTGGATTGTCGAACAGATGCAACAGGTGAGCCCAAGCTTTATACAATGGCGGAGTTAAAACAAGTAGATATTGGCTATGGCTATACAGCGGATGGCGGAAAGACATATCCTTTTCGCGGAAAGGGTGTTGGCTTAATGCCTTCTTTAACAGAGGTGCTAACCCATTTTCCAGAAGGTCAATTCCTTATTCATATTAAAAGTAATGAAGCAGAGGAAGGTGTACAGTTAGCTGAACTTATTGCACATTTACCCGTACAACAGCAACGACAGCTAACGGTGTATGGTGGTGATGCGCCAATCCAAGCATTCAAGACAGTGTTACCCAAAATACCTGTGATGTCGAAAGCAACATTAAAAAGCTGTTTGCTACCATATATCGGACTTGGTTGGACAGGCTATGTACCAAAAGCATGTCATCATACACAAATTCATGTTCCAGAAAATATTGCTCCATGGCTGTGGGGCTGGCCTAATAAATTTTTGAATCGCATGGATGGGGCTGATACGAGGGTTATTTTGGTTGCAGGCAATGGGAAATGGTCTGAAGGCTTTGATAGCTTACAAGATTTAGAGCGTTTACCTACTTCCTATACAGGTGGTATTTGGACAAATCGAATAGATTTGATTGCACCAATTGTGAAAGAATCACGTACAAATGAGTAACTTCTATTTCGAATATCGAATTAATTACCAAATTTATAGCACTCTCCCATTCATTTATGTAAAATAGAAATGTAAACCTTTTAAAATTTACATAAATGGGGGATAAAAAATAATGACAAAGAAAAAACATAAGCTTTACACAGCAACGGCAGCAGCAGTGACGATAACAGCTTTAGCAGTAGCACCTGTATCAGCTGCTAGTCCATTTTCAGATGTGGGCGAAAATCATGCACATTTTAAAGGTATTTCAACATTGCAGGCAGCAGGAATCATTAATGGTTTTCCAGATGGTACCTTTAAGCCATCACAGGATGTAACACGTGGGCAAGCGGCGAAAATGATTGTTGGTGCATTCCAACTAACAACAACAGATGCACAAAACATGAATTTCAAAGACGTAAACAAATCTAACCAGTACTACAAGGCGATTGCTACACTCGTAAATCTAGGCGTTGTACAAGGTTATGAGGATAACACATTCCGTCCAGATGATACGATTACACGTGGGCAAATGGCAATGATGGTCGCACAAGCAACAGGCTTAACAGCACAAGGGAAAAGTCCATTTGCAGATGTACCACAGGACAGTCCATTTGCCAATGCAGTTACAGCATTGCATGAAGCAGGCATTGCGAAGGGTATTTCTGCAACAGAATTTGGTGTAGGCAAAAATGTGACACGAGGTCAATTAGCGACATTTATCGTGAATGCATTACAGGAAACTGGTGAGAAATCTGTACCACAACCAACACAAGAGCAACCAGCTACAACAAACGATAGTGCGTTATTAGAAGAAGTATTTGCTAAAACATTAGCAAAGCAAGAAACATTGAAAAGTGTAAAAGCGACGATGACGATGTCACAAGCAATTACGATGAATGATGGCAAAGAAACGACAACCGTTAATTCTAAAGGCAAAATGACAATGGATATTGTCACAGAGCCAATGCAATTCTTTACAGATGGAACGATGTCGATGACAGACCCGACAACTGGGGAAGCAATGGATTTGCCAATTAAAATGTATATGACGGCTAAAGATGGCATGTATATGTATGATGCGGATCAAAAGGTGTGGATGAAGCTCCCAAGCCAGTTCTTTGATGAAATGCTAGGTCAAACAGGTATGCAGACAGATGTGGCAGAGCAATTAGCTATGCTACAATCATTTGCGGAAGATATGACAATTCAAGAAACAGCGAACCGCTATGAATTAACATTGAAGGGCGCTGGCGATAAATTCACAGAGCTTGTGAAACAGCAGCTAACGTCAATGGACTTCGATATGGGAGCTGATGTGGAGGCACAGTTAGGCAATATGTCCTTCGATGGTCTCGCATACAAACTACTTATTAATAAAGAGACATTTAATGTAGAAGAAATTGCGATTGATATGACCTTAAACATGAATGTAGAGGGTAACAAAGTGAAATTGCAGCAGCAAGTAACAATCAACTATCATGATTTTGATGCAGTGACAACGATTACGATTCCACAAGATGTATTAAAAAATGCGAAGGAAATTGATTTGGATGCTTTAGCAGAAGAACCACAAGCAAAATAATGGCTATACAAAATAAATGCCCTCGATTTCTTTTTAGAGTCGAGGGCATTACCATCATTACTGAAAGCCCATCAAACGCTTTACTTTCTGTGTATTAGTAACAGTGGTCAATATTTCTAATAAACGAAAGGCAACATCAAAGGCTGTTCCTGGATTAGAGGAGGTTACAATATGCCCTGTTTGCACAATCCGTTCATTCATAATCACCGCATCATAGCTTGCTAATTGTGTTAATCGTTTACTTGTAGGATGATTATATGTTATTGCCTGCTTGTTTTTTAAGATACCGCTATGCCCTAAAATTAATGAAGCTACACAAATCGTGGCAATTGGTTTCTTCTGTGCGTCAAAATGATGGACCACCGCTTGAAAATCCTCACTGAATGCATCCACATAAAAGCCTGCCTCCTCAAAGCCGCCAGGAATAGCAAGTGCATCAAAGTCCTCTAATGTCACCTCATGTAGCAACTTCTCTGGCTTGACCTTGAAATTCCATGTACATTGTAATTCTTCATGTAGCCCTACTGTCACTACCTCTGTAGAGCCATCTCCCTCCCATTTATTCCAGCCGAGTACATCTGTAAAGACACTCGCCTCGACCGCTTCAAAGCCATTCGCTAATAGTAATAAAGTTTTTGACATCATTCTATTCCCTCCTTGTCTTTCATTGTAATAGAAGCTTCTTTGTGTTAACAGAAGCTGTATAATGTATTTTAGTAGATTTACTTTATTTTCAAAGGAATCATGAGCTATTTACCAAATTAAAAAAGGAGAAATCAAATGGATCATATTGATGCAGAAATTTTAAAGGAATTACAACAACATGCGAAAGTTTCAATGAAAGAATTGGCGACAAAGGTACATTTATCTGCCCCAGCCGTGATTGAACGGGTGAAAAAGCTAGAGGAGCAGGGCGTTATTGAGGGCTATCATGCTAAAGTCAATCTTAAAAAGCTGGAACGTACTATCCAAGCAATGATTTTATTCAAGTCTATTGATTGTAAAAGTCTAGCTGCGTTTTGTCATGCACATCCAGATGTCTTAGAATGCTATCGCGTAGCAGGAGAGATTAGCTATATCGTAAAAATTGCGACCTACTCTGTCGAAACGTTAGAGCAATTTATCGATGCTGCGATGCCGTATGGTACACCTTCCACAAATATTATTTTATCTTCCCATCATAAGACAATTATCCAAACCTTCTCACAGTGAGCCTCGTTTATAGTGTAGAAAGGGGGAGAGGTTATTGCGCATGGAAGAACTTGAAAACATCATGACATTACATACAGAACGCTTGCTAAGACTTGCCTTTTACTATGTACGTGATTTGCAAGCGGCTGAGGATATTGTGCAGGATGTCTTTATTAAATTTTATGATAATCAGCAAAATTATGAGGAACGAGGGGAATTAAAGGCGTACTTATCGAGACTTGTCGTTAATCGCAGTAAAGATTATTTACGCAGCTGGACTTATCGTAAAATGCAAGTGCAACAAAAGATTTTTACGAAGGAAGTCGTGATAAAGAGAGATATGCTTGTCCAGCAGGATGAACGAACAATTATTGAAAATGCCATTCTTGCACTACCGTTAAAGCAACGAGAGGTTTTGATTTATTTTTACTTTGAGGAAATGCCTGTTGCGAAGATTGCCGAACTATTAATGATTCCTGACAGCACAGTGAAAACAAGGCTACGTCGTGGTCGAGAATTGCTGAAATCGAGTCTTGAGGATATTGAGTGGGAGGTGCTTTTACATGACTAAAGCAGATATACGTGTATTACGCAATTTAACAGAAAGCAAACAGCGTGTGATGAGCAATGTTGTACAGCAGCTAGAAAAGAGAGAGCAACGGCAAAGTACAAGACGTTGGGTATATCCTATTGTCACAGTGATATTGACAAGTGGTATTGGTTTGTTTATTTACATCCAATCTATCCCGCAACAAGGGCAAACAGCGAGCATACCGATGTCACCTGCACAGGAACAAACAACAAGCATGCCTGTGCCAACTGTATTGGATGAAAAGCTATTACAGCATAATTTAGAAACGATAGAAGTACCAAAGAATAGCTATCCACAGAGAGAACAAGAGTTACAGAAAAATGTAAAATTAGGCTTTATGAATGTAGAATCTGTTTTTGCCTATACACAGGCAAAAGGGATGGTTCCTACACAAAAGCAGATTGACGAAGTAGTAACACGATGGAAACAGTCTGAAGAGTATATCTATGCGTTGAAAAAATTACAACTAACAGAGGAACAGTATTGGCAAGAGTATGGCTATAATTTAGCTTATAAGTACGCAACTTATGAATTATTTATCCTAAAAAATTCACAAGAACAGCCGCTATATAAAAGATTGCAAGAGGCGAGAGCATATTTAGAGCAACATTATGACAAACAGTATACCTATTTAACAGAGAAATATGCGATTCCTCCTGAATATACGGCATATGCAAATGAGAAGGCAGTCACACATTCCTCTGTATTTGGACTAGTCGTAGAAATGACCGATACAGAATTTGTCGTTGTGCCAGGAGCCTTAGCTAAGGATATTGGCAAGCTCACAACACAAGAAATGATTACAAAACGTGGCAATGGTGTACGTTTCAAACGTAAAGATACACCAAAATCCTTGTCTGTTGGTGATCGTGTCCAAGTAGACTATAGTGAAGTGGCCTATTATAAAGAAATAACTACGAAAAGTATAAAAATTATTGAAGAAGCGCCATAAGTCAGCAAAACGCCATTTGGAGATGGCGTTTTTGCTTATGTTAAACCAATCATCAAATAAAAAGCCGTTGCCCAAATAAAAAGTGCCGAGCATTTATTAAACATGTTCATTAATTTCCCTGTACCATCCAGCTTTTTTAAAGATGCTCCTGCAATGGCTAAGCCAAAAAACCATCCCCATGAAATCCATATACAGGCTATCGTGAATAATAACTGTTCTATGCCACTATACTTCAGGGCACTCGTACCAATGACACCAATTGTATCTAAAATGGCATGAGGGTTTAATAGTGACACAGACAGGGCGAACACGATTTGTTTTTTTACAGGTAGTGCCTCGCTATTTACGACAGATGACGGATTCGAGCGCCAAATAGTATAGCCCATATAAAGTAAAAAGATGATACCACCCACCATCAACAGAAGTCGTAGCCATTCAAATTGTAGCACAATCAATGATAAACCAAAGACGGCTAATACAATTAGGAGCGTGTCGCAAAGGGCAGCGGTTATACTGGCGGGAAATGCCTTCATCAGCTGTGGCTGTGTAGCACCTTGTGAAAAAACAAAGATATTTTGTACACCTAATGGCAAAATAAGTCCAAATGCTAAAATGACCCCATGAAAAAATGCTTCCAATGTGTATCTCTCCTTTCTCTCTTTATTCTACTTATGGTATAACTAAATGAAAACGACCAATTGGATGGTTTTTTAGCCATCCAATTGAGGGAGGCTACATATGAGCTGGCAACCAAATAAACAAGGGAAGCAAACATTACAGCAACAAATTATTGCATGGGTTGTAGAACATATCGAGAGGGGGGACTGGGGAGCAGGTACAAAGCTTCCTACGCAAAGAGCTTTGGCTATGCAATTTGGTGTTAATCGTAGCACCATTCAACAAGCAATGGAGGAATTAAAGAGCATGGGGTTGCTAGAAGCGAGAGTTGGTGCGGGTGTCTATGTTGCCCCCAAATCATGGCATGCCTTGCTGCAACGCACCCAACCGAATTGGCAACATTCCATTGAAACGAGCTTACATAAACCGAATGATTATACGATTCAATTAATCAATGACTATGAGCAACGTGACGATATGATTCGATTAGGCACGGGTGAGCTTGCACCGAGTTTATTGCCAACAGCCGAAATAGAAGCATCCTTACAGCAAATTACTTTACAGCCTAAAGTGTTAGGCTATTCATCACCACAAGGTAGCCTCGCTTTACGTCAGGCGATTTGTGCCTATGTGAAAAAAAGGGGCATTCATGCACAGCCCGAAAATATTTGTATTGTGTCAGGAGCATTGCAGGCACTTCAGCTCATTGCAATGGGCACATTAGAACAAGGGGCCATTGTTTTTCACGAAAAATCCTCTTATTTACATTCAATACAGCCCTTTCAGTCAATCGGGATGCAAATGGTAGCCGTACAGCGTACATCTGAACTGGCAACCACATTGGCTCAACAAAAACGGAAGCGACAAGCGATTTTTTATGCTATTCCAACATTGCATAACCCAACTGGTGCTGTTTGGACAATGGCAGAAAAAAAGCAAGTATATGAGGCTTGCCAACAATCACGTATTCCCATTATTGAGGATGATGTATACCATGAGCTCTTATTTGCTGGAGATTCCACACCGATAAAGGCAATGGATGTAAGTGGGCAAGTTCTTTATATTGGCAGTGTTTCAAAAACATTAAGCCCAGGTCTTAGAATTGGCTGGATTATCGGTCCAACAACTGTTATCACACGTCTAGCAGATATTAAAATGCAAACGGACTACGGTTCCAGTGCCATTTCCCAAGAAATAGTGAGATATTGGCTTCAATCAGGTAAATATGAGCAACATTTGATGAACCTCCGTCAACAATTACAGCAGCGAGCCATATATGTCGAGAGCCTATTGCAAGCAAAATTTCATTCTATCGCTTCATGGCAATCATCAAAGGGCGGCTTTTATATTTGGCTGAAATTTCATCAACCCATTGTACGAAAACCCTTATTTATGGCGTTATTACAGCACAATGTCTTATTAAACCCTGGCTATATTTATCAGCCACAAGATATGCATCATATTCGCTTATCTTATGCGTACGCAACATATGATGAGTTACAAAAGGGACTTCAAATTTTATATGATTGTGTGACAGCGCATAATTTCTAGCTATTCAGTCCTGCTTGAAAATGATACAATTAGCGTATAGTTGATGAGTATAAGGGGTTGAATTGTATGCGTTTAGTAACGAGATCTGATTTTGATGGCTTAGTGACAGCCGTTCTATTAAACAAGTTAAATATGATTGATGATATGCTGTTTGTGCATCCAAAGGATATGCAGGATGGTAAAGTGGACATTACGAAAAATGATATTTTAACGAATGTTCCATATATGGCAGGCTGTGGTATGTGGTTTGATCACCATGCAAGTGAATTGCGTCGTTCTCAAGAGGAGAATTTCCAATTTGAAGGAGAAGTACGTATTGCAGACAGTGCAGCACGTGTTGTCTACGACTATTTCGGTGGTCGTGATAAATTTGGTGTAGCACTTGATGATATTATGCGTGGTGTAGACAAGGCAGATGCAGCACATTTCTCTAAAGAAGATATTTTAAATCCGACAGGCTGGGATTTGATTTCCTTTATTATGGATGCACGTACAGGGCTTGGACGTTATCGTGACTACCGCATTAGTAACTATCAGTTGATGGAAAAACTGGTAGAACTTTGTGCAACGCATACAGTGGAAGAAATTCTTCAGGACGAGGATGTACAGGAGCGTGTCAAACGTTACTATGAATTAAATGAACTGTTTGTAGAGATGTTAAAAACACATACACGCATAGATGGTAATGTGATTATTACCGATTTACGTGATGTAGAAACGATTTATCCAGGTAATCGTTTTATGATTTATGCACTTTATCCAGAGCAAAATGTATCGCTATGGATTGTAGATGGCTTCCGTAAAAAAAACTGTGCAATTGCATGTGGCTACAGCATTATTAATAAAACATGCACAACACATGTGGGGCATTTAATGCGTGCACATGGTGGTGGCGGCCATGAAGCGGCTGGTACATGCCAAGTACCATATGACAATGCGAATACAGTGATTGAAGAAATTGTAGCGAACTTTAAGCAAGCATAAAGGAATTGAGCATGTTCATGGGACATGCTCGATTTTTTGTTTTATATAAGAGCACTTTACTTGTAAAAGATATTTGACAGGCAATCTATTTCTTTTTTATAATAAAGATGTAAAATATGTTTTACATTCACTTTCATTAAAGGTGTTGATTGTATGCAAAATAACATCAAAGAATATCGTGAAAAAAAGGGGATTTCGCAGGGGGAATTGGCGGATTTATGTCATGTCAGTAGACAAACGATTAACGCGATTGAAAATGCTAAATATGATCCTAGCTTACAATTAGCTTTTAACCTTGCAAACATTCTAGGCACAACAGTAGACAATTTATTTGCAAATGATGAGGAGGCCCAACAATGAAAATACGTATATGGATGGCGATGAGTATTGCTATAGCTACTTTGCTTGTAATTGGTTATGCTATTTTTAAAGGAATAACAGGCAGAGAAGTGGGCTTCAATGAAATTATCAGCATTGCTGGATTATTGATGCTATTTTTCTCTATGCTTACTTGGGGTAGTAAAGAAGATAAGGATGGTATATTAGCGGAAGAAGAGCTTGGTCAAAGAATTATAGAGAAAAGTTCGAAAATCAGTTACTTTTTGCTAATCGCTTTTATTATGCTAGCAGTAGTAGCCGATAAAATGGTCAATGGTACAATGAATATCTTTTTGGTAAGTATATTAGGGCTTGCATTGATTACTTTACCATTTGTAGAATTTGTTATGGCGAAAAAATATCGTTAAAAGGCAGAAATGTTGTGAAAACGCAATATTCCTGCCTTTTATTTTAATATTGATATTTCGTCCGTGTAAGCAAAATTAGCCCAATCGCAGGAATGGTACAAATGAGCATCGCTAAAAAAGCGAGTCCAGGGGTAATTTCGTACAAATAACCACCTAAAAATGTAAGGATGGCTGTGCTAAGTCCCATAGCTAAGGCTGAATATAATCCTTGTGCATTTGGAATTTGCTCTTTTGGCAAGTTTTTTGAAATGTAATTGATAAAGGCAAAGTGAGCCAGTGCAAAGGATAATGCGTGCAATGTTTGAGAAGCAATAAAGACCCAGACATTTGGGAATAGGTAAATCAAAAGCCAGCGCACAGAAGAACCACTTGCCGCTAACAATAAAAGTGAGGATGAGCGCCATCCTTTAAACAGCGTATCCGCCTTCATAAAGTATAAAATTTCACAAATAACAGCGATATTCAAAATCATCCCCATATAAAAAGGATTGACATGTAAATCGCCTAGGTAAATATAGGCATAATTGTAATAAGAGGCATGGGAACCTTGCAGTAAAATAACAACAAGCAAGACAATAAGCAGACTTTTATATGCCCAAAGCTTCTTCATGGACAAGGATTTTGCACGCTGCTCCTTTGTTGGCACAACGAGTAGCTCTTGTGGTGTTTCCAATTGCTGCATTAATAATATCCCAATAAGACCTACAACCATACTCCAAAAAATAATCGTATCACCAAAAACACCTGTTAACATACTAATAATTAAAACGGCCACGATAAAGCCAAGAGAGCCGTATGAGCGACTTTTACCATAGTGTATATGACCTTGCTGCACAAGGATTGCTGCACCACTTTCAATAACCGACTGTATAGCTGGATAAACCATACTAAACAAAACCGTTACAATCAGTAAAAAAGCGAAGGTAGAGCTTGGAATATACAATAAGACGATGATTAATGCGCCAGTCGTTAATAATGTCATTAATTGTTTATTGTGCATGTATTTAGATAGGCTTGGGAAAATAAATAAATTAGAAACAGCTCGTGCCAATAAACCACAGCCCATGATGATGCTTGCCTGTGATACGGTTAGCTGTTTAGCATCCACCAACCAACCTGTCCAATACGGAATAAAAATTCCCCATGTAAAGAAAAATGTAAAAAAGCTTTGTGAAAGCCAGCGTTGTTTATTCATAAAGCATCCGTCCCTCCAATAACTATCTTGAATCATAGCATGTTCTTCGCTACAATAATGTGAGAAATCTCATATTTTTAAAGAAGGGTAAAAAAAGATGCAAATCCTATCACATAAAGAACGTACATATTATCTTGAAAAATACCAGATTGATGATTTTTTCTCTTTTGATGTCTCACCATTTTTGGAAGTATGTCAATTTGAGAAGGGGGAGTGGATTTTCCAAGAGGGTTTATTTCCAGATACGCTGTACTATATGATGGAAGGAAAGGCCAAGCTTTATGTGACACATAAAAATGGCAAGGTTTCCTTAATTGAATATTTGAAAGCACCTCTTTTTATGGGAGAGATTGAGCTGCTCAATGAAACAAAGTATACAAAGGGCATTCAAACGGTCACACCGACAATTTGCTTGTCCATTACCACGCAAAATTGTAAAGAAAAGCTATTAGCAGATGCCCGCTTTTTACGAAAACTTTGTGTGTTTTTAGGGGAAAAGGCAGCGAACATGACCGCGAAATATACACAAAATCAAGCCTATCCACTGGAAAATCGGCTTGCTGCTTTTATTCAATTGTCGGCTGAGCAAGGGATTTATAAAGAAAAGCATACGGAAATTTGTGAATACTTAGGCGTGTCCTATCGCCATTTATTATATGTACTGGCGCAGTTTTGCGAGCAGGGGATTTTAGTGAAACAAAAAAATGGCTATCATATTGTGGATGAGGCTGGGCTTGCTTATTTAGCACAGGAAATCTCCTAAAAAGGGAAAGTGGCATATGACCATTTCCCTTTCTATCGAATAATCTCTCCATTGGTAGAACTGACATCAAAAAAGCCAACATCATGCTTCTGTGCAAGCATCTTCATTATGCGATTGGCTTCATCGGCGACTGACCAGGCGAAGCAGACATAAATACTATGATAGCCAATGCTGTATTCTGCTAATCTGCTTTCCAATTCATTGTCCTCATCTTCATCCAATAGCTCTTCGTCTACTGTATTCATGTTAGGAAAGTGCTCAATGATATCGGCATACCATTTTTGTAGTGCAGGTGTTGTGTGTGCTGCTATTTGATAATCATGTGGTTCTGACCATTTCGTTTGTTCATGATACCAAGCTAAAAAATCTTCCCGTGTATCAGGCGCTCGCTCTTTGTCGAATACCATTAAATCGTAGCTCATCCTATAGCCTCCCTTTCTTTCATTATAGCGAAATAGTCGTGAGAAGGGTACTTTTGGAGATAATTTGTGATGGGGGATTGAGATGGAATAGACTTGTAGGCTATGAAAAGTGTGAGTGATGCTTGTTATACTCACTTTTTTTGATAAACCAACGTGCAATTTCTTTATGGCTATGGTAGAAATATACCTCATGTGTATATGTACAGGTCATTAATGGCTCAAACGGTGGTCTTGTACAATGTGCGTTCATATCATTTACTTGGATACAATACATCTTCATTCAACATGCCCCCTTTTGTGGTTATTACTAGTGTATAAGATTTTTAGTTGAAAAAGACTGAATTTACAATTAATTTACAGAATTTTCACATAAATAGGTTAAAGAGAATAAAGTTAATCAAAAAATAGTTGAACGTCTTAATAAAAATTCTTAATATTCTGAAATTTTAACCTATTTTTAACCTTTATCATGTACTATAGAAATAAACACTAACATAAAGAATGGAGGGAGAAAAAATGAAGCAAAAAATCGTATCCATTATGCTAAGCTGTATGCTCTGTTTTTGGACGTTCGGGTTAGCAGAGAGCACTACAGCAAGTGCAATTGTTAACAGTGATAAAACCTTATTAGTGCAGCAGCCTATAATGAAAAAGAATTATCATGTACAAGGCTTACAAACCATGCCTGTTACTAAAATGGCTATCTCTGGTCCGACATTTACTGCGTCACCAGCCACCGTTACATTTAGTAATTTAGTTCAAGGCTATAGATCTAATGACACACTTACAATTCAACAGTATATTACATTGACGAAAATAGGACTACCAAGTGAAGTCATTAGCAATGTTAGAGCTAGTTTAAGTGGTGGGGCAAGTACAAGCTTTATTCATGGAACAGTTCCTCTAGATACATTAGGAGCAGGCGTAGGATCAACCGTATTAAATATTCGCCCTAAAGTAGGATTAGCACCAGGTACTTATACTGAAACATTAACACTCACAGCAGATGGTGGCTTAAGTGAGAGTGTGCAAATAAGCTTTACAGTCAATCCGTTAATTCATGCAGCGACACCAACGATTCATAGTCAGCCATCGACTAAAAACGTATTTGAAGGAGAGCTTGCGACGTTATCTGTCAATGCTAGTATAAGTGATAGTGGTACTTTAAATTATCAATGGTTTAGTAACACCGTGGACAATACTAGTGGCGGAACACCAATTTTGGATGCCAATAGCGCTTCTTATACTGTACCAACGAATACAATAGGGACAACTTATTATTATGTAGGGCTTATCAACACAAATAATAACGTCAATGGTACAAAGACAGCCTCCATATTCAGTAATACAGCACAAGTAACTGTGAAGCCGATAACAGATGCAGTCATACCACTGATTCATAGTCAGCCATTAAATAAGACCGTGTATGAAGAAGAGAATGTGATACTAACTGTTGATGCGAGTGTAAATGATGGTGGCAATTTAAGTTATCAATGGTATAGCCATACTAACAACAGCACAATGGGAGGAACGCTGATTCATGGTGCAACAAATGCTTCTTATACTGTACCAACGAACGTATCGGGTACAATGTATTATTATGTAGTTGTTACAAATACCAATCTTAGTGTAGGTGGGGTGAAAACAGCAACTGCTATAAGTAATGTGGCACAAGTAACCGTGAAGTCATTAGTAACGGCTGTAACAGATGCCAAAGCAGCTTTAACAATCGGTTATACAGCAGCTGATAATGTACTACATGTCACGCAACCTTTACAATTAGCTACAGCAGGGTTGCATGATACGGCGATTAGTTGGACATCTAGTAACCCCTCCGTTATTCAGCCGAATGGTGTCGTAATGCGACCAACCTATGGAGATAGTAGTGTTACTTTAACAGCGACGATCCGTAAAGGTAGTGTTACAGACACGAAAATCTTTACAGTTATTGTGAAAGGATTCAATGACTTTACACCATCTCCTATGATTGAAGAAAGTGTCAATACACGTGAACCATTGACGATTACGATGGCTATGGGGAATGACCAAATGGTATCTAGAGTGGAAATAAAACGTGTAGAAAATGCAGATGGTACATGGCATGATACAATTACTTTCACAACACAAAATATGATAGAAATGCTAGCCAAGCTAACAGAAAATAATGCAAATACAGTGTACATGTTAATGCCAGATATGCTGGATCGCATAAGTCAGATAGATATCTCAATTCCACGTAATGCACTTACATTATTACAAAATAGTGATGTTCATCTTATCATGGAGACGCAAGGTGTGAGTATCAATATTAGCAATGATTCGCTTGATATAGTGGAGGAGGATTTGTACTTCCGTATCATACCGATTAAAACACAAGCAGCACAGCAAGCTATTGAAGAACGGGCAAGGATAGAGGAGCAGGTGAAGAATTTAGTAGGTGTGACAACGATTGAATTATTAGGACGTCCAATGAAGATTGAAACGAATCTGCAAAATCGTCCTGTTACGCTAACACTTCCTTTACCAAGCGCTATCACACAGCAACAGCTTGAGCATTTGGTGGTTTATATTGAGCATAGCGATGGTACAAAGGAGGTTATTCAAGGTCAGGTTGTACCATTTGATGACAAAACAAGCGGCTTACAATTTGACGTAGATAAATTCTCTACATTTTCTACTTTATATGTACCTGAAGATGATCCTATAGAGCCACCAAATCAAGAAGATACTATACAGGTGCCCTATATTAAAGGCTACGCTGATGGAACTTTCCGTCCAGATATGGCTGTTACAAGAGCGCAAATAGCTAGTATGTTTGCACGCTATGTAACAAATAATAATATACCAGAAGCTACTGTTACATTTGCCGATACAGAGGAGCATGATGCTAAAAATGCGATTGAATATGTACGGACTATGGGATTATTTAATGGAATCTCTAGCACAACTTTTAATCCGAATGGCACGATGACAAGAGCACAAATGGCAACAGTAGCGATGCGCTGGATTGAAGCAAATTGTTTAGAAAGCCATACAGCGGCATTTTGTCTAGAGCCGACTACAGATAAAATATTCACAGATGTTGCCCCAAATGATTGGGCTGCCAATGCTATTCAACAAATTAGTGCTCTCGGTATTATGACGGGTGTAGATTCAGCTACTTTCAAACCCAATAGTACGCTGACACGAGCGCAGGCTGTAAAAGTATTAAATCGCTTATTTGAATTAGAACTTCTAACGACTGTAGATACTGCATCATTTACAGATGTCACACCAGCGCATTGGGCATTTTATGAAATTCAGACGGCAGTAAAGAATAGTCAATAGATGGCTGTGATATCATCTAAGCAAAATAACAAGTTGCTTGCTTTGCTCAATAAATAAACGTACGCCTATTCTGAATGAAAACAGACGGTCTTTTCCAGTTGGCCGTCTGTTTTCATTTGCTCATCACATGATGAAAATCAATGCTTAAAATGGATGGAATCTATATTAAATTAGTATCATTCCTTAGTGAAAATATGTACTCAAACTATTGTGAATTTTAGAAACACAAAGTATTATGTATAAATATAACGTGAAGGTTTTCACAAGGTCACGTAATCATGAGGAGGAATTTGAATGAGCACAATTCGAGTAGGTATTGTAGGATATGGAAATTTAGGACGTGGTGTTGAGTATGCCATTTCACAAAATCCAGATATGGAATTAGTGGCGGTATTTACACGTCGTGACCCATCAACAGTGAAGGTTGCTAGTAATGCGAGCGTTTATTTAGTGGACGACGCAGAAAAATTCCAAAATGATATTGACGTGATGATTTTATGTGGGGGCTCAGCAACCGATTTACCAGAGCAAGGACCACATTTTGCACAATGGTTTAATACGATTGACAGCTTTGATACACATGCGAAAATTCCAGAATTTTTTGAAGCGGTAGATGCAGCGGCACAAAAGTCAGGGAAAGTGGCCATGATTTCAGTAGGCTGGGATCCAGGCTTATTCTCATTAAATCGTTTATTAGGGGAAGCAGTGTTACCAGTAGGCACAACCTATACATTTTGGGGTGATGGCTTAAGCCAAGGACATTCAGACGCTATTCGTCGCATTGAAGGTGTCAAAAATGCCGTGCAATATACATTGCCGATTAAAAATGCTGTAGAACGTGTGCGTAACGGAGAAAATCCTGAACTGACAACACGCGAAAAACATGCACGTGAATGCTGGGTTGTTCTTGAGGAAGGTGCAGATGCAGCGAAAGTGGAGCAAGAAATTGTGACAATGCCTAACTACTTTGATGAATATGATACAACAGTGAACTTTATTTCAGAAAAAGAATTTACAACTAACCATACAGGGATGCCACATGGTGGATTTGTCATCCGTAGTGGTAACAGTGGGGCAGACGACAAACAAATTCTTGAATTTTCATTGAAACTAGAAAGCAATCCAAACTTTACATCAAGCGTACTTGTAGCCTATACTCGTGCCATTCACCGCTTAAGCCAAGCAGGAGATAAAGGGGCTAAAACAGTATTTGATATTCCATTTGGTTTATTATCACCAAAATCAGCTGCTGAATTACGCCAAGAACTATTATAATTCGTAAAAATGACAAGGAGCGCTTATTGCTAAAAAGGTAATAAGCGCTCCTTTTTTTCTTCTACATGAACAGCTAAGAATTATTGAAGAATTCCTTTCCAAAAGACCTCCCAGCTTGCCTTTAGTCTTTTTTCGTATTCAGCTTGTGAGAAATTAATCATGTAAAAAAGCATGCCATCCAACATACATAAAAATGACATAATAATAATATCTGTATCGATGTATTTTTCCGATTCGGTCGTTAAAATGCTGCGCAATAAATCTTTAATTTCCTCTTCAGATTGCTGATATTTTTGAATAACCGTTTCTTTAAATTGCTCAGGGGACAGCATCACATATCTACTAATAAAATGCCCTAGCTCATATTCATAAAAATAATCATTTAATACATGCAACAATGTATATAATTGTTCTTTGACAGAAAGATGATGAATGGCATTTGCTTGACTGTGTATAAACTGCTGATAATCATTCATTACAAAATTGAGAACCTGTTCAAACAATTCTTCTTTACTTGAAAAATAGGCATAAATAGACGGTGCTTTTATATTGACTTGTTGTGCTATATCTCGAATAGACGTCTGGTCATATCCCTTTGTCGAAAACAAAAGAATAGCGCTATTTACGATTTTCTGTTTTGTTTCTTCCCCTTTACTCATCATTTATACCTCCACCCACTTTTAAGAAATTAATTTTAAGCCGACAATACTGATAATAATACCACCAACCAATGCTAATTTTCGTGCATCTTTTGGCTCTTTAAAAACATACATGCCCAATAAAACACTACCTGCTGCGCCAATACCTGTCCATATACCATAACCAATACTAATCGGTATTTCTCTCAATGACAAGGAGAGGAAAATAAAACTACATAGCATACATGTAATAAAAATCAATGTTGGCTTTAATTTTGAAAAGCCTGCTGCTATTTTTAAGAATATGACTCCTCCGATTTCAAATAATCCTGCTATCACAATAAAAGCCCAACTCATATCAAACATTCTCCTCTCCTGTAGGTTGATTGGATACAAATTTCAAGCCCATAATACAACTAATGAGCGTCAAGACTAGTACAATTTTAATAACACTGACAGAATCACCTAAAAACATCATACCGACTACAGCTGTCCCAAACGAGCCAAGACCAGTAAACACAGCGTAGGCAGTTGAAATGGGAATATATTTTAATGCTTTAGCAAAAAAATAAAAACTTACTACTAGCATTATCATAGTTGGTATTACTACTTTTATATTTGTAAATCCATCTGAGTAGGATAAACCTAAAGCCCAACCTACTTCTAAAATTCCTCCAACAATAAGAAAAAACCATGCCATAAAAATGCTCCTTTCGGTAATGTCTTTTATCATAAAATAATTAGTTAGTTATTATTAAACAAAAATCTAACTAACGTTAGTTAGATTGTAATGCCTTTTTTATTTTAATGCAACTACTGAAATAAGAAGAAAATCATCGAATAATCATTTATTTTTGCATGTAATTAAGCAAAAAATGAGGAAGTAATAGGATGGGAAGCATTTTAACGCTTTTCTTCACGTGCTAGTATCTGTAAAATAGGGAGAAGTAAAGGAGGAAGAAATTGTGAAGGACCAACGTTTTATTATTGCACACCGGGAGGCTTTGATTGGCATCGGACTGGTTATCATCAATTTTTTGATTTGGTTCGGATTTGCTTATGGACTAGGCTCTGGTGACCCAGCAAGCTACACGTATATATTAGGCTTTCCAGCATGGTTTTTCTATAGCTGTATGGCAGGAACAATTTTTATGATTTTTCTTATTTGGCTTGTCATCAAGCTATTTTTTAAGGAAGTGCCCTTTGATGAGGAGGTAGATGACGAATGCACTGGCAAGTAATTATTCCACTGCTATTATTTTTAATCATTATTTTCGGAATAGGTATTTGGGCAAATCAGCATGTCCGCTCCTCGCATTCTTTTTTACAGGAGTACTTCCTCGGTGGTCGTGAAATGGGAGGATTTCTTTTAGCTATGACAATGATGGCTACATATGGGAGTGCGAGTAGCTTTATCGGTGGTCCAGGTGTTGCTTACACAAAAGGACTAGGTTGGGTGCTATTAGCAATGGCACAGCTACCTGCTGGTTACTTTGTTTTAATGATTTTAGGTAAGAAATTTGCTATTCTTGCGAGACGTTATCAAGCTGTTACACTCATTGATTTTTTACGAGAACGCTATAAAAGTCATACAATTGTCATTCTATCTGCTATTAGTATTATTGTGTTTTTATTTTCCGCTATGACCGCGCAATGGGTAGGTGGAGCACGCTTAATTGAATCATTAACAAGACTACATTATACAACTGCACTCTTTCTGTTTGTTATTTCCGTCCTGGTTTATGTGATTATAGGTGGCTTTCGTGCTGTCGCATTGAGTGATTTAGTACAAGGCTCTGTTATGGTGATTGGTACGGTTATTTTATTAATTGGCACAGTGATTGCAGGTGGTGGTATAGAGAACATTATGGCTGCACTTGTTGCAGAAAATCCAAATTTTGTGTCTCCATATGGCGCAAAGGGAGAATTAACACCACTATATGTCTCCACATTTTGGATTTTAATTGGTGTTGGCGTTGTGGGGCTACCGCAAATTGCTGTACGGGCAATGAGCTATAAGGATTCCAAAAGTATGCATAGAGCCATTATTATTGGAACAATTGCTATTGGTACGATCATGTTTGGGATGCATGTCATTGGTGTACTAGCCCGACCTGTATTACCAGGTATTGAAATTGGTGATAAAGTCATGCCACTTTTAACATTAAAGGTGCTACCACCATTTTTAGCAGGTGTTGTATTAGCCGCACCAATGGCAGCGACCATGTCCACAGTCAATGCACTCTTAATGCTTGTCAGCTCAACGGTTGTGAAAGATATTTATTTGAATTATATCAAATCGACAGCATCCGAGCAGGAAATTAAGCGAGCGAGCTTTATTGTGACAACGGTAATTGGTCTAGCCGTTATTGTGTTTGCTTTAAACCCACCTGATTTATTAGTATGGCTGAATTTATTTGCGTTTGGTGGGCTAGAGGCTGTCTTTATTTGGACAGTCGTTTTAGGTTTATACTGGAAAAAGGCGAATAAATATGGTGCTATTACATCAATGATTACAGGAATGGGTCTCTATATTTTCATTGACCGCTTCTATCCCTCAATCTTTGGTATGCATACTGTAACATTGCCGATTATTATATCTTTCATCGTTTTTGTTATAGTGAGTCTGTGTACAAGCTCTTTATGTAAGGACGAGGAATGGGTGATTTAATACAAAAAGCCGTTTGCCACTATAAAGGCAAACGGCTTTTTATTCATCGTTTAGTATTAATAAAATACTTTTTCTGTGTTGTATTTAGCGCGGAACGTATTAATTGCATATGTTTCGTAAATTTCACGCTCCATTGGGTCTTCTACTTCATATACTTCGATTTTATAAATCTCATCACGATGATTTTTCATTGGTGACACATTATCCTCAAAATGCTTTTTAATGCGTTGGCGAACTTTACGTGCTTTCCCTACAAATAATAACTCATTCGCTTGGTTATAAAATAAGAAAATACCACCTTTATCACGTGTAATTTGGTGGAAATCAATAAAGCCGTGATATGGCGTAATCGGTACGTCCCCTGGCTTTAAATCTTGCTCACGCTGACGAATAACAACATTCGGTTTTGGAAATTCAATTTTAATCATCTTCTTCACGTTCCTCTCTGTTACATAAGGCTTATCTTATCATAATTTTAGGCACAAGGAAACAATGGTCTATCGTTGTCTAGGGAAAACCCGCTATTGTATAGGACTTTCCCTAATGTCGCAAATTTTTATCGTCCTTCATAATAAAGCTATAAGAATGAACAAGTTATTGATTCCCGTCAAACTTTATCATTCAAAAGGAAAGGGTGATCGATACACATGAAACGTAAATTTGGCTTAAAGTATTTTAAACCTACAGAAAAGTATTCAGGTAGTTGGTCGATTCTTGAACAAAAAAGCAGAGATTGGGAAAATATGTACCGTGAACGTTGGTCGCATGATAAGGTCGTGCGCACAACACATGGCGTAAACTGTACGGGTTCCTGTAGTTGGAAGGTTTTTGTGAAAAATGGCATTATTACTTGGGAAAATCAACAAATTGATTACCCATCATGTGGACCTGAAATGCCAGAATTTGAACCACGAGGTTGTCCACGTGGAGCGTCATTTTCTTGGTATGAATATAGCCCATTACGTGTGAAGTACCCTTATATGAGAGGACGACTGTGGAGATTATGGAAATCTGCTTTACATGAACATAGTAATCCTGTCGATGCTTGGGCAAGCATTGTAGAAAATCCTGAAAAATCCTTTGCTTATAAAAAAGCGCGTGGTAAAGGAGGACATGTACGTGTTTCATGGCAAGATGCAATGGAGCTAATCTGTGCGCAATTGATTTATACGATTCGTACATATGGACCAGATCGAATTGCAGGCTTCACACCGATTCCAGCGATGTCCATGATTAGCTATGCAGCTGGTTCTCGCTTTATCAGCTTACTTGGTGGAGAAATGCTTAGCTTTTATGACTGGTATGCCGATTTACCTCCAGCCTCTCCACAAATTTGGGGAGAGCAGACAGATGTGCCTGAATCCTCAGATTGGTATAATTCAGGTTATTTAATTATGTGGGGGTCTAATGTGCCTTTAACGCGAACGCCTGATGCCCACTTTATGACAGAAGTACGCTACAAAGGAACAAAAGTGGTATCCATTGCACCTGACCATGCAGAGAATGTGAAGTTTGCAGATAATTGGTTAGCTCCACATCCAGGAACAGATGCAGCCGTGGCACAGGCGATGACACATGTGATTTTAGATGAATTTTATGTACAGCGTAAAGAAGGCATGTTTATTCGATACGCTAAACAATATACAGATATGCCATTTTTAATTTTACTGGATGAGTATGAAGGTAAATATAAGGCAGGTCGTTTCTTGCGTGCTAGTGATCTGGGAGATACAACAGCACATGCGGAATGGAAGCCTGTTATTATCGATGAAATCACAGGGCAAATAATCGTCCCGAATGGCACAATGGGACAGCGTTGGGAAGAAGATAAAAAGTGGAATTTGATATTGGAAAATGAAGATGGCTCGACAATTGATCCAGCGTTGACAGTGGAACAGGATGAGATGACATGGGAAGAAATTGTTTTTCCATTTTTCGACCATATAACGAATGGCACGTTTAGTCGTCATATTCCAACAAAGCCCATCACGTTAGCAGATGGCAGTACAAAACTAGCCGTAACAGTCTATGATTTAATGTTAAGTCAATATGGCATTAAACGAAATGATAGCCCGTACAACGCCAAAAGCTATGAGGATGCAGGGGCGCACTATACACCTGCTTGGCAAGAAAAAATAACAGGAGTGAAAGCTTCAGTCGTTGTGCAAGTGGCACGTGAGTTTGCACAAAATGCGATTGATACAAATGGTCGCTCCATGATTATTATGGGTGCAGGGATTAATCACTGGTTTAATAGTGATACCATCTATCGTTCTATCTTAAATTTAGTCATTTTAACAGCTTCACAAGGTGTCAATGGTGGTGGCTGGGCGCATTATGTAGGGCAAGAAAAAGTACGTCCGATTGAAGGCTGGTCTACGATTGCCTTTGCAAAAGATTGGCAAGCACAGCCGCGATTACAAAACGCTACATCCTTTTTCTATTTTGCAACAGATCAATGGAAGTATGAAGAGATGAGTAATGATTCCTTGAAGTCACCGCTTGCTGGTGATATCAGATACCAGCACCCAGCAGATTACAATGTACTAGCTGCTCGACTAGGCTGGCTTCCATCCTATCCACAATTCAATAAAAATAGCTTGCTCTTTGCAGAGGAAGCTGGCAAGAAAGGGCATGCGACAAATGAGGAAATTATTCAACATGCCTATGATCAAGTCGTGTCGGGAGAAGTAAAAGGGGCGATTGAAGATCCCGATGCACCAGAAAACTTCCCAAAATCACTGTTTGTGTGGCGCTCTAATTTAATATCAAGCTCCGCAAAAGGGCAAGAATATTTTATGAAGCATTTACTCGGTGCAAGTGATGGGTTACTTGCTACACCAAACGAGGAGACAAAACCAGAAGAAATCATTTGGCGAGAGGATGTCGAAGGGAAATTAGATTTACTTGTTTCACTCGACTTTAGAATGACGACGACACCTTTATACGCAGATATCGTCCTTCCTGCTGCTACTTGGTATGAGAAAACGGATATTTCTTCAACGGATATGCATCCATTTGTACATCCATTTAATCCAGCAGTCGATCCATTATGGGAATCGCGTTCAGATTGGGATATTTATCGAACACTTGCTGAAACATTCTCCAAAATGGCTGAAGAGCATTTGCCAGGGGTGTATAAGGATGTGGTGACATCTCCACTTGCTCATGATTCGAAAAGTGAAATTTCCCAGCCATTAGGTGTAGTAAAGGACTGGAAAAAAGGCGAGATTGAGCCAATCATCGGGAAAACCATGCCTAATTTTACAATTGTCGAAAGGGATTATACGAAAATCTATGATAAATTTATTTCGCTTGGACCATTAGCAGAGAAAAATAAAATTGGTGCACATGGTGTTACGTTCTCTGTTTCAGAGGAATATGAGGATATGAAAAAAATCAATGGCACCCATTTTGATAACACCATTAAAAATGGACTACCAAAAATCCAAACAGCAAGACAGGCGGTCAATGCCGTTTTACATTTATCGTCTGCAACGAATGGCAAAGTGTCACAAAAGGCGTGGGCTTCTGCTGAGCAAGATACAGGGGTTGAGCTAAAGGATATTTCAGCAGACCGAGCAGCGGAAAAAATTACGTTTGAAAATATTACGGTGCAACCGAGAGAAGTGATTCCAACACCTGTCTTTAGTGGCTCTAATAAGTCGGGCAGAAGATATTCACCTTTCACGACAAATATTGAGCGTTTAGTGCCTTTTAGAACATTAACAGGACGGCAGCATTTTTATATTGACCATGAGATTTTCTTACAATATGGCGAATCCTTACCTGTCTATAAACCGACACTACCGCCAATGGTGTTTGGTACGAAGGATAAGCAGGTGATAGGGGGCAAAGATGCCTTAGTATTACGTTATTTAACACCACATGGCAAATGGAATATTCATAGTACGTATCAGGATAATTTGCATATGTTAACGCTATTCAGAGGTGGCCCAACCGTATGGATTAACAATGAGGATGCCGCTGCACATGCAATCAATGATAATGACTGGCTAGAAGTATATAACCGAAATGGCGTTGTTACAGCAAGAGCCGTTGTTAGCCATCGTATGCCAAAAGGAACACTATTCATGTACCATGCGCAAGATAAGCATATTAATGTTCCTGGCTCTGAAATAACAGAAGAACGTGGCGGCAGTCATAATGCTCCTACAAAGATTCATGTCAAGCCGACACAAATGGTTGGGGGTTACGCACAGTTAAGTTATGGATTTAACTATTATGGACCTATAGGCAATCAGCGAGATGGCTATGTAGCGGTTCGGAAGATGAAGGAGGTTAACTGGCTTGAAGATTAAAGCGCAAATTGCAATGGTAATGAACTTAGATAAATGTATTGGCTGTCATACGTGTAGTGTGACATGTAAAAGCACTTGGACAAATCGTGAAGGTGCTGAATATATGTGGTTTAACAATGTAGAGACAAAGCCAGGCATGGGCTATCCGAAACGCTGGGAAGATCAGGAGGTCTATAAAGGTGGCTGGCAAATGCGCAAGGGCAAGCTAGAGCTGAAATCTGGTAGCAAGCTGTCCAAAGTGGCTCTCGGGAAAATTTTCTATAATCCTGATATGCCAGAGATGAAAGATTACTATGAGCCGTGGACATATGATTATGAAAAGCTAACAACCTCACCTGAAAGAGAGCACTCACCTGTTGCTCGACCGAAATCTATGGTGACGGGTGAATATATGGATTTACAATGGGGACCAAACTGGGAGGATGATCTTGCTGGCGCTCACATTACAGGCCCACAAGATCCGAATATCCAAAAGATAGAGGAAGAAATTAAATTTAACTTCGAACAATCGTTTATGATGTATTTACCAAGGCTTTGTGAGCATTGTTTAAATCCTAGCTGTGTAGCATCTTGTCCATCTGGTGCAATGTATAAAAGGGAAGAAGATGGTATCGTTCTTGTAGACCAAGAGGCTTGTCGTGGCTGGCGTTACTGTATGACTGGTTGTCCTTATAAAAAAGTGTACTTCAATTGGAAAACAAATAAAGCCGAAAAATGTACGTTTTGTTATCCACGTATTGAATCAGGCTTGCCGACCGTCTGCTCCGAAACATGTACAGGACGCATCCGATATTTAGGCGTACTGCTATATGATGCGGATCGTGTGTTAGAAGTAGCTTCGACACCCAATGAAAAAGACTTGTATAAAGCACAATGTGATATCTTTTTAAATCCATATGATCCAGCAGTGATTGAGCAGGCACGAAAAGATGGCATTGCTGAAGAATGGATTGAAGGAGCGCAAAATTCACCTGTTTATAAGCTGGCGATTGAATATAAGCTTGCTTTTCCTTTACATCCTGAATATCGTACATTACCAATGGTATGGTATGTGCCGCCACTTAGCCCGATTATGAATTATTTTGAAGGGAAGGATTCGATTAAAAATCCAGATATGATTTTCCCTGCTATAGAGGAAATGAGAACACCTATTCAATATTTAGCCAATATGCTGACTGCTGGTGATGCAACAGCTGTAAAAGAAGCTTTACAACGTATGGCGATGATGCGCTCTTATATGCGAGCATTATCTTCTGGTAAAGCATTCGATGAAAGTCGTTTGGCACGTGTAGGCTTAACAGCACACCAAACACAGCAAATGTATCGACTTTTGGCGATTGCAAAATATGAAGATCGTTTTGTTGTGCCAACGTCTCATCGTGAAAGCTATATGGACCCATACCGTGCACAAGGCTCAATGGGCTATGATATGGGCTGTGATGGTTGTGGGCCTGCATCACCAAATCCAATGAATAAAACAGGCAAAGAAATATATGAAGAGAACTTCTACGGAGGTATTTGGCGTGATTGATCTCGATTATTTATACACTCATAAGACAGCTTTTGGTTTCTTTTCACAGCAATTAAGCTATCCTGAAAAATTGACCTTCCATCCTCAGGTGATGGAAGGGTCCTTTACTCCAAATGATCCAGCTTTCGAGCTTGTGAAAACGTATTGGCAGGACATACAGACATATAGCTTAGATGATGTACAAGAAATATATGTACAAACGTTTGATTTTCAAAAGCGAGCCACATTATACATGACTTATTTTAAGTTTGAAGATGCGAAAGAACGTGGGCAAATGTTAGCAAAGCTCAAGGTGATGTATGAAATGTTTGGCTTAAATATGCCAGCAGAGGAGCTTTCGGATTATTTACCATTGATTTGTGAGTTTTTATATGCAGCGGAATGGCGGAATGATCCACGTGCACAAGAAAGTTTTGCTATTTTATTTGCAGTGCTTGAGGATGGGACGTACCACTTAGTGAAAGCATTAGAGGAGTTAAAAAGCCCTTATCTAACTCTTGTGAAAGGCATTCGAGCCACATTAAAAGCATGCTTAATAAGGGAGGCGGTTGGCAATGAACATGATTAATCAGCTATTATGGGTGATTTTCCCTTATATTTGTCTAGCTGTTTTCGTTGTCGGACATTTTTTTCGCTATAAAACAGACCAATTTAACTGGACGGCTAAATCGAGTGAATTTATTGAGAAAAAGCAATTAATGATTGGTAGTTTACTTTTCCATATAGGTGTTATTCCTGTTATTTTCGGTCATATTTCAGGGCTAGGCATTCCTAAATCATGGATGGCTGCTTTAGGTGTCAACGATCATCTCTACCATATCGGCGCTGTTTACATTGGTGGATTTTTTGGCTTTGTCACACTAGCAGGAATGATTGTTTTAACAGCACGTCGCTTCACAAAATCAACGGTGCGCAAGTTAAGCTCAACATCTGATGTCATCGTCAATATTTTGTTGTTGTTTATCGTGTTTATGGGAATGTATGCGACACTTGTAACAAATGCTGTACAGCCTGATTTTGATTACCGTACATCGATTTCCCTTTGGTTTAGACATTTATTTATTTTACAACCTGATGCTACGCTAATGTCAAATGTGCCACTATCTTTTAAAATCCATGTGTTAGCAGGATTTTTAATTCTAGCATTTTGGCCTTTTACTAGATTAGTTCACGTTTGGAGTGTACCATTGAATTATGTAGGTAGAAGTTATATTCTCTATAGAAAAAATCATTCAGGATCATAAAAAAGGAGACTTCGGTCTTCTTTTTTAGCCATAAGGAGTATGACGATGGATACTAATTTTCAACAAATCATAACGATGATAAAGGAGAAGTATGGGCTGGATCTTGTGATGTTAGCCTTTATACAGCCAGCTCAATTGGACTATGTATTGACATGGCAGTATGCAGCGGGTAATATAAGTGATCGCTTTAAACGAATTGTGCTGCAATCAGGTAAGGGAGTGGCAGGCTCTGTTTTCAAATCAGGGAAGCCGATGCTTGTCAAAAATGTCACAACTGAATATCCAATGAAGGATTTATTCAACTTTCCGATTGTTGTATCTGAAAAAATAAAAAGCTTCTGTGCCTTACCTCTTTATCAAAATCATAAAGTACAAGGGGTTATTCTTTTAGGGTATCGAATAGAGGATGCCATGACCGATGTGTTATATGAAACCATAAAAAAAAATATGAGTACAGATGTTCCTGGCTTCTATGAAAGGTAGGTGGCAAAAGCGTGATTAATCATATGCCTTCACAATTAATAGACTGTTTATTAGGAATGTATGAATATAGTTCAGAGGCGATTTTCTTTTTTGGCAAGGATAATAAATTACTGAACTTAAATCCCGCAGCTAAAGAAATTTTAGAAGCAGGCGTTTTAGAGGAAATGCTACAAGGAAGAGAAAAGTCAATTTGTTTAAGCTGTAAAGGGTATACAAGCACAGAGGAATTAGTGACTTGTCAAAGCTGCTATTTTTTAAATCCTCGGCAAGATTTCAGCTCTTTTCAAATTTATTTAGAAACGAAAGGCAAAGGTGTTCTTCCATATGTAGCTAGTTTTCATACTATTGATCAGGCTGAAGATACGAAAGTGTTAATTTTAAGAAATTTAACGAAACAATTAGAAACACAGGAGTTATTATTTCATAATACAACGATTAAGCATATTATTAAGGCACAGGAAGATGAACGAAAAAGAATTTCAAGAGAGTTACATGATGGGGTAGCACAAGAAATACTCAGCTCACTTGTGGATATACGTGTGATGAAATATTTACAAGACCCAGCAGATGTCTCGCAAAAAATGAAACATATTGAAACATCCTTAACGAGATTATTGGATGAAATACGCAATATGTCGGTAGAGCTAAGACCGTCTTCACTAGATGATTTAGGTATTGAAGCAGCATTTCGCTCCCATTTTAAATGGATTGAAAAAAATTATGGTTTGATTGTCCATTATAGTCATAAAATCCAAGGAAAACGTTTTAACAATGAAATCGAAACGGTTGTTTATCGTGTATGTCAAGAAGCGATATTGAACGTTTTAAAATATGCGGATGTCGATGAAATATTTGTTCATTTGTATGAGACAGAAAATACATTAATGCTAGATATCATTGATCAGGGCAATGGTTTTGATATGAGCAATCGGGAAACGAAAGGGACAGGGTTAGGCTTGTTTGGCATGAAAGAGCGAGCAGAGCTTGTCAAAGGTACGTTTTCGATTACATCCTCTATTGGGAATGGAACGAAAGTGCATTTAGAAGTCCCTGTGTAAAGGAGTAGTGAGCGGGTTGAGAATTGTAATTGCAGATGATCATGCAGTGGTACGTAGCGGTTTTTCGATGATTTTAAACTATCAAGAGGATATGGAAGTGGTGGCAACGGCTGCGGATGGTATTGAAGCCCACTTAATGGTCGCTAAATATAAGCCTGACATATTGTTGCTTGATTTAAGTATGCCTCCAGGTGAAAGTGGCTTAATCGCTACAGGAAAAATTAATGAAGATTTTCCGAACACAAAAATTTTAGTGTTGACGATGTATGAGGATCAAGAGTATATGTTTCATGTGTTGAAAAGTGGTGCTTCTGGTTATATCTTAAAAAATGCACCTGACGAGGAATTACTTAGTGCCATACGGACGATTTATGAAGGAGGAACGTATATTCATCCGAAAATGGCGACCTCTCTTGTCAAAGAATTTATCAAAAAAGATCAAGCACTTGTCGACCATGACCCATTCCATGTGCTATCGAAAAGAGAGCTCGAAATTTTACCATTAGTAGCGAAAGGATATGGCAATAAAGATATTGCGGAGAAATTGTTTATTTCCGTGAAAACCGTGGAGGCACATAAGGCAAAAATTATGGAAAAGCTCGATTTAAAAAGCCGTCCTGAGCTAGTAGAGTATGCTTTAAAAAAGAAATTGCTTGATTTTTAAGGGAGGTGTAAATGATGAAGTTTCAAAACAAGGATTATGCGATGCGTATATTGGAAAATGAGCATCAGTATTTAATGCATTTAATGGAGGATTGGCATCAAATCGTTCTTAATTTTGAAAATGCTGTCTATCAACAGGAGGAGGCTACTGTAGCATTCAAACAGTTACGAACTTTGCTTATTCAATTTATCGAGCCTTTAAAAAAACATACGGAAAAAGAAGAGCAATACTTCTTTCCTTTACTTGGGCAATATATTGGCAAGGAGCAGGGACCTATTGTGACTATTGAGGCAGAGCATGAAGAAATCGATGCATATATCGGTCATTTTTTGCATCATACAAGAGTCGGTATTGACCAACTGACAGTAGAAGATATGACAGCTATCGCCAAAGATGCAGGGGAAGCATTTGAAGTATTGATGGTGCATTTTGTGAAAGAACAAGCCGTTCTGTTTCCCATGACAGAGCGCATCATGAAGGCGGTAGACCAAGATATATTGCTTGAGCAATTAAATACGTGCATTATTTAAAATAACCATTGCTCGTCATTGGTTATTTTTTATGTTATTCAAGCTATTTATCTACATTATTTTTTAGGGAATCGCCTGTGCAGTTAAGGGGATTCCCCTATTAGCATTCACCAACATTTTCGCTACACTATACATAGGGAATCAATACATGTGTCATTTAGTACCAGAAGAAAAAGGTGGTTTAAATGATAAAAAAAGTACAATTGCCATTGCAAACATTGAATTTAGTTGTTGGGTTTATGGTGTGGGTGATTATTTCTTCTTTACTGCCATTTATTCGAGAGGATATCGATATACCTGCTGATAAAATTGCTATTTTGACGGCTATACCTGTCGTACTCGGCTCTATTTTGCGTATCCCGCTTGGCTATTATGCCAATATTATTGGTGCACGACTTGTCTTTTTAATTAGCTTTGTGTTATTGCTATTTCCTGTATTTTATATTAGTGAAGCTTCTAGCTATATTGATTTAGTTATTGGTGGACTGATTTTAGGGGTAGGGGGTGCTGTATTTTCAGTAGGTGTTACCTCTCTACCAAAGTATTATCCAAAAGAAAAACATGGCTTTGTCAACGGTATTTACGGCGCAGGGAATATTGGGACGGCTATCTCTACGTTTGCCGCTCCGATCATCGCCACACAAATTGGTTGGTCATTAACAATCAAGCTCTATTTAATTTTATTACTGATATTCATTGTGCTGAACTTTATTTTAGGGGACCGGCAAGAAGTAAAAGTGAAAACACCGATTATTGAGCAAATAAAAGGTGTATACAAAAATCCAAAGCTATGGTACTTTTCTTTATTTTATTTCATCACGTTCGGTTCGTTCGTGGCATTCACGGTGTATTTACCGAATTTTCTTGTGAGTAATTTTGGATTAGATAAAGTAGATGCAGGGATTCGGACTGCTGGTTTTATCGCCATTGCCACATTGTTTAGACCGATTGGTGGTTGGTTAGGTGATAAATTTCAGCCTTTGTTTTTATTAATGGGGGTATTTTTAGTGTATACACTAGCAGCTATTATGCTAGCCTTTTCACCGTCAATACTACTCTATTCTATTGGTTGTTTAGTCATTGCGCTTTGTGCAGGAATCGGCAATGGTGTTATTTTTAAGCTTGTGCCATTTTATTTCAATAAACAAGCAGGAATTGCCAATGGGATTGTGTCGATGATGGGAGGACTTGGAGGGTTTTTCCCACCATTATTACTAGCAGCCATTCATTCGATTACAGGTCAATATGCGATTGGCTTTATGCTGTTATCTTCCGTATCGTTAGCGAGCTTAGTATTAGTAGTAAGTATGTATTATCAAGACAAATTAAATCTAGCTCAGCAAGTATTTAATTCTACAGGGCAAGGTATTATTGTCACGGATATTACGAGTAAAATACAAGCTGTGAATCCCGCTTTTACTGCTTTAACAGGGTTCCGTGATGAAGAGGTCATTGGACAAACGCCAAGAATTTTAAAAACAGCTAGACAAGAGAAGGAATTTTATGATGCTATGTGGAAAAGCATTAAGGAAACAGGGGCATGGCAGGGAGAAATTTGGAATCGCAAAAAAAATGGGGAAGAATTTTTGGAGTGGCTGAATATTAGTGCTGTCAAAGATGAAACGGGGGAAGATGTCAGCTATGTAGGTACATTTACAGATATAACGGCACATCGCCAGAAAACGTCTGAATAGCTCCATCATTACAGTGGTCATTGCACAGAAAGAAGGGATACCATGACGATACAGGATCAACTCAATAGACCTATGAAAGATTTGCGTATTTCTGTCACAGATCGCTGCAATTTCCGCTGTAGCTATTGTATGCCAAAGGAAATATTCGGAGATGACTACGTTTTTTTACCGAAAGATGAGCTGTTAACATTTGAGGAAATCACAAGGCTGGTCAATATATTTGCACAACTTGGCGTCAAAAAAATTCGCTTAACTGGTGGAGAGCCCTTGATGCGAAGGAATATTCATGAGTTGGTTAGCCAATTAACACAGTTACAGGGCATTGAAGATATAGGTTTGACAACGAATGGTGTGTTATTAAAGCAATATGGTGAAAAATTGAGAAATGCGGGTTTAAAAAGAATTAATGTGAGCTTGGATGCTTTAGATGGACAGTTATTTGGTCAGATGAATGGTCGAGGCATTCAACCAGCATTAATATTGGAGCATATTCAATTGGCGCAGCAACTTGGCTTCCATATCAAAGTCAATATGGTCGTTCAAAAACATGTCAATGAACAAGAAATTATTCCAATGGCTCGTTATTTTAAAAAGAGAGGCATTGTCCTACGATTTATTGAGTTTATGGATGTTGGGAATGATAATGGCTGGAGCTTTGCGAAAGTAGTAACGAAACAAGAAATAGTAAGTTTACTTCAACAGGAATTTGACTTAGAAGCGGTTGAGCTTGACTATTTTGGGGAAGTGGCTAAACGATACCGCTATCAAGATGATGGTGTGCAAGTAGGCTTTATCACCTCTGTGTCAGAATCCTTTTGTTCCTCCTGTACAAGGGCCAGATTGTCATCAAACGGGAAATTTTACACTTGTTTATTTGCTTCTGATGGATTAGATTTGCGTGCATTAATCCGAGAGGGAGCTACAGATGCTGAATTACGTGCAGCGATTGTGGATGTTTGGGAACATCGAACAGACCGTTATTCAGATGAACGAACAGCACAAACCAAGAAAAATCGCACCAAAATCAATATGTCGTATATTGGTGGGTAGTGACAGAAAGGGTGACTTTTAATGGCGGGTCCAGCATTAAGACAATTACATGCACATCAGACAATACATGCAGGAGGCCTATCAGGTGCTATTCAAAAAACAGACCATTTTCTAGCATTATGGCAAGAAGGAAAAGTTGAAGAGGCGAACCATGCAGCGGATGATTTACTTGATTATTGGGAAACGCGTGTCATTAGCCATGCAGATGCTGAAGAATCGGGCTTTTATGAGGAAAAAGTGCAACATAATGAGGCATTGAAAGAAACGGTTATTCAATTAGCTCGTGACCACGAACTTTTGCGTATCATCGTGAAAGATATTCACGCGATTCGACAAGAAGAGGGGCTAAATGAAGCAATTATTCAACGATTCTATGCTTTATTAACGATTAATGAAATTCATAGTAGAGACGAGGAACGATTATTATTTTAAAAAAAGGTGGAGATAAAGGCTACTGTAGCTTTTGTCTCCACCTTTTCACAATCTATTTACGCTGTTGTTAGTGCAATAAATTCTTCTACATCTTGTTCACAAAGTGCAATGCCTTTTAGCCAAAATTCACGCTTTGTAATATCTTCACCTAAATGCTTCATTGCCAAATCTTCTACCGTCATGACAGCTGTATCACGCAATAAGGCAATGTATTTCTCCTCAAAGCCTGTGCCTTCTTCTTTTGCTTTCGCATAAATGCTAAGTGAGAAGAGGTAGCCAAATGTATAAGGGAAGTTATAGAATGGGACACCTGTAATATAGAAGTGTAGCTTTGTTGCCCAAAAATGTGGATGTGTTTCACCTAAACCACCTGCATATGCCTCACGTTGTGCTTCCTCCATTAACATATTCAAACGCTGTGCAGAAACAAGTCCATTTTTTCGCTCTTCATAGAAACGTGTTTCAAAAAGGAAACGTGCATGAATATTCATAAAGAAGGCAACGGAGCGCTGTACCTTATCTTCTAATAACGCAATTTTTTCTTCTTTTGACTGTGCTTCAGCAACCGCTGCATCTGCCACAATCATTTCCGCAAATGTAGACGCTGTTTCCGCTACATTCATCGCATAGCTTGTATTTAATGGGTGAACAGGGCGCAATGCGTAGCTATGGAATGCATGGCCAAGCTCGTGTGCTAATGTCGAAACATTGGACATCGAGCCTGAATACGTCATGAAAATACGTGACTGCTGCGAAAGTGGGAAGCCTGTACAGAAGCCACCTGGTTTTTTATTGTCACGGTCCTCTGCTTCAATCCAACCGTCCTCAAAGGCTGTACGAGAAAACGCTTCTAACTCTGCACCGAAGCGCCCGAAATGTTTCAAAATAAAGGCTGCCCCTTGCTGGTAATCCATTTTCGCTGTTGCCTCTGTGACAGGTGCATCAAAGTCATACCATTTCAGTTTGTCATCACCAAGCATTTGCGCTTTATGTGTTAAATAACGAGTGAATGTAGCTTTTCGCTCTGTAATCGCACCCCACATTGCGTCTAATGTTTCTTCCTTCATACGATTAATCGTTAATGGCTCTTTTAAAACATTGTCCCAACCACGTTTTTTATAAACACTTAAACGGAAGCCTGCTAAATGATTTAATGTTTTCGCAAAAAAATCTTCCCGTGCGGTGAATGCTTTTTCAATGGCTTCAAACGCTGCCTTACGTACTTTTGGGTCTTTATGTGAGCTTAAATTATTCGCTTGTCCTACAGAAAGCGATTTTACTTCACCATCGATTTCAACTTCGACACGCATATCACTAATCAGCACATCATACATTTCGCCCCATGATTTGTAGCCATCTACAGCTAGGGCAGAAATAATCGCTTCCTCTTCTTCAGAAAGAGATTCCTTTGATGCCTCACGCCACTCCGTTAAAATAAAGGCAAATGGTGCAAGCTCTGCTGTAGCTAATAGTTGCTCAAAAACAGTGCCTTCAATTTGACCAACGATTTGTCGCAGTTTTTCAAATGTCGGTGCGGATTCAGCGTAAATAGCAGATAATTTACCTAAATGTAACAGCGCTTCTTTATCTTTAATGTTTTGCGCTGTTAAACAGGATAAAAAAGCGCCAGCCTGTGCTAGATGTTGGCGTACTTCTTTTACTTTATCTAATACTTGTACAATATGAATGGCATCACTCGCTGTTTGTGGGATAGCTAGTGCATTGACAAGCTGTTGTAGCTCTTGCACTAGGTTAGCTGAATGCTCTAAATGTGCCACAAATTGTGGAGACGTGCTACCACCTTCAAAAAACACCTCTACATCCCATACTTCAGGGTAATTCGTTGTCATATAAAAACCTCCTCTAAGTATTCTTCTTTATTTTACAAAAATTTAGAAATTTTTTCACGGATTTTTTTCGTGTTACGAAATATTTTTTCTCTTGGTTCAATCTTAATGGATATCATGGATTTTGAGAATATACACGATGTAAGTCGATTGATGTATGCTAACTTTTTATTACAAGTTCATAAAAATCCAAATGCAATTATGCTGGAATGTAATTTATTGATGCCGTTCATAGCAATAAAGCTGTATATTCATTTACTATGTATTTACTTAGTAGTTCGTTCAATAGAAAAAGCACAATGATGCCAATAAGCGCAACACTTAATTTTTTCACAATGGCACCCCTCATTTGAAAATGAACCTCTTTTTGAAAGATTGCGTTATTATATCAATGGGAAGTATAGGAGAAAGTGGGTATATTGATGCGTGATTATATTAAAACAATGAGAGCTATGATTGGACATGAACCATTGCTCACAGTGGGCTGTGGGGCGATTATTGAAGATGCAGAAGGGCGAATTCTGTTGCAGCGGCGAACAGATAATGCGATGTGGGGAATTCCAGGTGGGCTTATGGAAATAGGAGAAACATTTGAAGAAACGGTAAAACGAGAGGTGTATGAGGAGACACAGTTACATCTTGATACAATTACATTATTTGGCTTATATTCAGGGGAGAAGAGTTTAGTCAGCTATCCTAATGGTGATCAGGTATTTAGCGTGCAAATTATTTTCCATTGTAGCAAGTATACAGGTCATCTTAAGATAGATTATGAAAGTCAAGAGCTTACATTTAAGGCAAGACATGAACTACCGTCAAACTTAAATCCAACACAAGCACCTTTTATTCTTGATTGGCAACAGCAGGTCAAGCAACCTATTGTAAAATGAGAAATGAGAAATGAGAAATGAGAAATGAGAAATGAGAAATGAGAAATGAGAGATATGTTTTCTTTATTTAATTATCTCAATTTTCAATTAAATATTGACCGAAATACAAAGCAGGCTTAAAGTTTGTATAGGCAACGAAATCTCGTAAACTAAGAGATTATTCGATGATATGAGGAGGAACTTATTTTGAAAACAATTAAACTTGGTGCAAGTCTTTTGGAAGTACCGAATATTGCGGTTGGCTGTATGCGTATGAGTTCGCTAGATAAAGTACAAGCGGAGCGATTTGTACAAACAGCGCTTGAATTGGGAGCAAACTTTTTTGACCATGCGGATATTTATGGTGGAGGAGCTTCAGAAGAAATTTTTGCGGATGCGATTCAGATGAACAGTGACATTCGAGAAAAAATGATTCTTCAGTCCAAATGTGGTATTCGTAAAGGAATGTTTGATTTTTCTAAGGAACATATTTTAAATTCGGTAGATGGCATTTTAAAACGTCTAAAAACGGATTATTTAGATGTGTTGTTACTGCATCGTCCAGATACATTAGTAGAGCCAGAGGAAGTCGCTGAAGCGTTTGAACAATTGGAGAGCTCTGGCAAAGTACGCCACTTTGGTGTCTCTAATCAAAATCCAATGCAAATTCAGCTATTGCAGAAGTTTGTGAAGCAGTCACTTGTTGTGAATCAGTTACAACTTAGTATTACGAATGCAACAATGATTTCCAACGGCATGAACGTCAATATGGAAAATGCCTCTGCTGTGAATCGTGATGGAAGCGTGCTCGATTTTTGTAGATTGAATGATATAACGATTCAGCCTTGGTCTCCATTCCAATATGGATTTTTCGAGGGGGTATTCTTAGGAAACAATGAAAAATTTCCAGAGCTGAATAAAAAAATCGATGAAATCGCTGTGAAATATGGTGTCAGTAATACAACAATTGTGGTTGCATGGCTACTTCGTCATCCTGCGAAGATGCAGCCAGTCATTGGTACGATGAATATGGATCGTTTGAAGGATTGTGCGGAGGCAAGTGATATTGTTTTAACTCGTGAAGAATGGTACGCTATTTACCAAGCAGCAGGAAATATCCTTCCATAAATAATAAAGTGACCGTTTAGCTGTTTGGCTAGCGGTCATTGATTTTTATCCATTAATGCAATAGAAAAGGAAGTTTGATGACATGAAAAATGACTTGCTTGAAAAGATTCAATTGATTTATCCTAATTTTTCCATAGAAAACGTTCATCTAAATGAAATTGGACAGAATAATGACGTATTTATTATAAATGACTCATTCGTTTTTAGATTTCCAAAGTATCCAAATGGAATCATGCAATTACGGAGAGAAACAGCTATTTTGACGTACATTCAAAATATTGTTTCGATTCCTATTCCCAACCCAAGCTATCAGTCACTTGAATCAGAAGAACCAGGTCAAGCTTTTACTGGCTATCATCTAATAGAAGGAGCACCTTTGTGGAAGGAAGATTTATTAAGTATTGAACGTGGCGAAGTAGTGAAGGGATTGGCAGAACAGCTTGTTTCTTTTCTTGTAGAACTCCATGCTATTTCAGGAAAAAAAGTAGGTCAGGACTTGAAGCTAAAGGTTCGTAATCCTTATGAAGAAATGCAGCATTTATATGATAAGATTCAAACTAAACTATTTTCCTATATCCGAAAAGATGCCCAAACAGAAATCGTTAATGCTTTTGAAACATTCCTAAATGGACAAGCATTGTCAAATTTCGATATAACACTTGTTCATGGGGACTTTGGTGCATCTAATATTTTGTGGAATCCAGAAACAAGTAAAATTTCAGGAATAATAGATTTTGGTGGCTCTGGCTTAGGTGATCCAGCGTATGATTTTGCGGGTATTCTTTCTAGCTATGGTGAAGATTTCTTTAATACGTGCATTCGTTTATATCCTAATGGCAATGAAATAGCAGAGCGAGTTCGTTTTTATCAAAGTACATTCGCTTTACAAGAAGCATTACATGGGGTAGAACATAACGATAAAGAGGCTTTTGAAAGTGGTATTAACGATTATAGATAGATGGTTTGTTCTAGTAAAAAGTATTTTTAAATTTCCTTTTTTTACAATATAATCTATGCATGCTAGCATGCGTTCTTATTATGTTTAAAAAAATTCGCTAGATACATAAAAAAATAAAATTATGGTATGGAAATGAAATAGATTTAAATAACCCGACTGAGCGAGGAATTAAAAATTAATTTTAATTGAATTGGAAGGAATAGCAATGTTAAAATTTGAATATGGAGAATGGCGGAATCAAGACATTTTTTATGTGTGATAATAAAAACAAATTTTTTATAGATGACGGTGAATAAAAACATTTAGGAGATGAAAAATCAGATGGATCACAATGACTTTCAGCACCATGTCCTGGAAGTTTTGGGGACGCTTTTAAAGGAACAGAGAGAAATTAAAACAGATGTGCAAGGGCTTCAAGTAGAAATGCAAGCACAAAAAAAGGAACTAAATAGACAGGGTTTAAAATTAGATACTATCATGAAGCAAACTGCTGAGAATGCTGAATTGAAAACGCAGGTGTTAGAAATAATTGAGGTTTCAAAAAAATTAGATTTTGAGATAGAATTATTAAAAACACATCTTAGAAACTAAAAGGATACTTTTTAAAATGGTAGAATTACGTTGTTATAGGAATTAATTAGAAGTGGTTATAACCAATTAAAATACAGTGTAGATGTAGTATAAATGGTGTCAACAACACTATTGCTATTCACCCCCATCCATGCTACAATTTTCTTTAGTTAAATAATTTCTTATCAAGAGAAGCTGAGGGATTTGGCCCTGTGAAGCTTCAGCAACCTCTACGTTGTGTAGAAAGGTGCTAATTCCAGCAAAGGCATTGTCCTTTGAGAGATAAGCGTGAACGTGATGAAAATCCCTCTCATTCTATCTCATATGGAATGAGGGGGATTTTTTAATGATTTGATGGAGAGGGGAAAAAGTAGTATGCCAATTAATATTCCGAAAAGTTTACCAGCTGGAGAGCATTTGCGTGAGGAGAAAATCTTCGTGATGGAAGAGGACCGAGCGAAAACGCAGCAAATTCGTCCGTTAAATATTTTAATTTTAAATTTAATGCCTGAAAAAGAAAAAACGGAGTTACAATTATTACGTTTACTTGGAAATACACCGCTCCAAGTGAATATTACGTTCTTAAACACAGCGACACATGAATCGAAAAATGTTAGTAAATCGCATTTACAACTGTTTTATACAACGTTTGATCAAATTCGTCATCGCTTGTATGATGGCATGATTATTACAGGAGCGCCTGTAGAAAAAATGGCGTTTGAGGAAGTAAACTATTGGCAAGAAATTGCTGAAATTATGGACTGGTCGCAAACACATGTCACATCTGTGTTACATATATGTTGGGGAGCGCAGGCTGCTTTATATCACCACTACAATATAGGTAAATACGAGCTACCAGCTAAATGCTCTGGTATTTATTCGCATGTGATTACAGATTTAACGGTCGATTTAGTACGTGGCTTTAGCGATTTATTCAATGCCCCTCATTCTCGTTATACATCTGTATCAATTGAAGAAGTACGCAATCACCCTAATTTACGTTTATTATCTTATTCAGAAGATGCAGGTGTTTTTATTGTGCAATCGAAGGATAATAAAAACATTTTTATCACAGGACATTTAGAGTATGATGCCACGACATTAGCAGATGAATATAGTCGTGATATTGCAAAAGGACTAGACATCGCTGTGCCTGTGAATTACTTCCCAAATGATAATCCGTCATTGGAGCCAATCAATACATGGCGTGCCCATACACATTTACTGTTCTCCAATTGGCTTAACTATTATGTTTATCAAGAAACGCCATATGAGTGGGATTTTGTGGACGCAATCGAATATCATATTTAAAGAAATGAGCCCATTTATCTTTTGAAAAAAGGACAAATGGGCTTTAGTTTGAAGGTGCTTTTATGTGACGAAGCATGGCAATAATGAGTAACATAAGTGGTAATAAAACCATGAAAATAGTAGCAAGGATTGGCCAGTACTCTTGATTGTATAGATTGGATTCAATAATAGTAGGGTGAATCACTTGGGATAATCCCATACTAATCATACCGAGTGGGATAATGAGTGGTCGATGATTGGCAATATTAAACACTTGTGCCATACTAATAACACTTGCGTAGAAATACATAAACATTCGAATATAAATTGTAGTAATCCACATCGCAGCCATAATAACTTCAATTCGTTGTAAAAAGTCTCCTATAGAAATTCGTTGAGCGAGCGCATAGCTTGGAAAGGTACGGGAAGAAGTTAATGTTGGACCTAATACCAGTATGGATAACAAAATAACCGTTACTAATACGACGCCACCGATCATTGCTCCAATATAAAAGCCTTTTGTAGCCGATTCTTGGACATCGACATTTGATGGAAATACTATTAATAATATGACAAGAGGAAAGGAAAATAGACTCATGAAGCGAATCGTGCTAAATACCATAGATGACGGAGAGGCTTCTAATATTGGTTGCACATTGCCGATATCAATCTGTGGTGAGATACAGAGTACAAAGACAATAAAGATAAAAGCGAACACAGGAAAGAGGATTTCAGCCGAACGTGCAAAGACCTCAATGCCTAAATAAGCCGCATACATCACGATAATCCCAAATAGCAAGACAAATGACATAGAGGGGGTTTCGGGCATAATCTCTGTTTTCATAAAAATGCCTATAAAATAAAGCAATTCACCTGCTGAAAGTAACATTAACATGGTAAAACAAAGATTAATCGCTTTTCCAAAAAATTTTCCTACTATTTTCTCAATGGCTTGAGGAAATGTGAAGGAAGGTGTGCGTTTGCCTAAAGTGATAAATAATTTGATGATTAATAAACTAAAAATCACACCGATTGACGCTACAATCCAGGCATCCTGTTGCACATCATTAGTAATGCTTGCTGGGATGATAAGAATAGCTGTACCAATCGAACAAAGAAGGGTAATAATGGTAAATTGCCTAGAGCTAATCATTTCCTTGTTCATTTTCTTGTGCCTCCCTCTCGCCATGAATCAAGAATTTTTTTTAGGGGTGATAAAATCATAACAAGAGGGATTAGTGGACTAGGCACATGGATGTTTAAGGCATTTAAACTATTCAATAGAGCACCAATTAGTAATAATAGTGAAAAAATCACAATGGTTTTCGTATCTTTTATTTTGAGCAAGCTAGGAATAAAGATAAAGGCAATGATAATTGAAGCAACAATGATACAAATGACAGTAAGCATTCATTATTCCCCCATATTTTTTTCGTTTCGGACAGGGAAGTTTTCCATTGTCCCTAATGCTTGTGTTTTCACATTGACTTCAATATGAATCGGCATTTCTGAGAAGATAGCAAGCCAATCTTTTTTGATTTTTTTCCATTTCTCAGGGTCTTTACGGTGTAAAACTTCACCAAAGCTTAGCACATCTACTTGATAATCTTGCTGTAGTATCTGTAACGTATGTTCAATGCGTTTATGAATAAGCTCCTCTGTGCGTTTATTAATCATCTCAATCGTTTTTTTCTCACCTAAATTTAGCATACATTCAACTTCACCAACATTTTGCTCAATCGTAATTTGTACTTTGAGCTGTGGCATATTTCCCTCAAAGCGCCCCTTTATTTTCGTTTGAGCATGTGTAATTTCGGTTGTCAATGTGCCTTCTTTTGGACAGGAGATGATTTCTACAGTGCTTTCTATTTTATTATCTAAATAGCTAATTCCCCTGCTGTCCTCAGCATTTAATAGACCAATTTGCTGCCCGTTTTTAAAAATTGCTAAACCAATATATTTTAATAATGTCGAGGTTTCCGCCTGTTGTACATTTGTCTGGCTCATACCTAAGCTTTTACTTCCATCCATCGTAATGGCTGAAATAACAGCACTTTCCTCGTTATTACTGAGCGTGTTAATTAAATCATCAATATTGACAGTTAATACAGAACCCCACACCTTTTCAGATGCTTGCAGGGAGTTCAGCATTTTACTAGCTGGAATTTTTTCAATAGGCGTCAATATACTTAACACCTCCTTGGCATTGACCTCATGTGACACAATAATATTAAAATCATTTCGGAATTCATGATCTCGTGAGATAAAATCAAGCACATCCACCATGTTACTTTTCGCTAACTCTTCGCCGATTACGACAATTTGAAGGTGGGAAAAATAAGGCTTTCGTGCAGCTAATGTTGTTATTTTTCGAATAGCTTCAAAAACTGTTTTACCTCTTTCATGATAGGTGATGACAGGTGAGCGACCAGCGGAGGGCTGTTTAGCAGAAATTTCACTTGGTTCAACGATTTGGATGGAAATCTCAAAGCCATCATCTACTTTATCTATACCAAGTGCAGTGACAATTGCTAATTCATTTAACTCTCGTTTACTCCAACAACCACTTAGTAGTAAAGACACGATTAACAGACAGCCAATCAATTGTAATTTGTGCATTATCCATCCCTCTGATTCCTTCTTTTAATAGCGATATAACGATGCCCTCTGACCATATTTTTTTGATTTATTAGACGTGGACGTGTCAACAAAGCTTTACGTGGAAATAAGATAAAAGCATCTTTTTGGTCCTTTAAAATAAATGGCGCAAATGGTGACAAATAAGGAACGCCAAATGTGCGAATACTGCATAGATGGAGCAGAATTATCATGACACCAAACATCACACCAAATAAGCCAAACATAGAGGCGATAATCATTAGTGGGAAGCGTAAAACACGAACTGTATTGGATAAGCCATAAGCAGGGAATAAGAAGCTACAAATCGCAGTCAATGCAACGATAATAACCATCACTGCGGATACAACGCCTGCTTCCACAGCCGCTTGACCGATAACTAACGTACCAACAATGGAAACAGCTGGACCAATCGTTCGAGGCATACGTAGACCTGCTTCACGCAATACTTCAAAGGCAACCTCCATAATAAGGGCTTCTACAATGGCGGGGAAGGGCACACCTTCTCGCTGTGAGGCAATACTAATCAGCATCGGCGTTGGTAGCATTTCTTGATGGAATGTCGTGATGGCTACATAAAGAGAGGGCGCGACTAATGCGAGACTGATACCAAAAAAGCGTAGAGCCCTTATTAATGTACTGACCATCCAATTTTGATAATAATCCTCTGCTGATTGTAAAAATGATGTGAATAAAGCAGGAACGACTAATACGAAGGGCGTGCCGTCCACTAAAATCGCGATTTTGCCATCTAATAATTCGCCTGCAATGACATCTGGTCGTTCTGTATTGTAAATAGTTGGAAATAAAGAAAGTTGCGCATCTTGAATATAGCTTTCGATATAGCCACTTTCCAAAATACTATCTGTGTTAATACGGTCTAATCGTGCAAGCACCTCAGCGACAATTTTATCACTAGCAATACCATTGATATACATCACAGATACGTCTGTTTGTGTCACTTCACCTATGATACGGGACTTAATCCACAGGTTGGGGCTTTTAATTTTTCGACGAATCAAAGCTGTGTTAGTGCGTAGCGTTTCCGTAAATGCCTCTCGTGGTCCACGAATAACGGACTCAGTAGAAGGCTCCATGACAGCTCGATCTTTTGCATGCTTCGTATTAGTGGCAATGCCTGTCACACAGTTATCGATTAAAATGACAGCGTCGCCATTTAGCAATGTTTGATAGAGCGTCATAAACTGTGTAATATCTTTGACATCTCCTATTGTTAGACAAGATGCTTTTATATGTTCGATAGTGAAGTCGTTCGTATTGAGCAGGAGCTTGTCAATAATAGCATCTGAAATAGCTGTTTTATCAGACAAACCGTCTATATAAAGAATAGCTATGGACTGGTTCTGGGCTTCATCTATGACAAGTTGCCTTATGATAATATCATCACTGTTGCCAAGCGTTTGCTTAATAATTTTGATATTTTTGGCTAGCGAGCGATGAAGACAATCTTCTGTGGCATTGATATGGGAGGTATCATTTCCTTTTGAAACAGACATCTTGGCTCCTCCTCTACTTGTGCTTGCATTATCTATAGAATGGACAATTTTTCATTGCGCTAAACTTAGCAAATAAAAATAAAGCAGCGTTTCTTCTCACATGAAGGAGAAACGCTGCTTTATTAACGATAGTCATATTGCAATTCATCTATTGTTACATTGACATCTACATGTAAATTGTGATTATTGAAAAACCATATATCTTTTGCTTCAATATAGTACGTTACACCATCTACGACTGTTTGAACACCAATTTCAATGGGTTCTTCACGTGTCATACCAAGTGAAAAGCCTTCATGAAAAGGACTAGAGCCACCATATCTTGCATAAAAGCGAATGGTGTCACCATGAGCAACCTCCATCTCTTCTTTAAACCATTGTAAGGCTTTCTCTGTTAGCGTAATATCCATACAGGGTGCTCCTTTCTTCGTTAAAGCCATTTGACTTTTGGCTCTGTTCCGTTTTTAATACGTGTAATATTAGCACGGTGACGATAGACGATAAATGTAAATAGAAAGGCGACTAAAATGCCTAGTGCATAATCACCTGTGATAACATAATAAACGATAGCGTAAATTAATGCGACCAAAGCGGCAATCATAGAGGTTAAACTAACAATTTTAGTGATTTTCAATGTCACCATAAATGTAATAAACAGAACAACAAATAATGGCCACGAATAACCTAATAAAACACCTGCTGAGGTAGCAACGGCTTTGCCTCCACGAAACCCTGCAAAAATAGGAAACATATGACCAACTACCGCAACAAGCCCTAGCACTAAGCCGTGAACTGTCGCATCTGAAAACACAGGCAATGTGACAAGTAATACAGCTGCCGTGCCTTTGAGTACATCCATAATGGTTACAACGATTCCTGCTTTTTTCCCTAACGTGCGAAATGTATTGGTTGCACCTAAATTACCGCTACCATGCTCACGAATATCCGTTTTATAAAAAATTTTGCCAATCCATAACCCAGATGGAATGGAGCCAATTAAATAGGCACAAGCAAGTATGAGTAGATTGAACATAACACAACCCCTTTCCCTTTTATTCTACCACTTGGTACTAATAGTTTGTAATAAATATTTTACACTTTTTTAAGGAAATCTACAATGTAGAGAAGGGAATTTCATCTGTCTTCTTGAATTCAGTACAACTAAGAGAAAAATAGGTCATTTGGCAATTTTGTCAACTGCGCATTCCTTTGGTAGAATAGAGTTCTATGTTTTTGTTGAAAACGGTGCTTACAAATCACTAGCTATTGACAAGCAATGTTATTATAATAATGAGAAACTAAAAGAGAACATTCGTTTGTTTTTTGGAGGGAATTTTGTTGACGAATAAACAATCAACGAGCGTCTATAATGATGACGCCATACAAGTATTAGAGGGATTAGAGGCAGTAAGGAAGCGCCCAGGTATGTATATCGGTTCCACAGACGGTCGAGGACTTCATCATCTCGTATACGAAATTGTCGATAATGCCGTAGATGAAGCGTTGGCTGGCTTTGGTTCACATATTATTGTTACCATCCACAAAGATCAGAGCATTAGCGTGCGTGATTTTGCACGTGGAATGCCAACAGGAATGCACAAAATGGGCAAGCCGACACCTGAAATTATTTTCACTGTTTTACATGCAGGAGGAAAATTTGGACAAGGTGGCTATAAAACGAGTGGTGGTTTACATGGTGTCGGTTCCTCTGTTGTGAATGCCTTATCAACATTTTTAGAAGTGACGATTCATCGCGATGGGAAAAAATATCGTCAGCGCTTTGAAAATGGTGGACAACCTGTGACAACATTAGAGGAAATTGGTAACACAAAGCAAACGGGTACATTGGTGCATTTTTTACCTGATGAAACGATTTTCTCTGTGACAAAATATAATTATGCGACATTAGCTGAACGTTTACGGGAGTCTGCATTTTTATTAAAAGGTTTAAAAATTGACTTAATTGATGAGCGTGAAGAAGGACAGCAAGATACGTTCTTCTATGAAAACGGTATCGAGGCATTTGTTGGTTATTTGAATGAGGAAAAAGATGTTTTGCATCCTGTGAAATATGTGGAAGGTACACAAGAGGAAATCGAAGTAGAATTTGCCTTCCAGTATAATGATGGCTATTCAGAAACGATTTTATCCTTTGTCAACAATGTGCGCACACGTGATGGTGGTACACATGAAACAGGCGCAAAGGCTGCTTTAACACGGGTTTTTAATGAATATGCACGTAAAATTGGACTGTTAAAAGAGAAGGATAAAAATTTAGAGGGCACAGATATTCGAGAAGGTCTTGCAGCTATTGTTTCTGTCCGTATTCCTGAGCATTTATTGCAATTTGAAGGACAAACAAAGGGCAAGCTTGGCACAAGTGAAGCACGTTCTGCGGTAGACGGTGTCGTGTCTGAGCAAATTTTATATGTACTAGAAGAAAATGCGGAGCTATCTGCTTCCCTTGTACGAAAGGCAATTCGTGCGCAACAGGTGCGAGAAGCGGCTCGGAAAGCAAGAGAGGATGCACGTAACGGCAAGAAAAATAAAAAAGGTAGCACGATTCTTTCTGGTAAGCTAACACCTGCTCAATCTCGTAATGCGGCGAAAAATGAATTGTATTTAGTCGAAGGGGATTCGGCAGGAGGTTCTGCTAAGCAAGGTCGAGATCGTACATTCCAAGCAATTTTGCCATTGCGTGGGAAAGTCATTAATACGGAAAAAGCGAAACTACAAGATATTATGAAAAATGAAGAAATTGCCACGATTATTCATGCTATTGGTGCAGGTGTTGGGACAGATTTCGCTGTAGAAGATGCTGCCTATGATAAAGTAGTGATTATGACCGATGCGGATACAGATGGCGCACATATTCAAGTGTTACTACTGACATTTTTCTATCGTTATATGCGCCCATTGATTGAAGCAGGCAAGGTATTTATTGCTTTACCACCATTGTATAAAGTATCGAAGGGGACAGGCAAAAAAGAAGTAGTGGAATATGCGTGGACTGAAAACGATCTACAAAAAGCGATGAAAAAGGTCGGGAAAGGCTATGTACTTCAACGCTACAAAGGTCTTGGTGAGATGAATGCTGACCAACTCTGGGATACGACGATGAATCCAGCAACACGTACATTAATTCGTGTCACAATTGAAGATGGTGCACGTGCAGAGCGCCGTGTGACAACGTTGATGGGCGATAAAGTAGAGCCACGTCGTAAATGGATTGAAGCCAATGTCAACTTTGGCATGGAGGATGATGTCAATATTTTAGACAATGAATTCATCCAGCAAGAGGAGGTTTAAGTATGAGTCAAACAGAAGTATTTCAAGATTTACCACTAGAGGAAGTAATGGGTGATCGTTTCGGTCGCTATAGTAAATATATTATCCAAGACCGTGCACTGCCTGATGCACGTGATGGACTAAAGCCTGTACAGCGTCGTATTTTATATGCCATGCATACAGAGGGCAATACACATGATAAGCCATTCCGTAAATCGGCGAAAACAGTCGGGAATGTCATTGGTAACTACCATCCGCATGGAGATAGCTCGGTATATGAAGCAATGGTACGGATGAGCCAAGATTGGAAAGCTCGTCATATGTTGATTGAGATGCATGGAAATAACGGTTCTGTAGATGGAGATCCACCAGCAGCCATGCGTTATACGGAGGCAAGACTGTCTGCCATTGCGACAGAAATGCTGCGAGATATTGGCAAAAAGACGGTGGAATTTGTGCCGAATTTTGATGACCAAGATATGGAACCAACTGTGTTGCCAGCGCGTTTTCCAAATTTATTGGTGAACGGCTCTACAGGGATTTCTGCTGGTTATGCAACCGATATTCCACCACATGCATTAGACGAAGTGCTTGATGCTGTATTGATGCGTTTAGAAAAACCACAGACAACGGTTGATGAGTTAATGACGGTTATTAAAGGGCCAGATTTCCCAACAGGTGGGATTATTCAAGGTGTAGACGGCATTAAAAAAGCATATGAAACAGGTCGTGGGAAAATTATTGTCCGTGCTAAAGCGGCTGTCGAGTCCATTAAAGGTGGAAAAGAGCAAATTGTTATCACAGAATTACCTTATGATGTTAATAAAGCAAATTTGGTAAAAAAAATTGATGAGCAGCGTGTCGATAAGCGATTAGAGGGGATTGCAGATATTCGTGATGAATCGGATCGTACAGGATTGCGTGTCGTGATTGAGCTGAAAAAAGATGTGCCAGGGCAAGGTATTTTAAATTATTTGTTTAAAACAACGGATTTACAAGTAGCCTACAATTTTAATATGATTGCCATTCATAATCGCCGTCCAACCTTAATGACATTGCCATTATTGCTGGATGCTTATATTGCCCATCAAAAAGAGGTTGTGACGAATCGTTCTATTTATGATTTACAAAAGGCGAAGGAGCGTTCACATATTGTAGAGGGCTTGATGAAAGCCTTATCCATTTTAGATGAAGTGATTGCGACAATTCGTGCGTCTAAAGATAAAAAGGATGCAAAAGCGAATTTACAAGGACAATTTGATTTTACAGAGGCACAATCGGAAGCCATTGTGAGTTTGCAATTATATCGTTTGACGAATACAGATATTACAGAATTAAAGCTTGAACAAGATGAGCTCAACCAAACGATTGCGAAGTTAGAGGGTATTTTACAGAGTGATACGAAATTGGTACGCGTGATTAAGCAAGAGTTACAAGACATTAAAAAACGTTTTACAGAGCCACGCCGTTCTAAAATTGAACAGGATATTGAGGACATTAAAATTACATTGGATGTGCTTGTACCAAGTGAAGAGGTTGTTGTTACGTTGACGAAGGATGGCTATATTAAGCGAACATCTACACGCTCACATGCTGCATCCAATGGTCAAGATTTAGCGATGAAAGATTCTGATTATGTATTGTATGAAGGGTTATTAAATACACAGCATCATCTATTGCTATTTACAAACAAAGGAAATTATATTTATCAGCCTGTGCATGAATTACCTGATATTCGATGGAAGGAGCTTGGTCAGCATATTTCAAGCATCGTGCCTACGGGAGAAGACGAAACGATACTGGCAGCCTATGGTTTTGCGACGTTTGAGCAACCAGCAATGTATGTATTAACAGCGACCAAAGAAGGGCAAATTAAGCGTTCACCACTTGCTGATTATGCCGTGTCTCGTTACTCGAAGTCTATTAAAACAATGAATGTCAAAGCTGGCGATGAAATGATTTACGCAGGATTTGTGACAGATGAAGCGGAATTGTTATTGACGACAGATACTGGCTATGCGCTACGTTTCCCAATCGAGGAGCTGCCGATAACAGGTGTAAAAACAGGTGGTGTCAAAGGAATCACATTAAAAACCGATGAGACATTGGTTGGTGTGAATGTTTTAAATCCGAGTGAGACTGAATATGTAGCCGTTGTAACACAGCGTGGAGCTGTGAAAAAAATGAATGTCGCTGAGGTAGAGTTAGCGAATCGTGCCAAACGTGGTGTGAAAATTCTAACCGAATTAAAAACAAATCCTCATCGTCTTGTAGCGGTTGTCAAAGCAACAGATGATGAACAACTAGTGATTGGCACAGAAAAAGGTGTTCAAGAGCTACTTGATGTTCAAGCGTTGTCACGTGCAGATCGTTTATCGAATGGCTCCTTTAAAATCGATATTACCGCAGATGGCGCTATTTCTTACGTATTGACTGTGAAAAAAGAGCAAGCTGAGGAAAACTAAAATGACTTTTTCATCGTCCTGTATAAATGATACAGGGCGATGTTTTTCTATAGAAATGGGAGAAAGTAGGGATGAGGATGCGTGTTTTAGGTGCGATTGTGGATGAGGAAACGAGATGTGTGCATTATCATACAGAAAAAGATATTATTGCGATTAAATTCAAATGCTGTGCGCAATATTATCCATGCTATCAATGTCATGAGGAGCATGCCGATCATGCCATTGAGCGCTGGGAGAAAGAGGAATGGGGAACAAAAGCTATTTTATGTGGCAAGTGTCAAACAGAGCTGACGATTGAGGAGTACATGGCTGTAACACATTGCCCACACTGTCAGTCGTTATTTAATGAAGGCTGTGCAAATCATTATCATCTTTATTTTGTGTATTAATCAACAGCTTTGGTTGTGGGATAATCAACCAATATTTGAATTTATAAATAGCCTTTTATAGAAATTTACTTTAAAATAATATTAGTTAGAAATAAAATGAATAATTTGGCAATAAGGGATTAAAAATTTTAAAAACTAAATTTGCTTAAGTAAGGGGGGAACAATTATAATACTTTGGTTTCGGCACTTACCACAGATAGATATGAAGTTGTCAGATTGGACGCCTTTCATACAGAATCATTGGTATCGTCAACATTATATGAAATTTGTCTATCTATTGCAGTTCATTATTTTACTGATACCTTCCTTTTTTGAAACAAGCTTCATGCACATTCATATTTTTTGGCTCATTATAATGGGTATTATTGTTTTTATTATTCACGAATATATTCATATTATTACCATAAATAAAAAAGGCGATATTAGCTTAACTTTTCGAGGATTTTTTTGGCTAAATACAAACGCAGTCCTGTCTAAAACGAGATTTTGGTTATTTATGAGCTTACCTTTTATTCTATTATCAATCATTCCTGTCATTCTATCTTTATATGTACCAAGTAATATCAAATCAATCTTATTATTTGTAAGCTGGATCAACACACTGATTTCCGCTTCAGATATCATTAATTCCTGTTTAATTGCACTTAAACCAAGAAATGCTGTTTTTTGCAGAGGTTATTATCGAGTTAACTAAGATTACATGATTTTTATTTCTACATAATAGATTCACTTGATGCTAGAAAAAACGAATGACTTTACTATAATCCATACTTACGATACGATAGCACTATAGAGATGTACGAAAGGGGCATGGACTTGAATGGGAGATATTCTTTAATGGTGAAGTAATTGAAGAAATAGATGAAGGGCTCTAAGGGAGAACTATGTCTATTTTTCTATACACCATTATTGAATCGCTGAGTTCATGTGCTAGTAACACGCCGAACGGATGCCGATTTTAGGTATTCGTTTTTTGGCGTAGTATACATCTCTACCTAGCATGTTCGTATTCGGCGTTTCTAAAAAAGGAGATGCTTTTATGAAACGTTTAACTAATAAAATTGCGATTGTTACAGGGGCAAGCCGAGTGAATGGAATTGGGACAGCGATATGTCGGGCTTTGGCTAGTGAAGGCGCGGACATTTTCTTTACACATTGGTCAAGCTATGATGCACAGATGCCCTATGTTGTGGAGAAAGATGCAAATTGGTCTTTGCAATTGATGGAGGAAATTCGCCATTTAGGTGTACGCTGCGAATCGATGGCAGTGGATTTGTCACAGCTAGATGCACCAAAACAATTACTAGCTGAAGTGCATGAAAAATTAGGCTCTCCGTCGATTCTTGTGAATAATGCCACACATTCCGTTGATGTGGATTTTCGTACAATCAATGCTGAGATTTTAGATGCTCATTATTATGTGAATGTTAGAGGTACATGTCTATTGACTGTGGAATTTGCTCGTCAAATTGAAGGCAGGCATGGTGGACGTGTGATTCATATGGTATCAGGTCAAGATAAATCGCCTGAGCCTGGTAATTTAGCCTATGTAGCGACAAAAGGGGCTGTGTCTACCTTCACAAAATCCGTTGCACTCGAATTAGCACCGCTTCAAATTACGGTGAATGCCGTGGACCCTGGGCCAACAGATAGTGGATGGATGGGCCATGACTTAAAAGCTAATTTATTACCTAAATTTCCAATGGGGCGAATTGGCGAACCAAGGGATGCGGCGAAATTAGTGGTTTTTTTAGCGAGTGATGAAGCCGCATGGATTACAGGGCAAATTATTCATTCAGATGGTGGGTTTTGGTGAACATTTTGGACAGTAAATTTGCAAAAAACGCCGAAATCTTGAATTTAGAGAAAACGTGTATTTTCTCTCAACGAAGTTATAAATAAATGGTACAATGATGTTAAGTAATAGTTTAAAGTAACTTGGTGGAAGGGGTGACATATCAATGACAGATCGTGAATTATTTGAATTAGTACTACAAAAAGTAACGAGTATGGAAACAAATATGCAAGAGATGAAAACAGATATCAAGGACTTAAAGGAAGATGTACAGGTATTAAAAGAGGATGTTAAAGCGCTTAAAGAAGATGTTGATGTACTTAAAGAAGATGTTAAAGTGCTTAAAGAGGACGTTAAAGTGCTTAAAGAAGATGTTAAAGTACTTAAAAAAGATGTTCAAAATTTAAAATCAGAGCAACAGAAAACAAATGAACGATTGGCGAGCATTGAAGCAAAACAGCATATCATGTATGAGCAAACAGGAAAACTAGCTGAATACCATATCGAAACAATGGCTCGTTTTGAAACGGTAGCAACAAAAGCAGATTTAGAATACTTTGAACATAAAATAGCCAAACATGAGCGTGCTATTTTTCAACTACAGAAAAGAGCTTAAATTGAAGTGAAAAATACTTTGTCTGATGGCTCTTGTTATTTCTCTGATTCTATGGTTATAATATTCAACGACAAGTGCATATGAAAAGAATGTAGGGGAGCTAGTGAATGCTAGCTGAGATTGTGTCCGATAGATGCTCACCCTTTGAACCTGATTTGGCTCGTACCAGCGTAGGGAACATCGAATTCAAAACGAAAATTTTGATTGTGATTACAAAGCGTCTGGGAACATTCCTAGGCGCTTTTTTTCTATTCGTTTCATATGGAATCATTGTGGAGGAGGATTTAGAAATGAAAAAATGGTGGATATTATTGTTGGCTATGCTCGTGCTGGTGGCTGGCTGTAGCCAAAAAGATAGTAAACAAGAAGGGGATACCTTGCAAAAGGTTTCCGTTGTGCTGGATTGGACACCAAATACCAATCATACAGGGCTCTATGTGGCACAAAAGCTAGGTTATTTTAAAGAGCAAGGATTAGATGTCGAGATTTTATCGCCAGGTGATGCAGGAGCAGATCAGCTTGTGGCATCAGGCAAGGCAGAGTTTGGGGTGAGCTATCAAGAAGCCATTACACAGGCACGTGTGCAGGATGTACCATTAGTGTCCATTGCGGCTGTCATTCAGCATAATACATCTGGCTTTGCATCGATTGCGTCAAAAGGTATTACATCACCAAAGGATTTTGAAGGTAAGACATATGGTGGCTGGGGTGCACCGTTAGAACAGGCAGTTTTACAATCATTAATGCAAACGGAGAATGCAGATATTAATAAACTGGATATTGTCAATGCAGGCGATTTAGACTTCTTTACGATGATGAAGCAAGATATTGATTTTGCATGGATTTATTATGCATGGACAGGTATTGAAGCAGAATTACGTGGGGAAAAATTAAATATGCTGTATTTAACAGATTATAGTGAGCAATTGGATTATTATACACCTGTTCTTGCGACAAATGAAAAAATGATAGCGGACCATCCCGATACAGTCAAAGCCTTTGTTGCTGCGGTAGCAAAGGGCTATGAATATGCAATGGTGAACCCAAGTGAAGCGGCAGCTATTTTATTAGAGGCAGCACCTGATTTAGATAAAGAGCTTGTACATAAAAGTCAGGAATGGCTAGCAAACAAGTATCAGGACGATGCAGCACAATGGGGGGAACAAAAGCTGGCTGTATGGGAAAACTATGCGAAATGGATGCAAGACAATCAAGTATTAGAGGGAAATTTTAATGCCTCAGAAGCCTTTACAAATGACTTTTTACCAACAAAGGAGACAAAATAAGATGGCGAACTCATTAATTAGTGTACAAATCATTCCAAAAACAGAAAAATACGAGGATGTTATTCCATATGTGGATGCTGCTATTGCGATTATTGATGCGGCTGGTGTGCCCTATGAGGTACATCCATTAGAAACAACGATGGAAGGTGAACTACCTGTATTACTGCAAATTATTGAACGAATGAATGAAAAAATGATTGAGCTTGGTGCTATCAATGTGATTACACAGGTGAAAATTTTATACCAACCAGCAGGTATTACATTAGGTACATTAACGGAGAAATATCGTTGATGAAGCGAGGGTTGAACAAAGGAAGGTCGATGCTTTTTATCGCCTTCCTCTTATGTATTTGGGAGATTTCTGTACGGCTTGCCGAAATTCCACATTGGTTATTGCCAGCTCCTAGCAGGATTTTTAAGGAAGCCACACAATCCTATGATACCTTTTTCCCACATGTAATGGCGACGATTCAATTAGCGTTACTAGGGTTGACAATCGGTGTGCTTTGTGGATTAAGTGTAGCGATTTTACTACATCGCTTTGTCTTTATACGTGAGCTGCTTTATCCGATTTTGATTATGTCGCAAAATATTCCTGTCCTCGTATTAGCGCCATTATTAATTATTTGGTTTGGCTTTGGCTTATTGCCGAAGCTGATTATTATTTGTCTTGTCTGTTTCTTTCCGATTGTGATTGCGACAATGGATGGCTTTCGTCAAACACCAGCTGAGCTCAAGCATTATTTTCAAATGATTGGTGCAAGCAAATCACAATTATTTTGGAAATTGGAATGGCCGTATGCTTACCCTGCGATTTTTTCAGGTGTTAAAATTGCGGCTACTTATAGTGTAATGGGGGCAGTAATTGCAGAATGGCTTGGGGCGAAGAAGGGCATTGGCGTTTATATGACATTATCTCAATCCTCCTTCCGTACAGACCGTGTATTTGTGGCTATTTTTGCGATTATCCTTTTAAGTTTATTATTATTTTATCTGATTCGTTTGCTAGAGCAATTATTTGTCAAGGGGAGGGGCGCAGATGTTACATATTCAAAACATTGATAAAAGCTTTGATTCCCTACAAGTCATTCAGGGGCTTTCCTTTGAGGTACAGGATGGGGAATTCGTAGCGATTATCGGACCATCTGGTAGCGGGAAAAGTACACTCTTTCAATTAATTGGCGGGGTAACGTCGCTGGATGAGGGCGCTATTTTATTAGATGGGGAAGCAATTCAACAACAGCGTGGCGTTATTGGCTATATGCCACAGCAGCCTTGTTTACTGCCATGGCGCACTATTCTAGACAATGTAATACTTGTGGAGGAGTTACGGCATAAGCCGAATATGGAGCTAGCAAAGGAATGGCTAGATAAGGTGGGACTATCAGCATTTCAGCAAGCTTATCCACATGAGCTGTCAGGAGGTATGCAGCAACGTGTATCATTCATCCGTGCCATTGTCAGCAATAAGCCGATTTTATGTTTAGATGAACCCTTTTCAGCTTTGGATGAATTTACAAGACTGGAAATGCAGGCATGGCTTGTGTCAACGTGGGAGACGTATCGTAAATCGGTGTTGTTTGTTACACATAGTATTGAGGAGGCTTTATTTTTAGCAGATCGTGTCATTGTTTTAACGAAGCGACCTGCTACGGTCAAAGCAGAAATAGAGGTTCCATTTGCACGACCACGCACAGAGGATATTCGCCATTCAGCTACTTTTACAGCTTTAAAGCAGCAGCTATTTACCTATTTGAAGGAGGAAGCGTATGCTGATTGATGCCCATATTCATTTAGACAAATATCAGGCAGAGGAAATTCCTGCATTGCTAGAAGAGGTAGAAATGGTGATTGCGGTCAGTATGGATAGAGATTCTTGTGAACAGACATTAGCCCTTACACAAGTTTATCCAAAAGTGAAGGCAGCATTTGGTTTTCATCCAGAGCAAGCTTTACTAAATGAGACAGAGGAAGCGGCGCTGTTCGCATGGATACGTCAGCATGCACATCATATGGTAGCCATTGGGGAAGTGGGATTGCCGTATTATTTAAAACAAGAGCAGTCTGTTGATTATACGCCCTACATTCAACTATTAGAGCGTTTTCTTGTGCTCGCCAAGGAATTGCATAAGCCGATTGTTTTGCATGCTGTTTATGAGGATGCTGAAATTGTTTGTGATTTACTTGAAAAACATCAAGTGACAAAAGCACATTTTCATTGGTTTAAGGGCAGTGAAGCAGTAGTGCAACGTATGATCCGTAACGGTTACTTTATCTCGATTACACCTGATTGCTTGTATGAGCAGGAAATCCAACAGTTAATTCAAGCCTATCCTTTAGGGCTAATGATGGTCGAAACGGATGGACCTTGGCCGTTTGAGGGACCGTTTGACAAGCAACGGACATCTCCATATATGATGTATCAAAGTATTGATGTCATAGCTTCTTTGAAAGGGCTAGAGCGCCAGAAAGTAGCTGACCAGATTACGCACAATACGAAGTTTTTTTATGGGCTATAAATGCGAGTACGAAGCACAGTTATTATCATTCAAGAGCATAAGGTAGCAGTAATCAAACGCATTCGTGGCAATTCATTGTATTATGTTTTTCCAGGTGGGGGTATAGAAGCGGGTGAAATAGCAGAGGAAGCTGCAAAAAGAGAAAACTTTGAGTAGCAGTGGAGATTCAAACCTGTCTAGATGAGATGGAACAGCACGTTATTTTTCTTGCTACTATCGTTGGTGTGTTTTTGGAACGGGACAAGGGATTGAATATACAACTGCTGGGAGAGGAATATATGAGCCGATGTGGATAGCTATTGCTACACTTAAAATCCAAACATTCTATCAATAAGCCGAGAACCATTCATATGTTCTCGGCTTATGTGAATTAATGTGACACATCTTGCACTGAAATCCCTGTATTGGCTTTGACATCAACCTCACGATACTTCGCTGCATCTGTTTCTTTTGATAATAATGTGCCAATAAAGCCACCTAAGAAGCCTAGTGGTACAGAAATAATAGCTGGATTTGTTAAGGAAATTAAGGCTGTTCCCACGAAAATGGCCTTACCTTCAACTGGGTTCCACACATTTGGTGACACAGCGACTAAAATAAGTGCTGAAATCAAACCTGTTAGCATCGCTGTGACCGCGCCTGCTGTATTAAAACGCTTCCAATAAATTGTGTAAATAATAACAGGTAAATTGGAGGATGCCGCAATACAGAAGGCAATGGATACTAAAAAGGCTACGTTTAACGTTTGTGCACCAAGTGCTAAAATAATGGATACAACAGCAATAGCGATAGAGCCAAGACGAGCTGCAGTGACTTGTTGCTTTTCCGTAACTTTCCCTTTTTTAATGATTTGCCCATAAATATCATGCGATAGGGCAGATGCACCTGATAATACAAGACCAGCAACTACAGCTAAAATCGTAGCAAAGGCTACTGCACAGACAAAGGAGAATAAAATATCGCCACCAAGCTGCTTTGCCAGTAGTGGGGCAGCCATATTACCAGCCGCATTTGCTGCAATAATGTTTTCCTTTCCAACGAATGCCGCTGCACCGAAGCCTAAGAAAATGGTTAAGACGTAGAAAATACCAACAATCCATGTTGCCCAAATAACAGAGGAGCGAGCTGTTTGTGCATCCTTTACTGTAAAGAAACGCATTAAAATATGTGGAAGCCCTGCTGTTCCTAATACTAATGCAATCAACATTGAAATCGTATCAATGCCATTTGTATACTTCAGTCCTGGATTTAAGTAATCTTCACCATTCTCTGTAACCGTTTTCATTTCGGTGAACATATTGGCGATGCTGAAGTTAAATTCTCTCAACACTAAAAATGAAATAATGACTGTCCCAAGCATTAATAAGCAGGCTTTAATAATTTGTACCCAAGAAGTAGCTGTCATTCCGCCAAATAATACATAAATGGTCATCATTGTCCCCACAAGTAAGACCGCAATCCAATAGTCAATGCCTAATAGTAATTGAATCAGTGCACCAGCACCAACAAGCTGTGCAATCATATAAAATAATACAATGGTAATGGTACTTAGTGCTGCTGTACCACGCACCTTCGCTTTATCAAAACGTGCTGTAATCATATCAGCTAATGTAAATTTCCCAAGATTACGTAATGGCTCAGCTACAATATATAATACGACTAAATAAGCTACTAAATAGCCGATAGAGAAGAAGAAACCATCAAAGCCAAACAAAGCAACTGCGCCTGCAATCCCTAAGAAAGAAGCTGCGGATAAATAATCACCTGCAATAGCTAGTCCATTTTGCCAGCCAGTTAAACCGCCACCCGCCGTATAGAAATCACTAGCAGAGGAGGTACGTTTTGATGCCCACCATGTAATAACAAGCGTTAATCCAACAATTGCGACGAAGAAAAAGACCGCTATCAAGCTCATACCATTGTTCATTAGTGATTACCTCCATTTTCATATTCAGCGATAATTGCCTTTGCTTCTTTGTCAAAGCTGTTTGCCTTCGCTACATATAAGTGACATAACCCCCATGTCATCACAAATAACCCTGCCGAATAAATCCACACCCAGGTAATATCCCCAATTGCCTTTTGATGTAGAATTGTCGTGTAAGAGGTTAGAATCGGTAATAACAGATAGCCACATAAGAAGACTGCTGTTATCGACCAAAGAAACGTATTTTTTCTTCTGACTAAGGCCTTAAACGAGGCTTGCTGTGCAATTGCATCATAGTCAATATCATTCTTTTTGTTTACTTGTTTGTTTGCCATTCACATTCCCCCTAATGTTTGTGAAAATAATTGAATAAGTAATTGTTATAGCACAGATGATTTTGCTATAAAAAGTATATTTATTCTCTTATTCTCATTTATTTTAGTAGGAAAAATTTTATAATGCAATATAGAATTTTTACTATTTGTAATTTTTAGTTATTTTAAAAATATTGATATAATAAGGATTTGATTGATATTCATAAGAATTTATCATGGAGGAATATATATTTTAAAAATAATATATTGACAATTTCATTGCTCAAAAGAGAAAATTTCTGCATAAATGAAAGAAAAGAAAAAACGGATAAGATGGTAATGAATCACAAATAATGAAGGGAAAATAGGGGGTTCTTATTATATAACAGTTACGATAACATAATAAAAAATCATAGCCTTGTACTTTCATTGCATCTTCTTATACAATGAATAGGATGTTAAATGAATTAGGAAGTGATTTGCAATATGAAAAAAAGTATGTTGCTTGCTTGTATGTTACTCATAAGCGTTATATTAAGTGCATGTGGTAGCTATCAATTCAAGCCTGAGCTCGATATTCAAGTAGAGGATTTTACTGTGACGAATCAGCACAATGAGCAAGTAAGCTTGGCTGATTTAAAGGGCAAGCCATGGTTAGCGATGTTTATTTTTACAAGCTGTACGACAATATGTCCGCCAATGACATATAATATGACGGAAATCCAAAAGGCATTGAAAGATAAAGGGCTGGAGGATTATCAAATTGTTGGCTTTAGTGTTGATCCTGAAATTGACCATCCACAAGTATTAGCTGATTATTTGAATAAATTTTCACCAATCGATGCTAGTAAATGGCAGCTATTCACAGGCTACCAACAGGCATTTATCGAAGAGTTCGCTAAAAATTCATTTCAATCATTAGTAAGAAAAACGGTGAACTCCGACCAAGTAACACATATGTCGCGATTTTATTTAGTCAATGCAGATGGTACGGTTGTGAAAGACTATAATGGCTCAGAGGATGTGCCAACAGAAACGATTGTGGCAGATATGAAGGCTTTAATGCAAGAAAAATAAGAAGGACGCTCACCTTTCCTTTGTTGAAAGGGGGCGTCTTTTATTGCAAATACAATAAAATTACGTTATATTTAATATAAGATTTTTATGTTGCATTTGCAATAAAATATACGAAGGAGAGCATGAATGAAAGAGATTCTTCGAGAAATTGGTATGATTGCTCGAGCGTTGGATTCCATTAGTAATATCGAGTTTAAAGAATACGACCTGACGAAAGGGCAGTATTTATACCTTGTACGAATCTACGAAAATCCTGGCATTATTCAAGAAAAGCTGGCGGAGATGATTAAAGTTGACCGTACAACCGCAGCAAGAGCCATTAAAAAGCTAGAATTGAATGGTTTTATTGAAAAAAGAGATGATTCCGATAATCGAAAAATCAAAAGGCTCTTTGCCACAGCAAAAGGGGCACAAATTTACCCCATTATTAAAAGAGAAAATGATTATTCCAATAGCGTCGCATTAACAGGCTTTTCAGCAAGCGAGACGAAGCTGATTGCCGAGCTGTTGCAAAGAGTGAGAAAAAACGTGGAAGTGGATTGGGAATATGTGAAAAAAGGGCATAAAAGAGAATATTAATGGAGGATCGGACGAATGACAATCACCATGAGAAAATGTCAACTTGACGATGTACAACAATTGAAAGAAGTAAGTATTACTACATTTTATGAGACATTTCAAGCGCAAAATTCACCTGAAAATATGCAGGCTTATTTGGCAAAAGCCTTTCATACTGAGCAATTAGAAAAAGAATTGACTACAGCACACTCCACTTTTTATTTCATCTATGATCAAGAAGAACTTGTAGGCTATTTAAAGGTCAATATGGATGAGGCACAGTCGGAGCAAATGGGGGACGATTCACTCGAAATTGAGCGCATTTATATTAGAAATGGTCATCAAGGTAAAGGGCTTGGCAACTATTTAATCGACAAAGCTGTAGCAATCGCTGCCGCGCAAGGAAAAGCGAGTATTTGGCTTGGTGTATGGGAGAAAAATGAGCCAGCAATCGGCTTTTATCAAAAAATGGGCTTTAGGCAAACAGGAGCGCATTCATTTTATATGGGGGATGAAGAACAAATAGATATTATTATGACAAAAGCGGTAGGAGCGATTTAGATGTATATTCCTAAATATTACACCATAACAGATGTAACAGAAATTACAGAATTTGTTACCCATAATGCCTTCGCTACAATCGTTTCCATTCGAAAGGGGAAACCAATCGCAGCCCATATACCCTTGATGCTACAAACAATACAAGGGGAAGATTACCTCACAGGTCATTTAGCATATGGCAATCCACTATGGAGAACGTTTGAGGAGGTGGATGAAGTGCTCGTCATCTTCAATGGTCCACATGCATATATTTCTTCCTCTTGGTATGAAAAAGAAAATGTGCCTACGTGGAACTATCAAGTTGTCCATATATATGGTAAAGCAAGTCTTATGGAGGGCAAAGAGCTAGCACAAGATTTAGCGCAATTACTTGAAAAATACGAGAAATTCCGTGAAAATCCTGTTTTATGGGATAAGCTGTCTCCTGAATTGTTAGAGCAAGAAATGAAAGGCATCAAAGGATTTAAAATTAAAATAACAGAAATGCAAGCTGCCTATAAATTAAGTCAAAATCGGAATGCTACGGATTATGCCAATATTATTCAGCAGCTTTATAAAGAAAAGGAACCACAGGCGGATCGGATAGCAGATGCTATGAAAAAAAGGCATATGAAGTAATTGGCAAAAGCCAGAACATCTGTGGCTTGGATGACGGATATTCTGGCTTTTAACAAACTGAGGCCGTTAATCGAGCAAAAGGGGTTGAATATATCCTAGCGTCTTTCGTTTATGAATGATAGCTCAACCGTTTTGCAATCGTTTTTATACATATGGATTTCTTCGATCGTTTGCAAAACCATATTTTTCTCGCATGGTTTTCACCTCTTTGTAGAGAGTTAATAGGCAATAACATTTTCGAATACATCGTTAATATTGATAATGAAATCGTCATAAAGCGATACTTTTAATGTGAGTGCCACTTCTTTTTTCTCTTCCTCTGACATTTGCTCCCAATCCCAATCAGGAAGCACGGTATAGACATTATCAAGGTTATATTTGCCCTCTTTTAATAAATAGACCTCAATCGATTTAGCGACAGGGTCGATAATCCAATATTCTTTTACGCCATGTTTTTCATAGAGTTCTTTCTTATCCCCTCTATCCTTGCGTGCTGTAGATGGTGAAAGCACTTCAACCATTAAGTCAGGCGCGCCATATATGCCATTCGGTTTCATGATGTTGGGGTTACATACAATCATACTATCAGGAATCTCTCTATTTTTTTCATCAAAATGAACGTCCACACCGTCCGTAAAGTAGCGGCATTTTTTACCTTTCAGATAGTTACCCATTAGTAAGGCTAGATTGGTGATAATGGTATTGTGGTTCAGTGTCGGACGGAGTGACATCATAATCGCCTCACCATCAATTATTTCTGTACGAGGGTCTATAAATGGTTCGCTCATCGCCATTCGCTTCAACTCCTTATTTTTGTGCTTCCAGTATAGTGTATATGTGATACGTATTTCTATTGATAGGGAGGGTCAATTTAGCCCTCCATTTCCAAAGCAAGCAAAGGGTAGCTGCTCAAGGAGAGTAGATGCTTTATAAAGATTGGTCAATGGACATTGAAACGGTCTATGGAGGAAGATTTAGAACGACTCAGAGATTACCCAAGCTATGGTCAATCACAAATAGTAGGTGCATGGAAGAATAAGCTTATTTTTGCTGGTACAGAAACAAATTCATCATTTGATGGACATCTCGAAGGAGCTCTTCAGTTAGCCGAGCAAGCGATTGCTAAAATTACGGACTCAAAAAAATATCAATAGGGTATAAATAAGGTGTTTGTGGTTCCTCGATTTGTACCCATTCTTCTATTTTAATAACGGGTAAGTAGGAGCCGTTTAATTCGGTTATCGCTAATGTGCCAATTGCCTCAAGCCATGTATCTTCCTGCAAGGAAATAGCTTCGGGAAATTCAGCTAGAAACCCGACAATGCTGGCATCGGCAATACAATGTGTAATAAAAAATCTGGATAGAACCAATTGATTTTCAGCAAAGTCCTCTTCCTTTAAAATAAATCCCTTCAATTGTATTTTTCTCCCTATATACGTTGATAAATTATTGTTGATATCCTCATAATAAATTGTGTAATCCTTATCCGTCATTTGAATGATGGGTTTGGCGACAAGCTGTTTTTTTAGGGTGTCATATTCCTGCTTTGTCATCTCCTGTTTACCCTCCAACAGCCCTGGGTCAGGCTCAGCATCATAAATATTTTCCACTATTGGCTCGTTGGTAGTGAGATAGTCTTCTATTTTTGCTTGTTGCTGCTTAGCTAGCATCAAAACACCACCTTTTTTCTCAGCCATTGCAGCATCCATTAGCTGTGCAGGAAATACAAATCCGCTAATAATAGGTAGTAAAATAATGATATAAGAAAATAATTTTATCTCATGGTCATGACTACAATGGTGATGCTTTACTGCTGAAAATGATAGAATTCGAGTCACTTGTACGATAAACAACATAAAAAATAATAGAGAGGCTGTGATGCTTAAATATTCATATTTCGGATTAATAAATTTTTGGATATTATCAGTAACATGTAGACTTGCAATCATCGCTGAAAAAGCAAGTAAAATAATCGCTTTGACCACCTGTTGAAAATGAACTTTCACAATATCCCTCCATGCGCTAATAGCAGTAAACTACCATAAACCACAGTAGCAATTAGCATGACTAGCCATATCACAAACTTCAATCGAAATACACCTAATAGCATCATCGTATTTTTCAAGTCCACCATAGGGCCAAAAATTAAAAAGGCTAAAATGGCTGGAGAAGGGAACATGGCACTAAATGAAGCTCCTATAAAGGCATCTGCCTCTGAGCAAAGTGACAAAATATAGGCTAGTCCCATCATAACAAGCATGGAAGAGGGGAGGTCATTGCCTATTGATACAAGTGTTTTGGTAGATATATATGTTTGCACAAAAGCAGCTAAAAAAGCCCCTATAATTAAATATTTCCCCATATCGAAAAATTCATCGATTGCATGCTGTAACATATGCAGTAATTTAGCGAAAAAGGATGCATTTGTCGTGAGATGTGTGTGGTTAGGATGGAAAGGCTCTTTTTTAAATTGCGTTCCTTTAAAAAAAACACCAATCATTAGTGCAACGATGACGGCAATACAAAAGCCTAGCAACATGCGTAGCCCTGCTATTTTTAAATCATTGCCGAAAGCCATATAAGTGGAAAGAATGACAATAGGGTTAATAAGTGGGCCCGTCAACATAAAGCCCATCGCTGCATGTAAAGGAACGCCTTTTGTCATCAATCTTCTGACGATAGGCACGATTCCACATTCACAAGCAGGAAATAACGCCCCAACGACACAGCCCATGATAATTGACAGTGCTTTATTTTTCGGAATCCATCTTTGAATATGTGCCTCTGTTATAAAAATTTGAATAAAACCTGCGATTAGCACGCCTATTAATACAAATGGGAGTGCTTCTATTAGAATACTTAAAAATATCGTGTTGAGATTGAGTATTGAGGTGTGCAAAGTGCTAACGTTCATTGCGAGTGCTAGCAAAAGTAATATCGCCAAAATGCTCCAAGTAGTCGATCGATATATAAATTGTCCCATTATTCCCTCCATAAACAGTAATAATTACGTTTTAAAGTAATTTATGTGAGGTAGTAGTCAGATATGACAATTTAGGCAAAAGATAAGACCAGTATCTAGCTGGTCTGGTCACTTTATATCAAAGTATACGGTTGGAATCCTTTTGTCATCGTGCGGGCAACAGTCGTTGTTAATGTTTCTAATGAACAGTCGAATTTTCCTGCGAACCAGTCTTGATAGAGTGAAACAAGCCCACCGACTAAAAAATGAACATGATATATTAACTCATCGTTCGATTGGCAGGTTTCATCGCAGCTTAAAATTTTCGCTATTAAAACATCCTGCAATTTTGTGATAAAAGTAGGAGCACATTGTGTATTGGTAATTGTGCGATAAAATTCTATATCCTGCTCGAAAAAATGAGTTACTTTTACTAACAATGGCATGGGGTTTTGAATAATATCAACACTTGTGAAATCTTGCAGAAACGCTACTATATTGTCCATTATTTCATTTTCTATTTCTTCAAAAACGGCAAAAATATCCGCATAATGGGCATAGAATGTGCCTCTACTAATTTCAGCTCTTTCTACAATATTTTTAACCGTTATTTTTTCTATTTCCTTTTCTAAAATTAATGCTGCTAATGCATATCGAATCATTTTTCGTGAGCGAATCGCACTTTTATATTCTGTTTTACTAGCCATTTTTAGCTCTCCTCCAAAAATTTTTCTAAAGTTATACATTATAGTAGGGAAGTGTTCAAAATTATACATATGGGCAAAAATTGAACATTGTGCCGTGCTATAAGGCTAAGTATACTTTGCTTACAGACAAAAGTATACATGTGTTTGATTTTGAAAGTAGGGGACATAACGATGAAAAAAATAATGAATTGGCGATTGGCCTCGTTCGTTTTATGGATAGTAGTGACAGTCATGATTGTTATGACAATGCCCAATTTGGAGCAATTAGTAAGGGAAAAAGGACAAATTACGATTCCTGACAGTGCCCAAAGTAATCAAGCTGAGGCGATGCTGAAGCAAATGAATGAGAATAATGGTGACAGTTATCAAATCATTGCTATTTTCAATAGTGGTCATGAGCAAGCATTGACAACTTCACAAAAGACAGAGATAGAAAAAATAATCAAACAATTAAAAAGTCAACAATCTGCAATAGGTATTCGTCAAATGATGACGCATTTAGATAATGAGCAAACACAGCAACAGCTTATTTCTCAAGATAAATCTACTATTTTAGCGCAAATTTCTGTACAGAAAAATAATCGAGAAATTGCTGACGTAGCGAAAGAGCTGTATAAAATTGTAGCTAGCGAAAATGTAGACGTCTATTTGACAGGAGATAGTCTTGTGATGGAGGATTTTGTTCAATCCACACAAGAGGGAATTCAAAAAACGGAAGTCATCTCGGTTATTTTTATTATTGTGGTGCTTATTCTTATTTTCCGCTCGCCAATCGTGCCGTTCGTTTCCCTGTTATCAGTAGGCATATCCTATTTAGTGTCGCTTGGAATTATTGCGCACTTAGTAGATCAATTTAATTACCCATTTTCGAATTTTACACAAGTATTTTTAGTCGTAATTTTATTCGGTATTGGGACAGATTATAATATTTTATTATTTACACGATTTAAGGAGGAGTTAGTCAAACAGGAGGATAGCTGGGCAGCCGTTCGCGCAACGTATAAAACGGCTGGTAAAACTGTGCTATATAGTGCGCTCGCGGTGTTTATTGGGTTTATCGCACTGATTTTAGCTGAATTCAAATTATACCAAGCAAGTTCATCTGTATCGATTGGCGTAGCTGTCCTTGTCCTTGTATTAATGACCTTAAATCCGTTTTTTATGATGCTATTAGGGAAGAAGCTATTCTGGCCAGCGAAAACATTTCATGGGCATAATGAAAGCAAAATTTGGGGGCTTTTAGCGAGGACCTCTGTTATCAGACCATTTATTGCGTTAATTTTTATCGCTATTTTATGTGTACCATTTGTTATGAGCTATAGCCATTCACTAAGCTACAATGATTTGTTGGAGGTGGATGACCGCTATTCCTCTAAACAAGGAATTAATGTGATTGAGCAACATTTTCCTGCTGGCTTTTCTTCTCCAACAACCCTAGTTATCCAGTCAAATCATGCATTGGATAATGCCCAATCATTACAAGCATTAGATGAGCTGGCTGAACAAATTACTCAAATAGATGGTGTAGCAGAGGTGTTAACTGCCACTCGTCCAATTGGTGAAAAAATAACGGATTTCTATATGACAGCGCAAACCAAGCAATTGAATAATGGACTTGGTGATGCTAATGACGGTGTTGGCAAAATAAATAATGGCTTATCTACAGCTGAGCAGCAATTTAAGCAAGCTGATACAAATGATATAGAAAATGTTCAAGCATTAATTGATGGAACAACTGATGTGAAAGCAGGTGTTGCTAGTTTAAGCGATGCTGTAGAGCAATTGGCAAGCGGTGTAGGGACAGGGGCTAATGGTGCACAGGAGCTAGAAGAAGGACTAGCATCTGTCAAAGAGAATATGGCTACTTTATCACATTCGGTAGCACAACTAATGAACAGCTATACGGCAATTGAAAAAGGGTTAGCATCGTTTAGCAGCTCCTTTTCAACGATTCAGCACACCGTGGACAGTGTTCAAAAAAGCTATGAGCAGATTGAAAATAGCATGACAGCACTTATCCAATCAAAGCCAGAGTTAGCGAATGATGTTCATGTGCAAACTACAATGGATATTGCTTCAACTAACAAGCAACAGCTAGGTGATTTATCAGCACAATTACAAGTATTAACAGCTCAATATGGAGAGGCACTAGCGTCTTTTAAAGAAGCAAATACGGCGCTTGCCCAAGTGAATCATGGCTTTTCTCAATTACAGGTTGGTGTAAGTCAGCTATATGACGGATCATCTAGTTTAAAACAAGGGTTGCAAAAGGCAGCTAATGGCTCCAATGAAATGGCAAGCCAAACACCAGCTCTTGCAGCTGGCTTAACAGTGATTAATGATGGGCAAAAGCAACTACTTACTGGCTTAACAGATTTAGCAAATAACATGATAACCTTACAAACGGGCTTAGCTGAAAGTACAAATGGCTTGCAGGAAGTGAGCAGAGGTTTAACGAATGCTCAACACTATTTGACAGGTCTAAGCGAATCAAAGGCATCTGAAAAATTCTATATTCCACAAGATGCTTTAAAAAGTACTGCATTCCAAAGCTCATTGAATATGTATATGTCTGACGACCGAAAAACAGCGAAAATGGGTATTATATTAGATGTTAACCCATATTCAAAGGAAGCGATGGTTATTGTGAAGCGAATTGAGCAGGCGATTATGAAACATAATGCGTTACAGGGTATGGAGGCTGCAATTGGTGGAAAAACGGCTCAAAACGTAGACCTTGAAGAAATTGCGAATGGAGATTTCACACGAACAGCAATGATGATGTTAATTGGCATAGGCATCATTCTCATCATCATTACCCGTTCATTTTTGACACCGATTTTCATTATAGGCGCGCTTGTATTAACCTACTTCACAGCTCTTGGGATGAGTGAATTATTTAGTATGAAGCTATTACATGTCAATGAGCTAGGGTGGAATGTACCGTTCTTTGGCTTTATTATGATTGTAGCGCTAGGTGTGGATTACAGTATCTTTTTACTGATGCGTTATAGAGAGATGGATCATCATTCTACACAGGCGATTGTTGATGCTACACGTCATATTGGTGGTGTTGTGATAGCAGCAGCCATTATTCTTGGTGGTACATTTGCAGCTTTGATTCCTTCAGGGATCCTGACACTTATGGAAATCGCACTGACTGTTATTTTCGGTCTTTTCTTGCTTAGCTTTGTGACATTACCAATCTTGATTCCTGCATTGTTCGGCATTGTAGAGCGAATTCGGGCAATGGGGAGAATGAAAAAGGAAGGCTAAGGTTATTTAATAATCGATTTATACTAATTGCTTGGTATAAATCGATTTTTTAGTGTCTTTAAGTTTGATAAAAGATGCTAAATGGCTTTTAAATACATATAAAATTCAGACGATAGTTAACAATAATGGAAGAAATCACTATGAACTATCATTTGGCAATGACATCAATTCCTATAACTACTATAATAGAATATAGAGTTTTCTAACAATAAAAGAGGTGAGATATGTTGAAAATTGCAAGAAATCCAGAAACGATACATCAACCTGTAGCACCATACGTACATCAACTAGAAATAACAGGTCCTCAAAGATGGCTTACTTTGTCAGGACAATTAGGGATGGAAGTAGATGGAACAGTTCCTGAAAATCCATTAGAGCAATTACAGTTAGCCTTAGAGAATATAAAAAGAAACCTTGCGTCCGCTGATATGCAAGTTAGCGACTTAACAAAGCTAGTTTTTTATTTAGTTGGAGACTTTGAAGCAACGCAAAGAAGAAAAATAATTGGTGATTTTTTAGGTGAACATCTCCCTTGTACAACGATGCTATATGTGGTAGCGCTAGCAGCCCCAGTTTTTAAGGTAGAGATTGATGCTTGGGCATGTAAGGATAGTTGAATGGATACTATAGGAAGATGTATAGGGACATGAAAGTTATAAGTTTAAATCCTACTATATAAGGCATTAATAACAAAAGTTATCATTTTTGCGTCCTAAATATGGGACATAAAAATGATAGCTTCTCTCTCAGTATAGAAGAGCTTGTTTGTTATCTTTATTCATTTTTTGAGTCAATAATTATTGATAGTTAATCTCCATGAAAATTAACTTGGGTAACCTCATTAATGCTAAATATTTCATAAAATGACGGTAAATCGTTATCAAGATCAAACCATTCATGAATATATTTTACAATCTCTTTTTGTTGCTACTTTTCAATATATGGAATAATTTAGGGTATAAATGGTTATTTTATTACAATGAATAGAAATGAGGTTTTGTCATGAAAAGTGAATTATTCTATAAAAACCCGAAAACCATTCTTAATAAAGGGACAGGCTTTCTTTCCGGTTATACTCACTCACTAAATCCATATACAGGCTGTTCATTTGGCTGTTCATATTGTTATGTACGTCAAATGCCTGTATCCCTTTTTCGAGAAGGGGAGTGGGGAAATTGGGTTGATGTTAAAAATGGTGCTGCAAATTTACTAAGCAAGGAGCTTCATCGTGCCAAAGCCAAAGGAAATGTAACCATTTTTATGTCATCAAGCACAGACCCGTATCAACCCATAGAGTATAAGGAAAAAGTGACGCGATCTTTACTAGAGGTTATGGTAGAAGATCCCCCTAACTTCCTATTAGTACAGACGAGAAGCCCACTTGTAAGTAGAGATATCGATTTGCTGCAGCAGTTAAAAGATAGGGTTCGGGTAAGTATGACGATTGAAACGGATTCGGAAACGATACGTAAACATTTCACTCCAGAGGCACCTCCGATTCAGGCACGCTTTAAGACATTGGAAAAATTAGCAGGTGCGGGAATACCGACCCAAGTTGCGATAGCACCCATACTACCGAGTGGGGATTATTTTCCTGAGAAATTGAAGCCATTTGTCAATCGGATATGTATGGATGACTACTTTATGGGTGATGGCAGTGGGGGAAAACGTACAAGAAAACTTGGAATTGAAAAAAAATATGCCCAACTTGGCTTAGAAGAATGGTATGGACCGGAAGTTATTAATAAAGTATATAACAGATTGATAGAAATCTTTCCGGAAAATCAGGTTTATATGAGCCAGACAGGGTTCGAGCCGTAAAAATAATAAGAAGTGATTGCATGTAAAGATAGTTCTTAAAATGGGAAAAATACATTTTTGTAAATGAAATTACAGTGATATTCAGATATATGTATTTCATATACCAACTTATTTTTCATTCTATTGACCTTTTCTTACTCCGTTTCATACTGCGGATGAGACTTTTTGTTTCTTTATCCACACGATTAGATTCTGTAATTTTTTGCAGGGCTTTATTATAGGTAAAATCATCGAGCGTGTTGTTTCTCAAATATTCCATTGTTGAATCAGGGAGCTTCACATAACAGATAGAGACAGCCCATGCAACCGCCATTTTGGCATAAAACCCTTCATGCTTTACACAATCCAAGAGGTTGAGCACTCTTTCGATGTATTCGGTCTCGATATAAAAATCTAAGAGCATAACCACTCCAAATCGTATCTCATATTCTTTCTTAGAAGACAGAAAGGGCTGTAAAAACGCCCATACACGCTCTTTATTTTCCTTTGTAGATTTAAGACCTGTACAAAAGCTGTCACATACCGACCAATTATCAATTTTTGGCACGAACGAAGCCACATAAAACAGGAGTTCTTCAATATCTGTCTTAACATAGCCAATGACCATACCTTGCAGCATGATTTCCTCAAAATATTCATCTTTTGCAGTTTCAAGGTAAGTGCGCCAGTCACCCTTTACAATTTTTTTAGCTATTTTACGAAGCTCTGGCAGCCGAACACCTAATACATTGTTAGTAGTAGGTATAAGTGCGGCCGAAAACTTCTGATAGTCTGTATCAATGAGTTCAAAAATTTGTTTTCTAATTATATTTTCCATTCGAGTTCTCCTATTTTGTTTGCTTTCGTTACTTTTAGTAGTTGACAACCTTACTATAACTGATTTTTTTCTGAAAAAGCCAAAAATTGAATATAACAGCAAGATATCGAAACCATTGTATAGATAATACTGGATAAATAAAAGCTGACTAGTAATCATTCATTGCAAGAGCGTTAAACCTTCAAAGTGTAAAGTGACAATAAAGTCGTTTAATTACTTGATTAAGTAGGTAAGTGTAAACTGAATCTATAGAATAATTATAATGCGAGTAATATAAGTGAGTTTGTGAAGAAACATACTTAAACTAACGGGCAGGATAGTACAAGAAAAAAAGGGTTTTATTTAAATAAAGCAAATTGGTTATAATATTATTTGGAGTACCTACTTCCAATAAAATCAAAGGAGCTGAAAAAATGCAATTGATTCCTTATTTACAGTTGAACGGAAATGCAAAAGAGGCAATTGAATTTTACGAAAAGGTATTTCATGCGGAAAATTTAGGGGTTATTACATATGGTGAAATTCCTACTACCCCAGATTTTCCTATCCATGAGGATACAAAAGACCTTGTTTCGCACGCAACGATGAGGGTTGGAGAGTCTGTAATTATGCTTTCAGATACATTCCCAGGTCAGCCAGCACATGAAGGGAACCTAGTAATCATTTGTGTTACCTTTGACAATGCAGACAAAGCTCGCCAAATTTTTGAAGCCTTACAGGATGGTGGACAAGTTGAAATGCCACTAACAGAAACTGGTTTTAGTCCTGCTTTCGGAGTGATTAAAGATAAATTCGGTGTAAGATTCCAAATTTATACTAAAGGATATCAAAGTTAGACATACGATAAAAGTAGAGAAACGGCTTTGTACGAATGACAAAGTCGTTTTTTAATGGCTCCTTTTTCTCACAAAATTGACGGTAAACAATTAGAAAAAAATTTCATTGCTGAGCAGAGAATGTATTGTTATATTTTTTAGTTATATATAACTTCCTATAATTTATATTATGTAAACTAAAATCGTTTGGCGTAGAGGAGGGCTTAGATATGTGTATGTTGTATGAGGACAAGAACTTGCAGACTGCAGACATTTTACAAAGAATGCTGTTTTTCCATTATCACAGTATCATGCCATTTACCATTTAATTGAGCAATTTTTTCTCTTGTTCCCACAATTCTAAAGTCCATCTTTTTATGTAATTGAATACTTATGAAATTGATCGCAAAAATGGATGATTGCAGTGTCCAAAATCCTACTTTTTCACTCTCTTCAAACACCAGAATAAACTTTACGGGTAGAAACGAGTGAAATGGCAATCCAACCCACTACTCGATTGTTTTCTTCTGCTACAAAGCGCAATGTGGCATGATGCCCTTCATCCCAGATTTGTTCACTTGGTACATTCGTTTCAAAGGTTGCCATTCCTGTGTCGATTCCTTCTTTATAAATTGCTAATACCTCTTTTAAGTCTTTCTGTTCCATTTTGCGAATTATCAGTTTATCCATATCTTATTACCCCTTTCGTATTTTAAAAGGACTGCTAGCGAAAGCTAGCAGTCAATGAATTAACAACATGACTTTGAGTTATCGGCTAGATTAATTCCACATACACCTGTTTCAGGTAACTTCAATTCCACTCGTTTTGAAGCCTCTTTATCGCCAGCTAAATAGGCTGTGATGGAACGGACTTGTTCATAGCCTGTTGCCATTAAAAATGTAGGTGCGCGTCCATAACTCTTTGCACCAACAATATAAAAGTCCTTTTCAGGTTGTCGAAGTATTTCTTCACCATGCGCTCGTACTGTCCCACAGCTGTGTTCATTTGGGTCAATCAGTGGCGCTAATGCTTGTACGCTTTCTGTTACTGTATCAATTGAAAAGCGTAACTCACTGTTCATTGTAAAATCTGGACGGCTCCCTGCATTGACAATTAATTCATCGAATCCCGTTAATACGTTTTGTTCATTATTTACAGTCCCAATAATATGAATGCTTTCTCCCCTTTTCACCTGTGAAACATAGAAAGGCGTAATGACCTCCACCTTACCTGTGTCTACTAATTCATGAATGCGAATTCCTAGCGTGCCACGTGCTTCTAAAGCGTCTTTTTCCTCACCACCATAGGCTTCCTCTACAGACTTTTTACGCATAATCCAAACAAGTTGAGTTAAAGGGTTTTCTTCTTGTAATTCGGCTAGCGATAGTAATGTATTAATCGCTGAATGACCACCACCGATGACGGCAATCTTCTTATTTGCGTATTTTTCCACATTCATCTTAATATCTGGAATGCCATATTCGATATGGTGTGCTAATGCTTTTTCGGTTTTTAACCATACGCCTGCAGCATTTGCTGGGTTTGGATTTCCCCATGTACCTGTCGCATCAATTACGGCTCTTGCTTCAATGATATCCAAGTCATTGCCCTGTTCAACATATACCTGGAAGGCTTGATTTACTCGATTTTTTGACTTCATTTTATCATTGAATTGTTTTGAAATCCCTACAACTTTGGTATTCAAGTGAATATGAGGTTTGATTTGCGCTAGTTCGGCTAGAGGTTTTAAATAGCAATCAATTAGCTCATGTCCTGTTGGTAAAGTATCTAAGTCTGGCTCTTGCCAATCCGTCTCCTCTAATAAAGCTTTTGCGGCTTTATTGATGTTATATCGCCATGGGGAAAATAGTGTGACATGCCCCCATGTTCGAATAGTAGAAGCCACTTCTTTACCTGCTTCTAGTAACAGAAATGATTGATTTAGCTCTACTAAATGAGCAGCTGCAGCTAGCCCAATCGGACCAGCGCCAATGATAATGATAGGTAAATTTTTAGTGATAGCATGAAAATCTACATCCATCTCAGTAAATTTAACAGCTGTACAACAAGAAGCATTTGGCTGGATAACCTTTAGTGTTTCCATAAATAAAATTCCTTCTTCCTTTTTAATTTATAATATAAGTATTTACTTATATATTGAGTGTATTTTTACGCCTAACATAAAGCTAGGCGCAGTGATTAAATAATATGTGACTCGTTCCTAACAGCTTTTTCGTTCAGTTCCTCTGTAATAAATCGTTCAATACGCTTTCCAATGGCATCACGTACATTTTGGAATACAGTCCATTTTTCTTCCTCTGTTCCTGTCGCTTTCGCTGGGTCTTCAAAGCCCCAATGTTCTCGACGAACGTGTGAAGGTGTCATTGGACATTTATCAGCAGCATACCCACACAGTGTAACAACCAACGTTGCATTATTTAATGTTTCAGGGTCAATTAAATCGGATGTGTGATGCGATAAATCGATTCCTATCTCGGTCATTACTTGGATAGCCTTTGGGTTCACGCCATGTGCTTCAATACCAGCGCTTTTTACTATCCAATCTGAGGGCAGTAACTTTCTTGCCCAACCTTCAGCCATTTGGCTACGGCAAGAGTTCCCTATACACAAGAAATAAAGTGTATTTGTCATTATCATTGCTCCTTATCATTTAATCGTTTGAAAGTATTTTTTTTGCCAGTGTAAGGCTACCCATACGAGCGCAATGAGAACAGGTACTTCTACAAGTGGTCCAATAACAGCGGCAAAGGCTACCCCACTATGAAGCCCAAACACACCTACAGCTACTGCAATCGCTAGCTCAAAATTGTTACTTGCAGCTGTAAATGAAAGTGCTGCTGTGACAGGATAAGATGCGCCAGCTTTGCGTGAAGAAAAAAATGATACAACAAACATAATCACAAAGTAAATAAATAATGGAATCGCAATGCGTACTACATCCAGTGGCAATTCAACTAATTGCTCTCCTTTTAGAGCAAACATCATCACAATTGTAAACAGTAATGCGATTAAAGTAAGTGGTGAAATCTTAGGTAAGAACTTTTCCTCATACCACTCTTTTCCCTTTGTTTTGATGCCAATCCAACGTGTGAGGAAACCTGCAACGAACGGAATTCCTAAATAAATCAACACACTCTTTGTAATTTCCCACATGGAAATAGATACATGGAAGTTTTCTAAACCAAACCAACCAGGTAATACATTCAAGAAAAAGTACGCAAAAATCGAATACGTCACGATTTGAAAGATGGAGTTAAATGCAACTAAGCCAGCAACGTATTCGCGATCCCCACGTGCTAAATCATTCCATACAATGACCATGGCGATACATCGGGCTAAACCAATCATGATGAGCCCTGCCATATACTCGGGATAATCATGCAGGAAGATAATTGCTAAAAAGAACATAAGAAACGGTCCGAGTAACCAATTTTGAAAAAGTGAGAGTAAAAGTACTTTCCAATCCTTAAATACACGCCACATTTCCTCATATTTAACTTTGGCAAGAGGAGGATACATCATCACAATCAATCCTATGGCAATCGGTATAGATGTTGTGCCAATAGACATGGATTCTAATGCCTCACCAATTGTAGGTATTGTGATACTGAATACAACACCGATACCCATTGCAATAAAAATCCAAAGAGTAAGGTAACGATCTAGAAAAGAAAGCTGTTTGGTTAAAGCTTCATTATTCATGTTCATTTCCTCCATGACAACAATCTGTATCACAGTTGCACCTATTTAAAGGCTGAATTTGTGCTAAAATTCCCTGCATCAAAGGTGTTTGTTCCTCAACTAAACGGTAATGTTTCCAAGTCCCTACTTTTCTTTCCGTAATAATACCTGCCTCCTTTAATTTTCTAAGATGTTGACTAACTGCTGGCTGTGAAATTCCTAGAATATCTACAAAATCACATACACATACCTCTCCATTCTTCATGCATGCAAGTAATTTAATACGGTTCAAATCAGCTGCTGCCTTTAATTGTTTCTCTATTAGTGTGTGTTCCATATGGGTTCTCCTTATATAAGCATTTTCTTATATATTGTTTAAAATAAAATCACCTCATGATACAGGTAATTGTATATGTATATAATTATAAACTTATATTATGCGAACCTACAAATAATTGCAATGGCTATTTACTCATTTTTGAAAATTATTTTGTAGCTACTTCATTTTATTCACACCCATTATCTAAAGAGTTATTGCTGGTACATCACCATCATGAATTCAGAATATATGGTGCTTCGCTTTTGATACAAAAAACATTTGCTGAATCAAGATAAAAACGTTATAGATGATTTAAGGTTTAAAACTATTTGTCTCTTCATTATTGTATACTAAAAGTAAGTTGTAGCATTACTATGGTACAAAATCTATAAATGATAAAGGATGATCCATTTGATAAAGCCTAGAATTGGAATGGTAGGACTGGGTGGTATTGCTCAGAAAGCATATTTACCTATTCTTTCAAAAGAAACAGATTGGACATTTGTGGGTGCATTTTCCCCCAATAAAGAAAAGAGAAAGGCAATCTGCAATCAATACCGTATACAAGACTTTCATAGCTTACCAGCATTGGCTCAAGAGTGCGATGCTATGTTTGTACATAGCTCAACTGAATCACATTATGAAGTGGTTTCGGAACTGCTTAACAAAGGGATAGATGTATATGTTGATAAACCATTAGCAGCATCCATTTCAGAGGCAGAAAAATTAGTCGAATTAAGTGAAAAATTGGGACGAAAGCTTATGGTTGGATTTAATCGTCGTTTTGCTCCCATGTATGTGAAAGCAAAGGAAAAAGCGCATAAAGCAGCTTGGGTACGTGTTGAAAAGCACAGAATGGATAGTGTTGGTCCGTATTCTTATGAGTTCACAATGCTAGATGATTATCTTCACCTAGTGGATACGGTACGTTGGTTGGTTGATGAAAATCTTAGCGTGCTGCATGGTACTATTTATACAAACGATGAAAGGCAACTTTTATTTGCGCAACATACGTATGCATCTTCTCAAAATAGATCTTTCACCACAGCTATGCATCGAAAAGCAGGAACGAATTTAGAGCAAATAGAATTGGTAACAGATGGAGCAATTATCCGTGTAAAAAATATGAATACAACAGAAATCGAAGAAGCCAATGCCATATCTACAACTTTTTCTTCTTCATGGGAAACAACTTTAAAACAACGAGGCTTTGAAGATGCTGTACAACATTTCATTTATTGTATTCACAATAATGAACAACCTCTTGTTAATGGATTAGAAGGTTTAAAATCTCAACTACTTGTCGACCAACTACTAAAGCAAAACACTTAAGTAACAGGTATACAAAGCTGACTTTATCCTCAGCTTTGTATCTATATCTCACTGATGTTATGTAGTTAAAAAGAAAATGTTTGTTCCATAATATGTATGTCTTTTTACACTATGCCCTTTTGTTCATTTAGAGCTGTACAGTTATTTATATGATAAAAGTAAAAACCACTCCAAAATTTGGAATGGCTTATTTATTTAGTTATTTCATGCTATTCATTTACCATGGTTTTTGAAAGCTTTGTCTTAATTCATCTGCAACATGAATCAATTTATTCTTCAATCCAGGAAACCAAGATGGTGCTTCATTTATTTCATCATGATCCAAGGATTTTATTATTCTAGAGAACTTATATAAGTTTGCATATCTTTGAAACTGTGGGAATTGGGCTACTATATCATTTTTTAAATCCATTTTGGAACGATAGCCATTCAAAAAAGATTGAATAAGTAATGGTGAACAAGGATTATCATCGTCAATAAAATCATCAAGTGCTGTGACAATATCAAGTGCATACCAGTGATATATCGCGTCATCAAAGTCGATTATATTGAAATGAGGGCCCTGATTCTCTTCCCAAAAAATATTGTCTAATTGAAAATCATAGTGTATCAATCCAAAGACATCTTTGTTAGTAGGCAGCGATTGCAGCCAATTGGTCACCCTACTTAGCTCTTCTAAGGCTGTTTGTTCTGCTGGATGCTTGTTAAATACATCTTCCATGAACTGTACTGTGTCCAACCAATTCTTTCTTTTTTCAGATACAGGCTCGAAAGTTTTAGATAAACAATGAAGTGAGGCAAGTGATCTTCCCCATTCCTCCATCTGTTTTGCAGTAATTGTATCAGCATCTAAATGGATACCATTTGCTTCACTAAAGACAACAGCTATATACGTTCCTTCTGGTGTTTTTAATGTTTCAATTAATTGTCCACTTATTGAGTGAATGGGTATTACAGATGGAAATCCATTTAATTGTAAATAGCACATAAATTCTAACTCGGCTTTTATTTGTTCAATAGATTTATCCTGTTCCAAACTAACTCTCAAAAAATATTGAACTTGATTCCGTTCAAAGCCATAGACAAAGTTTGAACTTGCACGCCACAGCTCCAAAGTTCCCTCGTCGTGTTCCCAAAATTGAACAAGCCTCTGTGCGACGGCATCAGAAGCTACTCCTCTTACCATAATTCCTAAATCCATCATCTTTTATTTTCCTCCCATTGCCAATGAGAGGCTTAAACTTTAGTTAAGAAGTACTCCCTCTCATTGGCATGCTATTTTGAAATTCGATCATTTTCAATAGTCACCCCTTCCTGCTGTTTGGGTTATAAAACTAAATAACCCTATATATACTAATTTTATGTAAAATTAGTATCAATGTCAACGCTTCATATAAAATTACGCTCATCTATATGAATTACCTATAATCGTGACGACACTTGCATGACGTATATATATAAATTTATATGATGCTGACTGAAAAATATATAGTTGTAGCTATAGTTGTCGATTACAATGAGAATGACTAACACACTAAAATAAAGGTGGTATGACAATGGATAAGAGAGTGTTATTTGATTTTGAAATAGAGTTTACAAATGGAGGTGGCCTTCAAGGACAAGCGTTTCGCCTTGATATTGATGGAGACGATATAGCTGACGAAGAATTAGCAAAGTATATTGTAGAAGATATGCGGCTGCTCATGGTTGGCAACGTCAAAATTCTTAACAAACAAATTATTAACGAGCAGCATAAACGAAGCGCTCATCATGCGGATGATACAACAAAACTGTAGGCAAACCCGTTTTTGGATTTGTCTACAGTTTACAGATACCTTAAGATTCAACCTTTTTAGCATTAAATTCTTGTTCTCTATTATATAGCTGACGGTCATATATTTTTAGGAAAGGATAATAGATGAGCGTATTCAAAATGGTTAAAGCTATGACTAGTATCGGTGCTTTCCAGTCTAATGTTGAAAAGAAGGCTCCTAAGAATGAAGGCATATTCCATGATACCATGGAGAATGTTTTTGCGATTATGCCCCAATCCATGAGCAGGAATGTAGTCACCGCATTTACGGTTGCCGCAAAGATAAATGGAATAAAGAAAATGGGATTAAGCATTAATGGAATGCCAAAGATTAATGGTTCAGATATGCCAAATAGTGCTGGCAGGAAACCAACCTTCCCCATTGTTTTTAGCTGCTTAGATTTTGAAAACATTAATAGAACGGCTAATCCAAGTACAGCTCCACAGCCACCAATCACCACAAAGTATACCCAAAATGGCGTGGTAAATATAGTTGGCAGTACTTCTCCTGCTATTTTAGCAGATGCGTTGATGGATAAATTGCCATCACGAATTGGACCTACAACCCCTGAAAGTGAGGCATCGTGGATACCAAAGAACCATAAGAAGTGTATAAGAATCGTAATGAAAATAACAAATACTAAGCTATCAGCAGCTTTAAACGCTGGTGCCATTTGCGTGAAAATAAAGCTAGCAAATGATGAATCAAACGAACGGAATAAAGCAAAGATCAAAATATAAACAGTAATCAAAATCATGCCAGGAAATAGAGAAGCAAAAACATCACTTAAGCTCGGTGGAACACCAGGTGGCATGGAGATTTTCCCGAAATTTTTCTTTTTCATCAATTGATATAGCTCTGTTGTTAAGATGGCAATAATTAAGGCTGGAAGAATCCCTTTTCCATCAATAAAAGAAAACGATAAGGATTTTCCGTCCCACCCTAATTCCATTGGCTCTGTTACAGTAAGGAAAAATCCAACGAGTGAAAATAAAATCGGGATAAAACTATTTACGCTATAATGGCGGCATAAAAAATGCGTTACACCCACACAAATATACAATGACATGGCACCTAATGTAAACGCATACAGCCAGTTTAATAAAAGGTCGTTTGCCATAGCAAACGAGTTCCATGCGAGCAACATCCCATTGGTTGTCGATTCTGTTACTGGTGGCGATTTGATAATGGCAGCAAGACCACCCATTAAGTTGATTGGTAATAAAGTAATAAAGGCATCTCGAATGGCAGCCAAATGGCGTTGTTGCCCCATCTTATTGGCGAATGGTAGAATTCTTCGTTCGATTACCTGACTCATTGCAGAAAACTTACTCATGATTAACCCTCCTTTTCAAATGGAAACTGTCTATTATTTCGGGCAGATGTGGATTGCTCTCTGCCCGATTGCTCAACTAATTCATTTCTAAGGCACTTCTAACATCATTTAAGATTCCTTCAGCATCCATTAACCCATACTTTTGAAAATCGATTAGCATAACTGGAATGGGAACAGCTTTACTGATTTCATCCAGTTGAAATCGAATTTGAGGTCCTACTATTAACAGGTCCTTATTTTCAACGTGATCCTTATACTCACTAACGCCGACTGCTTTAATTGTCATTGTGCCATTAGCAGCATCCTCCATTTTTCGAGCAAGGATACCTGATGACATACCAGCATTACAAACTAACAAAATTTGTTTCATATTCTCTCTTCCTTTCAATCATTTCTCCGTTAGATTCACAAACCTTTTTATACCAATAGTAAGAATTTTTTGGCTTTCTTTTACAGTTATCTTCCCAATCAATGGCTACTAGTCCATAACGTTTTTCGCAGCCATTTTTCCAAGAGTATAAATCCATCGTTGACCAAATGTAATAGCCACGTACATCAGCACCAGCTTCAACCGCCCTGATGATCGCATCGATGTGATCATTTAAAAAGGCTATTCTTTTCTCATCGTTCACTTGCTCAACGCTTACATCCTCGTAATCAGCAACACCGTTTTCAGTTACATAAATCGGAATACCATATTTTTTATGAGCCATTAAGATACCTTCATAAAGTCCCTGTGGAAAAATTTCTGTATCCCATTCGGTGAACTCAGAGTTTGGATCCCACACTTGCTCAAACCAATTTTTCACCACCACTTTACTTGTTCCTTTGGCAGAAGAACCACTATTATTGATTCTAAGTACTGTCTCACCACCTGAATAAGGGCGAATAAGAGCTCTGGCGTAATAGTTTAATCCGATAAAATCAACTGTGTTTTCTTTCATATCTTGAAGATCCTGCGTTTGAATGAAGGAAAGATCGTACTTGTCATTCAATCTCGTTAACATATCAATTGGCAATTCACCTTTAATGGCCGTGTCTAAAATCCAATTATTAAAGTAGTTATCAGCATTTCTCATGGCTATTTTCGTTTCTAACGAATCATCCACACCAAAGATTGGGGCATAGCTATGGACAATGCCAATTTCCCCTTTTAAGTTCATATCCTTATAGATTTTTATCGCTTTTGCATTGGCCAGCATCATGTAAAAAGAAGCTTCAATGGTTTTTTGCGTATCATTAACTCCTGGTGGGTAATTTCCAATTTTATAACCACTAAAAACATAGTATCTTGGCTCGTTAAAGGTCGTCCAATAAGTAACTTTTTCACCGTACTCAGAGAAAACGAGTTTTGCCAGCTCCTCATAAGCCGTTACCACTCTACGGCTTGTCCAACCGCCAATATCCTCTAAGTATTGTGGCAAATCCCAATGGAAAATCGTCACAAATGGTTCGATGCCATTTGTTAGACATTCATCAATAATGTTATGATAAAATTGAACACCCTCAGGATTAATTTCTCCTTCAAGATTCTTTATTAATCTCGGCCATGCAAGTGAGAAGCGGTATGATTTATGTCCTCCCTCTTTCATCAGACGAATATCTTCTTTGTATTGGTGGTAATGATCTGAAGCGACATTACCATTTTCTAATTGGTTATTGTGAAGGTACGTATCCCAAAGTGATGGAACACGGCCGCCTTCATCCCAGCCACCTTCGCATTGATAGGATGCTGTTGCGGTTCCCCAAAGAAAATTCTCCCTCATTCTCCACACCTGCTTTCTATTTTTTCATGAAGATCTACCATTTCTGTTGCTAATTCGACAATAATTTGTCCCATTGCAAAATGGTCTTCACTATGCATAAGCAATAAAGAAAAATCTGGTGAAGTGCCATTCGCTTCTTCAAAAATCAAATCAGCGTGCACCTTTTGCGCTTTCTTCAACTCATCCTTTGCATGATTAATTTTTTCCCTAGCTACTTTTATTTCCCCTTTTTTAGCGTGCGTAATGGCTTCCATTGCGATACTTTTTGCATTCCCACTATGAAGAATTAGACCAAACGATACTGTTTGAATTTCAGTATTCATGTAGAGTGCCTCCTGTCTTTGAAATCCCTTTCATACGTTTACTTTAAATTTTTATGATTGTTTTGAGAAATAAAGTTTTTCCTCACTCCTTAGGAAAGTGATTATTCAGAAATTTTAGGCAAAAAAACACTCGCTGCCAAAATAGCTGCGAGTGCTTGGAAGCATTGTTATTTCGATAGCTCCTCCAAAAATTGCGTGAAATAATTTGCACGAATGATATTTTTCATCTTACTTGGTTTTTCTAACAGGCTAATTAAATCACGGAATAAATGATCATGCAGCTCTTTTCCATCATTAGCAAGCGCAAAAAGTAAGATAAGCTGTACCTGCTGCATTCCCCATTGGATTGGTTTTTCTAAAATACCGACTGATATGATTGTTTGGCTAGCAACCTTATCGCTAGGATGAGGAAGTGCTAATAAATTGCCAAACGATGTCGGTGAAATTGCCTCTCTCTTTTTTATGTAATGCACATAGTCCACCGGTACATAATGCTGCTTATATAGCTGCTTACATAGAAATTCAATTACTTGGTCGGGTGTTGAAAAGTCTAAATGATTAAAAAAGAGTGATTCCTTGAAATATTTCTTACTTTCTTTCATGTTTTCACTTTTATCTAAAAAGAAATCACTAAGTTGTTTTTCCTGATTATCTGTAATAAAGGGTGAAACAAGTAATATACGACAAGGTATATTGATCTCCATATCGATTGTTGTTAAAACAAGGTCTGGCTTAAATAGCGGAAGTTGCTCCATCTCGTTTAGAGAAAAGAAGCCAATTTCTTCAATATAATCAGCATATTTTTGTAGCTTTGCCTTAATTAGTTGACTTGATGCAAATCCTGTTGGACAGATAATCGCAACCTTTTTTTTATTCGTATTATTACTAGCTGTGCGTTCAAGCGAAGCACAAAGATGCAGAGCAATTAAACCAAATTCATCTTCAGAAAGTTCCTGATTCACTAATTTGCCAAATTGATTGCCTACAAATTTTGCCATTTCATAAATTAACGGAAAGGTTTTTTTAGTTTCCTCTAGAATTGGATTTCTAAGGGTTCCTCCCCGATTGACACGATTGTGTAATTCTTTAATGTGCATACACAAGCCAACAAATAACTCATCATCTTTGCGAAAGTCAATTAGAAATTTCTCATAAATTGAGGTAAGTAATTGCTTTGTTAAATTAAGGTAAAAAATATTTGTATTTTTTTCAATCTCATTTCTTAATCTGCTTTTATAGTGAAGGGTCTTCTTACTAGCGATAAGTAGTGCCATATAGTTAATTTCTGGCTGAGGAAAAGCTATATCATACAATTGACTAATAGCATCACTAATTTCATTCGCCATCATAAAATCTTCTTCGTCATACTGAACAGAAAATTCACTAATGGAAATCGGATGCTCATTCAATATGGTTTTATCGGTAATAATGGCAAGATGTAAAACGATATTCATAATGGCCATATCTGTTAAATGAATCTCATATGGATGAATAATTTTTAATAAAATCTCTTTAATATCTTGTAGGTTGACTTTATTAAAAAACTTGGAGTAAAGCACAGTATCAAATATGTTGCCCTTTGCTTCATTTAATAACACCCTTACTAAAAGAGAGCGCTTACTCTTTTCGTTACCCAAAAGCAGTACTTGATTATCCTGTCGTTCCAACTCCAAGTCAATAAGATACTGGAGCTTAATCCGTTGAATGTCCTTTTCAATTGTGGATTCACTGACAAAAAGCTCATCCGCAACATCAAATAAATTGATGGTTTCTGACGAATAAAGCAGCTTTTTTAATATATAAGTAATTCGTTCATCAGCATTAGAAGGAACTAAGCTGTATTGCTGTTGAATTAATATATTTGCGAATTGCTTTTCTGATAGCATGTAGCCATTTTGCTTTGAAGAAGTGATTAATTCCTTTTGTTCCTTTGAAAAATGGGTATTAATCATTTGGATATCGTTACGAACGGTCCTAACACTTACGCCTAAGTGATTTGCAAGAACATTCCCTTTAGTCCAGTCGATCTGTTTGCTAAGAAATTTTAATAATTCTACTTGCCGTCCATTCATTGTGTTACGTCACCCCTACCTGCAAATCCAATCATTTTATAGTTCATTCTACGATATTTTTAATTTTTACTCAATCATCGCTAAAATCTATAGGAATTTAAGATGGCAGTATGACATGACTGAGGTTGTAAAAACCATGCTCTTCTTTGGAGATAGCATTCATCTTTTATCGAGCTTTTGATAAATCTGTGCTTTTTTATTCGATTAGTAGAAGATATAATTAGTATACTAGAGTATGTAATGTATGACTAATTACCTAAAAATTTAGATTTCTTTCGCATACTTTGGGGTTATATATATTAAAAAAGGCGGTGTGTATATTGATGAAATGGCTAAAAAACGCTAAAACAGCAACTAAATTGATTGGGACATTCCTTGTAACAAGTATTATTTTAACAGCGGTCGGCATTTATAGCTTAGTAAATTTAAGTACAATGAATGAGAATTTAGGCTTTATGTATGACGAGCGTGTTGTACCCATAAGCGATTTGGGTAGAGTAGAAACGGATTATCAACGACTACGTGTGCAAATTCGAGATATGATGTTCGTAGCAAAAACGAAAGACAAAAAGGATACGTTTTATGATATTAGTCAACAAGCGGCCAAAGATATCAACAGTCATATTGAAGCATATGAAAATAGTATAATGCTTCCTGAAGAACAAGCCATTCTAGATAAACTCCGTTCTGAATGGGACAAATATTTAGCTCTGTACAAGACAGCAACTGAGTATGCCTATGCAAATGATGAGGAAAGCTATCTACAGCTTGCAGATGAGTTTAATCAAGTAGGCAATGCGGTGCAAGGCTATATTAAGGAACTGATTACGTTAAATATTAGCCTTGCTGAAACAACCCATTTGGAATCCGAAAAATTGTATAACTCTACTAGAATATTTACACTCACGGTTATCGTACTTTCTGTGCTATTTAACATCGGTCTAGGCATAGTCATTGCTCGATTGATTTCGAATCCACTAAAAGAAGTAGCGACATTAGTTGGCAAAGTGTCTAATGGCGATTTAACCGAAACGACTGCGATTGATACGAAAGATGAAGTTGGTGAATTGGCTCGTTCCATTAATAATATGGTCAACAATTTGCGTACAATCGTAGATAATATCCTTTATTCTGCTGATAGTGTTGCTACATCCGCCCAAGAAATTTCTACTACAACAGAGGAAGTCGCAAGCAATGTGTCTACACAAGCTAATCATTCTCAAAATATCACAGAATTGTTCAAAGAGATTGTAGATGGTGCGAATAGTCAGGCACAGGATGCGCAAAGAATGAAAGAATTGTTTGAAGAATTGAACCATGCGATTGATTCAGTTGCCAAAAATGCAGATGAAACAGCGCTATTAAGTGAAAGTCTAACAACCATAGCAACGAATGGAACGGAAGTTGTACAAGCTTCTATTGAAGGAATGGAAGCGATTAGCACGCATATGTCCTTACTCGAAAAGGATTCCAATCGTATTGGCGATATTATCAAGGTGATTGCCGATATTGCTAGTCAAACGAACCTGCTGGCATTAAACGCAGCTATTGAAGCGGCTCGTGCGGGTGAATCTGGCAAAGGCTTCGCTGTTGTGGCAGATGAGGTTCGTAAGCTGGCAGAGCAATCTAGCAGTGCAACACAGGAAATTACCTCGATTATTATTGGTATTCAAGAAAATACGTCTCGTAGTGTGATAGCAGTGGATGAAGGTGTTGCATCAACGAAACGTACGGGAGAAGCCTTTACGCAAATCACCGAAATGATGACACAAGCAAACAGTAAGACGATGGAAATTGCTTCAGCCAGTGCCGAGCAATCTGCTCAATCAACAGATGTGATGAATGCGATTGACAATATTGCCTCTGCAAGTGCGCAACAATCTGCTCAATCAGCGGAAATTATGCAGGCAATTGAAAGTATTGCCGAAACAAGTGTAGATGTCGCCGCAGCAAGTGAAGAAACGGCAGCGACAACACAGTCATTGGCACAATTAGCAGAAGAATTGAATAAAACAATTTCTATTTTTAAAACGCATAAGTAATACATAAAAGAACGATTTCTCACACAGATGATGAGAAATCGTTCTTTTGATTGTATTACGTTCACAATGTTCTACTCATTCACAAGCGGCAATCGATATAATTTATCATCATTTTGCTGTCCAGTACCTCGACCATCTAAATTATTACTAATAAAATATAAATAACCGTCTTCTATAAATACATCGCGAATACGACCTAAATCCGTGACCAATTCTCGGTAGGTATTCGCTGCTACATCAAATTCCAAAACGGCATTGCCTCTGAGTGCTGCCACATATAATTTATTGTTCGCATAGGCTATGCCAGATGGAGCCCACGTATGTTGATTGCCAGAGGTGAATAAAGGTGCAAGCAGACCTTCTCGTTGCTCTTTGCCCTCAATAAACGGCCAACCGTAATTTTGACCAGCATCGATGATATTTACTTCATCATTTCTACTATTACCATGCTCACTTGCATACATCGTGCCATCAGGTGACCAAGTGATGCCTTGAGGGTTGCGGTGTCCGTAGCTATAGACGTAAGAATTTGGGAAAGGATTATCGTCTGGTATAGAGCCATCAAGGTTCATTCTTAAAATTTTACCACCTAATGATTGTAGGTTTTGTGCTATCTCACGCTGTGAAGCATCCCCAGCTGTAGCATATAGTTTGCCATCTGGTCCTATTTTTAACCTGCCTCCATGATGATATGTGCCACTAGGAATGCGGTCGAGTAGCAAAGCTTTTTCTTGCCATACATTGTTTGCTAATTGGAGTGTAACAATACGATTAAATTGTCCTTCACTATCTTCATACGTATAATAGGCATACGCCATGTTCGATGTGGAAAAATCAGGGGCCAGCACAAAGCCAAGCAATCCTGCCTCAGACGCTGTAGACACCTCTTTTTCAAGTATGACACGTTGTCGTTCTACTTTCCCATTTACTACTTTGGCGATGCTACCCGATCTTTCTGTTAAATAAAACGTCTCTCCCTGTTTGACGATAGACCATGGGACATTCAAGTTTTCTGCTAGGATGTCTAAACTTTCAACAGATGATGCAGATTGCTGTGGCTGTGTTTGTTCTGAGCTTTTAGAGAATGTTGGCTGCACATTTTCAGCACAGCCAGCGGTTAACAAAAATGTGGCGATGGATAATGTTAAAAGTTTTTCCAATTTGCTTCCCCCCTTGTTATTGCTATCATGTAGCTGTTTTATAGATAGAATTTCGTAGTACAATGCAGACAAAGGCAAGCGCTAATAATAGCATGCCTACGAATAAAATATACTTTGTGCCATATTGCGCAATCACAATCCCTACAATACTTGTGCCAATTGTAGTCCCTAAATTAACAGATGATAGGAATACGCCATTTGCAAAATCGGGCGCTTTCGGAGCAGCGGACATCACCCAATATTGATTGATATTACCGACAATTCCCCCAAGTATGCCCCAAATTAAAATAATCACCGCTGTAGATACCGTCCATTCAGCTACAAAGTAAAAGACTAGATACATAGCCATTAAGACAATTGGCATCATTGTGACTGAACGGATGGGGGCATTTGTCAGCAATCGCCCTGCAATCACATTGCCTACAATATTCGCCAAGCCATAAACAAATAACATCGTGCTAATTAAGTTAGCGGACATCTGTGTAACTACGCCTAAATATTCAGCAAGAAAACTATAGACACCAAATACCGCCCCATTTAAGAACAGTACGCCTAAAATAGACAGCCATGTAATGCCTTGTGTTAAAATCTTTAACTGGTCGCCATAAGAAAGCTTTTCTTGTACGGGCATAGACGGTATAAATAGCAATGTGGCGATAAATGTTAGGATATTGACCAGTGCAAAAAAGGCTAAGCCAACTTGTAATGACACACTATGTGTAATAAAGCTGACCACTGGCACACCTACAACCATCCCTGCCGAAACGCCAATAAATACTTTTGAAACGGCTTTTGGTGCTTCTTTCACGCTTACAGATGCAGCGGCGACAGATAAAGCCATCGATACATAGACAGGATGAAAGAAAGCGGGTATGACACGTGCGATTAAAGCTACCGTAAAATTCGTTGTAAAGATGGAAATAATGTTGCCAATCACGAAAATCGCCAATACCAGTAACATCACGTTTTTTCGATTGAAACGAGAAAATAGTAATGGCATCGTTGGTCCAGCAATGGCAATGGCAAGTGCAAAAAGACTTACCAATAACCCTGCCTTTGACACACTGACATCAAAATAAGCTGCTAAATCAGGAAGTATGCCGATAACACCGAATTCGGTATTTAAAATACCAAACACACCAACTGCTAGAATAAATAATAACAAATTTTTAGAATTTTTCATAAAATATCATTCCATTTCTTTATTTTCGACGTCTATGCTAGTTTTTCTCCATTTTTAATATTCTTTTCTCTACCAACCAGTTGAATAATTTCTTCTGCTAACTTTTTATAACTCATGTTTCACACTTCCTTTACTATATTTTTGTTATTGATGTTCTTCGCAAATCAATTATTATTTGCAACAACATCATAAAATGCTATGATTCAAATATCAAATACCTATATTAAATGTCTTAATATAACTAAAAAGCATAGGAGTGAGTCGTATGGAAATTCGATTATTGCGTTATTTTATTGCGGTGGCGAATCAACAAAATATTTCAGCAGCCGCCAAATCCTTACATATATCACAACCAACGTTATCAAGGCAAATCAGTGACTTGGAGGAAAAGCTAGGAACTCCTTTATTAATAAGAGGCAACCGAAAAATCACTTTAACGACAGAGGGTCAATTTTTCTTAACGAAGGCAAAAGAAATTGTGATGTTAATGGATAAAATGGAGGCTAACCTTAATCAACCGACAGAAATGATTAGTGGAGAAATCTACATTGGTGGTGGCGAAACAGAGGCGATGTCGTTTATTGCAAAGACACTGAAGGATTTACTGAAAGATTGTCCATCTATTCAGTTTCATTTATACAGTGGTGATGCAGATGATGTTAAGGCTAAATTAGACAGTGGGTTATTAGATTTTGGGATTATCATTGAACCAGCAGATAAGCAGAAATATAATTACATTCAATTACCAGCTACAGATACTTGGGGAATTTTAATGCGTAAAGATAGCCCTTTAGCAGAAAAACCCTCTATTCAGCCAATGGATTTAATCGATAAACCGTTGTTAATCTCACGCCAAACAATGGTCGATACGAAGCTAACAGGGTGGCCAGGTTGGTTTGGGGCAGATATGACAGATTTACATGTTGTAGGAACTTATAATTTACTTTATAATGCTGCGCACATGGTAGAAGAAGCTCTTGGCTATGCATTATGTTTGGATAAACTCATCAATACATCTGGTGACAGTGAACTTTGTTTCAAACGTTTAAATCCAGGATTAAAGGCAAATCTAGATATTATTTGGAAAAAAAATCAAGTACTCTCACCTGCAGCGAATCAATTTTTAGTGAAAATTCGTCATCATGTGGAAAAGCACCATCAATACGGATATAAATAAACAAAGATGCAGGTGCTCAAACCTCTGCATCTTTGCTAGTATCCTACATCCTGTAAATGGCTAGCGTGTTAAGAATAAAATAATCACTCCAATTTGCAGAACAGCTCATGGAGTGATTATTTTTTGTTGAGTTCGTAACGACCTATCATGTATTCACCTCTTCTTAGCTTTGTTCTATTCGAATCAAATATACTACTTAACTCCATTCTATTGACCTATTATAATGAATCGACATGAGCCGATAGAATAGTAAATGTCTTTTTTAAAAAGCAGATCTAAAGGAGGATTTACCATGACAATGAAAAAATTAGCTAGAGTTACTGCAGTGCTGATGGCGACAACGCTTGTATTTGGTTCTGTATCATTTGTTGATGCCAAATCACCAAGTGCAAAGCAACCTAAAACAGAAGTTAATAAGCCCGCTAAAGAAGTGGAAGCAACTACACCGACTTCGGAAGTGACAGAATCAACGAATAAGCAAGCACCTTCAGTTAAAGAGGATAAAAAGCCCATAACAACAGAAACGAAACAAGATAAACAACACTTAACAAAAGAAGCACAAGAAACAGCTAAAGTGAAAGTAGATGTTGAACAACGTCTTGTAGGCTCAAAAGTAGCCATTACAGCGATTACAGTGGCAGCAAATGATTATTTCGGTGTAACAACAGCTGATAGTGCCATAGTAACAAAAGATACGGCTACGGCAGATACATCAGCAATTACAGTAGAAAAAGCGTATGGCAAATTTAATAGCTTTACAGGCAAATTAAACGCCGAAATCAATCAATTAAAAGCATTAGCAAAACGTATTGACCAATATAGCAGAAAAAATGTTCTAACAGCTGAAGAAGTGACAGCGTATACTACACAAATTGCAGAATTAACAACAGTAGCAAACGCTGAAATCAAACGTATTAATGAGTTGGCTGCCAAAATTCAAAAACCCAAGGCAACAACACCTAAATCGAAACCGTCTATCAAGGTTAAAAAGAAATAGTCCTAACTCAAAAGCCAGAAATGTTGATTTACCAACATTCCTGGCTTTCTTTAGGCAACTCTTTTTTGTTACCTTTGGGTGATTTGAATAAGATTACCACACGTATCTTCAAAAACAGCGATGATTACAGGGCCTGCTTGTGTCGGCTTCATTGTAAATGTCACGCCTTTATCTACTAATCGCTTGTACTCCTGCTCAATATCTTCCACACCAAACATCGTCGCAGGAATACCCGAAGCGACTAGTTTTTGTTGATATTCTTGTGCAATTGGATTGTTATTAGGCTCAAGTATCAATTCTGTGCCATTCGGATTATTTGGCGAAACGACTGTTATCCAGCGAAATTCCCCAATAGGCACGTCCTCTCTTTTCACAAATCCCAATACGTCCGTATAAAATTGTAATGCTTTGTCTTGATTGTTGACAAAAAGACTTGTCACAATAATGTTCACCTAATTCCCCTCCTTATTCTTCTCTACCATTAGTTTACCCATCTTTCCCCCATTTTCAAGTGGTTAATTTTCAATAGCCCGTTTATTAAAACCAATCACGCCTATCGTGTAGTGACCTAAATTAGTAGGGCTTACAATAGCTGTAATAGCAGGGTTTACCATTGTTTGCGCCCTCATATCTCGTTCTTGCTGCGTTTGACACAATTCTGTGAAAGCTAGTGGTACACTGATTGTGAAACATGTTAATATGAGTAGCCAAGTAGAAATTTGCAAATAGTAAAGGCGAAACAGCAATTGAGAAAGGAAAGTCATTCTTGCTAGTAAGTTACCTTTCATCTATGCACCTCTTTATAAAATGTACCAATGTGGTCAACATCTTTAACTAAAATAATAGTATAGAACGTCCTCTTGCCGTCTATTCTAAAAACAAAGCTGGCAATGAAGGGAGTCAACCATTCCATGATTTTTAAACGATTATTAGATAAACAACAATCCTCACCACCAATGGAAGCTCCACCAACAAATGTTGAACCAATTGCCAATACCGCCCAATTATTTATTCAAGCCATTCAAGCAGCAACACATTATCCAGACGATTTAATTGTCAAATCTCTCTCGCCCACACTCACATTGCTATATATTAACCATTTAGTGGACAATCAAACGTTAAACGATCATATTATCGCACCATTACAAGTAAATACTACGACTACACCTGAAGCAGTCATCGACACATTATCTGTTGCTGATATTCAACATGGCAGTATACTTGCGGAAGCTATTGATGCACTTGTTCATGGCGCTGCACTCATTCATGTAGCAGGGTATTCCAAAGTGATTTTTGCTTCTATTATCACTCGTGAAACAAGAGCGCTATCGACACCTGAAAATGAATCCCAAGTGATTGGAACACAGGTAGGCTTTAATGAAAGTCTAGCAACGAATATTTCTTTAATTCGCCGTTATATCATTAGCCCTGATCTTTGTCATAAAAAAATAACGATTGGTAGACGTACCCATACAGCTGTCAGTTTAATTTATATACATGGTATCGCCTCTGAGCAAATGGTCAATACGGTGCAGCAACGTCTTACTGATCTTCGTATCGATGCGTTAATTGATAGTGCTGTTTTAGCGGAGATGATTGATGATAATTCATTATCTGTTTTTCCACAAATGCTGTTAACGGAAAGACCTGACCGATTTTGTGATGGCTTGTTAGATGGCAAAGTGGGCATAGTTGTCGATGGAAGCTCTATGGCGGTTATTTGCCCCCAGTCCTTTTCGGAATTCTTTCAAAGTCAAGAGGATCAAAATTTACGTTGGCCCATTGCAACGTTTGTACGTTTACTGCGACTAGCGGCTTTCTTTTTATCTGTCTACTTAACACCTTTTTATGTGGCTGCCCTTACTTTTCACTATGAGGTTATTCCACAAGCCTTTATTGTCCCTTTAAGTGAATCGAGGGCACTTGTCCCATTTCCCCCTATATTTGAGGCATTGCTACTGGAAATTATTATTGAACTACTACGAGAAGCAGGAGCACGATTGCCAACCAAAATTGGGCAAACAATTGGGATTGTTGGCGGGATTGTGATTGGAACAGCGGCTGTACAGGCTGGAATTACAAGTAATATTTTGTTAATTATTATTGCGTTAAGCGCCCTTGCCTCCTTTACGTCTCCAAGTTATATGATGGGCAATGTTGTACGACTCATTCGTTTCCCAATTATTTTATTGGCTGGTTATTGGGGCTTTTATGGCATTATGCTAGCTTTTTGTTTTTTACTGATTCATTTGCTACGTCAATCAAGCTTGGGTGCACCATACTTATCTCCTTTTTATCCACCAAGATTTAAGGATATGCGAGATAGTATTATTCGGATGCCAATTCCATTAACAGCCAAGCGACCTACGTTCACAAGACCGACCGATGAATATAAATTTAACCCTGATGAGCCAATTAAACCTAAAAAAAGTTGAATGGACGTGAAATCAATGAAAATCCCTCCAAAAGAGATGTTTAATGCACATTTGCTGTTTTTTGTCATGCACGGCGCTCAAATTGGTGTGGGTGTTCAAGGGTTTCAGCGAATTATTTATCAAGATGCCCATCAAGATGCTTGGATTTCGGTTCTACTGGCAGGTATAGCCACACATATTGTGACCTTTTTTATGATTAGAACATTAGAAATGTATGGCTCGAATGACCTTTATGGTATTCATCAAGACATTTTTGGACGATGGATTGGTAATGTGTTCAATGTGATCTATGTGCTTTACTGTTTCATCGCTTTTTTTTCGGTGTTACGTAATTATATTGAGGTAATTCAAGCATGGATTTTTCCAAATATAGGCGAATGGTTTTTAGCATCGACGTTGTTACTTATTATTATTTATGCCTTCACGGCTGGGCTTCGTGTGATGGTGGGCGTGTCCTTTTTTAGTGTAATTTTATCCTTATGGCTTGTGCTAATGCTAGGTTTCCCATTAAAATTTGCCTCAGTCAATAATTTACTTCCCATTTTAGAAACCGATTTTCGCTCGATTTTAAAGGGTGCACACTCCATGACCTTTACGATTATTGGCTTTGAAATATTAATGGTGATTTACCCATTTGTTCAAGATAAAAAACAAGTGAGTAAATATGCACATTTAAGTCTACTTGCTACCACCACCATTTATGTAGCAGTAATGGTCGTTTCCCTAATGTATTATAGTGGTGGAGAAATACAAAGAACGGTATGGGCTACATTGACCTTATTTAGTTTTATAAGCTTCCCTTTTATTGAGCGATTTGAATTTATAGTTGTTTGTTTTTGGATGCTCATTATTATACCAAATCTTTGTCTTTACGCATGGGCGGCTTATCGTGGAACGATTCGATTAATCAACATTAGCAGCACAAAATTTATTTGGCTATTTGCGCTCCTTATTTTTCTTGGCACACTGGTGGTTCAAACACGATTCCAAATTAATGGAATGGACACGAAATTATCAAGAGCAGCTTTTTATATCGTCTTTCTATACCCTATTTTGCTATGGCTTATCGTTATCATGAGAAAGAAGGTGATGATGAAAAAATGAAGAAATGGCTATGGTGTATGATATTGTTGGTACTCCTGTTATATGGCTGCGCACAGACCAATATTTTAGAGCGGATTGGGCTTACAACATTGATAGGTTATGATGTGGGGAAGGAAAAAAAGATGCAGACGACTGCCGTAATTCGTGAGGTCAATCCTGAATTTCAAAGTAAAGTGGATGTGATAACCACAGAGGACAATACAAGCAAAGGTAATCGAATGGAAGTCAATAGAAGGGTATCTAAAAAAGTCATGATTGGGCAAATGCGGGTAATTTTATTTGGAGAAGCATTGGCAGAGGAAGGGCTTCACTACTATATTGACGCTAGCTTAGAAAATGCCAGTGTCAACAATGGTGTTTATACGGCTATTGTGAAGGATCAAGTAGCCCCTTTATTAGAATATGATTATCAAAATATTGAGGATATTGGGCAGCATATTTATCGCCTGCTTGAACAAAATATCCAACAAGAATATATGATTTCGAGCATGCTGCATGAAGTGGGACGTGATTATTATGCTGTTGGACGAGATATGGCCATGCCCATTATTGAAAAAGAAGAAGAACTGATTAAATTAAGTGGTATCGCTTTGTTTAAAGATGGCAAAATGGTAAGTACCCTCCCACCTCCTGATAGCTTTTATGTGAAAGTTATTCGAGATACATTTAAATCAGGTATATATGAAACGACGCTACAGTCAGAGGATCTTCCATCTATATTACAAAAAAAAACAGATGATACAATGACTGTTGCCTTTGATGCCATTCGTTCAAAACGCACTATGACATTAGTGGATGCGAAAAATCCTGAATTTGACTTAACAATCAAACTTAAGGCAAGGGTATTAGAGGTGTCACCTAGCTTTGACCAAAGCCATCGAAAAAGTGTAGAAGCATTGGAGAAGGCGATTCAGCATAAATTGACGAAAGAATTAGCTAGAGTTATCGCCCATAGCCAAAAGGTAGAGTCGGATGTCTTTGGTTTTGGGGAAGAATATCGAAGCCATGTTAGACATGCTGAGTTAACGAAGGAAAAATGGCATAGCCTGTATAAAAATATGAAGGTCAATATCCATGTGGATTTTGTGATTTTACGAAATGGTGTGTTTGAATAGACATTGGATGACCTGTCATTGTTGTTAGGAAATAGCGGAAGAATTTTTCGTAATAAATATCAAATGCGATTCGATGGGTTTTCACATCTGGTTGTTGTTTTTCATAGTGACTTGTTTCTGCAATACTTTGCCCTCTTGTGGGTCCCTCCAACATATCCACAATGGTGACAGGATAGGATTTAAATAGTAATATATCAGGATAAAGCGTTGCCATCAGTGTGAGAACATCATGAACGGGGCTACCGACTAGAGAGGGGTCACGTTCTTGATAAAAGCGTGTATAGTAGTCCATTAATGGTTTTAAGATTTTGGTTTTTCCAAAAGAATCAATATAGTTAACCATACTGGGTGTAACAATGGCCTTTTGTGTGGCATTTAAAGGAATAATAGTAACATTATTTGCATATGTAAGAACAATATTTACGGCAATTGGGTCACCATAAAAATTGGCTTCTGCTACGCTTGTTACATTACCAGGCATCCAAAATGCTCCACCCATAATATAATATTCCTTGATATTTTTCATTAAGTCATTGTAGAGGATAAACATGGTAGCTAACGAGGTAAGACGTCCAATATTGACAATAATCAATTCATCCTTATAGCGTTCAATAATTTTCACGATTTCGAAAAAATTTTCAATCGTCACTTCATGCTCCTTATTTGGGATAATAGGCCCGAGTCCCCGTTCACCATGAATTTCTGGATAATAAGTAGGCTGTTCTCCTGTTAAAGGTACTTCAGCTCCTAAAATAACCGGAATGCCCTTTGGAAAATCAAATAACCTCATCACATAATAAATATTAGCAACAGCATCTTCTCTTGAGACATTGCCGTAATCTGCTACTAACCCAACAATTTCGATTGTTGGGTGAAGCCTTGCATAAATTAAGGCAATCGTATCATCAATGCCAATATCTCCGAACAATAGTACCTTTTTTGTCAATTGTCTCCCCCCTGTCATTATAGTACGGAGAAAACCTTAAAGACGATACAAAAAAATGTTATAAAGAAGATGTGCTTTTCTTTACAACATTGTGATGATGTTATGATTCTAGCTTCTCATAATCAAGCACTAACCATTCAAACCAAACAATTATTTTCTTAACCAAAAACTGAAAACAAAGAAAGGATAGCACGACAGATAGCGCACTCACGATAAATAATAGTTGGTAACTAGTATAGTTCGAAATCCAGCCAAATAACATTGCCCCTAAGCCGATACCGAGGTCTGTTGCGGTAGAAAAGGAAGCGTTTGCCATCCCAACACGATTTGGTGGGACAAGACGTATGATGGCAGCTTGCATAGCTGGTTGAGCAGAACCGAAGCCAATGCCATACAAAATCGCTGCAATGACTAAACTGACGCTTCCACTGGCTACGCTTGATATGAACGACTTCTGGCGAAAAGTCGTTAAATAATAATGAAGTTTGTTTGTAACAGGTTATTCGGCTTTGCTTGCAAATTGAACTGTGATAAACGTTACATTCCCCGTTAGCAATTTATAGCGCTAAGGGGGGCGTCATTCGTTAAAAGATGTTAAAAATACTTTCCCTTTGCCACTTCGCATCGTTTCTACCATCTGAACTGCTTCTTTGATTTCAGTGAGTTTATACTGATGAGCTGGTGGCATCAGTGTGAGTTGGTTCGTCTGTAGCACTGCAATCAGTTGCTGGAAAGTCGCTTGCCAATGTGTGGTAGAAACCTTGCTATTCCAATGGCGTAAATGAAATAAATTGGCTTTGACCTGTGCTTTATTGGCAATCGCTTCCCAATCGACTTGGATACCTGATAGTAAACCAATGGTTAAAAATTGACCAGATGGGCGCACAGAAAATGCTAGCTCTGTACCCGCATGACCGCCTATCGAATCAATCGCTGCATTTGCGCCTTGTCCATTCGTGATGGCTAGCACGGTTTGGCGTAAATGATCATCAGCCGTAATAACATGCGCTGCCCCTAATGCTAGTAGTTCTTGTGTATATGTAATATTTCTTGTCACAGCAATTAAACGGAAACCCAGTACTTTCGCTAATTGAGCAAAAATACGCCCAATCGCAGAGCTACACGCATTGACGACTAATGTATCAGTTGGCTTCAGCTTTAATACTTCCGTACAAATCACCCATGCTGTTACAGGATTGATATAGAGTTGAGCTGCTGTCAAATCATCTATCGTTGATGGAAGTAAAATAGCTAAATTAGCTGGTGCTTTCACATATTCTTGCCATGTCCCTTCGCCTCTTAACGGCAGTACACGTTGCCCAATAAAATGAGAAGAAACAGCCGCACCCACTGCCTCCACAATTCCAACTCCTTCATAGCCAGGAATGGTTGGAAGAGCAATTCGATGGGCATAAGACCCGCGGATTGGGATTAAATCAGAGGGGTTAATCGGTCTTGCCAACATACGCACCAATATTTCATGGGGCTGTGGTGGCTGAATGGTTGTTTCCACTAGTTGTAACACTTCTTGTGGGGAGCCAAATTCATAAAATTGTAGACATTTTGCTTGCACAAACCATCAACTCCTTCCTTACTTTATCATACCATGAAAAAAGACATTGCGATGGATGGCAATGTCTTTTATGTTTATTAATTAGTAAGCTGCTACTTTTTTAACATCGTATATATTTACGTTTAAAACCAACTCGCCCTTTTTCCACATCTTTTGAATCATTTCATAAGCATAGAGGATACTTGGCTTTTTATTCGCTCGTTCCATCTCAACTGGTCCAATTGCCTTTGCTGTTGCTTTGTCATGAAGCGGCACATAGGAGATGCCAACTGTGTAGAGGAAATTATTCATTGATGTCTTTGTACGCGAAGGTGCATCATGTATCGTATTTTGTACCAAGTCCAACATCGTTGCCAGATTACTTTCTGAAAACTCATGGTCTTTGCGACTACCTAAAAGCCAACAATAACAACTCCACCTCCTTATAAAATGACCACTCTAGTTATTTTTAATATACCTAACAATGTTTTAACTAAATAGTATAGAACGCCTTCTTGCTGTCTATTCTAAAAACAAAGCTGGCAATGAAGGGGGTCAACCATTCCATGATTTTTAAACGATTATTAGATAAACAACAATCCTCACCACCAATGGAAGCTCCATCAACAAATGTTGAACCAATTGCCAATACCGCCCAATTATTTATTCAAGCCATTCAAGCAGCAACACATTATCCAGATGATTTAATTGTCAAATCTCTCTCGCCTAATCTAACATTACTGCATAGTAATCATTTGATAAAAATATTACCAAACCTCTAGAATGTCGTATAAAATATTTGCACTTAGTATATTTACAAATGAAAATAAGAAGAGTAAAATAGCTTCGGTAATTAAGAAAATAAATGTCAAATCTCCGCAGTAGCGCGAGAACGGAGGAACCAAATTTTGGGGTTAATTCTGCATTTGTAGAAGGGATGATATAACTCTTTCGCCATCCTACCCGTCAGCTAACTTCGTCGACAAAAGCGAAGGAGGTCATCCTAAAGACCACCTAATTTTGGTATTGCTTATTGTTCCTTAACAATAGCAATGCTTATTTTAGTGGTTTTTTTATTTTTAATACGCGAAATGGGAAAATCGTCGAGAAAATTATCAAATCAACAGAGACAATGTATATGAGTAAATGCACTTTACTTCATGCTAGGGAGAACATTATGAAAAATCTTAAAAAAAGCCATAATCCATCCAAAATTTTGGTTATAGGGTTTGCTACATTTATTCTAATAGGAACCTTTTTATTGACATTACCTATTGCCACAGAAAGTGATGAGAGCCTACCATTTTTAGATGCATTATTTACAGCTACTTCCGCTATGTGTGTTACAGGACTTGTTGTTGTAGATACGGGAGATACCTTTTCTACATTTGGGGAGATAGTGATTTTAACACTCATTCAACTAGGTGGATTAGGTTTTATGACCTTTGCCACATTTTTCTTTACAGTGTTAGGGAAAAAAATCTCTTTAAAAGACAGGTTGTTACTTAAAGAGGCATTCAATGCTAGTTCGACAGAAAATATAGCTATATTAGTAAAGCGTATCTTGATTTTTACAGCTTTAACAGAATCGATGGGTGCTATTATTTTAGCTATTCGCTTCTCTTTTGATATGCCTGTAAAACAAGCTATTTATTATGGTATTTTTCATGCTATTTCAATGTTTAATAATGCAGGGTTTGATATAATGGGCGAATTCAAAAGTCTTACATTGTATGCTGACGACCCTACAGTTGTATTGACTGTTTGTACACTTATCTTATTAGGTGGATTAGGTTTTATTGTTATTAATGAATTGTATGAGTATCGTCAAATAAAAAGGCTATCTGTTCACGCAAAAATTGTATTAAGTACCACACTTATTCTGGTAGTTGGCGCAGCCATTTTCATATTCTTATTTGAATATGGAAATGACAAAACATTAGGACCTCTCTCTCCTGTTGGAAAAATTCTCGGTGCATTGTTTCATAGTGTATCACCAAGAACAGCGGGAGCTAATACGTTAGCAATGGGTGATTTGACGCATGCAACTTTATTTTTAACGATTTTCCTTATGTTTATCGGAGGTGGCTCTGGTTCAACTGCTGGTGGCATTAAGCTCTCTACTTTCGCTGTTTTAATGGTAACTGCCTTTTCACAACTACAGGGAAAAGAAGATGTAGTGATATTTAGACATCGTATTGTAGTAGGAACGATATTAAAAGCATTAACAGTTGTCATGAGTGGATTAATGATTGTGGTGACGGTTACTTTTTTACTTAGTATTACAGAGCATGGTCATGCCTTTATCATGTATTTATTCGAGGCAACATCAGCTTTTGGAACAGTTGGTCTTTCAATGGGCTTAACGCCTGAGCTTTCACCTATAGGTCGCATATTTATCATTGTTACCATGTTTATAGGAAGATTGGGACCATTAACCCTTGGATTTGCTATTTCACAAAAGCGAAGAAAGGAAGCTTTCCAGCGTCCAAAGGGTAACATCATGATTGGTTAATTTGTAAAGTAGGAGTGGAGACAGAATGGCTATAAAACAATATGCTGTTATTGGTTTAGGAAGATTTGGCACAAGTATAGCAAGAAGATTATATGAAGCAGGACAAGAAGTGTTGGGTATAGATATTAATGAAGAAAGTGTTGAAGATGCAGAGCCTTATGTAACGCATGGAGCAATTGCAGATTCTACGGAAGAAAAAGCGTTGACTGCGTTGGGGATTAAAAATTTTGATTGTGTGATTGTTGCGATTGGTGATGATCTTCAGGCAAGCATACTAACAGTCATGTTGCTAAAAAATCTTGGTATTAAAAAAGTTATTGCAAAAGCTATGAGTAAGAGACATGGGCAAGTATTAGAAGCTATTGGTACAAATTGGATTATTTATCCCGAAAGAGATATGGGAGAACGAGTGGCTAACCAATTGCTTTCTCCTAATGTGCTGGATTATATCAAATTATCCAAGGATTATAATATTGAAGAAATTATGGTTCCTACAAAAATGGTTGGCAAAAACCTTAGAGATTTAAATATTCGAGCAAAATACAATGTAAGTATTATTGCCCTTATTAGAAATAGTGAAATCATTGTTTCCCCCTCTCCAGAAGAATTATTACAAAATGAAGATTTATTAATTACAATCGGAAACCGAGATGACTTAGCTAAATTTTCGGGGTTAGAATAAGTTATAACATGCAAGAATTTTTATATAGCGAACAGGAAGTCATTTATAGCATCAAAGCGTAAACTGAAAAAAGTCGGATTCTGTATGTAAAGAAATCCGACTTTTTTTAAAGTGCAATTATACATGATCCATATCTCCATTCTTGATTATCAAGAGATATGTAAACAATATTGTTTATTGTAGATAAAAAATCATTAATCATTTTCTCACCCTGTATGGTCTTAGAAAATCCTGTACTACCATCAACAATTACTACATTTCTCTCCTTTGTGCTGAAATCAATCGTTAAATGAATGTTTTCAAATAATGGCTTGTCCAATGTATCAAAACCAAAAGTGACATGTTGAATTTCAATCGACATAAATCATTACCTCCAATTTGATTGTGTAGATGATTTATGTATACGCATGGCCAAATAAAAAACCTCCTGAAAAAAGCTTCAGAAGGATTAGAAGTCGTCATAAAATAAGCCTGATAAAAGATTTACTTAATAAAGTGAACCTTAATCAGTTTTACCAAGCTATTAAACGGGATAAATGGACAGACTAATCCTATTTTAAATGAAAATGCATATACATTTTACGTGTAAAATAGAATTATTTGCTCATGTACCATCCATCATCCCTTCAAATATATTACAATTATTATAGCTGTTGTTGCAGGCATTTTCAATGATGAATTTAGTTGTCCGTTTCTACAAATAACTGCTCACCTGTTTTGGCATCGAGCATCACTTCCACTTCTTTTTGTGCATCTTCAAATTGCACACTATAGACAACTGTACCATTCTCTGTTTCTAAGCTCCAACCAGTAGCCGTTAAGTCATTCACTTCCGTTGCTTGTGCTGCCTTTGCTAAAGCATCCTTCACCGTTATATAATCAGCTAATACAAGCTCTTGATATTGCTCATTTGGCTCACGCTTTTCTTCTTCCTGATGTGCAACCTCATTCGATTCATTGATATGCACTGTATATTCGCTCGTCTCATCAAAGCCATCGATACTATACATGAGCTTTGACTTTTCTTCACTTAACTCAATAGAAGATAGCTTGGCATTGCTATAGGTATGATGAAACGTTTCCACTGCCTCTTCCAGTGAGACAGTAGCTGTTGAAACATCTAATTGTTCCTCTTTATTGCCACAAGCTGCTAAACTTAGTGCTACCATTGTTACTATAGCAAGTGTTCGTCTTTTTTTCATATAAAACACGCTCCTTTTAACATCTTACATGTTTACGTTTAAAACCAATTCGCCCTTTTTCAATATCCTTTTGAATATTCTCATAGGCGTATAGTACACCAGGCTTTTTCTTCTCTCGTTTCATTTCGACTGGTCCGATAGTCTTTGCTGTTTCGAGTGCTTTTTCATGAAGTGGCAAATAAGATACCCCGACTGTATAGAGAAAATTATTCATCGCTGCCTTTGTTCGCTCTGGTGCCTCATGAATCGTATTTTTCACTATTTCCAGCATGTCCGCCATTTTATTTTCTGAAAATTCATGGTCTTGACGATTCCCTAAAAGCCAGCAATAACAGCTCCAGCCTGCTGACATTCTAAGCTCATCTCCACTGGCAATCCATGTATCTGCTACCTCTTGTGCAATGTCGGCTTCAGCTAATGTCACAGCAACAACATAGTCGGACAGCATATAAAAATAAGCTGCATCTAGCCAACGATCAAAATCGGCTAATGTCATTGCTTTTGGGTCTGCAATAATGCCTGCAAAATACATAGCGTCATAATTTCCTGTAGCATAAAGCTCCTCTGCCAAAGCTTGATTGATTTTAATTTTCTTCACCATGGGCTTCATTGCTCCTGTTGCTACACCGAAAAGTGGCTCATGTGCACCATTGGACAGATAGATTTTTTTCGTTCGTTCTTTGCCTAATGCTTCAAGCTCCTGCATAACCATTTCTGCATTCATTATTTAACACGTCCTTTTTAAATAAGTTCTAGAGGTAAAAACGCATAATCACCATCTCTTACAATCTCACCTTGTCGAACGGAAATCGTCTGTTTGAAAAGTGGTCCATCCAGCACGGTTGTATGGAATTCTCCACCCTCGCCACATGGGTCAATACCACGTGCTTCAAGCTCTTTAACATAATCATACGTGAGGATTCGACCTAAATCCTCCTCCCGCATACCGAGTGCTAGATTAACTGTGACAAGCATTGTCGTAAAGCCAAGTGCTATAAATTCCTCAACAGCCTCAAGGTGGTCCATTTCCCATAATGGCATCCCTAGTTGTAAATCAACCTTTTTCGTCACTGCATCATGCCAACAGCCGTGCGCTGGCATATCTAAATCACCTGTCACTAATACTTCCGCACCTTGTTGTTTTGCTTGCTCTAAAAGCCCAATAAAAACTTCCTCATAATTTTCCCAGCTAGAAGCGGCTGTATAGACAGGCAAACCAATCGCTTGTGCTTGCGCGTGAATCAGCACTGGTGGCATTCCATGGGAGCGAGAACGTTTGCCTTCCTCCTCCAGCATGACAAGCAAGCCAAGTGCCTCACCTACTTGCATCGCTTTATAGAGTGCTAGTACACTGTCCTTGCCACCGCTAAAAGAAGCGATAAATCGTTTACCCTCTGCACCATTTTTCCAATTCATCGTCTATCACTCCTTTCACTATATTGTAGCACCATACAAAAAGCCCAGTCCATTTCAATGAATTCAATGGCTGGGCTTGTTAATAAAATTGTGTGGCGGCAAGCATTTACACACCTACTTCTTTGGCTCTCATATTGTAAGCAAAAAGCTGCTGCTGGGATAGCTGTAATACATAAAATCGAAATGAAATTGGCTCTAATCCATAACGCTCACACATTTCACAATAAAACTCATAGCCTTCACGATACTTTGACATCAGTCATTCCTCCTTATCAAGCTGTTTTATAACAGATTGTTTTATTTTTATATAATATATAACAGTTAGTTTATTTCGTCAAGTAGTTGTAAACAAAAAAGCCTGCGATAGCCGCAAGCTTTTACTTCCTCTAATATACTTGATTAGCTTGAAAATGAGCTTTCTTTGCATCTTTTGATACTGTGCCAGATTTATTCATTACTTAATATGTAAACTTCTTTCCCATCACATTTCTACTTAATTAACTATTCTTGCAACCGATTAAATGGATTATTTTCTAGTACTTGTTGCAACTCTTCGTTTTCAATATGCGTGTAAATCTGTGTTGTAGCAACGCTGGAATGTCCAAGAATATGCTGTAGGCTACGAATATCTGCACCAGCTTTATACATCATCGTTGCGGATGTATGGCGCAGCTTATGTGGTGTTAAACGCTCTTTTTGTAGCCCTGATTGTTGGTTAATTTGCTTAATAATTTTCGCCACTGTTTGACGTGTAAAACGTGTACCTTTTTGGGAAATAAATAATGGCTCCTCGTCAGCTCCTTTAAAAACGGTTGTCTTACTTTCCTTATATGCCTTTAGTGCCTGTAGACAACTATCGTTTAAATAAACGGTGCGTTCCTTATTTCCTTTCCCCACAATGGTTAAATAGCGTCCCTGTATGGAGGATTGATTCAGCTCACACAGCTCTGTGACACGGATACCTAAATTTAAGAAAAACATCGCTATACAGTAGTTACGTGCTGAGGAAATGCCAGTTAAAAATTGCTGTGCCTCCTCCATATTCATATAAATCGGTCGTTTGCGTCCAATTTTCGGCGTTTCTAATTCATCTGCTGGGTTTTCTTCAATTAAACGCCTTTTACCCTTTATATATTTGAAAAATGACTTTAATGTTGCCACCTTGCGTGCTCTTGCAGCCGCAGAATTACCACGTTGCACCTCGCAGTATTCCATAAATAAATATAAGTCCTCTAATACAATAGCTTGAATATCCTCAATCGTGATACTTGAAATATCCATTACTTGTTCAACTGTTCTGTCCTGCTGTATGGCAAGATGGAAGCGAAAAAATAGTGTGAGATCGTATTCATATTCTTTACGTGTGCGCTGTGATTTTCCTTTGATGGTAGTTAAGTAGATAAGGAAATCTCGCATGATTTTTGGCTGTTTCATTTTTTCCATCATATCACCTCTTATTTTCTCTATTTTAGCATAAAAAATGCTCCCAAATATCAATTTGGGAACTTTTTTGGAGAAAAAATGCCCTTTTTCACTACGATGAACATATGTTCGTTTTTGGTGATAAAAAAAACTGACTTTCTATATAGCTAGAAAATCAGTTTTATCAGCGCTCTCGAAAAAATTTTTTATGGGTTATCACTCATCTGGATTCGCCTCACAACACGCAAGGGATAATATGGAATCAACCAACTGTGATACTATATGTACCATCTGCTTGTTTAACGAACGACCAGTTTGTTGACAGCATTTGTTGTATTTGCTGTGCTGTCTCTTCATCACATGTTACATGCTGAACACCCGTGTCTAATACTTGAAAATTCTTACCTTCCTCTAAACCAAAACGAAGGCGCAGTAAATTGCGAAGCCCTGGTAATGTGACATATTTAATACGATAATGCCCATTATACGCATCCAAGAAACTTTGTTCGCTTTCTTGGAAAAGTGCTTGGATTTCCGCAAAATCATCCTCTCCAGCCTTTTCCTGCCAACTAGATACATCCCCTTTACGTAATGCCTTTAGAATTTCTTCTTCTGTATAGCCTAATGTAGATAGCTTGTTTAATTCATATGCTTGCATTAAGTTAATTAATAGCATTGTTCTTCATCTCCTCTATACATTTCATTATAAAAAACACAATGGTGTCTGTCTATCATTGATCTATCAGCCTATCAATAGATGGTTACTTTTTTATTCAAAACGCTCCTGCCTTTCAGCTACCACCCATTTACGCACATAGCCCATTTCTTGCTGAATGTGCTCGATGGTTTTGTCGCTTTGAAAAGCCTTTTGTATCACCGTATAGCGTAAATCAGTGGCACGTACATCTACATGAATATCCTTTGAAATGGTTTGAAAAATGCGTTCTACCGTTTTTGTTGAGATGGGCTTTGTTTGATTTGCCTCGCTCACCCACAGCCACTCCCCTAGCTCTTGTTGATGTAGCTGACTTGTTGCCTCTTTATAATCCTGTAGTATTTGTAAAAAATCAGCGGTCAGCTTGACTTCCCGACGACCATTAGCATTTGCGATATAGATGCTAGAGTCGTTCATATGCCCCCATTTCATCCTTATCAGCTCGGCTGGCTTACATCCTGTCTCCATTAGCATTTGCACAATACAGCCATTGCGCCTTGCTAACCAAGCATGCTCCACTGTTTTCGCATATTGAAAATAAATCGGCCACACATTGGCAATTTGTATGAGCTGCTGCTTTGTTAACAATTTTAAAGTCGCTTTTTGACGTGGTTTTGGCTGCAAAATCAAGGCATAATCAAAAGGCTCCAGCCACTCTCTAAAAAAGATAAAATCCACAAAGCCACGCAACGATGCGATTTTATGATTAAAGGTATTACTATTTGTGTATGTTTCTTTCATATGTTCGCAATAGAGCATTAGTAATGCCTGCAACTGTTTGTCCACGTATATATAATTGTTTTCATGTGCATAGGCTAAAAATTGCTGTCCATCTAGATTATACTGCTTTTTGGTCGCAGCGCTTTTCTTTACAGATTGCAATAAGAGCATATAGCTATCCCATGCTTCTTGTAATGTCACCATAAAAATTTCTCCTTATTGATATGTGTGTGTTGTTTTGTTTTATAGTTATTCAGGGTGCATAGTAATAGGTTTTAATTTATAAACTATAATGTCGGATAATCTGTTATAATTAGTGCTACACTTTCTAGTTTAAATATAGAATAAGAATGTATGTTCTTGTGTAAGTTTCTCATGTCTTTTCTCTTTTTGCAATCCTAACTTTCTCTTTAATTATCATAAAATTGCGAAAAAATAATACCCTTTTATTGCTTTAGTGTGATAAAATACAAACTATCATTCTGTTATTAACTAAAAAGGAGTGCACATTTTGATTATTCAACCATCTAAAAAAATGTCTTTATTTACAAAAGCTATTTTTGGTGACCTAAAAAATGCAGCAAAGCAGCAGCAACTACTCGGCAAATCGATAATCGATTTAAGTTTAGGAAGCCCTGACCTTCCCCCACATGCTAAAATTCGTGAGCAATTAGCTACAAAAGCTAGTCAAGCCTCCTCCTATGGCTATACATTAACAGGTACACAGCGCTTTTACGAAGCTGTTAGCCGTTATTATAAACGTCGTAACCACGTCGATTTAGATCCCGCTTCCGAAATCATTCAAACAATCGGCTCACAAGAGGGCTTAGTTCACTTACCAATTGCCTTTTGCGATCCTGGTGATATCGTGTTATCAACAAATCCAGCCTACGTTGCGTATGATGCAGGTATTCATTTAGCCGGAGCAACGCCCTACTACATGCCACAAACAGCTGATAACAACTATTTACCTGATGTCGATGCTGTTCCTGAAGATATTGCTCAAAAAGCAAAGCTTATGATTTTAAATTTACCTGGCAATCCTGTCCCAGCGATGCCTTCAATTGCTTATTTTGAGAAAGTAATTGCCTTTGCCAAAAAGTATAATATTATCGTGCTACATGATGCCGCCTATTCTGAATTTTATTTTACAGGTGATGGACCCATTAGCTTTTTAGCCGCTCCAGGTGCAAAAGAGGTTGGCTTAGAAATTAACTCATTATCAAAAAGCTTTAGCTTAGCAGGGACACGCATCGCCTACATCGCAGGCAATGCCGAAATGATTGCCATATTGAAACAGTTAAAATCTAACTTAGATTTCGGCATTTTTGAAGCAATTCAAGAAGCTGCAATCGTTGCTCTGGATCATGCAGAAGAAATAACGGCTAATTTGCGAAAGGTTTTTGCAGAGCGTCATCACACATTAATGAATGGCTTAGTCGATTTAGGCTGGGAGGTCGCTCCATCAAACGGTGGCATGTTTGTTTGGGCACGTTATCCGTATGACATGGACTGCACCGAATTAGCTTTCCAGCTCATTGAACAAATAGGTATCGTCACTGTACCAGGTACGATATTCGGTACCGCTGGACAAGGCTATTTGCGTTTAGCGCTTGTACAGCCAAATGAGGTGCTCAAAGAAGCCATTCAACGTTTAGCACAAATACACGTGACGTCCTCATAAACGAAAGGAGATGCCCACAAAAAAGTGGCTCATCTCCTTTTTATCGTTTACAAATCATATTTTTGCTTATTTTCATCTTCATAATGATTATAACGTTGTTTGAACAATGTAAATAAATGTGTGACAAGCACTTTTAAAATCGCATAGCCTGGAATACCAAGTACCACCCCTGGCACACCGAATAACGAGCCCGCTGTTAAAAGTACAAAAATAATGGTAATGGGATGGATACTCAGCGATTTCCCCATAATTTGTGGTGAGATAAACTTTCCTTCCACAAGCTGCACAATCGTCCACACTACAGCCAGCTTTACTAACATTAAAGGCGATGTCACGAGTGCAATAATGACCGCTGGCGTAATCGCAATAACAGGTCCTAAATAGGGCACAACGCTCGTAATCATCGCTAAGAAGCCAAGTAATAAGGCATATTTCATACCGATAATTAAAAAGCCAATTGTCACCATTGTACCAATACACATAGCCACTAAAATTTGGCCTTGTATGTAGGAGCTAATTTGCTTGTCCATATCGTGCAAAATCGCATGAATTTCTTTGCGGGCACGTGGTGGGCAAATTTTCAGCATAAACTGTGGTAATTTTTCGCCATCCTTTAATAAATAAAACAAAATAAATGGCACAGTCACAAGTGATAACACAATACCTGTCAATGTAGAAACAAAACCTGTAATGCCTGAAGCGACACCTTGTGCCAAATTGGATACCGTATTTTTTACAGTCGTCATCGTTTCTGTTGTAAAGTTATTCACCACATCATTGACATTAATCTTTTCTAAATACTCGGCTACATGTAAATGATTGAAAAAATTCACTGTTTTTTCGGTGAACACCATAAAATAATTTGGGAATTCCTGTACTAAATTGGTGAACTGATCACGTAAAAATGGATATACCAGCACCACTAATAATGTAATAATGCCAATAACGGCGATATACAAAATTAAAATTCCCCATGCTCGTCTAATTCGCCATTTTTCTAATAGCCCTAATAATGGCCGTAGTAAATAATAGGCAATAATCGCCAGCACGCCTGGTAAAATCACGACCTCAAATAATACTTGCAATGGTGTGAAAATAAAGGAGATTTTATCAAACATAAAAATAACACATGCCAGCAATAATAAAATGACGAGTGTAAACAATAAATTTTTACCGCCTAGAAATCGTATAAACTTCGTGGAAAAAAAGTTGGATAGCTCTTTTGGCCTTTCTTTATCCATAACATCACTCCAATCTCTCTATTTCCATCTTACAAGATTTTTTTCATCTACTCTAGCGGAATCCCTAAAAATGTGCGTAAAAAGTCTTTATTTTGCTCAACATCTATCACAATGGATGAACCTGCATGTCGGAAGTTTTGGAAGCCATAACTCCCCTCAATCGGAATTGTCGCTTTATCAATTGTGACTTTTCCCTTCAGTAGCATCTTTAATACTTGCTGCATTTCCTCTGAAGACGAATAATCGGTTGTGACATAGCCTTGTGCTGCTCCCACAAATTTCGGTAAATTCAACAAATTTTTAGGTGTCAGTAGCTCCTCTTTCAACGCCTCCATCACCTTTTGTTGACGTGCCACTCGTCCAAAATCACCCTCTGCATCATGACGGAAACGCGCATAACCTAATAACTCTTGTCCATTTAATTGCTGTACACCCTGCTTCAAAGATACACCAATTTTCTCGGACATATCCTTCTCTACATCCATTTCAACGCCATTTGGTGCTAAAATATCAACAAGTGATTCAAAGTTTTGAAAATCAATCAAGGCATAATGATGAATCGGCAGACCAAACATCTGCTGAAGCGTATCCTTTAATAGCTGTACGCCCCCTAGATAATAGGCCGTATTTAATTTATACGATTGATAGCCTGGAATATCCGCATAAATATCTCGCATAAAAGACACAAGCTTCATGTTATTTGTTCCTTTATTCCAAGATAACACCATCATCGTATCTGTACGGGATTTTTCTTCCCCACGTGTATCAATACCAAGAATTAAATAATTTTCAATCTCCCCTTGTACTGAATCACCTGTAAACACCTCCTGCTTTACTTTCGTATCCTCAGCTAGGGCTAAACCGCTACGATATTGTGTAATACCATAGCCAACTACTACGACCACACAAAGAAACAATAATGTTAAAAAGATGCGCCCCTTGCGTAGACGACGTTTTGGTGGACGCTGTGAACGTCTCGTATATTCTTGCTCATTCATTCAAAAAACTCCTCTAACATTAATATAGTAATGTAACGATTCACTATGACGGAAAGTTTCATCCTCTTAAATTAAATGCTATACTAATCACCATAGAAAGGATGATTATAATGATAGAAAAAGCAGCATTTGCTGGCGGTTGTTTTTGGTGTATGGTCAAACCCTTTGTCGAATGGGATGGCATACATAAGGTAACTTCTGGTTATATGGGTGGACATCTTGACAACCCAACATATGAAGACGTGAAAAAAGGCACATCTGGTCATTTAGAGGTGGTCGAAATTGAATTCGATTCAGCCATCTTTAGCTATGAGAAGCTACTTGATATTTATTGGATGCAAATCGACCCAACCGATGCTTATGGGCAGTTTCACGACCGTGGTGAGTCGTATACAACAGCGATATTCACCTATTCGGATGAACAAAAACGCATAGCAGAGGCTTCTAAAGAACAGCTTGCCCAAAGTGGTCGCTTTGATAAACCAATCGTCACAGTGATTCGCGATGCAGAAACGTTCTACCCTGCGGAGGACTATCATCAAGACTATTATAAAAAAGAGGAAACGCATTATAAAGAAGACCGCCAAAAATCAGGGCGCGATGAATTTATTGCACAGCATTGGGAAAAATAGCTACAGCACCCGAACGATTTAATGTCATTCGGGTGTACTGTTTTCTTTAGTATTCTATACGATGGATACTATATTTCAATTTATGAAGGACTACAAGGGAGTCATTTTCTTTGATTTAGATGGAGCACGTTTAAATAAGCAGCCTCAAATAATGCGCCCTTACCTGTAATCGATCCAACGTTATATACAACAGTCAGTATCAATATGTTGTATTTATTTAGTGCAAACATTGAGTATGATATTGTGCTGAAAGAAAAATTTGAAGAAACGCTGACCTTCTACCATGATAGTCCATTTTCTATGACGATTGTTAATAAGTGTCGGTCAAAAAAAGCGGACATTGAAAACTAACTAAAGCATCTTTTTAAACCAATCCCTCTATCCAAAATAGTATTGAGAAATTAACTCAATAAACGCTTGCTCAAGTGCACCCTTCCTTTTCACCATAATATATGTCGAAGTAGTAGGAAGTGGGAAAAGATCAAAATAGGGTTGCATTAATCTCCCTTCTAATAACTCACGTCTGACAATTGAATAAGGTAAAAAAGAGACACCAAGCCCCTCCTGAATAAAGCGTTTAACAATATGAGCCTGTGTCACCTTCATTGTGCGTATATGCTTGACATGTTTGGTGAGCTGCGTTAATAAATCCGTCCAAAACAGCGGATGATGATGTGTAAAAATATACTCTTTCTGTAAGACATCCATTACATCAATAGGCGGTCCACTTTCTTCATCATATATATCAGGTGGAATCACAAACAGAATAGGGTCCTCATATATGCATATAGATTCTATATTTTTTAATTTCGTATTGATTGCTGAAATACCTAAATGCACGTCCCCACTTTCAACAAGTTGTTCGATATCCGCTGATTCCTCCACTCGAATCGTCATTTCCACGTCAGGATGCTTCTCCATAAATGTTCGCAAGATATACGGCAATATCGTTTCTGCCATTAATGGAGAAATCGCAATTGTCCAATTTTTATGAAAGCCTTGTGAAAAGGCATGCACCCGCTTCACACTCATTTCCATCTGATCTACAAGCTGCTTGGCCTCTTGATAAAAAAGCTTACCAGCATCGGTCAATGTCACACGATTATTCACTCGATCAAAGAGCTTTGTCCCAAGGTATTCCTCTAATAACCGAATATGTACCGTGACACTTGGCTGAGAAATGATTAATTTCTCTGAGGCTTGACGAAAATTAGTCGTTTCAGCTGCGACAATAAAAGTTTGCAACCATTGAAATTCCATGCTATCGCTCCTTTATAATTAAAAATAGTAATCATTTTAATATAAAATAGTTAATTTCTATAATTATAAATGATTGCTACACTAAAACAAAAGGAGGAATACACATGTTTAGCAAAGGATTAAAGGATGTTGTAGCTGTTCAAACACACATTGCATCTGTTGACGGAGAGATTGGTGAATTACGCTATCGGGGTGTTTTAGTAAATGAGCTAATTCCCGCTCACTCATTTGAAGAAATTGCTTATTTTATTTGGCATGGGGAATTACCTACTGAACAGAACCTCAAGTATTTGGAAAATGAATTACGAAAAGGTAGAGATTTACCATCCCATGTACAGACAGTTCTTGACGCTTTGCCAATGGATGTATCCATTATGGATGCCTTACGTACAGCAGTTTCAGCCTTTTGCCACACACATTTTTTAACTAAATCGATGAACGAACAGGCGATTATACTGACCGCTGCTATGCCAGTTATCGCTGCAAGACATTATCGAAAGCAGCAAGGGGTAGCTGCTATTAACCCCAATCCACAATTATCACATATAGCGAATTACTTATGGATGCTCACTGGGAAAATACCTACGTCAATACAAGTAGAGGCACTTGAAACCTATTTGACCTTAACGATGGAGCATGGCTTAAATGCGGCTACGTTTGCTGCACGTGTCACCATTTCGACAGAATCAGATCTAACAGCAGCTATCACCTCTGCCATTGGGACAATGAAAGGTCCTTTGCACGGTGGAGCACCTTCTGGAGTGATTGCATTACTTGAAGAAATCGGCACACAAGAACATATCAAACAAGTAGTCGAAGGAAAGCTTCAAAGAAAAGAAAAGCTTATGGGGTTTGGTCATCGAATTTATAAAACAGAGGATCCACGTTCGATTTTACTACGTGATAAATGCACAAGTATGTATGGTCAAGATGCATGGTTAGACTTAGCCACAGTCGCTGAAAAAGAAATCACTACATTACTGGAGCAGTATAAACCTGGTCGTAAGCTCTACACAAACGTGGAATATTATGCAGCAGCCATTATGCGTTCGATTGATATGCCACCAGCATTATTTACACCAACATTCAGTATGGCTAGAATCATCGGCTGGACAGCACATGCGATTGAGCAGCTACAGGATAATACAATTTTCCGACCTCAATCTGAATATATAGGGAACAAATAGAAAAATAAGGACTGTTGGAAATTGACTTCCTACAGTCCTTTTCCTTCATTATGAAATACGATAGCTTGCAATTGCTTTGCCTGCTCTTTCGTTAATCTACCATAGCCATTTTCTGCCCCATGGATAACCGTTGCTATACCGTTCGCTTCAAACCAAATTTGATAAATTGCTAATTTTTCTGGCATATTGGGGTCTAGTTCAAAAAATAGTGTTGCTTGAACATCCTCTCTCCTTACCATTTCAGCTTTTACTTGGTACTCCCATTGAATCGCTGCAAATAGACTGCGTAACTGGTTAACCGTCTCTTGATCTGCTAAGACAATCGTTTCTCCATCACTACCATCTGGCTGCATGACGGTCACATCTACTCGTGTAAGCGACGATATTGACATCGGTTCTTCATGAACACCACATCCCACTAACAGCAGTAGCCAAAAGATAGACAGAGCCATCCTTCGTTTTATCATGTTGAAACACTCCTTTTGAATCTTTTCATTAGTTCACTTTCTTTTCAATCCATATACTAGCAACACCTAGACAAAATAATAACAGTACACCACTAAATGTCACTGTTGAAAATTGAACACGAGCATCTATCAATTGAAAAGCAAATGTAAAGACAGGTACAAAGCATAGAGACATCATTACCAAAAAAGTATTGGTGTATTGAATTCCTTTTTGCAATAAATACATTGGCAGCATGACACCAAATAGCGTCAGCAATAAAATCCACATAATATTATCCATCAAATAAGGTAAAATGCGATCATATGTGAGAAAAAAGGAAAGTGAAACAATACCGATATAACGTTTAGCTAAAATCATCGAGCTTGTCCAGCCAAGCTCATTCAATTGCTTAGAATAGATGGAACAACAGACAGCGCCCGCACCACATAGTATACTCGCTATTATTCCTATTACGACCTCTGTCGAAAGCTCCATCGTAACACCCGATTCTCCCACTACTACTGCCATAATTAATACACCACAGGCAAACAATGTCCCCACAGCTATAAACCACTGGCTTTTGGCAATAGCTGTGCGTTGATACAAAGTAATGAGTAAAATAAATAATGGCCCAATGCCCATTTCGAGTGAGCTAACAATGGCTGGTTCAATATACTTTAAAGCAAAATAAAAGCCCATAAAGGTGACAACAGAAGAAAGGTTCAAGCTAAGTAATGGCTGCCATGTTTGTCGCCAGCGTGGCGCTACCTTTTGTCGAAAAGCAAAGCATTGAAAATAGAGACTTGTTACAAAAAAGCTGATACCTGTAAATAAAAAAGGATGAATCCCCTGCACACGGTTTGCATAAAATACTTGGCTAATGGCCGTGATAATAGCCGAACTGATTAAAGCGAGTACACCTACCTTATACCTCTTCATTCACCATTCCCCCTTTTGCTAAAATCAAAAGAAAAAACTTCGCCTCAAAAAAGAGACGAAGTTTGCTTCGCGGTACCACTCTACTTGGTTATCAACTAACCCACCTTAGGCTATAACGGTAGCTGCCGTTTGTGCATACTAGCGTTCTGCACAACATCTCCTAGACGAGTTCAAATAGCTTTCTTATTGCTTCACACCAGCCAGCAACTCTCTGAAAGAATCTACTATTCTACTACTTCTAATCCTTGACATTACTATTTTTACTATCCTATATTTTTTTACAACTGTTGTCAAATACATTTATACTAGAAATGACTGCATGGCCTCAAAAAAGCGTTGACCGTATTTTTCAAATTTCACATCACCAATTCCACTCACACGGCGTAAACCTTCAAGCATCTGTGGTTTTTTCTCACATAACTCTCGTAATGTCTTATCAGAAAAAACAACGAATGGCGGGACACGCTCCTCATCTGCAATTTGTTTACGCAGTACACGCAAATGCTCAAACAATGGATCATCCACTGCAATTTGTCGAACAACGATAGCTTCCTTCCGTGTGACAATGCGCCTACCGAGCAAGACTTGTTTTCCTTCCTCTGGTACATAAATCGTCGGAAATGTACCATGCTGAACAGCCAGCACCCCTTCAGCAATTAAAAATTCCATAAAGCTCAACACATCTTTTGACGAATACTGCCCCTTTAAAATGCCATACGTTGATAGCTTCGCAAAGCCAAAATCATTGATTTTTTGATTTTTTGAGCCAACTAATACTTGAGCAACCATCGTTTTGCCAAATTTTTGCCCCATGCGTACGACACACGCTAACACCTTTTGCGCATCGACTGTCACATCTGTTACAGCTCGTCCATCATTACAGTTACTACAACGTCCACAAGGCTCCACAGCTTGGTCAGCAAAATAAATTAAAATGGCATTTTGTAGACATCCCTCGGTATGACAGTAGTCCACCATCGTTTGTAGCTTCTTTAATTCCTGCGTAATACGTGTTTCATCCTGTGTTTGCTCAATTAAGAAGCGCTGTGTCTGTACATCGCCTGACGCATACAGCAAAATACAGGTGCTCGGCAAGCCATCTCGTCCTGCTCGCCCTGCCTCCTGATAATAGCTCTCCATATTACGTGGCATTTGATAATGAATGACAAAGCGCACATTACTTTTATCAATCCCCATTCCAAAGGCATTGGTTGCAATCATCACACGCGCCTCATCCTTTAAAAAACGCTCCTGCTCAGCCATTCGCATATCCTCGGACAAGCCTGCATGATATTTCGCAACAGCTTCACCCGACCGACTAAGCACATCATATAGCGCATCTACTGCCTTGCGTGTTGCCGCATAGATAATACCTGCCTCCTGCTGATTTTTCGCTAAATACTGTTTAATATAACGTTCCTTATTTTCTCCAATTAAGACTGAGAACGCTAAATTTTCACGTGCAAAGCCTGTCATCACTGTTGCCTGCTCATCAATGGATAAAAGGGTACGAATATCATCACATACAGCTGGTGTTGCCGTTGCAGTTAACGCTAGCACAGTCGGCTTCTTTGGCCATAATGTAAATAGTTTTTGAATAGCACGATAGCTCGGTCGAAAATCATGTCCCCACTGTGAAATACAATGTGCTTCATCGACCGCCAGTAATGGCACAGGTAAATGAGATAACACTTGTAAAAAGGAAGGGCTCTCCAATCGCTCTGGTGCAATATACAAGAGCTTCAAATAGCCCATACTTGCTAGCTGCATCGTCTCCTCTACTTCCTGTGTTGACAACGTACTATTAATATAAGCAGCTGGAATATTCGCTGTCCGTAATGCCTCCACTTGATCCTGCATTAAGGAAATAAGCGGTGAAATGACAATCGTTAAACCATCTAACATTAATGCTGGAATTTGATAGCAAATGGATTTGCCACCACCCGTTGGCATCACACAAAGACTCGATTGACCGTATAATGTTTGCTCAATAATTTGTTCCTGTCCTTGTCGAAATGTATCATAGCCAAAATGATGCTGTAACATTTGCCTTGCTTGCTCTAACAATTCACTCACTCCTTTATGGTCAAATTCGTCATTTGGTAATCGCCTTGGCTATTTTTCTGCATCTCATACAAAGTAGTAGCACTTGCTGTTGCCTCTTGCCCTGCTGCATTTGTCAGCATGTACGCTGTTTTCACACGTGCCTTTATGGTTTGTCCTACGACTTCAATTTGCTGAATGGTTGTTTGAGAAAAACGGATTTTTGCTTTCTTGGATGCGTAGTACTTGACCATATCATCTACTTTTTGTTGAAGAACTTCTGTACCAATCATCACTGTCATCGTACTCGTATCCTGCCTATCTACAGCTATTTTTAATTGTTTATGAAAAGCATCTAAAAACACTTGAATTTCATCACGCTGATACGCAAAAATATTGGTTCCATATTGCTCAACTGCTTGCTGGACAATCGCTTGATCACCCTCTTCTAGATAAGGTAATAAGCGTTGAGATTGCACTAAACGGACTTTGGGTTCCATGCCCTCATTGATCCATTCTTCCAGCAATGGCACAATTTGCTGAATCGCTAATATGTATGGCTGTGTTTCACTCTTTTCTTGACGTGTAAAATAAATGCCAACAAGTGCTCCTGTTTTTTCCTCTAATACTGCACTTCCTAATGGTATTGGTTGCTGTGCATCGATATAATAAGCCGCTACTCTATCATTATATTTTTCAATTGTATAAGGAAAACCATCTGTATAGACAGCAAGCTTGTCCAAATGACCTGTATACATAACAGGTAAACTGACTGTTGCAGGATAATTCACTTTTAGCAAAGCAATATTATGGGCTGTAGACATATAATGAATATCCGCTACAACAAGCTGCTGCTGATTCAATTTGACAAAGGCAACGGTATTTGTGGCGACTAATGCTCCATTTGTCAAAATATAGAGCGTATCCTTATCTTGTTTTACGATAATGCCTGCTCCTGCACCATGTTCACCAATAACCTTTACCTCAGGAACAATTTTTTCTTTCTGTTTTACGACAGCCTGTTCGATTTTCGTTTCATTTTTTTTCGGTTGCACAAATTCGGTCACAGCTTGTGGCATACAACCTGTGGTAAGCAACACAATACCGCCAAGCAACAGCATTTTATTCCGCATAACTTCACCAAAACTTTCTTATTGTAGTATCTCCTGATTCCCTATACACATCATATACAACATTGCAAACCCTTTCAAGTTTACATAATATTATTATGTGAGATAAAATCTTTCATTCTATAGATTTTTTCGTTTTATCTCGCTTAATTCATATATAACTGAATTTTGTTAGAATCAAAAAATGAGCGAAATGTTGTGCTTCCCTTATTATGTAAAAAAGGCTGTCTCCAAAAGACAACCTTAGTAAATGAATATCGCTTTATCCAACATCGCTCTATTTTGCACTGGATTTCCTGTAATATATAGCTTTCTTAAATTCGCCAGTTTCACTAATGGCTCAATATTGCTAATTGCGTTATTTTCTAAATGTAGCACCTCAACCTGTTGCCATTTTTCCATAAAATTGAGCGATTGCAATGCACTGTCTTGCAATGTAAAGGACCGCAATGCAGTCATCTCCTGAAAATATGGCATTAATTTATTGCTATCATGTAACCAATCACCACGATTTATTTCAAAGGATGGTTTAGTGAATGTTAAATGCTCTAATGTCTGATTCACAAATGGTTTCTCTCCCACAAGACTAAAAGAACAACTAGCACAAGTTAATGCTTTCACATATTGCAAATGAAATAGTTCGTTTGCCTCTTCTAAAAGGTATGGCTCATTTAGTTTTAATGTATGTAAGCTAGCCATTTTATTGAAGGTGCTAATATTGCTTAATTCTTCACTCCCAAATGTCGAAAACTGCTCTAGCTGTGGAAATTTCACTAACTGTGTGACATCAAATTTCGATGTAAGCTCAATCGTTAAATCTTGTAAAGCAGGCGCTTGTAGTTTAGATAGTAATACATCTTTTACATCTGCCTTCTTTAGATTGGGCGCAGCAATGACTGGTATATCCTCCTCATAATAGCCACTTATTTTTAATTCCGTTAATGAAGCTAGATTTCCTACCGCTTCAAGTGAACTCAATTCAGTATTACTTTCTAAAATTAGCCTTGTTAAAGATGGCTTATTACGAATAGGCTCTAAATTAGGAATGGACGTAGAATTCAAATGTAACAGTTGTAAATTGGGCATGCTTTGTAGAAAATCCAATGTTTTTAAATTTTTTGCATGCACTACAGTCAACTCCCGTAGCTGACTTAATGCGTATAATGCACTAAAATCTGTCGCATCTGTATACGTGATTTTTAAGGATTGTAAATTAGTGAGCGCAGATAACCAATGAAAATCATCTATATAATTGATAGCAAATGATGTTAGTTTTAGCTGATTCAGTATGTGAAAATCGGTCACGGATTCATCCACATAGGTTATATATAGTGACTGCAAATTTGGAAAGTCTGCTAATAAAGCAAGTTCACTATTATTGCGAATTTGTACAGAAAGCTCCGTGATTTTCGATTTGTCTCCTATAAACTCCACAATTCTCGCAAATGATTCATTGAAAGCACCTGAATAGCTTTTTAAGCCTTTTACATGCGCAAAGCTTAATTGCTCACTTTGCTGAATGTCATATTCATCATCTAGCCTCAACTTCGTTAATCCTGTAAAAGCTTCAAAATCCTTCTGCTCAATTCTTTCTTTATTCAACAGCTTATCCATTAAGGTATAGTCGATTATTTCAACCTGCTTATTTGAAAATGGGTCATCAAAGCTATATTCAAAATGCCACTGATCCTCTAATTTATGGGCAAAAAAATAACGAATGGTCGCCATTTCCTCTTCCGTTGGCAATGCATCCCCTTTATTGAAAATATCCTTCAAGAAGAAAAGCAGTGCCTTACTTTCAGGCATTGTACGAACCGCCATTTGTACTTTATCATCTGTATTGGTTTTTGTATCCATAAAAAAAAAGTACACCATCAATGCCAGCACAATTATCAATGGAAGAAGGAATAAAGCCTTTAAATTAGGTTTAGCATGGGAGGCACGTTGGTTAGGCACGTCTCCATAATAATGATTAATTGTTTGGTTAATATAATAAACTTTATTTTCCTTTATTAATAATTCCGTTTCACAGTAAGGACACTTTAATGTCTGCCCCTCTTTATAGTTCAGCTTGCCATGACAATTCGGGCAAGTTAATTTCACAAATGCCATCCATAGCCCTCCTTTTCGCTTAATTGTATTAAATCAAATTTTTATGTGGATAAAAATAGGATAAGATACCCTATTGTATTCATTTACGTTGGGCGGTAAGGAGAGGTTTCGTGTCTGCTTGTATTTTTGTTCCTAACTTATGTATTAAATCAAAACAAAAGGGCAAAAACATGGATGTTCTGCCCTTTGACCTTTTACATTTCTTGTGGTGCTGCAATACCTAATAGGGCTAATGCTTCTGCTAGTACAATGGCTACACATTGACAAAGGGCAATTCTAGTTGAGAATAACGCATCTTCTGCAACTATTTTTTGCTGTGCATAGTATTTATTAAAGTAACGTGCCAATTGTAAAGCATATTTCGCTATTTGTGATGGATCTGCCTGTTCATAGGCATAGCCAACCGTTTTTGGAAATTGCTCTAGCCATAAAATAATCGGCCATGCATGGCTCCCTAATACTTCGAATGTCGCAGGTGTTGATACAGGTGCGACTTTTCTTAAAATAGAAGAAATACGTGCATACGTATATTGAATATAGGGCGCTGTCTCCCCTTCAAAATTCATCATTTGCTCTAGTGAAAAATCAATATCGTGTAGACGGTCATGCTTTAAATCATTGAATATAACAGCGCCTACACCAACTTGTTTCGCTACCTCATCTGGGTTGTCTAGCATTGGATTTTTTTCTTCAATATTGCGCTTCGCTGTAGCAATCGCTTCTCGTAAAACATCAGCTAACAACACAACCTTCCCTTTACGTGTGGACATTTTCTTGCCATCCTTCAATATCATGCCGAATGGGATATGTTGTAAATGTTGTGCCCAATCATAGCCCATCTTGTGAATAACCTGAAACAATTGCTGAAAATGAAGGGTTTGCTCGTTACCAACAACATAAAAAATTTTTTGTGGTTGATACTGTTGCTTACGGTAGAAGGCAGCTGCTAAATCACGTGTTGCATATAATGTGGCGCCATCTGTTTTTTTAATTAAACATGGTGGCATTTGCTCTAGCTCCACCACATAAGCCCCATCTGATTCGACTAATAAATGCTTATCCTCCAGCTCTTGCACAACAGAAGCCATTTTATCGTTGTAAAAAGCCTCACCCGCAAATGAATCAAATGGAATACCTAGTAATTGATAGATGGCTTGAAATTCCTCTAATGAGACCTCTCTAAACCACTGCCATAAAGCAAGTGCCTCCTCATCTCCGTCCTCCAATGCTTTAAATGCTACTCGGGCCTCTTCATTTAACACATCATCCTGCTCTGCTTCTTCATGGAAACGTACATAAATTTTTAATAGTTCTTCAATGGGCGAGGCTTCAATCGCTTGTTGATTGCCCCAACGCTGATAGGCAACAATTAGTTTACCAAATTGAGTCCCCCAATCGCCTAAATGATTGATACGTACCGCCGTTAAACCGTTTTTTTCAGCGATATTAGCAAGCGCATTGCCGATTACCGTAGAACGTAAATGCCCCATTGAAAAAGGTTTTGCAATATTTGGCGAGGAAAAATCAATCACAACTCGCTCCTGTGTCTTTGACTTTGCCCCATATTGATGTTGCTCCGCCATAATAGTCTGTAGCACTTGCTGAGTCATCATCGACTGATTGAAAAAAATATTCACATAGCCGCCTACGACTTGACTCTCTTGTATCGTATCACCTTGCAGTTTCTTTTGTAGCTCTATTGCAATCACATTAGGTGATTTTTTCAGCTTTTTAGCTAATGTGAAGCATGGAAATGCCAAATCTCCTAAAGCCACATTTTTTGGTTTTTCTACTAGCTGTTGTACTTCCTGTTCTGTTAATTGTCTATCCAATGCGGTGACAATACTTTGAATAATTTGTGCTTGCATGGTATATCCTCCTCCATAAAATGAAATAAAAAAAGCCCTCGCCTCTAAATAAGAGACGAGAGCATAGTTTCCCGTGGTACCACTCTAGTTGCCATTTTACATGACCACTTTCCATTGTTAACGAGGTGACGCCCCGATGTTCTCTACTAACGATTTCAAGAACCTTCTCCAAAGTGCGTTTCATTTAGCATCCCCGTATTAGGCTCCCACCATCCCTAACTCGCTTGTCAGTTTCCTGCTAAATTACTCTCTTTTTCATCGAATTTTACTTTTTCCATATATTACAGGAGGTTTCACATCAAGTCAATCCTTTTCCAATGTAAATTTCGCTACTAGTGCATGTAACTCATTGGCAATTTGGACAAGTTCCTCTGAATTATGTACAATCTCTCCAATGGAAGCCGTAGATGTGTGCACTAATGCAGATGTATTTTCAACACCTGCCTGTGCTTCCTCCGTCACTGCCACCACCGCTTCAATCGAATGCTGGACATGACTGCTATGGTTAGTCATGTCCTGTAATTCCTTCTCCATTCCTTGCGTCTGCTGCTGCATATGCTCCACGGTTTTATAAATATCGCCAAATGTAGCACCTGTCAATTGCAGTCGTTTCGTTCCTTCTTCTGCCTCTTTGTAACTCTTCTGTAAGGCATGTACAACAATAGTCGATTCTTGTTGAATATTTGACACAATTTGTGCAATTTTCACAACGGTCGTTTTAACTTCATCTGCTAATTTACGCACCTCATCTGCTACTACAGCAAAGCCTTTGCCATGTTCGCCTGCACGTGCCGCTTCAATAGCTGCATTTAAAGCCAATAAATTGGTCTGCTCAGCAATTTCTTGAATACTCGTTACAAAGTTTGAAATTTCTCGTGTTTGCCTATCCAATTTGCCTACCTGTTCAACCGATTGACGAACTTCTTCGTGCAAAATTTGCATCTGCTGCTCCGAGGATGTAATTTGCTCTACACCTGTCTCTGTTAAATCAATAATGGCCATGGATTCCTTTGTTAAAACTTCTCCCTTTTGAGCGGTTTGCTGGATTTGATGGGCAAAATGCTCCATCGTTTCATTCATCGTTGTCGTAGAAATCGTTTGCTCCACTGAACCTGAAGCCAGCTCCTCCATCGTTTGCTCAATCACACCATTGCTCTGTTTAATTTCCTCCGCATAACGAAGCTGTTGATTGGACATCGTTAAAAGCTGTGATGCATTTTGATTCATACTACGAATGACAAGCTTTAAATTATTAGTCATCAACTGCACAGCCTGCATAATCGTGCCAATTTCATCTTTTGAACGCGTGTCAATTTGGACTGATAAATCGCCTTCTCCAATACGATGCACTTGTGTAGCCAGTAATTTTAACGGTTTGACTAAACGAGACGATAAACGGTACACCATTAAAAAGCTCACTAGTAAAGCAACTGCTATTAAAATCACTAAGTTTCGCTTTTGCTGTGCCATCTTTTCATAAATATCGGTTGCATCCAAATCAGCCCCTACAAGACCAATGACCTCTCCTTTTTGGGACAACATTGGTACAAAAACCGAAATGAGCGCACCATATTCTGGATCGACCGCCATGGTAGAATGTGTTTCTCCTGTTTGATAAGCCGCTTTCATCACAGGCACTAAATCTGGATTATCTTCGACATCACCCAATAAAGATTCATCTTCATCCCCAACAGGCATACCATCCACCATATAATGATAGCTATAACCATCTGCTACTTCCTGCCTAGCCATCGTGTACAGATAAGATAAACCTGTAGATTGTCTAAACTCATTTAATGTTTCTCGTAGTGCAAAGTAATAGGATGTATTACTTGTTGCTTCATCCATTGATACTTCTTGTTCATATGTTGTTGTATCAATTTTCATTAACGCTTGTTCGGCAATCGTTTCCGCAATGCTACTTAATGATTGTTCAATTAATTGACGGGAGGACTGATAACTCATCCACGAAATCGTTAAACATGTCACTAATAGTATTGCGGAAAAATAGATTACCATTTTTTGCTGAATACCCCTTCGCATTATGTACACCCCCAACAAATTCCTCTATCCTTCTAATACCCTAGTCACTTTAGCGTACCATTACTTGAACATACTGACTAGCTATCTATTACTGATTTTTGTAATAAAATTTTGCGTTTTGCATAAAAATACTTTTTGCTGTATGTTCTTGTAAAATACTGCTGATGAAACTTCCCTTTATAGACTGTAGAATAGCTTTCATGCTATACTAAAAGCATTGTGAAAAAAAGGAGGAACGTTCATGATTCAAGTAAGTAACGTAGGTCTTCGTTATGGTGATCGTAAACTATTTGAAGACGTCAATATAAAATTCACACCAGGGAACTGCTACGGCTTAATTGGTGCAAATGGTGCGGGGAAATCTACATTTTTAAAAATTTTAGCTGGGGATATTGAGCCACAAGAAGGCCATGTATCGATGGGCAAGGACGAGCGTTTATCTGTCCTCAAACAAAATCACTTTGAATACGATGAACATACTGTATTAGATACCGTGATTATGGGCAATAAGCGTCTTTATGATGTGAAAACAGAAAAAGATGCGATTTATGCAAAAGAAGATTTCTCTGATGAGGATGGTATGCGTGCAGCAGAGCTTGAAGGAGAATTTGCGGAGCTAAACGGCTGGGAAGCAGACTCTGAAGCTGCCACATTATTAAATGGTTTAGGTATTTCCGATGATCTTCATTATATGTTAATGGGTGATTTAGAAGGTTCTGATAAAGTCAAAGTATTATTGGCACAAGCCTTATTTGGTCAACCAGACGTACTATTACTAGATGAACCGACCAACCACCTTGACTTAAAGGCAATCCAATGGTTAGAGGAATTCCTCATTAACTTTGAACATACAGTTATCGTTGTATCCCATGACCGTCACTTCTTAAATAAAGTATGTACACATATTGCAGATTTAGACTTCTCTAAAATCCAATTATATGTAGGAAACTACGATTTTTGGTATGAGTCTTCTCAACTAGCACAAAAAATGGCACAAGATCAAAACTCGAAAAAAGAAGAGAAAATTAAAGAGCTACAAGCCTTTATCGCACGTTTCTCTGCGAATGCTTCTAAATCGAAGCAAGCAACTTCACGTAAAAAAATGCTAGATAAAATTGAATTAGATGATATTAAGCCTTCTAGTCGTAAATATCCATTCATCAATTTCCAAATTGGTCGTGAAATTGGTAATGACGTATTAACAGTAGACGGTTTAACAGCAACACAAGATGGTGAAACGCTATTTAAAGATATTCGTTTTGCCATGAATAAAGAAGACAAAATCATCTTGCTTGGTAGCCCAATGGCAAAAACAGCACTTCTTGATATTTTAATGGAAGAAAAAGAAGCGGATGCGGGTACGTTCAAATGGGGCGTAACAACATCACAAAGCTACTTTGAAAATGACCATGATAAATACTTCCAAGGCTCTGAAAAAACATTAGTGGAATGGCTACGTCAATATTCACCAGATGATGAAACAGAAAGCTTCTTACGTGGCTTCCTAGGTCGTATGCTGTTCTCTGGTGAGGAAGTGAAAAAATCCCCTTCTGTGTTGTCAGGAGGCGAAAAGGTACGTTGTATGTTATCAAAAATGATGTTAGCAACAGCCAATGTTATTTTATTAGATGAACCAACGAACCATCTTGACCTTGAATCGATTCAAGCTTTGAACGAAGGGTTAATCCGCTTCAAAGGCGCAATGATTTTTACATCTCATGACCATCAATTTATCCAAACAATTGCCAACCGCGTGATTGAAATCCGTGAAGACGGCTCCATTTTAGATAAGCAATTAACATATGATGAATTCCTTGAGTGGAAGGATAGTCAAGGGTTGAACTAATCTTCTACTAAATAAAACGGCACACTCTATTTGACGAGGTGCCGTTTTTCTATGACTCCATAACAAACCTTTTATTCTTCAGTCATCCGAATGGTTATTTTTAATTAATCAATTACGCCCCAGCGTAATTGCGTCTGGATTTTTCCGAGTTCGCTCGTATAAAGGAAGTTAGCCTAAAAACATCACATCCTGTGACAACGGCTTGTTACTGTCGCTGCGTTGTACTACGCTTTCGTACAGAAAACATTAACTGACCTACATCGTGTAGGCCCTCAAAATCCATGACACACGGTTTTTCTGTGCGAAAGCGGAGTGAAACGCAGCGTCAGCACATGTTTTTCTGTACCGAAAGCGTTAGCGTCAGGTACAACATCCGCCGGGGCTTTATCTTGATTCAGTGAATGTCTTTTTATTTGCTGCTGACGTTTCACTTTCGCGCAGAAAACATTTGTATCGAAAGCGCAGTGCAATCTTTTTTGTGCGAAAGCGCAGCGTCAGCAACAGATACAGGCGTTTGGACACCCACTGAATGGAAGTAAAAATAGGCATTCATCCCCTCCCTGTAGAGGAAGGGCTCTTCTGTATCTGACGCTCCGCTTTCGATACAAAAAGCATTTGCCGAATCAAGATAAAGGTTTTTTGGCATCTATAATAATGGACACCATTCCTAATTTCTGAATCGAATTTCTTGTGTCGAATCGCAATGACCTGCCTATCTTTCCATCTGCTTCATTCCAGTATGTATAGTGAAAATCTCCGTTGTCATCACAATACTCCAACAAAGTCACCTCAAATCCAGCCATTTCAAATATAGACACAAACGTTTTTGCATCATAGACGATTTTATGTGTGGCTGCTGGATGGTCTGCTGGTCCAGGGCCACCAACTTGAACCATCTGTTGATAGCCATCATGACGAAAATTTTTATCAGGAACCGCACAACGAATGTATCCACCTGGTTTTAAAAATTGATAACAATGCTTAGCAGCTTTTATTCCATCCTCAAGGCTTAAATGCTCCCATACATGTTCAGCTAAAAGTGCATCTATACATGCTGGCGCAGATAATTGATGCCAACTTTCTAAAGACAATAAATTCAGTTCCTCTTCTTGGGTACTAAGCCACCCCTCAAACTTCGTCTCCCCTGCTCCAATCACTATTTTCATAAAGATTTCACCATCCCATTTTCTCTCTATAACCATTCATTCAAACAATGTCATGGGCAAAGACACCCCGATTTCAAAAAGATGCAAATTCTTAAGAAATCTTCATAAATATCCCGTCTAATTATTAATAAATTCCATTTATAATGATAAAGGTCGACAAAGAGCCTCATACACATTTATTCAAAATCTTTTACATGTAATTTATTTTAAAATAGTTAGGAGTATCTCATCTTGGATTTTACAGAAATTCTCAATAATATTCAAATTTTAATGTTGCCAGTTATCGTCATTATAGGTATAGAGTTTTTACTGATTACACTTTATTATTTCTTATATGCTAGAAAGCAGCCTTCAAATCAAATCAAGCGCCTCATTGTTGGTGCCATCTTCATTGGATATATTGTTTTTGTACTTGAGCTAACGGTTATTGGTCGTGGCACCTCGCATTATATGCAGATGAATCTTCAGCCATTCAGTGGCTATATAGACGCATGGAAAAAATATTCTTTACGTGAGCTGCAAAATTGCCTTTTTAATATCGCAATGTTTATTCCATTAGGTTTATTTTTACCTTTTATTAACGCAAAATGGAAGGCTTTTAAATGGTCATTTCTTATTATTTTTAGCGCAACGCTAGCCATCGAAACGTATCAGACTCTTTCAGGAGCAGGTATTTTTGAGCTGGATGATTTAATCAATAATTCACTTGGTGGTATTATAGGCTACCAACTATACATGCTTGGTGCTTCCATTGTCCATCATAAAAAAGTGAAAGTGAAAAGTTTAATTGGCAACCTTGCTATACCACTTTTAATGGGATTGATTTTTATCGGTATGAACATTGTCTATGCTCAACAAGAGTTTGGTCATCTAGCCATTAATGCCTATACAAAATCCAATATGTCAGAGGTTGATGTATCGACTTCATTGGAACTAAGTCCATCACCTACAGTAGCTCCTGTTTACAAAAAAATGAAAAAAAATGACGATGTTGAAGCTCTATTGCAAGAGAAATTAGGCTTATCAGAGCTACGTACACGAACTTTTCGTGATGATCGTGAGCTTCTCTTAGAAAGTCCAACAGGAAATCAATATACGCTATTTATTAGTTCGGAGGGACAATGGTCATTAACGGAGAATCATTACACAGCCGAGCAGGCTTCATCAAACAAACCAATGATGGAGGAGGCAACGGCATTAATGGAAGAGCTTGCTCTACTACCTCAAGATGCTGAATTGACTGTATCGGAAAATGGCTTGTTTGAATGGCAACTTTTAGATCGTCCCGATGTCAATATGAATTATTGGAGTGGTGAAGTACGTCTTGGTCTTAAACCAGACGGTCAAATTTATTCATTAGCGAATGATTTTCATCAAAACCAATTGGTACGAGAAGTGAATATCCTTTCTCCTTTTGAGGTATATGAGCGAATAAAAAATGGTGAATTTCCTCAAATCAAATATAATGCACTTGTACAGGAAGATGAGTTGATTATCAAAAAAGGTGACCAAATTAATGTAGATGCTATAGAACTTTCATATATGTATGACACGAAAGGCTTCTACCAACCTATATACAGAGTGTCTGGAACATTTAATGGCAAGGATTGGTTTACTTTAATTCAAGCAAGAAAATAGTGATGCTATACAGTACCAGCATGATAACAAAATTTCGAGTATACGGACTTTGCTATCATGCTGACATAGTGTTTACCCTTCTAAAAGCGCCTGATACAGTAGCTGTTTATCACCGATTTCTACGATAATCATAGAGAAAGAGTTGTTATTGGTAGCGAAAAATGACGTGCCAGCCTTCAATTTTGTGGCATAGCAATTTTTAAAGAATAGCGTAGAAGTTGTCCTCTTAGCAATTTCTCCAAGCTTTTCGCCCTTTATGTAGGTCGAGCTATCTAGCCACTCTTCCTCTGTAACATTACGATAGACGACATCTTTGTATTGTAAAATATCAGCTTGTGGATTATCAGCAAGAATAGAGCGAGCTGTCGGGTTTGTCTTTACAGCAGATGAACATCCTACTAAAATAAATAACATTACAAGCTGATAGATTAGTATTTTTTTCATAACCAATTACCAACCTTTTATATGAAATAAAATGCTCTCCTAACACTATCAGGAGAGCATTTGTTATTATTGCATTTCTTTTGTTGGGCCCATCACAGCTGGCACTGGTAAGCCTGCTTGACGTAATAATACGGTCATTTGTCCACGATGGTGTGTTTGATGGTCAATGAAAATGCGCAATATGGCACCACGTTCTGTAGGTCCCATCAGGCCTTTCACTTCCACTAGCATATCTTCATTTGTTAGCTTAGCTACTTCTTCTTTTATCGCCTCTGTTGCATTTTCATAGGCAGTGACAATTTCTGCTGCTGTTGCAGGAATCGGATCATCTTTACCAAGCATTGGCACAGTCAAGCCTGCTAAATAGCCAAAATAACCAATTGCGCCTACTAAATGCCAGCCCAACCAGCCAAGTGTACTATGTCCTTCTACAATACTTTGTCCTAGCTTTTCATCTGTTACAGCTTGTAATACTTGCAAAGTACCTTTTGAAGCGTGTGACCATTCTTTTAAAAAATCATCTACTTGTCGATACATCGAACAGACCTCCTACAATGTTTACTTCTTTTCTATCATACAAAAAAAAGTGAACTATTTACAAGTTCTGATTTAAGTTTACATAATATTATTATTTGATATAAATGTATCATTCCTATATTGTGTATATAATAAAAGAAAACAGCGGAAGGAGTTTTGAAGATGAGATACCTCTTATTTATCCTATCCTTACCTCTTTTACTGATTGGTTGTACCCAGCAGCCTAGTGATATAACAGCTGATTTGCCAGTGACACCAACATTGCTATCCCTTTTCCCACCTGATGGCTCAACAGCTTATTTCCAAGGAGAAGGCAATGAGTTTGCTAGCTATACGGTGCACACCACTTATATCGACACCCAGCATATTGCTCAAATAGAGGATAATGGTGGTGTCACGTTATTAAAAGTTTATCGTATCACAGAGAAAGCCATTGAGCTTGTATTACAAGAAGTCGTAGAAGAGTCTCCAGCGATTCCAACCGCACAGCAAGTTGCTTCCCTCCCTATTTTGGAAACGGTATTGCAGTCACCATTACAAGCAGGTCAGCAATTTCATGGTTGGACGATTGTTTCCACGACTGAAACACTTACCATTGGTGACACAATCTCCCAAGATGTCTTGTTAGTCGTGCGCAAGGAAGATACGACAACGACACGGAAATATTTTGCTCCACATATCGGCTTATTACGTACAGAATATGAAATGCAGGAAGACGCTTTTGTCGTTACATCCACTTTAACTAAAATCGAATAACAACAATCATCTGTGCATACAAAAAAGGCACCCTATGTGTATAGGGCGCCTTAATTTAACGAAAGTAATTTTAATTACCGAGAATTAAAGTTTAGTTACGTTAGCAGCTTGTGGTCCGCGGTTGCCATCTACAACTTCGAACTCAACTTTTTGACCTTCGTCAAGAGTTTTGAAACCTTCGCCTTGGATAGCTGAGAAGTGTACGAATACATCGTTTTCGCCTTCAACTTCGATGAATCCAAAACCTTTTTCTGAGTTAAACCATTTTACTGTACCTTGTTTCATTTAAGAAAACCTCCAAAAATAAAAGTAAACAATATGTAATTTCTTCAACGAATGAAAAAAATTCACATATTACAAAGAGTACCGAACTAACGCGATCACTTTTTGTAATATGTGAATTCATGTTTCCGGTGAAGCAATTAAATTGTTACATTCAGTATAACTCTCATTCATAAATTTGTCAAATAAAGAAAAAATGTTTTTTGATTTATTTTAAAATTCCTTCAAATCAGTCGTTTGCATGGCGATAATCCCGTGATAAATTTGTACATCATCATCACAGGAATCACAGTAACACATTTCATTATCAGACCAAAATGCCCAATATTTGTCCTCTTTTACTGCTTCATGCTGATAGATTGAACGAAAATGTTGGAGCTTTTGTTGCAACACTGCTTCAAATTGTTCTTTCGTCTCAAAGGTTTCCTCTGTTTGAATCCATTGCTGCCACCCTTCAAATTGCCACCACGGTTCATAATCTGCTTTCATATAAACAATTGTATACAAATGACCATTCCTATCCTCATAAGATAGTTTCATTATTCACAAACACCATTGAAATGTCTATTAAAAGCACTTGGAATATGCTATCATATTCTTGATATTCATTATTTTGGAGGTAGGTATACGATATGTTTTCAGCTATTCGCCCTAAGGCAGAAATTGATGAACTACTACAGCGAGGTACTGATTTACAAGCAACAGGTAGATTTCATCAAACGTTAGCATTTAACCATTTTCGATCACAAGATGAACAAAATTTACAAACGCTATACCATAAATTAACGAACATTACTCCTTCTATGAATACGATTTTTAAGACATACTTACAGGAGCTATCCCCTTCTTCTCAGCTAGCTATTCGTGAAGAAGATATTCAGGAGTACTTGACACAATTTTTCTTAGCTACTCGTGATGATACATATGTCGATCGTGTCGTGACATTTTTCAATTTATTCAGAAAAAATAACTATGAACCAGGCAAATTAATTGTTATCTTCAATCAATTCGCCTTTTATATTACAACTTATATTTTACATAATTTCGGCTTGAAGCCACAAAAAGCATTTGAATTATTAAAATCCTTCCAAGCTGCTGTCAATGTAGATCAGGAATTGCTTGTGGAAGTATTAACAGAGCGAGTGCTTGAAAACGTTGTGAGTGAAATTTCTTCTTTAATGGATACCAATGCAAAAATCATGTATATGAAAGACTTAGTATTTAGCTTAGATAAACAAAATGATGAAATTCAATCATCTACCGCAGCAACAGAGGAAATTGCTGCCTCTATTAACGAAGTGGCACGTATGGCTTCTCATATTTCAGAAAAAACAACGGAATCTGTCGCTCATGCAGTGAATGGGAAAAATGCCATTGAACATGCACTCGCTGATATTTTCAAAACAGAGCAAACGTTTACAACAATTGTCGCATCCTTTACAGAATTACAAAAACGTGTCAATGATATCGAAAATGTCGTGACACTTATCAATCAAATAGCTGACCAAACCAATTTATTAGCATTAAATGCATCCATTGAAGCTGCACGTGCTGGTGAGCATGGTAAAGGTTTTGCTGTTGTCGCACAGGAAGTTCGCAAGCTAGCTGAAAATACAGTATCTGCATTGAGTGATGTGTCAGCAAATGTGCAGCATTTAAAACATTATTCCAATGATGTCTCTACCTCTATTACAGATACAACAACGATCATTAAAGAGGCAGTTGTAGAAGCAAAAGACTCCCTGCCGTTATTGAATGTCATTGTGCAAATTATTGAAGATATTAATGTCGATGTGACAAATACGGCAGCCATCTCTGAAGAACAAGCAGCTGCTATCGATGAAGTATCAGCAAGGATGCTAGCTATTGCAGATTTACAGGAAGATATTCGCCGCTATAGTCAAAATACGTCCAGTGATATTCATTTGCTAGGAAAAGAATTGAACCGCTTCCGCAATGATATTATTGCCAATAATAATATTCAGTTATCATCTATTGCTCTATTGCAATTATCCAAAGCTGACCATATTTTATGGAAATGGCGCATTTATAATATGTTCTTGAAGCTTGAACATATTGAAGTGAACGACATTTCCTCCCATAAAGATTGCCGTCTTGGTAAATGGTATACATCTGAACGATCTATCAAACGCTTTGGACATTTGCAGGACTATCGTGATTTAGACATTCATCATGCACATGTACATCAATCAGCTAAACTCGCTGTTGAAGCCTATAAAGCTGGAAATATTCAACAAGCTGAGATACATTTAAAAGATATCGAGCAAGCGTCTGAGCAAGTTCTCTACCATATCAATCATTTAATTGCCTATTTAGAAAATGAGCGAGCTGGACATTAACGAAGGAGGATATGACGTGTATAAACGAGCATTGATTAAATTTTTTGGAGATGTCTATGGCACAGGCTATCGTTTTTTCATCAAACAAAAAGCGATGGAATTAGGGTTAAAGGGCTATTGCAAGCTGAATCAACAAGAACAAATTGAAGTAGAAGTCGAAGGCCCTCAAAAAGCAATTGATGAATTCCTTCACTTTGTACAAAAAGGTGTAAGCTTACAAGCGGATTCTAATTCCTTTACATTGGAAATATACGATGATCTTAAAGGCTATGTACGCATGGAGTCAGACATTGTTTAATGTTTGGCTCTTTTTTATGACAACATTGACATGTGCCTATCTCACTTGATGATTCACCATTATACCGACAAGTATTTTCATTGAGAAAAAGAGCAATTCGCTGTAAACTTTATATAAGACTTTGTGAAACTTTTTGTCGAATATTTCGTAATACAACTATAGATACACTGAGACAAGGAGGAAGAATCATGCTCACTGTTGGACATTTTTTTTCTAGACATACTGCGAGCTTTTTACTATCATTGACGACTGTTTCCATTACAGCCATTGCGACCAACCCAGGACTCTTCCTTGGTAGTTTATTATTTGCTGGGACCTATACAGCGAGCACAACGCTGCTAAAATATAGACAAAGGCGCAAATTTATGCAACTTACAGGTATTACAAAAGAAGAATATCAACATATTAGTGCATTGCTTACAACCGCTAATAAGCAACTTCAAACATTAAATCAAAATTATTTACGTGTGCGTTCGATTTCTGCCTTTAAACAATTACTAGAAATTACACGTGTCTCCAAAAATATTATGAAAATCGTGAAAACAGAGCCACGTAAATTTTATCAAGTAGAGTCATTTTTTTATGCCCACCTTCCCTCTGCAGTGGAACTAACAGAAAAATATTCTTTACTCTCTAAACAACCTGTCAAAGATGCTGAAATTCAATTAACCTTGTCTAAAACACGTGATACATTGACAGACTTAAATGACACGATTAAAGGTGATTTAAAGGATGCGCTTGCTGACGATATCGACCATCTACAAATGGAAATTGAATTTGCGAATCGTTCCAATAATAGACGTAGAGAGCAATTAGAATGGCGAGGCGAGGATAAATGACGACGAATGATTATGGATGGCAATTGCAAACATTGCAAGGTGTTTCCCCACTTGTACAAATGTATTTAACAGCAGATAAAACAGAGGCGATGGCGACCTATAACACGCTATCGCCTTTTGCGCAAAGTCAAGCTTTAGTGTATGCAGGTCAGTTACAAATGGATAGTTTTGACTCGATTTTAACATTAGGACAACATACACAGCGAGGGCTTTCTCAATTTGCGGATCGTATGCTTGCGCAAGTCAAACAAAAAGACGTCACGAAAATTGGACAAATGCTGGACTCTCTAATGCAGACACTTGATCGTGTAGATCCAACCGTATTAGAGCCTAAAAAACAAACATTGATGCAAAAATGGTTTGGCTCAAAAACGGCTCCCACTATCAAGCAAACATTGACGGAATTTGAACGCATAAGTATTCAAGTAGAGCGTATCGGTGTGCAATTAGAACGTGCTCAACTGCAACTGCTTCAAGATATTGAATTTCTAGAGGAGTTGTATACACAAAATCATGCTTTCTTTGAGGAATTAGCGACAGCGATTGCAGCAGGACAAATGAAGAAGCACCAAGTAATTGAAGCAGAGCTTCCTGCGAAAATTACACACGCCCAAACAGCACAGCAAGCTTTAGCCGTTCAGCAATTAAATGATTTTGTAGCACAATTGGAGCGTTTAGATCAGCGTATTTATGACCTGCAAATTTCACAGCAAGTTGCCCTGCAAAGTGCACCACAAATTCGCATGATTCAGCAAGCCAATCAAACATTGGCAGAGAAAATTCAATTTTCGATTGTTACATTGATTCCTTTATGGAAAAGCCAATTAGCTATGATGCTCTCTATGCAAATGGATCATCACTATACACAGCTAGAGGAACGGCTCTCACAAGCAAATGAGCGCTTAACGAACCCCGCCTTCCAGCAACAGGTTGCAACTTTTAAAGCCACACAGCTTGAATTACAAGCGGCTATTCAAGATGTTGCGACATTGCATCAACGAACAGAGCAGGAAAAACAGCAGTTACTAAAAAAAGGATGATTCAGTCATCATACTGAACCATCCTTTTGTTTTAAGCGAAGTAGTCTTTATAATAGCCACCGATAAGACCTGTATTGTCGATAATGAATACGAATTCCTCTGTTTCATTTTTCACTTCATATTCTTTGCCGACTGTTAAAACGTTGGATACTAAATATTTAGATGCATTTGTATGCTTACATGTCACTGTACGAATTGTAGGCGCATCTTTCCATTTTAAATGTAACATTGTTTCTCTACCTCTCTTTACTAGCATTACGCTATCGTCTACTATTTATTTTATACTATTCTCAAGTCTTTGTGGAGAAAAAAGTATTTTATCACCGTTCAGTAATGGTTCTAAGCTTCATGCCATATTTGGACAAATATCATTCATTGTGAGGTGTTCTATTTATGAGCTTTGGCGGTCTACCACAATGGTTTTTCATCATTGCTGTAGCATTTGCGATTTGCTTCGTATTATATGCTGAGTGGAATTCGAGAAAATAAGTGAGCTTTTTATATGCTCACTTATTTTAATGTTCGTTTTAAAAATTCCTTGGTACGTTCGTGCTTTGGATTGACAAGTACCTGCGCAGGCGGTCCCTCTTCTACAATCACACCTTTGTCCATAAATACGACACGGTCTGCTACTTCTTTAGCAAACTCCATTTCATGTGTCACAATGAGCATCGTATTCCCCTCGTCTGCCAATCGACGCATGACTTTTAACACTTCTCCTACCATCTCTGGATCTAATGCAGAAGTCGGTTCATCGAATAACATCACATCAGGATTCATCGACAACGCACGCGCAATCGCTACACGTTGTTTTTGACCACCTGAAAGCTGACGGGGCTTCGCATGAACATATTGATCCATGCCAACAATTTGTAAGTAGTTTAAGGCAATCTTTTCTGCTTCTGCCTTTGAACGCTTCAATACTTTAATTTGGCCAACCGTACAATTCGTTAGGACATTATGATTATTAAATAAATTAAATTGCTGGAACACCATTCCTAAATGTGTACGATATTCTTGAATATTATGCTTTTCATCTAAAATATTTTCACCTTGGTAAATAATTTGCCCACCGCTCGGTATTTCTAACAAATTAATACAGCGTAGTAAGGTAGATTTTCCTGAGCCAGATGAGCCGATTAAACAGACAACCTCGCCTTTTTCTACTTGAAAATTAACATCCTTTAACACTTGGTTACGCCCAAATGATTTACTTAAATGCTCGATTTTAATGACTGTCATTTGTTCGTCCCCCTATAACGTTTCTTTCGATTGTTTTTGATAGGCATCTGGCCCATCTAAACGTTTTTCAACATATAGTAAAATTCTTGATGCTGTAAATGTCATAATGAAATAGAGTACACACGCCACAAAAAATGATTCAAAATAGCGGAAGTTATTACCTGCTATCGATTTTGTTTGGAAGAATAGCTCTGTTACACTAATAACATTCAGTACAGCTGTATCTTTAATGTTCATAATTAATTGATTGCCTGTTGCAGGTAAAACATTACGTGCCACCTGTGGTAACACAACATTCAGCATAATTTGTAAATGATTCATACCAATCGCTGATGCTGCCTCATATTGCCCTCTATCAATGGATACAATACCACCGCGCACAATTTCAGCCATATATGCTCCTGTATTTAAGGATACGACTAAAATTCCAGCCGTAATAAAATGCATATCAATACCAAATGCTATATCTAAACCGTAATACATAACCATTGCTTGTACAATCATTGGTGTACCACGGAAAAATTCCACATAGCATGTCAAAATAAAATTAACGAGCTTCAAACTATAAAATTTGATACCCTTTTTACGAATTTTAATCGTATGCATAATTCCGATGAAAAACCCTATTAATGCACCAATAATTGTACCAATAACAGAAATCAGTAATGTATAATAGGCACCACGTAAAAACATTTGCCAGTTGTTTTGAACAATTGAAATAATCCATTCAAGACTCATGTTGTCCCTCTTTTCTCGCTGCAAAATCCATTCCGTCTCGGGCTGCTCCTCAATAGCTGGAGCTTACACGGGACATTTATGCCTTTTTAATAGCTAGTACGGGCTGTATATCACAGCCCGTTCTAAGCCTTATTGTGCTGCTGGTTGTTGTGAAATTGCTTCTTCCATTATTTTTTGACGCTCGTCTTCAGAAATGCCTTTTAAAATTTCGTTGATTTTATCTAAATCGGCATCACCTTTACGCATACCTACTGCAATCGATGTATTCGAAATGTCTGTATCAAAACCTTCTTCAAATGACACAAATGTAAACTTATCATTCGCTTGCTGTGCTGAAATACCTTCTGGACGTTCTGCTACATAACCATCGATTTTACCCGCCTCTAATGCTACACGCATTGCTGGGAAGCTATCCATTGCTGTTTGCTTCTCTACCCCTTTAATTTGATCAATGACTGTGTAATTCGATGTGTTCAATTGAGATGTCACTTTTGCACCTGCAAAATCCTGGATTGATTTTGCTTCTTCGTACTTACTACCTTTTTTAATAACCATAACAAAATCGGAAGTGTAGTAATTTTCGGTAAAGTCAATTGTTTGCTTACGTTCCTCTGTAGGTGACATACCTGCCACAATCGCATCAATTTTGTTAGATTGTAGTGCTGGCACTAAGCCGTCCCACTCCATTTTCACAATGACTAATTCTTTACCTAGGCCTTCAGCGATTTTTTTCGCCATTTGTACATCATAGCCACCTGCATATTCAGCATTATCTGCGATTTTCACTGCACCATTCGCATCGTCTTGCTGTGTCCAGTTAAATGGTGCATAGCCTGCTTCCATCCCAACACGGAATTCACCACCGCTTGTTTCTTCATCACGGCCAATATCCTCTGATCCACTTTTTTTGTCCCCTGTCCCACACGCCGCTAATACTAGTACTAGCATCAATGTGATGACCATCCATAATTTTTTCATGTCAAACACTCCTTTTACGTAATTTCTTTTTTTAAAAGTATAGACAGTCGAGAAAATAACTCGCTGCCTCCAAAAAAATAAGACAACTGTACCAAAAAAGACCTAAGCTATGAACCTAGGTCTTACTTTTATCGACAGTTGCCCAAATCCTCACTTATATTCCCATGTTTCCGAGATAGCACAACCTAGTAAAATTGGAAAAATATTCACTAGGACAGTTCTGTACTTATTCAATACAGACCCAGCATAAAAGTACGAGCTCCTTTTACACTTCGGCGATAGTTCCTTCTTCATTGCGTCTTCGCTTGCTTGTAACTCAACAATAAACTAATAAATATCGCGCCTCTACCTCACCCATGTCTAAAGTGAGGTTTATATATTTAATTGATACATAGATACTACTATAATTATTCTGCATCCGTCAAGCGTATTTTAGCATTTTTCTGACAATGGCGCATAAGATTTATTTTTGTGGCTGTTCTATTTTGCTATTCATATATATAACCGTAACAATAATAAATAAAATAAACGCTGGGAATAAAAATATACTGTCATACTGGCTACGTAAAATGGTCACATTCATTAGCTTAGTAATCGGCATACAAATTATTATAAAATATAAATTTTTCACGAATTTTATGCATATCCTATCCCCTTCATCAACCAGCTTTAAAGAGCCTATCTATCACTTTACCACAAAAATACGAAAAAGCTCCCTTGCCTAAGCAAGAGAGCCTTTATCTATTAAGAGTTTAATAATAAATCTTCTGGGTTCTCAATTAGTTCTTTCACCGTTTTTAAGAAACCAACAGAATCTTTCCCATCAATAATTCGGTGGTCATAAGACAGAGCCACATACATCATTGGGCGGATTTCTACTTCACCGTTAATTGCTACTGGGCGTTGAACGATCGAGTGCATACCTAAAATTCCTGCTTGTGTACCATTCATGATTGGTGTAGACATAAGTGAACCGAACACACCACCATTTGTGATAGTGAATGAGCCACCTGCCATATCATTTAGACCTAGTTTTTTATCGCGCGCTTTACCAGCTAGCTCTGCAATATTTTTCTCAATTTCTGCAAAGTTTTTGCTATTTGCATCACGAACTACAGGCACAACTAGACCTTCTTCTGTCGATACAGCAATACCGATATCGAAGAAGTTATTTAAGTGAATTTCATCACCTTGAATTTGTGCATTTACATATGGATATTTTTTCAATGCTGCTACTACTGCTTTTGTGAAGAATGACATAAAACCTAGTTTAATATCATTATCTTTCACAAATTGCTCTAGTTTACGTTTACGCAATGCCATCACGTTTGTCATATCAATCTCATTAAATGTTGTTAACATCGCTGTTGATTGTTTTACTTCTAATAAACGTTTTGCAATTGTTTGACGACGACGAGACATTTTCTCAATTGTGACACGATCTGTTTCTGAAGCAGGTGCAAACACAACTGGACCATTCGCTGGTGTCACAACAGGCGCTGCTACTACTGGTGCTGTGCCATGTGCAGATACATCTTGTACACGTACACGTCCTTGTGGATCTACTGGTGAAACGGCTGCAAGGTCAATACCTTTTTCACGTGCCAGTTTACGTGCTGCTGGAGAAGCAATTACACGTTCACCTGTCGATTCTTCGACAACAGACGTTGCAACTGGTGCAGAAGCAGCTGCTTGTGGTGCTGCTGGCGCAGGTGTTACTTCAACTGGAGCCACTGGTGCTGGTGCTGCACCTTCTCCTGCTTGAACAACTGCTATTACTTGGCCTACAAGTACTGTATCGCCTTCTTCAGCTAAAATTTGTGTTAATACCCCTGCTTCTTCTGAAATGATTTCAGCGTTTACTTTATCTGTTTCTAATTCAACGATGAATTCACCTTTTTCCACACGATCGCCCACTTTTTTAACCCACTGGGCAATTGTACCTTCTGTAATCGATTCTGCTAATTCAGGGACTTTAATGTCAGCCACTTTCATTTCCTCCTTTAATTTACGTGCTTATTTGCACATCAAAGGGCTACTACCTAAGGCAAGTAGCCCGAGTTTATTAGTTCAAAACTTATTTAACCTTTACTGGCTCTGCAACTGCTGCTTCAATCAATGCTGCTTGAGCGGCTTTATGTGAATCTGCATCTCCCTCAGACGTAGAGCTCATTGTTGGGCGTCCTACATAGCGTAGTTTTTTCCCTTCTGCAAGCTCATACAATGTCTCCAATGCATAATTCCATGAACCTTGGTTTTTCGGCTCTTCTTGTACCCATACAACTTCTTGAACATTTGGATATTTAGCGATGATAGCCGCAACTTGCGCTTTTGGGAATGGGTAAAGCTGTTCTACACGAATAATGTGTAAGTGATCGAAACCTTCACCATTTTTAACATGGTCAGCTAAATCAATCATCACTTTTCCTGTTCCTAAAACAATGCGTTCCACTGCTTCTACATTTGTACCTAAGCCTGGTTGTTCAATCACTTCTTGGAATGAGCCTGTTGCTAATTGCTCTGCACTTGCTGCTGCTAATGGATGGCGTAGCAAATACTTCGGTGATACGACAACAAGTGGACGAACACCTTCTGTACCTAGTAATGCTGCTTGGCGGCGTAATAAGTGGTAATAGTTACCTGCATTTGAACAGTTCACTACAAACCAGTTATTCTCTGCTGACATTTGCAAGAAACGTTCCATACGGCTTGATGAATGCTCAGGCCCTTGCCCCTCATAACCGTGTGGTAATAACATCACTAACCCCGATTTTTGTCCCCATTTTGCACGTGCACCTGAAATAAAGTTATCAAACATCACTTGTGCCATATTCGCAAAATCACCAAATTGTGCTTCCCACACAACTAGAGCATTGCTTTTCTCTAAGCTATAGCCATATTCAAAACCAACAACACCCGCTTCTGTTAGTGGTGAGTTATACACAACAAACGAGGCATTAGCATCTGAAATATGGTGTAATGGTGTAAATTCTTTACTATTGTTTTTATCATGTAACACAAGGTGACGCTGTGAGAACGTACCACGTTGTGCATCTTGACCTGTAAAACGGATTGGTGTGCCATCTTGAATAATCGTTGCATATGCTAATGTTTCTGCATGTCCCCAATCGATTTTTGCTGATGTAAAGGCATCACGGCGTTTTTCTAAAATTTTACCTAATTTTTTTTGAGGTTCAAAGTTTTCTTCAAACACTAATAATTCGTCATTAATTTTAGTTAAACGCTCCATCGCTACAGCCGTTTTCACTTGTGGAAATTCGATTTTTAGCTCTTCAGGCATTTCTGGTTGTTGATGATCATCTTGTGCCTGCATTTCCTTCACATGATCGTAAGCTGCCTGCATTTCTGCATAAGCTGCCACATCCACTGCCGCGACTTCTTCTGCTGTTACAAGCCCCTCTGTTACTAATTGTGCACCATATAATGCACGAACTGTTTCATGCTGTGCCACTAATTTATATGTTTCAGGATTTGTCACTGTTGGATCATCTGTTTCATTATGACCATGACGGCGGTAACCAATTAAATCAATGACAATATCTTTACCAAATTTTTGTCGGTATTCTGCCGCAAATTGTCCTACTTGGACAACAGCTTCTGGACTATCTGCATTCACATGTACAACAGGAATTTCATAGCCTTTTGCAGGGTCAGATGAGTACACAGTTGAACGTGAATCATACAATTCTGTTGTAAAACCAATCATGTTATTGGCAATAATGTGAATTGTACCACCTGTTGTAAAGCCTTCTGTTTTGGCAAAGTTCATCACTTCTGTCACAATCCCCTGTCCTGGGAATGCGGCATCACCATGAAGTAAGATGCCTAAACCTTTTGAGCTATCGTGCTGTACTGGCCCTGATTGTGTTGTATCATCCTGTGTCGCACGTGTCGCACCAAGAACAACAGGGTTCGCCACTTCTAAATGTGATGGGTTATAACTAAGTTTTACTTTCATACCTGACTCACGCGTGTAATTGGCACCCATATGGTACTTCACATCACCTGTCCAGCCTTTTGTAATTTCAAGTCGCCCATCTTCTGGCATAAATAAATGATTTGCTACATGTGCAAAATCAGAGAACATCATGTCATACGGTTTGTGTAAAATATGTGTTAATACATTTAAACGACCACGGTGTGCCATCCCAATGCGCACTTTTTCTACACGGTTTGCCTCTGCCGTGTTTAAAATTTCATCGAGTAGGATAATTTGTGTATCTAACCCTTCACCTGAGAAACGTTTTTGACCAACAAATGTTTTATGAATGAATTTTTCAAAGCTTTCTACATGTGATAAACGATCTAAAATTGCTTTTTTACTTTCAGGTGCTTGTGCTTGTTTGAAAAAGCCTGATTCAATTTTAGATTGAATCCAATCACGCTCTTCTGGAACTACAACATGTCGATATTCAAATGCGACTTTGTCTGTATAAACTGCTTTTAAATAATCGATTGCATCTTTGCCATTTTTCACATTAGCTGGCACATCTTTGAAGAATACTGTTGCTGGTATCGCAGCTAAATCTTGTGCACTCAAATGGAATGCGCTTTCTTCAATTTGCTTTGTGTTACGCGCACGATTATTTAATGGATAAATATCAGCAGCTAAATGCCCATGACGACGAATCGCATCTGCTAAATGGATTGCGGCTAATGTTTTTTGTAAATCACCAGTTGGAGCCGCTGCGGGACTAGCTGCTACCGCTACTTCCCCTTCTACCACTACTGGTGCGCCAAATTGTTGAAATAATAATGCAAGCTCTGGCTCTACTTCTTCAGGAGACTGTAAGAACAAGTCATACTGCTCCATCACATATCCTAAGTTAGGACCCGCAAAAGCTGACCATGGGGAACTTACAGGTGTAACGTTGTTCGACATGAAAAATGACCTCCAAATTTTGCCTGTCGGCAGTTCCATTGTAAATTACAATTTATTATATAATATTTTACCGCTCTTTTAAAGGATGGTTCATACACTCATTCCATCACGGCAAGAACATTTTTTCCATTTCAATCTTACTACGCTTCACAAAAAATACAACTCTTTTTAGCAAATTCAGCAATTTTTTTCGTAAAGGCGGAAATAATGCTGGAAACTATCTATTTTTAGCATGTTTTTTTTGATCAAAATCGCACTTTTTATCTAGTAAATGACAAAAAATACATTTTATATTTCATCGCTATTTTTTAATGGAATATGCACGGAAAAAATACTGCCCATTGTTGGTTCACTTTGTACAGTAATGGAACCATTATATTTTTCTAGTAACATTTTCGTAATACTTAATCCTAAACCTGTTCCACCTTGTTGACGATTCCTTGCCTTATCCACACGATAAAAGCGATCAAAAATATGGGGTATTTGTTCAGCAATCATACCAATACCATTATCAGCAACTTTCAACACAGCCTCTTGCCCTATCTTCGATAAATCTAGTTCAATCTGTGGTGTATTTTCACAATAACGAATCGCATTTTCCACTAAATTTCGCACAATTTGACCAAGTGCATTTTCAGTAATAAATAATCGACCTACTTCCTCTTTCTGCGTCCATTGTATCTTGGCAGTGGGATACAATTGCTGCATATCCTCTATGACCGCTTCTATAACGGTTATTGCATCCGCTTCACTACTATCATCCTTCTCCTCACGTCGTGCCAACTCCAATAACTCCTCAATCATTTTACGCATTCGCACAATTTCAGACAGTGATGTATCAATCGATTCCTCTAAAATAGCTGGATCATTTTTGCCCCATCTTTTCAATAACGACAAATGCCCTTCAATTACTTGAATCGGTGTACGTAGCTCATGAGAAGCATCTGTAACAAATTGCTGCTGCTGAGTAAACGAAATTTGTAGCTCATTCATCATATGATTATACATCTTTAATAAATCGCCAATTTCATCATGAGATGTATGTGCTAGCTGAATCGGCTCATTAAAGCCTGTATCTGTCACCGTTTTCATCGATGTACGTAATGCTTGTAATGGACGCATCAAATAACTTGCTAAATAATAACCAATAGAGCCTGATAGTACCAATGCGCCAAGCCCAGCAATTAGCATAGCTGTTAACACATATTTCATCAAAGACTGGAATTTAGACAATGGATGAATGACTTGAATATAGCCTTGAAAAAAGCCAAGCTGAATTGGCTCATTGATGACATACACATCGGTTTGATCAAGCGTCGTTTCTAGTATTTCCTCTGTCAATGTTAAAGGAGCGACTGGTGCAGTATCATTAATGCGTAACACGGGCACACCTTTTATCGTCAACAAGCTCACCGTTTGCTCACGATCCACAATGGCATTTAGCAGTCCTGTATTTTGCTGAATTTGCTCAATCGTAATATTGGGTCCTTGGGAAGCTAAAAAAGCGGCGACATCATCACTTGTGCGCTTTACTTTGCTTTCCTCATCGTTCAATAGCCATGTATGAAGTGCTAAATAAACGACAAAACAAATAATGGCATAGCTAAAAAAGATGACTGCACTTGATGTAATCATCCATTTACGCTGTAATGATTGATGACGCATCCATTCTTGTAGTTTTTTCATTCTCGCATCACATACCCAACTCCTCGAACGGTTTCAATATAAGTATTCATCCCACCTGGTAGCTTCGTACGTAAATGGCGAATATACACATCGACTACATTTGTTTCAACATCCGTATCATAGCCCCATACCGTTGTCAAAATAAGCTCTCGGGTACAAACCTTATTTTTGCGCTCGATTAATAATTTTAATAAATCAAATTCCGTTTTCGTTAACTCTAGCTTGCTCCCCTTTATTTCCACCTCATAGGCTGCTACATCCATCACAATGTCCCGACAGGTCAGTGCTTCACCTGTTGTTTCAGTTGGCGTGACACGGCGTAAAATCGTGCGAATACGGGCAAGCAGTTCCTCAATAGCGAACGGTTTCACTAAATAATCGTCTGCTCCTGCATCTAAACCTGCTACACGGTCCATCACTGCATCTCTCGCTGTTAGCAATAAAATCGGTACATCAGATTGTGTGCGAACACGACGACAGATTTCGATGCCATTGATACTAGGTAGCATGACGTCCAATAATAGGACATCAAACGTTTCTGAAGCAGCTAGTGCCAAGCCTTCACGTCCATCTGCTGCCACACGAATATCGTAGCCCTCATGCTGTAATTCAAGCTCAACAAATCGGGCAATATGTTTTTCATCTTCCACCAACAGTATTTTTTTTGGCATGTACTCACCTTCTATCTTCATATTTCATTGTTATAGTATCAAAGAAAAAGCCTGTCGGACAAGTAATGGTGCACATGTCCTACAGACCAATCGTATGATTATTCAGCTATACATAAATGATCTTTCCCCTGCTCCTTTGCTTTATACAAAGCTTGGTCTGCTCGCTCTAATAATTGGTCCAATGTATGACCATGTTCAGGATAATAAGCAATGCCCATTGAAGCAGTCGGTGCAAAATCATGACCTTCGATTGTCCAGCCACGTCGTAATCCTTCACGGATTCGCTCGATAATATGCATCGTTTGTACATGCCGTTTCTCTTGGTCCCCTGCTAAACCAGTTAAGACCACGACAAATTCATCGCCACCGATACGAATCACTAAATCATGACTACGTATGGATGTAATTAATACTTGCCCAAACTTACGGATGAATTCATCCCCCATATCATGTCCATAATTATCATTGACATCTTTAAAATCGTCGCCATCAATGAAAAATAATGCTAAAGAATGCTGATTGCTCGTCATTTTATCTAAAATCACAGGAAATTCCTTTGCTAAATAACGACGATTAGGTAGCTGTGTCAGTGTGTCATGATAAGCAAGGTAAAGTAAATCGTTTTCCCATTCCTTACGATGTGTAATTTCTCTCGATAGCATCATAATTTGTGACACTTTCTCACGCTTTGGATCATTCACAATCGTTATATTGCCTTCTGACCATCGTGTTGAGCCGTCCTTTGCTTTTAACAATAACTCCAACTGTGTATCATGTTGATCCTTATAATCTGTTAAAAATGCTTGCCATACAGCTTTGCTTTCGTCCGCCAAAATATTACTGTAAAAATGTCCTTGTAATTCAACATTTCGGTAACCTAAATAAAGCTGATACGACGGCGATGCATACATAATAATACCGTCTTCATCCGTAATCACAATTAAATCATTTGTATTTTCTGTAATGAGTCGGAATGTACGCTCCGTATTTTTCAATTCAATGAACATTCTTTTCTTGTCCGTAATATCATAATTAATGGATAAGTATTGCGTAATTTGCCCTTGTTCATCCTTCAATGGAATAATAACTGCTTCTACCCAGTAATCTACAAGATATTTTGTGCGGAAACATAGTTCACCACGCCAAACCTTACCGTCTTTAATGCTAGCAATCATCGTTGTCACACTTTGTTCTGAAGTGCGAGGGTCAATAAGATGATAGGGCTGTCCAATGATTTCATCTGCCGTGTAGCCTAATGCATTCAAAAACAATTCATTAATTTCTTCAATATTGCCATCTACATCTAAAATCGCAATCGCTGTTGCAAAGTTCAATGCGGCTTTAAATACTTCTAAATGATGTGTTTTTGAACGCAACTCCACTTCTTGTTCAGTAAACATCGTTAAGTCTTGCATCACAAGAAAAATGGCTAAAGAGTCTGCATCATAGGTAAATGAGGAAAATGAAATCAAATATACACGTTCTTGCTGGTCAAGTGTGCGAAGTCGAATAATTTTCTGACCAATCACTTTGCCAGCGACTACGTTTTGTATATATGTGTCCATTTTAGCTGCCTCTTGCTCCGTAATAATGGGCAACTTGCTAAAAGGCTGTGATTTCACATCCTCAGCATGTAAGCCAAAATCTTCTACAAAACGGGCATTCACTTCATAAATCGTGCCTTCTTGGGATAAAATGGCTGTAGAAATAAACGAGCGGTCAAATACGGAACGCATAAATAAAAATTTATCTTCAATCTTTCGCTCATAACGAATTTCCTTCGTAATGGCTAAAATATAATCTTCCTCTTGATGGCGTAACGGGCGGACTGTTGTTTCATATTTCCGCTGTTCAGATTGTATGAAAACATAATCCATATAATCAACCTGTTGTTGTGTGGCGATAGCCAAATCATAATTTGCTCGAACTAAGGTAAAGGTACGTTCTGACGTCACGGTAGAAAGCATTTTACCTACAGCTTCATTTGTTAACAAAGTTTGAGCTGCTTGATTTAAGCGAATATATTGATAGTCATTTCCTATCTTTTTCATTAAGAAAGCAAAATCTTTGCCCATAAATAATTCATTAAACACATGCTCGCTTAAAAAATTCTCCATGCTATTCCCCCTCTATTTTATTTAGCTACAATTGCCTAATTAGTTTTCTTCTATATTTAAAATTGAATGCTGTGTCAATTGTTATTTTATGACTGTTGACCTATGTAACTAAAGGCTTCTAGTAATATTAGTATACCATAATATAACGTCATTTATCGTTATCAAAATCAGGAAGTGATCCCCTCATAATGCCGTATATGTTATCGGCATTTTCATGCAGAAGTTGACATAGTATACATGATAATGCCCTATAGAAATTTTTGTACTAGTACACCTTAAAAATACTTATCAAAATGCGAATAAAATAATTGCAGAATGACTTGTCACTGTTATATTATATTAGTAAAACTAGCCTTTTTTCGGTACGGTCAAAATCAGTAAGACAACGGAAGATTATGGTTTTCATAGTTGTAACGTCTAGTTCTTTGGGTTTGAATTCCTGCACGAATTTTAGTTGATGGATTGTTTGAATGGAATTGTTTTAACTACCCTTGCAAAGGAGGCGTTTCGCATGCTTAAACATCGAGACCTACATGAATGTACTGAGCTTTATGAACTATTATCACACCCTGCTGTTTTTCCATTTGTCCGCCAAAAAGCGACATCAGCTGATGAATATTGGTTTATGACAAAACAGCTTATTGAAGAAGAGGCACAAGGCCTAACGATTTCTCGCACAATTACAGATGAATGGGGACAGCCAATCGGTACAATCAGCATTCATGACGTAGAAGATGGTGCTGGATTTTTAGGTACGTGGATCGGACTTCCCTATCAAGGGAAAGGATATAATCAAAAAGCAAAGTTATTATTTTTAAATGAATTATTTTTTGACTATCAATTCCATACGGTTTTCTTACGTATTCGTGTAAACAACGTACGATCACAGCGTGCTGCTTTAAAATTACCGTATGTACTGGAAGCGAATGATAGTCATCCAACATTATTAGCACAAGTTAACAGTGGTGAAGCACAGTATAACTTATATAAAATTCCAAAAGATTTATTTTATTTAACAACTGCCCACGAGCAGGTAGAGGAAGAAGAACAAGCAATGTAAAGCAAAAAGCGATGTTGGCTGTCATAAACAGTCAAACATCGCTTTTTATCTTGATTCAGCCATTTTTTTGCGAAAGCTTGAGTAAAACATAGCAGCAGCAACAATTTTTTGCAAGCTTATAAAAAATATAGACGCCATTATGCTGGAACGTAATGGCTTATTTTTTGTATTGCAAAATTAACTGCACCATTTCATCTGGTGTTTTAGGACGCTGTGTTTGCTCCATCGTCAATATCATTTGTGATTGTCGCCCTACTAATGACTCTATCGCTTGCATAAAGGAGTCTTTTGTCAGCTCTTCCTCTATCAAAACATCCGCAAAGCCTTGTTTTTGAAAAAGTTTTGCGTTTAAAATTTGGTCACCGCGGCTTTTTTGCGCAGACAATGGAATCAGTAACATCGGCTTATGTAAGGCTAAAAATTCAAAAATAGAGTTTGAACCTGCACGTGATACAACAAAATCAGCAGCATGCAATAAATTAGGTAATTCCGTTGTCACATATTCAAATTGCTTATAGCCTACTGTATCCACCAATGTTTGGTCAAGATTGCCTTTACCACATAAATGAATAATCGAAAAACGCTTTAATAGCTCAGGTAAATTTTGACGAAGGGCGTCATTGACAACAACTGACCCTAAGCTTCCTCCCATGACAAGCAGTACAGGTTTTTCGCCTGTAAATCCGCACAATGTCAGCCCTTTTGTCCGATTACCTGTAAAGAGCGCTGGACGAATAATTGAGCCTGTACATGTTGCCTTATCTTGTGGTACATGCTTTAATGTTTCCTCAAAAATTGTAAAAATATGAGAAGCAAATGGTAAGGCAATTTTATTCGCTAAGCCTGGTGTCACATCTGATTCATGGACAACCACAGGAACACCCGCTAATTTCGCCGCCATCACCACAGGAACTGAAACAAAGCCACCTTTTGAAAAAATAACTTGAGGCTTTACTTTTTTGATAATGCGTAAAGCTTGCATCATACCTGCCACGACTTTAAACGGATCGGTAAAGTTTTTCATAGAAAAGTAACGGCGTAATTTGCCACTTGCAATGCCGTAAAAAGGCACATTCGGAAAGGCATCGCCAATTAATTCTTTTTCAATGCCCTGCTCTGAGCCAATATAATGAACAGCATAACCAAGTTGCTGTAAAGATGGGATAATCGCTTGATTCAGCGATACATGCCCCGCTGTGCCCCCACCTGTTAACATAATTGTTTGTTCTTTCACATTAATTCTCCTATTCAAAACGATCTTCATGTTCTCTCTAGTCTTTTATTTTACTATATGCATTTCAAAAACGATAGATGATATATACCAAAATCCATTGTGTGTATGCTATACTGAATCAATTCTGCTCCAACGGATGTCCAACCGTCTATATCTGACACTAGGTTGCGTTTTCTATATCGAAAGCGCTAGCGACAGATACAACAAATGACATCCACTGAACCAAGATATTATTCTAGTAAAGGATGTACGCCTCATGCACCAAACAACAACACTAAAAGCAAAATATGCACTACTTTTAAAAATGATTGTTCCTATTTTAGTGACGCAAGTAGCAATGTATCTTATTTCATTTTTTGATATTTTAATGTCCAGTCGCTACGGTACTGCAGATTTAGCGGGTGTCTCGATTGGCTCCTCCATTTGGATGCCGATTTATACAGGCTTGTCTGGTATTTTATTAGCTATTCCGCCCATTGTTTCACAGCTTGTCGGTGCTAAAAAGAAGCACGATGCCAAAAAAGCAGTACAACAAGGTATTTATGTTGCCCTGTTATTAGCGAGCATCATTTTTATCGGACTTTTTTCAAGTATTGACTGGATTTTAAGTCATATGAACTTAGAGCCTGCCGTGCATCATATCGCTAAATTTTATATTTACGCCATGTGTGCTGGTCTGATACCGTTCTTTTTATTTTTCGTACTACGCTGCTTTATCGATGCACTTGGTAAAACACGTGTCACAATGATGATTACCCTACTCACAGCACCCATTAATATCGTTTTGAATTATCTCTTCATTTTTGGAAAATGGGGTGCACCAGAGCTAGGTGGTATTGGTGCAGGTGTCGCAACAGCAATTACCTATTGGATGATTCTTTTCGTAACGATCTGGATTATTGCCAAGCATACGCCATTTAATCGTTTCCGCTTATTCCATGATTGGCCGAGACTTGAATGGCTACGCTGGAAGGAAATTCTCATGATTGGTGTACCCATTGGGATTTCTTTATTTGCAGAAACAAGCATTTTTGCGGCAGTGACGATGATGATGAGCCGCTTTAGCACTGAGGTTATTGCAGCTCATCAAATCGCTTTAAATTTCACTTCCTTGTTATACATGGTTCCTCTTAGTATTGCAATGGGTGTAACCATTTTAGTCGGCTTTGAAATTGGAGCTGGTCGCCACCATGATGCGAAATTGTACAGTTATTTATGTGTGGGGACAGCAATTGTCTTTAGCTTCGTATCCGCCTGTATTTTATTTGTCTTCCGTGAACCAATTGCTAGTATGTATACAACAGATGGTAAAGTATTATCCTTTGCAGTCCAATTTTTAGTGTATGCAGCGATTTTCCAATTATCAGATGCCATTCAAGCCCCTGTCCAAGGTGCACTACGTGGCTATAAAGATGTGATGATTACCTTTATCATGGCTATTATTTCCTATTGGGTGATTGGTCTACCTGTAGGCTACACCATTGCTACATATACAGACTTTGGTCCATTTGGTTACTGGCTTGGCCTTGTTGCAGGATTAACAGCAGGTGCAGTTACGTTATTAATACGCTTACTGCTTGTGCAAAAACAATTGACACAGCGTGTATAAATAAGCAAAAGCATCTACTTTTTTAGCGTAGATGCTTTTGCTTATTATGAGCATTTTTCACATTTAGTTGCTCTCTGCTGATGAAAATGTGTATAAATATCTTGTTCCTCCATTAATCGTTGCACAATTTGGTCATGATTACTTGAATATGCTGTCTTTGCAAAAAGACACTAAATTGCGGTAAAAACATCTTTGGTGAATGATGTAGCTCAAGATACATATTATCGCCATTATGAAGAATCACCTTCAAATCAAAAGGATCAAAGCTAATATCAAATGGAGATATTCTTTGCTTCGCTTGATATATGATTTCCACCGCAGCGATATCTGTATAATTAATTTTTTTCTCTGTGCGATAGGTTAGTAATTCCACTATTTTTTTAGTCGTCGTATTCGAATAGGTCTGTATCCCTAAGCCATCTTGTTCAATAACCCAATAATCGTTAAACAAAACAGGAAAAATCAGTATACAGCCTATAAGAAAGACAAACAACAAGAGTCCTATTGGTTGATAGCCAAAACCTGTAAGAAATAGACTGATAATGAGCCAGACAAATAGAAACCATATTCCCTTTTTAACACTATATTTTTGCCCTACGATATAAGGCTTTTTGAAAAAAGGGCTACCTTGCACGAGTTCATCTAGTGATATACCATATAAATCTGATAAAGATACAAGATTATCTATAGATGGCACAGATAAACCTTTCTCCCATTTTGAAACGGCTTGTGTTGTCACATGTAATTTCTGTGCCACCTGCTCCTGTGTGTAGCCCATTCTTTTTCGATGAATTTTTAACATATTCGCTAATAGCATACCCATCTCCCCTTTCACAATTAGCGTATCGTTTTTGACCAAAATAAACAATCAACTGGTGGTTGAATCCCTATTTCAAGCCTTTTATTTGCTCAAAATAAATGGCATAAACCATATTATGTATCACTAAAGATACGTGTGGAAAGATGAAATATACGAATGCATCCAATTAGATAAAACCAAAAAGCTGATGGAAAGGTATTTGATTCCTTTCCATCAGCTTCTGCACATTCATTATTTCTGAATAAATTGTTGTGTCCAGTAGTTACCTGTTTTCACATAACCGACACCAATATGCGTAAATTTCGCATTTAAAATATTGGCACGGTGGCCTGGTGAATCCATCCATGCTTGGACAACTTCTTGTGGTGTGCGTTGCCCCTGCGCGATATTTTCCCCTGCACTCTTATACGAAATACCTAACGCTTTCATACGGTCAAACGGTGAACCGAATGTTGGGCTTGTATGTGAAAAATAGTTTTTGCTTTGCATATCTAGTGATTTTTCACGTGCAGCTGCCATTAGTTTATCATCCGTTTGGAATGGCGCTAAGCCCGCTTTTGTACGCTCTGCATTCGTTAACTTCACAACCTCTTGCTCAAAAGCATTCACATCAGATGATGTTGATGGTTTTGGTGCTGTCGTTGTATTATCCTTTGGTGTTTCTGTTGAAGGTGTCGTTGGCTTTGGTTGTGTCACATTCTCTCCTTTTGGTGGAGTAGATGGTACAACGATCTGCCATTTATGATTAGACCATTTATATTGGTAAACTTGACAGTTTGTTGTTTGCTTTACTTGGTTCCCCTCTGTTGTATTTGATGCAGCAGAAGCCAGTTGAACGGGAGCTGCTAAAAGAAATGTTGCACAAATTGCAGTAAGTGTTTTTTTCATGTTTGCAATTCCTCCTTTTCTGTCACCAATCGTAAATGATGATTTGCACACTTTTTTTAGCAACATCTACCAATCAAACCATACTTCTATAAAAAGAGCGTAATATCAAGGTTTTCATGCCTTATTTTTTAGTAATATTCGTTAATTTGTGCAACACTTACATTTGAAATGGGGTTGACAGTCTAGCAAACTAGGATTCGCCGATGATAGACAATGCTTGTATATTTTCACCAATCACCACTAGCTGGGCAGGCATTTTCACATATTCAGGTAGCCATTGCACCATGCCATATGCATATTGGAAAAGCATTGGATTACGAATTCCCTCAATTGGTACATAGCCTTTCATACGATAGACTGTATCTGGAAGGGCCCGTATCCATTCTTCAAATTGTTCCTGTGTAAAGGATACATCTTGAAAAACGATTAATCGAGAACCTAGCTGCATCGAAGCAATGGGCGTTTTCACAACCTCTTGTGTACGTCCGACTGTTGCCGTTAAACGTTCAAGCAATGATAAGGGTACACGCCCATTCGTCGTTTGAATAATCATGGCATGTGGATTGAACCCTTGTAATTCATAGACAACCTGTGCTTGCTCCGCTGCTGTTAATAAATCCATTTTATTAGCCAGCAATAAATGCGCATGGCGAATTTGTTCCATAAACAATGTACGCACTTGTGGTGTCAATGTCGCTCGGTCTAACCACAGTTTTGCATCTGCTACCGTCACAATCCCTTTCACATGTAGTTGATCTGCAAATAATGGAGAATATACTGCATCAAGTGCTTCTACAGGATGAGCCGCTCCTGTCGTTTCAATCACCAACACATCAAAATCATAATCGGCTAATAAAGACTGAATTTGTGCCTCTGTTTTTTCTGCTCCCGAACAGCAAATACAGCCCTCTAGCATTTCCTTTAATGGGATATCCTTCTCAACAGCTTGTGAATCAAAGGGAAGCTTCCCTAGCTCATTCATAATAACGGCTGGCTTTAATCCCTTTTCTTTAAGCTGACGAATGAGATCTGTCAGCATAGATGTTTTACCACTACCTAAAAAACCACTCAATAAATACACATCTTTCATCCTTATACCCTCCACTTCAAGCTAAAAAGCTGTCGCACACACCAAATGGTGACGACAGCTCCTTGCTTTAATTGTTTGTATCTTCTGTTTGTTCAGTTATACTTGCTGTTACTAGCTCTTTTGCTTTGCCTAGCTGTGGATCATCTTGTTTAATTTTCACACGTAAAGCATCCATTAAAGCATAGGTTGTATCTCCTGTTAGCACACCTGTTTCTTCTAATTTCTTTTCTTCTTGTAGTTTTTTCACAGCACGTGTTGTATAGTTATCAAATTGTCCATCTGCTTTACCTGGCTCATAGCCCAATGCCTCTAGCATTTGCTCAGCCGCTTTAATGGAGTCAGACTGCATACCTTCCTTCATTTCTAAAGAAGGATTCAAGTATGGCAATGACGCATAGCTTGGATACGCTACTTTCACATCTGGTGCAATTCCTTTTTCATGAATCCAGTTGCCATTTGGTGTTAACCATTTTGCCATTGTGAATTTCAAGTTAGAACCGTCTTTTAATGATGCTACATTTTGCACAGTTCCTTTACCAAATGACGTCTCACCAACGATTTTAGCACCTACTGACTCTTTTAGTGCTGCCGCTAAAATTTCAGAGGCTGAAGCACTACCACCATCGACCAGTACAGTAATTGGTAATTGATATTTTTTACCACTTGTCGCATTGACTACTTGTGGCTCCCCATCTTTATTTTGTACTTGTACAATCGGCTTGCCCTCTGGTACGAATAAATCAGCAATGCCTTCCGCCGCCTTCAAGTAGCCACCTGGGTCTTGGCGTAAATCCAAAATAATCCCTTTCATGCCTTGTTCTTCGTATGTTGACATCATTTTTGTGAATTCTTCTGCTGTATTCTCACTGAACGATGTAATTTGAATATGTGCAATATTGCCCTCTAGCATATGACCATACACCGTTTCCACTGGAATATCATCACGAATAATCGTCAGCGTAATCGGTTCAGTATGACCGTCACGTTTAATCGTTAATTTAACTGCGGTACCTTTTTCACCACGAATTAAGGCAACTGCTTCTGTAGCACTGAAACCTTGAATGCTTTTTCCATCCACTGTTAAAATAATATCCTGTGGTAATATCCCTGCTTTTTCAGCTGGGGAATTTTTAATTGGCGATACAACAGTAATGAAACCATTACGCTCTTGCACTTCTGCACCAATTCCTTGGAAGCTCGAAGACAGGCTTGAATTGAACTGTTCAGCCTCCTCCTTCGCCATATAATCAGAATACGGATCGCCTAATGCATCGAACATGCCATTGATTGCTCCGTTAATTACTTGTTCATCGTCAATATCCTGATAATATTCTTTTTTCAATAAATCAAAGGCATCATATAACTTCGTAAACTCAGACCGTTCAACAGGTATTTTCACCTCTACGATTTTTTCCTCACCAAATGTTAACGCAAAAATTGTTAAAGCTGCTGTAATAAGAATGGTTAAAAACATCAGCATAATAAATTTAAACGGTTTCATCTGTATAAAGCGTCCAGCCAATTTGACATCTGCTTTTGCTTGTTCTTGTTGCTCCATTTCATCTTTTTTCTGTTCGTCCATCTTGATTGTCACCACTCTCATATACACTAACTGCTTATTTTCGATTGACTGCTTGTTGAAAGGTTCTTCAATCAGGTCATCTTTTGTGTCATATACGCACCATTTTGCGATTGACCACATCATTACTATCTTAACAGGTTATCATGAAGACGAAAAGAAAAAGTCTGCCAAAATCATTGAATGGCACACTTTTTCTTGGCTCCTATTCTTCTAACGTCTTCTAAAGATAGACGGTTCCACTTAAACGTCTAAAATATAGGTAAGCTGTGCTAGTTTGGCTGTTTTTATTTTTGTTTCAGCTTGCTTGACAGCAGAAAGACCTGTAAACGTGCCTGTTTTAATACGGTAATATGCACCATCTTGTTCAATATAGACAAGCCACCCAAATCTTATTTTCATCAGTTGTGCTGCACTATCTACGGCTTGCTTTGTGCTATAAGTGCCTGTTAAAATACGATATTTATTCGTGCCAATTGGTGTTTTTGGCACATCATGCGCCTGCCGAATCATATCAAGAAACTGTGACCATTTCACTTTCCCTGCTCTTAAATTGCGTGGACAATTTTTACCACTAAAAAAATGATGCTGGACAACATGGTCGATGGAAATATTTTCTTCTTTCATAATTTTAGCAATTAATTGGGCCGCATTTTGTACAGCTTTTTGATAATTTCCATCTTGATTGACACAAATTTCGATTTGTATGCCTTCTGTATTGCCTTGATATGTCCCTGCTCCCCAGCACTCCCAAAAATGCTCAAAGGATTGCACTGCTTCTTGATCGTCTACCTGCCAATGCCAGCTTGCCTGTCTACTATTGCCATTCCACTGCAAGCGTGCATGTGCATCGGCATCCGCCCCAATATTCGTATTATCTGTCTCATGCACAACAATATATTTCTTTTTATTATGTTGACCGTTTGTTATCATCACAGCTTTTGAAGCGGCTACTAATTTTTGGCGAATGGTAATCAATGAATTCCCTCCTTTACATGTATAATAGATGATATGCCCTATCTCCTATCTTTATTGCTAGAAATTTCCGAGAGTAGATAAGGCATTACTACTATACATATGCTTTGACAGTCATTCTCTTTGTGTACTAGCACATCATGAAAGAGGTATTCAATGTATTCATGAAAAAAGACACAAGCTATTTCTCTTGTGCCTCTACTAATTCTGAAACGGTCACAAAACGATAACCTTGCTTCTCTAGCTCAGGCAAAATATGGGCTAATGCCTTGACTGTTTGCTGTCGATTGCCACCCCCATCGTGAAAAAGCACGATATTGCCTTGTTTAGCTCCTTTTAACACAGTACGTACAATCCGATTTGTACCAGGGCTTTTCCAATCCATCGTATCTAAATGCCATGACCACATCACAACCTTATAGCCTGCTTTTGTAATTCCTTCAATCATGGCATCCGTATACTGCCCCTCCACTGGTCGGAATAAATGTGGCTTAAATCCGGTAATACTATAAATAACAGCATTGGTTTGTTCAATTTCTTGCAATAACGCAGGAACATTCGTCTTTTTTAACGGATGGGTAAAGGTATGGTTTGCCAATTCATGTCCTTCCTCATACATTCTCAAAATAAGCTCAGGATTTTTTTCTGCATTTGCCCCAACAATAAAGAAGGTAGCCTTTGCCTGATATTTCGCTAGCACATTTAGAATGTCAGCCGTATATTGGCGATGTGGTCCATCATCAAAGGTCAACGCAATCATTTTTTCCTTTGTATCAATTTCCCATACAATTTGTCCTGCTTCCTCATAATATTTTCGTCCTTTATTTTCCAATGTGCTCGCCTTCACATAAAAGACAGCAGAGGTACACAAACAGGCAAATAACAGCAAAAGCAGCCACTTTTTCAATGCTTCACTTCCTCTATTTTAAATAGTCGATACTTTATTATTTGAGGAAGATAAGAAAACATGCATTGCTGAGCTAAAAAGACGGTGGTGTGACGGAAAATAAAATACTCACCTCATGTACTGTACGGTTGCTCCATTGATGCTCAGCATACGCTGGAATTTTCACACTATCCCCCGTCTGTAATACACATTTACGATTAATGCATTGCTATCAATTATGTGGTTTATCTCCTATATTGTACGCGAATGGCTGTTAGCACCTGTTGTCCAAGATTACATGGAGCAGCTAACAGAGATGGCTTTGGTCTCAAATTATTATTGACCAAGGCAACCCCTGCCTAAAATGGCAACAAGAGACGGTCTGAGATAGACTGTCTCTTGCTGTAGTCACTTTTATCCTATATTAACAGGCTGTAAGACCCCCACCGATTGAAGGTTCACTTTATTTTTTTCGCATCACAATAAAGGAAATGGATGTGCCCTGATTCGGCTTACTCTTTATATGCAAACCTTGACCATATAGTCGTTTTAGACGTAGATTAGTATTTAATAAGCCAATTCCTTTCGCATGGCTAGTTTGTAGCTCCAGCAACTGTGCCGCATGCTCCTCCTCCATACCAACACCATCATCTGTCACCGTAATTTCAATATTTCCACCAACATTGACAATATGTAAATAAATCGTCCCTCCCTCTCTACGCTTCAAAATACCATGTGTGAGGGCATTTTCGATTAAAGGTTGAATGGTTAAGGATGGGATGCGTACATCTGTGGCTACTTCAACATGACACTGAAAGGTGATACGTTCACCAAAACGTTCTTGCTGAATGTACATATAGGAATGGACTAAATGTAGCTCATCCTCCAGTGGTACAAGGTCCTTCGTATTTTGGAATTTGTAGGATTCTCTTAAAAAGTCACTTAACGCTTCTAGTAATTTACTAGCACGCTCATCTCCTATTTCACTAAAGGTCACAATCGCATTTAAGGCATTAAATAAAAAGTGGGGCTCTATTTGCGCCTGAAGCCATGCTGCCTCCATTTGCAGTCGCTCCTGTACTGCTGTTTTCATGTTTGTCAGTGCCTCTACTCTTGCTCTTAGCTCCAAGCTATTGACAGGCTTTGTCACATAATCGTTAGCACCTGCTAAAAAACCATTGTCCATATCCATTGGCTGATTACGAGCTGTCAACAGTAACACAGGAAGCTCAATCATGGAAAAACGCTGACGAATTACCCGTATCAGCTCATATCCTGACATTTTAGGCATCATGACATCTGAAATAATCAAATCCCAAGTATGTGTATGTAACATGTCTAGTGCTGCCATACCACTTGTCACAGTTACCACCTCATACAACTCACTTGGCAGAATCGTTTCAACCACTCGTAGATTAATCGATTCATCATCTACTACCAATATTCGAGCACGCTTCCCATCTATAACAGCTTGCTCGGGTTGGTATTTTAGTTGCTTAGCTGCTGCCACTTCCTCATATGGACTGCTTACTGGCTGTTTACTGTCCACTAATCGATCCATTACAGTAGATAGTGGTAAAGTAAATCGGAACGTTGATCCCACCCCTATCATAGATTCTACCTGTAATATACCTCCATGCAATTCCACAAGACGCTTACTAATGCTAAGACCTAACCCAAAGCCCCCTTCTACCATTGCCTTGCTGAGCTCACCCTGTTCATATGGCTCAAATAGTCGCTGCATTGTATCCGAATCAATACCAATACCCGTATCACTAATGGCAAACTCTGCCCTTCCATCTTGCTGATTCCCTGTAATAACAATCTGGCCTTCATTTGTAAATTTCAATGCATTATGCAATAGATTAAAGACAATTTGAATCACCCGATTTTCATCAGCATACACTTTGGGAAAATCTTCAGGAATTTCAAGTATGAACTGAATATCTTTCCCTTCCTTCATAAAGGACAGTATATCGATAACGCCCATAATAATGGTATGAATCGAAAACGTTTGAAGCTGTAATGTCGGCGTATTTTCCTTTAAGTGCATCACATCCAGTAAATCATTTAACATGAGAGACATCCTTTGACCAACAGAGAGCACTGTTTCTAAATCATTCACACTTTTCGTACTTAATGCATGGGCTTCACGCTCTAAAACCGCCTTTGATATATTTAAAATACCATGAAGTGGGTTACGTAATTCATGTGATGTATTGGCTAAAAATTCATTCTTTAATTTATCTGCCTTTTGGAGCTTCATCGCTAGCTTTTGAGTATCTGCATGTACTTGCGCATACTCTTTAAACCACACTGTTGCTAAGCAAGCCATCGTTATTATCAAATCAAATGGATAATGAATCATTTTTGTGCCCGTGACAAGTAAAATACCATACCAAGCAATATTATTAATAAAAGCTACAATGGCAAGCAATAGAAAAAGATGCTCTCGCCATTCTTTGATGGATTTGCACAACATAATGACCATTGTTAATGCCATTGGAATGCCTAATAATGTCCCATAAACAGGTTGAATCAACACAACATAACGAGCAGGCAGTATAAGTGTTAAAAATGCTGCCACACCGTACAGAACAAAGGAGTAAGGCATCCATTTATGTATTTTCGTTGGCAACCATTTCATCATACATTGCCACAAGGAATAGCCTATACCAAGCATGGCAAGGTGCACTCCTTTAAAGCCCCATTCATAATTGATGGACAACCAATAGGATAATAATTTTTCATCACTTCCTAACAAATAAAATAACATCGTGCTAAACATTAACAGCGAAAAATCAAGTAATCGTTTATCCTTATCGCCTATTGTATACAAAATCACCGCATAGATCGCATGAATAAGAAACACGACTGCCACCAATTGCTGCATGGCTATGGACAATTGTACTTCTCGATTCACTACATCTGCCTTGCCGAATTGAATCGAGCGCACAATTCCTCCATTACGTGGGTCTTGAAAATTGGCTACTTGCACAATAATATCAATAACCTCTTGCCCATTTGTTTGAAAAGAAAGCGTATACGGAATATTTTGGGCTACCGTGTCGCTCGCCCGCTCTCCTAGCTGACCTGCTCTACCTAATAGTCTGTGATTAACATACACCTCTGAAGCACTTCGAATGCTAGGTATACGCAGGCTATATGTCATATCTTCCTCAGGTTTCACAATAATCTTCAAATGATAAGAGCCATAACCATAAGGGGTCTTGTCACCTTCTTTTAATGCTGTACTCCAACCTTTTGGCACTTGGATAGCAGTTGGAGCCTTTGTTGGCACTGACTGTTTGCCTTGCTCTGCTAGCCATTCGTATGGGTAAAATAACCATTCCCCATCTAATGTGACGACTTGTCCCTCTTGAATCGCTTGATTGCGTAAATCGATTTGTCCTTTTACAGCATAGCTCTGACTTGGATGATTGAACACGTCAAACCATAAAAGTCTTGCGCCTGTTAAAAACAAAATAAATAAGCTAATGATGATGATAATTTTTCTTTGTTTCATACCTGCCATATCAAAGCACATTATATAGATGTAGCGCTTTGACACTACGCCCCCTTTATGCATAAATCAACATTTTGCGAAATTTATATCATATCAAATGCTCCTACACATAAACTGAACAACTAGTCTAACAAAATATTTCTACACAGAGAAAACAAAAAACTCCCCAATAGGCTCTGATATATTCAGTCACCCATTGGGGAGTTTATTTTGTTCTCGCAATACCATATGATACTTTTTCGCTATATATTAAGATGTAATGACTTACTGCTAGAACAACCAGTAAGTAATAAATTATTTCATTCTAATTGGCAAGTTCATAATGAATTGATGTAAGACACTTTCCTATAAGAAAGTAACAAAAGAACATGTTAGATATCGGAAGCCTTTTTACATACATCATAAGTTGATTTTTAGAGAATGCAGTTTCAAAACCTTGTAATCCAAACACCTTTCATTTATAATTTAGTTAAGTTAACTAAATTATTTTAGATACGGAGGATTACCATTGGAAAAAGAATTACTTATCAATGAAAATAAACAAAAGAAACCATTTCTTTTTAAACTTGGGATAGGGCTTCTGATTTTTTATCCTATACTTTGGGGTTTTGCAGCCATCGTACCATTTATCCCATTTCCAACCTCTATAAAGGCTACTATCATAACAGCATGTATAATAGTAGGAGAAATCTTTTTTTTGATAGGTGTTGCCTTTGTTGGAAAAGAAGTAGTAACCAAATATAAAAGTAAGTTAAATCCAAAAAATTGGAGAAAAAAAAATGACAGACAACAGTAGAACAAATGAAAATATAGCTACAAAAATCAATCAAACACTGGAAGAACTATGGCTGTTACTTGAAACAAAAGAAAGGAGCTATACAAATTTTCAATTAAATAATCAACAATATACGTTATTAACATTAATTATTCGATACCCCTCCTCCACCCCTACAATGTTGGCAGAAATAATGAATATAACCAAGAGTGCAATCAGCCAACAGTTAGTAAAGCTTGAGGCGGAAGGGTATATTATTAGAAAGCAACATACCGATGATAAACGTGCATTTTCAGTTGAGCTAGGCGAAAAAGGCTTATTGTATAAAAAAGAATGTGACCTATTTATGCAACAGCTTTCTGAAAAATATTATGCAAATTTATCACTTGAAGAATTAACCAATTTTTTATCAGCACTTCAAAAACTAACAAAAGTAATTGATAAACTGTAGTGTTTATTCAACAACTTTTAAAGAGCCTTGCTATAATTTGACTATAGCAAGGCTCTTACATTTACAATTAGAAAACCAAAATCTCAAGCAAGTGTCCTGTAGCAAAATCAAAAAACCCATTAGGCTCTGATTTGTTCAGTCACCTAACAGGTCATGAATAGCAGGCTTTAAAGGTTCGTTCAACCTCTAAATCCTTGATACCATTTTAGTCGGTTTTTGGTTGGCTGCACGTTTTTCTCCAAAATCACATACAGCTAAAACATGGATATATCAATTAGTCTTGAATCGCTGCATCCAATGCTACTACGATCATATCATTGAATGTTGTTTGACGCTCTTCTGCTGTTGTAACCTCACCTGTTAAAATGTGGTCACTTACTGTTAGAACTGCAAGTGCTTGACGTCCAAATTTTGCTGCTAGCGTGTAAAGTGCTGCTGATTCCATTTCGACAGCTAGTACACCATACTTCGCTAATTTTTCATTTTGGTGCTCATCTGAATAAAACAGGTCTGCTGTAAAAATGTTCCCTACTTTTAGATTTAAGCCAGCCGCTTGTCCTGCATTGTATGCTTTTAATAATAAATCAAAGTCAGCGATTGGTGCAAAGTCGATTGCGCCACCCCAAATAATTTGATTCATACGTGTATCAGATGTTGCTCCTTGCGCTAAAATCACGTCACGTACTTTCACGTCTTTTTGAATCGCACCACAAGTACCTACACGGATTAATTTTTGCACATCATATTCTTGCATTAACTCTGTTGCATAAATTGAAATCGATGGTACACCCATACCCGTACCTTGTACAGAAACACGTTTTCCTTTATATGTTCCTGTATAGCCAAACATATTACGTACTTCATTGTAGCAAGTAACATCCTCTAAAAATGTTTCTGCAATGTATTTTGCACGTAATGGGTCCCCTGGTAATAAAATTGTATCAGCGATTTCACCTTTTTTTGCATTAATATGAATACTCATATGCCAATCCCTCTTTTCTATCAGTTTCACTTTCCATCATACTTGGTTTCAGAAAATTTCGCAATGCTAGACGTCTAGCAACTAAAAATCTTCTTCATATAAAGCCCACAGTGCATCAAAAGCTTCAATACTTAAATTGTCTGTTGCAAATGATTCAATATAAGAAGAAAGCTCATCAAAATCTGTGCTCTGCTTCGGAAAATTATGCTCATGAAACATATCTTCCGCAAAGCGTACCTTGATATCTCCCCAATCTCCTCCACGGAATGTAAGTGCATACATATAAAAACTTCTATTACGCATGATAAATCTCCTCTTCATTCAAATACTTTTTGCCAGTTTAACAAAAAAACGAGCCATCGTCATACAATGGCTCCCCACTTCTTCCATCCTAACTATGATAGACTACAAACAATAAGTATTTAGAATCATTTTCTTACCACTAATTTAGATATAAAATAACTATTTATAATCTGAAAAATAAAAATCTTTGGAAATAACGATAGCTATATTTAGCAAAATAAGCTAAAATTGAAATCGACTATTTAAAAAATGGAAAGGTGATGGCGATGAAAAATTCTCGCAGACGTTCAAAATTCTCTCTAAAGCGCCCGTCTCTCTTTAAAATAAAGCCTTTACGGAAAAAGAAAGCGCATACTTCTGAAGGACATGAGAAAATACCTTCTACACCTGAAGAAAAAAAGCAACGTTTTTACCATTTAATTCGAGGAAAAGTCCTTATTATCTTCACACTTATTATTCTAATTAACGGGACAATGGGTGTGTTATCTTACATTAATATACATAACCTACAGAGTAAGATGAGCGATTTTACTGAAAAGAATGTACAAGAACAAATGATGGTGAATAAGCTGGCCTATGAACTTGCACGGCTAACCAATTTAGAGCAAGCTTATTTAATTACAGGGAATGGCAGTCTATCCACTTCCCATAAAATAAAAATTGAGTTGATTAATAAAAATATTACAGCCCTTTTAAAACAATTTGCCAATCGAGAAAATGAGCTCAAACAAATACAAGGAATTGACCAATACTATCGCAATTATCTTGATTATTCAAAAAAAGTAATGACAATGCGAGATGAACTTGGTTTAGCACAAGCACAAAAGCTAGTGATGAGTGGTACAGGAGAAGCAATGAAGCTGCAAATTGACCGCAGTATTGAGTCCATTAATGCAGAAATAGAACAAACAAATCAAAAGACATTAGCCCGTCTGAATCAGCAAGTGAATATCTCTGTTATGGTCTTTTTAGTCATTTCACTGATTGGCTTTGTACTAGTTGTTATTTTTGGCTATATATTGTTCAAATCATTGAAAAATAATACACAATCGATTAATGAATCGATTCTGGATATTGCACAAGCTGGCGGTGACTTAACACGTCGCGTGAAAGTGCGTAATCGAGATGAATTTTCAACAATTGCTGCTTCAACAAATACATTGATTGTCTCGATTTCTAATTTAATTAAACGTGTAAGTGAGTTAGCAGATCATGTATCAAGTAGCAGTCAAGAATTAATGTCATTAGCTGATGAAAATTCACGTACTATTCAAAATATCGCAGACGTCTCTGCCGATATTGCGAGCGATAGTGAAAATACTATTACAAGCATGAACAGTGCACAGCAAAAAATGAGTGAATTAGAGCACGTTATTCATCAATTAAACGATCAAGCTAATGCCGTACAGCGTGCAGCAGGTGCTATGCAACAGGCTGCAGATACAGGCAGTCAATCTGTTCAGCAATCCTCTTTAGTCATGCAATCGATTGAAGAAACAATGGCTTCTACGACGACAACGGTGGAAGCATTAGGGCGTAAATCGGCAGATATTACTTCGATTATTAGTACGATTACCGCCATTGCAGAGCAAACAAACTTACTAGCACTAAATGCAGCAATTGAAGCGGCACGTGCTGGTGAACATGGACGAGGCTTTGCAGTGGTGGCAGATGAAGTGAGAAAGTTAGCAGAGCAGTCACAATATGCAGCCAAAGAAGTGACAACGATTGTTACATCGATTCAACATGAAGTGTCTTCTATTATTGCGCAAAACCATGAAGGTGTCACATCCGTCATTCGTGGTGTAGAAGTCACAAACGAAACAAATCAATCATTAGAAAATATTTTAGCGCAAACACATGAAACAACTGCTATTATTGCTACAATGGTTGAGAAAATTGCTTTAACGCTCGATTACAGTAATGCGGTAGCAAATGATTTTGTGCATGTCAATGCCTATGCAGAACATTCTGCATCAAATACAGTTACGTCCGCAGCAGCCGCTACACAAGGCTCTGCTTCCATGCAAGAAATTAATGCAGCCGCCGTAGAATTAACACATCAAGCAGATGATTTACGCAATCTTGTGAATGAGTTCAAAGTATAACAACAGAAAGCGTGTCAGCCATATGGTCTTCGGACAATTTGGCTGACATTTTTTATGTATACATTACTTATTTTCAATATATTTTTATTGAAAAACAATAAAATTTAATTTAAAATCAATATATCCATTTATTTGTGAGGTGATTTTATGAAATATCGACACAGCTCCACTATTTTTTTGAAGGTTGTTCTTTTCCTTATCGGTATTGCTATTTTGGCACTTTGTATATTTGGGATACCTGCTATCGCCATAAAAGACGCAATGGCCCATCCTCAATCAGCTTATGTAGCCTATCTTTTTGTAGGTTATGCGTATATCGCCTGTATACCCTTTTATACTGCTTTATATCAAGCTTATCGACTATTGAGCAATATCGATCAAAACAAAGCGTTTTCACCGTCTTCGATTAAAGCTTTAGCGACTATTAAATATTGTGCGATAACTATTATTTCTTTAATTGTGCTTGGTATCTTCATCGCGCTCGTCTTATTCTCTGGTAAAGAAGATATAACAGGTATTATCATGTTAGCCTTGATTAGTCTATTAGCATCTAGTGCTATCGCAACCTTTGCGACTGTTTTACAAAAACTTTTACAACAAGCCTTAACGATGCAGTATGAAAATGAGTTAACAGTCTGATTCACTTGCTGTCCATGGTGTCTAGGTTCAAGCCTTTTGATATAGCAAAAACATCCGTCATCAGTTGATAAAATTCATCTCCTGATGACGGATGCACATTTAGTTCGAAGTCATGATCACTTGATTGCGTCCCTCTGCCTTTGCCTTATATAAAGCCTGGTCTGCTGCATTAATAAAATCTGTTATTTTAGGGTACACATGTAAATTGGCTGCGAAAACAACACCTATGCTGGCTGTGACTTGGTTTTGTTTAGATACCTTATGCTCAATGTGTAGCTGTTCAATCGTTTGGCGTATTGTTTCAGCTACCTCTAAACATTGTGCTGCTGTTGTTGACATTAACAATACAGCAAATTCTTCACCACCATAACGCGCTAAAAAGCCTGTGGATGGTATGACTGACGAGGCTACCTGTGCAAATGTATGCAACACTTTATCACCCTCGACATGTCCGTAATAATCATTGAATGCCTTAAATTCATCCACGTCCATTAAAATTAGCCCAATATTACTTGGTTGATGCCAAATTTGCTCACATTGCTCATTAAAATAATGGCGATTGTATACTTGCGTCAGCCCATCTTTCCATACTTGTTGCTGTAATCGCTCATTCATTTCTACTACATCTTGTACACTTGCCTGTACCTTATCATCTAATGTGCGATTTAATGCGTGCAATTCATCGTTTAAATATTTTGTTTTTTGTAGCTCTTTTGCATAGGAATGGCTCACTGCAATCACTTGACATAGCACAAATATAGTCGCTCCATACATCGCTAGCTGTGGTGTATTGATGATTGTTTGTGCCACTAAATAATCATTGACAACTGTAACGAGCATCAGTAAGCTACCGATTAAAAGCCAAATCGCTGTAAAATCTCTTTTACGAAGACGTAAAATGGGCAAAATCAATACATATATACAAATCGGAACGACAAATAAAAATAACCATTTAAACCATAATTGGAATGTGCTCACTTCTGTCAACACCGTCACAACCGTTAATACACAGACGATGATTACAATACTATACAGCAGCCACTTTAACACACGCCCTTTATATAATTGATAGATTGTCCATACATAGACAACACTTAGCCAATCTGTTACTAGATACTCAATGCGCGTAATCGTTAGCCAAGATGCATTAGGCAGCCATGTCGTCGCTAATATATTTCCTGTAAAGAAGCCACGCACGACCATTAAAAAACAAAATAGCCCAAAAACGAAAAAGGATTTTTGCCTTTTAGCCAGTAGTGCAAACAACACTGCAAATACACCCATTACTAGGATTGTGCCAATTTGGAAAAATAGCTGATATTGCTGGTAGTAATAATAATCCGCTACATTTTGGACGCTGCCTATCACGAAATCATTATTCACACCACCTTGCTGATGATGAAAATTTGAAATTTGCAAAACAATATCCACTATATCTTTTTTCGGTGTAAAATAACCAATTTGTGCCGCCATCTCTGGTACACTTTGCGCTTTTGTCGCTCCTACTTGTCCAGCCTGTATGACAAGCTCTCCATCTATGTACAGTCGGTAAGCTGTATACATATATTGTGAATAAATACTCATTGTCTTATCCACAAAATCAGCATCTACCTGTAGTTGTTTATGAAATGTCGCATAGCCATTAGCATCTCCCCACAAATCCTGAAAAGCTAGTGGTGCTGCTACCATTGTAGCTTGCTGCTGTTCCATTTGCTTTGGCTCCAACAATTGATTTGGGTACATAGCCCATTCTCCATCTAATTGATAAACAGTCTGCTGTGTTGTTGGAACGATATCCTGTATTGTCTTTTTCTCAATGGAACAACCACCGCATAGCAACACAGTGACCAGTAACATCATCCATAAACGTCTACTCATCTTTTACTCTCCTATGTACCAACAAGCCGATTTATCTACAGCATCTGTAGTAAATCGACTTGTTTGTTAATCAAATAAGGATAAATATTGGCCATAACCCTCTTGTTCTAAATCTGCTTTTGCCACAAAGCGTAGTGCAGCCGAGTTAATACAATAACGTAAACCACCTAGCTCACTTGGTCCATCTGGAAAAACATGTCCTAAATGGGAATCAGCTTCTTTACTGCGCACCTCCACACGACGCATACCATGTGATGTATCAAAATGCTCTGTCACTTCTTCTTGTGATACAGGTTTAGCAAAGGCTGGCCAACCACAGCCTGAGTTGAATTTATCGATGGAGCTAAATAAAGGTTTCCCTGATACGATATCCACATAAAGCCCCTCTTCAAAATGCTCATCATATTCATTGCGAAATGGTGGTTCTGTCCCATTTTCTTGTGTCACATAATACTGTATATCTGTTAATTCTTTTAAACGCTTTGCTTTATCCATTATTGTTTCCCCCAGTGATGTGCTTGAAAGGCTTGACGGCCTGAGCCGACTGCATACCGCTCATAATGCATCGGATTTTTTTTATAATATTGCTGATGATATGTTTCAGCAGGATAAAATGGACTAGCTGGTAAAATTTTCACAGCAATCGGTTGCTGGAATTTTCCCGATGCTGCTAAATCTGCTTTGGACTGTTCTGCTAACTGATGCTGCTCTTCATTATGATAAAAAATAGCTGTTGTATAAGATTCACCACGGTCGTAAAATTGTCCCCCTGCATCAGTTGGATCAATTAATGTCCAATAAACTGCAAGCAATTGCTCATAGGAATACAGTGTATCCTCAAACGTAATTTGCACTGCTTCCAAATGTCCTGTTGTTTCTGAGCAAACTTGTTCATAGGTTGGGTTTTCTACATGACCACCTGTATAGCCTGAAACGACTGACTCAATTCCAGGCATTTCATCAAATGGTTTCACCATACACCAAAAACAGCCACCCGCAAATGTTGCATATTGTTTTGCCATGCCACTTCCTCCTTATTCACCAGGTACAAGTATTTCTAATAAAATTTTATCATGAGCTAAATCCAGCTCTTTTGCACGGACACGGTTGCCTGATGCAATATTCACACGTGATAAATCAACATAAATTTCTGCCTTATTCGGATTCACTGTAATCCATGATGGGAATTGGACCGAATCACGCATAATTTTCATTGTCGTTTCAGGTGGAATATTCAATAATCCAACATTCATACTTGTTTGCTTTAAAATAATATTGCCACGTTCATCCACAATCGGATCAAAGTGCATAGATAGCGGGATTTCTGTGTAAAACACCTTTAATGTACTCATTAGCTCAATATCTTTATCCATCGTAAAATCCACTGGCACAGGCGAACCTTTCAGCGCATCTTTTAAATATTTTTTAGATATGGATTCTAATTCCTTTGTCGTCGTTTGCACAACAAGTACATTTTCTTTTCCATTGCTTGTCTCATGCATCCCTTGCAGTACGTTAACGCTATTTACTGGCTTTGTTGCTAAATACGCGATGAGGAGCAGTGCAAAAATAACAGTGCCTGCTAATGTAAAAAAGGCAAATTTCCATCTATTCATCTTGTCACTCCTCAAAGCCTATTGCCTGATTAATTTTTTGTTCCATATCACATTGCTCCATTGCTTGTAAAATTCGTTCTGTCATTTTGTCATATCCTTTAGCATTCGGATGAAAGAAATCTGTATGATAGACAAGCTCTTCATTGGAATCAAATAAATCCTCTACCGACACATAACAAGCGTTCGGGTCTTCGCTCGCTGCTTTTTCAATGACTTGATTCCATTCAGTAATAATGCTATCAAATTCATTCGCCTCATTTGTCACAATGGAAAATGGATTGTAAAAGCCAATCAATAGTAATGGCACTGTTGGGTTTTTCATACGGATACTGGCTAATATTTGACGATAACGTTCTCCATAAGCAAGTAACTCCTTATCAAAGGCTTTACGCTTTAAATGGAATAAATCTTGTCGGACTACTTTCATGACATCATTGCCACCCATTGTCATCGAAACAAGCTGTGCTGTTTGTAGCTCTTTATCATAATGCCCTTTTTCGAGTAATTTTAATAATTGATCACTCCGTCTACCTCGTTTGCCTCGGTTATCGGTGTCAATTTCTGCAATAGATGGCCAAGTAATTAACGAATCACCTAATCGTCCAACATAGCCGCCCTTGTCATATTCATCTCCAACACCATCTGTCAACGAATCACCCAATGCTAAATACTGTAATGGTTTAGCATTTTCAGCGTCCATTTGTTGTAGCTCTTCATCGGTTGGTTCAAAAAAATGTTCTAAAATTTGTGTCAAGACATTGCTTGACGGTTCTTCTGTATTTGCTAGTGGTGGTTCACTCGGCTTCGTCTCCTGTGTTGTTTCTGCTTGTTCATTATCAGGCGAAACATGTGAATCGGCTTCATCGATGGATACGGCACAGCCACTTAATACACCAACAAGCAAACAGATTATACTTATATTTATAAAGTACTTCACTATCAACTTTCATACACCTGCTTGTTTCTATTTTCCTTCTTATCATAACAAAAAAAGCCTATCTCGTGAATCAAATTACAATATCAATTACACTTCAGCCTCACAATGCACAGCTTTTTCCCGTTTGTGCATATAATTTTATGTCAGCTCCATAACAGCTGTGAAAGAAGAGAAAAAACTACTACATATCGTACATGTAGTAGTCTCCTTGTTACTCTGCAAAATAAATCAAGCCTATTGCACCAGGCCCTGTATGCGTCGAGATGATTGGGGATGTGAAAGCGATTTCTACATCAGTAAAGCCTGTGCCTGCTATAAGTTCTTTCAGTGGATTCCCCATTGTTGTCAGCCCATCCGCGTGAGAAATACCAACTGATTTTACCACCTTACCTGCTGTGTCTTCTTGAAATTGTTTAAATAAATAATTAACAACTTGTTTATGACTGCGCGCCTTGCTTACAGGATTCAGTACGCCACCTTCTAAGTTCGCAATCATTTTAATATTCAATAGTGAGCCAATAAAACCCTTCCCTTTCCCAATGCGTCCACCTTTTACTAAATTATCTAATGTATCCACGATCACATAAAGATGCGTATTGACACGCACTGTTTCCAAACGAGCCACAATTTCTTCCATTGTTGCCCCTGCATCCCGTAGTCGAATGGCTTCTCGAATTTGAATCGCCAGACCAATAGCGATAAAACGAGAATCTACCACTGTCACATCTGCATCCGTCATTTGTGCTGCTTGACGAGCAGATTCCATCGTCCCACTCATGCCGCCTGTCATATGAATGGACAGAATTTGGTCGCCCTCTTTGCCTAGTTCATCGTACAGTTCCTTAAATTTTCCTGGTGCAGGTTGTGAACTTTTTGGTAAATTCGCTGCATTGTGCATTAAGTCTAAAAACGGTTCTGGCTCTAAATCTACACGGTCTATATACGTTTTTCCATCAATTTGAATTGTTAAAGGCACAATATGGATGCCATGTTGTGCTACTTCTGCTTGTGTTAAATCACAAGTAGAGTCCGTTACTATATGAATTCGTCCCACTTCGACACATCCTTTTACGTCATTAAAATTATTATATAGATGAGTAATCATCTATGTAAAGATGACATTTGTCATTTCAAATAGATTATCGTATTTTCTTAGCGGTAAAAGGCTTCTATACAGTATGACATTATTAAGTCCAAAAACATGACAAATGTAAATAGGCATCATCAAATTATTGAAGTATAGTAATAGCAACGAGAAAGGAGTGTTAGAAATGGTCGATTCATTTGATTATAAAACATGGAGGGAAGAGCTATGGAATGCGATTACACATGGTATTGGATTTGTTATCAGCATTCCTGCACTCGTGTTCCTTATTTTAGGAGCGGTACAAACGGGAGGCGCACTACATGTCACTGCCTTTAGCATTTTCGGCGTCTCTGTCATCGTGCTGTTTTTAATGTCTACCTTACTGCATAGCTTACCTGCTACTTATAAAAAAATATTGTCCATTTTGGATCATTCAGCGATTTATATTTTAATTGCTGGCACATATACACCATTTCTATTAATTGCGATTGGTGGCACATTAGGTATCACCTTGTTATGCATCATTTGGTCATTGGCTTTACTTGGGATCGTGTTCAAATGTTTGTTTATTCACCGTTTTGAGCTACTGTCATTGCTGTTTTATATTTTAATGGGCTGGCTCATTGTTGTCGCTGCGAAACCTATTTATGCCTACTTAGGTAGTCATGGCTTTGCTTTATTGCTAGCAGGTGGTCTGTTCTATACAATTGGTGCTGTTTTTTATGCATGGCGCAAACTGCCCTACAATCACGCCATTTGGCATCTTTTCGTACTCGCTGGTTGTGCTTCTATGTATACTTGTGTCTATTTTTATTTATAACGAACGTAGCCTATAAGGGAACCTCACACCTATGATGAAGATAAGCGTTTCTCATCATCGATGTAAGGCTCCCTTTTCTTTTTCCAAATTTCACCCTATACTTATACCTATTCACTGATATGAAAGGAAGTAATGAAATGATTATCATGATAAATGGCGCATTTGGTGTGGGGAAAACGACAATTGCGAACAAGCTCCAAAGTGAAATAAAAAATAGTATGATTTATGATCCTGAAGAAATTGGCTACATGTTACGAAATGTTGTACCAGAGGCTATCAAAAAAAGGGAAGCCACTACAGGAGACTTTCAAGATTTAGCATTATGGAAAGAACTAACCGTTGATGTGGCCAAACGATTAATAAAGAATTATCACATGCATTTAATTGTGCCTATGACAATTCGGAAAATTGAATACTTTCATTTCATTCATGATGGCTTCAAATGTATCGATGAACAAACCTATCATTTTTGTTTGCGTGCCAATAAAGAGACCATTTATGAAAGGCTGCGACTGCGTGGGGAGGAAGAAGGAAATTGGTGCTTCCAACAAACAGATACATGCTTGAAAGCGTATGATACATATGATTTTGGCGAGTATATCGATACTGAAAACGTTACAATTGACGCTGTTGTTCATGCTATCAAAGGAAAATTAATCCGCTAAGTAAAAGGATGAGGAAAACAGCTTGTTTTCACTCATCCCTTATAGCTTCACATAATTTTCAATCGTATTTAAAATAAAAATTCATAGCCTTTATAGTTAAATGTATTACAAAATCCTACATTTTCTGCGACTGCAACAGAAGGCTTATTACCCTCCATACAATCCCAATATGGAATTCTATTATGCTCAAGGCAATCTTGTACAAAATGATGGGCTATTAGTTGAGCCAATTTTTTCCCTTGATGCGCCTCTAATGTTTCAATATCTATACAGTGTATATTGTCAACAACAAAGCCTGAAAAACAGACACTAACAATTTCGTTATTAAAAATAATACAATAACCAATACCCTCATTAAAGAAATGCTCAGGCGATAACCAAAATTCCGTTATTTTTGCGTGTAAAAATTCAATATTCTTTATTAAGCCATTCTTGTTTTCATAAAGAGCCTTGTCCATTTTTTGGACTACATAGCCTTGCTCCAGCACAAGCTCTCTTTCAGGCTTATAATCCTCTTTATGTAGCATATACACTTTTTGGGGCCAGCTTCCTAACTTACGGTGTTCAAATAATGACTCTATTTGGCTATTCCATCTCTGATGATTGCCTACTCCTTCAAACCATTGTAAGCCTATTTTTTTCGCCTCTGGTGTGATGACATTGTCAATAAAAGCATTTATTTCTTTGTTAAAATGCTCATTATTTTCATCTCCAATAAATATAAAACCATCATTATTCCCCAACCAAATAAGCCCAGATTTAGGTATACTCGTATCGTCTACAAATACACGTCCAGGATTGACTCCAGCAATAATTGCTTTAGCCTCTAATTGCCCCTCCTCATTTAGTATCCTTAGACATTTGTGAAAATCACTTTGCTGTAATTCAGAAATCATTTGTATTTCTCCTCCTATAACCCCTCATTCTTGCCACTTCCATTAATGACTTTTAAATCCTATTATAGCAATAAAAACCATATGTGGTGTGCTATTTTGATTGTTAAAAGATAACAAAATTTACTTTTCCCAAAATTTTCAATAAAATCAGCACTATATGATAAGAAATTTGATACATATCGTCAGCGTGTACATATTCTTTCCTCGCTATGTTTCTATCCCTTTCCTTATCACGTGTAGAACTCAAATTCTTCTGTGTTTGACGTTACGTAAAAAAGAGTAGCACTATGGATTAGCTCACTGAAAACTAACAAATTCATAATGCTTATTTGTTAGTAGCATAAACCAGCTTTTTCAATGCTTTCCCAATCGATTGCTACTCTTTTTATCACAAATTTTGGCTCTTGACTACATATTCCGTTGCAGGTGAACGCTTTTCACAGGTACGACTTCAACTAATTTATTTCGGCTTGTACTGTTCCTGTTGGAGTCACCACCCTCCACTCCATATGTAATCTATCAAATGGCAAGCACATATTTTGGTGTTGACCCCAATTTCTTATACTTTAAATTTTTGCACTTCTTCTTGTAAAAGCTGCGCATTTTCTGTCAATGTTGTAGCGACGTTAGCAACCTCATTCATCGTTGCCGTTTGTTCCTCCATTGCAGCAGCTACTGTATCAATATTAGCTGAAATATTTTGTGTACCTGTGGCAATTTCTGTGACAGAAGCAGATACTTGCTCAGCACTTGCGGAAAGCTGTTCAGAGGTTGCTGAAACTTCTTGAATTTGATGAGTCATATCGTTGACAGCACCAACAATCGTTTCAAACGATTCACCTGCCTGTATAATAACGTTGACACCACCCTCTACAGAAACAAGTGAATCTTTTACCGCCTGTTCGACATTGTCTGTATCTTGTTTAATCTCAGCTGTCAGTAAAGCAATGTTTGTTGCAGAAGCCTTCGATTCCTCCGCTAGTTTGCGAACTTCATCTGCCACGACTGCAAAGCCTTTACCATGCTCTCCTGCGCGTGCTGCCTCAATTGCTGCATTTAGTGCCAATAAATTTGTTTGATCTGTTATTTCTGTAATGACCTTCGCCATATTTTCAATTTCCTCTGTCTCTTTTGCTAACTTCTGTACAAGCTCACTTACTGCAAACGTTGCCTGACTAATCGTTGTCATTTGTATGCTTGCATCTGTAATAATCTGTGTACCATTTACAGCTACATCACTTGCCTGTAAAGAAGAAGCATGCAGTGACTGTGAGGCTTCTGCAATCCGTTGTACACCTTGTGCCGTTTCTTCCATTGCCAGCGCACTTTCATTAGCAGAACGGGTAGCTCCTTGTGAAGTTTGAGCTGTATCCACAGCCTGTCTTGTCACATCCTCTGCTGTTGCTGTTAATTCTTCAGCACTTGCAGAAAGCTCTCCTGCAGATACATTCAATTGTTCCACATTGGATTGAATTTGCACGATCAGTGTGCGTATGTTCCCTTTCATCTGATTAAAAATAGTACCCAGTTTACCTAACTCATCACGAGAAGCAATTGTCATATCCTCTTTTGATAAATCACCATCACCAATCGCCGTTGCTTGACCCATAATGAGCTGTAATGGTGTTGTAATTGTACGACGAACATAAATAATAAAGCCAATGCCGATAAGAATACTGATGGCTAAAATAATATAAGAAGTGATTTGGGCATTTCCAACCGTTGAATGAATATCCTTTTGAATATCTCGCATTTGTTCAATTTGAAAAGCATTCATTTCTTCGGCTGCTTCAAGTATTCTTGTATTAACCTCATGAACCGTTGTATTCATTGTTTTTGTTGCTTGTTCTATATCTCCTTTATCAATCATTGCTATAATATCAGGTACGAGTTCATTTAATTTTTTGTTATTCGTATCCGCTTTTTCCCATTGCGCTTTAAATGTATCAGATTGAATATAGCCACCTAAATCAGCTAAACTCTCATTCAGATTTTTTTCAGCAAGCTTAACGTTATCACGATGAGCTTTCATTTCTGGGTCTAACATAATGGCACGAAGGTGAGAAGCCCGCATCCCTGTTTCATAGCGAATAACTTCAATGAAAAGAAGTTGATTTAAGCGATAATCTAACGCCTCGTCCGCTTTTTTATTAATTTGTGTTAAATTAAAAACACTGCTCCCCATGGATATGATTAATAAAGCAATAAATGTAATAAAAATCGTATTCAGCTTTTTTCCTATACTCATTCTAATTCCCCCTCATTGAACTACGTAATCCTTTACATAAATCCTTACTTGTCCTTTTATAGATGCTTGAAGCGGGATTTATATATTCTCCCTTTTAGTAACGAATCGTGAACCCTCTCTTTCTAAAAGTTTGTAATTATTTTATTATGTACGGTACATCTAAGAAACGCAAGCCCTCTCATTGAATTCTACAGCACGATGAAGCAATCAAACAAAAGAGCTAGAATCCTTATAAGGAGTTCTAACTCTTCTACAATGATGCTTATGCAATCTTGCTACATAATCATAAATTCCTTTTCTACTATCGACGTTCAAAAATTTGATACTGGAATGTGTAGCCTGCTGTTGCTGTCACTGGTTCCTCTGTCGCTACCAATACAAAATTTTGTTCATATGCTGGAAAATAAGTATCACCTTGGAATGTATGATTAATTTTCGTAATATACAGACGATCTGCTAGCTCCATTGCTAAACGGAAAATTTGCTCCCCGCCAATAATCATCACCTCAGGTACATCTCCAGCCAATTGCAATGCTTCCTCTAAACTCGCCACTGTTTCAATGCCTTCTGCCTGATATTCCGTATTGCGGGTAATTATAATATTTCGTCTACCAGGTAAAGGTTTACCAATCGATTCAAATGTTTTACGTCCCATAATGATTGGCTTACCCATTGTTTTTTCTTTAAAATACTGTAAGTCCCCAGGTAAATGCCACGGCATCCCATTTTGATAGCCAATCACATTTTTTTCATCATGTGCCACAATTAATGAAATCATTTTATCACCTCACTTCTTAGTATAAACAAAATGATTGCCAAACACGCTAAAAATTTATCGCCACAAATACCTAGTATTTTTATAAGAATAGTTTATAATTGAATTATTCATCTATTATGAAGGAGCGATGCCGATATGACTACTTTAACAAAAGAAGCCATTCACTATATAAATTACACGAAAACAATGAAGCCATATTATCAATGTACGCCACAAGAAGCGAGGGAAATGAAAGCTGTGCCCTCGTGGACAGCTTCTACACCACTTGCCGCCATCGACAATCGAGTGATTACAATGCGAGATGGTGCACAAATTAATATTCGACTTTACATCCCCACTTTTGCGAAAGAGCTACCTGTCATTATTTATTACCATGGTGGTGGATGGGTTTTTGGCACGATTGAATCTACAGATGCAGGTTGTCAACTACTAGCTCAGCAAGCACAGGCGATTGTCGTATCAGTTGATTATCGTCTTGCACCCGAACACCCTTTTCCAACACCATTACATGATGCCTATGACAGCTTATTGTGGGTATACGAACATATTCAACAGTTTGGTGGAAATCGTCATCAGCTTACAGTAGCAGGAGATAGCGCTGGTGGCAATTTAGCAACTGTTGTCGCTTATTTAGCTACTTCCAACAACGGACCTGCCATTCAAGCGCAAATACTCATCTATCCTGTTACCAACTTGGATTTTACAACGACCTCCTATCAAAAATACGGGGAACATTATGGTCTAGATACGCTTGGCATGCAATGGTTTGCCGCGCACTACACAGAAGAAAAAAACTATTTACACCCACTTGTTTCACCTTTACAAATTGACCAGCTACAAGCTATGCCTAAAACATTGCTGATTGCGGCACAGGCAGATGTACTCTACGATGAAGGGCTTGCCTATGCAGAAAAATTAGCGACAGCAGGTGTGACTGTACAGCATCTCACTATGCCAGGCTTGATCCATAGCTACTTTAGTAAAACAGCATTCTTTGAGCAAGATACACGAGAAACCGTACAAAAAATGGCGTCCTTCTTACAAATGAATAGTCTTTAAGAAAACGGGGCATCCTAGCGCTAAAGAACCACGTTAGGAGCATACGAATGCATATACAAAAGGAATTACGTTTTCAAGAGATTTTTAAAGTGTGGACACAGTTGAGTACTAACCACGGCTATATTGCGACCAATCATACCTTTTTTCATCAAGTCACAAATAAACAGCTACAGTATATCCTGTTAGAATTTATTCATTGTTTAAAGGATGAAAATAGACGCCTGCAATGGCTTTTACAAGACAATGGCATCGTTGCCCCACAAGCAACACAGCCGCCCATTATCAAAAAGACAGATCGTCAAAAATTAACAATGCCTGATGCTGAAATAAGTGCGATTCTTTCCATGAATATCGCCGCCTGCTTATTGACTGTTAGCCAAATAGACAATCAACAGCATGCCGCTCTTTTCCATATGCGCTATGCCTCACTCGGCGCCAAATTAATTGAGCTTAGTCAGCAAAATGGTTGGCTCTAGTTCAAAAATAAATCCAATAATTTTTATTATTTTTAGGATATATAACTGTATTAGGAGAATAAATATGGTGAAACTATCAATCTGTGGGGGATGAGGAAAAACTCCACAGATTGAAGGCTCACTTTATCAACATGTATCATTGAAACCACACAATTATTTGGTAGCTTGTTAAGTATCATCAGTCATACATATGTATATAGCCAAGTATTTGATATAAATGATATTTTCCTCAATACATTGGGGGGCGTTGTTGGTTATCTACTGGCAAGATATCTCTATGTGAAGCTTAGCCAAAAAGAGAAAGCGATTTGAGCAAGGAGCCCAAATCGCTTATTGTTTACATTACCCATTTACTTGCTGACGTATCGTAGCTGGTTTTTTTAATGAAATCACTGCACAGCCCAGCGCCCCTAAAGCAAAGATGGCACCGAAGCTGGATAAGTGAATAGCAGACGCTGTATACGCATAAACCATACCACCAACAGCTGAGCCAATGGAAATACCAATTTGCAAAGCAGCTGTATTCAAGCTTTGCTGAATATCTGATGTTTCTGGCGCAATTTGAATTAAATAGCTTTGTAATGGAGGTGTCAATGCCCAGCTTAATGCTCCCCATAAAACAGTCACGATTAAAAATAATGGTAAGGACATTGTTGTATATGGAATCACTAGCAATACAAGGACAAAGGATGTCACCACAATTAAAATTGCTTTTCCTGTACCTAATTTATCGCTCAACCAGCCTCCAAAGCCATTTCCACTAACAGAAGCTACACCAAAGACTAAATAACAAGCACTAATCCATGCCGCACTCATATCGAAAGCCTCTACTAAAAACGCTGTTAAATACGCATACAGCATATAATGTCCTGCTAGCATCAATAAGGTTGTTAATTGTGCACTCAATACTTTCACATTTGCCAATGATTTGATTTGTGTTTTGAGTGGTACCACTTCTACCACAGGCATTTTTTCAAGGAAACGAGCATTTAATACCATCGATAGAAGGGCCAAAATCGAAATTCCTAAAAATACCGAACGCCAACCAAATGATTCCGTAATAAAAATACCAAGCGGCACACCAATAACTAGTGCTGAGCTCACCCCAACAAAAATCAACCCTAATGCTTTTGCACGATATTGTGGCGTTACAATTTTCGCTGTAATCGTTAAGGATAGTACAATAACAAGTGCGGTACTCATCGCTGAAATAATACGGGCAATCATCACAATGACAAAGGTTGTACTCATAAACATCATAAAATTACTTAATGCAAAAATAGCTAAAGCAATTAAAAAAAGCTGCTTTCTTTCAATTTTTGCTGTAGCCGACAATAAAATCGGTGCAGAAATCGCATAAACAAAAGCAAAAACCGTAATTAATTGCCCTGCTGATGATAGCGATACATGTAAGTCCTCTGCAATATTCGGCAAGATTCCTCCGACAATCAATTCTACTAACCCTACGGCAAAGGCTGTAATAGCTAATATATATACACGCCAATTCATTATTCATTCATCCTCTCGTTCATTATTCGTTACAAATATTCTTCCAAACAATATAAAAAACCCCTAACTACAAAAGTGAAGTACCTTTTGTAGTCAGGAGTTTATGGTTCCTGGTAGAGACCCTCAATCCATATTATTGAGGTTATACAGTTCGTTATTCAGCTTTAGCCATAGTAGCATATGTTACACAATCTAGCAAGTTCTATTTTTTAACGTTTCAACATATAAAAAAAGTAGTGAGGTGATACGATGCGTATTTTGGGCCTCGTTATTTATTTTCTAGCCCTTTTTTATGGTGTTGAACCTGTAATGGAAACATGGACAATCTTTGCTCACGAACATCAGTTTATACAAGATATTATTTTTCAGATAAAAAGAGGCATCTCGTCATGAGTTGCCCCTTTTTATTATTTAGTGCCAATATGAAAATGACTAAATGGATAGAGAACCACTTTTGATTCTCCTAAAATAGCATCTTCTGAAATTAACCCATAGGCACGGCTATCTGCACTTTTCAGCCGATTATCCCCAAGCACAAAATACATTCCCTCTGGCACTTTTGTTTCATTTGTTAGCTGTTCTAATGTAAAGTCCTCTGTAATACGCAATTGATTAGGATTATCCGTTTGACGATTGACATAGTCCTCTGGATACGCCTGACCATTGACATACAAAATATCATCCTTCATCTCAACTGAATCACCAGGTAAGCCAATTACACGTTTAATATAATAGCGATCTTCCACAGGTGATTGGAAAATGATTTGATCGAAGCGATTAATTTTGCTCACTTTACTCATAATAATAATATCTTGGTTGTGATAAGTCGGAAACATTGAAGCACCTTGCACTTTGATAGGCGCAAATAAAAATTGTTTACAACCTAACACGACAATCGCTGTCACGACAATAATTTTTAAATAAGACAGCATTTCACTTTTTGTATTTTGCTTTTCCATAGCCATTCCCCAATACTATTTTTCTATAGTATACTGAGCACAATAGGGCTACGTCAAATCATAGGCTACACCAATTTAGTGAAAGTTTGGATACTACAAAAAAACAAAGTATGCAAATGCTTACTTTGTCTGATAATCTGTCATTCAATGATTTAATGTGAGGGATGTTCTTCTTGTGCACGGAATAAATCAATCATCAAATGTATACCTACTGGTAATGTAAATGTTAGTAAAATTGTCGCTATCATCATCACAATCACCCCTCAAACCAATTCGTTACATTTATTCTACACTAAATTTTCTGACATTTCAAATATTTCTTTTTATTTTTGAAGATGGGTTTGTAATGTTGTACGAATGGTTTGTAATTCGGCTTCATCTGGAATGTAATACCATATCCGTTCGATGCGTTCACCCGCTCCTTGTTGGAATGATAGCTGCTCCATCTGCTGATTCAACTCTTTATATAAGCCCTGTAGTTGCCATAATTCTTTCATTGTGAAATTCATGCGTACATTATCTCCCACAACCTCCAGCATATCGGACGCTTTTAATAGCATGGATGGTGTTGCTGCCTTTTTCATTACCGCTTCAATAATTTGACGTTGACGAATTTGACGCCCAAAATCCCCTCGTGGATCTTCATAACGGATACGAGAAAAAATCAGCGCTTCTTCGCCATTTAACGTCACTTCTCCCTCTGGATAATGGTACTGATCGTAGGTTAACTCCATATCATTATCAATGGTAATGCCCCCGACTGTATCAATAATTTGTAGAAATCCTTCCATATTAATAAACACATAATAATCAATCGGAATCTCTAAAAAATGGGCAACTGTATCCACTGCCATCTGTACACCACCGAAAGCATAGGCATGGTTAATTTTATCCACTGTTTGATGACCAATAATTTCTGTACGTGTGTCTCTTGGTATACTTAGCATCTTCATCGTCTGTTGCTCAGGATTCACCGTCATGACAATCATTGTGTCGGAACGGCCACTATCGGCTTTGCGTTCATCTACCCCTAGTAAAAGCACAGAAAATGGGGCTGCTTTTGTGACAGGTTTATCATCCTCTTGCTTTTCCTCTGTTAAAGGGGTATGGATTTTGTTCATTGTTTTATGTACGTTATAAAAAGCTACCCCTACTGCCAAAAGAATACATGTACATAAAGAAACGATGATCCAAAGTCCTATTTTTTTCTTCGATTTCTTCTCTTTTGAACGCCGCATTTTTTGCTCCATGTATAAAATCCTTTCCGCCCTATGTCTAACTAAAAAAGTTATTACCATTATTCATATGCGGTATACAAACAAAAAAGACGTGCGTGAATGGGTATAATTCTGTCCATCTTATCCTGCTCTCTTACTAGTTAATTCCTTTTACCCAAATTGTACATATTATTTTACATTTATAGATAAAAAATAGCACAAACGTTGATGTTCGTTTGTGCTATAACAATGCTTATCTTTTATTATGCTTGCAAAGAGTTAACCTGCATTTGATACATTTTTTCATATATACCACCATAAGTTAGTAACTCCTCATGTGTGCCACGCTCCACAATTTCCCCTCGATCTAACACCAAAATACGATCTGCATTTTTAATGGTAGAAAGACGGTGAGCGATAATAAATGTTGTGCGTCCTTTTTTCAGCACATCCATCGCATGCTGGATAATTTCCTCTGTTTCTGTATCAATATTCGATGTCGCCTCATCCAAAATTAAAATAGCTGGATCAAAGGCTAATGCACGGGCAAACGAAACAAGCTGACGTTGACCAGAAGATAAGGTGCTTCCCTTCTCAATCACTGGTTCGTCATAGCCCTGTGGTAAATTCGCTAAAACACGCTCTGCCCCAACGGCCTGTAATGCTTCCTCAACCTTTTCTCTTGAAATTTTCGGATGATTTAAGCTAACATTCGACGCAATCGTGCCTGTAAACAAATATGGGTCCTGTAAAACAATACCCATATGTTCACGCATTGTTTGACGTGGAACAGCTGTCACATCGATACCATCAATTTGAATACTGCCCTTCGATGGATCATAGAAACGGAATAATAAATTCATAATCGAGCTTTTACCAGAGCCTGTATGACCAACTAAGGCGATTGTTTCTCCTTGTTTCGCTTCAAATGATAAATTTTTCAAGACGTAATCCTCATCTTTATAGGCAAAGGACACATTGTCAAAGGATACATTACCTTTATAACGTGGAATGCTTTGTTCTGACACAGGCTCTCCGCTCATATCGAGCACTTCAAAAACACGATTTCCTGCCACAATGGAACGCTCAAGCTGTGAGAATTGGTTGACGATATTCGTAATCGGATTGAATAGTTTTGTTAAATAATCAACAAAGGCATACAGTGTCCCTGCTGAAACAATCGCCTCTGTCGATAATGATTGTCTACCAAAATAAACGATAAAAACGGCAAACATAATTAATCGTAATGTGTTGACAAGATTAAAGGACGTAGCTGAATCAAGTACCAATAGCTTACGCTCATACGTATAATGCTCATTATTCAAGTCATCAAATTCCTTCGTCATTTGTTTTTCACGACGAAAAGCTTGAATAATCGTCATCCCTTGAATCGATTCATTAATCATTGCATTAATATCGGCAATTTTCGTGCGAATCACATCATTGTACTTCGCTGCCACTTTACGATATAACACCATCCATATATAAACAATCGGCACCATAAGTAAAGCTAAACAAGCCATTTTCCAATTTAAAATAAATAACGCAATATAGACACCAAAGATAGAAATAAAGCTTGTCGCAAAGTTTGATAGCACCTGTACATATAAATTACGTACGGCCTCTGTATCATTCGTGACACGTGCCACAATTTTCCCTGCTGGTAAATTGTCGAAATATTGGATTGGTAATGTTTGAATATGCTCAAAAACATCTTGACGCATTTTTTGCACGATGCGGTTCGCACCCATTTGTAAATAAATATACATAAAATAACGTAAGATGGCTGTCGCAATGGCTAAAATCATAAACACTACTAATAGCCAGATAATCGGCTGTAACTCGATTTGACCAATTATCATATAGTTATCAATGATATACTTAGCAATAAACGGTCCAACTAACTCCGTAAAAACGGCAATTGTTAAGAAAAATAAGCCAAGCAATATCGGTTTTTTAAAATACATTGCATAACGCATTAAACGTTGATTTGTTGTCATGACGCACCTCCCTCTAGCTGCTGACGGTCAAATTGCTCTTTATACCAGCCTTGCCCTGAGATAAGCTCTTCATGTGTACCCTGTTCAACAATTTGCCCTTCATCTAACACAATAATGTGGTCTGCATGCTGAATGCCTGACAAACGATGTGTCGTAATAATCGTCGTTTTGCCTTGGCGTTCTCGCTGGATATTTTCAATAATTTTTGCCTCTGTTTTTGCATCCACCGCAGATAACGAATCATCCAGCATTAAAATTTCAGGGTCTTTAATAAGCGCACGTGCAATCGATACACGCTGCTTTTGACCGCCTGACAATGATACACCCTTTTCTCCAACAAGTGTTTCTAAGCCCATTGGTAAATTTTCTAAATCTCTTTCAAAATACGCTGCATAGATGGCTTGCTGTAACTCAGCCTCTGTTGCATTCTCTTTCCCAAATAAAATATTTTCTCGAATCGTCCGTGAGAATAGGACATGGTCTTGCGGTACATAGCCAATCCAATCTAATACCTGCTCCTTCGTTTGGCTCGCAATATCAACACCATCAATAGCCAACTGCCCTTGCCCTATCGGATACTCTCTCAATAATTGACGCAAGAACGTTGTTTTACCTGCACCTGTTTTCCCGACAACGCCAAGTGTTTGCCCTTTTTGTAGTGACAACGAAATACTTTGTAAATTTTTCACTTGGCTCAGTGGGTATTGGAATGTGAAATCCTCAAAGCCAATGGTGCTTGGCGTCGCAATCGTATGAGGATTCGCAATATTTTGAACATCTGCTTCATAGCTCAATGTTTCCTGTACACGATCAAGTGACGCATTCCCTTGCTGCATGACATTAATCAGCTCACCAATCGCAAAAATCGGCCACACCGCAAGCCCTAAATAAACGTTGAATGTAATCAGCTGTCCTACTGTCATCGCCTCTGTTGCCACTAGTTGTGCTCCATAGCCAAGTGCAACCACAAAGCTAATCCCTGTTCCAACCTTCGTAATCGGTCCAAACAATGCATTAATTTTTACCGTATGCATATTTTTGGCGTATACTTCTTCACTCATTTGTGCAAAGTCAGCCTCATCTTTCTTTTCCTGCACATAGGCACGTACAACACGTACACCCGCTACTGATTCCAATACACTGTCATTCAGCTCACCGAACACATCCTGTGCTTTCGTATAGCGTTCATGTACAATTTTCCCTAAATATTGAATCAGCACAGCCATAATCGGTACTGGCAGCATCGCCAACAATGTTAGCTTCCACGAAATCATATAGCCCATAGCAAAAATAATGAAACCCATATAAACCGTCGAATCAATTAGTGTTAAAATCCCAAAGCCAGCTGTTAACGATACTGCATTTAAATCATTCGTTGCACGAGCCATTAGATCACCCGTACGATTTTTTTCATAGAAGGTTGGCGTCATCCGTAAAAAATGCTGCATTAAACGACGACGTAATATTTTCTCTAAACTAATGGCCCCTTCAAATAAACGGAATTGCCATACAAAATTCAACGCATAGCTCCCAATGATAATAGCAATAAACAGTAAAACATAATTGGTTAACATCGCTGCTGTCATTTCGCCAGTAGTCAAACTGTCAATAATTGAGCCTAATAAATAAGGTGGAATCACCTCTATACCACTAGCAATCATTAATACAACAATCGCCACTGTGTATTGTTTCCAATACATCTTAAAAAACCATTTTAATTTCCTTAATACATCAAACATTCGTTCTACCTTCCCTTCCCAACTATTTGGCTGTCACTACCCGCTATCTAGCGACTCCTTTGTGAAAATCATTTGTTGTCCTGTGTTGTTCATACAACATCTCTCCTTTTTTAACGTCACTAGCCCTTTTTTGCCGCAAAAAAAGACACATACCCGAAATAGAGTATGTGTCCATATACAAAGGTTGCTGGTATAACCAATCCTTTTTTATGAAGCAATACAAATTTAGGCATAGACAATGTATGAATTTGTTTGTTGAACTACTGTGAATAAAATAACCATTGTCATGCCCTCCTTTTGTCATTTTTTCTAGTGCTATTGCAGATTATCACACTATTGAAATAATTGTCAACCATCTATTGGTTATTTTTGATTTTTTCAGAAAAATAATCAGCGCTTTAAAGTGTTAAATTGATAGTTGTACATGTTACACTTGGTTGTAGATATTCAACAATATTTCATAGATAAAGGGAGATTTTCAGCTTGAAAGTATTTGTAGCTATTGGTGCAGGTGGTTTTTTGGGGGCTCTTTGTCGGTATAAACTTAGCCTACTATTCCAGCAAGAAGGATTCCCCTTCACAACGCTTAGTATTAATTTAATAGGCTGTCTTTGTTTAGCATGGCTTTTTACCACTTTTACCAAACGCACAGCCTTTGTCACAGGCATTGGCACAGGTTTTTTAGGCGCCTTTACGACATTTTCCACCTTCTCACTAGAAACGCTGCGTCTTTTGCAACAAGGACACGCAGTTCAAGCCATCTGTTATAGTATGATAAGTGTCAGTGGTGGCCTCACTTGTGCATGGCTAGGTACAACACTTGCAAGGAGGAAAAAAGTATGATATTGGTAGGTATTGGTGGCATTTTTGGCGCACTCACTCGCTATTTGATTAGCAAACAGCTCCACTCTGCCTATCCATGGGCGACACTCCTCATTAATAGTACAGGCTCCTTCGCACTTGGATTATTATTTGCCCTGCAGCCAGCAGCTTGGTTATGGCAGTTGCTCGGTATCGGCTTTTTAGGGGCCTACACAACCTTTTCAACATTTGGCTTTGAAACTGTTCAATTAATCGAACAACAAAAGGGAAGGCAAGCCTGTCTGTACATAAGTAGCTCTGTTTTAATAGGTCTACTATCTGCTTTACTCGGTTTTATGATTATCCAATGAAAGGTGAATTTTTATGCAGGCACATAATGAAGCACTCGAGGTAGAGTTAGCCGCAGCAATACAGCAACTCATCCACCTTGAACTTGAAGAAAATTACGCAGAAATGAATCAATATTTTGCTCGATTGCTCGCCAAATTACAGGCAGCACAATTGATTGATTACAAACTCGATGTCCTTGTGGAACCGCAAGCTTTCACGACAGAAATATGCCTACTACTTGAAAGCTTACAGGAAGCCAAGAAGAAGCCACACAAAAGGCATGGCTTATTAACCCATCGTCATATTTTAAAAATATGGCTTCGCAAGCATCCACAGCTTATGAAAGAATTTTTACCTCAATTATTTTAGAGGCTGGGAAAAAAGTATTTTAGCCAGTCAAAAAGCCGAACTATTGAAGAAACAATTGTGAAATGTTCCTTCATCGTTCGGCTTGTTCTCTTTAATTTGGACTAGTTATGCCTGCTATCATTCGGCTTTTTGAAGCGATCATTTAGTTATGTCCCAGCCCTACTTCTTATTTCTCAAATGAGTAGTCTTTGATGACTTGACAGATTTCTACTTGATACTGTGTATACCATTTTTCTTGCCCTAATTGCTGTGCCATCTTATGCTTCATGTTATCCTTCCACGCTTGAATGGCTTCTAACGATTCCCAATAAGATACTGTAATCCCTTTGCCTTCTGTATTACGAACACTTTCTACTCGGAGAAAGCCAGGCTGCTGACAGGCTAAATCATTCATCACAGTTGCCATCTTTGCATAGCTCTCTCCATCATCCACTGCTCTTTGTGAAGTAAACACTACAGCATAGTACATGTCCATCCATCATTCCCCCATTCTTTACACATCCATCACTACATTTTTTTGCTTGGCATAAACTAAAAATGTGATGGTTAAACCTATACTAATCATACCAAATACAAGCCCTACACCGTTTAAACCAATTAAATCGAGCAGCATCCCTGTCGAGACAATGACAATTTGGAAGATAACGGAGTCAATCATATTACGGAAGGAGAAAAAGCGACCGTGAAACTCTTTCGGTACTTGCTTTTGAAAAATAACCATCGTCATTGGGAAAAAGCAACCTACAGAAAAACCAAATACACCAAAAGCGATTAAAGCAAATAATTGTCGGTCAGCTAATAATAGCAGCAATTCCATTGCCCCAATCACAAAGGCTAATGTAAAGAGTAACTTACCAATTTGGACACGCTCCGAAATCCATTTTAAGCTCGCCGCCCCTAACATAAAGCCTATTCCTTCCACTGTGTAAATCATCCCAGAAAGTGCCGCAGAATGATGCATTTCTGATATTTTCATAATAACTAAGTTAAACGAGCCTAAAAATAGCGTTGGAATAAGTATTAAAACGAGTGTCATCAAGACCATTGGATGCGCCTTCACCATTGGCAACACCTCTTTAAAATTACTTTTCTCTTTATTCGCCATAGATGACTGTTGCCCTTCTTCTATATGTAATAGACTTGTCAGTACAAACATCATCAAATACACAATAAGTGACGTGATATACAACCATTTCAACTCAAAATAACTTAGCATAAGCCCAGCCACAGCCGTACCCACAATACGAGAAATTGTTCGGGCATTCATTTGCCACGCATTTAAAGTCATTAAATCCTTGTCCTTGACAATTAACGGTACAATCGCTTGTAAGGCAGGCATATAAAACGCCGCTGCGATTTGCAGTGTAATTAAAAATAACACCATCCAGAAGACAGAGCTTGTATACAGTGCAATAAACATAAATAAAATACTAACAATGCGCCCAATACTTGCCCATTGCACCACCGTTTTCTTCTTGGATTGGTCAATCATACGCCCTGCTAACGGTCCTACAAGAAAGCCCGCTAAAACACCACTCGCAATAATTAAGGATTTATGAAAATCTGATGGGACAACCTCTTGCATAAAGGCGAGATTGCCAATAATGCCAGCCCATAAACCAAGTCCTACAACAAATTCCCCTATTAATAAAATCCATACATTTCGGTTACGCCACATGATTCGTCTCCTTTTGTTGTTGATATTTGTCAATCATACGGCTAAAGAAAGAGGCGAGCACCTGTTGAAACAACATACCAAATACGACAGGCATCACTGTTTTTGCTGGGAAATAGGTAGTCGCAATAACAACACCAACTGCAATATTACGCATCCCACCTGTAAAGACAAACATCGTTGTAATCGAGCGATCTTTCCATAGTAGATGCCCTATTAGGAAGCAAAACGCATAGCCAGAAATCGCCAATAACAGCACTACCCCTATGATACAAACCAACTCCCAATTTAAATGAGTCATATAAGGTGCAATGGCACTACTATTAATCATCACAATACTAAATAGACTTAGCTTTGAAAACGGTGATAATGTTTTACCCCATGTTTGCACAATTTTGCCCTTTGTCACCTCATTACATGCGACACCCAATATGGACGGCAACACAATCATCCAACATAAATCGATGATTAAACCTGTTGTATCAAGGGCAATCGTTTGTCCTGCCACAATATGTAATAAGGCTGGTAGTATGATAGGTGATAATACAGTATCCAGTAAAATAATCGCTAAGCATAAAGCTAAATGCCCTCGACAAACATTGACCCAAATAAAGCTTGTGACACCCGTTGGAATCGCCACTGCCAAGACAAAGCCTACTGTCAGTAAATGATCGTGAAATATAGCGATCGATACTGCATACGCCCATAATGGCATCAGCATATGTAAAAAAATAAGTACCAAAACAATCACGGCTGGATATTGTCGAACACTTTTCACACTGTCCATATTCATACTTAAACTACCTGCAAATGTCATAAAAGCAAATAACCATGGCACTAAAAATAAAAATTGCTGCCCAATAGTAGCAAATAGCACACCTACTATTAAACTAAGAGGTGTTAAAATAGGCATCCATTTTTGAAGATATGTATTGATTTGCTGTAACATATTCGATAAGTCCCTCTTCCCTTGCCAAATAGCTTATTTGCTACTATACACCTTTCATTTAAATTGGCAAGTTTTTTTCAAAAAATTTGCAGTTTTCGGCTAACTATTGCACACTGAACATAGGATGAAGGAGAAAGGGTGTGCCTATCAATGAAAAAAATATGCTATCTTGTCATGTGCGTCTTCTTGACACTTTGTATCGGAGAACAGGCAAGTGCTGCAAGCTTTCGGGATGTACCTGAAGATCATTTTGCATATGATGCCATTACATGGGCTGAACGCTATGATATTATCAATGGCTATGCAGATGGAACCTTCAGACCAAGCGATACCATCACAGAGCAGCAATTTGCTAAATTACTTGCTAATTTCTATGAGCTAGAATCTCCTGAGGATGAGCTCATCAAGCACACTACTATTGCCAATTGGTCTGATGATTATTATAATCGTCTTGCCAGCTATGGTGTGCCATTAAACGGCTATTTTGATTATGGAATTCGTGCTACCGCTGTGAAACGTGGTGTTGTAGCACAAGCAATTGCCCATCTAGCAAATGGTAAGAGTGGATTAGATGCCTCCATTCAATTTTTACTTGATTACTACATTTCGACAGGACAAAATCCACAGTATGAAAATCGGCATTTGCAGAAATTTTTTGGCGCTACCAATAACTTGACACGTGCACAGGTCATTTTGATGCTCCATCGTATGCATGAACGTAATTTTTATGCGATTTCAGAGGATGCACAATCCACCCATGATAGTCTGGAATCCTTGCTTATCCGTGCCAAACATGCACAGCTTCAGCTCGATGCTTCCCTACACCTTACAACGCCAACGAAAAGCGCTTGGGAGGGTGTTTATGCCTATTACTACAAATGGGGGCAAAGTTTAGATGATATCAATCGTCGTGAGGCTGTGATTGCCAATGTAACGACAAAGGGCTTTACCGTTGCAATGACCGCGAATGATGGTGCAGCTGATGGACATGTCGAAGGAACCGCAACGATGACAAGTAAAACTAAAGCCATTTTGACTCAAACTAGCAACGGTCAACGTTGTGTGATTGAATTGGAACAGTTGCCACAAGCACTAAAAATAACCGAGGTGGACTGCCGTTCGTTCCGAGATGAGGGTGTCACATTTTCAGGCACATTAAAGAAACAATAGGAGGTTATTTGAATGAATATTACAGCTTTTATCGGTAGCTCTAGAGCACAAAGCAACAGTGAACAATTAACGGACTATGTACTTGAAGGAATACCACATACGAAAATTTATGTGAAAGATTTACACATTGAGCCTATTCATGATTTACGTCATGATGCAAACGGCTTTCAAGCAGTAGACGATGATTACGATCAAATTATCCAAGCTTTATTGACAAGCGATGTCGTGATTTTTACAACACCTATTTATTGGTATAGTATGTCGGGCATTTTAAAAAATATAATAGACCGCTTCAGTCATGCCATTCGCGATGAACGCTATCCACAGTTAAAAGAAAAACTGTCAACAACGGAGGCGATAGTGCTCGCTGTTGGTGGAGATACCCCCTCTATTAAAGGCTTGCCAATGATTCAGCAATTCCGTTATATTTTTGACTTTTTAAATATGCCCTTCTCTTCTTATATTATTGGTGAAGGTAATCAGCCTGGTGATATCGTGCAGGATGAACGAGCACTTGCACAAGCAGCTATTTTAAATAAACAATTAAAAGCACGTTAAAAAAACGACCTAAAGGCCAATGCGCTTTTAGGTCGTTTTCACTATTTTTTGCCACCGTTATATCGTTTCCTAATGGATTCAAGCTGTGGAGGGTGTGAGACAGTCTCGTTTCTAAAATGGCTCCATGGCGAAATGTTTTGTTCTCTGAGACGCTTCACTACCATGATGCCCTTCTTTCGTAAAATGCCTAAATTGACCATTTCTCATCGTAAAAACGCCTATTTGTATACAACATGTAAATTTATTCCACGACAATGAAAAAGCTTTGATGACATATGCCATCAAAGCGCTTTTACCCATTCATTTTTAAAATATTATCTAATTTTTTAAGATTGCGCACATCTGTTTTTGTTTCCAATAATTCGTCTGACAAAATATGCACTTTCGTATCCATCATATTGATTTGCTGGCTTAAATTTTGCTCCACCGTATCTATTTGAAGCGTTAATTTCTCTTGCATTTCAGCCATCTCTTGGCGTAATTCATTTTTCATTTCTAGCATTTCTTGACGTAGCTCAACTTTCATTTCTACCATCTCTTGACGTAATTCTTCGGTTTTTTCTAGAATTTGCTGCTGCAGGTCCACTTTTGTATCCTTTAATTGCTGTGACAATTCTAAAATGGCCTGTAGAATCACGTTTTGTCCTACCTCTTGTCCCACTTATCTGACCTCCTCTCGCTTCACTTTTATATCATCACTAGACAGTTATCAACGTTTCTATATCCTTATTCTATCGGCAAGTTACTAGAAAGTCAAAATGCGAAAAAGCGTAAATTATCAAGAATTTATGATTAAAATTGTCGGAAAATATGCCATAATTTAAATTTCAAAAAATATATCGCACCCTTTCTCCTATTTCCTATTCTGTCCTAAAAATAAATCTATGAAATTAAAAATTTTTAGTCATTGATGGGACTTCTCTATGCGTCCTTTGCAAATCAATTACGCCCCAGCGTAATTGCGTTCAGATTTTTTCGAGTTCACTCGAAAAGCTCCTCTCCAAAATCTGTAACAATGTTTTGCTGTACCGAAAGCGTTAGCGTCAGGTACATCCGCTGGGGCTTTTATCTTGATTCAGTGGGCGTTTGGACACCTACTGAATGGCATAAAAACTGGCATTCATCCCCTCCCTGTTGCTGACGCTTCGCTTTCGCACAAAAAACATTGCACGCTGAGGAAGGGGTCTTCTGTAGCTGCCGCTTCGCTTTCGCTACAAGAAAACATTTGCTGAATCAAGATAAAAAAAATCACAGGCGTGCTTACCACCTGTGATTGAATCATCGTTATAATCTACCTGCTTCTTTTAACACGATTGCTAACATTTTTGCAAACTCGCCTCGTGTAATCAATTGATTTGGTGCTAATACCGTCTGATTATCTAATGCTCCTAATTCGTACAAAATTTCTGTATGACGTGCTGTTTCATTTAAGAAGCTATACGTTTCCTCTGGCTGATAATCCACTGCATCCAATGTTCGTCCTAACATTAACACGGCTTGCTGACGTGTAATTTTGCCATTTGGTTCAAAGATTGTAGGTGTCTTTCCACGAATCACACCTAATGTATGTAGTGCCCCAACATAACCACCATACCAAGATTTTTTACTATCCACATCTCGAAACTGTGTAATTGACACTGGCTGGAAACTAAAAGCCCTTGCAATGAAGGCACTCACTTGAGCACGTGTTAACTGATCACTCACACCAAAATAATCCGCCTTTTTGCCCTGTACGATACCACGCTCCGTCAATGCTGTAATATAGGATTGATAAGGTGAATTCGCTACATCACGAAAATAATTGGTTTGTGGATAGACAAATTGTAAATCCATATTATTGTGTATTGTCGCCACAACACGATCCCCTAAATCTCGATAGGCAACGGGTTCTACTACCCCTTTTTTAGCGATTTGCTTTAATACACCACCCTGTCCATTTTTAAAAATTTCCACTTCTAACGGTTGGCGATTATTGACAATCGTCGATTTTATACTGAAAACATTTCCCTTTTCAGCAGCCGTAATCGTTGCCCCATAGGCTGAATATACTGTCATATTGGTTGTTGTTGTATATACATACTTGCTTGGCTCTTGGTAAGCATGAGCTTGTAACGGCACAATCATAGACAAACTAACAACCCCTGCAAGTGCTATCTTTGCTAATTTTTGATACATGAACATCACCTAATTCCTCCTGTTTTAATCCTCATTATCCAAGAATATGGTGTAACTCCTGTAGCTTTTTAATCTCATAGTGTGGTTTTATATCACTTGTATTCGTAATATTATGTATGTTAAACCAGCATGTATCAATTCCCGCTAATAATCCACCTTTCACATCCGAAGTTAACGAATCCCCGACGATTAATGTTTTTTCTCTTTTGAAGTTGTCTATACGTTGAAAAACATAGTTGAAAAAATCTGGCATTGGTTTTTGATAGCCTGTTTGCTCAGAAATAAAAATATCTTTAAAATACGGCGCTAAGTCAGCACTTGCCAAGCGCTTATTTTGCGTCGTCGTTTTGCCATTTGACACAATATACAATTCATAGTGATTGGCAAGCATTTCAATCGTCTCATAAGCACCGTCTACATAATGATGGGCTTCCTGCAAATAATGCTGGAAAACCTCCTCAAAATATGGTCCATCCACCTCTAAACCAAATTCCTTCAATGCCACCGCAAAACGTGTATTATGTAATGCCTCCTTTGATACCTCTCCACGTTCAAAGCTACGCCACATCGCTTCGTTAATTTCTTTATAGCGTGTAATCATCGCTGGCGTTGCATCAATATGCTCTTGTTGAAATAATTGCTGTAATGCCGCATTTTCTGCTAAATCAAAATCGAGTAATGTATCATCTACATCAAATAATAATGTTTCATATTTTGCCATCATCTTACCTACTTTCTTTTTATCTTGGTTCAATATTCATCCCCTTCTATAGAGAAAGGGGATAAATGCTTATTTTACCTCTATTCAATGGATATCTATCTCCAGCAGATATTGTACCTGACGCTTTCGCACAGAAAATCCAGACGAGAGTTAGCCGGGGTGCAATTGAGACAAATTTCTGCCTTCATCATACCACTTTTTTAACAGAAATATGATAAACAATTGAAATTTTCAATGAATGTGAGACAATAAGACGTTGAAAGGAAGATGAAGAATGACAACAACCTTACGAGAAATTACTCCTAGTTTCGATCCATGGGAAGCCTATTTAGATGTAGAACAGCATGGACAAATGACGCTTTCTAATATTGAATTCACTACTACGACTTTGTGTAATATGCGCTGTGCCCATTGTGCAGTCGGTTATACATTACAAACGAAAGACCCTATAGCATTGCCGATTGACTTAATTGTAAAGCGCCTTGATGAAATTCCTCATTTAAAAACGCTTAGTATTACAGGCGGAGAGCCCATGATGAGCAAAAAATCGGTACAAAATTATGTATTACCTTTGTTGCAATATGCCCATGCGCGAGGGGTTCGTACACAAATGAACTCCAATTTAACATTAGAACCTGAACGTTATTTGCTGATTGCTCCTTATTTAGATGTGCTACATATCTCACACAATTGGGGCACTGTCGAAGAATTTGTAGAAACAGGTTTTGCGATGATGGAGCGTAAACCCACGTATGATCAACGAGCTGCTTTATTTCAACGGATGATTGATAATTCAAAAATGCTGGCTGAGCATGGTGTTATGGTATCAGCAGAAACGATGTTAAACAAAAAGACCTTGCCTTATTTAGAGCATATTCATCAGCAAATTGTGCATGAAATGAAGTGTGCACGCCATGAAGTACACCCAATGTACCCTTCTGACTTTGCTAGTGCCCTTACTTCTTTATCACTGGAAGAAACACGTGCAGCCATCCATCATTTACTAGATGTCCGTGACGAACAAACATGGATGTTATTTGGCACATTGCCGTTTTATCCTTGCAGTACAAATGAGGAAGATCAAGCATTGCTACAACGGCTGCGTAACGCCAAAAATGTCACGTTGCGCAATGATCCAGATGGACGCTCTCGCTTAAATATTAATATTTTCACAGGGGATGTCATTGTCACTGATTTCGGTGATACACCCGCACTCGGCAATATTGTCCACGATGAACTACCTGCTATTTTTACAAAATGGCTGGCAACCGATTTAGCCAAGTCCTTAAACTGTCACTGTCCAGCTGTCAAATGTTTAGGGCCTAATGTTTTGGTGAAAAATATGTATTATCAAGATACGCCATTTATTAGTGGCTCAGCGAAATAATGAAAAAGGCGCAGGCATGTATTATTCATGTCTTCGCCTTCTTTATTGACCTTTCAACATCATACCCCTTGAATCACTTATTCAACCCATGCAGAAAGTTTCCCGCTGAATGTAGCCGTGTAGCCATTTCCAGACGCTACAACACTCATTAATTTTAAATTCCCTTTATACCAATAGCCACCATCATATTCTTCATAGTAACGTGTTTCTGTTACAGTGCTAATACTTGGATAATAAGCTGTGATTGTTTTGTTTTTATAAAGATAAAAACCATATGGCGTGATTGTTTTATTTGCTTCATTGTTGTTTGTGACAGTGTTCGTGAATTCTGAATTATATAATGTATCCGATTCAACGATAATTTCTCCCACTGCGTACTCTTTTTCATTGTCAAATTCAGGTACTAATTGTGGTTCATACAATGTATCTGATTCAGTGACAATTTCACCTATACTACCATTGCTTTTACCCTCAACAGCTAAAGAATCGGTCGAAAATGATAAAATACCAAAAATAAATGTAGCGACAAACAGTAAAATACTAAACCTCTTTTTCATTCACACCACCTTTCTCCCCAAATATTTAGTAGATTCTATACCATAATGACAGAATATTAAATAAATTCTTTCAATTATGCTATGCAGTCATTATAATACATAAAAAAAGGAAAATGACGAATTTTTTCGACATTTCCCTTCATCAATCGACTTTAATTGCTGCTATTTTGCTTTCCTATCATTTAGCCATTACAGCAGTTGCTCCGCAAGTAATTGATAACAATGTAGACGGCTTGTCAATGTATATTGATTGCAATTGAGCATCACTTCATCAAAACCATAATATGCTTGATCAGCTCGTAATCTATCAGCGACTTGCTGTGGTGTTCCTACAAGATGGGCTTTGCGATTGTCTGCTATCATCATTTTATCCATTTCTGATAATGGGTAATCTCTCGCCTCATCTGGAGAGATGCCTTGTATAATTTGCCCCTTCATTAATTGTAGACGGGAAATATCAATTGGCTTCGCTAAATACTCCGCTTCCTCTAACGTTTCTGCCACTGTCACTGCATAGGTCACGATGATTTGCGCTGTTTCCATATAATAAGATGGTGTAAAATACGTGCGATACGTATCAAAAATATCCTTTGACATATTGCCTGTGAAAAATTGTGCATAGGAATAGCCCACACCGAGCTGCCCTGCTTGCATGGCACTTTGTCCACTAGAGCCCAGTAGCCAAGCCTCTGGTAATGCAATATGAGGTGGTGCTGCGACGACTTGATCGTAAATAGGCTCTCCTGTTTTTTGATTGTTCATTAATTTTAATGTAATTGCCAATTTATCGTATTGCTCGTTAAATGCCTGTCTGCGTCCCTCTGCTAATGCTAGTATTGCTGCATGGTCGCCACCTGGTGCACGCCCAACTCCAAAGTCAATGCGATTCGGTGCTAGACCAGCTAATGTTTTAAAGACTTCTGCTAATTTATAAGGTGAATAATGCATCATCATCACGCCACCCGTCCCAATACGAATGCGCTTCGTTTTAGCAGCTAAAAAGGCAGCTGTCACTTCAGGGGCTGAGCTTGCTAGTGAATGTGTGTTATGATGTTCAGCCAGCCACATCCGATGATAGCCTAACTGCTCTCCTAAAAGAGCGATTTGTTCTGTTCGCCCAAAAGCCTCTTCCGCAGAAAGCCCTTTTGGAATCGGCATTTGATCTAATATACTTACTCTCATCAACAACATCCTTTCTATGCCAAAGTCTACTACGGAATCCGTTAGAAGCAAAAGAAAACGCTCAGGTCTATTTACATCTAATCTCCTATCTACTACTATCAGTTTATGTTGAACGAAAAGGGATGACGACCTATGTCCATTGATATTGATATTTTACTTATTTTAATTGTTTTTGGCTTTCTAGCTGCCTTTGTTGATTCGGTTGTTGGCGGTGGTGGCTTAATTGCCTTGCCTGCATTACTGTTTGTGGGTTTACCGCCTTCAGTAGCGGTGGCAACCAATAAATTAGCAGGGACAATGGGCTCTTTGACCAGCACTATTACTTTTTACCGCTCAGGTCAATTAACGATCCAGTCAGTTTACAAGCTCTTTCCACTTGTCTTTTTCGGCTCTATGTTTGGTGCTTGGATTGTCCATCTCATGAACCCAAACATCCTGAAACCTGTGATGCTTGTAATGCTCGCAGTGGTGGCCCTTTATACGATTAAGAAAAAAGAATGGGGACAACAGCCAGTAAAATCACAGCATTCTACCATTTATTTTCTCCTCATCATCACAGCAATTGGCTTTTATGATGGTTTTTTAGGTCCTGGCACAGGCTCATTTCTACTCTTCGCCTTTTTACTAGTTGGCTATGATTTTTTACAAGCAGCAGGGAATGCCAAATTTCTAAATTTCGGTAGTAATGTAGCAGCATTACTGTTATTTATGTATGTGGGACAAGTTCATTATGCCTATGGTTTACCAATGGGACTCGCACAAATTGCAGGTGCGATTGTGGGCTCAAAATTTGCTATTAAACGTGGCAGTGGCTATGTGCGTAAACTATTTATCGTCGTCACGCTTCTATTACTTTTGAAAAATGGTTATGATTATTTTATTTCTTAAACAAGGAAAACTTATCTTATCAATTGAGGTAAGTTTTTTTCTATACGATCAACTTTTTCCCCCTCTCCACACGTCTAGTACTTGTATACAAATAAAAAAGGAGCTTCATTGGACATGAAAACGAGAAATGCATTTCAATATGAGGAACAATTTGTCCAGTTTATACGTGAGCAGAAAGAGCGCTTTTATTTGCTTGCCTATAGCTATACGAAAAATGAGCAGGATGCACTAGATGTCGTACAAGATAGTATTCAAAAGGCGATGCTATCACTGGATCGACTAGAAAATGTGGACTATATGAAAAGCTGGTTTTATAAAATTGTGGTGCGAACAGCAATTGATTTTTTACGCAAGCATAAACGACTACAAGTGACAGATGACGACACATTGCACTATTTAACACCTGCACAAGAAGATAGCTATGAGGACGTTGATTTAGAATATGCCCTTGATACTTTGCCACAAATGTATCGAGAGGTTGTCATTCTACATTATTTTGAGGATTTAAAGCTTGCAGATGTTGCTTCTATTTTAGACATTAAGCTTAGCACTGCTAAATCACGCCTGTATAAGGCCTTACAGCTACTGAAAATACAATTGCAAGATGTGAAGGGAGAAATCACACATGGATAAAAAATTAAAGGATTTAGAGCAAACTTATCATAACATACCGATTCCTCAAGAGCTGGATGAGGTTGTCGAACGTGCTTTAAAGCAAAATCGTCAAAAGAAAAAGCGCCGCACCCCTCAATGGCTAATTGGCTCAGCCGCCGCCGCTTTATTGTTCACAGCGAGCTTAAATGTGAGCCCTGCCATGGCACGTACATTGGCTGATATTCCTGTAGTAGGCAGTGTTGTGAAAGTGTTAACATGGACAGAATATGAACTAGCAGAGGACACATATGATGCAACGATTAAAGTGCCTGCGATTGAAAATTTAACAAATCCAGCACTGGCTAATGCATTAAATGAAAAATATCGTACAGAAGGCAAAGCATTGTATGATGAATTCGTCGCAGAAATTGGTGATTTAAAGAAAAATGGTGTCGAAGCACATTTAGGAGTGGATAGTGGCTATGAAATTAAAACTGATAATGAGCAAATTTTATCCATCGGTCGCTATGTTGTCAACACAGCTGGCTCTTCCTCCACAACCATTCAATACGATACAATTGATAAACAACAAGAAATTTTAATTACATTGCCAATGCTTTTCAAGGATGACCATTATTTAACAACGATTAGCGAAAATATTAAAGAGCAAATGCGTGCACAAATGGCGGATGCCGAGCAAGGCAAAATCTATTGGCTTGATGAGGAGACAATGCCTGGTGAATCATTTACAGCCATTCGTGCAGACCAACCATTTTATATTTCCGAGCAAGGCAAGCTGATTATTTCCTTCGATAAATATGAGGTTGCCCCTGGTTATATGGGCGTTGTAGAATTTGAAATTCCAACTGACATACTACAAAATGACCTTGTAAGCGCCACTTATATTCATTAATTTTTACAAAGTATACCCAGTGAAGAAACAACCCCTGCTTTCTGACAAGGCTAAGGTTGTTTCTTTTTATGTCGTTATAGCTCCCCTACGTTTTGGTTAAACTAACATGTATCAATCAATGTAAGAAGGTTTTCCAATGAAAAATGCAAACGCTATTAGTATTTTGCACGTGATTTTCCTGTCTATGACTGTTATTGGTTTGAAAAATCATGTGACCATTCTTCCTCCATTACTCGATATAAGCAAAAGAGATGGTTGGCTATCTGTCGTCCTAGCAGCTATGTTGATATTCGGCTGGCTTTTTCTTTTAGTCTATATTCAAAAAAATACACAGCAACAGCCCATCCAAGACTGGCTACATGATAAATTAGGCAAAATCGGCTCAACCATTGTCATTTATAGCATCGTCATTGCGTTAATGGTGATTGCTGCCTTTACAATGGTTGAAACCTTACAATGGGTCAACACAACCTTTTTACCTCGTACACCCGTCATTATATTATTAGCGATTTATACGGCACTTTGTATAGTACTTGTCACAACTAGCATTCAAACCATTGTCATTGTCAACGTCTTTGTCTTACTTGGGGTTGTTATTTTTGGGTTTTTCGTGGCATTCACCAATTTACAGGTGAAAAATTATGAGTTATTACGCCCTTTTTTAGAGCATGGTTTTCGACCTGTTATGGCAGGAATGATTTATCCCGCATCAGGCTTTATCGAATTATTTATGCTGTTATTTATCCAGCATCAGATGAAAGGGCCTATGCGCTGGTATCAGCTTGCCATTATGCTCCTTATTTTAATGGGGCTAACATTAGGACCACTTATCGGAGCCATTACTGAATTTGGTCCAACGGAAGCGGCGAAACAACGCTATCCTGCTTATGAGGAATGGGGACTTGTCACGATTGGTCATTATATCGAGCATCTTGACTTTTTTTCGATTTATCAATGGCTAACAGGCACCTTTATACGTGTCGGGTTTTTGTTATATATTATCGCTACTTTGCTCAATATAACAGAGAAGCCAAAAGATATATGGCGATTATTAGCTGCCCCTTTTTTCATTCTGTGCTTACCGTTAATCATGCTGAATGAAAACCTATTTTTAAAAATCAAAGGACAGTATATCTTAACATCTACTTTTATTTTCTTTTTCATCCTATCCATTTTTTTCATCTTACTAGCCCTTGTACCTAAAAAACAAAAACGGGAAGTGATGAACAAGCATGAATCAAAAAATTGACTTACACACGCTAAAAGCTTTATTTCAAAAGTCAGCCGACATTCATTTTCAGGCTTATTCTTTTGCACAGCACAATGTGTACTTTCTTACCTGTGACGCGATGGTGGACCAGCAATTGCTTCATGATGTCATTGTTCAACGTGTGCAATTGCTTTATGAGCAAATTTCAGAGCCACTTGATGAAGAGAACATTCACCAACAATTACGCATTCCGAATCTTCAAAAAATCGACAGCAAAGATGAAGCAATTTCACTCGTCTATACAGGCTTTTTACTACTCTATTTTGAAGAAGAACAATTATTATACGCTAGCAATATTGCGAAAAAGCCCAATCGTACACCTGAAGAAACACGTATGGAGGTATTGGTCAAAGGCCCTCGTGATAATTTTATCGAAGATGTGAGCGTCAATATTGCCTTATTAAGAAAGCGCCTACCAACCAATTCTCTTTGTGTAGAAAAGGTAGAGGTCGGTAAACGCTCTAAAACAAATGTCGCTATCCTCTATTTTGATGATATTGTCGATATGGATATTTTACATGGTATTAAAAAGCAATTAGCAACCGTAGATACCGATATTGTGTTCAGTGGAGATTTATTAATGGAGCGCGTCCATAAAAACACCAAGCTTTTTCCAAAAACAGATTATACAGGACGCCCTGACTATGCGATACAAGCTTTGATGAGGGGACGATTTGTGATATTTGTAGATGGTACTTCCTATGCCGTGATTACACCTGTCAACCTCTTTTTATTACTAAAATCAGCCGAGGATAATGAATATCCGTATATTTATAGCTCTGTTGAACGTGTATTGAGAATTGCAGGTATTTTAATTGGTCTATTATTGCCTGCCTTTTGGTTAGCTTTAACGACCTATCATCAAAGCCAGTTACCATTGCAACTGTTAGCAACAGTCGTCCAAGCTAAAACAGGTCTGCCGCTTCCATCATCCCTTGAAATGCTATTAATGCTCCTCATGTTTGAGCTATTTCGTGAAGCGAGCTTACGGCTACCTTCCGTTATTGGTGGAACCATTAGTGTTGTTGGCGGGCTTATTATTGGGGATGCAGCCATTCGTGCAGGCGTTACTAGCCCTGAAATGATTGTCGTTATTGCCATTTCCACCATTGCCACTTTTACCTTGGTCAATCAATCACTGGTTACAACGGTTGGCGTATTACGCATTTGCTTTATTTTAGCTAGTGCCTTTTTCGGTCTATTCGGCTTCTTTGTCTCGCTCTATATAACAGCGCTCTATGTATGCAACATTCGTATTTATGGCTACTCCTACGTCAATGTTGCGGCAGATTTAAATTGGGATACCATCAAAAAATCCCTTTTACGCTCTCCTCCCTCTGGTTATGCAGAACGACCAAAAGCACTGGCTCCACAAGACTATACACGAACAGCAAAAAGTAGGGAAAAATCATGAAAAAAAAGCGATTCTTTTTAATAAGCCTTCTGACACTCCCATTGCTCACAGGCTGTTGGGATGTCGCTGAACCACAGCGTATGTATTATATCAACGGTGTTGGTGTAGACATGAAGGATGGTGAATACGAAATTTATCTACAAATCATTAATTTTGCTAATGTAGCAAAATCCGAACAACCGAATACAGATGCACCTATCGCAGAAATTGGTCATGCAACAGGTAAAACGATGGAAGAAGCATTTTTTAAATTGTATCGCTCTGTCGATCAAGAAATGTTTTGGGGACATATGACCTATCTGCTGTTATCTGAGGAAGCACTCAAACATGAAAAAGCGATTGCCATTATTGATAGTGCTTTACGCTTTCAACAAACCCGCTACCAAATTTGGACATACTGCACACAAGAATCCATCAAAGAAATCATGCTAGTAACGCCTCTTTTAGATAAATCATTAAATGCATCAAAATTAAGCAACCCATTAAATACAGAAAAACAAGAAACATTTATTGAGCCCATCAATTTGCGGAAGTTAGTGATTGGCTTAAATGAGCCAAGCCATGAAATTGCCATTCCCTATGTCAGCCTCAATTCTAATTGGGCATCTACAGAAGGTGCATCACAGGAAACAACGCTCTCAGGTGTAGGTATTTTATCGAAAGATGGCTTTAAAGGTTTTATCAAAGGAGAAGCTGTACGTGGAATGCAATGGATGACGGATGAAACGAAAAGAGGCGAGCTCACCTTTCAATTAGCCGAAGAAGAAGAGGATTATTTAACGGTAACATTACAAAAAATTAACGTTCATGTACAGCCAATTGTTGAGAAGGATGGGCAACCTGTGTTTGATATAGACGTGAAATTCAATGCAACAGTCAATGGCTTTAAAAGTAAAGTGGCCCCCGATGATATTCGCAAAAAAATTATAGAAGAGGCAAAAAAGGAAATTTTGTTAACATATACAGAAGGCTTAAAGAAGGATGTTGATATTTATCGTCTTTCGGAACATCTGTATCGGAAAAACGTGAAAATTTGGAAGAAGTTAGAGAAGGATGGCAAGATTCCTTTAACCGCTAATTCTATCGGCCATGTCAATATACATGTCAATAAAGTACAGCTTGGACGGAAAACATTTGAGGAGACGATTAAAGAATAGCATCATATATCGAAAACGGCTTGTCCCTATTCATATACTGGGACAAGCCGTTTTTGATTACGAATGCGTTGACATTGCTACATATTCTTGTGCTGCCTGCCCTTTACGAAATTGGATATGATGAAGCTTCGCAAAAATGCCATTCTGTGCTACAAGCTCATCATATGTACCATCTTCTTCGATACCATTTGGTGTCACCACTAATACACGGTCTGCATTACGAATGGTTGCTAAACGATGCGCAATCACAAGCGTTGTACGATTTTCAGCTAACTCTGTTAATGATTGCTGAATAATCATTTCTGTTTCTGTATCCAATGCAGATGTCGCCTCATCCAAAATTAATATTGGTGGATTTTTTAAGAACATTCTTGCAATCGCTAATCGTTGTTTTTGACCACCTGATAGCTTCAAGCCACGTTCTCCAATTTGTGTATCATAGCCATCTGGTAACTCTGCAATAAAGGCTTCTAAATGCGCTTTTTTCGCCGCTTCCCGAATGGCTTCCTCACTTGCTCCTAATTTTCCGTAGGCAATATTTTCACGAATCGTCCCTGTAAATAAAAAGACGTCTTGTTGGACAATACCGATTTGATCACGTAATGAAGCCTGTGTCATATCACGCACATCGATACCATCAATCGTGATAGCGCCACTGCTCACCTCATAGAAACGTGGAATTAACGAGCAAATCGTCGTTTTTCCAGCGCCTGATGGTCCAACAAAGGCAATCGTTTGTCCTGCACGTACATCAAAGGAAATATCCTCTAATACGGTTTTGGATGTATCATAATGGAAATCTACTTGATGGAAGGCAATATCACCGTTCAAATGTGACACCACCTGTGCATTTGGGCGGTCTTGAATTTCGGGTGCTTGCTCCACTAATTCACGGAAACGTTTAAAGCCAGCCATGCCCTTTGGATACAGCTCCAACAAAGCACTAATTTTATCAATTGGCTTAATCAAAACATTAGTATACAGCACAAAGCTCACTAACTCACCATACGATAATTTACCATTAAAACTTAGCCATGCCCCAACCACGAGCACCACTAATGTTAAAAGGCGTGTCATCATATAAATGCTGGAATGTGTGCCTGCCATAATTTTATAGGCATATAATTTTGCTGAGCGGAAAAAGCCATTTTGCTCTTGAAAACGCTCGATTTCAAAAGCTTCATTCGTGAATGATTTGACAACACGCACACCTGATACGCTATCCTCAACACGCCCATTCACATCGGCAATTTTGCCATACATCGTTTTCCATGCATTATTCATTTTTATATTGCTGAATGTGACAAGCCACGCTAAAAATGGCACCATTCCTACTGCAATCAATGCCAATGTTGGATTAACGTTAAACATAATAGCAAAAGCCCCAATAAAGGTCATAATGGCAATAAATAAATCCTCAGGTCCATGATGAGCAAATTCTCCAATATCAAATAAATCATTGGTAATACGGCTCATAATATGCCCTGTTTTCGTATTATCAAAGAAGCGGAAGGATTGGCGTTGCACATGGGTAAAAAGCTCTTCCCGCATATCTGTTTCGATATTAATGCCAAGCTTATGCCCTAAATAGTTGACGATAAAATTCAGCAATGTACTGAGTGCATAAACGAGCAATAGTAGCACACTGACTTGAACAATCATCCCCCAATCCCCTGTTGGCAATAGCTTATCAATAAACCACTGGACAGCCAATGGAAAGAACAGCTCTAAAACGGCTACAATAATAGCACTAGAAAAATCAATGACAAACAGCCGCTTATGTGGTTTGTAATAAGAAAAAAACTTTCGATACATATAGTTCTCCTTTCTGTGTCACACTATCTCCCATCGTACCACTTCTTATTCCATTTAGGAAAAATAATGTTTTCACGGTGATTTTTTATTTACATTCATTTCTTTACATGCTACAATGTTTACAAGAATTGAATATCTTTTGACAATGATGTCAAAGGGGAGTAGCTTGCAGATGTGCATTGTACATCTGATTTCACATTCGTCATTACATGGTTTTTACCATCGGGTGTGAAGGTTATTAACATGACTTAGCAAGACCTTTGCCTATTTTTTAGGCATGGGTCTTTTTCTTTTGCCTAAAAAATCCTTTGTAAAAAAGAGCTTCATTCATTTCAAAAAAGGAGGAATTTTTTAATGGAAACGATTTTATTAGAATACGCTTGGGTACTTGTCGTATTAATTGTACTGGAGGGCTTACTTGCTGCAGATAACGCCGTCGTGATGGCCGTGATGGTCAAGCATTTACCGAAGCATCAGCAACAAAAAGCATTGCTTTATGGCTTAGTCGGTGCCTTTATTTTCCGTTTCGCTGCACTATTCCTAATTACAGTACTCGTGAATTTCTGGCAAATTCAAGCGATCGGTGCAGCCTACCTATTGTTTATGTCAATCAAACATATTTATGATTCCCGAAAAGGATCTGGTGATGACGACGAAATAAAAGAGCCAAAAAAACAATCTGGCTTCTGGATGACAGTATTAAAAGTTGAATTAGCTGATATCGCCTTTGCGGTAGACTCTATTTTAGCAGCCGTTGCGATTGCTGTAACATTACCACATCTTGGTGGCTTCGATATCGGTGGCATTAATGCAGGTCAATTTGCCGTTATGTTCTTAGGTGGTATTATCGGGGTGATTATGATGCGATTCGCTGCTCGTTGGTTCGTAACAGTGCTTGAAAAATACCCATCGCTTGAAACGGCAGCCTTCTTAATCGTTGGTTGGGTTGGTGTGAAGCTTGCTGTATTAACATTAGGACATGAAAAATTAGAGATTATCCCACACACATTCCCACACTCTACAGGATGGAAAATTACGTTCTGGGTTGTATTAATCGCTATTGCTCTTGGTGGTTACTTAATTGGTGTGAAAAATCAAAAGAAAAATGTCTAATAAAGTGAACCTTCAATTGGCAGTTTCACCAATCGGGTTTTTACAGACTGTTAATTCCCCACTTAAACAGTTTATTTCCACTCCCTATTTTGATACGGGGATCTTACAGCCTATTAATACGGGATGAAAAAATTCGCCTTGATGCTAAATCAGGGCGAATTTTTTGAATACATATCTTACATTCCATTTGTTACACTCAAATTGCTTATCCTACAATTCATTTAGATTAATAACTCTTGTGAAATAATTTAAAATTCTTTTACTATGCGTAACAACAACAATGGTTTTACCTGCTATATTTAATTGTTGTAAATAGTCCATTATCACTTTTTCATTATTAGTATCTAAACTAGCAGTTGGCTCATCTGCAAATATAAGCTCGCTTTCTTGTAAAATCAATCGAATAATTGCTATACGTTGTTGCTCACCACCACTCAGTTGATAAACCATCTTATTTTTTAAGTATGTTAAGTTAAATTCATGAAGAAGCTGCTCTATTTTTTCATTTTTATTCTTTTTATTTCCTTTTTTATATGCTAAAGCTAACATTAAATTCCATAGTACAGTTTCATCATCTACTAACCCATAATTTTGAAATAAATAGCCAATTTTTTCTCTTCTTAAAAGCATAGCCGCTTTAGAATGGATATGGGGATTTTTAACATTACATACAATTAACTCTCCATCATCTTTTTTTGTGATTAACCCCATTAAATTCAATAGTGTGGTTTTTCCCGTTCCACTCTCTCCTGTAATTGCTACCATTTCTCCATATTCAATTGTGAGATGAATATTTGAAAATATTTCCTGACCATCATACTTCTTTGAAACATTAGTAAGTTCTACTATAGCCATACTCATCCTCCCTTTATTAGTTTGTGAACATCTCGCTTGATAATGAGCGTATATAATGTCAGTAATATTAAAAAATCAGCTAGCAATATTGATAAATAAAATAGAATGTTAAAATCCCAATAAAAATCTATAAACACAACACTTAAAAGTACTATATATATAACGATATTTGCTTTAAAAATTTTAATCATTCCTAAGCCAAAAATATACTGTATAACATATTTTTTGCTATTCGATATTAAATCTATATAATTTGAAATACATATAATAAAAATTAATGTAAGTAAAAAAAGAAGTGTAAAAATTAGTGAATTGTACATGAAAAATTCGGCATTATGAATAGCTGTCATAAAAGGTGTTAAAAGAGAACCTGTATTGACAAGCTGACTCAAATGAAATTTTGCTAATGCTTGCGAAAAATCTTGTTTATCTCTTAATTTAAAGATGATATCACCTTGATTTAATTGAGTATAATAATATTGACTTCCAAAGTTCCCCTGATCCAATATAATAATTGGATTTTGAAGATTAATTTTTGAGCCATCATCATCTATATTTTTACCAAATAACTCTATGTTCAAATGATCTTCAATATAAATAATATTTATATTGGTTATTTTTTTAGGCTTAAAATCATCAAATTGATAAATTTCATCATAATTTAATAGATTGTTGTATTTTTCAATATATGTTTCTTTAATTTTAGATTCTTTTGTTTTATACACAGTTGGAACTAAAATAGTCGGTTCTACATTATTATTAATTTTAATAGTTGTTAAATCTTCCAAATATCTTTTATTTACAATAATATAGTTATTTTCCCAATCAGAATAAATATCTTCTTTACTCTTACCTTTCATTTCAAGCCAAAAAGATGATAATGATCCTATAAGATCAGAAGCATCAAAGACATACAGTTCTTCAAGATTATCAAAATGTTCATATAAATTTTTTATATAATCTCCATATTGTTTTAATAATTTTTTTTCATTATTAATCTTTTCGAATTCATCTGAATTAAATCCAATTGCTGTAAAATAATGATCCAATTTCTCATATTCACTTAATTTAGCAACCTTTGCTTTATAATCCTTATAATCAGCGATAAAAATTGAAGTAGATACAGTTATTACTAAAATCAATAATATTTTCACTGTATACAGCCCATAATTCAGCTTATTAGAATAAATTTTATTTTTAATCATTGTTGGAATATCAATGAATTTAAGACTAATTTGAGTAAACATGAACATCATCATATTTATCAGAATTACTATCACTAAAAATAGAAATAAAAAATAGAAATAACGCCAAACTATGTTATTAGTAATCCAATAATATATGAAATGTATAAAGAATGTACTCAGTAAAATAGAAATTTCCATAAAAAAGAAACTCTTAAATGAATTAAAAATTATTTTAAGACCAGAATAGCCTAGTACCTTTTTGATAGCATTTGTTTTTATTTTAGTAAATGTATAGATAAATAGGATGAGTTGTGAAATAACCAAAAATACAATAAAATTGAACAAATTAAATGTAATAATTTCCTTATAATTAATCAAATTATTATAAGGTTGAATATCTAGCTGAGTTTGTTTCCCAAATTCGGTTATTTCTTTAATAGACAAATTTGTATAAAAAATACCATTGCTATCTACAAAATCTTCTTCTTTTAGAGGGAGGTAATGAAATATATTGTTGGTTCTAATTGAAGCTGGCGTTTGAATTGTCTCTATTTGGCTATGATAAATTTCATAAAACATTTTCTGATTTTCAGAAACAGGTGTTTTAACAAGCTGAATTTTACATTTATTATCAATAAGACAATTGTCATTATATATTTGATAAAGTTTTTTCAATTTCTCACTCGTAGCATCATTTACCATATACATGTCAAGTGAGGAATCTCCTATATTATTTAATTCATAAATTTGATAAACAGATTGATTAAAAATATATGATAAAAGCAGCAACTGCCCTATTAAAAATATAAAAAGTAACTTTTTCATCTTACCTCCTAAAGTAGAAACAATATTAAGCAAGGAATATTACGGATAATTATTTTACATAATGTATTTGGATATAACTTTTATGTTTATTTACTAGTTTCTAGCATAGTAATCATAGTGTGATGTCTCATTGCACCAAAATGATCTTGCTTCCCTAATACTAGCGCTATCATCCTTAAATCCACTTTGCGTTGTGTTTGAGCATACTTTCACAATAGCATTAACTTTCCATTTTTGAGAATTAGAAGTGTTTGTATCCCAAATATCTGAATATACATGTGTGCCAGTTTGTCCTCCATCAAAATATAAATCAGTACCAGCGATAGAATCAGTTGCTGCACTTACGGCCATTGAAGAGGCTACAAAAATTAAAAGAGCAATAATAGACAGTGTTCCTTTTTTTATGTTTTTCATTTTTTCCTCCATTTGTATATCTGTGATATTACTGTAAGAAAAATAACATATTTAATATATAATTGTAAATAAAGGGATTTAAAACAATATGAATTACCTATTCTAATAGATAATATACATATTTTTCTATTACAAATAAATTATTATTGTATATTTTTGATATATAACTATTTTAGGTAAATAGGAATTTTATCGGAAAATTAGTTCTTTCTATACATCGTTTTAAATTTATCAAGTTCATCTTAAAAAATTCAATATCATTTATAAATCAAATTTTCTACAATAGTAAAAATCTTTTATAACGGCTGAATGTAGTAACCCAACTAAATACCATAATATAAATTAATAAATTTGAGCGTAGTTGATTTTATCATTAGTTAACAGTCGTTTTTTGTAAATTTCTCATCCTTCATGTATACTAAAAAATAGAAACATATAGGGAGGAATTTTGAAATGTTATCTGAAAAACTACATGTAGCTTTAAACGAACAAATGAACTATGAATTTTACTCTGCACACGCATATATGGCGATGGCTGCCTATTGCACAGACCAAAACTATGATGGCTTTGCAAATTTCTTCCTTGTTCAAGCAGAAGAAGAACGTTTCCATGCGATGAAATTTTATAACTTTTTAAGCGATATGGGCTACCGCGCAACAGTGAGCGGCTTTGAACACCCAGAAAATGAATTTAATTCACTGTTACATGCCTTTAAAACAGGTTTATCACATGAGAAAGAAGTAACTCGACGTATTTACAATTTAGCTGATATTGCCTTAGATGAGCGTGAGCATGCCACAATGGCATTCTTAAAATGGTTTATCGATGAGCAAGTCGAAGAAGAAGCATCCTTTGAAAATTTAATTCGTAAAATCGAGCGTATCGAAAATGACTCCAATGCTATCTTTATGTTAGATACAGAATTAGCAGCTCGCTCTTTTACACCTGATAACGAAGCGTAAGTATCTTCCCTACTGTAGGAGGTGTGACAAATGACGAACCGTCAAGAATCGCCTGAGGAAAAAGAGAACGATTACGGCTTGAGGAATTAAAAGGCAATGCAACAGGCTCACTATCAGAGGGGCTTAACCGTGCTCAAACTGGACATATAACAGATATGAGCTGGAAAGGAACAGCACTTTTAATTTTGTTACTAGTTGTTGGCTTTATCGTTTATCAGCTTCTTTAAAAAAGCAACGGCTAGATGGCCGTTGCTTTTGATTTATAGTCGTTGATTCCACACGACTAATTTCATCTCTGTCATCTCTTCCATGGCATATTTCACGCCCTCTCGCCCTGTACCACTATCTTTCACACCACCATACGGCATATGGTCTACACGATAGGTTGGAATATCATTAATCATCACCCCACCGACCTGTAACTGCTTTGTAGCAGCAAATGCCGTCTGAATGGATGGCGTAAAAATACCTGCCTGTAAGCCATAGTGTGAATCATTCATAGCGATAATCGCTTCCTCAATAGTGGATACCGCATTGACAATAACAACAGGCGCAAAAATTTCCTCACAAGCTACACGGCTATGAGCTGATACACCTGTAAGCACTGTCGGCAAAAGCATACCGTTTTCCATTCGTCCACCTGTAATCAGCTGCGCCCCTTCTGCAATCGCTTCTTCTATCCAAGTAAGTGCCCGCTGCTGTTCAGATTCTGCAATCATCGCTGTGACATCTGTTGCCACATCCAATGGGTCTCCAAGTTGGAGCTGTGCTACTTTTGCTTGGAGCTGCTCGATAAAATCAGTAAATAACGCTTCTTTGACATAAATTCGTTGTAATGAAATACAAACCTGTCCTTGATTTGAAAAGGCGCCCATGACGATACGTTCCATAATCGTATCAAGTGCTACCCCTTCATCAATAATGACACCTGAATTGGATCCAAGCTCTAATGTTACTTTCTTTAAGCCAGCTCGATTACGGAGGGATAAACCAACAGCAGGGCTTCCTGTAAAGGTAATCATTTTAACAGCAGGATGTGCTAAAAAGACATCGCCCACTACTTTTCCCTGCCCTGTCACTACCTGAAAAGCGCCTGCTGGTAAAGCCGTTTGTGCCAACAGCTCCGCTAAAAAAAGAGCAGATAGCGCCGTTTGTGTGGCCGGCTTTAAAACGATGGTATTGCCCGCCGCCAGTGCTGGTCCTACCTTATGTGCCACTAAATTTTGCGGAAAATTAAAGGGCGTAATCGCTGCAATAACACCAAGTGGCTCACGCATTGTATAAGCTAGACGCCCTGCCCCACTTTTAGAGGCATCCATCGGTATCATTTCCCCTGTTAATCGCTTTGCCTCCTCCGCTGCAAATTTGTAGGTTTCAATCGTTCGGTCAATCTCTACATAGGCATATTTCAATGGTTTTGCACATTCTAATGCAATAATTCGTGCCGCTCGCTCTCGATGTTCAGCAAAAAGATCAGCCAATTGTGCCAAAATAGTCGCTCGCTCATAAGCTGTCAATGCCGCCATTTGTACGGCTGCCTTTTGAGCGCTAGCGATAGCTCGCTCTACATCGGTCTCCGTCGCTACAGCCAATTCGGCTATTTGCTCTTTTGAATAAGGCGCATATATCGCGACTGTCTCCTCTGTCCATTGCCACTTGCCATCAATCCATAAACCTTTTTTCATTCGCTTCTCCCTTCTGGAAACAATTGATATACACGTTCCATTATTTGCTCTATAAATGTTTGAAAAGTCGTTTCCTCAAATAACTCAAAATAGAAATCTTCCTCATTTGGATATTTAAAATTTGGAATCTGTGCTTCATTAGCATCAGGTAACAGCTCCCAATAAGCCCACCAATTATCAATACAGGCTTGCTCAATATGTGGCAAATACCCTTTAATTTCAGTTTCGCTCAATACTTGCTTGCCATCTCGCCCATTTACAGCCACTACAAATCCAGCATATAGTCGTCCATCAAGTTCAATTCGAAACCAAATATCTACACCTGATTGAATATCCTTTTTATATAGGTAGCTAATCCCTGGATAGGTAGAATTTTTGACATCATAGTATGTGTCTAATTTACGATATTGTTTTTGTGCATAATCATAGTCATTGTTTAATTTTTCACATTGTATACGTTGCTCTAGCTCTTTAAATAAACGATGCAATAAGTTAATTTTCGCCTTTTTCACACCTTGCTCAATTCGATAGGCACTTTTCATTGTGGTAGCTGAAGCAGTTAATACCTGTTGAATATCCATCTCTTGCTCATCCTCCACTTGCTCTGTAAATTGACGAATCGCTCCAAGTAATTGCCGTAAAATTTCACAAATTGACGCTAGCTTCATTGTCTGACTATATGTGACACATTGCAATAGCCAGTGCACAATATGTTGCGCAAAAGAAATGGTCGTAATGCACTTTTCCTCTTGACTACTCACTTTTGACGGAGCATCCCCAAAACGAGTAAGGTAATAAACATTCGCATGTTGAGCAATTTTCACATAATCCGCACATTGATTTTCTTGGTCACCTGCAAAGATTTTGACCTCAATGGGAATAACATAATGCGGTGTTGTAATCACGAGGTCCACCCGTCGATTGTTGGCAATTACATATTCCCTGTAAACAGCGGCTTGCTGAAGCTCTGACACAGGTATATTCATGTTTAACACATGTTCAACAAATAGTGCTAAATAGACACCTCCCTGATAATGACTACCCTTTGGATTTAATAATTCGTATAGGATTCGACAAATCGCTACTTCATTTGTAGCGATATTGGTGATAGTAAAAATATTAAAATAGCCACCTGTCTTTTGCTTCATAAGTCTATGCTTGTCTTGTATTTGTACAACGTCATGAATAAGTTGCTCTATATTCATAGCATCACCTCGTTACCATTCAATCAAAAAATGCCCCAAAAGAGTTTGTCTCTTTTAGAGCATTTTCGCAAGAAGAAAACAATCCATTATTCCTCATACTTGATTTCTAATTTTTTCGGAATTTCAGGAATATCATGAGATTTTACATCTTCATCCTTCAAAGCTAGTACATAAGCTGGATATCGCGTGCCTACATCAAAAGCAATTTCCATACTCTCCATTCGATTATTCATTTGACTACGTGCCAATAGACCATTGCTTGATAAATCCACGGCTAAAATATGCTCAATGGTTTCTTGCAACATCGCTCGATCCTTTGCCTTTAATGGCATATGCTCGGCCAATAGAAATGGTAAAATGGTTGTCTTTAAATAGCCTTGTGCTTCAATCAAGCAAGAAAATTCATTTAATTTATCCGCATATAAGCGCAATTGTTGCTTTTCTTTGACACGTTGCTGATTCAATACTTGCACTTTTTGCTCAATACCCATTAAACGCTTTTTCAACAAGCCCATTAAATAGCTTTGAATGACATGAACAGCACTCAGCATATCTTGCTCGGCTTCTTGCACTTTTTCAAGTTGACCGATACAGAGCGCTTGCTGCTCATTTAATTTATCCACTCGCTCTTTAAAAAAGTCATTTTGTGCATGTGAACCAAATATCGATTTCATCAAACCTTTGCCATGGATTTTGTTATGTTGTGCATCCAAACGCTCATACTCCTGCACATACTCACTATGCATGTTACGGTATTCTCGTAGCATTTGCTGATACAATACAGCTTTTTCTGTAAAGCTATCTACAACAGCGTCCTGCAAATAGTCATGATTAGAAATCGTTTGCAGCAATTGATACAATGTTTGCACATTTTTAAAGATATTGGCTACTTGTTCATATTCCTGTTCATACTCTGTGACAATGGCTAAATCCCGCTGATAACGTGAAAATTCATATTGCGCATCACCTGCATATTTTTCAACACTTGCGACAGCCGATTGGAATGGGTCACGCTGTGGGATAATCGTTAATTCAAAGCGGAAACGTTCAAGCCACTGTAAAAAGCGAATTAAAATCGCTTCTGTTTTTTTATCACTATTTTCTGCAACTCGGTGGATTTGCTCAATTAATTGCGTATAATTACTTTGCTGCCATAGTTCATCATTTTTTGTATGCTGTGCCTCTAATGCATATGTTGCCGATACTTGCACAAAATGATTAACTAAATGCCCAATTCGTCGTTTCTCCTCTTGAAGAAAATCTTTTGAATTAATCGGTGAATCAATGCCATTCACAATACAAAGCGGTTCAATTCCTTTATTTTTTAAGGCCTGCATCAATAATATTTCTGCATCAATTGCTTGTGACCCTGCTCGTAATACCCAAAAAACCTCATCCGCCCGATTCATGATGGATTCGGAGAAGTAAGCCATCTCGCCTCCACCAGCTTCTAATGAAACTGAATCAATAATCGTCACTGATTTTAATAAATCATTTTTTAAATACACTTCTAGATAATCTAGATGCTCACGTAGTATTTCAGAGGCAAATGTATCACCTGTCGTCAGTAATTCTAGCTTACTTATATCAAAAATGGCTACCATACCATCTAAAAAATAGGCTTTAATTTCTTCATTTTCACCATAGCGTAAAAATGTATTGACACCTGTTGGACGTTGCGCACTCACAGGTAAAATCGGTTGCCCTAAAAGCCCATTCACCAATGTTGTTTTTCCAACACGTTCCTTACCTACAATTAAAATCATCGTTTGGTTATTGGCATCTTGAATAATACGGTTTAAATGTTTAGCCGTATCTTTTACATATGTATTCGGTATAATAATGCCATATAATTGACGTAATCGATCGACTAATTGCGGCAAAATATTATGGGCAGAGGTTGTCTGTGTAGTTGGTAAAGCATCTTCATTTGTCATATGCAAAAACCCCTTTCATATCAAATTTGCCTTGGCTTTACCGAAAATCGGCACTTACTACCTGTTACTATGGGGTAATTGGTTAGCCATTATTTCATCCTATTAACGAAGTGACAAACACGTAGTAGAATGCCTCTATCATGATAAATACATTTTTATTATCGACATTTTGCTTATAATATTGACTAGTCGTCGTTAATTATTCCAAACTCATCTTCAAGCCCCATCATACGTGCATAAACCATTTTCGCAGATGGCATGCCTGTTTGTGCACCTACTTCTCCAATAGCCAATGAGGCAGCAACATTAGCAAAATACACCGCTTCTTCTAATGTTTGTCCTACCACGAGTGCATATGCCAATGCACCATTAAATGTATCGCCTGCACCTGTCGTGTCTACTACTGGCGTCATATATGCGGGGATGTGTATAAGATGTGCCCCATCGAAATAGCAAGCACCTTCATTGCCCAATGTTACAATAAGTTGATTCGGATAATGGGCTAGCACAGATTCTAAATCACCTTCAAAGAGTTGCTCAAATTCTGTTTGATTAGGTGTTAAGTAGGTAATATCCTCTAGCCATTGCGGATCGAAATTCGTAGCAGGTGCAGGATTTAACAATACTGGAACGGATGCCTCTTTACATAATTGTAAAGCATATGAAACAGTTTGCTGTGGAATCTCTAGCTGCATCACCACCAATTGACTTCGTTGAATGACTTCTTTTACTGCCATTAGCTGTGCAGGCTGTAAGGCTTCATTTGCTCCAGGCACAACAATAATACGATTATCTTCATCATGCAACAAAATATTGGCAATACCTGTTGCCCCCGTCACCGTTGTCACATAATCACTCTTGACATGCTCTTGTTGTAACTGTGTCTTTAGCGCCCGACCTAAATCATCCGAACCAACACAGCCAACCATTGTCACATCACTACCAAGACGTGCTATGGCAATTGCTTGATTTGCCCCTTTCCCACCTGGCATGGTTTGCAAACTTCGACCAATAACTGTTTCTCCCTGCTGTGGAAAAGTAGTCAGTTGGATGATAAAATCCATATTAATACTCCCAATTACTGTAATCATTTCATCACCTACCTTTATCTTTCTCATTTTAATAGAAATTGCAATTGAATGGTATATACATAACAAATGTTTTAGTAGAATCACCTTCAAAATATAATGATTATGGATTCTATTTATCTACTTTCAAATCCAAGGTAATATTTTTGATTTATCGGTTATCAACTGCCTACTAGTTACATATGATGTGTATACTTATTTTAACACAAAAGAACGTTTGTTTTGATAAATTTTCTGAAAACTAGAATACAAAGCAAAAAGCTGAAGACAACCACTCTGTTGTCTCCAGCTCTTCAATGACTAAAAAGCAATACGCTGTGCTTCATAAGCTGCAATTTGCTCTTCGTATTTAAATGTTAAAGCAATCTCATCCCAGCCATTTAACAATGTTTCTTTATAATATGGATCAATCATAAAGTGATAGACTTGCCCATCCTCACCTGTGACCGTTTGCGCTGCCAAGTTCACTTCTACTGTATAAGGAGTTGCCAGCCCTTTTGCTAAAATCTCATCACATTCCGCTTCTGTTAGCTTAATTGGCAAAATTCCGTTTTTATAGCAGTTATTATGGAAAATATCTGCAAAAGATGGAGCAATCACCACTGTAAAGCCATAATCTAAAATAGCCCATGGTGCATGCTCACGTGAAGAACCACAGCCGAAATTATCCTGCGCTACTAAAATTTTCGACTCTTTGAATTCTGGCTTATTTAATACAAAGTCCTGTATTTCATTGCCCTCTGCATCAAAGCGCCAGTGATAAAATAAATATTGTCCAAAGCCTGTACGCTCAATACGTTTTAAAAATTCTTTTGAAATAATTTGGTCTGTATCAACATTTTTACGGTCAAGCGGTGTGATGACACTGTTGACGATATTAATTGGTTCCATCTGGTAATCATCCTTTCTATTAGACAGTTTCCTTCACAAATTCGCGCACGTCCACAAAATGACCTGCGATTGCGGCTGCGGCTGCCATTGCTGGTGATACAAGATGGGTACGTGCCCCTGCCCCTTGTCGTCCTTCAAAGTTACGATTCGATGTAGAAGCACAACGTTCGCCTGCTGGTACTACGTCATCATTCATCGCTAAACACATCGAGCAACCTGATTCACGCCATTCAAAACCTGCTGCTGTGAAAATTTTGTCCAACCCTTCTGCCTCTGCTTGCAGTTTCGTTGTATGTGAGCCTGGCACAACAATCGCCGTTACATTATCATGCACCTTACGCCCGTTAATCACAGCGGCTGCGGCACGTAAATCACTAATACGTGAATTCGTACAAGAACCGATAAATACGTGCTGGATATCAATGGATGTTAATGGCTGTCCTTCCTCTAAGCCCATATAAGCCAATGCTTTCCGTAATGCGGCTTTATCCGATTCATCTGCATAATCTGCCTGTGTTGGTACATGACTTGATACGCCAGATCCCATAGAAGGATTTGTGCCCCATGTGACGATTGGCTCAATGTCTGCTGCTTGAATAATACGCACCGTATCATATGTTGCATCCTCATCTGAAGCTAAGCTTAACCAATAAGCTGTTGCCTCTTCAAATTGCTCGCCCTTTGGTGCATAGCGACGTCCGCGAATATAGTCAACCGTTGTTTGGTCAGGAGAAATTAAACCGGCCTTTGCGCCTGCTTCAATGGACATATTGCAAATCGTCATACGCTCTTCCATTGATAGCTGATGAATCGCATCACCTGTAAACTCCACAATATGACCTGTACCAACACCGATACCAAACTTCGCAATAATCGCTAAAATAATATCCTTGGCTGCTACACCTACTGGCAGTTCACCTTCCACACGAATTTCCATCGTTTTTGGCTTGTTTTGCCATAATGTTTGTGTGGATAGCACATGCTCGACCTCTGACGTGCCGATCCCAAAGGCAATCGCTCCAAATGCACCATGTGTAGAAGTATGTGAGTCACCGCAAACAATCGTCTTACCTGGCTGTGTTAGCCCTAACTCTGGCCCGATAACATGGACAATTCCTTGATCTGGATGTCCCATTCCTGCTAACTCTACACCAAATTCTTCAGCGTTTTTCGCAAGTGTTTCAATTTGATTGCGTGCAATAGGATCTGTAATCGTTGGTAAATTTTTCGTCGGTACATTATGATCCATTGTAGCAAAGCTCAAATCGGGACGGCGTACTTTACGTCCATTCATTCGTAGGCCTTCAAAAGCCTGTGGTGATGTTACTTCATGAATTAAATGAAGATCAATATATAACAGGTCAGGTTTGCCCTCTTCCTGATAAACGACATGTTTATCCCAAATCTTTTCAATTATATTTTTGCCCATCATCTTCACCTATTTCTTATATATATGTTGTCATAATACTTTCTGACACAAAACTTGTATCAATTTCATTGATTACTTTATCTGTCCATTCTGTTGTTGATAAAATACGACTGCCATCACGTGCCAAATCGGCTGTGAAATAACCATCATTGAATACAGCGCTGACAGCACGTTCAATTTCTGCAGCCTCTTCTTTTAAGCCAAATGAATATTGTAGCATCATCGCAACAGATAAAATCGTTGCAGCTGGATTTGCCACACCTTGCCCTGCAATTTCTGGTGCAGAGCCATGTACAGGTTCATATAGACCGAAATTATCACCACGGATAGAAGCTGATGGTAAAACACCAAGTGAGCCTGTAATAACAGATGCCTCATCACTTAAAATATCGCCAAACATATTTTCCGTCACAACGACATCATAATGACCAGGGTTTGTAATGAGCTTCATCGCAACAGAGTCTACTAAATTATGCTCGACTTGCACATCTGGATAATCTTTTTTCTTTGCTTCCACAACCTCACGCCATAAGCGACTTGTTTCTAACACATTGGCTTTATCGACTGAGCACAACTTACCATTGCGTAAACGTGCTAACTCAAAAGCATTTTCAACAATGCGCTCGATTTCCGCTGTGGAATAAACAACTGTATCAATCGCACCATTTTCTGTGCGCATACGTGGTTCTCCAAAATAGACGCCACCTGTCAATTCACGAACGATCATTAAGTCCACATTTTCAGCCACTTCACGTTTTAATGGTGAGGCATCTAGCAAGCTCGCAAAAGCTTTCACTGGACGCAAGTTGGCGAATAAATCAAAATGCTTACGAATGCGTAGTAAGCCTTTTTCAGGTCGCAGTTCAGGTGAATTGTTATCCCATTTTGGTCCACCCACTGCCCCAAGTAAAATCGCATCGCTGTTTTCACACATAGCGATTGTTTCATCTGGTAATGGATTATTATGTTGGTCGATGGCAGCGCCGCCGATTGTAGCATAGTTTAATTGGAATGTATGGTTAAATCGCTTTCCAATTACTTGTAATACACGTACAGCAGAAGCGACAACCTCTGGACCAATTCCATCACCAGGAAGTACCGTAATTTTTTTCTCCATCGTCATGCACCCATTTCTTGTTGAATTCTATTCTGTTTAGGAAGGAACTCTCACTTTTTCATCAGTGAGAGCTCCCGTTTACTTCTGCTTTGTAATCAACGATTATTGCTTTGCACTTGTCGCTGTTTCACGTACTACTTTTTCTTTTCCTTTATTAATGAATGGCATCATCGCACGCAATTTTGCACCTACTTCTTCGATTTGGTGGTTAGCGCCAGCCTCTTTGAATTTTGTATATTCTGGACGACCATTTTCATTTTCTTGGATCCAACGACGTGCAAATGTACCATCTTGAATATCTGTTAATACATCTTTCATACGTGCTTTCACAGATTCGTCTACAATACGTGGTCCGGCTACATAGTCACCCCACTCTGCTGTATCTGATACAGAGTAACGCATTGTTGCCATGCCGCCTTCAAACATTAGGTCAACAATTAGCTTTAATTCATGCAATGTTTCAAAATAAGCTAATTCTGGTTGGTAGCCTGCTTCTACTAATGTTTCAAAGCCCGCTTGTACTAACGCTGTTGCACCACCACAAAGTACTGCTTGCTCACCAAATAAATCTGTTTCTGTTTCTTCTTTGAATGTTGTTTCAAGTAAGCCACCACGAGCTGAACCAATTCCTTTACCGTAAGCAAGTGCTAAATCTTTTGCTTGACCTGTTGCATCTTGATAGATAGCGAATAAGCCTGGTACGCCTGCACCTTCTTGGAATTGACGACGCACTAAATGTCCTGGACCTTTTGGCGCTACTAAGAATACATCCACATCTGCTGGTGGTGTAATTTGACCGAAATGGATATTGAAGCCGTGTGCAAACATTAATGCTTTGCCCGCTGTTAAATAGGGCTCAATTTCTGCTTCATAAACGGCTTTTTGACGCTCATCTGGTAATAAAATTTGAATGACATCAGCTAATTGTGCTGCCTCTGCTACTGTTTTTACTTCTACGCCATCTGCTTTAGCTGCATCGAATGAGCCACCTGGACGTACACCTACTACTACATCGAAACCTGATTCTTTTAGATTTAATGCATGGGCATGACCTTGTGAACCATAGCCGATAATTGCGATTTTTTTACCTTTTAATACGTCCTCGTTGATGTTTTGCTCATAGTACATTGTTGTCATTGTTTAGTTCCTCCTGAAAGTTCAAATTAAGATTATCTATGCAAACTATTTTAAAATAGAAAGCTGCGGGCTTGTGTTCACTTGGTTTTCACGTACGGCTGCCGTAGCGCCTGTGCGTGTTAATTCTTTAATACCATATGGTCGAATTAATTCGATAAAGGCATCGATTTTTTCTGGGTGCCCTACTACTTGATAGGTCACTACATTTTTAGCTGTATCAATAATTTGTGGTCGGAAAGGCTCGACAATCGAGTTCATTTCCAGCCGTAGATTAGGTGGCGAAATGACTTTCACTAAAGCTAACTCACGCACAACAATCGCTTTGTCTGTAATATCATTGACCTTTAAGACATCGATTTGCTTCGATAGTTGCTTCACTAATTGTTCAATTTTACTCTCATCCTCCACGTTTACTACGAAGGTCATTTTTGAGACATTTGGCTGCTCTGTATGACCAACTGTGATGGATTCAATATTAAATTGACGTTTCATTAATAAACCTGTTGTGCGGTTTAATACACCACTTTGATTCAAAACCGTTACTGTAATTACTCGCTTCAATCTTTCTTCACCCCAATCATTTGATGTAAGCCTGTACCTGGTGCAACCATTGGGTATACACATTCCGCCTGTTTAACACGGCAATCAATTAGTGCTGGCTCATCTGATAGTAATGCTTCACGGAAAATGCTTTCTGCTTCGTCGATTGTGTCAATGCGATAGCCCTTAATATCATAAGCATCTGCTAGTTTCACAAAATTTGGTTGAACAGGCATTAACGATGATGAATAACGCTCTTTATAGAAGGTTTCTTGCCATTGGCGTACCATTCCTAAGCAGCTATTATTTAAAATCACAATTTTTACTGGTAAGTTGAATTCTTGTAAAATGGATAGCTCTTGTGCCGTCATTTGGAACCCTGCATCCCCTACAATCGCTACAACTTTTTTGTCTGGCTTCGCAAATTGAGCCCCAATTGCCGCTGGGAAGCCGAAGCCCATCGTACCAAGTCCACCAGACGTTACCCAACCATGCGGGTTATTTAAACGATAATATTGTGCTGCCCACATTTGATGCTGTCCTACATCTGTTGTAACAATGGCATCACCCTCTGTAATTTGGTGCACTAGCTGCAATGCTTCCTGTGGTAAAATTTCTTGATCCTCAGGTTCTTTGCAGTACCATAATGGATACTCTGCTGCGTGGTCTTGCAAGAATGTTAGCCATTCCGCTGTTTCTGGTGCCTCAAACTCTTTTCTTAATAATGCTTTTAATGCCTCTTTCGCATCTGCCACAATCGGAATATCTGTCGGTACATTCTTCCCAATTTCCGCCGGGTCAATATCAATATGAATAATAGTTGCATTTGGTGCAAAGGTCTTCAAATCACCTGTTAAGCGATCATCAAAGCGTGCACCAATATTGAGCAATAAATCGGATTCGATAATGGCGGTATTAGCGGTTACAGTGCCATGCATTCCTGCCATACCAAGGAATAGTTCATGTTCCCCATGAATCGAGCCAAGACCAAGCAATGTATTGATAACAGGAATACGATATTTTTCAGCAAATGTTGTTAATTCCTCACGTGCATCGGCAAATAATACACCTGCTCCAGCTAAAATTAATGGTTTTTTTGCCTCTGAAATGGCCTGTATTGCTTTTTGGATTTGTAAATAATTCGGCTGATACGTTGGTTGATAGCCTGGTAAATTAATTTCTTCTGGTGCCTTTGGTGGATTCGCTACGTCAAACAACATTTGTGAGACGTTTTTCGGGAAATCGACCAATACAGGCCCTTTTCTACCTGTGTTAGCAATATGAAATGCTTCCTTCACAATTCTTGGAATATCATCGACATGCTGTACCTGATAATTATGTTTTGTAATTGGCGTTGTAATGCCCATAATATCCGCTTCTTGGAAAGCGTCCGTGCCAATAACAGCCGTAGATACTTGCCCTGTAAAGACCACCAATGGAATCGAATCAATCATAGCATCCGCAATACCAGTGACTAAGTTCGTTGCCCCTGGACCACTTGTTGCAATAACAACACCTGGTTTATTCGATACGCGTGCATAGCCTTCCGCTGCATGGATGGCCCCTTGCTCATGACGAGTTAAAATATGGCGAATTGGATTTTTATAAATGGCATCGTAAATTTGTAAGACCGCACCACCTGGATAACCAAAGACAATTTCCACACCTTGGTCATGTAGTGCTTGTATTAATACGTCGGCACCATCTGTTATCTGATAGATTGGGCTTGTTGTTTCTTGCTCTTCTTTTTCGTTGATTGATGTATTTGTACTCATTCAACTATTCCTCCCTTTCACTCTATGTGCTCACAGTTGTGACCTAATTTTATGAAAAAATAAAAAGCCTTTTTCTCCGCACGCAAAAGACTACCTTGCGTAGGGATGAAAAAGACTTTCCATGGTACCACCCTTTTTTATAGCCTTTTTTTCTGTACTTGTTACTGACACTACATTGCCAGTACAGAAAATGGCTACCTCGTGAATAAATAGAAGCATTTATGCACCATGCGAAATAACGCGCATTCAATACAGTGTCATAAATTATTTATTCATTAATAACGAGCACTTTCGATTATGCCCGAAGCTATCTAATGGTGTAAACACGTTTAATAGCTCACTCCAAGGGGATGTCGGATCTAGTTGTATCATCGGCTTCCAGCATGACCGACTCTCTGGTAGATACAAGGCTCTAGAACCTTTAACCTCATCAACGTTTTAAATATTAAATTTTCATAATGCCGCCCATTGACGCATTTGTTACAAGTTTAGAATATCTCGCCAGCCAACCACGTTTAATTTTTGGTTCAAATACTGGGAGCTTTGCACGACGCTCTGCTAATACTTCATCAGACACTTCTAAATTGATTGTTCGATTTGGTAAATCAATTGTGATGATATCACCATTTTCGACTAAGGCAATTGGACCACCCTCTGCCGCTTCAGGTGACATATGACCGATAGAAATCCCACGGGAAGCCCCTGAAAAACGTCCATCTGTAATTAAAGCTACTTTTGTACCTAACCCACGCCCTTGAATAGCTGATGTTGGTGCAAGCATTTCAGGCATCCCTGGACCACCTTTTGGTCCTTCATAACGAATGACGACGACATGCCCTTCTTTTACTGTACCATTATCGATATTTTCCTGTGCCGCCTCCTGTGAATCAAACACAATGGCTTCCCCAGTAAAGACCTTAATAGAAGGATCTACAGCACCAACTTTAATCACAGAACCTTCTGGTGCAATATTACCGAAGAGCACGGATAAACCACCAACAGGACTATATGGATTGTCTTTTGTACGAATGACTTGCTCATTTGTAATCGTATAATCTTTGACGAGCTCACCCATCGTCACACCTGCAACGGTTGGACGGTCTGGGTGAATCGCTCCTGGGATTTTTGTCAATTCATTAATAATAGCCTGTACACCACCTGCTTTTGCAATATCATCCATTGAGATATCGCTTGCAGGCATAATTTTCGCCAAATATGGTACACGCTCAGCTACCTTATTAATGTCCTCAATGTTGTAATCAATTTCTGCTTCATTAGCAATCGCTAATGTGTGGAGCACTGTATTCGTTGAGCCACCCATTGCCATATCGAGTGCAAATGCATCATCAATCGCTTCTTTTGTAATAATGTCACGAGGTTTAATATCCTCTTTAATCATACGCACTAATTGCTTTGCTGCTTCTTTAATCAGCTTGTGACGTTCGTCTGACGTTGCCAAAATTGTTCCATTGCCAGGAAGCGCTACACCAAGCATTTCCATTAAGCAGTTCATCGAGTTTGCTGTAAACATCCCTGAGCATGAACCACATGTTGGACATGCATTATTTTCGATATCCAATAGCTCCTCAGCTGACATTTTGCCAGATTTATGAGCGCCTACTCCTTCAAATACAGAAGTTAGCGAAAGCTGTTTACCTGTTGCAGATGTACCAGCCTCCATTGGACCTCCAGATACAAAAATGGATGGTACATTTGTGCGAACTGCCGCCATCAACATGCCTGGTGTAATTTTGTCACAGTTTGGAATATAAAATACACCGTCAAACCAGTGGGCATTGATGACCGTTTCTGCAGAATCTGCAATCAACTCACGACTTGGCAATGAATAACGCATGCCGATATGTCCCATTGCAATGCCATCATCCACGCCGATTGTATTGAATTCAAATGGAATGCCACCTGCTTCAATAATTGCTTCTTTGACGACATCCGCAAATGTTCGCAAATGAACGTGACCTGGTATTATATCAATATATGAATTACAAACCCCAATAAAAGGTTTGCCTAAATCCTTTGCTTTCACTTTGCCTGTCGCATATAAAAGACTGCGATGTGGTGCTCGATCTACACCCAATTTAATCATGTCACTTCTCATTGCAAACGCCCCTCATTGTACTACTCTATTCTTATTGTAAACAGAAAATTCTGTCTATTATCTACATCTGTTACAATGCCTTGCTTTCAAGTATTGTGCATGGCAACTAACGTATTAAATTGTTGTTATCATAGTATGAAAACGAGAGCACGTCAACACTATTTTTAGAATTGTTTGAACAATTTAAAAAATTAGTCAAATTTGAAATCGTTTACATGCTAGATATAGCGCTCTTTTTTCTCGTTTGTGCTTTTTTTATGACATTTCGTTCAAATTTGAAATTTTTTTAATTTTGCAAGAATAGCTTTCGCAAATACCCTGTAAAAAAGAGTTGCTGTGGATCATATACTTGACGAATAGCATGGAATTTTTGCAAATTCGGATACAGTGTATCCACATCCTCTGCCGTTAACTGATGTTGTTTGCCCCAATGTGGTCGACCATGATATTTTTTCATCAAGGTATAAATCCATTGAAAATAAGGACCTTCTTCCATCCCTTTATACATATGAAAAGCAATAAAGGCCGATTCTTGCCCTTGTGTTGGACTCAAATAGCCTGCTTCACCAGCCGTTGTCCGACATTCTAATGGAAAATGCACATGGAATAAATCCTTTTGTAAAGTCGCATGAATTTCTTCCATACAGGCTTCAAATTGCGTTAATGGTATGGCATATTCACTTTCTTGAAATTTTACACTGCGTGGTGAGGGGAAAATTTCATAGCTAATACCGATTTTTTCTCCTTCAACAACACTTGCTGCGGCTAGCTTGCTCATTGCTCCACTCATCGAAGGCTTCCATTTACAAAGCTCTGACATCACAAAAAAAGCACCATTTTCTACTACTTGCAGCTTTAACAATTCTATCCGTTTGCTCCATTCACCTTGATAAACAGGCGCTATGGCATTCATGCGCTTTACTTGAATCGTTTCACTGCCAGGGAAATAAAACCATTCCACATGACGATGCTGACGAATATCTGTTGCAAAATGTGCTAATCCATTCGTTAATGTATCCTTTGAACCAATATAATGCAGACTATAAAGTGGTATCACCTTTATCGTAAGCTTCACAAGTACACCGAGCATACCAAGAGAAACATGTAGTGCCTCAGACAAGTCATCCGCTCCTCTTACATGCTCCTGATATGTACCTGTGCCATCTACAAAGCCCCATTTCGTCACAGCAGAGGATAAAGAACCAAGTGTAATTCCTGTTCCATGTGTACCCGTTGATACAGCTCCTGCCAGTGATTGCTCTTGAATATCGCCCATATTGATAAGTCCAAAGCCGTATTGCGCAAGTAATGGTCCAATTTCATATAAATATGTACCCGCCCACAATGTCGCTTCCTGTTGCTCTTCATTGACGGCAATTAAGCCACGCATATTATGCAAAGATAATGCAATATGCTCTGGCATGGCGACAGCACTAAAAGAATGAGCAGCCCCTGTTACACGAATAGTTTTCCCTACTGTTTGTGCTCGGCTCACAATATCTACTACTTCTTCAACCGAGGTTGGTGCATACATTTCTCCAGGATACGCCACCACATTGCCAGCCCAATTCGTCCATTTCTCTCCATTTTTCCATTTGTCTATAGAAAACATTGATGATCCCCCCTATATGTTGTCAAACATCCTGCATAATGATTGCCTCTGATAGCATGCAAAACTTGAAAGCGTTCACAAAGTTCACCAGCTTTTGCATGACGAAAATACAATGTATCTCCTACTTGCACCTGTTTCCCCTTTACTTTCACAGGTGTCTGTACTTCGCCAGCTCCTTCTAAACTAAGATATGAAAAATAATGTGGCTCATAGAATACAGGTAGTCGATCGGCTGCTATAGCACCGGAAGCTATATAGCCACCACCATGACAAACAACAATGGTAGGCTCTGGCTGTCGTGTGACACGTAAAGCGAAGCCAGCTGCCTTTTCAAGCTGTAGATGGGTAAATTGGTCAAATAGTGCGGGTGCGTAAAAAGCCGAGCCAACCGTAATTTCCGTCACTTCCTTTTGCTTTGCTGTATAGCTCATACTGCCGGAGCCACCGCCATTGACAAAGCGAAGATGTGGAAAAAAAGCTTTGACGTGTGCTACAGCTAATCTACGGAACTGTGTCACCTGTTTTTTTGCCTGCTTCTGCATCATACCAATGAATTTTCCCTTTACAGCGCTTGCTGGTTGATTGCCGACACCCGCTATTTGCGCTTCATAGCCCATTACACCTACAACTTCGATACATGCTTGATTTTTTAAATAGTATAAAAAAGGTGTTAAAGACGCTAAGGACTGTAAGGAAGACCGTTTTGTGCCAAAGTAAAGGAATTTAAAATCATTGGATACATTGATATCGATACAGACGGCTACACACACATCTAACTCTGTGCCAAGCCGTGCTAAAAATTGGACATGTTCGATACGGTCAACCATGAATGTAACGGTCTTACCTTCTTTCACAAATTGCAGTAATTGTCGTACAGCTATTTCTTCCATTACAGGATAGCCTATTAACACATCATCAAAGCCTTGCTGTAATAAAAAGGCGGTTTCTGCTGCTGTAAATGTCATGAAGCCTTGACTATTAGGTAGCTGTTGCTGTAAATAGCGCAACACCTCGACAGAACGAATCGACTTGGTGGCAATACGAATTTTTTTCATGCCACATGCTTGTTGAACAGTACGAATATTTTGGTCGAGCGCATCAAAATCTAGCCAAGCAAACGGTCGCTCTAGTGAATAAAATGCTTGTTCAAATCTTGCCGTCATAACAGCATCCCTCCTTGTTGTTAAAATATTTGACATCCACTAAGAAAATTCCTTTTTCTGTTCTACACAAATAAAAAGCAACTGTGTACACTCATCTACACAGTTGCTTTAAAAATAAAGTAGCATCTTACTCACCTTTCTAATTCATTTTTAGAAGATTATGAGGATAATAAAAATTCTGCTGCAAAGTTTAACATCACCACTAAATGTAGGCCTGCAATGAGTAATCCTTGTCTGTTCAAACGTTTCATCAACATCATATCCATACAAATCAACCTCCCTTTTTTCACAGTATACACCCACCCTCTTCAATAATCAAATTATTCTGACTATTAAAATTGTATCATATTTCTGACAAACATCTGCAAATATGGCATGATAGAACTAGTAAACTACCTAAAGGAGTGTGGAAAAGTTGAAAAAAGCATTACTTGTCATTGATTACACGTATGATTTTGTCGCTACTGATGGAAAACTAACATGTGGTGAGGCTGGTCAAGCATTAGATGGAAAAATTGCTGCATTGATGCAACAGTTTGTAGCAGACAACGAATTTGTAGTTTGTGCCAATGATTTACATGAAGAACAGGACATTTTCCATCCTGAAACTAAACTGTTCCCACCACATAATATTCGTGGAACAAAGGGTCGTGAACTATATGGGCTGGTTAGCGAAACATATATACAGCATCAGCAACGCATCCTCTGGCTTGATAAAACGCGTTACAGTGCCTTTGCAGGAACAAATTTAGCTATTTTATTGAAAGAACGTGGCATTGAAGAAATTCATTTAGTAGGTGTTTGTACAGATATTTGTGTGCTCCACACAGCAGTCGATGCATATAATTTGGGCATTTCTACAGTTATTTATGCAGATGGTGTCGCAAGTTTTGACGCAGCAGGTCACGAATGGGCTTTACGTCATTTCGAGCATACATTAGGTGCACGCGTTATTTGTCAATAATTAGCTAGGTTTAATCGCCATCAATCAGGGTATAACTAAGTAATCGCTATTATATCTTACATGATAAGGAGATGAAAAAATGATTAGCTTCATTTGGTATTTAATCATTGGCGGGATTTTAGGCTGGTTGGCTGGTGTCATTTTAGGGAAAGATATTCCTGGCGGTGTTATTGGTAATATTATTGCTGGGATTATCGGCTCGTGGATTGGTAGTGCCGTTTTAGGAAATTGGGGCTGGCGAATAAGTGACTTTTATGTATTCCCTGCATTAATTGGTGCCATCGTGCTTATTTTCATTGTCAGCTTTATTTTAAAAAGTATGCGCAAAGCAACTTAATGCTATGACGTAATACCATAAAAAATGCCAAAACGCTGTTCCATCAACGTTTTGGCATTTTTATTTGGTCGTTTTAGCTAACACAATGGCTCGCATTTCATCATGGTATTCATTGTACATCATAAAATGCTCCAGCACTTTTTCCACATATTCATCACTATGATTGTATTGAAAAACGGCTTGTTCAATTTTGCCATCCGCAGCACCATTTTTCGCCAAATAATGGGCAGCGCTAAATATCGCATCTTCCATATTATACGGATCAGCCACTCCGTCTCCATTACCATCAATTCCATAGCCACCATATTTTTTAATGGCAGCAGGATTCGTTAATTCTTCTTGAGGTATGTTCCCCTTCCCTAGTCCCGAGCATGTAGGATGCTGCCAACCAACAAATGTACAAGGCATAAACTGCATATGTCCTGTTGCCCCAACTGGTGATATGAGGGATTTTAATGTAGAAAAGCGTGTCTCAATACGATGGTGAGCAGCAAGCAATGTCCATGGCACGTGATATTTTTCCTCTGCGGCCATATAAATGGGTAATAGTGGCTCTGGAATCGCCATATCAAAATGCTGCTGAATTTCAGCTAGTTGTTTTTGCGGTGTTAGCTTCTCAAAAATCGGCACAACCTGTAGTTCATTCCATGTAAAAAAGAAGTACATACACATTGTTAACGCAATCGGTAGTAACAACAATATGACACGGAGCTGGGTTGTTGAAGATAGCAATGGTTCTTTTTTTAATGATTCTTCCATATGTCCCACCTCTTACTGTACATTTTCTTTCTATAGTTGAAATCATAGTAAATAATATAGTAAAATGCAATGTGGACTATCGATTAACTATACCTCGGTGCAATATGAGTCAACTGTTAGGGGAAGTTCACTGCCTCTAACAGCTGAATCGAGAGAAAAATGGAGTGATTTATGATGTGGAAAGATTTTAAGGAATTTGCGATGAAAGGCAATATTATTGATTTAGCTGTAGCCGTAGTTATTGGCGGAGCTTTCGGTAAAATTGTTTCTTCTCTAGTAGAAAATATTATTATGCCACTTGTTGGAATTTTAACGGGTGGGATTGATTTAACAACAAGCTTCATCTATAAATATGGCGATGCTAAAATCTCACTCGGTATATTTTTACAATCCATCATTGACTTTTTAATTATTGCTTTTGCGATTTTTATGGCGTTACGCATTATGACAAAGCTCACACGTAAAAAAGAAGAAGCAATTGTGGAAGAGCCTGCACCAGAAATCGATGCAAAAGAGGAGTTATTAAAAGAGATCCGTGATTTATTAAAGAAAGAACATGCTTAATGGAGAAAAAAGCTGCAAGTCCTTATACTTGTAGTTTTTTTCTTTTTTATTTTCCTTAGTATTCTTAGTGGATTAACAACCAATAATCTAGTTAATTTTCAGAAAACACCCTTGTTCTTCCGCGCTATACATGTTAAATTGGTAACAATTATCGACAATATTTTAGTGAAAAGAGTGACGACATGACAAATAACAGAAGCATTGAAACAAAACTTGTACAATTAGGTAATTTAAGTGATCCACGAACAGGCGCTGTGAGCCCTCCTATCCACCTATCAACTGCTTACAAACATACAGGCATCGGTGAATCCACTGGCTATGACTATACACGTACAAAAAACCCAACACGTACCCTATTAGAAGAAGGAATTGCTGATTTAGAAGGCGGCGATAGAGGTTTTGCCTGTAGTTCAGGAATGGCAGCGATTCAGCTAGTTCTTTCTATCTTTAAACCAGGTGATGAGCTAGTCGTACCTGATGACTTATATGGTGGTACATATCGTTTATTCCAATTTTTCCAAGAGACATACAATATTAAACCTGTTTACTCGAAGTTTGAATCAGTGGCGCAAGTAGAAGCTTTAATAACAGAAAATACACGTGCCATCTTTATTGAAACACCAACAAACCCATTAATGCAAGAATTCGATTTGCAAATTTATGCAGAGCTTGCCCATAAACATGGTGCATTATTAATTGTCGACAATACATTCTATACACCTTACTACCAACGCCCAATTGAATTTGGTGCAGATATTGTCCTCCATTCTGCGACAAAGTATATCGGTGGTCATAATGATGTATTAGCTGGTTTAGTTGTCTCCAAAGGGGCAGAACTATCAGAGCGTCTTGGCTTTATTCATAATGGTAGCGGTATGGTATTAGGGGCAATGGATGCATGGTTATTAATTCGTGGTTTGAAAACAATGCACTTACGTTTAAAACAGCATGATGCAAATGCTAAAGCGATTGCGAAATATTTAGAGGAAGAAGAACTTGTCACAGATGTATTATACACAGGTAAAGGTGGTATGTTATCCTTCCGCTTACAAAAACCTGAATGGGTTGATCCATTCCTACGCAACTTACAGCTCATTACATTTGCAGAAAGCTTAGGTGGTGTAGAAAGCTTTATCACCTACCCTGCGACACAAACACATGCAGATATGCCATATGAAGAGCGTGTGGAACGTGGTGTGTGTGACCGTCTATTACGCTTCTCTGTTGGGATTGAGGAAGCTGATGATTTAATTGCTGATTTGAAGCAAGTATTTGATATTTTAAGAAAAGAGGCGTAAACCATGACACAACGTCTTGAAACAAGTTTAATTCATGCGGGTGTACGTGATGGCTATGCCAATAAAAAAGGTGCTGTCAATGTCCCAATGTACCTCTCCTCCACTTTCCATCAGGAGAGCATCGATGAATTTGGCGAATATGATTATGCTCGTTCAGGCAACCCAACACGTGATGCCTTAGAAAAAGCAGTAGCAGAGCTGGAAGGTGGCGTGCGTGCTCATGCCTTCGCCTCTGGTATTGCTGCGGTGTCTGCTGCTTTAATGCTGTTATCACAGGGTGACCATATTGTCATGACAGAGGATGTTTACGGCGGGACATACCGTTTTGTGACAAAGGTGTTACCTCGCTTTGGTATTACACATACATTTGTTGATTTCACTGATTTACAGGCAGTGGAAGCGGCGATTACACCAGCGACAAAGCTGTTATACATTGAGACCCCGTCCAACCCAACGCTTGGTATTACGGATATCCGTGGTGTTGTAGCATTAGCGAAAAAGCATGATTGCTTAACATTTTTAGATAATACCTTTATGACACCTTTACATCAGCGTCCATTAGAACTTGGTGTCGATGTCGTAATCCATAGCGCAACGAAATTTTTATCAGGTCACTCTGATATTATCGCTGGCTTGACTGTAACAGCAGATGAACAATTAGGGCAAGATTTGTACTTTATCCAAAATTCCTTTGGCAATATTTTAGGTGTGCAGGATTCCTTTACATTATTGCAAAACATGAAAACAACGGATGTACGTTTTAGTCGCTCAACACAATCAGCTCAAAAAATTGCTGAGTTTTTAGCAGCCCATCCGCTTGTGGAGCAAGTGTATTACCCTGGTCTAGCATCACATCCTGGCTATGACATCCATCATGGTCAATGTACAAGTGCTGGTGCTGTCTTATCCTTCCGCTTAGCAAGCTATGAAGCGGCGAAGGCATTGGTAGACGCTATGACGATTCCTGTGTTTGCTGTTTCACTTGGTGGTGTGGAATCCATTCTGTCCTACCCTGCTAAAATGAGCCATGCCGCGATGGAGCCTGAGGAACGTGCCAAACGTGGGATTACAGATGGCTTACTACGTTTCTCTGTTGGCTTAGAGCATGAAGAAGACTTAATTGCTGATTTTAAACAAGCATTAGAGGCTGTAGAAAAACTATAATCATTTAAAAAATCAACTCCTGCCAACCAAGGCAGGAGTTGATTTTTAATTATTGCGCTATTGCTTTTTAATAAAATATTAAGGAATACTAAATTATTGAAGGACACATGATAAAATTTAGGCATGTGAGGTGAATGGAAATAGCGGATATGTTACATTAAAATGAGCCTGTTGCTGTATAAATAATACATCGTCATTGTGTTCTATGCGTTCTTTAACCGCTTCTGGATGTGATGACATGAAATGAAGCATAATTTTCGTCGTTTCGTCCGTCATCAATGTACCAATAATTTTCTCCAGTACGATTTCGGATGTACTAATAATATCAAATAATGCTAATACACCATCTTCTTCTGCAAATAACACGATACATTCATACTCTTCTATGTAGTAAATCACATCAGGCATGACTAATAAAAAATAAAACATGAGTAAGCCATCACCATTTTGAATACCTAATGTTTGTGAAATCGCTACACGATGATTCGCAAAATGACGCATTAATTGTCGATCCTCTTCATTATCAATGGATAGTTTACGCACCTTTGTATGTGGCTGTGGTGATATCGCATGAGCAGGTAGCGAATACTGATATTCCGTCACCCGTGTAAAGCCAAATTTCGGATAAAAATCGAGCACTGTTTCATTCGCAAATAAGTAAATAAAATCACATGTTGTTTGATATGCTGTTAAAATATGTTCCATTAATTGACGAGCTAGTCCCTGATGACGATAATCTGGATGTGTCATCACCGTGCCAATCTGTATAGCTTGATGGGCTTGTCCATGTATAATCACGGTCATTTTACTAACAGAGGTATTGGCAATTACTCGTTCCTCGTCTATGTAGGCATAACAAGTATATTGCTCTCCCCAGCAGCCCTCCTTATACCATGGCTGAAAATCCAAATCAAATATTAATTTTGCTAATTCATTAAAACTTTCTCGGTATGTTTGCTGTGCTTGGTCGATGATAACTAATTGATAAGACAAATCAACTTCCCCCCTCTTTTCTATACTTGGCTACCTTAATAGTAATAATTTGTAGTATGACATTTAACAAACTCACAACGATGAATAATTGATGGACAGTTAGCGGTGTAAAATAATAACCCCATTGCACTTTTTCCGTCATTTGATGAATGAAATAAAAGGAAGTAAGTGTAGATATACTATTCCCTATGATAAATGTCAATCTATGACTAAAACGTATACTCAGAACAGCAAGAAAGGGAGCCGCAATTAGTATCAATAAATAACCAAGCATGGATTGATTCATAAAGTCTTGATACATCGCAAAATAGACAAAGGGGAAACTATAAAACAAAATAATGAGCAAACTTGTTGTTCTCATAGAATATGTTCACTTCCATTTACAATTCGTCTAAAATAATTATAAACGGAAATTTTTAACACTTCAACTCTATCCTGTATCTATTGAAACGAACAGTAGTATAAGTTATTCTAATGCGCTATCATCTCATGTACAATATCATGACCAGTCATCTGGATAGGATAATAGGTTGGCCAATGCTCTACTTCCTGTAACAATGTCTCGCGATTATCTCCCCAATATAAATGATAATGACCTGATTTTGTTGGGTAAATATTATGATCACTAAACTGGATATACTGCGGTAGCCCTTCTTTCGCCTCATCTAGCTTGAAGCTATATCTTACTCCACGATTTCCTGCTTCATAGGTCAAAATCTCATAGCCATCGTTCTGATATGTGCCTCTTAACTCTTGTCCCTCGTTAAAAAATGTTACCTCATTGCCTTTAATCGCAATACGACCAACCGTTGTTTGATAGCCTATAGCATAATAGTCCTTGTATTCCTCAAATGTCTTGTCGCCACCTTGCTCAACCTTATATGTGAAAACCTCATCCAATGTACCATCTTGCAAATAAGGATAGACGGATTGCCAATCTCCTTCCCAATCTTGTAATGACCGTTCTTGCACTTGAGCATCCTCAAAATAGCCCTTATAAATTTGCATTGTTGCTTCATCATGGCTGTGACTATGCTCATGGCTATGTTCCTCTTTCCGTGCAGATTCTTTTTTCTCCTCTTGCGCTACCTCTACCTGTTGACATCCCATTAATAATAGACTTAGCGTCAACAAGCCTAAACCTTTTTTCAAATCTCTCTTTTTCATGTTACTCCTCCTACAAATAGTAATGATTACGATTTATGATTATATCGGTATGTATCTAGCCTGTCAAGCATGTATCATCATTCTTCAATGTGCAGTGGATTTTTGCATAAAAAAATCCCTCTTGACTAGGAAAATGTGCTAGTCAAGAAGGTTTGAACTTGTTGTATGCATGAGTTGCATGGCAATGATGAATATTATTTTAGGTCCAACCTTTACTCTACATGTAAATAACGCTTCACTTCATCTATATGCTCAAACGTGAACATATTGGTCAAAATTAACTGGAGCGCTGGAGCATCTGCTTGAGCAAGAACTTCTTTAAAATTTTTTGGTAATGCGCCAAATTTGTGTGTTAATTGGAGTAATGTGACCTCAAGTAAAGCTTCATTTTTTCCTTGTTGTAGCCCCTGTTGTACACCTATTTCTTTCCACATTTCTGCTAATGTCATAGCAAGCTCCTCTCCCTTCATCTCATTTGTTTCTAGTTGCTTAATGATACGCACCATATCCTGTTTAGATAAATCATTCCCTGCATCAAAAATATAGCGTAGCATTGTTTCAACATAGCCAACTGCTGACTGTTTATCTTATATCGCTATTATACAACGCTCCCAATGCACTTGCATCTCATTCATTCTCACAAACAACACAAAAAACCCAGAATGTTCTGGGCTTGATTGCACTTATTACTTGATGCTGATTAAAACTGTCGGGCTTTGGCTTCACTTCTCAAGATTCGATTATGAAGCGTGATTTCCGTTTCACCATTGACTTGAGCTTTCGCATGCTTAATCCGCGTCCAGTTGCGGTGGATTTTTTGAGATTTTGGGTCTAATCGTTCAAATTTACTCATCATCCAGCCTCCTCATCTACATAAGTGAAATCTTCTGTAGTATGAACGATTTATCACATTGCTATACTTTTGAGCATTGTAAGACACTACACTTATTCAAAGTCCTTTTCGATATCTTTTTCATTTTCAGCAAAGCCTTATAAAACCTCGCCCACCAAGAATCTTCTGGAAATCGCTCTGCTAATTGGCTAATAGGCATGAACTGAAAACCTTGCTCATCGGTTTCTTCTCCTCAATTGCTATTTTGATTATCTTCTCATAAGCGATAAATTTCGGTCAATGTCAAAAAAATAAAAAACAGATGTCTGTTGTATCAATCACCTTGCTTTCGATAGATATAGCATTTGCTGATTCAAGCCAAAAAATATCCAAGTAATAAATCTATTAGGGCATCAAAGATCTCCAGTATGTCCATGCTTTAAGATAATCCTCTAAATCATGTGGATGAACTTTTACACAAACACCAATACGCGTATATAACTGAAAAATAACTTCTTCAATAAGCTGCGTTTTTTCGATATATGTCACTTGTTTAAGTAAAGCGAATGAATTAAATAGTGTTTCTAAATTTAAATCATCAGGTGATGAACAAAATGCGTAAGTAAAATCATATATGATTGGGCCTATCAATGGCGAAGGATCTATAATGCCTACTATTGCGTTATTGTCAAACACAAAATTGTGAACACCCGTATCACCATGAAGTAAATATTTCATTTCTTGTTTTTCATACAAAGCTATTCGCTCAACGATGGATTTTACTTTCTGATAATCCTCATTTGGCAATAAACTACCTATATTGATATAGGCTGACTCCAAACTACAACTATTAAATTCATACCAAGTTTGTCTAGGGATTCCGCCTAATCTGCCCCAATTTGCATTTTGATCATATTGTTCATAATGATTAAATAATTCTTTTACTAAAAGTGTCAGCCATTCTAGTTTAGAGCCACGATTATAATGAGTTGTTCCTGCAATATACGAGTAGAGAATATATTCCTTTTTAGGATCTATATAAAAAATTTTAGGTAATAAATTAACATGTTGATACATATGGAAAAATTGCTCAGTTAATTGTATGTTTTTAGGGTCATCTAACTTAAGAACATATTTGGGTACACCCTTTTCTAAAAGAGTATATACTAGTCCATCTGTAGTGCCACTCTTCATCCTATCAATATCTTGTTGATTAGAACTAATGACACCTTTTTCTTGTAAATCCATGATTATATTTTTAACGTTTACTATTCCAGTCATTATATAGTGCACCTCAAATCGTCAGGTAATTTATGCATTTATTACATATAACAACTATAAGGCAAAATGATATATATATCATCATGTTAATCAAAATAAATCTACATCTACTAATGTAGAGATGCTTTTTAAAATCATTACTTGTATACACTTAAATCCTCATAAGGATAGACATTCTGTGTACAAAAAGTTATCTATACTAAACATACATCAATGTTCCTCTAACTCCTGTTCATATGCTCCTTTTTCTTTTGGCAATATAATAACCAATATGATAAAAAAATCATCATAATTAGCGGTGCGATTATCTCTACCATACTATTCTCCTAAAATAAAATGCTGGATAGTTGGCACTAATTCTTTGTGCAATGGTAATGATGGGTCAGCATATGTGGCTAAGTTACTCGTACGATCCATTGGTGCATTTTTCAGCACATGGTTCATGCCTTCCATATACACCAGCTTGGCATCTGGCTTCCCTTTTTTCAATGCCTCTGCATCTGTTCCAACTACTTGTAAATCTGATGTTCCTTGAATAAGTAAGACAGAACTATTCACTTTTGCTAGCTCACTTGCAGGATCATATTTTAGCCATGATATCATATATGGCTGTATCGAAGGACGGAATAACGATTGTAGTTCAGACGACACATTTTGGACGAATGCACCTTTTTTTAATGTAGCAAGAGCTGCTGTTGCTTCCTCCATTAACTGTGGTGGTAATTGTCCCTGTAACTGCTCTAGTAAAACAGCATCGATTGGTCTACCTGCACCTGCAATGGAGATAAAGGACGTAACTGGCGTTTTTTGTGCCGCTAATATGCCAATTAATGAGCCTTCACTATGTCCAATGACATGTATACTTGAATAGGCTTTCTCCGCTGCTAATGTGTTCAAAATTTGTACAACATCATCGGCATACACATCAATCGTCACATCCTGCTCCTTCATTAACAAAGATTGATTATCCCCAATCCCTCGCTTATCGTAACGAACGGTTGTAATCCCCTGTGTAGCTAATTGCTCTGCTAGCATTTTTAAACTATTGTTTTTTCCGCCAATAGCTGAATTGCCATCCTTATCTGTTGGACCTGAGCCTGCAATGATGACAGCAACAGGTGACAGTTCCTTGCTTGCTTTTTGGACCGCTACTGTCAGCTCACCATTTTTGACAGGAACCTTTATCGTATCATAAGTAATAGATTGCTCCTGATAAGGCTTTAACACAAGTTGAAATGTACCACCATTTTGCTGGAATGTTGCCTCAATTTGCTGGTCTTTTAATGTGCCTTTGATACCAACCATGGAGCCTTTTAGATTAATCGTGATATTGACCTCATCTCCTTTATAGGCAATGCTTTTCAATGGATAGTTCGCTAAGCCTTGTGCAGGTACAGAAAATGTACCACTATCTCTTTGCAAATCCATTTCAATTGGTAATGCGCCATTTGGTGTGGTAAGTATACCTTCCCATCGACCAACGAATTGCTTATTCATATTGCTTTCCTCCTCCTTTTGTGTGCAAGCTGTCAAAATAAATACAACCAGCCAAAGACATAACCATTTTTTCATGATATCCCTCCTAACTGTTATATATATAGTAGCACAATTTTTAAAAAAGAATCAATTAGAGAAAAAGAGTAATGATTTCGCATATCTACGAGATCATTACTCTTTTATCATTTATTATTTATCCAGCATCGTTAGGAAGTTGACAACCATTTTCGCTACTTGTGCACGTGTTGCAGAAGCAGATGGGTTAAATTTACCGGCAGAACCTGATGCAATGCCTAATTCCTCAAGCATCGTAATCGCTGCGATTGTTTCTGTATCATATTTCCCTAAGTCAGCAAATGATGCACTACCTTCTGGTACATACTTTTCCCCTGTCATATACTGGTATGCACGATATAGCATTAATGCCACCTGTGCACGTGTTACTTCATTTGATGGGCTGTATTTTCCATCTGAGCCTTTAATCAGTCCTGCTTCAAAAGCTGCTATCATTTCAGCTTGTGTTTCAGGTGCATAGTGACTAATATCACTAAATGGTGCATTTCCTTCACCTTTTAAATCAAAAGCACGAGCAAGGATAGATGCAAATTGTGCACGTGTAATATTCGCATCTGGTTTCACTGCTCCATTTGCATCACCTTTAAATAAGCCTTTATCAATCATTTGCTGTATATAATTCGTTGCCCAATGATTCGCTGGCAAATCTGTCGGCACAAATGGTGCTGGTTTTACTGGTTCTTCTGGCTTTGGTGTTTCAGGTTTTGTTTCTGGTTTCGTCTCTGGTTTTACTTCAGGCTTCGTTTCTGGTGTTGTTGTATTACCTGTTCCATTGTTGCTATTACCACCTTCATTTGTTACTGGTGGTTCTGGTGTGATTGGTGGATTAGGCTGACTTACTGTTGGTCGCACATCTACTTGCACAAGCACTGGATCATGGTCACTTGCACGACCAGCCATATCGGTGAAGTCAGCATTAATATGAATGGCATCGATTTCTGTTTTCGCTGCTAAATTATTCGACACTAAAATATGGTCAAGTACTTGTGAGCTACCTTGGAATACATACGAATAACGGTCTTCCGCTGGCAGTTTATTAATCATATTTGTCATATGTCGATTTTCTAAAATTTTCACAGAATCTGCGAATTGGAAATCATTGAAATCCCCTACTGCCACAATATTTGCGTTTGGATTTTTCGTTTTTACATTATTAATAAAGCCTTCTACAAGCGTTGCAATATTTTTACGTTGGACTTCACTTTTATTCACAACTGGTTGCTTAGAGCCATATAAAGCATCATCGCCATTTTTTGAATTCCAATGGTTGACAATCACAATCACTTTCTCACCCTTAAAGTTAAATTGTGCTGCTAATGGCTTACGGCTATTGTTGAACGCAGGATTTTGTGGCTCAATACGTCCTGGATTGACCGTTAAATTGCCATTTTCATAGCCAACTGCTGTTGTTGCATCTCCCGCTGGAATATCACTTAAAGATACACGATTCGGATTATATAACACACCTACACGAATATTCGCACCTGGTGCACCACCATCTGTATTGTTAATTGGGTCGATATTGGCATATTTATATTCTACGCCACCTGCCGCTTGGATAGCTTGGATTAGACGCTCATAACTCTCATTCGCTGCTGCGACACCATTGTCATCAGCACCATTATTATCCTGTACTTCTGTAACACCGACAATATCAGGGCTATTTAAGTCTTGTACAAACGCACGTGCTAATTTAGCCGCTTTATCATCAGATGTTCCCTTTTTATTATTAGAGAAGTTTTCAAGATTGTAAGAGCCAATTGTCAGCTTGTTTGCATCTTTGACAATATGTGTTTTTTCAGGCGTTACAGAGCCTTTAACATGTGCAGCTTCCATATCTGCTAAGGATGCGTAAATTTTATAGTTTTGATAAGAGTAACCGACAACACCAATAATATCTCCTACAAATTTGTCACCTGTCGCTACAGCAAATTCACGTGCAGCACCATTAGGGTCTAAACGGAATTGGATAATATCAGGATTTTTATAGTCCTTCTCTAACAAAACACCACCATGTTTCGTATTCGTTGCTCTGCTTGGCAACACAGTTGTTAAATCACCCTTTGCTTGTGGACCAACTGCTTTAACATTGGATACTTGCACGCGCATTCCTTCTAAGCTCTCCCAGAAGTCAATTGTATCTGTTTCTGGATTGAACACTGTTAAGTTATCACTATCAATCGCACCTGTTGGCAAATTGTTTTCATTAATTGTGATTGGTGTTGGTAATGGCATATTTTGTGCTAGACGTGTTACATCTGTACTACCCACCGTGATTTGTGTTGTTAATAAATCTGTTGATTGACGCTCATCATAACCATCAATCGCATAGTCAGATACTTTTCCTTTGACAGAGACTAAATCACCCACGCTAATCGTTGAGAGTGCTTTGCTTGCATACAGGGTAATTCCTTCTGACGTCTTCGGATCATTGTCAACTTCATTATCAGGTGTTTGAATTGTATAATATGCTGCACCATTTAGAGCATACGTCGATGTCACAATACCTTCGATACCACTTACCGTTTGACCAGCATATGGTGATTTATGTCCTGCGCCTTGAATATCATGAATACGCAATTTATCTACAAGTTTATAATTCTCTGTAATCACATCACTGTATTGATTATCCGCTGTTTTCACAACTGCTTTTAATACTGTGTCTGTTGTTATAGTAATTGGTCCAATATATGGTTTGCCACTATTTGTTCTTGGGTCTGAACCATCTGTTGTATAGAAAATTTGTGCATTTGCTGTTGTTGCTATTAATTCTATATCTTTACTACTTCCTACAATTGTGCCACCTGCTGGGTTGGCTGTTGGTGGTAATAAAATAGATGAATCAATTACTACATCTGCCGTTGAGCGTGGAATAATTTGATAGTCATTATCAAATTGCTGCACGATACCTGTAATAGATAAGTAACGGCTAGCAAGTAAGCCTAGTTGCCCTGTTTCATCACGCACAATGAATGTATTATTGTTGTCATCAGTTGCTCTATAGTTACCATTTACACCAGCCTGTAACGAGATGTTTTGCACTGTAACTAGTTGTGATTCATGACTTTCATTTACCTCTGCACCAGCAATTAGTTTTGGCATTATAATTGTGCCTGTATCTTTTGATGTTACTGTCGCTGAATCCAATTGTAATAAGCCTTTGTAGTTAGACAGTGTACCTGTTAATGTCACAAGGTCACCTTCTGCTACTTGAAGTGATGTAGGACGAACAGCGATACCACCTGTTGCATCTTGCACCGCAATCGTATTTTTCAATTTTGCCGTTACCGTACCTTGAATAGTGACTGTACCTGTTTGTTGCGCATGTGCTGCTGCAATTGTAATAGGCGGTGCTGATACTGGTGGTTGTGGTGTTGTTGGCACCCATCCTACTGGTGTGATGGCAGATGGTGATTTTAAACCTGCATGTTCACTAAAGTACTTCTCTAAACTTCCTGTTACTTCAATTTGTTGACCAATTATCGTTGGATTTGATTGTAATCCAAAAGCTGAACGATAATTAGTAGTCAATTGTACAAATAACATTTTTTCAGGGTCAGTCTCATTTGGAGTGTCTGCAATGGCAAGGTTATTATTATCTCCTGCGGTTGGGACAACACTGGTTGCTGATTCCACATAACCAACAATATAACCACGAACTGTTGTTGACGAGACTTTCTTTGTAGCATCATATACTCCAATTGCCTCTGCCACCGTTAAAGTTGTTGCTGCACTTGCTATAATCGGCGTTGCTGGTGCTACTGCGCTGACAACTAATGCAGAAGCAGCTAGCATATTGAACGATTTACGCCATTTTCCATATCTCATCTCTCTATTCCCCTTTATTTGCTTTATATGTTAGACAATACAGATGAGCCATTCATCCCCTCACTTGTCATACGTCTAACATTGTAGCAAATAAAGCGTTTTCTTTTATTAATTTTTTGTAAATTTATATTAAGAAACTGTATTTTAATTATTATGTCCTATAGAAATTAATTCTTTGGAACTAATCATCCTATGAAAACAAATTCAAAGTTCCGATAAAATTTCCCTACAAGAAAAAAGACCTAGAATGTTTTCTAGGTCTTTGCACACTTACGCTAAATCAAACAGTTGTGGCGGACTTTCCTGAGATGGTTTGTCACCTGTCGTTAAACTACTCATTCTGCATCCTCCTCATCCTATTCACTTGCTAAAGTGTATCTGCTGTTATTATGGACAATGTTTGTACACTTTATACAAGATACGTTTTCGCTTTTGCAATTTGCTGACTGACTTGCTCAAAGCCAGTACCACCTAATGAATGACGGCGACGCACAGCCGCTTCAGGTGCTAAGACATCATAAATATCTGCCTCAATCAAGCTACTTTCCTTTTGCATCTCTTCAAGTGGTAAATTTAATAAGTAAATCCCTTTTTGAATACATGTAAAGACAAGCTTACCTGTCACCTCATGTGCTTCACGGAACGGCATACCTTTTGTCGCTAAATAATCCGCTAGCTCTGTTGCATTGGAGAAGTCGCTGTGTACCGCCTGTTGTAAACGTTCGGTATTGACTGTCATTGTGCGCACCATACCCTCAAAGATTTTCAGTGAGCCTAAAATTGTGTGCACGGTATCAAACATGCCTTCTTTATCTTCCTGCATATCCTTATTATACGTTAATGGTGTACCCTTCAATACGGTTAACAAGCCCATTAAATTACCATAAACACGACCTGTTTTTCCACGAATTAACTCTGCCATATCAGGATTTTTCTTTTGTGGCATAATGGATGAGCCTGTAGAAAACGCATCATCTAGCTCGATAAATTTAAATTCATCTGTAGACCATAGAATAATTTCTTCTGCAAAGCGAGATAAATGGGCCATTAGTAGGGATGCATTGCTTAAAAATTCCACAATAAAATCACGGTCACTCACCGCATCCATCGAATTAGCATAAACCTCACTAAAGCCTAGTAACTCCGCTGATTGTAAACGGTCAATCGGGAAGGTCGTACCAGCCATTGCTCCTGCGCCTAATGGTAAAATATCAATGCGCTTGATGGACTCTATAAAGCGCTGTTTATCACGCTCTAGCATCCAAAAATACGCCATTAAATGATGGGCAAAGGAAATCGGCTGGGCACGCTGTAAATGCGTATAGCCTGGTGCAATCGTTTCTACATGTACCTCTGCTTTATCGATTAATGTTTGCTGGAAGGCTTTGATACAATCAATCGTCTCCTGTACACGCTTTTTCAGGAAAATATGCATATCTGTCGCCACTTGGTCATTACGGCTACGGCCTGTATGTAATTTACCACCGACAGGACCAATTAAATCAATCAGCATTTTTTCTAAATTTAAATGAATATCCTCATTTGCCACCGTAAATTCAAGCTCACCTGCCATCGCCTTTTCACGTAGCTGTGCAAGCCCACCAAGAATCGCCTCCACATCAGTGGCTGGCAAAATACCTGTAGCACCAAGCATCGTCACATGTGCAACACTGCCCTCTAAATCTTCTAATACAAGCTGTTGGTCAAAGCCAATGGATGCACCGAATTCATCGACCCATGCCTCCGCTGATTTTTGGAAACGCCCGCCCCAAAGTTTTGTCATAACCGTTCACCTATTCTTTCATCTAGTAAAAAGTGTAACGTCGCATCAAGCTACGCTACACCTTTTCGTCTTTATTTTTGATTCACCGCAGCATTGACAACAGTTGGTAGTCCCCATAGCTCGATAAAGCCTACTGCTGATGCATGGTTGAATTGGTCTTCCTTCGAGTAAGTTGCTAATTTCTCACTATATAATGAATTCGGCGATTTACGTCCTTCTACAATCGCATGTCCTTTAAATAGCTTCACACGCACTGTACCGTTAACAAATTTTTGTGATTCCGCTAAAAATGCCTCTAATGCCTCACGTAATGGAGAGAACCATAAGCCTTCATAAATTAGCTCGGATAGCTTTTTCTCAATGACTGGCTTAAAGTGTGCCAATTCCTTTACAAGTGTTAAATCCTCTAGCTCTTTATGCGCTGTTAATAACACTTTTGCACCAGGAATTTCATATACTTCACGTGATTTAATACCAACTAAACGGTTTTCCACATGGTCGATACGTCCAACGCCATGCGCACCTGCTACAGCATTTAACTCTTGAATTAAATCTGCCAGCTTCATTTCCTGACCATTTAAGGCAACTGGCTTGCCTGCTACAAATTCGATTTCCACGAATGCCGCTTCATCTGGTGCATTTTCAAGTGATACCGTTAAGCCATATGCTTCCTCTGGCGGCGATACCCAAGGATCTTCCATCACACCAGCTTCATTCGCACGTCCCCAAAGGTTTTGGTCAATAGAGAACGGTGAATCAAGTGTTGCAGGAATCGGTACATTATGCTTTGTCGCATATTCGATTTCCTCATCACGGCTCCAGCCCCACTCACGTACAGGCGCTAGTACCTCTAAATTTGGATTTAATGCTTTAATGGATACTTCAAAGCGTACTTGGTCATTCCCTTTACCCGTACAGCCATGTGCCACTGCATCTGCGCCTACTTGGTTCGCAATCTCCACTAATTTTTTTGAAATTAATGGACGAGATAGCGCTGATACTAACGGATATTTTTGCTCATACCATGTATGTGCCTGCAAGGAAATCAGTGCATACTCCTCTGCAAACTCATCTTTAGCATCCACCATATAGGATTCCACTGCACCTACTTGTAATGCTTTATTTTTAATAAATTCAAGGTCTTTGCCTTCTCCGACATCCAAGCAAACAGCGATTACATCCCAGCCCTGCTCCTTTAACCATGGAATGGCGACAGATGTATCAAGACCACCTGAATATGCTAATACTACTTTTTTATTTGTCATAAATGTATGCCTCCAATTGCTGTGCGATATTCGTATATTTATTCATAAATACAAAACTTTATACACACATAGTAGCATAGTATAAAAATAAAAACAAGTGTATTTTTATTAATTTTATTGTATAACATTTATTATTTTTTATGAAAAAATGACTTTCCTACATATTCAATAGCTGCAGGAGCGAGTGCATACAGCTTGCTCGTCCATCCCATAAACCTTGGCAAATTTACTTCTCTTACAGGGCGTTCAATCGTTTTCATGACTGCCAGTGCGACTTCCTCTGGAGACAATAGATAGCGGCCTAGTGATTGACGGTAGCCTGTATCATCACTTGCTTTATCTAAAAAAGGTGTGTCGATTGGACCTGGGTGAATCGCTGTCACTTTAATATGATACGGTGCTAGCTCCATTCGTAGCCCATTGGTAAAGCCGACCATCGCATGCTTGGTCGCCGCATAGACACTCGCTTTTGGCGTTGCTACTTTGCCTGCTTGTGAGCCCATTATAATAATATGCCCTTGTTTACGTAGCATCATCGGTTGCACAATACGCTTTGTCACATAAATCGGCACGCTAATATTAAGTGCCACCATTTCAGCAATCGCTTCATCTGACAGCTCTGGCGCTATGGCAAATCGCCCTACCCCTGCGGATAAAATAGCCACATCTATACTAGGTAGCTGTGCACATACTGCATCAATTTCTTCTATATTTTGCAAATCAGCCTGTATAACATGTGCACCTAATCGCTCCAATGCCTTTAACGCTACTACATTCCGTCCTGTCGCATAAACTGTATGACCTTGTACCACTAAAAATTCCGTTATTTTCAAGCCAACACCACTTGTTGCCCCTGTCACAAAAATCGTTTTTTTCTGCATACACAACCACTACTTTCGTTTGAATAAATAAATGCCCTCTGCTGTTTGGAAGGAAGTAATCAAGCCATTTGCCTCCAAATAATCTAAATGCCCTAACGTTTTGGACATCGTTAAACCTAATTGACGCTGAAAAATCGCTGGATATACTCGCTTCGTCATTTGGACAACCGTTAAAGCATCGTCTCCAAACAGCTCATAGACCTTCATAGACTGTTCATACTGTCTTGCTAGTCGTGTCTCAATCAATACAGGTATATCCGTTAAATCTGCCCCATGCCCCGTATACATTGTCGTCACAGGAAGCTGACGTAAAATTTCTAATGATTCATTGTATTGCAGCAATGATTTTGTACGTCCCACTGTACGATCTAATGGTGGTTCAATTAATGGATTGGGTGTAATTTTATCTAATAGTAAATCGCCACCAATTACACGATGTGATGCCTCATCCCAAAAAATAAGATGACTTTGTGCATGACCAAGCGTTTCAAATGCCTTCAATCCAGGATGCCCTGGCACTTCATCGCCATCCGCTAAAATATGTGTTAATGGACGTTTCCCTACAAGCTCTAATTCCCGTCGTACATGGACACTTGGAGCAATATATTCCTGTGGCACACCATGCTCAAATAAACGCTCACGATAAAACGCTTCATGATAGCGCAAAAATTCCTCGTCATGACGCAGCCATTTATCATTATAAAGATGCCCTAAAATTGTCGCATTCGGAAAGGCTTCTACCCATCCTGCATGATCTGGATGATGATGTGTCAGTACAACTTGCTCGATATCGGTCATAGCAAAGCCAGCAGCCTTTACACCTTGCTGTAATGCTTCATACGCCTCTGCTGTCTTTGGTCCAACATCGAAAATAGTCAATGCGTCTCCTTTCACAACAAACGCATTAACATCCCCTACCGCATAAGGCGTTGGTATTTCTATTTTATGTATATGCACGATGGTTTCGCTCCTCTGAATATTGATTCATATTATTTTACAAGTTTTTGCTCTTTTCGTCATCCTTTAGTTGACATCGAGCTAAATTATCACTATAATTTTGAATAATCAAATTATTTTAGTGCGTTGAAGAAGCCAAGTAAGTAATGCTGGAACGTGTTAGAGAGTGTGCCATTTTGGTGAAAGGTACATCACTGCTCCCCATTACTGAACCTACTTCCGAGCAGTTATGCAAACATAACCGTCTCCCTTGCGATAAAAGGGACAGAAGTTGTGCTAATTGGCAAACTAAGGTGGTACCGCGGAGATTGTAGCGTCTTCGTCCTTTATTTATGAAGGACGGGGGCGCTTTTTATTTTGGTTCAATCAATTACGCCCCAGCGTAATTGCGTCTGGATTTTTCCGAGTTCACTCGGAAAGTTCCTCTTCCAAATCCATGACATCCGCCGAGGCTTTATCTTGATTCAGTGAATGTCTTTTTATTTGCCGCTGACGTTTCACTTTCGCGCAGAAAACATTTGCTGAATCAAGATAAATAGTTTAGTAGCAGATACTACAAATGACATTCACCGAATCAAACTAAAAGTCCTGATGGCTATTATGGATTTTGTTGAATTTAAATGGAGGTTTTTTAAATGAAAAAAATTATATTTATTGGTGCAGGCTATATGGCAGAGGCTTTAATACAAGGTTGGATTAAGAAAGAGGTGCTCACACCACAAGAAATTTATGTAATCAATCGCTCTGACAAAGAAAGACTACAATTTTTAACACAAACATATGGCATTCATAGTGAGTTTGATGAAAGTACGTATCAGCAAGCAGACATCATTATTTTAGCCATGAAACCAAAGGATGCTGTCGAAGCGATGCAAGCACTACAACCAAAGCTTGCGGCGCATACAACCATTTTATCTGTACTTGCAGGCACATCCATCGAAACGATTACTCATTATTTAGGCGATCGTCCTGTCGCGCGTGTGATGCCTAACACGTCAGCTACTATTGGCATGTCAGCTAGTGGCATTGCCTTTAATGAGCAAATTAGTGCTACACAACGCACACAATTTTTGCAATTACTTGCTGCTATTGGTGAAGTTATTGAGGTAGAGGAAGATCAATTACATGCGGTGACAGCCCTTTCAGGTAGTGGCCCTGCTTATATTTATTATTTAATGGAAGCATTTGAACGTGTTGGCACACAAGTCGGCTTGTCAAAGGATACTGTGCGCCTACTGATGACTCAAACGTTGGCAGGTACAGCTGAAATGTTGAAACAGTCGGTAGAAGAGCCTACTGTACTACGTCGAAAAGTGACGAGTCCAGGTGGTACAACAGAAGCGGGTATTAATGCACTAGAGCTTCATCAATTCCAAGCGGCAATTGAAGCTTGTATTAAAGAAGCCGAAGCAAGATCTCGTTCACTTGCAAAACATTCTTAATCAAGGCAAAATAAAGCTGACTACTTGGATTTTAAGGAGGCTTTTCGATGGCAAAATTATTTGAACCCTATCAGTTGCAATCAATCACTTTAAAAAATCGTATTGTAATGGCGCCTATGTGTATGTATTCAGCAGAAGAGGATGGACGCGTCACACCCTTTCATCTTGTGCATTATGCTACACGAGCAGCAGGTCAAGCTGGGCTTATTATTGTAGAAGCAACAGGCATTGTGCCAGAAGGTCGTATTTCAAGTAAGGACCTTGGTATTTGGGATGATGCCCATATAGAAGGTTTACGTCAATTAGTTGACAGTATGAAGGCGTATGGAGCAAAAACCGCTATCCAGCTTGCTCATGCAGGACGGAAGGCAACGGTGGATGGTGACATTTTTGCCCCATCTGCTATCGCCTTTAGTGATGCTTATCGTACACCACAGGAAATGACATTAGATGATATTGCCTATGTTGTCGAAGCCTTTAAACAAGCTGCCGTTCGTGCTGCACAAGCTGGCTTTGACGCACTTGAAATTCACGCTGCACATGGCTATTTACTAAGTGAATTTTTATCTCCTGCTACAAATAAGCGTACAGATCCATACGGTGGCTCACAGGAAAATCGCTACCGTCTACTACGTCAAGTCATTGATGTGATACGCAGTGTGTGGACTGGGCCACTACTTGTACGTGTGTCTGCGGAGGATTACGCCGAGGATGGTACAACAATGGAGGATTTCATTGTCTTTAGCCGTTGGATGAAATCACAAGGTGTGGATTTAGTGGATGTGTCAACAGGTGGCGTTGTGGAAGCCTCTATCCATGCATTCCCAGGCTACCAAGTACCACATGCTGAAACGATTAAACGAGAGGCTGGTATCCCTACAGGCGCAGTTGGTCTGATTACAACAGCCATTCAAGCAGAAGAAATTTTACAAAATCAACGAGCCGATTTAATTTTCCTAGCTCGTGCCCTATTGCGTGAACCGTATTGGCCCCTTCATGCTGCGAAAGAATTGCGAGCAGAGATTCAGCCACCTGTGCAGTATGTAAGAGGCTGGTAAAATTGCATCCTGTGTAGAAATTTGTCGATATTCTATACAAATTTATCGATAAACTGCTATCAAAAATATTCTAGTAATAGAATTGATTAGTATGAAGACCACGTGTTAGTTTTCTAACATTAACACAACCTTTTTTCAGTAAACATAAAAACAGCTTATTCGCATAAAAAGCGAGCAAGCTGTTTTGTTATTCATCCACTGTTTTTCAATAATTCCATAATCACAACCATAACTGCTGCACCAATTACTATAGCTAATAAATAGACGAATGGATTATCCTCTATTACTGAGACACGAATATTTCATCGTGTGATGCCGATAGTCCAACTTCAAATACCATTGTCAGTGTGCCAACTGATTACTGGTACAAATGATATTATGCCCTCTGTAACAAAATGTTTTCCGTAAAACCACCATTTAAGAACTGTCGATAATTGTCGATAATTACCTATTTTTGCCGAAACCATTTACTATTAAACCAAATTATTTTATATTTTGATTCGCGGTGTAAGTCTTTTCATTTCAAACTTTAATTATTTAGTATTCATTAAATAGGGAAAAATAATGAAAAAAACAATAAAAATCATGGCAGCTACTGTTGTAGTTGGTGTAATGACTTCAGCAATGGGTGCTGCCGCAGCAACATGGGAGAGTTACTCAGCCAATGTACCAACCTTTAATGACTATGAAACAACAGCTATGACAAAAACAACTACTGGATCAGCCTATAACCAAGTAAATTATATTGAAAAAGATGGAAAATTAGTTTCTTGGATTGAAGATACATCAGGCTCAAATATTTCTTCAAAGGTTTCCTATTCGACAACAGGGAAAAAAACAATGGACTATACAGCTGCTAGTACATGGAAAGATAAAAAGTGCTTCTTAATATCTCAACTTCTACGGGGACACTTGAAGATATTCAAACTTCTGGAGAATGGACACCCAATTAATAGGACATTTATTCATTAGCTACATATCATCCTACTATTTTGGATAGTGATGATGCTTTTGATTTTCATTAAATGATAGACTGCACCACAAATTTGAGGTTACATAATAAAATAAATGTGTTTTGAGGTGTCATATATGAATTCTTACGTAAAAGAAGAATTTAAACGAGCATTTTTCTCGAAAATAACTCTTTTTACAGCCATCTTTTCGATAGTCTTAGTATTTGGAGGTATGTTTGAATACATAAGTTGGATTAAATATGGTGATATATCCGTTTTATATTTATTTTTATCAGGTTATAATTCTGGGACAGCTAATTTTTTAATTATTGCTTTTCCAATTATTAGTTGCTTACCCTTTGCCACATCCTATGTAAGTGATTGTAAGACTGGATTAAATAAATATATCTATATTCGAATGAGTAAAATTAGATATAGATTGATAAGGTTATTGGTAAATGGACTTGTTGGAGGATTTGTTTTATTTATTGGTCCATTTATTTCATTGTTATTTCTTTTGGGAATCAAAGTTTTTACACATATTCCAATGGCAAAAGAACAGATGGAAACGTTTGAATACTTTGAAAGTTTAGGTATCCATTCACCTATTATCGTTATTTTAATTATTTTAATCGTTTTGTTTTTCTGTGGATTTACCTTCGCCACTTTTGCTTTAGGTATATCAACATTTATCCAAAACGTTTATTTGGTTGTATTGCTACCTTTCATCTACTATATTTTTTCTGCAACCGTATTAATTAACATTCATACATATTTAAATGCAGCAGTGTTATATGATGTTAATCATTTTGGAGTGAATTTTACACAACGATGCTTGTATGGAATTATATTATGTATGATTGGAATCATAACTTTCTTTATAGGAGGTTATAAGATTGAACAAAAAAATATGTAATAATGAGTTGATAAAGGCTTTTTATAACAAAAATATCACTATGCTAATTCTTATTTTGCTTTCACTATACAGTCTAGATCTTTTATTTTCAACAGTGGAGAATGACTTAGAAACTAACGTATATGATTTGTTGATGAAGATAACTAGCTTTCTTCCCCTATCCTACATAATGATACCAATGTTTTTAATAGTTATTACTGTACATTTTTCAGTAGGTGATGTTCAAAATTATATAGCCTTTCGATTTAAGAGTAAACGACAATGGTATCAAATGAATGTAATTTTTATTACTCAACTAGCGGCTACTTTTTCCCTTACAGTTGTTGGTATTATGTTGCTACAATCTGTATTTGTTTTTAGCTTTAAGAATACTTGGAGTGAATTTGCTCTTAATTATTATGAAAATTATGCTATTTTTTTATCTAATTATTCTCCTATACTATACTCCATAGTAACGATCATATTGCTATGGCTTATTTTATTTTTATTAGGACTAATTTATTTTCTGATATTTCTATGGACAAGAAAAACAATGATTTCATTTATGGCTGTTTTTATATTAAATTTACTAAATATCTCCATAACATTAGGCAAATTTGATGGTCTATCTAGATATCTTTTTACTGACCATGTAAATATTCTACAATATATTTATCGATTTAATATAAGTCAGCAACAATTTCCATACAGTATCGTTCTATATTGGATTCTCTTAATTTTCATCATGTATTTGATTGGTTTATTTACTGTTAACCGAGTAGATATCCTTTTAGAGAAAGAGAGTAAGAATCATGTTAGCTAGAATCATAAATTATCACTTTTTATGTATAATAACACCAAAAAAATTATTATTCATCATAGCCACATTTATTACAAATGCACTCCTAGTCTTTTCTATGTACAGTAATAATAGTATCCCTCAAGGGAATATACAGGCAACCATATTTATGTTTTATTTGCCAATAAATTTCAAGCTAGATTTGTTTAGATGTATATTGATTTTATTGCCTATTTTAATTATATTTGGTTTATTTATGAATACGGAAATAAAAGAACGAACAGTCTATTTACTGTTACATATGAAAAGTTTGAGTCATTGGTTTTACAGTCTTATTATTGTATTGTTTATTTTTGTTTTCTTAACTTTTACAATAGGTTTTTTTACAACTTTAGGTGTTGTTACTTTTATACCAAGAGAAAACGTATCAGCTGATTGGATTCAGCTATTAAATTATTTATACACTTCTAATTATCTAAATTTGATTATTAACCAATTTTGTTTACTCATCCTATCCGTTTTTTTATTAGTGTTAATCCATTTATTTTTTATTTTTTTAATAGATAATCTTTCTTTTACTTTTTTGTTAACCATTATGTGCTTTATCCTATCTATAACAATAGGGAGCATCTTTCCTAATGCGTTAAAATGGTTGCCCTTAACATATGGTTTATTTGCCTTTCACGAATTAAATAATTATTCATTGATTTGGTGTTATTTTTGCATATTAATAAGTATCGTTGTGTTAATTATTATTAATTTTAGGATAGTTAAAGCCCGTAGAGAGTATCTTTTTATGCGACATGAATAAAGGAGAATATATAATGAATACTATACTAGAAATACAAAATTTATCGAAAGAAATAAAGAATCGTACATTGCTAAAAAATATTCAAATGAAGATAGATACTCCAGGAATATACGGAGTGATAGGAAGAAATGGTTCTGGTAAAAGCATATTGTTTAAAACAATTGCTGGACTTCTTGTTCCATCGAAAGGTGTAATAAAAGTTTTCGATGAAGATATTGGAACGGGAAAATTTCCTAAAAATTTTGGCGCTTTGTTAGATATTCCTGGTTTTCTGCCACACTATTCAGGTTTTCGTAATTTAAAATTATTAGGGTCTATTCAAAATCGTGTGACTGAGGAAGATATAAGAAAGGTCATAACTTTAGTTGGTCTAAATCCAGATGATACAAGTGCCGTACGTAAATATTCCCTTGGTATGAAGCAACGTCTTGGAATTGCCCAAGCCATTATGGAAAAACCAAAACTTTTAATTTTGGATGAACCAATGAATGGACTTGATGAATCAGGTGTATCAGATATTCGCAATATGCTCATAGATTTCAAAAAACAAGGAATGACTATTTTACTAGCTAGTCATAATGCTGAAGATATATCTCTTTTATGTGATAGTGTGTATAAAATGGATAATGGCGAATTAACACAACACCATTAGCTCCCGTATATCAACATCTTTCTATTCCAATCTAACAAAACAGCTTGCCCGCATCAAATGCGAACAAGCTGTTTTTAATTATTCACTCACTGGTTTTTTCATTAGCCCTACAATCACAGCCGTTACCACTGCCCCAATTAGTATAGCTGATAAGTATAAGAACGGATTGCCTTCTACTACTGGGAAAACGAATAGCCCACCATGTGGCGCTGGTAGTCCAATGCCAAATACCATTGTCAATGCCCCTGCTATTGCTGAACCAATCACTGCTGCTGGAATAACACGTGCTGGGTCTGCAGCCGCAAATGGAATCGCACCCTCTGTAATAAAGGATACCCCCATAATGTAACATGTTTTCCCTGCATCTTTTTCTGCTTTTGTAAATTTACTTTTAAAGAATGTTGTTGCCAATGCTAAGCCTAATGGTGGTACCATACCACCTGCCATTACCGCTGCGTGTGGTCCAAAATTTCCTGAGCCAATCATCGCAATACCGAATGTGAAGGCCGCTTTATTAATCGGACCACCCATATCAATGGCCATCATACCGCCAAGCAATAAGCCTAATAATACTAAATTCCCTGTACCTAAGCCCTCTAACCAACCAATTAATGCTTCATTTGCTGCTCGTACTGGATCGACAACAACGAACATCATAATGATACCTGTTATTAAAATACCGAATAATGGATATAAAAGCACTGGTTTAATACCTTCAAGTGATGCTGGTAAACCATTAAATACTTTTTTCAAGCCTACTACAATATAACCAGCTAAGAAACCTGCAATCAAACCGCCTAAAAAGCCTGCGCCACCTGTTGCTGCCATCAAACCGCCGACCATACCTGGTGCAAAACCTGGTCGATCCGCAATACTCATCGCAATAAAGGCAGCTAGCACTGGAATCATTAAGCCAAATGCATTACCACCACCAATTGTATTTAACGCCTCTGCAATTGGATGATAGGACGGATCATTTGGATCGGATGCATGAATACCGAACATAAAAGAAATAGCAATTAAAATACCGCCACCAACAACGAATGGTAGCATATTGGATACACCATTCATTAAATGTTTATAGAAACCTGAACCTTGTTTTTCCTTTTGCCCCGAAGTTTCATTACCTGTGCTTTGATAAATAGGTGCATCTTGTTTCATCGCACGCTCAATCAATGCTTCTGTTTTACGGATACCATCAGCTACAGGTACTTGAATCACATGCTTGCCTGCAAAACGTGCCATTTCGACTTGTTTATCAGCAGCAACGATAATCGCTGTAGCTTCAGCAATTTCCGCTGCCGTTAATGCATTTTTGACACCTGTGGAACCATTTGTTTCAACTTTCATGTCAACGCCTAGCTCATCCGCTTTCTTTTTCAATGCATCCGCAGCCATATAAGTGTGTGCAATTCCTGTTGGACAAGCTGTTACCGCTAAAATTTTCATTTTGCCACTGCTTGTCACTGGTGCTTCCACAATGACTTCTTCCTCTTCTTCATCTTGATCATGAAGGTCAATCAGCGCTAAAACTTCTTCCTCTGTGTTTACTGCAAGCAATTTTTCACGGAAAGAAGCATCCATTAATAACATCGATAAACGTGATAATGTTTCTAAATGTGTATTATTCGCGCCCTCTGGAGCTGCAATCATAAAGAATAAATGACTTGGCTGACCGTCCAATGCTTCATAGTCAATCCCTGCCGTTGAACGTCCAAATGCTAAAGCTGGTATGCGAACAGCACTTGTTTTCGCATGTGGAATCGCAATGCCTTCCCCAATCCCTGTTGTGCTTTGCGCTTCACGAGCTAAAATGGCTTCTTTAAATGCATCTTTATCAGCTAGACGACCTGCTGCATCTAATTGATTGACCAATTCATCAATAACAGTTGCTTTGGATGATGAAGCTAATTGTAAAATAATTGTCTCTTTTTTTAATAGCTCTGTAATTTTCATACAAACTCCCCCTTATACTTGTGTTAATTGAATTTGAGGTAAAAGCGCCTCTACTTGCTCTTTTGTACATAATTCCAATGAAAATGCTGTTGCACTACCAGATGCTACCCCGTAAGCAAAGGATTGTTCCACATCCCCTGTATGCATATATGCACTAAGGAATCCACCAACAACGGAGTCTCCTGCACCGACAGAATTCTTCAGCGTGCCTTTTGGTACATTGGCATAAAGTGAAATGTTTGGACTAAATAACAAGGCTCCTGCGCCAGCCATCGACACAATGACATGCTGTGCGCCCATTTCTACTAAACGTTTACCATACGGAATCGCTTCCTCCACCGTTTCAATTTTGACATCAAACAGTTCCCCTAATTCATGATGGTTTGGCTTAATTAAGAACGGACGGTGTGGCAATACATTCATCAATACCTCACCTGTGGCATCAACTACAACCTTTGCACCCTTTTGCGTCACCATTTGAGCTAATGTTTCATAAATCGAAGCAGGAATGGACTGTGGAATACTTCCTGCTAATACAAGCGTATCTCTAGCCGTTAATTGCTCTACGATTTGGAATAATTGCGTTAATTCTTCTTCGCTAATAATTGGTCCTTGCCCATTAATTTCCGTTTCTTGCCCTGTTTTTAATTTAATATTAATGCGTGTATCTCCTTGTACTGCTACAAATTGTGCATCAATGCCTTTTGCTTTTAGCGCATCTGCAATGTATTTCCCTGTAAAGCCACCGATAAAACCAAGTGCTTTGCTTGTTGCCCCTAATCGTTGGAGCACTTGAGAAACATTAATGCCCTTGCCACCTGGAAATTTTGCTTCTTTTTGAATTTTGTTCAATCCACCTAGTTCAAAAGTGTCCAGTTCCACGATGTAATCAATCGATGGATTTAATGTCATTGTGTAAATCATCCTGTCACAACCTTTACTGTGGTTTTTGTTTTTAGTGCCTTTAAGGTGCTTGCTTCAATAGCATTTGTTAAAATCGTCGCTTCATGTAATGCAGCCACTTCTGCAAAGGACACTTCATTGAACTTTGATTCATCGGCGAGTATATAAGCCTCACGTGACAAATGGATAGCCGCTTGTTTAATCATCGCTTCCTCAGGATCAGGCGTTGTGTAACCATATGTGGCATGAATGCCGTTCATCCCCATAAAGCATTTATCAAAGCGATATTGCTGTAAACTACTAAAAGCACCTCGACCAATCATCGCCTTTGTGGTGTATTTAATTTCACCGCCGACTAAGTATGTCTTAATGCCTCCTACGATTAACGCATCTAAATGGTGGACACTATTGGTCACCACCACAATTTTTTTCTGCTGTAAATAAGGAATCATTTGATACACCGTTGTACCTGCATCTAGATAAATACAATCGCCATCTTCCACAAAGCTTGCCGCTAATTTGGCAATGGCCATTTTTGTTTGAAGGTTTTTGGCGGATTTTTCGACCACGCTTTGTTCATCCAACTTGCCTTGTAATCTTGCTGCACCACCATGTATGCGCTTTAAAAATTTCGCATGCTCTAGCTGTGTTAAATCTCGCCGAATAGTGGATTCGGAAGCCTCCGTCAATTCCATCAATTCTTGAATATTTACAATGTCTTGTTTCTTTAATAAATCACGGATTAAACGATGCCGTTCAGCGGTTAGCATTTGTCACACCTCCCTATCAGCTATCTTTGCCTTTATAGTAGAGGAAATGTTCCGAAAAATCAACAACTTTCTTTCAAAAACATTCATAAACTATCATTTTCTTTTATCTATTGACTATTTAAAAGAAATTTTACGAAATCGTTCAGACGCCCACAGGTTTGATTTCACTAACATTTAAAATGAAGTTCAACTGTGCTATCGTCTAGAAGAGCAAAAAAATACTATTTAGTCTAAACCGTATTTGAGGTTACAACATTTTTGTTTTTTTACGTTCATGTAGGTAACTGAGAACAAGGAGGGACATACCATAAAAAATAAGTCGATTTATTTTATCTTCAGTGTTATGATGATTTTTCTCATTTCGGGTTGCTCGAATGACGTTACTGGTTCAGAGAATCGATTAAGTGAGCCTTATTTTTTAGCGTTGGATGAATTAATTTCAACAGATACAGCTCTTAATGAAAACATGCAGTATATTTCTCTGGACTACAACCAAGAGCTGCCTTTAAGTGATTCTGATAAGAAGAGCATAGAGGATTACCTTCATAGCAAATATCATATAAAGATTTATAATCACACCTATGAACAGTTAATTCAAGAAGGATTATATAATCAGCCAAGAACTACACTTAAAGGAATTTTGTTAAAAATAGAAAAGCAAGTGCAATCAGATAATAAGGAAAATATGATAATCGAAGCGAGTAAGTATCGTTCAAATGAGGGTTCACTTTCTGCAAAGATAACGCTAACCTTTGAAAAAGACCAATGGAGAGTGGTTATGAATACACCTACTAAAGAAAGTTAAATAGGAATTTAGATGAAGGCAGAGATTGGAGATGTTAGGAACACTATTTATTGTTCACTTTATTACGCTATGTTATGACAGTTGGCTATGAAGCATTATAAGATAAACCATTACAAAAGAGGCTGTAGATTTAACCAACAGCCTCTTTCGATTATGCTTTCGTATATTTTTTTATCGCAGGTATAATATCATTACCAATCAACTCAATATTTTTCATGATTTTCTCAAACGGTACACCGCCAAAATCAATTTGTGCCATAAAGCGTTGCATACCAAATAACTCATATTGGTACAACAGCTTTTCAGTGATTTCCTCTTTACTGCCCACCATCAACGCATCTTGAACGGCAGGTGCTTCAGCAAATTGCTGCATCGGGTAGCCACTACCACGAATCGCTTGAAAACCACCGTTTAAATGTGGATACATGCCTTCCAATGCCTCTTTTGTTGTATCAGCCACATAAAATAAACTCGTTGTCGCAATAGGCAATGTTTGCGGGTCAAAGCCACTGCGATCTGCTGCTTCACGGTAAGCATCCACAGAGGCTTTAAAACGAATAGCAGGTCCACCTAATGTTGTCAGCATCATTGGAATGCCCATATACCCTGCTTTAATCGCACTAGCTGGAGGTCCACCAACTGCACGCCAAATGGGTAAGGAGCCTGTTTTCGGCTGTGGCAAAATTTGCGTATTGCGTAAAGGTGTACGGAATTTACCCTCCCACGTAATCAGCTCCCCCTCATTGATTTGCTTTAATAATGCTAATTTTTCTTCAAAAATTTCCTCATAATCATGTAAATCAACGCCAAATAATTCATATGCCCCAACACGAGAGCCACGACCTGCCACAATCTCTGCACGACCATTTGAGATTAAATCAATTGTCGCAAAATCCTCATAAACACGCACAGGGTCTGATACACTAAGCACTGTCGCAGAACTTGCTAATTTAATGTTAGAGGTAGCTTGTGCAATCGCTCCAAGTACAACTGTATGTGCCTGTGTTGTAAAATAAGACTGATGACTTTCTCCTACAGCGAATACATCAATGCCTGCCTGCTCTGCTAGTTGGCTTGCTTCAATCATTTCGCCTAAACGTTGCTGTGCTGATACACGTTCACCTGTTAATGGATTCGGGATATGATCACCTAATGAATATAGTCCAAATTCCATGCCTTTTGATGGATCAATACGATAGTTTTCCATGGTTATCTCTCCTCTTCATTTAACGGTTCTAACAATGCCTCAATATCTGCACGTTTCCCCTCTAAAAATGGTGGTAAATCTAAGTTTTTCCCTAAGTCCTCGATGGATGAATCCGCTGTAAAGCCTGGTCCATCTGTGGCCATCTCAAATAAAATACCATTGCGATCTCTAAAGTACAGGCTTTGGAAATAAAAGCGATCCACAACACCTGAGCTATCATAGCCTCTTGCTTTAACTTTAGCGTTCCATTCCTGCAATTCTTCTACTGTTGCCACACGTAGTGCCAAATGATGCACACTACCTCGTCCAGGTTTTTCGCTTGGTCCTTCTAGCTCTTTCACTAAAATTTCTCCAAATACTTCGCCCTCAACAGATTGCACTAATACTTCATTATCCTTTTCTGCTACGACAGTATACTGGAATAATTCTTGTAAGACGCTCATTGTACGTTCAATAGAGCGCACTGTTATTTCCACTGTGCCCATGCCTAAAATACGGTGTTCAGCAGGGATTTTTGAGCCATCCCATGCTTGCCATGCGGAAGGTATAGCTTGATTATTGTGATTCAACAGCACCATTCGCAAGCCTTCATGATCCTCAAATAATAAGGCATCTTTGCCAGCATAAGTAGTGATTTCACTATGTGTAACACCCAATTGCTCGAAGCGTTTCTGCCAATACACTAAGCTGTCATAGCTTGGTACTAATAAGCCAATACGTGTAATGGCATTTGTACCTCGAACCGTGCGCCCCGCAACTGGCATTTCAAAAAAGGTTAATTCTGTACCTGCCGCCCCTGCTGCATCACCATAAAATAAATGATACATGGAAGGTGCATCTTGATTGACCGTCTTTTTCACTAGACGTAAGCCTAAAATAGTTGTATAAAAATAATGATTTTCTTTGCCATTTTTCGTTAACATTGAAATATGATGATGTCCACTTAACATAAGTAATTCCTCCTAATTTATCAGTTGATTAAGCAAGTGATGTGGTAAAAAAAATTACACTGGTGGCAATTTTTTTTCACGACTATGCTTATCTAATTTTGTCATAACTGTATATAACGATTTTAACTCTTCCTCCGTTAACACTTCCTCAAAAAAAGATGTTTGGAACTGAAGCTGATTAGGTGTTGCGGTATCTATTATTTGTTCACCTTTTGCCGTCAGTGAAATGGCTTTTGTTTTCCATTGCTGTTTGCGTTCAATCAGCCCTTCTTTTTCAAGACGAGCCAGCATCCGAGACATCCCCCCCTGCGTCACAGTCACTTTGTCAGCAAGCTGTGATTGGGTCAATGGCGCATAGGTTTTGATTTGTATTAATACATCAAACTGAGCTGTTGTTAAATCGAAACGTTTTAAAAATTCATCAGATAATTGATTACTTTTTGTCGTAAAGCGCATCATCCGTAGCCAAGTTAAAGAGCCTAATGTATGCTTTTCCATCGTTTCACCTACTCATTTTGTATTTCTATTATCACTTTACTACGCAAGTGATAAAAAAGCAAGTTATTTATTTTGAATTCAAGATAATTTCATCAAACCTATAACTTTAGGTTATAACCTTCATATATCGTTCATTTTCAATTCTGATTTTCGTGTTATTAAAAACGATTTAAGGAGGCTGAGAGAAATTTCTCAACCCCCTTTTTATATCTCTAGTTTAAAAATAGAATTCATTCTTAGCGCTTTCTGCTCAATGTAACATTGTTTTTAGTCTTCATATACCACAATGATATAGGTAGTACTTGCCATCAGACAACTGTTTAGATAGATCAATGAATTTTTCAAAATTTTCTAAAGTGTCATCTCTATCAAAAGTCAATAAATCCTCATCAGTGTAATCATGGAAATAAATAAGCCTTTTGATTACACTTGGACCATTTTTAAATAAATCTCTCCAAGCAGTAAAAATAGAAATAAGGGAAGAAGCTGAATTTTCATCAAATAGTGTTATCCCAATATGATTAATCCCTACTTCCATAGGTTTTCCTGGCAAGGCGGGGTTCATACATGGAATCCATGTAAGTGAATCAAAAATATAATCAAATACTTTAATTTCAATTGTAATGTAATCAACAATTATATCCTTGTGATTGTCTCTATTTCTATAAAAATTATTAAAAAAATCGTCATCTTGTGTTTCGGTCTTTTTTATCAAAAAAAATTCATGCATAAATACCCTCCGCCTATATTTAATTTCTTTTTATATAATAAATAACTATATTTTTCATTCATTTGTTTTCAATATTTATCATTTCTTTTTAGACGTAATGCTCTGTGATATGGAACAGATGTGTATTGAATTGTCCAAACATTTACAAATTATCTGTCCTACCATCAGCGCCTTTGTTTTACCTATGTTAAGTGTCGTGCTATTGAAAATAATTTAAGGAGGTCAAGAAAAATTTCTCAACCCCCTTTTTATGCTTCCTTACAATGTAAAATATACCCACCATATGCCAACTTAATCTCTACACGATATAGCACATCATCAAGATAGAATGTCACAGGCTTTTCGGTGCTTTCAAATAATAAAAATTCTTTGTCGGTCACATGTTTTTCAACTGCCTCACAAATCACTTTAGCCGATGGATAAGTCAATGCTTCATGCAGCTCAATCAAAAAACCTTTGTTTCTCAATTTCTTGAAAAATCTCATTTCACATCACCCCTTTCCATTTATTATAAATAAAAACACGTAAAATCACCAAATATTTGTGCGATTTTACGCGTTTATCCTTTATACCTTATATTTCCCTGCTGATTGCTGTAAGCTTTCCGCTGTCGCATTTAGGCTATCGATAATCGTTGTCATATCATTCATGCTTGTTGCTTGGTCTTGTGCTTTATGTGCAACTGCCTCGACATTAGATGTTGTTTGTTTAGCTAATGATGAAATATCCTCCATTGTTGCGGTTACTTCCTCTGTGCTGGCAGCAATTTCTTCCGTTGCGCTAGACACTAAATCCACTTGCTTCGCTAATATTTGTACATCGTGATTAATGCCTTCAAAGGATTGCTGTGCTTCACTAGCAATCGAGCGGCCATTCTGTAAAACATCTGCTGTGGAATGGATTGCTGTAACAATATTTGCTGTTTCACGTTGCACATTGACTACTACATCGGCAATACGATCAGCTGCTTCTTTGGATTGCTCTGCTAGCTTGCGCACCTCATCTGCCACGACCGCAAAGCCTTTTCCAGCTTCACCAGCACGCGCTGCCTCAATAGACGCATTCAATGCTAATAAATTCGTTTGATCAGAAATACCTGTAATCACATTAGTAAATTCACCAATCATGTTGGACAATTTCTCTAATTCCTGTGTACTGACAACTGATAACGCTGTTTTATCATTAATTTCAAGCAATTGTGTTTGGAAACGATTCATAATTTGCAAGCCGTTGTGCGCATTTTCTTCTGTACTACGAGAAATCGTTGAAATTTCAGTAATGGACTCTGAAATATGCTGAATACTTTTTGCCAATTCTTCCATCGAGCATGTCGTATCCTCTGTATTTGCTAGTTGTGTCACGGAAGCCTGTGCTACCTGCTGAGACTCCTCTTGAATAACCTTAGATGAATCAAGTGTTTGATGTGCGTTTTCATGAATCACATAGGTCGCCGCTTTAATTTGAATAGCATCCTCTCGTAAAGCCATCATAATATGCTGGAAATTTTCCATCATACCATTAAAGGATGTGACCAATTGACCGATTTCATCATTAGATGTCACTTGAATACGCTTCGTTAAATCGGCTTCTCCATGACTGATTTCTTCTAATGAATTACGCACATTTAAAATACGTGATGTTTGTTTCGTCACGGTGAAGTTCGTCATAAAGAAAATCGCAGCTACTGCAATGACAAATGCCACTAGTGTACCTAGTAGAATATTTGACAATACCCCATTAGATACTACAATGGCTAAATATGTGCCATTCGATAATGGTTTTACATATTGTGTAACACGTACCCCATCATATTTCCCGGAAAATTCTGTAGATTTATTATCTGCAAAGCGCTTGTTTGTAAAGCCAATACTCTCTAGTTTGCTATCCGTTGTCGCAACAACTGCTTGCCCGTCTTGATCCACAATAGCCGCAAATAATATGGTATCGGATAGATGCTTTTTCAATTCATTTATGTAATATTCACTTCCAATACTTTCCTCTAAAGCTACTAATTGCTGCCCATTTCGGCCAATTTGTACAATTTGTGGTGTAGCTGGGTTCCAACTGCTCACACCAACAAATTTATAAAACTGGTCATCTACATCCCGTATTTGTGCTTTTTGTATAATTTCCGTAGCACGACCATCCAATAGCTGCATATATTCAGCAGCTTGACCATCTGGATCTGCACCGAAATTGAAGTCAACAGTTGGTGCTACAGATGTGACACCTGTGTTCCCTTTATCATCTGTACTCCAAATTTCATCAATGCCACCACGTTCAGCAATGGCCTTTAAATCCTCAAATGTTGCCCCCTTATCGATAATATAAGAAGCCATCACCGATTCGGCAACCATTTCCTTTTCCATAATCTCCTCGGCTTTTTCTCTAGAGTGAATCGCGCCTTCCATTCCCATCACAATCGAATTAGCAAGTGCCTCTCCATTACTTTTGACACTTTTATTCGTCGATTGAAAAATATAAACAGAAAATGCACCAATCACTAGCACAACAACAGTCATAATTTCCACAATCATCTTCCACTTCATCGACTTCCTCATAGACAATCCCCCTAACACGTTCTATCCATACAGCATTAATTTTCTCTATTGTAAATAATTTTCATTCAAATTGAAATAATTAATTAACTTCAAGGTAAATTGTTAGTAATCTGCCACAATAGTCACACTTAGAGAAAATAAAACCATTACAAATATATCACGGAAATTAGTCAAATCTCATTCAATTTCCTTAATAAAGAAGAATGTTTAATAAGATAGCTGATTATTCCCCCAACTAAAGACAGCTTGATCTGCCGTTAAATATGTTTGTGGAAAAATAGCCTGTGCCTCTGCTAAAAAATGAGGTAAATCTTGTGGTAAAAATCGTGCACTTAAATGGTTGAGCAATAAAGTTTGAGCACCTGCCTGTTTGGCTACCATTGCCGCTTCTACATTTGTTGAGTGTCCATAGCTTGCGGCTAATTCTGTTGTGTGCCCATCAAACGTTGCTTCATGAATCACAATATCTGCCTGCTTTGCTAGGATAATGGCCTCATCACAATATTTAGTATCGCCTAAAATCGTTAATGTAAAGCCTTTTCTCGGTGGTGCTACAACATCGATTGCCTTCACAACTGTCCCATTACTCAACATAACATCTTGCCCCTGCTTTAACTGTCCTAATAACGGCCCTTTTGGCACACCAAATGTTTGCACTTTCTCCATCAATAATTCCCCAGGCAACTCCTTTTGCTCAATACGATAGCCAAAGCATGGCACAACATGACGCAAAGATTGTGCATAGACTATAAAGTGAGCATCTTCATATACTATGCCATCATGAACTTCCACAAAGTGTATGGGATAGGTTAGATGTGTTTTGGATAAGGCAAAGGTTTGCTCTAGCCATTGCTGTAACCCCTTTGGTCCAAAGATTGTTAACGGCTCATCCCCACCTTGAAAGGAACGAGAACTCAAAAAGCCTGGTAAACCAAAAATATGATCTCCATGCAAATGCGTAATAAAGATTTTTGTCACCTTTCGTGGCTTGAGCGAGGTATATAAAATTTGGTGCTGTGTCGCCTCGCCACAATCCACTAACCACATTTCCCCCACTTCATCCAGCAACTTGACCATTAACGCACTTGTATTACGCTCCTTTGAAGGCATTCCTGCGCCTGTTCCTAAAAAATGTAGCTGCATATACGCCACCTCGTTTCCTGTTCTCTATCGTCCTATTGTATCCTACTGTAATAGTGGTTGGAAATTGTTTTGTATGACATGAAACACTTCTAGCTTCAAATCCCAATCAAAAGAAAATAGCTGAAATTCTGTTCTAGACAGAGCTCCAGCCATTCATATTTACAATTTTGGTTCCCAAGAAACAAGGGCTGCATGGAAATCATGTCGATAATAATAACGTCCATCTCGTTCCTCGATAAATGGTGCAAGTGCTTGCTCAACATGTGAACGCTCAAAATCAGCCTGTAGTATTTTTTTACTTTGCACAGTGACAAGCTGGTCGTATGTTTCATATTCATATACTCTTTCTAAGGGAATAATTTTGCACTCTGCATATATATCCATTTCATACAGCAAATTTAAAAATTCAATATAATCTCGACGGGGAAATTTAATAGCGTAGCCATATTGCTCATATAAAACTTCATAATGTGGCTGAATCGGTCCTGTTGTCATGCCAATAATAGCACGCTTTTTTGCTAAACGATTCATATGTGTGAGCGCTACTTTAATTTCATACATTCGATAAAAACAGTTCACGCCCACCACAATATCATGTGGCATTAGCTCTTCTTCGGCAAGATTCTCCCATTTGGCATGTACATAGGAAATATGTGACTGATTTGACATACAGGCAGCTAAATACTGCAAGACACTTTCTGAGCTATCGACACATGTTAATTGACGTGCTTTAGTGGCTAAAGGAAAGGTATAATTGCCCCAACCTGGTCCAATTTCAATGACTGAATGCTCAGGCTGAATCCATTTTTCAATTTCCTGATAAATAGAGGTAGCATAGGGGTCTGTTTGCTTTATCTTTTTGCGTGCAATTGACTGCGCCCAAAACTGTTCCTCCAAGGTATCATCAATCATTCGTTCAGGCATATGCCCATGCCAATCCTTCATCCCCTCTTGCCATAATGCTTCATAATCAATGGCTAATGGACCTTTTCTCGTCATATGGATACTCCTACTATTTCATAAACTTTTTGCATATCGAGATGTGTGCGTACATGCTTCGCCAGCATATTATAAGCATCCTCTCGACGTTCTGCATCACTTTTTACATCACTTGGTAGTGCCACTAAACCTTTTTTTACACGCAGCGCATTAACAAGCTGACGTGTAAACGAGCGATTATGGAATAAACCATGGAAATACGTCCCGATTACTTGTTCATCGGTACTCACAGCCCCATCTACTCGCCCATCTGCTAGCTGTAAAAATGGTGCTACTTCCTCACGTAAAATTTTTGTACGCCCAAGATGGATTTCATAGCCTGTAAATGTGTCCTGTCCTCTTGTGCCTGTCATTTGGACCGTCTTTTTATCCCCAACAAATACTGTTTCAATGGGGAGTAGCCCTAAACCTTGTGCCGCCTCGCCATCTCCCTCTACTGCATCGGGGTCAAGCAATGTTTCCCCAAGCATTTGAAAGCCACCACAAATTCCGATAATTTGTGTGCCTTGTTGCTGCAATTTTTGAATCGCTTCATCAAAGCCCTGTTCCTTCAGCCATGCTAAATCATCCATTGTGCTCTTTGTCCCTGGAATGATAAGTAAATCAGGTGTCCCTAATTCCTTGATATGTCCAATTAAACGTACACCGACTTCTGGTTCATCAAAAAATGGGTCAATATCCGTAAAATTTGAAATACGTGGTAAACGAAGCATCGCCACATCGATCGCAAATTCACCAAGCTTTGGCTTTTTAAAGCGTAGAGACGACAAAGCAAGTGAATCCTCTGCCTCAATATTGACATCCACATACGGAATCACCCCAAGCACTGGAATCCCTGTTTCACGTTCCACCCATTCAATACCATCATCCAATAATTCACGCAGTCCTCGAAATTTATTAATAATCAAGCCTTTGACACGGGCACGCTCATCTTCATCTAGTAAGGCTAATGTCCCAACAATGGAGGCAAAAACACCGCCACGGTCAATATCTGCCACAAGGACAACTGCTGCATCCGCTAAATGAGCCATACGCATATTGGCAATATCTCGATCTTTTAAGTTAATTTCTGCTGGGCTTCCTGCACCTTCAAGCACAATCACATCATATGTATGTTGTAACGTTCGTACAGATTTTTCCACAATGGGCATTGCCTCTTGTACGAATTGATTGCGGTAACTTTTAGCATCCATATTCAAAAAATGCTTGCCATGCACAATGACCTCCGATACCATGTCCTGCTTGGGCTTTAGTAAAATCGGGTTCATATCAGTTGTTGCGACTACACGAGCCGCTTCCGCCTGTACACCCTGTGCTCGCCCAATTTCTCCGCCATCCTGCGTGACAAATGAATTGAGTGCCATATTTTGCGACTTAAAGGGCACAACCTTCAAGCCATCATCGGAAAAAATACGACATAAGGCAGTACAAATCATGCTTTTGCCAACATCTGAGGCCGTTCCTTGAATCATAATTGCTTTTGCTGGCATTCATCATTCCTCCATGCGATTAAAATTCGAGCCCTTTGACGGCTGGTATACCTTCCTCATAATAATGCTTCGTTGCATCAATGGTAGACACTAAATCCGCCATAGCAATCAAGGCTGGATGTGCACTGCGCCCTGTAATGACGACATGCATTGTGGACGGACGTTGCTGTACTGCCTCTAACACCTCTGCTAATGGCAACACATCATCAATTGGAAACTTCGTAATAGCGAGGGCATTATTCAATTCATCTAGCACCAAAAGGTCAATCGTTTCATCTTGTAAAGCGACTTTCACCTTACCCCACGCTTTCTTTAAAGCAAGGCGATGCTCCTCAGGTGTTTTTGTCCATGTAAAGCCAATGCCCATTTGCTCCATCTCCACACCGAGCTTTCTCAGGGCGATTTGCTCACCATATGTTCGCTCTGGTGATTTAATAAACTGCATATAGCGCACTTTCAAGCCTCGACCAACCGCACGCAATGTCACACCAAGCGAGGCAGTCGTTTTGCCCTTGCCATCTCCTGTATATACTAGCAACAAGCCTTTTCTAGCCATCTAGCTCCTGCCTCCTTTTACAGCCATGTTGTTTTTTCTTCAAAAGGTGTACGTTTTTTATCAGCTAGCTCCTCTTGCTCTGGATAACCAATAAAAATTGTGCCAACAACTTGCTGTGTCTCACTTGCACCAATAAAGGCATGCATACGCGCATCATGTACAAGTCCAACACCACGTGTACGCCAAACAAAGCCAAGCCCTTGCTCCTCTGCTGCTAGCCACATTGACATAATGGCACTACATACCGCAAAGACATTATCCTTTGTTGCCTCCTCATCACCCTCTACTATATCTGCCGTAACAACAATCGCAACGGGTGTTGTTTGAACAACTTTAATAGAACTTTCCACCAAATTTGGCTTTGTTGGGAAGCGCTCTTGTAAATAGGCATAAGCCAACGCTTCATAACGTTGCATCGCTTCCCCTTGTAGCACATAAAAATGCCATGGCTCACGCATACGGTCATTCGGTGCATACGTTGCTGCCTGTAAAATTTGCGCTAGTTTCTCTTTTTCAACAGGCTGTGTCGTGTAATTACGAATTGCTCGACGTTTTTTTAATGCTTCCATCACCGTCATTTGATTATCTCCTTTTTCCATTCAATTCCTTGCTCCTGAAACCATTGAATCTTCTCACGCACGCTGACTACATCACCAACAAGTATCATAGACGGATTACTGTAGCCCTCCTGTTCAATCATCACAGCAATTTCATCTAGCTGTCCTGTTATCGTACGTTGTTTTTCTGTTGTGCCCCATTCAATGACCGCTACTGGCGTAGAAGCAGCTCGACCGTGTTCAATGAGCTTCCGCGTAATATACGCAATATTGCCAACACTCATATAAAAAGCCACTGTATCAATGCCTGTTGCTAAAGCTGACCAATCTAAAAAATCCTGCCCCTTTTCATCACGCCCATGCCCCGTCACAATCGCAAAGCTTGTTGCCAAATCACGATGGGTCACAGGTATCCCTGCATAAGCTGGTGCAGCAATGCCTGCTGTAATGCCTGGTACAACTTCATATGGAATACCATGCTGTCGTAACACTTCTGCCTCCTCTGCACCACGTCCAAACACAAAAGGATCGCCACCCTTTAAACGTGTCACCACTTTACCTTGCTGTGCCTTTTCGACAAGCAATGTATGAATTTCCTCCTGAATCAGATGATGCTTACCAGGCATTTTTCCACAATAAATCAGCTCTGCATCTAGCTTGGCATGATCGAGTAATTTTGGATTCACTAGACGATCATAGGCAATGACATCTGCCTTTTGAATACATTCCAAGCCATAGACTGTGATAAGCTTTGGATCACCTGGCCCTGCACCTACTAAATAAACGATTCCGTTGTTCATAGCGTGTCTCCCATCAATAATTGTTGTAAATAAGCTTCACGCTGTTCAATTTCTCCGTTACGTGTCCATTCTAATAAAGATGGTGCTAATAACGCTTGTAATGCTGCTCTTCTTTGTGCACCTTTATCAAATTTTGCTGTAATCATTAAGCGGGCCTGCTGTAAAAAGCTGATATAGTCGTCATAAACATCATCAAATTGTTCAGCCAGCTCTGCTTTAATTTTCCGTGCTAAGGCAGGACTTGCACCAGATGTGGATACCGTTAAAACGAGTGGTCCACGACGCACTGTAGCTGGCATAATAAAATCGCTCTCACTCTGCTGATCTGCACGATTCACTAGCTGCCAATGCTGTGCTGCCTCTTGTACTGCTTCATTAACAGCTGTATCATTTGTTGCCGCAATAATTAAAATCGCATCATCTAAATCACTTGGCTCGAATGCTTTTTTATGCCACGTAATTTGCTGTGCTGTTATAAAAGGCTGTAACCCCTCTGTCACCTCTGGGCTAATTACTACAATTTGAGCCTTTGTTGGCAGCAAGGATGCCACCTTTTGTAAAGCTACATGTCCCCCACCCACAATCACGGCTTTTTTATAGTCAAGATTCAAATGAATTGGAAAATAATTAGTCATTGTTTTTCACCTTCTTGCAAGCTAGTAGCCAATTATCTACCAGCTTGGGATTCGATACAAAATGAAAATGTGTATAGCCTGCTACTAGATTATTTGCTTGATAGCCTTCCTTCTTTTTGCCAAAGCGTCCAACTGTTTCATAGGCAGGGCTTTGATGTTCGCCAGTATACTTGGAATAATGGAATTCATGTCCCTTCGCCGTTTCCTCTGCACCGATTAAAAAATTCTCAGCTGTGCCAAAAATCTCACGATAGCCTAGTGCTGCAAGCTTTGTTTGCATAGCTACCTCACCAGTAATCACGCCGACCATGTCATAGCGTTCCCCTTGACTTGTCGTAATCGCCTCTGTTAAATACATAAAGCCACCACACTCCGCTAATGTTGGCAGTTCTTTAGCTATCGCTTCTCGAATAGATGCTTTCGCCACTTCATTTTGAGCCAGCACATCCGCAAATTCCTCTGGGAAGCCACCACCAATATATAAACCATCTGCCTCTACTGGCACAGGCTCATTGGCAAGCGGTGAGAAAAATTGCAATGTTGCCCCTTTTGCACGTAGCAATGCCAGATTTTCTTCATAATAAAAATTAAAGGCGGCATCCTTTGCCACAGCAATACAAATATTTTGGGCAGGCTGTTCCTCAAATAGCTGAGCCGTTTCTTCTAACACAGGTGCTGTCGTTAAGGCTAGCAACTGCTCCAAATCAATCGTGTCAGCCATTAATGCACCAAGCTTATCAAAAAAGGAATCGAGCTCACCACGTTCAATCGCTGGCACTAGCCCTAAATGCCGGCTTGGAATGGCAATCCCTTCCTCACGCTTTAAATAGCCAATCACAGGAATACCACATTCTTGCTCAATGGCTGCCTTCGCAATCTCATAATGCCCCACACTACCTACTTGATTGGCAATGACACCGACAATATTTGGCTTATCGGATAACATTTGAAACCCCTTGACCACTGCCGCCACACTACGTGCCATACTTGCACAGTTGACGATTAAAATGACTGGGCTTTCTGTAATGACACTAATATCTGCCGCAGAGCCTTCATCTGATAATGGACTTTTCCCATCATAAAAGCCCATGACGCCTTCAATAATTGAAACGTCCGCATCCTTACTTGCTCTAGCGACAATATCGCGTACAGCCTCCTGTGAAAACATCCAGCTATCAATATTGCGTGAGCTACGTCCTGTTACAGCTGTATGATAGGTTGGGTCAATATAATCTGGTCCACATTTAAAGCCTTGTACGTTGTAGCCTTTATTTTGGAAAGCTTTCATTAGGCCAATGGTGAAGGTTGTTTTCCCAACACCGCTACCTGTCCCTGCCAACACAAAGCGATGCGTTTGCATAGATTTCACCCCTTAAAATGGTAAACGTGCAACTGAAATCGTTGCATTGCCTGATTTTTTCTTTTCTATTAATAATGAATTTACCTGTGCATAACGCATCGCAGCAGGCTCACTCACCCCATATGCACCTGTATATTTAAAAACCGTTTCTGACGGTGATGGGAAATCGATTTCATTTAATTCAGCAGGTGTATAAGTAACAAATGCCCAATCATATTTTTTCGTAATTTGAAGGAAGCATTCTTCATCCTTTTTCAAATCAATTGTACATACTGCCTTGACACTTTTCTTCGATAATTTCAATTCCGCTAATGTGTCATCAATGACCTGTTCAATCTCTTCTATAGATGTCCCACGATTACAGCCCATGCCAAGCACTAAAGATTTTGGTCGATAAATGACACCATTTTCAAGCAATACTTCTTCCTCAGGCTCAATCATACGATCTGTAATCAGCAATGTAGCATGTGGCTTCGCTGCTATGGCTGCTTGTGTGGATGGATACACTTGAATTTGTGCTGGCATTGGTGTATCACGCATCCACCAATCCCGCTCACCTGTTTCCTGCACAATCGCCACATGCTCCTCATTGACGACAGAGGCACTAACAGGTGTTAATTTGTCTGCACTATCCCATACCCAGCCAAAACGTGCACCAAATAAATCCACAGGAATCGTTTTTTGCACATCGGAGGCGGTTGTAATAATCGGTGTTGCGCCAATTGCTGCGGCAACCTCATGTGTTAGCTCATTTGCACCACCTAAATGGCCTGATAACACACTAATGACATTGTCACCACGATCATCAATGACCACTACACCAGGGTCTGTCTTTTTATCCTGTAAAATCGGCGCAATCATTCGCACCACTGCCCCAAGTGAAATAATTAAAATCAGCCCTTTATATTGCTTAAAAAGAGTCGGTAAAAGCAAGCGGACTGTGCCTGTAAAAAGCTGAATATGCTTTTCAACCTCATCGCCCTGCTCGAATTTACTCATATAATATAAATCACTTGCCGCAAATGTTTGCTGTAGGCGACGTCCAAGTTGAACACCATGCTTGGTAATCGCTACCACTGCATAAGGATTGCGCTGCTCTACGTTAGGTAAAACGCCTTCCTGTAGCTCAATCATTTGCTTTCACACCTTTTCTAAAGCCATGTGTAAAGGTGGCATCATATAGTTTTGAGCGATATTCGTCTTTATCATGAATATTTGGATCCAATGCCCAGCCTGCTAAAATCATCGCATGTTTGCGAATACCATTAACACGCATAGCTTCATCTAATTCTATCAATGTGGTGCGCACAATTTTTTGATCTGGCCATGAAGCACGTTGAATCACCGCTACAGGTGTATCATCTGCCCAGCCTGCACTTTGCAATTCCTTGACAATTTTCTTCGTTAATGTCGCACTTAAAAATAAAGCAATTGTACAATGATGGCTTGCTAAATCACGTAGCTTTTCAAACTCTGGTACAGGTGTACGTCCCTCTGCTCTCGTTAAAATCAATGTTTGCGTTAAATCAGGAATTGTTAACTCTGCACCAATGGCAGCTGCCGAGGCAAAGACCGAACTAACCCCTGGAATCACCTCATAGCCAATGCCCTCCTTCTTTAATAAAGCAACCTGCTCCATTGTTGCCCCATACATCGCAGGGTCTCCCGTATGTAAACGTACCACCATTTTACCTTGCTGCACACGCTCCACCATGACGGCGACCATTTCCTCTAAGTGCATACCCGCTGTACGAATGACCTCTGCATCTGGTTTTGCCTTTGCCACTAAATCCTCACTGACCAACGAGTCCGTATACATCACAACATCTGCCGTTTGTAGCATATGTAAGCCTTTTACCGTAATTAAATCAGGATCACCAGGACCCGCTCCAACCACATAAATTTTTTTCGTCATTATTTGCGCACCACCATTAATGTTAAATATTCTAAATCAACACCATCAAGCTCACGGACATCCCAAATAATTTCCTCATCAGATGTCACCTTCGTTACAACTGATGCTTTATCCAGTAAATCTAAATCACGTAACACTTCCAGCATTAAATCAATGACCTTGGCTACTTTAATAAACACAACGGCATCATGCGTTTCAATCGCTTCACGCATCGCCTCGTAATCATCATAAGCAGGAATAATGGCCACACGATCATCGCCATCTGCTAATGCAATACCAAGGCGAGAAGCCGAGCCATTAAAGGACGAAATTCCTGGCACTGTGCGAATTTCTACGTCTGGATGTTTGTCCTGCATCAACTTCATCATATGGATAAACGTACTATATAATAACGGATCGCCTTCTGTAACGAATGCCACATCCTTACCCTCTTGCAATTTTTCATAAACAAGCTCTACTGACTTTGTCCATTCACGTGCCAGCACTTCCTCATCCTTTGTCATTGGAAACACAAGCCCTAACATATCCTTTTCCTCAGGATTGATATAAACATCGACAATTCGGTGGGCATAGCTTTTACTGCCACGTAGCTTTTTTGGATAGGCAATCACAGGTGACTCTTGAATCACTCGGAATGCCTTTACTGTAATTAACTCTGGATCGCCAGGCCCTACGCCCAAGCCATATAAAATACCTACATTACTCATCATTGTCTTCCTTTCGATAGGCCGAAATAATATAAATCGGGTTTAGTGGTACAAAGCGTGTCATATCTAAAATAGGCTTACTGCGTGCAAGCTGTGCCTGTAAAATTTCGACTGCCATGCCACAAGCTTTAAACGCCTCCACTGCCTTATATAAATTTTCAATCGTTGCTGCATTTAATACAATGCGCCCATTTGGCTTCAAACGCCCGCAACATAATTGTAGTAGCTCCACCATTTCGCCACCTGTACCGCCGATAAAAATAGCATCAGGGTCAGGGAATGCCTCTAGTCCCGCTGGTGCTTTACTATGAATCGCTGTGATATCTACACGAAATTTTTGTTGATTTTGCACACAGTTTTCAAGGTCAGGCGCATTTTTTTCCACCGCAAAAATTTGCCCCTCTGGTGCGAGCTTGCCTGCTTCAATGGCCATTGAGCCTGTGCATGTACCGATATCCCACACAATGCTATCCTTTTGAAGCTGCATCGCCTGCAAGCTTAGAACACGAATTTCCTTTTTCGTAATTAACCCTTTATCAGGCTTGCGCTGTGAAAATGCCTCATCATCAATGCCAAGTGTATACATTGGCGCTGGTGCTGTTTGCTGTAAAATCACGACATTTAATGTGGAAAACGTTGCTTGCTCCAGCTCATCTAAGGAATACCAGCCACATTTCTCGCTAGCACCTTGTAAATTTTCCGCCACAAAGACACGGTACTCATGCATACCAAAATGCTTTAAATAACGGGCAAGAGCATTAGGGCTATTGTCTGCATCTGTTAATAGTGCAATCTTCTTTTTGCCATCAATACGCTGTGCCAAGCCTTTCATCGAGCGTCCATGAATACTTGTGACATACGCATCCTGCCAGCTTTCGCCCATTTTCGCAAAGGCTAGCTGAACTGAGCTAATATAGGGATATACTTCTATTGTTAATTTTTTCGCTAAATAACTACCAAGCCCATAAAATAATGGGTCACCCGATGCTAAAATAACCGTTTTTCTTGTTTCAGCAGCCAATTTGTCAACAAGTGCCACTAAACCACCTTTAATCACGATTTTTTCACCCGTAAAATCAGGGAAAAAGGCTAGCACACGCTCACCGCCAACCAGTACCTCGCATTCCTCAATCCATTGCAAATACTGTGGCAATAGGCTTGCTTGCCCATTATCCCCGATCCCAATTAACTTCATCGATGGATGCAATGTCATCAGCCCTTCCTAATAATTGTCCCTTCATCGAATAAATCGATGTAGATAGCGTTAAGCCGCCTTTCACATGGTGTAAGGAAGAATAACAGCATGCCTCACACAAATGTTGGAAAAATGCCAGATAATCTTTTTCCAGCATAATATCACCCACTTGTGCGGCTGTATTCGCTGTACGCACTTCCTCTACAGTTTCTTCATCTGCCCCACTTTGCTGTGCTAACTGTGCTAAAAAATTAAAATCAATCGGTGCACTTTTGGAATGCACCATCATGACACCTTGTGCCACCTTTGAAAATTTCCCCATCATGCCAACAAGTGATACTTGCTTCACACCAAGTCGCTTGCAATGCTTTAACGTAAAGCCAACAAAATCGCCCATTTCAATAAAGGCTTCTTCTGGTAGCTCAGGATATTGTGCCATGCCGTATTTTTCACTGCGTCCACCCGTTGTAATCACGACATGCTCACAACCCGCCGCTCTTGCGACACTAATCGCTTGCACAATACTCGCCATATACGCTGAACTTGAAAAAGGCACGACCGTTCCTCGTGTGCCTAATATTGAAATTCCTCCGATAATGCCAAGCCGTCCATTCAACGTTTTTTTCGCTATTTCCTCCCCATCAGGTACGGAAATGATGACATTGACACCACGCTCAATATGGAAATCATCCAACACACCTTGTACAGTCGTTGTAATCATTTTACGTGGCACAGGGTTAATAGCTGCCTCTCCAACAGGTACTGGTAAACCTGGCTTTGTGACACGTCCAACGCCAATACCGCCATCCAAATGAATACCTGGTGTATCCGCCCAGCTCACCGTACCAACAATTAAGGCTTTATGTGTGGCATCTGGATCATCGCCTGCATCTTTAATCGTTTCACAGCGCACTGCGTCCTGTTCAAATAGACATTTTTCAATGGTAAAGGTAGCATCACGTCCAATTGGTAAATGGATTGTACTTGTTTCTTGCGCTTCCTTTGTAATGAGCGCTATTAATGCGGCCTTCGCTACAGCCGTAGCACAGGACCCTGTCGTGTACCCGTGACGCATGTCCTTAGGGTCCTTTTTCGGCTTTTTCTCCATTATTTTTTTGCCTGTTCGTCTGCTAAAAGTGAAATCGCATTTAATGCGGCAACCGTCACTGTACTACCGCCTTTGCGTCCAACATTTGTAATATAAGGAATACCTTCTAGCTTCGTTAGCTCCTCCTTCGATTCAGCTGCTGACACAAAACCAACTGGCATCCCAATAATTAAATCTGGCTTTGCTAAACCTTCTTTGATTAAACGAATAAGCTCTAATAAAGCTGTTGGTGCATTACCAATGGCATAAATACCGCCCTCATGTAACTTTGCTGCCTTTTGCATCGAAATAATCGCACGTGTTGTATTTTGCTTTTTCGCTTCAATGGAAACGTCCTCATCGGCAATATAGCAATGTAAATCGCCGCCATGCTTTTGGAAACGTTTTTTTCCTGAGCCACTTTCAATCATTTGGACGTCTGCAATGACATGGCGACCTGCCAAAATCGACTGAATCCCCGCTTCAATTGCACCTGGTGTAAGTATGACACTACGTCCAAGCTCAAAGTCAGCCGATGCGTGGATAATACGACGCACTACCTTCCATTCATCCTCTGAGAAATTGTGCTTGCCCATTTCCTCAGCAATAATGGCAAAACTATAATCATAAATTTTATCTGGGTCTACTGTTAACGGTTTAAATTCTGTTTTAAAATCCATTTGTCATGGCCTCCTAAAGTGTCTGTTGTACGGCTTGTATCACATCTTCAAATGTGGAATATTGCACACCATATTTAATATTTGGTCTGGCAATTAAAATCGTTTCAATCCCACAAGCAAGAGCAGCATCTAGTTTTTCATCGACAGAGCCAACCTTGCCACTTTCCTTAGTAATCATCAATGTTACATTATATTGACGGAATAGTGCCTCGTTTAATTCCTGTGAAAATGGTCCTTGTATCGCCACAATATCACGCTGTGCCACACCCAATGCCTCACATTTTTCCATATTATCTAATCGAGGCAACATACGGGCAATGACCCTTGTATTATCTAAGCCAAGCAAAGCTTTCGTAAAGGTAGCAAGCGTTTTACTACCTGTTGTCAGCATAATGACACCACGCTTTTCAGCCGCTAACTGTGCCGCTTCTTCATAATCTTTCACAACAGTAATCAATGGATGGCTGTACTGCTGATTGGCACGTTCATAACGAATATACGGTATACCTGCTTGTTCAGCCGCCGCCATCGCATTTTTCGATGCCTCCTCCGCAAATGGATGAGAGGCATCGACAACTAAGCGATATTGTTGCTTTGTTAATATCTCTGCCATTTCCTCAGCCGTTAATCGACCAACTAAATGTGGTAAGCCAGCCTCCGCCAATGTGGAGGCGGCCGATTCTGTCACAACTGTTGCTGTCACAGCATAATCTGCTTGCTGTAAGGCTAAGGCTAAATTTCTGGCATCGCTTGTCCCCGCTAGCATGAAAATCATTGTACTGGCTCCTCTTCATGATGGTGGTCATGGTCGTGATGATGGTGATGTTCGTGATGGTGGTGATGATGTGCATGACCGTGTTCCGCTGCATAGGCACGGTAATTCTCTAAATCCTGCATACCCGTTGATGTGCCATTGACTGCCTGCTCAATACGCTCTAATAGCACATTTTGTAAGCGTTCGTGATAGCCGAAATAGTTAGCAATTTCAATATCACAAGCTGGATACTGCTCATTGAATTGCTGACACATACCCTTCATACGTTCCATTAAAATGCCTGTGAATAAAAAGTATGGTAGCATAATGATTTTTTTCGCACCTAATTTCACACAGCGCTCAATACCTTCCTCCACTCGTGGATCTGTTACTCCCATAAAGGCACTTTCCACATACTTCACAGGTGATTTTTCCCATAAAAGACGTGTAATTTTATAGAAATCACCATTCGCCTCTGGATCACTACCACCTCGTGCAATTAATAAAATGGCTGTATCCTCAGGATTATCCTCTGCATTAAAGCCAATTTCAGCTAAACGATCTGCTAAAATAGCAAAAATCTCATCGTGGACACCAATTGTTTGTCCATATGTGAAGGTAACCTGTGGGTAATGCTCACGCGCATGCTCAATTTCAGCTGGAATATGCAATTTTGAATGCCCTGCATGTAATAAAATAATGGGAATCACATGCACCTCTGTTGCCCCTTTTTTGACGCAATTTGTAATCCCCTGCTCAATATTCGGTGAAGCAAACTCTAAAAAGCATGTTTCCACTAAAAATTCCTTATCAATGCGTGGTGTCATTTGCTCAATAAATGTACGCACCTCATCATTTCCTGCTGCTAAACGGCTACCATGCCCTACAAATAAAATTGCTTTCATCTCAACACTACCTTTCTATTAGTCGCCACAAGGAGCTGGCTCTATTTCAATTTTGGAAGACATATCTTGATACGTGAAATGCAAAATCTTTTTCACTCGTTTGAAATATTTAAAAAGACGCTCATTCGGGTGAGCATTTGCCTTATATTCCTCGACAATATTCGTAATAAACGAAATCAATTGTTCTGGCTCTAGCCCTTCAACAACAGGTTGTCCTGCATGTGCTGTACGTCCTACTGGCTTTGCCCCGATAAAGACATCAAACTTCTGTTTGCGATAAACAATACCAATATCATCGAATACAGCACGATAACAAGCCATTCCGCAGCCATTAAAGCCGATATTCAATGTTTTAGGTAATGCCAGTCCACCTAACTTTGCTTGAATTTCCTCTGCATAGGGAATCGAATCTGCCTTTTCACCATAGCAAAAATCACAAGCTTTCAAATTTAGTACATCACCAATTGGTGCAAGTAAAAAGCCAACTGCACGCAATTTTTCAGTAATTACCTCAGGTTCTGTTGTAGGAATTTTCAAATGAATTTGGTGCTCAGGTGTATATTCCATCGTACCTGCCTCACCCACAACCTCCGCCAATGTCATCATTTGCTGTGGAGTGAAAAATTTATTGGCAACACCAGGACTGACAGCCAATTCAAAAATGGATTCTATTTTTTGCTGAACTAGCTTCGGTGTCACTTTTACCTCAGTGGTTGCACCCTTAATCATTGTCAATGCGGCTGTTGCCATTTCAAGTGCTGTTTTTTTAGGCTTCGGCTTAATCGCTACAGTCGATTGAATACGGTTGGCATTTGGGTCTGTGGCAAAATCATCTCGTGCCTGCCCTGTTTGCTGATTGAGTGCCCATGGTTCATTTTCTTCTCGTAAACGCTGATGTGGACGTAGTGGCTGTTTTTCTTCCCCAAGTGTATATTTACGCTGGTAGCCACGCGGTGTAATCATTTTATTATCATAGAAAAACGTTGACGAGTTACCGATTACCACCGTTGTTAACATGCCAATATCATGCTCTAGCATTTCTGCCAATGTCGTCATCGTAATTTCTTGACGCTCACGATAGGCACTCTTTACCAAGCCAACTGGTGTATCGGGAGAGCGATATTCGAGTAAAATCCGCTGTGCTTCTACGATTTGCCTTGTACGGCGACCACTTTTTGGGTTATATAATGCAATCACGAAATCTGCCATTGCTGCTGCTTCTACACGTTTGGCAATTAAATTCCACGGTGTTAAATGGTCACTTAAGCTAATCGTACAAGCATCATGCATAATGGGTGCACCTAGTAAGCTTGCACAGGAGTTAATCGCCGAGATACCAGGCACAACTTCCACGGCAACCCCTGTTGCCTCTGTCCAGCCTTGTTCGATTAACACTTCATACACTAAGCCTGCCATCCCATATACCCCAGCATCACCACTGGAAATTACAGAGACAATACTGCCCGCCTCTGCTTGTCGCACCGCTTCCTGTGCACGAGAAACCTCCTCTGTCATCCCTGTACTAACAATAGATTTGGCGTTCACAAGGTCTTGAATAAGCTCTACATACGTTTTATAGCCAATAATCATATCGCTTTGCTGTAACGCTTCCACAGCACGCGTCGTAATATGCTTAAAATCACCAGGTCCAAAGCCAACGACAAAAATCTTTCCTTTTTGTGTCATATTTACCCCTCTTTCACCTTGTCAATTCCTTTAATCGCTGTTGTTTGTGTAGTACGTTGCAAAACGCCTTCACGCAATGCAAAGACATGCTCCTGCTGTAAGGATACATGGTGTAAATCTTGGACAAGTGCCCTTGCATGTGCTGTTGTCGGCACTCGATACCAATTGCCCTGCGGATAAGCAATCACGACACAGGCATCCTTACATCGCCCATTACAGCGTGTTCTTGTTGTATGTATTTCCTTATCAAGTGCTAGCTGCTGGATTTCATCACGAATCGCCTGTGTAATCTCTTCGCCCTCTTTTTTCATACAGCTACTGCCATTGCAAATAAAAAGATGTGTTTTCATTCCCTCTAAATTCCATGTTGTCATACGATAACTCCCCTCATTCGCCTCCATTTATCTTGCTCTATCCGTCACTTTTCCAAAAAGAAAAACCTTCACTCTCCAAAGAAGAGTAAAGGTTTATAGAAGCCAAATAAAAACGAATATATGTATACTACTCGCTCTCGCTTCAACTTCTCCCTCCGAAAAGTTTACATGCTGACATCTATAAGCAGGTTTCCTGACTTTAGCTTCACTTTACTCTCGCACCTTCCCAAGTTTGCACCAGTGGCACCTGCGATTTCATCAGCTTTACAGTAGCGGGGGCTGTAGCGGATTTTCACCGCTTTCCCTATTATCCCGAAACACTTCGGGCACTTATAGACGATATGTATTTTTAATAGAAAACTGTCTTAATCATAACGCATAATTTGAAAAATTCAATATTTCTCGCAAAACTTTTCCTGAAAAAAGGATAGCATCTTATCTATCGTTCATGTTACACTTCTCGTGAAATCTCACAATTTTATCGTTTTTCGGTGTAAAATGGTAGACATTTTACTTAAAAGGGAAGCTGGTTCAAATCCAGCGCGGTCCCGCCACTGTAAAAGGGAGTTTTATAGAGCATGCCACTGTCCAATGGATGGGAAGGCCTATAAAATGTTGAACTTAAGCCAGGAGACCTGCCGAAAAATAGGCAATCGTTTTACCCTACGAGGATAGGTGTGCGGCTTAATGGATGATGATCTATTTTTAGCTATGCACTTTTCCGCTATTTGGAAAGGTGCTTTTTCTTTTCCGCATACAACTCAATATTTCAACATGGAGGAGGAAAAAGATGAGATTATCAATTTGGAAGTGTAGTTATTTTTTACTGGCATTATTGCTTGTGCCAAATCGTGCGTTTGCCATGCATATTATGGAGGGCTTTTTACCTATCGAATGGGCAATTTTTTGGTGGGCACTCTCACTACCATTTATTATTTTAGGATTACGTTCAATTCGTAAAACCATCGAGGCGAACCCTGAAACGAAGATGATGCTTGGTTTATCAGGCGCATTTGCCTTTGTGCTATCGGCATTGAAAATTCCTTCTGTCACAGGAAGTTGTTCACATCCAACAGGGGTAGGCCTTGGGACAGTGTTGTTTGGCCCTCTAGCAATGAGCGTTATTGGCTCCATCGTCCTCTTATTCCAAGCACTACTACTTGCACACGGCGGACTCACGACATTAGGAGCTAATGCCTTTTCAATGGCGATTGCAGGACCATTTATCGCCTACTTTATTTTTAAAGGGTCGCAAAAATTAGGCTTGTCTTTCTCGATAGCTGTTTTTCTTGCAGCGATGCTTGGTGATTTAGGTACATATTTGGTGACATCTGTTCAGCTTGCCCTTGCTTTTCCATCTGAGGTTGGTGGCTTCTTTGCTTCCTTTACTAAATTTGCAGGTATTTTTGCCCTAACACAAATTCCATTAGCAATTAGCGAAGGTATTTTAACAGTCATTGTCATGAATTTCTTAAAAAAATACAATGTCAGTGAGCTAAAGGCATTACGTGTCTTCTCGGCAAAGGAGGTTCATTAAAATGAAAAAAACCTTATTATTACTAGCCATTGTTGTCTTATTAGCGATTATTCCATTATTTATACAAAAGGGTGCTGAATTTGGTGGAGCTGATGGTGAAGCAGAGATGGCAATTGGCGAAATCAATGCAGATTATGAGCCATGGTTTGAAAGTTTATGGGAGCCACCAAGTGGAGAAATTGAAAGTTTACTATTCGCATTACAAGCAGCAATTGGTGCTAGCTTTATCGGGTACTTTATTGGCTATATGCGTGGTAAGCATAAGGAAGGCTAAATAATGCTACTCATTGATAAATATGCTTATATCAATCAACTAGCAACTGTTCATCCATTAGAAAAAATGACATTTTCACTTGGGTTTTTGCTGTTATCACTTATTTTACAGGATGCACGTATCTCACTCATTACATTTTTTGTAATGAGTGCTTTTATCATTATCGCTGCGAAAATTCCTTTTCGTTACTATATAAAATTACTCGCTTTACCGAGCGCCTTTTTATTGACGAGTTTACTATCCATTATCGTGTCCCTTACTTCAGCAGCAAATGCGCTCCCACCCCATCTTTGGGCTTTTTCTTGGCATGGCTGGGTACTATTTATTGGCACGGCAAGCCTTGCGACAGCACAACAGCTTTTCTTTACCGTCCTTGGCAGTATTAGCTGCTTATATTTTTTAATGCTCACAACATCCATTCAAGCGATTTGCTATGTGTTACGACAATGGCGATTACCCATCCTATTGATAGAATTAATTGAGCTAACGTACCGCTTTATTTTTCTCTTTTTAGAAAGCATGCAAAATATCCATCTCGCCCAACAAGCTCGTCTCGGCTACCATTCCTTCTCTGTTTGGTTACGCTCCATCTCGATGCTGATTGTCGCTTTATTTGCAGAGATGTTTCAGCGCAGTCGTGCCTTAAACAATGCGATGCAAGCTCGTGGTGGTGATATGGTCTATTGGCAAGAGCCGATTCCTTACTGTAAGCGAAATTGGATTTTGATGACTTTCACATTTTTAGCTCTTTTACTTTATGGAGGCTTCTACAAATGAGCACAACTTATTTTGATTTACAGCATGTATCCCATTGTTATACGGATGGAACACATGGACTAACAGATATTACGTTATCCATTCCAAAAGGTAAAAAAATTGCCGTTCTCGGCCATAATGGCGCCGGGAAATCTACCCTTTTTCAACATTTAAACGGTATTTTACAGCCTACAACTGGCACAATTCTTTTTCATGAACAACCACTACAGTATACGAGAAAAGCGTTAAAAGCCTTACGACAGCAAGTAGGCATTGTTTTTCAAGATGCTGACTCACAGCTTTTCTCAGGCACAGTCAAACAAGATATTGCCTTTGGACCAATGAATCTTGGCTGGTCAACCGATAAAATTGAGCAGCAAGTAGCATGGGCTGTGGCACAAACAGATGTCGAAGCATTGCTAGATAAGCCTATCCATTTTTTGAGTGTGGGACAAAAAAAGCGTGTAGCGATTGCAGGTGTGTTAGCAATGGAGCCTTCTATTTTATTATTGGATGAGCCCACTGCTGGATTAGACCCCTTTTACGCAACGAAAATTTTGCACTACTTAGCAAAATTAGTGGACGGAGAACGCACCATTCTCCTATCCACACATGATATTTCACTTGCCTATGAATGGGCTGACCAAATCATTGTGATGGAGGCTGGTCGTATTATTTATAACGGTGATGTGGTTGCTTTATTTTACGAGGATGATTTACTAGCAAGAGCCCATTTAGAACGTCCATGGGTATTCGATATGGCGCTCGCATTACAGCAGAAAAAGCTCTTACCAGCCGATATGCCGATGCCCCGCTCCAAAGCAGATTTACAAAAATTAATAGAACAGCTTTAACTTTCTTCAAAGAGAAGCTTCATACTATATGTGGCTTCTCTTTTTTGCTTACATGGCTAGTACATTTGTTCATAGCAACCTAGTTATTATTGATACTAAAAATGATATACTATAGCTAAATTGAACAGCTAGCATATAGGTTTTATATGGTAGTTTAGAGGTGATATGAATGAAATTACTACAAAAAATTTTATTAACGATTCTATCAACAGTCATCATCATTTTCATTGTCATTTTAGGCATTACTATTTTTCAAACCAATCAGTTAACCGTGGAAAATGCGAAACAACTAGCACAAGCAGAAGGTGTTAAAAATGCCAATGAAATTCAAATCGAGCTTGATTACGCAATTGACGTTGCACGTACCATCACGACGAACCTAGAAACGATGGCTTCGGAGCATAAAGGTGATCGAGCATTAGCCAATACTATGCTAAAGCAAGTGCTGAAACAGGAGGAAAATGAGGATTTTATTGCGGTATGGACTGCATGGGAACCTAATGCCTTTGACCAGCAAGACGACTTGTATATAAATACAGAAGGACATGATCAAACAGGACGCTTTATTCCTTTTGTAAGTCGTGAAGGTAATACGATTACCACCGTACCACTCGTTGATTATGATATTGAGGAGCCAGACAATTACTATTGGACTGTGAAACAACAAGGTCAAGAAGTGATTTTAGAGCCTCTTATTTATCCAGTTGGCGACCAAGAAGTGTTAATGGTTTCTGTCGTATGCCCTATTTTTATCGACAAACAATTTGCAGGAATTTTAGGTGTCGATATGAGCTTAGATGCTCTTCAAACGTTAAATAATCAAGTAAAATTATATGACACTGGATTCGGCGCTATTATTTCCAATGGAGGTAGCTATGTTGCCCATCCTGAAGCAGATTATATCAATACGAAACTGGCAGATAAAGCTCAATACACACATTTAACAGAAATTCAATCTGCTATTCAGCAAGGTCAGCCTTTATTAGTAAAAGATTTTTCAGAGTACTTACATGATGAAGCCTATATTGCGGTATCCCCTATTCAAATTGGGTATACAACAACACCATGGTCATTATTAATCACGATTCCAACAAACGAAATTATGGCGAAATCTAATCAGTTAATGTGGACATCTGCTTTAATTGCTCTTGTTGGCATCGTCATTTTAATCATCATTATCGTGTTAGTAGCTCGTCGTATTGTCCAGCCAATCGTTTCTACTGTAGCACAAGTACAAACCATTGCGGCTGGTAACTTAAATATAGAACCTTTACAAGTAACATCTAAAGATGAAATCGGTGAATTAGCACTTGCTATGAATATGATGACTGAAAATACAAAAGCCCTCATTCAAGAGGCCGCTACAATTTCCAACCAAGTTAGTGCCTATAGTGAGGAGCTTATGTCCTCCACAAATGATATGAGCAGTGGCATCGAGCATGTGTTGACCACAACGAGTGAATTAGCAACAGGTGCATCACTGCAAGCAGAACAAGCCACTTCTACACTAGAAATTACGCAAGAAGTTGGCAGAAAAATGGCGCAAATCCAGTCATATGTTACAAATATGATGAATCGCTCCCAACAAACCGAGCAATCCTCGCAGTTAGGCATGGCGAATGCGGAGCAATCCATTCAAGGGATGGACTTAATGGAGCAGAAAGTGACCGCAACAGCACTGGTTGTCCAACAGCTAGGTGAAAAATCAAGCGAAATCAATCGCATTTTACAGGTCATTGACGATATTGCAGCTCAAACAAATTTATTAGCGTTAAATGCAGCAATTGAGGCCGCTCGTGCAGGAGAACATGGCAAAGGCTTTTCCGTTGTAGCGGAAGAAGTACGAAAATTAGCAGAAGAATCTTCAAAATCGACAAGTCAAATTTCGTTGATTATTGAAAATGTTTTACAAGAGTCCACATTAGCGAGCCAATCCATGAATGGCGTTGTGCAGGAAGTACAGACAAGCGTGCAGCTAATTGATGCCAATAAACAGGCTTTAGATGATATTATGCAAAACATTTTAGCAATGGTGGAACAAATTCAGCATGTCACAGCCGCTTCAGCATCCATTAACACTGAAACACATGAGGTAGTACTTGCGGTTGAAAATATTACAGCCATTAGCCAGCAATCCTCTGCTGGCTCAGAGGAACTACTAGCTACAATGGAGCAACAAAATGCCTCTGTTCACCAAATCAATGCTATGGCAAAAAGCTTAGCGACAATGGCTGAATCCTTGCAGCAAGCATTAGCTAAATTCCATTATTAAGCAAGATAAAAGCACTTCCAATGATATTGATTGGGAGTGCTTTATTGTATTGGACAATCAACTAATGTAGGAGAAATGGATTAATACCTCTGTCTTGCTGATATCGAGCTTTTTTACACTCGTTTGTGATATTAAATAAGTGCGGTTTTCAGAAAGCAACACAGCACCAGTCCTTTATTGACTTGATGCTGTGTTGAATTAGCGATTAACCTAATATTTCCAAAATACCTTGACTCATTTGATTAATTTGTGCCATCATCGATTGAGATGATTGCAAAAGAACTTGATCCTTTTTCAATTTAGACATTTCTTTCGCCATATCCGCATCACGTAAAGTTGATTCCGTTTTCGTTAAGTTTTCTTCAGCATTTTTAACATAGTTGTAGCCATGCTCAAACGTATTTTGATAGGCTCCTATAATGGATCTGGCATTGGATGCTTTCAGAATTGCATTGTCAACTTTAGTAATTGCTGCATTTGCATTTTCTTGAGAATTAACAGAGAGAGGATCAATATTGAGCTCCTCTACTGTTACATTAGGTATTGATACTCTAACATTTTGTCCAGAATTACTGCCTACTTGTATGTTTAAATGTAAAAATTGTTCTCCCGCTGCTTCACCAAAAACATTCAGTTCAAACACACCACTATCATTACTTGGCCAATTCATACCATAATTCTCGGGTCTATAATCGTATATATATATTTTTGCACCATCAGACGCTAACTGTGAAAAGTGCTTTACAAAATTTGTTGCGTCATTTGGTAGTATATTTGAATTAGTTGGATCATACACAAATCCTGGTTGACCATAAGCTGTTTCAACTATTTTATTAACTAAATCAGTTCCGTTTGTAATTGTACTTATATCTACTTCCATCACTGGATTAGCAGCATTTAATCTTGATGTATCTGGATTCCCATTGACAAATTTAATACTATAGGCTTGATTGCAAGTACAACAAGTGTAGTAAACCCCTTTTCCATCTAACTTAGCTACATCACTGGCCGAGTTCATATTGCTAAAATCAATAATAGCACTAGCATAATCAATTGAATTATATGTATATTTATCCGTTATTCCTCTACTAGTTGTAATTTGTTGAACATATTGAGCTAAAGAACCAGATGGTACATTTTTTCCGCCTTTATCATACGTTCCAGCAAGCAAAAGCATGCCATTAAATTCCGTACTAGAAGTAATATCACGTATTCCTTGTATTATTTGGTCTACCTCTTGCTGTATTTTTTGTCTATCATCATCTGTTAACGTATCATTTGAAGCTTGTATGGCAAGTTCTCTAAGTCGTTGTAAATTAGGATCCAAGATATTTGCTAATCCCCCATCAGCGGTGTTAATTAAAGACAATCCATCTTGAATGTTCTCTCCAGCTTGATTCAACCCTCGAATTTGTGAGCGCATTTTTTCGCTAATACTTAAACCAGCAGCATCGTCAGCAGCTTGATTGATTTGATAGCCTGAAGAAAGTTTATTTAAAGTTTTATTTAATTCAGTATTTGTAGCGTTATATCGATTTTGTGCAAACAAACCTTGATTATATTGAATTCGCATTTTTAGCTCCTTTAAGTAGTAATGTTAGTAAAATAATATCGCAAAATTCCAATATAGTCCATTTATTAATGAGAAATTAGATATTTTATTATATAGGAATAAATATACAGTGTGGCTAGCAAAAAAATGTTTATATTTTCTAATTCGAAGCTATACTTTAAATAAGTATGGAGAAGGAGTATGGTTTCATCATATAGCATTAGGAATTGTAGTAGTAACATTCGAGGAAAAAATACTAACTTTCGTAACACTTGTGGCTTTATACTAGGTTCAAAGTGGTATGGCAATAAATAAAATCAATTACGCCCCAGCGTAATTGCGTCTGGATTTTTTTCGAGTTCACTCGTATAAAGGAAGTTAGCCTAAAAGCATCACATCCTGTGACAACGGCTTGTTAACACTGACGTTTCACTTTCGCGTAGAAAAAGATTTGCTGTCGCTTCGCTTTCGCACAGAAAACATCAACTGACCTACATCGTGTAGGCCCTCAAAATCCATGACACACGGTTTTTCTGTGCGAAAGCGTTAGCGTCAGGTACAACATCCGCCGGGGCTTTTATCTTGATTCAGTGAATGTCTTTTTATTTGCCGCTGACGTTTCACTTTCGCGCAGAAAACATTTGTATCGAAAGCTCAGTGCAACGTAGCGACAATCTTTTTTGTGCGAAAGCGCAGCGTCAGCAACAGATACAGGCGTTTGGACACCCACTGAATGGCGTAAAAATTGGCATTCATACCCTCCCTATTGAGGATGGGGTCTTCTGTATCTGACGCTTCACTTTCGATACAAAAACTATTTGCTGAATCAAGATAAATCTTATGCTCTATAAAGGTGAGGGATTACATATGCAAGCACCAGAAAATATAATGAAGGTTTGGAATCAATTCAAGCATTTCCCTATGGAGACGTTGACAAAGGTTTGGTATGCAAGACAAAATCCATTAAAATATCAGCGTTCCGTTACACTAATAAAGGAGCATTACCAACAGTATAAAATTACTGGGAACTGTTTTGATTTAACACTCTGGTTGTTAGATGAATTGAAACGTAATCATATCGAAGCATATGCAATTGGTCACAATCTATTTACCGAAAAAGCTCATATTGCGGTTATCGCAATAGACGAAAATAAGCATAAATATTTATGTGACTTAGGAGATCAATGGATTCAGCCTATATGTGTAGATAAAAATAACCCATTGTTTCATTCAGATGATTGCCTAGGATTTTTTCCAGGTGCGAAGATTCAAGTGCATCCTCAAGAGGACAATGTCGAAATTTTATACCAACGACCAAATGGGAAAATGTCTAAGCAAATTTTTAGTCTGCATGCTATTGATGACAATGTATTGTTTGAAGCTGCTGAATTTTCTCAAAGGCTTATTAAACCTCGTCCCCTCCTTGAATGTAGACAGTACGAAAATGAAGTAACTCATTGGGAATTTTCTAACTTTAGAAGCTTTTCTTCTTCTATGAAGGGCTTAGTAGAAGATGAAAAATGCTCTTCTATAAGTGCATGGGCCACAAAAATACAAGAAAAAACAGATTATCCTTATGAATTTCTTTTAGAGGCTTTAACCTATTATAAGCAACTAGCGACTGAGTAAATGCCAACTCCACTAAAGACATTTTTAGTGAAGTGGAGTTGCATTACTTCTCTTTTGTATAGATTGATTTTACAAGCGATTGTTTAAATAGCTGGCTATAAAATTTTCGATTCTCCTCATCATGACAAGGTAACGGCAGCCTCCAATTGTAGTGAATGGCAGACATACGGATGGCGATAACGATTAGAACAATTAGCGTCAGCTCAAAGGGAGAACGCCAGCCAAACCAAATAGCAATGGCACATAGAATCGTCAGAATAGCATGAATTTCTTCTTTCAATGCTAGTGGTTTTCGACCAGCGATAACGTCTCGCATTAGTCCACCACCTACACCTGTAAATAGCGCCGCCAAAATCATCACACCTAAATCATTAGAAAAAGTTTCGCTAGCTAGCATTGCCCCTTGAAGTGCGAAGGAAGCAAGACCAATGGAATCAAAAAATAACCCCCACCTTCTCCAATGATCTATCCACTGCAATGGAATTAATACAATAATTGTCAATGTGATTAGTACCGTAAAAATAGTCGTATGCTCCCAAAGCTCTATGGCAGGAACATCGATAATTAAATTTCGAATCAATCCTCCCCCAAACGCTGTAATAAAGCCTAGTGCATATACGCCAATAAACGAAAATCTTGCTTCGAGAGCAACAAATGCGCCCGTCGCTGCATACGAAATAATGCCGATAAAATGTAGGACAATCCAAGACATACTTTCAAAACACTCCTTCTTCTTTTTAGTAAAAAGTAAATGGTGCAGGTTCAACCTCTACACAAAAAAACTCCACTACAAGAAGTTCCATAAAAGAACCTTGTAGTGGAGTAATCCATTAGCAATCCCTACTAATAAACCATTCCATTTAAAAAATATCAATAGCTTCCTAACAAAAAAGTTTTATTAGAATGCCATTTCATAGTGTGTCTAAATAAGATTAATTACCCTTATTATACTACTCTGTTTACAAAGAACAAGATAGTAAGTTACTTTTTCATCCATTTTGCTGTATCGTTTTGATTAGTATTTAATGAAATATACCACTATAGATTGTTTTACATATGTTATATCATAGAATGTAAACAGATAAGGAGGACTAAAAATGACGACATATAACTTTAAACCGATTAGTGTGGATGATATACCTGTAATGACAGATTTACTCCTACATAGGCAACATAGTGAAGGTGAGGTGTTTCCTTTTCTTAAAAACAGTCATCTACATACTGCCTATATAACAGAGCTATTTGAAAAATTATTGACTACAAAGAAAATCATCGGCATGGGTGCATGGATGAATAATGAATTAGTAGGCTATATCATAGGTGAGGTCAAAATTGACTCTCTTAGAGGTAGACATATTTGGGTGCCTTATGAAGGTATAGCTATCCAAATGGAGCAATCTTCTGAACTTATCAGACACCTATATGCACAGGTTTCGTTAGCATGGCTAGAGCAAGGTTGTTTCACGCACTATGCCATGATACCGCTTGGGCAGCCAACATACTATGATGCTTGTCAACGATTAAGCTTTTCTATCCAGCAAGTACATGCCGTAATGAACATGAAGGATTATCAGCCATTTGAGCATGTAGGTAATGCAGAGATTAGGCTAGCGAATAAAATGGATGGTGATTTGATGGGCAAAATGTCGAACATCATTCAAGCCTATCAAAATGCTACCCCTACGTTTGAGCTGGCATTGCCTGAAGTTGTCGCAAATATACAAAATGGCTATCAAGGTATCATAGAAGAAGCGGATGAAACCATTCTTCTTGCGTTACAGGATCAGCAAGAATTAGGATTTCAAGTGTATTATCCGAGTATAGCCAATTTAATGACACCCGATAATAGTGTAGAGCTAAGCATTGCAGGCACTTACGCCTCTCAAATGGGTAAAGGAATTGGTAAACAGCTGATGAATGAAGGCTGGCAAATGATGAAAGACAAAGGCTATGACCATATGCTAACGGATTGGCGTATCACCAACCTTGCTTCTTCAACATTTTGGCCGAAGTGTGCATTCCAGCCAGTCGCTTATCGCATGGTTCGCTACATTAACAGTGATATTGCATGGGCAAACTTTAACAATCCAAGCATCCAATTGCTATAGATAGAATATTGCCATAATAAAAAATAGGCTACTTAGTGTCTGTTCTAAACGGTCACCAAGTAGCCTATTTAGCTATTTTATATTGATAAGGTTCGTTATTGTTCGATAGTAAATCAATCGGCCACCACTTTACCATTGTCATCAATGTACTGCCATTGCCCAGCATCATTCTGTATCCAACCACGTGCTGTATCTTCATTAATGACAAGCTCTATGAACCTCCGTAAGATGGTCGCTGCCTCTGCACGGGTAATTTCCGCCTGTGGTTCAAATAAATTGCTTCCTTTGCCATACATCATACCTGCTTGTTGAACTGCTTTTACAGCATCCTTCGCATAAGCAGCTATATTTTCACTATCTGAAAAGGTGATGCTTGCAACAGGCATAGGTAATGGATAGTCTATAGCCTTCGCATAGTTTTGCATCATGACAGCCATATCCTGACGAGTGATAGCTAGTGTCAATCCAAACTCGCCATTGTCCATCCCCTGTACGATTTTATTTTTGACTGCCCATTCTATATATGGCATGGCAGGATTATTGTTTTTTACATCTGTGAAGCTGCTCTTTTTGTAACTAGCTACCTCTATATCTGTAAGTTTGCCCAGTGCCATGAAGAAATCGGCACGGGTAATTGTCTTGTTTGGCGCAAAGTTTGTTGTACTTATGCCAGCCATCAAATTTCGACTCACAACAAAATCAATGTTCTCTGTCGCCCAATGCTTCGTCGTATCAGTAAAAGATGTCGCTAGCGCTTTGTGGCCTACACCGTAGATGGATAAACTATTCCTGCTAAAAATCAACTTGCCCTTATTATAGCTAGAGTTAGCAAGCAGCTGTGGTTTGCCATTTTTATCGACATATACGCTATATAAATTTCCTGTTTTATCTCTTTTCGTTGCTTTGTATGCGATACCTACTGTTACATTACCTTTCCCAAAGTTCGTTATATATTCTGTTTTATCGTTCTTTTGATAGGCAACCGTGATATCAAATACTGGTCGAGCGTTAATCAGCTTTTTCGCCGCTACAGGTAGCTTCGTCAGTGCCTTAGCTGAAACTGTAAGCGCATCTGTTGACTGTTTATCCATTTCGTCAATAGATTTTGTGTCAAAAGTAATATCTAGTATCGTCGAGCTAATTTTGACAAACTTCACGCCTGCTTCCTTCAGACGGTCTATAGCTCCTGCATCGATAATAGTATTTAAGCTAATATAGCTATCATTGCTTATCAGATTGAACTCCAAAGCAAGGTTTTGTGCCCCTTTCGTTGCCTCTTGCACCATTTGCTCGGTGATTTGTGCTGTAAGAACGCCATCCTTCACCGTGCCAGAGACGTCTTTTTTTATCACCCTTGACATATCGGACTGTAGTTCTTCAGTCGGAACGATAGGCTTTTCAATATCTGGCGTATAACTACCACCATCAGAAATATTGTTATCAGGGCTACTATACTGTCCAGAGATCGTTATCTGCCATTCTCCATATACACCCGAGCCGTCTTGTGCCGTAGCACGTACAATAACAATACCATTGCTTAGAGCTGTCAGCACACCTGTGGAATTCAGGGATGCATAAGAATGACCACCCACAATATGCCAGTTAACCGCCTTGTTTGTAGCATTTATCGGCATAACCTCTACTCCGAGTTGTAATGTACCATTCGGTGTAGTGATGGCATTTCCACCAATAATATGAATGCCTGTTATTGATGTAGCCATCGTAAAATAAATCGTATATGTCTTAGTCGTTACCATATCCTCGGCAGTTACTTGCACCGTTGCACTCCCTGGTAATGTTGTTGCTTGTGTAATCGTTACATCTGCCTTCGTGTTATTTGCCGTTGCAGCTACTATTGCTGTAGCGCTAGTAGGTAAAGTGCCTTGAGGTAACGTTACATAATAAGTGCTCACATTAGGATTAAAACTATTTATGGCACTGCCTCCTACCGTGAGAGCACTTAGACTAGCATCATGATCGAAGCCATTTATAGCATTTACCACCAATGTGAAATGCAGTGTAGCATCTGTAAAAATACCGTTACTAGCTGTCAATGACACTGGATAGCTACCCTCTGTAAGACCTGCCGCAATATCTAGCTTCCTTGTTGCATTATTCCATGTGATTTTATCATCACCAGACGTTTTACTGACCGTTACTGGTGCTGTCCCCATAATGATGTAGGCTAGTGTGGATATAGCATCATAGCCTTCCGTCAAGATCAATGTTGTTTGACCGATAATAGATGGTGCTTCATCAGGAACAACAGTCGTATCCCCAACCATAATGGTTAGTGTTTGCGCTGCTCCACTGTTAAATAAAATGGTTAAAGTCGTTGTGCCGACTGGCTGTGTTGCTAGGTAGGCTTTTGAAATAATGATTGTATTGCCAACTACTTCATAATCTATATTCGGTACTAGTTCCTCTACTCCATTGCGAATACTAGTCAATAGATTGCCGTTCAATGTCAGCATCGTCATCACATCGGTTTGCGCAAAAACATTTTTATCGAAACTTCCTATATCTGGGTTAATGGTACTGTCATGTGATAATGTTTCTAGTACAAAGCGATTGGATACCGCATACATTTCATTTCCTGCTGTATCTTGCCCTTGAATATGCAAATACCAATCTCCATTGACCCCTTCCTTTGTCAACACACTACCATTATTCAACGGTAGCCAGCCCAGTATTGGTTTTTCTGTGCTTTGCGTCCAGACATATTTTAACGTGGATTCTACTAAACCACTACCACCACTATCAGTAACCTCTGCTGTTACGAAAGCCTCCTGCGCGGATGTTTCATTTCCGTTCATACTAAAGGAAACTGTTGGCAGGGTTTTATCAATATTGATTGTAAATAAGGCACTCACACTATTATCAAGATTATCAGTCACCTTGTACTCAAATGAACTTATACCGTCTTGAAAGAATGTCTCAGTGTTCCCAGAAATATAATTATTTGCCGTTCCTCCATTTAATGCTCGAGTAAAGGATTTAATAGCAATCGACCCTGTGTCTGCTGTGGCACTTATTTGAACACTTTGGTTCGTCCATTCTCCACTTTTATAATCACTACCATCTGCTAACTTTTTCATTGTTGGTGTCAGCTTTAAGTCACCCCTGCTGATTTTGACAGTGCGACTTTCAAGCTTCACATTGTCTAGCGTATCTACTGCCTGCATGATGAGTGTGTAAACTTCTGGTTCAGTTAATTCGATAGGGCTTGAATAGTTAGTCCATGTCTTACCGCCATCAAGCGTATATTGCAATGTTTTAATGTTGCTTTGTGCATCTGTTGCCTCAGTCGTTACGACAATATTTTTGTTTGTCCACGTATCATTCAAATAGACATCATGATCCGCTGTTTGCATCGTCAAATTGATGTTAGGAGGCGTGTTATCAATCGAAAATGGCGTAGATGTCGCATTCGCTAAATTGCCTGCATAATCTTTAGCACGAATATGCAAATACCAAATGCCATCCGTCCCAACGTGTGCAAATTTCGATATGGCTGTAGATGGTACTAGTGAGAAGTGCGTCCAACCATTTACAGGAGCAACAGCACTTTGTGTCCAAGCATATTCTAATGTAGATGGGTCCACACCACTCGTTGCATCTGTAACCTGAATAGTCGTGTTAATCCCTCTTACTGGCGTAGCACTATCATTAGGTGAAAATGTAACGGTAGGTGGTTCACGATCACGGGCTATCGTTAGCGTATATGTTTTAGCTGGCTGCATATAGGGCTCTACCCGAATTTTTATCGTCGTACCCGTAGCTGGCACTGGCACTGCGACCGTTGAACCACTTTTTTGCAATTGGTCATTGATGTACAGTGATGAATAAGCAGTATCATTCAGTTCCGCTTTAATGTGGACAGTTGATACCGATGGCGCGATGTCACTGGAATATGAAGTGCCTGCTGAAGAAAATACAGGCGACAGATTGCCCTCTTCCAGTGTTAAACTGCTCAAAGTATTATCACCTGGTACAGTAGTTTGTGACCCCCAACTAACAACTGTTCCATCCCGCTTCAATGCTAGCGAATGATCATCACCTGCTGCTATGGCAACGACATCATTTAGACCCACAGGAGGTGTGGCTTTTCCATAAAGATTATTCCCCCAACCGATAACTGTGCCATCTGACTTTAATGCTAATGCATGTGTTTCATTGGCTGATATCGCCTTGACATTATTCAATCCTGTCGGTACATTGAGTATCCCGTTTCCGCTATGTTCCTTCCCCCATGCTACGACTGTACCGTCTGACTTCAATGCCAATGCGTATTGATAACCAGCATCAATAGCCACTACATTGGATAAATTCGCAGGCTTGCTTGTCGCACCCGCTCCATTCGATCCCCAATCGACAACCGTACCAGTAAATTTTAATGCCATCGAATAGTAAGCACCTGCCGCTACCTTCGTAACACCCTTTTTCGCTTCCTCTGGTATAACTGATTGCCCATTTCCATTGAGCCCCCATCCGATTACCGCACCTGCGCCAGCTATCATGGGTGTTTCTGATACCGCTAAAGTGTGATTACCTGCTGATGCCATAGAGATGACATTATTCAACTCCGCAGGTACATTTATCCCACCTGCCTCACTACCTCCCCACGCAACCACTTTACCATTCGATTTTCGAGCTAGAAATATAGTATCTTTTGCATAAATTTCGACCACATTATTGAGCCCCTCTGGTGGTTTTGCCCAAGTGGTCACGTTTTTACCCCATACAATGACGGTGCCATCCGATTTTAGAGCAATGGAATTATTTTGAGCCGCTGCAATTTGCACTATTTTAATAGGAGCAGATACAGTCGCCTTTGTGGTTATCATCGGTGGCATCATGCTAAGCACCATAACAATCGACACAACCACCGCTAAAAAGCGCCTAATTTGTTTGTATGGATTCATCTATTTCCCCCCAATGTCCTTAAACATTTACAGCATATACGTCTAATTATAACGGTATCACCAAAAACAACTATTAGTCTTGTATGAGATTTTAAGAGATATTTTTTCTGTTTTCTAAATAAAAATGATTCATTCCCAAAAAAGTATGAAGTTTTCTTATGAAAATATACTGTTCACAGTTAAATACTATAAAAAACTTCATACAAAATAAAATTTTTCGTGTGATTCATCAAAAAATATATTATGCTTAGAAAAAAAGGAGGGTTTTTATTTGTTAAACGAAAAATTCATTCCCCCAAAATTACCCGATATTTGTTTACCCAAGCATACACTTATGAATACATTTCAACAGTATGCAGGGAAAAGAACCATCCTAGTCTCCGCTCCTGCTGGCTTTGGTAAAACGACAGCTACCCTTCTTTGGCTTGCAACATCTGAGCGAAAAAACATTTGGATTGAGCTAGATGAATATGATAATTCACCTGTTGTCTTTTATAAACTACTCTGTACGGGGATTGCCTCCGCTTTTCCTCACAATCAAACGATGGTGGAGCTACTGAAAAATCCAAACTTTATCAACGCACCGATTGAACATACCATCAATTTTTTGTCGTATCTTGAGCTAGATGCTACATCATACGCACTCGTACTTGACGGTACACATTTAATTACAGATGAGACCATCCGAAAATCTTTGCCTTTTATTCTAAAGCGGCTTCCTATGTCCTTTGTCACCATGCTTTTAACTCGAGAGGAGCACATCGATTATATGGAATCTTCCATTAATGAAGGAAAAGCCGCTCCAATCACCTCCAAAGAATTTATCTTTTCTGCGTCTGAAATACAAAAATATTTCAAAGCCTGTCATCAGGTCATTACAAAGGAAGAAGCGCTTACAATCAAAACGGTCACTGGCGGTTGGGCTCTTGGTGTGGATGTGGTCGCTAAAAGTGGACAGATGGATTCAGATAAAGCTTTAAATCAGTATATAAAACAGCATATCTGGGATAAATTTGATCGAAGCATGCAGGACTTTATGCTAAAGACCTCTGTGGTAGATGAAATAACGCCAACACTTGCCAATTGCCTGACAGATCGAGAGGATAGCGAGACATTGCTAGCTCAGCTTTATGCTACTAATTCCTTTATCAGTCATACATATGGTCAAAACTACCGCTACTATCCTATTTTCTTAGCGTTTTTAAGAAGTAGGCTGGAAGAAAACATAGATTTTGATAAAGATGCACTTTATAAGTCCACTGCGGCCTACTATCGAGAAAGAGAGGAATATTACAATAGTATACGTTTTGCTGTAAAAGCAAAGGATTTTGAAGCCCTTACTGCCGATATGTTGGAGATGTATGAATACAGTACGTCTGATGGTGTGTTACCTACCCATGTATCGATGCAGGATTTGTATTTGTTGGGAGACAGTATTCCAGAGAGCTTGGCAGAAAATGAACCCTATCTGTTAATCAGCCTATGTTGGTACTATTATTTACTTGGCGATGCACAGCGATTTTGTCACTATTTAGATCAACTGTACGAGAAATTGCCTGAAATCATGAAGCAGCATCATACGTTCATTAAATATGGTCTTTTTATGACAGCGATTGATTTTCGCCACCAAATTTTCAATGTATCCAATTGGCTCACTCCTGAAATCATTGAGGTGGTCACCCAAAGTAATGCCAGAGCAACTACGCTAATGAATGCACTGCCCTTTATCCATCGCAGTCATCGGGATTATTCTGATTTCGCAGCAAATATTGAAAAAAATACACAGCTGGCTACTCCAGTATTCACCGTTTTATTAGGTGGCATCCACACATATATGGCTCATGCGTTGCGTGCAATGCTTTATTATGAAAGAAATAGGTTGAAGGAGGCAAAAGCCTGTTGTGACCATGCGATAGCTACACTCCCCAAAGGTATGATGGGTGAAGTGAGTTTTAGTGCCTCTCTTACACAGGCAGTCATTCTATCTGCGATGGGGCAAACCGCTGAGGCCGAGGCGATGCTTGTCGAGGTCCAAAAGGGTATCTTTGAACAAAATACGAGTTATTTGTGGCCAAATTTCAAGGCTTATGAGACGAAATTACGTCTGGCTGATGGCGACAAAGAGGCTGCTTCTGTATGGTTTGAGCAGTATTTTGTCACTCCTTCTAAAAATTTGGAACTCTATAAAATTTCGCAACATTTTACAACAGCCAGAGCCTATATCGTTCTTGGACAAGCAGAAGAAGCAATGCGTTATATTATTAGGTTGAAAAAGTTGGGTGAGGATTTTCAGCGACCACTTGATGTCGCAGAGGCTAGTGTTCTACAAGCCATCCTTGAGGGAGCACTAAGTAAACAGAAAGAGGCGCAGCATACACTGGAACTTGCACTGACTGCTGCACAGCCATATGGCTATGTGCGGATATTTGCGGAGGAAGGTGCAGCCGTTCTACCAATTCTTCGTAAAATAGCTCTCAAGGTTGAACGAGATAGCTACACAGGAGAGCTGAAAGCAAAATATATCCATGAGGTCACCTTGGCTGCCTCTGAACAAGCTAAACGAAAAAAAGGACTCGCTCTTCCGGTTAACCTGAAAGCAATCAAGTTATCCAAGCAGCAAAAGCATATTCTAAGTCTGCTTGCTATGGGCTACAAATACAAAGAAATTATGGAACTCACTGGGTTGACAATTCATACAGTCAAATCCCATGCTACGGCCGCCTATCGCAAGCTAGATGTTAACAATTCCATGGACGCTGTGTTGAAGGCACGGGCGTTAGGCTTGATGGAGTAAATGGTAGCTAAATTTCCTTCTAATACTTACTTTTATTGAGCCATTAAATGGAGAGGAAAAGCGTTACATCGGTCACAAAAAAGGTCTAAAAATGATAATAAATATGGATGAGGTATCCCCAAACTCCTATATAAGCAATATGTTGAAAGTGATGCAAGAATTGGGCTAATAGATAATGAAAACGCAGGCTATGGCTATGTGATAACCGATTGTCATATCATCAATCTCACACTTTCAACATTTTCACTTAAATTCAAATTTACGCTACTAACTTGAACAAAATTTACTAAGTCACGTATCGTAACAAATGGTTGTGACACCTCAGCCTAATTGCGTTCAGATTTTCCGAGTTCACTCAGAAAGTACATTACCAAATCCATTGAGGCTTTATCTTGAGTGGGCATTTGAGACACCCACTGAAGAAAGTAAAATGGCATTCATCCCCTCCCTGTTGTGTCGCTATATTTCACTTACACTTTTGCATATAAACATGGCACACTGAGGAAGGGATCTCTGTATTTGATGCTTCACTTTCGATACAAAAACCATTGGCTGAACGAAGATAAACAGACCTTCTTGTTTTTATTGTCACAACCTTGCTTGCTGTTTACGCCATTCTCTTGTCTCTTCAAACTGCAAAATAGCTTTGATAAACGCTTTAAAATTCTCCATATGTTTATCTAAAATTATTTCTAAAATATCAAGTTCTAATGCTTGATAGTAATGTCGAAAACCGATCATATTCATCATTGCCTGTGCTAAATTCTCTTCCATTACCCCTGCCTCTTGTAATAACTTAAAGCCATCACGACTTGCTTTTGGTATACCTAACTGCTGCTCACTCACAATATACATAGCTAAGTGAATACTCGCCTCACAAGCACATTGAATAGTTAAAATAATACTATCTTGCTTCGTACAATCAGCTAAATTCCCAATATTCCCCTGATATATCTCATGAATTTGTTTCAAACAAAGCTCGATAGTCGCGGATTTATTTAAAATAACATCCTTCATTACGCATCTCTCCCATCTTTTTTAATAGCAGTTGCTCGTATCGTACGGAAACCCGATGGCATCAAACAGAACTGCTATCGTTCCCAATGGTCAAACACCTTGTAATATATCCTTTAAAACTTGTGGCATCCTTCTAAAATTCGGTAGTAGGAACAATTTCAAGTCAATTTCCCGAGTGCTGCGATAAATTCTAATGTCTAAAACACTACTAAAAGAAAAACCTGCTTCAAAGGCACTCATCACTACATATGAAATAATGATGATAAAATAATGTAGAACTTCGCCAAGACATTTCTTCATGATGTATTAGTAGGGAAGAAAATTTATACAAAAAAACTCCACCACAAGACGTCTCATAAAAAGACCTTGTAGTGGAGTAATGAATTAGCAGTTCCTACTAATAAACCATTCCATCTGTAAAGCAAACACAAATAGCACTCTAACAAACATTTTTATTAGAATACCATTTAATGGTGTGCCTAAATTATATTTGATTTTCATCATATATCTTTCTTTGAAAAAAAGCAAGTTAAATATTTAAATTTTCCGTCAATTCTAAAAGGAAAATACTATTTAGACTGACGCTCAAAATATATTTATTGTATCAATCACTTATTTTCTCCATTCACAACCTGCATTTGATCGATATATCAATTTCTCAACATCAAAAATCATACCTCCATCCCCCTTTATCCCTTCGATTGAAATAGAGGAATCCTTATCTTGAACATTGAACTTGTCTAATTGAAGCAAAAACAGCATCGTCTATTCGGCAATATGCATGTACATCGCAAAACACTAAGAAAATCTTAAGAATTGATGTGTATGTTTGTTAAGATTTAATTAGTATTATATCGTTATACGAATCCTACAGGAGGGAGCATATAAGTTGAAAGAAATGAAGGAGTGAATGTAGTTGAACATTTTGATTTGTGATGATGATAAGGAAATTGTCAGAGCGATTAGCGTCTATCTAGAAAATGAAGGATATCAAGTATTTAAGGCCTACAATGGTATAGAGGCGATTGACCTTATACAAGAGCATGTGATACATCTCATCATTATGGACATTATGATGCCAAAAATGGATGGCATTACAGCAACGATGAAAATTCGACAAGATAATATGATTCCAGTCATTATGCTTTCTGCTAAGTCAGAGGATTATGACAAAATACTCGGATTAAATATCGGAGCAGATGATTATATGGCCAAGCCGTTTAATCCATTAGAGCTTGTGGCTAGAGTGAAATCCCAGCTAAGACGGTATACAACATTTAAGAATCTAGAAGTGAGCAGTTATGTATTTCAAACAGGTGGACTGATGCTTGATGATGAAAAGAGAATCATTACCGTTGATAAAAAAGAGGTTCACTTGACACCAGTACAGTATAAAATTGTACGACTTCTGACAGCAAATGCCGGAAGAGTATTCACAATCGAAGAGATTTATGAAAAGGTATGGAATGAACATGCCATTAATCCAGAAAATACGGTTGCGGTTCATATTCGAAAAATTCGAGAAAAAATTGAAATTAATCCAAAAGAGCCAAAGTATTTAAAAGTGGTATGGGGGGTTGGGTATAAAATTGAAAAATATTAGTCATGCACTCATTACAAAGTTGGTGGTCTTTCTCATTGCTGTTGTTTGTTTAACAGGCATCACAAAAGTCATAATCGATATGGAATTTAAAGAGATTCATTTTAGTAGTATCACACAAGATAATTATTTTGAAAGTCGCGCATTCGCTGATGAAAGCTACAGCCCTATCGTTGCCTTAACGCAATTAATTGGAAAATACAAAAGTGAAGAATATATTTTAAGTGGTAAAACATTAACAGAAGAAGATCGTAGAGAAATCGAGGAAAGTTTATATAATGATTTTCGTTATTCCTATCAATACAATGAAAGTTTAGATGAATTAGAAAATAAACGTATTTATCAAAAAGAGTATGCAAACGACATCAATCTTCAAGAAGATAAACGCAAACAAGAACAAGTAAGAGAATTTTATCGGTTACGCAGTACATTAGAAGCATATGAAGGTATCGTGTTTTATGCGAGTGATGGTGAACATGTATTCTCTAATAGTGACTTCAATAAGAAAGAGCAATTTGAATCCTTTAATGCCTATATGCTATTTGAGGATTATCAACCAAAATTGCGTCCAACTGAAATGCAAGAAAGTCAATATTTGAATTACTTTACAAGTGAAGTCGAAACGTTGAATCCACAAACAGACATCCTTTATGTAGCATTTAAAGACTCCTTCTTACAACAAAAAATGTCAGAATGGGAGGCAGATAAAGCGATTGCCAAAAATCTTCTTAATGAATTCTTTCTATTTTTAGCAGGATTTATTGTCTGTTTTGTTTATTTGATGATTGTGATTGGCAAAACGTCCTTCAAAGATCAAGAAATTCATTTGCATGTCATGGACAAACTATATAATGATGTCAATATTGCCATCATCGTTTGTTTACTATCGATGTGGTTCGCCATGATTGTTGAAGTGTTGCATGGTACGTATATACTTCTCGCTGTACCTATTTTGCTTATTACCTTACTGATGATTTTATCGCTCGTCAAACATATCAAAAACAGATCATTTCTTCAGCATACACTCCTCTATCAACTATTCAAAAAGGTTTTTCTTTTTGTAAAAAATGTATTTGATAGTGGCAGTACCGGTGTGAAAATCGTGCTCCTTGTCATTGGCTATCCAGTAGTCGTTGCGGCGACGTTTTTCATGTTTCCCATTACGATAGGTTTAGCTGCTTGGTTTGCGCTGAAAAAGGTGAAGTCATTTAACCGCATTAAAGAAGGTGTAGAGCAAATTAAGAATGGCGATCTTCATCATCGCATTGACGTAGATGGAAAAGGCGAGTTTAGCCGACTTGCAGCGAATATTAATCGTATTACAGACGGGTTAAAAAAGTCGGTGGATAGTGAAATCAAGAGTGAGCGTTTAAAAACAGAGCTCATTACGAATGTTTCGCATGATATTAGAACACCTTTAACATCTATCATTACGTATGTCGATTTATTAAAAATAGAACATGACCCTGAAATTATTGCTGAATATGTAGATGTGTTGGATCAAAAATCGAAAAGACTAAAACTCTTAACTGATGATTTATTTGAAGCTGCTAAAGCATCCAGTGGAAGTATGCCTGTACAGCTAGAACGAATTGACATCGTATCCTTACTAACACAAGGTATAGGTGAAATGGATGAACAAATTGAAGCATCCTCATTAGATTTTAAATTAGCCTATCCAACAGAAAAAATATATATGAAGGCTGATGGCAAGCTTCTATGGCGCGCTATTGAAAACTTATTCTCAAATATTTTTAAATACGCCCAGCCTGCATCAAGGGTCTATATTAATGTGGAAGATTTAGGGCATGAAATACTCGTAACATTTAAAAATATTTCAGCCTATGAATTAAATATTTCAGTCGATGAACTAATGGAACGCTTTAAACGTGGGGATGAATCTAGATCAAGTCAAGGTAGTGGATTAGGATTGTCAATTGCGGAAAGCCTTATTCATATCCAGCATGGAAAGTTCTTAGTGCAAGTAGATGGTGATTTATTTAAGGCGATGATTTATCTACCGAAATTTCAAAATGAATAATGTAGTAAAAGAATAGGATGAATAAGTGTCCTATTCTTTTGCTGTGTATAGCTATCATTATAGACAAAGTACTTTTATTTTCAGAAAAACTCTACTTACACAAATAAAGGAAAATGATATTTTAGCAGAAGTGTGGATTTCAGTCAGTACATTAACAGTGATATTGTCTAGGAAAACCTTCACAACTTCCCCCTACTGACCAATCACCTCTCCCACTGGCAATTGTCCTGTTTGCAGCCAATCCGCTACAAATTGATTAAAAATGGCTGGCTGTGCTAGAGAAATACCATGCCCGATATTAGGTAAAATTACGCCTTGGCTATTAGGGTGACTTTGGACAAGATGTTTTGCCGAATTTTTCATAACTCCTTTCTCCTTCGCCCCAACAGTTACCAATAGTTTACTTGTGACTGTCGAGAAATTTTCAGGAATAGTAAATGACATATTTTCCTGTAGTATTGCCGTTAATGTGGCTGCGGTTATTTTTTGACTATCCTCATAATATTGTGGAAAATAATCGGCACCTATATATAATGTTTTCGCCTGTAATCTAGCAAAAGTTTGATTTTTAATTAAAGGAAATGTCAAGCGAAGCATTGGGCGAATCATCCGCACCATCAAAGGTGATGGTATGACCAATGCACTATTCAAGATGGCATAATCAATACTGTGAGGTCTGATACTCATCAGCTTGATAGCTATTTGCGCCCCTAAAGAAAAGCCAATAACAACCACTTTTTTGCCTTGTGCCTTTTCAGTTAATAATTGCGCTAATGTCATTGCACAGGCTTCAATGGAAAATGTAGTCACCCCATCTGTTAAAGTCGGGACAATACAATGATAGTGAGAGAAATAGCGAACTTGCTTATCCCACATCCATCCACCTACCCCTCCACCATGAAGAAATAAGATGATAGTTGGCTGTGCTGTACCGTATTCTTTATACTCCATATTGTTCCCCCCTGTTATACATCATGGTCATCCAAAAAATCCTTACTAAAGCTTGTTTGTGACTGATAGGATGGTCGTTTACCGATATCGACACCACGTGTAATAGCGCCTTTTCCGAAACGCTCTTCAATTTCATCAACTACCTTTAATATCGGCTCATCCTTACTATGTTCCTCAAAATTAAAAATGGATAATTGCTGTGAATATTCTTTACGATCCGTCACATTCGACACCGTAACACCTAATAATCTAACAGGTGTTTCATCCCAATGTCTCTCCAATAATGCAAATGCTATAGCCAAAATATCTTCTGCTTGATACATCGCATTGGATACGGTTTTCGAGCGACTATGATTTTGCCAGTTGGCATCACGAATTTGAATGCTGACCGTAAAGCCTGCCAACCGCTTCGCCTCTAAACGCTCCGCTACCTTTTTACATAGCCCCTTCATCACCTTTTGTAACTGACGTATATCAGCTATATCCTCTGGTAATGTAGTCGAATTGCCAACGCTTTTTGTATCAAAGATGGCATTAGGATCTACAACTCGCTCATCCATTCCATTCGCTCTTGCACGCAACCGCTCTCCATTTTTCCCTAAAAGTTGCTTAAGCTTATAATCATCTGCCTGCGCTAAATCTCCAATCGTTAAAATACCTTGTGCATTCAATTTTTTAGCCGTGCTCGCACCGATGCCATGCATGGTAATGACCTCACGTGGCCATAGCATATGTGCTACATCACGAATGCGCAATACTGTAATGCCCATCGGTTTTTTCATATCAGATGCCGTTTTTGCTAAAAATTTATTCGGTGCAATACCAATCGAGCAAGGCAAATCAAGCTCCTGTAATATACGACTCTGTATTTCCTTGGCAATGGTTAGCGCATGCTGCTCCTGACATAGCAGCGTCACATCCATGTAACCTTCATCAATCGATACAGGCTCTACTAAATCTGTATAACTACGTAAAATGGTAAACATTTTTTTTGACGCTTCTCGATATTTCGGGAAATCTGGTGGCAATAATAATAATTCTGGGCATTTTCTGAGGGCTTCATGAACCGTCATTGTCGTATAAATGCCATGTGCTCTCGCTTCATAAGAACATGTTACTAAAATACCTCTTCGCTCCTTTGGGTTTCCTGCAATCGCTAATGGTTTCCCTTTCAAAGATGGGTCATGGGCTTGTTCAACAGAAGCATAAAAGCTATTCATATCAATATGAAAAATAATACGTCCCATGTGTGCCATTTCCCTCACCTCGTCTTTTCCTTCTATTATAAACATACGTTCGTTTTTTGAATAGTTTTTTAACATATTAATCGTACCATCTACTAGGTTGATATTGTATGCCGACAATAATAATGCTATAATTTTTGAAAAACTCAGAAAAAAGGAACGATAGCTTATGCAATATTCAGACAGAATTTTAAAAACCCCCTCTTCATTTATTCGAAATATTTTGAAAGTAACAGATGCAGAAGATGTCATTTCCTTTGCTGGGGGATTACCAAATCCAATTTCATTTCCAATCGATGCGCTGAAAACATCCATTGACCATGCCATTACAACAAATGGTAGTCGCTTATTTCAATATTCATCCACACAAGGTTATGCCCCTTTACGAGAATATATCGCAGCGAAATATCAACGTTTACATGGACTCGATATTCAAGCAGATGATGTCTTTATTACGACAGGCTCACAGCAAGCACTTGAATTGCTTGGAAAAGTACTGATTAATAAAGATGATGGCATTATTATTGAAGAGCCTGGCTATTTAGGGGCTATTCAAGCCTTCACATTAAGTGAGCCTACTTTCCATGGTGTAACACTCGAAAATGACGGACTCAATTTAGAGGAATTAGAACAAGCACTACAGCAACCCAATGTGAAATGTGTTTATACTGTACCAAATTTCCAAAACCCTACAGGTCTAACCTATTCAAAAGAAAAACGAGAACAAATTTGTGAGATTGTAGCAAAATATGATGTGGTATTGATTGAAGATGATCCATATGGTGAGCTTCGCTTTCAAGGTGAAGCATTGCCCTATATCGGTGCAGGTAAACTAGCTAACAGCGTGTTGCTTGGCTCTTTCTCGAAAACAGTAACACCTGGTATGCGCCTTGGCTTTCTAATTACTAAAAATAAAGAACTAATGCAGTATATTGAAACAGCAAAGCAAGCCTCTGATTTACACACAAATATTTTTGCACAATATGTTATTTACGATTATTTAGCGAATAATGACTATATGGAGCATGTCCAAAAAATTATCGGTCTCTATAAAGAGCAATCACAAACAATGCTTGATGCTATGGCAGCGTTTTTCCCTGCACATGTGGACTATACAAAGCCTGATGGTGGAATGTTTATTTGGGCTACATTGAATAATGGTGCATCTGCATTAGAAGTATTCCATCAAGCAATGGAACAAAAGGTTGCCTTCGTACCTGGTGACCCATTCTACACAAATAAAACAAATGTCAATACACTGCGTCTAAACTATACAAATGCCACACCAGAAGTTATTCGTGAAGGTATTCAACGTCTAGCTAGCATTTTATAATCCGTTTAAAAAGCCTGAACAATCACTGCAATATGTGCGTTGTTCAGGCTTTTTAGTTAGGAGGAACACACCGCTTCTTGTTGCTTTGTTAATTCGATTTCAAATCCTAAATCCTCTAGCATACGATAGTCGCTGTTTACTTCCTGCCCTGCTGTTGTTAAGTAATCACCAACAAAAATACTATTTGCTGCATATAAACCAAGTGGCTGAAGCGACCCAAGATTGACTTCACGACCACCTGAAATGCGAATTTCCTTTGTCGGATTCATATAACGAAATAAAGCAAGAACCTTCAAGCAATAGCGTGGATTTAATTCCCTTGTTCCTGCCAGTTTCGTCCCATCAATAGCATGTAAAAAATTTACAGGAATCGAATCTGCGTCCAATTGATAAAGCGCACGTGCCATTTGCACAACGTCCTCTTTTGTTTCTTTCATGCCAATAATCGCACCTGAACATGGTGAAAGCCCATGCTTTTTCACAATATCGACCGTCTGCAACCGATCCTCATATGTATGCGTTGTTGTGATGAATGAATGATGACGCGCTGAAGTATTCAAATTATGATTATAACGATCTACACCTGCTTCTTTTAACTGCTGTGCCTGCTCCTCCTTTAACAAACCTAAACAGGCACATACCTTTAAACCATATTTCTCTTTAATTTCAGCTACTGCCTCACTTACCACATGGACATCCTTCCTTGTAGGCCCTCGTCCACTAGCAACGATACAGTATGTCCCAATTTTATTGTCAAAAGCACGCTTTGCTCCTGCTAAAATTTCCTCCTTCGTAATGAACGGATATTTGTCGATAGGTGCAGTCGATTTGGAGGATTGTGAGCAATAGCCGCAATCCTCTGGGCAATAACCACTTTTCGCATTCATAATCATATTGAGCTTCACTTTTTTACCATAGTAATGTCGGCGAATAGCAAAAGCCCCATTCATCAATGCTAATAACTCATCATCTTCACTATTTATGATGGCCAATGCCTCTACATCACTAATTACCTTACCTTCCACGACCTCATTCGCTAGTTGCAACCAATCCATTGTGCATCCCCCTCTTTTAGTTAACCTTCAATAAAAATAAGTTAACACAAAAAGGCACCATTTGTAAATTTCAAATTTCTATGAATTTTCATTCACTTCCTATACTAAAAACGGTATATTTAATAGTGGGAGGACTATGTTATGCATGAAAAAATTTTAATCGTAGAAGATGATATCGACATTATGGAAGTACTATCCCTTTCCATGGCAAGCGCTCACTATACTGTGATAAAGGCAACTACTTTTCAAGAGGGTTGGCAAAACTTTCTTCAACAACAGCCTGATTTAATTTTACTGGATGTCAATTTACCTGATGGCAATGGCTTTGCACTAGCAAAAAAAATTCGTGAGCAATCTGACGCTATTATTATTTTTGTGACGGTCAATCATTTAATCGATCAAAAATTAGAAGGTTTTGCTGTTGGTGCAGATGATTATGTCACAAAGCCTTTTATTCCGAAAGAGTTAGTCGCACGTGTACAGGCACATTTAAAAAGAAAAGCACCTACACAGCCTAGCAACATTCTCGAATTAGAACATTTAAAAATTCATATAGATGAAAAAATGGTCTACAAAAATGGGGAGCCAATTAGCTTATTTACAAAAGAACGAAAATTGCTATTCTTTTTGATTGAGCATGCCAATAAAATCGTGAGTGTGGAGCAACTCATTGACCATGTATGGGGCTATGATGGGATTGCCGATTCAAAAACCGTTTCAGTACATATTAGTACATTACGACGTAAAATTGAGGATACACCGTCCACACCACAATATATCCAAACTGTAAGAGGCTTTGGTTATCAATTTCATATTAAATAAGACTGCTTTCAGAGAGAATGACGATACCATTCCCTCTAAAAGCAGTCATTTTTCTTGTACAATAGGCAATGTAAAATGGAAGATGGAGCCCTCATTTTCCACACTTTCTACGTGTATATGCCCATGATGCTGTTTCACAATTTCTTTGCAGATTGCTAAACCAATGCCATGTGATTCCTGTTTGTCTACATTCGATGCACGGTAGTAACTATCAAAGACAAATGGAAGATCATTTACTGGAATGCCAATCCCACTATCTTGAATGGTACACGTAAATTGCTGGTCCTTCACATACATCAGCAATTCAATCGTACCTGCGTTTGTATATTTCATGGCGTTTTGCATCATATTATCAATCACTTGCTGGATACGTGTACGGTCGAGTAGTAAACGAGCCTCCTCATTGCCATAAAAATGAGCACGATAGCTTAAGCCACGCTGTTGCATCTCATGTTCATAGCGATATTCTACTTGCGAAAAGAGCTCATAAGCCTTCACAGAGGTAAATTGATAATCAGCTCGCCCCGCCTCTAAATTAGCTAAATCGAATAAATCTTGAATTAATAAATTTAATGCCAACAATCTCTCTCTACTTCTCGTCAAATATTTCGCCTTTTCATCTGCTTCAACAATTACACCATCCAATATTAAATCGATATAGCCTAATGTAGAAGTAATAGGCGACCGCAGCTCATGTGAAATACTATGCAACAGCTTTTTACGCTCTAACTCATTTTTGGCTAAACGTTCATTGACCATTTTTAAATGCTGATTCATCTCATCCAATTCCTTTGTACGTGCTTGGACACGCTGCTCCAACTCCTCGTACATCATCGCATTTTCAATCGAGACAGCAATCTGGGTCGCAATCATTTTCAGTAAATCAACTTGTGTTTCCTGAAAAGCATTGGTCGTCAATGTGTTTTCTAAATAAAGCATGGCAATGATGTCATCCTTATGATGGATGGGCAAGCAAAGGATCGACTTTGCTGTGGAAGCCTCGTGGAACAAGGCATTTGGCTCTTGGGCATTATGAATAATTAACGGTTCACCACTTTGCCATACATAGCGAACAACTGACTGCATATTCTCACCGAATTGCCCAATTGGTTGTCGATGATAGAGTGAAAATTGCCGATTATCTGCTTTTGCCAATGCTAGCACCATCAGCTCCTGCTGTTGTTTATGAATAAAGTAACCGATATTCGCTGTTGCATGTTTTAGCAATGAAAATAAAATATTGCGTAGTAAATCCTCCATTCGGATTTCCTTTGCCAATGATTGCGTTGTTTCTATAACCGTTAACATCTCAAATGTCGTATAGGCACTTAGCTGTGTCTGTTTGCTTGGTATTTGTATATGCTTGTACAATTGCTCCCATCGCTTTGCGACCGTTTCTGCTCCCCATGCCCGCATGTACATAATCGCCTGCTTGCTGTAGTATTGTGCCTTTTGCTCATCACCACAAGTTTTGTAATAGTTCGCTGCACGCTCATTAGCAACCGCTACATCTTGTGTAAAACCACGTAATGTTGCTAATTGAATCGCTCGATCATAGTGAAGTGCTGCTTGATGATACAATTTTTTCCACCTATATTTTTCTGCTAATAACAATGTATACAAATGCTCATAATTATGTGGTGCAAAATGTGCCCATTTCCTCAATTGACGTAAACTATGGCGAATATCGGCTAATAGCTGTGTATCCTTTTTGTGCCGTAACCACTCAAACTGCCATAATGCCCGATATACATAGTACAGCGTCGTCACAGGGAGCGTGAATACTTCCTTGTCAATCTGCTTGAGCACCGATAAAATCGCTACACCTTGTTGTTCATCGCCAAGTAAAAATGACATCTGTAATCGAATGGCATAGTGCATCATATGAATAATCGGCTGATCTTGTGTTGTAATCGGACATGCCCAATCGATAGGATGTGTCGGTTCTTGAAGAACGTCCATCCATAAAGCCATTTCTGCTAAAAAATCAATGGTTAACGCACTGGCATTCGTCGAAAAATGGTTTTGCTGCTGTATAATTTCCTGCTGGATATCGGCAAGTGTCGCTCCTCGAAGAATTTGTGCTACTACGATAAAACAAGATGCGGTCGTCACAATCAAATAGAGTCCAACCTCTATACAATACTTTTGGGCATTGCTCATATAATAGATACTTGTCTCATATGTGTTCGTCCAATGGCAAATAAATAAGCCATAAACATAGTAAACATGTCCCTTTGTCATTCGATTATCCTGCTGTTCTGCCGCCTCAATAGCTAGCTTCCCAAAGCGAGTAGCTTGTTTGATATCCCCAAATCCTGCATTTAACAACATGGCATAATTACTAAAAATAATGCCTGTTTTCGTGCCACCACCGTAGGCAAGTTGCAAACGAAAGGCACGCATCAATAATAAGCCTGTTAAATTCGGATTTAAGCGAATCGTATTAGCAGCCATATTAATCGCAATTTGAATAACCTTCTCTATTTCTGCCTGTTGAATAGGTGCTGACATAACTAATGTTTCATCCGTTTGATGACGTAATGCCATTTTTAATTGGACATATTCCTTGAAAACGTGCATTTTAGAAGGGTTTTCAGCAATCGCCATATTCGCCGCAGCAAATCCAGCTAATCCTGCCTCAATCCCAATCGTCGGACTATCTGATTCCATATAAAGCAATGTTTTTAAATGATAAATTTCGAGCTGTTCTAACAATGTGTGGGCATGTAGTAAAGCCTCTGCTAAATGACCATCCGCTAGCTCATACTGCCCTACAAGACATTCACATTCCCCTAAATTCGCATAAATAGCCATTGCTTGTTCTCGCATTGTCTGCCAATGGTCCACAGGCAATAACGATAAACTCATCGTTAAAAAGTAAAGTGCATTTTCAAAAAAACCACCCCGCTTTGCATTCACACCAAGCTCATAATTCCAAAGAGCGAGCTGCTGTTTTTCCTCTAGATTGAGCAATGAAATACTATAATTAAAATGCTTCACTGCGTCATTTAGTTGATGGTGATTGGCTAAATCCGCACTAAATAATTGACCAATGCGATAATGACATCGCAAGCGCTCATCTGTCGCTAACCCCTCATAGGCGATTTGCTGAATGCGGTCATGCACAAATTGAAATGGCAAAGAGTAAATATACGTGGTCGCCTCTTGTTCTAGCTGACTAGCCCATTTAAATTGACTATCTAGCGGAATTAAAAAGCCCTGTATGACCAGTATATCCAGCAAATTCAACAGTTTCGCATCTGATAAAGACACGAGCTGCCGAAATTGCCCAAATGTAAATTGTCGATCAAAACAAGCAGCCATCTGCAACACCTTTAACGCTTCTTGGTCAATATTTGCTAGACGATTTTCTAAAAACGTGACGATTTCACCTGATAAAAAGGATTGATTAAATTGCTTCAAATTAAATTGCCATTCCTTCATTTCCACATCAAAATAAATGGTTTGATCTTGTTGAGACGCTCGAAACACTTCCTTTATAAATAATGGATTACCTTGTGTCATATTCAAAAGGTGTTGTGCAAGCTCCTGTACGGTTTGCGACCTCATATGTAAGGACTCTTGTAGCCAAAGTTCAATATCTGCTTCCTGTAACAATGGTAAATCTATTCGTTGATGGGCTGGTAATGTCACTTCTTTCCCTGTCATACGTGATGTCGCTAATACCATAAAATAGCCTGTACGATGCTGTTCATAAATTTCTGTAACGAACTTTAATGCACTCGGCTCTGCCCAATGTAAATTATCAATCAACCAGACAATCGGTGTTTTTCTTATAGAAAAGGTCTGTAATATTTTTTGAATTGACATCGACATATACACTTGCAATTGCTTCGTATCTTCATAAGAAATACTTGGTAAAGTGTCTCCTGCATCATAAAACCACGTTAGCTCTGGCAAAAGTTCCACTAATTGCTTTGTGACATATAATTGCACTTCCTCACATAAAGAACACCATTGTTTGACCGACCTTTCACCTTCTATATACACTTGTTTCAATAATTCTCGCAATGGTTGAATAACAAGCATCATGTCATTTTCAAGCTGTAATTGATTGTACCTCGTTTCGATAAAATAGCCTTTCACCGCTGCGACTTCACCTTTTATCTCATAAGCAAGCTGTGATTTTCCAAGTCCCGCATTCCCTGTAATCACTAAAAACATTTTATGTCCATCTACTACTCGCTGGAAGTGTTGTACCAACTGCTCAATCTGCGGCTGTCGCCCATACAATTTAGTTGATAAGGTCGGCTGTAGCGAAATATCTTCCGTGCCTAATAGAAAATCTGCCAATGGTTCATCTGTCATTAATTTTTGCTGAATGAGTAATAAATCCTCTTTTAAGCCGACAGCACTTTGATAGCGAGCATCGGGGCTTTTAGCTAGTAACTTTTCTATTACCTTCCACACAACGGTAGGTATCGTCGTTAATGGTGCTGGTTTTTTCGTTAAAATCGCATATAGTAAATCGGCTGTATCGTCTGTTGCAAATGGTAATTGACCACAGATGAGCTCATAGAAAATCACACCAAGCGCATACAAATCTGTCCGATAATCTACCGTAATATTTAAACGTCCTGTTTGCTCAGGTGCATAATAGGCTAGCTGTGGATTGTCTGGCTGTAATGTATCCATAACAATCGCTGTCTCCACATCATAAGGTGAGCTCATATGAGAACTGATTAATTTGAGCTTACACGATGCAGGATGAATCAAAATTTGTGAAGAATTGAATGCCAAAAAAAGCATTTGGCTTTGATGTAAATGAATGCAGCTATTCACCAATTCCAACGCAATTTGTAAAAATTGATGAATGGTCAAATGCTGATGAGCAAAATCCGTCAGTGAAATCCCATCGAAATTTTCATAAATAATGCTATACTGCTCGTCTATATAATCCATCGCAATCAGCTTCAGTAACCATGGATTCGCCTTTTGCGAAAATAAAGAAAATTCATATTGCAACTTTGCCCGATGTTCAGGTGAATTGTGATAAAGACTTTTCACTAACATACGATTATTCCTTTTTTCTAAATACAATCTTTGTAAACGCCATTCAGGATATGTTTGTACAATAACCTGCTCCTCCATCTATCAGCACCTCCCTATACAGATGACTATATACATTCAAGGTTAAAATAAGGTTAAAAATTTAAAAATAAAATGCTCCAAACCTAGGGCATGTCTGAAAATTTGTTATTTCATGAATAATTGGGCGAATTCATCCGTTAATCGGGCGAAACGTTACTTTTGGCAGGGGTTTTTGTACAAAATTGATGCTTGTAAAATTGAGATTGAGTGTATATAGCGCCCAACTTTGTAGGTTTCAGACACGCCCTAATCACAAAAATCTCTTTCGATAAGCAGAAGGAGAATAGCCTGTATATGCCTTAAATTTCTCAATGTAATAGCTCACTGTACTAAAGCCTGTCACACTAGCAATCGCTGTAATAGACTCCTCACTATTTTTTAATAATGTCATACTTGTATGCAGACGATAGTGCAATAAATATGTAAATGGTGTAACACCTACTACTTTCTTAAAAAAGCGACTACATTCCGCACGACTTAAAAAAACATGTGCCGCTAATTGCTCTAATGTCATTTTTTCTTGATAATGTGCATGTATATAATCTAACATTTCCTTTGCTCGCTCCTGTTGTACCACTTGTACAGAAGGCTCCATTGTTACCTTTAACATAGCTGTTGCCAATAATGTTTGCCAAAGCCCCAGTAAATCTTGCCAAACACGTAGCTCAAAAAAATCGGCTTGTTGCTCTAGCTGTTTGGCTACTTCCTCAATACGCTTCGCCTCCTTTCCCGCCAATTGAATATATGGTACAACATTCCCTTCTACATAAGGACGTACATATTTTTCTGCCAACACACTACCTTGATAGCCTGCAAGTAACGTTGTATCCACATTGATACAATAGGTCGTTGCCTGGGCCATTTGATATGGCTTTGCTTCATGTAAAATTGATGTATTAATAAATAAGCCCTCGCCCTCCTCTAAAATCAGCAGCTCTGCCCCCACTCGGTACTGTACACACCCACTTTTTATATAGACAAATTGCAGCTCCTTATGCCAATGCAGTGGCACAAAATCAAAGCGCTCTAGGTGCATAACACGCTCATACAATGCTACTGGGAATGCCTTTGAACCATGTATCGTGAGTTCTTGTAAATCCTTTGCCAATTGAATATATGTGAATACCACGCCAATCAACACCTCAATATTTTGATAAATATGCATGATAAAATGCTATTTCCCTTTGTATTCTTTCATTATAATCACCTTATATTGATAGTTTAGGAGATGTTAGCTTATGAAGCAATCCTTCCAGCAAAATCGTCTGCGTGGTTTGGCACTTGTTATTTTAGGAGCTAGTTTTTGGGGTATCGGTGGAACAGTAGCACAAAAGCTATTTCAACACACATCCATTGACGTCGGCTGGCTCGTCTCCAGTCGTTTATTATTAGCAGGGATTTTATTGTTGCTTGTCTATAAAATAACCTATCGCACACAATCTATTTTTATTATATGGCAGTCTAAAAACAGTGCCTTTCGCCAAATTATTTTTAGTATTTTTGGTATGCTCGCTGTGCAATACACCTATATGGCATCCATTGCTATTGGTAATTCAGCGATTGCTACATTACTACAATACTTATCACCACTGTTTATTATGGCGTACTATTTCATCACCAAGCATAGTGTGATTACAAGACAGGATGGCATTGCTGTTACCCTCACACTCGTGGGCACATTTTTATTACTAACAAACGGTTCTTTAACCTCCTTAGCCGTACCAATACCTGCTGTTGTTTGGGGGATTTTATCAGGAGTGACAGCTGCCTTTTATACACTATATGCTGTCCCTTTGTTACAGCAATTCCATTCACTGCTTGTCGTAGGCTGGTCCATGCTCATTGGCGGTATCGTTATGAGTTTTATCCATCCACCTTGGACTGTTCAATTGACACAGTGGGAAATATCTACTTTTCTGTATTTTGCGTTTATTATTATTTTTGGTACAATGCTAGCATTTTGGTTTTACATTGCTAGCCTCCAACATTTATCGCCAAAAGAAACAAGCTTACTTGGTAGCTTAGAGCCGTTAACAGCTGTTGTTACAAGTGTATTATGGCTGAAAATTTCCTTTGGTGGCTGGCAGTTCATCGGTACTTTATTCATTTTAGGAATGATTTTGTACCTCACTGCCTTTCAGAAAAAGACATAATTGCAACATTTGTCATGAAACTGTAAATTTAAACGCTGGAGCCTTGCCACACAAGCAATACAGCGATACCTTTTTCCTTATGGTAACATTTACCGCATTCGACTTGGGTACTTCCATGCTACGATTATTCCTGTAACCAATCGACATGGAGGTAACCAATAATGAAAAAACGATTTCTAACAACTACATTAGCACTGTCTATCGGTCTATCTGGCATCGGTATTGCCCAGCCACTGACACAGCCTATTCAAGCAGAGGCAGCAAGTGTAGCGAATGCACAAGCAGTTAATGCCAAGGCAGAACAATTAATTCAAACAGCGAAAGGCTTAATCGGTCAAGCAAAGTATAGTAATACCGAATACAAACCAACCTATCCATATAAATTTTCCTGTGCGTCCTTTTTAATGTATGTGTTCGAACAAAATGGCGTAGATTTAGCAACCTATAATGAGGATTATATGATACAACAAGGTACAGCTGTTGCACGTACACAACTACAAAAAGGCGATTTAGTCTTTTTTAAAAGTAAAAAAACAGGTACAGACCCTGATCATGTGGGCATGTATATTGGGGATAATAAAATCATCCATATGGCAGATTCTAAGCAAAATATTATTATTTCAGACTTAGATGGCAAAGCCTACTATAAAGATAATTACGTTGCAGCACGTCGCGTATTGCCATCTTTACTACCAGCAAGCTCCGCTACAAAAGGAGATAAAATTGTAGAAAATGCCTATACTTATAAAAATATAGCAACAGTAAGCACGGTGACAAATGAGCAAAAACTTCGCTTCACGGCATCTGATTTTATCGATTTTGTCTATCGTCAAAGTGGGGTAAAACTAGGGGCTACAACATTGAAAGAACAAATGAATCTTGGCACAACCGTATCACGTGCAAATTTACAAAAAGGCGATTTAGTGTTCTTTAATAGTACAGTCGGTTCAAAAACACCTGCACTCGCTGCTATTTATGCTGGTGAACACCGTCTAGTTATCCCTAGCTCAAGTGGTGTTATTACAAGAGTACTGCTCGCAGATTATTATGATAAGCATTTTATTACGGCTAAGCGTGTATTTTAATCATACAAAAAGGCAACTTCCACATGTAGGAAGTTGCCTTTTCTATATGACACTTTTTTCGCAAATATGATAAAATAAGTATAACGAGGTGATAGCATGTATTACTATTTAGCGAAGTGTTTTTGTTGCAAACAAGAGTTTAAAATTTTAGAAGGTACACTGAAATTTCAAGAATATAAACGAAATCGGGATGGTAAATATTCATGTGATGACTGTAATCAAAAAATTGAAATGGAAGCACGTAAGGCATTATTTCAGAAGTTAAATTTCTAGCCTATACAATCTATATAACAAGCTACTTGTTATATAGATAAAACGTATGGTCATACTGTTTCAAATTCTTCTTTTAACAAGCCATAGTATGCTAGATCATGAAATTGACCAAAGCGAGCAACATGTTGTTTTAACGTTCCTTCATATTTCAATCCTATTTTCTCCATTACCCGCCAAGAACCAGGATTAGCCGTAAAGGAGGCTGCAAATATTTTATTTAGCTGAAGATGGTGAAAGCCGTACGTCAGCAATGCTTGTGCAGCCTCTGTTCCATAACCAATTCCCCAATAGGCTTTTCCAATCCAATACGCCAATTCTCCTCGTCTATATGGTGCAGATAAGTTTAAGTTAATCAAACCAATTAAAAGTTGCGATTCTTTCTCTATTATCGCAAACATGATGATTGTATTATTTTTCTCAGCATTTAACATGCTTTCAATGAACTGTATCGCCGCGCCTTTTGGGTATGGATGAGGAATATTTAACGTTGATTTAGCTACCTCATAGTCCCCTGCCAACTCTTCAATCCTATCAGAATCTTCCGCCATTAATGGTCGTAATAATAGTCTTTCTGTTGCTAATGTTGTCATTATCTATCCCCGATTCGTTGCATATTTTTCACAAAATAAAGTGGTGAGTACTTCACTGCGTTCTAGTCAAATATCTTTGGAAGTCTTTTAAGTCCTTTGCTAAAAATTCGTTGGATAACCATGTATTTGTTGTCTTGATATCATCTATCAAATGACTAAGCGATGTTTTATCTAACTGACTAAAATACTTGGGAAGCACTGTATTTTTAATATTTTGTTGCCAATCACTATAGTCCTTTATTTTTTGTTGTACAAGATGTGATCGATTCGTATAAATTGATTGTGCTAGTTGTTGATATTCCTTGAACGCCTCTGCAATAGCTTGCTCATCCTGTTTTTCAGTAGCTACTGCTAGTTTAGCTTGCACGCTCTGCCATTTTTCAGGAGAGACTTCTTTTACTAGGTCATCTATATGAATATAAGTATCAGGTGCATTTACTAATGGACCTTTCTCGATTGCATAGGAAACTGTACCATCATCATTTTTCACACCATTGACTGCAAATTTTGCAATCGTTGTCATCGCTTCCATGTAATCCTTTGCCTGTTGCCCCTTTAAATAGTTATCTGCAATAAATTGTGCTTTTTCTAAGCCAAGTGAGATCATTGCTTGACGTTGTTCCTCTGTCATTTCACCAATATTTCGTACTAAAAAGTTTTTAGAGATTGTAGAATAGGTCGCATCATGTACTTGCTGGCTTGCTCCCTTTAAGCTGTTGACTAGCTTATCATTTGTTTGGATATGTGGAATGATGCTAGCTAACACATTATGCTCAATTGCCTCGTCAAATCTTGCTTGCTGTTCTGTCCGAATTGCTAGCTGCTCTTCACTTCCCACAAAGTTTAATTTTCCACCATCTTTAAACATAGAGGCTATTTTTTGAGCAATCTCTTCTGGTGCATCTTGAAGTTGAATTTGCGCATCGAATAACGCGCGTGCTTCCTGTCCGATTGTCACAGCATCCTGCTCTTTTTTTGCTACGGACAAAAATTCTTCTTCCTTCGATTGTACATGCCTTCCTTGCACGGTATTCACTGCATTCGTATAAGCCATGACTTTCACTATCTACCACTCCTATTTTTATAATATTTAACATTTATATCGGATGCATTACAAATAATTAAATCTCAAACAAAAATTCATCCCTATAACAGCAGAACATTTTGTCATAGGGATGAATACGTTATTTATATAATGGTACACGTATTGGTTTTTCAGGCTTTTCTAGTGTTTTTACAGATGTTAAATGCAATGTAAAGGTTTGATCGATATCATCAAGTCCATAAACATAAAACGTATCACCGCTTCTCATCGTTTCATATAACTTTCCTTCCGCATCCTCTAGTACCCAATTCGTAAATTCGTCAGCAATCTTGCTAGCATTGTAATCAAGCGTTAGTTCCACATGCTTATTCTGCTTGATAAACGGCCATTTTCTTCTCAAATCAAGCTCTTTCACAAGCTCCATTTTGGCTACCTTCACTAACTCATTATCATAATGAATCGGTGTTTGCTCTGTTAGCTTTTTCGGATGGAAGGTTATCGACTCATCCACCATTTTATCTTTGACAAAGCCTGCTACTACAAGTGTTGGCTGCTGTATATCAATTGGTTTAAATCGCTCTCTCTGCTCCCAGCTAAGAGATTCTTCCAATGTATGGCCATCTGCTGATAACTCTCCCCCTCGTTCACTACCCAACCAATTTTGATGAACATAGTTGGATAGCACGACATTACCTTGTTCATCTTCAATTGTATAGGCTACATCTAACCCTAGTGACCTAAAGCTAAAGGGAGAAAATTTCGTTTCCTTAAATGGTGTTGTATATGCTGTCGTATAATGGATTGTTGTGGCAGACGGTGTGTATTCCACACTGTCAAAGGCTACACGAGCATTGCCTTGCTCCAATACAACATGCTGTAAATCCACTTTTTTCAATGCAGCAAACGCCTTTTGAATGGACAGTGGTATTTTTAGCTCCCAATTACCCATCCTGTCATTAATCTGAGGAACTTTCCAAATTAATGTACCATCCTCGGTCACATTTGGTGTATCAATTTGAACAAGCGCACTTCCTCCCTCTATATATTGCACCCATTGCATCAAATTCTGACCATCTATCACTTTTCCAGATTTTGATACAAATTGCATTGTACTATGGTATACCCAATTATCTAATGGGTATTTTTCCTGACCATTTTCCAGCAATTTATACGTAAAAGCAATACGGGTTGTATCGACCATGACTTCCTTTACCTGCAATGTATAGCCATTATCTGTCACAGAATAGTCTACTTGCTCTGTGAAACCTAGTTTTTCTGCCTCATTCAACCCCGGATCAACCTTGTCTGTAGAAAATAAACTGGTAACAAACTGCGCAAAGCTTGGTGTAACTGCGGTAACAATACCTATCGTCAAAATAGCAGCTGCTGCAATACTAAGCCCTTTTGCCCAAAATCTCTTTTTCTTTTGATATGGTTTTAATTGTGCCAATACTTGGTCATTAAAATCAGTTGGTAATGTAGGCTGTTGCAGTGTGTCTGTTATAAATTGTGACTCCCCTTGAAATAAAGTAATCATTTCCTGACATTGCTGACAATGCTCTATATGCGCTTTCATCGTATATTGCTCATTTTCTGACAGTAACTCGTCCACATACTGTGATAGTTTATCCACGCTTGGACAATTCATCATAATCGCCTCCTTTTCGCACTTCATCACGCATCTTTTTCTTTGAGCGATGTAGCTTATTGCGTACATCTGACAAGGAAATATGTAAGAGCTCACTAATTTCTTCATATGATAGCTCATTGCTATAACGTAGCAATAAAATCATACGTTCCTGTTCGGGCAATGTGCTCAGTAACTGCTCCAATTGCCGCTCCTTTTCCCTTTTCAAATAAATAATTTCAGGATGTTCAGCTTCAATGAGCTGCTCTTCTGTGAATTGCTCATTTTGGATTTTGTACTGCTTCTTGCGTAATTCATCTAAACAATGATTGATAGCCACGCGATATAGCCAGCTTTTAAATGAGCCTGTTGCCTCATATTTACCAAGCTGCTCATATACTTTAAAGAATACTTCCTGTACAAGATCCTGCGCAAGATGTGGTTGCCTTGTCATGCGTAAAATGGTTGCATAGAGTGGATTTTTATACTGTTCGATAATATGTGTATACGCTTGCTTATTTCCTGCTAACACATCTTGAATAACGGCTTGTTCGTCCAAGTCAACTCCCCCTTTCACTTACTATAACGAGTTTAGTTATGTAAAAATTTCAATTGCTCCTAAAAAATATATAGCTAGCCGTTTGTTTGGAAATTTCTATCCGTTACATCAACAAAAGGCTACTCAGAAAACTGAATAGCCTCATCATCTATTCTTGTGCCCTTAATCTTTTCGCAAAATCAATCATCGAACGACTAGACATCGGACCTTTGACAAGCACGATACTTCCTTTATCGAGCTTTGGCTTCAAAAATTCAAGCACATCCTTTGCGTCTTTAAAGCAATGTACCTCCGCCATTGTGCCGTCTTGCTGTGCTTGTTTGGCGATAAACTCTGCCTTTTTGCCAATTGTCACTAAGGTATGAACCGTTTGTTTAGCAAGTAATGTTCCAATTTCACGATGATACTTCTCTTCAAATTGCCCTAAGCGTTTAATATCACCTAAAATCACGATTACTTTTTTCCCTTTGCCCATCGTACCTAGTACCTTTAAAGCTGCCTCAATCGAAGTTGGGTTATTTGTCCATGTATCATCAATAATCATGCTACCATTAACACCTGTGACCACTTCTAAATGCCTTGCCATTGGTTGGAATGTGCGTAAATGTGCTAAGATTGTCGGAAGTGACAGTCCCATTCGATGGCAGCCTGCAATCGCTGCAAGTGCATTGTATACTTGATGTTCGCCAAAGCCTGCCACAAATGCTTTGTACGTATCATCACCGAAATGCAGCATAAAGGTCATACCTTTTTTGCTATATTGAATTTGAGTAGCTCGATAATCGGCTGCCACTTGCAAGCCAAATGTGAACACTTTTCCACGAAAGCTACTAATCGGTAGCTGCTGAATATTCCGGTCATCTGCATTAATAATCAATGTCCCTCCTTGCCGAATACCCTCTAGTAGCTCTCCCTTTGCTTTAATATAACCCGCTAAATTTTTACAGCCATCTAAATGATGGACACCAATATTGGTCATAATGCCAATGGTCGGCTGATAAATCATACATTGATGCTTAATATTGCCTGTATTGCCTAGCCCTAGCTCAAATATCGCTGCCTCTGTTTGCTTATCAATCCCTGTTAAATAAGGTAGTGACTGACGTGGCTCGTTTTTACTACTAATTGATGCCTGCACAGCCCACTCCTGACTTGCAATATGTTTCATCATCTCTTTCACCGTTGTTTTACCACATGTACCCGTTAACGCTACTACAGGGATTTGAAAGAGCTTGCGATAATAATCTAAAAAAAGCCAATAAGCCTGCACAAGACTTCTCACATACAAAATCGTTGCATTGGTGTGGACGTCCTGCAATTCTGTCAGTGGCTTATCCGTTACAATTAGCACAGGCTCATATTGCTGAAATGTTTGCCAATGGATGGGCTCATGTTTACTTACAAACAGCATTGTATGGCTATGAGTTAAGTCATGACGTTGATAATAAATCGCATGTTTGATGGACCACTGTTCAGAGCCCTTCACTAATTCTCCCTTGACGACCTGTTGAATTTTCCTCACACTAATCGGTTGCAAAAATGTCCTCCTTCCTTACTTGTGCTTTTTTTGCGCTAATTCCTTCGCTAAATTGGCTACTTGCTTGCTATACATATCACCTTTAATTAACACAACACTTTTCTCATCCATCATATCCTGCAATAATGGATAAACCAGTATACTATTTTTAAAGGAATAGGTACGTCCTTTAAACCCTAGCTTTACGGCATGGTCCGCCATAATGCGTGCATGCTCCCCTATGGTAATAAGCACATCTACACCAATCCGCTGAATTAATTCACCTGCTTGCTCATGCACAATATATCCCCATGAGCCTAAATCGGTAATCGTGCCAATCACTGCTATTTTCTGCTTGCCTTGCCCTAATACTTGTAGCACCTTCAATGCCGCTTCTAAAGAGGTTGTGGTAATGCTCCACGTATCGTCAATCAGCACAGAGCCATTTAGTCCTTCGACTACTTGCAATTGCTTATTTAATCGACGGAAGGATGCAAGCTGTTTAATCGCAACTAAAATTGGGACATCCATCGCATCGACTGCGGCAATCGTGGCAAGTGCGTTATACACTTGATGTTCACCATAGCCTGGCACAAATACTTTATAAACACTTTGCTGACAATGTAAGTAAAACTGCATACCGTGCTGACTATATCGGATATGGCTTGCTCGAAAATCACAGGATGGATGTCTACCTATTTTGATAATACGTCCTTGAAAAGTCGTCAAATCAATTTTCTGTGTATGCTGGTCTTCTGCATTAATGATGAGTACACCATCTGGCTCCAAAATCTCTAACATTTCTGCCTTCGCCTGTATATAGCCATCCAATGTTTTACAATAGTTCAGATGGTGTGCACCAATATTCGTAATAATGCCAATGGTTGGTTTGAAGTATTTCCCTGCATTACGCACATCCCCTGGCGAGCCAACTGCCGTTTCAAATACTGCCGCTTCCGTCTGCTCATCAATCCCTAGCAAATATTGGAGTGAAGCGGTGCGAGAATTACTACTAAGCGTTGTAGCAGTCACATTTTTTTCTACGGATAGCACATGTTTAATCATTTCCTTTGTCGTTGTTTTCCCAGATGTGCCTGTAATTGCAACAATAGGGATTGTAAATTGACTGCGATAAAATGATACAAATTGCCAGTAGGCTTCCTCCGTATTCACTACTTGAATTAATACAAGTTGCTCTGGAAGTTCCTGCCGATTATAATGCCAATCCGTAATTAAAATAAATGGAAAAAACGGCTCTAATTTTTTCCAATTCACAATACGTTTATTCGTAAATAATGCTGTATAGGGCCTTTTCACTTGCTTTAAACGATAAGCCCCATGCTGAATCAGTAGTTCTTCCTCTCCTTGTATAAGCTGACCTGCTATCCTACTTGTCAAATGCTTCACTGAAAGAGGCTTCATAACGTTTCACGCTCCCTTCTTTTCTACTATATGACCGATTTATGCAAGTTGCTTGGATTTAGGCAAGATACATAACTAGAAAAAGGCTAGTTATGTACATATACATAGAATACGTAGCTCAGTACTAGTTAAAGGAGTGTTCTATCTGAAAACGATTATTTTTATTGGAACCAATAAATCAGGTTCCAGTCGGGAAGCAACAAAAGCAGCCGAAAAATTAGGTTTTTTTACTGTTCTTTTCACCAATAATGCCAAACAGCTAGAGCAACGGCGAACCTACCCCGATATTCATAAAATGGTGTTGATTGACACATCGAATATAGATGCAATGAAAGACGAAATTGATCATCTCCAACGTATTGGTTTATCGATTCAATCCATTGTCAGCTTTGTAGACCCTTTTGTGCATATCGCCTCCATGCTTTGTGATGAATTTTGCCATAATGTCACATCTTCTACAGCCATTGAAATCATGGAAGACAAGGAACAAACAAGAAGGTTATTGCAAAATCAGTCCTATTCACCGAAATTTGTCCTATTGAAGCCCTATGAAAAATATGTAGCTAATATGACTTTCCCTATTATTGTGAAATCACCCAAATCCACAGGCTCCAAAGATGTGCTGCTAGCGAAAGATCCTCAGCAACTTCAGCAACATATCGCCTTTTTACAAAGCAAGCACCCACAGGAGAACGTGATGTTAGAAGAATATATGGATGGCCCACAATATTTAGTAGAGGCACTTGTTTATCAAAGGCAACCCCATCTGATTGGTGTCATGGAGCAGGAAATTACACAAGGGCAACGCTTTATCATTACAGGCTATGGTGTCCTCTCCCACCTATCACAAGAAATGAAAACAAGTCTTGAAGAAGTGCTACAATCTATCGTGACTGCGCTACATATTGAAAATGGAGCACTGCATTTAGAATTGCGCTTAACGACGCAAGGTTGGAAACTCATTGAAATCAATCCTCGTATTTCAGGAGGAGCGATGAACCGTATGCTCGCCGCTGCATTTGGCTTTAATTTAGTAGAGGAAACATTGAAGCTACATGTTGGGCAAGTACCGATGATTCAACCAAAATATCGCAAATTTATTTATACAAAATATGTAATTGTGGAACGAAGAGGCATTTTAGAAAAGGTGATTGGCAAGAATAGAGCAATGAAGACAAAGGGTGTTGTAGGCGTTTATGTGAAGCCGAAAAAAGGTACATTATTGACACCGCCATTGTCGATGGGTCATCGCTATGCCTATGTTATAGCGGAGGGTGACACATTAGCAGAGGCAAAAAACAATGCTGTGACTGCTGCAAAGGAGATTAAATTTATTTTGAAGGTGTGAGAGAAAGAGTGGCTATTTGATTGCCACTCTTTTCTTATGAATGTCTCAATTTAAACATAGACCAAACTACATATAAAAGAGATAATGTTAGCAATATTAAAAATAACCAAGAGATTAATACATAAGGAATACCTGAGAAGCCCTTACTTAAAACATATATTTGTAAAACACAAAATACGAAGCCATATAAAGAGAGTATTACAGGGATATATATCTTCAGTTTTGTATTTTTCAACCATATATATAATATAAACGCCAAAAATACGAATGAAATGATCAGTAAAGGTAGTGAAACTGCAAGGTCGAATATTCTCAAAGCAATCCCCCCTATAAATCAACTGGGCTTTTTAATTGCCAACCATCTATATAAAAATCACCCATCTGATGCAATACATAGTTGACTAGTTCTTCATATATTTTCACCATTTTTTGTCCATCCTCTTCTTGTAATGCTTGGAGAAAAAGATGTTTAAATGTTGTATCTGGAAAAACCTTTTTCAAATATTTTTTACCATATGTTGCATCAGTAAGGTAGGAATACATTTGATAAGCAGGAATGGTTTCTAAACGTAAAAAACGACAATAATCCGAAAATAAATCAGCCAACGAATTGAAATAAACAAAATGAAAATCTACTCTTTTTTGTTCAAAACAATCCTTTAAATTATCCAAGGCATCCCAAATTGAATATTTTTTCATTTCTAACATCGTTTCATTTAGCGGACTATATTCTTTTTTTAGCCATTCAGAGGCTGCTACTTTCAATTCAGTTATGACACCTATTTTATCGAATAAAGGCATGCCTGTCATAAATTGCACCATTGCCATTGTGCGATGGCTCTGAAAATCCTCTTGAAAATATCGCTGAATTTGTTGTGGTGGATTCACAAAATATTCTATAAGAAAACCATTCACCACACGATTTCCTCTTTCTCTCCAATTGGCATCATCAGCTAAAATAATATGTACGTCTATATCGGAACGCTTCGAAGGATTTCCTGTTACATAGCTTCCACATACAAGTGCCGCCACTACATCATCTCTAGTCTGCCAATCTTTCAAAAACGCTTCGAGTGCTATTTTCCAATCTTCCATAAAAGTATCCTCACCATTTTCTATATCAAATTAAGCTACCTACTATCACAATTCAAGATAAACTTAGAAAATCCCTGCTTTTCTACTGAAAAAGGGCAAAAAAGCTGCCTGAAAAGTCAATATACCTCTACACTTCAGGCAGCTTTCCTTTATTCATTCACCCCATGTTTGATCCAAAAATTGCACCGTCTCAAACATATTCGTTTTACTTGCACCCTTCACTAAAATCGTGTCATGTGGCTGTACAAGTGTTTGTAGTAATGCATGCAGGGCATCTTTTTGTATGAAATGATAGACATTTGTGGCATCCATCCCCATTGCTTTCGCTGCCTCGCCCATTTCCTCTGTACGGAAGCCATATGTGATGAAAATATCAATATCGTTTTCCACCACATATTCGCCAACTTTACGATATTCAGCCTCCCGTAAATCGCCCAATTCGCGCATTTGTCCAATGATGGCTACCTTTCTACCCTTTGCTATATGTGTCAACACATCAATTGCCGCCCGTACTCCTTGTGGATGAGAGTGGACAGTATCATCAATCACTGTAATCTCCTCACGACAATGGTATAATGTCAGCCTTCTTGGCGGCTTTTTAAAATGGAGCCCTGCTTGAATTTGTGCGGCACTAAAGCCTAAATCATCTGCTAGCGCAATCGCATTCAACGCATTATAGACATGATGTTCCCCTAAAATGGGAATAAACATAGCAACCTCTTGCCCTCGTAGTTTCACCTTAAAGGTCATACCATCCTCTTTATACTGAATATCATAGGCCTGATAATCGGCTGCCTGATGAATACCCACCGTTAACAGCTTGCCTTTAAAATGTTCTGTCTCTAAGTAACGTGAATTTTCATCATCTTGATTCACTACTAGTACACCTTGTTGATCCATCCCATGAATCAATTCCGATTTTGCCTTTGCTACCCCTCGAATATCACCATCAAAATTGCCAACATGTGCTAAGCCAATATTCGTGATAATCGCCATATTTGGCTGGATAATCCGACAATGCTCCGTAATAACCTCTGGATAAGCCATTCCATATTCCAGCACAACCGCTTGATGGGTGTCATTGATTTCTTCCTTATGCTTTTTCGTATGCTCTGTTGTGTTCCAATAATCCTTTGAAGCAAAAATGCGCCATTTCTCTGCTAAAATGGAGGCAAGAAAAGCTTTTGTCGTCGTTTTCCCTGCACTACCTGTAATCGCTACAATGGGCACTTGTGATACTTTCGGCTGTTTAGCAAGGTACATCGCATAATGAATCATATGCTTTACTACATCCAACTCTAAATAAAAAGCTGGTGGACAGCCTGGTCGCCAATTGACCTCATACATCCAAATTTTTTGCTTATCATCTAAGCCAATATCGATGCCAATTTCATCAATCACTTCACCAAATTGTGCTTTTTGAATGCCATCTAGATGTTGGGCTAATGACAGCGAAAAATGCTCCAGCATGCGCCGAATATTAAAGGCTTCCTCCTGAAATTCCTGTGCTAAAAACGGCTCTAAATAATTGGTAAAACCGCCATTATTAATATTTGGCACAATAGAGCCCTGTGGTGCAATGCGTGGATAAATCGTCGTAATGACCCACTGACCTTCCCCGTTCTTTTGTACATGTAAACGAAAATCATACACTTGCCCTGTTTTCGTCACCGATTGAATATACGGTTGCATAATAAAAGTACCTGTCGCCAATTGAGCATTTAATAACGTATCAAGCTGCGCCTTCGTATACAGCGTCTTCTCACTATCCTTACGCACTTCAAAATTACTATGTCCGACCTTCGTAATAAAATAAATGCCTTTCCCTTTTCGTCCATCAATTGGCTTAAAGACTGTTTTTTTGTGATAGGCAATAAATTTATGAAACAGCTCCACATTTTTCACGATTTCAGTTGGAATTAAATATTGAGCAAACGTTTGAGCTTCTTGCAACCGTTTCATCACATTCCATTTATTACCTATAGAATGGGTTGTAAAAGGAATTTCCTTTTTTAACTGCTCAATAATTTCTTTGGATACCGCCAATTTTTCGGGACTTCCTGCGTTATAAACGACATCAGGAAATGGCATCATACGCTCATGCCAGTCACCCCGCTCATACACTTGCCCTCGAATGATTCGCTTTGTAAAATCAACACTTTTCGGGGTAAAATAAAAAAACTGTGCCCCTTCTGCCTGTGCAACAATAGCATAAGCATAAGACTTAATCACTGTTCGAGGATCTAAACGATGATGCAACATACCAATTACTGTCATCTATCAAACTCCTTTTCATTGCACTCTCACCATTTGGGCTCAATAATAAAATGCCCCTTTAACATATCTGGTTTTAATAGTTGAATCGCCGAAATAGCTTGTAAATCAATGGCTTTTTCAGTGGTCGTTCTTTCCAAGCGTACAACATCTGCTAACGTGTTCGTCGCATATCCTTCGTAGTCAAAAGCACGTAGCAGTGACACGATACCACGATCATATTCTTTCTCAATCGCCTCAATACGAAAGAATTCCGTCTCAAATTGTCTTACCGTATCCGCCAACCTCAAGTTCGTACCGTTATGCAGCGTCAATAAAAACGGAATGGTATCACTACCGACCATTTTCACAAAAAGCTGACCAAAATAGCGAGATTGAAAACGGACCATCGTATCTTGTAATACCTGAATATCTGCTAATGCTTCACCTAAAAAATGAGGTTGCTTTCCATTCTCCCCCAAATCTTCATTCATCACATTCTCCTGAGCCTCCTCCTTTTACATGTCCTCTTGCTATCATATGTAAGAAACCGAACTATGACGACAAAACCCTAGAATTCCTTGTATATCAAGGGTTTCTAGGGTTTTTGCTTAATGATCATCAAATGTCAATTCATGTTGTTCGTAATAGCTAGCAGGCTGTGGTCTTCCTAATAAATAACCTTGGAAACTATCACAACCTTGTTCGATTAAATGCTGTAATTGCTCTTTCGTTTCAATACCTTCTGCAATGGTTGTACAGCCTAACTCATGTGCAACATGGATCATGCTATCAACAATTGCTTTATTTTTAACAGAAGTTAGGTACTTCTCAATAAAGCTTTGGTCAATTTTGATACAATTAATAGGGAAATCCGTTAAATATCGAAGACCAGAAAACCCTGTGCCATAGTCATCTAGCTCTACATCCATACCAATATCACGTAGCTTTTGAATAATGAGTATGACATGCTCAATATTGGAGGTCGCTACTCTTTCTGTAATCTCGATTTTAATGATATGTGGTGGAATATGGTACAAAGCACATAAATCAAGCAAACGTGTAATTAACTGTGCATCAAAAAATTGACGCAACGACAAATTGAATGAAATGGTAATATGTGTACCTACTGCTTTTTGTAACGTCTCTATATCCTTTAGCATCTGTTCAAACAATACATAACCTAGTGGCGTGATTAAACCTGTGCGTTCTGCTAATGGAATAAATTCAGCAGGAGAAATAAATCCCCACTCCTCATCATGCCAGCGAACGAGTGCTTCAAATCCTGTCAGATTGCCCTGTGCCATCCATTGTGGCTGATAATACATCATAAATGATTTCGCTTGAATCGCCTTATATAATTTGTTTTTGAGTTGCAAATTTTTCTTTGTATTGGATAGCATTTCATTTTGAAAAATTGTATACGTATTTTTCCCATTCCTCTTTGCTTCTTCAATCGCTACATTGACATGATAGATAAGGTTATTAAAAGTAGTCGCATTATCTGGATAATATACCGCACCTACACAAAAAGTAACATAATAGTCACTATCTACATGAAAAATAGGCGTTTCAAATAGTTGAAAAAGAGATTGAATGTACGTATCAATATGATTCGGATGAATTTTGCATAATAACACAAATTCATCACCATATGTCCTAGTTAATAAAAATGACGGCTCTTTTAGAAAAGTGGTTAATCGCTCGCCTATTCGTTTCAAGATTTGATCGGCATGCTCGGCTCCTAAGCTCTCATTATAGCTTTTAAAATCATCTATATTGATTTTGATTAAATAAAACGGCTCCTGCTGCTGAATTTTTCCTTCCACTGCCCGCTGTAGAAATACATTATTAGGCAAGCCTGTAACGGCATCATAAATCAGTCGATGCTCTAATTCAAATGCCAGTCTCTTTTTTTCTGTAATATCATGTCGGATAGAGATATATTGATATGGCTTACCATGTTCATTACAAGAAGGCACAATCGTGGTATCCACCCAATAAATAGAGCCATCCTTGGCACGATTACAAATTTCTTCTCGCCACGTTTTCCCTTGGGAGATGGTGTTCCACATATTTTTGAAAAAAGAAGAAGGATGATAGCCAGAATTAATGACACGATGTGTTTTGCCAACAAGTTCATCTTCTGTATATTGGGATATATCGCAAAACTTTTGATTTGCATAGGTGATCCGTCCCGCTGCATCAGTAATCGCTAGTATCGTTGTTGCATTTAATGCTAGTTGAATATCGTATAATTCCTTTATTTTCTTTTCCATAGGTCACACCCCCAATATATTTCTACTGATAATGACTAAACTATCTTAAGTTTATTACAAGATGATCATTTCGACAAACTTCGTCAATCAGTATTCACTCTCAATATGTCTATTTACTATCATTATGTAATATAAAGTATTAGTATCACAATCATTAATATGCAAGTAATCCTCTTTTACAGTATACTAGAGAAAAACCATTATTATAGAAAGGAGCGTTATGTGGTAATTTACTACCATTAGTACAACTATGACTTATGTATTCAAATTGCTTAAAGGTTTCCTACTCGTTGCTGTGATTATTGGCATTGCCTTTTTTATGATAACTCGAATTTTCCAATCTCCACCCCCGCCGACACCTACTGTCATACAGGATGATCGTCCAAGTGTAGAGGAATTCATCGGCTTAATCGCCGAAACAGCCCGCCAGCTCGCTGCTGAAAATGATTTATATGCCTCGGTTATGATTGCACAAGCCATTTTAGAAAGCAATAGTGGGCAAAGTGGCTTGAGCACCGCACCCAATCATAATTTATTTGGCATGAAAGGTCGCTACCAAAATAATGCGGTGTCACTTGAAACATCTGAGGATGATGGGACAGGCAAGTTAACGACCATTATAGCCGAATTTCGCAAATATCCATCCTACGAAGCGTCAATGAAAGACTACGCTAACTTGCTACGTAATGGAGTTTCTTGGGATAAGAATTTTTATGCAGGTGCATGGAAAAGCAATACGACTGCTTATTTAGAAGCAACGAAATTTTTAACGGGCTCCTATGCAACTGATTCAAGCTATCAAGAAAAACTCAATGCGTTGATTGCCAAATATGATTTACAACAATATGACACGCCTATCAAACAAAAACAAACGATTACAGTAGCAGATGGTGACTCGCTGACACATATCGCAGAAACATATAATGTGAAGATTACCTCTCTTAAACAATGGAATCAACTTCGCTCTGACCGAATTGAAGCCGGCCAACAATTAAATATTTACCATTATTAAAAAATGCCTCCATACCACAAAAGTGATATGGGGGCATTTCCATTTAATATTTAAATTGATTGACTAATTGTTTCAGTTCATCTGCCATATGTGCGAGTGCATGGGCAGAAGCATTGATTTCTTCCATTGAAGCCAATTGTTCCTCTGTCGAAGCAGCCACTTCCTCTGACGCATTAGCATTGTTACTAGCGGATGTTGCTAGGTTTTCCGTCACCATTGCTACTTCCTCTACACTCGCTGACATTTGCTCAGCGGCAGAAGATACTTCCTCCATTTTTGGTGTAATCTCATTCATGCTATCCATAATCACATAGAATTTCGTAATCGCTTCTTCGGATACATGTAAACCATGCTGTACATCCTCAGCCACCTTCGACATGATGCCGACAGACTGCTCTGTTTCTTCCTGAATACTATGAATTAAATCAAAAATTTGGCGAGCTGATGCCTGCGATTGCTCAGCTAGCTTTCGTACCTCATCTGCTACTACTGCAAAGCCTTTACCTTGCTCTCCTGCTCTTGCTGCTTCAATCGCCGCATTCAATGCGAGCAAGTTCGTTTGGTCGGCAATGCCTGTAATGACATCTAAAATAGATGTAATTTGCTGTGAGCGCTCATACAATGATTGAATTTTCGCATTAGAATCTGTTACAGATACATGAATCGACTGCATTTGGTTTTTTGTATTCTGAATCGCTTGTCCACCTTCATTCGCTTGTATCGTTGCATGCTGCGATAAATCAGTTACCGTTCCTGCAATTTCGGCAATATGATGAATGGCTGTTGATAGCTCATGTAAAGATTCAGCATTTTTCGTTGCATTAATAGTTTGTGTTTCTGCGCTTGTCGCTACATCCTGAATCGAGATGGCTACACGCTCTGTTGCTGTCGTTGTTTGTGTGGCATTCGCTGTTAACTGTTCAGCAGATGATGCCACTTCCTCTGCGTTGAACTCGATTTTTTGAATAATATCACGTAAATTCCCCTGCATATCATTAAAGGCTTGACCTAATTGACCAATTTCATCATTAGACTGAATAGCTACCGTTTCTGTTAAATCACCATTACTAATCGTTACAGCACTATCTTTCAAACGATTAATCGGTCTAATAATTGCCTTCATCACAAAGTAAATAATGATGATACTTAGTACAATCGCAATCACCAGAACAATGATTGTTGTCCATAATATTGGAGAAGCTGCATCATCTAGTTCCTGTGAGAATAATGTACCTGTCACTTTCCAGCCCGTCGTTTCATTTGTTACAAATGTTAATATTTTTTGCTCATTTTTAAAGACATAATCAAATGTTCCACTATCACTCGCATAGATTTTGTCCATAAATGCTTCTTCTACTGGTTTGCCTGGCTCAAGAGTTGGGTGTGTAATAATCAGGTTCTCTTGACCAAAAACAGCTGGATAGCCTTTTTTCCCAATTGAAATGGAGCCTGTGATTTTTTTCAAATCTGTTAATTGAATATCAATACCAATAACACCTGATTGATCGGCTATTTGTCGAGCAATTGTTACTACCATATTTCCTGTACCTGTATCTAAATAAGGCTGTGTAATGAGAATATCTCCTTTTTTAGCCACTGCCTCTTTATACCAGTCTCTTTCTGTGGGATTAAAACCTGGTGGTACATTAACATTTGGCTCCACAAAAAAATCACCCGTTGCTGTTGCTACGTAAATATTTGAAATATCTGGGCTCAGCTTCATCGCTTGTGTAAATGAATCTCGTAATCGGTCTTCATAACCATAGCTGATCACATTTAATTCTTTCCCGTAAGCATCAACAATAACCTTTTTTGCATTTATCGTTTGATCGATTAATTCATTAACGGTCTCTACGCTTCCTTTAGCACTAAATAAAATTTGATTTTCTAATGATTGTTTTGCTGAATTATAAGATAACGCGCCAACTGAAAGAATGGGAATCAGTAGTATAATAGCAAATAATCCATACAGCCTGTTTTTAAAATTTCCAAATATATTTTTCATCGTTCCATCCCCCTTATAACACTGCCTATTTCACTGTTTCTCCGTCTTTGTGCCTTTTATTCTCTCATTTCAATTATGGTATTTTAAAACATAAAATTACATTTAATGGTTTATTAAAAATTGAGATATCGCATAACTTTTTACCCTTCTACCAAAATATAATCTTTTGATTAGTATACTAGGCTTTTTTTTAAAGTGAAAGAGGGAATTCATATGTTGTTAGGTTTTCTTATCTATATTGCGTGTGCGTAATCATAATTGAATTTTTCGTGTAATGATTTTCTAAAATCCTCCTATCCAATCTCTTTTCCATTTACTAAATTTCAGAGACAACATGCTATCTCCTCATTTCAGGGATAGCATGAGTCTATTAATATTTGAATTGATGGACTAATTGTTTAAGCTCATCTGCCATATGGGTAAGTGCATGTGCAGATGCATTAATCTCTTCCATTGAGGCAAGCTGTTCTTCTGTCGAAGCTGCTACTTCTTCAGAGGCAGTGGCATTTCCTCTTGCCGATGTCGCTAAACCTTCTGTTACCATTGCCACTTCCTCTACACTTGCTGACATTTGCTCAGAGGCAGAAGATACCTCCTCCATCTTCGGTGCAATATCATGCATACTTGCCATAATCACTTGGAATTTTTCAATCGCTTCATCCGATACACGTAGGCCATGCTGCACATCTGTCGATACTTTCGACATAATCGTGACGGATTGCTCAGTTTCCTCTTGAATTCCATGAATTAGCTCAAAGATTTGCTGTGCGGATGCCTGCGATTGCTCGGCTAATTTTCGTACCTCGTCTGCTACTACGGCAAAGCCTTTACCTTGTTCTCCTGCTCTTGCCGCTTCAATCGCCGCATTTAATGCTAGTAAGTTCGTTTGATTAGCAATATTTGTAATAACATCTAAAATAGACGTAATTTGCTGTGAACGTTCATACAATGATTGAATTTTCGCATTGGAGTCGGACACAGATCGATAAATCGATTGCATTTGATCTTTCGTATTTTGAATAACTTGTCCACCTGCATTGGCTTGCTCTGTTGCTCCCTGTGACAAGTCCGTGACAACAGAGGCTATTTCAGCAATATGGCGAATAGCCGTTGACAGCTCATGTAAAGCTTCTGCATTTCTTGTGGCATTTGTCGTTTGCGATTCTGCACTCATCGCTACATCTTGAATTGAAGTGGCTACTCGCTCTGTTGCTGTTGTCGTTTGTGTCGCATTTGCTGTTAGCTCCTCTGCCGATGAAGCTACTTCCTCTGCATTAAATTCAATCTGTTGAATAATCGTACGCAAACTATCCTGCATATCATTAAAGGCTTGGCTAAGCTGACCGATTTCATCATTGGACGTTACCTGTACAGATTCTGTCAAATCTCCCTGACTAATCGTTAGAGCGCTATTTTTTAAACGATTAATCGGTTTAAAGAGTGCCTTCATGACGAAATAAACAATCATCGCACTCAGCACAATGGCGCTAATTAATACAATAGCTGTCTGTTGCAAAATCGGCCATGTCGCTTGGTCAATTTCATCCACAAAAATAGTGCCTGTAATTTTCCAATTTGTTTGTTCATTGGTTGTGAAAAATATATAATATTTTTTATTGTTTTGGGTATAGTTGTATGTACCAGCATCTTGTGTGTACACTTTTTCTAAAAATGACTCACTTACCTCCTTCCCCGCTTCAAATGTAGGATGTGAAATAGCTACTTTACTATCGTCATAAATGGAGGAATACCCATCCTCACCAATTTTAATTGTTGCGGCTGTTTGTTGAAGATTATTTAACTTAATATCTAGCCCAATAACGCCTGAGCCATCCTTCACCTGCTGTGCCATTGTAATGACCATTTCACCAGTCGCTTCATCTAAATATGGCTTGGAGATAAATGGCTTGCCTTTTAATGCTACAGCCCCTTTATACCAATCTCGTTCTAACGGATTATAGCTCGCATCACTTAATATAGGAAATTGTAAAAATTGACCCTCTGTTGTGCCAAAATACGCACCAATCACATCAGGGTGCATATGAAGATACTGCTCAAAGTTGGCTGTGATGGCCTCCGCATTTTCTTGATAAGCCTCTTTTTTCAAAGTCTCACTATACACCATCAAATCAACTAATTTATCACCAATTGTTTTATCAATAAGCTTATTTAATAAACTAATGCTTTCGTTTGCACTAAATAAGATTTTATTTTGTACGGCCTCTTTTGCAGAAAGATAGGATAAACTGCCCACTGAAATAACTGGTACAAGTAAGATAAGTGCAAATAATATAAATAACCTCCCTTGAAAGCTATTTATTATTTTTTTCATATGATTAATCTCCTTTCATTCTGTTCATCAAAACTAGCTCCATCTATATGTTTTATCGGTTGAAATATTATTTTTCAAACCGTTGTCACATAGCCTTTACGAATTCCATTGAATCTCTTTGTGATATTACGATAGGGGCTCCTTGCAATTACTTTTTTATGTACACGATTTGCTTGATGTGTCTTGTCTATCAAGCTTCTCTCTTTCTCATAAATGACTGTAAATCATTATTGGTTACAACAAATAATCCTTCACACTTAAAAATTGCCTATCTCTATTGCTGATATAATTATACTACAATAGAAAATACGTTCAAATGACCTTACATCATTTTCTTGGCTCTAAATATAATAAAAAACCGCCTCAATCAGGAGACGGTTTTCTTGCGTAGCCTATAAATTTTCATCAATGTATGATTCGATATCTGACACAACCATGTCAATCGGTACATCTTCTGCATTGTCCGCATAGCCATTATACATTTTGACCATTTTACCATCCTTGTCCACTAGGAAAAATTGATTGCCATGTATTACTTGGTCATCATTCGGATCAGGATTTTTTCTTACTAATATTTTCGTCGACTTTTCAGCAAACTGTTCAATATATGTTTGTGAATATCCCGTTAGTAGATTCCATTTTGACGCATCTGGTACATTGTATTTTGCTAAATAGTTGGCTAATACATCAGGTGTATCTGTTTCAGGATCGACTGAAAATGCCACAATATTGTAGTCTTCTATCCCTCTTTTTTGTAATTTCTCTTGCACCTGTGTCATATTAAAAGTCATTGGTGGACAAACAGAGACACATTTTGTGAAAATATACATACCAATCCAAGGCTTCCCTTTTAAGCTATCTAATGACACTTGCTCACCACGTTGATTTTCATGTTCAAAGGTTTGGATTTCAACATTGTAATCTGCTTTGAATTTTACATTTCCACATGCACTTAGCACTGCTGCACTAACTAAACATAGGAAAAAAATCAGTGCTTTTGACTTCATTTCAACACACTCCCACTTAACATTACCCCTATCCTATCGTACAGTACTCTAAATAACAAGGGCTACTCCGTGACAGCTTTGTGAAATTGATTTCACTTTTGAGACACAAGTGCTTCATGAATCGCATCAAGTTTGACCTCTACTCTGTGTAATAAATAAAATGACACAACCATCGGAAACCCAATGTCTGATACCATATTAAGCCATTGTTCCATCCACATGCTCCCTTCTTTTTGAAAAGAGCCTTTGCAGTATTTGACCGCAAAGACTCCACTATCATTATGGTGTTACTAATGTAAAAGTAGACACTTGACGATCAATGATGCGAGCACCTTTCACTGCAGTAAATGTACCAGATGGACTATCAAATACATTTTGTTCAACAATCGTCTGCATCACTTGCTGAATATCGGCTGGTGTTAAATGTGCTTTCGGATGATCTACCGTAATGGTTGCCGTTTTTCCACCCTCTGTTTGAAATTGTAACTCTAATACTTGACTCATCCCATTTCCTCCCCTGTTAAGATAATACGGTTGTTTGTTGCTTTACGACTTGCGTAAGTGGATACATGGATAATGTAGCAAGGGCATTGCCAACAGTGACTAACGCTTCATTACGATGTGTAGCATTGATTTGACGATATGCCTTTGTCTCATACTTCGGTTCATTTTTTTCATCATAACCAACTGTATACTGTAAACGAAGTGTTGTATTTAATACCGTGCTGTTTGTCATGTGCTTCACCTCCCTTCACATACTATATACATATATTTATAGGTATAAAACCATGATGGAATCATCAATAAATCATAAAAAGACCGCCCAGTTGTTGGACAGTCTTTTGGTGTATTAATCTCATTATTGTATTAAACCCATTTCACAAACATTCCTGAGCCTTGATAGCCGTTACGAATTTTTGAAGCTTTGCCTTTAGGATAGTAGAATTTTTCCCCAGTCTTCAGACTTCTTCTAATCCAACCAGCATTACAAATTTTGTTATCTACACAATGTTTCATTGCTTCTACTTGATTAATAAATGACTTTACTTCTGCACCCGTCTGGTCAAACAATACTATTTTCTTTCCATTCATACTACTTCTCCCTTTCTGACCTGCGTTTAATTATCTTTCACAAGCCCAACCATCTTTGTCTCGGTCATGTTTTGAAGCATAAGCAGGATGATTAGCAGCCACTCCTTGTGGATAAACCTTACGCAATTCTGTGCAATTCTTGTAGTACTCATTTTTTGGGGGACTTTGTTGTTGAGATGTATATGATTGTGCCACATTGGCTACTTCACGTTCTGCTTCTGCCTGCTCCTTTTTCAGCATATCTTGTTTTAAGCGTTCTATCTCTGCCTGACTTTCTGCTTTCTGCTGTTCCCCTATTGCTGCCAATTCTTGAACTTCCTTTTCTTTTTCACTTAGTAGTTTGGTCAACTTTCCTATTTCTTTGTCTTTATCCGCTATTTGCTTCTTCAACGTATCAGCTTCTTTTTCAGTTATAGCTAATAATTGTTCGCTTTTTTGTAATTCCTCTTTTGATGCGAACGTTATGTCTCCGATTCCACTTACTATACCGCCTAAGAGGCCGATTATGAAAGGAATGATAAAAAGTAAATAAATAAACGATGCTACAACCATTTTTCCAATCTTTTTAGACCTAAAACCTATAATTTTTCTGTAAAAAGGTCTTGTTATTTTGGTGAAGGTATCTTTCTTTTGTTCTTCTAAAAATAACTGCAAGTCTTTACCGTGATTCGCAATAGTGAGATTGATTCCGTCAATTGAAAAGTATGATTTAATTGCAAAATGGTCCACCTGACCACTTTTTCCTTCAGGCCAATTCATTGTATTGATAAGCATTAACTTCTTTTCCGGCGATAGTTTATAAATGAAAAGTTTATCCTGGGTGAAAGCACCATACCCGTCAGCTTTTGATTCACTCTCTAGACTTACACTTTCAATGAGCCAAGCATCTGGATGCTTTTCGCGTATTAATTCTTTCATCTCTGTTGTACTTGATTTCTTTTTTTGATTTCCACTCATTTAATTACCCACTTTTTTATAAATTCGGTACTTTAATTTCTATATTTCTTAGGTGTGAATTCATTTTGTAATTTACTTATTATCAAATCACAGAACTAATTTTTTTAATGCAAAGTGCGGTTTAAATATGACTTCAATACTCTTTTCACTGTTATGTCTCAAAATTTTTAATTTTTGGTCCTCACCAATTATTCTATCAATATTCTTTAATTCAAACTCAAATATTGAAGTTTCAAAATTTGGGTATACTAAGCTCAGATTACATTGTTTCTCGTAAATAGAGACAGTCAATACTAAAGTAAATCCTAAGTCATCCTTTTTACTATAAATAAACATACCAGCAGCTGCGTCTCCAATGACCATAGGCTCTTTCTCAAATAACTCTAGTAATTCAAACTCATCAAATTTAATAAACATCTATAGTCTCCTATCTAGGTATAACTGTAATAACATCACCATTATTATTTATGATTACGGTGACTTTCTCATTTTGATGCATAAAAGTACCTTCATATCTACCTGGTTGTGAAGGTGTATTTTTTATCACATCTTCCACAACAACTGGTGTGATTCCACGTGGATCAACATATTTTTTAACAAATTCATAATGCTCTTTGGTGCCTGGCTCTAACCCCTGCTCTTTAGCTTTTTCATTTGCTCTTGTAGTCAATTCAGCTCGCACTGCAGGTGTATCAGGTGCCATTCTTTCTAAAGCATGTTCAGAGTATTTTCTACCGTCTATTATAGCTCCACCCTTTGGCATACTCCAACCTGTTTCTTCCTTATCTTCATCAGTATTCTCTTCTGACTCCTCTTCAACATCTTCATCAAACTCAACTGTTATTAATTTTTCCTTATCCCATATAGATTCAATTTTTAATGTACCATTTGGACCTGTAAGTATGGACTCTCGGACTATTCGACCATTATTTTGTGTCTTTTTAATACTTGAAGGATTATCAAAAGCACCCGTTAAGTTATCGAGCACCAATTTCTTACCTTTTGCATCATCAAAAATTCCGATGTTATTTAACTGCAATTCCATAGCTAGAGATCGTTCTATATGCTTTTTATTCCCTGTTGCATTCCCAAAAATGAACTCCAATTTTGAACCTAGATAAGGCACACCTTCACATTGGCCCGAATCCACTTCCATTTCTTCATCAGGCTTTATGCAGGTATCCTCTGAATCATCTGGATTAGGATTTATTTCAGGTTCTTTATTGTCATCTGATTCGTTTTCTTCAACAGATATATCATCATCGTTAATTTGTACATCTTGACCAGTTTTTTTATCCTTCCATCCAGTAGAAGAATCATCAGATGGATAGATATGTGTATCACCATAAGTAAAATTAAAACTATTAATACCCTTCAATGGCACTTTACCATTAGAATCTTTAATTTTATCTGTAGCAGTTTGTTTACCATAATCAGTTAAAATTGGAGTTGGCACAAGTTTCGTCACATTGAATTTCAAATTGCCACCAAACGCATTAATTATAGCAACAACTGCATTGAGCCTGTCATTTAATGTTTTACCATTATGAACAAGTGACCAAAGATTAGCATTAGCATAATTACTAGCTTCATTGCTCGCACTAACAAACTCACCCCATCTATAAATATTAGTACCTCTCCAAACGTCATAAACTGGCATAGTAACAGATATGGATTTAGAAGTAATATTAGCAGAATAAAGAATTGCATATATCTCACTACTACTCACTGGACGATAAGTAGAAAATGTATAAAAAGTATAAGAATTACCATAAATAATGTTTTCAGTTTTACCATCGTAAGTAGTAAAACTTATCTTTTGATTATCTTTATTAAAAAACTTAACAGTTACACCATCGTGTACATATAAATCACTAGATGAACGATATACAGAAATATCTGCTGTAGTAAGTACACTTTCAAAATCGTACAAATCTTCTATAACAACATCTACAGAAAGTGGCTTAAGAAAACCCGAATCTAAAAGCGACTCTTGAGCAATCTCATCAAAAAAGGAAAGAATATCACCATCAACAGCAGCACTAATTAAACTAATAGCACCCGAAGCTAAAAAAAGTGGAATGAAAAAATCTAAAAACTTTGTCCACTTTGACGATGTATTAGTCTTGCGCTCCAGTACAGATTCAACAGTTTTTTCTAACTTACTTTTATCCGCAGCAGACATATTCGTTTTAACCTGCGCTCGCTTATCAGGTGCACAATCTTTTATATTATCCTTCTTTCCATCCATACAGACGGCTGAATAACCATCGTCAGTTTTTACACCATCAATTAATTCCTTAACCAAATACTCACTCACAATTTTATTAGCCATCTCGACAGCCGTATCTTGCACAATTTCTTTAGCAGCCTTCTTTGTCGCAATCGTGAGTGGCTTAGAAGCTAAATTTGCATGTGCGGTATCTGTAAAAATGAGATTGAATGATACTACCATTGATATAATAATAAGTGCGATTTTCTTCATAATTCCCTCCTAATATCTTAGTCTATTAGAATTATGCTAGGAAATTCGACACACTTCTACTTTATTTGTTCAACAAATTAATATGAAATTCGACATTATCCGATTTATAAATCGGTAGGGTTATTCGCATTAATAGTGGTGGTTCAACGTAATCATTTAAGAATTGTGAACAAATAAGCGATTCATTATTTATCCATAACAAGTCGATTATTGTCGAAATGTAAAACTTTTAATTCTGTGATTGGGTAGTATAATTTAGCCATACTTACAATGGAGGAAGTTAAATTCCTCTACACTAGATTCAAAAGGAGATGTTACATAATGAAAAAGTTTTTTAAAATCGGCTGTTTTGGATTTATTGCTTTAATCATCCTAGGCGCTATTATTGGCGCACTTGGAGGCGGGGATGACGCAATAAAAGAAAGTGACAGCATTGATAAAAAGGTTGAAACATCAGTTAAACCTCAAACAAAGTCAGAAGAAACTGAGGAAGAAAAAGCTGCACGCGAAGCTAAGTTAGCAGAAGAAAAAGCTAAAGCTGATGAAGAAGCAGAGGCTAAAGCAAAAGAAGAAAGTATCCCTAGAGAATATAAATCGGCTCTAAAAAAAGCAGAGACATATGCAAAAACTATGCAAATGTCGAAGGCAGGAATTTATGAACAATTAACATCAGAATATGGGGAAGGTTTCCCTGCGGAAGCTGCTCAATATGCAATTGATAATATTGTATTTGATTGGAAAGAAAATGCATTGAAAAAAGCAGAAACATATGCAGAGATGATGCAAATGTCAGATTCAGCTATTTATGAGCAATTGATTTCTGAACATGGCGAAAAATTCACTCCTGAAGAAGCCCAATACGCTATAGATAATTTAAAATAAAAAATAGCTCACTTTCCACAGTTATACACAAAAAGTATAGTCACTCAACTTAGTCGCTTTTTTATTAAAATTAGACGATTTTTATTGCGATAAATACGCACCCAAATAGTGAAAGTTGTTTTTAGAAGATTTTCAAAGTATTAGGAGGAGAAATCATGAAGAAATATTTTTTAATTTTTATTTTAGTTATTTCTATGTTTAGTTTGTCTTTATTTACAAATAATTCTATTGAGGTTAAAGCAGCTTCTATTGGATACCAGCTTTTACAACCAGAAAAAGGATGGAAGAGATACGAAAATACAGATCCTCATTTTAAATATATTGGAAATTGGGAATTATGGTTCCAACCAAACGGATATAGACTAAGTGGTGAAAATGGACATCTGAGTTCAAAGGTTGCTAAAGATAAAATAGTTTTTAAAGCTAAAACAACTAAGATTAGGTTCATTGGTTGGGGAAGTATGACAGATTCAGCTATTTCCGAAAAAACAAAAATAACTATAGATGGTATTCCTTATTATTTTTCTAATAAAGTAGGATCTCCGACTGGTGCTAAGTTACTTTTTGAAAAGATAGGTTTAGAAAATATTGAACATACTATCGAAATAGAGAATGATGATTTGGGTAAATTTTTTATTTTAGATGCGATTGATATTGATTCTGATGGTAGTCTTGTAGATGAAGTATTTATTGAAAAATCAATTACATTAGACAAAAATTCTTTAGAGCTATTAGAAGGCAGCCAAGATACATTAACTGCTATAGTTACTCCAGATACAGCTAAAGTAATTTGGACAAGTAGCGACGAATCGATTGCTACCGTAGATCAGAATGGTAATGTAACTGCTATTCGCGAAGGCACTGCAATCATTACAGCAACAATTGAAAATACAGATATTTCGGCAATAGGTACAGTTATTGTTAAGAAACCAAACAATGACTTCTCAAGTGCGATTCTAAGTATCACTTTGGTGAATGGTATAACTAAAGAATATGATGTAACGAATACCGTATTAAACAATTACTTAAATTGGTTTGATAATGCTCAAGGTACTTCAACATTCAAATTTTCAAAATCCATTTCACCTTATAAAAAGGTAACTGAATATATCGTACACGATAAAATTGCTTCATTTGAAGTAAGAGAATACTAGATGAAAAAAAGCCTAGGCTCAAACTTGAGTTCCTAGGCTTTACTCATTGAATTATTCAGAAGTACTTTAACTTGATTACTTTATCTATAAATAAAAATTTATTTGGTCTTCTTTTTAATTTTCAATGGCTTCTTAGTCTGTTTATTTTCGGTAGTTTCTCCAAGAATATCTTTCATATTTTTTATGTTCATATTCACATATTCTTGGTCAATTGTTACAGTGCCTTTAGGTAACATGAACGCATCCACAACTTCCCACTTGTATTTTGTATATGTCGTGACTACTACAAATTCATCACCATCTTTTAATGTTTTTGAATCAATTCCCAATTTTTTTAATTTTGTTAAATGTTCAGGTAAATAAAAAGATTCCATCCTGCCATATATTTTTCCCTTTTCATCTACGAAACCACTATATCCGAACAATTCTTCTTTTGGTTTTATTCTATTTTGTAATGTTGTTACTGTATCTTGAAAGTCTCTACTGAAATATAAAGCATCAAAACGGTAGTCGTTATTTAATACATCACCATATCTTTCAGACAAAATAGGCAAAAACTTTTTGAAATAATTTTGATTTAGTTGAGGTGCATTGAATGATTCCGCATGAGCTGCTGTGTTCGTGTATAAAAACCCAGTAGCAGTTACTCCGATTGCTAATACACTTGATAAAACTGTTCTTTTGATATTCATGTTATATCTACCCCTTTTGAATTTAATACTTTCAGAAATTAATTTCATTATACCAATAAGATATGTATTCTTATAATCCTTTTTATCACAACATATAAAAAAAGCCATCACTTCCACTTTTTTAAGGAAGTAATGGCTTTGATATTACTTAACTGTCCGATTAACATATGCAATGCTGTAACCGATTAAATCAGCATCGCTATAGTTATTAACCTTTTCATCTGTATGATATTTTGCGTCAAATACACCTTCCTTACAGGCACGTTTGATTAATTCACGTGCCTCTTTACGTCCTGTTTCATTTAATAATTCCATTGTCTTTTCCTCCTTTTTTTCTAGTTCTTTTTTTGAAATTTTATATCCAATATGCTCCGCTAATACCACCGCTATAGACTGGCAAATAGCTTCAAAATTTTTGTCTAACAATTTTACATCTTCTTTGCTATTAACAAAGCCAAACTCGATTAAAATTGCTGGTTCGTATGTGGAAACTAATACACCTAAATTCGTGCGCTTTTTAGCACCCCTATTTTTTAATCCCCCAGCACTACAAATAGCATCTACTACCTGTTTTGCAACCGTAGCTTGGTCGTAATATAGCACCTCTGCACCGATACTCTGTTCTGTCATAAATACGCTTGCATTGAGATGACCAGATACAATAAATCCATTGCGATCTTGATTATGGTGATTAATAAAATTGTTAATATTTTGATTTTGATTTTTAGAAGTTTTATCCTCGTAAAATGTTGCTGGTACTCTATTAGCTATCAAGATGTCATAAATACGCTTGATAAACTTACGTGCATATTGCACTTCATCCACAATCCCATGCGCTCCTGTTCGGTCTCCATAATGACCTACATGTAACTCAATTTTTGTCGGTTTCATTTTTATTTACCTCCTTTGTCTAATGCTGTACTGCGTCCGAAATAATAGCCAATCACCATCGTGATAATACTCTCAATATAATCAGCACTTACCATCGCTCGAACAGCTAAATAAATAAAAAGAAGTGCAAAAGCTAATGTTACTAGCTTCCGCACCTCTATAAGAGCTACTAATTTATTTTTCAAAATGGTTCCTCCTAACTTACCTTAATAATTAATGCCATAAGCGCCACTATAACCACACCAATAATCGAGGTTCCCGCCCAAAAAACGATTCTGTCCAATTTATCAATCCGTAAATGAGCTGACTTTGTGCTTGCTAACGCTTCATTTGCTGTGTTTTCAGCTTTATCGGCTGTATCACGAGTTTGAGCAAACCCATCTAACTTACCATTGATTTCTCCAAGCTTTTCATACACATCTCTTACTAACTCTTCTCCCATAAGACACCCTCCTTTTCACATGATAAAAACCCTCCACAGTAAAGATGTGGAAGGCTATACTTTTAAACTTTATCTTTAACTCTTGTATGAATTTGAAATCGCTTGATTACTGCTGTACGTGTAAGTCCATCTGGGTATGCAGCTATCAGAGCCTCACTTAAATTGTGAGGGAAAATAGTTTGAAACATACCACTTAAACCATATTTCTCAAACGTGTCAACTCTCAATTGGTCATTATCATTTAATTTTTCTTCCAGTAACCAATGGATTGCTTCAATTGCCTTATCCTCTGTCCAAAAATTCTTTGGTGTACTTTTTAATTCCCACTCTTTTAAACGACCAGGAAAGGCTGCATCAAAAGCTCGATAAGGGCTATCATCATAAACAGTGGTTAGCATTCCCTTTAACTTGTATTGAACAAATACTGTCTTATTTAACTTTAGCTTTATATCATCATCTGTCCATTTAAGCACATTGTCAATTAGATATCTAGTACAAAATACAGCATTTGAAATATCTGACCACGTGTTGGAGGGAAAACGAGATTTTTGACCACTTAAAATTTGTTGATATATCTGTGTGATTTTATTTTCCATAATTCGTTATAACCTCTTATTACTTTTTAAGTAACAATTATAACTAATATTTTGAAATATAAAAAGCACCCCCTACTGAGAGTGCTCTGACTACTTAATTTTTAACTGGCTCTTTCCCTACATATAAAAATGAAGTAACCATTCTTCCTGTTTCATTCAAAATTTCATTCGCTAGCTTTTGAGCAATAACAGAAGGATCCACAAAATTTGGACTTTCTTTTGTAGAAATATATTCATCCGATTTCTCTTTACCATCTTGTCTATACAAGTATCCACACTTCAAATGAACCTTCCCCATAAACATACCTCCCTTTTAATTACCAATATTCGATACAAAAGAGGTATATCCTTCTAATTTTTACAATAAAAATAACGTTAAGCATTTGCTTGCGTTTCTTCAGCATATTGATAGGCGTTACGGTTAATTAATGTACCATTAAAAGCGAAGTAATTATTTTTATTTACTTCATTCGTTATAAAATCTAGTGCTACATTAACATCAGCTACTTGTAAATAAATCAACACACTATTGATGTTTACAACCAAATTAGCATTCTCTTTTTTTGTAAGTGATTCTTTTGGAATCACGGCTGCAATCAAATGTTTGGATAAACTTTTCTGTCCTACTCTTACTGCTAATGTTGTATTTTTATTTGCAAGTGCAGCAACAAGACTAGTGTCTACAGATGATGTGGAAACATAGTTTCCATCCATCATGATAATAAAGTATTCATTCATTTTAAATATCTCCTTTGTAATTAAATTAAGATAGCGTTAAATAGCCTATATCAGCCCCATATCGTCTAAATACCATAACTTTAGGGTTGTTAGTACTTTGTGTAATTGATAAGCCTTGTGTACTTGAAGCAACAAAACCATTTAGATTTGTCACATAGGCATTTTGAAAATCTACTACACCTGAAAAATTAGTTCCGCCTATCATATCTATGCCATTCCATGCTTCAATCGCTAGCCCTCCACCACCAGTTGTAATAGTTGTCATGTCTGAAAATATTATTTGATGTCCAATGCTTATGTTACTACTCACATCAATAGTTGTAGCACCTGTGATGCTACCATTACCAGTAATATTTCCGTTAACAAACACAGCACCGTTAAAATTAATTTTTTGCGCATCAATCGTAACAGAATACGGATCTTGGTTAATCTTACTTACAATCGATGCACCAGTGTAGTCCGTGATAGAAACCTTTTGCGAAATCAGCGCTGCTTGTTGCGTAATGCTTGATTGTGCACTACTCATTTGAGTATTTAACCCACCAATTTGCGAGCTGTGAGAGGTGACAGTAGATTGTATACTACTAGCTGTAATATCTAATCTAGCAACGTCTTGGCGCACATTGCTGATATTATTACTTATCGTTGTGACTTCTGAACTTACTTCAGCTCGAATTTGTGCTGCTGTTTGAGAGATAGACGAGCTCAGACGTGTTTCCATGCTATCCATGCCTGTATTGATATTTGTGATATGCTGCGTCATTTCGGTTCGAATTTCACGAGCTGTCATGCTAATCATGGCGGTGTATTCAGTTGTGATATTTCGTTCTAAGTCTGTTACTGTTTCAGATAATTCCCACCGATATTCTCGCTGGATGATTTCCTTCGTTTTATCGATGTTATCATTAACACTTGATTCCGTGTCTTTGATTTGGTCCTGAAGAATTTCTTCAGCTGTCTTAAAAACATAATTACCAACTGTTGCACTTGTAACAACAAATTCTTCTCCATCCCACTCTTCACGCACTTTAAGAATACGTGTCACTATAGACAAATCGTCCATTGGTTCGTAAATGGTGTGAATGGTTTCTCCAAGCTCGTGACTTTCACCTAATTGGGCAATATCTAACTCATAGGAAATATCAATATCTTTGAATTTTTCTTTAGCTCGCTTTTCAGCATCTTCAATAGTTTTGATTCGCTCATCGTTGATAATATCGCCATAAATTGAACGACTATAGTTGCCTGCAGTTGGAGAAATAAATGTAGCTGTTTCTGTTAAATCATCGCCATAATTAACGATGACATGTGTCACAATATTGGTTGATGTTGATTCTTTAGATAGACTTTTAAGATTGTATCCATACCGATATTGTTGCCCATAATCACTACTTAACTTTTTCCTTATGTTGAAAACTTTGTTTGGCAACAATTCAAACTCTACTTGGATTTTATTGCAAAACTCTTGAAACAATTTCCACACATTATTTCTTCCAAACTCTTTTAGTTCAACATTTGCAACCACACCACTACTGTCAAAATTCACGGTCCAATCTGTGCCAGCCAGCAATTGATTAAATACTTGTAATGGCGTATAGGAACCTGTCAGCTTTTGATTGAATGGTACACCTATTAAATCAGTAACAGCATGTAAAGCACTAATATTTTTATAGTGAGTTCTATTAGTCAATTTTTTGATGCGATATTCGTGACCATCTATCAAAATTAGCGCTTCATCTTGTAAAAATGGATAGCCAGGATTATTAGCTTCATTGACTACAATCAAGTTCAATTCATGAGCTGAGCTAATTTCTGAATCTCTACGCGCAGATTGGATATGATTGATTGGATATTCCATTCCGTTTTTTATTACAGTTAGCAAGGTAGCCCTCCTTTCCAGCAAAAATAAAAACAAGCCCGTTATAGAGCTTGCTCAGCCAACTTATCGAATTCTTGTTTACTAGTAAATATTATTAATCCCGTTATCCCTAATCCTTCGCTGATTACAACTAGCACTATAAATATATTGAAACTGATATAACCCTTAGAAAATACAAATAGTGCCCCTGCTAAAATAATTAATGCTACACTCATTATTGATATACAGGATGCTTTGATGAATGTTGTATGACCATATAAATCTTTTTTCTTCTGTCCTGTAACCACAACTTCGACAAATTTACAATTATCATTAAGATCAAAAAAGCAAATTTCATTTTCTTTTCTTGCAATTATTTTGCCTTGTGGATTTGTTCTTATTACTCGCCATTTTCCATCTGTATTTTCAATGAAAAAATCATAATTTATACCTATAACAAACGCTAAAAATCGAAAGAAGTAATGTGTGAGATAAGCTATCGACAATATTAAAATTAAAAAAATAATTAAGTAGGCAAACAACAAAGTATTAAAATCCATGAAATTACTAAATTGTTTTTCAAATTGTTCGTTTAAAGTGTTGAAAGTAAAGAATACAGAAATAAAAGCAAATATTAAAGAAGGTAATAAGTTTTTTGTTAATAGCATTAAAAATTTCTTTTTTGGCGCCATAAGCTTGATTTCAATTTCCGTTACATTAATATTATCAATGAAGTTAATAATTAAATAAGTCAGAATTGGAATACCTGCAAATGCTCCTTTAAATTGATTCATAGTTTCTAGAATACTCATAAAAATATCTCCTTTCATCTACTAAATTCGACAAAAGGAGATATTTACCTTTGATAAAAATTTGATACTTCTAAAAGCCTCATTTACTATACATTTTTTGACTGTTACGCCATAGCGTTGATAGTACGATTAGCAATCTCGATTTCCACTTCACTGCGGATTGCATAAGTATTACTTCCAACAGCTTTTGTTTCAGGTACTTCCTCAATTACCATACGTTCCGCCATAACAAGTGTTGCATATGATTCCACTAATTTTTTCTGTATAACATTCATCTAAATAACCTCCAATTCAATTAATAAGTTAATTATTTCAAGTTCTCTCTCTGCCTTTGTTACCTCATTTTGTGTTGGTTGTAAAGATGATAAAAAATCATCTTCTAAAAATTCCTCTTCGCTTTTACCCTCAATCCACTCTCCATTTACCCATCTTGGTTTATAAAATCCGTTTGGCATCGGCTCAATGACAATATCATCTGTTAAGGTACTGTCATCACCGTCAACTACAATAACCTCTGTCACATACCCATCTGCGTCAATTTTATGTGCTTGTATCATCATAATATTAATACCCCAATCCAATTACATTTGCATAATACGTTGCACCTTGCACTGGTGTCGTACCTCGTATAAAGTAAACCGTATTTACTACCATTGCATCAAATGCGTATTGACCTGCTGCTGTATAAAAGCTAACAATTTGTCCGATTTGATAGCCTGTAGGGATAGTTGCGATAACACCTGTAGGGGATGCCCCACAAGTTATCTCAAATTTGTACACTACAATACCTAAATCATTTTTGCTATAGCGTAAATTACCTGTCCAACCGTTTTGCAATGTGCCTTGTATCCAATTCAGCTTATTTGTTACTATTTGTGTCCAAGTTGCCCATGTTGTATCTGCATCACCATCATTACGTCTGTACCACAATCCTCTAGTATTATCATTCCATTTTTGTGCAAGCTGAAATGCTCGGGCATTAATATCATAAGATGATGCAGTAAAAATTGTTGACCATCCATCTGAAATTGGTGGAGTGTTAAGTCCAGTTGCATTTAATGTATACACTGATGTTTCGCCTATTTTATTTGCGTCGTTTTGAGCGTGATAACCTGATGCTTTTTTCACAGTGCTATCAAACACTTTTTTAACCGCATTCGCAGTAGCTGCTTGTGTCGTACTTGTACTGTTTGTATTGTCATTAAGCTGTACATGCCCTGCTTGGGATGTAGACGCCATTTTGGCCAAGTGTGTAGTAACTGTCTGTTCCAGATCGGTCAAATCTGCATCATTTACTTTAGTAGCTAATGCTCCTTGTAGCCCGTTAATGTTTGACATATCATGGACATGCTGAGATGGTGGATATGCAGTAGGTTTGTTAGGTAAGCTATCATAGTCTACAACTACATTACCTGTTTGCCCGTTGACTGTATCAACCGCTCCTGTGCCGTCAATACCACCTACAGCTAAAATACGCCAATGTATGCCATCATCAATCGGCATAACCCCTGTGACTTGTTGTAGTGCTACGTAAGACGATTTATTAAGTCGCACCACATTGTAAGCCTCATAAGTGGTGTTAGCATCATATTCACCCTTGAAATCTAACTCTTCAATAATTCCAAGCATTTCAGCTATTTTTTCGTTAGCAGATTGCATCGTACTGCTAAAGGTAGTCGTTCGACTTTGTTCTGCTAATTCTCTTGCTTGTTCTACTAATACACGTGCAGCTTCATTTTCTTGCCGAGTAGTTTCATTAGCTTTGCGGATAGTCTCATTACTAACTCTTTCAGCTTCTGCTGTTGATCGGGCTGTTTCATTTGTCACTCGATTAGCTTCCGCCTCCACAATGTTCTGTAAATCGCCTTGTAATGCTTCTAATTCACCTTTTAACGTTGCCATTGTTGCGATAACTGCATTTGCATTACTTGTCGCTAGTCCTGCATTAAAAATCGCTGCAGCAATATCAATCAGTGCTGTATTCGCTTGGGCAATTAACGATTGCATCTCCGCAATAGATATATTCGCATTTTCTGTCGCCTTAATAAGATCTGCAATCAATTCACCGATATCTTCATTCCCTGACAGTAAATTAATTTGTCCTTGTACATGCTCAAAATAAGCCATGATACGTGTCCAGTTTTCATTTATCCTGTCACGGCCCTCCTTATCAACAGGAGACAATGTTTCTTGTAAAGGATATTTCTGTGACAAAGTTATCACCTTCCTTACTTAAAATAAAAAGGAAAATCAAGACTGATTGAAGTGACTAGGCCACCACTAATCAGAAATTGATTGTTCCCTTTTTTGAGTGTTATTAATTTTTTATTTGTTTGACCTGTGACATGTTGGCCATTTTTAAAATAGCTCACGCCATCAAGGACTAATGTGTCAGATGGTGTTAAGCCTGTGTTTAATCTAAATACATCGCCTGTTGCTACATTCGTGATTTGTACAAAGCTTGGGAAACTACCTTTTAACACAATTTTTAATGGCATATACCGAGGATCAACTTTCACATTGCCATAGTTTTTCAAAATGAAATTATCAGTAGCAAAAATGAATTGTGGAGGGTCCTCATCCCAATCAAAATCCATTCCCCATGCAATTTGTTCTAAATCCCATTCTTTACCCATTAATTGAAGGCTAGTGAATGTCGTTTCTGCATAGGGCAAGTCACTTGTCTCATATTCAATCACTCGTTTTCCTCGTAATCCGTTCCATTCAACCGCATCATTATTGATACGTTCCACTTTCCAACGCTTATGCAAATGAGGTGTCCATTTCACCATATCAAGTGCTTTTTTAAATGATGATTCTCCAGGCAATTCAAACTTATAGCTATCAGTCATAAGTTGCTGATAAATATAAAATTCCTCATCTCCATCCAAGATTTCTGCTAACTGCTCTGTCAATAACTCTGTATCTGTTACATTTTTGGCTTGTAACATTAAGGTCAATTGTAACTTTCTCACACCATGATAACGTTCTGTTCGATTACGCCCTGGGCGCCCTTGAATGTTTTCGGAATTATAGACAATATCCATTGGTACAACTTTCAAGATGGGGACGCCATAATCAGCTAAATTGTGACGCACGCCATCCATCGTTTCTAATATTGCCATTATGGCATCATCCTTTCTTAAAAGTTTTTAATTGCAGATTTTTTGCGCTACGATCAACTAAATAGGACTCTACCTCTTCACCATTCCAGTCTTGGTTAATGATAACGTTGATTGGTTGCTTGTCATAATCTACATCTTGTACAAGCTCTTGGTTGAAATATTGAGACGATGCACTTGTAAAATTATTACCTGCAAACGCAGTCTGAAGTGAATCATTTTGTAGCCATGAAGCTAAAGACGCTCCTGCATCTTTGGTTGCACCTTTAATCGACCCTTGAATATCCAAAGTAGTTTGAAGAGTATTTTTCAAACTATTGGCCATCGATTTAGCCGCATCTTGAAGCTTACCCTTCATGGATGTTAGACCATCTATCAAGCCTTGTACAGCATGTACACCGATTTCAGGAAGAGAAGCTGACATAAGATTGAATTCACCCTCTGCACCATAACGTAGAGCTTTGACTTCTTTCTCAAAAGTATCTTGTAGCTCTTTCAACTTTTCCCCAGCGTTTGAATTCAATTTTTGAATTTCATCTTCCATTTTTAAGCGAGCTGATTCTAATTCTTTCGTTGCTTGCTTTTTAGCCATCTCTGTTTTTGTCTGCCACAACATTTGATATTCGTCCAACTGGGATGCAGTCATTTGTGATAAGGCTTTAATCTCTGCAGCTGATTTAGGACCTAACTGTTGCAACTCTTCAATCAACCCTTTATCCAATCCCTGTGCTTCTAAAGTAAATAAATCATTCATCCAGCCACGTAAAGTACCGACTTGATCACGCATATTTTGCAATAGGTCGATTTGCTTTTTGATGTTGCCCTCATCGTCATACTCAACCATTTTCGTCAAGCTGACTTCATCAAAAAGTCCCCACGTATTTTTGAGTGTATCTACCCTTGCATCATACGTTTGCTGGAATTCATCACGCAGTCGTTTTTCTTCATTAGCTAGTTCATCGTAGATAGTTTTTACTTTAGCTAAGTAATCATCTGCTAACGATTTCAGACGATCATACATTTCTTTTTTAGCATCATATATTTTTTCTTCATAAGCAATTTGTTCTTCACTACCTACTTTGTATTGCTTCATATACTGCTCATAAGCTTGTAATTTATCTGTAAATGACATGGCATTATATTTCACAGCTTGATCAATCAATTCATTTTCATAGCTAAATTGCTCTTGCATGGCACGTTTATACGCATCTTGATACTTATTAAGTGCTCTAAGTTTGTCGTCTGTACCATCCTTAAACGCTGTAGATGCGTATTTCCAATAGGCTGCTTCCTCTACTGCACTCAAGCCATATAGTTCTTTTTGTACATCCACATATTCCTGCAATGCTTGTAACTTATCAGCATTTACCGAATCATTAATCTTTCTTGTTTCTTCTGCAAGTTTACGGTTGATTCCAAGAATTTTGTTACTTGCATCACGTTGAGCCTTAACTATTTCAGCACTGCCAGATTTAGCTGTCTTGCTTTTAGCTTTAGATGCTTTGCTACTAACGCCTTGGACATCTTTAGCTAACTTGCTGTTGATATCGTAAATTTCCTTGGCTGCCTTACGCTCTAGTTCTTTGATTTCGCTGTTATTTTGGGCAATGACACGACTAACGGCTTTTTGAGCACCTTCAATCTGTGCCTGAGATGCTTTTATTTCCTTTGAAAAATCAGGTACTACGGCATCTGCCATTTCTTTAGATGCTGATTTTACAAGATTGATACTATCTAAAATCCCCTTAGCAATACCAGCTGGAATCCATTTAGCAATTGCCGCCATGACACGACTGGGGCTATGAATTCCAAGCGCTGATTTAACCCACTGAGGTATCTTATCAGTCAGTTTTCCTAGTGCTGTAGCCACTGAGCCGAACATTGAGGTGATACCAGAAATAAGTCCATTTACGATATCAACTCCAGCTTGTTTCACACTGTCAATAATAGATTGGAATGTTTTTACAATTATTGAACCTATTGATTTAGCAGTATCAACAATAATATTCCAAGCTTTTTTCCAATCACCCTGCAGTAAAGCCATTCCTGCCGATACGATGCCAAGAATTAACGTTACCCCAATATCAATAATGCTAGAAATTAAAGTCCAGGCAATTTTAAAGGCCGCAGAAATCAGAGCCCATCCAACTTGGACAATTGTCAAAATGGTGTTCATCGCTAATGATAATCCTGTGACGATTACCACTCCGAATTTTGAAACAATGTCCATGATTTCTTTGCCATTTTCGGCCCAAAAGCCCTTAAATTTCTCTAGCTGTTTCTTTCCAAAATTTACGATAGTAGTGAGCGCTTCGGAGATATCTTTAGCAATTTTTCCGAATATTTCTTTCGTACGAGTAGCAATTTTACTCCAAGCTTCATTAACAAAATCTCGGAACCACTCTACTTTGTTATAGGCTAAAACTAATACACCAATAATTAAACCAATAGCAGCTACAACTAAACCTATTGGAGATACTAGCCAAGTGAATACTCCGCCTAATTTAGAAATAACGCTCCAAAACTTTGTAACATACGGGGTCACTTTTGCAATGATTGTTGAGAAGCTTGTTAAGTGTGGAGCAATCTTTACAAAAACGCCAATTAAATTACCAAAAACGGATACAACAGATATAACAATAGGAGCCAAAGCAGAAATAACACCCAACACAACTGGGAATAAGGCTACCAATGCAGCTGCGTTTTGATTAGTCTGTAGTAAATTGTTAAACCACTCAAAAAAGGCATTAGCTGCATCTAAAACAGCAGCACCCATTGGCGCAAATGCAATCCCTAAATTGATTATTAAATCCCAGAGATTGCTCAATAAATCTAATACAGCTGGAGTAGATGCTTGAATGAATGCTAAAAATTGTTGGAACTGCTGATTCTCGCCCAGTGTTTCAGCCCATGTTCTAAATCTCTCCGTCATTTCAGCGAGACTTGTCATAAAGCTTCCACCCATATCGGCAAAGGCCGAAAAGAATGCAACAATACCCATTGTGAGATTTCCGAAAATATCAGAAATGACAGGCATGTATGTTTGAACATAATCTATGAACGCTTTGAGGCTTTCAGATTGACTTAAACCATCAGCCCAAGAGGCAAAGGATTTCATCATACCATTAAAGTTTTTCGACCATGCTTCAGCTGCAGGTGCAAGAGCAGCTATTAAACTACCTAGTCCAGCTACAAGATGCCCTATACCCGTAACAAAATTTTCAAAAATACTTGATCCATACTTATTAAACGTTTCAAAAATCTTTTGAATGGGTTGACTATCAATTGATTTATTGAAAGCATCCATCAATCTAGCCGTGCTTTGCGCTACCGATTCAATCATTGGCGACAACGATTGTAGTATCTTTTGAGCACTTTGCATAGCGCTCGTAAATGCTTGCAACACAGGTGTTTCTGTTGCTTTTACTAAATTGTTGTATGTGCTCTTAAAAGCATCCCATGAAGCTTTGGCACGCTTTTGTTCAGCATTTAATTTTGCATTCTCATCAAATAATTTTTTAATCGTTGGAATGGCCACAGCAGCTAGTCCAACAAACCCTAATGCTGCAATACTTAGTGCACTAGCTAAGATTAATAATTGCCCAGCTAATACACCAATCATGACACCCAGTGAGCCAATTAAGCCTACAATTACTGATAAAAATTGTGACAGTGCTGGCACTAATGATAATAGCGCACCACCTATCATTTGTTGCCCAGCTTCTGCAAATGCTCGAACCGTAGTTGCATATGATTCCATAGCATTTGTATAATCAGCCCAAATCTTAATGACGATGTTCTTCTTTATTTTTTTTGACTGTCGGTCCACAACAACAACGCCTGCTAAAAAGTCACTAATGTCCGCTCTAATATCAATAGTCACATCTCGTATAGCTGCAAGTAAAGTTTCAACAGTAGTTAAATCCGCAATAGCTCCCCCTGTATGGGCGTTTAAGTTAACTGTGGCTGTTGTGGAGCTGTTTCCTAGTGCAGCTAACTCAGCTTGGACCATTAGAATCTGTGTATAAAATACATCCATATCAAGATGTACCTTGATTTTTATTGACTCTTTGTCTAAGTCTTGTGCAAGTGCTTTGGCGCGTAAGATGTCTTGCATAAAGTCGTTGAGTATTGCTTCAATTTCAACAGTCGCTTGCGTTGCATCAAGTTGTTGAAGCTGCGCTTGAACCTGCTGTACTTTCGCAACAAATTCGTTGATGGAAGCATTGATTTCAACAGATACGCCTGTTGCTAGCTCTCTCATTTGACGATCTACTTCTACCATTTTTCGTTTGAAGCGTTTAATATCTGCATCAACTTCTGCTTTAAAGCGCTCTACTGGCATAATCTCACCGCCTTTATGATTTTTTCTCTACACGCTGCCAATTAAATGTTTTTAACTCTTCGCGCATTTGGTCATACAATGTAAAATCTATATCCATTTGTTTTGTATTATTAGTACCTGAAAGGACTTCCTTACGTGCTTTCTCAGCATCAAAGTATTTTTTTGGTGGATTTTCTTTACGTGATTTCTTTTGCTTAGATACCATCCCACCTATCCATGCACTCTGTACTTGACGCTCGTATTCGTCAATTTTTGCTAACTGTGCACCTTGAAGAAAGTTGCGGTATTCTCTAGGAGACCATGAATAAATCAAATTCACATCATAGATACATAAAAACCTAGCACAGTTACGCTCGAAATCGTCATAAGTTAAGCTGTCGTCGTTACCTCGAATAGCTCTTGTCCAGTGATTTCCTTGTACCCATCCCCTAGACGTTTCAACATCAATTCCATCTTCTGAATTTCCTCTTCGTCCTTTTGCTTCATCTTCGAAACGAGCAGCATATTCTTCTTGAATTTCGCAAACTCGTTGCGAGAAAAAGCCGATTCATCAATCGCCTCAAAAACTTCTGCAAATAACGCAGTTGCATCGCCTTCCTCGTCCATCCGTTGATCGATTGCTGTTAGGATTTCATCTTGAGTTGGCAGCTTTTTTGTATCCAACTTGATAGCAGATTCCCACAGATATAAAAGCCCTTCAAAATCTTGTTCGATTAGTAAGGGGAGCAACTTAGAAATGCCTCCTGATACTTTATCCTTTTGGGATTTACCATCCTGAGATTCCGCCTCAGGAATCACCTTATTCAAAACCTTATCCAACATAATCGAACATTTTAAATTGTAAGTCGTATCTTTAATTGTTAATGTAGCCATTTTATATTCCTTCTCTCTTTAATTTTTGGACATAAGAAAAAGACGAACCTAAGTCCGCCCTTTAAGAAACTGTTACTGACACTGTATCAGTAACTGTAGGATTGTCCTTTGAAGTCACTGTAATTGTTGCGTTACCTGCTACTAAGGCTGTTACTAACCCATTAGCTGAAACTGTTGCCACATCTTTATTAGTTGATGTGTATACTACATATTGATTTGAGGCATCGGATGGTGTAACTTCTACGCTTAATTGTTGCTTATCCGTTGGCGCTAAAGTAAGTGTGTCAGGCGTCACTGTAAGACCTGTGACCTTTGTTTTATTAACAATATTGCTAGAATCACCAGTTGTGTCACCTGGTAACTGGAATCCGTACTTAGCAAAATTAATAAGACCTGGTGGTAAATCCATAAATGCGCCTTCGGCTGATTCGATTTGCACTGTCATAGATGCGCTCAATTCGTCTAACCCTTCGACAGGGCTTGATGTTTCAAATGAATCGACAACCGCATACGCAAATTTCGCATCATGCGTGCCTTCATCATTCTTTTCTGTTTCAATTTCCCACACTTTTAGCTCTTTACCATCCTTTATTGCACGATAAATAGCTTTCTGTCCTGCATCTCCCTTACGGCCATACATGGACAATTCCATTGTTTCAGTTAATGTTCCAATAGCCGAAATAGAGCCCATTTTTGTAGCTTCAGTCGAATTGTCACGTTCTACGCTGTGTGAATAATCTGTTTGAAAGCCTGGTACTAGACCATCAGCACCCAGCACATTATTGGTAGGTTGTACCATAATAATTTTTACCATTGTATATCCTCCTATTTTGTTTTTAATAGTTTGTATTTGTAAGTGATTACGCCATGCTTATGAACATTGTCAATATCATCAAAGACACGAGGTTCATGCGGTGTCACTTGCATAATTTCATAAGATGTTAGCTCAATCTTATATTTAAGAGCTTCATGAATCGAAGCGATGATTTCATAAACCTTTACATTACCATATTCCCCGTTAGTTGCTTGGTTGTGGTAGACATGTATGGCAATCGTTTCTTCAACAATCTCTTCAATCTTCACTTCTTGATCTATGTTTAACATTGGTTCACCAAGATAAACGTAAGGAAAAGGTGTTTCTTCCGTCACATGATCGTAGACGCCTGTTACCAAATTTAAAAGCGATGCATCAGTAGATAACCTCTGATACACCGCCGTTTGTAATTCTACAAATGGTAGTGCCATATTGTCACTTCCCTAACTTACGAAATTCTTTGATGAAGTAATCTGCTGCTTCATCTACAGCACCTTCCCAGAAAAACTGAGCTCTCTGGCCATGCGTAAGCACAAAACGACCCCACCTTGTATTAAAGTACACCCAGGGAATTTTCTTCGCCCTGCTTCCTCCTGGTCCTTGTGCATAGATTCCCGTCCCGTAGTTCACGTACAAAGCATAGAAAGCTCCTATCTCTAACTTCGCACCATAACCGTCAGCATCAAATGTTACGTTAATAGAGTCGGCCATCTCACCTGTTTCGTGAGGCATACGTGCTTTCAACTCTTTTTCAAGTAAAATTGTTGTATTGCGAATGATACGTTTTACTTCATCGATGATATCGTCTTGCCATTTTCTTATTGCTCGTGACATTCTACGATTACCATATTTATAGATGCCCAAAGTTACACCCTCTTTAGAGGTAATCGCATGATTTCATGCATGCCGCCCTGGTCCTCCGCATCACCTGCAGCAGTGTACTCTACACCTTCATACTCTATCCTTGCTGTTACAGGAATTAAAGTGCCATAAGGATAGTACACATCACGATGGAATGACACACCGAGTTGCTTCATTTCCACAAGTCGAGATGTTGAAGGTGTATCCATGAAACAATCTATTTTATTTGTTACTTCCCATTTTTTTGTAGAGCCACCAGAGCCATTTGGAACTGACTTTTCCTCTTTTATTTTTGTTGTATGTGGAAATTCATCGTAAGGCATGGAACTTCACCTTCTTGTACGGCCTTAAATAAGTCCAAATGGCATTTGGGAACTCTGTATCATAAGAATAGGAAACGGAGCCCATCCTTCGACTATTTAATCCTGTTGTTTGCATATTAAATTGAATAGCTTTAGCGATGAATAGACGTACACCTTGAGGCATTTCAGACGGTTCCCAATTACCATTACAGTGGTCCTTCGCTACATCAAATAAAACGGGAGCCATCGCTTGATAAAATGCATCATGCTTAGCCCCTGTAACTCCATTCATTTGCTTTAGTAGATCTATTTCTTCTTGCGTGGGTTGCCACATGAAATCACCTACTCTTCAGTTTCAGTTTTCTTTAAAGGAGCCCGTTTAGGTTTTGGTGCTTCTACTTCTTCGAAATCTTCAGTACGTAAAAGACGGGCACCATGTTCTTCAGTGACCGCCCATGTAATATCTGTTTTTAAGTTTTTCACTAACACCTAAATCCCTCCTTATACTGGACGTTTAGCTGAAAGGACTGCTAGAGCTTCTGGGCGTGTCACTTTAGCACCGTACAGATGAAGCCCTTTAACAGCATCTGCAAAGCGCTTTTCTGGACGGTATCCTTCAACTTGTGCTGCTTGCTCTGCATATGTCCACGCCATGTTATGACCAGCAATGATTTTTGAGTTTGCTACAACTCCAGAACCTGTTGCAACAGAAGGTGCATTATTAGATTTCATTAATAAAAAGCCTGCAGCTCGACCTACAACCCCATTTAATAAACGCTCATCAGCCGGTAAAGCCCCTGAACCAACAAAACGGTCATCTTTTAATAACAGCCCCTCGAACCAAGGCGGAAGAACAGCAAAACGACCTTGTGTCGGCACGTTGGATTCATCAAGTTTTGTTGATAAATCCACTAAGTACTCGTACGCATTGTCCTTTGTCACATCAATTGGAGCTGCATCTGTACCAATAGTATTTGTTGCATGAACATAGTGTGATGCAATAAATTGGTCAGCAACATTTGATAGTGCATATGCAGCCTCAGCCATTGCAGCGTCCATTAATTTTGGGTTTTGTTGAATTTTATCAAGGTCATCAATCTGGAAATTGAAGAATTTCGATTCAGTAATCTGTAAAGAACGAGTATGATCCGTTAATTCTTCTGGATCACCCATGTTGGCGTTTTTTGTATAATCACCAATTGTAACAGTACCAATACCATTGATTTTTACAGTGTCACCATACGCCTTAATTTCACCCTCATAATCACGGTTAATAACACCCGTTTGACCAAACACTAAAGATTTTTGCAAGTTATGCAACAATCGTGCTGACCAAATTGCTGGAATAAAATTTGAAGTAGCCATACTAATATTTCCTCCTTACCGATTAACGGTTATAGTAATTTATTTTTAACGATTTCTTCCCAATTCGCATTGATTTCATTAGGTGTCATTTTTAGAACATCCTCTTTCGTCAGCGCTTTAGGATCACTTGCTTTAGATGGTGGTTGTGTCCCCCCATCTTTGAAACGCTTTTCCACCTCTGCATTAACAGCTGCATTAAATTCAACCTCAAGGACACTTAAATTAGCACTTGTTTGCTCTGCATCTTCACCTACAAAGAATTCTACTAATTTACTCGGCAGACTCTTTTCTGTCGCAGTAGAAAGTGCTTGATTAACTAATTTTTCACGTGCAGCTTCTTTTTGTGACTGCTCAAACTGCGCTTTTAAATCACGTAACTGCTTTGCTTCCTCTGTTTCTGGAGGGTATCGTTTAGCAATTTCTTCTTCTAATTTTTTGGGAAGCGTTTTGGTTTCATACGTTTTAATAGCATCAGTTACTCGTGTATCCGCAAAAGATTGCAGGTACGTTTTACCTTGTTCATTTTCCTGTAGAAACGCAGTTACAGCTTCAATCGTTAATTCTGCCCCTTGTCCGTTTCCTCCTGGAGGTGGCTCCGGTGTAGGTTCAGGGTCATCTGCAAAAAACTGAAGATCTAGTGGCACAATAAGTTTGATATTAAATAGATTTTTAATCATGTATCCTCCTTGCCCAATTTAGTTACTCTGATGAATCCCTAAACTGTTCAAAATTGTATTTGTTCTCGTTCTTTATAGCGTCTGCGAGAGGAAAGACAAAATATTATTCGTTGCATACAACAGAAGCGTTAGCCATTTAAAGCCCCTTTCTAGGCATAAGAAAAACACCTAACATCAATTAGGTGCTTCATTCTTCCTGTTTATATAATAATTCTCTAAATGCACGCGTTTTTTCTCGCCATTTTTTATTTTCTTCAAGATACTCCTGGTACAGCTCTTGTATTTCTTGGGGTGCTTCATTATTGAGTATTGGCTGCTGATTATTGCTGATTTCAACTAGATAAGGTTCTACCTTTTTATACATATCTCTTAATTCTTTAGGCTTCACAATCATAACCACGAAAATCACCTTACCTTTTTACGTATTTTTTCATCAATTCTACTATTTTTTCTGAAAGTACGGTACTTTTTCCTAAGTAATGTAGCGCTATCGCCTCTGAAAGTAATTCCATGTGATTGTCATCTAGATGATATGCTTCTGCTGCGTATGCTGATAATTGTTCTCGAATTTTATAATCCTTCACCAATTCACGTAGATCATTTTGAAATTCAACATTACGAATACCTATCAATTGTTCTTCGATTGCGTGCCCAAGCTCATGAGCAACTGTTTGCTCCATTCCACTATAATCAGTTTTAACAAATGCCCCTTCGTTGACAGATTGTGTAATGAAATTCTCTGTATCTTCTATAGAACCAAAGGACGTATTTATATAAAGTGTCCTTCTGAAATATGCAGCAACTCCAGTGAATTCCTCGTCATATTCAACAAATAGCCCATTATCAACAATTATATTCTCAAAGTCCACTTGTGGGAAATCGATCCGTACTTTGTCTAAGGCTTGTTCTGCAGCCGTTGATACATAATCCCTGAATTCTGATGATAAATCAGGATTATTTCGTTCGATATTTTCATTTATTTCTTGACGATTTTTTAAGAATGAAGCTTTATCATGCTGAATCCCAAACTTTTCTAACCATTCATTAAATGTAATATATCCTTTTAATTTTCTTTTTGGAGGGTGAATATCAGACTGTGCTAACTTTAAAGCTTGCAAATAAGTCTTTCCCTTTGCTTGATACTCTTGGATTTTAGCCTGTACTGCAGCTTGGTATCGGTCATCTTGATAGTCATAGATTCTGCTAGTTTTCGGGACTTTTCCGTTGATGAGTAAAAAGATTTTACATCGGCATCCCCAATTCATCCCTGGGTCTTTCCACGTTTTTGGACGCTTTGCTTTATCCCCTCCATAATGAAAATACCCTGCAGCATCTGCTATTTGGCTATCTAGTATTCGGTGTTGCATACGCACTTGCATATCGCGCATGCTTACCCACATCTTTTGTATATCAATTCGTTCTTTTGCTAATTCATAAATTTTATCTTGAGCAAAATTTAACACGAGATTGAATAAATCCCGTGCTCGTTGTATTCCATAAAATTTAGAATTGAGTGTTCGCTTTTTTATTTGTTTAGTCGTTTCAATTTGCCCTGCTTCTGTGCGCAAATTTTCCCTAATATCCCTGTAGACGTTTAGAGTCAAATCATTCTTATGTCTGCTAAATAGTTGTACAGTGTAATCTGCGTATTCTTTTTTAAAGGCTTGAAACAAAAGCTTCTGTCGACTTAATAGCCACTTGATAAAACTAACAATTCCGCCCATTAATGTTTCCGTTACGTTTCCGAGCGCTGTAAAACCTGTTGCAATGATATTCGCTGGATTTTGCTGAAGCCACGAATAAAGTAAGTAGGCATATAACAAATACATCTTGTTGAAACTCTCTTCTTCTGCTTGTTGTAAATCGGCTAAAATCTGCTGGTACGTTGTGGTTGCCTCTTTATCTATTGCATGCTTGTAATGTTCTAAACGCTTATATCGTTGAAATTCAGATAATGTTTCTCCATATTTCCCGTAGTAGCCCTCTGTTATTTTTAATAAACGGTTTGAGAGTTGAAAATACTTTTTTTCAAGCGTTTTTTCTAGCTGTTCAAGAATTGTTTGCACTTCAGCGAAGATTCGTAATTGATCCATTCAATCACTCTCTTTCAAATGCTTGTGATTCATTCTGGGTCAGAGGCATTGAGCGATTACCAAACTCCTCTTCATCTTGTATCATTGCCTCGACTTCTGCTTCTACATCATCAACCTCACTAAACAACGATAAACGTGTACGTTCCGATACCCGGCCCTGTAGCTTCTCCTGAATTTCTGCTTCCTCTAGTAGATTAGCAGGCAAATTACGTTTGAAGCCGAACCAAAGCTTTAAATAATCATCTTTGGAACAGATGCCTTTCTTTGCCCATGCACTACATAGCACTTTGAATTGGTACCTTAAAGCCGTAGTAAACTTCCGTTCCATTGTTTTACATTTATTAGCAAGCGCCATTAATTTATATTTCATCGCCACGCCACTTGCATTACCACTGAATGCCTCATCACTAAAGTTCACACTCTTTGCTAATCTCATAATATTCTCTTCCAAACGGTCTAAGTGATTTTCTATCATTTGATCATTGACTTCTTTTGTTAAGTATTTAATGTCATCGTTTTCTCCCATTAGCTCGAAAATGCCTGTACGTGAAATTTTCTTCGCATCCTCCTCATCCATTCCCATACCTCGAAGCACCAAATAAGCTAAACGCCATTGTTCAATTTCGTTAGAGGCATCTGAAAATGTACGGTCATATGCATCAATCAACTTATACACCTTGTCAGCATCACCTTGTAACTCTTCGTTATTCATAATCCCAAACAACGGACAATAGTCGAATAAATGCTTCCGTTCATTTTTCAAAGTAAATGGTGAATCTGTATCGATTCGTGTGTAAAGTCGCTCTGTCGTTGCGTCATAAAATACCAGTTGTTCTATTTCTACTTTGTCACCTTCATCGTTTAATTCTGCGACTTTATAATATCGAAATGCATATTTAGGATCGCTCACATTTGCTGTTTCTGAAAGAATAATCGTTTCCCATGGAGGTATAGCTGTCACCCTTTCATTACCATCTGTATCAATATAGAGTAACCGTGCTGAATAGCCACATATAGCTGTCTTTTTGCCTGATTCACTATCTAAGTCATCGATAGCATTACGTAAATTAAAAAGCTCAATTACCTCTGCTAATTTAGCTAGGGTTTGAGCTTTTTTATCTAATACATATGAAATTGGATTGCCGAACATGTAGCCTATTTTTGTGTCCACGATATCAGCATCGAATGAATTATTTAATGTGTTGTTCACTTTGTCATCAACACGTTGCACATGTTCATTTCCTTGGGCATACTCCGTCGGTTTGCGTGTTAAAATAGGCACCGCTGAATGCTCCGTTTTGTAACGGTTGTAGTTGAGCAGCCGTTTATTTCTTTCACTCTTGGTTTCCTCTACTAATTTGTTTAGCAATAGAGGCGTTATACCTTTTTCATCAATATATGTGATGTATTCATTCATGACAGCACCTCCTTATCGATTCTTCCCAGTGATAATTTGTTTGTAATAATGTGTATAAATAGCATACCGCAGGGCATCTAGTACATCGTCCCATAATTTCACTGGCTCTCCTGTACCTGAGTTCCACACATATTGATATATTTCATCTTCAAAACGTTTAATTTCATCACGTACAATAAACAATCGCTCTAACTTAAATCTTCTAGCCACTTCTTCGATACCAGCAACAACTGCTTTTCTTGCATTAAATGCTCGTATTTTTTCACGTTTAAAACGATCAATATGTTCTGGTCGAGCTGTATCACAATAAAAATTGATATTGCCATATCGTACTTTAATGTCCTTCGCTATTTTTACCCAATCATCAATCTCATAATATTGATGAGCATGCTCTTCGCATAAGTATACGTCCCCTTTATCATCCTCTGCTAGTACAACGATAGAGCCAAAATGCTCATACCCCCAGTCAACACCAGCAAAATATTTAACAATATTCTTTTTCGCAAATTCTTGCGAAGAAACATAATGTACCTTTTCATTAAAATCTTTGTATATGATGCCTTCAGCAGCTACCCATCGCCCATGAATATCACGATCAGTAAACATTCCCGATGGAGTACTGGCTACAATCGATTCAATATACTCTTCATCTAATTTGTCGTTATCAAATAAAGAAAAATGGAATACACGGATATTCAAACGGCCACTTTTTAAAGTTTGACCGTCTTGGTCAATGTAATCTTTTTTGATGCTGTGTGCTGGATTTTCAGGGTTTGTGTCGATTAATACTCGTGCTCCTGGATAAGAGCAACGTGAAATAACTTCTTTTACAAATGTGTCATGCAGTGCTGTACCTTCGTTGACAAAAGCGCCAGCTGATGTAAATCCACGTGCTTTTTTCCATGAATCTGCTTTTGCCCCATCGAATACATATACCTTATTACCAAAAATCGTAACAGCATTAGACTTATTTAGCTTCAGTTCTTTGCCCAATATCATTTCCATATCGTCTAGTACGTTTCGTCTTATACTAGCCTGCGTAGCGCCACCAATGATAAACGATAACCCTTGTCCTTCAAACTTTGCGATGTGCATTAAAAAAAGCAAGATAAACACAAAAGTTTTTCCTGCTCGCTTTGCGCCACTTGCGACTGTAATTTTAGGTTTTTCTTTAATGTACGAATCCATAACGGCTTGTTGTTTTTTTGTTAATTCAGCCATTACTCTTCACCAGCCATTCGTCGTAACATTTTAGCAACTTCGGATTCTTGTGTGCTGACATTAGGATTTTCTAATTTATTGATTTCGGCTTTTGTTTTATCAATATTCAACTGCAGCTGCTCAAGTTTGAGCCTACGTTCATCATCTTGGTCGGCCATCTCTACAAATTGACGAATAGAAGAACGCAACTCCCCAATAGCCCGTGATTGAGCCGTGAGTAGTTGCGCCTGTCGTTCCCATGCAAATTGGAATTCATATTCGATTTCCTTACCAAATTGAGTATCTTTACGTTTTTTGAGCTCTTTGATGATTTCATTTTTATCAGTCACATGCATAATACGTTGTGCTCGAATGATAGCAGCATATTGAATTTGTATCTGATCCCATATTAAATCAGCTGGGGCACGCTCATTCATGGATTCCATAATCTCAAGCGTTTCTTCTGGGAGGTATTTTTGAAACAATCCATGCGTTACTGCATTGCTGTTGCCATGCGGTGCCCCCCCTGCGTTACCTACAGCATTTTGATTACCTTTTGGCGCGCCGCGATTTCGATTAGTAACGTTACCTTTCAGGTGTTCGTTCCATTTATCTTGGTTTTTCCATTTTCTGATTTGCGAATCCGATAACTCTAGTTGGGTTGCAATCTCTGTCAAAAGCATTTGCCCCTGACTTTCGAGCCACATTTGAAATGCTTCGTCGCGCTTTGGATTTCTTGGTCTAGCCATAAATCATCAACACCACCTCCATATTTGAGTTGTTTTGTAATTACTACATTACCTCATTATGCTAATAGCCTTTTGTATTTTAAAATCACTTGTAATCGTTTCGTATATATTCCAATTGGCTGTTTGATGCCATTTTCAGGACAAATGAAAAACACCCCGAAGGATGCTTGAAGATTATTTTTTCTTCTTTCCTGGCAATATCCAATTTGTGGGTAAAAAAGTTCGTTTTTTAACTAAAGTTTTCTGACCATTCTCTATTTGATAAAGTTTTTCACATGTTTCATAGAAGTTGTATTCATATAAAAACTTTTCATACTCTGTAGTTGTATAATATAGTTCCATTTTTTTAGGCCTTGCATTACCTAAAGATGGTTTAGTTACATACGGTATCGGGATAAAAATTTCTACATCATTTTTCAAGTGATCTAAATACGCTTCATAAAAGTGTTGTTCGTAATACTTTTCTTCCAAATACAATTTTATCTCACATTCTAATATAACATCTGGTGCACCAACAAATTTCAGTTGAAAGAAACCAATTTTTTTATCATTAGTGACACTAGCAATCATTCTTAAGCTTTTATAGTAATCAAACTCTATTATCTTAGAATCTCTATGTAAATCGACTTCTTCCAACTGATAGCTAGCTCTTAAGTCATTGCATACAATAAAAGGTCTCGCCTTCTTTTTGTTTTCTGTTTGCACTTGTTGCGATTGGTAATCAATTTGCGTTTTTGCAGCAACATAAGCTCCTATTGCCCCTATAATTCCACCAATCATTCCTGTGATGCCCCCTATGATAGTAGCTACTTGTGGGCTATCACCTAATATAAATTGAAATATTATCGCTAATACCGAAATGATAAAAGCTATTATAGATACAGACAATATTGTTAAAATCATTTTTTCTATTCTTTTCACTTTTTCTACTTCTTCTGATTTTTCTATCATTGTAATAACCTCCCATTCAATCATAAGCTGAAAGGTGATAAATAGGAACAATTTTCTACAAAAAAGCCACGTTAGGAACGTGACTGAATGTAATCATTTAATTTTTGTTGTGTGATTTGTACTGTGTTAGCGATGTAATTTAATTGCTCTGAAACTACTTTTAAATTTTCTAAATCTTCAACATCAATATCTGTACAACTTAAGTTTGCAAAAGCTGTAGTCAATTCATTAAGCATCTTTACTATGCGCTCTGATTGCATGTTATTCTACCTCAATTTCTACGATTCTTGCTATTTCGTATTTGGCTTTTTCCATTTCAGCTTTACCTTCTGAGTCATAGCAACCTACTAAAACCTCATTAAACGGAAAGCCACTTATTAGTTTAAATACCAAATAAACTATGTCTATTTTTTATCCAAGTTCGCCCACCTCCTTTTAAACCTATGATAGATTAAAAGGAAACATTTGCATAATAAAAAGCCACACCTGTTAGATGTGACTAAAATAATCGCCATCTTCTGTGAGGTGCAACCAGCTCTTGTGATGGTCATCGTATTTTGTTTAATCCATTATCATTTTTATATCTATTAGGGAAAGTCTATCAATTTGATTTACCTGTTCTTTAATTTTATTCAATAATATTTCTAAATTTGAATTTCTATTTGGACTTGGTAGGTTGAATATTATATCAAACCCTATAGAAGTTGGTCTCCCTATAATTCTAGATATCATTGGTGATATATCATCTACTAACGCCATTACATATTGTATCATTTCTTCAGTGTTACCCTCTTTATATTCAAATTCCAATTGAATCGATTCGATTCCTTTCATTATTTTTTTGTTGTTACCTAAATTATTTAATGTTTGTCTTTCAATTTTATCTAATCGATTTAGTATTAACTCTGTAGCACTTTTATCAATACCTTGAATATTGTTTAATGCACTTTGTTCTTGAATTAATTGAATTAAAGGGTTCTCTACTTTTTCGTTGTTTAATGCAGCTTTCACAAAATTTGTTAAGTCCTCTTTTAACTGTACTGCGCCTAGCATATCATTTCTATAAAATATTGTACGCTGATCTACTATGTCAAAAGGCAAGCTAGTCCCCTCTTCAGCTAGCATTATTACAGGTTTAGCAATCGCATGTCTTACTGCTAATTCATACATAACATTTGGATTTAATCCTGTTAAATTTACTATATTTAAATCATCTTCAATAATTCTTGTTATAATCTGTCTATTAATTGAACCACTTTCGGATATTCTGTGAGCTACGTTTATATTTTTCGATTTGAACCCTAATTCATTTAATGTTGGAATTATTACAGCTTCAATCAAACCTTCAGTAGCTCTTCTAATCTCAGATTCAGTACTCCCTATAGGAGTAATTATAAAACATCGTTTTTCGTTACCTTCACTCACATCTATTACCTCCTATCTATTTTTATAATAGAATAAATGTAAGAGTTTGTCATTATAACAAATATGAAGGCAACAAAAAAGCCACAACTGGTTAGATGTGACTTAATTTTTATTAATTTAATTCCTTTAACATATACTTCAAAGTTCCATTAGTAAATGTTATATCTTGTGAACTCTCCGAATCCCAAAACTTTTTATTATTCCAACGAATAAAACCGTATAGTTTAACATTCGTTAAGTCTATACTTTTAAGGAGAAATTTCATACTACCTTCAGACGATACAACAGCGTCTATTCTATGAGATAGGGTTAATAATGAAACTCTATCCTTAGCCTTTTCTAACTTGAACAATTCTTTATCAAAAGTAGTATTTGCATATTCATGGAAATACTCAGCTAAATAATCTAATACTTCCTGGTTGTTACTAAAATGGTTTAATAAGTCCATCTTTTCATTTATCTGTCCCATATGTTTTTTCAACTCCTATTAGATTTCACTTAATTATAATATAAAAAGGAATCAATTGTCATTTGTAATATAAAAAAAGACTACCGAATTAGTAGTCTCTGTATGGAGTAACCTTTTATGGAAAACCTAGAAATAGTCTCTCCGAAAACTATCACGTTATCATCATAATACGGATTTGCAATAAAATTAATAGGAACAATATAGAGTGAATTTATACTAAATTAATCATATGGTATTGAAAGTAAGTAACCTTTTTATTTGAGCGTGTTTAGCATAGATGTACTGAGCGCTATAACCTAAATCTGCTGCAACTTGTTCTAATGTCTTGTCCTCAATATATTTTCCATAAATAATTTTCTGTTCAATACCTTTAAATTTTAGAATCAAATTTTTCAAATCGTGCAAATCGTTCATCTTATGAGCTAGTTCATATTCGATGACTTCTATACGTTCTTCTAGCTTAGCTCCTTCGCTATCGGCCGTTAATTTATATTTAGCTAAATCACCATGCACCCATCGTTTCAATTCATTTTTAGAGCGAAGTAAATTATGCTCAAGGTATGTGATTTCATCTTCTAATCGCTGGTAATCTTGTAACCATTCATACATTTACAACACCTACCTTGTTGTTTATTCTTTCATTCTCCTCTTGTATCTATTAATATAATCTTCATTTCTGAGATTCTTCAAGGTGATGGTCCTTTTCCAATTTTGCTAACTCTTTCTTCCCTTTATTTTTCAACAGGGTATACCTTTTTTCCATTTTTTTATATTTAGCTTCCAAAGTTGAATACCTTTTTTGTAATTTCTTTAATTCATCTTTATGTTTTTGTTGCGTATGTTCGACATCATTTAAATCCTTAAAGCCGAAAAGCATGGCAGTGACAATTACACCAATACAATAACCATAATCTGTTAAAGCAGTTAAACTATCAGTGAATATATCTCCCCTAATAATTGCAGCAATAAAGTAGGATATCAAGAAGAATAAAAGGGTTGGGATTGCGTTCCTTATGAGTTTTAATACAGTCCATGTAAATTTTTTATTTCTTTTTGATAATTCACCTGCTTTGTAAACTAAGAATGCAGGGAAAGTAAAAATTATAAAGTTAGATATTAAATATAGTAAAGAGGAGATTATTATCCAAAAACTACTCCTTTCAGATAATATTCCTAATATTTGTGGGAATTTATCATCACTCAATGCCCCTACAAGCATAACAATACTAGCAATTATTGCCCAACCAATTCCAAATTTAAAATAATTCAGTTCCTTTTTCATATATAGTCTAACCCCAATCATAAAAATATAGTATTTTATGATTATAAAGTTAGTTTTTATTTATTGGAATATAATTCAATAAATTCATTTTCCCCTTCTTTCAACATTTTCATTATGTGCATGCAGCAGCTCCCACCTTTTTACATAGTAGATGCCCCGGACTTCCCCAGGGCGATTTATATTAATCTAGTAAATCATCTTCATCATCAATTTCCTCTTCTGGTTCCTCAACATCATCCATACTCATCTGATCAGATGGTACAGAAGCTGTTCCGTCTCCATTGACTGTATAACCAATACCCTCATGTCCATCATTAAAATCTTCAATGCTCATTTGACTTGGTTCAAGCGATAGCTTTACGTTGGAACCTGCCTTCGGATAAAGTCGAATAATCTTGTCCTCACTATCTCCTTTCGCCTCAAATTTCAGAGCAGCCTTTTTGCTATCACGCTGAATCGACTTGAATTCTGCTGATAGTTTCACATCTCCAATTTCAAGAATTGCAACACCGCCAGCCATACCAATCAACTCTGATTTATGTGGTATTTCATCACCTAATACATGGAACTCAAGGATTTCCTTTTTATCATCCTTTTGAATTTTCTTAAACAAGACATCTAATTGAATTGCAGTCATATTTAGTTCCTCTTTTCTCTTTTGATTTTTACGCCCTAGCGTTCGATTTAAGACATTTTGATTTCATGCCTTATAAATTTACATAAAACTATTTAAAACGCCATACGGATGAATCTGACATGTCAAAACAACGTATTGTGAGTTAATCGTTTGTTGTCGATACCTAATATCGTGGCAACCACTTCGGCTTGATACGTTGGGCAGCCAATAAAATCAGGTTTGTCATACTGATAAATCAATCTAGCAATCTGCGCTAATATATAGGCATCGACAATATTGTCACTTTTATGTGAAAATCCATAATGGTCTTGCACTGCTGCCATCACAGCTTTTTTCTTTTGCGGACCAGTAAGGCGCTTTTTGTTACCAACTTCGCCTGTCCAACCTGTAGCACCGACAAATTTTTTAACAGCATTCGGCGCTACCTCATAATATTTAAAACCTCTTCTTACAAGTGCCATACGTATCCCCCAACCAATACCTCCAAGCTGGATGCCCTGTTGTGTGGCAAAACCAAAGCCCTCAATGGCGATTTGGTCACCTTTACGCATATAGTTCATCGATTCATCAATGAGCGTAATCATACGCCTGGGGTCTTTGTCACCAACACCTGTGAGCTCTTTCGCTTTTAAGACTTGTCCATGTTCATCCACTGCGACAAAGCCCGTTTTTGTTGATGGGTCAATACCGATAAATCTCATGATATGGCCTCCTTATCCCACTCCCACAGACTAAGTTTTCCCTTTGCTGTGATTGGTTCAGGTAAAACCTCTAAATTGGTAAACTCCCATGCATAACGACCTTCTGTGTAATCTCCGAACTCATACTCTAATCCTTGAATCATTGGACCACTTGTACATACTACACTTCCTACGCTTAACCCTACTTTGTGACAATCTACCAAATTAACCGTAGCTATTACTATTCCAGTAGGTAACTGTTTCCACGATGTAATTCCATACTCTGCTAAAACGCCTTTTATCCAACTGTCCTCACATGCTTCTTTATCCACTGTTTTACCTGCATGGATTGCTAATGCTCCTCTATGCTTTGTTTGCCAGCTACGTGTCTCGAATTTCTTCTCGCCCAAAGCAATGAGTGTAGCCCACGGCTGTTTGATTGTGATGGCTTTCATGACATGCTCCTTTCTTTGCAACTAATTTAATGTATATAAAATTCCGCAGATGATTAAAAAAGTGTGTAATATCCACACGACACGCGGGAGTTTGATTTCTTTTTGCTCCAATAAATATTTCATTCCTTATCCCCCTTCCTTTTGGCAAATTGCTTATTAAATTTAATCGTATATTCTATTAAAATTCATTATTTCATCCCAACTAGATAAAGGTTTTTCTCGCACATTTTTTCGTAGATTCCCTTTACGGGAATCCTCAAAGATAAATTATACTTTCCTCCATATTTTTCACCCTTCCTTTGGTCACACTATGCACTAATCAACATCGTGTGATGATATTCCTGCGTTCCCAACAGTTGTCCATACAGCGTCTGGATAAACATCTAACCAGTCACTTAAACCGATGATTTTATTCTCAACTGCCAACCCTCTTACTCCTGCCTTGTTTTTGGCTTGGACAACTATTGCCATTTCTCCAGTTTCCTCGTCCTTCAATACGTCATGTAATTGTATGAGTTTACCTGTCGAATCGTATCTAGGTTCAACTAATCTAGCCATGTTGCTTTCCCCCTCTCTGCATAATTGACATAATGCGGACATGTCCTTATTCTTGTCCGCATTATGGTCATTGTGCTTAATCCCAGTCTCCCAGTTCTTCCGCCAATTCCTCGTAATATTTCAGTTCGCAATCATCTTTACAAAAGCGATCGCTCTCCTCGGCAGAAGAATCTTCAATTTCATATTCTTTATTGTATTGTGCACAAGTGCTCATTCTTTCACCTCATTTTGCTTCGCTATATTAAATTTAAATTGCATACTATTAATATCTTTTTCACATACTCGTAATCGAATCCATTCGCCATTAACGAATGTTTCAATGACAATTTCATTCGATTCGTAGTCCATCATAAATGACCAATGTTTAACGGTTGGCATGGTTTCTTTCATCTCCCTACATATAATGGTTCTATTACCTATTAAGCTCCACAAATTTCTGCTTCCAGCCCATGAATAGTAGCTTGAATTCGTTCATCCCGACATCTCGGCCTTTCGCAAAAAACTGTTGAACAACTTTCCCTTGAGGCATTTTGTCAGCTGGATCATGCCAAAGGAATTCCACCACATCTGCATCTTGTTCAATGGATGATGACTCTTTTAAGTGAGAGAGCTGTGGCTTTTTCACGTTGTCACTTTCACGTGTCATTTGCGATAACATCATAAAACAGCAATTCATCTCTCTGGCTATTTGCTTTGCTGTAGTCGTTACATTGCCGATAGCTTGCGCCCTGGTTTCATTCTTGCGTTGTGAAATCTTCATAATTTGCAAGTAGTCCACTGCAATCATGGCAATTTGTCCGTAACGTTTTTTAAATCGCCTTGCTGTTGCCCTTACTTCTTCGATAGTGACGCCTGATGAGTCTTGTACAAAGATTGGTAGCTTTTCTAATTCTTTATAGGCATGCTCAATGACACCCAACTCTTCAGGATTTAGGTCCTTATTTTTAATACGGCCATAGGCAATGCCAGTTATGTTTGAAATCATACGGTCAAACAATTGGTTTTCATCCATTTCTTGTGAAAAAATAAGTGCTGGTCCATGCTTAGCAATGCCCATTACTCGTTGTAAAAGCATCGCTGTTTTACCTACAGATGGACGTCCAGCACTTACAAATAGCCAACCTCTCCAAAGTCCATGCGCCCATTTGTCGTATTGAGTAAAACCTGTAGGGATGTGCTCAGCACGTTTTAACAGATGATTAAAGTAACTTTGGCGTGATTCTTGCAGGCTTTTCATTTTTCCACCATCTTCTGGTCTTACTTCAGATGCAAGCTTTTCGATTGCTGCAAAATACTCGTCATCCGTCTCAAAATCTTCATACGCGAGATTCATAATTTTTTGTCCTATATCTGTACCGCGCCGTCTAAGGGCTTTAGAACGTACAATTTTGGCATAATGTGCAATATTAGCTGCTGTAGGAACAGCATTAGCAAGCTCTAGTAAATACGTAACTTCCATTTCATCCATTTTGTTATGCTTCATGTACATATCCATGACGGTTGCAATGTCTACAGGTTGATTTCTATCATCCAACCATTTCATCACTCGATAGATTTGTTGATGACGTGGACTAACAAAATCCCTATCCTCTAAAAAGACAATTTCATCTATTGCACTTGGTTCAAGAAATACTGCACCTAGTACCGATATTTCAGCTTCAAGTTCGTAGTTAGTTGCTCCAATCAAAGTCATCTGGATTGTTCCCTCCCTGTACCCATTGTTGGAAGGCTATTTCTTTATCCCTTGGGTCATATTGCAATTTTTGTTTAGGCTGAACAGGCTTTTTATCAGCATTCATTTTGATAGCGAGTTCCGTAAATTTTTCACGAAGCTTTTTAGCTGACAATACATTCGTGCGCCAAAATGAATCTTGTGTTACCCAATCCATTACCTGTTTTGCTAGATGCTTGTCTACTCCGTCAAGCTCAATTAACTTACGCATATCATCAGCCCATGTTTGCAGATTTGATTTTTTTATCAAATGGGATACGCCTGCTTCATTAGCAACAACTTCCACCTTGTCATAAAAATATTTAGCCATTTTGAAATAGGTGTTGTCCTCGTCATATTTTTTTTGACGAGTATTATTTATATCTTTTATATCTTTTATATCTTCTTTGTTCCCCTCATATTTGAGGGTTCTCTCTGTCATATTTGAGGGTTCTCTATCCATATTTGAGGGTTCACTCCTTTCAGTTCCCTCATATTTGAGGGTTCTCTTTTTCTTGATTTCGTTTTTGTAAAATTTCTTAGATTTCTTCACCTTAAATATGTTTCCATAAGGAGTCCTTTTCGTAATGACATATCCGTGTTTTCTTAAAATCGATATATTACGTTCAACTTTAGCTAGGCTGTAACCAAGTGATTCTGCTATTTCTATGTTTTTAATCGGCTGACCACCAAGGACGATACCGATAGTTTCACCATCCTCTGTTACCTCTTTTGTGGTCTTTGCAATCAACCATAGAAACTCCCACACGGCAGGTCCTATTTTTTCAACATGCTCTTTAGTTAAAATTCCAGTGAACACAGGAAAATAAAAACTATCGGACATCGTTCTCACCGCCTTACTGGTCCTCACATGCCCCTATTTCAATTGACTTTTGATATATCTAGTTAATTCATCTGCAAACTCTTCGATGTCCTGACGTTCATCTTTATCAACCAAAGGTTTATCTAACCAATCACCGATAAGGTCTGCAACAACTGCCGTAATTTTTTGTAGTTTCATTGTTTCAATTTGATTTTTCAACTCGGCATTTTCATTTCGCAATGCTACTGTTTCTAAAAATAAAGAATATGGATGCATCAAATAACCTCCAGTTCGTAATGTGTGCTTGCATGATAGCCTTTTTTCAAAAGCTCCCGTTTGACCGTCATTTCTGCCAACATGGGCAGATTATTTTTATCGCTTAGATGTGTCAGATAAATCTTTTCTCCGTTGCCTTGGACCAGCTCAGCAAGTGCCAACGCTGTTTGCTGATTGGACAAATGCCCTACGTGACTTATAATTCGAGCTTTGACACTGTTAGGATAATCGGAAGCTTCAACCATTCTTGGCTCATGATTGGCTTCGATGATATAAATATTGCTGTTTTGCATAGCACTAATCATGCTACTGTCTACTAACCCCGTATCTAGGCAAATAGAAACTTTGCAATTAATCGACTGCACAAAATATCCTTTAGGCTCATACGCATCATGGTGGACATCAAATGGCGTTATTTTAACTGACGAGGTAGACACTCCATGATTGAAAAAATGTCCATCTTCGCTAGTTTCGTGAATCAAATCTTCATCGACACCTGTGATACTTTTCCACTCTCCGCGTGAGGCATAGACAGGAATTTTATATTTATTTGCCAATGGCAGCCCTTTAATATGGTCACTGTGCGCATGTGTCACAAAGATGGCTATGACATTCGTCGGCACTATTCCGACTTCCAGTAGTCGTTTTTCAATCTTGGTTTTAGCGATGCCTGCATCGATTAAAATAGTCGAATTGTTCGCTGTTAGGGCAATACAGTTTCCACTAGAGCCACTTGCTAAGATGTCAACTTTCATTATCTACACCACCTAGCAATTCAGGGTTTTCGTGGATGTTGCCAACAATTTTCAAATTATGATAAGTAATCAGATGTTCATTTATTGTTTCAAAATCCTCTGAATCTGTTTGATAACAACCATCATTGAAAAATATAGGGAACCTATATCCATATGAATCTTCTAAAATATCCCCCTCGTAAATCTCTTTGTCATGATTGTCCTTTAAGCCTGTGTATTGCATTAAATCATAAGTACCTGTTCCGTCTAGTGAACTACCTTCACCATTTTGTAGATTGTAATAACATGCTTGATTCGTTTTATAGTCAAAAACGATAGAATCATGCGAATTATCACCACAAATGTGCATTTTCCTTACGTCTTTATCCCATACACGAAATTTAAACTCTCTCATTTTTTCTCCAACCCCTCATGTCACTTATTCGAGTAAGTCATCATCATTTTGCGGTTGCTGTGAAGCAAGCATTTCAATATTCATATCCAGCAGCTCAATCAACCCGACCATTTCAGGCTCGGTTGCTGTAGATGGGTTAATATTAGGTGCATTTTTAGATAGATATTCAGTAACAGCTTTTTTTGTTGTAATGCCGAGCTGTTTTAATTTTTCATTGATTTGCTGGCGTAATTCATCATCACGGGTTGGCGCTGGCTGTTCAATTGGTGGCTCTAATGCATCCGAATTTGGTGTAATATCCTTACGGGCTTGTGTTGTAGACTGTGACGCATCATTTGACGGAATCGTTACATCTTCAAATGACAAGCCATATTGCTTTTTCAACGCACGTTGTTGCACATGTTTGCCGAACATGTCGCTTGTCCATTTGTTCCAGTTGTCCTTGTTCTGACCTGTGAACATATGACTCACCTCGTCAATGTCCATGATGATAACTACTGGTGGATAACCTGCACGATAGGCGATTGAGTATGCACCAATAATTTTTCCACGTGGGAAGCCGATTTCATGTTGTACAACTTCCATTTGTTGTGTTTCACTATTTTTGGCAATTTTAAATTCGTCATTTTCATGCACCATTTGCGTATCAGGAGGGATAAAGCCCTCTTGTTCACGTGCCTTTGATAAATAGGCTTCTGCAGCAAATTGAATACGCGCTTGACTACCATATTTGATAAAAAAGATTTCATTTTTAAACGGGTCCAAACCGTATGACGCTGCCTTGTGAGCGAATAAAAGAAATTCTTGATCATTGGCTGTCGGTGCAATTGAATTACGAATAACCTCTAATACTGCTGGTTGAAAAGCTTCTGTGATTTCTGGCGTTAAAGTTGGTAAGTTTCTGTTCATAATTAGTTCCCCCTTGGGTTTTCAAGAAATTTAATATTAATTAATTCATCAATCGCATTTTTTAGGCTCATAGCATCTGAAATGCTAAGTCTAAAATTCTGTGTATCTTCATGAAATGGAAAAGCTATCTCGATATGATTGTAATTCCCCTCTGTATAACGAAGAATGATACAATCTTCTTTTCCACTCTCTGGGTAAAACCTGTCCGCAAAAGGAATAACTTTTATAGGCATTAGTAACCACCTCCAAACTTAGTTAATCCATGTTTGACCTGTTTTTTCATGCTGTCATAGGCTTTGTCATAAAGCGCGTCAACATCTTGGCCAGGCTCTACAGTAATAGTTATCGCTGCATCAACTTTCACATTTTCATAGTTTCCTAGATTTTTTGTGTATGTGTAGCCGACTGTGATTTCTTTAGCATTCATCCTTAGATACCTCCAACACTTTTGTTATTTCAGTAATAACCTCAGTACGTGTGTGCTCTATTAATTTGCCTCTAACATAATTCGCAACTTTGCGAGCATCATCTTCATGTTGGAACATATGAGCATCATCTTTTTTGCGAGATGCTTGAACATGAAATACTTGTCCTTGATAGTCCCAATTAACCTTCGATATGACCACTTCATTATTAAACTGGACAGTATAGTAAATGTTTGTTTCATTTTTAATCAGATTATTAGTCATTAGATTTTTCCTCGCTTTCGATTTGTAATTCTTGTTCAGCAACTACTTTAGCTATAATCAATTGACCGTTAGGCCCTTTAAATTTTGTGATAGATTCCGAGTTATCAACAAAGCATGGAGCAATAATTTCACTCTGTTTCGAAAGCACATCACGCAATTCAAGCCCAGCTCGGATTGATTCAGAAAGGGAGAGCTTTAAATAGTCCTTGCCATCCATCTGTACAATGAAAGTTGGCTTCATTTCACCAGTTGTTTTCACTGTTTCAAGTAGCTTGATTGATAGATTTTCAAACAACCCTTCTACTTTGATAGCTTGTAGCTCAGCTTCTTTTGCATAGAAGGCTTTAATCGCATCTAGGATAAAGATAGATTCGTTCAGTGATTCAAGTGTGGCTTTTTCAGCCGTTTGCGCTTCGATAACTTGCTCTTCAAGTGCTTTGTATTGCTTATGTTTAGCAATTTCATGTTCAATTGGATTTATTTTCTCTTGCAGTGCACGCACTTTCTCTAATTGCTCGGTTACATCAACATATTCAAGTGATTGCAACTCTTCTTCCAAAGCTTTACGTTCGTCCACGACTTTCTGAAACTGTACTTTAACTTGATTGATACGTTGCTCTTTATCAGATTTAACAGCTTCGATTGCTTCGTCTTGTAAGGTTTGATTACACACTCGACAAGTATCCTGTATCTCCTCATTTTTCAGTTGATTGAAGCTATCTTTTATTAAATCTCGCTCTGTTGTGAGTGCATGTATTCTACTGTGCAGGATATTAATTCGACTGTTTATGGTCTGCGCTTCATCCGCCACTTGTTCGATAGCGTTCCTATCCTTCACCAAATGGCTCAATTCGACGTTTAACGAATCAAGTGGTACTCTTGGAGCCTGTTGGTCTAATTGCTCCTGTAACGTCTTTGTGCGGCTTTGAGCAGCTATATATTGCTTGTCCAACTTAGTTTTATTGGCACGATGGATTTTGTCTAAATCCTCTAGCGAATGTTTTTTAACTAATGTGGCCAACTTGTCCGACTGTGGTTTTGGCAACTCTTTTAGGACCTCTTTGTTGGCTGGTGCAGTCGTGTATTGTAGTAACATCGCACGCTGTTTCTCCCAATGCAAAGTGAAGAAATAGTTTGGGTTGAATAGCGATAAAAATAAATCTTTATCAAATAACGGATCTATAACTCCACTAAATTCTCCTGCCTTGCTTGGTACTTGGTTTACGTAATATTGTGCCTTACCTTTTTTTAATCCACGGCCAAGTAATAGGTCTTTTCCGTCAACAGTAAGCAATAAAGAAACCGTAGTTTCATCCGCCTTATACGTGATTGGTGTCGGGTCCAATTTGCCCCCAATGGCATCTGTGCCGTATAATAACCATGTAATAGCTTCACCTATGGAGCTTTTACCTTTTGCATTGTCTGCGAAAATCTTAGTCAGGTCGGCAAACTTAACATTAAGATTTTCGTGGCTTTTGAAGTTTTGCAAAATTAATTGATTGAATTTAATTTCCATTTTTTCTCCTCATTTCATACTAAAGTAGTTTCGACCATTGCATCTCACCTCTCTGAAGCGCTATATAACCCCGTTGATACTCTTGAACAAACTGCTCAAACGTCCAGCCTTTGTTACCTAACTGTTTGCTGACAAAGATGTCCCCTAGCATTTCTAGTAAGCTATCGTTCACTCACTTTCACCTGCCTTTCAATTCTCACTCCATTGATGACTGTTCCTTCAACACATCGCTGATAAATGGTGGTTTTACCTAAGCCTATGAATTTCGATAATTCAACCATGGATCCCGAAAACACCAATTCGTCATCTTTATACATCTTGTATTGATACGTAGCTTTAGGACCCCTAGGTATTTTTTCATTTACCTGCTTACGTAACTTCTGCACTTCAAGGACAAGTTGAGGGTTCTGTTCCCAATTCGGTGTATCGCAAATAATCTGGGCTAAACGTATAGCTGGTTTCATTTTAATCACCCTCCATAAGCCAAAGTTAGTTCATCAATATCAACAAATGCCACGTACTTATCGCGTTTATTACCCACATCAATATAAATGCCACGCGATGTAATACGTGTAGCTTGTCCATGCCAACAACCACCACTGTAGCCGTTTACGTTATAACTGCAGCGTACCTGGTCACCAACATAGATTTTGTCACTTGGTCCTTGAACATAAAATTCGCCTGTATACTTCTTACTTTTGTTCCTGAAATCTACCGACATGTTAAATCTCCTTACTTATTCTTTATAATTTTCTACAACTGTTTCCCAATTATTAGCTACAGTTTCGAGTAACTTAATAGCTTTCTTTTCGTTTTCTTTAGCCTTTTGAAAAAGTTCAAGGTCGCAATGTTTATTGACCTCTGACTCTATTAAACTTGTAATAACCTCAGGTTCTAACGCGTCCAATTCCCAACATTCATAACCAAACTCGCTAATATAATTTGTTGCCCGACTATCTGTTAGTTTTGTAGGGTTAGGTGGTGGACCAAATTCCTCTATTTGATTCATATTTAAAGCAATTCGTTTAAACACTGGACTTACTTCGAAAATATTTAAACGGTCTATTATGTCCCTACTCATATCTTTACCACTTGGGTCATGGTCTCCCAGATGTATAATGTGAATATCTTTATGGGAATACCTTTCTAGTCTTTGGGATGCCGCCCACATTTCAGACTGGCTTACATAACCTCTACATGAGAAATAAGGAATATCTAGCTTTTGGCATATTTGCCCAACAACACCTGCTAACGCATCTTTCTCAACCCAAACTTCTATATAACAATCTTGATCTGCCCACTTATCAACTGCGTATGAATAAGCAGCAGATTTGATTATTCCTCCTGGTGAATCCCAATGAGAATTACTTTTTAAATTTCTAGTTCTATCAACAATGGCATTCCAATCGATTAAGCCTGCCATTCTACCATTCGAAATTAAAGTCCCTAAATTTTTATAACTTCTCTCATTGTTAGGGATTACATCTCTAGCTACCAATTGATAGTAAACTTGTCGAAGCGTTAAATCATAACCTTTGGCATGATATTCGCTAATGATGATATTCACCTTCTCTATAAGTTGAAGGCTTTCTTGTTTAAACTTTGTTTCTTTGTAGCATATCTTCACCTGACTTCCCCTCCCCGAAATTAATGCCCTGCACACATTGATTAGTCGCCATCAATGCGTAACGTATGCCTGCTTGTAAGCCTTTCTGATATTCTGTGAAACTTTCAGAAGGTACTTGATGATAAAGTGAAACCAACACATCAATTGCTCCTGGATCATGTTCGGGTGCTTTGGATTCGATCATTCATCTTCACGACCCTTCACTGGTAAGTCAAACCACTTCGCAACAGCGAGCATGCCATTCAAAAAATCATGCTCAAACTGAACAGTGGATTCTGAATACTTATTGTAGAAGAAATTAAATTCCTCAACTGGTGTTCGTTTGACTACAAAGTTGCCAAAGCAAATTTGTACAGCATCCTTTAGTTCATATTGATTGTTAATTAACAATTCAGCTAATTTGGCAACAGCGTATTTATTTAACAAAGTATCACCTGCATAAATAGATGCAACATCGCTAATTAAATAAGCTGTGCTATACATGTCACAATCCTCAACTGCATCTGCGATTGCTTGCATAATTTCTACTTTGTACATCAATCCTCAACCTCCTCATAGTCCCAAACGTCAATGTCAATATCTAAGACCTTTGCTCCTGTTGCAAATAAGGCATCTTTAATCATTTGCTTCGCTTTTGATTCTGATAACATTTCATACTCAGCTTCGGACACTGGTAATTTGGCTTGGAATTTTACAGTTGCTTCACCTGTTATTATTAACATTTTGATTCACCCAATTTCAGTAACTGTTCAAAGCGTTTTACTTCTATCTCTACGACGGCTTTGTGAGCATCAGCCATACCACCAGGCATAAACTTATGACTTGCTCGTGCTGTACTCTTGCGAAGCTTCATGCCTTTTTGAGCTAGTCCCATAATAAAATCGAAATCATCTACGCTAATCGTCACAGTTTTACGTGACGCTGCTAACGCGTTACATGCTTGTCCAACCAACTCAACTGGTACTGGATTAACTTTCATCCTCATCATCCTCTACTAAAATTTTTGCATCTGCCCATTCTGCACCACATCCAATACAAACTCTGTCACCATCAAAGACCGCCGAGCCAAAACACGAATCGCAGTATTTACATTCATAGTGAGCCATCTGATTCACCCTTTCACTTTGCGTGGTTGCCAATCTAACCACGATGGCTTACTACGCGTATTCATAATGCTTTTACAGATGTGACAAAAACATCTATTCTCTGTCCATGTGTAATGTACAACCTCACATGGTTCAAAATCTCGCAAGCATTCACCACAGTATGTGCTTGATGTTTCTTTCATACTTAACCCTCCTATGACACTGCTTGGCTCTCGCCGTAGTCAGCGCTAACGTTAACACCGTAGCGATGGCCTGCTATAAAACGACCTCTATGTCTAACGGCGAATGTTACATACATCTCACCACTTACACCGTGCTTTTTTGCAATGCCTAACACAAGTGCATTGATATTAATGACATCCAACGATTCATAGCATCGAGTTGTTGCGCCTACATCTCTAATGTGCAAATTTAACCAGTACATTTTGATGCCTCCCTCTAAGATGTTGGAAGTGAATCCCCTACATATTGAACAACTTCTTCCCACAATTTTTTAATTGTTTTGGAACCCTCCCCCCATGCTTGCAGTAATTCAAGCGCTTTTTCAGGGTTAACCCTAGACAGTTCAGCTAACTTCACTGGTAAATACGCATTTTGTTTTACTCGAATCGGATCAATAGGTAAAAATTCTCCATTCATTGAATATCGCTCCTTCGGCTTTAAATATCTAAAATTTTGCGGATATGCTTGATATGTTCTTGCGCTTTTGGACCATCTTTTTTACCTCGGATAATATCTGATAAATAAACACTTCCAATACCTAACATTTCAGCTAGTTGTTTTTGACTCATCTTACGTTTAAACAATTCACTTCGTACTTTTGCTCCTAATTCTTCTGGCATTTGATTCACCTTACTTTCTGCTATTTTGAGGTTGCAATCCTCGCTATTTGCTATCAAGACTTATATACCGTCATTGGCTCGGTATCACAGCGCGTTAGACATAAATTGAAATGCGACATTCAACTAGCTTCCTCACGTTCGATAACAGGCAAGATTCCTTCACCTTTTAACAAGTCATAAATGAACAATCGACCTTTCTGCGTCCACTTCGTACTGACTCTCGACTTATCAGCGTCAATTACATGGGTAGTCGTCTGTGTATATCCTTTAGCTTGATACTTGGCATACAATAGCCAAATATCGCCTTGTTTATATTGCACACCCAGCTCATGAAGCAATTTGTTCAACTTGGTAGCACTCATGCCATAGTCCTTTGCAATTTTAGACACAGACAGCAACGACTTGTTTTGAAGCACCATGTCATAGTAACTAGCTTTCGGCTGTAGCTCGTTGTTTTGTTGCACGAGTACAAGATTTTCGATTTGGAGCTTTTCGTTTTCCTCCACCTTTTCCACCAATTGCAACAAGGCTTCTTTATATGTGGTAGGTACATTGAATTGTGATTGTTGATTATTTTCAAGTTCCTCGATTCGTTTGATAACCTTGTACCGAGTTACAGCATCATATTTCAACGCCAATTGCATAGCGCCATCTTTGCCGAATTTGTAACAAGGATATTTTTTACCTCTGTCACTTGTGTAAGTTGACAGCTCAAATATGAGCTGTGAGATTTCTACTCCTAGATCTTCAATTTCACTACGAATATCCCTCATGACATTCTTGTGTTCTTTTCCTACAATTTCTGCAATATCCAAACTTGTCATTTGAACATCAGCTTTCATTAATTCGTTCATCTAAATCACCTCTCTTTTTTGGTAAACTAAATTATTAGCTAAAAAGATTGACAATAATTAAAACTAGTTTTAATATGAAGACATAGCTAAATAAGACTTCGATAAGCCTATTAAATCAACATTTTGAACCGTTCCCCAACGATAAAATGACTATTATAAGGTTGTCTTTTCTGTCGTCTTAGTAGCCAATAATTTAGCTTACCTAGAGTATATTAAAACTAGATTTAAAAATCAAGCGCTTTGTTAAAACTAGTTTTTATTAAAGGGTATGCAAACGAAAGGAACCTTTGATATGACTGCGTTTGACATTCTAAAAAAACTTTGTGATGAGCAAGGAATTTCTGTAAATACACTCGAAGAAAAGATAGGACTTGGAAAAAATACATTATATTCTTGGAAGAAAAATACTCCAAAAGGAAGTAATCTAATTAGGGTAGCTGACTATTTCCAAGTGTCAACTGACTACCTATTAGGTCGTTCAGAAGAAAAAAGAACTTTCAATACAGCTCTTGAACATATAGAAGAAGATATAGACATTAGAACATTGAATCGAATGGCTAAAGATATGACACCTAATCAACGCAAAAAAGCTATACGTGTATTAGAAGCAACATTTGAGGATTTGTTTGATGATGAAGACTAGGATTAAACCGAATTACAAAAAGGCTCGCTCATTAGCTACTAAAGCCTTAGCTGAACATAATATCCATGACTTCCCCATTGATATGATTTCTGTTTTCTCTTCTTATTCAGACGTAAAAGTTTTGACGTATTCGGAAATGGCTAAAAAAGGAAATTGCTCTGTAGAAGAAATTATTGAAATTAATTCTTCAGAGGATGGTGTTATACATTATTGTGGTAAAAGAAAAAAATACATGGTTATTTACAATGACACAGTGGCGACTAAAGAACGAGTATATTGGACACTTGCCCATGAATTCGGACATTATCTTTTAAAACATCATGAAGATTCCAATCGTTCAAGTTTAACAAGAAACACCCTGTCAGACGCTGAATACGATATTTATGAGGTTGAAGCGAATTTTTTTGCTAGATTTTTCATAACACCCCCCTCTATAATTTGGGCGATAAATATGAATAACTCTAATCAAATATCTTCATACTTCGGCGTCTCTTACACTGCTGCAAACAATACACGAAAATATATAGTTGAAAGTTTAAAAAAAGGAATTATTTTTGGTATTCCTAGTATTTTGAACAAATGCTATTCCCAATTCGTTCAACGCATCAATCACGGGAAGACATGTGTTAAATGTAATAGCTATTTTGAAATTGAAAACCTCAAACAATGTTCTATTTGTAATGGAACTGTGTTTAATAAATATAAAAAAGGAGAAAATTCTATGGCAAAATATCCAGGAGTTGTAGAGGTTGATGGTAAAGGACGTGCTAAAACATGTCCTAAGTGCGAAAACGAAGAATTAGATTTTGACGGAAATCATTGTAATGTTTGTTCAACTTACTTAGTAAATGAATGTTCTGATACTAATTATTGTGGAACATTTTTATCATGGAACGCTCGATATTGTCACAAATGCGGAAATCCTTCTACATACCTAAACAATAACCATCTTAAAGAATGGGATTACAAACCAGTTTATTTACCTTTTTAAATTATACAATGCTAAAAAAAGAACATACATTATCTTTAAGTAGTGAAGATAATGTAAAAATAGTGAATCTTATTAAAATTAGAAAGGATGGTGAATTAGATGAAAGCCTTATTATATTATCGTGTATCTATTAAACTACAAGAAGATAGATATAGCTTAAAGGCGCAAAAAGAAGAGTTGACCACTTACGCACTCAAACAAGGCTGGACAATCGTTGCTGAATTTAAGGACGTAGACAGTGGTGGAAAGTTTGATAAAAAGGGCTTAAATAAGTTAATGGATTATGTGGAAGAGAACCCTATAGACGTAGTACTTTGCGTTGACCAGGATCGGTTAAGTCGTCTCGATACAATCAATTGGGAAATCCTCAAAGATGTTCTTCGGGACAATGGTGTAAAGATTGCAGAACCTGGTTCAATCATAGACCTCACCAATGAAGACGATGAATTTATATCGGATTTAAAAAACCTCATCGCCCAACGAGAAAAACGAGCTATTGTACGACGAATGATGAGGGGCAAAAGACAACGTACCCGCGAAGGAAAGGGTTGGGGGCGTACTCCTGATGAATACATTTATGATAAGAACACAGGAACGTATAGCCTAAACGAAAAATGGTCATGGGTCTATATTTTCATAAAAGAAGCATACTTGGATAAGAATATGAGTGATGATAAAATTGCAGAGGCATTAAATAAGTTAACCAAAACACCTAGAGGGAATGAATGGACTGCATCAACAGTAGCTAAAAAGCTCAACAGTGAAGTCTATTGTGGACGTATGGTAAAAAAATTTTCAAATGGTGAAATTATTGCTGTTGACGAGGTTTACCCTCGACTTTGTACAGATGAAGAGTATCAAATGATACTATCTAAGCGCAAAAACAAATACCAACGCAGACCTGAAGGAGAGCCACAAATGCTACGACGTGTTAAAATGGAATGCGCCTACTGCGGAAGAAAGATGTCTGTACGAATGGCAGGTGATAAGAAGCAAGGAATACACTTTTATATTACCCATCATTTAAAACATTGTCATCTAGAATCCATTAATACACTGAGAGTTGAACCTAACTTGATTAAGGCGTTGAGGGAGATTATCAGAGATGAAAGGCTGGCAAAACAGTATATCAAAATTGATCACAGCCCAGAGGACTTACAGCAACTAGGAAATGAAATAAAGAAGCTCAATAAACTTATAACTGAAACGCAATCAAAAATTGATAGATTACTCCCCCTCTACCTTGATGGTACATGGTCCAAGGAACAACTTGATAAACAGAAAGAAATGCTTGAACTCGAATTAAAAACGCACCAAGAACGGCATTCCCAAATAATCAATAAACATGATTTGATTAAAACAAATTTATTTAACTATAATGCTGTTATACAGTACCTAGGCGTAGCAGAACGGTTTGATACTCTTTTGGAGCGAACCGAACAAATGAGAATGATTGAGCACTTATTCCCTACTGCGACTGTATACGAAGATAAAATAATTTTCAACAGTTTACTACCAAATAATGTACCAATAGATATACATGTTCCTATTGCCCCTAACCCCTTTGAGAGGGCTAAAACCAAACGATCAAGCGAAAATCCGCAAGAAAGGTTTACCCGTTTACAAGAGTATATAAAAAATAACCCAGAAGTTTCTGTATATGCAGCTGCAAAAGCATTAAATATACCAACAAACTCAGCTTATAAATTAGAAAAGAAATTTGGTAAACTTAAAAATACCACCAATTAGTCCCTTTTCACTCATGGTTTTGTACATAGGTATATACAGATTTTTGGTATGAAAAGGGACATAGTGGATGAAAAAATAATATAAAACTTCTATAATAGAATGAGAGAGAGCAGAGAGGTGAATATTTTGTTAGATGGTTGGTTTTTATGGTTTATCCTATTCTGGGTCGTCGTGCTCATTACGTTTATGGGCATCGGTGGATTCTTCATGTTCCGTAAATTTTTAAAGGCATTGCCAAAACAGGATGGTAAATCAGATTTAGATTGGCAAGGCTATTATTTAGAAAAAACCGTTCATTTATGGGGACAAGCCGAAAAAGAGCTTTTATATGAATTGGTAAGCCCTGTCCCAGAGCTGTTTCGACAAGTGGCAAAAGAAAAAATTGCAGGCAAGATTGGGGAGCTTGCTTTAGAGGAAAAAGCGAAAGCGATTAATCATGATTTAATCATTCGTGGTTATATTCAAGCAACGCCAAAGCGTGATCATAAATTTTTACGCAAAAAATTAGAGCAACTCCAAATCGACATCACGCCATATGAACATCTATTCGATTGATAAACAACAAAAACTACACTGGCAAACCTAGTGTAGTTTTTGTTGTTTATTATGCTATTGTTTTTTTGATTTTTTTAAACTGTACCAGCATCGCCACTCGCCAAGGGACTAACATGGCAAAAGCTAAAATCCAAAACATGCCTGCTAATTCACCCACATCAATCGAGCTACTTAATACTATTTTCGCAATGACTCGAAATACTAATAAGCCAATTAAAATAAAAGCAAATGCTTTCGAGCGCTTCAAATAAATCGCTTGATTTCTTACTTCAAATTTAGACGTCGTAATTAAAATGGTAGAAAACACCATACCTACTAGCGCTGACTCTAAAATTTGCATCGGTGGCACTCGAAATTGCTCAAAAATAAACATCAGTGCGCCCGTTGACATGGCAATGGGTGGAATAATGATTTTTCTTTCATTTGTTGGCTGTTTAGCCGCTCTCATACGCAGCACCATCACAAATGTTCCCATCACAATGGCCATGACTGTTGAGCCAATCACATAATAATGAGTGGGAATACTATTGAACATACAAACTCTCCTCGACCTTCCAATTAGCTATCCATTCCCATGATTTGGTCTGCTATCATTTTTAATTTTTCTGGTGTAAAGGGCTTTGTAATAAAATCCTTTGCGCCACTTTCAATTGCTTCAACAATTAGCTTTTGCTGGCCCAATGCTGTAATCATCACAATTTTCGCATCGGGAAATGCAGCAATAATTTTTTTAACTGCTACAATACCAGTCATCACAGGCATCGTCACATCCATTGTGACAAGATCTGGTCGCAACTCTTGATACATCGCTACTGCTTGTTTACCATTCGCTGCCTGCCCAACTACCTCGTAGCCCCATTCTGTAAACATATTACTAATGGTTACACGCATAAATAGTGCATCATCTACTACTAATACTGTAGGCATACGCTCATCCTCCCCTACAACTATATTTTCAGTGTACCAAATTAGAAGCCTATAAATCCACCGAAAATAGGACTTAATATGCGTGTAACATATGTTAAACCATCAAAAAATAACAAAATACCTACAGCAATCATAATATAGCCACCAATTTTTACAATTTTTTGGCTATGTGTACGAATCCATGTCATTCTTGAAATAAAGAAGGATAACACAAAGAATGGTATCGCAAAGCCTAAATAATAGGCAAACATATAACTAAACCCTGCACTTGGATTTGCCCCAACTAATGCCAAAATAGAGGCTAAAATTGGTCCTGTACAAGGTGTCCAACCTGCCGCAAAGGCAATACCAATTAAAATCGAACCAAAATAGCCTGATGGTCGATTTTGAAAGTGAAATTTCCGATCTTTCATTAAAAAATCAATTTGCAATAATCCTACAATCATTAAACCAAAAACGACAATTAAAATAGCCCCTACTTGGCGAAGTAATGTTTGATAATTTAAAAACAGCTCCGACGCAAAGGATGCGCCTAATCCTAACATGATAAAAATAATCGAAAAACCGATTAAAAAACATACTGTGTGTAAAATAGCACGTTTTTGCAACATACCACGTTCAGCCTTTAACTCATCCAATGTCATGCCTGTTATGTATGATAAGAATGCTGGATACAATGGCAAAGTACATGGTGAAATAAAGCTTAAAAAGCCTGCACCAAAAGCTAAAATTACATTAATGTCTGTTCCCATACTAAAAATTCGCTCCTTACAATGATTGTTTCCATCGTACCAAAAATCACCGTAAATTGCGCCCTTCTTGTCTGTGAACATTTTATGGCTAAAACGTGTGTAGAAAGTGAAATGCTGTACAACATGGCTGTATAATACTCCTTGGTCCATGACTAAGCCAAAACACAGCTTGCATAATGTTTTGGCTTTTTTACAATCAAATAGTTTTATTTACTAGTTGCTTCTTTTTTTGACGATAAAATTCTGGATGCGCCTCCTTTAAAATAGCCGTTGGTAATAACACTAATGTAATAGCAATTACACTGATGCTAGTCGTTAGCAAAATAAGTGTCGCAGGTAATGTATCATATAAAATACCGTATACCATCATCCCAAGTGGCATCATTGCCATGGACATTGTTTCCATCAACCCAAATACTCGCCCACGATATTCCTCAGCAATTAACTTTTGCATATAGACACCGATTGGCATATTGATTCCCATTTCAAAAATAGCAAAGATAAAATATAACACAATATAGTAGCCTACAAGCATCGAATAAGAAAGCGCTGTTACTAATGGAATGACAGTAAACCCAATACTACCTGCTAGTAACAATAAACTGATTTTCGAAAAGCGTAGCGGGGCTTTCACTTCTGGACGTGTGGCAAAATATAACGACGCCATTAGCATCCCTACCGCACTAGCCCCTTCAATAAAGCCAAAATGAGTCGCTTTAACTTTTAATACTTCCACCACAATATAGGTTCCCCCAACGGCAATCGCAGAGAAAAATAAATTAATCCATAGGGCAACCCACATAATTGTTTTCACAATTTTTTGTTGCTTAATATAGTCATAGCCACCTTTTAGCCCTGCCCATACCGTTTCTTTTTGTTCCGTTTCCTCTTTTGTGCTATATAGCTTAAAATTCATCGTTGCTTCTAAACAAAAGGCAATGATATACGCTGCTATATGTACGATTAAAAATACTTTCATGGAGAAAAAGCCATACATCATGCCTCCTATAACAGGGCCGCCGATTGCAGCGATGGACATAGACATTTGGTTGAACGACATTGCCTTTTGTAGTCGTTCTGGCCCTACTAATGCCGAAATCGCAGAAGTAAAGGTGATGCCTGAAAAAGCAGCACAAATGGTACTAAAAACGGTTGTCACATACACAGCATAGACGGACAATCCCACCAGCTCTGTATATAATAACAAGCCACTAACTATCATAATTGTTCCTACTTGTGCCAGCAAAATAATGCGTTTTTTCGAATAGTTATCCGCCATATAGCCAACAAATGGAGCAATGAGCGCTCTTGGCAAAATCGAGCAAATCATATTCATTGCAAAGCTTGCCGCAGAGCCTGTCATCGCTAAAATATACAAACTAATGCCAAATGCTAAAACATTCGAACCCAATGTAGCCATCATTTTACTTGCCGTAAATGTCCATAAATGATAGGTTGCTTGTTTAATTCTTTGTGCTTCTGTCATCTAAAACCCCTCCATTGTTTAATTTAATTAATAAGTTTAATTTTATTAAACAAAAATATAGCATATTTCTCCCTTTTCATGCAAGCAAAAGTTTAATATAATTAAACAAAGGAAGTGAAGCTATGGATTCTTTAGGGACACGTATTCGAGCATTGCGCAAAGAGCAAAAACTAACATTAGCAGAATTAGCTGGCGAGCGCTTAACCAAAGGAATGCTAAGCCAAATTGAAAATGATAAAGCTAAACCCTCTATGGAAAGCCTTGATTATATTGCAGAGCGTCTTGGTGTAAAAGCAAGTGAATTATTAGAGCAAATTACCCCCTCTACATTGCGTCATTTATTAGAGGAAGTGGAGATACTCTTTACAGAAGTAAACCGCGGTGATGTCGAGAATCACTTAAAAATTGTTGAAAAAATTGCGCCTTATGTGGATGAGATGCCATTAAGCTATGAGGCAGGACGTCTATTCTATATATATGCAGATGCACAATATGAGGCGGGCTTAGCGACATGGGAGGCTCCTCTTTTACAGGCTCGAGCCGTTTTCAAGGAAATTAATTTACTCAGTCATTGGCTAATGACCTATATTTTACAAGCCGTGATATTAGCGGAAAAATTTCAATATCAAGAAGCCCATCACTGCTTTGTACAAGTCGAGCAAGAAATCGAACAGGAAAACTATAGGTTAGATGCCAGGTATATAGCGAAGCTCTCTTACTTTATGGGGGTTTCTCTATTAGCGATTGGTAAGCATCGAGAAGGACAACAGCGCATACAGGAAGCGATTGCCAATGCTCATCGACAACAATTGTATGACCATATTGATGACCTTTATCGTATTGGTGTCTATTGTGCGATGATAGATGGTGATTTTGAACAAGCCGAGCAAATGCTGACAAAGCTAGAGCAATATAGACTATTTGTCGAGCAAGTACAGGTCGATGCCTTTACTTTTATGGTGCGTGCCCATTATTATACAAATTATGTCCACGATTATCAGCGAGGATTGGAAGAGGTTGAGCGATTCCGTCCATTAATGTGTGATGATTCGATTCGGCTGGATAAAAATTATTATTATGCGGAAAAAGGAAAAGCGCTCTATTTACTCGGACGTTATGCAGAGGCAAAAGAAACGTTTCAGCATTTTACAACGATTCCTATTTTTATTCAGCACCCATATGATTTATTAGGGCTTTATGAATGTTTTGCGTATAAGGCGCTTTGCTATACCCATTTTGGCGAGTTAACTACCGCTTATGATCTCGCTAAAACAGCTTACCAGCAGTCACTCATTTTTACAGATATTGACCTTCCATATAAGCAAAAAATTGCGGAAATCTATCAAACAATTAAGGCACACATTGATTCGTGAGAGGAGCTAATTATAATCATGATAATTGAAAAACTACAGCAAACCGATACGCAACAGCTATATGAATTTGAGCTTGAAAACAGAGACTATTTTGAGCAGCTTGTTCCTAGTCGAGGGCAGGATTATTATCATTTTGACAATTTTTTAATACAACATGCGACCTTATTAGAGGAACAAGCGCAAGGACAAGCGCTCTATTACTTAATCAAAGATCACAATGGGTTCATTATGGGGCGACTCAATGTAGTAGATATAGATGGCAACACAGCACATATTGGCTATCGAATTGCAGAAGCCTACAGTGGGCAAGGTATTGCAAGTCAAGCGCTAGCATTGCTACTCACTACCATCCATCAGCAAGGTATTCAACAGCTTTTAGCCAAAACAACGAATAACAATATTGCTTCACAAAAAATTTTAGAGAAAAATGGCTTTCAGCTTATCGAAACAAATGAGGACACATTCGAAATGCATGGACAGCCTTTGCATTTTGTTTATTATCAATGGAAACGCCACCCTCTTTGAGTGAGGATGGCGTTTTTCATTATTTTGATTTGTTATCTTTAAATAGTTTACGCAATACTTTTTTAGAGCCCCGTTCAATATCATGCTGTAGCTTGCGTTCTTTATAATCTGTAAATAATGAATTCATATCATAGCCCTCTGGATATAGCTCTGTTGCAGGTAGCTCTAAAGCCAGTCGCTTCACATGTGCCTCTATGAAATTCCCTTCTTGAAATACGGTCACATTATAGTAACTGTCCATTTCTCGATAAACAATGCCGGTTGTATCATTATCTAGTAATCGAACGCGATCTCCCTGCTGAAAAGCATAATGAATTGTTGTTTGCTTCTGTTCCAATTTTGGTTTACGAATTTTACTATCATGTACACGCTCTAATCGATAATCTTTATTCGCCATATAATCCTTTGCTCTTTGTAAAACCGCTTCACGCATCTGCATTTTGCGAGAAATCCATAAGGCATTACTATCCCCAGATGTGCCAATCGCTAATTGGTACAGCGGCTCCAATGTTTCTTGATTAAAACGCATTGCTGCATTCATAAAATCGCTATGCATTTCTGAGAAGCGTTTAATTTCACCATAATGAGTTGTGGCAACTGTGATACAGCCCATATGATAAAATTCCTCTAAAATCGCAATAGCTAATGCCGCTCCTTCATTCGGCTCCGTACCACTGCCAATTTCATCGAACAATAACAATGTATGATGATTAGAGGCTGCCATAATTTCCGATAGGTTTTTCATATGAGACGAGAAGGTACTTAGCGCATTTTCGATACTTTGATTATCGCCAATATCCACAAAAATATGGTCAAATATCGATAGCTCTGTCCCAGTATCTGCCACGATATGCAAGCCAGACATGACAGCTAATGTGAGAAGTCCAATTGTTTTCAATACCACTGTTTTCCCACCAGCATTTGGCCCTGTAATGATTAAGCTGCGATACTGTTGACCGATTTCAAATTGCAATGGTACAGCATCTTTTGGTAATAATGGGTGCTGACAATTGATTAGATGAATATAGCCATGTTCATTTAATTTTGGCTCAATACCGCCAATGTGCTTACTAAATTTGGCTTTAGCAAACACCATATCATACTGACTAATCAGCTCCATATTGATATGAATTGCCTGTAGATGCTCCATAAACATCCCTGATAATGTCGCTAAAATTTGATATTCCTCTATCCCTTCCTCTGCCTTTAATGTTGCTAACTCCACATTAAGTTTGGCGATTGTGTTTGGCTCCATAAATACAGTAGCCCCTTTAGCAGATACCTCAACAACCGCTCCTTGCACATGGTTTTTATGGGAAGCCTTAATTGGAATTGTATAACGGTCATCTTTTTTGCTAATAAAAAACTCTTGAATATACGTTTTATTGGCACTATTATTTAAAAATTTTGCTAAACGCTCTTTTATTTTCTCCTCTATCGTTTCCATATGCTGACGAATGCGCTTTAACTCCCGACTAGCTGCGGAATCTACACGATTTGCTTTAATTGCAAAATGAATTTCGTCCTCCATCTGTTGAAATTCAGTCATCGAGTTCGCATAAGAAGCCAAGGTAGGGGCAAAAAATACATGCTCTAGCATAAATTTTTTAATCGCACGGCAGCCCCTTAAAAAATCCGCAATGCTTACTAACTCACTCGGTTCTAAAATCATGCCCTTCTCAAGCTTTGTCATTGTATGCTCAATATTCGATACACCTAGAAATGGAATATGCCCTACCGCATCCAAAATCGCCCGTGCCTCTGTCGTTTCTTGTAAACGATTTTTCACAATAGCCAAATTAGTGCTTGGTGTTAATTTATCAAACAGTTGCTTTCCTAGCCCACTAACACAGTAGGATTTCACCATGTCCTTTAATTCATTATATTGTAATTTATCAAATGTCATTTCATTCATTTTAAACGCTCCTCATATTGTTTTAGATATGAAGATACCTTATTTTCATTAGATAACGACAAAAAAGCTGTGGGGACACCACAGCTTTTCACAGTACAAGGCATATGTAAAGAACCTCAATCGATATGAGGCTTTACAAGCTTTATAAAGGATAGTAGGTATCTTCATAGGTACGAAATAAATGCACAACAAAATAAGGGTGTCTATCCCCATGCCATTGCCTTTATTTCATATAAAATTGCCTATTTAGAACCCACTACACTCATAAAAGTACCTCTCTTTTTTGAATTATTGTTATCTAATGAATTACCACTATCTTACACCATCTAAAATAAAAAGTAAAGCCTATACCGAACGATGCACTGCTCTTTTGATTTTTATCCTTTTAGTACTCAAAAGTATGAGTAAAATCAATTATTCATTAACTAATACTTTTTTACAGAACATCTCTCAATTAATTTAATGGTCACTTATTGTAGATGTTTCTTCACTTCATCCAAACTATCAATCATGAAAATATTTGACACAACGTTATTCAAAGCTTCCATATTTGCTTGATTAATAACGTGCTTTAATTCCTTAGGTAACTCACCAAACTTTTGCGTTAATTGTATCATGATCATTCTCGATAAGGCTTTCATTTCTCCTTCTTGCAGACCTTGCTCTAAACCTTCCTGTAAACCTTGCTCTAAGCCCTGTTGTAAACCCTCTTGTAAACCCTTTTGTAAACCTCGCTCCACTGCCTCTTGTTCACGCATCTTCGCTTCTTCTTCCGCCGCTTCTTGGTCTAAGATATATTTGAGTCGCCCTTGATATGCATGGTATTGATCTGGTTTTAAACTGAGCTCTCTCCACT
>NZ_BRZA01000003.1 GCF_026012395.1 Lysinibacillus piscis
GTTACTCACCCGTCCGCCGCTAACGTCAAAGGAGCAAGCTCCTTCTTCGTCCGCTCGACTTGCATGTATTAGGCACGCCGCCAGCGTTCGTCCTGAGCCAGGATCAAACTCTCCATAAAAGAGAAATCTGAATAGCTCAAATCTCATTGTTGTATCTGTCGCTTCGCTTTCGATACATAAAAAATTGCTGACGCTATGTTTCACTACGCTTTCGCACAGAAAACATTGCTGGCATCATATTTTGGTATGATGTCCAAAATTGTCTTACTTTATTGATTACGCTTTGTTTGTTCAGTTTTCAAGGTTCATAATGACAACTTCTTTATGATACAATAATCAAATTTCATTGTCAACATCTTTTTTTGGAGCGGGTGATGAGAATCGAACTCACGACATCAGCTTGGAAGGCTGAGGTTTTACCATTAAACTACACCCGCATTATATTTTTTATATGGCGCGCCCGACAGGAGTCGAACCCATAACCTTCTGATCCGTAGTCAGACGCTCTATCCAATTGAGCTACGGGCGCACTATTTATGCTATGAATTGGTGCGGCCGAGAGGACTTGAACCTCCACGGGGTTGCCCCCACTAGGCCCTCAACCTAGCGCGTCTGCCATTCCGCCACGACCGCTTCTTACAACAAAACACTTTTTTTAAAAGTGAGCCATGAAGGACTCGAACCTTCGACCCTCTGATTAAAAGTCAGATGCTCTACCAACTGAGCTAATGGCTCATAAAAAAGAATAAATGGCTGGGGTACTAGGATTCGAACCTAGGCATGACGGAATCAAAATCCGTTGCCTTACCGCTTGGCTATACCCCAAAAAAATGGCGGTCCCGACCGGGATCGAACCGGCGATCTCCTGCGTGACAGGCAGGCATGTTAACCGCTACACCACGGGACCAACACTATTCAATATTTTAAAAAATGACCCGTACGGGATTCGAACCCGTGTTACCGCCGTGAAAGGGCGGTGTCTTAACCACTTGACCAACGGGCCATGGCTCCGAAGGCAGGACTCGAACCTGCGACAACCTGATTAACAGTCAGGTGCTACTACCAACTGAGCTACTTCGGAATACTCATATAATGTATTGCTTTGCCTTATCGACTTTTTCTATTATACGGATATATCAAATAAACGTCAACACTTTTTATTTCATCAACTTCTTAAGAAAATTTTATCGTTTTCCCTTTTTTAAATAAATTACCTCTGACTATTAACATCTTCCTTATTCATTAACCTTTATAACATCACATTCTTTATAGATATTTTAAGCTTCTCTAGACTGTAACATACCCATTTATAGTCGTATTTTATACATCTGTTATACTTCTTGTTTTCCCAATTGCTTACGTCCTAGTATAATTACCACTAAATTTTTCAAAATGACTTTTTAGATAAAGTTAACCTCAAACATCACATCTTGTGACAACGGTTTGTTGTTATCGCTCAAAAATCTATTGCGTCTTCTTGCTTCAACAAATACAGCTTATATCGGAAATGTAATGATAACAACACCTATTTTTCTGAGCAACTATTCCATTAATTTTAGGCGACCCAAACAGCGACTACAACAATACTTCTCTATATTCATTCTAATCTTTCTTATATACATTTGCTGACACTTTGCACATTTATATGTATACATAGTCCGTTTTTTTGTATGGATGGCTTTTAAATTAGAACAAAAACGTGGGGCATTAACTTTTTTCAAAAGTGCTCGAAAATCTTGGTCACGGTGTTGATACCCTTTTCCTTCTAAATGTAAATGATAATGACACAATTCATGTCGTACAATCCCTTCAATTTCGCCTAGTCCATGTAATTCAAGAGCTTTTGGATTAATTTCTATATTATGTGATTGTAAAAGATAACGTCCACCAGTTGAACGTAATCTCATGTTAAATGTAGCTTGATGTACAAATGGTTTTTGAAAACTTTCCAGCGATATTTGGCAAACTAACTGCTGCAATTCTTCATTATTCATTATCATTTCCTCCAAAACTGTATTCATAATTAATGACACTTGAATTTCTCTAAACTCCTCACACAAACAATAGAAAATAAACGGCTTGAAGTCCCGTCCGTTTACTGGGCTCAAGCCGTAATAATAGTTATTAATTTTCTAGCTGTTGTTTTGGTGGTAGCATTGTTAATGAAACGCGCCCTTTATTTAATTCGATTTGTTCCACCCATACTGTCACAATATCACCAAGGGCGACAACTTCCAGTGGATGCTTTGGACGTCTTTTTTGTAATTTAGAAATATGAACAAGCCCATCTTGCTTAACACCGATATCAACAAAGGCTCCAAAATCGACTACATTACGAACGGTACCTTGTAATTCCATTCCTACTTGTAAATCTTCCATTTTTAACACATCTGTCTTCAATAAAGGCTGTGGAAAAGCATCACGTGGGTCACGGCTTGGCTTCATTAATGTGTCTACAATATCTTTAGCTGTCACAGCACCAATATTCAACTGCTCACTTAACTGCTCCACATGTAATGCTGCAATTGCCTCTTCCGCCTGTTGTGTACCAATTTCTTTTTTATCGATTTGTGCCACTGTCAATATTTGCTCTGCGACTGTATAGCTTTCTGGATGAATCCCTGTAGCATCAAATGGATTTTTAGCTCCTGGTATACGCAAGAACCCAATAGCTTGCTCATATGTTTTCGCACCAAGTCTTGGAATTTTCTTCAGCTGTGCACGTGTTGTAAATGGCCCATTTTCTTCACGCATTTTAACAATATTCTCTGCTACGGTTTTTGATAAACCAGAAACATACTGTAATAATGATGCAGATGCTGTATTCACATCTACTCCTACTTGGTTTACAGCCGTTTCTACAATGAATGTTAATGATTCTGTCAGTTTCTTTTGTGACACATCATGTTGATATTGACCAACCCCTACCGCTTTTGGCTCAATTTTCACCAACTCTGACAACGGATCCTGTAAACGACGTGCAATAGAGACTGCACTACGCTGCTCTACCTGCAAATCTGGAAATTCTGCACGAGCAACATCAGATGCTGAATACACAGATGCCCCAGCCTCATTGACAATCACGTATGCAGCCTCTGTTTGAAGCTCACTTAACACATCTGCAATGAATTGCTCAGTTTCACGTGAGGCTGTACCATTACCAATTGCAATAATACTAATTGGATATTTAGCTAAAATAGCTGTTACAACTGCTTTCGATTTTGCTACATCTGGCTTTGGTGGATGTGGATAAATCGCAGTGACTTCTAACATCTTCCCTGTTTCATCCACAACTGCTAACTTACAACCTGTACGATAAGCGGGATCAACCCCTAATACATATTTACCCTTCATCGGTGGCTGTAATAAGAGATTGCGTAAGTTTTCAGAGAAAATGTGAATCGCTTGTGCTTCCGCTTTTTCTGTTAATTCATTACGTAACTCTCGTTCAATCGATGGTTGGATTAAACGTTTATATGAATCTTCAATCGCCATTTTCACTTCCGCAATGGCTGGTGATGAACCAGTCGCAGGAATCCATTCCTTCCACATAATTTGCAGTACACGATCAATTGAAACTTGAATCGCTACCTTTAGAATCTCTTCTTTTTCTCCACGATTAATGGCTAATGTGCGATGAGGAACGATACGTTGCACTGGTTCCTCATAGTCATAATACATTTCAAAGACATGCTTTTCATCCAACTCAGCATTTTTTACCGATGTGACTAGTAAACCATCTTTCCATGAATAGGCACGAATTTTCTCACGAATGGTCGCATCATCTGCAAAACGCTCCGCTAAAATATCTCGTGCACCCGCTAATGCTTCCTCAACATCAGTTACTTTTTCACCATCTACAAAACGCTCGGCAACTTGTTGTAATCCATCTACCGGAAATTCTAGTAATAGCTCAGTGAGTGGCTCCAATCCTTTTTCTTTCGCAATCGTTGCTTTTGTACGACGTTTTTGTTTATATGGGCGATATAAATCCTCTACTCGTTGTAACACTGTTGCCGCTTGAATAGCTTTTTCTAGCTCTGGTGTCAGCTTTTCTTGCTCTTGAATAAGACGAATTACCTCTTCTTTTCGTTGCTCAAGCTGTTGCAAGTAATGATAACGATCCTCTACTGCTTTAATCTGTACCTCATCAAGAGAACCCGTCATTTCTTTACGATAACGTGCAATAAACGGCACCGTATTACCTTCTTCTAATAATTGAATAACGGCTTGTACTTGATTTGCTTTAACCGCTACATCTGTTGCGATTAACTGTAGCATTTGTTTCTGTTCCACATCATCACTACCTTTTTCTTTTCATTCTACAAAAAAATAGCCTATTCTGAAAAGCGAATAGACTATCAATCATTATATGAGGCATTTTTCTGTTCACAACGACACACTATCACTAGCCAAAACCGCTTCCTGTAGTTTTTTGATAGCTATACGTTGAATACGAGAAACATGCATTTGGGAGATACCCAAAAGCTCCCCCACCTCTTTTTGTGTTAACTGCTCTAAATATGTAAGTTGAATAACACGCTTTTCCCTCTCATCAAGTACTGCCATTGCTTCTGAAACAACCATTCTTCGATTTGTCATTTCGTAGCCATCATCTTCTTTTCCTACAAGGTCAAAAAGTGTCACTGCGCTTTCTGAATCAGCATCTACTAACCGATCCATTGAAACAGCCTGATAACTCCGCCCAATCTCCATCGTCTCTAAAACATCTTCTTCACTCACCTGCAAACGACTAGCAATTTCCTCAATCGTTGGTGAACGCTGAAGCTCGTTGGTCAATTTTTCCACAGTCACTTTAATACGCGGCCCTAGCTCTTTTATACGTCTTGGCACATAGACATCCCATGTTTTATCACGTAAAAAACGTTTAATCTCTCCAATAATCGTTGGTACAGCATATGCCTCAAAATTTCGCCCAATGGTTGGGTCAAAGCGTCTGATTGCTGATAACAACCCAACCATACCTACTTGAATTAGGTCATCCTCTTGTATTCGATGGTTCTTATATTTATAAGCAACCGATTCTACTAAATATCGATAGTGTATGACTAAGTTAGTTTGTGCCTCTTCATCGTTCTTTGTTTGATATAACTCAATCCACTTTAGTACGTCTGCATTGGCATGGGCTTTAGATTGGGATTCTTTCGACATTCTCTTCCACCTGCTCTCGAGCAACATACTTTGTCATGAATACTGTCACACCACCATCATTCGTAATCATCACCTCATCCATTAAGGTTTCCATTAAATACAAGCCTAATCCACCCTCACGTAACCCTGCCATTGTCTCTCCCGGTTGATATGGTCCGATTTTGGATTTGATTTCTTCAAAGTTAAAGCTATTTCCATAATCTGCAACCATCATTTCAAGTTTATTAGGATATAGCGCACAACCGATGACGATTTCGCCCTCCTCATCATCCTGATAGGCGTGATGAACAACATTTGTGACAGCCTCACTCGCTGCTATTTTTAAATCTTCAATATCATCATAGGCAAATCCAACTCGATTCGCTAACCCTGATACCGTCAAACGAATCACACTGACAAATTGCGGCTTTGCAGGAACTCTTATTTCAATATAATCAAATTCCTTCATTAGTTTATTTCCACCTCTTTATCCGTTTCGATATCCATTAAATCACTTAATCCAGTAATTTCAAATAATCGCCGCAAACGAATGGATAGACCAACGAGTTTTACTTGACCAGCTTCACGTAAGGCTCTCTTATAAAAGGCTACGAAAATACCTAAACCTGTACTATCCATATAATGGACTTTGGATAAATCGAGCACAATGTCTCTGTTTTCATTGAATTTTATATTTTCAAGCTCGTCACGTAATTTTGGAGCTGTAAACGTATCGATTTCTCCTTCAATAAAACCATATAATTGCTGATTTTGTTCTTTAAAATATACGATGATGTCCATATGACTACCTCCAACAGATTTGTTAGACAGTATTTTATTTCCCTTAATAGTTGGTAAATAAACACATGCTTTTATTTTTTTATAATCACTACCGTAAAGTCATCAGAAAGTTTAAAATCCTGCATTTGCTCTATTTGCTCATAAAGCAATGTACATAGTTGTTGTGCTGATAAAAATTTATTTTTTTCGATAATGGTTGTAATCAGGTCCCTTGCGTTGAAATCATCATGGAATCGGAATTCCGTTACCCCATCTGTCATAATGATAATGATGTCATTTTCCTCGATCGTCACTTCATTAAAAGCATATTTTGTATCTGGCAATACCCCTAATAGCAAGCCTTTCGCTTCCAATGTGGAAAATTGATTGTTCTTTGCGCTATAGTGCAGTGCAGGTTCATGTCCAGCAGAAGCGTAAGAAAATGTACTTTTTTGTATATCAAAATAGCCATAAAACATCGAAACAAACATACTATCATCTACACTTTTTTCAATCACTCGGTTAATAATTTCTAAAACATAGGGCGGCTCTTTATATGTATATTCTAATGTTTCCAAACCATACTTCACCATTGACATACAGAGTGCAGCTGGCACACCTTTACCAATGACATCCGTTACCGCTACACATACATACTTCTTATCCTCAGCTAAAAAATGGACGTAATCACCGTTCATTTTTCGAATAGGGATAGATACCATTCCGATATCCACATTCGCTAATTGAGGTACAATCGTTTTTAATAATGTTTTTTGAATATCTGCAGCAATTTTCATTTCCATATCATATTCAGCCTGTTTTTGTAGTAGGCTTTGATGTGCTCTATGGGTCATCCCATATTGCACCATCACTTCAATAAGAAAATCATAGGCATGTTGCTCCTCGTTACTGGTCTGTGGCAATATTTCCTTCATTACATTTTTATGAATGCCTACAACATCCTCAGGTGCCACATTTTTTTGGATTAATTGTCGTGTGAAATTTTGCGCAATGTATAAATTTTTCTCACTTTGGTACGTGATGTAATCCATTAGCATTTTTTTATATTGTGTCTCTAGTTGTTTCATTCCTGTCACCTCCTACCGTAGCCATTTCTCTGTTTTGATGGTCGTGCCTTCTCCAACGTTTGATTGTATCACCATGCTATCCATCAACCGGTTAACTCCTGGTATTCCTGCGCCAAGCCCACCCGAAGTCGAATAACCATCTTGCATGACCTTGCGTACATCTTGAATCCCCGGGCCTTTATCGACAGCTGTAATGATAATTCTTTTTTCACCTTCCGTCTCTATACGTTCAATTTCAATAGTGCCGACTTCTGCATATAAATAAATATTTCGTGCCAATTCACTAATTGCTGTTGTGATGCGTGCCTGATCCACTGTATTAAAGCCAAGCATCTTTGCCTCTTGTCGTCCTATTTGCCTTGCCTCTACAATATCCCACTCCGTCATGATTTCAACTGAAGTTTTAAACATCACTGCTATCCCTCCAATTTATAGTGCCTATGTTATTCCTACTTTACCATAGAATCTAGTCGACAGATTATTTAATCAATTAATTATGCTCAAATGAAAAACACCGAAATGACGAATCATCTCGGTGTTTACCCATACATATGTATATCAAAATTTTACAAGTCCCAAACTTATCATTAAGGCGCCATCTACTTTTTCCATCACAGCATGATCTAATTGTGTAATGCGATCCGTTAGTCTTGATTTATCAATCGTTCGCACTTGTTCAAGCAAAATTACCGAGTCACGCTCAAAGCCGTACTTCTCTGCATTGATTTCTACGTGTGTTGGTAATTTTGCTTTTTGAATTTGTGCTGTGATCGCTGCAATAATGACAGTCGGGCTAAATCGATTGCCAATATCATTTTGGATAATCAACACTGGTCGGGTTCCTCCTTGCTCAGACCCTACGACTGGTGATAAATCCGCAAAAAAAACGTCACCACGTTTTACATTCAAAGTGTCATCCCCCGCTAACGAGACGCTCCACCATATGTTGTGCTTCATATTCCGCATGTAGGCTTTCACTCGCAATCATGAGATTAATATGAGACATTTCAACATACCCTTTCATCATAGCTTCCCGTATCTGATTTGGTTGCTCCTGCACTAAATTCTTATGCGACAAAGCACTCATATATGAATCATTTACTTCTTTTGTCGGTAAAAAAATTACATCTTGAACAACAATAGTAGCTTCTTTTTTACATTTTTTTTCGTACACAGCAAGCACCTCCAACAGAGCCATCCACTTTTCGTTACTTTTAATTCTACCATTGAAAGATATTGTTGAAAAGACATGAATTGACAAAATATCTGACATTTTGTATTTAAAAGTATAATTATTTCGTGGCTGTTGAAAGTGTCTACAAAATACGCTTACTCAGCATCAAAACACACATGCTCTCCATATATTCTTGGAACTCTTTGTGTAATCATACATGGTATTTCATAGTTAATTGTGTCGAGCTTTGTCGCCCACTCTTCCATTGAAATGATTTCTTGCCCTTGTCCACCAATAAGCGTTACTTTTTCACCTATAGCATATGCTTTTGGCAATGCAATCATACATTGGTCCATACAAATTCTTCCGACAATTGGTACTCTTTGTCCATCAATAAGTACCTCTTGTCCACTTAATTTTCGTAACATCCCATCAGCATAACCGATTGGTAGTGTCCCTAGCCACATATTTGTAGGCGCGATAAATTCTGCGCCATACCCTACTGCATCACCTGTGTGTAATTCTTTCACATGAACAAGTGCACTCTCCAAATAAAAGGCAGGCTTTAGTGGAAAAGGTAAAATATCATTGACATAGGCAGATGGTGCTAATCCATACATCGAGATACCAAATCTCACTGCATCATATTGTAAATCAGTTTGCTTTACTAAAGCTGCCGCTGTATTTGACGCATGAATCAGTCTAGGCTTTTTCGGTAATACTGCTAAACAACGTTCAAAAAATTGCACCTGTTGCTCAAAATACTGCACATTCTCTTCATCTGCTGTCGCAAAATGCGTAAAGATACCGTCAATTTCCATGCTTTGGGCCATTTCTATACTTTGATACACCGCTAATAAAGCTTCTTCTGTTCGAACACCTAGCCTTCCCATACCACTATCCACCTTAATATGCAGTCGTAAAGGTATCGTGCTATGTGTCAATAAAGATGTTGCTTGCTGTACCCATTCTGTATCAAAAACCGTCACAGTAATTCGTTGCTCTGCTGCAAATGGCACAAAGGCTACGGGACATGCCCCTAATAACACAATATCAGGTGTAGCAAAATGTGCTCGAATATGTAATGCTTCTTCTGGTGTTGCCACTGCCAAAATAGTCGCTCCTGCTTCAAGTGCTGCTTGTGCAACTGCCACATCACCATGACCATAGGCATTCGCTTTTACTACGGCAATCACCTGAACATGGGGTTGCAGTATTTTCTTTAAATTTTGTATGTTGTTTTGAATAGCTTGTAGATCTATAAATGCTTTTGTTGGTCTAAAATGCTGCTGTGTCATTATTAGCATACCCTCTTTAATTTAAATTCAAACATATATAGGAAGAAACTTGTCCATCTACTAAGATGCTGTTCAAAGAAGAACTTCCTACTCCTTCTCTGAACATTAATCCATTATGCCCCAGCATAAGTGCTTCTGGATTTGTTCAAGCAATTAACGTCACGGCTTGTTAATGTCGCTACGCTTTCGGTACAGAAAATATGAACTGACTTACATCATGTAGACCCTCAGAGTCCATAATTTGGAGCTCTTATCTTGGTTCAGTGGGTGTCCAAACGCCCACTGAACTAAGATAAATAGTTTCACTAGCTTTGGCTTATATAGCAAGAAAATATCATTATAATATACTGATTCTTCATCCTATACAAGTATTCACGAAAAATTTTTACTTCATACTACTTATCGTCATAGAAGTTGCAACTTCCACCATTTCTTCACGGCTTAATTTACTTGAAGCGATAAAGAACGCTACACCGTCTTTTTCCCAGCTAATTGATGTATCTGTGATGGCTCCAATCGTAAAGCCTAAATCAACTGGATCACCAGAAGTGGATACTGGTAACATCATCATTTCTTTTGTCGCTGCTTGCTGCATCACTGTAAATGGTTTCTCTCCATTAAACGTTAAAATAACACGTTCAAGACCATCTTCTCGTACGACTTGCTCATCAACCATTTTTGCCCAATTTACTACTGGATAGTGTGTTTGGAATTCCTTATATTCAACTTCTGAACCTAGTGCTTCCTTGTCATCTTGTGATTCTTCCTTTGTCGGTGTAGCTTGTTCATTTTGTTTACCGTCTGTTTCTGTCGAATTTTCGACTGCATATTCCTTAGCCGCATGTTGTACACCTAATTTAATATCCTTAAATGTAATACGAATTTGTTCTTCTTTCACGTCATTCATAATGACCACAGATTTTGGAAGCAACGTTTTTTTATCTACAGTGACAACCTGATGGGGCATACTATTTTTGTAGCTATTTCTAGTCGCCGCTTCAAATATATAATTTGCGTCTTCTTCTTTCATCACTAAATTTTTATCCTCTGTTAAATCCTCTGCTAATGCACCGATTAAATAGGCTTGGCTATTTTTTTTCGGCCAATCACTTTGGAATTTATACATTTTATTTAGTGTTGGTGTCACGACAAAAACACCCTCTGTATTCCGCACAATCCGTTGTGATACATCTTTACCGCTTTCCATGACCTCTACTCGATAAAATTCTGGCTTCGTATGCCATACAGTCACATCATATTTTCTTGGCTCTCCACCTGCTTTTATTTCCATCGTTGCCTGTAGCTCATAGCCTTTCGCATCAGCCCATTTACCATTTACCTTTTTCAACACTTTTTCTTGTGAAGCTGTCCCACACGCTGATAAAAGTAAAATTGCACACACTAAAATGAACCATTTCACGATATTCTTACTCACATTTTCACCCTTTCTTCTTTCAAATCCACTACGACAATATATGAACCTTGTTTGCCAGTTATGTCATTGGAAAAAGGGCTACTCACGACTACATCATGAGAATAACTTGAGCCACTGCATATTGCTTAGAATGTGTAATGCTCACAAAGCCTTTCACAGGTTTACCCTGAAAATAGAGCAATGGTTCACCAGCCGCTCCACGTAAAATTTCCACATCATGTAATTGGCATTGCTCACCAAGACCTGTACCTAATGCTTTAGAAAATGCCTCTTTTGCTGCAAAGCGCCCTGCTAAAAATTCAATTTTCCGTGTAGCAGACAGTTTATCAAATAATGCACGCTCCTTAGTAGATAAAATGCGCTCTTTAAATTTATTTGTACGCTGCATCGCTTTTTCAATACGCTCTAATTCAATAATATCGAGACCAATTCCCTTAATCATGCAAACTACTCCTTTTCTTATCTAGCTAAAACCATGTATAATAATTGTAATTGAGGTGGAATCATGTTTAGTCGAACAGAAAACTTTAAGCAATACACAACCTATTATCCTGTTGTTTCAACCTTTATCATCTTGAATATCATCGTCTATGTGCTAACATTGCTACCTAGCGTGGGATCACTCGTTACACTATATGGTATTCAAGCCAATTCATTGATTGAATCTGGTCAATGGTGGCGTGTATTTTCAGCGATGTTTTTACATGCTGGTTTTGTGCATATGTTTTTTAATATGTTTTCATTGTATTTATTTGGACCAGAGCTTGAAAAAATCGCAGGTAAAGCACGCTTTATGACGATTTATTTAGTATCTGGCCTTGTAGGCAATGTCGCTACTTATTTATTCTACGATATTAATTATGTAAGCCTTGGCGCAAGTGGAGCTGTTTTTGGTATATTCGGTGCATTTGGCGCACTTGTTTACTACACTCGTCGCACAATGCCAATGCTTCGTAAACTAATTTTGCCCATTATCGTCATTAGTGTCATTATGACATTTTTACAGGCAAACACCAACGTTTATGCACATTTAGGCGGCTTAGTAGCTGGATTTGTCCTTGGTCTTATTTATCTACATCCAAAAAGAATTTTAAGTTGGCGCAAACAAAAGATGGCTGGTAAATAAAATAGGCTGTATTCATAACAATCAAAAAAGTAGTGCAAGAGAGTGAAAATAACCACGCTCCTGCACTACTTTATTTTTCAATTAATGCTCATACCAAGCTAAAATTGTTTCTACATCATGTTGCTCTATATTGGAGACAGTACCTGTTGTACCACTTGTCCCTGACATAACCGTTGCATTTACTGACATCACTTGCTTTCTTTTTTGAAAATATGTTTGTGTGCTTTCCATAGATTGAATACGCTTTTTCTCCATAAAGAAAGTAATACGACTAAACATTCGATACTGTAATGTTAATTGCTTCCCATCTAATGAATAGCCTGCTGTATGATGCTGCCAAGCACCAAAGGCCATAAATAATGGAATTGCTAATACAGAAAGCAATCCATATGGATATAAAAAGTAGCTACTAGCACCAATAATAGGCAACAGCCAAATAAAATCAATTCGATAAAAGAAAGGTCTTGCTCGTTTTGGTGAACGTACAAATTGTGGCTGCCAATTCATCGTTGGGAAAAGTTCCTCAAGTACGACCAAACTTTCCTGCTTTTTCATCAACGGGAATAACATAATTTTTTTATCTTTCCCACTTTCTCCATTACCACCAGCACTTTCAACAGTCACGGCGACAAATCCAAAAAATTGACGGACAGGATTTTCAATAATTCGAATAGCTTGAATACGATTTAATGGCAGTGTAATGCGCTTTTTCTCTAATAAGCCTTTCGTAATCATCAGTTTTTCGTCTTCAATACGAACCGTATAATCATAATAATTAATCAATGTAATAATTACTGATACAACCCATGCTACAATCAACACGGCAAATGACAACAACCCTATTACAAATGCGCCAATTCGCACAAAATCCGCTAGCTCATTAAAAACAGCTTTATACGGAATGATATCTGAAAACTGTGAAACGACTGCACCGACACCTGATAGCACAACACCAATCCCGCCTGAAGTCGTCGCCAATATAAGTAAATCTCGAATCGACATTTTATAAATAGCTGTGGATGGTATTTCTTCTACTTCTACTATTTCCTCTACAACCTCTTGCGTCTTTGCTTGACGCATTGCAAGCTCTATCGCATTAGCTGCCCCTTTTTCTATGGCTGTCAATTCTACTTCTGGCTTACCGTCCTTATTCCCTGCTGTTTCCACTTGCACTTTTACTAACCCAAATAAACGGTGAAAAATACCTTCATGATAATTTAAGCTTTGAATACGTTCAAATGGAATATAACGTTTCTTTTTCACAAACAAGCCATATTTTACACGTAATTCGCCATCCTCAAACCAATAAACAAATGTACGCCATTTCACAATTCCACTGACAAGCGTAAGGATGGCTAGACCACCACCAACACCAAATAACATGACTGTTTCCCAAAAATGTTCGCTATGAATATTCAATGAAAAGTTAAAGCCGTTAGTAACGACAATAATGGCGATTGGCAAAATCAAGTTTCTTAATGCCTTCACGCTCTCAATAACAGCAGATATGGGATGTAAACGATTGATTTCCTTAGACATCATCTTCCGCCACCCTTGCTAATTCTGAAATACGTGCACGTAAATGGTCAGCCTCATCCATGATAAGCGCTGGAATGGTATGTACCGTTGCGGCTGTTGATATCGATATATTACTTAAATCATACTTTTTCAATATCGGTCCCTGTGTTGTATCAACATGCTGTACACGTACCATTGGAATCAATGTACGTTTAACAACAAATAGCCCATGCTGTACTTCAATTTCATGTTCACGTACTTCATAACGCCAACGTTCCCAACGAATTTTTGGAAATAACCAGATCGATAAAATAATACTCAAAACTACGACTGCACCTGCGATAAAGTAAATAAAGGATGGCCATTCAAAATAATATGTACCATAACAGGCTGCTCCCCCCACTATACATAAAATCACTGTCTGAATAACGCCATATACTCGCCATACAGTCAAACCTTTACTTGAAATTTGATGCTTCGGTTGTGCTCTCAATTCCATTCGCCTCACTTTCCTCTATCAAATTATACGGGATATACTGTCATTTTGTTTCAATCAACGAAAAAAACCTTACAGCTATTTTTCGAGCTGTAAGGTTTCATAAATAGATTAGTCTTCACGACGACGAGGAGCACGAGAACGGCCTTGACCGTTACCACCTTCACGACGTGTACCTTCGCGGCGACCGCCATCACGACGGTTACTACCGCCACGACGTTCACCACCTCGGCTACTGTCACGACGGCCGCCAAAGTTGCGGTTACCGCCACGACCACGATCTCCACCACGACCATTGCTAGAACGTTCACGACGCATTGGTAATGGGCGTTCTTCTGTAATTGTTACTGGTGTATCATCTGGCTCTTTTGTTAATGAACGAAGTGCTGCCGCTACAACGTCTAGAGCTTCATGATTTTCAAGTACTTCTGCCGCTAATGTACGGTAGTCACCTAAATTATTATTAGCAATAAGCCCTTCAAGTGTTTCAATCGCTAAACGCTGTTGACCAACTAATGCCTCATCAGATGTTGGTGGGCGAAGTGGTGTCATACGCTTTTTCGTTGTTTCTTCTACAATACGTAAGTAGCCCATTTCACGTGGTGTAACAAACGTTACGGCCAGACCTGATTTACCTGCACGGCCTGTACGACCGATACGGTGAACATATGACTCTGGATCTTGTGGAATATCGAAGTTATAAACATGTGTTACACCTGAAATATCAAGACCACGTGCTGCTACATCCGTTGCCACAAGGATATCAATTTTATTTTCTTTAAATTGACGTAATACTGAAATACGTTTTGCTTGGCTTAAATCACCATGAATACCTTCCGCAAGATAGCCACGGATAGACAATGCTTGTGCTAACTCATCAACACGACGCTTTGTACGACCAAAAATAATAGCAAGCTCTGGTTGGTGAACATTGATTAAACGTGATAAAACATCGAATTTTTCACGTTCAGCCGCTTTTACGAAATATTGGTCGATATTATCAACTGTTAATTCTTTTGCTTTAATTTTTACGATTTCTGGGTCTCTCATAAATGTTTCAGCAATTTTACGAATAGCTGGTGGCATTGTTGCTGAGAACAACAATGTTTGACGTTCAGAAGGAACATTTTCTAAAATCGCATTAATATCATCAATAAAGCCCATGTTTAACATTTCGTCTGCTTCATCCAAAACCAATGTTTGAACATCTTCTAGCTTTAATGTACGGCGGTTAATATGGTCAATAATACGTCCTGGCGTACCAACAATAATTTGTGGCTTGTTTTTCAATGCACGAATTTGACGACCAATTTCTTGTCCACCATATACTGATAATAATTTTACACGTTTGTCATAACCGATTTTATAAAGCTCTTCCGATACTTGAATCGCTAATTCACGTGTTGGGGCAATAACTAATGCTTGAATGTTAGGGTTTTTTGGATCGATTTTTTCGATTAGTGGAATACCAAATGCAGCAGTTTTACCAGTACCTGTTTGTGCTTGACCTAATACATCACGGCCTTCAATTGCAAAACGAATAGTACCTTCTTGGATTGGTGTTGCTTCTTCAAATCCCATACGCTTTACAGAGCGTAATGTAGATTCGCTAATATTTAATTCTGAAAAATTTGTCAAACTTCTCAATCTCCTTTTTCCTTTTAAGTTGACAAATGGTTACATTTTCAGATGAAGTAGTCGGCAAATGCGAGCCTCTATTACGGAACGTTTCCGTTACTTAAAAATTTCCTCTATACGATGTTTGTATAGAGCTCTCTTATATGAAAAGGAAAGCCCGGTCTTTACCGAGCGGTTCAATTCTGTCATCATTAGAATAAAACCGTTATATTCAAAAAAAAGCACTCTTCAACCAAACATGAAGAGTCTTCGCACAAAATGTATCCATTGCTTATACTAGACTAACACATGATGCAGACGTATGCAACGATAATACACGAGTCGTAATTATCTGACTATTTTAGGGTGTTTGTAAAAAGTGAAAAACCTGCGGAAACCACTTTTCACAGCCTTCACTATGACAAATATGATGTTTACCATTATCAGAAAAATACAAGTTTTTATCTGCTGTCGTTAATGTATCATAAAGAAATTGAGCTGTACGATAAGGGACAATGCCATCCATTTTACCTTGCACAATAAAAACAGGAATACAAATATCTTTGTAATATGGCTGTACCATTCTAACAAGCTTCATAAATTCAATGGTTGCAGCTAATGGGACATGATTGAATTTATGGCGATAACGTAAAAATAGCTCATTATTCATTAAATTTCGATGATACGCCTCTGTTGCCAGCATCGTAAAATCCTTCACTAATTGCTTCGGGCTAATATATTTTGCAGCCGCACTTAATAATACAAGTTTTTTGACTTTATAACGTTTGGCTAAATAAAGTGCTATAATCCCTCCCATCGAAAATCCAATAACCATAATCTCATCTACTTTTTTCGCTAACGCTCGATAAGCTAACTCTGCATCCATCAACCAATGCTTTGCTGTAAAGCCCTCCATATGTAACTCATCGCCATGCCCTGACAATGTTGGCTCTTCAATTAACCAATCGGTATGTTCACGTAAATAAGCAGTAAAAGGTTCTACTTCATAAGGACCTCCTGAAAAACCATGAATACATAATACACCTACAGACATCTCGCTCACCTCTTTTCTATAAAAGATTTACTGCCGCTACGCTTTCGTACAGAAAACATCAACTAACCTACATCATATAGCCCCTCAATATCTACGGCAACCGCTGGGGATTTTATCTTGTATTCAATGGGCGTTTGGACACCTACTGAATACAAGATAAAATCGGTGAGCATCTCCCCACCGATTTTTCCATTATGACGTAAAGGCTGATAGAATGGTTTCCAGCTTCATGCCACGTGAACCTTTTAATAATACGATAGCCTTTTCATCTGCTTGCTGTAATTGCTTAATAATCGGCGCATAGTCATTTTCAGTATATAGTAAATGCCTGTCATCAAAGCGCTCTTTTAATACTTCGTATAATGCTGCCATACGAGGACCAAATAAGCAAACATAAGCAAAATCCTCTGCATCAATATCCTGTGCTAATTCTTCATGGAATCTCTTTTCATCCGTACCAAGCTCCAGCATATCGCCTAATACAAGCCATTTTTCTGGACGAATATCTGTTGTCGCAACAAATTGAATCGCTGCCTTCACTGATGTTGGTGCAGCATTATAAGCATCATTAATAAACAATGCGCCATTTGTTCCTTGGACTTGCTGCATACGCATATCTGTCAAAACGACTTGTCGTAAAGCCGTATCAATTTGCTCATTTGTTAAACCAAGTTGTCTAGCAATCAGCATAGCAGCCAGCGTATTTTTCACTTGATGCTTGCCAAGAACCGAAATGAAAAAATCACCTTCAATTGCACCATGTGTTGTAAAATGACTACCATCAACTGTTGCTGTAATGTGATTAGCATATAACGCATTAGAAGGTTCTAAACCAAACGCAACTGTATTTAGCGTCAGCTCCTGTGCTACTAATTGCTGCAATAGTGGTTCATCGCCATCGTAAAATAGCACGCCATCTTCCTGCATTCCTTGAATAATTTCAAACTTCGCTTTCGCAATACCTGCTCGTGAGCCCAAATCCTGCATATGTGCCTCTCCGATATTGGTAATAACAGTTAAATGGGGCTGTGCTAGCTTTGTTAAAAATTCAATTTCTCCAAAACCACTCATGCCCATTTCAAGAACTGCTACGTCTGTATCCTCATCCAATTGAAGAATCGTAATCGGCAAGCCTAGCTGATTGTTAAAATTACCAATCGTTTTTTGCACTTTAAAAAATGGCGCTAATGTCCCCGCTAAAATGTCCTTTGTAGACGTTTTACCGTTAGAACCTGTAATACCGATAAATTTTGCCTGATGCTCCTGACGATACGCTTGAGCCATTTGTTGTAACGCTTGCTCTGGATCATCTACAAATAGCAATGGCACATTTTGCGGTGGATTTGGCTCATCCTTTTGCCAAAGTGCCGCACTTGCTCCTTTTTCAATCGCCTGTATAACAAAACGATGTCCGTTTACTTGCTCGCCACGAAAGGGCACGAATAAATCGCCTTGTTGAATTGTTCGTGTATCAATAGAGATTCCTGTTACAACTGTATCGCCCAAATTCGGCTCTTCTTCTTGTAGCCATATTGCTAACTGTTTTAATGTTTTTTTCACAATAATCCCACTCAGTCTCTTTTATAGTGAAGCTGTTGTTTTTCCTCATAGCGTTCAATCGCTAGTTCAACTAAACAATCAATAAGCGCTGAATAGCTAACACCTGTCTCTTGCCAAAGAAGAGGATACATACTAAATGGTGTAAACCCTGGCATTGTATTCACTTCATTGATATAAATTTTATCATCTGCTGTGACAAAGAAGTCAGCACGCACTAAACCGCTACCATCGATTGCTTTAAATGCTCGTTTGGCGAAATCTTCTAAGCTTGCAATCGTATCCTGTGACAGCTCTGCAGGAATAATCAGCGTTGTTGAGCCGTCTTTATATTTTGAATCATAGTCATAAAAGTCTGTAACAGCTTTAATTTCCCCTGCTACAGAAACCTTTGGAAAATCATTACCTAAAACCGCTAATTCAATTTCGCGTGCTTCAATCCCTTGCTCAATCACAATTTTACGGTCATATTGTAGTGCTACTTTAATCGCCTTCACTAGCTCATCACGATTTGTCGCCTTGCTAATGCCCACACTTGAACCTAGATTCGCTGGCTTGACAAACATCGGCCATTGTAACGTTTGCTCACAGCGTGCTAAAACGGCTTCCTGTTCCTTCACCCATTCACTACGAATAAAATGAGTATAAGGCACTTGTGGTAAGCCAGCAATCTCAAATAATTGTTTCATAATGACTTTATCCATACCTGCCGATGATGCTAAAACACCATTTCCTACATATGGCAAGTTCAAAACTTCTAATAATCCCTGAACAGTACCATCTTCGCCATTCGTACCATGTAATAATGGGAAAATAACATCAAAGTGTACAGACTGCTTCGTGAGACTTTCACTTGAATTTTGCTGTTGGTTGCTTAGTAAATGTGTGCTTTCTTGCTTTTTATCAATTAGAAAATCCGTAATATTATTTTCTAATGTTGCTGTATGATCACCAAATTGTAATTGTTCAATCGTGTTAACTGGTCCTTCTAAGCGTTCGCCACGTCGCCATTCCCCATCAAGCGTAATAAAAATTGGATAGACTTCATATTTATCAAAATCCAACGCACCGATCACTGCGTGAGCCGTCGATAATGACACCTCATGCTCTGCTGATTTTCCGCCATACAATAAGCCGATTCGTTTTTTCATCATTGTACCCTCCACATATTTCTTGTGTATTATTAGTGTATCACGAAAACCTTCAACAAATGACATAATTCAAAGGAATACTGCGCATCAAAAATCCCACCGCCATATGAACGGTGAGATTTCTCTTCTACACAATATACATTAGTTCATCATGTTTATTTTTCAATATTGCCTCTAAATCATCCCATACTTCATCAAGAAAAGAATAATCAGCGAGATTTCGGATTTCAATCGCATATGCTACTTTCGGTTTTTCAATACGATACAATGATAATAACGCCCCATCACTGACATATGGGCGATAATTTCGCAATGATTCTGGTGAAATAGCAGGCACACGTGATTTGACCTTTCTGCGCCAAAAGCTCGTAGTCCGCTCTCTCTCTTCAATTAAGCTGTTCATCACATTCGCTATTAATAAATCAGCATCACTCAAATGACGAAAATAAACTTTCGTCATTTTCCCTACATCTGAAGAGTAATAGACAAAGCGGTTTTGTAATTTATTAAAAAAGGGGGATGTAATCGGTTCTTTTTTATGGCTTATGTAAAGCAATTCGCCTTGTTCTACAGGTGTAAGTTGATCCAATCCTTTTTCATCTAAAAAATCAATCCAGCATAGCTCTTTTAACTCTGCTGACTTCTTCACAAAGCGAGTAACCTCATCCTCTGGTATATACTCAAATTGTGTATGCATATTGAATGAGCTATCCTCATAGGTATGCTTCAACAATAACAAGTGATGTAGTGGTTCAAATGCAGCCATAAATTGCGTGAGTTTTAACCCGCTAAAAATGGCAAATTTATCGACACTATTCAAATGAACATACATATGATACATAAAATCATCTGCTGATTTTAATTTTTTTGCCACAATCATCACCCCGTTCTTCCTTTTATTATACGGCTAAATCTCCATTTTTTGAAACATTTTATGCTCCATATCGTCATAACAATATTCACAGGCGTAAAAATGTTTTTTACGTTATAATATGGTGAGCTACATTAGCGATTTAACTACTCTTTAATTTAGGTGACTTATATGGAAAATAAACGAAACTTCGTTAATCGTTTTGATTGGGTACTTGCTTTTATACTCTGCATGTTTCTAGTCATTAGTGTATTAGCTATTGCCTCTGCTCAAACATCTGGACAATATGCAAACAATTTCGTATTCCAGCATATACGATGGTATGTTATCTGTTCTGTCATTATTGGCTTTGTGATGTTTTTCGAGCCAGAGCAATATAAAAAAATGTCTTGGTATATGTATGGCGGGGGAATTCTTCTTCTCGTGCTTCTTATTTTCATGCCTGAAGGACCTGGGCAAATTGGTGAGCGAGTGAATAGTGCAAAAAGCTGGTATCATACACCACTCGGTAATATACAGCCTTCCGAGTTTATGAAAACTTTTTATATTTTAGCGTTAGCACGACTGATTAGTAAGCATCATGAGGTGCATGCGCTAAGGTCTTTAAAAACAGATTTTATTTTGCTAGGAAAAATTGGTGCTACGTTAGTTGTTCCTTTAGCACTTATTATGGAGCAACCTGACCTTGGTTCGTCTCTTGTGTTCCTAGCAATCACAGCCGCACTCATTATTGTGGCAGGTATCTCTTGGAAAATTATTTTACCTGTTATTGTAAGTGGCACACTTATTAGTGGCACGCTGCTATGGATGGCACTCTATATGCAGGAATTTTTAGAAAAGACATTTGGCTTCAAACCTTATCAATTTGCCCGAATCTACTCGTGGCTTGATCCGTATTCTTATTCCTCTGGTGATGGGTACCATTTAATATCATCATTAAATGCTATTGGATCTGGTGAAATTTTCGGTAAGGGTTTCCGTAATCGGGAAGTATATGTCGCCGAAAACCATACCGATTTCGTTTTCACTGTGATTGGGGAGGAATGGGGCTTTATTGGTGCCAGTGTTGTCATTTGTATTTACTTCTTGCTTATTTATCACTTAACGAAAACAACGCTATTATTGAAAGACCCATTTTCAACATATGTATGTGCTGGTATTATCGCGATGATTACATTCCATGTTTTTGAAAATATCGGCATGACCATTCAATTGTTACCGATAACAGGGATTCCTTTACCATTTATTAGCTATGGTGGTAGTTCGTTAATGGGGAATTCTTTAGCAATTGGCTTGGTATTCAGTATGCGTTTCCACTATCGAACATATATGTTTACAACACATGATGATGATGAATAATAGAAAAGGGCAGCTTCCATGTAAGATGGAGAGCTACCCTTTTCTATTGTAAATGAGTTAAGCTTGAACTTGCGGTGTTTGCGTTGGTGGTGTGAGCACTTTTAAAAGTTCAAGTCGAGACTTCGTTACAGTAGCTGTCACACCCAACTTCGATAAATTCGAAACAATTTTTTTCAAATCTACTTCTTTTTTCATACATTCCACCTCAATCTTTCCTCATAAATATATAACGTGAGTTTGCAAAAAAAGTTTCATTTTTTTCTTGCATAAATAGTCTGTCCATTTATTTCCTTCTTAATCATACCATTTATCACCCCTTTTTAATTTTTCATTTTTGTTACAATGTAAAATTTTTAATCATCCATTTGACAAAATTGCTTCCTTGTAATGGTAGGTTGAAGAAAGGTAGAATGAATATACATTGACTATTGGATGAAAGCAGGTACTTTTCATGAAAAAAGAAATTTTATTATTACTATCCGTCCAATTCCTCGTCTATTTAGGTTTTGGCATTATTATTCCTGTTTTACCTGAAGTAATCGTGCAACAGCATTGGTCTGATTTACACGTTGGAGGATTATTGACCGTTTACTCACTCGCTAGCTTCTTTACAGCTCCATTTTGGGGAATGCTCTCTGATAAAATCGGGCGTAAACAGCTCATTTTAACAGGGTTAATCGGTTTTTGCTTGAGCTTTGTTATATTCTCTTTATTTATCAACAATCTAGTGATTTTATATATTTCACGCATTGTTGGTGGTCTTTTTTCAGGTGCACTTTATACAGCAATAACAGGGTATATTAGTGATATATCTAGTGAGGAAGAACGCAATAAATATATGGGACTGATGGGTATGTCAGTTGGACTTGGCTTTATTTTCGGTCCAGCACTCGGTGGTATGTTAGGACATTATAGCTTACAACTACCATTTATCACTTCAGCTATATTACTTGCCCTTCTATTTATTTATGCAAGTTTTATCATAAAAGAACCTGTTAAACAAAATAATAATCATAAACGTGCTATCATTCCAAAAGGGGCAAATAATCTATTACACTATCGTGTTCGTTATTTATTTATCTTTTCTTTTCTAGTGACATTTATGTTAGCAGGTGTTGAATCTACCTTCCAGCTATTCCAAATTGATCGCATTCAAATTACACCATTGCAGATTGGTTACTTATTTATGTTCAGTGGATTTGTTGATGCTGCTATTCAAGGGGGCGTTGTTAGACGTATCAAAAATGGCACAGAAACTACTTGGTTGATTGCTGCACAAATTGCTACGGCTCTTGGTATGATACTCTTTACACTAACTTCAAGTTTATGGATGGCAGGCTTGGCATTGTGTGTTTTCACAGCGGGTAATGCACTTGCACGAACGTGTGTCGTTTCACTATCATCCAAAGAATCAGGCGGACAGTATGGCGTAGCTGCTGGTTTATCTTACTCAATGGATAGCTTAGGTCGCATTATCGGTCCACTTTTCTTTACATGGCTATTTACCATGCAGGAAACCTTAGGCTATTTTACTTCAGCCTCAATCGCTATTGGTTCAATCGCTTTAATTTTTATCTTTAAAGCGTCCCAAAAATCTTTCCGAATTAGTTAATGGAACTTCACCTTCTTTTTATTAATCAAGTGCATTATACTAAATATATTATAGAGGTAGGTGGATAAAGGTGAATATTTTTACAGAAATAGAATACTTAGTACCATTAACTTTATTTTTTAACATTTTAGCAGCCATGACGATTATTTTCTTAGAGCGTAAAGACCCTACTTCTACATGGGCTTGGATTCTCGTATTATTTTTTCTACCTGTAGTGGGTTTCGTTTTATATTTACTCATTGGTCGACAGCTACGAAAAAAGCACTTATTCCGTTGGGAAGGACGCAAAGATATTGGGATTGATACACTTATTAATTACCAAATCGATGCCATTCGAGATGACACGTTTGAATTTCGAATAGAGAATGCTGAACATTATAAAGAACTGATTTACATGCACCTCAAAACAAATAACGCTATCTTAACGCAAGACAATGCCATTACTATTTTTGATGATGGTGCACAAAAATTTGAAAAACTGATACATGATATTGAAGCAGCGAAAGATCATATCCATATTCAATATTATATTTTCCGATTAGATGGCTTAGGCTTACGCATTGTTAATCAACTCATTAAAAAGGCAAAACAAGGTGTAAAAGTGCGCCTATTATACGATGAAATGGGTTCACGCAATGTGAAAAGACGTCATTTTAAGGAATTGCTTGATGCAGGTGGCGAGGTGGAAATATTTTTCCCATCTGTTTTACCACTACTAAATCCGCGTTTAAATTTTAGAAATCACCGAAAAATTGCCGTCATTGACGGTCGGGTTGGTTATATCGGTGGCTTTAATGTTGGAGATGAATATTTAGGCTTGAAAAAGAAGTTCGGCTATTGGCGAGACACGCATTTACGTATAGAAGGAAGTGCTGTCCATCCATTACAAACTCGCTTTTTATTAGACTGGAACCAAGCCTGCGCACATCAAAAAATGGGCTATTCTGATCGCTATTTTCCTGCTATTCCTCAAAAAGGAGAGGTTGGCTTACAAATTGTTTCAAGTGGACCTGACTCTGATTGGGAGCAAATCAAAATTGGTTATTTAAAATTAATCAACATGGCAAAAAAATACATTTATATTCAAACGCCTTATTTTATACCAGATGCTAGTTTTTTAGAGGCATTAAAAATTGCCACACTATCAGGTATTGATGTACGTATTATGATTCCAAATAAACCTGACCATCTCTTTGTTTATTGGGCTACCTATTCCTATGTAGGACAATTACTACGTGCAGGGGCGAAAGTATACATTTATGAAAAAGGTTTTATCCATGCAAAAGCACTTGTAATTGACGATGAAGCAGCTTCAGTAGGTACAGCTAACCTTGATGTGCGTAGCTTTAGCTTGAATTTTGAGGTGAATGCGTTTATTTACGATCCGATGGTTTCTCATCAGCTTGCTGAACTATTTGAAAAGGATATTTTCGATTGCACGGAGCTGACATTGGAAATGTATCAAAATCGCTCATCCCTTATTAAATTCAAAGAATCCATTTCACGTTTACTAACACCTGTATTATAAAAATAAAGTCGGTTTACACTCATATGGGTGCAAACCGACTTTATTATTATCTTGATTCAGCAAATGTTTTCTTGTAGCGAAAGCGAAGCGTCAGCAACAAGGAGGGGATGAATGCCAGTTTTTATGCCATTCAGTGGGTGTCTCCAAACGCCCACTGAATCAAGATAAAAGCCCCAGCGGATGTACCTGACGCTAACGCTTTCGGTACAGCAAAACATTGTTACAGATTTTGAAGAGGAGCTTTCGAGTGAACTCGAAAAAATCTGAACGCAATCACGCTGGGGCGTAATTGATTAAAAAGATATTTTGGCAAAGGGAGGGGTAATCCCAGCCTCATAAGCCGTTTTTCTATGAATAGTTTTATTTCACACCTAAATATTCTTCGAGTGTACTATTTTGTTGCTTAATCTCTTTCGCTACTTCTACACCAACATAGCGGTAATGCCAAGATTCATACATATACCCTGTAATTTGCTCTTTATTTTGAGGGAATCTTAAAATAAAACCATAGTCTTGTGCATGAGCAAATAGCCATTGACCTGCTGGTGTTTCACCAAAGGCTTCTGTTAGCCACACATCCTCATGACCACGTTCTCCTATATCAAAAGCAAGACCTGTTTGATGTTCAGAATAGCCTGGACGTGCACTGTAACGATCTGCTGCCGCCTGACCGTCACGCTTCACATAATTATTATATAGTGTCTCTTGGTATTCATATGACCGATAACCACTAAATGCCACTAAATCAAATCCTTGTTGTTTTGCAGCCACAAGCATTTTCTCTAATGCTTGCCCTGCCTCAGCATTTTGCCCTGGTGCAAATGTTGGGGGTAGTGGATATACTTTATTTGCCAACAAAATATCATTAATATATGTTGGCTCTTTGGGTAATGTTTGATTTGGTAAATAACCATTCGCATCTGGCTGCTCTGTTGGCTCTACAGGTGGTTCGGTCTTAGGTGTCTCTTTTTCTATTGTGACACTCTCTTCATTTTCAATTGGTGTCTCCTGCTGTTTGTCAGACACCTCATTCACTTGCATACGTTTGTCATTATAGACAATAAAAATAGCAGCAATTAGTGCAATAGAAATAATCGCACCAATAATAAGTAATAAACGATTATTTTTCACGGTAGTAACCTCTCCAATAATAGTAAACAATTAGTATTTCATTATTAAAATAGACGATTGTTTCTTATGTCGTGTTCCTTAACTTGTGACAACAATAAATAAGACGATGATTGAGGAAATAGCAAAAAAGATAGCCATGTATTTCATCCATTTCGCCTCTTTTAGATACCCTTGTTCATGAAAGCTTCTAGCGCGAAAGCCATTTGATAATGCAAACATAATTGTCATCGCTAACACTGCAAAATTAAAGTATCCCATGATAATCAAAATAAGTGCTGCAATACTAAAAAGCCCTACTAAAATAGATGACAACCATTTTATGTTCATAATGAACTACCTCCTAAAAAAGTCGAGGCGTTATAGATGCCCCGACTTTCATATCTTTTCATAATTAGTATCCAAAGTCTATTTGTCGACTTTTTCTGGATGCTCTGAATAATATCTTCGACCAATATACGTTTGAAGAATAAGTAGTATCCCGCCAACAGACCAATACAGTGGCAATGCTGCCATGGATGTCATCGAAATAAAGACGATCATAATTGGTGAAATATAGATAAACATTTTCATCTGTGCTTTTTGCTGCTCTGGCACTGTCCACAGCGATACTCTTGCTTGTACTAAATACACAATCCCCGCAATGATTGTCATTACAATATCAGGTGAACCTAAGCTAAACCATAAAAATTCATGCGCTTTGACATCTGCTGAATATAAAATAGAGAAATATAATCCCATAATAATCGGCATTTGAATTAACATCGGTAAGCAACCCATATTGAGTGGATTAATGCCATGTTTTTTATATAATGCCATCATTTCTTGCTGATGTTGCATTTGCTCTTCTTTCGTTTTAGCTTCTTTCATTTTCTTTTGAACAACTTCCAGCTCAGGCTTGAAGGCATCCATTTTTGACTTCATCATCTGCTGCTGACGATAGTTTTTCAGCATAATTGGCATCAATACTAGACGAATTAATACCGTGATTGCAATAATTGCCAATCCATAGCTTCCTGCAAAAATATCGTGTCCAAAAAACTCCAACAAAAATTCCATAGGTTTAACAAAAATACTATAGAAAAAACCTTCTTTATTTTCTACTGACTGACAGCCACTCAACAACACAGTAGCAATTGCCAACAATGAAAATAGCTTCACATTTTTCATTTTTCCACCTACTATTATTTATCAACTCACGATAGGCAACGACATTCACTTATTTAGAGTTGTCAACTAAGATGAAGTATACATGATAGTATCCTTGTTTTTCAATCGACAAGCGCTCTAAATTCACAATTTGCCTAATGTCAACATGTAAAAAAGATGTACAGCCTTATATGTGTACACCTTTTTACAGACAACTATATAGTAGTCGCAGATGATTCATTCATTTCAAAACGATAAAAATCATAGTGTAATTCATCTCTAAAATGTTTAGGTGTCACACCTGTATACTTTTTAAAAATTCTCGTAAAATAGCTTTGATTACAAAAGTGAAATTGATTTGAAATAGATGTAATACTTTTATTTGTATGTCGTAAATAATATTGCGACTCCTCTACTCGTCGAATGTTCAAGTATTCTACTAAGGTAATGCCAACATGCTCTTTAAAAATACGCGACAAATGACTCGTACTAATTTGGAAGTTGTTTGCAATATTTTCGACGGTTAAATCACTTTCAAGCTCATCATTTATGTACATAATGACTTTATTGACTGTTTGATGACGGAAAGTAGGTTGTTTACGGTCGGCAATAAAATAAATGAAAAAATCAATTAAATCATCTGCAAATTGTAAAAACTCTGCATCCTTCATTTGGTTTTCAATCATATCTTGACAAGCAATATTAAAAGCAAATGCTTTTTTTGTTGGAACTTGATTATCCAACATTTTGCGCGCAATCAGCGATGTCAGAATAGTGAAATATTGTCTAACTGCTTTAATCACTTGTTTACCAAAGCGTATGGATAGTATATCGATTAATTCATGTAAAGATTTTTTTGCCTTTACATGTTCTAAATGATAAATTTCAAATATTAATTTTGACTCAATATTAAAAAATTCCTCTACCCCTACATATTGATTTATATTATCAATCTCTTGAAAGTACCTTTTTGACATCGTTTCTGACATAGAATGTTGATGTAATTGCATAACCTTCCCCATCTTTCTTCAGATTGCACGAATTATATTTTGTAAAAATCGACATCAATCAGTTGTATTTATCTGTTTTACTTTAGCATGATTGTACCTTGCTCTCCGACATGTATATCTTCAACTCAAGGACTTTCGCTAAAATATGATTGGAATTATAATATGCCCTAATTTGAAAATCTGCCATCGCTCTAGAAGTTTAATACTGAGTCAACGCATACTATATTCCATAATAATCAAATTTTTAAGTATATATTTCTATTTTAGACAAAACAAAAGCCCTCCATTCATAAATGAAGGTAAATTCACTTTGCATACACTTATGAAAATATCCCTGTGGCTAACTATTTATGTAACTAAATAGTTCATCAATATTCAATACAATAAATTATACTATTTAGTGAATAGTACCATATTCTGCGATTTTCTTTCAACCACATTTTGTCCAATATTCTAGTTCTTTTTTATCACATATACACAGTGGAAATGTTACTAACTAACTTTTGAATATTCAATTTCTCAAAAATATTCTTTTTCAGTGACCTTTGACCTAATATAAAAGTAAATAATTTGGAATTAATTAGATATCTTGATTTTCTTTGTAAGGGTTTTTTTCCTTTTTAAGTTAAAAAGACGTTTTTTAGCTGAATTATTCTAAAATCTTCTCTATATAATTTATGTGAATCTGTAGTAGAATAAATGATAATATTATTTAAAAAGTTTATGATGAGGTGTTTTTAGTGGATCCAAAACAAATAGAAGAAATCATGGAGCTTATTAAGGAATTTTTCCCCGAAAATACGTCCATTGCGATTTCTGACACGAATGAATACTTATATTACCAACCGAGTAAAAAAATCGATTTAAAAATTCAACCTGGTGACCCAATCAAAGATGGCTCTGCTGCTCATCAAGCCATTAATTATGGACACAAAATAAGCACTTATATTGATCCTGAAGTATTCGGTGTAGCTTACTATGGCATGAGTATTCCCCTGATTGAGGAAGGTGAAATAAAAGGGGCCATCACTGCTGTTCTTCCCCAAAAACCATCAGCGTTTTTAACAAACTATATTACCATTAAAGTCGATGATTGCTGGTATCCAATTAAACACGACCAAGTCATTTATCTTGAAACACAGCTACGTAAAACATTTGTTAAATCACGAACTCGTGAAGGCTATCATCGTTTAAATCTGAGTGATCTTGAATTATTTTTATCACCTGAATCATTCATCCGCTGTCACCGTTCATATATTGTGAACATTGACTATATTGATGAAATTCAGCCAGATTCTCACTCTACATTTTTACTTATTATGAAGGACGGCACACGCATTCCTGTAAGTCAACGATATGCTAGTTACTTCCGTCGTTCCCTTGGCTTCTAGCTCAAATTCCCTAATGAACATGGTTCGTTGGGGAATTTTTTCTTATTAAAAATGCCGATTTCCGCTCATTTTCCTTACGTTTCTTCACTTTGATCCCCCCTCTACAAAGCCTTTTCTTGGCATACGCATCTTGCAAAATACAAAAGGAGGAAAAACTAGTTTTTTGAGAATGTCTATCAATTAGGCGTTCTTTTTTTGTTGAAAATGATATAATGAAGGAGCACTTTGGCAAAATGGAGGAGCTATGAAAAAATTTATTTATCTTATTATATTCTTTTCTTTCTTTGATTTATTTACACAATTACCTGTTATGAGTACATATGCCAAGTCGTTAGGAGCCTCTGCATTTGCAACAGGATTGGCAGTGGGAATGTATTCTCTCTCTAATACATTTGGCAATATTATTTCTGGGTTTTTAACTGACCGTAGAGGCCCTTTTATTATTCTACTTACAGGTCTAATTACTACAGGCATCTCATTGTTACTCTATAATTGGGTAACATCCCCTACTTTACTATTATGCGTTCGCTTTATACATGGTCTATTCGCTGGGCTTATCGTTCCAGCGGCCTTCACATTTTTAGCAAATGCAACAGAGCAAGAAAAACGTGGGAAAGGTAGTGCTATCTCAGGTGCATTTGTTGGGATTGCTGCAATTGTTGGTCCTGCCTTTAGTGGCATTTTAGCAAGTCGTACAAGCGTACCATTTGTCTTTAATATTACAGCTAGCTGTATTGGCTTGTTAGGTATTTTAACTTTCTTTCTTTTAAAGTCAACTCAATTTAAAAGAACAAAATCTACAGCTAATGTATATGTACCTGTTCGTGTATTTTTCTATAACCCAGGTATCTTAAAGTCTTTTACAGGGGCATTCTTTTTAATGTTTTCACAGGGGGTTATCGCCTATTTATTACCACTAAAAGTACAAGCTTTAGGATTTGATTCTCGCCTTAGTGGTACATTAATGAGTGTCTTTGGTATCGTAGCCGTACTTGTCTTTCTATTACCAACAAATCGTATTTTCGATAAAGTGGCTCCAATTAAAACATTATCTATAGGAATTGGCTTAATGGGCATTAGTCAGCTTATCATTAGTCAGGCAAATTCAAGCACTTTCCTTTACTTAGCCATGGTTTGCTATGGAATTGGCTTTGGTTTCTTATTCCCATCACTTAATTCATTGTTAATTGACTCGACTACTACTGAGATTCGTGGTAAGGCATATGGTTACTTTTATGCCTTCTTTTCATTAGGTGTCGTATTTGGCTCATCATTACTCGGCTGGCTTTCTTTAGGTGTAGTTGGTGGCTTTATTTTTACAGGTATCGTGCTCTTACTATTTGCGAGCGTTATTTTACTGCCGAATAAAAAGACTGTATTAAGCTAAGATTATGAAAAAAGTCGATTTATACCAAAATTTTTGGTGTAAATCGATTTTTTTGAGGCAATTCTTCTTTCAATATACTTCCTTATCCATTAGATATACATTTAATTTTCAGAAAATTATGATATACTATTTTATACGTGTTGACTATGAAAAGAGGAGTTGCAAGCTACTAAAAAGATAATCAACATACATAATTACCATTACATCTATTTAAAGGCTGCGTGAAAACTATGAATTCTATTAAAACCAAATTGATTGTTGTATCAATACTGCTTTTAACCATCCCTATTATTGTACTCGGTTTTTTTAGTTATCAAAAAAGCTCGTCTAGTTTATCCGAATTAGGAGAGACGAACTTAAAAAACAGTGTTGTCATGACCATCGAATTAATTGAGTCATTAAATGAATCAGTAGAGCATGGTGATTTGACACTAGAAGAAGCTCAAGAAAGGGTAAAGGAAGCTATTCTAGGGGAGAAAAATAGTGATGGCACACGTCCAATCAATAAAAATCTCAACTTAGGCGACAATGGGTATATGTTTGTTGTAGACGATGCTGGTATTGAAGTGGCACACCCTTTTATTGAAGGGGAAAATGTTTGGGAGTCTGTTGACGCTAATGGCGTACATTCAACACAAGAAATTATTAAAACAGCCAATGAAGGTGGCGGTTTCATTTATTTCAATTGGCCATTAAACAATGACAAAGACAAAATTGAAGCAAAAGTTGCTTACTCAGAAAAAGATCCACACTGGGGTTGGGTTGTTGTAGCTGGTACTTATATGATGGATTTCAATAAGCCTGCTGATGCGATTTTATTTAATATCTTTATTATTGCTGGTATTACTTTAGTGATTGGTATTTCTGTTATTTGGATTTTTGCTAATAATATTTCAAAGCCAATTAACTTAATCTCGAAGCGAATGAATTTACTAGCAGCGGGTGATTTGACAACGGATGAAATTACGACTAAATCAAATGATGAAATTGGAAAATTGGCTGGTTCCATGAATCATATGCAAGGCCGACTAAAAGAGCTCGTAACAAATGTTTCGCATGCATCCGAAAAAATGACGAAACAGAGTACAGAGCTGACACAATCTGCTCATGAAGTGAAATCAGGCTCAGAGCAAGTTGCTATTACTATGCAGGAGTTGGCTTCTGGTTCAGAAAAACAAGCAGATAGTGCAAGCGAATTATTAATGGCCATGCAAGGCTTTACGAGAGAGGTCGCAATGGCAAATGAAACCGGCGGACTGATTCATGCATCGTCTGGTAAAGTATTAGAGATGACGAATGAAGGCAATCAATCCATGAAGGTATCTAAACAACAAATGGAGAAAATTGACCATATTGTGAAAGATACAGTTGATAAAGTAAAAGGGTTAGATACGCAGTCTCAAGAAATTTCTAAATTAGTCATTGTCATTAAAAATATTGCAGATCAGACTAATCTTTTAGCACTAAATGCAGCAATTGAAGCTGCAAGAGCAGGCGAACATGGTAAAGGCTTTGCGATTGTTGCAGATGAAGTAAGAAAGCTAGCTGAACAAGTATCTGATTCTGTCTTAGACATTACGAAAATTGTAACGAATGTCCAAAGTGAATCAAGTAGTGTAGTAAAATCACTGTTGGATGGCTATCACGAGGTAGAAGAAGGGACACATCAAATCGAGGCTACTGGTGAGCAATTTAATGGTATTAATCAAGCTGTCACAGAGATGGTCAACAATATTAATGCAGTCACTGAAAAACTAGCTACTATTGCTGAGAATAGTCAAAAAATGAATAGCTCCATTGAAGATATTGCCGCTATATCAGAGGAATCTGCTGCGGGTATCGAAGAAACATCCGCCTCCTCGCAACAAACGAGTGCTGCTATGGAGGAAGTTGCCCAAAGCTCAAATGATTTAGCTCAATTAGCAGTATCATTAAACACTTTAGTAAATGAATTTAAAATTGAATCGTAATGAAAAGGTGTTGGAAAGCAAGTATTTGCTAGCTTTCCAACACCTTACTTTTACTACCAGTCTCGATCTGCCCCGCCACCGCCAGATGAGCCTCCACCACCTGACGATGAGTCATGGCTCGAATGATGATTAGAATAGTCATGATAATCACTAGAGGATTTTTTGCCTTTTTTCCAACCACCTGTAAATAAAGAAATAATCGGATTGATGATAAACGCATATAGCGCAAATAAAGCGCTTAAAACAGCAGTAAGCCCGATTAATAAAAATAAAGGAAATGTCAGCCATTCGGAAAGTCCCCAATTTTGAAAATCCCAATTCTTAGCAGGGAGTTCACTCGCTCCAGCATATTCACCTTCCACAGCCTGAATTAATGTATCGAACGTATCCATGATCGCTTTATTCGGCTTACCATCTTTTAGAGCAGGAATGGTATAATCATCTAAAATTCTTCCTGCTATACCATCTGTAATCGTGCCCTCTAAGCCATAGCCTACTTCAATACGTGCTTTACGATCCTCCATTGCTAATACGAGTAAGATGCCATTGTTTTGCTCCTTGTCTCCAATACCATATTGTCGAAAAGCTTCATTAGCATAGTCGGCAATCGCTTGTCCTTCTGTTGTCTGCACAGTTAAGACGACAATTTGAGCAGATGTATTCTTTTCAAGCTCTTTTGCCTTGCTTATTAATTCAGTCTCTTCCTTATCTGTTAAAACATCTGCAAAATCTTGTACATAGATGTCTCCAACAGGTGCTGGTGCTGCATCCACTACAGCCTGTCCTATAATGGAAAATAATACACAAACAAATAGTAGCAAAAACCACTTTTTCTTCATCATGTTCCCCTCCATTATTGTTCTTCTGCTGTAAAGTAGTGCTTTTCATCGAGCCCCATCATACTGGCAAAAATAAAGCCTGGAAACCGTTTAATTTTTTTATTGTACATCGCAACCTGCTCATTATAATCTTTACGTGCCACAGCAATACGATTTTCCGTTCCCGCTAGCTCATCCATTAGCTGTGTATACTGTGTGTTAGCCTTTAAGTCTGGATAATTTTCAACAATCACTAATAATTTACCTAATGCTGTTGTTAGCTCTGCATCAGCTCTTGCGGCATCTTCAGCGGTTTTAGCATCTACCAATTTTTCACGGGACGTAGTAATTGTTAAAATCGCTTCTTTTTCATATGCTGCATATTCTTGCACCGTCTGAACTAAAGTTGGAATTAAATCCAGTTTTCTTTGTAGCTGATTATCAATTTGTGCATAGGATTTACTTACCTCCTCCTCGGTATCTATCAAACTATTATAATTTGATAAAATAGCAAGCAATACAACAATCACAATAATAATAGCTATAACTCCTGTTATTAGCTTATTTTTCGACATGACCTCATCCCCTTTCCTTTTTTCTATCATACTTGCGAAACTAAGTTATTACTATAGCGCACAAAAAAAAAGAGGGATGAGTATTCCCTCTGTTATCTATATTTTGTTACTCTTTCTCGTGAATATGTTTGTTGTAAAAATGAACTCCTGTGTGTCCGCCACCTTCTGCAACCATTTCATTAGAAGCCATTTTTGCAGGAGATGTACCTGCCTCTGTTGCCACTTCTGTTGTAATACGCTCTGCCACTCTTTTGTCCATTATTGGTTTCTCTGTTTGAAGGTATTGCTGTACAACACTCAAGACTTTATCACGATTTTCCTTTTTGCTAAAATAGGATGCTGCCAACCATGTTAGTCCTGCAATTACAATGCCTTTTCCTTTTGCCATTCTTCTATTCCTCCTATAAATATCGAGCATCTATGTATACTAGCATTACCCTATTTACAGAAGATTAAACGTAATTACTATCCTTCATACAGCATATCGATATGAGGAATACCATCATAATCATAGACATCTGACACTTGTTGAAAGCCAAAAGCGCGGTAAAAATCGAGCAAATAGGCTTGTGCCTCAATGAAAATTTTCTGATTTGACCATTCCTTCTCGATTGTATCAATTGCAAGCTGGACCAATTCTTTACCAAGACCTGTACCTCGAGCTTCTGGGCTTATGATGACACGACCAAACGAAGCCATTTCCACTTTTTCACCTGGTGGCAGTATACGTGCATATGCTACCAGCTTATCCTCCTTCACATAGGACAAATGTAAGGCTTGTTGGTCATGATTGTCCAAGTCCTCATAGTAGCATTGTTGTTCTACAATAAAAACTTTCTCACGTAGCTGTAAAATGCGGTAAAGCTCATTCTTTGTTAAATCATCGTACGTTTGAATTTTCCATGTCATGCGATTCACTCCTTTATTCCTTTCATTGTACACGATGCAGATGATTAAAAAACAGAAAATTAGGGAAATATAATAGAAAGGAGCGTGGTTATAATGAAAAATTTAGACTTTATGTATGATTGGCTTGATGTTGTTGCTTTAGCAAGTGGTGCATGCTTATGTACAATGATTATTTATAGTGTTAGCCTACTATAAGGAGCGATGTTGTGATGTCTGAGGAGCAGTAAAGGCAATCCACTTGTTTAAAGTAAACGAGCGGATTGCCTTCTTTTTATTGTTTTACATCGTCATAAGCATTTGATTTTTCAAAGACAGCTACGACATAGGAGCATACTGCCTGCATTTTATAGCCATGCTCACGTGCATATGTGGCCGCTTGATCTAATAGCTTTTTAGCCACACCTTGACCACGAAGTGTATCGGAAACATATGTGTGATCCATTACCATAACATTCCCTTGTTGCTGCCATGTAATTTCCGCTAGTTTTTCACCATCGTGCACATAAATAAAACCAAATTGACCCTCTGCTAACTGCTGCAATTGAAATTCCATCTATCATCACTCCCTTTTTCTTCATAGTAGCATATTTTATGCTTGTCATAGCAATATAAAAGCCACCCATTTTTTTACAGGTGGCTTTCACTATTTAATTAAACCATGATGCTACAGAGTCCTTTAAATTAGAGAAAAAGTTTTTCACGCTTGCCCAAAAACCTTTATCCTCCATCAAAGCACCAAACTTTTCTTGCAATGTGTTACTAATATCATTCAATTGCTCAGACCATTTACTAAAATCAATATTCAGTTTACTAATTTTGTCCATCAAATCAACCAATAATTGACGGTCCTTCTCACTTAAATTAATTTCAAGTTTGCTCAATTGGTCTTGCACAATTTGCTCTACATCTTCTCTCGTTGCAGGTTTTAATTCTGCAATTTGCTTTTTAATTTCTGTTAACAGCTCTGCTACTTTGGCATCATCCACACCTGCTGATTCAGCAAGTGTTGTAGCAACTGACAATTCCTCATTTGCCACATCTGTACGCTCAGTATCTAATTTCTCACCTGTTGTAACCTCATATGCCTTATAGATACCGACCAATGCCGAATGTCCTGTTACAGCCTTTGGTGCAGCAACCTGTACTGTCGCATCTTCAATACCCGCTGTCAGCATCGCATTGGCATACATTTCAGATGTTACTTGTGTAATATTAGATGGTGTAACAATTTCAATGACTAAGCCCTGCCCCTTCTCTTTACGTGTAATTTTCGCTGAAGAATACATACGAGAGCTTGCATTACTATCTTTAATATATTTAACTAAATCCTCACCAGCTACTGTGATTTCTTCGATTTCAGGCTCATCATTCACTTTTAATGATTTTTTAACGGATTCCTTTTCTGCTTCCGATAAATTAGCGCCGTACACAACGATTGGCACACCTAATTTTTCGTCAATCGCCTTTGGTGGTGTGTTGTCCGCTGCATAACTTGTGGCAGGTGCTAAAATACCAAACGTCAGCAATGTAGCAACCATCATTTTCATCCATATCTTTTTCAAATTGTATACCCTCCTTCAATGAATAGTACGAAAAAATGACGAGAAAGTTTCACTAGTCATTCTCGCCATTTGCATATGTCCATTAAATTTGCTCTGTCCAACCATTTTGCTGCTTGATTTTACCCGCTTTCATTAATGTCCCTAATGCACGTTTAAAAGCTGCTTTACTCATATGGAACATTTCTTGAATTTCATCTGGAGAAGATTTATCGCCAAATGGCATTTTGCCTCCTACCTCTTGCAAGTAATTTAAAATTTGCTGTGCATCATTTGAAAGGCGCTCATGCTTTCTTGGTAATAAAGAGCCATTCATTGAGCCATCATCTTTCACATCAATAATACGCACCACAACATCTTGTCCAAGTCGTGGCTCTTCTTGACGTTCTGATTCATGAACAAAGATACGGTAAGGCACTTCCACACCAAGTAAAAACGTACCAACAGGTAGTAAACGATATGGTCTTGCTGTAATATTTTGGTTGTGCATCTCTTCAAATGCCCCCTCATACAGCTCTGAAATTTTTTCCTCTGTTGCTAAACGTCCAAATAATTCACCATTTCGATCTGTACGCAATGTCATAAATAGATGGTCACCTTGCGCAGGCCATACTTCCTTGATGGCAGGTAAATCCTCAGCCTTTACTAATACCTCACGTGATGTACCAATATCAACATATGCTCCTTCATGTGCAACAACCCGCAACACACGTGCCCAGCCATATTCTCCTTGTGCAAACGTTGGAATAGCTGTTGTTGCTGCTAAATCTCCTCGACGATCCACAAATAAAAATACCTGAAGGCGATCCCCTATTGCCAATGGTTCCGTGATTTCTGAGGCATTTAGTGGTAGCTCATCGATACCATTCGTTAAAATCCATTTCGATGCTTGTTGTTCTAAAACGGTTAATGTGACAACCTCACCTGATTTTAATTCGCTCATAATAACTCCTTTTTCACTTCTAATTTTTTTATAATATCAGGATTTTCTTCCATTACTTGTACAAGGTCTGCAATACGATCAATGGAATTCCAACTTAAATGATGCTCAATACCTTCAACATCCTCATAAATACGCTCTTCATCTACACCAATGATTCGCAAAAACTGCTCTAATAGCTCGTGACGTTGCACAAGACGCTTCCCTAATTTTTCGCCTTTAGGTGTCAATGTTAAGCCACGGTATTTTTCATACACTAAATAACCATCTTTATCTAATTTTTGCACCATTTTTGTAACAGAAGAAGGAAGAACAGATAATGCTTCCGCAATGTCAGACACTCGGGCATATCCTTTATGGGCGATTAATAAATATATTTGTTCGATATGATCCTCCATACTAGGTGTTGGCATATCCTGTTCCCTCTCTTTCCTTTTCTTACTCTTTAGTTTACTACAAGCAAGCCCGAAAAGTTAACTGAAAATACGCATTGCCCTTTATCTAAAAAAGAAGCCAACTTTATGGAGTTGGCTTCTCATCATGACGAGGATGTTTATTTACTACATGTAATGCACGAATAATCTCTCTGTTAATGTTCTCGATATGCGCAGGTGTATTCATAACACGAAATGCCTCGTCGCGAGCACTCATTGTTGTTACATATTTTGCTGGCAATGCGTTTAATGCAAGAGCGACCGTATCTAACTCACAAATTTCACACTTACAAAATGTTTGATATTCAGGCCCTCTTAATAAAAAAGCCACTAATCCACGTACAATTTCCTCTGTAACATTTATTAATATACGATCTGACATATATAATTTCTCGCCTCGACTAATTTTGATTATGTCTATCATAACGTTGATAAAAAATCTTTGCAAGAACCATCATTCAATCGTACAAATTATTCACCATTTCTAGCTTTCATCAGTCGCAATGAATTAAAAACGACCAATAAAGTTGCGCCCATATCTGCAAAAATCGCAATCCATAGTGTTAACCACCCTGGTATTACCAGCAATAACGCAATAAGTTTCAAAATTAGAGCAAAGGTAATATTTTCTTTTATAATCGTTAATGTTTTTCTGCTTAATGCCATTGTGTATGGAAGCTTTGTTAAATCATCACCCATAAGTGCAATATCAGCTGTTTCGAGTGCCGCATCTGTTCCAGCACCACCCATCGCAATACCGATGTTCGCTGTCGCTAACGCAGGTGCATCATTCACACCATCGCCAACCATCGCTACAGCTCCAAAAGTTGTTCGTAATTCTTTAATAGCTGCTAATTTATCTTGAGGCAATAAATTGGCACGTACATCTGTCATATTTAATGATTTGGCAATTGCATATGCTGTTGGTTGTGCATCACCTGTTAACATGACCGTATGCTTTACCTTTAAGGATTGTAGAACATGCTTACTTTCCTGACGCACTTGATCTGCAATACCAATGACACCAATAAATTGGTCATTTCTTGCTACAGCAACTACCGTTTTTCCTTGTGTTTGTAAGAGCTGCACCTGTTCCTGCATTTCATCATCGACAGCTACCAATGAAGCAATCCACTTTAAACTTCCAACATAAATCGTTTGCCCTTCAACAACTGCATAGGCACCTTTACCTGTAACTGATTGGAAATCTGTAGGCGTAAGCTCTAATAACTCTCTCTCATGCAAAGCTTTCACAATTGCTTTTGCCAGTGGATGTTGTGATTGCTTTTCCACTGCTGCGACTTGTTGTAACACTTCATCCTCTGATAACGCTGTGATAATATCCGTTACAGCAGGCTGCCCTTCTGTCAATGTACCTGTTTTATCGAAAGCAATAACATCAATATGCCCTAGTTGCTCTAAATGAATACCACCTTTAATGAGCACGCCCTGCCTTGCTGCATTCCCTATTGCTGTCACAATCGCTACAGGCGTTGAGACAACCAATGCACATGGACAGCCCACAACAAGTACTGCTAAGCCTTGATAAATCCAATGCTGCCAATCCCCTACAAATAACGGTGGTACGATGGCAACAAGCAAAGCAACGAGCATAATAGCTGGTGTATAGTATTTTGCAAAGCGGTCTACAAATTGCTGTGAAGGTGCTTTTTCTGCCTGTGCTTCTTCTACAAGATGGACAATTTTTGCGATTGTTGTATCTTCCACATGCTTTGTGACGCGTACTTCTAATGCACCTTCCTCATTCAATGTTCCTGCATATACTTCATCACCAATTGTTTTATTAACAGGAATGGACTCTCCTGTAATTGCTGCTTGATTCACAGCAGACAGACCACTAACCACAATACCATCCATAGCAATTTTCTGTCCTGGTTTGACAATTAAAATATCATCAATTTGAATTTCTTCTGTTGGAAGCTCCATCTCATGATAATGCTCACCATGCGCTCTTTTAATTGTTGCTGTTGGCGGTGCAATATCCATAAGTTGACGAATAGATTGACGAGCTTTATCCATGGAATAAGCTTCTAATGCCTCACTCACTGCGAATAAAAAGACGACAACAGCCGCTTCTTCCCATTCTCCGATAATGGCTGCACCGATAATCGCAATGGTCATTAATGTTTTCATATCGAATTCAAGACGTGCAAGATTGCGGAAGCCTGTTTTGAAAATACCAACTCCACCAACAATAATGGCTATGACAAACAAGCCAATCGTCATAATATCTTCTTCACCACGCAAGGATTGCATGACATAACCAAGTATGACAAATAGTAAAGAAATACCCGCTAAAATATTTTCTTTTTTCTGATAAAAAGGCGTTGATTTTTCTAGTGTTCGTGTCTGTGATTGTGATACTTTGATACCATCGAAAGCGCCTGCTTCTTCAATTTGAGTAACACTAATATCACCGACAACTGTAATTTTAGAAGCACCAAAATTGACTTGTGCATCTTGCACGCTCGGAATAGCCTTCACATTTTTTTCAAATTTTGCTGCACAGCTTGCACATGATAAATTTTGTAATCTATACTCCTGCTTGGACGTTGTCATCAGCAATCCCTTCCTTCACATGTTCATAGGCAATCGTCACAATTTGATAAACGTGCTCATCTGCTAGGGCATAATACATTTGCTTGCCTTTGCGCTGTGATTTGGCTAACTGATGGTCCTTTAAATAACGTAAATGATGGGATGCTGTTGCCACCGATGCACCAATAATTTCTGCCACATCACACACACATAATTCCTCTTCTACTGTTAAGGCGTAGGCAATTTTAAGCCTTGTTTCATCTGATAATGCCTTTAAAAATTTAGCCACACCTGCTAAATCAGGCATTTGCTGCTGCACATTCGTTACTGCATCTTCATGAACCTGTGTTAGTTCGCAAATTTCTTGTGCCATATCTTCACCTCATTCAAATATTCGTTTGATTGTCTTTACTATAACATATTCAAATAAGCATTTGAATGTTAAAGTTTATTGCCTATTCATAAACAGTAAAAAACCATTCAACATGATTTCTCAATGTGAATGGTTTTATCTATTATTGTGCCTTCAAATGTAATGTTTCACCTTTAATCGCTTCTTTTTGGGTAAATGTTTGATGATAGTCACCATTTGCCCAATCTGTTACCTGATCTTGATACCAAGTTGACTTAACATGACCACTTTGCCCTGGTCCTACAATATGATAAGCCGAGCTTAAATCACCTACATCTACCACGAAACGCCAAGAAGCACCATGGTCAACATTGCCATCTAAATCATTCGCCGCAGCCTGTACAGTCACTTTCGAGCCGCCAATCGGCACTTTTTTTGCATTAAAGTAAGCAGCTAAAATAGGGGATGCACTACCTAATGAATGGTCGAATGTAAGTTGATGGAAATCACCCCATTGCCACTTCGCAACCTTTTTGCCGAACTGTTCCTCTATTTGGGCAATCGTCAGCTCAAATGCTTTGTAGACAGTCGCATCGACTCCACCTTGCTCCTCTAGCCATACACTTTTACCACCTGCATAGGCTGTACGCAAAAGCTGGTCTGTAATATTAAATTTACCATCCATTAATTTGTACATATCCTCAGGCATTTGCTCTTTAAACAACACTTCCTGTAGCTTGACCATTAAAACATGGAATACTAATGGTGCTCCTGCCTCTTTTGCATCCACCATATCCCAGTCCTCTAACAACTTCACCACATCTGTATACTTACCATCCGCATCCTGTGCCTTGATAGATTGAATTAAATCAGGTAAAAACTCCTGTGCATACAAATTGTGCTGATCCATTTGCAATTGCATCATGTCTTCTACTGTTATCGAATCATTTGCTTCTAGCACTTCCTTAATGCGGTCAAAGCGATATGATTGTGCCCAAAAATCGGTAATATGATATGGGTATTCATCGCCAATGACTTCATTATTTGCCGTAGCAATAAAGCCCTCTTTTGGATTGACAACGGTTGGTAGCTCATTCCAAGGAATAAATCCTTCCCAGCCATACTCACTTGAATCACCTGGTACTGGTAACTGTCCGTCCCCTTGCTTACGAATTGGAATTTGCCCATTCGCTTTATAAGCAATCGTGCCATCCTTTGAGGCAAAGACAAAGTTTTGAGCTGGTGCTTTAAAATCCTCTAAAGCCTTTTCAAACTCAGTCCAAGATGTCGCTTTATTAAAGCCCAGCACCGCACGTAGCTCCGCTGTTGATTGTAGTGCCGTCCATTGCATTGAAAATTGTGCGGATGGCTCTGTATCTGTAAAGGCTAAATCCGTCATAATTGGGCCATGTCGTGTTACTAGAACTTGAAAATCGACCGTCTCGCCATCCTTTACCTTAATTGGCTCATTACGTACCTCTGCGTCCTCCCATTTTCCATCATAACGGAACTGTGTTGGGTTTTCTGGGTTTGGTATTTCAATATATAAATCCTGCACATCTGGTCCAACATTTGTTACACCCCATGCGATTTCATCATTATGCCCTAAAATAATTCCTGGAATTCCAGCAAAAATAACACCGCTTACATTTTGTTCTGGCGATTGCAAGTGCATTTGATACCAAATAGACGGTGTACTTAACCCTAAATGTGGATCATCTGCTAAAATCGGTGTACCATTTTTTGTCTTGCTACCTGCGACAACCCAGTTATTACTACCGTTAAATTCATTTGGCAATAAATCAGCATCAAATTGTCCTTCCACCGCAACCGGATTTTCTTTATTCGCTGCAATAATCGACGCTGCATTTTCAGGATATTTAATAAATAATTCCTTTGCTTTTTCCTCACCAAAATTTTGTAAAGCCCAGTGACGAAAAGCTAATGTATTCCAATGGCCACCTAAATCATATGCCATATATTTTCCAATAGTTAATGAATCAATGACTGTCCATTCCTCTGGTTCATAGCCTAACAATGTAAATTCATAGCTTAATGTATTATTTGCCTTCGCTTGCTCGATAAAAGCATTTACACCTTCTGCATACCACTCTAGCACCTGTCGAGTTTCATCATCATACGCCGATAATGATTTTTCAGCCGCATCACGTAAGCTAAATGTGCGGAAGTTTTTATCTGTTTTAATCGTTGCCTCTCCAATAATTTCAGATAAGCGACCGCTTGCCTGTCTTCTCGCTAAATCCATCTGGAATAATCGGTCCTGTGCCTGTACATAGCCCTGTGCACGGTATAAATCAGCATCACTTTTCGCAAAAATATGTGGAACCCCTTTGTCATCTCGTGTGACAGTCACATCCTGCTCTAACATATTCAATGCAAGTTCTCCATCAGTCACTGGCTTTGATTTATTCATAAACCAAGTAAAGCCACCAAACGCAATGAGTACAAGCATCGCTAAAATGCCTGTTAAGACTAACAGCCATTTTTTCCACTTTATTTTTCTCATATTTCAATCCCCCTCTCTGCAATATATTCTCGTATATGTAGCTAAAATCCTTTAAAATTTAGCAAATCATGTCGATTGCCTATAAAATTTTGTCACTTTACTATAAAAACCGTACTCTCTACGAATACGGTTTCACATAATAAACATCTGTCGATTGCCTACGAAGTTTTGTCGAATACCTACGAAGTCATGTCGATTGTCTACGAACCCTTTCTCAATTGTAGTTCAATCGGACAATGGTCACTACCCATAATATGTGGATGGATGGTAGCCACATCAATTTGCTCCTTCAAGCGCTCTGACACAATAAAATAATCAATACGCCAGCCAATATTGCGCTCACGTACTTTATTCATATAAGACCACCATGTATAATGATCTGTTGCATCTGGCTGTTGATAGCGGAATGTATCCACAAAACCACTCGCTAATAGCTCTGTCATTTTTGCACGCTCTTCATATGTAAAGCCAGAGTTACCAATATTTGATTTTGCATTTTTTATATCTATTTCTTCATGTGCCACATTCAAATCACCGCAATAAACAACTGGCTTTTTCGCATCTAGCTCTTGCAAATAAAGTGCTAAACGTTCCTCCCACTGTAAGCGTAAAGGTAGTCGTGCTAAATCACGCTGCGCATTCGGCGTATAGACATTTACTAAATAAAAATGCTCATACTCTAACGTAATAATTCTGCCCTCCTCCTGCGAGGAATCCTCACCAACACCATAATGAACCGTCATTGGTTTATGCTTCGTAAAAATCGCTGTGCCTGAATAGCCCTTTTTCTGTGCATAATTCCAATATTGCTCATATCCCTCCAGCGCTAACTCCACTTGTCCAGCCTGACACTTCGTCTCTTGAATACAGAAAAAATCAGCATCCATTTGCTCAAAAAAATCTAAAAAACCTTTTTTCACACAAGCTCGAATACCATTAACATTCCACGAAATAAACTTCATCTGTTCACTACTCCTTAAAAAACGCCCCTCGCCAGTGCGAAGAGCGTAATCTTTGATTTCTGTTGGAAAAAACTAAACTAAATCATCACCAACGATTTTTACTTCTGGCTCTAAATCAATACCAAACTTCTCTTTCACTACACGTTGTACCATTTGAATTGTAGCGATATAGTCAGTAGCTGTTGCATGACCTTTATTAATAATAAAGCCCGCATGCTTCATCGATACCTCAGCACCACCTACACCTTTTCCTTGCAGCTCACTATCTTGAATCAGCTTCCCTGCAAAATAGCCTGGTGGTCGCTTAAAGACACTACCTGCTGACGGATATTCAAGAGGTTGTTTAGATTGACGCTGAAATGTAAAATCAGCAATTTTAGCATCAATCTCTTGCTGTACACCTTTTGTTAATTGAAATTCTGATGATAGTACATAATAGCCTTGTTTCGCAATAATACTTTGACGATAACCAAGCTCTAGCTCCTCTTTCGACAAAGTTACAACCTCTCCCTCTTTAGTAATCACTTTAGAGGAGATAATAATATCCTTAATTTCTCCACCATAGGCTCCTGCATTCATTGCCATCGCTCCACCGATAGAACCAGGAATACCACAAGCAAATTCTAAACCTGCTAAAGAGTTCGTAGCAGCTTGTTTTGATACTTCAATCAGCAATGCCCCACTTTGTGCATATACATGATCACCTGTAATACGAATTTCATCTAACCGTGCAAATGTCACGACAATGCCTCGCAAGCCGCCATCACGCACAATCATGTTGGAGCCATTTCCTAACATTAATAAAGGGATATTATGTTCATTGGCATAGCGAATAACGGTTACTGCCTCTTCCTCCGTTTCAGGAAAGACAAAAAGATCCGCTTTGCCACCTAGTTTCGTCATTGTATATTGAGATAGTAATTCATCTAATTTAATATTAGCTGGATTTATACTTTGCGCTAAATCCTTTGCCCATTGTTCTTTTGTCATAAAAAGCTAATTCCTTTCTTACGTCTTCTCACTCTACAATAGTATGGGTTCAGAAACGCAATTTGACAAGTAAAATAATTAATTATACTTTGGTGTCATTACGTTTAGCGTTACAACCAATTTGTAGCCCATGATTCAATATGACGAATAGCTTCTTCTAATGATTGACCTTTCTCTGTTAATGAATATTCCACACGCACAGGAACTTCTGAATACACATTACGCTCCACCAAGCCTTCTTTTTCTAACTCCTTTAAACGCTCCGATAATAAACGACCACTAACAGGTAATGCCGATTCAATGGCATTAAAGCGCTGTGGTCCCTCTAATAATTGATATAAAATGAGTCCTGTCCATCGTTTTCCGATTAAATCCATCGCTTTTGCTAAACGGGGACATAGCATATTTTCAGTCATAAATTTCACCTCTTCTTCCTTTATTATAAGGATTATTACTGGCAAAGTAAATTTTGAGTAACTTATTTACGATTATATATTAGGTTATTAATTATAACTGAAATATGAAATATATCATGTATTAAAAGGTTATGCTATTGCCTCTCTTAATATGCCGAACCTTAGTCTATAACACTATGGAACATAGGTGATATACTTATAAAGGATGACATGGATATTCAGGTAAATTCTGAAATATATCCTTTATTATCAAAAGGAGGGGTTAGATGTTCTTTCTTCATGATGATCCAAGTTTTGCTTCTATCTTCATTACCATTATTTTCTTTATTGTGTTTGGGAGTATTGCGTTTGCTCTTATTAGCAGTATTAGTCAGTGGACAAAAAACAATAAAGAGCCTGTCTTAACAGTGCCTGCAAAAATTGTAACAAAGCGCTCCAATACACGTGGTGGCTCAGGTGATTCTAGCGCCCATACGACTTACTATGTAACCTTTGAAGTGCAAAGTGGTGATCGCTTAGAATTAAAAATGGCTGGTACTGATTATGGGCAATTAGCAGAGGGTGACTTTGGTTTACTCACATTCCAAGGCACACGCTATCATCAATTTGAACGACAAAAAAAGGAGAGTGCGATTTAATCGTTGCTCTCCTTTTCTAGTGCTTATTTAATTAGGTATTTACCAAAGCCGCCTTCAGTATCACCTAAATATTCAATCTTGCTACCTGCTGGGATTACTTTTTGAGCATCCTTCGCAGAATTGTAAATTACTTTTGTATTTGCTGGGAACGGTACAAATGACCAATTATTATCCGCAGCAGGGTTGATTGTTTTTGTTGCTAAAATGTAGTCAACAATGGCTTGACGGTTTTCGTAAGCGTAGTTTGTTACATTAGAGCCATCTGCCTTTTTAAATGTCGCACCATATGAACCACCAACACGGTAGTTATTTGATACGATAATAAATTCTTGTTTCAAATCAATTGGCTTACCATTGTATTGTACATTTTTAATACGATTTGCTTTTTCGTTCACTAGTTTACCACCATCATACTTCGCTGGTGATGTAACATCAATTTGATATGTTAAACCATCTAATACATCAAAATTGTAAGAACGTGCTTCTGGATCGATGATATTTTGCTCTTCCGTTTTTGCTGGATCAATTGTTGCGAAAATACCAGCTGCCATTTCTAACCATTCAACAGCCTGTGCACCTGTTACTTTAATTGTAGATACTGTGTTATCGTACACATAAATATCTGCCATGTTTTTAATAGCAAGTGGACCTACAGGAATATTTGTGAAATCAGCTGGGTTGTTACGAGAGCCTGCTTTGAATGGTGCACCAGCAGAAAGGATTGGTGTTTTTTCATCAGCAGTTCCTTTTAATTCGTTTTCAATAAACCATTTTTGTGCTTGTGTTACGATTTGAATAGATGGATCATCTTGTACCATTGAGAAGTAGCTATGGATTGGTGCAGTTGTTTCACCAACAGGACGACGAATATACGTTAATGTCCCTTCATGTGCTTCTTTAATAGCATTTAACACTGTATCAGATGGTTTTAAACCTTCTTGTTTAATAGAACGAATTTCGCCTTTGCCATCTACTACAGTCCATTCAGAACCTTTTTGCTCTAACGTTAAGTCAATTACACCAAGATGGCTACCATAACTACCTGCCATAACAGTAGGTACGCCATTGATTGTGCCTTTTGCTTGGTCTGTATTCGGTAAATCCTTGTAGTCACCAGGGAATGTTAAATGAGAGTGACCTGTAATTAAAGCATCAATACCATCAATTTCAGAAATTTGGTAGCTTACATTTTCAGTATCTACCCCTGCTTTAGCAGTACCAATACCTGAATGGGCAAGCACAACAATAACATCTGCTCCTGCTTTTTGCATTTCAGGCACAACTTCTTTTACTGCTTCTACTGGATCTTGCATTTCAACTTTACCTGTTAAATGAATTGCATCCCATTCAACAATTTTTGGTGGCACAATACCTGTTACACCAACTTTAAGTATTTGCTTTTTACCTGTATTATCTACAACTTCTTTATCAATGATTACATATGGCGTAAACATACGTTCTTTTGTTTTCGCATCATACGTGTTTGCATTTACTACTGGATATTTTGCATCATTTAATACTTCATCTAAAAACGCTAAACCATAGTTGAACTCGTGATTTCCTAAAGTTCCACCATCATATTTTAATGCATTCAGCGCTGCGATTGCAGGGTGTACTTCACCAGGCTTTAATGCGCTTTCTAATGCTTTGTATGAACCTAGTGGCGTTCCTTGAATTAAGTCACCATTATCAAATAATAATGTGTTCGGATTTGCAGTACGTGCTTGTTCAATTAATGTTGCTGTATTTGCTAAACCTAGAGTAGATGACGGCGCATCTAAATAGTAGTTATAGTTTGCTAAGTTTGTGTGAATATCTGTAGTTCCTAAAATTTGCAAATCTACTGTTGTTGCAGATGTTGGTACTTGATATTCTGCGACAAAGCGCTCAATGATACTCTTCATTTGAACAGCTGTTACATATTCATCAGGACGAATTGTCTCATCAGCAAAACCTTGTAAAAGATTCGCTGCTACAGCATTTGCCAAATCTTGTTTATGTGTATCCGCAATTTGTTTTGCATCTTTAAATTGGTCTAATACAGAAAGTGGTGCCTTTGTAGTAGCAAGTCCACGCGATGAAATAACAAATGCTTGCTGACGTGTTACTTTATCGTTTGGTGAAAATGTTGTCGCTGTTGTTCCTTTAATTAGCTTTAAGTCTACTGCTTTTTCTACATATGGTGCTAAGTCCTTTGGAACATCTGTAAAGGTAAGTTTAGAGCCATCACCAAGCTCTGTATGTAAGCCCTCTACTAATGCTTTTACATAATCTCCACGTGTTACATCTGTTGATGCAGCATCGGCAGATAGTCCATACGGTAACACTGCAAAGAAAATCAGCATAGCCATAATGAACTTCGTTAGTATATTTTTGTGCATGAAAGTGCCTCCTTTAATTTACTATTTTATTTTCATACATTTTCATTATAGTATACTAATTACCATTTTAACTGAACAAATAGTCCTAATTGTATGTATTTTTTGATAAATAAATAAACACTTTAAAGTAAATTAACAAATTATTATCATTTATATCTCCTAAAAATCAATAGGATGTTATTTATTGTAATTAGCGAAAAATCGTATAATAGCAATATGTCAGACATCTATCTACTACCATACCTCCAAAATAAAAATCCTCTCAATCAATGAGAGGATTTTTATTAAAATTATACTGTTACTGCTTGTAAAGATTGTGCTACTTTTTTTACTTCCTCTAAGCCATTTGCAATAATTTCTTGTGCTTTATCTGGAGAAGCATTATGCCCTTCAATAATCACTTCTTCAATAATTTCCATACCGAACACGCCACCAACCACATTTTTAATATAGTTCACTGACATTTCCATTGGTTGTGCTTCTGGTGCTGAGTAGAATCCACCACGAGCATTTAAAATAATCGCTTTTTTATCTGTCATTAGGCTCACTAATTGACCATTTTCATCATACTTGAATGTGAAACCAGCTTGATATACATAGTCGATAAATGTTTGTAATGTTGCTGGAATTGTTAAGTTCCAAAGTGGGAAAGCAAATACAACTACATCTGCCGCCGTTAATGCATCCATCGCTTTTTGTTTTGCTGCTAAAAGACGTGCTTCAATATCTGTTAATGTTTCACCGTTTTGTACTTTACCAAAAGCATTGAAAAGGTCTTGGCCAAAATATGGCATATCCTCTGCAAAAACATCAAACGTTGTTACATTTGCGCCTTGTACATTTTCCATAAACGCATCATACATTTTTGTTGAAATACCATCTGGACGATTATTCGCTTTTACTACTAAAACATTCATTATATAAATTCCCCTTATATCTCAAGTTTTAATATCTCGATTTCAAGATATATTAATATCATAAAAAAATTCAATGAAAATGTCAACGCTCCACATATCAGACTTTTGGCTGAATTTTTTACTTACAATGTGCAATTATCGTCTGTACAATTTGGAGCTTGTTCTTCTCCCATCATTTTTAACCCCATAGACAAGCCTTCTTCCTCAGCTACTTTACGCAATGTATCCTCAAAAACTTGCTGTGGCTGTGCACCTGAAATGCCATATTTACGGTTCAATACAAAAAACGGTACACCACGCACACCTAACTGTATACCCTCTTGTATATCCGCTTCTACCTCTTGTGCAAAGTCAGCGCTCGCTAGTACCTTCATTACTTCTTCTCGGTTCAAACCAACTTGTTCAGCAATAGCTACTAATACCTCATCCTGTCCAATACGTTTTGTTTCTACAAAATAAGCACGTAATAATGCTTCTACAAGTGCTGTGACATCGCCTTGTCTCTCTGCCCATTTTACAAGTCGATGTGCTTTCATTGTGTTGGCCTCTTGTAATCCATCAAATTGGAAATCCAATCCGACCTCTTTTGCACGCATTGCCACACCTTGTGCCATTTCCTGTGCTTTTTCATAAGTCATACCATATTTTTTGGCTAATGCCGCATAAGTTGATTCATTCGTATCAGCAGGTGTTGTCGGATCTAACTGGTAGCTTTTATAAATCAGCTCTACCTGCCCCACCAATCCTACTTGTTGAATCGCCTTTTCTAACTGTGTTTTACCAATATAACAAAATGGACATACAAAGTCTGACCAAATTTCGATTTTCATCATGTAACACTCCTTTTTCCTCATTGTAGCGAGCCCCTACCTTAAAAGACAATTTTTCTGCTCAATTGAATAAATACTTACAGTAATCGGCATACTGAGCATAAAAAACAATGTGAGGTTTCATTATGACACAATCCCTTTGGCTAGCCACTACTCAACCCATGTCGCAAGCTACTTTATCTGCTTCTATGACATGTGATGTTTGCATTATCGGTGGTGGCTTAAGTGGCTTATATACCGCCTATTTACTAGCAAAAGCAGGCGTCAACGTTGTACTATTAGAGGCACATTCTACAATTGGGCAAGGGACAACAGGACATTCTACAGGAAAATTAACTGCCCAGCATGGCATTATTTACGCTAAATTATTGGAGAAATTATCTGTAGACGAGGCACAATTATATTACCAATTAAACCAAGATGCCATTCATACTGTCCGACAGTTTCTACCCAAAAATAGCATTCAAACGGTCGATTCTATCCTTTATGGTCAAACAACTGAAGGTTATGGACAGCTATTAAATGAATGGAATGCCTATAAAGTATTGAATATCACAGGGCAAATGACAAAGGATACAGAGTTACCGTTCTCCATAAAAAAAGCGCTTAGTATGCCACAGCAAGCTCAAATTCATCCTGTTGCTGTTTGTCAGTTTCTAGCACAGGAGGCAATACGAATGGGCGCTCAAATTTATACAAATACACGGGTTAAACAATTAAATATCCAAAATAATCATGTACATATTACAGAAGACATTCATGTCCATTATCGAAAACTTGTTTTATGTACACATTATCCAATGGAGGGGTTTAAAGGGCTTCAGCTTTTCAAATTAATCAATAGCCGTTCCTATATGATGGCAAGCCAAATTATGGAGCCAATGACAGGGCAATATTTGTCTGTTGATGCACCGTCACGCTCTATCCGTACTGCGAATATTGCTGACCAACATTATCTACTTCTTGCTGGCTCAAGCCATATCGCAGGTGTTACTGGAGATACAGAGCATTATTATGATGCGTTACACAAGACAATGAAGGCCCATTTTCAACAAGAGCCAATTTATCACTGGTCTGCACAAGATATTGAAACACCAGATATTTTGCCCTATGTCGGTCGTATTACACCTTCTTTGCCCGATGTCTATATTGCGACAGGGTATCGTAAGTGGGGTATCTCCAATTCATTTGTAGCAGGCTCCATCTTAACCTCTCTTATTACAGGTGCACCTTGTCGAGACGGTGCTATCGCTCTTTATTCTCCAGCACGCACAAAATTTGGCGTCCAAATGCTACAAATGTTGAAGGTTGGTGGCTTTGTGGCGAAGGAATTTGTTACAGGTCATGTTAAACAACGAAAAGCCCCCACATGCACACACCTCGGCTGTAAAACAAAGTGGAACGAAGCTGATAATACATGGGATTGTCCATGTCATGGCTCACGCTTCCATCAGAACGGTGAAGTGCTTGAAGGACCTGCTGTACAACGCTTAAAGCTAGATTAGAGACCCACGCAAAAGACACCCACAATAAAATTCATGCGGGTGTCTTTTGTATGGCTTTGTTATTTTAATGCTTCTGTTAATACTGGCACAATTTGTTTTTTACGTGATACAACGCCTGGTAATACGATACGGTTATCCACAAGCTCTGCACCAAACGCTTTTGCTGATGCTTCTGCAACTTGTCCGATTGCTACTGCTGTTGAATCATTATTTAAAATATCTGTGACTACAAAGAAGAATAAATCTAAGCTATTGTCTGCTACGTTTTTTGTTAATAATGCTTCTAGCTCTGCTTGACGTCCCAACACATCATTAATATCTACAGCATTTACTTGGGCAACAATTGATTTGTAGCTACCAAATTGGAATTCTTTCGCATCTAAAGACAATAAATCCTCTAACGCTTTGTCTGAAAGGTCAGCACCAGCTTTTAACATAGCTAAACCATATTCTGCAGCATCTACACCCGCTATTTTTGCTAACTCTTCACCAGCTTGTACATCTTGCTCTGTGCATGTTGGTGATTTGAATAACAATGTATCAGACACAATAGCTGATAACATTAAGCCTGCAATATTCGCTGGAACTGCTACACCATGCTCTTTAAATAATTTATTCAAAATCGTTGCTGTACAACCAACTGGCTCTGCACGATAGTACAATGGATCAGCCGTTTGGAAATTCGCAATACGGTGATGGTCAATTACCTCTGTAATTTGTACTTCTTCAATGCCATCTGCTGATTGTTGGAATTCATTGTGGTCTACAAGAATTACTTGATCTGCTTCTCCTTGAACAGACGCAATATAGCGAGGTGCTTCAAAGCCAAATTTCTCTAATGCAAATTTTGTCTCGTTATTCACTTCTCCAAGACGTACTGCCTCTGCCTCTACACCAATTTGTTGCTTTAAATATGCGTACACAATCGCAGATGTTATTGTATCTGTATCTGGATTTTTATGCCCAAAAACTAAAACTTTACCCATTAAAATTCTTCCTCCTAAATAGTTATCGCATTTGTCATTTATTTTATCATACTTTCCTTACTCGTATAGTTGTAATTTCATTTTAATATTTCGTTCGATATTGCTTATAAAATTTATTATTTTTTGTTAAAAATATGTGCTATCTTAAAAAAAATACTATAAAATAGTTACTAAATTCCTCTTTTATAATTTAAGAAAATATAAATTTATGCTATTATCATTTAGTCTACAACCGAGAACTAACAAGAAATGGGGATTACCATGACGAAACAAATGGACAAAAAGTATATTCCTCTGGCAAGTTACTTTGAAGTAGCTACTCAACCAGAAATTACTTTATCCTTTGAAGAATTAGAAAATATTATTGGACAAACATTGCCCAATGCTGCTTATTTGAATAGAAGTTGGTGGAAGAAAACAAAGCCACCATTATCACACTTTTTAGCATGGACACAAGCTGGTTATGCTGTCATTGATGTAACATTGAGTACAAGTGTAACGTTTGCTCGCACAGAGGCCAAGCCTATAGAAATTACTGAAGTCAATAATCAAAATAATACGAATACAACGGCCTATATTATTCGACCTGCGGAGGCATCTGATGCTCGGGCACTTATACATTTACAAGAGGAAATTTTCCAACAAACCGATTTTATGTACAGTATGCATAATGAATTAAATTTAACTGTGCAACAGCTTCGAAAGGATTTCACTTATTGGAAAAAATTAAAAAACCGTACGATTTTACTCTGTATCTTAAATGGACTATTCGTTGGTTATGCTTATATTCATGGCTATAAACATACTAAAACAAAGCATGTAGCCTCTATTTGTTTAGCTGTAACGAGCGAATATCAACATAAAGGTATTGGCACTGCCCTTGTACAAGCTGTAGAAGATTGGGCTAAGCAACATAAGATTTCTCGTTTAGAGTTGTCTATCATGGAGCATAATGAAAATGCCCTTCATTTAGCTAAAAAGCTAGACTTCCAACAAGAGGGCATTCGCCAAAAAGCTATTCGATTACATGATCGCTATTTAGACGAATATAGCTTTAGCAAGATTTTATCCGATTAAGTGGCATACTTCAGCATCATGAGTAATGAGCCTTTAAGAAAATTTTTCCTTAAAGGCCCATTACCATTCTATTTATTGCCATAAAGGATAATTTGATAGCACTTTTGAATGGAGTAATTTGTTGGTGGGTTTAGAGGCCATGCTTCTCTCTTGCCGTATTGAAATATAAAATATTTTGCACTCCTCGTTCATTTGTTTTCTGGTATTGCTCATACTGTACTAGATTATGGTTGATCATTGTATCTAGCAAAGCATTGAAAAATGAAAATAATACCACTGGTACACTATGAGAGAGCAATGATTGTGTCATACTAAGTGTAAATAAAACATTGGTATACTCTCGAATAGGCGTTAAAGCAGAGCCACTTAACGCAATTATTTTTACCCGTCTTGCCTTTGCATTTTCCACAACTGGCTGCATATCATGGAAAGACGTGTCATAGGCAAATACAATTAACACTGTATTTTCATTCATATTCTTCACTTGCTGCATGCTATCTACTAAATAAACATGAGAGCGCAATGTTTTCAATGTGTACAATAGCCATTGAACCGTTGGCGTGGTCTGATAGGTGCCTACTATATAAATAGCCTCTGCTTCATGCATCCACTTTGCACTTCTGTGAAATAGCTGTTCATTTATCAGCAACATCGTATTTTGGATATTTTGAATATCATGTTGCATCGTCTGTTCCACTGCTGATTGCCTCTCTACTTGCAAAGCAGGCTTTTGTGATAGCAGCATATGACGAATTCCCTCCTGTAACTCTACAAAACCAGATAAATCCATTGCATAACAAAAACGAATAACCGTTGATTCGCTCACATTTGCTTGCCTACCAACTTCAGCGGCTCCATTATTTACAATAACGGTTGGATTATTCAATACAAACTGTGCTACTTTTCGTTGCCCTTTTGATAAATGGACAAACCTTCTTTGTATTTCCTCTTTAATATTCATACGCAACAACCTTTCTTTCAATGAAATCATCATGGACAGAGATTGTTTCCCCCTGCTTCTGAACACAATTAAAAATACATTACCACGATTATATTCTGAATACAATGATTTTTCTGAAATAGTAAATTGTAGATGAATTATGAATTATGCCCCAACGCAATTGTGTCTGGAGCGTTTATCTTGATTCGGTGGGCATTGGAACCCCCACTGAATCAAGATAAAAAAAGAGGGAAATGAGCGTCTTTTCACCTACTCACCTCCCTCCAATATTATTATTCTAGTTCCGTTTGTTTCGTTTCTTTTCCTAACAACAGTACACCGATTACGCCAATTATAATGGCACCACAGAAAATAGCAAAGATAGAACCAATCTCGTAGCCAGCAGTCAATAAATACCCAACTAACAACGGCCCAAAGATACCACCGATTCGACCGACAGCGGCTGCTAATCCTGCTCCTGTACCACGAATAATCGCTGGATATTGCTCAGGCGTATATGCATAAAGCGCTCCCCATGCACCTAAGTTAAAGAAAGATAAAAACATACCTGACACTAACAAAACCGTTAATGTTTCAGCATTACCAAAAATAAACGCACTAATCGCTGTCCCTAATAAATAAGTAACAAGGACAAATTTACGTCCAAACTTCTCAATAAACCATGCTGCCGTAAAATAGCCTGGTAACTGTGCAAGCGTCATGATTAAAACATATTGGAAACTTTTAATTAAGTCAAAGCCTTTGCCAACCATCACACTTGGTAGCCATAAAAACATACCGTAATAAGAAAATACTACTGTAAACCATAGCACCCATAACATCAATGTAGAACGTACATATTTTTTTGACCATACATCACGCATATTTTGTAACACACTACGCTTCTTCGCTTCTGCCTTTACCGTAAATTGTGGTGAATCAGGCAAATGCCAGCGCAAGTAAATTGCATATACCGCTGGAAGTGCCGTTAATATTAACGCTACACGCCAGCCCCATGTTGGAATCACAAAATATGAAATGAGTGCTGCTAATAGCCAGCCTACTGCCCAAAAGCTCTCTAATAAAACGACTACTCGACCACGTTCCTTTGCTTCTACACTTTCAGATACAAGTGTGGAGGCAACAGGTAGCTCGCCACCTAACCCCATTCCCACTAAAAAGCGTAGTGCCATAAAAGCAGTTAGCGTTGTGGTGAATGCAGATAAACCACTAGCTAGTGAAAACAGTACAAGTGTCCACATAAAAATTTGCTTGCGCCCTACTTTATCAGCCATCACACCAAAAACAAGTGCACCTACAGCCATCCCTATTGAATTGATGCTTCCGATCCAGCCTGATTGACTAGGTGTTAACCCCCAATCCACTGCTAATGCTGCAATGACAAATGACAGTATGCCCACATCCATTGCATCAAAAAGCCAGCCAACTCCAGCTACACCTAATAGCTTATTACGAGAAATAGGTTGCTGTGATTTATTTATTCCTTCATTATTATTTACTATCATCATAACCACCTGTCTTTACATATGACTTTACAAAATTACTATACATTTGTTTCAAGAAAGTGACAAGAGAATTTCAAAACACAGAATTGTTTAGACAATTTCCAAAATACTATTGAAAATAGAGTGCAATTTGCGTTAAAATGTCTTTTATACAAAAACAACTGTTCTTTCTATAAGAACAAAAGGAGATTATGGTTATTATGTGGAAAGGCCTTATCCAAGAATATAAACAATTTTTACCTGTAACAGACAATACACCTGAGCTTACATTAAATGAAGGTAATACACCTCTTATACATTTAGTCAATTTATCAAAAAAACTAGGTATTGAGCTTTACGGCAAAATCGAAGGGGCAAACCCAACTGGCTCTTTTAAAGACCGTGGCATGGTATTTGCTGTGGCAAAAGCAATTGAAGATGGTAGTAAATGTGTCATTTGTGCATCTACAGGCAATACATCTGCTGCCGCTGCGGCTTATGCAACACGCGCTGGCATTCAATCGATTGTTGTCATTCCAAAAGGCAAAGTAGCTCTTGGTAAACTGGCTCAAGCAACAATGTATGGTGCAAAAATTATCGAAATCGATGGGAATTTTGATGATGCCTTAAATATTGTACGTCAAGTTAGTGAAACAACACCTGTCGCACTTGTGAATTCTGTGAACCCATATCGCATTGAGGGACAAAAAACAGCATCCTTTGAAATTGTGGATGCATTAGGTGCGGCACCTGACTATTTATGCATCCCTGTTGGTAACGCAGGTAACATTACAGCCTACTGGAAAGGCTTTAAAGAATACAACGAAGCGAAAGGCTCTGGTCTACCAAAGATGTTTGGCTTTGAAGCTGAGGGTGCAGCAGCCATCGTCAAGGGTGAGCCAATTGCTAATCCAGAAACAGTCGCAACAGCCATCCGTATTGGTAATCCTGCAAGCTGGAAATTCGCTGAAGCTGCTCGTGATGAATCTGGTGGTATTATCGACTCTGTAACAGATGAAGAAATTTTAGCGGCTTACAAGCTAATTGCTGGCACTGAAGGTATTTTTGTAGAGCCAGGCTCAGCTGCTTCATTAGCAGGTGTCATTAAATCCGTAGAAAACGGCAAAATTGCTAAAGGCTCAAAAGTTGTTACTGTATTCACAGGAAATGGCTTAAAAGACCCTGATACAGCAATGGATGTATCGACTGTTGACGTTGTATCATTGAAAAATGATGAAGCGGAAATTCGTCAATATATCGAAGGTGTACTATGAGCAACATGTGGCACATCACTGTTCCAGGGAGCACAGCTAACTTAGGCCCTGGCTTTGATTCCATTGGACTTGGCTTAGCACTTTATCTAAAGCTACAAGTTTCTTTACAGGAACAGTGGGAAATTATCCACCTTGACGATAACGGTCCTAAAAAATTCTCTATTGAAGAGCATCTCTTGTATAGTATCGCCAAAAAGGTTGCTGACCAATATGGAAAAGAATTGCCTGCCTGTCGTGTCGAACTAGCAAGTGAGTTGCCATTAGCACGTGGCTTAGGTAGCAGTGCCGCTGTGATTGTAGCAGGTATCGAACTAGCCAATCAAGTGTGTGCACTAGAGCTGACTGTGCAGGATAAACTTAATTTATCCTCTCAAATCGAGGGACATCCTGATAATGCAACAGCTTCTGTTTTAGGTGGTTTAACGATTTCTTCTATGAATGACAATGGCTTTGTGGATACACTTCATATTCCAAACATTGATGCTGCCTTTGTCGTCTATATTCCTGCTGTGGAGCTAAAAACAAGTGAGGCTCGCTCTGTGTTACCGGAACAGTTTGATCGTGTCTATGCTGTCAATGCATCGGCCCATGCTAATATGCTTGCTGCTTCATTGATGGTACATGATTTTGAACGTGCAGGTCGCTATATGGAGGCTGATTTATTCCATGAGCCTTTCCGTGCACAGTTAATTCCTCAATATGCTGAAATTCGTGCCGCTGCGAAAGCGCACGGTGCATTTGGTACAGCATTAAGTGGCGCAGGACCAACACTTATTTCGATTGTACCTACAGCGATTGCTGACAGTTTTGTAAAAGCCATGCAGCAACAATTCACGGAACACGATATTATTTTAACAACAGCCGCTCAACATGGTATACAAGTCGAATAAATGCTAAAGAGGGTATCGAGAAATCGATACCCTCTTTGAGATTATGCTAATAACACTAAACTAATCGCCATCACTGCCATACCACCAACTAAGCCGTACATCGATAAATGTGTTTCATCATAGCGCTGTGCAGCTGGTAATAGCTCATCTAATGAAATAAATACCATAATGCCTGCCACACCGGCAAATACAATACCAAACATCACATCGGTTAAAAAAGGCATCAGCAATAAAAATGCAACTAATGCTCCTACAGGCTCTGCTAAACCAGATAAAAATGATAGCTTAAAAGCCTTTTTACGATTTCCTGTAGCAAAAAAGATAGGTACAGAGACCGCAATGCCCTCAGGAATATTGTGAATCGCTACAGCAATAGCTATAGCCACTCCAACACTCGGATCATTAATGGCTGACATAAATGTAGCAATACCTTCGGGGAAATTATGAATAGCGATTGCTAATGCTGTAAAAACCCCCATCTTCATCATATGTGCCTCATCTACTTGTGGCTTTGTTGCATTAATGTCCTCTACCAATTTCACCTCATGAGGATTGGTCGCTTTTGGAATGAATTTATCAATTAAAGCGATAAAAAGCATACCACCAAAGAAACCAACAATGGTCATCCAATAACCATTTGTCGTACCTAATGCATTGGTTAAAGCATCTTTTGCTTTCACAAAAATTTCAACAAGTGATACATAAATCATCACCCCCGCTGAAAAGCCTAATGCTACTGATAAAAATTTCGTATTTGTACGAGATGTGAAGAAAGCTATTAAACTACCTACACCTGTTGCAAGCCCAGCAAACAATGTTAAACCTAACGCTAATAATACATTTCCTTCCATTCGCAACTTCCTTTTCCCTTTTTCTTATTGTACTCATCTTAACTCAATTGTTTCCTATGAGCAACTATTTTTTATAAGGAAAATATAAATGACACAAACCAAATAATCTATTGCTACAAAAAAGAGACTATCAATAGATTTTTGTATGGTGCATCACGTTGGATTTGCCTACAACATCTATATGATAAAAAGCAGTATCCCTTGTACAAACAGGATACTGCCTTCATTCGTTTTGATACAATTTTTGACGACGTTCATACCATAAAATACAAATGATGAACCATGTATAACCCATACACCAGCCTGCTAATACATCTGAAGCAAAATGACGAGCACCCGCTATACGAGATAAGCCGATGAACAAGGTCAGAATGATTGCACCTAGCCAAATTAAATAACGGTGCTTACGATGATTCTCTGACCAAATGTACGCAAGCGTGAACAAGTATAAAATACTCGTCATTGCATGTCCAGATGGGAAACTAAATGATAATAGCTGTTCTTCAATATCAGGTCTTGGTCGTTGCACCCATTTTTTCAGGATGTGATTTAATCCATTTCCTGCGGCGAAAGTAAAGATTACCAGTAACATACTTCGATAGTTTTTTACTTTCCAAGCTAAATACACCATCAGTAACACTGCAATCGTCACAACAAATGCAGGCTCCCCTATATAATGAAATATCTCAATAAAGCGATTACCAAACAGCCAGTTCGCCATCTTGACATCCAAACTATTTATCACTTCACTTTGATAAGTAAAACGCAATCCAATAAAAATTAGAAACGTTAGGATTGCTAATGGATATGCCCATTTCTTCATCTATCTCACCTCAAGACTTCTCATGCTATGTTTTCACATCATAACATATTTCTGTCCTATCAGTATGGATAGGAGATGCTTATTTTAATAGCACTGGATCAAACAGCCAATCCTTTGGACCAAAATTACAATCCTTTTCTCCTCGAACCTCTCGGGAAATATTATTGGCGATAATCAATTCTCTAAATCGCTTACTAAATAATGTTTTTCTATATACATATTGTCCATCATGGCTCCATTCCGCTGCTAAAAACACATCTCCCTTTAAACGACTTACATCTGATAATTTACAAATATCAGGTCCTTGAATCACACCATTCAAGCCACAGCTACACGGTGCTTGTTCTGTAGCAAAATGTAATCTGACTCTTCCCGAGCTACGTTTTGGTAGCCGCTGTGTTGGGATAATTTGATATGCTTTATGCTGCCCTTGCTTTGGACCACAGTGAATGACCTCTAAAAGTTGATATCCTTTGATTTTTTCTTTCTTCATCAAGTTGACCAGTTCTTGGGAAGCTACCCAAAAACCGCTCACATGTACAAGGTGTCGATCTTTCATTTGCGTTGTGTCAATCACTAATGGTGATAGTTGCTTTGTTTTCATCAAACCACAACACTCACAATAAGGGTTTACTGAAAACATTGTTCCTTTGTCCTCTAAAAACATATGCGGTGAGTTGCCTGTAGAGTTTAATGTAAACAAAGGTGCCTGTTCATATTCACTATCTGAAAAATCAAAGTAAAATCTCTCTCCAATAGAATGAATACCTAATTCATATTGCAATGATTTATATAATGCCGTTACCTTCTCATATGTCACATCTCCATCTAGAGTAAACACAGGATTGAAAGATGCTTTAACATTTCTTCTTTTGATTTCAGATGCGTTCACAAAAATACCATAGCGGTTATAAACATTAATGACTTCTTCTTGATTAGATTCATCTACCGAAAACAAATTTTCAAGTTCTACTTTCAATACGCACGCCTACCTTTGATTGAGTTTTATCATAAAATTACTTTTATTTAGCACGTTATTTTGAATTGAATAGCACTTCACCGTATTCCTTTGTTAAATTAAGCGTACCAGTAGTGCCACCGTCATTTCAACATTAGGTTTACGCCATTTTTCTGGCGGTTTTCGGTGCAAATATTGGCGTGATATGGCGGTAATCAAAAAACACCGCCATTTTTTGACGGTGTTCGATAAAAAATCTAGATATTTAGTATTTGAATTTAGGTATAATACTAATAACTCTACTTCAATATGGATATATTGCATTATTTAGGATTTCAAGCACTTTACGTGAAGGTCAATCACAATAAATTCATTTTAGCTGCAAGCTCGACAGCCTCATTTCGAGAATCGACATTTAAAAGTGAAAACAGTTGTGTTAAATATCTTTCCGTTGTGCGTTGAGAAATGTTCAATTCTAAGGAAATGGCTTTATTTGTATGCCCTTTAGCAATTAATCGCAAAATCCTTTTTTCTTTTTCGTTTAACTGGATATCCAATTGAGCTTGCTTTAATTTGAATTTATTATCAAGGAAGTTTAAGAAATTTTTTGGTAATACAATCTCACCATTTGCAATGGCACGTACCGTTCGCAGGATTTGTTCCCTAGATGCTGTTTTAGCTAAAATCCCCTCTATTTTCCGCTCTAAAATTAATGAATAATAATCCGTAATATCATCACCTGTATACAGAATAACCGCTGCATTCGATTGCACAGATTTAATATTGCGTGCCAAACTTATTCCATTTTCTAATGGCATATTAATATCGATTAAGTAAATATCATATGTCTTTTCTTCTATTCTCTGAATAACATTCAAAGCATCATTCTCTGTTTCTACAATAATATCTTCATTTTCTTGGAATAAGTTTTTTGTCCCTTCTAGCACAATAGGATGATCGTCCACTATTAGCAATGTAATCATATGTATCACTCCTTTTTTAACTATCATGCTACTATTCTTATACACTAACAAATAGAGCATCGAAATGACAACATTAGCTTAAAAATAGTTTAGGACATCTACTCAATTATTTCACCAATGCTTGTAAATATGTTTTATCTTCATCGCTAATAACTAATGCATCTACCATTTGAAGCACTTTTAGTTTATAAATATTTTTGATAGCAAGTGCATATCGTATGGCACCATGATGAGTCAATTCCTGTTCGATTACTAGATAATCTAATTCTTGCTTCACTGCTGTATTATAATAATCCTTTACCATATGTGAAGCAGGTGTATCTTGCGCTAAAAGATAAATGATTGGTAGTGAATACCTTTTATTAAATAAATCATTATGTGCATTCCATACTTTTAAACTTTGAATATCATTTTTAATCTGCTGAATGACACCAATGTTCGTTCCATACTCTTGTACTTGTGTCGAATACTTACCTTTGGCCAATACTTCGCCAATTAAACAACACATTCCTGTTAAAGAGCCTGATTTTTGAGTAATCATATCAATATAGCTTTGCTCATCTCGACAGTTATTCAATAAATCTAATTGCTGCCCATTAATACTTCGTAAAGCGTATTCCACTAATATATCTCTTGCTTGATCTTTATGTGTCAATGAACTACCTGCAATGATGTTAGCAGCTAAAAAAGTCATAGCTAACGCCGTATTAAGCGATAAGGCAGGCGTTCGGCTCCATAGATTATCTGTATCATTGTCTTGTAAGTCATCGATAATATCAAAGGATAATATGAGTAATTCAATCGCTGCAGCAATCGTATAAATCTCATCCTGTACCTCATCTGTAAAGGCTTTATAATGAAGAACGCAAAGTTTACCAAAGGAGAAACTAGTAGTTGTTGTTTTTTCTTCTTTAAAGCATTGCATCATACTTCTCAGCTCTTCTGAAATAAGCGTTTCTGTTGCTAATAATCGGTTAAATGCTTGGTCGATTTGCTTATGTAAATAATCCATCTCTCTACTCCCTTCATCAATTACGCTCCAGCGTAATTGCGTCTGTAATTTTTTTCGAGCCCGCATGAGGAAAGAAGTTAGCCTAAAAGCGTCACATCCCATCACAATGGCTTGTTACCGTCGCTACACTTAGATGCCCTACATCGTAGTCCCTCTAAATTCAAGACATTCACTGAGGCTTTTAACATCATTCAGTGATTGCCATTTGCTGTACCTAATGCTTCATTTTGGACACTCACTAAAACAGGTTAAATCTAATTATTACCATTATACAAACTTCTCTCTATGTATTCCATATTGCTGTAAAAATAATTCACATTTTATAGTAATTAAAAAGAAATTTTTGTAAAGAGTAGGAACAAACCCTCATAAGCAATTGACACAAGTTTGTAGGTATTCAACAAAAATTCATTCGTGGTGTAGCTGAAATGCCATTTTAACAACATAAAAAGGTGTCAAGTTTTATACTCGACACCTTTCATGTTATTAGCCTTTTACATAGTAAACTTCTTGTCCGCTTTCGATAACGAATTCAGGCTTCGGTTTACCCGCACTTGCCTTATGACCAGCAATATGCTCAGGGCTCTTTTCCCAATTTTTCCATGCTTCTTCTGATTCCCAACGAACCATAATCAGCACTTCTTCGTCACCACGACGTACTTTTTTCACAAGCACTTGCTTATCAACAAAGCCAGGCTGTTTTTCAAGTAGAGACGGTTCACCAGGTTTTGCTCCGAAACGCTCTACAATTTTATCCGAATTACCTTCCGCTACAACAATACGTTTAATTTGTACAAACATATTAGTTAAACGCCTTTAATACATCATCAGCTTTTAATGATTCTGATTGTAAACCGCCACCTGAAAGATACCAAACCTCTGGATCTAAGTAGAACACTTTACCGTTTTTCACTGCATTTGTTACACTTACGATTTCATTTTCAATTGCTGCTTTTGTACCAGATTCACCGTTTTCGTTCACTACTGCATCACGGTCAACTACGAATAAGATATCTGGGTTTTTCTCACGTACGAATTCAAAGCTTGCATTATCACCATGTGACTCGATTTTAAAACCGTTAGCCTCAGCTACAGCTTTTACACCGAATACATCATGAACTACACCAAAACGTGAACCAGGACCGAATACAGATAATGCCCCTTCACTACCTAATACGATTAATGCTTTTTCATCAGAAGCCGTTGCTTTTGCTTTTACTTCCTCTACTTTTGCGTCATATGCAGCAAGTGCATCAGCAGCTTCTTTTTCTTTACCGAAAATTTTACCAGCTAATTCTATATTTGTTTTGAATGATTCTGTGAAGTTTGCATTATCTACACCAACGTATACTGTAGGTGCAATTTTAGATAGCTCTGCATATGCAGCAGATGCACGACCAGAGATGAAAATAATGTCTGGGTTGATTTCAGATAATTTTTCATAATCTGGCTCAAATAATGTACCTGCATTAATGTAAGTAGTATCTGCATACTTGCTTAAATACTTAGGTAATGAATCTTGTACAACAGCAGTAGGGTTAACACCTAAAGCATCTAATGTATCAAGGAAACCATTATCAAAAACAACAACACTTTCTGGTTTTTTCTCAAGTGTTACTTCTTCAAATACTGTGCTACCACCATCACGACCTTCGATAGTGCTACCTGGAATTGTTAATGGGTATGCTGATGGTTCAGCGCTTTGCTCCTCAGCTGGTTTACCTTCTGTCTCTTTTTCCTTCTCTTCACCTTTTGTATCTTCCTTTGAACCACAAGCAGCTAATACTAATACCATTAGCGCCATTAAAAGCGTTACTAATTTCCAGTTTTTCATTTTTACAATACTCCTTTAAAATTTATTTAAGAATTAAAATACACACAAATACGACAGCCATCCTGCTCTTGCACAGGAATATCCATATCATAGATTTCCTTCAATGCATCTGAATTGATAATATGATGTGTTGGACCATTTTTAACAACCCGACCGTCCTTTAAAGCCACGATATAATCAGAGTAAACTGAAGCAAAATTAATATCGTGTAATACAATGACAACGGTTTTTCCTAACTCATTTACTAGCTTGCGCAAAATCTTCATAATTTGTACAGAATGCTTCATATCCAAATTATTCAATGGCTCATCCAACAAAATATATTCTGTGTCCTGTGCAATAACCATCGCGATAAAAGCACGCTGACGTTGACCACCTGATAATTCATCTAAATAATTATGTTGAAGGTCTTCTAAATTCATATATTGAATCGCTTCATCTACCTTCAACTCATCCTCTGCGTTTAAACGGCCCTTTGAATAAGGAAAACGACCAAAGGACACTAGCTCACGAATCGTAAGACGCACATTCATATAATTAGATTGCTTTAAAATTGACACACGCTTTGCAAAATCATCTGATTTCCAACGACGTACATCTGCCTTATCAAGTAAAACCTCACCAGTATCTGCATTCAGTAAACGACTAACCATTGAAAGCAATGTCGATTTACCTGCACCATTCGGTCCGATAAATGATGTAATCTTTCCCGAAACAATATCAACACTTACATCTTGTACGACAGGCTTTTTCCCAAAAAACTTTGTAATTTCTTTGACTTGAATCATCCTGTAGACCTACTTTCTTTTAGTAATAGGTAGATGAAGTATACACCACCTACAAAATTAATAATGACACTAAGTGTTGTACTGAAACTGAAAATACGCTCCACCATCCACTGTCCACCGACTAAAGCAACAATACTCATCAAACAAGCACCCGTAATTAATATGGAATGCTTATACGTGTTGAAAAACTGATACGATAAGTTGGCAACGATTAAGCCAAAGAAGGTAATCGGTCCAACAAGTGCTGTCGATACAGCAATTAAGATTGAGGCAATAATCAACATACGTTGTACCAATTTATCATACGGTACACCTAAATTGATGGCTGTATCACGACCAAGCGACATAACATCTAATTGATTCATATGACGCCAGCCATAAATAATAGTTAGTAATATCAATACTGCTGCCAACCACACTAAGTCGGAATTGACATTGTTAAAGCTAGCAAACATTTTACTTTGCAAGCCTAAAAATTCATTTGGGTCAATCAATACTTGTAAAAATGTTGTGATACTTCCTAAAAACGTCCCTGTAATCATACCAACAAGTAGTAAGAAATAAATTGGACGTTTTCCTTCTTTGAATAGTATGCGATAAAACAATAGTGCAAAAACAATCATCGCTATAACTGCAAATAAAAAGTTATAGTGAATATTTACCACTAAAATCGACATAGAACCAAAGAAAAAGTAAATGAAGGTTTGCACCATCATATACAACGCATCTAACCCCATAACACTTGGTGTCAAAATACGATTATGTGTAATTGTCTGGAAAACAACTGTAGAGTAAGCAATGGCTACACCTGTTAAACTCATCGCAAATACCTTCATTAAACGACGAGGAAAGGCATAATGATAATTCCCATTTAAAGCATAGAACACATACAATGCGACAAATGCAATGGCAAGACCTAGTAAAATCAATAATTTTGTGCGATTACGCATATGCTTTCCCCCTAAACAACATAAACAGGAAAATGGCACTGCCTATTGTACCCACTGTCATACTAATTGGAATTTCATAAGGGAAAATTAATACACGTCCTAAGATATCGCAAAATAGTAAGAAGGACATGCCCAATAATGCTGTATGTGGTAATGTCTTCGCTAAATTATCACCCTTGAATAGTGACACCATGTTGGGAATAATTAAACCTAAGAATGGAATAATGCCCACTGTTAACACTACTGTTGTGGAGATAAGTGCCACCAATACTAAGCCTAAATTTACGACAAATTTATATGAAAGGCCAAGATTTTTAGCAAAATCCTCACCCATCCCCGCTACTGTAAAGCGATTTGCATAAATATAAGCTAAAATTAATACAGGTACACTTATGTATAATAATTCATAGCGGCCTTTCATGATTAAAGAGAAATCTCCTTGTAACCATGCAGAAATGTTTTGAATAATATTCGCCTTATACGCAAAAAACGTTGTAACAGATGATAAAATATTCCCAAACATTAAGCCAATAAGTGGTATAAAGATCGCATCTTTAAACTTAATTCGATTTAATATTTGCATAAATAATAATGTGCCGGCTAAAGCAAATATGAAAGCGAAGGAAATTTTTTGAAAGTACGTGACGTTTGTAAAAAACATCATCGCAATTAAAACGCCTAATCGTGTAGCATCTAATGTACCTGCTGTCGTTGGCGATACGAATTTATTCCTACTTAAGCTTTGCATAATTAAACCAGCAATACTCATACCTGCACCTGCTAGCAAAATAGCAACAAGTCTTGGTACACGGCTAATTAAAAATAGCCTAGTGTTTTCTGATCGGAAGTCCAGTAAATCAGTCGGCTTAATATCGACTACACCGATAAAAAGTGACACAACGGACAACACAATCGTTGCTGTTAAAAGATATCTTATTTTCATTGCAATCCCCGGTAGATTCATTTTTGTTCGTAATGACTTATAATGAAAATCATTATCATTACTCACAATTTTCATTATAAGTATGTTTTCATGCTCGGTCAACCTCTAATTGAGAATTGTTCTCCATTTGTCATAAATGCTGTAAAATTAAACTTAAAGTACAAAATAACTGTGATTTTAACAAAAAAATTGAGAAACCCCATATATGAGTTTCTCAATTATCAAACTGCTTTTCTCTTAACCATGTACAGACAACAAAGATGACTAGTACTAAACCGACATAGCCCATAGCAGCATATAACTTTGCCACGAGTGTTGTAAAGCCAATAAAGCTCAGTAAAAAGCCTATCCCTCCTACAAATACAACGGCTACCGTAAAGCTTGTCTTATGTGGTTGAAAAAATCGTACCATGAATGAATACAACATCCCTACAGCAGTATTGTAGATCATTCCCAATAAAGAAATAGCCATAAGCAGACCGATTATTGGGTGTATATGATTAGCTAACGCGAGCATCGGTACATCTAAACCCACAATTAGATTCATCTTGGCAAGCAGCGCTAAATTGGTAAGCAAAATCAATAGTCCTAATAATAATCCACCTAGGATTCCACCTATACCAGCCGTTTTTTTATTACGAACAGAGCCACACATCACCGTTAATAGTGAAAAACATACACCGATATTAAAGGACATATACAGCAAGGACGTAACCCACCAGCTATTTGTGTTAGAATGAGCTCTTTGTGCAATTATAGCTAGCTCACTAAACGTTAAATCCATTGTTGTGAGGGCATATACAGCAATCATCGATACTATAAACAATAAATAAGGAGTGGCTAGCGCAATAATATTGACGATGCTCTTTACATCAAGCAATAGCGTCACAATCGTTAGTATCATCATACATATGCTTCCTAACCAAGATGGTAGCCCAAACATTTGATGAAGTGTTGCACCTGCACCTGCAAACATAATCACCGATACACCAAAGAGAAAAAGTGACAGCAAACAATCCATCACCAAGCCCAGTGACCGACCAGCCATATGATAAATCATATCCTTATGCGATGTTGTTTGTAATTTCGCACTAAGCTGAGCTATACACATACCAACAAAGGCAAAACCCACTGTTGCTAAAAGCGCACCATAGATTCCCTGAAAACCGTAGCTTGTAAAGTACAGGACAATTTCTTGCCCTGATGCAAATCCTGCCCCAACAATAATCCCTACAAAGGCTCCACCGATTTGCAAGCTTTTTTTCAACCACTTCGCTCCTTATTGATATACTTTTTGACTAATAGTAAATCGTTCAACTGTCTCTCGATTAACTGTATAACCAATCCCAACCGATTGTGGAACCGCAATATATCCATTTTCCACTGTGACTTCTGGCGTAATAATATCTTCATACCAATAATGACTTGAACCTGCTGTGTCCCCTGGTAATGTAAAATTAGCCAACGCTGTTAAAGCAATATTATGTGCCCGTCCTATCCCTGCTTCGAGCATACCACCACACCAAACTGGAATATGATGTGTTTGACATAAATCATGAATACGCTTTGCCTCTGTTAAACCACCGACACGACCTATTTTAATATTTATAATACCACAGCTACCAAGTTCAATCGCTCTGCGTGCATCATCGTAGGATGTAATGCTTTCATCCAAGCAAATCGGTGTTTGGAGCTGACGTTGTAGCTTAGCATGGTCCACAATATCATCCACTGCCAATGGCTGTTCAATCATCAGCAAATCGAAATCATCCAATTGTTTAAGCACTTCGATATCAGCCAGTGTATAGGCAGAATTAGCATCAACCATTAATGGTAATTTTGGAAAGGCTGTCCGAATAGCTCTTACTAACTCAACATCTTGACCAGGTTTAATTTTTACCTTTACACGTTTATAACCATGCTGAATATGCTGCTTTAACAATGTGAGAAGTTGTTCTATTGTAGGCTGGATTCCTACACTTACACCAACCTCTATTTGCCGTTTCGCCCCACCTAATGCTTGTGCCAAGGATTGCTTTGTTTGCTGTGCATATATGTCCCATACTGCCCCTTCAATTGATGCTTTCGCCATACAATTTCGGCGTATTGGTGCAAACAAAGCACTAACCTCGTCTGGGTGATTGATGTCACGCTGGCATAGCATCGGTATTAAAAAATCCTCCAACATATGCCATGTCGTTTTTAATGTTTCCTCTGTATACCAAGGTGCTGTAAATGCAACAGCTTCTCCCCAACCAATAATGCCTGATTGGTCCTTCGCTTCGATCACTAATAACTCCTTATCAGCAATCGTACCAAAACTTGTTGTAAAAGGAGCCTTCATTGGCATTTTAATATGACGCACAACAATTTCCGTTAATTTCAACGTAATAACTCCTTTATTTATCTCATATTAACAGGCTGTAAGATGCTCGCTTTAAAAGAGAAGATGAAATCACTCTGTTCAATGGGGATGAGGAACCCCACTGATTGAAGGTCCACTTTATAAAGCTAACAAAGCACGCTTTACTAATAAGTAACTATGCACATAATCTGACTGCTTTTTTAAACGGACAATCGCATAGCCTTGGTCAAATAATGTAGTCAAAATCATGCGTACTTTATAGCGCCAATCCTCTGCTAATTTAGGGCTTTCTATTTTTAATTTTTGTAAATATTGTGGTATAGGCAATAAATAAGCATCTTTATAAAAGGACTGTCCCGCTTGAAATAACCCTTCTTTATCGAGCATAGGTAAGCCATCAGCTGTCAATGACCATGCAACAATTTCTTCCGCCTCTTCCTCTAATTCATCTAAGCTATCCTCTCCACGATTACGATCAAGCCACCATTCTATAGCTAATCTATCAGAAGGTAACCCTTCATTAAAATCATCCTGTAATGGCCCATAATAATCATTTTTATATTGATAGCTTATCGCATGTAGTTTCAAAAAGGCTAAATTAGCCAAAGTAGCCTCTAGAGGTTCAATCAACCAACGAATCAATTGGAAACCATTCTCTTTTGCATACTCTTGTTGTGCATGTTTTAATAATTCACCCACACCTTGTTCACGATATGCTTTTTCTACACCAATCATGTGCGAATGTAAATACATTTGCCCCTCTTGCTGGCCGATAAAACAATAGTTGAAGCCAATCAATTTATCAGCTAAATAGGCGCCTAGTACCAAACCACCATTATGAATAACCGCTAACAATTGATGGGATGGAATTGCTTGACTTCCCCAAATTTCAGCATTTAAGTTTTGCACTGCCCCAATTTCTTCATGTGTTACGATTTTACGAATTTGTACGTCATCTAACATTATGCTGATGCCTCCTTCGCATTCCCCGCTTCTAATGCTAATAATACGGTTCTCGTCAAAATTTCTACACCTGTTACTAATCGTGCTTGCTTAAAGTGCATTTTCGGGTGATGTAGCCCTGGCGTTAAGCCACAGCCTAGACCTAACATCGTTGTTTTCAAATGTGGTCGTTCCACAGCATAATGATGGAAATCCTCTCCCCCTGGTGTACGTATTGGCTCCCGAAGATTAGATAGCCCTACTGCCTGTACAATGGCTTGCTCCATAATATATTGAGCTGTCGGATCAACCTCCGCTGCCACAATATTAGCAACTGTGCGCAATTTAATTTGTACATCATGCAGTATTTGAGCCGAATTAATCACACGTGTCACACCTTGTGCTAATGTATCCATGACATCGTTTTGCTGCGCTCTTATATCAATGGTAAATGAACCTTTCCCAGGAATAATATTGCCAGATTCTCCACCAGCCTGAAATTTTGTCATTTTAATTGATACTGGAATCATTGGGTCTGTATGGATTGTCCGTAAATCCTCAAGAATCGTCGCTCCTACCTCAATGGCATTTACACCCAAATGTGGTCTTGCAGCATGGGCATCCTCACCTATAATTTCTCCTTCTAGCATACGCGAAGCACCATGGTATAATGCTGCGCAGTACGTGCCATCTTCTAATTCCTGTATAGGTCTTACATGAACACCAAAGAGAAAATCTAAATCATCAATAATCCCTTCTTTTAATACAGCTAATGCACCTGTTCCTTTTTCTTCAGCTGGCTGAAAAATCACGCGAATTGTGCCACTAAATGCTTTTACTTGTTCTTTTAATAGTAATATTGCACCAATCGCAATAGTCATGTGTCCATCATGCCCACAAGAATGGTTCGCTCGAAACTCTCCATCAACCTCTTGCCATAGTGCATCAATATCCGTACGTAATCCTACCTTTGGGTAACCTTTTCCTATATCAACATATAGCCCTGTACAATGTTGAAAACGCACAGGTTTAAAGCCTTCCTTTGTTAATAAATCAAAAATATAATTCGTTGTTTCTACCTCATGCCAGCTTACCTCTGGATGTGCATGTAAATGTGTAAATATTTCCATCAATCTCGGTCTTAACCGTCCCAATTCTTCCTTCATAGCCCGTCAGCCCCTTAAACTTTCATACTAGTAAGACCATTATAACGAAAAATACTCTTTTTCCATATAGGAACTTGTCGGTATATTCAGTATATTTCTGAATTATTTACTGTCAACACAAAAAATGCAAGCACAGTCACCGCTGCACTTGCATTTTCTTCGTTTATTTAATTAATACCACGCATCGCTTTTGAGATGATTGGTGAGAAGGCTAATAGAATAATCCCTAATACAATAGATAAAGAACCTAAGAAACCAAAGTAAGTAAATTCACTTACCACTTCATACACTCGCACTAATTGCGCATTGATTGCTTGTGCAGCTGCACTTGTTAAAAACCATAAAGACATTGTTTGTGCAGCAAAGGCTTTTGGCGCTAATTTTGTAGTGGCTGATAATCCTACAGGGGATAATAATAGCTCTCCCACAACAACTAAGAAGAACGATAAAACCAACCATAATGGACTAACTAATGTTGCACCATCTGATAAATGTGCTGGTAACATCATCACTAGGAATGATAACCCTGCGAAAAATAGTGAGTATGCAAATTTTCGTGGTGTCGATGGTTGCTTGTCTCCCCATTTTAACCACAATGTTGCAAATAGTGGTGCCAATGTAATGATAAATAATGGGTTCAATGATTGGAACCAAGATGATTTAATTTCAAAGCTACCGAACGTTAAACGTGTGCGCTCATCTGCATATGTTGCTAAAATCGTAGACCCTTGCTCTTGAATTGCCCAGAACATAACAGCGGATACAAACAACGGAATATAAGCCAGCAAACGAGATTTTTCGTCTTTCGTTGTCTTATTACTACGGTACATATAAATAAAGAAGATTGTTGGAATAATAATCCCTAATGCTGTAATTAATAAGCTAAAGACATTCATTGTTAAATAACCTGTCTTAATACCCACAGCACCCAACACAATAATGATTATTGCAATAAGCCCAAATTGTGTGAAAATTTTCTTCTTTTCTTCAGGTTTTAACGGATTATTTACTTGTAAGCCCGCTAAGCCTAAATATTTTTTCTCTGTTAATTTAAAGACCACTAAACCAAGTAGCATCCCAACGGCAGCCAATCCAAAGCCAAGGTGGAAGCTATATGTTTGTCCAATTGTTCCTACGATAAACGGTGCAATAAATGCCCCCATGTTAATTCCCATATAGAAGATAGAGAACCCTGCATCACGACGGCTATCTGTTTCAGCATAAAAGTCACCCACAATACTTGAAACGTTTGGTTTTAGTAAACCTGTTCCGATAACGATAAAGGCCATTGAAGCAAATAGCATGCTTAGACCACCAGGAAGTGCCAACAAAATATGACCAACCATAATTAACACGCCACCGTAAAAAATCGTTTTGCGTGTTCCCAGTAATCGGTCAGCAATCCAACCACCAATAATACCTGACATATAAACGAGCGAACCATAAATAGCCATAATAGAGTTGGCTGTTCCACGATCTAACCCTAGACCACCTTGGTTTAATTCATAGTACATGAAGAAAATCAAGATAGCTCTCATACCATAGTAGGAAAAGCGCTCCCAAAACTCAGTGAAAAATAATGTAAAGAGCCCTTTAGGATGTCCTACAAACCCCTTCTGAGGGACAGAATTAACAATTTCTTCTTTAGTAGACATGTTTATATTCTCTTCTTTCTCATTTAACTATTTTTGTACAAACTATTATTAAAAAATAATAAACTTTGTTTCATCATCCTAAAATGTTTTTATCTGTTTAGCAAGAGTTTTATAAAATGTTGAAAATTTGATATTATTCTAAAATTTCAGATTAAAATTACTTAAAAGCATCATAATAAGGAATTTAAAATATCCTTTAACTTCTGCACTATAAATTATTCCAAAATATTTTATAATCAAATTTTTCAATCATTAATAACTTTCTATGACTGTTTAAATGTTGACAATGTCCACTAAACAACCTACATTATTAGTTGACATAGTCCACAAAAAAGGAGGCTGTTATGAATAACAATAAACAGCTCATTACTACTATTCGACAATTCAACAGATTTTATGCAAATATTCTTGGCTTATTAGATCAACACGTACTGAATACTGGCTACTCTTTGACAGAAGCTCGCATTATTTTAGAAATCGGCTTCATACAGCCATGTATCGCCAATCAGTTAGTTGACAAGTTAACTATTGACCGAAGCTACATGAGTAGAATCATTACTAAGCTTAGTAATGATGGCATCCTTAGTAAAGAAACATCTACAACAGACAATCGAATAAGCCTTATTCATTTAACTTCTAAAGGAATGACTTTATTTAATCAGTTAAATGAACGGTCAGACGAGCAAATTATGAAATTACTACATGACTTATCACAAGAGGAAATAGCAGAAATACATAATGCCATGTTACTGATTCAGCGGAAATTAGGAGGAGATCTACATGATACGATTTGAAAATGATTATGCAGAGGGTGCACATAGAAAGATTCTTCAAAAAATATTGGAGACCAATGAGGAACAAACACCTGGCTATGGTACAGATGTTCATTGTGAAAATGCAAGAGCCTTCATTCGCAAAGCATGTGATACAGCAGATGCAGATATCCATTTTCTAGTTGGTGGCACACAGACAAATGCAACAGTGATTGCTTCCATTTTACGTCCACATCAAGGTATAGTTGCAGCTATAACAGGGCATATTGCTATACATGAAACAGGAGCTATCGAAGCTACTGGTCATAAGGTATTAACATTACCAAGTGATGATGGAAAAATCCAAGCTGAACAAGTACAAGCATTATATGCCGCTCACTGGAATGACGCTGCCCATGAGCATATTGTACAGCCAGGTATGGTGTACATCTCTCACCCTACTGAAAATGGTACAACTTACAGTAAAGCTAAATTAGAAGAGCTAAGTGCCATATGTCGTAAATATAACCTACCATTATTCTTGGATGGTGCTCGCTTAGGCTACGGTTTGGCTTCAAAGAATAGCGATTTAACATTAGTAGATATCGCAAGACTTTGTGATGTGTTTTATATTGGTGGAACAAAGGTAGGTGCATTGTTTGGAGAAGCCGTCGTCATCGTGAATGATAGCCTCAAAAAAGACTTTCGCTATTTGATGAAACAAAGAGGTGGCTTACTGGCTAAGGGACGATTATTAGGTATCCAGTTTGAAACTTTATTTGAAGCTGGCTTATACGAAAAGATTTCCTATCATGCTGTTGAATTAGCTATGCGCATTCGTCAAGCTTTTGTTGAAAAGGGCGTATCCCTGCGCTACGATTCTATGACCAATCAACAATTCCCTATTTTATCAAAGGAAGCGATTACGCTATTGAGTGAAAAATATGCCTTTTCACTTTGGGAACCATTCAATGATACTCATACTGTTGTGAGATTTTGTACAAGCTGGGCAACCAAAAAAGAGCACGTAGAAATGCTCATAGAGGATATTCATAAAGTAAACCTTCAATCGGTGGGGGTTCCTTCCTCCCAGTGATTGAAGGTTCACCAATCAGGTTTTACAGGCTGTTGATAAGGGATAAATTAAAAATTTAACGTAATCCGTCAGAGGTCGCCCACTTCAAGTGTAGCTAAGTGGGGTTTAGTTCACCTCTAAACGAGCAAAAGCAAGTATCACGACGTAAAATCGATCGCCTGATGAATGAAGCGTGCCTTGTTTCAAATCTATACAGTGGCAGGCATAGTTTAAACCACACCAATCAAACTGTAACGAAGCACCAGTAAAGAACATGTTGAAGTTTCGTTAGATAATCGTACTTTTCTGACGGACCCTCTGTTGAACTCAACTTATAAAAAAAATAAACAGCTTGAACCTAATAGGAATGGCTCAAGCTGTTTAAGAAATATAGTTATTTCTTTTCATTGGATATTTTTAATAAAATGTCTTGAAGCGTAGGAAGAAATTTTTCTTCCCCCTCATTTAGTAAGTGAAAATAATCATCCTCACTGCTTGGGAATTTGTTTGTAGTCCAAAAGTCAACTTGAGCTAGTCCATTTTTGTAAGAAATTAAATATGAAGTACTTGAAATAGATACTATATTTTGATATTCAGTATCTACAAATTCAATTCTTCCAGGGCTAAAACTCTGTAGACTTACTATTTTTGTATTTGTAAACTCTGGCGCATAAATTAGATTTAGTCTGACTAAAATTGTTTCATCTTTGCTTAAATAAAATATTTCATATCGACTCGGACGACTTGAATCATTATCTACTCCATCATGGTTCCTAATATCTAATGTTTGATAATCAGGGAATGATGTTAAACTTCTATTTAGACTTTCACCCGTTGTAATTTTGTCAAAACCTTCAGGGCTTAATTTTTCTTTAAGCATCAAAACATCACTATTAAACTCATTATATTTATTAATAGGCTTATCTTCCTCAGCTGTATGACTCGATAAATACTCATTTCTAATTAATAATAGGACTAACAATAATAAAGTTAGCAAGATTAACCATGATAGATGTTTTTTTCTTAATGACATAATGATAGTTTTCATATCTTATTTATACATTTCGTACGTAGCATCCCAAGACTCAGAATGAATGTCCTTACTTGTCGTATGAACTTTCATGGACACTGGAATAGATTGAACACTTGTATAGCCCGATGAAGAACCTGTATCTACATATTTTACTGACGCAGTTCCATTTATTGAAACACCTTTCCACCAAGTTCTGATTCCGCCCCATTTACCTCCTGGAATCTGATAAGGCCCGAAAGTGTAACCTACAGCTTCATTAGTAGATCTTGTTTGCTTGTATCCACCTGAAATTGATCCGCCAGCCTTTGCTAATAATTTCACTTTCAATTCTGCTGAAAACGTAACATTACCTGAAAATTCTGAACCTACACTCTCAGACCTAGTAACGTTAATAGTAATTGGAAATGGATTAGAACCTCTTGTATTATTATGTGATACTGATCCTATAGATTTAAATTGATTTATTGTGCTCGTGCCTGTATTTGGCACGAAGTCAACAAAAATTGGATTATCGTAACCAATAATGAAAGGGGTAATAAGTTTACTTTCTTCAACTCCATTTATTAATGTCTCTTGTGGAGGCGCATAGTTCACTTTCGGCTCTTCTGCGTTTACTGTACTCGCAAAGCTCGTTCCCCACAGTATCGTTGATAAAGCTAAAACAGAAAATAAGTTTTTTTTCATTCGATATTCTCCTTTAATTTTTAATTTTAGAAAAAATACTGAACTTCCGATTCCCCTTAATTACCACCTATAATATCCCAAATTAATATAAAAAAATCTATCATAACAACACCCCCAAAATTATGTATAATAAGCATTACATATTATAGATATTATCCATTTTAGGGATTTTTTCGTTTTTTTGTAAAGTATACTTGACTTAATTTAGGGGTGGTTGAAATGTTAGGAGAAATAGGATTAATTGTTAGAGATATAAGACAATCTAAAAATTTAAAATCAAGTTATGTCTATAAAGGCATATTTTCACGACAAGCTAGTAGTAATTTCGAAAAGGGCTTAAACGATACAACGGTTAAAAAATTTTTCATCATATTAGAACGGCTCAATATTTCACTTGAAGAATTTCATATTGCTTTAACAAAGAATAAAAGTAATCAATTTCAATTGTTCAGTGAAATATCCAAATACTTTTATAAAAATGATATGAACAGTTTGGTGAAAATAATGTTTGAAATGGAGGAAAAGTACACTATAAAAAATAATATTAAATACCTTCACTATAAAATTATGATTGGACAAATTATAAACACGATGAATAAAAAGGAGCAAACCGATGATTTTGATATCTTAAGAAATTATTTAGTTAATTGTAATTCATGGGGCTATTATGAAATCGTCTTATTTGGAAACTGTTTAAATTACTTTTCACAAGAGTTTATTGATATAGTATATTATCGTATCAAAAAGAATCTCAATCAAATCCAAAATTTTAATCGTTATACAAACGAGTTAGCAAAGCTTCTCTTAAATATTATTTTTTTAAATATTAAAAGGGGAGATTATACTTGTGCAAAAAAATATTTAGTAGAATACAATACCTTAAGCTTATCTCTAGAAAATGATTCTTACTATAATATAATGCGGAAATTTTTTAATAGTTTAATGGATGTTCTATGCAAACAGAGCGATACTTTTGAGAATTTAGAAAAGATATTAAATATATTAGAGTTTTTAGAACTTGATAATAAAAAAAAACAATGTATTTCACTTTTAGAAAGTTTGAATTTCAAAGTCAACCCTTTTCAAACTGAACATGCTATTGTTTATAAAATTCAGCAACAATAATAGGGATTCAACCAACATTTCGAGGATTTTATACGCTCAGCTCACTTCTACCTGCTTGTCGTTTTCACACTTGTAAAACATCCGATTTTTACATTTATAGTTATTTTCGTTGAACTCCCTCCAAATGAACCTATTTATACTCTCCCTTTACCACAAGCAAAATTGTTCTTAGGTTGAACACCGATTATTTTTTGAAAAATAAGTTAGGCAACGACTTGTCAGTTCATAGTTATTGAGAAGAATTTTTTATATCAGGTTGTTCCACTCACAACATCCGATTTGTTAACCAATACTCGTGGACAAACATGCTCGATTCTATTTGGTTATGCAGCCGCTCTTGTTATCCATTAATCAAAGTGACTGACCAAATGATTTCCACTTCATCTGCTCCATATAGATTAGGTAATTAGCGTTCGCTATTAATGAGGAACTTGTAATAATGTTTTTCTATAGACAAATTCGTATCATAAACTCCTTCTTTTTATTTTTACGATAAATTAACATTTTTAACCATTATCAAAAACAAAAAAATGCCGATAAGCTAGACAAAATGCTTATCGGCATCTTTATTACATCACGACATATTGCTGATATTTAGCATAATCCGCTTCTTTTACTTCAAGTGTCAACAATGTACCTGTTTCCTCATAAGCCGTTTCATATACAGAGGCATGTTCGTTTAAGTATGAAACAACTCCACCTTGCTCATAAGGAACCAACATTTTACATGTAACATAATCCGAAAAAATATGCTGACGAATCATTTGTAGTAATTCATCCAATCCAACGCCTTGCTTTGCCGAAATCCAAATATTATCTCCACTTATTACGGGATACGGCATACTCGCTTTATCTGCTTTATTGTAAACATAAATCGTTGGGATTCCCTCTACACCTACATCTTTTAATGTTCCATCCGTTACTTCCATCATAAATTGATATTCTGGGCTTGAAACATCTACTACTTGTAGTAATAAATCTGCATCCCGTGCCTCCTCTAATGTCGAACGGAATGCTTTTACAAGATGATGAGGTAGCTTACTAACAAAACCAACTGTATCTGTTAATAAAAATGATTTTTTATCAGCTAGCTCGATTTGACGTACCGATGTTTCCAATGTAGCAAAAAGCATATTTTTTTCAAAGACCTGCTTATGATCTGCATGACCAATTTTCGCCAAAAGCTGATTCATAATCGTTGATTTACCCGCATTCGTATAGCCAACAATCGACACCACAGGCACATCATTTTTGCGACGCTGTTTACGCTGTGTTTCTCGTTGCTCTTTTACATGTTCTAACTCTTTTTTGATTTTTGCAATTTGATCCTCGATTTTTCGACGGTCCAGCTCAAGCTTCGTCTCCCCCGCACCGCGGTTTTTAAAGCCACCGCCTGTGCCACCACCTTGTCGACTAAGCGATGCATGCAATCCAACTAGGCGTGGTAACATGTATTGTAATTGAGCTAACTCTACCTGTAACTGTGCTTCACGAGTTTTCGCTCGTCGTCCAAAAATATCTAAAATCAACATTGTACGGTCAATCACTTTTGCCTGTAAATCACGCTCTAAATTGCGGATTTGTGAGGGTGACAATTCATCATTAAAAATAATAATATTTGCCTGTGCTTCATCGTAAAAGTTTTTAACTTCCTCGATTTTCCCTGTTCCTACATAATGCGACGGTACAACACGTTCTAAATTTTGCGTAACTACTCCTACAACCTCTACATTCAAGGCTTCCGCTAAATTTTGAAGTTCTTCCATTGAATAGTCAAAGTGTTCATCATGTCGTAAATTCACACCAACTAAAATGGCTTTTTCCACTAATTCCTCTACCTCTTTAATTCTATCCATTCACAACCTCCTACCAAACACACTTGTTCCACCTACAAATTTTCTTCATCTTACCATAGGATGAAAAAAGATGCGCCCTTTGACTCAAAAGGCGCACTTTTTTATTTTGCACGATTAGCCATTGTTAATACAAGAATACCAGCAAAAATGAATAGAATACCTACCCATGATGTCCATGCTAAATACTCTCCAAGGAAAAATACACCAAGCAATGCAGCCGTTAGAGGCTCAGCCAGGCTCAATGTAACAGCAGCTGAAGACGGTATTGCTCGTAAACCTCCTAAAAACAGCATATAGGCTAAGCTCGTTGTAGCAATTCCCATATAAATCATTGGCCATACATTATTCATCGTTCCCATCCAGCTTAATCCTTCATACCACGCAAATGGCAATAACAATAGAGCACATAACGAAAAAGTCATAGCTACTGCTGGCATTGTTGCCACTCTTTCAGTCAAACGTTTACTAACATTCGTATACAGGGCAAACATACATCCACCACCAAGCGCTAACAATATACCAAAACTATTCACAGTTGCTTTACCGCCAACTGCAAATAATAAAAAGCAACCAAGAATGGCAAATGTAGTTGAAATAACCCATATCTTTGCCAATCGCACCTTCCAAATTAGCCATTCAATCACTCCTGCAAACACAGGTGCACTTCCAATGGTGACAACTGTACCAATAGCGACTCCCATATAACGGATGGATGAAAAGAACAAGCCTTGAAACAGTGCAATAGCAATTGCTGCAAGGATATTCCATCTCCACGGCCATGTTGTCCACTTTATTGTTCGAGCAAATACTAATAGTACACCTCCACCAATAGCTGAGCGTAGACAGGCTACTGCAATAGGTGATATATCTCCTTGTAAAAACGTTTGTGTTGTACCCGTTGTTCCCCAAAGTATAGCAGCGAACAGCACCATTAAATAGTACATTTGCATCCCCCTCCGTATAGTCATTAAGTCGAGCTACCTTTAACGGGGAGAACTATCATCACGCATACTCCATTAAAAGCAAGAGAATACGGTTGGTACATCATTTTCGAATAACATTGTCCAAAACATAGCCATTCACCTCCATTGAACATATGTAAAACAAATGCGCCTTTGTTCAGAAAAGGCGCATTGCATTTATCTTTCTTCTTTCAATAACTGCTCTGTGCGATTAAATTCCTCCTCGATTTCTCGATTTGGCTTATAAGTAACCACACTTACAACAATCGCTACAAGTAAACATACAATAAAACCGGGGACAATTTCATACAGTGCTGAAGATAGCATTTCTACTTTCCCCCACACAAACGCTGTTACTGCACCTGTGACCATGCCACTCAATGCACCGTAGTTTGTGAGCTTTCTCCAATATAAAGATAATAAAATAATCGGTCCAAAGGCTGCTCCAAAACCAGCCCATGCAAAGCCAACTAAGCTCAAAATATTACTATCTGGATTCCAAGCTAAAATCGCTGCAATAATAGATACAACTAATACAGCCATACGACCAGCAAAAACATAATGCTTATCATCTGCTGTTTTATTAAATAACGCTTTGTAAATATCCTCTACAAGTGCTGATGATGTTACAATCAGTTGTGACGAAATTGTACTCATAATTGCCGCTAAAATCGCTGCCAGCATTACACCTGCAATAAATGGATGGAATAAAATTTGCCCTAATACAATAAATACAGTTTCAGGATCCTTTAATACACTACCTTGCTGTTGATAATATGCTACACCTACCAACGCCGTAGCAAGTGCTCCAAATAAGCTTAGCATCATCCACCCAATACCAATTCGGCGCGCTTGCTTTGTTTCTTTCACAGAGCTAATCGCCATAAAGCGAACGATAATATGTGGTTGTCCAAAATAACCTAAACCCCATGCAACAGAAGAAATAATAGCTGTTGCCGTTGCTGTCGCTGGTAATAAACTTAAATGCTCTGGATTTACAGCCTTAATGGAATCAATCGTTTCTCCTAATCCACCCGTTAAAAATAGCCCAAATATCGGCACAGCAATCAATGCTATAAACATCGTTAAACCTTGTAAGAAATCTGTATAGCTAACAGCTAAAAATCCACCGAATAGTGTGTAGGCTACTACAACACTCGATACAAGCAATAAGCCTGTGTGGTAATCATAGCCAAAAGAGCTATCAAAGAACTTGCCTCCTGCTACCATACCTGACGATACATAAAAAGTGAAAAATACTAAAATAATAATACCTGAAGCAATTCGAATCAATTTCGTGTTGTCACGTAATCGATTATCCAAGTAACTCGGAATGGTAATCGCATCATTGGCAACTTGTGTATAGACACGTAATCTTGGGGCTACTAGAAGCCAGTTCAAGTAAGCACCCATTGTTAAACCAATCGCAATCCATGCCTCGACAAGTCCCGATAAATAAATAGCACCTGGTAAGCCCATTAGTAACCAACCAGACATATCGGCTGCACCTGCACTAAGTGCTGTAACAGTTGGACCAAGTGAACGCCCACCAAGCATATAGTCGGTTAAATTAGATGTTCTGACAAAGGCATACCACCCTACTGCCAACATCGCAAGCATATAAATAATAATGGCAAGTAATTGATACATATTAGCTGACATATCTCTTCCTCCTATTCTGTAGTTAGTATTTGAACTATCACCATAAACATACCACAACTCCAAATCCAAACCTATATCTGCCAAAGATGTCAGTCATCTTATTTCTAAATCAAAATAAGCTAAAATATGATAAACTAATGCCATCTATCACACAATAAAAAAGGCGGAACGATATGACTTTTGAAGAAATGAAAGCTTTATTAATTGAAAAAATAACACAGCACCAACTGATTACAGCCACGATTAGTCAGCCACGAATGAAATCTAATGACATAAAACGTATTAAGCTAAAACCGATATTGCTTAAAGATATTTACCATATTCAAATGGAATATCAATTTGAACGTATTTTGAAGCATGAAAATATAGCATTAACTGAATTCCCTGCAAAGCTTGAAGATTTATTTGCAGACTATCGCCAAGCACATATTGACCTACTTGACGAAAAAATTCACATACAATTATCGAAAAAGAACAAAGTAATGTGGAAGACTGAAAAAGCAGCTACTCAAAAGCAAGTCAACCTTTCACATAATCGAAAAAAAAATTATCTTTTAGCTGAGGATACACCTTATCCATTTTTAATTCGGCTAGGTGTACAAACGGCAGATGGCAAAGTGAAAAAACAAAAATACGATAAGTTTAAACAAATCAATCGTTTCATTGAATTTATCGATGATGCCTTAGTTCATTTACCAAAAGACCGTCAAGTGCGTATTTTGGATTTCGGCTCGGGTAAATCATATTTAACCTTTGCACTCTACCATTATCTAAAAATCGAAAAAGGGCTCGATATTCGTGTCACAGGATTGGATTTAAAAAAAGAAGTCATTGAAGAATGTGCACAAATTGCAGAGGACTTAGGCTATGAACAGCTTGAGTTTTTAGTAGGCGATATTAATGATTATAATAATGAATCTGCGGTCGATATGGTGGTTACACTCCATGCCTGTGATGTCGCAACGGATATGGCACTGGCACGAGCTGTCAAATGGGGAGCACGTGTGATTTTAAGCGTACCTTGCTGTCAGCATGAGCTTAATCGTCAGTTAGATACACCTGCACTCGATATTATGTTACAGCACGGTCTTGTACGTGAACGTTTTGCTGCCCTTGCTACAGATGCTATCAGAGCAGAAATTCTATCACTCGTTGGCTATGAGACACAATTATTAGAGTTTATTGATATGGAAAACACGCCAAAAAACATTTTAATACGTGCCTACCAGACAAATAAAAAACCAAGTGCTGAACAGCGTGCAAAATATGATGCGTTCGTGAAACTACTTCATGCAAAGCCATTTTTAGCAAACGAGTTACACGACTACTTATCTTAATGTAATCCAATTAGTCACAAAATTTCCTTCATTATGATGTCAGCGAGCTATGAACAATTGCTTATGTTACAGAATTGTAAAGTTTGTTGTCGTAACAATAAATTTTATGTAGATTTTTTAAGTTTTTTGTTACAATGGTTAAGTTTAGAGGGATGTTACTTTTATTTATATTTAGGGAGATGCAATCTATATGCTTAATTCAAAAAAACAAGATCCTTTCTTTGTTGCACTGCATAAAATCGCTGAAAATATGCAGGAAGCTGTTCACTATGCAAATGATTTTCGCATTAACAGTGTGGCTGACTTAAAGGAAATTAGTATTACGATGAAAAATTATGAAACAGCTGGGGATAAGCTTATTCATGAACTAATCGTTATGTTAAACAAATCCTTTATGACACCGATCGAGCGTGAGGATATTTTAGAGTTTGCCATTCGTATGGATGATATTTTAGATGGAACAGAACATTGCATTGCACATTTTGAAATGTTCTCTTTAACAGAAGTCGATGAGTCGATGCGTACATTTTTAGGCTATATTTCACAAAGTGCTGATGAAATCGTCAAAGCTACAGAAGAATTAAAAAAGAAAAATATGGTTGGTATGCGCCCACATGCTATTTTGATTAAAGATTATGAGCGCAAATGTGATGAAGTACAACGAGTATCCATTAAGCAATTATTTATTAATGAAAAAGACCCGATTCGCATCATTAAATATAAAGATATATATGAACAATTAGAAGATATCGCAGATCATTGTCAAAATGTAGCAAACACAATGGAGACAATTATTATGCGTAATGCATAATTAGGAGATGGACACTTGTCATGAATACAATCGTTATCTTAACTATATTGGTCGTTATTTTCGCCCTAACCTTCGACTTTATCAACGGCTTCCACGATACCGCTAATGCAATTGCAACTTCGGTATCTACTAGGGCTTTACCACCACGTGTTGCTATTTTAATGGCTGCTATTATGAACTTCATTGGAGCCATTACTTTTGTTGGCGTAGCAAAAGCACTGACAAAAGATATTGTAGATCCTTTCTCATTAAATGCCTTTGATGGTGATACAACGGGTTCTGTGGTTATTTTAGCCGCACTTATCTCAGCAATCATTTGGAATTTACTTACATGGTATTTTGGCATTCCATCTAGTTCTTCCCATACATTAATCGGTTCTGTTGCAGGTGCAGCCATCGCCTCTGCTGGCTTCGGAATTTTGAACTATGGTGGCTTTACAAAGATTATTATGGCTTTAGTATTATCACCAATTTTAGCGATTTGCGCAGGCTTTATCATGATGTCGATTTTTAAATTACTCTTTAAAGATTTGAATTTATACCGGACAAATAAAGGCTTCCGTATCGTACAAATTATTACGGCTGCCATTCAATCCTTCACACATGGTACAAATGATGCGCAAAAAGCAATGGGGATTATGACAATGGCTTTAATCGCTGGTGGTCTGCATGTAGGAGAGGAAATTCCTTTCTGGGTACGTGCTGCTGCTGCTCTAGCCATGGGTCTTGGTACATCGATTGGTGGTTATAAAATTATTAAAACCGTTGGCGGGAAAATTATGAAAATCCGTCCTGTCAATGGGGTTGCTGCTGACTTAGCTTCAGCATCCATTATCTTTGGTGCTACATTAATCCATTTACCTGTGTCTACAACACACGTTATCTCATCCTCTATTATGGGTGTAGGTTCTGCCCAACGAGTACGTGGCGTTAACTGGGGAATGGCTCGTAAAATTGTGACAACTTGGGTTATCACTATGCCAATTTCTGCTGTAATGGCAGCGATTGTCTACTTTGTATTATCATTATTATTTTAAATACATGAAGAGCTATGAAAAAATGAGAGTTACTTTTTCATAGCTCTTTTATTATGTATAACATCATAAGCACTGATAATTATTTTTGCGTATAATACATATTGAGGTGATTGGCTTATGCAAAAAGCAAAAATTATTGTTATTGATGATGAAAAAGAAATTGCAGATTTAATCTCTTTTCATTTAGAAAAAGAATTTTATGATATCATCACATGCTATGACAGCACAAAAGTATTATCCATCTTACAAAATCAAATGATTGATCTTATTATAGTAGATATTATGATGCCTTACATCAATGGCTATGAATTAGTCTCACAAATTCGCAAAAATTTTAATATGCCTATCATTTTTGTGAGTGCGAAAACTTCAGACTTCGATAAAGTACATGGGCTTGCTATCGGGGCAGATGATTATGTAACAAAGCCATTTACGCCAATCGAGTTAGTAGCTCGTGTCAATGCACAGCTACGTCGGTTTAAAACATTAAATACACCTACTTCTGCTACAGTTCCCGTTATACAATACGGTGGATTGGTCATTATACCCGAACAACGTGTGGTAAAGCTATATGACGAGTTACTTGATTTAACACGTAAAGAATTTGATATTTTATATTTACTAGCTAGCCATCCTAAAAAAGTATTTAGCACAGAAAATATTTTTGAAAATGTATGGAAGGAGGCTTATTTTGAAAGTGCAAACACGGTTATGGTACATATTCGTACTTTGCGCAAAAAGCTAAAGGAGGATAAAAAAAATCAATTTATTAAAACTGTATGGGGAGTAGGGTATACATTCAATGACTAAACGATTCCACAATTTCCGTGTCCAGATGGCCATTTTATTTATTGTTAGCATAGTTTATTCAGGAGCTATTACAGGTAGTATCTTCTATATCCTCCGCTGGTACTATAGGCAAAATGCTTATTATGGCTCTACCTTAGCTGATTTACGTCAAACGATGCGTGCTATTGGTGATATTAATGTTTTTTTAATCGTCTTTATCCCTCTATCTTTTGTGCTATTTATGTTGTTAACGAAAAAATATACAGGCTACTTTAACACGATTTTTACAGGGATTCGTCATCTTGCAAATGGAGATTTTTCACATAAAATCCATATTCAAAGTCGCAATGAGTTTGGTGAGATTGCTGAACATATTAATATGGCGACCAAAATGCTGCAAGAAGCGATTGAACGTGGGGATTTTTCAGAGACAAGTAAAAATGAGTTAGTGGTCAATTTAGCACATGATTTACGAACACCCCTCACCTCGGTCATTGGCTATTTAGATTTACTATTGCAGGACAAAACCTTAACTGAGGAACAAAAAAGACACTTTTTAATGATTGCCTATACAAAAGCAGGACGGCTTGAAGGGCTGATTGATACATTATTTGAAGTAGCTAGATTAAACTATGGAATGCTGCCATTAAAATATACAACCTTTGATATTGGACATCTGTTATTACAACTCTCAGATGAGCTATATCCCATTATGGAACAGGCTAACCTTACGATTCGTGCTGACATAGAGGATAATTTGACGGTGCAGGCAGATGGTGAGCTATTAGCACGTGCCTTTGAAAATTTACTGACCAATGCCTGTCGTTATGGGGCAGATGGACAATATATTGACCTTACTGCCAAAACAGTCAGTGATACTATTGAAATTCGCATTTGTAATTATGGCAGCACCATCCCAGAGCAAGATTTACCTCATCTATTTGATATGTTTTATACAGCTGATAAATCTCGTTCTTCCCAGCATAATAGTACAGGCTTAGGCTTATTTATTGTGAAAAATATTATTGAACAACATGAGGGCACGATTTCAGTCACAAGTTCATTGAAAGAAACATGTTTTACCACTTATTTAAGAAAGATTTAAGAATTTCCCTATAAAGCATTTAAATTCTCCTCTCTATGATTAAAGTAAGGAGGCGAAACAAATGAAAAAAATAATCACGATTGTAGCCATATGTATAATCGGTGGATGGTTTATTATCGATAATCCATTCAAGCACAATCAGACAAATAATCATATAGCAGCTACATCTTACAATGAGCAAGTGTATCAAGGTGATTTATTATTAGTCAATCACGATTTCCCAGTAAAAAAAGACTATATTCCAACAGATATCGTCAATGCGTTAGAAACGAATACCAACAATTATTACATGGTTTTATATAATGATATTTTAATTTCTGAGTATATTAAGGCACCCTTTGAAGCTTTGATGGAGCAAGCCTATCGTGATGGTATCTCTACCTTTTTAGTTAGCAGTGGCTTTCGGAGCTTTGCTGAACAACAGAAATTATACGATGAATATGGCAGTAAAAGTGCGCTGCCAGCTGGCTATAGTGAGCATAATTTAGGCTTATCTTTAGACATTGGCTCTACACAAGGCCGTATGGAAGATACAGCAGAGGGACAATGGCTTGCCGATAATGTTTGGCAATATGGCTTCATTATGCGTTACCCTAAAAATAAAACACGTATTACAAACATCAAATATGAGCCTTGGCATATTCGTTATGTAGGTCTCCCGCATAGCCTACTTATGCGAAAAAAGAATTTAGCACTTGAAGAATACCTTGCATTTTTAAAAACAGAGCAAACAGTTTATGCCTCTGTAAATGGACAAGATTACACAATCAAATATTACGAGGGCAACCAATTCTCAGAAGATTTACTGCCTGAAAATCAAGCTTATACTATATCGGGTGATAACCAAAATGGGGTTATTGTGACAATTGAAACTTAATATACTAAGCAAGGTTGTCAAAAAATTCATCTTTTTGACAGCTTTTTTTCTTAGATTGATTTTACACACGACAAACACAGCACTATCTTATACACTAAAGTAAATAATATAAAAGGAGGGATATCCAGTTGAAAGGTTTCTCAATCTTTATTACGAAACATGCAAAGATTGTTGTGGCACTCTGGCTTATTTTTTTCATTAGTATGGCTATCTTTGCCTTCCAGTTACCCAATAAGCTACAGGGCGATGGCTTTGCCTTTGATGGGGATCATTCATACGTGATGGATGAGCTAGCATCAACATTCGATCTACCAGCGAACACCATCTTAGTCGTTTTTGATACTGTATCTGAGCCAAAAATACAAGAAACATTAAATCAATTAGAAGATGTAAAAGAAATTCATTCCATTCAATCACCTTTAGAGGATACTACCTTACAAAAGGGCTCTATTTCTTATGCGATTGTACATATTCAAAACGATGTGGAACATATAACAGAGATTGTAAAAGAGATACGCTCATTAATTGAAGGCGATGGCATACAGCTGACAGGTGGACCTGTTATTTCAGGTGATATTAATACGGCAAGTCAAAAGGATTTAGCATCTGCTGAGGCAATTGGCTTACCAATCGCTATTCTTGTACTACTTCTAGCATTTGGAACAGTTGTTGCTTCCATCTTACCTATCATAATCGGCGTCATCACAGTTGTTACAGCATTTGGTATACTGTCATTGCTAGGCGACCAAGTCAGCCTTTCCATCTTTGTGTTAAATATTGTACCAATGCTTGGACTTGCTTTAAGTATTGATTTTGCCTTACTATTCATTAATCGTTATCGTGAAGAACGCCATCACACGTCGATTGCACAAGCCATCCAAACGGCCATTCAAACAGCAGGACGCTCCATTATTTTCTCCGCTGTGTGTGTCATGATTGGCTTAGGAACAATGGTTGTCATTCATGTAGACATTTTTCAAAATATCGCTCTAGGAGGTACGATTGTTGTATTACTTGCTGTGTTATCGGGGTTAACTTTACTTCCTGCAACCGTAATGCTCCTAGGTGACCGTTTAAACAAATGGCGTCTATTACGTGTGAAGTCAGGTGGCATTAGTCGCTGGTATGGCTTTGCAGGATTTGTAATGAAGCATCCTGTGAGTATCATTATTGCGGCATTGTTACTATTGGGCATTGCCATCATTCCGTTAAAAGACATGGAACTTGCTATCCCACAGGTGGATTCATTACCAACAAGCTATGATGCACGTAAAGCCTATGATAAATTAGAGGATACCTTTGGCTTAGGTGATACTTCTACATTATATTTATTAGCTGAAAGGAAAGAGGGATGGGAGGATGCAGAGGCAAGAACGTTGATTTATACAATTCAGGAAAAGCTCATGGCTGATCCACTTGTCACTAATGTATCCACAATCTATACAATGGCGAATATCGTATCACCGCAGGACTTGGAAAATTCGCTTACTATACCGCAAGCCGCTGAGCAATTACAACCTATTGTGCAAGCATTTGCTAAAGATACAAAGCTCTTTATACCCATTACATTAGATACGTCAGGCTCGTCTACTACTGCACAAAAATTTGCACGCACATGGATGACAAAAAATTTAGGCGTGAAGTTCACACTTGGTGGACAGGCAAAATTCAATCAAGAAATTTTCGATGAGATTGCCAATAAAATTGTTTTTGCCATTGTGATTATTTTAGTATCTACCTTCTTTATTTTAATGCTAGCCTTCCGTTCTATCTTAATTCCATTGAAGGCGATTGTAATGAACATTATCGGCTTATCTGCTGCATTCGGGATACTCGTCTATATTTTCCAATACGGTCACTTTGGCATTGAAACGAGCTCTATTGCGCTTATCATCCCTGTCATTGTCTTTTGCCTTGTATTTGGCTTAAGTATGGACTATGAAGTGTTCCTTATTTCAAGGATACAGGAGGAATATCAAAAGGGTGCAACCAACACAAAAGCGACAATCGATGGTTTAACATCCACAAGCCGCATTATTACGTCAGCAGCGTTGATTATGATTGTCATTACAGGGGCATTTGCTTTCACAGATGTCATGCCTGTTAAGCAAATTGGTGTTGGCATTGCGATTGCTGTTGCCATTGATGCCACAATTATTCGACTCATGCTCGTTCCAAGTTTGATGAAGTTATTTGGGGACTGGAATTGGTGGTTGCCGTTTGCTAAAAAGAAAAAAATTCATTGACAAAAAAGGTCCCGCCTCCTATCTTACTTTAGGGGGCAGGACCTTTTTATTAACTATTAATGCTATCATACCATTCTTTTGCAGCCTGTACCTCTGACATTGTTAGCTGGTGCCCATAGTCAAACCACGCTGTCGTTACCTTCGCTCCTGCTGCTGTTAATAATGTCTCTAAATCAGTAGACTCCTGTGCTGAACATAACGGATCATTCGTACCAGCACCAATAAAGATAGGTACATCCTGCAATACTGGCAACTCAATGCCACGTCTTGGCACCATCGGATGATGTAAAATAGCTCCTGCTAAAGCATCCTCATAGTGAAATAGTAAACTTGCTGCAATATTCGCTCCATTGGAATACCCAATCGCTATGACACGTTGACGGTCAAAGCTATATTGCTGTGCCGCTTCTGTTAAAAAATCATTTAATTCCTGTGTACGGTAAATTAAATCCTCTATATCAAAAACACCTTCTGCTAGACGGCGGAAAAAGCGTGGCATACCATTTTCTAAAATATTTCCTCGAACACTTAATAGATTAGCTGTAGCATCAATTTCCTGTGCTAGCCCCACTAAGCTCTGCTCATTGCCACCCGTACCATGTAGTAACAGTAATGTTGGCTTTGTGTCATCTGTACCTTTGTGAAAAATATGCTGCATCATAGCCCCTACCTCTCAATTATCTTGAATTCAAGATAATTGTAGTATGTGGCGAAACAAAATTCAAGCTTTTCGATTTATTTATTTCCCAGTTCTCACGATTTGGTTGTTCTTGATGATTTTTATAAAATGTTGTAATCGTAATCACTGCAAATAAACACGCTACGATAAGGCTTACAATTACAATAATGACCATTTTCTTACCACTCATGCATTGCTCCTCCTTATTTCTTTAAACGAAATCCTTCTTCTAGCAAATATTCCTTTGCAGCCTCATATGTCCCAAAGGCTTCCTCCAGATTATCTCCATGATAGATATTCCATGAACGCTGCTCAAATATTAATTGTAACTGTGTACCCTCACGACTTTTCCAATTCTCTACAATCGGTTCATCCGCCTCATGCTCATCCGATAAATATTGAATCGCATCCTCAATAATCTCACGTAATTGTTGCTCATCATAATCACGAATATTTACTAAGCCTTTGTCATTTGCCTCTTTTTCATAACGCAATAAATCACCGACAAAAACAAAGCCATTGCCATTCGGATGTAACTTCTCCACCACTATTGTTTTTTCATAAAGACTATCTGCATAATGGTAATTTAAACGTTTTAGCGAAACTTCCTTTTTCGTTAATGTTGGAAATGAATCAATAATCGCTTGTTTTTCTTCAAATGTTAGCATTTTACATGCCCCTTTCTATCAATTACGCCCCAACTAACTCTCGTCCAGATTTTTTTCGAGCTCGCTCGAAAAGCTCCTCTTCAAAATCTGTGACATCCGCCGGGGCTTTTATTTTGGCGCAGCAGGTCTGCACCAAAATAAATTCTACTCTCTTAGTATAACGCAAAAATAGAACAAGCCACTATAATTGACTTGTCCTACTCATCATTTTAGCAAAATGAATAACTTGCGCCATATATTGTTCACGATAAGGTACAAAGTGAGCCATTGTGACAGGTCGCATTATTCTAACCCGTCCACCTGCTAGGAAATATTCATAGCCCTCGACATTCAGCATCGCCGTTTCGCCCGAAAAGAAGCTCTCTGCCTCATCCAATTTCACTCTCACAATACCTGCTACTTCTTCTGATTGTAAATGAAAAGCATCCCAATCATGTTGAAATGGGTAAAAATAGACATGGCAAAATTCATTATCCACCATATTTTCAGATATGATACTACAAGATGTCATCCCCATTTTCACAGCAGTTTGTCTATCTACTGAAATGCCAAGCTCTTCTTGTACCTCACGAAATCCTGATTCAGCGGTTTCTTCAGCTAATAAATGCCCTGCCGCTGTAATATCGAGCAAGCTAGGATAATCCTTCTTCTCCGCACTCCGAAGTTGAAAATAAATATAATCATTATTCACAAGCCAGCAATGAAATGTTTCATGCCACAGTCCCTTTGTATGTACCTCTGCTCGAGTGGCTGTTCCAATTTGCTCATACTGTTCGTTAAAAACCTTCAAAACTTCATGTTCCATTTTATCGTTCCCCTACAATGACTTTGTAGCTTTTTGCTTAATGGCATTACGTTCAGCATATAGATTGCCTACAATCACCTTTAAAACTGCATAGAATGGCACTGCAATGATAATACCAATAAAGCCTGCAATATTACCCGCAGCTAAAATAATCGTAATCACCGTCAATGGGTGGATATCCAAGGATTTCCCCATTACATTTGGTGTAATAAAATTACTATCAACTTGCTGTGCTACAAGTGTAATCACTGCTACCCAAATCACCATAATCGGATCCTGAATAAGTGCCATAATCACAGCAGGTGTTAGGGCAATCCATGGTCCAATAAATGGAATCATATTCATAAAGAAAGCGAAAATCGCTAATAATAAAGCATACTCTAAACCAATCGCATAGTAACCAATAAATATCATCAACGATAATAAAAAGCTAATGAGCAATTGTCCTTGAATATAGCTTCTTAAAACACCATCAATTTCACTCAACGTCTTTTTTATCCATGCTTGACGTTCCCCACTAAAATATTTATAAATAGAAGGGGCAAATTTCTCATGATCCTTCAACATATAAATAAAGAAGAATGGGATTAAGACTGCTAATAGGGAAACAGATACTAAAGATTGGATAAAAGATACGACACCTCTACTTGCTACAATCGCTATATCTTGTACCGAATCTGCCATATTATCAATGAATTGCTTTAATTGTGGAGGGAAATTGTCCCTATTTTTCAAGCTTTCTAATACATAATCTGTAGCATCCTGAATACTTGCACTAATCATCGGTGCACTTTTCACTAAATTATTGATTTGGATAGCGATTGGGTTACCAATAATCCAGCCAAATCCACCAACAATGGCTACCATACCTAAAATAATCGTTAAAATACTAGCCCATCTTGGAAATTTACGCTTCTCCAAAAATCGTTGTACAGGCTCCGCTATATAGTACAGTACACCACCTAATAATAATGGTATGAAAATAGCCTTCAACAAAATTACAAGTGGTGAAAAAATCCATTGTATTTCTACAAAATATTTAATAATGAGTAGTGCTAGTAAAATACCGACACCTACTTGAAACCAAACTTTCCTTGTCATCTCGCTTCACTTCCTTTTACTATCACAGTTACTGAAAATATTACTAATATATAGCACATTGCGCAAGTAGCTTTTGACTCCTCTTATTTGAGGAGCTATCCGCCACTTTAGTGTTTCTATCCGTCTAAACTAAAAAATTCGCACCACTTATATTAACAAGTGATGCGAATTTAAATGTTACAGCTTCGTATCGTCTACTGAATTTAAGTAGTGTTCAATATCACCAATAATTGATTCTACACAGCCATCCTCAAATGGTGAGATTAAGCCTGCTGCTTCCACAAGCTTTGTGAAAGACATAGAGCCACCTAGCCCACATAGATAGTTGTAATCCTTCCAAGCATCTTCAAAGTTCTCGCGTGAACGTTTCCAGAATTGGAAAGCACAAATTTGCGCCAATGTGTAATCAATATAATAGAATGGGCTTGCATAAATATGCCCTTGACGTTGCCATACACCACCCGCTGCTAAATAGCTATGGTTATCATAATCACGGTGTGGCAAATATGTTTCCTCGATTTTCTTCCATGCAGCTTTACGCTCTGCTGGTGTCATGGATGGGTTTTCATAAACCACATGCTGGAACTCATCGACTGCTACACCGTACGGAAGGAATAAAAGCCCACTGCTTAAATGCGTGAATTTATATTTCTCTGTATCCTCTTTAAAGAATAGCCCCATCCATGGCCATGTGAAAAATTCCATACTCATCGAATGAATTTCACATGCTTCATGTGTTGGCCATAAATATTCTGGAATGCCAATACCACGGCTTGAATACACTTGGAAGGCATGTCCAGCTTCATGTGTTAACACATCAATATCACCAGAAGTACCGTTAAAGTTAGAGAAAATAAATGGTGATTGATAGTCATCAATAAAAGTACAATAGCCACCACTTTCTTTACCCTTCTTAGCCACTAAATCCATTAGCTCATGGTCAATCATAAAGTTGAAGAACTCGCCTGTTTCAGGAGATAGCTCCTCGTACATTTTCTTACCATTTGCTACAATCCACTCTGGGTCACCTTTTGGCGTCGCATTTCCTGTTAAATAATTGAGTGCTTCATCATAAAATTTCAGCTCAGGAATGCCGATACGCTTAGCCTGACGCTCATACAGCTTCGTTGCTAATGGTACAATAACATCACGTACTTGGTCACGGAATTTCTTCACCATTTCCGCATTATAATCAATACGATTCATACGAATATAGCCTAATTCCACAAAGTTTTTATAGCCAAGCTTCACCGCAATCTCATGACGCACTTTGACAAGCTCATCGTATAGACGATCAAACTCTGCCTCATGCCCTGCAAAAAAGTCGAAGCGTGCCTCTGTTGCTGCTTTACGCGTCGCACGGTCTGTCGATTCTGCATATGGTCCAAGCTGTGCCAATGTTAATGTCTCACCATTAAAGTCAATTTGTGCAGAAGCAACAAGTTTATTATATTCTGACACCAGCTTGTTCTCTTTTTGCATTAACTCAATAACCTCTGGTGAGAAGCCTTTAATGCTATATGTTGCTAAATCAAAGAGCTGTTGCCCCCATTTTTCCTCTAGCTGTGCACGGAATGGTGAATCCACCAATGCTTTATAATACTCCGTTGACACTTCCTCTAGCTCTGGCCCTACCTCATCGAAGTAATCTCGCTCCGCTTGGTAAAATTCATCATTCGTATCAATAGAAGCACGAATATATACTAAATTCCCCATTGTTGAATAATTATTGTTTAAGACATTTAACTTTTCAATAATCTCACTTTGCTCTTCTACAGTTGCTGCACCTTTGAACTGCTCAATAAGTGCCAACTGTTGGTCTTTCATTTCCTGTACATTAGGACGGCTGTATGTGTACTCTGCAAATGTTGTCATAAAATCCCCCTCTTTCTGTCATATACCCCATCACTTGTCTATTATATGTTAAATCTATTGAATAATGAAATAATTTAATGCCCAATTATATATGTTTTTAATAATGCTGCTCGTTCACGTAGCTGTGACTTCGCTTCTACTGACTTCGGTGTTGCTGCTACAAGTACGTCTGCCTTTAAATCTAACACATCTGCTAAATACCTTGCACGGCGTAAATGAAAATCATTGGACACAATAGTGATGTGAGTTGTTCCTTCAGGTAATAGCTTTTTGGAGAACAGTAAATTTTCATATGTGGATGTCGATTGATCTTCTACGATAATTCGCTGACGTTCAATCCCTTTGTTTTGCAAATAGGACAGCATAACAGATGCTTCAGTTTGCTCCTCATCAGCTCCCTGTCCTCCCGATACAATGACGTTGACATGTGGATGCTGCTGTAAATATTGAGCAGCTACCTCTAATCGATTTTTTAATGACAATGATGGTACACCCCCAGGCTTCACCTTCGCCCCTAAAACAATCATATATGTAGCCGTTCCATCTGCAACAGGCTCAACACCCTTTTTAATATCTTGCCCCAACCAAATATAGAAAGCGCCACTTATACCGACAGCCAAAATACTAGCTCGAATCAGCCATTTTCTCATTGTTGATCTCCCCTTTCTTGTTAGAAACGCCAGCAAAGGAAAAAGGATGCCGATGGATACCTAACTCACCATGTTTTTAACAGGTTGCATCATTCGTTTTTGGAACAACCAGATTCCTAGAATAAATACTGTCATCATGATAAATACAATTGGGAGTTGAAGAATTGTCCAATAGGAAGGTCCATAATGCTTGGTTTGAAATGCACTCTCCACTCTTTCAAAATACGACTCCTTATATTCAAATTGCACAATCCATTGCTTATTAGCCATCGCTACAGTCCCTATATCATAATCACTTGCTGTAATTGTCCCTTTACTGCCAGCAACAAATACGGCTTGGGTATAATTAATAGGATACATATTCTTTGGCTCTTTTTGTAAAGCTACATAATCAATCGAATAAGGATAGGCTACTCCTCCATCTAGTCGTGTGAACTTTTGCGAATCATCAACAGAAAATACAGCTAAATGTTGTATATGCTGACTGTATTTTTGGAAAACCTCTTGGAATGCGGATTCGTTTATCTCTTTTCGCTCTAATAACACTGCAAAGGCATCCTCCATAATTGTTAACTTTTCTTGCTCAAGCATCTGTGCCTCTTCACGTTCATGATAAAGCTCATTTACGATGCGCAAAGAATACCCGCTGAGTGCAATCGTTATGGTAAGCGAAATCCAAAATAATGTGCGTAAAAGCTGTGTATAATTCTTTTGTGCTTTCAAGAAATAAGCTACTTTTTGAAATGGCTTTTTCTGCTCAATTCCCACTAATTTTTCTGCCTGCTCTTTCATATCAAATTCTACACACATATGCTCTACAAGTTGCGCACATTGTTTACATGTAGCAATATGCTCTTCTACAAATGCCGAAGTCGCCTCACTACATAAATGATCTATATAAGATGGCAATAAGTCTTTTATAATATCACATTCATTCTTCATCATGAATCCCTCGCTCTCTCAATTTTAACTTAGCTCGATAATAGGTGACCCTCGCCCAATTTTCACTTTTTCGATGGATTTCGCCAATCTCCTTAAAACTTAAGCCACCAAGTATGCGTAACAATACAATTTCTTTATATGGCTCATCTAATAAATGAATGGTTCGATAAAGTACCAGTTTATTTTCATTTTCGATAAGATGACTTTCAGCTGAGGGAAAATAGCTCAGTGAAGGTGGTTGATTCGGTTGTTTCATTTGCTTATCCACGTATTTATAATATGTATGCTTTGCAATTTGACATAGCCAAACGGACATTTTACATTCACCATTATAATTGTCGATGGAACGAACAGCCTGATAGAAGGTTTCTTGTGTTAATTCTTCTGCAACGTCTTTATTACTACAAAGAACCATCAAATATTTGAATACACTATCCGCATATTGTTCATAAATTTCAGTGAGCTCTCCCAATGTGATACCTCCTTTCAAGCTATATATCTAAAAAATCATCGTTTCGTTACAAATTTCTAAAAACTTTTTCGGGTCAACACAAAATTTTGTACTTACCATTTGATAGACTACATTAGGAACAACACGAGCCGAAATAAATTAGTTGAGGCCATGTCTGTAGAAAGCGTTCACCCGCAACGGGATATCCTCTTGTCCTCTCAAAAAGAAAAACCAGTAACGATAGTTCGCTACTGGCTGTCTTATTCATTATTCACCTAAATCTGCATTATGGAAAACATTTTGTACATCTTCCAAGTCCTCTAACGCATCGATTAACTTCTCAAATTTCGCAATATCGTCGCCCGTTAAAGCAACCTCTGTTTGTGGCAGCATTGATAGTTCAGCTACTGTAAATTCTTCTACACCTGCTGCTTTTAATGCCTCTTGTGCCGCAAAGAATTGATCTGGCTCTGCATAAATAATAACCGTCTCATCTTCTTCTAAAATATCACGAGCATCGATATCTGCTTCCATCAAAATTTCTAACACTTCGTCCGCTGTTTTACCTTCTAAACCGATAACAGCTGTTGAGTCGAACATATAAGCAACAGAGCCACTGACACCCATGTTCCCGTTATTTTTACCAAATGCTGCACGTACATCCGAAGCTGTACGATTAACGTTATTTGTTAACGCATCAACAATTACCATTGTGCCTGCTGGTCCGAAGCCTTCGTAGCGTAGCTCATCAAAGTTTTCGTCACCGCCGCCTTTTGCTTTATCAATCGCTTTTTCAATAATATGTTTTGGTACACTGTATGTTTTTGCTCGTTCAAGTACAACTTTTAACGCACGGTTTGACTCTGGATCTGGCTCGCCTGATTTTGCTGCCACATAAATTTCACGACCAAATTTTGCATTAATACGACTCGTGCTTTGGTCTTTAGACGCTTTTTTTTCTTTGATATTATTCCATTTACGACCCATTATTTCCACTCTCTTTCAAAGTCAATTCATTTCATATAACGCTTAAATACTGTAGAATTATACACCAATTTACTACGAAAAAAAAGTTATAGATGTTCCTGCTTGATTTTCTCCAATAATGTTGTACACCCCGCTAATACAAGCTCATACGTTTCTTGGAAATCTCCTGTGTAATATGGATCAGGTACATCTTGGTCATGAAGAAAACGGAAAATTTTCGATGAATCAGCTTGTCCTAGCATCGTACGGATATTTTGAATATTACTATCGTCCATACCAATAATATAATCAAATTGCTCAAAATCGGCATACTGCAATTGACGCCCTTGCATGCCCTTTGTAGAAATCCCATATTCCTTTAGCTTTTGCTGTGTCCCCTTGTGCGGTGGTGCTCCAATATGCCAAGCACTGGTTGCAGCTGAATCTACCTCGATTTTATCTGTTAACTGCTCCTGCTCAATCACATGACGCATGACGGCTTCTGCCATTGGTGAACGACAAATATTGCCCAAGCATACAAAAAGTACTCGAACCATCACTATACACTCCTCAAAAGAAAGCACCCAAAATTTCTTTTGAGTGCCTACCTTTTTATTTTTTAGCTACTATACGTTTTTGTAATTCTTCTGTTAATCGAATTAACTCATTTTCTAAGTGCTGTGTAAACTCTTCTCGGCCTTCCTTTCCTTTGCCTGTTACATAGAAAGGCTCGCCATAGATTAAATAACCTTTACCCCGCTTAAACACTTCGCCTGCTGTACGTGCACCAACATATGCTGCTGGTACAATGGGTGCTTTCGCTAATTGTGCAATGGTAATAGCCCCTTGCTTTAAATCGGAGCCTTCCGCATTACGTGTACCTGAAGGGAAAATGCCTACAACCTTCCCTTCCTTTAGTAATTGGGAAGGAATTTTAATAACACTCGGTCCTGGATTATCACGATCCACAGGAAAGGCATTCAGTCTCTTAATTAACCAACCAAGCCCTTTGATATCGAATAATTGTTTCTTAGCCATAAAATGAACTTCACGAGGATATACAGCTACACCAAGGTTTAAAATATCGACGTAACCAGTATGTGTACAAGCAATAATAAAGCCTTCCTCTTTCGGTAAATTTTTTTCATCATAAACATAAGCCTTTGAACCATTGATACGCAAAATCATCTTTACTAAATTTGCAATAAATTTATACACGTTTTCTTCCTACCTTATTCAATAATTACTCTTATTTTAATCGAAAAGGTTCCTATACTGCAATCAAAGCATTATCTTAGTTCAGTAGAAGGTTCCTTCCGCAGCGTGTAAGAAGACATTCTTTACTTTCTTCAGTGGATGTCCATACGCCCACTGAATCAAGATAAAGCCCTAGCGGATGTACCTGACGCTAAGGCGTAATTGATTTAGGAAGTTAATAGACATCATTTTCCTATCAAAATATCCACATCAATTGTAATTTCATCTAAGATAATCGCTGTATCTTCTTTTTTATGCCAGCCCATTGGTGTCATTTCAAGCAATGCGGGCACAAGCTCTCTCGCCAGTGGCATAGTATAAGTGACACGCTCTCTTTCAACATCTGTGAAGGCTTCTTGAAAGCGAGCAACAATTTGTGCATTGGAGTAACGTTCTTTCTCTGAATCTGCATATAACTGTGCTCGTAGCTCCTGTAAATAATGACTTTGTGGCACTACTTTAACTACACAGCCATTTGGCGTTGACAGACGCTTAAATTCATCATAATTAGCTGGAGATAAAATATTTAAAATCGCATCAAAGCTTGCTGGTGCAAATGGGCTTTTAGCTAAATCCCCTACACACCAAATTTGCTTTGGATAGTGACGTGCGGCCGCCAATATCCCTTCTTTCGCAATATCAATACCCACCCCAATACAATGTGCTTCTTTTTGTGCCATAATACGCGCTAAATGTGAGCCTTCACCACATCCTGTATCTAACACTGTTTTCACATGCCCAATATACTCCGACACTTTTTGCTCTACTATATCGTATAACCCACTATCAATAACAACCTTTCTTGCCTCAAATAGCTCTTTACTATATTTAGAATTTGCCATTGATGTCAGCATATTAATGTAGCCTTGCTTTGCTATATCAAATGAATGATTGTTAGCGCATACTAGTCTACTTTGTTGCTCTACTAGCATCTTTTGCTGACAAATCGGACAAGCAAATAATGATAGATGCTGTTGCATTAATAGAGCGCCCATTGCTCGCTTTGAAAGTGCTCCCATTATTGCGCCTCCTTTTGCTCAGTCGGTGAAACAAGTGCATAACGTTCCCATTTACGACTTTTCCATCTAAAGTACATGATAATTGATCGTAGCCATTCATCTGCTGAAATCGCTAACCAAATACCTACTAAGCCCCAATCCAACACAAAGACGAATAAGTAACCTAGAGGCAAACTCATACAAACCATCGATAAAAAGCCGATTTTAACAGGAAATCTCGCATCACCTGACGCACGTAAGGAATTAATAATAACAATATTCATCGTTCTTCCTGTTTCTAACAATACACTCAAAACTAATACAGATGCACCAATCGCAATTACTTCAGGATTATCTGTGAAAACCCCCATTAATTGCTTACGGAATATTGTGACAACAGCTACTAGACTAAGTGTAAAAATAAAGGCTGAGCGTACACTCTTCCATACTTGCTGATATGCCTCATCCTTCTGTCCAGCACCTACATAACGCCCAATAATAATAGCCGTCCCCATGCCAATCGCAATTGCAAATAAGTAAGTAAACATCGAAATATTCATCGCATATTGCCTAGCAGCTAATGTTTCTGCCCCAATATACGTAGCATAATATAAAAAGACAATTTGACAAAATTGATAAAGTACCTGTTCAAAGGCAGATGGCAAGCCAATATTTAATATTTTTCGCACATAGTCCTTTGAATAAGTAAAGTAGTTGTGTAGCTTTATCTTCACTTCTAATGCCTGATATAATAGCCAGAAAAAGATTAAGACAGCCACTCCACGACTAATAACAGACGAAATTGCTGCACCTTGCACACCTAATTGTGGCAAGCCAAGGTTCCCAAAAATCAAACCGTAATTAAGCACAACATGCAAAACGTTCATACCTAATGACACATACATTGTTTGCTTCGTCCAACCATGTACACGAATAATCGCTGCCAATGCATTGATAATTGCTTGTAGGAAAATGAAGCTCCCGATAATGACTAAATAACTTTGCGCATATTGTAAAACTTCGCCCTTCAAATTCATCATTTTCATTAAATGACCTGAGAAAATCAAGAACAATGCGCTCATCAGTATGCCAAGAACAATGTTCATAGTAATCGCTAATGCTGAAATTTTAGCTGCTTCAATAAATCGTTTAGAGCCGATATATTGCGCAACAACAATTGCCGCACCATTTCCTACTACCTCTAAAATTAAAATTGCAATATGAATATATTGATTGGCTGTTCCAACGCCTGCCACGGCATTATCAGATAATGCACTTAGCATAAACGTATCTGCTAAGCCCATCAACATAAATAAAAATACTTCTAAAAAAATCGGCCATGTTAAATGGAATAAACTCAATTTCTTTTCTTTATGCCCCTCGTCTATCGACAACGCTATCACTCCTCTCACTTATAAAGTGAACCTTCAATTGGTTTCTGATTCCTAATCCTTCATTAATTGCAAGTTTCACCAATCAGATTTATACAGACTGTTAATACGGGATAAAACTTTTCCATCTTATCATAGATTTTCAGTTTGTACAGTGTTTCGCAAAGAAAAAATCCTCTAAATGTATAAGAGGATTTTGACAGGTTCCTATATAGTTAAACTTGCTCCCCTTTAGCACGATTCTCTTTCCGAAAGAATCGCTGTAAATAATTCGTTAATGTAGCGAAGTCCACTGCAAAAATATCTTGAATGCCAAAGTCGCCTTCTTTTTCAGCAATAATAGAAGCAAATTTTTGGTAAAGGTTATGAATATAGTAATGATGACGATACACCTCAAATTGTACCTCTGTCACCTGTGGATAATTGGCTGCGATATGCTGTGTCATTTGATAGAAGCCCTGTACAAAAACCAAGCTGCTTTGATATTCTTTTTGGAGTAATGCACAATTAATCAATGCCATATTTGGATTGTCTGGTGGATTCAACGTATAGCTAACAGCCGCAATAACATCTCCTTCGTTATTGCAAACAAGTAAGATAATCGAACTCTCTATGATAGCGTACAAACTCCCTATCGAGCCTAATATGGAATACATATCATCAAAGCTATTTCGGTTTTGTAAGAAAAACACGGCAAAACGTTCATAGTCCTCTTCTGTCTGACATTCAAACATTCTCATCCATATCAACCTCCTTTGCCTATATGTATGTATAACAATTCTATTAATACTCAAATAGAGGTCTGACTAAAAATAGTCAGACCCATTGTGACATCTTATCTACCAAAAGGCTTTTTATCTCCACTATGTGGGAATGTTGGTGGTGGTAAAAACATCATTGTGATACACCTCCCTTTCTTTTGAGTTGAATGAACAGAGTGAATCTGAATTTTCAGATATCCTCTCCTATAATCGTACTATAGCACCCTAAGGTTAAAATTTGGTTAAAAAATTTAACTTTATAAATTTTTTTACCTACAAATTTTTATTGCCTTTCACATAAAAAAAGCCTTTAGATACCCCCTACTATTTGTAAATAAAAATTAAATTGTTCAGACACCAAGGTAGAATGGATTTGTGATACACTTACTGTAGTTTTTGTAAAGTTGGTGGATAAATGAACAAAATCAATACAAAGAAATTATTGTTACGCTCTTTTTTTATTATTGCATTTCTCTTAGCGGTCTATTTTATTATTCCCGTATCTATTCCCATTCTAGTTGCAGGTTTGACTGCCTTCTTTTTAGAACCGATTGTTATGTTCTTCAAACGTCGGTGGAAGATGTCTCGAAGGATGGCTGTAACTGTTATTTATACAGTTAGCGCACTTATTATCGCCATCGTTTGCTACTTCACGGTGACACAACTAATGGCACAAATTATATTCATTTCAAAGCACTCTCCATACTATATTTCAAAGCTGTCTCTGATGTGGTTTAACATTCAAAATAATATTTCACAGTACACAGAAAATTTACCACATGAAGTGAGTATATCTCTGCAAAAAACAATAACAGATTTCATTAAAACAATGGAGGTATCTTTTTTAGATTTCTTTAACTATGCACGGGTAACTGCCTTTTTCTCTAAAATCCCAAGCTTCTTTATCGACCTTCTTGTTTACATGATTGCACTTTTCTTATTTATGCTAGATTTACCTAAAATCAAACAATTAACGTATCAATACTTAAAGCCAAACACAGCTAATAAATTAAAACTAATTTCTAGCCGTTTAAAAGATGCCTTTATCGGTTATTGGAAGGCACATTTATTAGTAAGTGTGATTATCGGTATTGTGACACTCATCGGACTATTGCTCATTCAACCTAAATACGCTATAACCCTAACCATTATTATATGGTTAATTGATATTGTTCCTTTTCTCGGCTCCATCATTATTTTAGCGCCTTGGGGACTGTATCATTTGCTTGTAGGAAATGTGGGTATTGCCGTTAAACTATTCATTTTAGCCGCCATTTTACTCATTATTCGTCGAGTAGTTGAACCTAAATTAATGGGAGAGCATATCGGTTTATCTACGTTACCTACCTTAATTGCCATGTTTATTGGGCTTCAATTATTCGGTGTTATGGGCTTACTTGTAGGTCCATTCGTGATTATTTTCTTTATCGCCTTAAAAGAAACAGGTATCATCAAATTCAACTTTAAAATTTAATATAACAAAAAAGTTACCTTCGCAAATTTTTCTTTTGCAAAGGTAACTTTTTGATTTCGTCAACCGTCTAACTTATTGAATACGGCCAAAGCCAACTAAATATTGATTCCACCAGTCAAGAGATTCCACAACAACGCCTCGATTTTGAGCGTTAATCATTGTGTTATTTCCTAAATAAATACCTACGTGTGAAATACCTGCACCATAGCTAAAGAATACAAGGTCACCTACACGTGCTTCGCTCGCTGAAATGCGCTGTGTTGCAGAATATTGTTGTGATGATGAACGTGGCAATGATACGCCCGCTTGTTTGTATGACCATTGGACAAGACCTGAGCAATCAAAGCCTGTTGATGGGTTATTACCGCCCCATACATAGCCACGACCAAGGAATTGTTTAGCAGTCGAAATCGCATCACCTGAAGAGGCTGTACCTGCACCAGAGCCGAATGCACCATGATAGCCAGCAGGTTTCGCTGTTTGTAATGAACGCAGACGTGCCGCTTCTTCTTCAGCTGCTTTACGCTGTGCTTCTAAGCGCTCCTCCTCTTGCTTCGTTGCAATTTGAGCTTTTAATTCAAGTGATTTCGCTTCATTTTCTGCTTTTTTCACTTCCATATCGCTCTCTTGTTGCTGTAGCTCTTGGAATTGTTTTTGTAACTCTTTTTGTTTTTCATCTAATAATGCTTTTTGTTGCTCTAGACTTGCTTTATCTGCTTCTTGCTGATTCACTAACTCTTGGTCAGCATCCATTAATGTTTTTACCGCTACGACACGGTCCATTAAATCAGCAAAGCTCTTCGCTTCAAGCATAACGCTTAAATAAACGCCTACAGTATCATCCTGTGCTTGGTAAGCTGCCATACGTTCGCTTAAAATAACTGAACGTTGCTCAATACGTTTTTGTGTTTCGACAATATTAGCATCCACTTCTGCAATCTCAGCCTGTACTTGATTAAAGGATTTTACCTTTGCCTCAATTTCTTGCTCAAGCTTTGTTAGCTCTTCATGTAACTTTTTAATTTCAGCATCGATTTTTGCCTTTTTATCAATCATTTGCTGTGATGTTTCTTCTGCATGTGCTACTACTGTTGGTTGAACTGTATTAAATAGTAAGCCACCAGCTAGTGCTAATGAAAGCACTATGGACTTACGCCACTTATTGCGTTTACTCACGTTATGTCATTCTCCTTCATCCATCAATTTCACTTTTATCATGTCTGTTTGTATATTGGAACAATTACTATATATTCATGTTTGAATTAACCTTTTAAAGTTTAACACTAATAACATAACTTTTATACTATTTCATCCGTTTTTAACCTTTTAGTAAAGGATGAAATATTTTTGTAATATTTATAAACTGCGAATTAATTCTCTAAAATACATTTTTTCTCTATATTTAACGACCATTTTCATTTATTGTGCAATTCCAACACAAATTCATGTAATACTTTCGTAATATTTCATGTCACTTTTACTGCTTCATGGAACGTAAGGCTTGAATCGATAAGCGCACTAATAAAATTGCACATAAAAATAAACCTAAATAGGCTGCTGTATTCAAATACACAGCGTAAGAGTCATGGATAAATTGAGATATTGCCAATAAAGCAACTGAAATAATACCAAATGTAATACCTACAAGTAATAACACAAAACGTGCAAATAGATGGCTAATAAAACGTGCATTTTGTTCATCTGAAAAGACATCATGATGTAAAATAATTTTACCGCTTTCTACACGTCGAATTAACTGGTCCACACGTCTAGGCATTTTGCGCAATGTCGGAATCAGCATCGATAGCTCTTCCTCTAAACGTGCCTTCGTCGCTCTTGGTTCCTTAAATGGCTTTAAGAAAGATGTTCGCATATACGTAGAAGAAAATTCCTTCGCCTCTGTAAAAATATCAAACTGAGAATCAATTACTCGCAATGTTCCCTCCAATGTCACTAAGGAACGCAAAGCTAAAGCAACGGCTGGGTAAAAAGTAAGCCCAAACTCACGCACGACCGTAAACAATGAATAAATTAGCTCCTCTGTTGGAATCCGATCCACATAGGAAATTTTCAGTAAAATTTGGTTAATCGCCTGTTCCATCCTTGCTCTATCTGCATCATCGGCATTTTCAACCAACAACATTAAACCATCATATAGTGTATTTACATCATTCAGTTGAATGCCCATTAAGAACAGCTTTAACCCTTCTTGTTGTGTTGTCCCTAGACGACCAACTGCCCCAAAATCCAATAAAATAGGCGTGCCATCTACTTCATCAATTAAAATATTTCCTGGGTGTGGGTCCGCATGAAAAATGCCCGAAAACAGCATTTGCTCAAAAAAGGAATATAAAATCGTACGAGCAAATACTTGACGCTCCACATGTAAACGTTGGAATTCCCCTGTCCCTTCTGCAACACTTTTCCCACGTACATATTCCATCACAATAATATTTTCATTACTGTATTCCGTATAAACTTTCGGAATTCGTACCTTATAGTCACTGCTCTTCAACGCATTTGTCACTTGTATCGTATTGCGTACTTCAATATCTAAATGGATTTCCTCCCGTAGCCCATCTGCAAAACTCATCGCCAGCTCACGAAAACCAAGTGAAGCTGCCCAAGTAGATTTGCTTGTTAACCAATTGGCAAACTCCTCTAAAATAGCAAGGTCATCTCGCATAAAGCTCTTTACTTCAGGGCGTAGCAACTTGACAACGACTTCATCATAATTTTTCAAACGAGCACGATGTACTTGACCAATAGATGCAGCTGCAATTGGATCTTTACGAAAACTTGCAAATACCTTATCCTCCGAATGAAGTAGTGAATTATTTAAAATTTGCGATATTTGCTCATGTGGCAATGGCTGTACATTATGCTGTAGACGCTCCAATTCATCTATGAAAATAGGAGAAAACAATTCCTTCCGCGTCGATAATACTTGACCAAACTTGATGAAAATTCCTCCACATTGCTCTAACGTTTTTCGGAAGGCAATGGCCAGCTCTCTTTCATTTTCCCGCTGTCTTGTATATTTAATGGTTTGCACCACACCATTCGTCACAGCAATCTTCAATACTTGACGCAAACGTTTTTGCTGTCGCCAATAATTCCTAAGACGTAACACAAAGGATTTTTGACCATTTCGTTGATTACTCGCCGTAATACCACTCGGATCAAAAAGCTCAAAAACAAGGTATAATAACATTGAAATTAAGAGCATACTACCAATCCAAACAAGGGTACTCACTTCAGTAATCGTTTGTACCATGGATTCTTTTAAAAAATTCGTATGACGCAAATAGGAGTACCAATACACAAAGGATGTCAATGACACACTAATAATAACTGACAATATACGTCGTCCAAAATTAATCGTTGAACCAATTAACCGCCCGCTCACAAAGTAAATGAAACCCGATATCACCATTACTTGAATGAAAAATTTCACTACAATCAACATAGCCACCTCCTATTCACACTAGTATAACAAATTTTACTATACACCTTCCTATGACATTCTTTACAAGCTACCTTTATTATCTCACTGTACAGCGATTAGGACCAATCTCCATTTCGATTTGTGCACTCATTGTCGATGTGAAATTTCTTGTGTTCATTTAGAGGTATAAAATAGTTCATTCCACAAAAAATCCCTGCTATGAATAATTGTTACTCATAACAGGGACGTATTTCACGTTATTTTATTTAGCTAATTGCATAGATGGACCAAAGAATTCATAATGAATTTTGTCATCCTGCACACCGATTTCACGTAAATTTTTGATGACTGCTTCCATAAAGCCAACTGGTCCACATACATAAACATCTGCATTATCCGCCACTTTTTCCGTTAATAGCTCTTTCGTAATTAACTCATCTGCATCGGAATACAGTGCTGTATATGTTGCGTTTGGCAAAACATCCACTTTTTCTTGAATAGCTTCACTAAATGCTACTACCTTTTCATTGCGTGCACATTGGATAAAGTTCACTGCATTCGTAGCATCATTTTGTAATGACTGTAGCATACTGTTTAATGGTGTTACACCAATCCCACCGCTGACAAATGTAATCGGTGCAGTCGTTTCTTGCAAGACAAATTGACCTGCTGGCACACTCACATCTACTAAATCGCCAACTTGCAATGTATCGTGAATGTAGTTTGATACTCTACCATTCGGTGTGTGTTCATTTTCACGTTTCACAGAAATACGGTAACCATCCTCTGCACTTGCTTGTGACAATGTATATTGGCGATTCATTAAATATTCCTCACCTGGCACTTTTACTCGTACACTAATATATTGACCTGGCTCATAGGAAGGTAGTGCTGAACCATCTTCATTCACAAAATAAACAGATGTAACAAGCTCACTTTCTACTACTTTTTTCGCTACTTTCAATGGTTTAAATAAACGCCAGCCACCATTGTTTTCTGCTTTTTGATATAACTCTTCTTCCACTTGGATAAAGACATCCGCAATAACTCCATATGCCTCTGCCCAAGCATTAATAATTTCATCTGTTGCTGCGTCACCTAATACTTCTTTAATCGCTTTTAATAAATTTTCTCCAACAATCGGATAATGCTCTGGTAAAATACCTAAACTACGGTGTTTGTGTGCAATCAGCATCACTGCTGGTAAAATGGCTTCTAAATTTTCAATATGCACTGCCGCAGCATAGACTGTATTCGCTAATGCTGTTTGTTGACGACCTTGCTCTTGGTTTGTGTGGTTAAAAATATTTAATAATTCAGGATGTGATTGAAACATATTTTTGTAGAAAGTCCTTGTAATTTCTAAACCATGGACTTCTAATACTGGTACTGTTGCTTTAATAATTTGAATTGTTTCTTGTTTTAACATATTGTTTACCACCCTTTCGTGATTACAATATAACGCTTCTATTTCTTTAAAGCAATATTTAAAATACATCTTTAACAAATTAGACATAATTCATGTATTTAAAATACACCTTTTGTACACTCCTACATTTTTCCTTCTACATCGAATCTAACTTTTGAAAAGCTTAAGCTCAAGAGAAAGGATTCTCTTTGAGCTTAAGAAGTAGACAGTGACATTTATATTTAACTTAAACTCTCAAAATTGAAAAAAAAGTCTTCTACACTTTCAAAAATATGGAATACTCCCAATTGAACAAATTTATTTCTGCTAGTTTTTCCAGTTAGAACAGCAATAAAGCTGCAATTTAATTCCCTTGCACACATCATATCAGCAACAGAATCCGCTATAATCCAAACCCCTGAGAAGTCTTCATTATGTTGTTTTAAATCCAATAAAATTTCTAGAGGCTTCTGTGAACCTGCTATACTTCTGATATAAGGAAAAGGATTAGGTTTCCCTAATGGGGCATACTGAGAGAAATTCTTTTCAATTTCAAGTATATCTGTCATCGTCGTAATACTATTTGCATCAAAATAACTCATTAAATCATATTTTTGAAATGCATATTCGACATCTTCTTTCGGTCTTCCTGTAGCGACACCCAATAATATGTTTTCTTTTCTTAATCGGTTCAGTCCTTGTAGAAGAACATTATGATTAACTAATAACTGTTCTTCTCGATTCTTGAAAGATGCATGAAATATTTCTTGATATACGTTTTGACCTAGACTCCATAAACTATCTCTTAAATTGAAAAATTGTTTCTTAACGCCAAATTCTTCATAAATAAAATCATTGAAAACTTGAATTAATTCATTCCCTTCATAATGTGTATTTTTTAATTCTTCATTGAAGGAAGAGAAATCAAAAGAATCAAGTTTGTTTTTACAAATATCTTGAAGATCATTCACAAAATCAGTGGTTATTCCCTTATTAATTAGTTTTGTTACTTTGTCTTTAGAATTTTGAAATTCCATTCTCAAAATTTGCAGAATTTGAAATGATACTAAAAGATAAACGACATCCCAGTTATTGTTTATACCCCGATCCTTTAAGAATAATAAATTTTGTTCATGATTAAATATTCGATTTCTAATTACATTACTTTGCTGCTTTAAAAACATTGATTCTCGACAAAGATTTAAATAATTCTTGTTGCACAATAACTCATTTATAGTGAAAGCAGCCGTATCGAAGTATTTCTCTTCACTAAAAAATACCCCATCCAAATCAAAAATAATTTTCTTAAACAACTTCTCTCTCCCCTTTCAGGTATTAAAAAATGAAGGAAGCGTATTGCCTCCTTCATTTAAAGCTCTTAATCATTTATTATTTACTAAGTGCTTCCTTTGTTTTTTGATTGATAAAATGTGAAACCGCTTCTTGAGCCGCTGTTTTCACCATATCGTCAATAGCAGTACCTACTACTAATATATGAACACCTGTCTCTCTAAAAGCTTTAGAGTTTTCGATATTAATACCACCTTCAGCTAAAGTTGGCACTTTAACGCTTGAAACTAGTGCATGCAGTCTTTCTTTAATAATACTTGGTATTTCACCAGCGCCAACTCCTTCATAACTCATACCCGTCATCAAACCAATCATATCAACACCGATTTCTTCCATTCTTTTAGCAACTTGTGCAACTTCTTCTGGCGTACGTGCTGGAATACCAAAAGTATGCAAGTCATCAGGATGACCAATATAAGCATCCACCGTTAAACCATATTTATGAGCTTTTTCAACCAATTCTTCAAGATCCTCAAAGTTAGATTTATGTGTATGAAGACCATCAGCACCTGAATGGGACATTAACATAAAATCTTTATCCGTCAGCTCAACAGGAATCACTTCTGTGAAACCTCCAGGAATACCTACAGTGATATAAGGATCTCTTCCTATTGTGTTTCGGACTCCACGAACAACTTTTGCCATTTCATGAATATCAATTTCATGACGAATATTTTCAGCATCGTGCATTGTTGTAACACCCTTATGACCTCTAGCAAGAGCAAGCGCTGGATGGTTTGGTTCTAATAATTTAACACCGCTTTCTACCACTGCTTTTGCTAAACGAGCGTCATCTCCTGTAATACCTGTACTTAATAAAGTTTGACCACCATGTTCCTCAATAGCACTCCATACTTTAACAATAGCTTGTTCTCTTTTTTTAATCATATCACCTTTAAACATTATCATTCACTCTCCTATTTTTATTTCATTACACATTTTGATTAGATATTTCTTTATTTATTTGACTTGCTTGCTTTTTACTGGCCTTATTCGCAATTAAAGTAATAATAAAGGCACATAGTAGACTACCTAACATGGCAATAATTAACCCTGTCATATTATTTGATAACAGAGGGCTCATAAAAGCAGGAACATAGGCTGTTCCACGAATATTAAAATATCCAACAAGCGCGCCTCCAAAAGCAGCTGAAAATAAAGAACCTAGAAAAACTAACTTGTTGGAAAACATAAATGGATAGGCGGATTCAACAAATGTGCCAAATCCAATATTTATTAGGAATCCTGGTGTCGCTACCGCCGCTTCTCCTTTATCTCTAGGTGCAATAATATTAGCTAAGTTAATGCCTGCAGCCACCATTACCAAACCAACCATATCAATTGACCCCAAAAAGCTATTACCTGTCTTTTCCATTTCTAACAATACAATAGGTAGGATTGCTGCATGATAAACACCACCTAAAATTGCAGGCCAAATCAAAATACCTGCCAGTGTACCTGCAAGCAAAGGATTAAATTCCACAGCACTATTAATTGCAAATTTTATAAAGTTCCCTGCTTGAAGAGCGAATGGCGCAACTAGATAATAAACAATTAATCCTGAAATTAATCCACCAAAGCCACCTGCAATGATATTCGCTGTAGTCATCGGGAAACGCCATTGAACAGATTTTGCAAATAGGAATCTAACTAATAAACCTGCTCCAATCCCTCCAATGATTCCACCAATAATCCCACCTTCGATGGATAAGGTTCCTGCAATGACTCCTGCTACAATCGATATTTCATCCAGATCAGAAACTTGTTTAGCAGCGATAGCAGCTAATATAACAGGAAGCGCTTTCAACATGATTTCAAAAATATTATTGAAATCCTCTAATGCTGGTATTTGACTAGCTGCCAGTATAATCGCCATTGCAATAAAGCCAGGCATTGAAGCCTGCATAATTCCTTTTAAATTAATTGCCTTAAAAGGATTTCCCTTTGGATTGGCCGTGCTGTCACCAGCAGTGCTATTAAAAGAAGGTTGAAATTTATGACCCCAATATTTACTAAGTGACGTGATGAAAGATACAGCTCTTGTGCGATTCGTAGTTCCTGTCGTCCCTGATGTAGCAATTACATTTCCACCCTTTGAACTAATCATGGCCATTGATGTACCACCCGTTCCAACGATAGGAATCTTTTTCTCAATTGCTGCTAAGATAGCTTCTTTATTGGCGCCGACAGGATCAATACTCATAGTAATAAGACCATCTATTTCATCATTTCTGATTTTCTCTGCGATTCTTTTATCAGTCACAGCTACTTCATCATTTGTATCTTTTAGCAAACCATTATAAGTCTTAACTGGACACCTTTTTGACTCATCCCACAAAAAAATACCTGCTTTCGTAGAGTCCTTTGCTTTATCCATAGAAACTTCTGCAGCAATAAATTGAATTGCCGATACATTAAACCCCGCACTATCCATTTGATTTAAAATTTCCCCAAGTAATTTTTCTGGCTCTTTCCCTCCTAAATTATATAAATTCCCTCCACTACTACCGAGAATAGCAATGTTTTTCACCCAACATCCCTCCCTTTGTGTACATACAAAGTTTGTACGTACAAACTTTGTACACTCATAATACTAATTATTTAATTTTCTGTCAATACAAAAAATAAAGCGATTTCATTTTTAGTCTTTAAATTTAGTCATAAAAAAATACACCTTCAATTGTTAGATGGTATACCTAACAATTGGAGATGTAGTTCAACCTTCTTCTTTTATTTTACAGAGCGTGGAGAAAGTGCTTAGAAGGAGCAATTTGCAATGATGTAACTAATTTTCCTCATTTTTACGGGGCATACTAATAGTAAATAAATATTTATCATATGGATACCGAGCAAGTGTTAAAAAAGCGGGTCGCTGATTTTGTAAGAATGTTAGACATTTCATATACAAAAGAGGACTACCAGATGGAATTTGTAATAAAGCAGCTTGCTCTTCATCAGCCATAGTTGCTTGTAGAGAAATGTCTCCATGTTTAATTTGTAGTTTATATTCATTTTCCAATATAGTGTATAAAGACAATCTATCGAGATCTTTTGTATGTAAATCTGGACATAAATTGACATCTATATAGACTCTTTCAATCGACATAGGCTGACCATCGGCTAACCGCAGACGAACAATCTTATGAACTCTTCCAGTATCCTTGAGCATCAATTTATTTGCAATAGCATCACTAGGTCTATAATTTGTTTTAATGTCTATAATTTTTGAAGAAGGTTCTTTTCCTAACTCCCTCATTTGCTCGGAAAAGCTGTATAAATAAGACAGACGATAATTTGATTTTGAATACTGCACAAAAGTTCCTCTTCCAGGTTGTCTATATAGAAAGCCTTCATTAATCAACATTTGCATTGCCTGCCTTAATGTTTGCCTGCTTATTCCTAAATCTACACTAAGAACAGGCTCTGGCGGGATTTGCTTACCAGGTTCCCAATCTCCATTCAAAATTTTTTCCTTCATCCAAGAATATGCTTGTTTATATAAAGGGATGTTACTCTGTCTTTTAAATATCTCCATGGTGACTCTCTCCTTTCTTAATAATATGACACAAAGTGGATACAGTGGCAATTAATCTAAACCTTTTCATTATAGCATGGATTATTTATTGTGATCTTAAATAGATTACGGCAACAGTAAGCTATGAAAGTAGATTGTCCTTAGAATTAAGAAAAACACGTACATCAAACCAATAATTTTATCTTTTATAGACTTTATGTTATTTGGTTAGTTGTACCTCATATTGCAAAAGAAAAGTGTTATACTGATTATAGAAAGTAGGTATGATGATGCGACTAACATTATATACAGACTATTCTTTGCGCACACTCATTTATTTAGGTGCAAAGGAAAATGACCAGCTATCAACCATTCAAGAAATTTCGGATGCTTATAATATATCGAAAAACCATCTAATGAAGGTCACACACCAACTTGGCTTACTTGGCTATATCGAAACAATTCGTGGGCGTGGTGGCGGTATTCGTTTAGCTATCGATCCTAAAACCATCAGTATTGGTCAAATTGTACGACAAACAGAGGAAGACTTTCATCTTGTAGAGTGCTTTGATAAAGAGAACAATCTTTGCAAAATAGCACCAGAATGTCAGTTAAAAGGCGTTCTCTCTGAGGCATTACAGGCTTATTTAGCTGTGTTAGACCGTTATACATTGGACGATTTTTTACATTCAAAAGAAAAACTAATGGCTCTGTTGCATGGTGTCTAAATGATAAAAAGTCGGTTTCACGCCAAAATGTTGATGTGTAACCGACTTTTTAATTACAATTTTTTCGAAAAATATAACATATCATAAGCCCGAATCCCATGTTCATAAATCGGCTCTGCATAGCTACTGAAAAAATCCTTTTCAATTCGTTCCATTCGGAATCCTGCCTTTTGATAAAAAGCAATATTATCGATACTGGAATTTGCTGTGCCGACTTGCAATATTCGATAACCTTGCGATTGGCACAAATTTGTTAGTATATTGATAACGACCTTACCAATTCCTTTGCCTTGATATTTTGGCAAAATCGCTATATTTTTTAATTCCACAACTTCGTCAGACAATGCCAACAGCAATGCCACACCTGCTATTTGTTCACCACATTTTATGGCATATAGCTCCCCGCTATGCATATACTGACGCACTATTTCTTCATCCTCATCAGCTAATAGTAAATAAGATAAATAGTCTTCTCTCGATCCTTTGACCAGTTCAACCGTTGTACGATATTGTACAAAATCCACTCTCTCGAAAACATTTAATACACAGGGCTGTCTCTCTTTCGTTTCTAGCCAAGCATGCTCCTCAGGAAAATCAGCTTCAACCATTAGCTGAATAAAGGGTAGCTTCTCCTGCGCTTTTTGCGAGCGAATATTTACCGTTCGAGCGCCTGCAAAAACACGCTCAAGCCCTAATTCAAAAAACGCGATATCTAAAATAGCTATTTTCGCTTCAAGATTGTAGCCTTTTCCCCAAAATTCATAACCGAGCCATGAGCCAATATGACAGCTCTTTTTTTGCTGGTCAATAAACATTAAGGCTGTCACGCCAATTAGCTGCCCCTCTTCATCCAAAACAACCCGTGGCACGGTCTTCCCAGCTTCTTCGTCCACACACTCACGTTTAATAAAATTCATTGTATCTTCCACTTTGCCTACGGGTAATCCCAATGCCTCCCGTACCTGTGGCATGGATGTCAATGCATGCATAGCTTCTGCATATTTCAAATCATGTTTGACTAAAGTAACTGCCATTTCTCTTCCCCTTTGCCTGTCTTTACTTAGATCATCTAGACCAAATTATTTGATTTTAGATGAAACAATCAAACATTTAATCACTGGAATAGCTGTGCCGATGATGACAATTGGCAGGAACCACCATCCAAGAGAATCCGTTTTCTCCATAGCAATACGAATTGTTTGAACAGAAATTCCAGCAAATAAAATAAGACAAAAATTTTTCACTTCATTTAATAATTTTCGGCTATTTAAATAAAATCGCTCTACATTTTTTTCATTTAATCGTTCTGGATAATTATGAATATGTGGCATTTTTTCAAATAACGCCATCATTACCCATAAAATAAGCCCAATCGCAGGTAAAATTAATAACTGCCATTTAGAACCCCAACGATCCACTTCTCCTGCACCATCAAAGTGCATCGGAATATTTGTAGGTAAATCCTCCCACATATAAATCATATATAAAATAGATAGGATAAATAATCCGCCACCAATATAGTTACCTATTTTTTCAGCCTTTGTTTGTGGTAGCTTTAAAACTGGTCTATACATATTATCATTCCTTTTCAAATTTCACTGTATAAATAACATATAATAACATTTTCCTATTTTTTCAGCTACTATGTAAAGTAAAATTACTCATAATACTTTGTAAATTTCATATAATCTGATATAAATAATTATAGGGTATTTATGCTTGGAACATTTTCAACAAATCACCTAAGAAGGGGTTTTGCAACAATGCGCTTCACTATTTATAAAAAATTACTACTTGGATTTTTAGTTGTTATTTTAGTATTAGTTAGTATGGTAGGGTTAAATATTCGACAACTAAGTGCTGTCAATGCAACTTATCGAACACTACTTGAGGAACAAACGAATAATTCAATTGCCATTCAGGAATTACGTGTCATTGCAAAACAAGAGCTTGTGTCCTTAAGAGGGTACTTGTTACTTGGGAATGACCAAAACTTTAAAAGCAATAAAGATTCTCGGGAAGAATTCATTCAGAAGGTAGAATCTTTACAAACATCCTTGACTTCACAAAAGGCACTGGAAGCACTAGAAGCTGTTAGTAAAAGTGAGCAGGAAGTCCAACAATTTGCTGATCGCATGTTTGATTTAAAAGCAAATGGAGAAATGGAAAAATACGAGAAAATAGATAGTACACAAGGACGCATCATTATTAAGAAATTCGATGAGCGTGTGAAAAATTTAATCGATTATCAGCAAGAATATTTAGATAAAAAAATTGCAGATACGACAAAGCAAATCCAAGTGATTAAAACGCAAATGATTGGATTAGGTATACTAGCAATCGTTGTCAGTATGATTATTGCTTTTGTTATGGGCACGATTATTTCCCGTCCTATCAAAGGCATGTCCAAAGCAGCTATCAAAATGGCTGAAGGTGATTTAACTGCACAGCAAATTCGCATTAAAAATCGCGATGAGGTTGGGGAATTAGGAAATGCCTTCAACCAAATGACGCATAATTTAAGAGAACTTCTAACGAGTGTACGCTCCAATACATTTCAAGTAAGCGCCTCTGCTGCTGAGCTAACGGCTAGTGCTGACCAAACTATCCATGCAACGGAGCATATCACTTCGTCTTTACAAGAGGTCGCAAGTGGCTCTGAAGCGCAAGTACAACAAGCAGCAGATAGTGCAACAGCAATGAAAAATATGACTCAGGGCATCCAGCATTTAGCTTCTACAACTGCGGCTGTTGCTGAGCTGGCTGATGCAACAAGCAAAGAAGCAAATATTGGAAACGAATCTCTACAGCATGTTATTACACAAATGAACACGATTCATACAGCTGTTTTAGAGTCAGCCAATGTCATCAAAAATTTAGGTAGTCACTCTGCGGAAATTGGAAATATTATCACGATTATTACAGATATCGCAGAGCAAACCAATTTACTTGCCTTAAATGCAGCAATCGAGGCTGCACGAGCAGGAGATCATGGGCGTGGCTTTGCAGTTGTTGCGGAAGAAGTAAAGAAACTAGCCGAGCAATCGAAAAACTCCGCTGGGCAAATTGCTACCCTTATTTCTGAAATTCAACATAGCACTACACATGCCGTCACAGTAATTAATACAGGAACAAAAGAAGTACAAGTTGGTATGCAGGTTGTTAAAACTGCGGAAGAAGGCTTCTTTAAAATTGTTGAGCTTATCCAACAAGTCTCACAGCAAATTCAAGAGACAACGACTGTCTCTGAAGAAATGTCGGCAAGTGCTGAACAAATTTATGCTTCCTTCGATGAAATTAAAGCGATTGCCCAAAATTCGTCTTCTAATTTGCAAAATGTCGCCTCTGCTGCAGAAGAACAATTGGCAACAATCGAAGAGGTTGCGGCATCTGCTACAGCTCTATCCCATATGGCTGAAGATTTACAACATCAAATGTCTCGCTTTCAAGTAGAAGAACTTTAAAGCATCCAAACCCACTATTTCTTTGCATAGAAGCTAGTGGGTTTTTTACTGTACACTTACCTGAAAAGAATAAATTTTTAGAATATTGTTGACAAATTGATAATATCGCAGTATTATTGCTTTCAATAACACATTTCAAGCCTAGATTGGAAATAGTAGAAATGATACTGTACTTTAAGAGAGCCGATGGGTGGTGCAAATCGGTAGACAGACATTTTGAACTCATCCATGAGCTACTCCCTGAACATATAGTAAGGGATGTCGGATTCCTCCGTTAACAGGATAGACAGTGATAGCTGTCAATAAGAGGGCTTTCTCTGTAAGGTGAAGGTCAACTAGAGTGGTACCGCGAGCATAAACTCGTCTCTATACAAGTGATAGAGATGGGTTTTTTTATTTGACTAAAACAGAAGGAGTGTTTAATAAATGAGCAGAAAAATTTGGGTATTCGATACAACATTACGTGATGGTGAGCAAGTACCAGGAGCAAAATTAAACCTATATGAAAAAGTAGAAATTGCACAGCAGCTAAAAAAATTAGGTGTGGATATTATTGAGGCTGGTTTCCCTGCTTCTTCACAAGGAGATTTTGAAGCAGTCAAAGCAGTTGCACAAAAAGTTGGGAACACAAGTGATATTATGATTACAGCGCTAGCACGTGCTGTAAAAGCAGATATCGATTCCGTCTACAATGCCGTCAAATATGCGGAAAATCCAATGATCCATATGGTACTTGGAACTTCTGATATTCATGTAGAGAAAAAATTCAGTAAATCGAAAGACCAAATTCTACAAATTGGTGTGGACGCGGTCAAATATGCGAAAACCCTTTTGCCACAAGTACAATATTCAACAGAGGATGCATCACGCTCTGACTTTGAGTATCTTTGGAAAACAATTGAAGCTGTAATGAAAGCCGGTGCAACAATGATTAATGTACCAGATACAGTTGGTTTTGCAGAGCCAGAGGAATTTGGTGCATTGATTTATAAGCTAAATGAGCGTATGAAAAACTTAGACGACCGTGTATTGCTAAGTGTTCACTGTCATAATGACCTTGGTATGGCGACAGCCAACACACTAGCTGCTATTAAAAATGGTGCAGACAAAGTAGAATGTACAATTAATGGTATCGGCGAGCGTGCTGGAAATGCCGCATTAGAGGAAGTTGTTATGGCTCTTAAAACGCGTGGCTCTATTTACAATGCTGAAACACGCATCAATACAAAGGAAATTATGAATACGTCACGTCTAGTATCTAGCTTTATGGGCTTAGATGTACAAGTAAATAAGGCAATTACAGGGGACAATGCTTTCGCACACTCCTCTGGTATCCACCAAGATGGTCTGTTAAAATCTCGTGATGCATATGAAATTGTTCATCCAGAAGATGTGGGTCTAGATGATATGGAGCTTGTACTAACAGCTCGCTCTGGTCGCCATGCCGTGAAAAATGCGCTTGAAAAATTAGGCTTCTCAAATCTTTCAACAGATGAATTTGAGGGTATCTTTGAAGGCTTCTTAAAGTTAGCTGATGCGAAAAAAGAAGTATACGACCACGATTTATATGTCATTGTGGAAAGCTATTATGAAAAACATGATGCCAACAATGTTAATGCAACGAGCTTTAGCGACCAATTCTACGATTTCGATGATTTACAAGTCGTCAGCAACGCCAGCTTCCCTTCTGCAAGCGTGAAAATTCGCAAGGGTGGCGAGGTATTTAAAGCAAGTGCAGTTGGCTCAGGTCCAATTGATGCTCTATATTCTGCTATTGCTGAGGTGACACAAATTGATGTCAAACTAGTGGAATATAATATTAACAGTGTGTCACGTGGCAAGGAAGCACTAGGAAAAGTAAAAATCACTGTAGAGCATGAAGGTGAAAAATACATCGCCAAAGCTGCAGATACTGATATTTTAAAAGCAAGTGCACTAGCTTACATCAACGCTATTAATAGTATTGTGGTTGCACAACTTACACCTGTGAATAATTAAAAGACAAAAGCAGTATGGCGATGAGCTATACTGCTTTTACTCCTATATAGGTCTAAAGTTATAATTCGCCCGATTTCCCATGGATTTCGCCCGTAATTTTTGAAGTAGGTATTAAAATCTTACCTTAAATTAACCCGCATTATTAACCAGCCTTTCATATTCCTCATCAATCACACCAACATCAAGTCGTTCAAACAATGGGACTACCTCTTGCACATAAAATGGTAAGTTGGTTTGCTCATGCCATGCAATCTCCTGTATACCTAGCATCTTGTTAATTTTCTCCGCTGAAAACGGTAAAAATGGATGCAATAGCTGACTTAAATTTGCAATCATATAAACACATGTCGCCAACGTTTGATTACCTGCCTGTCTATCTTCTTTTACCTGTAGCCATGGTTGCTTGGCATCGAAATAACGATTTGCCGCACGAATATAGTCAAAAACTTGTTCCAATGCCTGCTTGAAATGACCTTGCTCAATTGTGTAGCCCACCTCCTGAAATAGTTGTCTTGTTTCTTGACGAATTACTCCATCCACTGCTACTTGTGGCACTTGGCTGTCAAAGGATTTCTCCAAAAACTTCAATGTACGATTCACAAAATTACCGTATGCCCCAAGCAATTCACCATTATGGCTATAGACAAATTCTCGCCATGAAAAATCTGTATCACGATTTTCAGGGGCATTCATTGTTAAAAAATAACGAATGGAATCTGCGTCATAACGATTTAACATATATGGTAGCCATACTGCCCAATTTTGACTTGTCGATAATTTTCGTTTCTCTAATGTTAAATATTCATTCGAGACAATATGTGTAGGTAAGGTCTTACTCTCAATTCCCATTAAAATAGCTGACCAAATAACCGTGTGAAACGGGATATTGTCCTTTCCATGCACATAGTAGGAAACGGTTTCTTCATTCCATATATCCTCAATGGCTACTTCATTTTGTCGTGCCCATTCCATACTCGCTGTTAAATAGCCTGCTACCGCTTCTACCCAAACATAAATTTTTTTATCTTCAAAGCCTTGTACAGGTACAGCCACCCCATTTGGTAAATCTCTTGTCACAGCACGGTCCGGCACACCTTCTGCCAAATAGCGCTCTGTCAAACGTAAAGCATTTTCTCGCCAACGCCCCTCTAATTTTGCTACCTTTAAATAGGCTTCAAGCTGTTGCTGAAATTGACTAAAGGCAAAATAAAAATGCTCTGTCTCCCGAATGACAGGTTCATTTCCGCAGATTTTACAATGTTTGCCGATTAACTCTAATGGGTCTAAAATTTTTGAGCACGCATCACATTGGTCACCTCTTGCCTTTGCTCCGCAATTCGGACAAACCCCCTCCACAAAACGATCAGGTAAAAATTGTGCATCTGTCTCACAATAGGCTTGTTCAATTTTCTTTTTATACAAATGCTGATTTTCTAACAAACGTAAAAATATTGCCTGTACGGAATGATGATGATGGTTGGCATCTGTTCTTGTATACAAATCATAGGTAAAGCCTAAATCTGTAAAGCATTGCTCAAATTCATTGTGATAATGATTAGCGATTGCCTCAGTTGTTGTATTTTCCTGTGCAGCTCGAATAGAAATCGGTGTACCATTGCAATCACTTCCTGAAACATAAACCACTTGCTCTCCTTTTTGTCGATAATACCTTGCTAAAATATCACCTGGCAATAATGCTGCTGCATGTCCTAAATGCAAAGAACCATTTGCATAAGGCCACGCACCTCCAATTACAATTGTCATCCTCAATGCTCCCCCTAAAATGAAAATAAAGCTCTCCTTCAAAATAAAAAAACGTCCTAATCATCATTGATTAGGACGAGTTTACCCGTGTTACCACCTATATTTACAAATAGCTCACACTATTTGCCTCTATCAGTACGTCCTTGAAGGAGATACTGCCGCTGTTGTAACGAGTGCCCATCTCGTCGTAGCCTACTCACTTCTCTGTTTTCGGTACGCAGCTCAAAGGTCATTTTCAACAGGGGCTATTCACCTCATTTCCACCAGCAGAGGCTCTCTATGCAATACACATTCCATTTACTTTTCCTTCTCAACGCTTTTATTATAGATTTTCCTTATTCTACGGCTTTTAGTTATCGAATGCAATAGATAATGTTACTAATTGCTGTAAATCATCAATCACCATATCTGCCTGTTGCAACTCCGCTTCCTGCGCAAAATCAAAGCGCACCGCAATCGACACTAAACCATTATCATGTGCAGCTCGAATATCTGATAAACGATCCCCTACAACTGCTCCTCGTTTGATGTCGTTATCCTCCAACACCCGTTTCACTAAATCCGACTTGTGTCCACTGTTAATCATATCAATACTATATACTCCTTGGATATAACGCTCCAGCTTGTATGTTTCAACAATTGCCTGTAAATACTCCGTTTGTCCATTACTTGCGATATATAGTGGATAATGCTCTGCTAGTTTAGCTAATGTCGCCTCCACATTTGGGTATAATGCCCCTTTGCCTTGACGAATCAGCTCAATTAACTGATGCTGGAATAACACATTGCTCTCCTGCTGTGTGAACTCATCATGCATTGGGCATAATGTTTGCCAGACGACGGGTAATGACACACCCATAATTTCACGGTAGTGCTCAAGCGGTGTCACACCTTGCCATAAGCTTTTTTTGCGTAAAACATCAAATGTCGCCTCTAACGCTGGCTCCAAAATAAAATTCGTTTGAAATAACGTACCATCCATATCAAAGATAATTGCTTTTTTCATTTAATTGCCCCTTACTGAGATACTCCCTGCTTCCATATCGACAACAGGATCATCATAGTTAGCCCCTATAGATACAATTTTTACCACTATTTCTTTTTCTCTTTCTTCATACCCTTTGCAATTTGCTTCCATTTCCGCTGTTCCGCTAGCTTTGCTTGTGCATTCGTTTTTCGCTCGATAAAAGCGAGTTCACGTTGTAGCTTAAAATAACTTTGTAAACGAGCCTGCTCTAATACACCAGTTGTTATAGCTTGTTGCACCGCACAATGTGGTTCCTTTTGATGTGTACAATCACGGTAACGACATGTAGCAGCTAGCTCCTCAATATCCTGAAAGCTAGCGGATAAGCTGTCACCTTGATCCCATAACTGTAGTTCACGCATACCTGGTGTATCGATTAAACAGCCTCCATTGGGCAAGATCACTAGCTCTCGATGTGTCGTTGTATGTCGACCTTTTGCATCATCTTCTCGAATCCCTGCTACCTTCATTAATTCTACACCACTTAATGCGTTAGTCAAAGTAGATTTCCCAGCACCTGAAGAACCTAATAATGCACCTGTGATTCCTTCAGTAAACAATGCTCGAACCTCATCTAAACCTTCTCCAGATAAGGCACTCGTTACCACCAAATCCACACCAAACGCAATTGCTTCCACCTCACGTAGTTTGCTCTCCACATCCTCACATAAGTCAGCCTTGGTTAAGACGATGACAGGCTTTGCTCCTGAATCCCAAGCAGCCACTAAATAACGCTCTAAACGGCGAATATTAAAATCAGCATTTAAACTCATTACTAACAACACTATATCAACGTTCGATGCCACAATTTGCTTTTGTATTTCTTGCCCTGCTACCTTACGTGAAAAAACAGATTTACGCTGGAATAATTTATGAATAATTGCTCTTTCCTCACCAGGCATTTGCTCTACTAACACCCAATCCCCTACGGCTGGAAAATCTTCACTGCTCAATGTTGTATAAGAAAAGTGTCCCGCCACTGTCGCCAGCCATTCACCTTCCTCCGCTACTACACGGTAGGAATGTTTGTGCTCCAATGCTACACGCGCCGGTACACATTTTGCTAATTTTGTATCCTGCTGAAAAGCCTTCATTTGCTCTTCAAAATAAGTTGTAAATCCTAAAGTTGTTAAATTCAAATCGGTTTCCTCCTAAAATATGCATATCAATATCATTTACTAAAACAAAATAAAAAAGCTTGTGATAACCGCAATTCGGTCGTCACAAGCTTTCACAGGCACATTTAAGAGTACATACAAAAATATCCTCAACAAATAGGAGGTTATTTTGTACATTGTAGGCGTGTGAAATGGAACAAACCGAATTGCAGTTCGCTAAAAACAGATCTATTCATCATGTCACATCACCTACTTCCGATATAATTATTTTTAATATAACGATTTTTACGAAAATTGTCAATCCTTAATTTATAGACATGTCCTCCCACCTTCACGCATACAATAACTAAGACCATTTTTTGCAAAGGAGATGTAGCTGTGCCAAAAATTGTTTCTATCAGTACACACCAACTACCTTACAGCGTACAGCAAGAAAATGCAGAGGCGTTGACAAAAGAGCTTTTTCATGCAGAAATGCCGAAATTAGAGCGTTATTTAAAAGTTTTTGAGAATGGTGGTATTCAGACACGACATTTTTGTGTACCACCTGAATGGCATCGTACAGAACATTCCTTTGAAGAACGTAATAATTTGTATATTCAGCTTGCCACACAATATGGTGTAAGCGTCATTCAAAACTGTCTACAAAATGAACGATTTTTAACAACAGCTATTGCCACGCAGGATATTGACGCTATGATTTTTATTAGTAGCACTGGCATTTCAACGCCGAGTATTGATGCACGCATTATGAACGAACTCCCCTTTTCAGATAGGCTAAAGCGCATACCTGTTTGGGGGCTTGGCTGTGCTGGTGGTGCTGCTGGTATTAGTAGAGCCTATGATTTTTGCCAGGCATATCCTACAGCAAAAGTGCTTGTTGTTTGTGTTGAACTTTGTAGCTTAACTTTCCAGCCTAATGATTTTTCAAAAAGTAATATTGTTGGCGCTTCTCTTTTTGCAGATGGTGCAGCTTGTGTACTTGTCTGTGGTGATGAAGTATCTATCCCTACCTGCAAACCACTCCCTAGTATTTTGGCTACTGGATCGAAATGGATGCCAAATTCTGAGGAGGTTATGGGTTGGCAAGTGAAAAATAATGGGCTTCATGTTGTATTTCAAAAAAGCATTCCAAGCATTATTACCACATGGCTAGGTCCATTTGTTGAGCAATTTTTACTAGAACAGCAGCTTCATATGGAGCAAGTTCAGCATTTCATTGCGCATCCTGGAGGCAAAAAGGTGTTACAAGCCTATGAAGATACACTTTATTTAGCATCACAAAAAAATAACATTTCCCGGGAAATATTAAGACAGTATGGTAATATGTCCTCACCAACTGTTTTATATGTTTTAGAACAATTTATGTTACACACAGCACAACAAGAGGACACGGGTCTACTCGTTGCACTTGGTCCTGGTTTTTGTGCAGAGGCAGTATTATTGAGATGGGGGAGCTAATATGATCTTTTATGCACTTTTCATTATTGTGATTTTACAACGTTTAACCGAAATGTGGGTTGCTAAACGTCATGAGAAATGGATGCTCACACACGGGGCTTATGAGGTGGGAGCTTCTCATTATCCTTACATGATTGCTATTCATATTGGCTTTCTTTTAATGTTATTCGTGGAAGTCAAAACGAATCATGTTGGCTTATCCTCATTTTTCTCCATTTTATTGCTCTTATTTATTTTTGTACAAATGGTGCGGATTTGGTGTATTCGTTCATTAGGTGTCTTTTGGAATACAAAAATCATCATACTTCCTGGTGCAGAAGTAAAACGCACAGGCCCTTACAAATGGCTACGTCACCCAAATTATGCTGTTGTTTGTTTAGAGTTTCTTTTATTACCTATGATGTTTCAAGCCTATTTTACCGCTTTTTGCTTTACATTACTCAATCTAACCATACTCTCTGTACGTATTCCTATGGAGGAGCAGGCTTTACGTGAAGCTACAAACTATGAGCATACATTTGAAAAAAAGATTTCGGAATCTTAGCCGAAATCTTTTTTAAGTTCTCTAGTCGTTTGTATTTTATTCGCAAGATGTTTCAACTGTTGATCCATATGCTCTAGTAGCTGTAATTTACGTTGCAATTGCTCCTCAAATTCAAGTGCTTGTATAAAAATTGCCTGCATTTGCTGCTCCATTTGATGTGGCTCTGTAGATAATAGTTTTTGTTGTGTATCTTGTAACTGCTTACAGATATCCTGCATAAATTGATGGAGTGTCGATTCCAACTTCGCAATCGACACATCATAATTTTCCATTCGTAGTGTTGTATTTTCTGTGCGCAAATCCGTCATTTCTTTTAGTAAACCTTCAATTGAAGCCATTTGCTTTTTTCGCTGTTCTTCCCTCCTTTGAATAGTCTCTCTATAATTTTGAATCTCCTTTTCATAGCTCTTTTTTTGCTTTAATAATTCCTTTTGCTGACTCAATAATTCTATATTTTCTCGCTCTAATCGTAAAACAAATGAATAATAATCACTATCCTTCAAGCGTTTCATATCACTTTTATATTTTGCTAGCTCTGCCCTTAAAAAAATAATCATTTGTTGGAGTTGAGCAGGGTCATTGATGTCCGCTATATCATTCTCCATGTTGCACCTCCTTCAATAACTGGAGGATTTCCTCAAATTGCACTTTACTCTCCACTAAAAGCTGGTCAAGCTCACCTTCATTTGGCGTATATGTGGGCTTTTCTCCTGTGAGAAGGTGTGCTAACAACAAACGTAAAGTATGTTTCTCCAAATAGACAAAGCTATTGTCCCCTTCTACATATTCGTCTAATAATTTTTGGATAATAGCATTACGCATGGCTTTCCTCCTTCACACCATTCAAATTAATCGGGTTTAATACAGCCACGCCTTCTGGCAATTCATCACAATATGTAACACCTGTAATACTTCCTGAATAGGGCAAATCATGCAGCCATTTAATTTGAAATTGAGAAAAAGTAAGTGTTTCACCTACTGCAAGAATAGGCTTTCCAATAGGTTTCAACCAATATTCTTCATTGTTAGCTGCGTCATTGGTACGCTCCCAACTACTTTGTCCTTTTAAATTTGGTGCAAAGTGCTGATAAACGTATCTACCTGAAAAAGTGAATGGTGAATTTGGAGGGAGTTTCAAACAAAAATGTGGATTCATAATAGGACGATTCCCGATATTTTGAATATGATAGGAACCTAAACATAAACTTTCTTGCTCGGCAATGTAGGAAATGTTAAAAGATGTTGTAAAATAGCTGATTAATTGAATATGCTCAGGCATTTGAAGCATTTCAATGAGACGTTTCATTTCTTGCGTATAAAACTGGATTTGTTCCTTTAGCTGACGAACCTTTACTTCCATTCTATACACGCTCCTTTACGATATCATGCAAAAAAAGAGAGGTATATACCCTCTCTTCATCATATGACCTTTTGCGGTAAACTAGCACCGTTATACACCACTTGGGAAAATCACAGGACATTGTTGTGGTCGTACATTTGTTGGGCATGAGAATGGTAAATCTGCTCGTGGCTCACAGAATGTTGCTAAAAATTCTACTGTTACTGGGAATGTAGATTGAATACTTTGGCAAACCGCTACAGTAATCGTTAACGCAGAAAATGTAATTGTACCTGCACCCGCTGTTAATGTACCTGTTGTACATACGAAGCAATCCAAATCTGTGTATAAAATTTCTACATCTGTTCCTTTAGGCGCACATAATGTCACTTGCTCGCAACGTGAAACAGGAATCTCGCTACTTGTGAATACCGTACCATTTGGTAATGTAACAACGATCGTAAGAATAAAGTTTTTCTGAATGTTCAAATGCTGTAGACAAACTGTTGCACCGTCTATTGCAAATTGACGATTCTCACGATTCATAATAACAATCGGATTCGTAGTAGCTGGCACTACTCTACATGTCACCATAGCTCCTGTTAAATCTGTTGTAAGAGTAACACCTGGGAATGTAATTGGTCCTGTTGGTGAAATATCAAATGACAGTTCTTTCACAATCCAGTCATACACCTTGTCAACATTTATACAAATGAGCTCCTGCGCCTGGGATGGCATACTTTCTTGCATCCGTTTGACACCTCCATAAGTTTTTTATCTTTCGTTTGTAGCATATGTATTTTTGTCAACGTTGTATGGGCGGAATCGATATATGCTGAAATGTTTTCTGAATCCGTATATTAGGAACAGAAAGGAGCCTTTTTTAATAAAATAGTATAGAAGGAAAGGAGTGAAACTAAATGGATTCATCGCATACAATTGAAAAATTAAAGCAGGAAATTGAAGACTATCGTGAAACACTCAGCTTATTAAAAATGGGCAATTCTATAGAGGATTATCTTCTTATTAAGAGCAAATTTGATGAACTAAAGCCATTTATTGAACACATTCATACATTTACAAAAACAATTGACGATGCACAAGCATTACATATTCAATCGCTGACACAGCAAATTGACGCTTTACAGCAAACTATTAAGCATATGGATCAACAAATCACACTTGTGCTAAATAATTTAACGCCATATGTACCTACTCACACTGAAACGAAAACAACAACAACCTCTTCAGCACAACCTTCTTATAAAATGCTACAGCATCTAGCAGGGACAGCGTCAAACCGGCAATTTGATTTACACCAAGGTGTGCCGATTATTGATTCTCATCTCAATATGCGTCAAACAAGTAAACGTTATATACAGTCAACAGCATCCCCCTCGCATATTACCATCCAAGATTATCAACATGATATAGCTGAATCTTCTTCACATACCAATGAACCAATATCAATACAAGAATCATCTATTCATCAGGAACTTGTTCCCGATAACCCTTCAAGCGAGCAAGAACTAGTTAACAATATAGAAGAAGAAATTCCTAATGTACAGGTGGAAACAAAAAAAGAAAAATCCTCTTTTTTTCTTGATTTATTTAAAAAATGGAATTAATCATAGAGCAAATAAAAAAACATGAAATCAAAGAGCAATGCCTTGATTTCATGTTTTTATTGTTAATTCCTCCAAATAGAAAATTCTCCCTTCTTTAATAGTGCCAATCCATGACACTCCAGCAGTAATTACGTCTGCATTTTTTTAAGCTTACTCATGTTAGCCTAATTCTGTAACAATAGCTTGTTGTATTGGACACCAACGTTTTTGGTACATAAAACCCTTTGCTGAACTAAGATAAAACAAATTTTGACTGTGTAATACAGAACTCATATGTTGTAGAAAATCCTGTTTTAATACTTTTTGTCATATAGGATAGTAGCCCTTTCACCCTTCACGCATCTGAATAGAATAAAAGGGAAAGGGGGTGAGAAAATGTGTTTAAATAATTCAAGCTGTGGCTGCTCATCTAATGGTAACAATGGATGTAGTTCGCTTGGACCTTTTGTAGCGATTGATGCTGCGTGTATTACACCACCATCAGTATCTGCTACAGGCTCTATCATCCCATTCGCTTCTGGCCCAGTTCCAGCTGTATTAGCAACACTTGCTACTGGATTAGTTGGTACAGTAAGCCTTATTGGTTTCGGTTCAGCAGTTCCAGGTGTATCTCTTGTAGGTACTGATATTGACTTATCAGCGGTTGTTGGCACAGAGGCTTTCTCTGTACCACGTAATGGTAATATTACCGCTATTTCTGCAACTTTCAGCGCTACTGTTGCTGCGGCACTTCTTGGCACAACAACTGTGCATGCACAAGTATACCGTGCACCAGCAGGCAGTAATATTTTCAGCCCAACGACAGCCTCGATTGATTTAGCTCCAGCATTCACAACTATTGCTATCGGTTCTACTGCAAGTGCAACAGCCAATGTCGCACCAGTACCAGTAGTGGCAGGTGACCGCTTATTAATGGTATTCTCTATTACAGCAACAGGTATCACAGTTGCCAATGTGCTTACTGGTAACGCAAGTGCAGGTATTACAATTGCTTAAAAAATCAACAGGCGATCTCCTTTATTGGGAAATCGCCTCGTTTTTTATGTCGCTAATGCATATTGAATATGGGCAAGATGATGCTTACCATGCCATACATACAGAGCCAGTGCTTTTTCCAATGTCATAATGCCTGCATCAGGGTGATTGAAAGTAGCTTGCCATTGCTCCTCTGTGAAGCTTGTCAGCAGATACACCCAACGCTCATGCAAATACTCAATTAATTTATAAGACGTTGTAATGGGCATTTCTGAATCAGGAAGCTTCGCCCATGCAGCCTCATCATAAGGCTTAATAGTTGGCGTATCCTCCGTTAAAGCGAGCTTAAAACGGATATAGCTATTCATATGACTATCCGCTAAATGATGTACAAGCTGTTTTACTGTCCAGCCACCTTCACGGTACGTTTTCTCTAATGCTTGCTCACTTGCACCGCTAAGCGTAGATGCTAGCTTGCTAGGAAAAAGTCGAATTTCTTCTATCCATCCGTCCACTTGGTCCTTTCCTACGACTTCTGAAAACTCAAATGGACCAATAGGATAACGTGCATCCTTCATCAAAAATTCCCCCTTTCTTTTTATCATATCAATTTAGCATTTTTCTCGCTACTGCTAAAAGTGGCTCAGGTGTCGGTTCCTCATTCATCAATTTCCAACCATTAATCGCTATCACATATTTTTTATCTCCCACTTCTTTTACAAAATCAATACGCTGTGATTCTTTATCATAAAGAAACTCAACACCATTATCTTTAATGACTTGATAATTAACAACTTTACTACTTAACAGCATCTTCGTCCCCTCTGAAATAGTAATATGCACGGAATCAGTCTCTTTGCCATACGTCAAATAAACACCATTGACATCAGGGGTCTCCTCTCCTTCTACCCTTATACTATATGGGGCATTATCTTGCTTGGCAGTCCGATACATTTCCTCATGTGCTCGCTCAATCTCTTCTATGGTACGCTCAGGTAAGTTATAATGAATACTCCCACTAACAAAACTATTTTCGCCTACTAAATCATCGGTTAAATGCAGATCTTCTCGAAACATTTGCGGTATTTGTGTAATTTGATCAATTTGATGCTCCTTTGAAGAGCTGTACACAGAGGTCAAACCATATTTTTCATATGCCTCAACTAATAAAACTGTAACAAACTTCCCATTAGGTAATGTTTGCGTTAATTCCTCAATCTCATTTTTATATCGCATATACATTTTTCTAATATCCTCATACATCTCTGCCTCTTGCACATCCATATACCCAGCCGACAGCACCTCTTTACCTTCTTTATTGAAAATAGACCAGCTCCTTAATTCCATAGCTGTAGCGATTGAGGCTGTGATAAAGAGACTACATAAAATCATTACAACAGACAATCGAGTATAGAATGGCTTCTTCTCCTTAGTTATTCGTATCCTATACATTGCTGTAGAAGATTGTGGAATGGCTGCTTGCTTTAGCCGATTTTCAAATTCTTGAAACGACTTTATTTTATTAGTCATTATGTCCCCCCCTCTCAATCAATGCTTGGACTTTTTCTTTTACTCTTTCAAAGCGTTTTCGTGCTGTAGCAGGTGTAATATTTAAAATAAGTGCAATTTCTGCAAAATCTTTATCCTCGATAATACGCAACAATAACAATGCTCGCTCCTTCGCCTTTAATTTACACATAATCTCTTCCAACTCTAAGTCATCACTCACAGTATGGGCTACGTTCCTATGGTGTCTAGTATCAAATGTGACTAATTGAAAAAAGGAGCGCCGTTTCACTTTGTTCAGACAATGATGATACGCAATTTTGTATAACCATGCGCTATAATAATCAATCGTCATCAACTTATTATTTTGAAAAGCCTTGATAAATACTTCTTGTACAGCATCTTCAGCATCTTGTTGGTTGCGTAAAATATGAAAGCAATATACATAGATTCTTTGATAATATTCATTGATTAGATAGCTCATACGCTCTTCACGTGTTTCTTCTATATTTTCTTCCATTATCTGCATCTCCCTACCCCCTTCCCTTATATAAACAAACGAGCTTTTGAAAATGTGACAAAAATAAAAAGGCAGAAAATCATGCTCTCTGCCTTTTGTCATATAAATTAGTCATTTATCGTATAAACAAGTGTATCAAAATAATGATTATCCGCATAGACTAGCACTGCCCAGTCACCAGCCTTAGGGACTTTCACAGATGTCGGAGCGTGTGCGTTTGCGCCATTATTTGGTCCACCAAGTGTCGTATGCCAGCCATCTACAAGTAGTGGATATATTTCATTAGAGGCTTTATGGTAGCCCACAACTGTTAGCTTTGTGTCCTCATGAATAGCATCCCCCCATAAATGCCACATCCATTTTTGTGTATTTAAGCTTGGCGTATCTGCCCCAATCACACCTATCTTATCCTTATTACCAACAATATTATTTAGGTTCCCAAAATGAACTGCTTTTCTGTCCCAATCAATTGCGGTTATATCACTTTGCTGTACAAAATCCGGGATATCCTCAGGCATCGTAACTGCTTTTTCCTGACAGCCTACTACAAATAATAAGAGTGTAAAAAGCAATCCCCATTTCTTCATAGACACTTCCCCTTTATTTAGTGAAACGTTAACTTTGTACAGATTGTTACAACCTTTTTATGATTTTCCTAAAAAACGTATAGCTCGACTCACAACAGCTGCATGATTTTCATCCAATTCCTCATAAAATTCAACTTCCTGATACATTCATCATTATTTAGTAGCCCCCTTTAAAGCACCCTAGCTATAACACCTTTATTTGATAATGAAATACAAGCACAAAGAAAAAAGCCATTTCTTTTTTAAGAAGTAGCTTCATCTATAAAAGATAGTAATGACCTGAGTTGATGATGAATGGTTATACCTGTTTGCTGCTGAAATTCCTGTGCAGCATTCACCATGGAGAGTTGCGCAACAGAAAGAATACGATGCCCATCCTCCATTTCGCTAAGAGCCTGCTTCACTACCTTGTGATAGCATTCCTTTTTTCCCTGCATAATCAATGGAAAGGCATCCTCTATCACTCTCACTTCTATGTCTAGATATTTCTCATATTGTTGAGCATAATCACGCAGTCGCTTCATCGTTCCTTCTACTGTTGCAGGATTTGTAAATACGATAGTTTGTGGCTCTGTTACTTGGCAAATTTCTTTAAAATAAGGTTCATCTATTTTGATAATTGGGATCGGCCATTGCTCTTCATTTAACAATGCAATGTAGTTGGTGCAGGTGATTAAAATAGCATCTACACCACATTTCACCATCCACTCTACCTGCTCCTTCACCTTTATTTCTAAGCCAGCTACACCTTTGGCAACTTGTTGCATCAGTCCAGGTTCTACAAAATGGACAAGTTCCCATCGAGCATCATTCCGAAAAGCTTGCGCGATATAATCGATATTCGAGTAATGTGCATGTAAACATCCTAGCTTTTTCATTGTTGAATGACCTGTTGAAGCTGTGCAAAATGGTGTAGGTCATGCTCGACAAAGCCTGCTAGATACTGTTGGAGTGTCAGCTCTGTTTCTCCTATTTTAAACTGCAGCTGCCATTGTGCGTCTGTTACTTGTTGCAGAGCAACCAGTAATTGCCGTCTACCATTGACAAAATTTGCGATTGTTTCTTCCTTGCTTTGTGCTCGACTTCTTTCAGCCGAATTAGCATTTAGCTCATCCTCGTTCGGTGCTTTTGGCAAGGCTTCTCCTGTAAATAAAAAAGGTAGGCGTCGCTTGTATAAAAATTCATCCCATGGTGTAAGATGTCCAATTATTTCTGCAACTGTCCATTTATCTACATCAATCGGCATACGCCATTGTTCCTCACTTACAGTAGCTAAACCTTCTACAAAGGTAATCGATTGTTCAAAATGTGCTTGTATTGTATGTTGCATATAGTCCCTCCATGTAATTAAAATAAATTGCTTAAATGCTCATGAATCAGCAGCCATTTGCCTTCTACTTTCACAAAAATATTAGTAGCCCTACCACTGCCTGATACAAATTCCCCATTATAATAACCTTCATAATGATATGTATAAACACAAGTAGCCGAGGCATTATCTACCATTAACCATTGCACATCTGTTGCAGAGTAGACTTCCTCTTGAATGACATGCCACGCATGATTAAAATATGCCCCAATCTCCTCAAACGTTGTACAGGTTTTATCGCTAAACCAATATACTGCCTGTGGATGTAGTAACTCTTGTACTTGCTGAAAATGATGGGAATTGGTAGCAGTAATATAACGCTCTAATGCTTGTTGATGTGACAAGTTAATCCCTCCCTCTCACATAGAATAGCATAATCAATTGTAAATTTCAGAAAATTCATATACAATCAAACAACGAACATGAATTCGACAAATAACTGCACAGCTAGGAGGTTTTATATGTTAGCTACTATCAGTCAACAAGCAAATCACTCAATTGCTCAATTTGCTCGTCCATTGCCATATAGTGTAGATGCTGTATGGGCTGTCCTCACTGAAAATGACAAGCTACAAAAGTGGATGGGGAATTTAGAAATAATAGAGTTAAGAAAAAACGGCAAAATTCATTTTAATATGAATGATGGCACAGATGCCTTTGAAGAAATTGCCATTATCGATTTTATTGATAAGGAAGTATTGGCATTTGAATGGGGGACTGATACTGTAAGGTTCGAGGTCTCGCCAACTAGTGAAGGCTGTCAATTACGATTAATCGAATCAATCCATGCATTAACTGAGCATACTGCAAAGGATTTAGCAGGCTGGCATATTTGCTTAAACCTGTTGACGGATTTACTAAATGGTATTGTTCACAATGAATTTCCAATGGATGACTGGCAAAAAAGGTATACAGATTACCAATTACTTGTAGATAATAGTAAAGCCTAGAGCATTTTTAGCTCTAGGCTTTCACTTATTGATAAAAGGCTGTTGCTATTTCTAGCATTGTTAGTGGTTCTTTCACTGAATCCAATGTGTAAACAAGCTTGCCATCCTGCCATACGACTACATTTCCCTCTTGTTGGATATCTAAATGTACGTAACCATATTGTTTTGGAATCGGTAGCATATGGCTCTCTAAATAAGTCACTGCTTGCTTGGCTAGCTCAACACCTGCCTGTGCATTATCAGTCCGTGTACGTGCTACTAACGCCCAACGTCCCTCATTCCAACTCGTCCACAACGAGCCTGCTCCTGCATCCTGATAACCCTTCAATCCATAGCCTAGCTCCACTTCTTGCCCACCATTATCATTAAAGTTATCAAAGGCGATTTGCCCCTTTGCTTCCTCCTCAGTGGTATATTGCTGGACCTTAAGTCTTGCCAGCACGGTTGTATCCTGTTTGTTTTTTAGTCGTGCGTCATTAATTGTGAAGTACTCCTTGCTTTCTAAAAACTGAATTTCAACCATGTCTGTTGCTGTTTTAGTTGTAGCTGTTAAAAAGGCTCCTGCTGTAATAGGTAACTGCTTTGGTAAAGTAATCGGCAAATCTGTCTGCAATTGCTGTTGGAGATTTTTTAATGCCTCCTCCTGTGTAATAGCAGCTACTGAATTTTCTTTTGTCGTCTTGGATGGTTCTTCCTGCTTAACAGGTTGTTTTACCTCGGGTTCTTTGACCTCGGATTGCTTTTCAGGTTGCTCCGCTTGATTTGTACATGCGCTAAGTAGGCCTAAACTTAACAATGCCATAGCCATATATCTTTTTTTCATAAGGTGTCACCTCTACTTTTTCAATGTATTAATTTGCTTTGTCAGCTCATTAAATTGTTGGTCAAGCATCGCATAATCTTTATCCTTTGCTGTCATAAAGCTTAATTTTCCTAATATATCTTGGCGTTCATTCTCCAGCTTTAACCTTAGTGCGGTATCATCCGCTTGCTGTGAAGCCTCATTCGTACGCCATTTCTTCTCCACTCTCCCGCTGTGAACCTCCCATACACTATTCGTCACCTTCTCTAAAAAATAGCGATCATGGGACACGACTAATAATGTGCCCCTATAGTGTGATAATGTTTTTTCAAGTTGTTCACGTGAAGGCAAGTCTAGATGGTTCGTTGGTTCGTCTAAAATCAATACATTTTTATCCTCTAAAATATATGCCATGAGCTTGCATTTGACACGCTCTCCCATGCTCATTTCACCAATTGTTGCTGTCCAATGCGCTGCTGTGAAGCCTAAATTTTTCATTAAATTACGCACCTTGCCCTGCTCCGCAAAGGTTTCTCTATGGAAATATTGTGCAGGTGTTTGTTCTAATGGTAAATCAAATACCTCCTGCGTTAAATAGCCAATATTGGCAGCAGGCGATTTCCAAACCTCTCCTTCCGCTTCCTCCTGCCCTAAAATCACACGCAATAAAGTTGTTTTGCCACTGCCATTTGCACCGACAATAGCGATTTTGTCACCAAATTGCGCTGTCAAATGAACATCTCTCCATAATAGACGTTGCTGATAAGACTTAGTTACATGTTTTAACTCTAAAAATCGCTTCCCTACTCGCTGATTCGTGCCTAAAGTAAAACGAATTTCCTCATCTGGCACTACAGCCTCCACCCGTTCCTTCGCCAATTCATTTGCTAAACGCTTTTGCTTGGATTTCACCTGTGAATCTAAGCGTTTGGCCTTCACACGATGGTATTCCTTGAATTCCTCTTGCTTGGTAGATTCTGCATGCCCTTTCTGTGACCATGTCGTTAACTCCTGTACTTGTGCTTCTACACGCGCTATATTTTTTTGCTGTTTATCATAGGCACGCTGTTGAGCTAATCTGCGCTGCTCCCTTGCTGCCATATAACTCGTATAATTACCGCTATGTGCTATGAGCTTTTGATCTTCTATGGACCAAATAGATGTTGCTACCTCATCTAAAAAATAACGATCATGTGACACAACGATAATTGTGCCTGTATAATGCCTAATTTGCTCCATAAGTAAGGCTGTACTTTGCTCATCCAAATGATTGGTCGGCTCATCTAATAACAGTAACTTGGCATGTCGCGCAAAACCCTCTGCTAGTCGCATTTTCAATTTTTCTCCACCACTTAATGCAGCAAATTCTACATCTGGCACATGCCATTTTGCCAGTAAGTCCACTTCATCCGTCGTCATATCTGTGCTTGCGAATTGCGCTAGCTCCTGTGCGACATACGCAATATGTTTATCTTGTAGCCAGCGAATCTGTCCCTCTGTCGGTAGTAATATTCCTGAAATCAACTGTAACAGTGTTGATTTTCCCGCACCATTCCGACCGATAATGCCAATCACCTCACCAGCTTTTGCCGTCACCGTAATAGCATCAAACAGCACAGTATCCTTTATTTCATATCTTATATTTTGTAATGTAAAAAGCTCTTTCATACAATCCATCCCTTTCTAAAAAGAGGGATAAAAAAATCCCTCCAAAATACTTTGGAAGGATTAGTCGCAAAAATAGTGTACACAAATAAGCTAGATTACATGCTAGCTAATCGTGTCAATTATGGAAAATGGGCAGACTAATCCTATTTTTAATGTCGTGAAATGTGAAATTTCATGTGCAAAAATAAGATTAGTTAATCATTAGCCACCCATCGTCCCTTCGTTTAAAGTTATGGACATTGTAACATCATTATCTAAAACATTCAAATGAGCGAATTTGGTTGCGTGTAATGGTACGGAAACGCCAGCCATGTCGATTACTCCAGCGGAATCCTGCGATAAATTCTTGCCCAACCGCAGTTGGATAAAACCAAAAGCTCCTCCCATTATTCATCCAAATATAAGTATTGCGGAACAAGCAGGAACGAATGCTCCTTGTCCCTTGTTGCCAAGTTGGCATCGGCGGTGCAAAACCAGGTGGTGCACCCATTGGCATTTGCCCTGTTGATGACGGTGGTGGCGGTCCAAACGGTGGCTCTGGTGGTCCGCCATGGAAATGTCTAAAATCCTCTCCATATGGGTTTTGTGGATGATACATGACATCTTTCTCCCCTTTCCACTATTCAATATATGTGGGAGGGCGAAAAGCCACTGTATCTCTGCCTACAAATAAGTACATAGCAAACGCCAGTCCTCTACTTTCTGCTCAAAAGATTTTATATTTTTTCCTGGAATGGGGCTTGTAGATGGCATCTTTTCATAAACTCTATCCGCTAGTATGTCAAAGCCGATACGTCTTTTAAACACATCATAAGCCTTTGTGCCATTAAACAGAACAAGTTCAATTTGCGGATATTGCTGAAAAAAGGTTTGAAAATCATTTGGCTTTTCATTGCGAATTGCAGTATCTAAGCTTCCTTGTCTCTCACAAGAAGCAATACTGTCCCATAGCCCTATATGATGATGCTTTAGTAAAGTTAATCTTTTCTCATACTTTTCAGGTATCTCTACTTCTAATATTGCACCCATTATTGCCCAAAAATGATTGCGTGGATTACCATAATATTGCTGTTTCTCTAATGATTTTGCACTTGGCATAGAGCCAACAATTAATACCTTTGTTGCTTCATCCACTATTGGCCGTAATATATTATTGATTTCTCCAGTCACCATAACATCACCTCTTACTCTATTTTAGCGAAAATCAGAGCCCGCTAAAATAGCTGCACTGGATTGTTGATAAACATCATGGGCATTATGGTGCATCACATATGTTTTCACAATCTGATAGCCAATACAATAGCCAATCCATGGTGGTAGCTTCCCGCCTCCATATAAAAATTCTACATGATGATCAATACCCTGTTGCTCTAGCTGTGGGTAAAAATATTGTTGCCACATCTCAAGCATTTCCTTCGATGAGTAGGTATTCAGCCACTCTGCTTGCCATTGTTTACTGTAAAGCTCTTCTACCGCATATTCTGCCAGTCCCTCTAAAATAACAGCATCCAGCAAAGTCATATCCGCTAGTGATTTTCCTAAATAGCTTAAACGGCAAACATGATTATATTCATGGGCAAATAATGCTTGAAGCTCCTGCTCTTCTATTTCTCCGATAAATAAAAACAAAGCATTTGGATAAGAGACACCATTTTTATTTGTTACCTTTTGCTCCTGTGTAATTGGAAATAGATAAATCGGGATATCTGGACCAGCCCACCTTTTTTGTAAAATCTCAAATTCTCTTTGCACAACTTGCCAATAGCCATTCTGTATTGTCAATTCTTCTTGTGCCTGAAAAAGCCCTTGTTGTTGCAATGCTAATATAATTTCTTCTGGCAATCCATTAGGGAAAATATCAAGCAAACGATTCCCCAGCAATGTATGCTGTAAATGATTTAATGCTTCTACCTTCGCACTATTGAACTCATTTAGCCATATATTCGTTGGTATAACAGCTATATAACTCACCTCCTATCCTAACGTATGATAATCGGCTAACGCTCCATGTATTGGACTGCATATATTAGGGCGAAAGGAGGTATACACGATGAATCCAACTGACACTTATAATCTTTGCTGTAAATATCAAGGAAAACGGGTTAGAATTACGGATTCCGCTGGCAGGGTACATGTTGGGCAAATTACACGAGTAGATAGAAAACAGGTGTGGATTCTACCCGATAGACGCTATAGAGGATATGGATTAGGTTTTTGGGGATTCGGTGGAGCAGACTTCGGCTATGGTATCGCACTTGGTACAATTTTAGGTATTGCGATTGCCCCATTATTCTTTTTCTAACGCCAAGCCATTCTAAGATAAGCCATTTCAAGCAAATGCTGAGATGGCTTATTTTTATTATAGCCTTTGTTAGCTAATGTGCCTTCAATTTCCCTTGCTCTCTATGCTCGATTAACTCTGACATCGTGACAAACGTATAGCCCTGCTTTTGAAGTGTGGGGATAATTTTCTCTAATGCTTGGATAGTTTGTGTACGGTTGCCCCCTCCATCATGAAATAAAATAACATCACCAGGACTCGCCCCTTTTAACACTTTTTGTGCAATTTTTTCTACACCAGGCTGCTTCCAATCCAGTGTATCTTGATGCCAAGACCACATGACCACTTTGTAGCCATCCTCGACTGCAACATTAATCATTTGATCCGTGTAATTTCCACCGACCGGCCGAAACAATGTTGGTGAAAATCCAGTGATACTATAAATGACCTCATTTGTTTGGCGTAATTCTTCACGCAATTCAGCCATAGAAATTTTAAAAGGATGTGAATAAGTATGATTGGCTAACTCATGCCCTTCTGAATATGAGCGTAAAATCATACTTGGATATTTTTCTGCATTTTTTCCAATAATAAAAAACGTAGCTTTAATATCATATTTGGCTAATACATCTAAAATAGCTGCTGTGTATTGGGGATGTGGCCCATCATCAAAAGTCAGCGCAATAATTTTATCGTCTGTATTGATGTCCCACACAACCTCACCTGTTTGCTCGTAATAATGGCGCCCTTTATTTGCATTCACTGTCAGACTTGCGCCAAATAATGACATTACTATCGCCAAAAACAATACATACCTTGCAGTCATAGCATCGCCTCCCTCGTTCAAATTCACCTCCGTTTCTTTACTATTTGCGGATTGGAATGAATTATACTTTGGAAGGTTTACCTATCATATTGGCACGTCTATCCATCTCATAACATATGTATAGAAGGAAAAGGAGTGATGCGTATGGTAACAATTGAGCCGATTATGATTAAAGGTCATTTTTTCACTGCCATTGTCGTGCAATTACCGAAAACCACGCTATTAACAGTGTCAAATGATACAGGCTATATTATGTGCGGTGCATTAGATATTGATTTACTCAATACTCGCTTAGCAGAGCGCAAAATTATTGCAGGGCGAGCGGTTGGTGTGAAGACCATTGATGAGCTATTAACAGCACCACTAGAATCTGTCACATTCGAAGCAGAGCAACTTGGTATCTCACAGGGGATGTCAGGTATGGAGGCTTTATTAAAGATGGTATAATAAATAAAAAAGCATGTTAGAATTGTCCTCTTCTAACATGCTTACCGTTTAATGCGTTTCAGGTGTAAATGTTTTACAATCGGTTTCCTCGCTATTATTAGCTTGTTGTCCCTTTTGGCTCACTACATAAATTTTTTCAGCTGTGCATTTATTACCATTGTCCCAAAATGTGCAATTATTGACTTCACAAAGAATTTCTTGTGCCATCGTGTCACACCTCCTCTTTGTTAGCATTCACAAATTAGAGAGAAACGATACACCTACCTGCTATTTAATGATTAACATATCTTGCTCATCAAACTGCCACATCTCTCCATATGCCACTTCCCAATGATGACCATTAGGGTCTTGGAAATAACCACTGTATCCACCCCAGAAAACAAATTCAGGCTCCTTTACAATGATTGCACCCGCTTTTTTCGCTAATGCAAATACCTCATCCACTTCCTCTTTAGATTTACCATTATAAGCAAGCGTAAATCCTCCAAAACCATTGCCGATTGTTGGTGGATTTCCCTCACTTATATCTTTGACTAAACGCTCAATCGGAAATAACGATATTTTAGAACCTCCGTTATTAAAGAAAATAACATCTGGATTTGTTTCCTCTCCGTAAACTACCACTTCAAACCCTAAGCCTTCACGATAAAATTTCAATGACTCCACCATATCTTTAACACCTAACGTAATTAAATTCACACGATTCATTGGGCACTCTCCTATCAAATGATCTCTTCTAATTCTAATTCAATATCCTCCCTATAAAATCCTTTCTATCAAGCTACACTAAATTCATAAAGCATTTTATTCTTATAAAATTTATAGGTTATAAAAATATATGCTAAAGTATTTGTAATTCAATATACTTATCAAGAGAGATGGAGGGATTGGCCCAATGAAGTCTCAGCAACCAGCCATTCGGTATGGTGCTAATTCCAAATGGCTATCCGATGTCTTGCAGATGAGACACATGTATTCACACAAGTCCTCTTTTCTGCAAAGGGGGCTTTTTTATCTTTTCATGAAAGCGAGGATATAAGATGACAAATGAACTTTTACAAGCAATTCAATTATTGAAAAATAAAAAGTGGGTCGATTTAACACATACATTCGGTCCAAATTCCCCACACTTCTTTATGTTTGAGGATGCTAAATTTGAAACACTCTTTTCACAGAACGATGGCTTTTTCGCCATTTTACCTTAACCAAAAAAGTCTGATTCATCCCCATAGAATCAGACTTTTTATGTTATTTCAAACGACAGTGTACAATCATAGATGGACTATCTTTATGGAACTCTTCTTTCTTCCATGACCCATACAATGCTACTATTTCAAAGCCATGTGCCTCAATTAATCGTTGTAATTCTAATGGATATGTATAACGTAGTGAAATAGCCTCACTGTACTGTGCCACTATTTCCTCACCATCAGAAATAGTCCCATCTGTTGTACAATAAAGGATTTGCTTACTATGATCATATACCTCATAGCTTTTTTCTGTTACTAACTGTTGAAAGCTGTTCATATAACATTCTTCAACCTCTTCTGCTACAGCTAGTTCCTTTAAAATAGGGTTACGTGTATCAAAAATAAATGTTCCCCCTGCTGTTAAATGTGCTTTGACTGAACAAAATAAGGCATCCTGACTAGCATTGGTTAAAAAGTGCTGAAAGGAATTACCTGTCATGTACATAAAGGCTGATTGAATCGGCAACGCTAGCTCCGTACAATTTTGTCGTTCAAACTGAATCGTTAAACCTTCTTTAGTCGCCTTTTGTATCGCTAAGTTTAACATTCCCTCATGAATGTCTACACCATAGATTTCATAGCCTTCTCGAACTAATGGAATCGTCAATCTACCTGTGCCACAAGCTAATTCAATAATAGGACCTTTGACATTTTTAACTGCTTCTAAAATATATAACAAATCATCTTGATAATCATTATATAAAGCATCATATTTACTTGGGTTATCATATTTTGTTAAATTATTCTGAAAAATATCAATAGACATATTCAAGTCCTTATCCCCCTTTATTCATACCACTATAGTCAGTACTATTCACACAGATGTTTCAATTCAACAGATAAAAAAGTAATAATATTTTTTTATTTACCGATACTAAAGGAGTATACCAAATAACTTATAATTGTTAAAATAAAAGAAAGAGAATTAAATATTTAGAACGATAATTTTTGTCATATAAATAGAACAAAAGAAAGGGATGGTTCATATGGCATTCAATATTTACTACTACGAAAGTCATGTAGATTGCAAATTTTGCAAAAAGCATTTTACCACATATAAGGTTCGACCTAACCGTTACAAAATTACTGAAGAGCATAGTGACTTTATGCCTGTTTACGAAGGCTTGAATCCTCTATTATATGAAGTAGCCGTTTGCCCACATTGTGGATTCGCCTACCATAAATCCATGACACGAACATACGGACCTTTTATGCAGCTCATCGAAGAAATTTATATTAAAGAACTGCGTAAGCCAATGAACATATGTCACGAACGAACAATCGATGATGCGATTACAAGCTTCAAATTAGCTTACCTCGTCTGTAGAGCTTCTATGGAAGAAGCATTATTAATGGCTAATATCGCTTTAAAAATCGCTTGGTTGTATCGTCTGAAGAATGATACCAAATCCGAGAGACGATACCTTGTTGCAGCAAGAGATTTTTATAGTAAATCCTTTGCCTCTAACCAAGAAGGTAGTGAGCGTATTCTTTATTTACATGCAGAACTCAGTCTACGTCTCGGTGATATTTCAGAAGCGAAAAAAGGGTTTTCTCGTTTAATCTCTGACCAACATGTTTCAGTAAAGCATCGTAAACTCGCTAAAAATCGTTGGGAAAATTATAAGTATGATGAACAGCCCACCAGTATAGAAAGCATTTCACAATAAAGTGAGCCTTCAATCGGTGGGGATTTTCCTCATCCCCCATCAATTAGTAGTTTCACCAATCTGGTTTTTACAGTCTGTTCATACGGGATAGGAGGGGATTTACATGATGCAGCTATTTATGAAAAAAATCGATGTACAGGAAGAAGATATTTTCTCAGAACTACATCATTTCTTACTAAGGAAAAATAATCGCTATTTAACAAATGATGAGGTTGTCACACTGACAGGCATTTCAACAGAATTGCTGCATAAATGGGTAAAGTCTGGAAAATTAAAAAGTGCACTTTTCCCAAATTTAGGCGCACCATGTGAACGCTGTGGCACACTAACAAAATCTAAAATATGCCTTCATTGCTCATCTTCTATTGTGGGTACTTTACAACAGGAAGAAAAAGATCGTCTGTGGTTTAGTCAAATTCAACACAATCATGCTAGAGCCAGTGCTTATCACCATAAGTAAATCGTGAAAAGCAAGCTGATTGACCAGCTTGCTTTTTAGCTTTTCTGAATCTCTAGCATAATCTTCGTCACATACTCTTGGTCACGATTTTTGGTAACGGCATCATAAATATATTCCTCATAAATATATTGCCCAAGTACATAGCCCTTTTCATCCATCACCTTTAATAATCGTTTATACGTGTCGCTCAATGTAGAGGAAGGTCCAACATGATAGCCAACTAATACCTCACCCTCGATTGCTTTAAAATACGGCTGTCCTGTTCGTGGTTGCGGCTGTTCCATATACAAATAGCTGTAATTATCATAATGTCCTGCCAGTACGTGCTCTCGCTTAGTAATCCCACCAATCGGATGCCCTGTATCCAATTGAGAACGATCCAATTCCTCGATAAAATCGGATACGGCCTTCACAAATTGTTCTTCCGTGGAATTTTCAATATTCCTACTTAAATACAATATTTCCTCTGCTTGATATTCAATTGTAATTTGCTCAAAATCGAGCTGTAATGCTTCCTTTGTAGAATTAATTTTCACATCTATAATACCTTCAATCATTTCAAGCTGTCTGCGCTTTTTCGAAACAATGTCCTTCTGTTGCTGCATCAGTTCTAAAAAATTGTCTGGTGATTTTGCAGCCATATATGTTTGTATATCTTTCAGAGACATACCAACAGCCTTTAATAACTCAATTACACTAAAAAAATCATATTGGGCAATCGAATAATAGCGATAGCCTTTATCATCCTTCATACTTGGTGACAACAAACCAATTTGATCGTAATAAATTAGTGTTTGCTTATTCACCTTGCAAATTTTAGCGAACTCACCTGTTGTAAAGTATTTTACATTTTTATTAAACATGATAAACACCTCTTGACTATATAGTTACTATATACTTTAAATTGTAACTATTCCAAATAAAAAATGAAAGGTTTTGACATTATGTTCACGGACATTCGTGACATCACTGCTTACAATAAGCAAGAAATTTTAGCATTACGCATCGCCACAGATCAACAACACTTTATCGAAAGCACCACTGAATGCTTAGAGGAAGCACAACAAGATTGTCGCTTTGTGCCAGTTGGCTTATACAAAGCAAATACCGCAGTTGGCTTCGCTATGTATGGTGTATTCCCACATGATGATAATACACAGCGTGTCTGGCTAGACCGTTACCTCATTGATGAGCAACACCAGCATCAAGGCTTGGGTAAATATTTTTTACAACAGCTCATTCACTATCTCACAAACAAATACCACTGTAAGCAAATTTATTTAAGTGTTTATGACGATAACGCAGTAGCGATTCAGCTTTATAAAAAATTCGGCTTTTATTTCAATGGCGAGCTCGATGACAAAGGGGAAAAAATCATGGTGAAGGAGCTAACTTCCTATGACAACCATTAATTCAATCGAAACGAGACCATTGCGACCTTTATTTTTATCCTATTTATTCCCTGCAATGATTGGCATGTTACTCATGTCGATTAATATTTTAGTGGATGGTATTTTTGTTAGTCATGGAGTTGGTCCAACAGCACTAGCAGGCGTCAATATCGCCGTACCGATTTTTTCTATCCTTCTATCCATTTCCTTATGGGTTGGCATGGGTGGTGCTACACTATTCTCCATTGCAATGGGTGAAGGTAATAAAAAAAGAGCACATCAATTTTTTACGTTATCCTTCGTGACAATGATAGCTGTTGTCATCACACTCATCATCATACTTTCACTTAATTTAAAGAAGGTAGCCTATATATTTGGAGCAAGTGACATCACCTACCCTTATGTACAACAATATTTACACATTATTTTACTATTTGGTATTTTTTATACAATAGAAAATTTGCTGAGCATTTTTATTCGTAATGATGGCAATCCTAAGTTAGCGATGGCAGGTTTAATTACAACATCTGTACTCAATATCATCCTAAATTATATTTTTATTTTTGTACTTCATTATGGTGTAACAGGCTGTGCATTGGCAACAGCCATTTCAACAATGCTAGGGATGTCGGTACTATGCTTACATTTCGCTCGTAAGCAGTCAGAATTGAAATTCGTACGCTCTTTCTTTAGTTTGTCGGATTTAAAGAAGATTTTCGCTATTGGACTACCAAGCTGTATTGTTGAAGCTACATTTGCTGTGATGGTCGTGCTATACAATATTACGTTTTCCTATTATTTAGGCGAAAATGGCGTTACTGCTTATGCCATTGTCAATTATATTCACTCTGTCCTATTAACGATTTTCCTTGGTATTGGTATGGCACTACAGCCTCTTGTAAGCTACCATCATGGGGCAAGACTGCTTGACCGTCTTACAGCATTATTGAAAATCGGTATCACAACAGCACTAATTTTAGGTTTAATCACAACATTATTCGCCATATTGTTCCCATCCCAAGTCATTGCATTATTTGGCGACAGCACCTTTGCTATCCGAAATATGGCGATTCAAGGCTTTGTCCATTTTGCAATCGGCTATATCTTCCTAGGCATCAATATGGTCTTTGCGGAGTTTTTCCAGTCTATCGAAAAAATTCGTCTGGCTACAACAATTATGTTATTACGTAGCATCGTTTTGTTTGTCCCAACATTAATCTTGCTACCAAAGCTATTTGGAGCCCAAGCCATTTGGTGGACATTCCCTGTGGCAGAGGGGATTACAGCCTTGTTGATTTATATATACATCAAAAAAAAGCCACATATTGTTACGGCATAAAGAAATGCCCCCTCACTTCTATAGGAGAGGGCATTTCTTTTTAACTATTTATATATTTGATAACCGCCATCTCTTGTCCAAAGCGATCTCCATTATCCACAAATCCTAAGCTTTCATATAAAGCATGTGCACCATTATTTTCTGGGTGATATCCGACGACCATCTTTTGTGCATGTGGTAACTTCGCCATTTCCTCCAACATCAGCTCCGTCGCCACTTTCCCTATCCCTTTTCCTTGATGGCGTTGATCCACCATAATACGATAAATCCAGTAACCCTCTAGCTCTTCCATAACTGAATTAAACATTAAAAATCCAACCACTTGTTCACCTAAATAAATAGCGTACGGCTTTAAGGTTGGCTCAAATTTAGATTGCGCAATCGAAACGGCATTTGGTTCAAGATAACCCTTCTGTGCCTGTGCTACCTCTAGTTCACAACACGCATACCAATTTTCTGCATTAACCTCTACAATTTTCACAATATTATTATTCATTATTTTCCCCTTCCACGTTTAGGGGAACGCCATTTATCAACGAGACGTAATCCCCATGCTATTCATATTCATCAAAAACAGTTTATTTGTCATAATGACCGCCCCCTTTAAAAATATATATCTATCTTAGCATCTATACTCTAAGATAATAAAATCAAAACATCTATCTTTTACATTATAATTTATATATAAAAGAAGAATATATTCATGACCACATTACATATAAAATTGTTTAAAGAAAAATCTACTGAATTAATTGAGATATTATGCAGCGGTGAATGGAAATTTCACACTAATTCTATTTTACAGCCTGGGAAAATGTTTTACGAAAGCGGGATTTGTCAAAGAAGGTTATTTACGAGCAGTATGGGAAAATTCAGATGGCACGCTTTTCGATACAGTTCTATATGCAGCCATTTTGCGTGATTGGCAAGCACAAACGATTACACCTAGTAAAATCTATGATGTTCCCTATTAAAACAGGCAACCTAGCATTTACGCTAAGTTGCCTTTTGTCATTCAATCGATTTGGCTTTCATATCCTCTGTAGATGTAACACCGAGTACATCCAATAAGAACATAAACAATGGAATACCGATAATCAGTCCCCATACACCTAAGAAATGCTCTGAGAATAGAATAATCATAAATGTGTAAAAAATAGGTAAGTCTGTTTTGGCAGACATGAGTTTAGGATTTAAGAAGTATGCCTCAACTGCATGAAGTACAGCGACAATGACTAACACATAGACAATATACATAAAGCCGCCAATACTATAGGCTATGATACATAATGGAATCATCGACACAATAACACCAGCCACAGGAATAAGGCCTAGTACAAAAATCATCATACCAAGTGCAATTAAATGCGGGAACCCTAATATAGACAGCGCAATCACTGATAAAATACAGTTGACTGCTGCAATAATAAATTGTGCCTCAATTACTTTACCAAAAGAACGAGTGAAAATCTTAGAGAAATACTGTAGTTCATTATACAACGGGGCAAGTTTGCTATCCTTAAACTTCATGGTAAATTCGATAATGCGCTTTTTGTCGAGCAAGATAAAAAGGCTTAAAATAACAGCGATTAACACTTGCATAATCACTTTACCAATATTCGTAATATTCTCAAAGATTATATTAACACCCTGCTCTAAGTATTTACCTAGTTCAATTTTTTCAAAAGTAGGTGCTAAATATCTTGTAATTTCATTATCGTTTGGATTCAAATTGAAGGCTGAGATTAAATTAAAGAGTTGTGTAATTTGCTGTGATAAAAGTGGTAAGTATTTATAAACAACACCGACAATACCCGCTACAAATAATAAATACAGTGTCACGATAATCAGTTTTTCGTTCAACCGTACATATTTGCGAATAGTGCTCGTTAACTTCATACTCAGTCGATTCATTAAATAGGTAATAATAAAGGTTAATAAAATTAAATTAATCATACTGCGCATTAAATACAGCGCAATCGCTATACCTACAAGAATCATAAAACGTTTAAAACCATGGCTACGAAAAAAACTTCCCATATACACTCCCCTTTATACTACGGACGACCTTTCTTTATGGTGAAAATAACTTTTTCATCATATTTTTTATGTCTACTATCTATTATAACGCTTTAAAACCGCATATCCACTGTGAGGGCTCAAAAAATTTGATTTTTCTCACTATATCCTGATGATTCACTGGCTTTCATTTGATGTACCTAACACTTCCCTTTCATATAGAAAAACATGCCCCATTCCCCTGAGACATGCTTGTTTCACAACTATCTATTCCCTTTTGTAGGCTGTACCGTACCAAATGGATGATTAGGTGGTGCGTAAATTGTATATAACTTTAATGGAATATGACCTGTATTCGTGACATTATGCCATGTACCAGCAGGAACAATGATTGCCATATCATCACGAACATATCGTCGAAAGCTTAAATTATTTTGGCTATTCCCCATTTGTACGAGTCCTTGCCCTTGTTCGATACATAAAAACTGGTCAACATTTGGATGCCTTTCTAAGCCGATATCCGCACCGACTGGTATACTCATTAACGTAATTTGCAAATGCTTTCCTGTCCATAATGCTAAACGATACATATTATTTTGTTCCGCAGCCTGTTCAATATTAATGACAAGTGGCTTCGCACCATAATCTTTTAGCTCATTGCTCTTATCATAGCCAGCTTCATCCGCTGCGTTTACAGCGACAGGTGGATAGATTGGCATTTGTGCATGATATGGATTTATATACAAATTTTCATCCCCCTTACTCTTCTACAGCTATTGTATGCAAGGACTAGGTGAAATGTCCGTAGTCATCAACTAATAGTGCCATTTTCATCGCAATGAAATTCTATTGTAAAGGCTTTTTCTGTCACACCACCCGCTATCTCAAAAAATCCCTCAATATAGATTCTGTAGGTACGTCCACCATCTATAAGCGAAACCTTATATGCGGTTTGCTGCCATTTTTGTTGGCTTGGTACATAATATGGTTTCGTTGCTGAAATATCGCTTGCACTTGTAAAGATATATCTTCCATATGTAGGGCTATATGCTGTCGTAAAATGTCCTGTTACCTCCAATGTTTTTAAAATAGCTGGAATATATACATATGTTGTTTTCGTAATACGCCCATCTGAATTAACCATAATTGGATCAGGTGAAATAGCTGCAATTTTTTCCTGCTCAATAGCTAAATGATTCGTTACCCAAGATTTTGCTTCTTGGTCGAACACTTGAGGGTCTATCCAACGATTATACTCCTCTATTGGCACAAGGCTCACCTGCAATCCTACTTTTTGCGCATGAACCCATTCTAATGATTTCGCATACTGTGCATAATACCGTTTCTTCTCCTCATCTGTAAGCGTCAAAATCACATCAGGCTCTTTTTCTTCTGTCACAATTACTTCTTCTTGTGGTTGACTTGTATGAATAGTTTCCTGCTCAGGCTTTGTCACAATAGTAATGGCTAAAATAGCAACTAATAGTAGCGCCCCTATAGATGCGATGACAGGTTTCCATGAATTTTTGGCTTTGGTTGACTGCTGTATACGATAACGGATTGCTAACTTTTCTTGCTCAGTCATAGTCATTGTTGGTGGCAATGTATTTTCAAGTTCCTGCTTAATATTCATAATCAAACGCCCCCGTCTCGATAGTTATTTTCACTAATTTCCTCGCTCTCACTAAACGTGTTTTCACTGTATTTGGTGAGCATTTTAAGACTTCTGCAATATCTACAACGGATAATTCAATATAATAATAGAGCCAAATAACTTCTCGATACTTAATAGGCAAAGCATTCACCAGCTCGCCAATCGTCTGCCTTTGCTCTTTTTGTTCATAATCTAGTTCAAGGGAATCCTGTCTTGTCCAATGCTTTATTTTTTCGGTCATTTCTAATTTTCGATAATGCCAGCTTTTTAAGTAATTTTGACACTCATTGACAGCGATACGATATAAATAGGTTTTCAACGAAGCACGTCCCTCAAAACGCTCAATGCTTTTGTAAAACTTCATAAAAACCTCTTGTACAATATCCTCTGTTTTCTGAATATCCTTCACATATGTATAGATAAGTCGCTTCACATAATCTCCATACGCTTCCAATGCCTCATTAAAATAATGCTCTTTATCCAAGCTACTCCCTCCCTTCTTAATATAATTAGACAAAGCTAATAGGTATCTGGTTTCTAAATATTTCACTATTAATTTAATAAAGTATGAAACCTTTTGATGGTTTTCCTGCCTCTAATAAGTGAAGGAGGTTACTATATGACAGATTCAGTTCAACTAGCAATGATGGCTATTACTGGAGATATAGCTGCATTTGAAAAGCTCGTTCTCCACGAAAGTGACAAACTTTATAAAATAGCTTATTTACATATGCAAAATAAGGAGGATTCCTTAGATATTGTACAAGAGGCAACATTTCAAGCATTTTTAGCCATTCAGACATTAAAAGAGCCTGCCTATTTCAGTACATGGCTGACTAAAATTCTTATTCGCACAGCCTATAAAGCGCTTGAACGCCAAAAACGCCTTGTACCACTGACAGACGATACCATTCAGTATATTTTAGAATCGACACAAGCTGAAGTACATGCTATTGATTTGTCCGAAGCATTGGAGAGCTTAAATACAGATTATCGCAATTGTATTTCTTTATATTATTTTTATGATTTGCCGATTAAAACGATTGCTCGTGTACTAGGGAAACCACCGTCCACCATTAAAACGCATTTACGGCGAGCGAAAGCTGAGTTAAAAAATACGCTTGGGGAGGAATACGATGCAAAACGACTTATTTAAAGATATTGACACACCACATGTAGAAGTTCGACAAGCAATTCAACAAGGGGTTACAAGAGGGCAAAGGACAAAAAAAATCCGTAAATATAAAAGGTTCAGCAAACAGCTTTCACTAATCGGTTTGGTAGCAGCCAGTTTACTCTTTATTTCAAGCCTGCTTTTTCAGCCTATTTATACTGTCGTAGCAGATGTACCGTTGATTGGTGATTTATATAAGAAGCTACATATATCAATTGGTGAAAATATTGCCTCTGAGAATTTACTAACAGAAATAAACACGGAGGTGATAGACAATGACGTGAGTATGACCATTACCTCTGCTTTTTATGATGGTTATTTTTTAGGTATTACTTTTAAAGCAACAGGTAAGCATTTATTCTATGAGCAGGAACAAGCAAGTGGACCAGAAACAGGCTATACATTTGAAATGTTTAATCGTAAAGATGAAACTACTTGGTGGAGCAGTACATTAACATCCTTAGAAAAAGAAGGCGATGGTTATGTGGGGGCAATTATTTTTCGAACTGGGGATGAACAACCTAATATTTCAACATTACCAATCACCTTCACACATATAGCGAGTGTTAACGGTGAATGGGCTTTTAATGTCCCTATTAAAACATTACCTTCTAAAAATATGCCATTACAACAAATCGCCGTCTCACAAGACAAAGCTTATGCTGTCCAATTTACAGAGGCTACCATCAATGCTACTAGTTTGATTGTACATTACAAAATCTTGCAACAAGCTGGTGTTGAGAATGAATACTTTCAATTTAAAGGGAAAATAAAGACAAAGGGCGGTTCTGCCTTTTTGCGTAGTACAGATACAAATAGGGTGATCCTTGAAAAGAACACAGCTACAGAAAAAATTATTCTTGAACCTTACTTTAAAATCAATAAAAAGGAAATCCCTCTAACCCCCATTGAAATTAACGTAAAATAAAGTGAACCGTCAATTGGGTTTTGACAGGCTGTTAATACGGGATAAATAGCATATCCATGTAGCATCCAACTTGCTAAAACCTTTTGCAAATGACAATCGTCTAATTGGCTGAATGGAGGGATATTGTTTGGAGGATATGATTATAGCTCCTAGTAAAGCCATCAAGGCGGAGCAAATTGTAGATGACTTAATGCGTGCCTATGGTCAAGAAATTTTACAGCTCGTCTATGCATATGTGCATGACAAAGCCATCGCTGAAGATTTAACACAGGAAATTTTTGTGAAATGCTATCGCTCATTAGACAGCTATAAAGGAAAGTCACATATTAAAACATGGCTGTGGCGTATTGCTATTAACCATACTAAAGATTATTTAAAAAGCTGGTATCACCAACATGTGTATGTGACAGAGGATACCTACTTACATACCATGCAAACTACTTCCACTGTCGAACAAAGAATTGTCCAACAAGATGAAGATACTGCACTCGCTAATGCCGTAATGGATTTACCTATTTTATATCGTGAAGTGATTTATCTTTTTTATTTTGAAGAGTGGAAAATACAAGAAATCGCTAAAATGTTGCGAACCAATAGTAATACGGTGAAGACAAGGCTACGCAAAGGCAAAATGCTATTAAAGAATCGATTGGAGGAATCACAGTGGAGGAACGATTAAAAGGCTTAAAGCGAGCCATGCAAAAAACAACCTTTCAGCACTTAGCATTTACAGAGCAGCATCGCCAAACGGTTCAACACCAACTGTCAGCAACGGATTTACTAACTGAAATACTCGCTTTACTTACAACACAAAAAACAGGGACTGCGCTCACAGAATTGCTTCACATTAAAGGAACACCATTGATTCAGCAGAATGAAGGGCTGCTTTATACAACATTACATCAGGCTGAATTGGATGGCTATGTGGAGGCTTATTGGACAGATACAATGGAGAAATATTATCAAATGACCGCAAAAGGACAAAAGCTCTTACATCAAAAACAGGAGCGTTCTCCTAAAGGCTTTTTCAAAGGAGGGTTTGTCCATGAATAGCAAACAATTTTTACAAATAGTTCTTGGGCATATTCGCTCTAAAGAAGCTAAACAACATGTACAAACAGAGCTGTCACAGCATATACAAAAAAACAAGGAAGTATGGTTAACACAGGGGTATAATGAGGAGGAGGCAGAAAAAAAGGCCGTCCTTGCTATGGGACCACCTACCACATTAGGAAAATCACTTAACCGTGTACATAAACAAAAAATCGATTGGCTACTGTTAGTTATTTTTGGGGCGATACTTCTACTGGGCTTTTTACCGTTATTAACATTAGATGTCGAGCTTGACCAACAGCTCCTTATCCGCAATAAAATCGTGCATGTTCTTGTAAGCTTTAGCATTGTGCTTGGCATGATGTTTATCGACTTTCGCAAATGGGCTGGCTGGGGCTATGTATTTTACGGTTTAGGTATGGGGTTTCTAATTTTACTTACCTTCTTTAGTACACACCATATCAATGGAGAGCCATTCTTTTTTAGGCTAAATGCATGGTTTACACTACCACTATTTTGTCTCGCTTGGGCAGCATTGTTAGCAAAGAAAGATTTTCCGCTGTGGCAGCTAGGTATCTTTGTATTTGGTTCCCTTATGCTCTTTAGTTTTGTGGCAAATTTGAATGTGTTGTTACTATACTTAGCGCTATTATTTGTACTGTTCTCTAGTAGTGCTTTATCAAAAAAGAAAAAAGCTATTATAGTAAGCTGTTCCATCCTACTTGTAGTAAGTATTACTTTATATCTCGTCATCAACTATCGAAATGGCTCCATCGCAACATACCAACTTGCTCGTTTTTGGGCATTCCTTGACCCATATGCATATGGAGATACAGAAGGATTCCTATATGTACGATTTGCCGATATTATTCGTCAGGCACATTGGTTTGGCAGTGGTTCAACCTTTATTTTACATGAAGCACATACAGATTTTGTATTAGTACATCTTATTCAATCCTTTGGGCTTGCTACAGCACTAGGCATCGTGGTACTGCTATTTGTTGTTCTCTATCGTTGTATTCGTATTGCTACAAACATTCACCACCATTTTGGGCGATTATTAGTTGTAGGGGCATTGACACTATTCGCTATGCAGCTACTTTATTCAATAGCTATGACCTTTGGAATTGTACCTATCACATCCTTTTCACTTCCATTTATCAGCTATGGTCTTAGTACAACTATATTGAACGCATTTTTTATCGGCATTGCCTTAAGTGTTTATCGCCATCAACATAGGCAATTCCCTTCTATTTCATAATACACAGTCCTCCATTGGTATCAAAGAATGGAGGACTTAAGTTATTTATTACTGCATCTTTTGAAAATGATAAAATGCGCCAAGCAGACCTGCATCATTGCGATAATGACATGGCTCCACAGGTATCTTAAAGGCCTGCCACAGCTCATACTTCTCTAACTGTCGATTGATTTCCTCAAGTAAATAGGTTTGTGCACTTACACCGCCACCAATTAATATTTTTTCTGGATTCAACGTCACCGCTAGATTATAAACGCCTCGGCTAATATGCTGAATCCATTGATCTACAAGCTCCTTCACTGCCGTATCTGTCATGGCCTCTGCAAAAATCTGTGCTCCTTCCACATGCCCCTGTACTTTTTTATAAGCTTTATAAGTAAACAGTAGCTTAGAAAATGATGCTGTCACATGCATGTCAAGCATACACTCACTGTGAAAAGCTGTAAGCATCGCACCATACTCTCCCGCTCGATAACGATACCCACGATAAATATCTCCATTTAAATAGAGCCCTCCACCAATACCTGTTCCAATTGTCATACAAACGAAATTTTGACATTCCTGCGCATTACCACTGATTTTTTCAGCTAAGGCTACACAATTTCCATCGTTCTCAATTTCTACGGGTAATGAAAACTCTGCCTCTAACAACTGTTTCATATTTTGTCCATCTAAAGCGGTAATCGCACCCGCTCTTTCCAAGTAACCTGTGTCAATATCCACATAACCTGGCATACTGATGGCAATACCAGCTATATCATGATTCTGTTGATAATTCCGAATTGTTAGTAGCATATTATCAAGAAATACAGCTAAATTATCCCTTACCGTTTTATACGCATCCTTCGTCAGTAATTCGCCATTTGCGTTGATAATACCGTGCTTTATTTTTGTACCACCACAGTCAAAAACGATATATTTTGTCATTTAAGCATCCTCCCACAAAAAAGGAGTCTTCAATAAGACCCCTTTCCATTTGATTACGCTAGTTGAATAGCATAAGATAAAGCCGCTCCATGAGGTGTTTTCTTGAAAATCTCTTTTACATACCTTACCGTCTCATCCTCTGTTAAAGCAGTTTCTACCACTATATACATATCGACTTTATTTAATTGCTCAACATTTACTTTTATTTGTGCATCCTCATACATATTAAAAAAGTCATGTAAAAATTTAATTTGTCCTGCCATAATACGAATTTTATGCTGATTCAATGACCTTGTTCTCCTTCATAGCTTATTTTTGAACTACGTCAGCTGCTTTATTTGCTGCCATGACAAATGGTAAGTAAATTAATGTTGAAACAGCTAAACATACGAATCCAATCACTAATGCTAACCAATTTCCACCTGTACCTAAGAAGGCAATTAGTGGGCCTGGTGTTGTCCAAGGAACTGAATAGGCAATAGGTGGAATCAGCCCAAAATGAATAGCCGACCAGCCAATTAAAATATTAACAATCGGTGCTAATACAAATGGAATAATCAAGATTGGATTTAATACGACTGGTAATCCAAAAATAATTGGTTCATTAATATTAAACAGCCCTGGTGCTAATGATAATTTACCAATATCACGATAATCTTTTCTTCTAGATACGATGAAGACAGCAATTAATAGCCCCAATGTCATACCAGAACCGCCATAGTTGGCAAATGCATCATTGATTGCCCATGAAATTTCATATGGCGCTCCCCAAGCAGAGCCATTTGCTGCAACATAATTTAAGTTTTCTAAGTTGGCTTCTGTAAACATCGCCTCACGAATAGCTGCGATTGTATTTGGACCATGGATACCAAATATCCATAATAAATTGGAAACAAAGGCTAAAATAATAATAGACCATACACTACTTGTCCCTAATTGCTTTAATGGTGTTTGCAACACTGTATAAATTAATTGATGTAAACCTGCTGGATAAACAGCGTTAATGATAGCGTTGGCAATAGCAAATAAAATAGTAATAATAATAATCGGGAATAATACCTTAAACGTACGTGCAACGGCTGGTGGTACGGAAGCAGGCATTTTAATCTGTAGTTTTTCAGATTTAGATAATCGACTAAAGATTTCACCAACCAATAAACCAACAATAAGAGCAACGAATAACCCTTGTGCACCTAGCCATTGTGCTGTTAGTAAACTTGCTCCATCCACATTTTGATATGGTGGATAAATAATAAAGAATGTTGATAAAGCTGTAATACCACTTAATAGATCATCTGCCTTCAATTCAATCGCAATATTCCTTGCGACCAGAAAGACGATAAACATGGATAAAATATTGGTCGAACCATTAATAACAGGGATAAAGACAGATTGATATTCAGCTAAACTCGGAAATAGTTTGTGTAAAAATAGAATTTTAGCAATAAATCCATCTGGCGCTAAAATCGCAAAATTTAAAAGTAATACTAACGAGCCCGCCATTGTAATTGGAAATGATAAAATAAATGCATCCCGAATCGCTACAATATGCCTTTGGGAATTTAATTTCGTTGCAATAGGTACAAGAACTTTCTCCATACCTTTTTCAAAACTTGACATAAATGCCATAAACCTTCCCCCTTATAAAATATAGTAGACTACATTATTTTCTGATTTTTCAGAATTTAAAGAGCGTATAAATTTACCCCATTAACTCCAATGCGCGATTTAAAACAGCTTCACCATCCATTATTCCGTAAGATCGCATATCAATTACCTCAACAGGTATTCGACCTTTTACTAGCGCATCTACTTGTGATTTTTGATAGCGTACTTGTGGACCTAATAGCACAACGTGTACCTCATCAATAACAGAGCTTGCTTCTGAAACAGGCAAGGCATCAATTTCAATTTCGATGCCCTTATTTTGAGCAGCTTCCTTCATTTTATTTACCAATAGACTCGTAGACATCCCTGCAGCACATACTAATAGAATTTTTTTCATCATCCAGTTCCTCCTCGTTTACATCCATTTTTATGCGATATGTTAGTCAATACATGCATTAAATTTTTGAAAATCCCTCCTTTATTTTTTAATGCTTTATTACCTTGTACAAATCGACAAATTCCCTAGCTAAATCCTTCACAGTCATTGCTGTCATTAAATGATCCTGTGCATGTACCATTAGTAAGGATACTGTGTTTTCATTCCCTTGAATCTCTTCCTGAATTAACGCTGTTTGTACATGATGCGCTTCAAGGAGTGCTGCTTCAGCTTCTTGCAATTTTTCCTCAGCTCCTGCTACATCTCCCTGTTTGGCTAAAAAAATAGCCTCCATTGCAAAGCTTTTGCCATTTCCGCCATGCAAAATTATTTGAAATATCGTTTCTCCACTTATGTTAGCCACAAAAATCACCACTTTTCTAAATTTTTAGAATAATCAAGAGACATAACCGCTAAAGTAAGATATTCTACACTTTTTATTATAAAATGTAAGCGCTTTAATTAAAGGTATCTTTTTTCCGTTAACCAACGGAAAAAGATATGTATAGCACTTTATGTTTGTAATAGTGCTATTATTTCCTCTGGTGTCTGACTATCTAGAAGTTTTTGGATAGTAGATTTATTTTCAATGATAGCAATCAACTTCTTAAACATATTATCTAAATCCGTCGTAGAGCCTTGTTTAACATTTAATAAGCATACAAATTGCACCATTTTTTGCTCATGCCATTGAATAGGACGCTTTAAAGTGCATATCGTCCAAAAAGTCTCTGTCGTTACAGGCTTCATTGGATGTGGAATAGCCACTAAATTGCCATAGCTTGTTGGAGCAATCGCTTCTCTTTCTAAAACAAGCTCTACATAGTCTTTTGACACTAATTGCTGCCTATATAACTCATTACATAAAAAACGAATAACGCTTTCTTTATCTAACAAATCCTTTTTGAGAAATATTCTTGAAGCATGTGTATATACCTTTGTCTCACTTGGATGTGCAACGATACTTTTCTGAATAGATTCAATATCCCTATCCTCTAAAAAAGTGCTCACCACGATCACCGGAATAGGTACATGTTCTTTTATCGGAATGGTGCTAATAATTAAATCCACCATTGCTAAGTCAACATTCATCAAATTATAGTAATTAATGGTATCGATAATCTCAATGTTATTTTCAAATAAATGTAGCAGTCGATAATACAATAATTTCGCACTACCCACACCCGAAGCACAAATAATCAATACTCGTTTTTTGTTATTTTTTGTAGCCTTTCTGCGTTCAAGTGCCACGCCAATATGAAGGGCAATATAAGCAATTTCATGCTCAGTCACTTCACTACCCAAATACTCCTCGATACACTTACTAGCAATCACTGCCCCCTCAAACGCCATAGGGTATTTTTTCTTAATATCCTCTAATAAAGGATTGCGGATATTCATTTTATATCTTAGACGATTCATGGCTGGACGAATATGTAATGTTAACGATTGGATAAATTCCATATCACCTTTTAAATTCCAATTTAGCTCCTGCTGTAATCTCTCCAATATATTTTGTACAATGCGTCCAACCTCATCAAATTCGCCATATTCGATTAACTCCTTTTGATGTAGTAGCTTTGTCCCTAATAAATGCACAATTATGTAATCTATTTCAGCAGCAGGAAAATCTAATCCTGTATAGACTTCAACCTCTTGAATAATTTCACTCGCTACAATCCTTTCAAAAGGATAGTGTTCAATTAAGCCATCTTCAAACGGTTCAATTACAAATTTTTCTTCAATTCGTTTACAAGCAATGGCAATATGTGTTGCTAAATTCTCTAGGGAAATATCTGAAATATCAATTTTATATTCACTAACTTTGGCAATCAGTATTTGTTTGATTTTTTGAATCAATTCAGGGTCAAACAAATACATCGTCCCACCATACAAATCAATATGTCGATTATTACTGAACAATGTATTGGATAAGCAAAGCCTTTTCATATATTCGTCGCCCTCTACTTTTGTACCGTAGTATGGACGATTCGTAAGCTTTAAATTGTATTTTTCAAGTATTTCACGCACGAACTTTAAATCATTTTGCACAGTAGATAGGGACACAAACATTTCTTCTGTAAAACTATCTAATTTAATACAGTCTTTTTCTAATATGAGTCGTCTTAGCATATACAGCACACGATTTTGTTGATGAACAAAATCTTCTGCAAGGTCACTTGGATTATGGATCTGCTTGAGATGATTCACAAAAAAATTGATATCCTGTACTTTTAATTGATAGCCTTTTCCTCGAGTCGATTCAATAGCATCTTCATTTAACATGTATTCTTGCTGTATAAGCTTTATCTCTGTACGTACAGTTCGATCACTTATGCCTAATTCTTTAGCCATCCATTCTGATGTTAGTGGCTCTTTTGCACTGGCTAACAATAATAAAATATCCCGTTGACGCTTTGAAATAATATTCATTATCCAAATTCCTCCTTACTACAGTTATTCGCTCGACACATCCAAACATGATTTTTTTCGTCTATTTACTAGTATATCATTGCAGCCTATTTATATGTAAACTCCCAGTCCTAGCAATACTTACACAAAAAATCAACTTACACCTTTTATGTAAGCTGACTTTTTGAGCTACGTTATGCTTTTATAATTCCTCTCCATTTGTTGCAATAACACGCTGATACCATGCAAAGGACTTTTTCTTTCTTCGAGCTAATGTACCATTTCCTTCATTATCTTTATCTACATAAATAAACCCGTAACGTTTTTCTAGCTCTCCTGTACCAAAGCTCACGACATCAATGCAGCCCCAAGCCGTATAGCCCATTACATCCACGCCATCTAACTCAACGGCTTTTTTCATTTCAACAATATGCTGCTTTAAATAATGAATTCTGTAATCATCCTGAATCGTCCCATCTTCTTCTATCACATCTCTTGCTCCAAAGCCATTTTCAACAATAAATAATGGCTTCTGATAGCGCTCATAAACAGTATTTAATGTATAGCGCAAGCCCACTGGGTCAATCTGCCATCCCCACTCACTTGCTTTTACATGTGGATTGCGTATCATGCGCTTAAATTCACCATATGGCTGACTACCCTCTACATCACGTCCACAAACAACGCCCGACATATAATAGCTAAAGCCAATATAGTCCACCGTTCCTTGCCGTAATATATCCTCATCCTCTTTCGTATAGTCAAGATGGTAGCCCTGTCTTTCCCAATATTTCTTTATATAGCTTGGGATAGCTCCTCTTGCGTGTACATCACTAAAGAACCATCTATTACGCATAGCTACTGATGCCTCCATCACATCATCTGGATGGCAAGAGTACGGGTAAATAGGAACATAAGCCATCATACAGCCTATTTGAAAATCAGGGTTAATGTCATGACCTATTTTGGCAACCTTTGCACTGGCAATCAATTCATAAAGAGCTGCTTGGTACATCGTTTTCTCACGATTTTCTCCTTCTTGATAAAGAATACCTGAGTTTGTAAAACTAAATAAATCATGACTTGTATCAGATTGATTATTAATTTCATTAAAGGTCATCCAATACTTTATTTTATGCTGATAACGGTTCATCACTGTTTCTGCAAATTTCGCAAAAAAATCAATCATTTTGCGATTACGGAAGCCACCATATGTTTTCACAAGATGATAAGGCATTTCAAAATGTGATAGTGTAATGACTGGCTCAATATTATATTTTAGCAATTCATCAAATAAGTCGTCGTAAAATTGTAACCCTTCCTCATTTGCTTGCTCTTCATCTCCATTTGGAAAAATTCTCGTCCATGCAATAGAGGTACGAAAACATTTAAAGCCCATTTCTGCAAATAGCTGAATGTCCTCTTTATAGCGTGAATAAAAATCAATGGCCTCATGATTAGGATAATAGTAGCCATCTACTATACCATCTGTAATTTGCCGTGGTACACCGTGTCTCCCTGCTGTCATCACATCGGTGCTACTCATGCCTTTACCACCTTTATTCCAACCACCCTCAAGCTGATGGGCCGCTACTGCTCCACCCCATAGAAAGTCCTCTCTCATCTTATGCCCCCTTAGCTATAATCAATTACACTGAACCAAGATAAAAGGAGATACCCTTCAAGATATCTCCCCATCGTCCACTCTATTACACTTCTACTTTTTGAAAGAATTTTGGTAAATGCTCTTTATGTGCCTCTAGCATTTCATCTAAAATTGCTTTACCAACTTTATCTGAAGGGACAAGTGGGTTAATCGTCATTGCTAGTAATGCTGTATCATAATTACCTGTTACTGCCGCTTCAGCAGCTACTCGTTCAAATGATTTAATTTGCTGTACAAGCCCTCGTACTGCTACTGGTAAATCTCCAATAGCAAGTGGTTTTGGACCTTCTTTTGTAATGACACAGCTAATTTCAACCGCTGAATCATGTGGAATACTTGCAATAGCACCGTTGTTAATCGTATTTACTGGCTGAATATCTCGTTTATCATTATAAATAGATGAAATTAAACGTACTGCTGCATCACTATAATATGCACCACCACGTTTTTCAAGCTGAGGTGGTTTAATATCTAAGTTAGGGTCTTTATATAATTCAAACAATTCATCTTCCAGTTTTTTCACAACTTCTGCTCTTGTTGTGCCCTCTTTGAAGTTTTTCAGTTCTTTTTCTAGCATTTCATCGGATTTATAGTAGTACATATGATATGGGCATGTTAAAACATTTAATGCACGAATGAATTCTGGCTCCCAACCTTGCCCCTCTATATTTTTCACGAAACTGCTATTCTCTGGATTTGTTAATAGCTCAATCACTTTGTCTTTTACACTTATACCGTCTACATAGACATCTAAGCCATAAACCATATGATTCAATCCTGCAAAATCAACACGTACACGAGAATGATCTACCTCTAAAAGCTTCGCCACACCCATCTCAATACCAATTGGCACATTACACAAGCCCACAACTTTGCGGTGGCTTGTGTAGCGTAGCACTGCCTCTGTTACCATACCAGCAGGATTTGTAAAGTTGATTAGCCAAGCATCTGGACATAGCTCTTGAATATCCTTAATAATATCCAAGATCACAGGAATTGTACGCAATCCTTTGAATAATCCACCTGGTCCATTTGTTTCTTGACCTAATACACCATGACTTAATGGGATTCTTTCGTCTTTCGCACGAGCATCTAGTAAACCTACACGGAATTGTGTTGTAACAAAATCAGCATCTTTTAACGCCGCTCTTCTATCTAGCGTTAAATGTACCTCGATTGGTAAGCCTGCTTTTTCAATCATTCTTTTTGCTAAATTACCAACGATGTCCAATTTTTCTTTTCCTGCTTCAATATCTACAAGCCACAGTTCTCTTACTGGTAATTCGTGATAACGTTTAATAAAACCTTCTACTAGCTCAGGAGTATAACTAGAACCTCCACCAATTGTTACAATTTTAATGCCTTTTGTCATAACTTACACACCTCCGAGTAATTTAACAACTGCATCCTTCTATACCTCTGATTGTAACGAGGTTCTATAAATTCGTAAATATCTACAGCCTATCTAGTTTTTAGTAACAGCTAAAGGAATTTGTTTCGTAAATGTAACGTGTTGTGTCATAATAAATGTATGAATAAAGGGAGGTGCTACGATAAATGTTTACACCTGAAATCATTGCTTCATTTAATGAATTAGAAACTTCTTTATATAATTACATTTGCCAACATGGTGAAAAGGTTGCTTATATGCGGATTCGTGAGTTGGCAGACGAAACACATATGTCCACCTCTACTATTTTACGTTTTTGTAGAAAAATAAATTGCGAAGGTTTTTCTGAATTTAAAGTCAAACTCAAAATGCATTTGAATACCCAAAAGAAGATCATCCTACCAAGTGGACAACATGTTATCACTGAATTTTTTGAACGCACATTACAAAGTGGCATGGAAGATAAAATTCAACAAGCGGCTGATTTAGTAGCACAGGCAGATAGTGTAATTTTTATCGGCTTGGGTAGCTCTGGCATTTTAGCTGAATATGGTGCACGTTATTTCTCAAGTATTGGTACACTATCTATGTATATTAAGGACCCTTTTTTCCCAATCCCTTCACAGCTATTGCACAATAGCGTGACAATTGCCTTGTCTGTATCTGGTGAAACAAGCTTTACCATTACACAGCTACATCAGCTTAAACAAAAGGGAAGTAAGTCTATTAGCCTCACAAACAATAAATATTCTTCTATTGCCAAAATTGCAGATATTAATATTTCTTATTATGTCACAGAAGAATGGTATGAAAATGCTAATATTACAACACAGGTTCCTGTGATGTATATTTTAGAAGCGATGGCACGTGCAATTCAAAAAGTTAATCACAGTAATTGAACCCCTGTTTTAGCAACAGAGGTTCTTTATTATATCTGCTAACTCTTTATGGTTCGTTAATGGTAATAAATGCTGACCATTCGTAATAATAGTCGCTGTTATTTGATGCTGCTGCTCAAATGCTTGTATTCGCTGACGTGTGATTTCATCTGTAGCACTCTCTTCAGCTATGCACAGAAAAAGTGGTACGTGCATTGTCTCTACACGAAAATCATAGTTATCTAGCTCCTTAGCAAGTGCATTAACAGCGGCTTCCTCTGCATGATGTCGCCATATATGCTGCTGATGGACAAAATTCTGTGTAAAATACTGCTGATAAAATGCACGATTCGTTGTGTCAGCTAATGTCTCTGTCAATGCTTCCACTGTTTCCGTAATATCCTCAAAGCGCTCTGTCATCGGTAATTGAATTGGCTCTGTTTCAGCTACTGGTTCAAAGAAATAACCGCCATCCAGTAACCAAATAGACGCTACATGCTCTGCATACTGCTTATAATATGCCTGCACAATCCATGCTCCGATTGAATTACCAATAAAATGTGCCCTCTGAATGCCAAGCCTTTGTAGTTGATTGTGGATATTTTTCACATACGAAACAATTGTACAATCTGCTACCTGATAGCCATTATGCCCAGGTAAATCGAAGCTAATTATTTTACAATGTGGTAAGTCTGTAGCAAGCTGCTCGTATATTTCTTTACGTTCCCCCAAAGCAGGAATCGCAACTAAAACTAATCCCTCTGCTTGCTTGTTATATATTGTGTATTGCATTTAAAAACCTCATTTCTACAATTTCTTACATCTTAACATATCCACACCCTATTTTTCGGGCGAACCATTACTTTTAGGAGGGGGCTTTTGCATGAAATACATTGCTAGTGAAACTTTTTAACCATTCATTCGTACATACAGAGGAAAGGAGTGACAAAAATGGAACAGCAGGAAATTTTAACGATTACTAATTTAACAAAAAGCTATGGTAATAAGAACGTTTTAAACGGTATTGATTTACACGTTTCTAGAGGGGAAATAATCGGCTATATCGGTCCGAATGGTGCTGGGAAAAGTACAACTGTGAAAATTATTTTAGGCATCGAAGGAGAATATGGTGGAGAAATTAAGCTATTTGGTGAAGACATTCGTCAAAGTGGTGCTACATATAAACAAAGAATTGGCTATGTGCCTGAAATAGCGGACGTTTATGATAATTTAACAGGCTATGAATATTTAACCTTTATCGGACAACTATATGGTTTAACATTAGACTTGGCTACACATAAATCACAAACTTTAATGGAGCTATTCGGTGTTGGTGAGGCTTATCATGCACGAATCTCCTCTTATTCAAAGGGGATGCGTCAAAAACTGCTCATTATTTCAAGCCTTCTACATAATCCCGATATTGTATTTTTGGATGAGCCTATTAATGGATTAGATGCCAATAGTGTCATGGTATTTAAAGAAATTTTGCTACAGCTAGCCGCACAAGGCAAAACAATCTTTTATTCTTCACACATTATGGACGTTGTAGAAAAAATCAGTAGTCGAATTATTTTACTGCATGATGGCAAGGTCGCTGCCGATGGTACGTTTGAACAGCTACAAAAAGACAATACAGAAGGTACATTAGAGCGGATTTTCAACCAATTGACAGGCTTTGACCGTCATCAAGAAATTGGTGAACAGTTCGTTACAATTGTACAAGAGGTGTAATGATGAAGGATTTCAAAATATTACAGCTACTCGATAAATTACAATTTCTCTTTGTCAAAATGGGTATCGATTATGACATCATGCGCAAAATTCTCCATATAAAATTAACGATGGATGAGCGAAAAGTACCTACACTTTTCAATCAAAATGCTAAAAAGAAAGAAAATCAGACGTATAGCTATATAAAGTCACTATGGATTTATGTACTCATGGGACTCATACTCATCCCCTTTATTAGCTTTGGGACACAATTTCTTTTTCAAATGAGCATCGTCTATGTCATGGTAATGTTCATTATTATGACATCCATGATTTCCGATTTTTCCTCTGTATTGTTGGATATACGTGACCGTACAATTCTTGCTACAAAACCTATTCATACGAAAACATTAAATGCAGCAAAATTCATGCATATTTTGATTTATTTAAGCTTTTTAACGGTTGCTTTTACAGCAATTCCTCTCATTGTTAGCTTAATACGACATGGTATTTTTTTCTTTTTACTAACTATCTTGGAACTGATTTTTATTAATATTTTAATCGTCGTTATGACAGCGCTTCTGTATATGATGGTCTTGAGATTTTTTGATGGTGAAAAATTAAAGGACATGATTAATTATGTACAAATAGGGCTCTCTCTGATGTTAATGATTAGCTATCAATTTGTCATACGCTCTTTTGAATTTGTAAATTTAGATGTCCATGTTAATTTTCACTGGTGGAGTATTTTGCTGATTCCAATGTGGTTCGCTGCGCCTTATGAGTTGCTATTCAATGGCAACTATTCCTTCTGGGCCATCATCTTAAGCAGCTTAGCCATCATCATTCCTATACTCTCTATATGGTTATATATCAAGCTGATTCCAACCTTTGAGCGTAATCTACAAAAATTACTAAGTACAAGCAAATCCAAAAAAGAGAAAACTAATCGTTTGCGAGCATTTTTCTTGCAGTTAATTTGTCCAACACACGAAGAAAGAGCCTTTTACCGTTTCGCCTCCCTCATGATGAAGCAGGAGCGAGAATTTAAGCTAAAAGTCTACCCATCATTAGGATTTTCTTTCGTTATTCCATTTATTTTTATGTTGAATACGTTGAGAGATGAACACGTTGACTTTGCGAATAGCATGAGCTATTTAACAATTTATTTTTCCATGCTCATTATTCCAGCAGCCGTGCTCACGCTTGGTCATTCTAGTAAGTATAAGGCGGCTTGGATTTACAAAGTCGTACCTGTCACAGACTATTCTCTGTTAATAAAAGGAAGCCTCAAAGCCTTCTTACTCAAATTATATATGCCTATATTTATTATACTCAGTATCGCATTCTGCTTTATTTACGGGCCACATATTATAGTCGATTTATGTATTATTTTAGTCGTTGGATGGCTATATGCGATTATTGGTTATTTATGCTTTGGTTACACCATTCCATTCTCCGAGCCTTACGATGCTATGGCACAAGGAAAAAGTACAATGACAATTGCATTATTTCTATTATTAGCGCTGTTGGCAGGCCTTCATTATGTAGCAGCCACATTCATTCCGTATGGTTCTATTATTTTACTATTTATAATAGTAATGGTTAATGTAATCGTATGGAAAAAGGTTTTTACACGCCAGCCAAAATACCTTCAATAACATTCACGCAAAATGCCAAAGAACTCATTTCAGAGCGCTTTGGCATCTTTTATTGTACATTATGTGAGGCAAGAAACATCTCATGGACTGCCTGATTTTTACCTAGCATGGATTGCATAAATCGTACACATTCCAATTGTTGGTGTAGTCATTCAATGGTGTGTCATTCGGTAATTGCCAAGCTAAAATTTGCTGATATAGCTTCTTGTTCGTGCCACGTAAAATATAGTAATGAAAATATTCATTTTGTTTGAGCTGTTCCTATAAGTTAGTACAATTCATCAAGCCTAAATTCCCACCCGCAATTAAAATATTGCGTGCAAAATTATGCAATGCTGTCATTCGGAGCATTCCCTCACTCCAAAATTGACTCACGACAAAGTCTGTATACACATTCACAACATGGATTTGGCAATGTCCACTTTGCTTTAATTTATTGAGTAAATAAGATGGCACACTTTGTGTACAAAAAATAATATCTGGCTTCTCTTGTTCTAGTAAGTGCAGTAAATGCTTCAATGACATTTCATATAGTCACATAAAAACAATGCGGCTTTCGTTACCTTTGTATAATAACGGTTTTAAACACAAATTTATCATACCGATGACGTGAAAATGAATATTCAAAAGGCATGCCTATATTTAAATAAGCTACTTGTTCTACTTCCAATATAGGATCATTTGCTGCACAATGTAAGTATTCTTGGTCAAGTTCGCCTGGTTTATCTGCACGAATTTTGCGATGTGCACCTCCAATTGTTAAACCAAGCGTTTCTGTAATATGATCGTATATAGATCCTTTCAAGATTTCTTTTGTCAAATCCTTAATAATTGTTGCAGGCATGTATGTTCGCTCCAATACATAAGGTTCTCCATGCCATTTTCGTAATCGGATAATATGATAAGTTGGTGTTTGAAGATCAATGGACAAGTGAGCCGCTACTTCTTGTGATGGAAATTGGATATCAAATCCAATAATAACACTTTCAACATGTTCGGCTCCAATTAACTTGGTCAGCCCTACATTTTCATTGTTAAGTACATTGACCAGCTTTTCCTCTTTTGCGGATTTCACAATAAACGTCCCATGCCCTCTTTTACGATATAATAACCCTTCCGCCACTAAAATATCTAATGCTTTTTTTACAGTCATCCTACTGCATAAAAACTCTTTAGTCAGCGATACTTCATCCGTAATAGGATAATTTGAATCATATTCACCTCTTTGGATGCGTCTTCTCATTTCATTTGCAATATCACTATATTTCGCCAACTTCATCGCTCCCGAAAAGAATAAGTTCTTTTAACTGTATCACTGAAGTAGCAGACAGACAACGAAAAAAGACACTCCAAAGTGATGGAGTGCTACTTTATTAAAGATGGGAAACTATTAATTCACAGGATCCTTCAATAAAAAACTCTTGAATACCAGCTGGAATTATAAAATGATTGCCTTTTGAAAAGCTATGCACCTGCTCGCTAACTCTTATCTCCCCATCTCCGCTAATCACACTGACAATGAGAAAAGGTGCCTGTCGTTTAAAGAAAGCCTCTCCTTCCACCGCCCACTTATGCACAGAGAAATAGTCATTTCTCAGATAAGTCGTAATCAGGACTGCACCTCTATCTTCTGTCAAAGGATAAATGACTTGCCCTTGGTCTGGCACATTGGAAACATCAAGTGCTTTGTCAATATGAAGCTCTCGTGTATGCCCCTGATCATCGGTCCGCCCATAGTCATACAGACGGTATGTTGTGTCTGAGCTTTGTTGTGTTTCTAAGATAAGCGCTCCTTTGCACAATGCATGAATCGTCCCATTTGGTACATTGAAAAAATCACCTGGTTTAATAGGCACCCAACGCAGTAACTTATCCCATTGGTCTTTTTCAATTAGCTCAAGAAATTCTTCTCGTGTTTGAGCATAGTGTCCATAAATGACTTCTGCCCCTTCTTCACAGTCGATTACATACCAGCACTCATTTTTACCAAGTTCACCATTCTCTCGTGAGCCTGCATAATAATTACCTGGGTGCACCTGCACAGATAAATCATCAGCTGAATCTAATGCTTTAGTCAAAAGAGGAAAAACATCCCCTTTTATATCTCCGAAAAGATGCCTTGATTCATTCCAAAGTTCAATAAGCGTTTTCCCTTTTAGAGGTCCATTAGCAACTACGGATGGGCCATTTGGATGCGCTGATACAGCCCAACATTCTCCTGTATGAGGAGATGGGATATCATAGCCAAAATAGTCGCGAAGAGCGGTACCTCCCCAAATACGTTCTTTAAAAATTGGTTTTAAAAAAATCGGTTCGTTCACCGTCTCATCCTCCCTTTTCAAGAGCTGCCTTGCCAATTAGCAATGCTCCAGTAATCCCTGCGTTATCACCAAGTTCAGGGGCAACAATATATTCTGCTATTCTTTCAGTAATCTCTGGTACATTAACATAGCCATTTAAAAATGCTTTCACTTTTTCTTGAATAAGCGGATAAAGTTGACGTTGCTTCATAACGCCGCCACCCAAAATCACTTTTTTAGGTGAAATAATCAATATATATTGGGTGATAGCCTGTGCTAAATAGTAGGCTTCCATTTCCCAAACACCAGCATTTGATTCCAACTGATGACCTTTTTTTCCGTAACGGTTCTCTAAAGAAGGACCAGCTGCAAGTCCTTCAAGGCAGTCTTTATGATACGGACAGGTCCCTGCATATAAATCAGCAGGATGACGTCTTACAACAATATGACCCATCTCAGGATGAGATACTCCCTGTAATAGTTTCCCACCGACAATTGCACCAGCCCCAATGCCCGTACCAACGGTGATATACAAACAGCTGTCCAACCCCTTTGCTGCACCAAACATAGATTCACCAAGAGCAGCTGCATTTACATCTGTATTAAAACCGACCGGCACGTCAAACATCTCCTTCAGTGCAGGCACGATACCATACGAACGCCAACCTGGTTTTGGTGTTGATGTTATAAAGCCAAAATCATCTTTATCAGGATCAACCCCGCAAGGACCAAAAGATCCAACTCCGATTGCTTCCAGTTCATATGATTTAAAAAAATGAATAACATTTTCCATTGTTTTCTCAGGCCACTCTGTTGGGAATTGCACACGTTCAATCCACTTGCCATCCTTTGTACCTACTGCACAAACGAACTTAGTACCACCTGCTTCAATTGCACCGATCATGCCATCCGCCCCCGTTGTGTTAAAAAGTGAAATAATGCGCCTATTTTACCAGCATCATTTTTAAAAAAACAGCTGTCGATTTCAGAAGTATGCACCGCCTCCGGCCAAATGCATTCTACCCGTTTTTTCACTTCAGATATAACAGTTGGCTGGGCGCTAATGCCTCCACCAATCAACACCTTTTCTGGTGCAAGAGAATGAATAATATTAGCAGTTCCTACAGCCAGTGCATCATAAAACCGGTCAAGCTCTACTACAGCACGCTGATTTCCCTGCTCCATTAACCCAAATAATTCAATTCCATCCACCTGCTCGCCAGTTTCATGGAAATACCGTTCAGTAAGCGAGCGCGCTGAGCCAAGATTGCTGAACGAATATCGTTCAATAATGGTCTCAAGATGTTTATCAAAACCGAGAGTCATCAAGCCAAACTCGCCAGCCAGTCCATTTTTCCCTCGGTACATATCACCGTTTATGAAAATACCGCCACCAATACCTGTTCCTGCTGTATAACAAACAAAGCTTTGGCATTCCTGTGCATTCCCCTTCCATTTTTCTGCAAGTGCTGCACAGTTTGCATCATTGTCTAGCTCGATAGGCAGTTTTAAAAAAGAAAGTTTTTCTTTAATAGATTGATGCTCGATGTCTTTTACTGCACCAGCGTAGTAAACATATCCACTTTGGCAATCCACTGCACCTGGAATACTGAGTGCTACTCCCTCCACATCAAATTCCTGCTGGTATGCCTGAATAATATCTGAAAGAACAGGAAATGTTGCTTCTTGCCCTTGTATGGGTGTAGGGGTTGATCCTGAATGAAGGATGATGCCATTTCCATCCATCACAGAATGTTTAATAGATGTGCCACCAAGGTCAATGACTGCGAAAAATGCCATCTCGTTTTCCTCCATTAAAATCCGTTTTGCTCGGCTACTTTTTTAAACCAATACCCACTCTTTTTCACAGTCCGTTCCGCATCCTTATCCAAATTTACAGAGACAAATCCATAACGATTTTTATAAGCATTTGACCATGACCAGTTATCCATAAAAGTCCACATATGATATCCCTTCACATTTGCACCTTCTTCAAGCGCTTTATGCACCCATTGTAAATGGTCACGGATAAACTCAATACGGTAGTCATCCTGAATCATTCCATTGTCGTCACGGAATTTTTCTTCTCCTTCCACGCCCATGCCATTTTCTGAAATAAAGCATGGAATATTGCCGTAGTTTTCACGAAGGTTTGTTAAAATATCGTATATACCTTTCTCGTAAATTTCCCAGCCTCGATGCGGATTCATCTTGCGTCCTGGCATGACATAATTGTCAAAGAAGTGGTCTGGCATGAACGGTGCATCTAAATGTGGCATATGCTCTTTCGCTTTGACACGACGTGGCTGATAATAATTTACTCCAAGTAAGTCAACTGTATTTCCTGCAATAATTTCAAGATCCTCTTTCTGATATTCTGGTAGATAGTTATACTCTTTTAAAATATCAGTAAGTTCTTTAGGGAACGTGCCCTTTACCGATGGATCTAGGAATGAACGGTTAAAAAATGCATCTGCTAATACAGAGGCTTTTACGTCCTCTGGATTTTGACTACGGGGATAGGATGGTGTCAGATTTAAAATAATACCAATTTCGCCATTCCGTCCAAGTGCTTTATATTCTTTAATCGCTTTTGCGCTGGCCAAGATTGAGTGGAACGCAACCTGCACAGCTTTTTTAAAATTCACTTCGTTTGGATAATGGAAGTCGTACATGTAGCCACCTTCTACTGGTACAATAGGCTCATTATGTGTAAACCATTTGGATACCCGATCACCGAAAAGTTCAAATGCTGTTTTGGCATAGTTTACATATGCTTCTACCGTTTCACGATTCACCCATCCACCTTTTTCTTGAAGTTCAAGTGGCATATCAAAATGGAACAAATTCACAAAAGGCTCAATACCGTTGGCAATCATTTCATCAATAACATTGTTATAAAATTTAACCGCTTTTCCGTTTACTTCTCCTGTACCACCATGGATTAGGCGTGCCCAAGAAATAGACATACGGAATGAATTATGACCGATTTCTTTCATCAACCGGATATCTTCCTTGTATTTTGTATAAAATTGGGATGTATCTTGTGGACCAACTCCATCAAAAAAGCGATGTGGCTCAATTTCATACCAATAATCCCAAATGTTTTTCCCTTTGCCGTCTACATCTGCTGCACCTTCTGTCTGTGTAGCAGATGCAGAAGAGCCCCACCAGAAATCAACTGGAAACTTGTATTTAATATCGTTTGTCATTTTAAACTAACTCCTTTTTAATCAGATGGGTTACTATCTTCAGTGTGTTCTTTCTGAACATTAACACGATCAATAATTTTCAAAAATGGGAACCATATTGCAAATACAATCAACAGATTCACGATTTGTAGTAGGCCTCCCCAAATCGAGTTGGTTGCCATAATACCGTTAATAACAATTGGAACAGTCCATGGAACAGTTACGCCTGTAGGTGGTGGCACAATCCCAGCAGCCATTACAAAATATGTAAATGCAGTGGTCACCATTGGTGCAAGAATCCACGGAACAATAATCATCGGATTCATCACAATTGGCAGACCGAAGATAATCGGCTCATTGACGTTGAAAAGACCAGGACCAAGACCAAGTTTGGCCACTTGCTTCATTTGGCGACTCTTCATAAAGAGGAGAATCGCTAGTACTACAGCCAGCGTCATGCCAGTACCACCCATACCCACTGTGTAAATTTCCATAAATGGCTTACTGATGATGTGAGGTACTTCACCTGTAGCCGTATAAGAGTTTAAGTTTTCAATCGCCAATGTATTCCAAATTGGGTCCATAACAGAGTTAATTATTATTTGTCCATGAAGACCGAAAAACCAAAGGATTTGAATAAAGAAGACTGCAATCAGAGTTGGAACAATACCACTTCCAAGCCCAACTAGCGGTGCCTGCACAAGTGTATAAATAACATCGTGCATATTCGTATCAAGCAACTGTGTGACTACAATGTTCAAGACTAAGAAAAATGTAAGTGTAATAAGAGCCGGAATCAGAGCTGAGAAGGATTTAGCTACAGCTGGAGGTACACCATCCGGCATTTTAATAGTTAACTCACGTTGAACAATTCTCCGATAAATCTCTGCCGAAAGAAAACCCGTGATCATACCAAGGAACATGCCTTTTGCTCCAAGCCGATCGAGTGACAGCACATTTTGTATTGCTTCCTGTCCTTCTGGCTCAACTATAAATGGCGTCAATACAAGGAACGAAGCTAATGCAATAACACCGCCGAACACAGCTTCTACCTCATAACTTCGCGATAAATAATAACCAATCCCAAAGACAACAAATAATGTCATAATGCTCATTGTAGCCTGCGGAGCAACATTTAGAGCGTTTCGAAACACTGCCACAGCATTTTCATCCATAATTTTATTTAAAAATGGCAAATTCATCAAAACAACAGCAATAGATCCGAAGATTGTCAGCGGAAATGCTAACATAAATGCATCACGTAAAACAGTCAAATAACGATTGTTATTCAATCTCCCTGCAATCGGGATAAGCACTTCACTCATTTTATCGAACATACCTTGTTTCATAATCTGTGCTCCTTTATAATTTTTTTTCTTTAAAGAGGGCAATTAATTCAGTGACCAATTCTTTCATTGTTAACGTTGACATAAGATGATCCTCTGAATGCATTAATAGAAGAGAAAATTCATTTTTTTCTCCAGCTGCTTCTTTTTGAATCATTTGAAAATGAATACCATGCGACTGATTCAAATCTTCTTCTGCTTCCTTCAGCAGTTGTTCTGTCTCTTCTACATTTCCTTCTCTGTACGCTCGCAGTGATTGAATAATTTTACTTCTCGCGTTACCACTATGCAAAATTAGCTGAAAACTAACTTGCTCGGGTGTTAATTCATCTACATTAAAATCTATCATCTTCTCATCCCTTCCTAATTGAATGCCTTGTCAGATACCGCTTACAATTAATATTATAGACATTTTATTTTAAATGTCTAGTCATTTAAAATAAAATGTCTTTATATTTTTTATTATATGAATAATCTTACTATAGCTACCTTGACCATAAAAAAAATAGAACACCTCACACCTTTATATAAATCAGCTTAGTATGTTATATCCAAAGAAATCGTGTAAAAGTAAATGGAATTACCAAGGTTCTGTGAAGATTTCTATGTTGTCACTGAAGGGAATGAGAGGAAATAAAATGAAAGATGTTGTAGCATTTGATGTCAATAAAGGTAAAAGTACAGGAATCGTTTATAATCCATACAAGTATGAATTTCGATACTTTACTTAGACGCTTATAAGCTAGTCATACAAAGAGATAATCAAACAACTGGTGTTTATTTAAAAGCGTTAGAACACTTGTTATGTGATTGTAGACCAAATGAAGATGACGGATGAAACAACAAAACCGCCCATATCAATTATCCTGGGCGGTTCTTGCTGGTTATTTCCTAATAGTCACTAAATTAAATTCAAAGCGATCATAACGATGACGTGAAAATGAATATTCAAACGGAATACCAGTATCTAAATACGCAACTTGTTCAACTTCAATGATTGGATCATCTGATGTACAATGCAGGTATTGTTCATCCTGCTTATTTGGCTTGTCAGCTCGAATTTTTTTGTGTGCACCGCCAATACACAAACCCAATTCATTTGAAATAAATCCATAAACAGACAACTTAAGTACTTTTTCCGTTAAACGCGGAATAATATGAACAGGCATAAATGTATGTTCAATGACATAGGGACTTCCATCTACATATCGTACACGAATAATATCGTATATTGGACTGTTAGACTCAATAGCTAGATGTTCTTGAATCACTTTGGTTGGAAATTTAACGTGAAATTGAATAACGTCACTTGTCAGCTCTTGCGAACCAATTAGTTTAGTCAAGCCAATATTTTGTGTATCCACAACATTCACTCGGTTCGCTTGAATAGCAGACTTTATAATGAAGGTCCCATGTCCACGCTTACGAAACAGGAGTCCTTCGTCTACAAGCAAATCGAGTGCTCTCTTCATTGTCATACGACTACACTCAAATTCTAAAGCAAGTGTCAGTTCATCTGGGATAGGACCCTCTTGCGTGTATTCATCTTCTTGTATACGTCGTTTTATTTCTTCTGAAATAGACTTGTATTTACTAATTGTTTTTGTCACTTATTTATTAAACTAACAGCCTGTTCAAATGCTTTTTTCCCATCCGCCATTCCATAAGCCATCATGTCAATAACGTCCACTTGAATTTCATACTTTTCTGCTTCTTTTTGAAGATCTTTTTTCAAAAAGCTCATTTGAGGACCAATTAAGACTACATCCGCATTTGCCATTTCTTTTTTAGCTTGATCTTGGCCTACAGCCCAGATTTTCGCTTCTTCCCCAATTGAATCTGCGTATTTTTCCATTTTTGTAACTAACAGACTTGTAGACATTCCTGAACTGCACGCTAATAAAATTTTCTTCATTTTCATTAAGCTCCTTTAGTTCTTAGTGCTAACGCTTACATTAATATTATAATACCAACAATAATTTGTCTATACTTTTAAAAACAAAAAACTAGACAATTAAAAAAATAAAATTCTTTTTCAATCCTCTTTTTTATCATTTCCCATCAAAAGACTCCCACTTCAAGGTATGTGTAGAGGAAAGCTCAATGCCTAAGTAACTGCATCTTTCTAAAAGAGTAATAAAAAAAGTGAAATCGGTGATGCGATTTCACCTTTTTCACTTTCTCTTAAAACTATTGATATCTCATTCTCTCACTTTTTTTAATGAAGTTATTGAACTGTGACATTATCAACGTATACAGCGGTTTGACCACTACTGTTGGAAGAACCCACAAACTGAATACCAATTTCTTTTATGTCACTTACATTTGGGATAGACGAAAAATTCAAGGTTAAGATAGTTCCTGAAGAGTTGATTTTCTGGCTACCACCATCAAACCATACCCAATTTGATCCGGCTTTTACATATAATTTAGCACTAATCCCATCCCCAATATTCCCCCAACCTGCATGTTTTACTGTTGCTTTTAATTGTGACTTCCCACTGAAATTTTGGTTTTGGCTTATATATAAATAATGCTGAGAATGAGTGTTTAATTGAACATCTGCTTTTAATGAATGGCTACCATCTGCTGCCCATTCGTTTGTTGACCAAGGTCCTCCTGCTACGTTTCCTCCAGCCCAATTTTGCGTTCCAATTTCAAAATTGTAAAGCATACTGTCAGTTCCTTCAGGATTTGTTTCTCCAAATACAGGGTTTATTATAGAAGTAGCTTTTAAACCATTAGCTCCATGAACTACCGTATTTCCCCACTCAGTCAAACTGTTCCCAGACCAATCATTTGATAAGTCTAAATAAGCCCACTCTGGACCATTTCCCTTCCAAGACCATGCAAGCCAGCCCACATTTTTTTGTTGGGAATAGCTCATTATAGTAGCCTCATCTACATCTCCATTTGTATGCTTCTGCCCAAATTCTCCAATGATTAAAGCAAGATCTTGGTTTAATACACCGTCAATATTTGCTTTGACAGTAGCAGCATCTCCCCCAGCATATTCGTACATATGAATGGAAAACATTGTGTTTTTAAGTGTGTCAGCATTGAAGACTTCTTTCCCGTAATTATGAATGGACGCAGGATATTGCCCCCAGCCAGCAGAATCCACGATTAATGTATGGTTTAAACCTGCATTTCTTAATTTAGGAATAACCTGTTTGTATCCACTTGCCCAATCAGCACCATTCCATGTACCATACCACTCATTCGCAACATTAATCAGTACTCTATCTTCTTTTCCAATAAGAGCATCTTTGATACTAATCCAATAATCTGCTGCACTGTTTAATGAATGAATATCATCTTTACCCGTAGCATCGTGCACTTCCAAAATAGCAATCAGTTTGTTTTTCTCAGCTAGTGATAATAAATTCCTTACAGTCTCAATACTATCTTTTGTATATTGGCTTCCATCTGATAGCACAATTCGAATAGTATTAGCCCCAGTCTCAGCAATTGCAGGTATAGCTTCTGCTGAGTCACTTTTAAACCATGAGTGTCCATGATTAATCCCTCTAATCACGAAAGGCTTACCCGCTACATCATAAAGTGTATTCCCACTTACATGAAAACCGTTCGTAGCACTCGCAGATGGTGAAGTCATCATATACACTGAAAAACAAAGCACAAAGACAAAGAATGAACAAATTATTTTTTTAATCATTTTCCCTACACTCCTCTTGATTCATTTTTCCAAACATCTTCTAGACTGCTGTTCACCTCCTTTTATAGATTTCGATGAATACACTTTGCTATGTGATGTTTATGACGATGTACCATTCCAGTGTAAAAACAACAGCAAAATACCTTGAAGAATGATTTAAGTAAATCTTTTTATAACTGTTTCATTTGTTCAAACATCCTGTCCGCCATCCCTGGCAGATGTTCATGACCGTATTCATAAAAAATAATCATCTCTTTGTGAGAAGAAATTTTGTTGTAAGTTGCAAATTGAGTAGATGGTGGGCAAATTAAGTCCTTCATAGCAAGTGCCCATTGGACATTTCCTTTAATACGGGTAGCAAGATATTGAATATCAATGTAGCCGAGCCGTTCGAATACCTCTTCTTCCCGTTCATGATTAGGGTCACGTGTTTTGAAATAGGCAGCGATTTCTTCATAAGCTGTGCTTTGAATATCCATGTCTTCCCATACACGCCGATAATCACTTAAAAACGGATAAACTGTAGCCACCTCTTTTACTTCAGGCACTAGTGCTGCACATGCAACTGCGAGCGCCCCCCCTTGTGATATCCCCCAAACGCCGATACGTTCTGGGTCAATATGATCCATAGATTGCAACACTCGTACCGATTTAACAGTATCTAAAAATACATGTCGGAAGTATAGATTGTTTGGATTTGGATCTTCAATGCCCCGAATCACGTGCCCTCGCAACGTCGGCCCCTTCACTTGAAGCGTGTCTTCTGACAGCCCACCTTGTCCTCGGCAGTCCATCGCCAGCACTGTAATTCCCTGCGCAGCATAAGCAAGCTTATCCAGCCAATCACCACTGTCTACTGAGTACCCATGAAACATAACAAGACCTGGTGATTCTTGTTTTACTTCTTTTGGTTGTACAAATTTGGCATGAATACGTGCACCGCCAGTTCCTGTAAAATAAAGATGGAAACAGTCCGCAAAATCAGATTCAACAGCCGCCGGAACCAGTTCGTAATCTTCTGGCAAGCTCGTCACTTCTTTCAGTCCCTCTTCCCAGTACACATCAAAATCTTTAGGCCGCACGCTTTTCCCTTGATACTTTTTCAATTGATATAATGGCATGTCAATGTGCAAGGTTTATTCCTCTTTTCTTTTGTAGTAATCAGCAATGACTTTTTCCGCTGGTTTGCCAAATACGTCATAACCATCTTCCTGTAAGGCATCTATTTCTGAATAAAGAATGGTCCTCCAGTCCCAAAGGCCGAATCCTTTCACCCATGGACGCTTTTCGCACGCAGCAAACATCGCCCGATAAAAATCCGCCTGCTCGTCTACGTTTATCTCTCCTTCGTGTGACCAATCGTTTGGCACAAGTGAAGAGCCTGTGCGCGCTGGGCATCCAGCTTCTGCAAAGAAAAAAGGCTTTTGGAAAGGCTCAATAATAGTTTCAATCCGGTCAAGTTGATTGTCCCAGTCATGGATTGGATAGTAGCCGCTAGAAGAAATCACATCAACCGCATCCCACCACTTTACGTTCCCCTCCTGATACTTGTCCGTATTGTAAGTAACTGCTCCACTGTATACTTTCCTTATCTCATCAATCAGACGGCGCCATTCTTGCTCTCGACGTTCAGTCTGTACCATTTCACATCCCGCAATATGCATCACACAACCCGTTTGCTCGGCAAGCTTTGCATAATGGAGTTGATAGGCTGTATAAGAAGTAAACCAGTCACCCCATTTAGGCTCACACGGAACATCTAAATCAAAGAAATTGATATGCGCACGCCATGTCCCATCTTTAACATTTACTGTCGGCTTCATTATGACATGAAGACCCAATGACTGTGCATAAGCTATCCATTCTATCAATTCCTCATCCGAAGGCATATGGTCTCCCACAAAGTCAATATATGTTGATTGTGCTGTATCCTGGAGAGCAGCAAGCGCTAGAATAACGTACGTACTGTTCGTGCGCTTTTTCATTAAGCTCAGCGACCTTTTTGATTCTTCTTTTAAAAATGTTCCTTTCCCACTCATCCAGCCAAATGTAAACCCTTTAATAAAATCCATCTCTATCACCTCAAGTAAATTTTTTCTTTACCAATCACTTACTTCTCCAAATGTGAAGCCATGTGTCTGCGATGAGGCGATTCCCATTATCATTCATATGTACACCATCGATTGTGAATGGTCCTTTTCCATCCTTAATCGCTTCAATAAAGACTTCATGAAGGTTCACATGATACGCATTGTATTGTTTCGCCAATTCCCCTACCATCTTTGCATACGCTTTCAAAATCTGGTTGCCAACTGAATCAATTTTTTCTCCAATTATGGTCGGTTCCATTAAAACGAATTTTGCATTTGTTTGAGATAACAAACGCTCATATATAGAGCAGAACATCAGGATATCCACTTGCTCTTTTTCTGGATGATCAATTTGACGCCAGACATCATTAATCCCGATAGAAATTGAGACAATATCTGGCTGTTCAGACAAAACATCTTCTTTCCAACGATTAAGCAAATCAGTAATCCGATTGCCACCCACTCCTTTATTTATGACATGAAAGCCTTCTTTCTGAAGTTCTTCTGACACATAGTAAACATATCCACTTCCAATAGGGTTTTCATCATGACGACCCCATTCAGTAATACTGTCGCCGATAAACAAGATTTTTGTCATAGTAGCTCCTCCTTCTATAAATGTGGATTTTCCATTTAAAATTCATCAGATAGATTCTCCATACAAGTCAATTTTTCTATGGAATTCAAGCCACGCATGAGAAAATGTCTTTCGTCTCAATATCTAGAAAATTTCTCTAAAGGAAATATTCCTTTATTAAAAGGTACTTCAATATTAAACTAATCGTTAACTTAAATCAATGTTTTATAGAAACAAAAAATTAAGTAATTAAGTATACATTTATTACTTCACCTTTTATAATAAAGTCATTATACATGGAAAGGATTTGTTTTTAATGGCTATTTTCATTCATGGTTCTGAACAGCTTTTTCATCTTCAGTCAGGTGATTCCAGTTATATTTTTCAAATTGTAAGCGGTTCACCTGCTCACGTATATTGGGGAAAGAGGCTTATTGATGCCCCATCACTCCCTTCTCTTTTCGCTTCACGCAAAACAGAGGATTTAGATCGTCTACCATTAGAATATCCGCAGTTCGGGTCTAGCGATTTTCGCTCTCCAGCCTATCAAGTCCGGTTGCCCGATGGCTCGCGTGTAACTGAGCTCGTTTACCAAACATACCGGCTGATAAAAGGAAAACCTGCACTAGAAGGGCTTCCATTTGTATATGCAGAGGATGACAATGAAGTAGAAACACTGGAAGTTGAACTGGCAGATCCGTATTCAGGTTTATCTGTTTTCCTCTCATACTCCGTTTTCACAGAACATAACGCGATTACCCGCTCCGTCCGCTTTATTCATAACGGCAGCGAGACCCTTTATCTTGAACGAGCATTGAGTGCGGTAGTCGATTTTCCTGACAGTGAATACGACATGCTTTACTTATCAGGTGCTTGGACACGTGAAGGTCAAATAAAACGGCAGCGCGTAAGGTCTGGCACCTCCCTTATTGATAGCCGCCGTGGCGCAAGTGGTCATCAATTGAATCCGTTTCTTGCTCTGATGGACCCGTCTGCAACTGAGGACATCGGGAATGTATTTGCTATGAGCCTTGTCTATAGTGGTAACTTCCAGGCAGAAGCTGAAGTTGACCAATTTGACCAAACCCGTATGTCAATTGGACTTAACTCATTTGACTTTGAATGGAAACTAGAAGCTGGCACTTCTTTTCAAACACCAGAAGCAGTGCTGGTATATTCCTGCGAAGGGCTTGGCGGCATGTCAAGGACATTCCACAATCTTTATAGGACACGTCTTATTCGAGGCACATTCCGGGATGCAAGGCGTCCAGTGCTTGTAAACAACTGGGAAGCAACATACTTTAATTTCAACGCAGAAATCATTGAATCTATTGCCAAGACGGGTGCAGATCTTGGGATTGATTTGTTTGTTTTAGATGATGGATGGTTTGGTAAACGAGATGATGACACAACATCTTTGGGGGATTGGACAGAAGACCGAAAAAAACTACCGAAAGGACTTGCAGACCTAGCCAAACGAGTTAATGAAACTGGTCTACAGTTTGGCCTGTGGGTTGAGCCAGAAATGATTTCACCAGACAGCAATCTATATCGGTCACATCCTGACTGGTGCTTACACGTAGAAGGACGCCGACGCACTCTCACACGGACACAGCTTGTTCTTGATTTGTCTCGGAAAGATGTGAGGGATTATTTATATAACTTGCTCAGTCAGCTATTCAAAAGTGCTCCAATTTCTTATGTTAAGTGGGATATGAATCGAAATATGACAGAAGTTGGGTCACCTCAGTGGCCAACAGACCAACAAAAAGAAATCAGTCACCGATACATGCTTGGATTATATGAACTACTTGAAGCCCTAATAGTTGAATTTCCACATATTTTATTTGAAAGCTGTGCCAGCGGTGGAGGACGTTTTGATCCTGGCATGCTTTATTACATGCCACAGACTTGGACAAGTGACAACACTGATGCTGTCTCTCGCCAGAAAATTCAATATGGATTGAGTCTTGTCTACCCTATAAGTACAATTGGAGCGCATGTATCAGCGATTCCAAACCATCAAGTCGGTCGGAATACCCCTTTAAAAACCCGTGGTGATATAGCGATGATGGGCACCTTTGGTTACGAGATGGATATCCGCACATTTACCGAAGAAGAGAAAAAAACCGTAAAGCAGCAGATTGCTCAATACAAACAATTGAGCCCTCTTGTACAAAATGGTGATTTTTATCGGTTGAGAAGCCCATTTGAAGGAAATGAAACAGCATGGATGTTTGTTTCAAAAGATAAGCAGCAGGCAGCTGTATTCTACTTCCGCATTCTCGCAGAAAATCACTATGTACCAAAACGTCTTCGGTTGAAAGGACTTGATCCTAAAAAAACGTATACACTCGAAGCCACAGGTGAAGCGTTTGGTGGTGATGTGCTCCACGAAGTAGGTATTGCCCTACCGCTGCTACATGGCGATTATGTGAGCACCTCTTTCATCCTTTTTGAAAAGTGAAATATCAAAACCATTTTTGCTAATTATCACTAATTTATATTAATACTTAACAATTTAATTGTTAACCTTATTAATTAAGTAAGGAACTGTAGAATAACAAACATAAAAAGCCTCTTCTAGAATAGAGACAGAAAAACAACCACCAACATTCTTTGATACTTTTGAAATATATTATGAAGTCAATGAACCTCTTCAATCTGTTTTAATGATGCCCGCTGAAGATTTCACTAACAGGTAATGAAGGATTTTTGTGCCTTGGAGTATGACTAGCAACATGACCAATTCTTTAGGTTCTATGACTAGAAGTGGATTTTCAGAAATGATTGCATGAATACTACAAAGGCCAAATGCCCCGAAAATCCACCATTTTCAGTTGTGCTTGTCCACATGAAAAAGTTGTTTCAATCGCACAGGCCACAAAAATATGATGGTCTATACGAACGAAATAAGAAAAAGAAACGGAATCTCCACTAGAGACCCCGTTTCTTTTTCTTATTCACTATGCTCTCTTAAAGCTACTTTTTGGTCTTCTTAAAAGTCTTCCCGTCTTTGGTTTTCCTTCCGTTCCCTTTCGAGTATACTGAAGTGCCTAATGGTCTGTCGTAGCAAAGTAGCTACCTCTGCAAGATTTTCAGTAGATAAGGAAATATTACCCATAGACGCTGACTGCTTTGTAGAAGAAGCAGATACCTCTTCTGTATGAGCAGCTGTTTTTTCAGCGAGTACCTTAATTTCCCTTGCATTGGAAACCATTTGTTCTGTCCCAGCGGCAATTTCCTGAACAGCGGCAGAAACTTCCTGGATTTGCCCTGTAACCAATCCTGTCGCTTCATAAATTTCAGAAAAAGAATTCCCAGCTTCCTGAACAATTTCAAGCCCTTTTGTTACTTCTTCTGATGCTGCACCCATTGTAATCATAGCCTGGTTGGTTTCTGATTGAACCGTTGAAATCAGATTTGTAATTCTTTTTGCAGATTCAGCTGATTGCTCTGCCAACCGACGCACTTCTTCAGCTACAACTGAGAACCCTCTACCATGCTCTCCTACACGCGCCGCTTCAATCGCAGCATTTAGTGCAAGTAAGCTAGTTTGATCCGCTATTTCTGTAATCGTATCAACAATTTGGCTGATTTCAAGAGAACGAGCACCCAGTCCATTGATTCGCTCCGCCAGTTGGGCAAAACGCTCATGGATAGAGCCCATCTGGGAAACAGCTTCTTCTAAAGAGTCCTGTCCAGCTACTGCTTTTCCGCTTACATGTAAAGCAGATACCGATGCAGATTGAGCATTATCAGCAATATGTCGCACAGTTTCTGATAGCTGATTCATTGTTACTACCGTTTCAGTCAGTTCGGTCAGCTGGTTTTCAGCACTAGCAGCTACCTCACTGGTTACTTCAGTAATTCTCTCCGCTGCCCGCATCGTTTCCTCAGAATAGTTATTTAACTCAACAGAGGCTACTACTGCCTGTTCAGCTGTTCTATCCACCTGATTGATAACTGAGCGAAGTCCACTTACCATCGCATTGAATGACCTTGTTAATTGTCCGAGCTCGTCTCTTGACTGATAATCCCCATTTACTGTTAAATCTCCCTTTTCAGCGGCATAAAGTAGCTGTTTCACCCCTTGAATTGGTTTTACAATCCCTTTGGAGATGATGACACTCAATAATAGAAAAATGATGGATGAAAGTATCCCTAAAACAACTATAATAATACGAGCCACTTTCACATTCGACTGGTTTTGATTATACAGCTCTTTAGCTCCTTTTTGCTGATAGAGTGTCAGTTGTTCAGCTGATTGAATCATTTTATCCCTCGAAGGCACAGCTCGGTTCATATACAACTTATAGGCCGATTCCTGCTGCCCATCTATAGCCAACCTTTTTACACTGGTTACTGCACTTAAATAAGCGCTCGTTCCTCCTTTTAACATTTTAAAAAATTCTTTTTCCTTGCCATCTTTCACTTGTTTCCCATATTGACTCAGCAACTGGATCATTTCTATCATGTCCGTGTCTAGTTCGCTACCAAGCTCATCTCTTAAAACAATATCCGTTGTCACCATCATTTCAAGAACACGGGAATCGATTGCTCGGTTTTCAGTACGAATTTGACCCAAAAGCTGTACTGAAGCGAACTTTTCTTCATACATTTTCTCTGACTGCTTTGCTATTGCATTCATGTAATAATAGCCAATCGCATTGGTTGATACCAGAACCAGCAATGCATTTATTACAATTAGGCCGATTTTTGTCTGGATTTTCATTTGTTTAATCATCTCAAGCCCTCCGCCTGTTCGCAAAAAATGCACGCAATGACTTTGTGCATTTTTTACATAACCAACAATTTATTCTGCAGTCTTATAAATCATACTTACATACATATTCGCTGCCCTTAAGTAAATAGCAATCCATCCTGTATTAGCTTCATGACATTATTAACAAATTCATTGTGTGTGCCAGTCACCCCATGGTAGAACATGAGCCAGCCCTCTGTTATTTCAATTGGCACTGGATCACCTTTCATTTCTATAGTTATTCATTACCCATCTGATTCATCATGTGGTAGTGTTGCCCTAGTAAGCAAGGTTTGAATTTACATTTCGAAAGGTATCTCCTTACTTAACAGATCCTTGAGAGAATCCGTTGTAAATGTACTTCTGCAGAGCTAAAAATGTAATAACTGTTGGGATGATTGCTATCATGATGCCAGCTGATATAACTTCCCATTGCGCCCCATACGGTCCTTTAAATTTGAATAATGCAGTGGATATAACCTGCAGATCTGTTTTCGGCATATACAAAAATGGAGTGTAAAAGTCGTTATATACTCCTACACCTTTTACAATAATAACCGTTACGATTGCCGGCTTCAAAAGGGGAAGAATAATTTTCCAATATATTGTCCAATAAGAAGCCCCCTCCAGCATGGCAGATTCATCGAGCGAAATCGAAACAGAGTCAAGAAACTGCAGGAAGATATATACCGCAATAATATCCGTGCCTAGATACAAAATAATGGCAGCCAGACGTGTATTAAACAAACCTAAATCATTAATAATCTGGAAAGTCGCTACTTGCGTTGTTACACCAGGAATTAACGTTGCAAGTAAAAAAGCAACGACCAGCAATTTTTTCCCTTTGAAATGAAATCGATGCAAAACAAAAGCAATCATGGAGCCCAACAAAGTTGCACCAACAATTGAAACTATCAAAATGATGGCTGTATTCATAAATCCTAAAAGCATTTTGCCTTCCATAAATGCTCTGGTATAATTTTCAAAATAAAACCAATTTTCAGGTGGTGTTAATGGTCCCGTAGATGCATACTCACTTCTTGTTTTTAAAGAAGCAAAAAAAACAACAATAATAGGAATGAGAGCTGCCAAAGCTCCAATGATTAAAGATCCATATTTAACAAATAGTGAAGCCACTTTCAATGGATTTTGCTTCCCTTTGTCAGAATTTACTCTGACTGCGTTGAATGCTACCTTTGCTGATGTTAGCTTGTTCATCTTAGCGTTCCTCCTTAAATGCTAGGCGCTGTACAACCGTTACAACGATAACAATAAACAGCAAAACCACTGCCATCGCTGAAGCAAGCCCTACTTTCCCATATTTAAATGCTAAATCGACTGTCTGAATAACAAAAGTCTTACTACCATTTGCCCCACCTGTCATGATAAATGGAATTTCAAATGCGCTAATCGTACCACTGATTGCTAAAATAATATTCAACTGTACCATTCTGCTGATACTTGGCAAAATGATGTAACGAAATTGATGCCATCGATTCGCACCATCCATTTCCGCCGCTTCATAAATCTCATTTGGTATCGAGGAAATAGCACCAAGAAAAATAATAAAGTTAAAGCCCATGTATCGCCATACTGATGTACCTGCAAGAGAAATGTTAATAATATCTGGGTTTCCAAGCCAGTGCTGCACTAGGCTTCCCAGCCCAAGCATACCGAGAATTGTATCAAACGTGCCCTCTGGACGAAAAAAAATCATAAACATAAATCCAATTGCTACGCCGTTTAACAAATAGGGGAAAAATAAGATTCCTTTAAACAGATTTTTAAATTTAACGTTAAAACTTAAAATAGTAGCAAAGTATAAGGCTAGTCCCATTTGCACAAAAGTGGCAAAAAAGTAATAGACACTGACTTTAAATACAACAAAATATTCTGGATTGGTAAAAATAGATTTATAGTTTTCCAACCCAACCCATTCTTTCTCTTTGCTAAATCCATTCCAGTCTGTAAAACTATAATGAAACATATTAAATACTGGCAGATATGCAAATGTGAACAAAAGTACAACCGGTAGCAGGGAAAAAGTAAAGATAATTATTTTCCGCTGATTTTTATACGACAAGTCCGAAAGTTTAAACATCTCGGCACCTCCTATAATGAAAAGAAAAGCAGAAAAGCATAGTATGCACGCCTTTCTGCCTCCTCTGCTTTTTATTCGTTCATTACCTTTTTACTAGCTTCATTCCATGCTTTATTAAATCTTTCAGCTAAATCCTCATAAGATTCATCTCGATTGCCAATTCCTGCTTCCATAATGACCTTTTTATTATCTTCAAGCCAAAAACCAATTTCTGCTTCTTTATCGATTTTGTCAACAAGACCTTCTTGACCTTTTTTTGCTGGCGTTAACAAAGTAAACTCTACCCCTTGCTCTTCATACTGTTTCAGTTCTTCAGGAAGTGGTTCGTCTTTTGCAGCACTGATGCCACCTGCCTGCTCAACGGAATAATTAGATTCATGAATAAACCAATCTACCCAAGCCTGTGCTGCCTCTTTATTTTTGCTATTTTTGTTTATCGCAATTTGGAAATCTGCTCCAAGTGGGAAAATTACTTTCTCTGCATTTGTCGGGAATGGCATATAACCAATGTCATCTGGATTGTCTGCTACACTCTTAATCTGGTCAATCGCCCATGAACCAAGAACCATCGTTGCAATTTCCCCTCGGCCCATCATTGCTTTTGATGATTCCCAGTCCGTTGTTAACGGATCTTCCTCAATCAAGCCTTCTTTTGCTGTGTCATACATTAATTCGTACATTTCATAATGAGGCTTTCCTTTGGCAAATGGATTATCTTCATTCGGCATTTTAATATTGTAGTAATCTGGATTACCCGCTACTGTTGTGATGGCCCCTTCCCACTGCGTAAGAGGCCAGCCACTTGCATAGTTTGAGTACAAAGGAATTGCATCTGTTTTATCTTTTACCGATTTTAGTGCTGTTTTAAATTCATCAAACGTTTTTGGAACTTCTTTAATACCAGATTGTGCAAACACTTTTTTGTTGTAAACGATGCCTGTATATGTTACAGCAATTGGAATCCCATATACTTTTCCATTTACTGCTCGCTCTTCCACACCCATGTACTTCTCTTTCATTTCCTCTAAGTCACCAAGCGGTTCAAAGAAATCAGGTATATCAGCAATTGGAATTTGTGTCGGAATTAATAACACATCTCCGTAATCTTTTGTATTCATTCGAGGAGTAATTTGCCCACCATAATCAGCCAGCGCTTCAAATGATACATTTACATCTGGGTACTTTTCTTGGAACTGTTTGGCATAATCCTGAAAGACAGTATCCACAATATCCGTCCGCTGTGTAATTACGGTAATATCACCGCTGATACCTCCATTTTCTTTACTGCCACCTTCAGACAACTTTTCTTTTGCTACTCCACAGCCTGATAGTCCTACTGTCAGAAACAGTCCTGCCGCTAAAAAAGCAGCCCATCTTTTCTTTTTCATTACAAATCCCCCTGTTCAATTTAAGTTATCGTTAAACTTAATTGATATTTTATATTGGTACCGCTTTATTGTCAATTTATTTTCTGAAAAATTAGTTAACAAAACCATTATATTAACCTAATGGATTACTTTATAATTTTCCAACAAAAAAAACATAGACTAAAGTGTCTATGTTTTTTTTGAAACAGTCAGTGGAGAGCTAACTGAATCCCGATAAATAATCCGTCCTTTAACTTGAACACGACCAAACTTTTTCGAAAAATCCTTCATTTTTTCATCTATAAATCGAACAGCGATGCTAGCCATTTCTTCTACATCAACTGCTACTGTCGTCAATCCGGGAACTCCAATAGTAGCATACACATCATTATCAAACCCTACTACTGATACATCCTCAGGTACTTGATAGCCAAGTTCGATAAGCTTGTTAATCAAAAGGCGAGCCACTTGGTCGCAATTACAGACAAATGCACTTGGAATCACGTCAGGTAATTCAATATCAACATATTTTCCCTCTTCATCACGGTCATTTAAAATATAGTTATCATTTCTCTTAAGCCCGTGTTCTAGAAGTGATTTATAATAGCCTAAAAACCGGTCTTGAATACTGCTTGTTGCATATAAATTACCGACATAAGCAATTTCTTTATGTCCTTTACTTATCAAATAATTAGTTAAATCATAGGCACCATAGAAGTTGTCAGTGGTTACTGAATCCATGTCAGTGTGCTCATCATAAAAATCCATAAATACTACTGGAATATTTACAGACTGTATCATCTCGATATATGCTTTATTGGTCTGCCCCAGCACAATCAGACCATCCACCTTTTGTTCTAAATAAATCCTCGGTGGAACTAAAGATTTTTCATCATTTAAGCTTAAAATATGCAAAATGCCATAATAACCTTTTTGCTCTAAGGATTTTGATAGTGATTGGTATACATTCAAATAAAAGGATTGTGTCATTCCTGTAAAACGTTCAGGAATAATTATACCAATATTATGGGAACGACCATCTTTCATGGCACGAGCTACAGTATTAAAGCGATATCCCATTTCTTCTGCAACTTTTTTAATTTTTAACTTTAAATCGGCACTGACTCCTTCCTTATCATTTAATGCTTTTGATACCGTCACACTACTTACACCAAGTTTTTCTGCGATATCACGCATAGTAATATTTGATTTCAAGCTCTCACCTCTTATTAATTCTCTGTTAATCGATAACTTTATTCTATGGTTAATAAAAAAAATTGTCAATATGCCTCTGAACCTTCATTACTCCTTATTCATCCACTTGTCTAACAACTTCACAATCATATTCATTTTCAATTGCATATTTTGAGCGTAATTTGCAAAAACTACTGAGTACAAGCAAATTCACAAATGATAAACAGGAGCGAGAGTTCAAACTAAAGGTCCTTCCATCATTAGGATTTTCTCTAGTCGTTTCTTGCCGTTTTATATTCAATACATTAAAGGGCAACCATGTTAACTTTGCTAATAGTATGCGCTATTTAACAATTTATTTTTCCATGCTCATTGTTCCAGCAGCCATGCTCACGCTTGATCATTCCAGTAAATATAAAGCAGCCTGGATTTACAAGATTGTGCCATTCTCTGTTAATAAAAGGAGCCTCAAAGCCTTTTACTATTTATAACGGCTACTGTAACTATATGGAAAAATTTTTACACGCCAGCCAAAATACCTTCAATAAAATACACAGTAAAAAATGCCAAAGCACTCATTCTATAGCGCTTTGGCATCTTTTATTGTACGTTATGTGAGGCAAGACACATCTCATGGACTGCCTGATTTTTACCTAGCATGGATTGCATAAATTGCACCCATTCATCCGCCGTTTTAATGTGTAAATTATTCAAATATGTTGCTACTTGCTGTTTATAATGAGCCATAGCATCTTCATTTAGCAGTACACGTTCCAATTGCTGATGTAGACATTCATTTGTATTCAGCTTATACGCTAAGCCTTGATCCATTAAATATTTCAAATTACGCTCTTCCTGCCCTGGTAATACGGAATGCACAAAAATAGGTAGCTTTTTTCGTAAAACTTCGCTAACCGTCACACCACCAGGTTTTGTTATAATAGCATCCATTTGGTCATAAAGTCGATTCATTTCAGAGCGTGATTCAATATAAGAAAATGGTGTGACATTCGGTAATTGCCACGCTAAAATTTGCTGATATAACTTCTTGTTCGTGCCACATAAAATATAGTAATGGAAATATTCATTTTGCTTGAGCTGTTCATATAAGTTAGTACAATTCATCAAGCCTGAATTCCCACCCGCAATTAAAATATTGCGTGCAAAATTATGCAATGCTGTAGTTCGGAGCATTTCTTCATGCACAGGGATACCTGTCACAAATATGCTAGCTTCTGCTACACCTTGCTGACATAATAAATCCTTCATCTCCTGCATAGGTACAAAATGATAATCGATTGCCTCAATACTCCAAAGTTGGCTCATGAAAAAATCTGTATAAACATTCACAACGGGTATTTGGCAATGTCCACTTTGCTTTAATTTATTGAGTAAATAAGACGGCGCACTTTGTGTACAAAAAATAATATCTGGCTTCTCTTGTTCTAGTAAACGCAGTAAATGTTTCAATAACATTTCATATAATTTGAAATTAGGCTTCGACTCTTCTCGTTGGTCAAACACTCGGTCATAAAATTTCGTATAAGTTGTAGGTGCGTATTGAATCCATGATAAATAGCTGCGAGATATCACTTTTTCTACAAAAGGGTTGGCGTAGTTTAACAGATCCACCTTTTTCACTTCGACATCTTCATTATGCTTGGCAACAAAAGCCATCAGTGCATCTGCTACTTGATGATGTCCCGTTTGTATCGTTAAAAACGGCAAAAACAGCGCTTTTTTCATATCGTTTCCTCCTCACACCCTTGACTTCAAGCGTAATTTTTTTCGATTTTTCCACAATAAATAAATAATAAACACCACACTAATGCCAATCCCCATATATGGTGCAGCTTCTGGTCCGACATGAAAAACCGAGCCTAAAATACGCCCTGCGATTAAAAATGGTATCACCCATACGAGTGTTGCCACTAAAGCATATATTGAATACATTTTAAACGGAACACGACTAACACCTGCGACATATGGACTCAATTGCCGTACACCAGGAAGAAAAATACTAATGACTACTGTCCGAAACGCATTCCGATTAAAGCCTTTACTAACCACTTCTAAGTTTCGCTCTGTTAGCCCAATAAATTTACCGAAGCGCTTCATAAATGGGTAGCCTAACCAACGTCCAATAGCGTATGCTGCTAATAGCCCCGCATAAACCCCACCTAATGTACTTATAATGGATAAGCCTAAGGACAAACGATGGTAACCGACAAATAAACCTACTAAAAAAATTAATGATTCCTCTGGTGCTGGAATTCCTACAATGCCAAAAAATAGCGATACAATAATTAACACATAGCCATATGTTTCAAGTAAATTGACGACTTCATCCATAACAATACCTACCTTAGCATAATCAATTTCGCCCTACCGTAATTGCGTCTGGATTTTTTCAAGCTCACTCATAGGAAGGAGTCTTCTATATCTGGCACTTCATTTTCAATACAAAAAACATTTACTGAAGCAAGATAAACTTTGTTGTATGTGCGTTTTTGCGTAAAAAGCTTTCTAAATGCTTCAGCATATAGTAAGGAGCATCTTCATCTGCTCCCACTGTTTGCCCATTATCGTGTAATAAAAAAATGCCTCCTTTTTGCGCTGCAGCTACCAGCTCATCCTCCAATGTATGCTGAATACGTGCTGTCCGCCAATCTGAAAAATGGCGTGTCCACAATACAATACGATAAGGCTTGGCCAATGTAGGTACACAACTATTCAAATGCCCCCATGGCGGTCTATATAAGGTTGGTCGCTCACCTGTAAGTTTTTCGATTACTTGTGCACAGTGTTCAATTTCATTTTTCACCATATGCGGTAGCATCAACCAATTTGACGTATGCTGATAATGATGAATACCAATTGTATGCCCCTCTTCATGCATTCTTTTGATAATCGCAGGATGTTTCTGTGCATTTTCTCCAACGACAAAGAATGTTGCCTTAATATCAAACTCTTTAAGCAAGTCCAGTAATTGTGGTGTATAAATAGGGTGTGGTCCATCATCAAACGTTAATGCGACACCTCCCTCACAATCGGTTTGCACGAACGATGTCTTTTTATAAATAGCGGTCGCTATTACTGAGTAAGACAGCCATCCGCCTGCCACCAATAATGTTGCCCTTATTAATCCTTTTTTCAAGCTGTCTCCCCCTTTAATCAATTACGCCCCAGCGTAATTGCATTCAGATTTTTTCGAGCTCGCTCGAAAAGTTCCTCTTCAAAATCTGTAATATTCGCTGGAGCTTTATCTTGATTCAGCGAGTGTATAGACACCCAGTGAATGTAGGGAAAAATAGCATTCATCCTCCCTCTGTATCTGTCGCTTCGCTTTCGCACAGAAAAATCTTTGTTGCTGTCGCTTCGCTTTCGCACAGAAAAATCTTTGTTGAATCAAGATAAAACTTCTCTCTACTTTAATACGCATCAGAATTAGAAAAAGTTGCAAAAATACACGATTCCTTCAATATCTTTATTGTAGAAAATAAAAATGAAGTTTTCCCTATTATAAATATGAAGAAATTCTTAAAGCAACTAAATATTGCATCATATGAAAATACCCTGAAAGTTAGCTTACTACACTAACTTTCAGGGTATAGAACATCTCCTTATTTATTGTTTGCGATGATCTCACTTTGAACACCATCAATACTTTGCGGGATTTCTTTGCCCACTGTTACACGACGCACAACACGTTGCTCTGTATAATCTGCAATCGCATAATGCTGCGTCGCCAAATTATCCCAAATGACTAAATCACCCTCTTGCCAGCTCCAACGCACTGTATTCTCCAATTTAGTTACATACTTTTGGAGAATTTCAAATAATGCCGTTGATTCTGCCGTAGAATAGCCCTCTAATTGGCGTACAAAATGCCCTAGTAATAAATGCTTTTTACCTGTTTGCTCATGCTTAAACACTAATGGATGACGTGTTTGATATTCAGTAGCAGCAAATACTTTCGCATATGCTTCAAACTGCTTCGTTTGCTTTAATTGATTGGCGTAAGCATACTTAGCATAGTCAAATTTATTGGAATGAATCGCCCATGTTTTTTCTGTTAATTCCTTTAAGCTAGCTGGTAAATCTTCATATGCTGTATGTGTATTTGCCCAAACAGTGTCTCCACCTACGCTCGGAATGGTCACACTTCTTAAAAGAGAATATTTAGGAACTTCTGGTACAAATGTTACATCAGTATGCCAGCTATTTGCCTTCGCACCATGCTCAGAATCTAACTCAAAAATAGCATTTGTATTTTCTTTAACAGGTACAGTTGGATGCACATATAATTCATCGAATCGTTTAGCAAACGCCTCATGTGCAGCATCATCTAAATGATTTTGCCCTCTAAAAAATAACACTAAATTTTCTTGTAATGCTACCTTAATTTGCTCAAAAATTGGCCCTTCAATATCAGCGGATAATTTTATCCCTTTTACCTCTGCTCCAATGCGCCCTGCTTTTTTAATAATCTCTAAAGAAGTTGTTGTTGTCATATAATCACCTTTTCTTATAATTTTTATAAATTAACTTGGTTTTAAATCATGATACAACCTTATAGCGTGCTAAAAACTTACGTCCGCCATAAGTGAATAAACGATCCATTAAAAAGCCCATTAAACCTAGGACAACAAGACCAACAAAAATCCAATCTGTTTTAAAGTACAAGCGAGCATTCCAAATCATAAAGCCAATACCTTCGTTGGCTGCCACCATTTCTGCACCGATAATCGCCATAAAGGATGAACCCATTGCTAGCTTTGCTCCTGTAAAAATATAAGGAACTGCTGCTGGAATCACAACATGAAGCAATGTTTGAAATTTAGTCGCTCCCATACTCCGAGCAGATAATAATTTATCCTTCGAGATGGATAAAACACCTGTTAATGTGTTGATGGTAATCACAAAAAATGTCGCATAAACAATAAGGAACACCTTGGATTGTTCACCAATGCCAAACCATAGCATAAACAATGTAATAAACGCTAATGGTGGAATAAAGCGCACAAAGTTAATAACGGGCTCTAATATTGTGCGTATCCATGTATTTGTACCAATTAATAATCCAACTGGTACTGCAATAAGTAGCCCGAGTGACCAACCAGCTAAAACTCTGGCAAAGCTATACCCCATATAAACAAATAATGTACCATCACTTGCAATTTCAATCATGCCCTTAAAGGTTGCATAGGGACTTGGTAAAAACATTTCTTCTGAAAATAAGGAAGCAATTTGCCAAACGACTAAAATTACAACCCAGCCTAAAACACCTGATTTTAAAAAGCGATTTACTTTTTTCTTCTTTTCTATCACCGTTGTCTTCGTGTTAGCTGCCTCTACCTTTATTGTTGTCATTCATACGCCCCCCTATATTCCATAATCCTCAAAATGCGCTTGCACTCGCCTATAGCAATCATTAAATTCAGCCGTCGTTAAATCTCGTGGATATGATAATTTCACATCATACGTTGTCGTTATTTTGGAGGAGGGTCCTACTGACATAATGCCGATTTTCTGCCCTAAAATAATGGCTTCCTGAATATCATGTGTCACAAAAATAATCGTTTTATTCGTTTCACGCCAAATACGAATTAGCTCATTTTGCATCGACCTTCTCGTCATTGCGTCCAGTGCACCAAATGGTTCATCCATCAGCAATATTTCAGGCTCATTTGCCAAAACCCTTGCAAGCTGTACACGCTGCTTCATCCCACCAGATAAATTATCAGGAAACTTTTTCGCATGCCCTGTTAAACCAGTTAGTTTGATATAATGCTCAGCAATTTTTTTACGCTCTTCTGTTGGAACCTTTTTCATCTTCAATCCGAACGCTATATTTTCTTCAACCGTCAACCATGGGAATAATGCTGAATCGGCTGATTGAAAGACAAATCCCCGCCCATCACGATTTGTATTAGATGTGACAATTTCTAAATTTCCCTCTGATAGCTCTAAAAATCCTGCAATAATATTGAGTAGCGTGGATTTCCCACAGCCACTAGGCCCAAGTAAAATATAAAATTGACCTTTTTCAATCGTTAAATCCACCCCTTTTAGCACATATGTTGGACTATCCTCATCTTGCTGAAAGGTTTTTGCACCATTTTTTAAAATAATCGCATCTGCAATAGCGGGCATTTGCTTCCCCTCCTATTTTTTATAAGTGACTTGCTCTGATACAACCTTTTTCGCAGGCTCTAAAAATAATTTAGCATCTAAGTCATAATCCTGTTTAATAATACCTTTATCCACTAAGTATTTCTTCAACTCTACTAAATGGTCATAGTCCTGTTGTTTAAAGCCAATTGTGAAATTTTGACGCTTTAAATCTCTTAATACATCTTCTTTTGCCACTTTCAGCTCATCATAGGCAATATCCGCTGTACCTTCAGGATTTTCCTTTACATAGGCAATTCCTTCATTAATACCAGCGATTAACTGAGCAATCGCATCTTGATTTTCTTCAGCAAACTGACGATCTGCCACTAAGTAAGACGTAATATTCAAATCTTTCACAGAGCTTAATTTATCAAGTGAATGAACACCTTCAATAGATTTGAATTTTTCTAGTAAGGCTCCTGAAGCAATGACTGCATCAATATCACCTTTTTTCACACCAACGATTGCCTCATCTGGTGTGCTATAAGGAATATAATGGACATCACTTTCACTAATATTCAGATACTCAAAATAACGTGCCCAAAAATATTCCAAAACCGTTCCCTTCGCTACACCAATCTTTTTCCCTTTAAGATCATCTGCTGATTTCACATCAGCAACTGCAAGGATTTCTGAGTAATCTAATGAATTCACCTCTTTACTGCTTCCAGTTAATGACGAAACAATTACTAAATCACCTTTACTTAAAGAATTCAGTAAAGCATAATCTGCCGCTAAACCTGTATCTGTCTGTTTTGTTAACAAAGCGTTAATCGTATCAATACCATAGGCAAAGTTCGCAAGCTGTACATCTAAGCCCTTTTTCTCAAAATCACCATTCGTTCTTGCGGCGCGAATTTGCAATGAGCCACCAGCAGCCGTATCCACACCTGCACGAATAACTGTCGCCTTTCCTTCTGCCTTCGCTGTTTCACTTGCACTTGATCCATCATTACCACATGCCGCTAATAACACCGATACTACTAGTAATAATAAAATTCCTTTATTCAATAAAAACCTCATGCAACCACTCCTATTATTCAAATTAATTTACTTGGTTTTAATATAAAAAATTATTTAGCATCTTTATGTGCTGTTTCATCATAACGTGCTACACAAAGCGCTCCTTCTCCATAAGACATCGTATTAGAAATTTCAACAACCGATTCTGCCTCACTCGTTGCAGCATTTTCTACTCGGAATTGTTTATTGTCAATCGGCACAATCGCTACTTCTGTTGGTTTCTCTAATTGTGGAACCCATTCATAAGGAACACGATATGCTCGATACACTAAATTTGCATTTTTTTCATTTTTATAAGGTGAAATATACTCCCAAACAATTTCATGGTCAGCCGTCACTTCAAAAATCCGTCCGTTCGAGCCTTCTGTAACCAATGTATTACCATTCACTAAACGTTGAGCAGCGCTAATGTATGGACTATAAAAGCGATAAGAATCTGTTGGTACTTGGAATTTAGCTTCAAGCCCTGTATATTGCCATACGATTTCTAATGTTACTGGGTCAATTTCTAAAACTCTGGAGTGATCTCGTAACGCTACTTTATTGCCATCCTTTGAATTCGGATTTGGTGCACCATAGCCAGCCCAGCCACCATTATCAAAAACAAGTAAATTACCTTCACCTGGCAGACCTTGTGGAATAATATGCGCATGGTGCTGACCGATAATCCAGCCTAAATGCTCTGTTTCGGGTGTGTTGTAATCTGGACCAATTTGCCACACAATTTTTCCTGTTTTTTTATCGGTAATTGCAATAATATTCGCCTCACGTGCATCCCAAATAATATTCTCTGGATGGAATCGCTCATCACCATTATCATAATGATGATTCGGTCCAACATACGATATCGAATTAATATGCAACCAATCCCCTGAATTATTACCGAAAAATCTGCGGTTTGGCTCCTCATAAATGACCTTTTTTGCCTCTTCGCTAAAATTTAGCTCATCGAAATGCTCATTCGCTGACCATTCCCAAACAATATTGCCTTGCCAATCCACTTCCAAAATAACATCATCTAATAATGGATGCTTGGAGATTTTTTCATTTGTCACGTCACGATGTACCAATATTAATGTATGACCACCATCAATTTTAGGCTCTTGATTTGGTGCATAATAACCAACTGGATTGCCTTCTCGCTGATAATCATGATGCGCCCTTGCATACCATTTCGGCTCATTGTCTGGGTCCTCGATAAACTCATGCTTATCAAATTGCCATACCACATTGCCTTCAAAATCCACCTGTACTAAATCACCTTCATCTTGGAAGCCATATTTAGGATCTCTGTTAAATGTGTGCCCTAGTACATAGCCACCTGGGAAAATTTTATTCGGAAAGCCTCGAAGACCTTTCCAAAGATGAACCTCTTGACCGTTCATCCCAATTAATAATGCTCCTACATTTGCTGCTTGGAAAATCGTATAGCCACTTGCCGCCTTCTCTGGATTATAAAATGTTGCTCCTGTCGGATGTATTGTTGGAAAACCCATAAAATCATCAACCTTTCGTTATTTAATCATTATTTTTCATACATGCCAAATACCATTTTAAATACACTATTTTTACATTAAGGAAGTAAACAATCTCCACCTTTCCATCGAAAGCTATAGCAAAAGGCACTAACATACATTTTCCAACCTCTTGCTATCGTTAGCAGTATGGTAGAAATGATATTTGTTAGTGCCTTTAGTCGTCTAATTAGCAGTATTTGATTTTAGAGATTTGATAAAAGTGTAGTTGTCAAATCATTAAAATCATATTAATTTAATTTATCTTATCGGTCAAGTAGGTTTTATAAATTTTTTAAATAATCTTGCAAAAAAGGCTATGGAAAAATTTTTATTTTCTCCATAGCCCTTTAACAAATGATTATACTGGTTCAATGATCACCGCTGTTCCATAAGCAATAATTTCGCTCATATTTTGCCCCATCTCGCCAGAATCAAAGCGCATCATGACAACTGCATTAGCACCCAGCTCTTCTGCATGCTTTTCCATACGATGCATCGCTTCAGCACGTGCCTGCTCAAGCATTTCCGTATATTCATCAATTTCGCCACCAATAATTCCTCGGAACGATGCCACAATGTCACGCCCTAACCCTCTCGCTCTTACAGTGACACCGTAAACAACACCCTTCGTCGCTACAATTTTATGATTCGGTACATTTTCTGCTGTTACAACTAACATATTTCCCACCCCTTCAATTGTTATGTTTATAGTATAACAGAAATCAAGGAAGATGTATAAAGTGAACTCTCCATAAAATCGACTTGTGACTCATTTAAAATTATTTATTGAATAATTTCATTTGGAACACCTGAAAGATATATCCACTTAAAAATTTTTCGCTTATAATAAAATATATTAATTATTAGCTTATTATACCCTTAAAAATTACCATTTTTATACTCATTTAATTATACAAGGAGCGATAAATTTCAATATCTCATAACTTTAAATGCGCTTTACACTACTGATACGTTTTTTTAAAGCTATCTATGTATACTATGCTTTAATACATACTACGCAAGAAAATTTTTTTAGGAGGGGAAATTTCATGAAGAAAAACCTTAAACGACGATTATTATTTTTCACATTAAGTTTATTGCTACTATCATCCGTACTCAATACAGTACTTGTATCATGGGCGGTTAAAAAGGATAGCCAAGCTGTATTAATTGAAAAAGCACAAGAGCAAGTTTTTGAAATGGCGAAGCAAGCTGAAGCTATTTTAGATGCCGAGAGAGATCCAATCCCAGCACTCCAAAAATTTGTGGATACAAAAGTACAACAAGATAATGTCACTTACGCTATTATCATTGATACAAATGTTCAAGCAGTTGCACATAGTGACCATGAAAAACTTAACAAAACATATGAAGATGATTACACAATTGATGGCGCAACAAATGGTAAAAATCAATTTACAAGATGGTATGCTGAAGTACAAGGCATATGGACATACGATATTATGGAGCCGATTTATAAAAATGGTCAGCTTTACGGTGTTATCGATATCGGCGTTCCTGAAAGTGGTATTAAGTCCATTCTCAACTCTGTATTAATCTATCAAATTATTATAAGCGTGCTTAGCTTTTTAATTATCGGCGCTTTAATGTGGTGGGTGATTGGCAAAATTGTAGCAGCCATTAAAAATCTTGAAAATGTTATTCAACGAACAGCCGAACTTGATTTTAAAGAAAGCGCTGAACTTGATAAATTATTAACTCGCCAAGATGAAATTGGGCATATGGCAAAGGGTATCGCTGCGATGAGAGCTACGCTTAAAACCGTAACATTAAATATTCAAAATACGAGTTCCGAGCTATCTGATTCTTCAAGGCTCTTAACAACCATTGCTGATGATACTGTACAAACAACAGACGAAATCGGTTCAGCTATTAACGAAATGGCGAAAGCAACAGAAGAGCAGGCACAGGATACAGAAAAAGGAGCTGAGCAATTAGAGCAGCTTTCTAGTAACATTGACCGTGTAATCGAAAGTACAGATAAAATTGCCTCTATGACAGAACAAATTGATGAATTGAGTAATCAAGGTGTAGAGACGGTCAACCAATTATCCATTTGGTCTGAAAAAAACCGTCTATCTTCACAGCAGGTTAGTAGCATTGTACAAGAGGTAGATAAAACATCGGCTGATATTTCGAGCATCGTAAATACCATTACAGCCATTGCTAGCCAAACAAACCTATTGGCACTCAATGCGTCTATTGAATCAGCCCGTGTAGGTGAAGCTGGAAAAGGATTTGCTGTAGTTGCTGATGAAATTCGTAAGCTATCTGAGCAAACATCAAATGCAACAGAGGACATAAAAAATAAAATTGCTGCTATTCAAGATATTTCTAAAAGCGCTGTACAGGAAATTGGCACAAGTCTTGATATTGTCGAGCAAAATGTACAAGCAGCAACAAGTACAAGTGAAATTTTCACAACGATTAAAACAGCACTCGATCAAACAAGTACAGTAGCGCAAGAAGTAAAACATTTGTCTGATGAAATGAACAAACGCAAGGCACAAATTATCCATTCCATCCAAAATATTTCGGCCTCTGCCGTTGAAACTTCTGCTGGTACAGAGCAAGTGTCTGCCTCAGCACAGGAGCAGCTAAGAAGTATCGAGACTGTATCAGCAAAAGCCAAAGAATTAAATATTATTGCAGATACATTAAGACAGGAAATGGATAAATTTTCTGTTTAAGCAATCGTAAAAGCAGCCTGTTAGAAACACTCTAACACGCTGCTTTTATTTTGACTGACGCCAATTTTTCGGATTGAAATAGCTTTTAATCTTAGAAGCTACCTCTTTCCCAACAAGTAGTGCCCCTAACCAAAATAATACTTCCGCTACAATAATCACACCTACGATTATACCTGCTTTTGTCGCTGTGGCTATTGGCAAAAATGGTGTAACAACTGGCACAAGCCATAAGGATAAAGAAATGATTAATAAGCCCATACCTATTTTATACAAAATAGATTTCTTGCCCTTTCTTTTAGCACTCTCCATATGTAAAGCCCTCCATCGTACTGTATTACTATATAGCATAACAAATATTTTATTTTTTGAATGCAACGAATTCCAACTCTTTGTTATCTAATAGATTGACAATGATTTGAAAGGAGGTGTGTATATGACCACATTGACGAACGCTCACATTGGTAGTTGAGGGATTAGGAGAAGTTACATTGGTAAAACAATAAGGGCTTTTTGTGAAATTCGTAGACAATCGACACGACTTCGTAGGTATTCGACAGAACTTCGTTGGCAATCGACAAAATTACGTAGATATTCGACATCACTTCGTAGATATTCGACAGATGTTTGTTATGCGAAAGCCCTTATTGCACGACACAATAAGGGCTTTTATAAAAGATTGGTAGTCTATTTCGCAGGCTTAATATAAGGAACTATTGGGGCAGTTACCCCGACAGATGCTCCTCGTATAAATGTTTGTCCTTTTAATGCTGCAAAGTTTTTTGTCTGCCCTGTCAGCATCACACCGAGAATTTTTATCTCTGCAAAAGATTTATTTTTATTATCCTTCAAAAATGCTTGAATGGCATCGTTCTGTTTACTTTTATCGTAGTTTTGTAGATTTTTTACAAATTCATCATACATATCTGCTGGGATGTCGGATGGAACAAAGCCATATATTTGTGCTCCAGATGGGCCCTTACTTTCATCAAAGATAGGAGAAGTCATATAGAGCCATGCAATATTTAAGTTATCGGGAATTTGTGTTTTGATTTCTTCAAATGTGTATGGTTTATCAAAGGAAATTGCCATCTCTACTACATAATCTTCCATCGTTGATACCGCTTCGATATCATTCGGAATCTCTATAAAATAGTCTTTTATATCTGGATGAAAGAAAGTAGCAAACTTATTTTTTGTTTGCTTATCGTATTCATAAAACGATGTATCTGACCAATAAAAGCCTGGCACTAGCTCATTCGTATCCACAGCATTTTTTATCCACCCATATGAACTTGTTAATGTACTCCAGGGCACAACATAGCCATTAATATTCTTAGAACGATTCGTGATAATGTTACCGCCAAATGTTGACTGATTACTCGTTACCTGTGAATCAATTTGAATATTGGGCTCTGCAATCGCATTATGTAAAAATAGCTGGTCATGTAGCCTATTTGAACCTTTTGCAGCAAAATAATTTCCTGCTTTATAAAGAATCGCTAATGATACAGTAACAACAATAAGTGACACAATAATAATAATCAATAATTGTTTGAGCTTCGCTTTTTTTAGCGCACGTTGTAATGATACTTCCATTATTTTTTCCCTCCTACTGTTTGCTGAATACTTTTTCGAGCACGATATAACTTTTGTTTCACACTGCTCGCTTGAATATCTAATAAGGTAGCTATTTCTTCATAAGACAATTCATAATAATATTTCAATATAAAAATTTCACGATATTCCCGCTTTGTATCTTTCAATAAATAAGTGATTTCATCTTTATTGATGATTGTGTCAAATTCATCGTCCACTTGTTGTAGCTTTGCATAAATTTCCTCTGTCAAAGAAGCTACTTGCTGTTCCTTTTTACGATTCAAATCAATATACTCATTCAATGCTACCCTAAAAAACCATGGACGAAGATTGCTCTCAGTCAAGCTATTAAGCAATGAATAAACCTTATAAAAGGTATTTTGAATAATATCCTCTGCGTCTTCCTTCCTCGCTCCCTTCGCCTGTAATACTTTCAACACTTCCTCTCCTAAATTGATAAGATAGGAGGCTAACATATCTTCTTTTTTCATCTTTTGTCCTCCCTATACTTATACAACGAATGAACAAGGCCATATGTATACACTTGAAAGTAAGCAAGTTTGGAATAGTTGCCTAGATGGCTTTTTTTGTAATGTATAGATGGGAGGAATCATGATGAAACAACAAACAAACATCTATTACACACAAACTTTTTTTGCACAACTTTTCTTTTGGTGCGTCTTCACAATCAATATTTTATATTATGTAAAAATAGTTGATATGAACGCCTTACAACTAATCATCATTGGTACGATTTTAGAATGCACTATCTTTTTATTTGAAATACCTACGGGGCTTATTGCTGATTTAAAGGGACGTAAAGTATCGATTATTTTAGGATATGGATTAATTGGTAGTGGATTTTTACTCGAAGCATTATTTCCAGTGTTTATAGCCATTGTCGCTTCTCAAGTACTTTGGGGAATCGGTTATACATGTATTAGTGGAGCAACACAGGCTTGGATAACGGATGAAGTCGGTATTGCTCACATTGACAAAATATTTCTTATCAACACACAAGCCGAAAACATTGGCACATGTAGCGGTATTATCATCGCTATTGCCTGTAGCTTTGTATCCTTGCAATTTTCTATATTGATTGGTGGTATTGGCTTTGTGCTACTAGCTATTTATGTTTATGTATTTTTACAGGAGCAACGTCAGCTTACTATATCTCCTACTTCGTTGACTTATCCTGTATGGCTTGTTATCAAGGAGGTAGCAGGCTCTGTAAAAAAATCCGTCCTTCTACAATATTGCTTATGGATTGCCCTTATTGTTGGCTGCTATAGTGAGGCATTAGATCGATTATGGATCTTACATTTACAACATCTCTTGCCCACAGCATTAACTCATAAGCAATATATCGTACTCATCGGTGGCTTACAATTAGCTATTTCAATTAGTGTCATCTGTTTATTTACTATTTTCTCGAAATTTGAGTATCCATGGAAAGCACAACAACTTTTTAAAGTTATTCAAGGCTGCTACGCTTTGCTCATTGTAATGATGTTGTTATTCACTTTAGCTAATGAATTATTTTTACTAGTAGGTAGCTTCTTTATTTTACAAGTGACACGCCAAACGTTGGGGACATTTGAGCAAATTTGGTTTAATCAAATTATCCCTGAAAATTCGAATCGGGCAACCTTCTTATCTGTCAAAAGTCAAATGGATGCTTTTGGTCAAATTGGAGGTGGCCCAGTCACAGGCATACTTAGCCAATTAACCTCTGTTAAGATTGGTTTACTCTGTAGTGCGATTTTGTTGTCACCTGTTCTTTATTTGTATAATAAAATTCGATTAAAGAGCTAGTCATACTTTAGCTTAATAGGTATATAAATTTCCATCATCACCTTGTCATACTCCCATGGATGGCAGCGTTCATCATAAAACTCAAAATCAAATGCTTGCTCATCAATTTCATAGTCAGCAGAAGGTAGCCAATAATTTAAAATATACAACCAAGTACCTGTTATCGATTCTACAAAATTAGCTGGACAAACAGGTGGTGTTTGAAAAATCGCATATGTTGCTGAGGGTATGGACAGAGAAGAAAAAGGTTCAACAACTTCTTTATACTCTTGCTCGTTATGGACACCAAAGAAAAATATAAAATTCGTTAATGCTTCTCCATGACGAATGTTTAAGCAATATTCTCCATGTATACGAGGAGCAAAGTGTGCATATAAATCTCGCTCAATTTCTCCATCAGTTAATCCTTGATGGAACCAATAAGATGGTGCATCTTTCGTGCGTTGAATATTTTCAACGGTATTGTGATAGGTTTTGCCAACAAGCCAAAATGCTGATTTTTCTTCAATTTTTGGTTGTTTAATAATGCCACCTGTTTGATAGGACTGTAATTTTTGAATATCAATTAAAGGTGGCGGTGCTTTTGGGCAGTGGATATAATAGGTGGATGGTGAGACACCAAACGTTTTTTTAAACGCTTTCGCAAAGCCTACATAGGTTTCGTAACCATATTGAAATGCTACCTCATTTGCTGAAATGCCATGTGCCATATCTTGCAAGGCAAATTGTAGCTTTCTTTTTTTCACATAGTCCATGGGGGATTCCCCTAACAGCTCACGAAATTTCCGTGAAAAATGAAAAGGAGAATACGCAGCTATTTCTGCCAATTGTTCAATAGTAATAACCTCGTCTATATGATAGTCAATATAATCGATAACCGTTTGAAAATGTTGAATATAATCCATGTAGCCCGCCCTATTCTCTTTTTTGTGCTAGCCAATCCTCTCTCATTAGCTTCATATTAATCGAATCTATCCATTTACCCTCAAACTTTAGGTCATTTTTATCAATGCTCTCTACAACAAAACCAATTTTCTCATATACTCGCTTCGCTCTTGGGTTGAAATCAAAAACACTTAACGTTAACTGCTTCAATGTGGTATTAGCAAATACATGGTCAATCATCAATTGTGTTGCCTCTGTGCCTAGCCCACGATCTCTACCTCTTGGTCCAATCAAAATTCTAAAATTCATACTATGGCTGTCTTCATCATATAGATTCACAACTACTTCTCCTACTAATATCCCCTGTGATTGGTCAACAATCGCTAAATCGAGACGATCGGTTTGCTCATGTCTTGTCTGATACCAATTGTATGTTACCTCCATATCTAAATCAGCATCACTGCCTGTTAACTTAATAACCTCGACATCTGTTAAACATTCTTCTATATATGGAAAATCCTCGTTTTTAAAAGGTCTAAGTACCACTTTTTCGCCTTGTATCACTGGCTTGTAACTTAAATCAATCATTTGTATAGCTCCTTATTTTTGCAACTACCTGCTCATTGATAAAATGTAAGCTTTCATTATCATTCAGTGCATAAGTAAACATATTATCTTGCTTACTCGTCCATTGGTCAAACGCTACTTGGCGTTTTTTATCATTGTAATGCGGGCAAAAAGTACCCTGCAATATACCCAATCCTTGAAATTCTTCAAACCCATCATCATGACTCTCACTATAACAACGTTCAAACCAGCACAAGGCTCCTGCACTAATTCCTGCTAGAATCACACCTTGTTCATACGCCTGCTTCAATACATTATCAAACCCTGTTTCTCGCCAAACTGTTAACATATATTGTGTATTGCCACCTCCAACATAGATAATATCAGAGGCATTCACCATCTCTTGTACATGATCCAATGCAAAATCCTGTATAGTGAGATGGCTCGGCTCCTCTTCTTTAAAAGCCTCATAAAATTTCCCAATATAGCCCTGTGCATCATTGCTAGCTGTTGCAATAAAGGTTATTTTCAAACGATCCTGTTTTCTTGGGATTTTCAACAGATACTGGTCAATATATGCATTTTCCTCTGTTGAAAAACCCCCACCTGAAATTGCTATAATTTGTCTATTCATGTCACCGTACCTCATTTATCCCTTCCAATATATACAAAACACTTTAACCTTCTAAAATTCAAGTAATGTCACATTTCTATTTTGTGTGTTCATCGTTATCGTTCCACCAATCGGTAATGTCATAATTGGCTGTGTGTGCCCAAAATCTATATCATATAAAACAGGGATATTTTTTAATTGTGGATGCTTATCTAAAATAAAGTGCAATTGCTCCTCACTGATAGATGATTCTTTTTGAAAACGTCCAATTAGTAAGCCTTTTATTGCACCACTTACTTGTAATAAAGAAGTTAAATCTCTTGCAAATAATTCTGGTATCGTTAACTCATCGTCTTCTATAAACAAAATACAATCCTGTAAATTCGGCATATAGGCTGTTCCTTGTAATAAATTCAAGGTACATAGATTTCCTCCAAAAAGTGTGCCTGTTGCTTCCCCCTCTGTATACACCTTCCATATGGTTGGCTCAAAGTTGCGATTCTCTTGATCTAAAAACCATAAATCATCGCTCCATTTTTCAGAAGGCTGCAATGTATATGTTTCACTGCTCATTACACATTTTTTAAAAGACTCTGTTTGGTATGCTTGCCCTTGTATCATCTGAAAGCTTGAAAAATGAGGACCAGAATAAGTAATAAAATGACATTTTGCTGTTATTGCTGTAGCAAGTGCCGTAATATCGCTAAAACCACAGAAAATTTTAGGATTCTCCTGAATTAATTCATAATCTAAATAGGGCAATAGCTCATTACTGTTGAATCCACCAATAACGGTAAGTATACCCTTTACATTTTTATCTGCAAAAGCGTCATGAATATCTGCAATACGCTCTTGAATAGATGATGACTTTTGCATATCACATGTCTCAACATACTGACCAAATGTCACATAAAAACCTAATTCTTCTAAATGCTTTTTAGCTAACTGAATACCTTCCTTAGAAAGAATTTGCATACTTCGACTTGGTGCAATAATTCTAATTTCATCACCTTTTTTTAATTTTTCTGGTGTGTTCATCAATATCAGCCTCCTGCTAATAAATTGTTTTATAAATTGACAAGTCATCAGTCAAATTTCAAACAGCTCTCTATCCATCCTTACGAAAATCATAGGTATCTTTTCGGATATCTAGCACTTTGCCCTCTATTTGAATTTTCACCTCATCTAACCATGCAATACCTAATGGTCCATTTACATAGTTATAATAAATTGTTCGAGCATCATGCGTATTTTTATTGTAAATTTCAACTCTGACATTTTTATATGGAATAAAACCTGTATAATGATAAATCCTTGCTTCATTGTCTCCATAAGCTATAATTTTTGAATCATCTAAAAATCCTTTGGGCAGGAAGTATGGATTATATAGCCAATTAAGAAGGAAAACGACAGACAAAATACCACCAATGCTGAGAATTTGGAAATGACGTTTTGGGAATGTTTTATCTCTTCTGATAGCTCTTAAAATCATTCTAATTATGAAAATACCTGCTAATAAAATCGTTAAAAGCATAAAAAAGATACCTGCTAACATCAAAACATTAAATAATGTATTATTCATCATTTTCCCCATTCCCTAAATATAATGTTTTTGTATAACACATACTAAGAAAACATACATAAATAGCTAATATACAAGCAATAACAGCGAAAATAACCGCTACAAGTTGTAATGAAAGCTGTTCTGCCAACCACCCCAACATAAAGGTCAAACTAATTTGTAGTATACTTTGCACAAGGTTCAAGGAGCTACCAAAGCGCCCCATTAGCATTGGTGAAATAGCTCGCTGATACATTGTCGCATAGCCTGTATTACTAAAAGCCATAAAAAATCCGAGTGCTATAAAGCTAATAGTAGCAAGTATTACCGTACTTGACAGATAAAAGAGTAAATAAGTTCCCATTGTGAGTGCAAAGCCTACGCCAATGTAGATACGTAAGGCTATTTTTTTCACCAACATAGCTGCACATACGCCACCAATAATGGCTCCAATACCTGCAGCGCTGACCATCAAGCCATACGCGGAATCCCCCACTGATAGTACCTCTTTTAAAAAAGTCATTTCCTGTGAATCTAGTGAATAGGCAAGCACTAAAGCACAAGTATATACGGTCAAAAATAACAGCAATTTGGGTTGCTGTATGATAAATGTTTGTACTTCCTTAAAATCAGCCTGAATGACCTGTAATGTAACACGTTTAACCTCTATATCCTGCTGATTGTCAATAGTAGGTAAAAAAGCTATAGCTATAGCACAAGTAAAAAAAGTTAATCCATTTACCCACATCGCCACGCTTGTATTACTAGCTGTAATAATAATCCCTGCAAGTGCAGGACCAATCATAAAGGAGCCTGAATTTAGCGTACTGTAAATCGCATTAAAGCGTTGACGGTGCGCATCTGCCACAAGCTTTGTCTGCATATAGGTGCTACTCGGTCCAAAAAAGCTGCTTGCGATATTTGCCCAAAAAATAAGGCTATACATACACCAAATCGACGTTAAAAATGGCATCACACAAACGATAATTCCTCTTACAATATCGCTCCAAATCATAATTGTTTTTTTATTATGACGATCGATAAAAGAGCCAGCAAAAAAACTACTGATAATACGTGCAGCTGGACCAATCATATAGATACCTGCTACCGCTGCGGGAGAATGTGTTAAATGCCAAATCGCTAAATTTAACGCAATTAAATAAATCCAGTTACCTAAATTTGAAAAACCTAAACCACCTAATAATAAAAAATAATGCTTACTCATCACTATCACCTAACTACTCATTAATTGACGTACTTTTTCGCTTGCTCTAAAAGCACGTTTATAACAATGATTTGCTTGTTTATAGGCATGTAGCTTCTCATAAAAGGTTCCCCATAACGGCATATAGTAAAGTAGTAATTCATAATGATGCTGTTCCTCAAAATAAGGAAAAGCATCCATTTCAATCTCTTTCAATGCCATAAGCCCTAACGGTTGTGTGCTTGCATAATGAAGCAATTCCCATTGATATTGATGATGACCGATTGTAAAGCATTGCTTTGGGTATTTTTCAAATAGCTCCTGTAGCTTCTCCGTATAACCACCACGATAGCATACACGCATCCAATTAATGATTGTGTGCAAATCCTCCAGATGATGAACAGCTTGCGCATAGTAATCCTGTGCTTTTGCAAAATCTCGCTGACATTCATAGCAAAAAGCAATATTGTTATAGAGCGAGCTAAACTGTTGCGGTGTTTGAAGCGATTCAACGTTTCTTATTAAATCCTCTCCAGCCCCATATTCCGTTAGTGCCTCATTAAATCGATGAAGACTATTGTAAATCACCCCTGCCATTGAGTAGAGCTTTAATTGAAAAAGTGGTTTATATTGATGGGAAAAGGTTTGAGTAGCTATATGAATATAATGAAGAGCCTGCTGAAACGAATACCCTCGATGGTAGGCAAATGCTACATGATAAAAATAATTAGCCTGCTCAAAGCGATTTGCGGTTGTCATATAATGACTCAATTGCTGTTGCTCTTCCTTTGTACTAATATCGTAAAATTCTAGTGCAGATAAATGGGCATATGTAGTTGTACCGATATATAACTGTGTTACACGATCATGCTGCCATGCAATAAAAGACTCTGTTTGACTGAGTAACTTTTGTGCTTTCTGTAGCTGATTTTGTGATAATAAATATCGACTATAGACAAGTTTTGCGACAACATCTACCTCTTGATGAAACGTCGTTGACTGCATAGCGTGCAATTGGTCTATTTCATTGATAGTGAGCTCTATATTCGATAGCAATTTTTCATATACAGTTTCCAGAAAGGCTGAGCTTATCGCAAGTTGCTCCTTTTCCGCTGTCAAATTGATTCCTAAACGCTCTAATAACAGCTCATACATTGTTAATTCCGCTACCACCATGCCATTTTCGATACGACTTAAATACGATGGTGTGCAAATACCAACAGCAACAACATCCTGCTTCAATCCTTGCTGTTGACGATGATATTTGATTAAACGTCCCCAATTTTCCATATTGCACCTCCTGCATTTATTGTATCAAAAGTAAAATTGGATTTATTGTGTATGTAGGGACTATTTAAGATGCCTAATTGTTTGAAATCAAAGTGACTTTCGCAATTTTTGTAACGAATTCTCTTTAAAATCTATATATAAGTGAAGGGAGGGTGAACGATGGAGGACTTAGACGAAATATATAGGTCATATGCAAATGAAGTAAAAGCATTTCTTATTTTACTGACATCTAACGTCGAGCTAGCAGAGGAGCTGACACAAGAAACCTTTTATCAAGCCACCAAATCAATCCATCGCTATAATGGACAATGTAAAATATCCGTCTGGCTCTGCCAAATTGCTAAGCATGCCTATTATGATTTTTTGAAGAAAGAAAAGCACAGAAATTATGTCAATATAGACAGTACGTCCGAAATAGAAAGCGTGAATCCTACACCAGAGATTGAAATAACTAATCGTGCGACACTCATTGCTATACATAAGGAAATTCATTTATTGCAGGAGCCTTATAAGGAAGTATTTTTGCTAAGAACATCTATTAATTTAAGCTTCAAAGAAATTGGAGAAGTGTTTAATAAAAGTGAAAATTGGGCGAGAGTGACTTATTATCGGGCAAAAGTAAAATTAGCAGAAAGGATGGAACGAGATGAATTGTAATATTATCAAAGATTTACTGCCACTATATGTCGATGGTGTTTGTAGTAATGAAACTTACAAAGCAGTAGAAGAGCATATCGGGCAATGTAAAGCATGTCAATCACATTTGGCAATGTTGCAGCAAGAAGTTACCTATATTCCACCATTACCAGAGGAAGTGAAAAAAGCCATTGCTCCTTTTAAAAAAATTAAGAGAAAACGTTATTTTCATATGATAGCAGCAATAGCTATCACCTTTATGGTCATGGTTATTGGTATGATGGTTTACCAAGAAGTAGGTACTGTCCATGACTTCTTTTCACCAATTCACCGAGGACATGCTATGGTAGATTCAAATGACAATGAATGGTATCCTGTTGAATTTCATGATGGAACAGGCCAATATATACAAGACTATCTTCTATTCGATAGCATTTTTTGGTCAAAGGCTATTATAAACGATGCAAATAATGAACATGACCTCCTACTCAGAATCAAAGATGAAGACAATCAAATCATTCTAGATAATGTGGAAATAAAGCATGGTACAAGTGTGGATTTAAAAGCGTTAAAAAGAAATATAAAATACTTTCTTGAAATAAAAGCACCTTGTGGAAAATACACAATTAATGCTATATAAAGTGCTAAGATGGAAATTGTTATCCAAAAAGATAAAATTTGCTTAACCTTTTCTGTTTTACTGTTTTTTAACCTATTACGTGGGTTAATCGTACGAGTGTAAAGACCATTCTACAATAATGGTCTTTATACAGATTCTATGATCACAGGAATCCTCTTAAATTGTAAAAAATATACTGTTAATTAAGCTGCGGTTAACTCTGTTTCTTCAAGAATTCCATAAAAAGATAATTTCCCCAAAATTTACCCTAATTCTATTGCTCACCTACACAAGAATCATTGTACTTTTGCAATTGCACTAATAAACTGATTTTCCTCATTAACTAGCTCTATATCTCCTTAATTGTCTTTAACATCAATTCACCAACCTTTGTTGCAATTTCCTCTGTATTACCATTTAACTGATTTAAAACAAATGACTCCATAATGCCTAAAACTGCTGTACTCACAAACCGTAATAATATTTTATCGTCTCGCTCTGTTATTTTTTCACCTAGCTGCTTCATCATAAAATCAAGTAACCGCTCTCTGAAAGCTACAGTGCTTTTACTAGTAAATAAGGCTAAGAAAAAAGCTTTATGTTGAGCAAAATAGTCAAACCAAATAATCGTTCCTTCGATAAAGCCTGCTTCTTTTTTTTGCTCACAGATTACTTCTAGCTCCTGTAATCGTTGGGTAACAATTGTATCCAATAAATCGTATTTATCAACATAGTGCAAATAAAATGTCTTTCGACTAATATCCGCTATTTCCGTAATTTCCTTTACGGTTATTTCATCAAAACCATCCTCGATTAACATGCTTAAAAATGTGCATTGAATAGCCTTTTTCGATTTCAATATTCTTCTATCTGTCTTTTCCATTACAAACACCTCTTTATTTAATACACACATTTTTAAAAGTGTGCATTACTATACAAAATATAAAATATGGTTATTGTCATAGTTATTCTTCTATTTTACAGTAAATATACACAAGAGTAATAAGATACTCAAGTATAACTTTAAACAAAGGTGGTTATTGTAGATGACAGTCACAAAACAAACTGTACGATTCAATGCACATGGCTTACAACTTGCAGGTATTTTAAATCTTCCACAAAACGTAGCAAACAAAAATGCAGCTATCGTTTGCGTACATCCAGGTAGTAGCTGTAAAGATCAAACAGCAGGAATTTATGCAGAAAAATTAGCTGAGCTAGGCTTTATAACACTTGCTTACGATGCTTCCTATCAAGGAGAAAGTGAGGGAGCGCCCCGCTATGCAGAATATCCTACGGCACGTGTAGAAGATATTCGCTGTGCAATTGATTACTTAACAACATTAGACTATGTGGATGAAGACCGTGTTGGTGTGCTTGGTGTTTGTGCAGGTGGTGGCTACGCGGTCAACACAGCGATGATTGAGCGTCGTATTAAAGCAGTTGGTACAGTGGTCGGTGCGAATATTGGACGTGTTAATCGTCAAGTGGACCCTATCGCTGTCTTAGAGAACATTGGTAAACAGCGTACTGCCGAAGCACGTGGGGCAGAGCGAATGCTAGTTAACTGGATTCCTTGTAACCACGAGGAAAGAGAAAAAGCTGGTATGACAGATATTGACCTTGTGGAAGCTGTTGAATATTACACAACATCACGTGGTCAAAGTCCAAATTCCCCAAATCGATTATATTTCCCAAGTATGAGTAATGTTATTGGCTTTGATGCTTTCCATTTGGCAGACCAATTATTGACACAACCATTACAAATTATTGTTGGGGACAAACAAGGTGCATTTGGTTCTTATCAAGATGGACATGAACTATACAACAAAGCCGCTTCAACAGAAAAAGATTTATTTGTCTTGGAAGGCGTTTCTCATTATGATTTATACGACCAACCTGAGCCAGTGCGTCAGGCTGTTGAAAAATTAGCTAAATTCTATAATAAATATTTATAAAAAATAGGCTATGGATGTTGTTTCACCCATAGCCTATCTCTTATAAAGCATATTTTTCAACAATTTGATTCAATGTTTGACTAAGATCTGTCAGTTGTTCAGCCGAAATCGCGACTTGTGCAATCGCCTTGATTTGTTCATCAATAGACGCTGTAATTTCTTCAACGGCTGCCGCTGTTTGCTGTGAAATGCTTGTTGCATTTTGTGCCGCATCCACGATTGTTTTATTTTGCTGTGTCACCTGTAACAATTCTTGATTTAACAATATCACTGCATTCGTTGTTTCGGTAATAGCTTTGGCGATATTAGTAAATTCTGTTTCTGTCTCATTCACTGCATGGTCCAGTTGCTTAGAGCGCTCAATTGTAGTTGATACAGCTTGAACTGTTTTTGCTGTTTCACCTTCAATTGCTGCAATCATATTTTGTATTTGCTTTGTTGCTTCATTGGATTGCTCAGCTAACTTTTGCACCTCGCTTGCGACGACCGCAAATCCCTTCCCATGCTCTCCTGCACGAGCTGCCTCAATGCTTGCATTTAATGCTAGTAAATTAGTTTCAGAGGAAATACTTTCAATCACCGCTGTCATTCGTGAAATGCCAGTGATCTTACTATTTAAGCTTTCAATCGTTGTATGTACCTCATTGGAAGAAGCTAAAGATGCCTCATTGGATTGCTTTAATCGTTGAATCATCTCTTGCCCTTGATGTGTCGCCGCCTCTGATTGGGAGGTAATGTCTTTAATAAGTTGACTTTGCTGATTCATCGCCTCAATTGACGTATTCAACCGTGTAATTTGTTGGTTTGCTTCCTCTAAATCTGCTGCTTGATTCACTGTACCTTGCGCAATATCGTTCATAGCTCTACCAATCTCTTCACTGCTAGACGCTGTTTCCTCCGATATAGCAGACAAAGACATAGAAGTTTCCGCTACTTGCCCACTTGTGCCTTGCAATTGACTAATTAAATCTCTTAATTGCAACAGCATTTGATTAAATGATGCACCGAGGTGACCAATTTCATCTTTTGATTCAGGCAATGTAGTCGATTGAATATTCCGATTGGCGATTGCCAAGAAGGCTGCTGAAATTGTCTCTAATAATTTCAAGCTTTTTCGTGATACAAAATAAAAAATCATAAAGCTAATGACTAGAATACCCAAGGTCATCAAAATAATTGTCCATTTTACCTTATTCAACTCACCATAAAATGTTGTATCTAACACAATCATGCCAACATGCCAATCCCATGGCTCAAAGTATGCCATATAGGCTGTTTTCGTGACATGGTTGCCATTATCATCTGTATCGTCAAACGGGTGATAACGATCTGCATCATTGGTAGCTCTTGCTGCTTTTACCATATTGGCTCGGTTTGTTGTATCATCTGGCATATGTCCAATTGGATTTTTTGGATGCAATATTGATGCATAGCTCGAGTTATACGCTACCAAATAACCATCTTGTTTATACAAAAAGGCTGATTTTTTATAATCATAGCCCTCTGCTAGTTTAGGACCATTTAATAAAACACGTGCCTCTTCTTGTGCTTGCTCTAATGTTAATTCTCCCTTTTCAACTCGCTCATTTAATACGTTCAATGTCACGATAGAGGTATTCACAATATGTTTCATATCGCTTTTCCCCGCCTCAACAAGTTCTTTTTTCGTCAAATAATAACTTGTTCCACCGATTACTCCACCCGTCAGTGCAATGACAAAAATAATGAGCATAGTTAATTTGAAAAAGATGCTATCAAAAATAGCTACATGACGCTTTATTTGCACATGAATCACTTCCTTTTATATTTATCTCGCAGTAACAGACAGTCAGCAGCCATCTGTACAGCTCTATTAGTGAAAATGAATAATCAATTCACTTTATATTGCTCTATTGTACAGCGAATAGCAGAAAAATAATAAGGAAATTAATTTTACATTACTTTAAGAATATCTTCTTTTTTCTTAATCAATAGTTACAAGGCACTAAAATTCCGTACGTTTACGATATACTACAAAAACCACTATGTTTAGTAGCATCGTGACCATCACAAGTGTTATCGTTGCATATGCCACTACTCCTGTCGTATCCATAAGTGCTACCCAATCCTTAATCGTCACGAGATAACCTGTATAAATAATTTGAAAAACGAGTGCGACTGCACATGCACTGAAACTATACATTGCACGGTTTACCCGTTGTTTATAACACTCATCTGGATAGTTTAGCAAACTAATCGCAGGCAATAACCACGCATATAGCCCCAAAAATAAACTACCAATATTAAGCCATCCCATGATACACCCCTCTTTTCCATTAATTTTCAAATATGTAGACGACCATGAATGGAATTTGTTTCATATGTTCCATTCGTCATAATTGACTTTTAAACAATTTAATGTTATTTTTACTACAGTAGTAATTTAGTAAATTACTAAATACAAGAGGGGAGTCAATAAAAATGAAAATTCCTACACATTTAAAACATAAACCTGTCATCGTAGCAGAAAACTATAGTAATATTGATGGTCGCACAGCGTATCATACGGATGCACAAGGATTATCACTTGGCTTAGCTCAATGGAATGACCGTGGTAAAGTGGATATTTCCGCGAAGGTTTGGCGTCATACAGGTGGTAAATGGTCGCGTCAATCAGAGGAACTACCGCTTCATCGTGTACTTGACCTAGCGATTTTAGTATGTGAGGCACAGCTACACTTTAAAGAAGCCTATCGCCATGAGCATCTATATGATGAGGAGAATCCTGTGATTAAGCGTGTTGGTTTGCAGGGTGATGCTATGACAATTGAAGTATGTACAGAGAATGAGCAAATTCATGAGGATATTCAACTTTTCAATCAAGCATTAAGTGAGGACGGCGAATTAATCGGCGAGCGTCTTCGCACATTATCACATATTTTAAAAGAAATGGGTTATTAATAATGAACGGACAATTATTACAGGACGATCAACAAATCAAAAAAGCTTTTTTTAACTTCTTAATTCCTGTCATGCTTGCAAATGTACTGCAATCATTAGGGCAAGTTGCCGCCATGTTTATCGTTGGGCGCAATTTAGGTGTAGATGCATTAGCGGCGATTTCTGCCTTTTTCCCGTTTTTCTTCTTTTTAATGGCTTTTGCTATTGGAATTGGTTCAGGTAGCTCTATTTTAGTAGGGCAAACATTCGGGGCTGGCAATCATGAAAAGATGAAAGAAGTGGTTGGTGTCACATTAGCCTTTACCACAATTTTATCCATTGCTGTAGCGTTATTTGGTGGTTTTTTCATCGAGTGGATTTTGCGCTTTATGCAAACACCTACCAATATTTTAGCGATTAGTGTGAGCTATGCAAAAATTTTATTCTTTACACTGCCAATTTTATTTTGGTATTTAACGTATACAACCTTTATGCGTGGTGTGGGTGATTCGAAAACACCCTTTATCTTTTTAGTTGTCAGCGTGGTACTCAACATTGCCTTTTTACCACCACTGATTTTTGGTTGGTTTGGCTTGCCTGCATTCGGCTTAAATGGTGCTGCCTATGCTTCCGTATTATCCAATCTAGTCACAATGATTTTATTATTAGTATACCTACACAAAACAAAGCATATTTTACGTTTAGATCAATCTATTTTACAGCATTTTAAATTAAAGAAAGATATTTTAATCTCTTTAATGAAATTAGCTATCCCATCAAGCATTAGTATGGTTGCCATCTCTGTAGCAGAAATCGCTGTTATTGGCTTCGTCAATGCTTATGGCTCCAATGCCACTGCTGCCTATGGTGTTGTCAATCAAGTAGCTAGCTATGCACAAGTACCTGCGATGAGCATTGCCATTGCCACATCTGTCTTTGTTGCACAAGCATTAGGCGCAAGCTCTACAGAGATGATTAAAAAAATTCGTCACATGGGTGTACGCATTAACTATATTTTAGGTGGCTCTATCATCGTCATTATGTATTTATTTGCAGAGCCTATTTTATCGCTCTTTATCGATTCTCATGATACTGTCGATATTGCCAAAGATTATTTAATGATTACATTTTGGAGCTATTTAATTTTTGGTCATACACAAACAGTTTCTGCAACAATGCGTGCAACAGGTGTCGTCTTATGGCCAACGGTATTTCTTGTGCTCACAATTTGGCTTGTACAAGTGCCAACAGCCTTTTTGCTATCCCATTATACAAACTTTGAATTAAACGGTGTGTGGATGGCGTATCCAATTACATTCTGTGTGCATTTCATATTGCAATATGCCTATTTCAAGCTGGGCTGGCAAAAACGGACGTTAAAGGCGATGCTCAGCGAGTAATCCAACCTCTCCAAATACAAACGGTAGACCATCGACCTGGTCTACCGTTTTAAATTGCAAAAAATCCCCCCTTTCACCACATATCCCCGACACATAAATTATTTTTTCCATATGAAAGCCTGATACCTACGCAAAAGTTACCTCAACGTTTCTATGACACGAAAAAGTGCGTACTTGTTTCACCTTACATACGAGCGCATAATCGATTATGCAATAACGAGTTAGTGATTAACAAATACAATATGGAGGGTATACGATGATTCAACATTTACAAGATACAATCACTTTAAATAACGGTTTACAAATGCCAGGCATGGGCTTAGGTGTATTTCAAGTGGAGAACGATACAACTGCGGAAATTGTGAAAAATTCTATTGAGGTAGGCTATCGAAGTATTGATACGGCTGCTATTTATGGGAATGAGGCTGGTGTTGGCGAAGGTATTCGGAGAGCGCTTGCCTCAACAGATTTACAACGCACAGATTTATTTATCACATCGAAGGTATGGAACGATAACTTAAGCTATGAAGAGACAATAGCAGCATATGAGGAGAGCCTTGAAAAGCTTGGATTAGATTATATCGATCTTTATTTAATTCATTGGCCAGGAAAAAATAAATATGCTGAATCGTGGAAGGCTCTTGAGGATTTATATGAGCAAGGAAAAATCAAAGCGATTGGTGTATGTAACTTCACTATTGCTCATCTACAGGACCTATTAACATTTGCTCGTGTTATCCCTGTTATCAATCAAGTAGAATTTCATCCACGATTACAGCAAACGGAGCTTCAAGCTTTTTGTCAAGAACACCATATTCAACTTGAGGCTTGGGCACCTTTAATGCAGGGTGGTCTAATGGACAATGAAACGATAGCGAGTATTGCTGAAAAACATGGTAAAACTATTGCTCAAATCATTTTACGTTGGGATATTCAACAAGGGGTTATTACCATTCCAAAGTCAGTACGTATAGAGCGAATGCGAGAAAATGCGGCTATCTTTGACTTTACTTTATCCGATGAAGAGATGGACATACTTAATAAAATGAATGAAGAGCACCGTGTTGGACCAAATCCAAACGACTTCGATTTTGCCTTATAAGTAGCTGATTAATAGAAAAAAGAGACTTCACTCTTTTAGAAAGCCTCTTTTTTCTAAGCTATTTAGGATGTCTGCCCAATTGTGCTATCGTCATCATGCTGCATTAATATAACATCTTCACCTTTATGCTTGAGCAATTCAATATGCTTTTCACCCCAAACACAAAGTAAGCTTAAGATGGGCTCCATTTCTTCACCATAAGGTGTTAATGAATATTCAACCTTTGGTGGCACTTGATTGAACACCTGTCGATTAATTAAACCTGCTTGCTCTAGCTCACGCAATTGATTTGTTAGCATTTTTTGTGAAATACCTGGTATTAAACGGCGAAATTCATTTGTACGTAGCTTACTATGATGATTCAAATGACAAAGAATAACAGGCTTCCATTTACCACCAATAACTTCAATTGTAGCTTCGACACCAATATTATAAATTTTTTGCATCATAACCCCCCTGTAATATTCAAAGGTAACTAAAACTACCGTACATGCTTTTTAGATATGCTTGAATATTACTATACACTATAGAAAAAATCAAAGGAGATGTCATCAAGTGAAAGAATCAAAAGAATCAAAAGCACCAAATGCTAAATTAACGTTACTCGCACTTGCAATAAGCGCATTTGGCATTGGCTCGACTGAATTTATAAGCGTGGGCCTTCTCCCACTTATTACAGAAGATTTTCATATACCTATAAGTATGGCTGGTCTTACAGTATCCATTTATGCACTCGGTGTAACCATTGGTGCACCACTACTAACAGCAGTAACCTCTCATTTAAGTAGAAAAAATGTTTTATTGCTTGTGATGGTTATTTTTATTGTTGGTAATCTTGTTGTCGCATTAGCCCCTTCTTTTTCGATATTATTAATAGGGCGTATTATTTCTGCGCTAGCACATGGTATATTCATGTCTATCGCTTCTGTTATTGCAGCTGAGGTCGTAGCTCCCAACAAACGAGCCAGTGCCATTGCCTTTATGTTCACAGGGCTAACATTAGCCACTGTCACGGGTATTCCTTTAGGCACTTTCATTGGACAAGTAACAGACTGGCGTATGTCCTTTTTCTTCATTGTCTTTATAGGTGTGGTTGGGCTAATTAGCAATGCCCTACTTGTACCAAAACAGTTAACCAAAGGAGACGCCATTTCGATACGAGATATTGGCAAGGTTTTAAGTAATGTACGTATGCTATTAATACTTTTCATCACAGCAATTGGCTATGGTGGTGCATTTGTTGTCTACACATATATATCACCACTATTAGAAAATTATATGGGCTATTCCCCTCATGCCGTTGTCGTTATTTTAATTATCTATGGTATTTGTGTTGCTATTGGCAATACAGTAGGTGGTCGTTTAGCAAATAACAATCCTCTACAAGCCATTTTTATCGCTTTCCTTTGCCTTGGATTGACATTACTCGGTATCGGATTTGCGCTTGAATCATCAGTTATCGGTTTAGTAATGGTGCTTATGATGGGGTTGTTAATGTTTATGAGTGTCCCTGGCTTGCAATTGTATGCTGTACAGCTTGCAGAAAAATATATACCCTCTGCTACTGCCATGGCATCAGCCTTAAATATTTCAGCCTTTAATATCGGCATTTTCTTAGGGTCCTATATTGGTAGCTTTATTATTCGCCACCAATCCTTAGCCTTAACCCCTTTTTACGGATTTTTGATGGTAATGTTAGCAGCAACCGTTACGATACTTTGGCTCATCTTTGATCATTCCAAGCAAAAAGAGAAAAGCATCAGTTGTCATTGATGCTTTTCTCTTAACAATGAAATAACTATTTTATCCACCAAATGATGGTTTATTTTTCACTTGTGATAATGTCATCCCATCACCCAGCGGAACAAGGATGGACTGTAGGCGTGGATGATTTGCTACCAACTCATTAAATTCCTTCATTATTTCTGTATAACGTTTTGACTTTACTTCTGTGCTTATAACACTACCGCCAGCTAATACATTATCCGTCACAATAAAAGCGCCTGGTTCCGCTAGTTGAATACAGTATTCCAAGTAAAGTGAATAATTTTCTTTATCGGCATCAATGAAAAAGAAATCGAATTTTTTATTATTTTGCACAAGATTTTCAAGACTTTGTAATGCCGCTCCTACATGATAAGTCACTCGTTGACCGAAGCCCGCTTTTGTTAAATTTTCATAAGCTAAATTAGCATATCGCTCCTCTAATTCAAGTGAAGTTAACATCCCCTCTTCACCAAATCCTCTAGCAATACAAATGCCACTATAACCACCAAGAGCTCCTATTTCAAGAGCATTTTGTGCCCTAGCCATAGATACAAGCAACGTCAATAATTTTCCTGTTGAAGGAGATACAGAAATCGCTGGCATTCCATTTATTGCAATGGATGATAGCACATCTGCTAAAAGCTGGTCCTCATCTGCAAATATTTTATCTATATAATCATTAATTTCCTTCATCATGCTTATTTTCTTCCTCTGTCATATCTTCTGTTTGAATTTCTTCTAAATGTAGTTCAAATAGCTGTGTAAATTCATTGATAACCATATCAAGTGCTTTTAGTTCACCAATTAGAATTTGTTGAATGGATTGAAATTCGGGTTGCTCCAACTGTTGAACAATCGTAGAACGCTTCAACATCAGTTGTTCTAAAAAGGAAATTGCTCTACCACGACGGAATGTCTTTGGACCTTGCTGTGCATCTCCACGTCCACCTCGCCGATGCCCACCACGATGAAGATCTCCTCTTTCCATGCGATTTCCTCTGTGATGATGTCCTTCTCGGCTAAAATGTTCATTTCTCATTATTAATTGCTCCTTTCGTATACAATTGTATACAAATATTTTTATAATCTAAATGTATACAATCGTATACGAATTGTCAATTAAAAATCTCTCTTATAAAGCTATATAAAATGAACCAAACTTGATATAGTATGTACTTAAGATAAAATCAAATACTTACGGTGGTGTGTATATGAGGAAATATATAACCGATATTTTATTCATTCTGGTGGGGTCACTACTTTTTGCATTGGCTATCAACCTATTTGTTATTCCTAACGATTTAGGTGAGGGTGGCGTAACGGGAATTACCATTATTGCGTATTATTTATTTGGCTGGTCACCTAGTATTGTGAGCTTTGCGCTAAATGCTGTTTTATTAATTGTAGGTTATAGATTTTTAAGTCGCCAAACAACGATTTATACAATTATTGCGGTATCTTTTCACTCGTTGTTTTTACATTTTACAGAATCGTGGTCAATTGCTTCAGATGAAATTATTGTCAATACCATTTTCGGTGGTGTCTTTGCAGGTGTTGGAATTGGTTTAATCATCAAGGTTGGTGGGACAACGGCTGGTTCAACCATATTAGCTCGCATTACAAATAAATATCTTGGTTGGAGTATTAGCTATGGTCTACTATTTTTCGACCTCATTGTTGCTTTTTCATCATTTTTCATCATTGGAGCAGAGGCATTAATGTTAACGGTAATCATGCTGTATATCGGTACAAAGGTCATGGAATTTGTAATAGAAGGTGTGAACCCTCAAAAAGCTACTACGATTATTTCTAAAAATCCTGAAGCTATTGCTGAAAAAGTAAGTGCCTATATGAATCGTGGTGTAACTGTGCTATCTGGTCATGGCTATTATACAAAGGAGCAAAAGGAAATTTTGTATATTGTCATCAATAAGCAAGAGGTTGTAAAGCTGAAGAGAATCGTAAAGGAAATTGATACAGAAGCCTTTGTTGCTATTCATGATGTACGAGATGTATTTGGACGAGGTTTTATTGAATTGTCAAAATCCTAGTAAATCAATTACGCTGAAGCGTAATTGCGTCTGGATTTTTTCGAGCTCGCTCGAAAAAGCTCCTCTTCAAAATCCATGACACCCGCTGGGGCTTTTATCTTGGTTCAGCGGGCGTTGGGACACCCACTGAACCAAGATAAAAGGAGCAAGGGCCTATTTTAAGGTACCCTTGCTCTTTATTATTTTGTCGGTATATGTTTAATAATTCGGGCAGGATTCCCACCAATGATTACATTATCAGGTACATCCTTTGTCACCACAGCCCCTGACGCTACCACGACATTGTTACCAATTGTCACACCAGGGTTGATAATCGCTCTGCCGCCAATCCACACATTATCCCCAATCTGTACAGGCTTGCCATATTCAAGACCTGCTACTCTGTCCTCCACCTCTAATGGGTGTGTTGCTGTGTAAATATGTACACCATGTGCGAGCAGACAATTGACACCAATACGAATTTCACACACATCTAAAAATACACAGTCAAAATTCGCAAAGAAATTTTCACCAACGTGTATGTTATAACCATAATCACAGCGGAATGTTGGCTCGATGTAGAAGTTTTCGCCTGTTGAACCAAGCAATTCTTTTAATAGCTGCTTCCTTATTTCGTCCTCTGTTTCAATAGAATGATTAAACATTCTTGTCAGCCTTCGAGCGTTCTGCCTATCATTCGCTAACGTTGCATCCATAGCATTATAGTACTCACCAGCCAGCATCTTTTCTTTTTCTGTTGTCATTTATTACACATCCTTCTCATTTGATTCCTCTACTCGGTCTAACCACTCATCTATTAGCGCATTAAATAATTGTGGTTGCTCAATTTGCAAATTATGTCCAGCTCTATCAAGCACCGCAAATGTACTTCTTGAAAATTGAGCGAGCGTATTAAAAGCATCTTGATAACCAACGACAGCATCCTGTTTGCCAAGTAAAAATAGACTTGGTGAATGAAATTGAAAGTCCTTCAAATTAAAAGAGAATCCATAATTATTCTGGATTTTGGTTAAAAATTCATCATCAGCTAGTTGAGCGCCAGCCAACACTTCATTTTTGTATCGTTCCCAATTATATTTATCTAAGACTACTTGATTGGCACTAAAGCTATCTACTTCTTCTTTTGTGAGTTGTGCTAAAAATTCATTACCAGAATAGACAATCGTCTGTTGTGGAACGGTTCTATCTTCTTTATTAGGCAAAATCATTGGGCAAATAAAGGCAGCCCCTAGCAATTTCTCCTTTTGACTTCGAATAACCCCTTGTGCTAAATAACCACCATAAGATTCTCCTACAATTATGTATGATTGATTAGGAATTAACGCCTCAATAAAGCTGATAATCGCCTCTAGCATTTCATCCGAATTATGAATTTGTTCATAGTCTCTACTTTGACCCATTCCAGGTAAATCAATATAAATTCGACGCCAACCTTCCCTTTTTTGAAAAATAGGCTCCATACACCCACTCATCAATCGATGGTCTAATGAAAAACCGTGTAGCATAATAATGGGCTTTCCCACACCGACATCCTCATAATAAATAGTGGCATTTTTAACTTTACAAAAAGGCATAACAATTCCCTCCAATTATATCTTAAAAGAATATACGTTCCCCATCAGTATACCTATTATTAAAGGAAATGTATAACAATAAAAAACCATATGAAATCAACAATTGATTTCATATGGCTCCTCTTACAAATGCTCAATTTTAGTTACATCTACTTTAACCTCTAATGTATGCCCTCCACCTTGATAAACGCCTTCGACAGGGCTAACATCACGATAATCACGTCCAACGCATAACACAATATGATTATCCAATACCTCTACATTATTCGTTGGGTCAAGGCCTATCCAGCCAATGCCAGGCACCATAATTTCTACCCATGCATGTGTCGCAGTGTCACCAATAAGGTCATCATCTTCCCCAACATACAAATACCCACTAATATAACGTGCTGGAATACCACAATAGCGCAATATCCCTAGCATAATATGTGTGTAGTCCTGACAGACACCCGCCTTCAAATCAAAGGCCTCTTCTGCTGTTGTGCTAACGGTTGTTGCATACGGGTCATATTTAATCGTTTTGAACAAATATGTCATCACATCACAGGCTAGCTTTAATGGATTATCGTTTTTACCTCCAATAGCCCACAACACCTCTTGCATCTGTGCCTCTGTCAGTGATGTCAATGTCGATGTATTCAAATACGGTAAATAATGACTTTTGAATAGCTGTGAGGTAAAAATATTACGCATTTCCTCTGAATAATTAATTTGATAAATGTACGGAGCCTTTTGCACACTTACTGTAGAAGTTGCCGTAATAATAAGCTCACTATGTGCTTCCGCAATAAAAAAGTTACCGATATTATTTTGCCAAATATCTGTATATTCCTTTATCATTGACTGTGGTGAAATCGTTAAATCATACGATAATACACGCTGACATTCACCCGCTCTCGGCTTCAAGCGTATCGTATTCAACGATTGCTCCACTTCGCTTTCATAATGAAAACTATTCGTATGTGTGATACGGTACTTCATACATTTACCCCTCTTTACATGCGCTACACAGCCATAATAGGTGGTGCTAAATAATAAGCCTGTGCTAGAATAGGACCAAAATTGATACAACCTTGTCGAATATTTTTAACCCACTGTTTTTGCTCCGCTAATGTTAATGCTGTTACATCAACACTTGTTAAAGCAATTAGCTCATCTAACGCACGATACATATTTTCTACATTTTGATTCGTTAATCCCTGTTCTATATCATACACTGTATCCTTTATTTTATGTAGTCCATATGCTACAGAGCGTGAACATTTCAAATCGCTAATTAAAAATTTCAACACACTGTCTACTGTTAACACCCGAGAACGGTAGGCATACTCCTCTACCGTATTCGTTAATTGTAGCCCTAGCCTTATAGCACGATCTGGTTCTAACTCATTCTCTACCTCTAATAAATGATGTAAAATGAGTGCTGTTTTCTCAGAACGTTCGAGCCATTTACCAATTTTCAAAAATCGATAGCCTATATCTCTTGTCATCAATGAATCAATGATACCTGTTGCCGTTAAAGTCGTTTTTCGAATGCGTGTTAAGAAATTGGTGGTATTTAATAACGAAAACGCCTCTGGATAAGTACCTTCCTGAATATCTAGATACAGGTCATTCCATTCCTCCCACAGCTCATTCGGCATACAATCGCGTGTATTACGAGCATTCATACGCACACTCGTAATGGTAGCAACAAGTGAATCTAGATTCCGACTATCATATACTAGGTAATGTACCATATCCTCTAAAATTCCTTGCTGGTAATACATTTGATAATCTTCTAGATACCCACAAATTTTCAGCACTGTCACCCATTCTTTATCATACATAACATCCTTGCGACTGGATTCCAGCATGTACTCTAGCTGTGCATATAAAATATGAGCATTTGTTTGTGTGCGTTCAGCATAACGTCCAATCCAATATAATGAATCTGCTACACGACTAAGCATGGTCACCAGCTCCCTTCACAACCCACGTATCCTTACCGCCCCCACCTTGAGAGGAATTCACAACAAGTGAGCCCTCCTTCAATGCCACACGCGACAATCCACCTGGCAGTACATACATTTCTTCACCACTCATGACAAAGACACGTAAATCCACATGACATGGATAAAATCGCCCTTCTTGAAATGCAGGAGCACGTGATAACTTAATTGTCGGCTGTGCAATGTATTGATGAGGTGCTTCGATTATTTTTTCATAGAAAATTTGACGCTCTTCTTCTGTAGCATGTGGGCCAATTAACATATCATAGCCACCAGATGCCCCAACATTTTTCACAACCAATTCATCCAAACGATTAAGTACCCATTCCCTTGTCTCTTCATCTTCAAGCAAATAGGTTTTCACATTGTCGATAATTGGCTCTTCATTCAAATAAAAGCGAATCATCTCTGGTACATAATGATACATCGCCTTATCATCTGCCACACCATTACCAATGGCATTTAAAATAGCCACATTGCCCTTTTTATAAGCATCCAACACATATGGCACACCTAGCAAAGAGTCCTCTCTAAAATGAACAGGGTCAAGAAAATCATCATCAATACGGCGATAAATAACGTCTACACGCTTAAGCCCTAAAATGGTTTTTAAGTAAACGACATCCTCTTTTACCACCAAGTCGCGCCCTTCCACAAGTGGGATATTCAAATGCTTCGCTAAAAATACATGGTCATAATAGGCAGAATTATAAATACCCGCTGTCAATAAAACGGCATGTACCTCCACATCTGCTGGCATATTTAATGGGCGGTGAGAGCGTAAGGCTTCCTGTAAATGCAATAATTGCCCCTCCAGCCGTTCAATTGCATAATCATCAAAAAACTCAGGGTATATTTTACGCATCACATAGCGATTTTGATAGACATAGCTCATACCGGAAGGATTGCGTAAATTGTCCTCAAGCACACAATACTTCCCATTTTCATCTCGAATTAAATCAATACCTGCAAGAAAAATATGGTTTTGTAGCGGGATATTCGTGCCAATCGCCTGTTTATAGTAATATGGGTTATTATCAATGAGTGTCTTTGGGACAATACCTGCATCAACAATTTTTTGCTCATGGTAAACATCATGTAAGAATTGATTTAATGCCTTAACTCGCTGTTTCATACCACGCTCAATCATTTTCCATGTATCCTCTGGAATAATAATTGGGATAAAATCAAACGGCATCGTCCGCTCTGTTCCTCCCTCAGCGCCGTAGACAGTGAATGTGATTCCTTTTCGCAAAAAGCTTGATTGTGCTGCATGATGCTTATCACGAAGCTGCTGTTCAGAAAATGCCTCCAGTTGCTGATAGAAAGTTTGATAATGCCTCTTTGGTTTGCTCCCCTCAAGCATTTCATCATAAAATAAGCCTGATTCATATAGTTTCAACATAAGCAAAACCCCCTTCCAGTACATATATAATATAGTATATAAAATACGACATTCTTGATGAAAATCCCTTTATTTTCTGAATTATCTTTATTTTCTGAACAAAAAACCCTACTAGTAAGCAAATACTAACTAGCAGGGAGTTCCATTTATATTATGAAAGTATATTTAAAATCGTTACCTTTTCGCGTGTCATGGACTCGATGCTCTTACGGATACCTTGCACACCGATACCTGATTTTTTGACACCAATGAATGGGAAATGATCTGGACCACGTTCTGTACGGCCATTAATTTGTACAGAGCCTGTCTCTAATTTACTCGCAATAGCAAAAGCTTTATTTACATCCTTCGTGAAAATACTTGCCTGTAATCCATATTCAGATGCATTAGCAATACGAATTGCCTCTTGTTCAGATTGGATACGAATAACTGGTAGCACAGGTCCAAATGGCTCTTCCCAAGCAACCTTCATATCTTCTGTCACATGATCAAGTAATGTTGGGTAAATCAAGCTACGCTCACGTTGATTACCAATTACTGTAACAGCACCTTTTTCAACGGCATCATCAATTAATCCTTGTACAAAGTCCGCTGAATGCTCATCAATTAACGGAACAATAACACTGCCATCTTCAGGAGAACCAACAGATAACTTTGCAATTTCCTCTTTTAATAATGCAACAAGCTCATCCGCTACGCTATCATGCACTAATACACGCTTAATCGCTGTACAACGTTGTCCTGAATAAGAGAAAGCACCGCTAATAATTTGCTTCGCTGCTTCAGCTACATCAGCATCCTCTAACACGATTCCTGGATCTTTTCCGCCAAGCTCTAGTACAAGCGGAATCATTCCTGCCTTTTTCGCTAAGCTTACACCTGTGTTTGTACCGCCTGTGAAGGAGATCATATCAATTCCCTCATGCTCCACCAAATAATCGCCAATAACAGACCCACGACCTGTCACGATATTAACGAGACCTTGTGGGAAGCCAGCTTTATGAAGCGCTTCTATCATTTTAATACCACTAATTGCCCCTTGTGTAGCTGGTTTGAAAATAACACCATTTCCTGCAATCAAGGCTGGAGCTAGTTTAGCAGCAGCTAAATTCACTGGATAATTGAATGGTGAAATCGCTAGTACCACCCCTAAAGGTACACGATCCACGATAGCAATCTTTGATTTAGAGCCTCCTGGGAAGCTATCCCCTCTCAAACTCTCTCCATGCATGTGTAATGCTTCGCCAACCGTATAACGGATAAAGTCGGATGTACGGACAACCTCACTTTTAGCATCCTTTAAGCTTTTACCGACTTCCTTCATAATAATTTCCGCAATCTCATCTTGCATATTTATTAATTCATCAGCCCATTTATGCAAGTAACTTGCACGTTCTTGTAATGAATACTCAGCCCAAATTTGCTGAGCCTCTTGTGCAAAACGAATCGCTTCGTCTACTTCTGTTTTAGTAATAGCCTGTACTTTTCCGATTGTCTCATAAAGATATGGTGATTGAATATCAATAGTTTGTCCTGACTCACTTGTCTTCCATTCCCCGTTCACATAATACTCATATGTTTTTAAAGCCGATACAGTTGTTGTCATCTTTCGTTCCCCTTTGCATGAAATTAAATTTTTTTATATTTTTATGCTGTATAATCAATCGCATTAAATTTTATGTTTAGAACAAATGGTAATTTAACAAATAAGTGTAGTCGGATTGAAATTTCAATTATTTTGAAATGAATGCTCTATACATAAAGTTAAACAACATAGGTCATATCATAATTGCCGATGAACCACTTTGTCAATGTAGTTTTCAGAAAATTCAGCCATCATTCTTTTAATGATATAAATCCCCCATATGTAAACGTTGTCTTTAGTTGATTAATATCAAAGTGGCATTAATTAAAGACATATATTTACTTTATCCCTCATCTAGATTGCAGCAAAATAAAATGACGATTGTTCTTTTTTAAAGAACAATCGTCATATGAGTAGCTTTAAATATTTTTCAAAATGAATACCCGCATTGCGAGGTATATGTTCAGTATGCGTTTCTTGAATTGCTTGCGTTAGAAAAGTTTCTGCCAATGTAATACCCTCTATTATACTTTGACCACGCAAAATACTTCCCATCACAACGGCTGAAAATAAATCACCTGTACCTGAATATCCTGCACCATTAAAAGGTTGTGTGCTGAAAAAAATTTCATCGTTAGCAACTAACAAATTACCAATGGAAGGCTCTTGCCTTGGCGGAATAATCCCTGTCAAAATAACATGCGTATTTGTCTCCTTAGCCAGCATCCGTGCCGCTTCTTCCAAAGCTTTTACATAATCTTCTTTCGTTGTATACTGATGAAGCTTTTCATAAGATAAACCTGTCAGCATACAGCATTCCGTAATATTCGGTGTAATAATATTTGCTCGTTTCACTAATTCCTTCATCTCATCCAACACCTTGCCAGTAAACATCGGATAGCCTTCACCTTGATCCCCCATTACTGGATCAACTAACACCACAGTTTCTTGTCTTTGGAAAGTATTTAAGAAATGAAAAATATGATTAATTTGTTCTTCTCCTGTGACAAAGCCTGTTAAAATGCCATCGAAGTGTTCATTCATCTTACGCCACTCCTCTGTAAAAAATGGCATGTTAGACGTTAAATCCTCACAGAAAAAGCTCGGGTACTCTGTTTGTGCCGTTAAAATGGCTGTTGGCAATGGACACGCCTGCACACCCATCACTGACAACACAGGTAATGCGGCTGTTAACGAGCATTTACCAAAAGAGGACATATCCTGTATCACAGCAACTTTTTTCATACATATCCTCCATTTCGTTTCATTATGTTTAATAGTAACACAGATACCATTTGCAACAAACCACATCAAACTGACCACTATATTATTTATAAAATTGACACTTTTAGACCTATCAGTTATCTGCTAAAGTTATTGATAATTTCATCACAGCGAGGAGTATTTCATATGCAACAAATTCAAAGGATATCTAAAACACAAAATAAAACATTTGATTTAGTCATAACGGCTGTACTCATTAGTCTTGTCTTTGTCGCTACTAACTTTAATATTAAGCTACCAATCTCAGCAAAAGGCGGACTTGTCCACTTAGGAACGGCCATGTTATTTACAATATCCATTCTATTCGGGCCAAAAAAAGGCGCTATCGCAGGGGCAGTCGGTATGGGATTATTTGATATTTTTGGTGGTTGGTTGATTTGGGCTCCCATCACAATTGTAGCACGAGGTGTGCAAGGCTATATCGTTGGGAAAATTGCCTTTCTCCATGACAAAAAAGGCACAAATCTAGCCTTCAACATTACAGCAGCAGTAGTATCTATTCCTGTCATGGTAGCTGTCTACTATATTGGTGAAGTCATTTTGTATCACAACTGGGTAGCTCCTTTAGCTTCTATCCCTGGAGATCTTGTACAAAATATTCTAGGTCTTGTAATTGCTATCCCTCTTTGTGCCTTCTTAAAAAAGGTTCCCTATTTCAAAAACATCTAAGCAAAGTAAATCCTTTCAAGCATAAATTGAAATGGCTTGAGCTCTAAATCCAATAGGGCTTAAGCCATTTCATTTTTTATTACTATTATTTTCATCATTTCTTTTGTAGGCGCATATTCCTTTTCATTCGCTTTACATAAAGTTCATATTGCCCAATATATACTAATTGGTTGGATTTCTTTAAAATAAAGGTACTTCCTATTAAAAATTAGTGTATGATAACAGCAGCAAATGGTGACAACAAAATAACTTATGACAAGTGAGGCGATTATGGATGCAATGGCTGAAAAATTCAAAAGTTTCGACAAAAATGGCATTCCTCAGCACTGTTGCAACGATTGGTTTATTAATTATTGGCGGAATCAGTTTATGGCAAACTTCCAAACTCAGTAAAGGTATAGAAAATATCTATAATTGGAATGTCGTGCCTATAGAAATTGTATCCAATATGAAAGCCAATCAATTAGAATCAAATACAGAAATTCTAGAGCTTATTATTTCCAAGCATCCTACTCACAATCAAGAATACATTGCCAGTATTGATGCTAAACAACAAGAAATAGATACACTACGAGGTCAATACAATGCAAATATTCCTGTAGTCATTCAAATGTTCGAGGAATTCGACGAGCTAAGGAAAACATACCATAATGAGCTAGCCCAGATTTTTCAGCTAGTCAACACAAATAAAAATAGCGAGGCTCTCAATATTTATACAAATCAGCTCACCGTTACCGCTTCTAAGCTAGTTGATGTCAACACACAGCTGATTGACTTTAATAATCAGTATGCTGAAGATTTTTATAAATCGAGCAAAGAAGAAAAAACTCGTTCCCTTATCATGCAGTCGATTATAATTGCTGTTATCTATATATTGGTTGTTTTACTCTGTAGGATTCTTGCAAAATTAATTACACATCCTGTGAATGAAATGAAATCATTACTAGTAGAAGCAGCTAAAGGTGACTTCACTGTCCAAGGTACATATACATCCAAAGATGAGCTAGGTATTTTGATGGCCTCCTTTAATGACATGTTAGCCAGTATAAAAGAAGTCATTCATCGAGTGCGTGAATCTTCAGAGCAAGTGGCCTCCTCTTCTGAAGAGCTTTTAGCAAGCACAGAGCAAACGAATCATGCAGCAGAACACATTGCTGAAGCAAGTATGGATTTAGCTGGGGGTGCTGATACTTCTTTACATGGTACATACGAAGCAACTAATTCAATCAAAAACATGGAAGATAATATTACTACTATCACAAATTCTATTGCTAATACGTTAAACAACTCGAAAGTCACTGCTTTAGAAGCGGAAAAAGGAAATACTGCTATTCAAAGCACTGTTCAACAAATGCAAACGGTTAATGATTCTGTACTGCAAACAGCTAACATTATTAAATCGTTAAATACACGTTCCATAGAAATTGAGAAAATCGTAGCTGTTATTTCGGATATTTCAGACCAAACTAATTTGTTAGCACTGAATGCAGCCATTGAGGCAGCACGGGCTGGAGAACATGGGAAAGGCTTTGCTGTCGTAGCAGATGAGGTAAGAAAGCTAGCTGAGGAATCACGTAGCTCGGCTGAACAGATTACAGCCTTAATCCGTGATATTCAAGCCAACACTGCCAATGCAGTAAGTTCAATGGAAAAATCCACACAAAACGTAGAAACAGGTATGCAATTAATTACTACTACAAGTGCATCATTTGGAAAAATCTATCATTCTGCCAACGATGTTTCTGAGCAAATGAACGATGTTGCAGTTCTCATCAATAGTATTACAGAAAATGCCCATTCACTCGCTCAGCAACTTACTTTAGTATCCCAAAATGCTGAAAATGCTGTATTAAGCACACAAAGTGTTGCCTCTGGTGCAGAACAACAATTGGCGACAATCGAGGAAATTTCCGCATCCTCTCATAACTTAGCTAAAATGGCAGATGATCTACAAAAAATGGTTAGACTCTTTAAAGTATAGTTTTCCCATGTAAAAAAGATGGATGATTGAGTAGCCTCAACCATCCATCTTCTTATTTTCGCCAAAATGTTGCACAATCTGCTTTATCTGCAATATTAAAATCAATCATTCGCTCAAGTAAAGCATAGTCGATAGGCTTATCCCACTTGATGCGCATTAACTGCTTTGTATGCTCATAGCCAGCTTGTATAATCTCTTCTGAAAAACGTGCAATTCCCACTTGTTCAGTAGACATCGCTAAGTGCTGTTTAGATATACTAAATCCTACAATAAATGTACCATGATCCGTAAACATCGGTTGATTCCATGCAATTTTCGGCACTAGAATCGGAAATTTCGTGGCTACCCATGTTAAAATCTCTTCTGTCCGCTCACGGTGCTGCGGATTATCAATTTTCGCTAAATACTCTGCAAAAGCCTCCATATTTTCCTTCCTCTCAACTAGCATATATGTTTTTTCCTCTTTATCATAAACTACTCTGTGCGAAATTCAAATTTATGTCCATCTGAATCAGTATAATTGATTGCGCGATATAAAAAGGCTGCTAGTTGTGCTCTGGTAACAGTGGCTTCTGGATGGAATGCTCTATTATCTCCTAATGCAATTCCTACCTGCTCTATTGCTGCAATATAGCCTGCACTCCAATGGCTACTATCTACATCGTTGAAGGAGCTTGCCCCCTCAGCCGTTAACTGTAATGTATTGGCTAACATTTTTGCTAGTTGTGCACGCGTAATATTGTCTGTTGGATGAAATGCCCCATTTGCCCCATCAATAATGCCCGCCTGCTGTAAAGTGCTAATCGCATTATAGTACATATGGTTGGATGCTACATCTGAAAAGGCTGTGGCTGGGCGCACTGCCTTGAACTCAAAAGCACGTGTGAATAATACAGCCACATGTTGGCGACTAATGGACTCATTTGGACGGAAAGTACCATCTACATAGCCTTTGATAATACCTTGTGTAGCTAATTCTTCAATCATGCCTCTAGCCCAATTATCCTCTATATCATCAAATATTACCACTGGCTTTGATAACTGTTGTGGTTCTTGTAGTACGTCAGACTCTGCTGTCCATTTTGCATAAAGCGTTAAATGATTCTTTATGAGCTCATTTTCAGGCCACCTCTTCATGAATATTTCATCTTGATACCAGCCATCAAATCGGAAGCCTTTTCTTCTTGGTACAGGTAAATCACTTATTTTCGTATTATACGTTACCTCGATTGGCTCCAGTGCTATACCACCATTTGTATGCAGTGTAATTTTTATCGTTGCTGGTAGTGAAAAGTCATGGTCGGTTGATGTTTGTGATATATTGTTGCCATTTGAAGTTGGTGGCAATGATGGATTATTATCTCCGCCTGATGTAGGTGGATTCACCGCCCATTGAGCATATAAGATGATATTCTCTGTCCCCATTTGGAAGGTCGCATTTGTAGCATAATGTATACCTTGACTATTCGCTTGTGTATTCCAGCCTGTAAATGTATAACCTGTTTTCACTAGATTACCGCTATTATCTTGTACCTTAATCGTTTGAGCTTCCTCATACAATGCATTGTCCTGTGGTACTGTACCACCTGTTGCTCCATTGCTATCATATGTCACTGTATACGTTGGGTTTGCTAGCCATTGAGCATATAAGGTGATATTTGTTGCTCCCATTCGGAAAGTATCACCTACTGTATAGGCTATTCCTGTTCCATCTGCCTGTGTATTCCAACCTGCAAAACTATAACCCGTTAGTATTAAATTATCACTATTCCCCTGTACTGTTACCATTTCATTTTCTTCATACTGATTGCTATCCTGTGGCACATTTCCACTGGTTGCTCCATTTGCATCATATGTCATAGTATACGTTGGGTTCACTGTCCACTGAGCATACAATATAATATTGGCTGTTCCCATTTGGAAGGTTGCATTTGCATCATAATGTGTGCCTTGACCATTTGCTTGTGTATTCCAGCCTGTAAATGTATAACCTATTTTCACTAACTGTCCTGTATTACCTATCACTATCACATTATTCCCCATGGCATATGTGTTATTATCAATTGGTACATTTCCTTCTGTTGCCCCATTCTCATGGTAACTAATCGTATAAGGCAATGCTTCATAGGCTCCAAAATCAATCTTCCCACCTTGAATACGCTGACTACCAGAAAGGTCCTTCATTACATTTATTAATTCAGGGTAGCTTGAATCACCTTGATTAATCACTGGAGAGCCTGCTTTTAATTGATACTTCGCATTAGAAAAATCTACAAACACATCTTCCGCTATATAAGTGGCTACTCCAACAGGGTTCCCTACAGCATCATACAATTTTCCTTTCACAATTCCACTATCCATAATATCAATCAAACTATTTTCAACCTTGCCCTGATAATTAGCAAATGCTGAACCATTATTGCCAATCACAATACTATTACGAATCACACTAGTAGAGTTCCCACCATCAATAGCAGCCTTATTACTAGTATCTGAAGCATTCCCACTTATCGTCACATTTGTTAAGAGAATCTTACTCTCCCAATTGTACATAACACTTCCGTGGCTACTTTTATTTCTACTGAATTCCATATTAGTTAAGAGAACGTTACTTTCCACATTGAAGATAGCTCCTCCGCTGTTAGTTGCTCTATTCTCACTAAATAGGACATTGGTTAAGATTGGGTTACTTGTAATATTAGCTAAACCTCCTCCACTATTATCTGTTTCATTCCCACTGAATATAACATCCTGCATAATCGGATTACTTTGAATCCAATTGTACATTCCTCCTCCGTTAGTCTCTGCCACATTTTTGTTGAATATAACATTGGTTAAAATTGGACTACTCTCTTGATAATTGAACATGCCCCCTCCCTGACTAATAGCCTGATTTTTATTAAAAGTGACATTGGCTAAGATTGGGCTACTTTTCTGAAGATTGTATATACCTCCACCTAGAGACGCCTTATTCTCATTGAAAATTACATCTGTTAAAGTTGGGTTACTTTCCTGAAAATTGTATATACCCCCTCCATGAGATGCCGCCTTATTCTCATTAAAAGTTACATCCGTTAAGGTTGGGCTACTATTTTGTTCATTATAGATACCACCTCCGAAAAACTTACTTTCATTTTCATTGAATGTAACATTTGTTAAGACGGGACTACTTTTGGTGTTGTAGATACCCCCACCTCTAATACTCGCCTGATTTTTATTGAAAATCACCTTCGTTAACGTTGGATTGCTAGTTGTGCCATTATAGATACCTCCACCTAATGTAGCTTCATTTTTTTCAAATAGCACATTTGTTAAAATCGGGCTACTTCCACTGTTATTATACATAGCGCCACCATAGCCATTTCCCGTTAATCCCGCTTTATTTGCTATAAACTTTACATTTGTTAAAGATGGGCTATTTCCATCTGAGTTGTACATGCCACCACCAGACATATTTGTCGTACTTCCATTCGCATTTCCACCTGTAATTGTCACACCATCAAGAACTGCCGTTTCATTTAAATTCAAGCCGTATGGATGATAAAAGACATGATACATGATGCCTTGTCCATCCAGTATGGTTTCGTGGTGTACGGCAAGATTTCGCTGTTCTAATGTGGTTTCACTGCCTGCAAAGCCACCATAAATTTCAACACCATTTTTCATTTGAAATGCCATATAACGTGGGTCGCCATCTTCAACTGCTTTCGTTGGCGTATATCTCCCCTCAGCAATCCAAATTTGATCGCCAGTTGTTGCTTTCTCTAATGCTGATTGCAAATTATCAAAAGCATTTGCCCAACTCGTACCATCCTTATGACCACCAGTAACATTAGTATTTACATAAATAATATTACTTGCTGATACTAGTGAAGGCGACGATGTTACAATGCGAACCAAGTGCTTGCTTATGCTAGGCTGTCCTACGATTCTAAACCAAATTTGGTGGTCGCCTTCATCATTTATAACAAGAGGTGTAGCTATATCTAGCATTTCCCATGAATAACCTTCATTGCTTGACCATTCTACCTGTATATCTGCACTATCTACCGTAGTCATTGTGACTTGGATGGTCACAGGGCTTGTTGCTGAATCTCCCTCTAGATAAGGCTGCCCTGCTGTTGTCATGACTATATGAAGTGAATCATGTATTGTTGCAAATACTGATGCACTGGCGAATACAGTCTGCACAAGCAATAAACAAATAACCAATAATGATATTGTCTGTTTCCATCTTTTTTTCATAGCATCTCCCTCATTTATATATTATTCAACAGTAATATATAGTGATAAAATATTTATCACACATAAATCTACACCTAGAACACCTCCTCTTGTAACCAAAATTTGGTATTTAAATAAAGGGCAAATCATCTTGAATTTCTCTCTGTTAGTTATATTACTTAAAAGTAATATACAACAATAAAAAAAGAAAAGTAAGCATTTTCTTTTTTTAAACATAGCTATTTCTTCAACATCCCAAATAATAATAAATCTACAATATCATTCGCTATCATTTCTGGCTCTTTTTTTTCTAGCAATAATTGAGTAAATGTTAATCGTTCAATCATGCCAACTAAGCACTCTGCAACCATTTGTGTATCTAAATTTGATCGAAAATAACCTGCATCGACTTCAAAATCAAGGTTATCTTGAATTTGTTCAACCATTTGTACTTTTATCGCACTTGCTTTCGTGGATAAATAAAAACCGATTCGTGTTAAATCTGGATTTTTAGCTAAAAAGGTAAATAACTCCTTTAAATTGTGGGTAATTCTTGTTTGAACAGTCGTATGCTCCAGCATTGGTTGTAAACGGCTCTTCTTCATAAATTCCATTATTCGTCGTTGAAATAAATTTTCTAATTCTTCAAAAATGGCTTCTTTATTTTTAAAATACAGATAAAAGGTGGGCTGACTTAATGATGCTCCTTTGACAATTGAACTCACCTTTGCTGCATGATATCCGTGTTGTGCAAACTCTTTTGCTGCTATTTCAAGTAATAATGCTCTGCTTTCTTCTCCACTTGCACCTTTAGGTCTTCCTCTTTCCCCCATTAAAAAACCTCCAAATATCAAATCTGTCACTATTGTATTACATCAAGCTTGGTTTTTAAAATCAGAAACTTAATGAGTCTAAAGTAACAATTTACCCGAAAGCTATATTCGATTTGGAAAAATAAAAATGCAATTCGCTTGTTCAGCCGAATTGCATTTTCCAATTATTTATTGCATTGCACTTTCATCCATATAAACGATTTCCCATAGGTGACCATCTACATCCTCAAAGCCCCATCCATACATAAATCCGTGGTCTTGCGGATCACTGTATGTTTTGCCACCTGCTGCAATCGCCTTATTAACTAGCTCATCCACTTGCTCACGGTTTTCAGCAGATAAACAGAAAATCGCTTCAGCAGAAGTAGCTGTATTAACAATTTCTTTCTTCGTAAAGCCTGCGAAACGTTCCTCATTCATCAGCATAGCATAAATATTATCACTAATGATCATGCAAACTGTCGTCTCATCTGAAAAGTTTGGATTAAATGTGAAGCCTAAAGCTGTAAAAAACTCAGTTGTCTTGCTAACATCTTTCACTGATAAATTAAGGAAAATATTTTTCGATGTGAATGCCATTATAATTCCTCCCTAAAAGAATGTACGTTCCCATTCATTATAAAATAAATTGTAGGAAAAGAACAAGTCATTCGCTTAATAAAATCTCCATCAAGCGAATGGCCTTAAATCATTGAACTAATATATAAAAAGCCAAGCAATAAAATACCCGTCACAATTATAGATAATCATCAATGCTCACTATCAGCGAATTATTAATTCTTCGTCAATACTTCGATCAATATATCCACATTACGCTTATTTTTCATTGTTGGTGAACAGAGATACGAAAATGTCCGCATAAAGTGTTGCCCTTCAAGTGGCAAAATGGTCATATCCCCATTTTTCAATTCTCGTTCAATGACACAGGTTGATAATAAAGAAAGCCCTAGCCCCTGCATCACACTCTCCTTCACCCCCTGATTACTACTAATCGTCAACAGTGATTGAATTTGTAAACCATTTGCTCTAAATAAATGATCTAAATAATAACGTGTACCTGAGCCTTCTTCACGAGCAACCCAGCTTTGCTGTTGGAGTTTCTGTGCCGTAATAGGTTGTTGCTTTGTCAGTGGATGGTCGCTGGCACTAACAATGAATAGCTCATCCTGCATAAATGGTGTAATCAATAATTCTTTGTCACGGGCTTGTCCTTCTATCAAGCCAATGTCCACCTGCAATAATTTTGTATGTTGAATGATTTCCTTTGTGTTGCCAATGATTACTTGGAGCTCCAATTGCGGAAATTGCTTTTGTAAATTCGCTATGATAGCAGGCAGTATATATTCGCCAATCGTAAAACTCGCCCCAATAACTAATGTACCTTGCACTTCTTGGTGATAGATAGCAATATCCTCTCTTGCCGCTTCTGCAATAGCCATAATTTGCTTTGCTCGCTTATAAAGAATTTCCCCTGTTGGTGTAATTTGAACTGATTTGGGTGAACGAATAAATAAGGTTGTTTGTAATTCCTGTTCTAAATTTTTAATGTGTAAACTCACACTCGGCTGTGAAATATGAAGTAATTCAGAGGTTTTTGTAAAATTATTCACTTCAACTAATGTGATAAATGTTTTTAGTGCATCATATTGCATGGCTTCACCCCTATTATTAGAAATATTAATAGTAACCATTATACATATATATTTCACTAATAATAAATTGTTTACTAAAGTAATAAGTAACAAGGTAGAAAGAAGTGAACAACATGGTTAGTAAACAACATTTAGTAAAACCTACCCTTCAACCGAATTTTTTGAAAGGCATCCTCCTTACATGTTTCATTGCTTTAGTAGCAAAATATATGACTACATTCCCTTTCTTCTCCATATTAGGGCAGTTGGTCATTGCGATTATATTAGGGATGGCTTGGCGTGCAGCTTTTAACATACAGGATTCATGGCAAGCAGGCATTGCTTTTTCCAGCAAGAAATTATTACGATTAGGCATTATTTTATTAGGTATGCGCTTGAATTTAGCCGATATTTATCATGCAGGGATACGTGTCTTTTTAATTGCTGCGATTAATTTGCTAGTAACATTAGTCATTGTATATGGACTAGCGAGAATGTTTAAAGTCGATCAAAAACTTGGGATATTAACAGCCTGTGGAACAGCAATTTGTGGAGCCGCTGCTATCGTTGCCATTGCTCCACAAATAAAAGCAAATGAAGAGGAAACGGCTGTAGGTGCAGCAATTGTAGCTATATTGGGGACAATATTTACGTTGATATACACGGTTTTCTATTCTGGTCTTGGTCTAACTCCTACTGAATATGGTATTTTCGCGGGTGGAACATTACATGAAATCGCCCATGTCATTGCGGCAGCCTCTGTTGGTGGAAATGATGCTATGGATATAGCTGTTATTGTAAAGTTAACACGGGTAGCATTACTTGTACCAGTAGCTATTGTGATTGGCGTTTTTTATCAAAGGATGGACAAAAGCATGGAGAAAAGGTTATTCTCCTTCTCTACCATACCATGGTTTATTTTAGGCTTTTTAATGATGAGTGCCATTCATTCATTGGGGATTATACCTGCTACTATCGCACAAGCTTTGGTAACAATCGCCTATACTTTCATCTCTATGGCTATGGCGGGTCTTGGCTTAAATATTGAGATTCGTACATTTCAAAAACTTGGATTAAGAGCACTTATTGCTAGCTTTATCGGCTCTATCTGTCTATCCGTCTTAGGCTATCTATTAGTTGTTATATAAAAAGGTCCTTTACCAGCTATAAAGGACCTCTCTCACTATTTTAGACGGACAACAATTATTTCGCAGTCCTCAATTGCTTCAAGACTATGCTTTTCATTTGGATCTAACATCAATAATGCCTGTGCATCTAGCTCCGTCTCTTGACCTTCCACATGGAATTTCACACGTCCTTGACGACAAACAATCAATACCTCTCCAGATGCAGAATGCTCAGCAATGGATTCTCCCGCTTTCAATTGAATGTTCATCACATCATAGCCTACACCTGCTGTTACTTTACCTGCATGCTTTGCTTTTTCTTGTAAAAATTGCTCTACTTGAATATGCTTCATGTCCATTCCTCCATCTAGTCTTCATGTTTTACAATATTCACAATATGCTCTAAAGCTATTGGATTATTAACAACAACAATTTGTAGCTTTTTACGTGTACGAATAATGGTATGATACAACACTTTCATCGGGTCAGTTGCCCTTCGCTTTCGCATAGCTGATATTCGACCATTTGGTTTATATATAAAATGATGATCGACAATAAGACATACTCGGTCAAATTCTTGCCCTAAAATATCATTTGTGGGTCTTTCAAAATGATAACAATTCACGACAAGCCAATTGGTACGCCTACACTCCTCAATATGTTGAATAAATGCGGCATTGGTTGAAAAATATTGAACACTAACATTCGGGAAATACTGTCTGGTAAGTGGCAAGTTTTTATCAAAAAGTAACTGTGCAAAAGTTTGCATTTCCTTGTTATAGCGCATAACTGTCCGCAATTCATACTGCTTCATATCAAAATGCTTCTCGATATAACCAAGAACATCCATCCGTTTACCTTCACCAAATAAATAATAACCCGCATCTAAAGAATACACAGCAGGCACTTGATATTCCTCTAATTTTGTACGAATATACTGCATTTGCTCATAATGGAGTTTTTGTGCCTCATCAATAACGACAATATCTGCATCGTCTATGACCATATCGTTTACCGTTTTAATATGCCAACCGTATTGCTCATTTAAAATATGCTGCCCTTTATTCAATGCTGTTCCATGTAAGAGCACAACCTTTTTCCCCGCTTGCTTCCATGTCCTAACTAAATCATACGTTAATAATGTTTTTCCTGTCCCTGGTGCACCATCAATGACAACCGATTTATTTTGGTCAACTAATTCCAATATCTCTCGTTTAAACGTCATTTGAGGCGATGTTAAAAAGTATTCTTCCTTCATAAAGGCATGGGGTGCATCAAAAGGAGAAACGAGGTAATTGATTGGGTCAAATAAATCATCCAGATTGGCTAATACCTTCACTTGCTGATTAGCCAGCGCTTGCCATAAAGTATCCATCGACACTTCCACAAGCTGCTCCATTTGTAATTGGTATAATGTTTGCGTAGAGGAAACAAACGTAAAATTCAATATATCTACCTCTAAAAACTTTAAATAATACGCATTTTGCTTCAACTGCTTCTGCATACGCTCCTCTGTACTTTCCCTTTTTAGCTCAATATTAATCACATAATCTTTCCCAATCCGCAGTAAGTCAAATTCCTTACTAATTTGCTTAATACGATACCCGACAAAAAATTGTTGGAGCTGTGGGTCACCAAGACGAATAAGCTCCTTCACTAAGCTATTTAGATCGGCAAGTTCATTGACACGCATCATATCCATTTCAAACTGTTGAACATAGTGAAAAAAAGCCATTTCTGACAAATCAGCATACGCATCAAGTAACGACTGCAAATGGATTGGTTTCATAGATATCCCCCACTTTCTAAAGCTATAGATTAAGAAGCCTCTATGATTTATACCGAAAAATACTAATCAAATAATCCTCTTCAGAAAAATCACCAACATAAGTTAAACCATTTCTTGCATAAAAGTCTTTTAAATTCTCATTCCCAGCCCAGCAATCTAAATACAGCGCTTTCTGTAATTTTGTTGTATTGATAGCATTTATCTCACTTATACAAAATGTACCGATTATTTTAGAATCCCGTATTAGAACATATGAAATATCACTTGTTATTTGTCACTGAATTTGCTCCCCATACCACGGATAATCCCGTTGCGGAATGCCTTTTCTATTAGTTGTAATGTAACATCATTTAGTATCATCCTAATTGATTGTACATCTTCCATTTTAGCTAATCTAATCTGCATTATATGCTCCCTATTGAAAAGACAGTCCTGCTTCCTCTAATGATGCTCTTAGTACTGGTAATGATGCAGGACCAATACCATGAATTTTTAAAATTTCCTTCTCCGTAAAGCTCGATAATTTTTCTAATGTCGTAATTCCTTCATGTGTAAGTGCGTTCCGAGCAGGTGCTGACAGCTTAGCAAGAAATCCACCCATAGGTTTACTAAGCTGGTCACAGGTCGGACAGCTTGGACAATCCGTGCTTTTATAAAATTCATGTCCATTTTCGCATATTCTCAATTTCTTTGATGCAGCCATTCGCCAACATCCTCCTTTTCTTGATTTCCCTTATACAAAAAAGTAACACACTCTCCACCTATTGGCGTGTTACTGTTAAAGCAATCTCACACTATAGTAGCGCATTGCTCGTAATTGACCTTCCATTTCAAATACATTTTGCTTGATAAGCTCCCTTAGTCGATACTGGAGAAATTCATCTCCAACATAATCATCTAAATAACCAAGCACTTCACCAATTAATCTCGCTGATTTCATAAAATTCTTGGTTTCTTGCTCTTGATGCAAATCCTTCGCATGATGGATAAACCTTGCATCATAATAGCTTTCCTCTACATGCTGTACATGACCATCCTGCCATATCCTTAATGTATCTTGGCTTTCTGACAAGGTGCACCATTCTTTTTCTAAAATTTCTCGTTCATTCATCGATAATAACTGACCTTGATACTGCTCAAAGATTGTTTGTAGCTGCTCAAATGTTAACTCTCCCGTACTACGCAGTATATAGCTATCCTCCATTACTGGGAATAGCTTTGCTTGTGCCAATGCAGTATTCAACACTGTCATTTGTATATCTTTCTCTTTTAATAAATAGATTATATAGCGTAAGCCTACTTGCTCATGTGTACTATTAGACAGCCATATGTATAGCTGCTCACCATTTTGTATAGCCTGTATTTGCTCTACTGATTGCTCAAATCGTTGCTGATAATCTGCTAACTCTTCAATCGATTCTTCATTGAGATGTACCGCCATCCAATCGTATCTAAACTGTCGTCCCTTTTCATTGTGAAGTTGCCATATCGGACCAACGGAAAAAATATCCCAAAACGAAATAACCTGCTCAGTCTCATTTTGCTTCCTATTTCTTAAAGCACGTGTTAAACTTCCTGAGGCAGATGCACCAAATACAATATGTATCAAATTCTTCACCCTTCCACTAAATAATCATGTCTCCAATACCATTATTGTAACAAATTTCAATTTATTTTAATTCAATAAATATCTTCTTGTAGTGATAACAACAAATGGTATTCACTATACCGATATAAAGTCTTGACGGATATCATGGATTTCGAGGTCATTCATTTTCATATCCTAAACAAAAAAACGTCGAGGCAACTGGCTTCAACGCTTTCTATGTGTTATCTATTATTTTATCTCTTTCTTATCCGCATACATTTTACTATCTGCCACATTCAATAATTGATTCGCTGTTATGCCATCCCGTGGGAAACATGCATGACCGATGCTCGTTGAAATAACGACCTGTTGTCCTTCAATGATAAATGGTTCTTCTAGCAATGCTTTAACCTCTTCCATATGTTGTTCAATTTCATCGAGAGTCGTCAAATTTTCAACTAATAGCACAAATTCATCCCCACCAAGTCGTGCTAAAACATCTTGCGTACAAATAAATTGACTACCACGCTTTGCAAACATTTGTAACAACAAATCGCCTTGAAGATGTCCAAATTGGTCATTAACTGCCTTAAAACCATTCAAATCTAAGAAAAATAGCACAAATATGGTCTCTTGCTGTATAAGTTTTTCGATTCGTTCTAAAATAAACTTGCGATTTGGCAAGTCCGTTAAGCTATCATAATAAGCAAATCGCTCCAAACTTTTTGTAAAGCCAATCGAATGTTGTAAAGATTTATTGAGATTTCGGATTCGTTCATACACACTTGCGACATCATGAATCTCAATCATTACATATATTTTGTCATCTAAATGCAAATGTCGAATCAGCACATTTTGACGAGGCTGTTTCATGTTGGAACAACGACCTTCTACAAAATATTGATGCATTGCTGCTGAACAAAAGCTTTTTTGACCATTCGAAAGAGCTTTTTCAAACATACCTGCATAAATATTATTATCAAAGCGTGGAATGACCTCTGTAATCGGCAATCCTTTCACTTCATCCTCTGTTTTCCCTGTGTACTTTGCTAACCACGTATTCCATAATTGAATATTCAATTGATCATCCAATAAAATTATACCATTGTCTAGTTGATTAATGATTGCTAAGTATAAATCATTCATTTAAATCCCTACTAATCTCGTCCACTTTTTGTATTAAAAATTCGATGGACTCTAATGAAAACTTAATTAAAATTAAACCGAGCACCTTGGAATCATCTATGTTAAAATTCACATAGAGTAATAATAGATTACTTTCCTCTGAATTGAAGAGCGTTCTTCCATATTCACCAGCACTATGTAACACAATTTGTGGTACATCGTATTCTAGCTTCATTTCCAGTAAACTACCCATACCACCCATGATGGAATTTAATATGATATTGCCCAGCTCTTTCACAACATCAAAATCCTCATCATTAAATGTAGATTCTTCATCTTCTAATGTGTATTCTTCTCCGAGGCAGAGTGCTGTTACATATTTAATTTGTTCTGTTGGAAAAATAAATTCTGCTCTACCAGAAAAGACGCTGCCAAATTTCAAAGAGGTAGATAATATCGTTCCATTGAGTACAGGTGTCAAATTCTCTTGCTCAACAGGGTTCAACTCATGTAATGATAGTAATGTTACTTTCGGAACAGATAACACAATTCTTTTTTGAAGTATCTCTGATAATAGGTTTGCCGCTTCACCAACAAATACATTATACAGTTCTTTTAATATATCTTCTTGTATAGTTGTCAGCATTCATATCACCCTTCTATCAACTGCTTAATTTCTCCGAGTTTATCTGCATTTATCGGTTTATTAATAAATTTAATAGCTCCCGCTGCTAGCACTTCCTCTCGAACTGCTGCTTGTACATCCGCTGAAAGGACAATAATTTTTGCCTCTGGAAACTTTTCAAGCAAATGAACAATTGCTTCTTGCCCATTCATATTAGGCATTAATAAATCCATAAACACATAATCAGGTAAAAAAGTACCATATAACTGGATCCCTTCAATACCGTCATCGGCTGTTTCATAAGTCGCATCTGGGTAAATTGTTTTTAACGCTTTAATTGTTGTTTTTTGAGAAAATGTTGAATCATCTACAATTAGTATTTTCATAAAAAGGCCCTTCCTTTTCTCAAGTATAATATTTCAATGGTATCATATTTAATGTTTAATTGAAATTATTTGATAGTTAGAGTTCATATCATTTATAGACAGTATAAAATAGCCAAGGCAACTAACCCACATGCCTTGGCTTTACATCTACTATTTGTCGATAACCTCAATAAAGTTCAATAACCTTGATAAATCCGATAGCTGATGGTTACAACGTGTACTATCATGGCAAATATAATTGCCTTTTTTTGTGTAAGTACCATCACCTGAAAATTTAGTAGTCGTTAAAAATAGCGACACATTAGAAAATTCATGACACACGGCACAAACACCTTGCTGAATTGTTGGCGAAAGCGTACCTGAATACCCTATAAGCTGCTCACCTTGATACAGCACGATATATTTCCGATGTGTCCCCGAATCATTCCACCCTAAAAAACTAATATCTCGTAAATCAAACTCTGCCCAGTTCGGCATTTTTAATTTCTTTACTTTTTTAAATGATTTAACAAGCTGATTATCTGTCGGCTGTTTAAATGGTATCACAAACTCTTTTAATTCCGCTAATAATTTATCGGCTGTGATTTTCGATAATTTGCGGTCCATAAATTGCTCAATAAAGCCTTGTAGTTGATTATCCTCAGTTAAAATCGTTCCTAAATTCTCACGTGTTAGACCTTGCAATGTTTGAATTGTCACAGTATCATTTACGGATTTATACGCACTTTGAAGATGTTGAACTTCCTTCTTTATATAAACAAACTCATGTGGCTGAATAATTTGCATTGTCATTTTATTTTCCCTCTCTTAATGAAGTAATTACCTTAGCGGAAAATAAAATTCAGCTAAAGTATTAAAAAGTTACTTTCAATACCTTAGCTGTAGATAATGATGATTTTTTCACCTTTATCACCCCCCCTTGTAAATCATATTAGGGAATTTTAGATAAAAGTCAATTGAAAAATTCTCTATTTTACAGGAATCCAAATTTCTGAATAACATTTATCATCAAATGGGTCATCCTCTGTGTACAGCTCAAATTCGGCTGTTCCTGCTAGCTCATATTGGCTTGAAGGGAGCCATTCCTTATAAATACGCTGCCACGCATTCGTCATTGCATGTGGCATTGCACCAATAACCTCAAATACAGCCCACGTCGAAGCAGGCACCTCCACCATTTCAAAGTCTTCTGGCACATCACCTTGATACGCTACACCAATTACATATTGTATTCCTTCAGCGTGTGGCAAACATACACCTAACAAGCCTTGTACATCACCATTATTCAATTGCGCTAGGCGAGCTGTTGTACCATTTGCGTTCAATTGATTCCATAATGCCGAAATACCTGAATTATCCTTCATTGTTGTCACAATACCTACTACTTGAAATGCCTCTTTTTGCTTCACTTGATAGTTCATAGGTTCCACTCCTTTTAACTGTATCTCAATTGTCAGGGGGTAGTATGAGGTAATTTTCCCCTTTGCCTGCCGTACAGCAATTGGTGAAATACCATGCTGTCTCCGAAAAGCCTTCGTAAATGCTTCTGGTGTTTCATAGCCATACTTGAATGCAACATCAATGACCTTTGCCTCTGTACGCTGTAGCTCCTCTGCTGCTAATGTCAGTCTTCTACGTCGAATATAATCATTAACCGTCATGCCTGTTAGTAAACTAAATGCACGTTGAAAATGAAACTCTGAGGAATGCCCAACCTGTGCAATTTGTGTCATTGTTAAATCCTCTAATAAATGTTGCTCGATATAAGCAATGGCTTGTTGCAAAGATGTTAACCACGTCATAACCTCAACCCCTTACTGTAAGTGTACACATTTGAACTAAGTAAAACCTGTCCGTTCTTGCACAAATTTGTCCGCTATTTTTACTGAAAATGCTTATGTGAGCCATCACAGTTTGGCAGTCGTTTAGAATGCCCACAAACACAATCACTTAAGCCTTTACCATTTAAAATACGCTGCATATTATTCTCGATTCTTGCTTCTCTCGTTTGTGGTCTTTTAGCCTGTGTGAAATGGAAGATATATTCTCGTTGTCGTCCAGGTGTTAGCCCCTCAAATGCCGCTTGCAAAGCAGGAACCTCTTCAAATTTATGTTGCAGCTCCTCTGGAATAACAATTTCTACCTCTTTTTTCTTTTCTACCTTCAATCCAGCCTTTTCTACTTCAATGGCTTCATGAATATAAGCTTGAATAATGGGCTCCATTCCTATAATTTCTTGAAGGTTGACAAAGCGTAGTTGACGTGCTGCTTGTACATTTTCTGTTTGCTGTACTAAAATCCCCTCATTATCCTGTAAAAGGGCTCCTTTATGAAAAAGTAATGCACAATAGTCCTTAAAGCCGTGGATTAAGACGATATTTTTTTTATTCAATGTATAACAAGGGTGCATCCATTTAAAATCCTCTGTTAACTCACAGTCCAACACAATTTTTCTTAATAGCTCAAACTCCTCTTTCCACACTGTTGCCTTACTTAAAAATTCATCGACTTTAGGATTAGTCATATCAAACACCTCACTACAATTTTTCCATCTATTCTTTTTATTATAACAAATAAGACTGCACTCTATTTTAGAATGACAGTCTTCATGGAAATTATATAAAGTTCAATTCAAATTCCGCTTCTAATACCAGTGTTCTTTCATCTACATTTCCTATAGGGTTTAGCTGTACATATGTAAAAGGAAAGTCAAATTTGCTTGTAAAATCCTTTACATAGGAAAAATAGATTGTACCTGCTTTATACTGTTGATAGGCTCTAATTTCTCTTACCTTCCTTGGTGGCGTGCCAGGAGCAGGCTTTGGGACACCATTGACGATTGGCTGTTTTTCGTATTCATCATATAACCGTATACACCCTACAATCAAAAAATGATACGTAATAGTATATTCTTCGTCTAATTTCACTGTCGCAAAAAATGTTTTACAATGCAACAAACCACTGTAAAATTGTTTGTCTATGCCATCTAAAATTTTATCCCCTGGCCTATGCTTTAACTCACAAATGTAACAATTTATCCTTTTGGTTACTTCATCCATCAAAAAGAAACAACCATCTGGAAACTTATCCATATTTAAAAAGCTAAGTCGGCTACTTTCGCCTATTTTGCCCGTTTTCTTATTAATAGGCAACTCTTGAAATAAGTGAATTAACCTTGTGTTTGGATTCTTCTTCTTGAAATGCACTCTTTCAAGCAACGATTCATTTCCTTTAAACAAAGTATTTTGTAACTCGATTTCTGGCGTAACAAGAATCTTTTCATCAAGTATAATTTGAGAAACTTCTGCCAGTACATTTGCTTTAAAAATGCTGTAGTTATTCACCACGTTCAACCACATCCTTAAAGACTTCCAATGTCTGCTCGTTTAAACGAATCATTTGCTCCGACATAAACGACAATTCATAGCCATAATCCCCAGGCACAACTTCCTTCAATATATTATATGGTCCTTCTTCTAGTAACTCATACACTTTAGCATTTATTTGATTCTTTTTGATTAAATTATTTAATAGAGATACAAAAACATCACTATGTGAGGTCATAATCATCTTATTATCTTGGAGGATATATTCTGTAATTTCAACAAGCTCAAACATACTTTTTAGTGACATATGTGCTTCGGGTTCTTCTATTATAATCCTATCTTGTTCCCTGACAATAAAGTTATTACATAACATGAAATATGGTAAAAACCTATTTTGTTTTGTTGAAAAAAGATTTTGTGGGATATTCTCGCCTTTTTGCTGGATGGCTATTATCATACCATCTTCATAATCTGGTGTGCCTCCCAACGACCTACACAATAAATCATAAAGTGCTTGTCTTTCTTCACTGTGCCCTATTTCACCCCAAAAATCGAAAGAATCTAAGTATTTGAAATAACTTTTTACAAATAGCGATTCACTATATCGCATATCACCATCTTTTTCAATTTTTAAAAAACTATCTTCAATAAATTCAGCTGATTTTTTATAGGCATTTGTTCTATACAAATTACGTTCAGATGGAAAGAAGACAATTTCCTCGATTCCACATAATTTTTCAAAATAAATCATATTTAAAACGCTAGTTATTCTATTTTTTAACCTTTGTAACATTAAGTCTCTACCATTTTCTTCATCATTAAACCTAGGAATTATCATACCCCTAGCCCCAAAATTAACACTAATAAGAGTTTCATGATAGATAACTTTAACTTTATTTGGTATTTCCATCGAATTTACATAGTTATAGGTAATTTCTACATCAGCATTACTATGCGCATTTTTTAAAATATTTTCTTTCAGTAAGGTTAAGTACTTTTCTTTATATCCATCTAAAATGACTTTTAAACTGTCTTCATCTCTCATCTTATAGTTAAATGAAACTTCTGAATGTTCTCCAAGTACATCCATCTCATTTATTTCTACGTCATAAATATGGTTTTCACCAAAAAGGTCTTTCATCACATTAACGTATAATGCATATGCCTCCAATAAAATTGTTTTGCCTAAGCTATTATCTCCAACAATCAATGTGAAATCGGCTAATTCAAAATCGGCTTCTTTTATTTTCCCCAAATCCTTGAATTTCAATTTCAAAATGCTTACCCTCTTCCTATCGTCCGTTTGAATGAATAATTATTCAATCCACTTAAAATTGAAAATTATTTTTATCACCATAAAACAACCATACTAATTTTACCCTTATAGTATAACATTATTGATAAGAATCTTAACATTCAATTGAATACGATACATAATACGTTAATAAATTATATGATTGTTTATCTGCAATCATTCTATATAAAAGCTTTTTTAATCTTATCAAGCATCAAAGACTACTAGTTTAAAGTATTTCTCTGTGTGTATATTAAAAACTTCCCAAATAATCCTTTTAACTTCATTAGATGGTTAAATACGAAGATAATTTCCCAAAAAATAGTAGCGCAAACGTTGACATTGTTTGCGCTACTATTTTTATTTGGCTACTAAGATAGTGCCTTCGCTAATATGAATATTGTCATGATTTGCTTCTATTTGAATACTTGTTAAACATGCTTGCGGGAAAACAAGATTTGTCATGGCAAATCTACCATTATTAATAAAGACTTCAATAGAATAGCGGTCAATAATCGCTTGGAACGCTGTGATTGGTTGATTGATGGTTACAGAGGCATCTTGCTTAAAGAAATCATGGAATGCAATATTGCCACTATTTGCTCGCTCAAATGTCACAAAGCCTTCTTTACCACGACCGATTAGCTTCACTTCCTCTGTATCACCAAAGTGGAATGTCACCGTTACTTGACCTGCCTGCATATTGTCAATGACCATATCTAAAATAGTCAATGGGCTTGTCGTTTCATATGATTTACCAAATTGAATATCCGTTACTTGATTCTCTGTATAGTCAAACAATTCCTTTATTGGTTGCTGCTTAATCAACCAACCATTTGCCACCTTTGTTAAACCTAATGTTCGTGGTAATGTCATTTGACTTCGCCAGCCAGCTGTTGGCACTTGATTCGCATAGCGCCAATTACTCATCCAACCTACGTAAATTCTTCTGCCATCTTCTTGAGGAATATCAGAAAAGCTGACACCTGCATAATTGTCATAGCCATGGTCTAGCCACAATGTATCCTTTTGAGTCGTTGTAAAGTGTGAACCATTAAATTCCCCTACAAAATACTGTGTTTTAGAACCAATCGAACCATGCGGATTATCTCCTATTGATACGAATAGTACCCATTTCGCCGTTGCTGTCCCTTCAACTGGCAATAAGAATAAATCTGGACACTCCCATACACCTAAATGGCTACCGAGCCCTTCACCAAATTCACTTTCAAAATGCCAATCAATTAAATTTTTAGATGAATAGAAGGAAATCGTTTGTTCTGTTGCTAAAACCATAATCCATTTTTGTGAAGGCTCATACCAAAACACTTTCGGGTCTCGAAAATCTATTTTATCTGTGTGACCTAGAACAGGGTTGCCTTCATATTTAATCCATGTTCGTCCATTATCATGACTGTAAGCTAAGCCTTGAGTTTGTACAGGTGGCTGTTCATCACCCTTATCTAAATGATACGTGAAAATAGCCACAAGCCCTGCCTCACCATCAAAAAAGCCTGTCGTATTATGCCAATCTACTACAGCACTACCTGAAAAGATTGTGCCATGCTCATCTGGGTAAAGCGCAATATCTAGCTCTTCCCACGTAACCATGTCCTTTGAGACAGCGTGACCCCAGTGCATAGGTCCCCAAATGCTATCATTAGGATTATGTTGAAAAAATAAATGATACTCTCCATTAAAATAAACCATACCATTCGGGTCATTCATCCAATTATTTTTGGGTGCGAAATGGAATTGTGGTCTAAGTTGTGTCATATATGATGTAGACAAAATAGAATCCTCCTACTTATTTAATCGATCGATCAAAGCCAGATTGCTTAATTTCCAGCCATTCTGAGTACCCTAAACGCTCTAATTCAGCTAGATACTCATCCCATTCTTCATCAATCTTGCCATTTGTAATCCATTCTGCTCGCTTACGATTCACATAAGCAAAGAAATCTACTTCAATTTCTGACAATCTCTTTAATTCATCTAAGCTAAAGAACACACGTGGATAAATATAATCAGCTGTCATATGTGGCACCATAACATCCTTCATTAATCCTAAACGCCAAGCCGCATCATCTGGCATTGTTGTTACATTGCCATAGTAGCTATCTAAAATAGCTAGAGGTCCACCAACGCTTGTGCGCTCACGTAATTCAACTGGTGCTGTTCCTTGTAAATCTAAGTGTTTTAACATATTTGCACTTTGGTCGTACTCAAAAATATTTTGTTGCTTGTCATCGCCATATGTTCCCCAGTTATCTTGTACAGATTGCAGTGGATCATATAATTCATCAATCCACTTAGCCGTTAATTCTAAATTTTTATTGGCACTTGTAATAACCATACGTGCACGGTCAAAGCCCATACCATTATTACGTGCAACATTTATATGACCATCTGGACCAGCTACTGGTGGCATTAAATCATACGTATCATTGTTACCTGTAATATTCGCTTTATCCCAAGTGAAGTACATACCATAACGTCCTTCTTGTCCTTTGGCAACATATGTTGGCCAGTCTTGTTCAAAGCCTTCTATATCCAATAGATTTTCTTTATATAAGTCATTTAAAAATTTAATCGCTTCCTTATAGCCCTCATCCGCAGCCGTTAATGCTACTTTACCGTCATTTGTCACAACAGTACGATCCCATGTATCACCCAAACCAAACGAACCGAATAAGAAGGTTAAATCTTCCCCACCATGATTAATCATAAATGACATTGGAATTGTTTGACCATTCCCTGCTGGGTCATTATCACGGAAAGCAATTAATACTTTCTTTAATTCTTCTGTTGTCTTTGGCATTTCAAGTCCCAATTTCTTTAACCATTCCACGTTAATCCATGGGAAATCGTCTACAGAATGGATACTTTCACGCCCTTCTCCAAGCTCTTCAATCCATGGGAAGGAATAAATATTACCATCTGGTGCTGTCATCATCGAACGGTATTGTGGTGCTTCCTCTAAAACCTTTTTCAGATTCGGCATATACTGGTCGATTAAATCATTGACAGGGATAATAGCACCATCTTCTGCTAATTTTAAAAGTTCATAATCACTATAAGCTGAATTAATAATAGCATCTGGCATTTCTCCACTGGACATCGCTAAATTTCGACGCTCTGGAAATGCTTCACCAACAAAGTTCCGCCATTCCACATGGACATTTGTATCTTCCTCTAGGCGTTTATAAATCAACTTATCATTTGGGTCCTCTGGTGCTAAAGGTGAACTAGATGTCATGAATTTCAATGTTACCTTCTCTTCTAATGGAAATTTCACATCCTTTAATTCATAGTCCTCAGACCAAGACTTCTCTTTATTTCCTCCACAGCCTGTTAATAAAAGTGCCCCAATCGTTAGAGCAGAAGCAAATCTCGCCATTTTTTTCATCAAAAATCCCTCACTTTTCTGTTATTTTAATGAGCCAACCATAACGCCTTTTTCAAAATACTTTTGGAAAAACGGATACATAATGAGCAATGGTAAACTAGAAATGACAATGGACGAATACTTAATCATTTCCGCAATTCGCTGCATTTCTGCTCTTGCCAATTGGTCGGCAATCATACCTGGTTGTACTTCATTTTGAATAAGAATTTCACGTAACACTAACTGCAATGGATACAATGAACGGTCCTCTAAATAAATCATCGCTTGGAAATAAGAATTCCATTGCCCAATAAATGCGTATAAGGCTAATACGAATATAATTGGCTTAGATAAAGGTAAAATAATTTTAATAAAAATCACAAAATCTGAAGCGCCATCAATTTTAGCTGCCTCTTTTAATTCATTTGGTAGCCCTTTAAAATAAGTACGTGCTAGAATAATATTCCAAACACCGATAGCGCCTGGTAAAATAATTGCCCATGGTGTATTAATCATTCCTAAATTTTTCACAAGTAAATAGGTCGGAACAAGTCCCCCGTTAAAGAACATTGTGAACAGGAAAAATACCATAAAAAACTTCTTACCTACTAAACCATCAACAGACAATGCATAGCCTGCTAAAATCGTTAAGCCAACGGAGACAAGTGTAAAACTGCCTGCATATAACATAGAATTGAGGAACCCTCGCATAATCGAGCCATCATTAAAAATGCGACTATACCCATCCAATGTCCAATGTTCTGCATTGAATGAGATCCCTTTTGTAGCTAAAATGGATGGCTGTAAAAACGAACCTAATAATACATACAAAAGGGGAATGGTAACAATTAACACAATAGCAATCAAGATAAATTTATTAACGAAAAGAAGGGCTCTATCCATTTTGGAATTATTCATCAATCGATGCCTGTATAACTCTGATTTTTGGAGTCTTTTTTTCTGCTCTCTTTTTGTTTCTGCCTCCATGTGATACTCCCCCTTTTAGAATAATGTTTCGCCATTCAATTTTTTCACCACAAAATTACATATTACTAATAAACAAAGGCTAATAACTGAATTGAACAAGCCTACTGCTGCACCGAAAGACCAATCTCCCGCTTGTAAACCACGCTTATACACATAGGTTGCAATAATTTCAGAACTTGGTATGTTCATGCTGGTTTGCAATAAGTAAGCCTTTTCAAAACCAATTCCCATAATCCCACCAACAGCGAGAATAAATAATACAGCCATTGTCGGCTTGAGTACCTGCATATCAATATGCCAAATTCGTTGCAATAAAGATGCACCATCAATTGTGGCGGCATCATGTAATTGTGGATCTGTATTCGATAGGGCAGCAACATAAATGATGGATGCAAACCCTGCACCTTGCCAAATACCTGACGCAATAAAAATCGTTCGGAAATATTCTGGCTCTGACATAAATGAAATTGGTTTATCTATAAAAATAGATAGTACGGCATTTATTGGTCCAGCAGGTGATAAGAAAATAAAGAGCATCCCCGCAATGACAACGACCGAGATAAAATGTGGTGCATACACAATTAATTGGATATTCTTTTTAATACCTGCTCGTCTAATTTGATTCAGCATTAAAGCAAGTATGATAGGAATAGGAAAACCAAGTAACAGTTCAAAGGTACTTAACTTAATGGTATTTAAAAATATATCTGTGAAATTCGGTGAGTGTAAAAAGCTGCTGAAATGCTTTAAACCTACCCATGGACTTTCTGCGATTCCTTTAATCGGACTAAAATCCTTAAAAGCAATGGTTACACCGTACATCGGAATATAATTAAAGACGAATACCAGTAAGAATGCTGGAGCTAAAAACACATACAAAATCCAATTTTTTCGGATAAAGTCTATTGATTTTGCGTTTTTCTTCATCACAATCCTTCCCCCTTTAAATTCAACTATAACGCTTACATAATGATGAAAAATTTTTTCCCTCTCAGCTTCGAGCTAAGATTAATACACTCAATGTAACAAAATTCAGAAAAGGATGATTTCAATATTTTCGGTTGTTCATGTTTAATTTTTTCGGCATTTTGAAATCGATTACAAAAAAAGATGATTAGCAACGGAAAATTCCATGCTAATCATCTTCTACTAGTTGTTCTCTTGGTAATGACCGTAAAGCAATATACATCAATGCATAGGCGAACAAGCTAATACCAAATAACACTACTAAAATAGGGAACATTAAATATAAATAAGCAAGCACAATTACGATTATGATCATGAAGATAGTTTGAATTGGCTTAGCTACAGCCAGCAGTAAGGCATATTTCGGATATTGCCAAAACAGTAGACGTAAATGCACAAACACAGGAAAGAAATTAAGCAACATACATAGATAGACGAACCCTATCACTACAGTTGAGCTGGCTAACAATGTACGGATAACACCCAATTGCAGGTAAGATAGGGCATGCATATTTACGTAAAGTAATACTACACCTCCTGATAGTAACAAGCCCCATAAAGTAGAGCCGACAAATTCCGCTTTATACTTCTCAAAAAAGAGCTTTGTAACGGAACTATCATCCTCCTCCATAATCAATTGTCTTAATACAGCAAACATAGCGGCTGTTGCTGGAAACAGGCCGAAAATAACAAGTCCCAAAAGAGTGAAAATTACCCATAAAATGTGTAACCAAACTAAATTAAAGAGCCATGTCCCCAGCCGCATATACCAACTTGATGGCTGAAACATACTAATCCCTACCTTTCCTTTTCTTCAATCTGCCTTTGTTGTAAAGCACGATCAATTGTTTTCGTAGCCCGTTCCACTGCTTCTCTTGTATTCACATCCCCAATGCCAACTTCTTCAAAAAGTGTCCGAATCACATCACTCACTACAGGATAAACAGGCGTAATTGGGCGATTCTTTGCATAATAGCGACCTTGCTCTACAAAAATATTCATCGGATATTGACTCAGCTCAGGAACATTGTCCACAACTGAAAACCGTGCAGGTATGTCATGTGTCTGCTCAACATAATATTTCACATTTTCATAGTTTGTCATAAATTCGATAAATGCCCAAGCCTCTTCTTGGTGGCGAGATTTCGTAGCCATCGCCATCGACCAACTGCCATTTGGCACGGCTTGCTTCTGCTCCTTCGGCAAAGCGGCGACTCCAAAATCAACACCCAGCTGTAAGTTATGATGATTTTGATAATCTGCCACCGCCCAAGAACCTAAAACTGTTAGGCCCAATAGATTTTCTGCAAATGGATCACCCCCGCCAGTCGTCTCTCTTTTTGCCAAGCCCTCTGTATATAAACTTTGATAAAAATCAAGTGCCGCAATGGCCTCCTCTGTATTCAAGTAGCCCTCCGCTTGACTGCCATCAGGGCTTAGTATTTCTGCACCAAATTGCCATAATAGTGGCATTTTAAAATAAGCCGCCGCTTCTCCACTTGGAAAACCTTGTGCTGGGTCAATTCCACTCACATTATTATCTAAAGCATGAATTTTATGAGCCATCTCTTTGACCTCAGACCATGTTAATGGCTTGTTAACATTTGGTGAAGGTAGTGGTAAATCTGCCGCTTCAAATAATTTAATATTATAAAATAAAGCTATACCTGATTCGATCATTGGCATTAAATAGTGCTGTTGCTTATATTTCATGGAAGCAATGGTTGAAGCAGCAAAATCATCCTCTAAATTTTCTTCAATAAAATCATCTAATGGTTGCAATGCACCCGTATCTGCATAGAGTGCCAAATTTGGACTATCAATCATTAATACATCTGGTGGATTGCCAACAGCAAATTCTGTACGTACTAAAATTTCATAATCGCTGTAGGGAATGGAACGCATCTTCACTTTAATTGTTGGATGCTCTTTTTCAAATGCTTGCACCAAATCAGCAAAGGCTGCATTTTCCAAGTCATTTCCATAATTACGCCAAAAGCGAATTTCAGTCAATTTTTTAGACTCTTTTACCTCTGTTTTATCTGGATGAGCTAGCCAATACCAAAATCCAGCGAGCACTAGCAAGATAATAAATATACCACCTATGAGCCACCATTTTTTCATTGCCCATTCTCCGTATCACTATAAGCCACCCGATATTCGACAGGTGTTTGTTTAAAGTATTTTTTAAAAACGGTGCTAAAATAACCTGAATTGGCGTACCCTACCAAATTAGCAACATCAATGATTTTCAACTGTTCGTCCTGTAAAAAGATTTGAGCCTTCTCCATACGAATACGCGTTAAATAATCACTAAAATTTTCCCCAATCTGCTCTTTGAATAACTCTGACAAATACGCATTATTCATATGAAACATCTCAGATAAAGACGTTAAAGTAATTTCTGTACCATAATGCTCATCCATATATTGTCGAATATTCTCTACCACTAATCGACCATTCGAATAGCGGGCCTTTCTGACATTCTCCATAATCTTTTTTGCTAAATCTTGAATTTTTTCAATAATGGACACATCTGACTGTAACGCCCATATACTTTGCTGACATTCCCAAAGAAGCTCTTTTACACCTTGTGAATCCGCATCATATTTTTGACCAACAGCACTGAGTAAAAATAAAATCCGATTTGCCATATAAGAAAATGACCACACCGAATGATGCAGGGAAATATCAAATAATTGCTTGATTTGCTTATTAAAGCTCTCAGCATTTAACGATTCAATTGCATGTAATAAGATCCTTTCTGAATCTGTTGACACATCCACTGTTTCTTTTGAAATTTCACCCGCCTGAATAATTTGTGATTGGCAGCCAAGCTCACTTTGACTCCATGCCAATAAACTTGAAATATAGGATGTTTTTAAATTTTCGATGCCTACCGCTTTATTACCAATACCAATAACTAGCTCCAGCCTTAGCAATCGCTTTACTTCCGCTAGCAAAGACTGAATAAATGTAGCCAATACCTTGTCGTCTGCTAACACGAGAAAATGAACGACATTGCGATAGCTCGGATTAATAAAGGCATATATCCACTTGTTTGGTACTGTCAGCTCCCTACTTATCAATTGAAAGGAATACCAAAGCTCACTCACCCTACTAGATGAATTCCCTCGTAGCTCGGCTGTCAGCAATTGATAAGGCTGTTTGAGTATTTCATCTAATTGCAATTGCTTCACTCGCTCCACTACTAAATGCTTTTGTAACCACTCATCCTTCACCATATACAATAAATATTGCTCCTGTACCTCATGAAAATAGGAATGAACGAAGTGTTTTGCTGAGTCGATTTCCTTTTGTTTTTGCAGCTCCTTGTTAATTTCTACTGTCATTTTATACACCATTTCATTTAATTCATCTGGTGCAATGGGTTTTAATAAATAATCACGTACACCATATTGCATCGCTTTTTTCACATAATCAAAATCAGAGTAGCCCGAAAGAACAACTAATTTACAATTTGGATAGCTTTCATGACATTTTTGTGCTAGTTCAACACCATCCATTCGTGGCATCCGAATATCAGTTAATATTAAATGAATTTTATATTGCTGTAACACCTCTAAAGCCTCTACACCATTTGCCGCCTCTAGTATTTCGTCATAGCCAAATTCAACCCATTTCACCTTTTTCATCAAACCTTTACGAATTTGCGCTTCATCATCTACAAGTAGTACTCTCATCCTACTGTCCTCCTGTTAATATCAGCTCTAATGTAATGGTTGTCCCAATCCCAACTTCCGAGTGAATGTCATATGAAAAGGATGGACCATAATACAATCTCATTCTTTCTAATACATTCGTCAGACCAATACTTTCACCTTTTGAATTAAGTACACTACTAGGGGTTTCCTTTTCTAACTGTTGAAATTTTGCTAGTATATCTGGTGTCATACCCATTCCTGAATCTTGCACAATAATTTTCAAACGCTCTTCCTCTTTGACTGCTCTTATCACAATATGGGCTTTACTATTTTCAATGAAGCTATATTTCACAGCATTTTCGACTAATGGCTGCAAAATAAATTTTAAAACAGGAGTAGCCTGTGCTTCTGGATCTTCCTCTATAACACTCGTCAAATCTTCCTCATAGCGCAAAGCTAAAATCTTCATATAACTACGAATATATTGCATTTCCTCTGCTAAAGGTACGGTAATACGCTTTGTATCGAGCGAATAGCGCATCATTTTACCTAAATAACTACTCACATTCATCACATCATCATGCCGTTCTTGTGCAGCTAAACTACTAATTACTTCTAATGTATTATTCATAAAATGTGGGTTGATTTGTAACAATAAGGCTTTATATTCGGCACCTTTTCTTCTAATATTCGCCTCATATTCTGTATCGATTAATCGTTTAAGCTCAGCAATTGTATGTTCTACAATTCCTATTAAATAAGCCACTTCATTATTTTTGGCTTGAACGTGCGGCATATATCTTTTGGCTTTCTCAAAATCGCCCTTTTCTACAAATCGCATCGCTCGTGCTAGCTTGCCAAGTGGGCTTACAATTGTAGAAGCGATAAAGTAAGAAGCTGCTATCGTAATACCAAAAAGAATAATACTAGCAATCCATAGACTACGTTGTAAGTTATTAATATTAGCGAATAAATCAACCTCCGCTACTTCGCTGACAACAATCCAATCATCGACAGGTAATTTTTGATAAAATAAAATAGTCTTTGTGCTACCACTTCCCGTTTCAATTAACCCTTGCGTTTGTGTATTCGCCTGAATTTCCTGTAGCATAGCCAAACTCATTTTCTTAGGCTTTGGATGCTCCACAGGGATAACATTTCTACCTTCTTTATTTAAGACGTATGCTCGACCGTTCTCGCCAATTTCCACTTGTTTAATGGCCTCTTGTAGCAACGCTGAGGGAAAATTCACTTTAATAACCCCACTCGTTTCAAATGTCCTCATATCAAATAACGGCAAAATATAGCTATTAATTGGCTTTTTTCTCATATCTAATTGCATTTGGTCTACGTCATAATGATAGCTTAAAAATTGCTCTCCCTTCATCCCTTGTGAAAGCCAGCCCACACCTTGTAATGGCGTTGTTACCCATATACCTCTGCCATCCTTATACACTACACTAGCTGTCATACCACTTGAATTATTAATCATGATAGAGGATAGTAGCTCTTTCAAATCTCTATAAAGTAGCCTTGTATTTGGGCTTTCTGCTCCCTCTGCATTCTCTGCTTGCAACCACGACTGTGTCGAATGGTGAATCAAAATTTGCTTCCCTAAATCTTCCGCTTGCGTTGTAATCGACTCAATATATAAACTATACTGTCCTAACATTTCAAAGGTAATATCCTCTGTTTGGTTTTTCATAATCCCCATAAACCACCATGGAATGATAATGGATAATAGTATGAAAGGAACTGTTAATAATAATGTAAATAACAAAAATAAACGATTCCTTAAAGAAAATAACATTATCCATACCTCCCATTAGAAAAGCTCTGTCCAAATTATCTATAGCTGAACAGAGCTTACTTTTCATCACTATTCGACTACCCTTAGTGTCATTTTTTTCTCTAGCCCCGACTGCTGTTCGTTCGCTATAATGGATGTTCGACCAGCTGTTTGCGCCGTCACCTTCACTCTATTGCCATCTACCTCTACAATTTGTACGATATTCTCGTCTGCTAGCTGCCATGCAAAGTCTAATGTTCCTTCATCTATCCAATCTGGCTTGGCACTAGCTGTTAACCATTTTTCTTCACCGACTTTAAGCTCTACATGCTCGTCATTTAAAACAATAAATTCAATCTGTCCATCTGCTGGTTTTTGTCTCCATGTAGATTGCATATGATAAGCCTGCCACTCCAACACGTCCAACTTTCCGCCCTTTGTATATAATTGTAGCCCATTATTTGTTGGCTTCGTATAAATTAAATTCGTAAAAACAGTTTCTCCATCATTTATAAATAACTCTACCGAAGATTCATCAACAAAACCGTGAATTAAAATTTTCCCACGTTCTACAGGATATGGTTGTGTAAATTTCGCTCCAAAATTAAATAATTCACCTGAACGATCATTTAATTGTGCTAAACCTGATTTCGTACGGTCCATAAAAATTTGCCCTGCCTTTGTATCTACACCTACGACCGTTTCTTCCCCATCACCAACACGCAATTTCAAACCAAATTCATCAATATCCTGCCATGCTGCTTTCATAATAAATTCATAATTTGTTCCTTTAAAATCAAAATCATACGTGCCTGAAACTTGGAAAGGTTGTAATGACTGTTCATCAGTTCGAATATGTTGCAACTCTTTTATCGGCTTTTGCAGCAACTTAATTTCTCCATTTACCATCGTTTGTAATGCAAGCTCTCTTGGAATCGACATAGTGCCCGTCCATGGGTCTGTAGGAGATTGGTACGGATAACGCCAATTTGCCATCCAGCCAAGCCAAATGCGCCGACCATCTTTCTTCGGTATATCCGAAAAACTTTGTGCCGCATAAAAATCTTGTCCACTATCTGTAATAGCAATATGTTTCGGTTCTTGGTCATTGATAAACTGTGTTCCATCAAATTCACCTATGAAATACTGCGCTGTTGAGCCATTTGTTTCATTATTGTCTCCAATGCTTACATGTAGCACCCATTTTTGATTTTTCTCATCACCATCAAGCGGTAACTCAAATAAATCTGGACACTCCCATACAGCCACATGTGAACCTTGTCCATCACCAAATGTACTTTGATACTGCCAATCAATTAGGTTATCAGAATTGTAAAAGGTTACACTTTGGTTTGTAGACACGACCATCACCCACTTTTTCGTATCCTCGTGCCAAAATACTTTAGGATCTCGAAAATCCTTAATACCCGGATTATGAATAACAGGATTGCCTTTGTAGCGTTCCCACGTTCTACCTTTATCTTTACTATAAGCAATACTTTGAGCCTCTCCGCCTGTCGTACTCGTATAAATTGCTACAAGCCCAGCCTTACCATCGAAAAGACCTGAAGAATCGTGCCAATCTACCACAGCACTGCCTGACATAGCTTGCCCTAGCTCGTCATGCTCTAAAGCGATATCCATATGCTCCCAATGTACTAAATCTGGGCTAACTGCGTGTGCCCACATACCATTCTTTTGATGAAATAGATGGTACTCACCTTCAAAATAAATTAAGCCATTCGGGTCTGCTAAATTACCAACCTGTGTCGAAAAGTGATACTGTGGTCGATATTGCTCATGATAATAGTTGCTCCCTGCTTCATGTTCAATTTTCACTTCTTTCGTACCTCCTTGACATCCTGTTAGCATTAAAGAACAGCTTAACCCTATAGCTACCATACTTGCTTTCCATCTCAAGTCACTCGACTCCCTCCATTTCATCATATTTTGTAAGCGTTTTAGTTATTGTGAGTTTATATGACTTTCACCATCTGTGTCAACCGCTTGACAGAAAATGCAATCAACAAATCAATTACACCCAGCGTAATTGCGTTCAGATTTTCTCGAGTATACTCAAAAAGCTCCTCTACAAAATCTGTAGCTTTCCTCTTGATTCAGTGAGCGTCTTTTCAACCACTAAATCAAGAGAAAAATCGCTATTTTGATAATATCCCATCAAAATAGCGACTTTTATTTTCTCAATATAACAATTATGTCCATAAGACGGTGATGCACAACCACATCTTTACTATCACTTATAAATATATAAAACATCCACCCAATATCAAATCGGATGGATGTTTTCTTAATTATTGAAAGCGATCAGGAAAATCTGTCATAATCACTTCGACACCTGCTGCTACTAATTGCTTGTATTCCGCTTCATCATTGACCGTATAAATACGCAATGGGAAACCTGCCTGCATCGCTGCTTCACCGAATGCTGACAATGCATATTCAGCTTGACAATGAATCGCATTCGCCTCTATTTCCTGGGCAATCCACAGTGCATTATCAGGCATACCGAAAATTAAATAGCCAATTTCAATGGATGCATTTAGCATACGTACACGTTGTAAACTGAATGGATTGAAGGAGGAGATGATGATACGTTCCTCTAAATCATACTCTTTGATAAGAGCTAACACCTTTTCCTCAAGTCCAAGGTATCGAATTTGGTCATTCTTTAGCTCAATATTTAAGCGAAGATGATTGCCCTCCTCCTTCATCCACGCAAACACTGTGTTGAGTGTTGTTAAACGTTCTCCAGCAAAATTCGGAGAAAACCAGCTTCCCGCATCCAATGCCGTGATATCTGCTAATGTAAAATCTTTGACGAAGCCTGTACCATCTGTTGTACGGTCCACACGTTCATCGTGAATGATAACAAGCTGCTCATCCTTTGTTAATTGTACATCAAGCTCAATACCTGCTACTCCGATACGCTTCGCTTCCTCAAAAGCCATCATCGTATTTTCAGGAAATTCCCCACTTGCACCTCGATGGGCAAAGATTGCTGGTTTGCTCATAGTAAACGCTCCTTTTAATTGTGCTACTTTTTTCGATTCGCCATATCAAGTGCTTGATTTGTGTCCTTTACAGCTTGGTTCAGTGCTTCTTCAGGATTTGCGCCTTGATATAGACTTTCCATTGCATTGACAACCTTTTGTCTAGCCTCTGGGAACACTGAAATTAATGCACCCTGTGTCGCAGTAGATGGCTTTGTTGCACCTAGTTGGTCTACTGTTACTTTTAATTGAGGGTATTTTTCCCACTCTGTTTTTACGATATCTTGATTATACGCATCTGTGTTAATGGCAAAGTAACCTGTGTTCACATGCCATTGTGCTTGCACCTCTGCTGATGTTAAATACTTCATAAACTCCCAAGCCGCTTGTTGTTGCTCCTCTGCAATACCGTTCGCCATCCATAATGATGCACCACCGATAATTACACCTTGCCAATCTGTACCTTCTGGAACAGGCAAATAACCAGCTCCTACTTCAAATGGCGCTTGTTCTGCAATTCCACGTACACCTGCTGATGAGTCAAGATACATCGCAATTTTACCAGATTGGAATGCTGCACGCATATCATCCCAGTTTTGACCTGTGTTATAGAATGTGCCATCTTTATACATATCACTAATTAAATTAAATACATTTTGACCTTCTTTACCATTGAATACTGCTTCTGTTGCATCACCTTTACGACCATTTTCCTCGTTGACGAATAAACCACCTTGTGCTGCGATTAATTCTTCAATAAACCAACCATAGTTTAAAATAGAGAAACCTTTTTGATCGCCTGTTGTTAATGCTTTTGCTGCTACTTTTAATTCTTCATATGTTTTCGGCGGGTTTTCTGGATCTAATCCAGCTTTTTTAAATGCATCTTTATTATACATAAGAATTGGTGTTGATGAGTTAAATGGCATTGAATATTGTACGCCATCTACTGCATAATAATTTGTAATATTTTTTTCCCATTTACTTGTATCATACTTTTCGGCATCAATAAACTTTTGAACAGGCTCAATTTTTCCTGTATCAATCATATACTTTGTACCAACTTCAAATGTTTGCATAATCGTTGGTGCATCTTTTGTGCCTGCTACTGTATTAAACTTCGTAATTGCTTCCTCATATGTGCCTTGGAAAACAGCCTTCACCGCAATTTTATCTTGTGATGCGTTGAAATCGCTCACCAATTTATTAACAACCTCTTCTAATTGACCACTCATCGCATGCCAAAATACGACTTCTGTTTTGCCATCTACCTTTGGCGCTTCTGTACTTTTTTCGCCTGAACCTTCTTCTTTCTTTTCACCACATGCTACTAATGCAAATACTGCTACTACCATCAGTAAAAATACTTTCCACTTCATCTTCATTTGGATAACCACCTCGTATTATTATTTTACAGCGCCTCTTGTAAGGCCTTCCTGTAATCGTTTTTGCCCTAAAAATAGAAGAATTAATGTTGGTAAAATGACCATGACAACGCCAGCCATCACAACACCCCACTCCGTTGCTAACTCCTGTGATTGCATTTGCTTTAAGCCAATTTGCACGGTACGCATACGCTCATCATTTGTCACAAGCAACGGCCATAAATACATATTCCATGCCGACAAAAAGCAATAGATTGCCAATGTTACTAAGCTTGTTTTAGAAACAGGTAACACCACTTTAAATAAAAATTGAAATCTATTAACACCTGCTACCTGTGTTGCCTCATACATTTCCATTGGAATCGTCTTAAACTGCTGACGCAATAAGAACGTTCCGAATGCCATCGCAAAAAATGGAACAGATAAGCCAAGATATGTGTCTGTCCAGCCTAATGCACGAACTGTTTGGAAGTTCGGAACCATCGTTGCCTCCCAAGGAATCATCATTGTCGAAATAAAAATAAGAAACAATACATTTCTTCCTTTGAATTGAATAAATGTAAAGGCAAACGCTGCTAAACAGCAAAACAGCACTTGTCCCACCATAATCAACGTGGATACGACGAAACTATTCCATAAATAGCGCAGTAATGGTACCTTTTGTACAGCACTTTCATAGTTGGTGAATGAAAAATCACTCGGAATAATTTTTCCTTGTAGTACCTCGCCCCCCTGCATGAAGCTAATAAGAAAGGCGTACAATATCGGAAAAAACATAATAAAGGCTGCAACGCTTAACAGCATATATAAGAAACTTTTTTTCCATATACTCATTGATAGTGCACCCTCTTTTCTCCCCACTTAAATTGTAGGATTGTCACGATTAGGATAAAGGCAAATAACAACACTGCCTGCGCACTCGCCGAGCCAATATTAAAATTCACAAAGGCATCTTTATAAATGGAATAAACAATGACGTTCGTTGATTCCATTGGTCCCCCCTTCGTCAAAATATCAATTTGTCCAAATGTTTGGAACGAATTAATTAATGACACCGTCACAATAAACAACAATGTTGGTGATAATAAAGGCAATGTGATTTTGCGTAATGTATAAAAATCACTAACCCCTGCAATTTTCCCACTCTCATATAAATGGGAATCGATATTGTGTAAACCACCCAGTAAAATCATGAAACTAAAGCCTGTATTCATCCAAATCGTTGAAATCGCTACAGATATCAAAGCCGTATCTGGACTTAAAAGCCACTGCATTTCTGACATACCAAACGTTTTCATCATCATATTGCCAAGACCGATTGCTGGGTTATACATAAATAGCCATATAACAGAGGAGGCTGCTACACTCATCCCCATTGTGGAGGAGAAAATGGTACGGAAAAAGCCGATTCCCTTTAATTTTTGATTAGCTAATAATGCTAAAAATAACGCTAAAATAATGCCTGCTGGTACTGTATAAAGCACAAATAACAATGTCGCCTTCATGCTTGTTCTAAAGGCTGTAGACTGTAGTAGATTGCTATAATGCTCCAAGCCTACAAATAGTTCCGCATTCCCCTGTGCATCTGTCAGAAAGAAGCTCAAATAAATCGTCTTTAACATTGGATAAAAGAGAAATACGCTAAATAGCAAAATGGATGGCAATAAGTAAAGCAACCCTTCCACAAAGCTTGGCATACTTCTTCTGGCCTTTATCTTCAATTGTCCCTGTGCCTTCCCTGCAATCATACAAGTGCCTCCATCATAAGCACCTCTGCTGTTTCCACTCGCTTTTCTGTTTCGAAATCAAATAAATGTAAATGCTCTATGTCCACTTTCAATGGTAGCATCTCGCCAGCCTCAAAATTCCACTGCCCAGCCCATTTCGCAATCCACTGCTCGCCATTTATAGAAAACATAATGAGTGTTTCTGTGCCAAGTATTTCAACATGCTCTACTTTGCCAATAAAGGATGGCTTACCACCACTAGCATGCATAATATGCTCTGGACGCACACCGACATACAGCTTCTCTTGCCCTGTGCGCACAGCTTTTAACTGCCATTCATCAGTAATCTGTAGCATTTGTTGATGCCATGTTGCTTCAATCATATTCATTGGTGGTGAACCAATGAATGTCGCAACAAATTTATTTTCAGGATGATTATAGACATGTAACGGCTCTCCCACTTGTTGGATATCTCCACCGTTTAATACCATCATACGATCAGCCATTGTCATCGCTTCAATTTGGTCATGTGTGACATAAATCATTGTCATCCCTAGACGACGTTGAATTTGTCTTACTTCTGAGCGCATTTTTGAACGTAATTTCGCATCTAAATTGGATAATGGCTCATCCATTAAACAAATAGGCGCCTGTGAGGCAATCGCACGTCCTAATGCCACACGCTGTCTTTGTCCACCTGATAATTCACGTGGCTTACGCTCTAATAAATGCTGCAAGCCTAATAGCTCCGCCGCCTCCATACAGCGCTTTTTTTGTTCCTCTTTTGAGATTTTTTTGACGTGTAAGCCAAAGGTAATATTTTGTGCAACGGTCATATGTGGAAATAATGCATAGTTTTGAAACACCATCGAAATATTTCGTTCATCTGGTCTTCTATATGTCGCATCCTGTCCATTCATAATCAGTGTTCCATCTGTGACTTGCTCTAAACCAGCAATAATCCGAAGCAGCGTACTTTTCCCACAGCCAGAAGGTCCAACAATTGCAAAAAATTCGCCTTCCTTCACGGTAAAGTCCATATCTTTTAATATGGTTGTTTCTGCATTGTACGCTTTCTTCAAACTTTGTACTTCAATGGCATTCATTTAAATCCTCCTTTATTACATACTCATCTATCATAGACAGGCGTTATAAAGTACATATAAAGGTCGAATAAAGATACTATGAATAATTTGTAAATGAAGTACACTTGACAATACTCAAATTTACAATATCAAAATAATATATAAGCACCAGATTATAGTATTGACGCCCATAATCGCTTTTTTGAAACTTAAATTTTGTAAAGGGTTGCCCATAGCTAGGAAGAACATTCAAACAGTATAATGAAATAACGATTATAAAATAAAGTGAGGAATTCAGATGTCTTTTTTCTTATTAGCCATCGCCATCGTAAGTGAAGTATTTGGTAGCTCCATGCTCAAACTAACGAACGGCTTCAAAAACCTTTTACCTTCTCTTGGCGTACTTTTTGGTTATGGCATTGCCTTTTATGCTTTATCCTTAGCTTTAAAAGTTTTGCCACTCGGTGTTGCCTATGCTATTTGGTCAGGCGTTGGCACAGCTTTAACAGCGCTTGTTGGCATTCTACTCTATAAAGAGGAATTTAATATGAAGAAACTCCTTGGATTGCTATGTATTATTGGTGGCGTTATTTTTTTAAACATTGAATAGTAGGAGATTGAATGATGAAGGGGTATATCTATTTAACGATTTCTATTGTAAGTGAACTTTTTGCAACAACGATGCTGAAAATGTCAGATGGTTTTACTGTGCCACTCCCCTCTACAGGTGTAGTGGCTGGCTATGCACTGTCCTTTTATTGCTTAAGTCTATGCCTCAAAACGATTCCATTGAGTTTAGCCTACGCTATTTGGTCAGGCGTTGGCACTGCCATTACTGCCTTAATCGGACTGGCGTTATGGGGAGAGGCATTTAGCTCGTTCAAAGTTTTGGGAATTATCCTTATTATTGGTGGTGTTATATTATTAAATGCCTCAACTTCAAAACCTTTAAAATGAAAGAAGCTATCCATCTTTCATTGATTTTACTAAAAAATCTGAATATTACACTAATTTTATGGTATTATTTTAAAAGGAGGTGGTATCGCTATGAGTTTATTAATTAAAATTAGTCAGTTTGCTGGTAAAACTTTTGCCATTTGGGTTCTATTATTTGCAGCACTTGCATTTTTCCTTCCTGACCAATTTACATGGCTTTCATCGTATATTGCGATTTTGCTTGGTATCATTATGTTTGGAATGGGGATGACCATTTCTGCAGAGGATTTTAAAGAGGTTGGCAAACATCCATTAAAAGTACTAATCGGTGTGTTGGCCCAGTTTATGATTATGCCGTTTCTTGCTTTTGCTTTGGCAAGGGGTCTACAGCTAGAGCCAGAAGTTGCAATTGGTGTTATTCTCGTTGGCTGCTGCCCTGGTGGTACAGCATCAAATGTTATGACCTTTTTAGCAAAAGGAAATATAGCTCTTTCTGTAGCAATTACATCTGTCTCTACATTACTTGCACCTATTTTAACACCAGCACTTATTTACTTACTTGCAAGTGAGTGGATGGAGGTATCTGCTAAAAGTATGTTTATATCGGTTGTTCAAATCGTACTTGTGCCAATTATATTAGGGTTCATCGTACAACTATTTTTAAAGGAACAAGTAAAAAAAGGAGCAGACGTGTTACCATTAGTGTCTGTTCTTGCGATTGTACTGATTGTTGCAGCAGTAGTCTCAACAAGCAAAGACAAAATTGTAGAATCAGGACTACTTATTTTTGGTGTTGTTATTCTACATAATGGGCTTGGCTACTTACTAGGCTTTTTAGTCGGTAAGTTCTGCAAATTAACCTACCAAGATCAAAAAGCACTGGCCATTGAAGTTGGTATGCAAAATTCAGGGCTTGGCGCCGCTTTAGCAACAGCTCATTTTAGCCCATTAGCAGCTGTACCGAGTGCCATTTTCAGCTTTTGGCACAATATTTCTGGCGCACTACTGGCCACATATTGGGCTCGTAAGGCGGATCGCATGCAAAAATAACAGACTAAAAGGCGCAAGAAATTCCATTCTTGTGCCTTTTACGATGTCCTATTATTTTGCAATTACTGGAACCCATAGCTCGCTACTTGGGACCCTATCAGGCGCTAATTGATTTTCAATGCAAGGTAGGTCGGCCAACTCGTAGCCTGATGTAGGTAACCATTCTGTATATAATCGTTGCCATGCTTCCGAAATATTTGGAAAAACAGCCCATGTACTTTTTGGTAATACCATCTTCTCCATATCATCAGAAAATTCATTTGTATAGCGGCAGCCCATCAAGTACTCAAATTCTTCATCTGTGATAGCAGCCTGCTTGCCAACTACTCCTAAAATGCCTTCCATTTTGCACTGTGGATTTTCCCACGACATATCAATTAATCGCTGTAATAAGCCACTTTCAGCTGCTTCTCCCCATAGCTGAGGAATGACTTGAAAGGCATCCTTTGTGACAACTTTTTTCTTCACTCCAACAATTTCAATGTCAAAATCTATTACTTCAATTCGGTATTCCATTGCTACAGCCCCTTTAATCGAAATTTGAAAGGAAAGTCTCGGAATGGCCTTCAACTCAATCCCTTTATGACGAGCCGCTGTCGGATTCACGCCATGGAGATTTTTAAAAGCACGACTGAAAGCATCTGGGGAATCATAGCCGTATTTAAGCGCAAGGTCAATAATCCGAACGTTTGTATCATTTTGCAATTCAAATGCTGCCAGTGAAAGCCTTCTCCGTCTGATATATTCAGACAAAGTCATATCTGTCATTGACGAAAACATTCTTGGAAAATGATACTCTGGACAGCAAGCCAATTGTGCCACTTTTTTAAAGTCGATTTCCCCTACTATATTTTGTTCAATATAATCCATTGCTCTATTTATTCTCTCTAACCAATCCATACGTTCTCCTTTCAATTCTTACTATAGATGGAAATACATTTTCTTGTCCGACATTTCTTGCACAATAAATGTTGGATACTATGTCTCTCTACTTATATGATAAATCAATTGCACTACACCTGATGAGAATGTCTTTGTATGAACCAATTTCAAATTCAATCGCTGTGTTATATCTGTAAACAACGGTGTACCTCCTCCTAAAACAATAGGATGAACTGATAATCGAAACTCATCAACAAGCCCTAATTTGATAAATGTTGTAATAAGGCTTGCCCCACCATATAACCAAATATCTTTACCAGAGCTACTCTTTAAATGATTTACTTCTTCCAAAATATGATCGTTTATAAATATAGCTTTATTATCCGTGTTTTTTTGTGTTTTAGAAAACACATATTTTTCTTTGCTATGAACGGCTGCCCAAAGCGCTTTTTCCTCATCTGAAGCTGTGTCATCTGGTGTAAATTGTCCCCATAAATCATAGCTTTTTCTACCATATAGGATTGTGTCAATGTGTGCTAAAAAATCCAGAAACCCCATCTCAGCATCCATCACACACCAATCAATTTCTCCCTTTTCCCCTTCAATAAAACCATCTAAAGTGACCGCTAAATCTAAAATTACTTTTCTTGATTGTATGCTTTCTGACATGCCATTCCCCTCACTTACCTAAACATCAATTATAACCCTTATTTTACCTCAGTTATTTCTTCACCTTAATAGCTAATTTGTAAATAGCAAAACAAAAACGTATGAAATCAATGTTCAATTCGATTCCATACGTTTTTAATTATTATATCGTTTTTAAATAAGCCCAAGCATATTGTGCATATAGCTCAGCTCCTGTGACTAAAGCATCCTCATCGATATTGAATTTGCCATGATGATGTGCCCATTCAGTATCCTTTTCCGGATTACCACTACCGACAAGCGCGAAACAGCCAGGCGCTTCCTCTAGAAAGAAACTGAAATCTTCGCCACCCATTGTGGGCTTTTCCGCATATAAAGCATCTTCACCAAAGGCTGCTATTGCCACTTGCTGTACAAGTTTCGCACTTACTTTTTCATTTATTACTGCCTGTGTCCCACGCGTGTATTCTACTATGGCTGTAGCACCGTATATATTAGCTACACTTTCTGCATAATGTTGGAGCTGCTTTTCAATATAATCCCTTGTTTCTGGATAGAAGCAACGTACAGTCCCTTCAATCACAGCATTTTCTGCAATCACATTGAATCGAGTGCCTACATCCATTTTACCAACAGTCACAACTGCTGGGCTTTGTGTATCCACTGTTCGAGATACAATTGTTTGCACATTCATCACAAAAGATGAAGCAACGATAGCCGCATCAATGCAATCGTGTGGCATTGCGCCATGACCACCTCTGCCCTTAAATGTTACTTTAAATAAATCGGCTGCAGCAAAGGAAGGCCCTGACTGACAGGCAATTTTATTTGTTGGCATTTGAGACCATATATGCATACCAAATACATTGTCAACACCCTGCATTGCGCCTTGCTTGACCATTTCCTTTGCCCCCTGCGCTACCTCCTCCGCAGGCTGAAACAATAAACGAACATTACCTGTTAGCTCATCCTTTATCTCATTCAACGCTTTTGTAGCAATTAGTAGCATGGCTGTATGTGCATCATGACCACAAGCATGCATTTTGCCCTCTTCTTTAGAAGTATAAGGTAAATCCTTATTCAACTCCTCTACTGATAAGGCATCCATATCTCCTCTTAAAGCCACTGTTTTCCCTGGTTTTCCACCTTTTATTTCAGCAATCACACCTGTTGGCTCTGTTTTTCGATATGGTATACCTAATTGTTCAAGATAGTCACAAATAAAAGCAGTTGTCTTTACCTCCTCCCATGACAATTCAGGCTCACTATGAAGCTTTCTACGCAATTCTATTAATTCATTACTATATTGTTGTATTAATTCTTTTATTTTTGCAGAAATCATCATTATTCAACTGTTCTCCAAGATGTAACAGTTTTCCTCCTTACTATTCTCCGTATTTATCAATGACTCTCCGTTAATTTTTTTGCTGCTTCATAAAAAATATGGACAACATTCGCAATATGCGCAGAATCTGACCATTCCTCTGGGCAATGACTGAGTCCATCTTTACTCGGGATAAACAGCATAGCCGCAGCAGTAAAGTCAGAGAACACCATCGCATCATGACCTGCACCACTATTAATTGGACAGTATGGAATTTCTAATTCATTGCATGTATCTCTTAAAATAGTCACAATCTCTTGATTCATCGCTTTTGGCTGAATATATAAAGGCTGTTCAACCGATACATGAATACCGTCTTTATTAGATGCCATAGCTAAATTTTTAACCTTATCCACCACATTCAGCACATGCTCTTCTTGCCCTGAGCGAATATCTACTGTAAATACAACTCTATCCGGTATAACATTGGCTCCGTTTGGAAACACATTGAGACGACCAGTCGTAATAACTGTTCCAGCTCCTTCATCGATAGCAAGCTGTGGTAATTGTGCCACAATGCTAGCGGCAGCTACTAAAGCATCCGTACGACGATCCATCGGTGTTGTACCAGCATGTCCAGCTTGCCCGCAGACTGTAATATCCAATTGTGTCAAACCGACAATCGCCTCTACTACGCCAATTGGTATATTTTTCTCTTCAAGAATCGGCCCTTGTTCAATATGCATCTCCAAAAATGCCTTGATTGTTTTAGGATCTCTTTGCTTCGGTAAAGTTGTATCAAGCCCAATTTTAGTCATAGCCTCCGCTACAGAGATACCATCCTTATCCTTTATATTTTGAAAATCTTCCTCACTAAGTGTACCTAACATTCCTCTCGAGCCCATTAAGCCACCACCAAACCGCGCTCCTTCTTCCTCTACAAGCGCAATAACCTCCAAAGGATATTTTGGTGTTACTTGATTTTCTGAAAAAAGACGGGCCACTTCTAATGCTACAACAACACCAGCTGGACCATCATAAGACCCACCATTTGGTACAGAGTCGAAATGTGAGCCAATCAACACACTCGGTGCATCTTTTAATGTGCCCTCAAGCTTACCAAAAATATTACCAAGCCCATCTTCTCGAATCTGTAGGCCATATTCTTGCATCTTCTCTTTGATATAATTTCTTGCCTGTAAATCCTCTTGACTATAAGTAAGACGGGTAGTGCCCTTACCAGGTGTAGCTGTAAATTGACTTAATGTATCAATATGCCTTTCAATACTTTTCTGAACACGATTCATCCTGTAGACTCCCTCCCTATAATAATTTCACAAATATACCTGCTAATATTACAGAAACAATTGTTACGGTAATAAATCCTCCAACAAGCATAGGTGGTAGCATATGACTAGTTAACATTTCTCTTTCCTTTTCATCCGCTGTCAACGATTTAATGACCTCATTGGTAATAATATAATCGGCAGGGAATCCATATAAAGCCGTTAACGAGATGGAGAAAGCCATTGGTGTACTTACCTTTAAGAACTTACCCGCAATAAATGAGAAGATATACATCCCAATAACCCCTAACACAATTGTTCCAACAAGCGGATAAATAATTTCTAGCATCATGCTTGGTGTAGCTTTTTTTAAGCCATCAAAAATAAAGAGCATTAAACCAAGTATTGCAAAGCCAAAGCCATTTGCTTTTTGTAAAACTTGCTTTTCCAAAAATCCGGCACTTGAAGCAATAACCCCAAATAATAAGCAAAGTACAAATGCGTTAACAGATACGATTGGCTCTAGCAATGTTGAAACAAGATACGCTAAATAGGCAACCAAGGCCAATCTGAAAAATTTAAAGAAATCTGTATTGTATTTCTCTGGCATATTTTTAAATAATTTTAATTCTGTCTTTTCTGCAACAACTGTATTACTTTGTGTAGTTTCTTTTACTGTTAATTCCCCATTGCGGTATTTTGCTAGAAGTCTCTTTCCTTCTTTTTTCAGCATAATGGATGTAATAGGATAACCCGCAAACCCTTGCATTACATAAATAACAATCGCAAATACGGATAATGAAACAAGTCCAGCCTCTTTTGCTCCCTCAGCCATAATTAATGAGGATACAACACCACCCACTAAAGGCGGAATAGCCACAATCATCGTTTTATATCCAAATAATAATGTTCCGACAGTAAACAAGATTGCAATAATCCCCAAAATACCTGAAATAGCAATTAAAATAGTTTTCCACTGATTTTTTAATTCCTGAATCGACAACAATGTTCCCATATTCGTAATTAATAAATACATCAACATTACTGCTACGGTTGATGGAACTCCTGCTATTGCAACTATATCTTGTGGGAAAAATGTCCAATATCCTAGTAAAAACAATACAGCACAAATAAAGATAGAAGGTATCCATGCTTTTGTTCGAACAGCAACTAGATCCCCAATAAATAAAATACCTATTAAAATAACTAATGCTAACATTTGGGACATAATAAATTATCCCTCGCTTTCTAGTAAATTTTTATTTTACAAATAATAATATAATAACTTTTTTGTGTCAATTCTAATTATTCTGCAAACTCAAAATATACTAAGTTATCAATCAACAACAAGCTCTATTTATTCCACTTAAACAATTGCTAAATTTACAATTGATTGCACTTACATCACAAAACCAACTACTCAAATAAGTATTGTTTTAATTATATTACAGTGGGTATTCATTTAAAAACACAACTCTATTTTATTATTTAAATATAATAAAAGATGCATAGAATCACACATTTGATTCCATGCATCTTCTTCAAAACTCAAATGAATAGGCTTCTACCATATGCCCATCTCGACCAACTGTTGTCTGTGCCTGAGAAAGCGAATTGATAATAGCCTCCTCTGTTGCTTCAGCAGCGGCTACAAATAACTGATTCATCATCGGATGTTCCTCTCGTAGCTGTGTTCTTGTTTCAACAAGCTCTTCTGTTGAATGAGGGATATCATGAGCAGTTGTAAAACCAATAACGATATCACCGCTACCATGTGAAAAATGACTGCCTGTCCTTCCTAGACCAATACCACAGCGTTTAATCACCCTTGTCAACTGACGGCTACTGAGTGGTGCATCTGTAGCTAACACAATGATAATAGAGCCATCTGTTGGAGATTGTGTTGATGCACTCTGAGGATTTGTCACGCTGTAATGTTCAGCTAAAAATTCATTACTTCGTCCAAAATTACTCAGCACCATACATCCTACTGTATAGCTAGTATCCACTTGCTCAACCTGTACAATGCGTGAAGACGCCCCGATGCCACCTTTATAGCCAAAGCACATCATGCCCTTGCCCGCACCAACCGCTCCTTCCTCCGCCTGCTTATTTGTTGCCTTACGAATAGCCTCTATAGCATGTTCACTTGTCACTGGACACGCTCGAATCGAATTTAAATAACTATCATTACATTCGCCCACCACAATATTGATTGTACCCGTTGTTAAACCAATATCTGGATTCATTTCAAGCATATACTGCAAAGTGCCCTGTGTGACAGCAGGTACTCCAAATGTATTGGTTAACATAATCGGTGACTCAAGCACGCCAAGCTCATTCATCTGAACAAGCCCTGTTGTTTTACCAAAACCATTCAATACATAGCTCCCTGCTTTCACCTTATGCTGAAACAAATTACCTCCGTGTGGTAAAATTGCCGTCACACCTGTACATGCATAAGCTCCTTCATTATTTAATGGTTCATCTAACGTGACATGTCCTACCCGTACTCCTGCCACATCGGTAATACAATTTTTCTGCCCAACTGGTAATGTCCCAATCTTAATCCCTATTCCTCTCACTTTCCCCTGCATATGACATCTCCTCGTAAAAATATTAAAAATGCTCCCCTTTAGGTAGGCAGTTTCAACATAAAATCTGCTTATCTAATGGGGAGCCACATACTCTTAGATTATCCTAAGAAAGCATTTAACATCCAAACATGTTTTTCAAGCTCTGTATGAATACCTAATAGAAGGTCAGATGTCATTTCATCATTTGCTTCTTGTGCAATAGTCATACCTTTTGTTAAATCTTCTAATACTATTTCAAAATCGGCTTTAATTGTTGCTACCATTTGTCTCGAATCTTCTTCATATGTGCCTTCTTCAATTGTCGAAAGCGCTAAATATTCTTTCATCGTTGCTACCGGTTTGCCCTGAATCGCTAAAATGCGTTCTGCAATATCATCAAAATGGACTGCTGCTTCTGTATAAAGTTCTTCAAATTTTGTGTGTAATGTGAAGAAATCGCTCCCTTTCACATACCAGTGATAATTGTGTAATTTGACATATAAAATACCCCAATCAGCAACCTGTTTGTTTAATACATCAATAACTTGTTGATTCATACGACAACACTCCTTTTATTCAACTCCCTCATATTATTCCATATTTCGGAATGCGAAAGCAAGAATAATGATTTTGCTATATCACTGTTAACATATAAATGAAATCATTCACACCTTTATTTTCCTTAGTGTAAATATCCTTTAGTCAAATGTAGTTAATTCCCTCACAATCGACTTTACAAAGTCTTGCTCAAACGTAATATAGTATTTACCTTCCGTATCACTTAATACCTCTATATCTGGTATCATTCCAGCTCTTAAAGATACCAACTTCGTAGAATGGATTTCTAGGTAATTTTTCAATAAATTGTCCAGTGATGTATTCGTTTCTAGTTGAGTGAACAACTCTTTTAATTGTGTTGATGGAATGTCACTCTTTGCTTTACTCATAACAGCATTCAATAGCTTTAATAGATTTTCTTCATCGAATACATCACTTCCATTTCCCTCTGAAGCAGCCATCATTAGTGCCACGACTCCTTCCCCATTCAAACCTTGCAATCCTTTTTCAAGATCAAACGCTACTTTAGTGATCGCCCTTACTCGAATATCCTCTGATAATTCATAATCTATACCATCCACAGTATCCACTAACGTTGAAATCGTTTCCAAATCAATAACGGCATAATAATCGATTGGTAAATTGACCAATTTCGATACCGTTGCTTTTACATTTTCAGCACCACCAAAACGATAAGCAAATAACAATTTATCGTACAAAGTAGTCCCATCACTGTTATTTGCTATTGGTGCATATGTATTATATGGGAGCGATACCACCTTCAGCATTTTTTTATTTTTACTATAAGTAAGTAAAAGATTAAGATATATCCGATTATCCATCTCTTTCGATTTCACCGTAATCAAAGTCGTTAAAATTTCTGGTTCCTCTACTACTGGCTCTCCTACAATACCTGTGTTAGCTTCTTTATTAAAATTGCTGTGAAGAATGGATGGCATAAACAAAAATATACATAGACCCACCACTATTAACGAAACAGTGAATGGAGCGAATTTTTTGGAAAGAGTTGTAAGAGATTTTTTGGGTGCAGTATGTGTCTCCAGTTGATGAAGCTGCTCAAATACTGCATGACGATCTTCTTTCGTAAACTGCAAGTCTTGTTCTGACATAGTAAAAAGTTTGTCTTTCAATCGTCTATCTTCCATGAAGTTCTGCCTCCTCTATCATTGACCCTAGCCTTTGTTTGGCTCTTCTTAATCTAGTTTTTACTGTATTAACTGGAATATCTAATACTTTAGCCATTTCTTCGATATTTAACGATTCATAGTAATATAGATAAACCACTTCCCGATACACTTTTGGTAGAGCAAAAATCGTATCTTTTATTTCCTTATTATCGTATTTATCAATAACTGTTTTTTCTGTTGATGGTAATAGTGACTTTGCGGTTTCATTTATAAGGCTCTTTACCTGCACCATTTTATAATGCCAGCTTTTTAAATAATCTTTACATTCGTTAATCGTTATACGATAAAGCCATGTTTTTATTTGTGCATCAAATCGAAAGAAATCAAGGTTTTTATAGCATTTGATAAACGTATTTTGAACCATATCCTTCGCAATCTCCGTATCTTTCACATAGGAAAATGCCAATCGTACCAATTCATTACCATGTTCAATCATTATTTTTTCTAATAGAAAATCTTTTTCTTCTTTTTCCAATCTACTACCCTCCCTTTCAAATTTTGCTATTAGACGATTGCCAAATTCTAATCGGTTCAATTTTTTTAAATATTTATAACGAAAATAGAAGGCCTATATCTTAGATAACTTCTATATTCAAGAAATTTTTAGTGTAGCCAAGCTTTTTTGTATATGTTACTTACTCTATAACTGTCACAAAATTGTCACTTACGAAGAGTTTATCAAATTTATATACTAGCTCTAGTAACAGAAAGGAGTGTTGACATATGCCAACTACTAGAAAAGAAAGCCTGTATTTTGGTTTAATCATGTGCTTTGGAATGGTGCTTTTTATGACCCTTTATAACTTTTATCTTAACGATACATTCGGGCAAATTTCTTTCCTTGGAGGGATAGCTGATTTTGTTATAGGATTTATAGTGGCAATTATTCTTGATTTGTATCTAGTTGGACCTCTAGCTAAAAAAATTGCTTATAGATTAACATCAAATACAGCAAATGTATTATTGAAAGTTCTAACTATATCCACATGTATGGTTATTGGAATGGCTTTTTGTATGTCCATTTATGGCTTGATAATGAACTACGCTCACAATGGTTTTTCTTCTACCTCGATTATCAAAGATTTTCTCTCTGTGTTTGGTCGAAATTTTATTGTAGCATTGCTGTTGCAAATCATTATTATGGGACCAATCGTACGTTTTATATTCACGAAGTATATAAAGGTGGCTCCAACTGACTTAGTTAAAAATTAAGACTGACTAACCAACCAAAAATCACCTCGAAAAATAGCTTCAGAGGTGATTTTAGTCATTTTTATAATAGTGAGGGAAATAGTCATTTACAGTTTAACAAGTGTTCTTCCACGTCCTTTTCCTTCTAAAGTAGTAGCTAATACTTCTGGTAGCTCTGTTAATGAAATTTCATTAACCAACTCTTCATTTAATATTGTCGGCTTCAAATCATCTCCGAGACGATTCCAAACCTTTAATCGCGTAGGCATTGGACATTCAACCGAGTCAACCCCAAGCCAATTGATTCCTCTCACAATAAATGGATATACACTTGTAGCAACATCTATCCCACCTGTTAACCCACTAGTAGCTACAGAACCCCCATATTTCAAGGTGCTTAATATATACTGTAGTGTCTTTCCTCCAACTGAATCGATAGCACCAGCCCATTTTTCTTCACGCATTTGTATTTGATCTGTATCGATGATGTCGTTACGGTGCAAAATTTGCTTTGCTCCTATCTTTTTTAAATAGTCCTCTTCATTTGTTTTACCTGTACTAGCTACAACTTCATAGCCTCTTTTAGCTAAAATATTGACAGCAATACTACCCACGCCACCTGTAGCACCTGATACTAAAACTAATCCTTGGCTTGGATCTAATCCATTGTCTTCAAGCCTTTGAACAGATAATGCTGCGGTAAAACCAGCCGTTCCAAGAATCATAGCCTCTCTTAAAGATAAGCCTTTTGGAAGAGGTACAACCCACTTGGCAGGGACACGAGCTATTTCACTATATCCACCGAAATGTCCTGTTCCTAATGCATAGCTAGTCACAATGACCTCATCCCCTACTTTAAAGCGTTCATCCACCGAATCTATAATCGTTCCCGCTAAATCAATTCCTGGTACTAAAGGGTAGGATGTTACTCCCCAATTTCGCATAGTTACAAAACCATCTTTATAATTCACACTAGAATATGAAACACGAATCGTCACTTCTCCATCAGGTAAATCATCCATGCTTAATTGTCTCACTTCTAACTGAGTTTGATCATTCACTTTATCTAATACCAATGCTTGAAAAGTATTCATCACTTAAATCATATCCTTTCATTTGTTTTCATGGTGAAAATGACTTTAAAGTCAAATTAATGGTACATTATATAATAAACATATAATAGTACGCACATTTTTGTTATGTAGGATACCTTTTGTTGCATAGTATAAAATTTGATACCTGAAATGAATGGAGTGGTACTATGAAAGACTTACAAAATAATAACAATCCTGCTGCTACCTTTGCTTGCCCAGTCGCCGTTACAGTAGATGTCATAGGAGGAAAGTGGAAAGGCGTTATTTTATATCACTTAATTTCTGGTCCAAAGCGCTTTAACGAACTAAAACGAATTATTGCTGATATTACGCAGCGTATGTTAACGCTACAGCTTCGAGAACTAGAGCGAGATGGTATTGTGCACCGTGAGATATATCAGCAAATTCCTCCTAAGGTAGAATATTCACTTACGAATTTTGGCGAAACATTAAAGCCCATTATCTGCCTTATGAAAGATTGGGGCATAGAGCACGAACACGAAATTTTAATGAAACGAAAGCCTCAAAATAATGAATAGACAAACACAGCCACTTTTCTAAATGTGAAAAGTGGCTGTGTTAGCTTAATAAAAGCCAAGTTTTTATGGACCATCATATGGGGGATTTTTTACATGGTCTGCAAAATCCTCTTTATATGGTGCTCCCTCTAATAAAATTTCCCTTGCTGCATTTTCAAAGTCATATTCTGTCACTCGTAAAATGTATTCGTCCGCATGAATTAATAACCAGCAGGCTCCTTTTGCCCTACTCTGAAGCCCCCTACCTGCATTAATGACCTCCTTAGACGATATATGCCTTTTAAATTGAATATGTGTATGGCCACAAACAATGACCAAAGTATTTTCATTTTTTATCATTTCATAAACGTCACTTTCAGGAGTATCTAATCGTATAGCCTCCGTATCACTTCTAGGCGAACCATGTATAAAAAGGGCATCTCCTTCTTTATGTGAAAATTTAAAGGAGCCTAACCACTCTAATTGCTCAGTTGTTAATTCATCTATACACCATTGATTTAATTCTTGGACCATGTTGCCTATGCTTTGAGGATTTTTAAATTGTTCAAATATTTCTCTGTCACTATTCCCCATAATAAAAATAAAATCATCTTTCCTTGCATAAAGAGTGTCTATAACTTTTTTAGGTTGGGGACCCCATGCTAAATCTCCACCAACAATCACTTTATCTACGTTTTCTTTATCAATTTCATTTAGAACCGCTTCTAATGCTTGATAATTTCCATGGATATCATATATCGCAGCAATTCGTATTGTAATCACCTTTCTGCAAAATTTATATATTCAAAAGGCCTGTTTTGAATATATTCTCATATCAAAAGTTATTTATAAACGAGTACAAATACGGATTTGATTTTCATCGGGATCTACAATTGTCATCATACGAAGCCCTTCAATATCTTCATGTGGAGATGCCATAATGCGGATATCCTTTTTATTTCTTAATTCCTCGTACCATTTATCAACATCAGTCACAAATAGATGAATTAAACCACCAGTTTGGCAATCTCCAGTATGTTCCGTTAAATAAATAGTCATTTCATCTTTAGTGATCTGAGCAAAAATAGGAAAATGAGGTTCAAATCGATGCTCCCAGTCAACTTGAAACCCCATTCCTTCCACGTAAAATGCCTTACTTTTTGTATAATCCGTAATGCGGAATGCAGGAATCACTTTTTGCATATTGGTATATCCCCCTTTACCTCTAACATTTTTCTACAATGTTGTCTGGTGTTCATTAATAAATTATTAATCTTTTTTTGAAGGGTTGACATAAAACTTAATTAAAATAAAGAATCCTTTATGAATATACGAACATTTTTTATAAAAAAAGTTTGATTATACTCGGTGGTTTATGATTAGCTTAAGCACTCATTATTTGAACACTGTTTAATCATAAAACTCCATATGCGTTTTTTCCTGTTTATAATAATTTAGTCTGTCTTGTAATGTTCCCGTATGAAATTCAAACTTATGACCATCTGGATCAGTAAAATAAATAGACTTTTTATCTCTTGTATCTCTAGAACGACCTGATAGGATACTTACATCCAATTTCTTCAACTTCTCGTACATCTTATCAAATTCTGCTTCTTCTATTGAAAAGGCTATATGTGTGTAGGATTGGCTTATCTCATTGCGGGGAATATCTTTTTCTTCATTTAAAGCAAGCCAAATACCATTTAAGTCAAAATAGGCAGTGCTTCTACCCTTAACTAATAATTTTACATCAAATACATTTTGATAGAACTTAATAGAATTCTCTAAATTAGACACCGAAAATAAAAAATGATTTAAACCTTTTATAGACACAATATCAACCCCAATTTGGACTTTAATCAAACTTCTCTTTAAATTATCACATTTTGTTTTATAAAACTACATCTTCAAATATGGTACGCGCTCCTTCCTTATAGCTATCTCCGAATAAAATAAAAATAATCTACAATGGAGATAATGCCCATTATAGATTATTCAAATTAATACCTGATAGTCTTGATAAACGAATGAAAAGAAAGAACATGTTTTAAAATCACGTCTATAATATTTCCTCCATTAAAATACGCTTTAATGGAGAAGCATACTAGGCAACCCTCCTAATCCTTTAACTAATAGAAAACCTATTTAATTTCACCTCAGTATCAAGTATAGCAGTATTAAGTTCATTCCCTCGGCTATCTTTTCCCCTTCTAAAATAAAGACTGCGTAAAAAATTCTTGCTGTTCACACGAGCAATCACCTGACTGCGACTTCTCGGCAAATTGCAGCATTGCGCTAAGCTACTAATCCAATCAGTGATTTCTTGATGTGGTAGTAACGCTTTGTCAATCATCTTATCCACAATGTTGACCAATCGTTCATCATCCTCATCGCTAAAAATATGTATACCATTATCAAGTTTGTCAGAAATAGCGACAAGAACCTCACGCAACATTGCGACGCTACTCTCCTCACACTGCACGAGTTCAACAAAAACATCCGCACCATGAGACACACTGTGAGCCCAGCCACCTATTGAAAGGTAACCTCGTAAATCCTTCTCCTCTTTATAATAGCGAAGCATTGTATGCATTAATTGCTCAATTTCCGCTCGAGTGAAAAATGGATTCTGTCGGTGGCGTTGTACAATTAAAGCAATCGGTAAGGCAGAGAAAGTTCTTGTAAAAACTGACTGATCCTCCTCACTACCAATATTATAGAACAAATGGTTCTCGTCAGTTAGTACAGTTAAGAGGCTACACAACTCCTCTCCACTGAATCTATTCTCTTCCTTAATCCACATATAAAACATCGGATAAATCAGGTTATCCCGTAATTCTGGCTGAGGATCGCCAATATATTGAAGTAACAAGGGTAAGAAATCTTGATGCTGCTCACCTGCCTGTAACTGATACGCATCCTTCTCAATTCTTTGCAAATCCAGCATCAATTTCATTCTTGTATCCTCTTTTTTCGACATAAAAACACCCCTTTAGATAATCATACCTAAAAGGGGGAGAAACTGTAGCGTTGTAATAAAGTTTGATTAAAAATACCTTACAAGTCCACATCTTAAGTTTAATTAAAGAACCTATTTTGAAAAAAAGATTGATCAAAACGGGTTCTTTTTTGTGAAATGTTTCATAAAATTTTTAAAATAGTTTGATCATTTTTTTGATTCGATCTTCAACAAACGTGCCCGATTTTGGAAGATCATTTTTCAACTATAGTCCCTTATATTGAAGTATGGGGATGATAAAAAAATGCAGGTATACAGCGTTTATAAATTGTCTCAATATACAGGTTTTTATTCAGATAACACACTCTGCAACATCTAGAAAAGTCCTATCGTAGCTATGTTTATATAGCTTTGCATAAAAAGCTGTATAAACAATAGTCCTCGTAAAAAGGTACGAACGTTGATTTAACAACATTCGTACCTTTTCTGTGTGTTTCCAAACTTTCATTTGGGAACGTTTTTTAGATTTAGTTTGTATATTAAAGATAATTGTTTATTTAATCTTATGTATCTAAAAACTGAGCCGTTATTATATACCATTGAAATTACCACCTTTATTTCCTATATGTTACGATTATACACAATAATTAGTTTTATGGTATAATATGTTGTAAAAGTAAATGGAGGTATAGGCTGCTTGGTCCTTACTGAATACAAAGGTTTTCAAAGCGTTTTATGCACTAAATTATCTGAGAATACAATTCTTAGATAATCCAAAAAAATTGAGAGAAGTTAATCACAGCTTCTCGGAGGAGGATTTATTTTATGAAAGTATTCAAAAAAATCGCTAGTTCTTTAATTGCCTTAGTATTATTATTTAGTTTAAGCTCTAATGCTTTCGCTAAGGGTGAGCAAACTTTCGAAAAAATTACAGTAACAGATGAAGAGCTTGATAGAGCAATTGAGCAAGCTTTACAAATGAAATTAGCTACAATTGCCGATGAAGAAGAGCGTAAAGATATGGAACTTGCGCTTAGAGGAAACCTTGCAACAATCGAAATGCCTGATCTTTCAGATGAAAACGTAATTATGCCACTTTTCGACCTTAGCGATATTTGGACGCCAAACCTTCCAGATATTCATCTTCAAAACAAGTATGTAAAAGCTTCAATTGATGTAATTTTAGATGCAATCTTAATTTCTCTTGGAGTAGGTACAATCACTGTTGCCTTAAAGAAATACGGCGCTAAAGAATTAGGAAGAATGTTCACAAGCTCAATTAAAACTAAAATCTTAGGTAAAGCTGCAATCGCATTAGGTATCAGCCTTCCTGTACTTGCTGATTTCGTAGTTAGTGTATTAGATCCAGCAGAAAAAATCACAAACTACCTTGATTCACTAGATAAAAAACCTAAAAACGGATACTTCGATGTTATTTGGTAATCTGAAGTGAACGATAAATTTAAACTCATTTCAATTATTTTTCTTTATCTTTTAAGCAGTTATTTCCTTAATATTATAACTGCTGACCATAAAACCTTTACGTTATTGTACAAGGTTACTTACGGAATCTTTTTCGTACTAATTTTGTATTACGCCTATAAAGTTTTAGCAAAAAAATATAAGTAACCACGCAACCTCTAGGACTTATATTAATAAAATATACCTTATAAGTTATTTACTTTTATGAACTGCACCCCAATTGTTAGACACGTCTAACAATTGGAGGCGCAGTTTTTTTACGATTAGTCAAGTGTATCCCGGTAAATTCTTTTATATTTTCGATTTCTGAGCTGGTAGTGCGGACTCTTAATCGTACAGTATACCGTGTGTCATTAACTGAAATGTCACTTTCAGAAATTTATTGATACACGCCACAATTGCGACCTTATGAGGCTTCCTCTGAGGTTGCGTTTTTAATTTATAATAGTAATCAACAAAATGGTTCGGTTTTCCTTTTGCTATAATCATTGCACAGATCATAAAAAATAAAATCTTTCGTAGCTTCTTGTTTCCTCGTTTATTGATACGGTCACGGTACTGGGTATTCCCAGATTGATAGCGCATTATATCAATCCCTACGTATGCGTTGATTTGTTTGGTGTTTTTAAAGCGTCGAATATCACCTAGTTCACCAATTAATCGACAAGCAGTTGTATCGCCAACGCCTGGAATCGAACGCAATACGAGATATTCTCTTTTTCCCTCAGACATACCACCATTTACTTCACAAGCTCTTCTTTCTTTTCCAATAAATTAGCTGTGTATTCTTCAGTCGGTGATATTACAGGTCCAGGTCCATTTTGGATATATTCCCTATCAATTTCACTAAATGTAAAAAAGTACACTTCATATATAGATTGAAGATACCAGAACAACCCCAGACAACGATGCAACCAATAATTTTTTAGGAAAAGGTTTCTTTTTAATAAAAGAAATTATTATCCTAGTACATGAAAGCAATCAAAAAACCAAATAAAATTAAAATCATAAATCCCCCATTCATAAGTTCAATGACAATCAACTCAAATATTGATAATTTTGTACTCATAAGAGTAACGAAATTAATTGGTAGAAGTTACGAAAGTTGATAACCTTCCCAAAGCGTCGTTTGGAATGCTATTCAATAATCTGGCCCGATTGCTAAATAAAAAATTCCTCCAAAACAATAATTTTTAATAAATTTTATTTTAAATTATTAGACTCTGTTTAAACTTTATTTTAAAGCCATACCAGAACCGTGACCTTCTTTTATCCATTTTTCGATTTTAGATGTTCTTGCTCTTTTAGACATAAAAACACCCCTTTAGACAACTATAATCTAAAGGGGCATTTCATCACATCTTTTTTATAAACATCGTGACTTTATTTCAAAGCCACAATTAACTGTAGCTTTAAAATAAAGTTGGCTCAAAAATACTTCATAAACCCAAATTTTACGTGAAATTAAAAGAACCCGTTTTGAAAAAAAGATTGATTAAAATGGATTCTTTATTTGTGAAGTATTGTACATTTTTTATAAAAAAGTTTAATCATTTTCTGAAATCCGATTTTTAACAAAGTTGATTTTATAGCTCATCCATTTATTGAATTCACTAACTGGAAGAAGTATTCAGGTTTATGAGTCTTATTTAGGTTATACCATGAATGTAATGTATCTGGTGCAAATACATCTAATTTTTTCAGTACTTCCATCGTAAATTCTAGAGGTGCTACTCCTGATGCAGTAATCAAATTCTCACCAGTTACTGCAGGTCTCATCTCATAAAATTTTTCTCCTTTATAATTAGGACAGACCATTTTAATATACTCTAAGTCATTGCTTGTGTGTTTTCTAGAATCTAAGTATCCCATATTCGCAAGTGCCTCAGTTGCACCACAAATTGCAGCAACAATAGAACCAAGCTTTAAAGCTTCGCCAATTTTTTTTAAGATAGGTTGATGAATATCTTCTCTCCAAGTAGTTCCTCCAGGTAAAATTAAAAGGTCCTTACTTTCAAGTGTACATTCATCAGAGGAAATATCTGGTTTTATACTCAGTCCTCCCATCGTAGTAATAATTTCTTTATTAGCGCCTACTGTAACTACTTTTAAAGGTGCTATATCTTTTTTGAAATACCTTCCTGTGTTTAGTTCGGCAATTAAATATCCATATTCCCAGTCTGACATGGAGTTAAATACATATAGATAAACTTTTTTTGTTTGCATCCGCTAACACTCCCAATCACAATTTATATAGCAATTATAAAATAACTTCCCTGACAGCTAACGTCAGGGAAGTTATTTTACTTGATGAAATTTTATTAATTCCGACAGAACTTCAATAAGTCTTTTCTTTAGACTTATTGGCTCGATAACTTGAATAGATTTACCGTACTGTAAAAGTAAATAAGGTATATATGTATGTACTATATCTTTTTCAAGAAGGAAAACGGCTTGATTTGAATTTCGTTCATGTAAATAATGTCCTAAAAACCAATGTTGGCAAATATCAGCCAATACACTTTTATCCCCATTAATAACCAAAGAAATAATCCTTTCCTTATCTTCTATAGTTGGAAGAAGATTTTTTATAAAAAAGTCACGTGCTGAAAAATTTTCTGGCCGGTTAAACTTATTTTCGGTTAGCATTAGACTTTCAATTCGATCCACTCTAAAACTACGGATATCATTCCTAAGATGACAAAATCCAATCACATACCACTTATTATTCCAATAGATAATTCTGTACGGATCGACCAATCTATAATTTAATTGTTTTTCGCCACTTTTATGGTAAAGAATTTTTACTGAATACTCGTCTGCTACAGCCTGCTCCAACTCTTTCAAAAAGGGTTCCATAGAGAGTGCACTTAATCGACTTATCACTTCAAGACTAGTAAAATGTTGGTTTATCTTTATTTCCTGCTCTTGATTTGAGTATTTACTTAGTTTTGAAATGGCCCTATTTAGTGCTTCACCTCCATAATATCCAGCTTCTTCTGCAAAAACAGCAGCGTGAAATAGTGAAGTTTGCTCTTCCAAATCAAAAAAAAGAGGAGCCTCAACAAAATTGTTCAATAAAGTGTATCCACCGTTATGTCCTGATTCCGAAATTATAGGTACTCCGCTTGTTGAAATTGTATCCATATAACGATATACAGTCCTTATATTCATCTCTAACTTTTCTGAAATTTGTTTTGCAGTAATTTTTTCACCTGAACGAAGCATCCATAAAATTGCTAACATATTGTCAATCTTAGGCATATAATTCCACCTCTATAGTAATAAAGAAATTTTACTGTATTCACATTTAATTATAACTTATTTCCTTAAATTATCTCTTGTTAGGTTTAAGTATAATTCTTCACAATTGATGAAGAGATATCTTGAATATTCAACCATGGTTTATAATCTGAGCCAATCTTAGAGCCACGCCCACCCTTCTTTAATCCATTTATCGATTTTAGACATTAAAAAACACCCCTTTAGATTAAAATAATCCAAAGGGGTGAAACGATGCAATTTTTTTATAAACGGTACGACTTTATTTCAAATCCACAATTAATGTTGCTTTAAAATAAAGTTTGATCATTTCAGTAATCCTTATTCAACTAACGTACCAGTTAGTTGAATAAGAAATCATTTATTAAACTAAAAATCAATCCATTGGTTGTGAATTAAATCAGTATTTCTTCTCCAGTAAGTTGATCAATTTTTCCTTTACATCCATCCATTCAGTATCAACAATACTGTAAAATATATTGTCGTGAATAGTCCCATCTGCCTTAATCCTATGTTTACGAAATATACCTTCTTTTACTGCACCTATTCGTTCAACTGCTTTTTGAGACCGTACATTTTGTCTACTAATCGAAAATTGAACACGTAGTACCTTCAATTCTTCAAAACAATATTGAAGTAATAAAAATTTACATTCTGTGTTCACCTTCGTTCTCCAAACTGATGGAGAAAGCCAAGTCCATCCTATTTCAACATTTCGATTTGCTATATCTATGTCACCAATACGAGTTGTCCCAATTACTTCACCTGACAATTTATCCTTTATTATAAAAGGTAATTACTTGCCATCATTTTTGCTTTGTACAGCTATCGATAAAATTTGTTCTATATCATCAAATGTTTTAACTTCCCTCCAAGTATATTTCCATACATCAGGACTTTTTATAGCTTCATATACTTGTTCCTTATATTTCATCTCAAGAGGAACAAGCGTGATTACATTCCCTTCTAATACTAAATTTGTATTAATTTTCATCGTAATTTATCTCCTTTAACTCATTAAATAGACTTTTCTTCATAATACTCTTCCATATCTCTTTATCTTGAAGAGTAACTACAAAATCTGTTGTCATAATGATAGATTCATTCGTTTTGGGATTCCTTGGATGAGTGATACCTAATTCTTCAGCGATTAACGAGGGTTCTTCAAGTAGCAGAAAGGGGTACTGTTCACGAATATCTACTATTATTAAAGCTCTAACTGAATCTGTAACACCAGCAACCATTTTTGTTGGTTTAATAGAATGTTTAATACCTAATTTATCTGCAATGACAATTGTTTCTTCCAACGATAGTAAAGGAAATTGCTCTCGAATATTAAGAATGAAATCTGAATATTCAGTTAAATAAAAGTTGTTTCGTTCCAAATCTGATAAAAATTCATGTTGCCAATTAGTTTTAATCCCTTTCAAGTGAGTAGACCTTCCAAGTCAAGAAACATCTTGAATGTTTAACCATGGTTTATAGTCCACCCCTATTCCAGAGCCACGACCTTCTTTAATTCACTTTTCAATTTTAGATGTTCTTGCTCTTTTCAACATAAAAAAACCCCTTTAGACAAATATAATCTAAGGGGTGTTTCATCGCAACTTTATTTCAAAGCTACAATTTGTATACAGATAATAAAGTTGTTTAATTTTAGCCTTAAAAATCCAATAATCACCTATCGATTAATTTGATAGGTAATTTTAAAGTTGTTTAAAACTATAATTATTCTGAATCTATCTACGAACCCACGAATAAAAAAGTCGTTTAATTTATATAGGTAATTTAACTATTTTATTAATCTCTTTTAAAGTTCTCTCAACATCCTTTTTATTTTTCTTTTGTTCATCAGGAAGTGATACTAGCTGTTGATTTAAAATCTTTTTAGCTTTTTCTAAATAAGAAAAAGCAACTTCATCATTCACTTTTTTAAAGTATTCTATACTTTGCTTTCCGTAAGTAACTGCGTGGTAGGCCTTTCCTAATGAATCTTCTATGCAGCTCTCTAGAATAGACATACTTTCTCTAATCTGTTCTCTTACATCTGGGTATCTTATATCCTTTCCAATATTAGATTTAAATAATATAGTTGCATAAACATTATGAATAGAAAAAACCCTCTTATAAGACATTCCCATTGCTTTATTAATATACTTAAATGCTGACTCAAAATCATTTTTATCTCGAGCATAAATTGCTGCATGTTGATAAAGATACATATTAGGTTGCTTATCATAAACTATATTGTATAGCTTAATCCCATCTTCTAACTTCCAAAATCCTTTCTTTATCAATTCACTATCATAGGCATACTTTCTAAAAATATCGTATCGATATATATAACTATTAGGAACGTTTGTTGCTACTTTCATAATTACTTCTGATAAAGTTTCTTTATCAACTTCACCAATTATTTTATATGCATATATTGTAGATCTCAAAACATAATAGTCCTGATCTTGATGTAAAATTTCCTCATTTGATACGCCAATAATTTGATCTTTCAATGCCTGAATTAAAGAATATATTTCACTGTAATCTCCTGTATTAAAGTAGGCAATTAACACATCCATAGATAAATAAGACTTAGCTCTTTGAAAATATGCTGCTAATACTAAAAGTTCTAATAATTTTTTGTTCGATTTTAAACTTTGTAACATTTTTCGAACTCTAGTTACTACCTGCTCGTCGTGTTTTAAAGAACCATCTACTACTTCAAATATTGTTTTAGATTGTTCTAATACTTGAAACTTCTTTCTACGATTTTTAATTGAAAAAGGAATACTATCCCATACTAATGACAAATCAGCATTTGAAATCTCTGTGATTTCGAAATATTCGATATTATATTTTTCGAATCTTGAGTGGAGGGAATCATAATTATAAAACCTGTCGAATGCAATAATTTGTACTTTCTTTGATTGCATCAATAATTCTACACCCTCAAAAGAACTACAAAAATCATCTATAATTAAGATAGGTTTAGAATCTAATTCAACCTCATTAACAGATTTAATTATCCATTTAGCTTCCGCAAGGGTAGGAGGTTTTCTTAAAAAATATGCTGGTTTATTAGAATTAATAAATCGGTATAATAACTGCATTCCTACAGTTGTTTTTCCTGAAAAAATCATACCGGTTACTACAATATGTTTATTTTTATAACATAAATTTTCTATTTCATATAAAAAAGAAAGCATTTTAATATCCGACTGAGTAATTTGATTCCAGGTCGGTTCAAACCCTTCAAAAAAATCTTCCACTTTTCTTACAGAGGTTGTATTAACCAACTTTTCAAATGAATACTCAGGCAAGATATTAACTAATTTAGTTCTTGAAGATTCTACTTCTACATCTTCTAGATATTCTAAAAAATCTTTAGTATCACCAATCAAAATTTTAAAACCCAACTTTTCATAGAATGGGGCACTAGATAATTCTTCTCTTCTAATAAGTACCCACATATTTGTACCATTTTCATTTTTACCAAGAATTTTCTTTAATGATCTCCATGCAAATAAATCTTTAAAACTATAACCTATGAAGATCGTTGGTACTTCTAATAATTGGCTGGTTAAAACAGTAAACCCAATATTTGAATCATTACCTGTATCAGCTAACTGAATAGTATCAAATATGTATTCACTTTGAGCATTTTCTACACTACCATGCACCGGAAAATAATTTATTGCCTGAGGTGATTTATTTATTGAATTAATATAAATATCATTTAAATATTGTTTACTATTTTCACTAACTACTACCGAAGCAATATTGTCAATATTCGTAGTGTAAAAATGTTTAATATTAAGTTTATTTAGATTAAAATATATTGGATTTAGACTTTTCACTTTAAATGTTTTGGTAAGAAACTCTCTATATTCTTCAGGGTATTCACTTGAAATTAACATGCATACCATTGGTAAATCCATATCTTTGCTTAATGGTAAACTACTGAATTCTTCAATCAATAAATCTTTTAATTCATCAGCTAAAGGTAATTTTTTTCCGAACTCATTCTCTGCATATATAGAGAAACCTGCACCTGTAAATAAATTAATTGTACTTTTTAAATCCTCTTTAAATAAAGCATCATATTTAACTTCTAACATATTTTATCTCCTTTCAGATAACTAATTATAGATAACCTTAATTCTTCTAGCCCAATCGATACTATTATTTTCCTGCTTAATTCGTACATGATCATATTTTTTTAACTTTTTACTATCCCAAGTGTCCGAACTATATATCAATCCTTTTAAAATTTCTTGGATAATAAATTCTGCTCTAGCTTCAGGTAATTTTTTAATCATTAGCGTTAGTAATGATTTGTTATCTGGTTTTGCAACTTCTATAAGATATGCAGATAATCCCGTATTTCTATCTTTAAATTTAGCAATTACAGCTACTCGTCTTGTATTAGATGTGATATAAGAAAATTTACGTCCTTTCGGTAGATAAACAAAGTTTAATGAAATTAAATACTGCCTGTAATCCATATAGAATGCTCGAATCATTTTTATAAAATCCTCTAACCCTTGTCCTCTAATATCCTTTGTGACATCTAATAATTTTAAATCAATAGGTTGGATTGTTCCTCCATAAACCAATTCATCAAGCCCTACTATTTGTTGCTGTTGCTTTTGAATGCCACCACCTTGACCTTGATTAGAAATATAAATATCACCTTTGTTTACATCTTAAATATCGCCAAATACTCTATATACATTTGCAGGATTTCCAAAATCAAATTGTGTACCTAATATATCTTCTATTGGTTGATGGGTATCCTGCTTTGAACGTTCAGTGGGATTATCATTTAAGATATTCTCAAAACCACTTTGTTGATGTAATTTTCTATATTTCCGCTTACCTTGTGCATCAATCCTTTTCTTAAATGACTTATGTTTAACTTCTATATCACTGAAGGTAATTCCTTCTAAATTTGAACCTAACCATTGCAAAATCAAAAACTTGTTACCATTTTGGATTCCCCGAAAATGAATTTGAGTGTCGATACTGCTAGGGAGCTGAACTTCTAATTTAAAAAACTCCCCATTGTTCATCTTAGCTTTAATTTTTGTATAAATGGATTCTAAACGAGGCTTTTATCTCTGGACTAAAATATAGCCATGCAAAATACCGTAAAAGTTATCATCGTTCACAATCCCATGTGGAATATCATCTGCAAGTTCTAAATATGCTTTATAGTTATTGAAGCAGGATTTTTTCACCAAAAACTCTAATATATTAGGTTGCACCATTGCATTCTTCACTACTTTATTAACTGCAAATACCGCACGAATAAATTCAAATTGTAGAAGGTAATATTTGTTACCTTTCACCGTAAATTCAAAAACATTTTGAAACATCAACTCAGGCATCTTATGCAAGTAATAACCAAACGCCGTACAAGCATCTAAGGACCTCACAACTTTATATTGATCCAACTGAGGTGTATATTAATGTCATAAATAATACCGGTAGTCTTAGCATCCATTAGTTGACCATCTTTATAAAATGCACCTACTCGTAACAACTATAATGCTGCAATCGGAAAGTCTAACATTTCAAGTTGACTATCTACTTCAAAAGCGGCCCTAATTCTCCACTGTTTATCTTTAATTTCAACATTACCAATCCATTTCAAAACTACTTCTTTATCCTTACCAAAAGTCCATGGTCTTAATTTCTTTTTGCATTTCCCCTTGCTGATAAAGTTTTATTTCATTTTCTAAAGCTAATTCTACAACATAGCTTACTTTCTCTCTTAGCCCTGCTAATCTGCGAACTTTCCATGTTGTTACATTGTTTCCATCTTCCATGTAAAGCTTTCTACAAGCCCATTTAATACGACGAATTTGAAATTGCTCGCATGTTTCTAAATGTTTATCGAAATAAGTCTTTGTTTGTGGGAGCTTATCTAATAGTTTTTCAAGTAGTGATAGTTGACCGATTTCCTTTGCCACTCTACTTTTATTGACGTATACGAACTTTTCAATCGCATATAATTTTTGAATCGTGTTCTTTACCGAATGAAGGGTTTCTAAGTCCCTCTTACCCCAATCCACTCAGTTATTGACTGTAATTTTTTCTTTCATTCTAGGAGGGTTTTCTGTTAACCAACTAAGGTTATTACGATAATGCCAAGCATATAAAGCTGAATTGATTTCTCTTAATTGCGTAACGGTAAAATCAGAATATGTTTCTATCAACTTGAGCCACTCAGCTTCTTTTTGAATGCGTAAATCCATCGGAAGCTCAACTTTATTTGAAGATTTACCTTTTAAATTAGACATATATTTTTGCACCGTTGCATAATCACAATCTAAAACTTGTACAATACAATACGGGCTTAATTCACTAGTTGCTAACTGCATTAACTTAGCCTGCCACACTGAACCAAAATTCTTTATTCTTCCCACTTTAAACGAATCTGCTTTATCTTCATCTGGACCGCATCTTGAATAAACAAATTTACATTCGCAACTAAATGTACCAACAGGTTTTCTAGTATCCGTACAAGTCGTTATAGTAACGTTTGATATAATACGCTGTTTATAATGATCCGCCGCTGGGTTTAAACAATAATAAGGTGCCTGTCCAAACGGCTCATATTTCTTACCTATAAAATTCCCTAGATCTTTAAATGAAACGTTCAAAAACTGTAGTAACAATAGATGCTGCACCGGATGAAATGCCTTACGGTGTTTTCTAACAATGCTTCTTAGCCATGACGTACCAGAATGTTCATCAGAATTGCAATCCATTAATGTTAAAAATTCTTCTCCATAGTAGTGTTTGAACTGCTGCGTAAAATATTGCTGATGCACTTTCCCAAAATGATATAAAATATTATCTTGCGTATCATTATTTGCGTTTTTTAATGCTTCAAAACTCAATTTATCAATGGCTCGACAAATAAAGTTTAGTCTTTGTAAAAGACTATCAAATTGGTTAATTAACTTACTATATCCTATATTTTCTTCTAAATTTAATACTGTGGTCCAAACATTTTGAAAATTGATAAATACTTTTTTAAACCTAAAGAGATAATAATATCCTTCATTTATCTCGGTACCATATAACAATATTCATTATTAACCAATATAATTCTGATCAATTTAAACGCATCATTAAAGTTTAATTCCTTACCACTTTTAAATTTACTTTTCAAAATATCGTCAGATTCACTTACAATAAAAAAGTCAAATTGATCCGAATCTGCTGCATATAAATCTTTCAATAAAATTTTGCTCTTCATAATTACTGGACTATCTAACTCATATTGCTTCTTATGTGCACGTATTAGGGTTGAAATATAAGAATCGCCCCCCATAAATATAGTAATGGAAGTTAAAAATTGATTTCTATCTTCTGCAAACCTCGTTAAAAATTGAATTGGTTTAATTTTATCTTCTTCAAACTTTTTATTAACTCGTTCATCTTGTGTAGGAGTAAAATTGACCTGTAAAAATTCAAATTGGCTTAACAATATTAATTTATCCAAATTAATGGCATTATTTGAACTTATAAATGAATCTGTATGAACTAATATTCTTAATAAAGGTGTTTCGTGACGTTCTCGTTCAAAAGGATTAATATTTCTCCTAGCTCCTCCTACATTGCAAATTCATCCAAAGGCCATTTGATATATCCTGCTTCCTTCAATAATTCATAATTCGACTATTTCTTTTTCTTTGCTTGTTCTACGATTTTTAACAATGTACCCGTGCGTTCTTTAGATGCTTTTAGTTTCGGTTTGCTAAACTAATTGCTGATTTCATTTCACCAATAACTATCAAATCGCTTATTTCAGATACCAACTTTTTTTCAGGAAAAGCTTTAGCATTATTAAGCTCTAAAATGTACATAATGACATTGCCTGAATCAATCCAAAGAATTCTATATGTTTTTTCTTGTTGGCAGGCCTGTAAAATTTCATTAACATAAAAATTCATTAAGCCCACCTCTTTTTAGAGTCAGATAAAGTCGTGACTATTACATTTGAAACATCTTCATTTAAGTTTATTTTTTCATGCATATTCACTTTTAATAATTTCTTTACTAAAGCATACTTATATAAGCTAATACCTGTTCCTATCTCAAAATTATATTTCATATCAAACGCTTGTAAGTTTACAAGGATAGAATCAGTAAAACTATTCCAGTCCTCCATTAATAAATCAATTATCTCAGCGTCATTAACAAAATAAGCATCACGTAATAACTTTAAATTACTGATGAAAGTTGCAGGTAATTCTTTCTCAGTCACAATCGCCCAATCAATGCCTTGTTGCTCCCAATAATACTTCTCTATTTCGAATTTTCCGATAACTCTTTCGTCATTAAGGTCTTTTTCAAATTTCAGAGTCCGTGCTTTATAAACAATTGAAGTGCCTTCTCGCATAGTTAAGAAGCAATCCGTAGTCATCACAATAGGGGTGTTTGTTTTATTATCAGTCGGATGCATAATACCTAGATTCTCAGCTATTTTTAACGTTAGCTCTCGTTCTAAGGGAAACTGTTCACGAATATCAATTACATTTTCTGCCCAATCGCAAAAGCAATGATAATTAAATTCTAAATCCGAAAGTAAATGGTGTTGACGCGTTGTTTTCCATCCAATGAAACGATGCACTCGACCACTAGAAGGTACATCTTGAATTGTTAACCAAGGCCTGTAAAGAGCAAGTTCACCTTGCCCTCTACCTTCCTTGATATACCGAGAGATTTTTGCTTCAGTCCAACCGGTTTGACGTTTTGGCATTAAATCACTCCCTAATTTTTCTCAATAACAATTATTCCATCTATTCCAATTGAAAACTTATCATTATCAGGTATCTTATTTATTAATTTATCTAATTCATCCAAACTATCATTTACCTCTTGATGTAGATTGCTTAATATTGCTTCTGTCAAATTTTCTACTTTTGTATAAGGTTTTAATATTTCATAAATATTTTCCATTATACCTATAGAACAATTGAAAGAATCTAAATCAATCATTTTAAATTTGACACCAGAAATATTGTTTATTTCAATTGATTTGGCTTTCTCATTATTTATAAATTTAACTAGATGAGCATAATGTTTATACACCATCTCATCTCCATTTATATCTAAAATTTTTTGTTCTTCATTTTTAGGATCAATAACATGTTGCATTATTTCACCATTTATATTTGGATGCGTAGCTACAATTAATTTATTTAAATTAAAACTAGCTTGGTCATATGTTGTCGTGTGCCCACCTAAATTATAGTGAATCTGAAGTATCGCATTAAGCTGTATTTCGGCTTTATTGACATAAGAGTTACTAAAATATTCACTACATTTCGTTGACCCCTTAGCTTCTACTAAATACGATTGACCAGTGATATAATCTAATCCCCATAGATCTGGATTTTTCAAATCTCCCGGTGAAGATGTTACGGTTATATTGTCACTTTTCAAATGCATTAAATGTCTTACATTATACATTTTTTGCATTTGAATTTGAGCAAAGACCATCCCTATAAAGTAGGCGACTGTTACTTTTTCACTTGTTTCTAAATCAGATACGTTTTTTATAGTAAATGGTGAACTTGTATTTATAAAAGCAAGCATAGTAGCAATTTTCCACTCTAATACTTCCCTAGTAATATTGAGATGAGCTTTGGGTGCCAAACCTGCTGTAATTGCACCTCTTATTAATGTAAGTTTATTGGCATAAAAAACTTGGCTTGAACTAGTAATTCTATCTTTATAATCGCTTACACTAGCGTAATTGCTAAATTGAATACTCATGTTTAACCTCCCTGAAGAACAAAAAAAACATCCGTTCGCTTATTTTAATTATAAGCGAGCGGATGTGAATTATTCAAATATTTAAACAACTTTTTTATATTTTAAACAACTTTATTATTCAAACACAATTAATGTTGGTTTGAAATAAAGTTTGATCAAAAAGATGTTGTAAACATTGATTTTATATATAGAAGACACCCATACATTTTGAATAATGATTGATCAAAATGCACAGGTTTTATTTTAGACTAATTTTAAATTTTATAAAAAAGTTTGATTAAACTTCTTTATTTTTTTGCACTATGAGTATATGCTCTTTCATCATTGTAGGAATTCTATCATTCCTATTTACCGTAGAATTAATATGATGAGGGAGTCGCTTAAAAGAATAGTCCCTAGATAAATCACTAATTTTTATGTATCCTAGGCTTATAAACCAATCAAGCAATATTTCCTTCATATTAATTTGAATTTTACCAAAAATAGTTCGATGACCAACTACCCATGTTTGAATACCACCATTTTTTAAGACCCTATCTGTTTCTAATACCACTACGAACAAGTCTTTAAAAAACTTTAATATCTCATCTTTTCTCTTAGGGGTAGATATTATTTTTCTTTTTACAGTTTCTCTCACTAAACCTATTTTTCCTATAAAATCTTCTTTAATATTGTTATCTTTAATATAAAAATTATCCGTAAAAATCATTTTTATATATTCATTTTTTTTTAAGACACTTCTTGACTTAATTTCATTTTTAGATAATATTGCTTCTTTATTAAATCTTCTAACATAATCTAACCGAACTCTTTCATCAATTAATTCAAAAAATTTTTCATTTAAATCTTTAATTTGGACCTTTTTATTACTATTTACATTTTCAATAATTCTATTAACCTCTTCTAAAATACCATTAAAAGTTACTAAATCTTCATTAATTATCAAATCTATTTCCTGAAAAAGATTTCGGAGTGTATCAGAAGTATTTAGAATAACTTCTTCATTAATATCAATACTTGAATATTTACCACCCAATAACAATTCATCACAATTATCATTACTAATGGGGATACTTAGGAATTTACTTAATAAATCCCCTAACCATTGTATAGATAATCTAGAGAATTGTCCGTATGCTACCGTACTTCTTGAATCTCCGTATGGGGGAGAGGTGATAACTAAATCTATAAATTCTTCATTAATAAAATCCAAATTTTTTGCATTTTTTAGTCTTATTTCAACATTGTTTTTACTCTTTCGCTGTATTGTAATATTTATAATGTTATCTAATAAATCATTTACTTTATTCTCAAACATTTCAATAGAGTTTATTTGAAATTTTTCAATATCACTTGGAGACATTCTATATAATTTAAATTCACTATTCCTACTTAAGGAACTTGCCTTTATACAAGAGCTTAAAGAACTCAATAAAATTAGACTATATATTTCTTGTAATTTCACATCTTGTTTTTCTATAAATAAATTAATTTTATTTTTTAAATATGAAATTTCATGAATATTAGATTTTTTAAACCAATAATCTATATTCTTAAAATCTACAATATCAACTTTTAGTGTAGGTTTATACTCTATTGAAATTTCTGTTAAAAAGTCACTTATGATACCTATAATTTCATCATTACGTTCTAATATCAATACTTTTGTTTTAGCAATTAAAATTGCTAATGGATTTAAATCTGTTCCATAAAAATCAAATCCTAAATAATTTGCTTCAAGTGCCGTTGTCCCACTTCCCACAAAGGGGTCTAATATTGTTTTTATTTCTCTTTCATTTGCGATATGTTTAATAATATCAGCTACTAATTGTGGCACTAATTTAGCTGGATATGAAAGTACACTATTATTTCTTTCTAAAAAAGAAGCTGAACGATTTTCTCCTTGATAATCCAAATTTATATTATCTAATTCTTCATAATGCTTAATATTTTTTACTATCAAAAGATTACCTCCATTTAAAATCAAACCCAGGACTAAACCGCATGGATTAAAAGCCATGCGGTAAACATATAATGCTATTTAGTTGGTTATATTATACGGCATATCTTATTTAAAATCCAGGAATTCAGTTTTCCACATTACTCCAATTAATTATGTATATACCTTTAAAAATTGGGTTACTAAATAATAGTTTAAAGTACAAAAGGAATTTTTATTCTAACAACTGCTAGAATTAGATAATTGGGGAACTATTAACTGCTATTCGTGTTAAATTCTCCACGTATGCTTGATGAATTGCTTGAGCTTCATCTTGCTTTATTCTACCTATTCTTCTGATTCTTTTAAATTCCAAACTTTTTAATTCTCTATTTTCATCTACCGCATCTATTATCTCTAATCCTTCAAATAATAGTTCCCCTAAAAATTTCCCTATATCTATATCTACGTTCCATTTATCAAATTTCTTTTTAAAGTCTTCAAAACCATTATTAATAGCCTTTTTCATTGCATAGCGAATATGTTGATTATTATTTATAACATCCTTATCAACTTTGATTCCATCATCAGATTCTAACAATAAGGAATCTAATACAAATGTAGGTATTTTATTATAGATAGTTTTGGATTTATAGCTATACCCCTTCTTCTCTGCTAAAAAATCAGTACAGCTAAATTTATAATTCTCTTGATTTTCTTTTTTTGTATTAACATAATCATTAAGTTCTGCTAGTATAGCCTCATTGTTAATTAACTGTTTGAATTCAGACAGAATTAACAATTCATTTAAAAAAGTAGTTTTTTTATTATGATTTCTAAAAGAATAGTTTAAAATTGTTTCTAAAATTCTGGATATCTCTTTCGAATTAATCTGAGTATTAGTTTCTTTGATTTCCAATAGCAAAAATTCCGAATCTACTCTTTTTCCATTAGCTCTTACAGTTATATCACAATTTTGGGAACATACCATGTATAATTTACTACCAACTTGAATTAAATCCCCATAGCTAATATCATCACTTCTATATACTTGGTGTAAGTCTTCTGGTTTATTAATACTATGATTTAATTCCTTAATTATTCTTGCTTGTAAATTATACGTTTCTATATCTGCTGTATTTTCAATATGTTTATGAATAAATTTCCTTAGAGATGCTATTATATTATGCTCAGTAGACTTTATTTCATCCAAATAAACATTTTCAAATTTATTTTTATAAATTGAATACAAAATTTCGTCGATATGTTGTCCTTCAGATAAATAATTATAGTGTAATAACAATTCATTATTATTAACTTCCCAAACCTTGGGCAAAATAGAATGCATTGTATTTCTTTGAATTGTATTAAATTTTGATAAAAGGTTCGCTTTTTGAGACTTTAAAACAGCAGTATTAATTTTCCCCTCTTCTAGCTCTACATTCTTTTCAACGAAATTTAAATGAAGAGCTAGATTATCAGCAGTATCCTTGTCTAAATTAAGTTTTTCTAAATAAGTATTCACATCTGAATAATTTTTAAACTTTTCTATTTGTGAAGTATATATAAAAAGATATCTATTATCTTTTCCTTCTAACATTTTTGAGATACTCTGTAACACTTCTTTTAATTTATCATAATATCTCTCTTTAGTTCCTTCAAGACGTTTATCCACTACAAAAAGTATCGACATTTCATCACTATATGAATAGCTACTATTAATTTTTTCTAAAAATTCATTAGGTAAATACCATTCAACACTCCTTTCATCATCTAAAACTTCAGTAAAATAACTGTAATTCATTTTTGTTGCTTCAAGGATAAATTCTATTTCTGCATCCTCCATTTCTATGGATTCAAAAAAATCTTTCAACGCTGCTTCTGGATAATTACTTTTATAATCATCAAACTCCACTTCATACTCTCTCAAATAATTGATAATCTCATCTGTTACATTATTTAAAGCTGTGTCTCTACTTATAAATGCATCATCAATTATTACTACTTTGTCTATTGAAAACTCAGCTAGATTCATTATTGCAACTCTCCTCTAAATATAATTTCAAATTTATATCTATTATCATGTGAATTAGTTTCATTTAATAATTGAATATCTCCACTAACTTCTTTCAACATTTCTTTTACAATATACAAACCCATGCCTCTTCCTTCATTTAAAGGCTTATTACTTACAAAAGGCTCAAATAATTTATCTGAAATATCATTGTGAATACCAAAACCATTATCCCATAATTGAATTTTGTTATTATTTCTAAACTGAATATTAATCGTAGGATTATTAATCTGCATTTTACTCAACCAATATACTGAATTAATAATTAAATTTTCAAATATTATTTTTAATCCTTCTTTAACAACTTTTTGTTTAAAACCCTCCCCTTTTATTTCAAGATTCACATTAATATTTTTATATGATAACAAAGGTGAGTCTTCAAAAGTAGACAATAAATACTCTTTTAAATCTATAACCTCATATCTTCTTCTCTTTGAATATGAATTAATATCGAGCATAGCAGCATAACGGTTTAAAAATTTTGTATTTGAATCAATTAAAGATAAATTTCTCTCTGCCTTTCTCCATACTTCTTCATTATTAAATAACAACTTTCTCAATTGTAAAGAACTAAATTTAATACCATTTGATAATCTTGTAATTTCATGAGCTAGGGTCTCCGCTACGATTGTTGCACCAATTAATGGATAAAATTGCTCCAGATTTTCTCTCTCTAATTCAATTTGATTATATTTTTTATGTTGATCATTCTCCAAACTTTGTATGTGTGACTTTATTTCCGTGATTTCCTTTTTTATGTCAGTAGTTACCAAGTTTAAAACTTCTATCCCTTTCTCACCTTCAATATAAGGAATTAAATTAGCTATTTTCTTCTCAGACAAATCTGTTTTTTCATCAATTGTTTCTTTGAATTTGCCAAAAGAATCTTCTATTTTCTGAAATTTAATTAACCCATCATCAAAACTTATTATTTCATTACTTTTTAACTTATTTAATCTCATAGAACTCGGTAATTCAAATATCTCTCTAAATTTATCATCTTCATAAGTCATTATTATGGCTATAAAATCTCTCATTAAGGTTAGGAAATTCTTCCCGTACTCATCTTGCTTTAAACCCTCCCTATTAGTTAATTCAGCTAATTTTTCCAAGTTTTCCTCGCCATCTATATATACATAACCTACTACATTATTCGGTGAGTAGATGTTTCTATAGTATGTTCGCTCTATGTGGCCTAAACCAAGCCAATCTTTCTGTTCACCAAGCATAACCCTAAAATTATTTCTATATAAATTCACTCCTGAAATGCTCTCCAATAACTTTTTAATTTCAGTAGATGATCGAGAAAAAGCATAAATTGCTCCTTCAAAGTCGCCTGGTAAAAAATATTCTCCTTTATCATCTTGATATAAACTTTTTAAATTTACCTTAGAGTATCTCTTATTTATATCTTGTTCTAAAATACTAATTCGAAACGGTTTCACATTACAGTGTTTTTTATAAAGTTCTTCAAAGTTAATTGTATCTTTTAATTCGAACCCTAAATCCTCCATTCTCTTCCTCATATTAGATACTAACCCCTCAATATATTGAAGGCTCCTAGTAATTTCAAATTCAACAAATTTACTCAGTAAATTAAATTTAAATTTAGTCTTGGAACTAGCTATATTTTCAATTCTCGTTTTATCATACAAATCGCTTTTAAAAATCTCTTTATTTAAATCAATTTTTACTGAAAAGTTTGCTTTCTTATCTTGGAAAGGGTTCATAAAAGCCAAGACATCTTTTTCAAGCTCTACTTTAGTTTCCTTCTTTTCCCAATAATTATTACCTTTTAACCCCATAATAGTTATTCTAGTTCCATGACTTTCTCCACAAAATTTAATTTTTTCATCCTGTATTTTTTGAATAACTATCGGGATTGAATCCAAGGTTAATGAGTCTACCTCAAAGTCACTCCAATTAAGAACAAATCTATAATAATAATTTTCATTTTCTTCAATTATTTTTTGTTTTTCCGTTACTCCAAAATTATTTAAAATGAGCGTATCATCTAATTTATTCAATATCTCTAAATTTAATTTTGTTTCAACAATTATAAAGTAACCCAATCTATTTAAAGCTAACCTTCCTACACCCTTGCTACCCAAAGCTAACCTGTTAAATATATAGGAATATTTCTGGTTTTGTTGTTTAAATGATGTCGCTATTCTTAAAAACCCACTTTCAATAATATGACGATTCATCCCATTTCCATTGTCTTCAACAATCATTAGACCTTTACCGTATTCATTTTCTGCAATTGTATCAATCACTATCTCGCATTTTAAAGCATCAGCATCTGAAGAATTTTTCACCAATTCTAATAAGGCTACTTTTTCGTCTGAAATTAGCATTTCTCCAAGATGACTGATTATTCTAGAATCTATTGAAATATGACTCTCCACATAAACACTACCTTCCTTTTTTGATACTTATAAACTTTATAACATATTATATACTTCTGTATTCGATTATAAGTATCTATACAGTTTTTCACATAGTACTTGTGAATTTATTCCACAATAAGTTTGCTCTGTGCTCATAGTTTTTCTTACCATGCCTTAAAGTTGTATATTTAATATTATTGTTCTCTAGTTGCTGTTTTCCCCATACTCCAGCATTATTAATTACTCTACTTAGCACTTCTGTGTAAGTATATATTCTATTTGTATAACTATTAAAAAAACATATCAAAGTCGCTATTCTTTTACCCTTCCGCTCAATCTCAATCACACTAGCTTCCTTATCAAACAATAACTTAATTTCAGCAATCACATACTTCCTTTCAGTCACTCCATCACTCAAATAAACAAAACGCTTCGTATCAGAAAACTCCTTCAAACTCCCTTGAATAATATTTATTGACTGCACTTCTGGGAAATCTTGCAACACCCTCATCACTTTTATAAACTCACCTAATTCACCATCAATTTGAATATCCATTAATGACTGTTGCTCTAATCCTCTTGTTAGATGATTGCCACCTGTATCTGCTGACGATCTTTTACCTTCATCGTTAATAAATCGCCTTTTGGTATTTTCATCTTCAAAATCTCGCTTTTTGTTAGTTCCTCTACTGACCTTAGTTATTTTAGGCATCGCAATATATTCATGTTTTTGATTGTCCATTTCAATGATGTCAAAGTTGTCTGTTGTTCCCTCTATTTCTTCATCTAGCATTAGCTCCTCTTGTTGACCATTTAGATTCTTTTTCTTTGTATGTAATGTATATTTCTTAGCTTCTTTTGATTTTTCACTTCGAACTATTTCTGGATGACTAAAGAAGACCTCGCTATAAGGGATATGTTTATTCTTCACATTGGAAACTCTTAATACTGTGCCACCGTTTGCATTTGGCTTCACTACAGCTTTAATTGTAATGGGTTGTTTAAATGACCAATCAAACTTTAAAATGCCAGTATTATTAAATATATATGCTACATTTTCAAATACATTTCGCAAATCTTGATTTGTAAGAAGCCAGACAAGTTGATATAGAAAACTGGATTGTGTATATTTTCGATGATATTGTGAAGAAAAATTTAAATTAATCTTATTGTACTCATAGTTCTCAATAAAATATTGAGGGAATGAATTCGCTTCAAAAAGCCTATATAGTAGAAATCGATTGGGTGCTAATATGCTACGAACAACTTCAATTAATGGCAGGATATAGGTTCGGTTTCCTTGCTTAACAATAAAGCTCCTTGAAATATCTTTATCGTCTGTTCCAAAGATCTCCCATTCTTTTTCATGTAAGCTAACCATATCTGGATAAATAGTAATCTCAACTCCCTCTGTTTCATTTGGAGGAATGCTTTTTCTAATATCACCATCCAAATAGAAATGTTGGATTGCCAATGCAGGAAGTGTCCCCCAATCAACTAATAGTTTTTCTGTCTTACCTTTCGCTCTAAAATAGGCATGAATCATGACTTTCTTTTCATATTGAAAAGGAGAGCTTATCCAAATTAATTGTGCCTTCTCTCCATTTTTAAATGGCCAGTTTTTCAATTTAACTTGTTGTTCGTTCATTGTTTGTCACCTCCTGCTTCATTTCTATATAGCTCTCTAGCATAGGCTGTATTGCATGAAAATGATGGGATTTAATCGCTGCTTTTCGTTGTATCTGCCATAAAAAAATTTCCTGGTCATTCTCTAATAAGTCATCAATAATTTTATAGCAACGCCGCAGTTGAAAGTCTTTTACAGACTCTACAATATCATTTAATAATTTATTCGTTTTAGGTAGCTTGTTTAGATGTTGTTCTAAATTTGCAAGTGTGCCTAAGCTCTTACCAATTTTCGATATTGTAATACGAATCGGCTTTTCTGACTGTAATAATTTTTGATGTAGCCTGTTAATCTCTTGTACATATTGTTGATCCCGTTTAGCCCAATTGACTTTCTTTATTGTATTTTGTCCATACCGTCGTTCAGGCAAGGCCTCATCTAGCCATACTTTGTCATAGCGATATAAATACATATACTGCTTTTTATATTTGTTTCGCAGGGCTGTTCGAGATAAATTTGGATGTTTTTTAATTTCCTTTAATAAATCCTGTTTATATATACCTAATATATCGTCATTATCCCTATGACTTTTTACTTGTTTTATTTCGACATTTCCAATTAAATACCTCTTAACTGTTTTAAAATCTACTCCTAATTCTCTCGCTATTGCTCGGATACTTAAATTTTGTTGTTGAAGATCATGTAATTTTTCCAACCACACATCCCCAAATGCTTTAATTCTCCCTATTTCGAACATATCTGTTGTATGCTTTCTTGAATAAATAAAGCCACAGGAGCATGTAAATGTACCAATTAAGTTTTTTGTTTTAAAATCTCTAGTTACAATAACATTGGATATAATAAACTTTTTATAATGTGCGGCTGCTTTATTTAAACAAGAGAATGGTCCCCTGCCAAAAGCTCCATCATCCTCATCTATATCTACTAACTTCTCTACACTGTACTGTAAAAAATATAAAAACAATAAGTGGCGAAAAGGATGCACATGACGCTTTAAATTACGAGTTAATATTCTAAGCCAGTTATATTCATCATTATTATTTACAGCACTCTCATAGCGTTGTAAAAAAGAATTAGGAAGGGTTGATTTTATTGCTTGGTACATTTCTTGCTGACGAACTCTATTAGAAGATGTAATGAGATTATACTCTCGCAATAAAGTTCGATATTTAGAATTAATTTGTTCTCTTGAAAGATAATGCAACGGCAAATTTAATAATTTATATGCTTGCTTGGCTAAGTGAATAGCTAGCTCTTTATGTGAATCAATTTCGTATAATGGTGATAAATCCATATGTTTTAATTCAAAGCGAATATATTCAATACGACTATCGTTTGTTTTGGGGTATTTTCTAAGTGGTATTTCATGATGTGAGCAGTAATCTATTCCTTGTAGTTGATGTTCTCGATGAATATATGGCTCACCGTAGCACTCAGCATCAGCTTTAGCACAGGTCGAACAATAGTATAAGCCGTCTTTTCGGCATATACCCCCTGCAACTATTCCTAACCTTGTATAGAGTCCTTGTCCATCGCCTTTTACATTTTCTAAAATTTCTTGCTGACGTTGCTTTGATAAAAACGAAGCATAGTATGGATAGATAGTGTGATTAGTTAATAATGATTCTACAGAATACTGATGACCTAATTTCTCTGCTAAAATGGTAAAATTGCTACCAATCTCCACACTTGGTATCACAGAACGACTGCCAAATAACTCTTCTAATGTATCTTTACAATCAAGATTTCCACTATAAAAATGGTAACGTGCGATAGCTGAATATAGCAATTCATCTGGGTACGGGTTTGTGAAGAAAGGTAGCATAACTGTCTCCTTAACTAGATTTAATAATATTCTTTTCTATCCAATTTATAAAAGCACTCCTTAATAATTGTCTTGCTTCAAAAAAATCGGACTGTGCAATGAAAAATTCCGTTTGTATCGCATTATTAAGATTAATTTTATATTCCATAAACGGGAATTCCCCAGAATGGTAATGTCCTGATCGAACATTACCATATATAAAATTCAATAAATCATTGTTGAACTCATCCACGTTATCCCTAATAAATGGCGTAAATTTATTATTTTCTGTTTTAGCCAGAGTTTCCACAGCTGAAGTTAAATATGCAATATGTGCAGTTGGTGAGTATTTATGAAAAATGCAACCCAAATTATATAAACGGCAAGCATTTCTAAATAACTCATATTTTCTAAAGTGAATATCTTTCAAATTTTCTATACCCTTGAAATATTCCCCTATACATGAAGGAATATTAATTGAATTTCCAGCAAGATGCATTTGTTTTAAATCTTTTTCTACATGCTCCTCTGGTCTATTATTTTTTGGCGGTTTCATAAGCCTATGTTTAATAAATTGTTGATTAACTAAATTTTCATCTCCTATATATCCACTTACTACACTTAAAGGCCCAGCACTGGATAAAGCACTGATATTATAATAACCCGATAATTTGTTATCGTTTACATCTTTCAACGTTCTCAATCCATTTAAATTATCTTTAACAACAAATTTAAAATAATCATCTATAAAACCTGTTCTACGGCGTTTAGAAGAAATGTCTCCTCCACTACTCTTTTCGACAAATGTAAGATATTCTGAGCGTACATCATCAATTCCCACATCCAATATCACTGCTAAATAAGACGCATAATCAGATACTTCATTATGAGCAATTGACCTTGCTGTAATAACACTATTAGCTTCAACTTCTATATCAAAATATATAATCTGTTCTGTTAAAGGTTCTTCTAAATAATTTTCATGCAAAGGACCAAATATAAATTTTTTCCCACCATTAACTTTATATATACTATTAATGTTAGATGAATTTAATAGAGTTCTATAATTTCGAATTGTAAATTTAGTTTTTTTCTTTGCCCTTAAATTAAAAAGTTCATTTTGAATATATTCAAAGTAAAAGTTTTGTAAGTCATATTTATTAAAATTTTCATCCTCTTCAACAGAGGTTATCCTTACTAATTGTACTTCTATATTATTGAATATTAATTCTAATGTTATAGATCTTTCGATACCTCGGATAGGTGCTAGCAATGAAATAAATACAGATTTTTTGTCATTTTCAATATTTAAATTAACAAAATATTTACCACCTAAAAGGTTGATATCCTTTAAATCTTCTAAAAAGTTGTACTCTTGTAAGTCCCAATTTAATTCTTGTTCAAAAATAACCATTTAGTTCTCGCTCCCTAAACTATAAAATTCGTTCAATCCATTTTTCACATAGCCGTTTTCTTCAAAAAGAGTATATGGTGACATTTGTCTTTTAAGTGCCTGTTCTCTTATTGTTAATAATGGCAATAGTTTTGGCTCTACCTTTATATTCTTTGCTTGATTTTCCTTTTTCTCCGAATTCAGAGAAATTAATTGCTTTACTACTTCTAGCTTTAATACACTGTAATCTATTTCAAATGGATAATTATTAACTACTCTTCTTATTAACTTTTGTACTTCAATCACACTTAATTCATCAAATATACCCATCGTCATAACTTCAACACTCAATTTCTCTATCAAATCTTGTCTTTTAAATTCTAGAGTATTCTGCCTCTCTTTCATCGCAGCCTTAATCCGCCCCTCATAGGCCGTATTTTGCTTATGATTCATCATCAATTCATCCAAATTAATCATAATATCTTCATACTTATACATTGCCGTAAAGTCGTTATTTCGAATCGCATTTAGCATTGGCTGAATAATTTTCATATCCTTCTTAGCAGTTTGTTTCAGCACTTTTGATGTAATAATTTCTCGCTCATTATTTTCATCAAACAAAGCCCTTTCTTGAGCCAGTATAAAGAGGTTTACAGCTACAGACGTTATTCCTTGGCATTCCTCATAAAAAGTCCTTTTAACATCTTCTGTAAGCTCTGAACGAGTTTTAAGGCATTGTAATTCCCATAATGTTTCTAAGAAGAACTCCCACTCCTCACTATCTTCGGCCATGCGATCCCATATAATTGCCCCATCACTCGCTGCACGACGAGCTTGTCGAAAGTTACCTTTAAATAATTGCTGTGCTTTCGATGTACCAATCAATATAGTTGGAATACCTACTGTATTGGACAGTGTAACAAAAAAGTTTAGCATTTCTTCTTGGTCATTTTTGGCATGCAATAGATGTTGGATTTCATCGATAACAAGGACACCAATACCGTACATACTTGCCAATGAAGTCATATGCAAAAGCATTGTTGATGTAACACGATTTAAATAGCCGAATTTCTCTAAATAACGTGTACCTAGTAAATCATCAATGGCTTTAAAGAAGCTTTTACATAACGTAGAAAGACTACCATCATAAGGACAATCGATTTTAAGCCAAACAATTTGCGTACGATTAAATGGCTGTCGCTCATATACCTCATGTTCTATTACTTGAGGGTACATTAATAGCAAACGTTCTATCGCTGTTGTTTTACCAATCCCTGAGATACCTATAATCGATAAACTATCTGCTGTGGAGCGAATATGATTTAACCGTTCATCAATATACTTATGGGCTTGTTCTTCATCCTCTCGCAGTTCATGTAACATTCGAATCCTTTCAAAAAATGTTTTATCTAAAGGATTCCTAGCTAAATAGCCTCGACGAATTAATGTCGATAAGCGACGCTCCACTTCAAAATGAATTGGCAATGGCTGAATAAAGTTCTTCACACGCTTTAGCACATGATAACGAATATTTGTTTCACTTTGCTTATCTCGCTCACTAATACGTGGTTTCACTATAAATCGATTTAGTACATCATCTTCACTAAAAATAGGTGGTAGCGCTTCGATAAAAGGATTTTGAGTGTATTCGATAAGCATTTGTGGCTTATAGTTAGCCTTTTTCACATCGCCCTGTAAGACGACATTATTCATCCTTGCCAAATTCCTCATCTCGCTTCCTCCTCAATTTTTCCATCAGCCGTGAAGGCGATTTCTTCTTGGATTGTTCTTCCAATTTAATTCGCGATACAAAATCTATAATTTCTGTTGGTTGCTCTATCACAGTAGATGTTAAATCAAATTTTTCTTCTGCACGATTGGCTTCTTTTTCAATAGTCTTATTATTTCTAATCGTAGCAAGTTTCTCCTTTTTACTGGTTGGTTGATGTTGCGCTTTTCTCTTTTTTTGTTCTGCTACCTTAATAATTTGGTCCATCATCGTATCTGTATTAATGGTCAGTTGCACTTGCTTAGAGCGTTCTTCTTCCTCTAGTTCATTTCTGAGTTGTTGTTGGAAAACAATATCCTCTAAAAGGTCCAGTTTATATTGCCAGCTTGGCTCTAATAAAATGCACGTTTCATAATCCATTCCGTTATCATTCGGGATATAAATTTTGTCTAAATGGCGTGGATCATACACAATACTAATGCTTTTATTTTTAAGCTTGGTATACCATTGTTCTTCAATTCCTCGCTTTGAACCATATAATAGATTTTTAAACTTAATTCCTACTCTTGAAATAGTTGCTCGACCACGTGGTAATACATTTAGGCGTAAAATATCTCTATCTACTGTGCGAAGACGACCTTTACGATTTTGAATACCCCAATTCCATAAATTAATAGGTGTTGGCACAATTCCATCTGTTATCATTTCTTTTTCCATAGGATATTTATCAATGATTTTATGATTATGCTGTAATATTAATGTAATGATTAATGTCGTAAATTCTTTTAAATTCAGTGTAGCATCAAGCCGATAGTCTCTATCTCCACGTTCTCTATATTCTTTTTGAATAGCTCCAGGTGCTTTTTGTTTCACTTTGCCATTAATTGTACGAAATTTGCGCTCGACGATACCTTTTAAATCGCCTCGGTACGCTGTTGTATTTTCAATCTTGATATTTAAATTATTAATAAGTCCTTCTACTGCATAGCCTTCAAATTCCCCTCGGTCTGCAATGATGATTTCAGGTAGGTGATAGATCGGCCATTGTTCTTCTGTAATGTCGATACTATACTGCTTACAAAATTCTACTTTATCAGCGACCATATTATCTAAAGCCATCATCGCCCCAAGCCATGAAGGTCCTTCTAAACCCACGTAAATGCCTGTAATGATGCGTGAGTAAACATCGACAATAGCGTAAATCACAGGTCTACCAATAATTCGATTTACATCAAAAGAACTCACCAAATAAATATCTGCAATAGTTGCGTCAACTTGAAAGCGTGTGCCCGGTCCATTCGTTTCTACTTTTGAATTGCTTAATAATGGTCGATGTTTTATTTCATATTCTTTAGCACTTTTTCGGAACTGAATGTCCTTCTTAGGATCTTCTAATTTCTTGAACCAATAATAAAACTGTTGGTAGGATGGAATACGACTGGATTCCCAAATTCGATATTGAATTTCCCCGTTTTCCTTATAACGGTCTGAATAAAAATCACGCAAGACAAAATGATATACATCTTTTAACGAATAGTTATTGGCTTTCCGATAATATTTATTAATAGCATGTTCAAATTGAGTTCTAATTTCATCTGTTATATTGATGCCGCTTCGGTATTCACCATTTACAGTTACTTTACGTGGACGACCTACTTTATCATTGCTTAGTTTTTTTGTTTTCCCACGACCACCTGAGTTTGCATAGTCTGGCAACATAGCATTTTTATTCATTCCACGTTGCCAGTATCGGCTAAGTAACTTCTTGACCTTTGTAGGGGTCACATTCAATTCTTCAGCTATCTCTTTAATTTTTATTTCTCTACCATTCTTCTTTAGTAAACTGTTCATATGCTTTAGGCAATATGTTTGAATGATTTCCCAATCTGTATCTCTCTTCTGAATCTGGATCTTAGTCAATTCATCTTCAGCGATAGCACGCGCGAATGGATCGGCAATTATAAGGCATTCTTTTTGCTCTATGTCCGTTACTAACGATGAATAGAGCTCTTTTTTAGGCATAGACGTATTAGCATCAATATTAACGATATATACATACGACTCCTCAATTTCAACTATGCGAATACGGAGTGAGTCTTTTATAAATTGAAGCACTTGATTAATATAAATCATCCGTATTTCACATTCTTCAGCTTGCCTTCATCAATCGATTGAAGAATAATTGGTTGCTCTATATTTAATGGCTCTAACATATCTACGCGAACAATTTTCTGTGCAAGTAAATGATAAAATAACGTCATGCCACTTCCTAAAGGCATATGTGTGTCTTTATCGAATGCATTTGTAATTTCTCTTACACTATGACTATTTTCTAAAATTCGCCACAACAGTGCCATTGCTAAATCTTCAATGTGCTGCAAACTTAAGTGTTGAAAAGCATCATATTGTTGAATATCGTAATAGTCATGAATATAACTAATATTCCGTGCCATTTCTTTAGGGATCTCTAGCTCCGTCACAATGCCCCAATTAATTTGTCTTCTTTCCCAATAAACACGTTCAATCTCAAACTTCTCAATAACGCGCTCTTTTAACAGCTCGTCCTTCATTTTGATTGTTCTGGCAAGCTCAACAAATCCTTCTCCTTTATCTACAGTTAATAAAAAATCCGTTGTCATCACAACTGGCTCATGCGTTTTTGGATCTGTAGGATGCTTAATACCCAATTCATCTGCAATGACAATTGTTTCTTCCAACGGTAGTAAAGGAAATTGCTCTCGAATATCGACAACAAAGTCGGAATATTCAGTTAAATAAAAATAGTTTCGTTCTAAATCAGATAAAAATTCATGTTGTCGATTAGTTTTAATCCCTTTCAAGCGAGTAGACCTTCCAAGTGAAGAAACGTCTTGAATGTTTAACCATGGTTTATAATCCGAACCAATCCCTGAACCTCGGCCTTCTTTAATCCACTTTTCAATTTTAGATGTTCTAGTTCTTTTAGACATAAAAACACCCCTTTGAATTAGTTTAATCCAAAGGGGTGAAACGGTGAAACTTTTTTAAAAACAGTATGACTTTTTTCAAAACGGTACATCTTTTTTTAAAACGGTATAACTTTATTTAAAATCTACAATTAACCCAAAACTCATCTCAACCCTACTCCACCGTAACACTCTTCGCTAAATTACGTGGTTTATCCACATCACAACGACGGTGCAATGCTGCGTAATAGCTGATTAATTGCATTGGTACAACGGATACAAGCGGCGTTAATAGCTCATGCACATGAGGGATTACTAAACGATCTCCTGCTTCCTCTAAGCCAGCCATTGCAATAATACATGGATATGCTCCACGTGCTACTACTTCCTTCACATTACCACGAATATTTAATGCTACCGCTTCTTGTGTCACAAGTGCAAAGACAGGCGTGCCTTCCTCGATTAAAGCAATCGTACCATGCTTTAATTCACCACCTGCAAAGCCCTCTGCTTGGATATAGGAAATTTCCTTCAGCTTCAAAGCACCTTCTAAGCTGACATAAAAGTCCACATTACGCCCGATGAAGAAAGCATTGCGTGCAATTTTTAAGTAATCCTCCGCAATATCCTCTAAAACATCCTTTGAATCAATCATTGTTTGGATACCGTTTGCTGCGATTGCTAGCTCTTGTTTTAAATCAAATTCTAAGCCTTTGCCACTTGCCTGTGCTGTCACATAAGCTGTTAATGCAAGTACTGCTACTTGTGCTACATAGGCTTTTGTAGAAGCTACTGCAATTTCTGGACCTGCATGTAACAATAATGTGTAATCCGCTTCACGTGATAATGTTGAACCTGGAACATTCGTTACTGTTAACGTTGGATAGCCTAGCTCTTTAATTTTCACAAGCACTTGACGGCTGTCTGCTGTTTCACCTGATTGTGTAATAAAGATAAACAATGGCTTTTCAGATAATAGTGGGATATTATAGCCAAACTCACTTGAAATATGCACTTCTACAGGAATACCAGTCATTTTCTCGAAATATTGCTTACCAATTAAACCTGCATGATAGCTTGTGCCTGCTGCAATAATATATAAACGGTCAGCCGCTTGCAATGCCTGTAAAATAGCAGTGTCAATTGTTAATTCTCCGTTATCGCCTTCATATGCTTGGATAATTTTACGAATAACTGTTGGCTGTTCATCCATTTCCTTTAGCATATAGTGTGGATATGTGCCTTTTTCAATATCACTCATATCCAACTCAGCTGTATACGGTGCACGCTCTACTACAGTGCCGTCTAACTCTGTAATTTCAACACTTTCTTTATGCACAATAACGACTTCTTTATCGTGCAATTCAACAAATTGATCTGTTACTTGTAGCATAGCCATTGCATCTGAAGCTACGACGTTGAAGCCTTCACCGACACCAACTAATAATGGCGATTTATTTTTAGCAACGAAAATCGTATCTGCCATTTCCGCATCCAATAAAGCAATTGCATAGGAGCCATGCAATAAAGACAATGTTTTACGGAAGGCTTCTGTCGTAGTTAAACCTTCCTTCACAAACAACTCTACTAATTGCACAATAACCTCTGTATCTGTATCAGACTTCATCTGGATACCTTTTAAATACGTTTGTTGCAATAAATGATAGTTTTCAATTACACCATTGTGTACTAATGTAAAACGGCCTGACGTACTTTGATGTGGGTGTGCATTTAAACGATTCGGTACACCATGTGTTGCCCAACGTGTATGACCAATGCCAATATTTGCAGTGATTTCCTCGTCCACAGCCTCACGTAAATCAGCAATGCGTCCTTTTTCCTTAAAAATCGTAACACCTTCTGCATTGCGAACAGCAATACCCGCTGAATCATAACCACGATACTCTAATTTCTCTAAGCCTTTTAATAAAATTTCCTTTGCATCTACTTCTCCAATATAACCTACAATTCCACACATAGTATTCAATTCCTCCGATATTGTCTATTTTGTACAATGACAAACTAAACCTCAGCCTATCGAAATTTTTCAATGAAAGTAAAAAGTAATGACCATTTTATAAGAAAAGGGACATACAAAATACACTCATTGCCATAATGCTTATCCAGCCCTCTGAATAGCATGATTCGATATGTGAAGCTCTCTATTTATCTATTGTTTATACAATACCTTTTTCATTTTCTGTACATTCGATCACTCAAATGCTTTCAAAATGAAAACTGACAATCGGGTATGTCGATTGGGAGGCATCCGCCGAATTTTCGATAAACCTCCACCTCGTCTGCTGAAGATACTGTCGTCCGATTTCTTCAGCTCAGGCGCTATAATTGTTTTCCGATTTTGCGCTATCTTTCCTCCTTTTGCGCTCGTTGTATGACAAGGTCGGACCTTTTCATCAACTTCTCCATCATACTCAATCATATGCTATTCGTCAAATACTTGTTCTAAAAAACTCGACTTCCTGTAAAAAGAAGTCGAGTTCCATTATGTTTATTCAGCTAAACCCATTTCTGCACGTACAACAGATGCAATACGCTCAACATAGCGCTCACAATCCGCTTCAGTTGCCGCTTCCACCATGACACGCACTAATGGCTCTGTACCAGAAGGGCGTACTAAAATTCGACCATTGCCAGCCATTTCTGCTTCTACCTCTGCAATTACAGCCGCAACCTTTGCATTTTCTGTAACGGCATGCTTGTCAGTGACACGTACATTCACCAAACGTTGTGGGTAAATTTTCATTTCTGATGCCAATTCAGATAATTTCTTGCCTGTTACTTTCATAATGTTGACAAGCTGAATACCTGTTAATAAACCATCACCTGTTGTATTGTAATCTAAAAATACAATATGGCCTGATTGCTCGCCACCTAAATTATAATCATTCGCACGCATTTCCTCGACCACATAACGATCTCCAACTGCTGTTGCGATACTCTTCATTTCATTGCTCTCTACTGCTTTATAAAAGCCCATATTACTCATAACAGTCGACACAATCGTTTGTTTCTTTAAACGACCAACAGCATTCAAATACTTACCAACGATAAACATAATTTGGTCTCCATCCACAACTGTACCCGTTTCATCTATAGCAATTAAACGGTCTCCATCACCATCAAAAGCTAGTCCAACATCTGCACCCTTTTCAGTGACAAATTTAGCTAACCCTTCTGGATGTGTTGAACCTACACCATCATTAATATTTAAGCCTGTTGGTGAAGCACCCATTGTTGAAATATCAGCCTCTAAATCAGCAAATAAATGTGTCGCAAGAGAAGATGTAGCGCCATGTGCACAATCTAATGCCACATGAATACCTTCAAATTCCTCATCCACTGTTTGCTTTAAATATTGCAGATACTTTTGTCCACCTTCAAAATAATCACTTACAGCCCCTAAATCTGCTCCGATTGGACGTGGTAATGTATCTGCCTGTACATCCAGTAATGCTTCAATTTCTTCCTCTTGTGCATCCGTTAGCTTAAAGCCATCTGAGCCGAAAAATTTAATGCCATTATCAGCAACAGGATTATGAGAAGCTGAAATCATCACACCTGCATCTGCGCTCATAATACGTGTTAAATAAGCTACTCCTGGTGTTGAAATGACACCAAGACGCATTACCTCTACACCGATTGATAAAAGGCCTGCTACTAGCGCTCCCTCTAGCATTTCCCCTGAAATACGTGTATCTCGGCCAATTAACACTTTCGGACGCTCTTTTGCATCCTTTGTTAAAATATAGCCACCTGCACGCCCCAGTTTAAATGCAAGTTCTGGTGTTAACTCACTGTTTGCAACACCTCGGACGCCATCTGTACCAAAATATTTACCCATTATAATTTTTCGCTCCTTCAATGCAAAGCAGCAATTGTTTGCTAGCTGCTTCTTTGCGTACTTTTGGAAAAGTTTATTTACGTTTTATAAGAATATCAAATCGTTATTTTATTGAATCAAAATAACATTATAGTCAGTTATCGCTTAAGAATCAATATCTTCTGTAGGCACTGGTTCTTCCTCAGAAGGATTAGGAACTGTTGACGTTTCTTGCTCCTTCTTCGTCAAATCAACCTCTATTTTGACTTTTTTCTCACTCATTTTCGTCGCACCTTCTGGTAAAGGCACATCATATTCGTATGTTTTGGCCTCCGTAAGCTTAGACAAATCAACATCCACAACAATTTCCTTTAAATTATCAATAATCGATGGTTTTCCATACACTTTTATTTTTGTTGCCTTCAATGATAATTGATTAATGGTTACTCCATCCACAGCTTTTCCTACTTCGTTCAACACAACTGGTAATTCCTTGCTGTATTCTACAATATCCGTCAAAACCTTTACAGATTCAGGTTCTATTGTCACATCTAACTTATTTAAATCTCGGTCTAGCACCTTCACAGTAGCCTCTTGTGAAAACGGCTCTTTCAATCCTTTTTCACCCGTCACCGTTGCTTTTACATAACTAATGTTTTCAATTGCACTTTTAGCACCTGTTACATACACAGTGGTCGGCGTTGCTGTCATACCCTTTAAAATATAGCCATCCTCAATTAGACGACGATTCATTTCTGGGTCAACCCTAAATTCTTGTGTCACTTTCTCTTCAATATTTACTGTAACAACAGCAGGGTCTAATGTAACCTGTATCTTATCTGAAATATTTTCATACTTTAGACGAACATTATGCTCGCCTAATATTAAATTACTCAAATCCACAAATATTGTGAAATCTCTTATCGATTTTGCATTTAAAACAAGTGCCATAGGACCTGTAAGCGTCACATCAACCGTTTTAGGTATGCCAGTAACAATCAAATTTTTATCATCATAAAATACATCTACTGGTACATCACGGATTACTTCTGTTTGTTGATTATTAGTTGTTTTACTACTAGAGGCTAATTCATTATGAACAGTGAAAAACAACAAACATGCTAAGGCTAAGGCAACAATGCGTAAAATCCAATGGCTATCCATCATTTTATCCATTTTGTTTCCCCCTCCAAGTTAGCTTAGAGGCTACATTCACTTCTTGCTTGGCACCAAACCACATTTTTCGTAATATTGTCTCAAATTCTTCTAAAGAAAGGTTGCGATGTAGGTTACCATTAGCGGTAATGCTAATAGCACCTGTCTCTTCAGATACGACAATTGTAATGGCATCTGTCACTTCACTTAAACCAAGTGCAGCACGATGACGTGTTCCCAATTCTTTGGAGATAAACGGACTTTCAGATAGAGGTAAATAACATGCTGCTGCTGCTATTTTATCTCTTTGCATAATAACTGCTCCATCATGTAAAGGCGTATTTGGTATAAAGAGATTGATTAATAGCTCCGATGATACTTCTGAATTCAGCGCAATGCCTGTCTCAATATACTCATTTAGGCCTGTTTCTTTTTCAATTGAAATTAAAGCCCCTATACGACGCTTGGCCATATAGCTAACAGATTTTTTCATTGCCTCAACTAGCCTTGCCTGCTCTTCTTCAACTTGACTAGTGGAGCGTTGGAATAGTTTCCCTCTGCCGATTTGTTCAAGTCCCCGTCGTATTTCAGGTTGGAATATAATAATAATGGCTAAAAAACCATAATCAATCACTTTTTGCATCATCCATCCCAACGTCTCTAATCCCAAAAGATCTGTAGCAATGCGGGCAATGATGATAACAAAAATTCCCTTTAATAATTGGACTGCCTTTGTTCCTTTAATAAGCGTTAAAATTTTATAGACAACGTACCAAACAAGTAACACATCTATCAGGTTAATAACAACACTTATAGGTGTTAAATCTGTAAATCGTTCAAATATTTGCATGTGGCATCCCCCACTTTTCATTGCGAATCCATACACATTTTAAGTATAGCATATTCTTTGAAGTTGTTAATTTCCTCAATGAAAAAGTCTACTCAAAAAGAGTAGACTTTTCAGCCTCTCACGTGCACTATCTTTAGGACGTATAGAGTATTATTTAGTTTCCCCATTTTCATCAAAGGTAATAACAGATTTCACTGAGTTTTTAATTGTGTACCATAACCATTCAAAAGCCTCATCAATCTCCTCAATTTGCCCTGAAACAACAGCTGAAGATGCCATATATTGCCCATTAATCACTGTAATATTGCCATCTACTTCCCCTTCAACGATTAAATCGCCATTTTTTACAACAATATCGCCCTTCACAACTTGACCTTTAGGAACAATAACTGTTTGACCGTCTACCACTAAATTAGGCTGTTTAGTCACAGAAAAATGTTGGTCATCCATAAAGTTACCCAGTAATGTGGCACTCATGAATAAACAAAATACAGCGGCTGCCACAAAAAATGGATGCCGACGAATCCACTTTTGCACGCCTACACGACTTTTTGGTTTTGGTAAACGTGCCATAACGGCTGCTTCAAAGTGCGGAGGTGCTGTAATATGGGAAGCACTCTTCACAAAGGCAATTGTTTCACTTAACTCCTGCATCAAGTGCTTACAATCTGTGCATGTATGCAAATGCTGTTTCAGCTCATGTTCATGCTCACGACTAATGTCACCATCTAAATAATCATGCATATATTCTATAATATGCTCTGGACAAGTATTCATGACGCTCCCCCTCCTACAGATTGTTTAATTGTTTGCGTAATGCTTCACGTCCGCGGTGAATTCTTGTTTTCACCGTTCCTAGTGGCATATCCAAAATTTCACTAATTTCCTGCAATGAAAGCTCTTCAATATATTTCAAAACAATGACAGAACGATACTTATCTGGTAAGCGTCCAATTTCATATTGAATACGATCTTGCAATTCCATTTGCTCTATCTGTTCTTCTGGTAATCGATCATCCGCTGCAATTTGCGAATACATATCAAGTCCCTCTGTACCAGCCACCTCTGCATCTAAGTAATAATCAGGCTTCTTCTTCCGTATACGATCTATACAAAGATTGGTCGCAATTCGATAAAGCCATGTTGAAAATTTTCTTTTTTGATCAAATGTATGCAGGTTCATATACGCACGAACAAATGCCTCTTGTGCAATATCCTCAGATTCCTGTTTATTGCCTAGCATCCTATAGCATACTTGATACAGCTTGTGCTGATAGAGACTCACAATATCGGCAAATGCGTTTTGATCGCCCTTAAGCACTTGTTTTATTCTTTTATTTATTAACGCATCCATTGTGCCCTCTTCTCCACCTTTACAACTGTCTTATACTATACGGTTCATCAATAAGAAAAGTTTCATTTTACCTTTCATTATAGCAAAAGATTTCGTTCATGGTGATAATCCGAAACGAAAAAACCGATTCTTCTTGCTAAAGAATCGGTTACCTATCTAAATTTGTAGCTTATACTAATGTTTCTCCAAATAAAGAGCCCATTAATGCAACAGCAACATTGGCTGTCTTATTTTTCTCATCTAAAATTGGATTTACTTCAACAAATTCAGCAGATGTTAACAAACCTGAATCTTGTAGCATTTCCATTGCTAGATGACTTTCTCGGTAAGAAATACCACCTGGCACAGGCGTTCCAACTCCTGGTGTATACAATGGGTCTAATCCATCTAAATCAAGTGATAAATGCAGACCGTCTACATTACGCTCTTTTAAGTAATTGATTGCATCTTCCATTACCGTTGTCATGCCAAGTTTATCGATTTCATGCATTGTATATACTTTAATACCTTGCTCACGAATCAATTCGCGCTCACCTGGATCCACTGAACGTGCACCAATGATAATAACATTTTCAGGTTTAACTTTTGGTGCATAGTTGCGAATTTGCACAAGACGCTCATGACCTAGACCAACACTAACAGCTAATGGCATTCCATGAATATTGCCAGATGGTGTCGTTTCAGGCGTATTTAAATCTGCATGTGCATCAAACCAAATAACCCCTAAATTTTGATAGTGACTGCCAAGACCAGCTAATGTACCAATAGCAATACTATGATCTCCCCCAAATACAAGTGGGAATTTTTTTTGTTCTAAAGCATCATGTACACTATTTGCTAAAGATGTACTCACATCCACTACTTCTTCTAAATTTAATAATTGTTTGTCAATAACAGCGCCTTCATGCTTTTGACTTACACGAATATCACCTTGGTCTTCTACAGTATGACCAATCGCTTTTAATCGTTCTACAACACCCGCATAGCGAATAGCACTTGGTCCCATATCAACACCACGACGAGTTTGTCCATAATCAGTTGGTACTCCAATAATAGAAATATTTAATTTATTCATTTTTTTATACCTCCTTCAAGTTATAGGACTATTGTAAAGCCTAGATACTAGTTGGCTCAACTCAACATTTTTATGAATTTTTATACACGCCAAAATTCCATACTTCTACATGCAATAGTATTGCCAAAACACAATAAAAAAATCTCCTACTATTTTTAGTAAGAGATTAGTATCTAATGGAATTTGTATAAAGTGAGCCATGAAGGACTCGAACCTTCGACCCTCTGATTAAAAGTCAGATGCTCTACCAACTGAGCTAATGGCTCATAAAAAAAGAAAAAAATGGCTGGGGTACTAGGATTCGAACCTAGGCATGACGGAATCAAAATCCGTTGCCTTACCGCTTGGCTATACCCCAAACATTTATAAAACTGGTGGAGGGGGACGGATTCGAACCGCCGAACCCTAAGGAGCGGATTTACAGTCCGCCGCGTTTAGCCACTTCGCTACCCCTCCGAAATAACAGATATGGTGGAGGATGACGGGCTCGAACCGCCGACCCTCTGCTTGTAAGGCAGATGCTCTCCCAGCTGAGCTAATCCTCCATGAAAACAGATGTTATTTCATCAAAATATTCTAATATAAATGGTGACCCGTACGGGATTCGAACCCGTGTTACCGCCGTGAAAGGGCGGTGTCTTAACCACTTGACCAACGGGCCTTAAATAAGACATTACCTATAATAACACTATTAGTCATATTATGCAATACTTTTAAAAATTTATTCTTAAAAATAAGCAAAAAAATGGCTCCGAAGGCAGGACTCGAACCTGCGACAACCTGATTAACAGTCAGGTGCTACTACCAACTGAGCTACTTCGGAACGATACTATTCATATATAGTTACAAAACTGTTAAGCACATTTCTTATTATAGCAAGCATTCTAAATTATGCAATACTTTTTGTTCGTTTTTTTTAATAATATGCATATGTTATTATTCTTGCTGTATATTATTGTAATTGCTAAAATAAATATAGTTTCAAGAATATTCTATTAATTTTCATTAGGAGGATACTTACATGGTTACAACTAACCTAATTGCGCCTGAATTATACAATATAACAGAGGAATTGGAGAAATTCTCTCAAGATAGTAATCGTCAGGCCATCCGATGGCTCAATGCACAACAAGAACGTCAAATAATTTCTTATCCAGAGCTCATTCAAAAAATGAATCAATATGCACAAGCCTTTACAAATAGAGGCCTTCAAAAAGGGGACAGAGTATTAGTCATTATTCCACGTCTTCCAGAGGCTTATTATGTTTTTCTTGGTTGTTTAAAAGCTGGCATCGTTCCTATTTCTTGTTCAGAAATGCTACGAGCTAGTGATTTAGAATATCGCATGGAGCATTCCTCAGCAAGTGCTGTTATTGCTCATGAAACCTGCATTAGTGAAGTAGACCTTATTTCCTCAGCTATTGATACATTGAATAATAAATTAATTATCGGCACCGCTACAGGTAGTTGGATTTCATTAAATGAACTAGCCGCTACGCAATCATCCACCTTTACAGCAGTCGCTACACACCGTGATGATATGGCATTTCTCTCTTATACCTCTGGGACAACAGGTAAACCAAAAGGTGTTGTTCACTCACACAGTTGGGGATACGCTCATATTAGAACAGCTGCTCTACAATGGCTTTGTGTTCGTGAAGGTGACTTAGTATGGGCAACAGCTGCGCCTGGCTGGCAAAAGTGGATTTGGAGTCCTTTTTTGTCCACAATTATGTTGGGAGCCACAGCCTTTGTTTACCATGGTGGATTCGATGCCAAAACCTATCTTCAGCTAATCCAAGAGGAAAAAATTAATGTGCTTTGCTGTACGCCAACTGAGTACCGTATCATGGCGAAAACTGATGGTTTAGAAAGCCTCAATTTAGCCTCTTTACGAAGTGCTGTATCTGCTGGGGAGCCACTGAATCGACCAGTTATTGAAACATTCAAGAAATATTTCAACCTCATGGTAAGGGATGGTTATGGTCAAACGGAAAATACACTATTAATCGGCACATTGGAAGATACTGAAGTACGTCCTGGATCTATGGGAATTCCTACACCTGGCAATATCATACGCATTGTTGATTCCGAAGGCAATCAAGCACCAGTAGGACAAGTAGGTGATATTGCTGTGCATAAATCATCACCAGCATTATTTAAAGAATACTACCGTGAACCTGAACGTACACAAGCTGCATTTCGCGGTGAATGGTATATAACAGGTGATCAAGCTAAATGTGATGAGGACGGCTATTTTTGGTTTGAGGGACGTGGAGACGATATCATTATTTCATCAGGCTATACAATCGGACCTTTTGAAGTAGAAGATGCTTTAAATAAACACAAAGCTGTGCAAGAGTGCGCTGTAGTTGCAGCACCAGATGAAATTCGAGGGCATATTGTGAAAGCTTTCATTGTTTTACGAGAAGGTTTCAAAAATTTAGATCAAGAGGAATTAATAAAAGAACTACAAGAACATGTCAAATCTTTAACTGCTCCATATAAATATCCACGTCGTATTACCTTTATTGATGAGCTACCTAAAACAACATCAGGTAAAATTCGACGTGTAGAGTTACGAGCAACTCATTATTAAATGAAGTGATATTTTCTCAAACATCTCGAAAATGGACATATATAAAATTTAAATCCATTTTCGAGATGTTTCTCATAATACTTACTTGCATTTAAAAAGAGGCTGTATTTCTATATGAGTTGCATACAAAAACAACCCGTAGTCAAAGAAAATCAATATTTTAATGCAAAAATAAAAACCAGTCAACTAGTAAACAGTTGACTGGTTAATTGCGAAGCGATGTCCTACTCTCACAGGGGGAATCCCCCAACTACCATCGGCGCTAAAGAGCTTAACTTCCGTGTTCGGGATGGGAACGGGTGTGACCTCTTTGCCATCATCACTTCACTTGCACATGGATGTGCTGGCGTCTACGTTGCAACACGATGTTGCGTCCTTAATAGACGTTCCTTTTGAAAGGATTATTCTTTCAAAACTGGATAAACGGTTCATTGTCTTTGTCACATATTTTTGGTTAAGTCCTCGATCGATTAGTATTCGTCAGCTCCATGTGTCACCACACTTCCACCTCGAACCTATCTACCTCATCGTCTTTGAGGGATCTTACTTACTTGCGTAATGGGAAATCTCATCT
>NZ_BRZA01000004.1 GCF_026012395.1 Lysinibacillus piscis
CTACTCCACCAAATTGATAAAGCGCTCGCCATTGTAGAAGGGTTATGTCAGTTACAGAAAACATCTTACATATTTCTTTAATAGTATAATGACCCTCTTTTAGATATTGAAGTGCTAGTATTTTTACGTCTGATGAAAATGATTTTTTAGGCAAAAAAAAACTCCCCATTCGATAAACAGATTTTATTTTTTAATCTGTCTACTTAATGGGGAGCATATCAAATAACCTTTGCTCTATTGTTTTTCTTTCGCACTCTATCAATCTCCTATTGCTATATAGGAAAAATTCTTAGTGGAAAATAATGGTGCAAACCCTTTTCTAACACGACTTTCTTTATGTGATTTTATGATTTAGTCCGAATCACAAAACGAGGCTCATAATCACTAATTACTTCAAAAACACCATCACCATAAGCATAAATATGATGCTCAGCGCCTGGAATATCTTTACTGCCTAACCATGGTAGTTGATCAAACCATTCAATATAATCGGAATTGCTCATTTTATAAAACCACGCTGCCGTTTTTACAATGGACGATTCTTTCTCCATTTCATCATCTGGTATTTCATTTAAATAAGTCCCAGGGATTTCCCCAATATGGCGAAAAGCCCACACATAATCTTGAATTTGAGTCACTTTATCATAAATAATATCCACTTCAGTACCATTTATATCAATCAATGTGATACATAGACCTGAATTCGGATAATTGCATTTAGCTTCGAAAACTCGACCTCTCTCTAAACAAGTAACTGGCTGCCATACATGCAGTCTACGATTGTCCATTTAACCCCTTCTTCCCTTAGTAGTATGTGAACGGCAAACAAAGGATTATCGCCTATAGGTTTATTATATAAGGAACATAAAATAATTGCCAGATTTTACTTACAATTCTAATATAACACAACCTTTTTCAGAATACATACGTATATCACACCAGTTTTGATGTGATTCCTCCAAAAAATCACATGAATAATTATCATTTTTTAATTTAATCAGGGAAAATATTGTGTGAAAATTCGTGTGTTTCATTTACTTGTATTGGAAGTCCTACGTATCTGATTAGAAATGAATCCAACTATTCAAGTGGTCGGCACTATTTCACCTCTTCACAATTACTAGAAGATATAAAATGTTTACAACCAAATGTTTTACTGATGGATATTAATATAAGGGGCTTACGTCATTTTCTCCTTTTAAAGAGAGCCTATTGAGCACTACAGAATTGAAAATTTTACACCAAATCACTGAGGACAAAACAAATGGCATGATTAGCGAGGAATTAGGTGTCTCCCAACGAACTGTGGAACGTCATATTTCTTCGATTTTATGTAAATTGAAGGTAGATTCCCGTGTGGGGGCTGCTGTTAAAGCACTTTATGATGGATTAGTTGTATTCAGTAAAAAATAGAAAAAAAGCCATTCAGCAAAAATTTTCTACTGAATAGCCTTTTCTCTGTTATTTTTTATGGAAGTCACGTCCATCATGCACCGCTTCAACATAGCCTGCACGAATCACGAAGTCACCAAAATGCTCGCCTTCTGTACGTTCCTTTGCATAGCGTAATAAAATAGGACGTAGCTCTGCTAAAATTTCTTCCTCACCGATATTCTCACGGTAAATTTTATTGAGGCGATTGCCTGTAAAACTTGCCCCTAAGTATAGATTGTATTTACCAGGACCTTTACCAATAAATCCAATTTCGCCCATCGCTGCACGAGAACAGCCATTTGGACAACCTGACATACGAATACCGATTTCTGTTTCATGTAAGCCTGCTTCATCAATAATACTATCAATTTTCGTAATTAATGATGGTAAATAGCGCTCCGCCTCTGCCATCGCTAAACCACATGTTGGCAAGGATACACAAGCAATGGAGTTACGACGTAGTGCTGAGTAATGTGCACCGTCTGTTAATTTATATTGCTCAATCAGCTCTTGAATTTTCTTTTTCTTCTGTGCCGTCACATTGCTAATCATCAAGTTTTGATTTGGTGTTAAACGGAAATCACCTGTGTGAATTTTTGCAATTTCACGTAAGCCCGTTAATAGCTGATAGTCCTCAAAATCCTTTACACGACCATTTTGCACATACAATGTATAATGCCATTTGCCATTTGCGCCTTTAATCCAGCCATATTCATCCCCTGTACGCTTAAATGTGTATGGACGTGCCTCTTGTAATTCCCAGCCTAAACGACGATGCAATTCTTCTTTAATCCAATCAAGCCCTTTGGCATCTACTGTATATTTAAAGCGTGCATTTTTACGTACTGAACGATTACCATAATCACGCTGAATCGTCATAATTTTTTCTGCTGTATCCAACAATTGATCTGGCGTTACAAAGCCAATTAAACGGGCAAGCTGTGGGTAAGTAGCCTCATCACCATGTGTCATCCCCATACCGCCACCAATAGCAACGTTAAAGCCAACCAATTTGTCATTCTCCACAATCGCAATTAAGCCAACATCTTGTGAAAAGACATCCACATCATTACTTGGTGGAATCGCAAGACCGATTTTAAATTTACGTGGTAAGTACAGTGCACCATACACTGGCTCTACCTCTACATCTTGACTATCAATCACTTTTTCGCCATCCAGCCAAATTTCATGATAGGCACGTGATTTTGGCAATAAATGCTCACTTAATTTCGCAGACCAATTGTAAATTTCCTCATGTAATGCCGATTGATTTGGATTCACATTACACATTACGTTACGATTTACATCACCACAAGCCGCAATCGTATCTAATAATACTTGATTAATTTCCTGCATGTATTTTTTCATATTCCATTTTAAAATACCATGCACTTGGAAGGCTTGGCGTGTCGTTAGCTTTAAAGAGCCATTCCCATATTTACGTACCATTTCATCCATTACTAGCCATTGCTCAGGTGTTGCTGCGCCGCCTGGTGTTCGCACACGCACCATGAATTGATAGGCAGGCTCTAATTTTTGACGCTGACGCTCGTTACGTACATCACGGTCATCCTGTAAATAGCTGCCGTGGAATTTCATCAAACGGTTATCATCCTCTGGAATGCCTGATGTTAATGGATCAGCCATCGTTTCTATTAATGAACCACGCAAATAATTACTTTCACTTTTAATACGCTCTACATCACTTGGTTTTCCTGGCTGTGGAGGTAAAATTACCTTTTCTGTCATCGTCTCGCTCCCCCTCAATTAATATACATCACGTTGATAACGATTTTGTTGTTTTAATTCTTGTACAAAGGCTTTTGCTTCTTCTGCTGTTTTTTGTCCTTGCTCCTCAATAATACGGTGAATTGTTGTATCGACATCTGCTGCCATCGTGTTTTTATCACCGCATACATACAGTATAGCGCCCTGCTCCAACCATTCATAAACAGCTGCTGCATTCTCCAGTAATTTATGCTGTACATATACCTTTTGCTCTGTATCTCGTGAGAAGGCTACGCTCATATTCGTTAAAACACCCGAAGCAATAAAACGTTGCCAGTCTGTTTGGTAAAGGAAATCCGTGACGAAATGCTGGTCACCAAAGAATAACCATGACTTCCCTTCTACACCTAATTCCTCACGCTCCTCTAAAAACGAACGGAATGGCGCAATTCCTGTACCTGCACCAATCATAATAATCGGTGTGCTGTCTTGCTCTGGTAATCTGAAGTTCGGATTTTTATGCACATAGATTGGTAATGTATCGCCGATTTGTACACGCTCTGCAACACTACCTGAGCATACACCTAAACGTGGACGTCCATTCGTTTCATAGCTTACCTTACCAATCGTTAAATGCACCTCATCACTATTCGCCTTTTGACTGCTTGCAATGGAGTATAAACGTGCTGGAATTTTGCGTAATAACCCTGCAAGCTGCTGTGCATTCCATGTAAATGGTGCAAAATCCTCTACTGCATCCAGTAAATCCTTGCCATATGCGTAGTCCTTCCAGCCATCACCTGCTAATAACTCTCCTAGCTTAGCATGCTCTGTAAAGGCACTGATTTTTTCTAAAATTGGCTTAGATAGTACCGTAATTTCTAATCGCTTTTGTAATGCCTCTTTTAATGACAAAGTCTCATCTGCCACTGTAACAGATGTTTGTGAATCGAATTGCAATGCTGTAATTAACGCATCCACAAGTTTTTCATCATTTTCAGGCTGAATGCCAATGCTATCACCAGGCTCAAAATGGAAGTTTGCCCCTTCAATCGATAGCTCAATATGACGTGTTTCTTTATTAGAGCCACGCGCATTTAAGTTAATATTTTCTAGCACCTCTGCATAAAACGGATTTTTGCGAGAATATGTACTGTCTCCTTGTGGTGCTTCATTTACAGTAGCTGTCGTAGCCGTTGATGTTGCTGTTTGTTGTACTAGTGCCTCTTGTATAGTCGCAAACCATTGTGCGGCTGCTTCGTCATAGTCCACATCACAATCAACACGAGGCGCAATACGTGTTGCACCTAATTTAGCAAATTGCTCGTCAAAGTCTTTACCTGTTTTACAGAAAAACTCATAGGAGCTGTCCCCTAAAGCAAGCACCGAATATTGAAGCTGCTCTAGCTTTGGTGCACGTTTACTATGCAGAAATTCATGGAATTGAATCGCTTGATCAGGTGGATCTCCTTCTCCTTGTGTACTCACCACAAGTAAAAGATTTGTTTCCTTTTTCAAATTATTCGCTTTGTATTTACCAACAGAGGCAACTGTTACATTTAGCCCTTGCTCCTTTAAAGCCTTTGCATACTTCTCAGCTAGCCCTTGACTGTTTCCTGTTTGCGAGCCGTATAATACTGTCACTTCTTTTGCTACTGGCTGTGCACTGATAGCTACAGGGGCTTCCACAGTAGGGGTATTTGCTACTGCTGTTGCTGCTAATGTGGCACTAATATAACCGTTCAACCAAAGTTTTTGCTCTACTGTTAATGTTGGTAATAGTTCATTTAATAGCTTTACTTGTACGTCATTAAATGGACTGTTCGTTACTTTTAACTCCACTTTCTGTCACCTCAACGTAATCGTATTTTTTCATTTTTATCAATTTGTACAACGTAGGAATTTTGTACAATCAATGTAATTGAGCCATGCTGTAGGGTAGTCAGAATTTCTCGAACATGCTCCAATGCTAGATTAATATTCTCTGTTCGTTTATCTGCCATGTCCAAACGCCCTCCTTTTGTAATAATTCATTCACACGCTCTATTAATACTTTTCTGACATTTGCATCATACCCTAGACTTTCACACAAAATCATATGCTGACTAGCTTCTGTCTGCATCCTCTTCATAATGCTTTGACGTAAAATACCTGTAAACAGTAAATAAGGAATGATAAACACAGGTCTTGTTGTATCTCGTTGTTGCTGTAGCCATTCTTCAAATGTAGGCCCTATTCCATATAAGAAGCATGTATCGACAACAGGATAGCCATATTTCTCACGTAGTCGTGATGCAATTTTGTTTAAATCTCTTTTGGCATTCGGGTCACTACTACCACGCCCAATAAGCAATACTTGTGCATTTATTGTAGGTAAACCCATTTCTAAAACCCTTGTTTGTAACGTATCAATCAATAACTCATGAATACCTAAAGGCTCACCATATGTAAATCGAATATGCGGATATTGCTGGTTCGCCTTCTCCATTTCATTGGGAATATCCTGTTTGGCATGACCTGCCGCTAATAGCAAAATCGGCATCACAGCAATCGCTGTTGCCCCTTGACGAACACAATTGGCAATGCCCTCTGCAATCGTTGGTTGTGCAAGCTCTAAAAAACAAGTTTCCTGAATCGGTACATTGACTTCTCGTTGTACATGTTGTAAGAAGGTAATGGCCTGCTCCACTCCAGCCTTTACACGACTACCATGCGCTATATATAAAATTGCCTGCATTTCAACACATCCTTATACAGAAATTTCCGTTGTTTGAGGCTGTGCGACAGTTTGTTCAAACCATTGAATCGTTTCTCGCAATGTAACAACCTTTCCGATAACGATAATGCTTGGATTTTGAATATTTTCTCGCTGTACAACTTCCTCAATCGTAGCTAAAGTGCCTGTCACTGTTCGCTGTTTGGCAAATGTTCCCCAATGAATCAATGCTACAGGTGTTTCCTCTGAACGTCCATATTTTAATAGTTGCTGACGAATGTAAGGTAAATTGCCTACCCCCATATAAATCGCAATCGTATCAATACCCTTCGCCAAACTTTCCCAGTGAATAGCATCATCTTTCCCTTCTCGCATATGTCCTGTTACCATCGCAAAGCTTGAGCCTAAATCACGATGTGTGACAGGAATACCTGCATACGCTGGTGCTGCAATACCAGATGTAATCCCTGGTACAATTTCAAATGGGATTTGATGTTGTACTAATACCTCTGCTTCTTCAGCTCCTCTACCAAAGACGAAAGGATCGCCACCCTTCAAGCGTGTTACCACTAATCCTTGCTGCGCATATTCTACTAATGATTGATGAATTTGCTCTTGAATCATGGCATGTTGCTGTGGTAATTTACCACAAAAAACAAGTTTGGCATCTTTTTTCGCATACGTTAATAATTCTTCATTAATAAGACGATCATATAAAATCACATCTGCCTGTTCAATGCAGCGTAAGCCTTTTACCGTAATCAGGTCCACATCACCAGGACCAGCACCTACTATAAATACTTTGCCCATTGCCCTCACTCCCTCTTTTTCCACATCATGGGTAAAAAAAGAGACTCATACCATCCATAAACAAACAAATGCCTTTGAACAATACGAGCCTCTAGTTTGCTAGTCAGCTACGTTTCTTAATTCATAGTAATATAATAAGAATAATAAATAATATAAGATATCGTGTCAATAGCTAATGAAAGAAAAATTGTAAATGCCCTCCCACTAAGCGAAAATATCCTACGGCAATGACTTGTTATACCTAGCGCTAACGCTTCCGATACAAAACATTTGTCGATTATCCACGTAATTTTGTCGAATACCTACGAGGTCGTGTGGCTGTCGCTACGTTGCACTCACGCTTTCGCACAAAAAATCTCTGTTACTGAACCAAGATAAAAAACCAGCTATCGATCATAAAATCGACAACTGGTCTGTTACTTAATATGGTCTACGATACCGTGGATATGGTCGAAAATATGGCCATGGTGGGTTTGGACGGTAATTCGGATAGTTTGGATAATTTGGGTAATAAGGATATTGATTAAACTGTGATCCAAGTAAACTGCCTAAAAATCCGCCAAAAAAAGGTGCACCGAATGGCCAAAAGCCGCCTCCAAAGCCACCTGGATAGCCTCCAAAATTCCGCATATGCTCCCTCCCTTTTACTCACTATCGTATGTGAGAAGGTTGTTTCGCATAGGGAGATTGCCCACCTTACTTGTTTTCTGCTAGACGTTGTACAAAATGAGCTAGTGTACGTACCATCACACCTGTACCACCCTTTGGACCTAAATCATATGCAGCCGTTGCATCAGATGTTCCCGCAATATCTAAGTGAATCCATGGTGTATCTCCAGCAAATTCACCGACAAAGCCACCTGCGAAAATCATATGACCATCACGTCCAGGTGAGTTGTTTAAATCAGCCAAATCTGATTTACGAATACGTTTTTTATCGCTTTCTGTTAACGGCATACGCCATACAAATTCATCTGTTTTTTGTGCAGCCTCCATGAAATCAGCAAAGAATGCATCATTATTTGATAATGCACCTGTTTTATCCATACCAAGTGCAACAATGACGCCACCTGTTAAGGTAGCAAGATCAATTAATGCTGTTGCCCCTTGCTGCTTCGCATACGTTGTAGCATCGGCTAATACTAAACGGCCCTCAGCATCTGTATTTAATACTTCAACCGTTTTCCCACTATATGTCGTAATCACATCATCTGGCTTAAAGGCTGTACCAGATACCATATTATCGGTTGCGCCAATTACAGCCACAACATTTTTATTTGGGCGCACTTCTCCGATAATTCTCATAGCTCCTAGTACAGCGGCTGCACCACCCATATCGCCCTTCATACCGACCAAGCCATCTTTTGGTTTTAAAGAATAGCCACCTGTATCGTAAGTTACACCTTTGCCTACAAAGCCAATTGGGTCCGCAAAATCCTCTGTCGCTTTATATTTCAATGTAATTAAGCGTGGCTCCTCATATGAACCTTGGTTAACACTTAAAATACCGCCCATCCCAAGCTCTTCTAATTGTGCTTTATTTAAAATTTCAATTTCAAAATGGTAATCATCTGCTAACGTTTGTGCATAGTTTGCTAAATCAGTAGCTGTCAATAAATTAGGTGGTAAATTAATTAAGCTACGTGCCTCATTTACGGCATTAGCATAAATCGTACCTACTTCAAAGCTAGTCGCAACCTCATCCATTGCATTCTCTGTTACAAAATGAGCAGCCTCTAAATGCACATCTGCCTCATTTGAGGATGTTTTATAATGTGGCACTGTGTAGTAGCCAAGATGAATACCTTCTCCAGCTAAAAGGGCAGCATCCTTCACTGTCACTGCTTCTGTTGTGAAAGATTCTAGCCAAATAGAATAGTCTTTTACCTTCATTACCTTCAGCTCTTTACCGACTAAACCAAATGCAGCACGTACATCTTCTGCTGTTATATTTTTACGTTCACCCAAGCCTACAAAAAGAATACGCTTTAAATTTGTGTGCGCTTTCAAAAATGGCAGCTTCGTCACTTTTTTCAGTTCTGTTGACACATCTCCTGCTTGCACCCATCCTGTTAGCTCACTACCATAAAAAGCAGCAAAGCTTTCCCATTGTGGGCATTGTGTCGGATTTTTCGCCACACCTACGATTAACACCTCTGTTGAAATCGTATCAAATGTTTTGGCTTCTTGTTCAATGTGCATATTCATATCTCCAATCAATACATAGTTAGTAAATAGCTAGCCTACTTAACACCTCTAGCCCATTTCATTATACCGAAATTATCTGCTTGTGCGTAACATTTGCGTAGGATGAATGTTATAATAAAGTGAACCTTCAAACAGTGGGGGCTCTTCATCTCCACTGTTTGGTAGTTTCACCAATCGATTTTTTACAGGCTGTTAATTACGAAATAAACATAATTATTAATAAAGGTTGTGATGCATTTGAGTTTACTTCAAAATACACCATTATTTGTTGCTCTCTTCGCTGTCATTTTTGCACAATTTGTTAAAATTCCTATTCATTTTTTAATGACGAGACAAATACAATGGGGGCTTTTTACATCAACTGGTGGCATGCCAAGCTCACATTCCGCTGCCGTCACAGCACTCGCCACAGCTATTGCCTATGAAACAGGCTTAGATTCACCTGTCTTTGCAGTAGCCGCTATGTTTGCCATTATCGTTATGTATGATGCAAGTGGTGTACGTTATCAGGCAGGACAGCACGCAGCCATTTTGAATCAATTACGCAAAGATTTTCAAACTTTACTCCATGACTTAAAAAAATGGCCACAAATGGATGGTCAAGAAAAAATGGAGGAATTAAAAACACTGTTAGGGCATAAACGCAGTGAAGTATTTTTCGGTGCACTTACAGGAATTATCATCGGGATTGTCACTTATCAATTTGTCCTTTAAAAGCAGCATGGGATGTATCTTTTTGATACATCCCACACTGTTAAAACATCCGATAGCCACTTTTTCTTAAATAAATCATTACAAAGCCCGCTACAATGGCTCCTGCCAATCCGCCTGATAAAATAGCCACATCCACCATATGCAATGCTTGGAATTTATCAATTAGCGCTGGAAAAGCTGAACCAGGCTTGAAAATATAGTCTAGAAAACTCACTTCATCCACAATAAAAATGACGACAATTGGATAAACAATCGCCATGAGCCATGTCATACGTAACAACATATTTAATAAAAATCCAATACCAAAAAACATGACGAAAAATAGTAATACTGAGATAATTAACTGTACTACTGAAACTGAACCGCTCATATGTATAACCCCCATATTCCTTTCACTAGTTTACATGATTACTACGGACCTTTCAATGAACAACCTTTGTCATTATTTCAAAAATAAACGATAGGCTGTATAACCAAAAATATCGCCAGGATTAATGCCATCAATCGGCAATAATTGATGCTGTTCAAACGATATGGAGGCCATTTCCTTTAACATAACAGAGGCTGTATCATCTTGTGCTAGTTCCTGTGGGTTAATCCAACAAGCCTCCACAATCTCATGTTCCTGTATGACAATTGCCTGCCGTTCATCCTTCATTCGGCAATAGAAAATCGCCATATTATCGCTAATTTCTTCACGGATAACGCCTGTACGAAAACCAATTAGCCCTGAAACAAAGCAATCGATACCTGTTTCTTCTTTTACTTCACGCACAGCTGCTTCATCTACTGTCTCACCCGCATCTACAAAACCTGCTGGTAATGACCAACGCCCCTGTAAGCCACCATATGTTTTTTTAACAACTAACCATTGCCCCAGTTCATTAACGACCACACCTGCAACCCCTAGCCAAACTTTCCCTCTATCCTTTTTCATAGCACTCACTCCTCTATTTAAAATATGCTATAATTTCTAGTTAATACAAGTATAATCACTTATTTAGCTTAGTAGTATTTATTGTAATGCTACTGCTCCGCTTTGTTCAAATATTTCACAACAGAAAGGTAGTGGAGAAAATGTTCTTTAAAGTTGAAGTGTATCGAAGCTACGCATTAGAAGATTTAGCAAAGGTAAGACAGGCTTTAGCAACAGCAAGTATACGTTATACTTATAAAGTAGTGAACCTCTCAACTGATTGGTCAGGGCATCGCAGTAGGAATAATTTCGGTAGCTTTGGCACAAATACAAATGTTGAAAGACAGTATGTTGTGTTTGTTGGGAGAAAGGATGAGGAAGAGGCTAATTATATTATTCGTCGTGCTTTGAATGGCTAGAGCTAAATTTTAATGTGGTTTTTTTATTGTATTTGTACTTAATTAAAAATCAGCTTAAATAATGATGCTTTGCTCATTTTCGCTTACGCTACAATGACTTTATATTAATCATTAAAGGAATGATGGGGCTTGAAGGAAAAAATTCATATTATCGGCAGTGTTGGAAGCGGAAAATCAACTTTAGCAAGGCAGATAGCAAGCAACTGTAAAATGAACTATATTGAGCTTGATAATATTGTGTGGGAACGCCATGCTCATGGCGATATGCGACGCTCTGACGAAGCCATCTCTCAACTAATCCAACAAGTAGTACAACAAAATGAATGGGTAACAGAAGGAGCTCATTGTAAGCATTGGGTAACACCGCTTTTTGAACAAGCAGACTATATTATTCACCTACAACCTTCCTATTTTACAAGACTATGGCGCATTCATAAGCGATTTTTCAAGCAAGTTTTGAAGTTAGAAAAATCGAATTATAAGCCAACACTGCATATGTTACTCGATATGTACAAATGGAATCACTCATATGAGAAGACAGGTCAGTGGAAAATTAAAGAACGATTACAACCATTTCAAGATAAAGTGGTAACAATAAAATCGCAAAAGGCTATTGAAGAAACACTTAAATCCTTGTCGTAGAATCTTAAATACATAAAAATCCTTTCAAATTGTGATGTTTTGCAACATACAAATCAAAAAGGCTTGGTATTCACAACCCTAAATGTGCTGTTTTAGGGTTGTGTTTACATATAATCAGGATTGTGTACAATCAATTTCTATCTGTAATTTACAATCCTTCTTCAACATTTCTAAACGCCACGAATCATTCACAAACTTCTGGCGTACCTTCACGTTTTGCCGTTTTAAATGAAGTCCCACAGCCACATGAAGCAATAGCATTTGGATTATCGATGGTGAAGCCACCGCCCATTAGTGATTGCTTGTAATCAATTTTTGTGCCCATTAAAATCGGGGCATCTTCACGGGATACAACAATTGTTAAGCCATGTTGTACATCCTCAAAGTCGTCTTCGTTTTGTTCCTTGTCAAAATGCATGCCATAGGATAAACCACTACAGCCACCGCCATTGACAACGACTCGTAAGACAGAGCCTTGTTCCTCATTGTGTACCATCATTTCATTAATATGAAAAACCGCTGCTTGCGTTACTTCGATTACTTGTTTTTGTATTGCCATTTGAAACACCTTCCTTTGTTGTTTCTATCATATCAATTTTGACTATTGTATGACAAATATTCAGCTCCATGCAACATGATAGTTGAACAACTCATTTTCAGTTATTTCGATTCATGTTTCTCCTCTTACAACTGGTATAATAGGTATAATAATATTGTTGAAAGAGGGAGAATTTATGGAGTTAACACCGTATTATGAAACAAAAATTCAATGTATCAATTGCAAAAAAGAATTCCCGACATTAAAAGTACGCTCGAAATTTATTAAGGTGGAACGTACAGAATCAGACTTTCATCCTATCTATGCCGATGGTGTTAATGCTCTATATTACAATGTATTTGTTTGTGAACATTGTGGTTTTTCGTTTACAGAAGATTTCACGAAATACTTTGCTCCTGGTGTTCAAGACGAAATTCGTACTCAAATTACGAACAATTGGGTGCATCATGATTTCAAAGGGGAGCGTACTGCTTTTCAGGCCATTCAAGCCTATAAACTAGCCTATCTCTGTGGCTCAATCAAAAAAGAAAAACACGTGGCCCTTGCAGGTTTAGCACTACGACTTGCTTGGCTTTATCGTTCATTGACAAATACAGGACAAGAAGAACGATTTTTAAAGATGGCACGTGAACAGTATATGGAATCCTATTCAACAGAGGATTATAGCTCTACACAAATGTCTGATGTGCGTATTATGTATATGATTGCAGAGCTTTCTCGCAGAATGGGAGACATTGAAAACGCTACACGCTTTTTCTCAAGGGTCATTGAAAAGCAAAACGTTGGTGGCGAAGCAAAAGTCATTGAAATGGCAAAGGAACAATGGGCGATTATTCGTGCTGAAAAAGAGCAATCACATCAAAATTAAAATAAAAAGTTCTAGTCTGATTTTACACCAGCTAGAACTTTTTTCATTTCATTAAAATACTTGCTCTACTTCAACAACGCCAGGTACTTCTTCTAATAAAGCACGTTCAATCCCTGCTTTTAACGTAATTGTTGAACTTGGGCAACTGCCACATGCGCCTAGTAAGCGTAATTTAACAATGCCATCTTCCACGTCAACTAATTCGCAGTCTCCACCATCGCGTAGTAAGAATGGGCGTAATTTATCTAATACCTCTTGTACTTGGTCGTTAATTGTTGCTTCTGTCATTTAGCTCGACTCCTTTCCTTATAATGATTATAATGTTAGCAACAGAAAAAATCCAATATTGAATCACGAGGAGCGATAGAATGATGGAACAAGCAAAGCCAATGATTGAAATTTACGGTGCAGACATTATTTGTGCAAGCTGTGTAAATGCCCCGTCCTCAAAAGATACATACGAATGGCTACAAGCAGCCATTGATCGAAAATATCCAAATCAAGCCTATACAATTCGTTATGTAGATATCGAAGGTTCACTGGATAATGAGCGTGACCAAGATTATGCTACACGTATTCAGGAAGATGAATTTTTTTATCCACTTGTCCTTATTAATAATGAGGTTATCGGTGAAGGCTATATCCAATTAAAGCCTGTTTTCACCAAACTTGAAAATCTTGGATTCATCCCAGACGAAACAGTTTAACATGAAAGGGATTGTCACAAAAATGTGAGCAATCCCTTTTTTTAGTCATTTTGGTATTTATACATCCATAATATACCTGATTTCATTAAACGAGCAATACGTCCTGTTACCGTTTTATCTGCTAAATAAGCGAAGCCTTGTTTTTTACCTAATGAGCCAACAAAGCCTTTTAGCTTAATAGGGGATAATTTTTCTGGTAGTTGCTCATTTTTCCAACGGGCACGCAATACTTTGACAACACGCTCTGCCTGTTCCTCTGCTAAATATGCACTTGGTGGGAACTCTGAAGAAGCACAATCGCCTACAACATAGACATGTTCATCGTCTACTACATTAAAATATTCTGTGACAATTGGGCGACCTTGTCCATCTTTTTCAACATCCATCTCACGCACAATTTTGACAGGCTGTACACCTGCTGTCCATACTACTGCATCTAGTGGAATTTCTTCTTCATGGTTGTAAATTTTATCTGGTCCAACCTTCGTAATATTGGAATTGGCAACAACCGCTACATTATGTTTAGTAAACCATTCCTTCACATAATTACTCAGCTTTTCAGGAAAATCCTTCATAATACGTGGACCACGATCAAATAGATGTATTTGTAAATCTGCACGACTTTCACGTAGCTCACTGGCTAATTCGATACCACTTAAACCAGCACCTACAATACCAACTGTAGAGCCTGCTGGTAATCCACAAAGTGTTTGAAACGTTTCACGTGATTTTGCCATTGTTTGGATGCTATATGTATACTCATCTGCACCTGGTACACCATGATATTTATCCTCACACCCAAGCCCAATAACTAAATCATCATAGCTAATACGTTGCCCATCTTCTAATAGCACTACTTTTTCCACTCGATCTACCCCGATAATTTCTCCATAAATCATCGTTAAACGCTCATGCTCTGGGAAGCTTACTCGAATTTCCTTATCTGTTGCCGTTCCTGCTGCCAAAGCATAAAATTCCGTTTTCAAGCTGTGGAAAGGTGCTCTGTCGATTAATACAATCTCAGTATCTAAAGGAAGGTTATTTGGTAATAAACGAAGCATCACACGCATATTTCCATAGCCGCCACCTAAAAGCACTAATTTTCCCATAATGATCTCCTTTTATATTGGTTTTCACCACTTTTCTAGGTGATAAACCATGATAATAATATTTGTTCACAAAGTATCCACAAACGAGTATAACTGATTGTGAGAAGTTTCACAATATCAGAATCTAAATTTGTGAAACTTTTCACAAATTGTCGCAAAAATCGAAAATATTGACGCAACAAGGAAAAGCGAGTAGCATTATTTTTGTCTTGATTACTGTCTTGAGGTGACACACGTGAATCCAATGGTTGAATTTTGTATTAGTAATTTAGCAAATGGCTCTCAGGAAACATATGAAATACTAGAACGTGATCCTAATATTGATGTTTTAGAATACGGCTGTCTCAGCTATTGTACGAAATGTGCTGAATCATTCTATGCTATCGTCAACGGTGAGCTAGTGGAAGCAGATTCTCCTGAAGCTCTAACGAAAGCGATTTATCAATTTATTGAAGAAAATCCATTATGGTAATATCCATTACGCTGGGGCTTTCCCTGATTCAATAGGTATCCCACCATTCACTGAATGAAGAGAAAAGGATGCTATGTCTATAATCGGCATAACATCCTTTTTTCATTACACTTATAATTCATCCACCACATATGTCGGTTTTTGTTCTTTCATTAACACTGCTTCGGTTGGTGTCACACCTGTATTCACATGAATTGTATCACACCCAAAATGAATACCACATAGTATATCCGTGTCATAATTATCCCCAATCATCACCATATCTTCTTTTGAAAACCCATGCTCTGTGGCAATCGTTTCTAATATGATTGGTGATGGCTTGCCGATATAAATAGGCTCTACGCCTGCTACTTCTCCTACTAAACGTGCAAATGAGCCATTACCTGGTAAAAAGCCTTGCTCCATTGGATATTTAATATCTTGATTTGTTGCAATAAATAATGCACCATTTTGAATGGCTAATGTAGCACGTGCTAATTTATCATATGTTAAAGCACGATCCATTCCTATGACAAAAATGTCACTATCTTGTTCAACGATATCAATTCCCTCTTGTAATAAAGCAGAACGGATGCCATCAGAGCCTAACATCGCTACTGTTTTTTGAGGATAATGGTGAGCAATATACTTTGCCGTCACTAATGCACTTGAATAAATATGTGTGAGAGGTACTTGTACACCCATCGCACGAAGCGCTTCTTGGAGCTGCTCTCTTGTTTTTGAGGCGTTATTTGTCACATAAAATGGCTCAATTCCTGCTTGTTGTAAACGATGAATAAAAGCAATAGCAGAAGGAATACCCTCTTTCCCACGATAAACAGTTCCATCTAAATCAAAACAATAGGCTTTATATGCTTTCATTAATGATCCTCCGGTAAAAATGCTGAAACAGGGCCAAGCTCATTCGTAATATAATGGCTAACAGCAGGTGAAAATTGCTTTAATACAGGTAAGCTTTTTTGTAAAACCTGTACTACTTCTTCAATGTTCACGTCTATAAATTCACGTACAAGCATTTTCCGCAAACCTACAACAGCTTTTAATGATGCTTCCATGTCTGGTGATATGACCTTTTCATCGACTAAAATATCAATAATATCTTCATAGCTACCTGGATCACGCATAATAAAGCCATCAATCATTAAGTTTCCAACATCCATCATGGATTCCATAATGTTATGCCCAATGCGTTCCACCGCTAATTTTTTTATCTCATTCTCTTGCCAATTGCTCTCTGTTTCAAATACAGCGATTAATTGGTCTAGATATTGTAAATTTTTTGTGATTTTATTACGATCTACAAAATACACAAAGAAGCCCCCTAAAAGTTGATAGTCTTTTCTCTTCTATAGTACCATAACTATATGACTGGAAGGAGAGTAAAAGATGGAACGTTTTTTCTTATATGATGATGTAGAGGACACAAAAACACGCTTTGTCAGCTTTGCAGGCAACAAATTACGTTATGATTTAGCGATTTTACAATCAGGTCGTTTCTTTGGTAAAGTACTTGTCATGGATATTCAATTTGGTCGCTTTGCTATTATTGGACCAGATGATGTAGAAGAACCAGGTTACTTAGAGCATGTCTACAATCGCTCGGAGGAAGAAACTGTGGAGTTGCGTGACTACTTACGTGAATTGCTGAATTAATACATAAAAGGATGCTACCCTCTCAAATAGGTAGCATCCTTTTTATTAGTCTTCTAATGGTTCATTTTCCACATGCCCAATTGTCTCAGGCTCTATTTTTCTTACTTTGCGTAACACAAAATAAGCACAGCCAAAATTACAATACTCATATAAATAATCCTGCAATGTACTAATTTTTGTATCGAATGTTGCTTTTTGATTTTTATCATCAAAAAAGCCTTTTAATCGCAACTGATTATAGCCCCAATCGCCTACAATATAATCATAACGAGCTAAAATATCTGAATAACGTTCCTTCAATACATCCTCTTGAAACGCTTCTCGGTAATTTTCCAATAGCTCATATTCATATCCTTCTACGATAATCAACCTACACACCAGCTTTCCTTTACAGCTCTGCTTGCAATTGACGCTCTTTCGTTGCAGCGTTTACTTGCTCATCTGCATGATAACTACTGCGCACAAGTGGCCCCGCTTCACAATGCTTAAAGCCTTTCTCCATGGCAATTTTACGCAACTTCCCAAATTCAATAGGTGAATAATATTTTTTCACAGCTAAATGTTTTTTCGTCGGTTGCAAATATTGACCAATCGTCATAATATCTACATTGTTTGCACGTAAATCATCCATAACCTCTAAGATTTCTTCATGTGTCTCCCCTAATCCAATCATTAATGAAGATTTTGTTGGAATATCAGGCTGCATTTCTTTTGCTAAACGCAGGAATTCTAATGAACGATCATATTTTGCACGTGCACGTACTCTTGGTGTTAAACGACGAACTGTTTCAATATTATGATTTAAAATATCTGGACGTGCATCCATTAGCAATTGTAAATTTTCTTCTAAGCCACCTAAGTCAGAAGGTAGTACTTCTACAGAGGTTTGAGGGCTTTTACGACGAATGGCACGCACAGTTTCTGCTAACACTTCTGCACCACCATCTTTTAAATCATCACGTGCTACCATTGTGATTACAACATGCTTTAAATTCATAATTTGGACAGAATCTGCTACACGCTCTGGCTCTGCCAAATCCAGTTCATTTGGTAAACCTGTTTTTACGGCACAGAAGCGGCAAGCACGTGTACAAACAGAACCTAAAATCATCATCGTTGCTGTACGACGTTCTCCCCAACACTCATGAATATTTGGACAGCGCGCTTCCTCACATACAGTATGCAGGTTTTTTTCACGCATTAATTTTTTTAAGCCTTTATATTCTTCATTCGTATTAAGTTTAATTTTAAGCCAATCTGGTTTTCTAATATGCTCCTCTTTGTTTGTAGGTTTACAAGATGTCATGGCAAATATCGCTCCTATCAACTATATGTGTTATAGCTTTCATTATATTCTCTGTTGTCACTGTACCATAATAATAACACGTCAACAACTATCATTATCAATATGCCCTAGCGTAATTGTCTCTCGTTTTTGTGAGCTCGCTTTATTTAAAATCTAGGCTTTTGTCTCCATTTCGTGCATCAGTACCCAAACCTATTCATATGGGACAGGAACTTCTAATGAAGGTTGGGGTGCTTCACTACCATTTGTATAAATATGCGGAACAGGTCCTCTTGTCAAGCTCATCGCCACTGGAATATCTTGCACAACGGTGGCTGATTTACTAGCAAACGGGACAATAATTTGGACATTGACCTCAAAATGGATACCGACCTCTACAAATGCACTGTTAATGCCAAATTCTTTTATAAAGGATGTTACCTCACTATGCACATTGCCAATGACATGAAAGCGTATTGGCACTTTTGGACCTAAATTGCCAAGTAACGGAATATCCAATGCCTGACCAAGTGGTACTAGAAAAACAATACCATCGCCATCCTGAATACGCCCGACATCATATTCAACATTCTCTAGTTCAGGTAAATGGGATAGTTCTCCCTGTTCGGCTTGCTCTAAATACATTTTCACAAGCTCTAATGTTTCTGAGCGCACACGGTTGATGATTTCTGTATTAAATTTAGTCGTTATCATATTGGATGTACCTGGTGGAATATCTTCAATAATATCATTGACATCTAATGTATTGGATGTTCTAGAATTAATCGCTTTATTCACCACATATGACGCAATTTTATTCGTTTGTACCTCTGCATATTGCAAATAGGTGGGCATCAATCGTTCGTTTAAATAGTAAATGAAAAAAAACAGACTAATCATAATACTCACAATAAGGATGGTTAAACGATTTAAACGAACTCCTTTTTTACGATAAGCGCCTAATTTCATTCTTTTTCGAGGGAAAAACAAAAACATCTCCTCCTGCTCATTAACATATGAACAGGAGGAGATGTTTATTCAAATTTGGCTGGTGCTACATAATCAGTCTCCACACTATCAATGGTAACTGTTGGATAGTCCACTAGATTAATTTCATAGGTTGCCCCAATTAATTCATTTTGTTCTTCAAAAATTCGGAGCCATGGCAATGTAGGATCTAACATATTTTGCTTCGAGACAATCCCTCTACGGCCATCTGATAATTTTAAAATAACACCATTTGGATAATGAACAATGGACTTTCTTAACGCTTCTACAATACGTGCATCATACAATGTACCAGAGCCTGATTCTACAATAGCTAACCCTTGAGATGGCATCATTTTTTCACGATATACACGATTCGTTGTGACAGCATCAAATACATCTGCCACACCAATAATTTTAGCGAACGGGTGAATTTCAAAATCCACTAATCCCCGTGGATAGCCACTGCCATCAATACGTTCATGGTGTTGGAACGCACAATGCGCTACTAACAAGGAAATTGAATGTAAATTTCGCAATAAATCAAAGCCAAATCTCGTATGATTTTTCATCAATTCAAATTCTTCATTCGTTAAGCGTCCAGGCTTTGTTAAAATTTCCTTTGGTATGAGCAGCTTTCCCACATCATGCAATAATGCACCAATCCCGATTAAACGTAAATCTTCCATTGAATAGCCTAACTCTTTCGCAATCGCAACGGAATATAGTGTCACTTGGTAAGAGTGCTGATATAAATATTCATCGAATAAATAAGCATCTGTCAGTATAGTTAAAATTTCACTGCTTTCTGTAACAATTGACAGTAACTCATCGACAATCGATACAATAACTTTAGATTGCTTATCGAGTATATAAGAAGCACCTGCTGCATCTAGTCCATTGATAGCTTGGAAAGAATTTTTGATGGTCGACAGTGCTTTATTGCGCACTTCTGGTGACACTGTTTCCACAATTTCGATTCCTTTAGAAAGCTCATCATTGATATATAAATAGTGCATATTTAATTGCCTTAATCTTTGAATAATACGCTCGTTAATCACAACATCTTTCTTTAAAAGAGGATGTCCAGCCTCATTCCAGACCGTTCTTCCGAGTACCATTCCCTCTTTCACTACATCGATTGAAATTAATCGCATGATTCATTCCCCAATCCATCACTTAAGCTCCTGTGGCTTAAAGCGTCTTCGCCCATAATCTATCATAATATTTCGTAAAAATGCTGGTAGTATATATTTTTTCTTTGCATATTTAAAACTTGGATAAAAATAGCCAAAGGTAAATAAATCGAGTGTTACTAATTTATAAATACGCTGCTCATCTGCTAATTCTCCATTCACCATCAACTGGCGATCCTCATTTACCATAAATCCATATGTCAACATTTTCCCGAAAATGACGCCTCTAAACCCTAGCCCTTTTAGTTCAATATAGGGCCATTCTTCATTTTTAGATTGTTGGTAAATTTCCTTTAATTCTGCCACTGATAATTCAATTGTACATAAATTAATAGGGTGTGGAAAAATTCGATGTATGTCAAGGGCGGTTACCTTTCCTTTTGGTAATCCATCTAAAAAAATACCCGCATTAAACAGTGCACAATCAGCTCCACTTTTCTCTACTATCGCCTGTGCAAATACATCAGACAACTGGGAATAATGAAACCACTCTTTATTATAAAATTTATCTGTTTCGAACACAGCTACATCTAGTAATTTTTTCCCTTCTTCTTCAAAGTATTGTACTATGTCTTTTTCATTTTTAACAGTAGGAAATTCTCTAATATTCAGCAAAATCTCGTTTTTTTCAACTATTTTCTTTAAATTGTCATCATATTCAATCACAAGATGTCCTAAATATTGACCAAACTTACCACCACCTGTTAATAATACGCCATTTACCCGTTCTCCCTCTAACAAAACATGGTGTGTATGTGAGCCAAAAATAACATCAATTGCTGGACATGCCTCCGCTAAAAGTCGATCTTCTGTAATGCCTAAATGGGATAGACAAACAATAATATCTACCTCATCACGCAATTGATGGACCAATTGAATAATTGTTTGCTGCGCATCATCGACTTGCCAATTTAACTCCCGATAGTACACATCGAACATCGCTGTAGCAGCAATGATGGCTAGCTTTGTCCCACGTACTGTTGTTATGATTACATATGGCTTCATCCAGCTCGGATTTGCCCCTTGTAGTGCCTGCACATTTGCCACAACTACTTGAAATGTTGCCTCATCATACAAATGGAATAGCTCATCATGTGTTAATGTAATGCCCTCATTATTGCCAATGGTCACAACATCATAATTTGCTTCATTCAATAATTGTACATTACCTTTACCAAATGTTGCCTCTGTATAAATATTTGAACGATCCAGATGATCTCCAATATCGAATAAATAGCTTGTCTCTCCTATTGCTGCAAGCTCTGCACGTTTTTGTGTCACAAAGTGCTGCATACGTGGCCAATACTGAAAATGACTATGTACATCATTCGTATGGAAAATATGAATTTTTTCAAGCATGAAAGCCACCTCACTTCACAATTTCTTACCATAATCCTTCGATAATCGAACGAATCCCCATTAATAATAAAATAATCCGTAATGCTACAACAAGTGTTGCTGATTGAATGCGTTTATTTAACGCAGCTCCTAGCTTTGCACCAATATAGGCTCCTGGAATGACAGGAATTGTATATAACCATGGCACATGCCCTAAGTAAATATGACTGGCTGAATTCACGATAGATGTTAAAAAGACCATAAACATGGACGTAGCCACTGCGACATGTGGTGGAAATAAAAATAAAATAATCATGGCAGGTACAATCATCGATCCACCGCCAATACCAAATAGCCCTGAGGCAAAGCCAATACCGAATGTTAAAAGCAATGCAAACCATACAGGATAGCCATAGACAAATGTTTGTCCTTCTGTATCTGTAAACTGTTGCTGCCGACCATTTTCTACAAACCATTTGACTGGCTTTAATTTGTCACGAACAAGTAATATTGTAGATAAAATAATTAATAGAATGCCGAAATACAAATTAAAAGAAGGTAAATCTACGCCTTTATTCACCCATGCGCCTAGCACTGTCCCAGGAATACTACCACAAAAAAAGATCAAGCCACTTTTATAGTCAACCGTTTTGGCTTTCAAAAAGCTCAATGTAGAGGCAAGCCCTGTAAAAATCATCATGACCACCGATAAACCAACTACTTTTTGTGGTGTCATATCAGGAATCAATCCCATGTTTAGCCCTATATACAATGTAGCTGGTACTAATATAATACCCCCACCAAGTCCTACTAATGCACCTATTAAGCCTGAACACAGTGCAATAACTACTAAAAGAATAAATTCCACTATAGCTCTCCTTCAAACATATCTAATTGTTTTGGGGCAAGTCCGCTATCCTGAATATCTAAAATTACTTGCAGCTCTTTTGCATTTTTCGCTGCATGATGTCCTGAATTATTATTAAAGAGAACGAATAATTCCTCTGCTTGTAACTGCCTTATATGTGCACCGAGCTGCTGTAATTCTTTTTGATTGTAATCATATAAAAAACGAACTTTACGCCAATTTTCTGTATTGCCTGTGTTGCGCCAGCCGTGAATATTGCGCCCATGAATGCGTATTAAGGCTTTTTTAGCCGTCACATGTGGATAAAATGGCACAGACCCAACGCCTGCTTGTGGTTCATCACATATTGTATGAATAAATTGATGCTCTTGTAAAAATGTCATCGTTTGTTGAACCATTTTCTCTGCATACCATGTTTGGTTTCGGAACTCAATCGCCACATCAAAATCACTTAATTGCTGACGAATATATCGTAAATATTGAACATTTTTCGCCTGACAATCAAACCATGGTGGAAACTGTGCTAATACCATACCTAATTTGTCATATCGCTTAAACTCATTGGCACAGTCAATAAAAGCATTGAACATATCATTTTTCGTGTCGAATGGGATGTCCCCACGCAAATGCCCTGTCATTCCTTGATAAGCCTTTAAAACAAAGCGAAAGCCCTTTGGTGTATCTTCACACCATTTACGCACATTTTCTACAGACGGTATTGCATAAAAAGACGTATCCACTTCTACCGTCAAAAAATGCCCTGTATAATCAAATAATTTATCCTTAGCAGCCGTTACACTGCTATAAAGTGAAGGGTGATCTCCCCAACCTGTTAATCCAACTCGAATCATTGACCCTCCCCCTTTATTACCATGATAGCATAATCCAGATTTTTTATTAAAAAAAGTGGGACATCAAAAAAGACTGAGCTATGCACGCTCAATCTTCTCCTTCTTTCATATGAAATTGCTTTATTGTACGCAAGCATACATCTGTTAAAATAGCTATGCCCTTCTCCATTGACTGATGATTAAATTGCATATATGGATCATGTAGACCTGGTGTAACATCTGCCCCAAGACCAAGCATTGTTGCTTTCAGATGTGGACGCTCAATTGTGTAAAAATGAAAATCGTCTGCCCCAGGTGTGATAATAATAGGTATAGCAGGACGCTCTAAAATATGTTCAATCGCTTGTGCCATAAAATGTGCCGCTTCTTCATTGACAACCGCTGCTGGTACATGGTCAAAAAATTCAATATGAATCGGAACATGATATAAGGCACTCAATTGCTGACAAACATTTTCTACCTTCGCTTTTAATTGCTCCATCACTTCATTTGTTTGTGCACGCAAATCTAAACCAAACGATGCTTTCCCTGGAATAATGTTAAAATTCTCTGTTCCAGCATGTACATTCGTCATCTTCACTGTTGCCGCAATATGTGGATCTATATGTGTAAAACTGAGTTGTTGCACAATAGATGTCACAACTTCAATCGCATTAATGCCTTTATGTGGTCTTGCTCCATGATGATCTAAGCCATCAATCTGTCCTTTTACAAATAAACAAGCTCCATGCTGAATACCTGCTGCACAATTAGGGTAACTAATTTCATCAAATGGACGTACATGAACACCATACAAATAATCTAAATCATCAATAACCCCTTCTTGAATAACACTTAATGAGCCATTGCCAAGCTCCTCAGCAGGCTGAAAAATGGCTCGCACTGTTCCATTCAAGTGACCTATTTTCTGTAATTGCTGCATCACACCTGTCACAATCGTCATATGTGCATCGTGCCCACAGGAATGATTTGCTCTCATCTCGCCATTGACCTCTTGCCATAATGCATCCATATCCGCACGTAGTCCAATTTTCGGTGAGCCTTCTCCAATCTCTACAGAGAAACCAGGAATATGTTGAAAGCGTTGTGGTTGAAAACCCGCTTCTTCAAATAAAGCTACAAGATAATTCGTTGTTTCAATCTCTTTCCAGCTTACCTCTGCATGTTCATGTAAATGTGTAAATAGATTTATTATACTTTCTTTCATCTACTATACCTCCTCTTATAACGACTATTTAACGACATATTATCATTGTAAAGAGATATTCATTATTGAGCAATATAGTTATTTGCCTTATTTAGCCTTAAATCCATTCTCCTCTATGCCTGTGAATGAATTTAATATCCGCCTCATAATGCTCAAGATGCCCTTCGTCTATCATTTTTTGAAAAGCACTATCTCCTTCGCTAGCTTTTCTTTTTATCGTTTGACATAGCCCTTCCAATCGTAGCAACACCATTTCCAAATAATCTTCTGTTATTTCTTGACCATAAGACTCAAAAAATAGTTTAATTCTTTGTGTGACACAGTCAGCATGCTGCGATGAATTATAGTAGACAGCTTCTCCAGTTTCAGAATACCAAATTCTGCTTAACGGAATACAAGTGTAAAGCGTATAGGCCACATCCCAAAGCCTCGGACCAGGGCCAGCAACATCAAAGTCAATAATGCCTACTGGTTTTTCGTTATTAAAAATAATATTATAGATAGCAAAATCATTGTGACAGAGAACCTCTATTTTGTTTGGCGTATTATCGATGGATTGCCAATCATCCGACAAAGGAAAATCACTAACAGCATCATGATAAAGGCACAGTATTTTTGCGATTTCTTTTAAGACACTATTAGACCACATATATTTCTTTAGAGGATAATTCCCTGCCTCACCCTCAATAAATGATAATATTTCCCGTCCATTTTCATCAATACCTAAAAATCTAGGCGCATAACTAAAGCCTTTATTTTCTAAATGCTTTAATAACTTATGAATTTTAGGACTATCTATTTTTACATCTCTCCGCACAGTATCGCCTAGCCGATAGACCTTCGAGACATTTCCTCCTGTTAATTCGTACTCGTTACTCATAACAATCCCCCATATTTTAGGAATCTAATGCTTATGTTCAATAAAGATACATTTTTAGCCATAAATAAAAGCAGATAGACAAAGGTATCTGCTCATCAATGGGAATTTAATTGTCCACATCATGTATCCCTTGAATGATTTCAGATAGACAACTCAACACATCCTAAAGAAAGTGCAATTGTCTTTATCTAATTAAATAATCATTTCAGGGTATGCCACATATGTCCTATCGATTCCCCTCTCTTTACATCTCTATATTCCATACTATCAAATCTTACTTGATAAAAAAAGTGTAGTTACTTTTGTGGTGTAAACATTGCATATACATCCTAGATAAAATGGGTTTCTATATGTTGAATAAAAACATAAAGCTATGTACGTTTTCAATAAAAAAGGTGGTATCAAACGGTATGTTTAACCGTTCGATACCACCTTAACATGTTGTTACATCAATATTCTAGACTTACCCAATAGAGCCTTCCATCTCGAACTTAATCAAGCGATTCATCTCAACTGCGTATTCCATTGGTAATTCTTTTGTGAATGGCTCAATAAAGCCCATTACAATCATTTCTGTTGCTTCTTCCTCAGAAATACCACGAGACATTAAATAGAATAATTGTTCTTCAGATACTTTTGAAACTTTTGCTTCATGCTCTAAAGATACATTATCATTCAAGATTTCGTTGTATGGGATTGTATCTGAAGTCGATTGGTTATCCATAATTAACGTATCACATTCAATGTTAGCACGTGCACCACTTGCTTTTGGACCGAAACGTACTTGCCCCATGTATGTTACCTTACCACCTTGCTTAGCAATCGATTTGGACACGATTGTAGAAGATGTATTTGGCGCCATATGAATCATTTTCGCACCAGCATGTTGGTGTTGCCCTTTACCTGCTAAAGCGATAGATAATGTCATACCACGAGCACCTTCACCTTTTAGGATACATGCTGGGTATTTCATTGTTAATTTCGAACCAATATTACCATCGATCCATTCCATTGTACCGTTTTCTTCAACGATTGTACGTTTTGTTACTAGGTTATAGACATTGTTCGCCCAGTTTTGAATCGTTGTATAACGGCAATAAGCATCTTTTTTCACGATAATTTCTACTACTGCTGAGTGTAATGAATTCGTTGTGTAAACAGGTGCTGTACAGCCTTCAACATAGTGTACGTGTGCGCCTTCGTCTACGATAATTAATGTACGCTCAAATTGTCCCATATTTTCAGAGTTAATACGGAAGTAAGCTTGTAATGGTGTTTCTACTTTCACACCTGGTGGTACATAAATGAATGAACCGCCTGACCAAACTGCTGAGTTCAGTGCTGCAAATTTATTATCTGTGTATGGAATTACTTTACCCCAATGCTCTTTGAAAATATCTTCATTTTCACGTAATGCAGAGTCTGTATCTTTGAAGACAATTCCTAAATCTTCAAGGTCTTGCTTCATGTTGTGATACACAACCTCAGATTCGTATTGAGCTGATACACCTGCAAGATATTTTTGTTCCGCTTCTGGAATACCTAATTTATCAAATGTTGCTTTAATTTCTTCAGGCACTTCATCCCAAGAGCGCTGTGTTGCTTCAGATGGTTTTACATAGTATGTGATCTCATCGAAGTTTAAATCGCCAAGATCCCCACCCCATTGTGGCATTGGTTTTGCATAGAAAGTTTCAAGTGCTTTTAAGCGGTATTCCAACATCCACGCTGGCTCTTGTTTCATATTTGAAATTTCACGGACAATTTCTTCAGTTAAACCACGTTTTGAACGGAAAATTGATACGTCCTTGTCATGGAATCCGTATTTGTAATCGCCGATATCAGGCATTTTTTTAGCCATTTTTTCTCCTCCGTTCTTGAATTGTTGATTGAGGAGAAATTTCCCCAATCCTATCTATTTCTATTGTTTTACGCCTTTTTCCATAGCCTTCCAAGCTAATGTCGCACATTTAATACGAGCTGGGAACTGTGATACGCCTTGCAATGCTTCTACATCTTCAAGGTCGTACTTATCGCCATAGTCTTCACCCATCATCATTTTAGAAAAAATATCAGCAAGCTCAAGTGCCTCTTCTACTTTTTTCCCTTTAATCAGCTGTGTCATCATGGAAGCTGAAGACATCGAGATTGAGCAGCCTTCACCGTCAAATTTCGCATCCTCGACTACACCATCTGTCACTTTTAAAGTTAAATGAATACGGTCACCACATGTTGGATTGTTCATATCAATCGTTACAGCATCATCTTCCAGCGATCCTTTGTTACGAGGATTTTTGTAATGATCCATAATGACTGAACGATACAATTGATCTAAATTATTAAAAGACATCGCCAAAATACTCCTTCGCAGAACGTAATCCTGTCACTAAGCGGTCAATATCTTCTTCTGTATTGTACAAATAGAAGCTTGCACGTGCTGTTGCCACTTGTTGCAGACATTTCATTAATGGCTGTGCACAGTGATGACCTGCACGAACTGCGATACCATTCATATCTAAAACAGTCGCTACATCATGTGGATGGACATCATCTAAGTTAAATGTCACTAATCCACAGCGTTTCATAGGATCACGTGGGCCAAAAATTTTAAGTCCATCAATTGTTTCAAGCTGTTCCATTGCATAGCCTGCAAGCTTATGCTCATGTGCTGCAATATTCTCAAGCCCAATTTCCGTTAAGAAATCAATCGCTGCACCTAGACCAACCGCACCTGCAATAATCGGTGTGCCGCCTTCAAATTTCCACGGCAGTTCTTTCCATGTCGAATCATATAAACCAACAAAATCAATCATTTCACCACCAAATTCGATTGGCTCCATGTTTTCAAGATGTTCCTTTTTACCATATAGAACACCAATACCTGTTGGTCCACACATTTTATGCCCTGAAAACCCTAAAAAATCGATATCTAAATCTTGTACATCAATTTTCATATGTGGTGCTGCCTGTGCGCCATCAGCTACCATTACAGCACCATTGGCATGAGCAATTTGCGCAATTTCTTTAATAGGATTAATTGTTCCTAAGACATTGGATGCCATTGATACAGATACAATTTTCGTTTTTGGCGTAATCGTTGCACGCACTTTTTCTAAATCGAGTGTACCATCCGCTTCAATATCGATATATTTTAGTGTCGCATTTTTTTCCTTTGCTAATTGCTGCCAAGGAATAATGTTCGAGTGATGTTCCATTTGCGTGATGACAATTTCATCACCCTCGCTAACATTTGCACGACCATAGCTTGCGGCAACAGTATTTAATGCTGTTGTTGTCCCACGTGTAAAAATAATTTCTTGTGTAGACTTCGCATGAATAAATTGACGAACTTTTTCACGTGCCCCTTCGTATTTATCCGTAGCACGATTTCCTAATGTATGCACACCACGATGCACATTAGAATTATCAAATTCATAATAATGCTTTAATGCTTCAATGACTTGTACAGGCTTTTGTGAAGTCGCAGCACTATCAAGATAAACAAGCGGATGTCCGTTAATCTCTTGGTTCAAAATAGGGAAATAGCTTTTAATGTTTTTATCCATCATTAACGCACTTTCCTTTCAATAACCTCCGTCAGTTGCTTTTGAACGCCTTCAATTGGTAATTGCGTAACAACTGGCGCAAGGAATCCATGGATAACAAGGCGCTCTGCTTCTGTTTTTGAGATACCACGGCTCATTAAATAATAAAGCTGTAATGGATCTACTCGTCCAACAGATGCTGCGTGTCCTGCTGTTACATCATCTTCATCAATTAATAAAATTGGGTTTGCATCCCCACGTGCTTTTTCAGAAAGCATTAGAACACGTGATTCTTGCTGTGCGTCTGCCTTTGTAGCACCATGCTCAATAAAACCGATGCCGTTAAAGATAGATTGTGCGGCATCCTTCATCACACCATGCTTCAAAATATGGCCATTAGAGTTTTTCCCCCAATGACGTACTTCTGTTGTAAAGTTTAGCTTTTGCTCACCACGACCAACAACAACCGTTTTTGTATCTGCATGTGAACCATCACCTACAAGATGTGAAATGTTTTCAGAAATTGTATCTGAATCATTCATTAAGCCTAAAGCCCAATCCACTTTTGCATCACGTGCTAAACGCGCACGACGATTGACATATGTTGTATATCCTTTTGCAAGAACATCTACCGCACCATATGTAATTTGTGCGTTATCTTGTGCTACTACTTCAGCAATAATGTTTGCTTGCCCTTTTGCTTCTTCCACTGTTGATACATATGTTTCTACATATGTGACAGCCGAATTTGCTTCCGCTACTACTAATACGTGATTAAATAAAGAAGCCTCTGCATTATCGTTCAAAAACACGACTTGTAATGGTTGTTCTATCACAACATTGCGTGGTACATAGACAAATACGCCACCATTTACAAGTGCTGCATGAAGTGCTGTTAATTTATGCTCGTCTACTTTTACTGCTTCTGTCATAAAATATTTTTGTACAAGTTCACTATGCTCACGAACTGCTGTTAACATATCTGTAAAAATAACACCTTTATCAGCAAGCTCCTGTGATGTACGGATATATGCAGGCGTATTATTGCGTTGAATATAAAGGTTTTCTTGTGCATCTACATCAATTAAACCTTTCACTTCTGCTGGTAATGCGTCAAGTGATGCAAATTCTTCACTTACAACTGTATGTGTTGGGAATGTTGTAAAATTCCATTTTGTAATGTTTGTTCTATCTGGTTTTGGCAAATCTAAACCAGTTGCTTTGTCTAGTGCTGCCGCACGAAGCTCTGTAAACCAAGATGGCTCGCCATTTGCTTCTGAGAACGAGCGCACGTCCTGTAATTCTACTGTCATGCTATTTCGTCCTCCCTTTTATGCTTGTTGTTCTTCTGCTTCTTCTTCAATACCTAATTCTTTTTTAATCCAGTCATAGCCTTCTGCCTCTAAGCGATGTGCTAATTCAGCACCACCTGATTTCACGACACGTCCTTGCATCATTACGTGTACATGGTCTGGTGTAATGTAGTTTAATAGGCGTTGATAGTGCGTAATCATTAAGCAGCCGAAGCCTTCGCCACGCATAGCGTTAATACCTTTTGATACAACTTTTAGTGCATCGATATCAAGACCAGAGTCAATTTCATCTAAAATAGCGAAAGTTGGCTTAATCATCATTAATTGAAGAATTTCGTTACGTTTTTTCTCACCACCAGAGAAACCTTCATTTAAGTAACGTTGTGCCATATCTTCATCCATTTCAAGGAATTCCATGTTTTTATCTAACTCACGGATAAATTTCATTAATGAAATTTCATCGCCTTCTTCACGTCGTGCGTTAATTGCTGAACGTAAGAAATCAGCGTTTGTCACACCTGCGATTTCAGATGGATATTGCATTGCTAAAAATAAACCAGCCTGTGCACGCTCGTCTACTTCCATTTCAAGTACATCTTCGCCATCAAGCTCCACTGTACCAGAAGTTACTTCATACTTTGGATGCCCCATAATAGCAGAAGCTAGAGTAGATTTACCTGTTCCGTTTGGTCCCATAATTGCATGAATTTCATTTGTATTGATTGTAAGATTTACACCTTTTAAAATCTCTTTACCGTCGATTGCAACGTGAAGATCTTTAATAACTAAAGTTGACATGAAAATACCTCCATAGTGTGTTCAGTGAATGACCCTTTACGCCTCGGCTAACTCTCATTCAGATTTTTTCGAGCTTGCTTGAAAAGTGCCTCTCCAAAATCCATGACCACCGCCGAAGCTGCATCTTGATTCAGTAGGGATTTGGGCACCTATTGAATCAAGATAAATCATTCCTTAATTATCATCATTCTAATCTTAACTGAAAATTGTTCTCTATGCAAATACTCTTGCTTTTCTATACGAAATCAGTGTTTATAAAAATATAGTGAATCAATTATAACCCTATTTTATTTTCAATAGATTCACTCTAATTGAGAATTAATTTCATCTAGCTACATAGTGGAAACCTATTAAAAATGACATGCTAGCGTCTAACACACTAGCATGCCATTTTTAATAATCTGCAAATAATTTTTGCAAAATAAAGTACGATTGTTTCAAACGCTCTGTTGATTTTGGCATTTGCCAAGTATCCCACGTATACGGTGCTAATGGAGCTAGCATACCATTTGTTGTTTCTGGTAACGAATCAATGACTTTACCATCTTTATCAACAAATACAGCCCCCATATAAATTTCATCTACTTTCACAGCAGCACTTGCGCCATCACGATAGAAATCTCCCATAAATTCACGCTGACTTGGATCTTTTGCTTGAATTAATAACCAAGGAATACGCAATTCAATGGTATTATCTGCTGTCCATGTAAAATCGACGAGTGAATTATAATCTGTTGCCTCTGGATTAGCATTTCCTTGCAACAGCTTACCTGTTTCATAAGAACTAAATTCTGTTACCCTATCTTCCTCTGGCAAATAAAGCTGCTTATTCAGCACAAAATAAATCGGTGCAAACTTACTGCTGTTTTTCACAGCTGTTGCCATACGTGGTGGTATAAGCTGTAAACGATGTCCATATAAATAGTCATAGAAATCATAGTATTCATCAACAACAACGCGTGAATCACCAGCTTTATTTAACTCAACAATAAAATCAATACCATTTGAGAATTTCGTCGTTGGAATCGTTGCCACTGATGTATTTCCTTGGTTTGGTACTACATCTAATAAAATACGTGGCGATGATTGTGCTAACAGTTCACTATTTAATTTAATATACAAATAACGCTCATCATAGTCGACGGCAAAATCTGCCTTCTCTGTCTTATATAGCGGTGTGTTTTGCCATTCTTCTGTATTGCCATCTACTTTTACCTTTAATCGATCAAAGCTAAGTAAACCAAATTGTTGCTCATTTGTTTGGGCATTAGACCAGAATGGACGTCGATTCGAATCATCATAATCCATTGTATTCCATGTGCGTTTAAACCACTCATCCTGCCATGTAAAGACAAGTCCGCCCAACAAACCTTCATGCATAATATCTTCAAACAAATGCTGTAATGTGTCCCCTTGAGCTTTTTCAGACATAAAGCCTTGGTTCCAGCCATAGACATTTTCATGCGTCATTCCACGAGAAGCAGGAATGCCAAATTCTGCAATTAAAACAGGCATATTATGTGCCTCATGTAGCTCTTTTAGATAACCAGCATAACTATTCTTATTTCCTCGAAAATCAACATAATTTAAGTAATCCTTATCGAAATTAAAGAAATCTGGGTAATATGGATACACATGATATGAAGCAAATTGCCCGATATCCTTCATCTCTTTTTTTGTATATATCACATTAGGATTTACTCCTACTAAATCTTCTTCCTCTGACGGCTCTGATGGATGCTCCAGCAAATCCGTTGTTACCCAATTCGTAAAGCTCATTGGACGCATCCAATTATATTTTTTCATTTCATAGGTAGTAATGAAATCCATTTGCTCTGCTAACCAATGCTCAAATGGCGCAGCATCCTTCGTTTCAAAATAATTGCCATCATATTGACCAAGTGCTGTGTGCTTTTCATTTGTACCAAGTACCATATGTGGATACCACTCAATCCCTAGCACCCAGCCAATCACATATTTTGATACATCCGCATCGTATAACCCTGAAGCATGTCCCGCTTTAGGCTCCACATAAGTATTGCCATGTATTACATCTACAATTCGTTGCATTTCTTCTTGGAAATCTTGCAATGTTTCTGGATTGTAGGCATCAAGAGAAGTTTCTAGCCCTGCTTCTTCAATCCATACACCATGTAAAACATATAATGGTTGCTTTGGATGTGCTTTATTGTACCTAGCAAGGGCATTATAAAAGCCTGGTGGATGCAATGTATAGACACGAATTGTATTGGCATTCATCTCTGCTATTTGCGTAAACCAACGATAATATTCTTCCTCTGTAATTGCTGCCTCCCCTGGAAATGCACCTGGTTTTCCCATACCAAGATTAACGCCCTTAAAGACAATTGGCTGCCATTTATCATTCTTTAATATTTCAAAGGTTTCTCCTTGAATACGTGCATTATAATAAGCACTATCTTGATTAACGACTGTTTTTATTTTTTTGTCTTCAAATACCTCAAATATTTTGTCCATCATAGGCACATAAATAGACCAATAAAATGAACGATCAGCAAATTTTTCTGCATATTTATAAACAGTTGGTAAGCCCTTTGCTTGATAGAAAAGGGGGGCTTTAGCGATATCATTAAAATCTCCAGCAAAATAATAGCTCGTAGTGTACTGCTTATCCTGTGTAACCATTGCTGCAAATTCTTCAGGAATATTATATTCCTCCAACAATTTTCGTCCCTCATCTGTTACATTCCATTCATAATTAGCAAGGACATCCTCTTGATATTTAGGTGTAACAATATCAAACCAATATTCATAATTAGCGCTAGCAGATGCTCCTAAAAACTTTTCCCCTTTCTTTGTTAACGATACTTTGATACCAGCTTTATCCACATGCCTGTCAAGCTCTAAGACAACTAGCTGGTTCGTTAGCTCATTCAAAAGAAGGAAGCCTCCACCTTTATAGCTCCACTTTTCACCGTATTGAGTGACAACCCATTGCGGAATATCTTGATTTTTAGTATAGTCCAATTCATCGAAATAACGTCCAATCCAACCAGACCATGTAACACCTAAATAATTTTGCAACTCTTTGCGAACAGCTTCAGATGTTGGTGATGCAAATGTATTGTACTCAGCAATAAGCATACTTTTTTCCTTACTTGCTAAGCGATTGACAATACTTTGCCATTCCTCCGAAGTTAAACCACCAATAATTTTTTCAGAACGTTCCCCTAAGCGTGTATTTTCCTTAAAATCATCCTCATAAACCCCATACATATCGGCTAAATAAATAACATCATAATCACTATAATCTGTTGGCAGCTTCTTTTCTGTCACACTTTTCTTTTTATCATCTGGCTTTACACCATAATAGTCTTTCGTGACATCATATGACTGTTGATTCAATGTGTATTTATAGTGATTTAAAAACCACGACAGCCCTAAATGTTCACGGTATGTTTCATTTGGAACAGTCTTGTCTAAAATAGCGACATGGATTGGTTTATCATCCTCTACATACCACCAAATGATTGGTATAGCGAGAAACATAATGATGATACTAACAGCTAAGTAAATTCGTTTCATACGCTATTCTCCTTTTTAGCAATCCCTACTCGTTTCATATTCCCCCAGTCACTTTTACCAAATAAAAAGCGAACAAGTCCTTCACAACGCCAAACAAGGGTTAGTGGACGATACCAAAATATTTCAGTAAAGGATAGTATGGTCATACGAAATAAATCTCTCATTGATGGATAAGTATTCATACTCCAAGCTTCAAATAATACAGAAGCGACTGAAAATATCACACCGTAAATAACGAATAACAATAACAGTACGACTGCCATTTCATAATAAATTCCACCTAAGAAAAAGGCAATAATGATATAAAGATAACCCGCCAGCTCAATAACAGGTCCTAAACATTCGATAAGCCAAAAATAAGGAAATGAAATAAAGCCTATTAATCCATATCGTGGATTGAAGGTCATTTTTTTATGTTTCCATAAACTTTCCATCAACCCTTGATGCCAGCGTCTGCGTTGCCTGCGTAAAACACCTACTGTTTGTGGAGCTTCTGTCCAACATACTGGATCGGGTACAAATTCAATGCGCTTCTTTTCTTTCTTCTCCTTTAGTAAACGATGGATATTGACTACCAACTCCATGTCCTCACCAATAATGTTTGTTGAGTAACCGCCTGCTTCAACTGCCCATTTTTTAGAAAATACACTAAATGCCCCTGAAATAATCAGTACAAGGTTAAACTTACTTAAGGCAATACGTCCCATTAAGAACGCTCGTAAATATTCTATAATTTGCATAACCACTAAGTAATTTTTCGGTAAATTTGTTTCATAAACAGATCCCAGCTGCATTTTTGCACCATTGGCAATCCGTACATTCCCACCCGCTGCAACTACTTCTCCATCAGATAAAATAATAGGTTTCATCACACGTAATAATGATTTCTCATCTAAAATGGAATCCCCATCAATAGAACAAAAGTAAGGATATTGTGAGATGTTAATGCCTACATTCAAAGCATCCGCCTTTCCACCATTATCTTTATCTACTAAAATACAATTTTGATAAATTTCCGATTGATAAATTTGTTTCACTTGCTTCGTTGGAATATTCACACGAATGATTTGCTGCACAGGCTTCATCTTGAAATGCTCAATAACTGTTTGTAATGTACGATCGGTAGAACCATCATTAATGATGATAATTTCTGTTTGTGGATAGCGTAAATTTAATAAAGAATAAACCGTATCCACCACACCTATTTCTTCATTGTATGCAGGTACAAGCAATGACACTGGCTTTGAATAAAATGCATCAATATGTGCATCATCATACTCCGATGGGTCTAAACGGTAACGCCTTTGTATGTCCAACAATGCAACGATAAACATAATGCAATAAGACATAATGACAAATAACATATACAATATAATAAGCTCACTAAAGAACATCATCAAATAATCCAAAATTTTCATCTGTTCCCCTGCTTTCTTACGATTGTCTCTTGTACCATTTCAATTGCATATTGATCATCTGCATGTGCTATAAATTGCTGTAATTTCGCTACTCCCTCTCGTTCCTCAGCAATGGTTTTGGCAGCCTGTGAACGCACCCACCAATTTTCATCCTGAAGGAGCTGCTCTAAATAAGGATAAGTGTAAGTCAATGGAGCATATTTAAAAATTTTAGCAACCATCAAACGTATCTCCCATACATTTGATGTCACAAAGGGAATATACGTATCAATTTCGTCCACAATCCCTATCTCATAAAGCCCTTTCAATGCTCTAATTTTAATTTCATCACTCTCATCGTTTAACAAACGCTTTAAATTTTCTATAAATTGCATATTACGCTTTACCGCTGTTGTATCAATAATAGCAAGTTGAATATTTTGTTCATTGTTATAAAAATCATCAAACATTTGATTAAATACATCATCCGATAATAAGATAAATAATCGACGATATTCACTTTCTGAATATCTTGTTCTTGCTTCTTTAATTTTTTTTAGGAATATTTCTGGCTGTAAAATGGAATATATTTTAAGTAACTGAAAATATTCTTCCTTTGAAATCTTTTTTTGCTCAAATTGTAAAGCTTCATCCAATAATTCATTGATACGGAAATCTGCAATCCGATACAAAGCATTCATACGAACACCCCAGAATCTACTAGTTAGATCTTTCGCATAAAATTTCTTCAAATATTGATTGGCTGAATTTTGTATCTTATTTGTTACTTCTGCGTTGATAACATTTTTTAAATATGAAGAAAAAATCTCCTCAACTGCTGCAACCTGTGCTTTTCCACGTGGTATCATAGCAATCGAAAATTCAGCATCTTGAAATAAAAAGGCATACCATGCTTGTGAATATGTTTGTAAATAAACAGCTCTGGCTTTATTAAAACGTACCTCTCTACTACGCTGAAAAAGAATATATACTATAAACACAGCCAATACAGTAAGCATCACAAGAATGGCGGACAATAGGAATGGTATGGATAGTTCAATCATAGCCATAACCTCTCAAACGTCCGTTTAATTTTTGCCTCTAATAAGCGTAAATTAAATGGCTTGGTAATAAATTCATCAGCTCCACCATCATAAGCATTGATTGCAACACTTTCTGAATTGCGTTCCGACATCATATAAATAATAAATTTATTCCCATTTGGCATTGCTCGCAAAAGATGCAATATTTCAAATCCATTTTTCCGTGGTAAAATATCATTTGTAATAATCAAATGAATATGTGCAGACTTATAATTATTCGATTGGAAAAAGCTATAGCCATCTTCATATGTTGATACTTCCAAAGAAAAATGTGGAATGACTAACTGACTAATGGCTACTTCAAGCACCTGCCTAAATATTTGATTTTGTTCAATGACACTTACCTTCACATGTTCAGTTGGTGGCTGTTGATAGTCTATGATTTCCTCTACAGCCCACTTCTTCTGCCCTATCTTTGTCAATAGCTGTTTGTTTTGCGTTATTAATGTGTCAAAACTTACATCATTATTACGGATTTCAGTAATTGTCGCATTAACCAATAAATTACTATGCTCTTCCTCCAAAATATTGAAAATACGCTCCAAAAAAGCTCGAGCTTCTACAACACTGCTCTGTAAAAAAAATATTCCCCAATGCTTACCGTCTACTAATTGAAATAATAAATCTGTTTTCCTTAATTTCGATTTCAAAAACATGGACATTTCTTCAGGAACAGCATGATTTTGCACATCATTTGCGAACGTTAAGAATACTACTGTCATCGTTAAATGGGAGCGAATTACACTTTCACGCAATATATTAAAATAACGCTTCACCTCATGCTCCTGCATTACATCTTGCGACATCATTGGCATATCCATCTCTAATTCTCCCCTCTTATATAAACGTCCATCTAGATTAGAATTCAAATTATACTATTGTTCCTTTCTACATAAATGCTAATATTTAACTATTCTTTACAATAGATATATTATACCAATAAAAAGCGGTTTCAATTCATTATAATAGTTACATATTACCATTTTACATTTATAATTTCAATATACTTCAATCATAAATAGTTCATTTAACCTATTATCATATCACTCATACAAATTCCAATATCTAAGCCAAATCAATCATAAAATAGTCTGTATTTATAACATCGCTCATTAGTTTCGAATATTTTGAATTCTATAGTGTTCCAGCTCATCAAATAAATAACCGATAGACTCAAATAGAAATACCCGTACAGGATGAATTAATGTTTAATCCACAATCTTCATTCACCAATAAATAACAGGAAAATCACTTAGTCACCTTTATTTGATATTGTATAGAATGATTAATGCTACGCAGAGCCACACATAAAGTATCATCATCGTTTATTGTTTTAATACTATTAGATTAACCGTTATCTTTTATATTAAATAGTATATAATGAAAAGAAATCAATCGTATTTTGCGATTAATCGAGGTGAATAAATTATGGAACTACGTCAGTTACGTTATTTTGTAGAAGTTGCAGAACGAGAACATATATCAGAAGCGGCGGAACATCTGCATGTTGCTCAATCTGCTATTAGTCGTCAAATTGCTAATTTAGAGGATGAATTAGGTACGCCACTTTTTGAACGTGTTGGACGCAATGTCAAATTAACACCCATCGGTAGAATTTTTCTAGAGCATACCATTACTGCTTTAAAAGCTATTGATTTTGCAGCAAAACAAGTAGAAGAGTATTTAGACCCTGCAAAAGGAACGATTAAAATTGGCTTTCCAACCAGCCTAGCTAGCTATGTTTTGCCCACTGTCATTTCAGCTTTTAAACAGGACTACCCCGATTTGCAATTTCAGCTTCGACAAGGTTCCTATCGCTTTTTAATTGATGCTGTTAAAAATCGGGAATTAAACTTAGCCTTTTTAGGTCCTTTACCTCCAAAAGATGAAGCGATTCAATCAACCGTGTTGTTTACCGAAAGCATTGCAGCACTGTTACCAGCCAATCATCCATTAGCTAAAAAGGAAAGCATTCAACTTGGGGATTTACGCCATGAGATGTTTGTGTTATTTCCAGAAGGCTATATTTTACATAAAGTCGCAATGGATGCTTGCCGTGCTGCTGGTTTTTTACCAAATGTCATTTCAGAAGGAGAGGATTTAGACGCACTAAAAGGCTTAGTAGCTGCTGGCATTGGTGTGAGCTTACTCCCTGAAAGCTCATTGTACGATTCCAGTGCCCGCTTTACAGTGAAAATACCGATTACTTCACCAACGATTCCACGAACAGTTGGCATCATCTCGCCTATTAATCGTGATATTGCACCTTCTGAACAAGTCTTTTTGGACTTTGTCACTCACTTCTTCTCACGTCTCTCTCAATTCCAATAAAAAAATCGCCACTTATCATGGCGATTTTTTATTGCATTATTTAACTGGTACAACTGCACCTTTCCACTCTTTAAGAATGAAATCTTGAATTTCTGGTGATTTTAATGCTTCGTATAATTTTTGAATTTCTGGCTTTGTTTCATCTCCAGCACGTACTGCTAAAATATTCACATATGGAGATTCTTTGTCTTCCAATGCAATGGAATCTTCAATTGGATTTAAGCCATTGTCAATCGCAAAGTTTGAGTTAATTAGTACAGCATCACCTTCATCATTATTGTACATCTGTACTAACATTTCCGCTGCTGTATTTGCATCAAAGTTAAAGTTTTTCGGATTCTCAATCACATCTTTTAGCTCTGCTTTTGTTTTATCAACGCCATCTTTTAACTTAATTAAACCTTTTGCTTCAAGCAATGATAACATACGTCCATGGTCTGCTACTGAATTGGAAAGTAAAATTGTTGCACCTTCTGGCAGTTCCTCTAATGATTTATACTTTTTAGAGTACACACCGATTGGCTCAATATGGACACCACCAACATTGGCAAATTCATAACCATTATCTGCAATTTGCGTATTAAAGTAAGGAATATGTTGGAAATAGTTTGCATCAATATCACCATTTGATAAATCTTGGTTTGGCAATACATAATCTTGATATGTTTCAACTTTTAGCTCAATGCCTTCTTTTTCTAAAATCGGTTTTACTTTTTCTAAAATCACAGCATGTGGTACATTAGAAGCACCAACTGTTAATGTCACATTTTCTTCCTTACTTTCTGGCTCTTTTGTTGTTTCTCCTGAATTTGCATCTTCTTTCTTAGCAGTGCCACAAGCAGCTAATGCTAAAACAAGTACTGCTAAAAATAAACCTGTTAATAATTTTTTCATATGAATATACTCCTTCGTATTTTTATTGTATATAGCAACGGTATAAAACCGAAATACCCTAACGCTTATCTGTTTTGACTGTAATCATATCGCCAATCCATTGAATGACAAAAACAACTAATAAGATTAAAATAGTCGCCATTAATGTCACATCTTCTCGACTACGCTGGAAGCCATCTAAAAAGGCTAAATTCCCTAAACCACCTGCTCCAATAATACCTGCCATTGCCGTATAGCCAACAAGCGCAACAGCTGTCACTGTAATACCAGAAATCAGTGCTGGTAGTGACTCTGGAATTAACACCTTCCAAATAATCGTCGATGTTTTTGCCCCCATTGAACGAGCCGCTTCAATGACACCTTTATCAATTTCACGCAATGCAATTAACACCATACGTGCATAAAATGGCGCTGCTCCAATAATGAGCGCTGGCAATGCTGCATTCGCTCCTCGAATTGTGCCAAGTAAAAATTTCGTAAACGGAATTAATAAAATAATGAGCACGATAAATGGAATAGAGCGGAAAATATTGACTAGTGAGCCTGTTAAAAAGTTCACGATTTTATTTGCCCATAGCTGATTCGGACTTGTTAAAAATAATAAAATACCAATAGCTAAGCCTAAAATAAAGGTAATCACAGTCGAAACGGTCGTCATATACATCGTTTCATATGTGGCTGCCCACATTTTTGCCCAATCTACATTTGGAAAAAGACTAGTTAGCATGTGTTATCACCTCTGTTTGTACCTCAACTGTATTTAAGTAATTTAATGCCTCAATGACATTGTTAGCTGAACCATCAATTTGAACAGTTAGTGTACCATATGCACCATTTTTCGTTTGCGAAATATTCCCATGCACAATACTTACCTCTACATCAAATTGTTTAATTAAGTGTGAAATAATCGGTTGCTCTGTTTTTTCACCTACAAAAATCAATTTCACTAATTGACCTGTTGGATAGCTTGCTTTCAGTTGTGCGACTATTTCCTGTGTTTCCTTCGTATCTGTAATTTGTGATACGAATTTTTTCGTAATCGCTGCCTGTGGTGCTTGGAATACTTGTAATACCTCACCACGCTCCACAATTTCGCCAGCCTCCATGACAGCTACACGATGACAAATTTTGCGAATGACATGCATTTCATGTGTAATCAACACAATCGTTAAACCTAGTCGTTCATTAATGTCGACAAGTAAGTCTAAAATCGCATCCGTTGTTTCAGGATCGAGTGCTGACGTTGCCTCATCACATAAAAGCACTTCTGGGTTATTAGCAAGGGCGCGCGCAATACCAACACGCTGTTTTTGTCCTCCCGATAATTGCGATGGATAGGCTTGTTCACGTCCATTTAAACCAACAAGGTCAATCAATTCTTTGACACGTGCTTGTCTTTTTGCTTTTGATACACCTGCAATTTCAAGTGGAAAAGCAATATTTTCAGCAACGGTTCTAGACCAGAGTAAGTTAAAATGTTGAAAAATCATACTCACTTTTTGACGAGCATCTCTTAGCTTTTGCCCTTTAATCGATGAAAATTCCTGATTATTGACGGTTACGGTTCCAGATGTCGGCTTTTCCAAACCGTTTAATAAACGAATCATTGTACTTTTCCCTGCTCCACTGTAACCAATAATGCCGAAAATTTCACCTTTGTTAATGCTAAGGCTAACATCCTTCACAGCTGTCAATTCGCCATCTGCGGTCTTATATTTCTTTGTAATATTTTGAAGTTGTATCATCACAGCGAATCTCCTTTAATCAAAATATAAAAAACCCCTTCACTCATTAGACAAGTAGAGGGGGTTTTTCGTACGCTATACGATTAACCGTTCTCTCATCTTCCAAAGATACTATCTTTGCGTGATTTGGCACCTTTTCACATCGTGATGGTTGCCGGGCTTCATCGGGCACTTCCCTCCGCCGCTCTTTATAAGAGTTCGATATATGAAATGTTTTAATATAAACGTTACTTTATCACGCATCGATCAGTCAGTCAATGCTTTTTTGCAACAATTCATACAAAAAAGGTACGGATTGAAACGCATAAATTTTTTCTGTCACAATTCCGCCATGACTAATGAGCAAACATGGCACACTTTCAATTTGATTGTCATAGGCAACTTGCTCTAAAAAATTAATATTTGCCTGTCCTATTTTTAGCTGCGGTAGTAATTGTTCGACAACTGTCAGCATTTTAGATGCTACCGCACATGTTCCACACATCGGTGTGTACAAATAAAAAGCCGCTTTTTCTTCTGAGCCTTTCATCGTTTCCCAATGTTCCTTTGACCATTCTTTCATTTTTCATGTAACCTCACAAAATATATTCATGATGAATGGAGAAATGTGCACGTAACAAGATTGTTGCGAGTACCTTTCTCGGTGTCGTTTCTACTTCTTTATATGTGGGCATTGTCCGTAAATGCTCTGCCTCTGGATAATGTCTGTCCATTAATGCTCGCAACTTATCCCCTGATAAATCTGCATCAAAAAATGTATATAGCTCACAGCCTTCATATGGATCGAGTAGCTCTTCTAATTGGTGAACACCAATTGTACCATTTGTACAAAGTATTGTAACATCCTCACTCAAAATAGGTGCAATGCGAAGCTTATCTGAGCGTCCTTCTACAATTAAGCATTTTTTCTCGAACATCACGCCACCTCCATCAGACATATGCTTACCAATGAATAGAATCGTTTCTTGATACTAGTATATAACAAAAAACGCCGGTAATTGCCGACGTTTTCCCATTTTAGCTCGTTTTATTCTGAAATTAATTGCTCATATTGTTCTGCTGTTAGAAGGTTTTCAACTTCTGAAGCATCCGCAGGCTCAACAACGATCATCCATGCTTTTTCATATGGTGATTCGTTCACAAATTCTGGACTATCTTCTAAATCAGCGTTTACTTCAACGACAGTACCTGAAATTGGTGCATATAATTCGGAAACTGTTTTAACAGATTCTACGCTACCAAATGGGTCGTCTGTTTTGATTTCATCGCCAACTTGTGGAAGCTCAACGAATACGATATCGCCTAACTCTGACTGTGCGAAATGTGTGATACCGATACGCACTTTTCCATCTTCTACTTTTACCCACTCATGCTCTTCAGAATAACGTAAATCTTTTGGTGTACTCATGCCCAAAAACCCCTCCATCAATATGTAATTTCTTCATTTTCAGTGTGCCATATTTCGCTTATAAAAACAAGAACAAATGCTGTTATTTCCAAGTCTGTTCAAAATCTGTTTCTTTAAAACCTAACGTTACATTTTTACCATCTGTTACAAGCGGACGTTTGATTAACATACCGTCTGAAGCAAGCAATGTAAGCTGCTCTTCCTCTGTCATCGTTTCTAATTTATCCTTCAAACCTAACTCGCGATATTTCATACCAGATGTATTAAAAAATTTCTTTAACGGTAAACCGCTCGCTTGCCAAATATTTCGTAATTCATCTTTTGTTGGTGTTTGCTCCACAATGTGAATATTTTCATAGGCTATACTATGGTCATTCAACCATTTTTGTGCTTTTTTACATGTTGTACATTTAGGATATTGTATGAATTGAATCGTCATGAAAATGCTCCTCTACTCTTAGTTAGCTGTAGTATACCATCACTTGTCGGTATAGCGTCAATCCATCCTCCCTGCATAGAGAAAGGTTGTAGAGAAAATTTAACCTTTCTCTACAACCTTTTTTCTATTAAACGATATATTTTTCAGCGTCGATTAATTTCACTGAAGCCTCACGTTTTTTCGCAATTAAGTTGTACGGATTATTGCGAGTTAATTTGCGTAGAGCTGATAATGTCATACGTGCAGCATCGCCGTCTGCTGAAGCAAGGATTGTATCTTTTGCTTCTTTTTCGATTTCTGCAAATGCTTCCTGACAGAAAATTTGTGTGTAAAGTAATTTTTGGTTCGCTTTTTCTGCACCGTCACGAGCAATTGCTTTTTCTGTACGCAATACAGCAGATTCCATTGCAAATAATTGATTAGCAATATTCGCAATATTTACTAATACTTCCTGCTCATTATCTAATTTTGCACCAAAACGTTGTGCCGCTATTCCCGCTGCTAAAACACCAATTTTCTTCGCATTTTTCACAAGGTATTTTTCTTGTGCTAATGGCTCTGTGCCGATGTCCTCAGGCATTAACATGAGCAGCTCTTGTTGTAAGCTTTGTGCCACTTGTAATAGCGGTAATTCACCTTTTAATGCTTTTTTCATAAATGTACCAGGTACGATCATGCGGTTAATTTCATTTGTTCCTTCAAAAATACGATTGATACGGGAATCACGATAAATACGCTCTACTTCATATTCAGCCATAAAGCCATAACCACCATGTAATTGCACAGCTTCATCAGCAATGTAATCTAATGTTTCAGAACCGAATACTTTGGCAATTGAACATTCAATCGCATATTCAGCAACTGCCCCTGCGATTACCTTGCCTTGCTTTTGCTCTTCAAGGCTTAGCTGGCTTAAACGGTCCTCAAATAGACCAACTGTACGATAATTTAATGATTCAGAGGCATATAAATGTGATGCCATTGTTGCTAATTTTTCTTTTGTTAGATTGAAATCAGATAGCTTTGTTTTAAATTGTTGACGTTGGTTTGTATATTGGATAGCAAGCTCTAATGCACGCTTTGAACCACCTAATGTACCAACCCCTAATTTATAACGACCAATGTTTAAAATGTTAAAGGCAATCACATGCCCACGGCCAATTTCACCTAATAAGTTTGCAACAGGTACTTCTGCATCTTCCAGTATTAATGTACGAGTAGATGAAGATTTAATCCCCATTTTCTTCTCCTCTGGACCAACAGAAACGCCATTATAACCACGTTCTACGATAAATGCTGTAAACTGCTCACCATCAATTTTTGCATAGACAACAAAGACATCTGCAAAGCCTGCATTGGTAATCCATTGCTTTTCACCATTTAAAATATAATGTGTACCAGCAGCATTTAATTTTGCTGTTGTTTTTGCGCCTAAAGCATCTGATCCTGAACCTGGCTCTGTTAACGCATAAGCAGCAATTAATTCACCTGAAGCAAGCTTTGGTAAATATTTTTGCTTTTGCTCTTCATTACCGAAAAGCACGATTGGTAATGAACCAATTCCTACGTGTGCACCATGTGTAATGGAGAAGCCACCTGCAACCGCCATTTTTTCTGCAATTAATGCTGAAGAAATTTTATCTAAGCCTAAGCCCTCGTATTCTTCAGGTACATCTGCACCTAATAAACCTAACTCACCAGCACTTTTTAATAAACGTACAGAATGCTCGAATTCATGGTGCTCTAAGTTTTCTACAACAGGTAATACTTCGTTTGCTACATACTCCTCTGTTGTTTTTGCAATCATTTTATGTTCATCTGTGAAATCCTCTGGTGTAAATACACGATCTAATTCTACGTCCTCGATTAAAAATCCGCCGCCTTTAATAAAATCTGTTGTTTTCGTCATTTGTAATTCCTCCTCAAATATCGTATATAGAAAAGCTTGAAGTACATTGTCCGGAGGCAACCAGAAACATTGTACTCCAAGCTAATCTTGCTTTTTTATAGAATTTCGAATACGCCAGCAGCACCCATACCGCCACCAATACACATTGTGACAACACCATACTTTTTACCTTGACGTTTTAATTCATGAATCAGTTTTAATGTTAAAATAGCCCCTGTTGCACCAAGTGGATGACCTAATGCAATCGCTCCACCATTGACATTCACTTTCTCTTGATCGATGCCTAAATGGCGTACAACTTGTAATGATTGTGAAGCAAACGCCTCATTAATTTCCCATAAATCAATATCTTCAATAGATAGCCCTGCAATTTCAAGCGCTTTTGGTACAGCAACAATTGGCCCAATTCCCATTACTTCAGGTGGTACGCCGCCTACTGCAAAGCCTAAAAATTTCGCCATTGGAGTAAGCCCTTGTTTCTCAGCTTCCTCACGATCCATCACAAGAACAGCTGCTGCGCCATCAGAAGTTTGTGAGGAATTTCCTGCTGTTACGCTACCTGTTACATGGAAGGCTGGACGCAATTTTGCCAAACCTTCTACAGATGTACCTGAGCGTACACCTTCATCCATGCTAAACGTGAATTTTTCCACCTGTGGCTTATTGTTCGCATCTACATAATACTGTTCTACTTCGATTGGTACGATTTCATCTGTAAATTTACCTTCTTTAATCGCCTTTTCTGCTAAGGCGTGTGAACGTACAGCGAATGCATCTTGATCCTCACGACTCACACTATATTGACGGGCTACTTCCTCTGCTGTATGCCCCATCCCCATATAGTACTGAGGTGCTGTTTCTGCCAATGTTGAATTTAAACGTGGTGTGTTTCCAACCATTGGCACCATACTCATGGACTCTACGCCACCTGCAAGAATTGCCTTAGAATGACCAAGCATCACACGCTCTGCAGCATAAGCAATTGCCTGTAAGCCTGATGAACAGAATCGGTTAATCGTGATGGCTGGTACTGTATCTGGTAAACCTGCTAGTGCACCAATACTACGTGCCACGTTCATCCCTTGCTCTGCTTCTGGCATTGCACAACCTAAAATTAAATCATCTATTGGTCCTTCATAATTTGCTCTTTTTAATGTTTCTTTGACAACGGCTGCACCAAAATCGTCTGGGCGTACTGTTGCTAAAGAACCTTTCTTTGCTTTTCCAATCGGAGTTCGTGCTCCTGCTACAATAACGGCTTCACGCATTCTTTACATCCCCCTAGTGTTTTATCATTAATTGCGTAGCGGCTTTCCTTTGAGTAACATATGCTGCATTCTTTGCTGAGATTTTGGATCTGCCACAAGGCTTAAGAATGCTTCACGCTCTAAGTTTAATAAATATTGTTCATCCACTAATGTGCCATATGGAACTTTCCCACCTGCAATCACATAAGCTAACTTTTTCGCAATTTTCAAATCATGCTCACTAATAAAGCCTGATTCAAACAACCCTTGTGCACCAATTAGTAATGTACCGTAGCCTGATGCGCCTACGACAGGTACTTTTGTCGGTACTGGTGGTTGGTAGCCAGCTTCGTACATAGCTAATGCAACTTGCTTCGCATCATAAATTTGGTGATCTGGATTAACAGATACGCCATCCGCAAAATTCAAGAAATTATTTTCACGTGCTTCTTCACCAGAAGTTGATACTTTCGCCATCGCAATCGTTTCAAATACTTTATTAGCAATGTTTTGATAATCTACTTCTACACCGTTTGGTAGACCTTTTAAGAACTTTTGGTAAAGTGCTTTATTACCGCCTCCACCAGGGATTAAGCCTACACCAACCTCTACTAAGCCCATATATGTTTCCATTGTTGCTTGAATATGTGCAGCAGGTAAGCAAACTTCTGCGCCTCCACCAAGCGTCATGCCGAATGGTGCTGCTACAACTGGTTTACGTGAATATTTCACCTTTTGCATTGCATCTTGGAATGATCGAATAACGAAATCTAATTCAAAAATATTATCATCCTGTGCTTCTACTAAAATCATGCCTAAGTTCGCACCAACACAGAAGTTTTTCCCTTGGTTACCGATAACTAAGCCTTTGAAGTTTTTTTCCACTTCATCTATGGCAAAATTAATCATTTGAATAATATCTAAGCCGATTGCATTTGATTGTGAATGGAATTCAAGCAATGCAATACCATCGCCTAAATCAATAAGACTCGCACCTGTATTCGATTTAATAACACCATGCTTTTTCTTATAACGCTTTAAATTAATTTCTTTTTCATTCACTGGCACTTTTACATATTCAGTACCGTTATAGTATGCTAGGTCGCCATCGATTTCAGCATAGAAGGACTCAAAGCCTTTCGCTAACATATCCTTTACAAACGCTGGAACCTCACGACCCTCAGCTACCATTTTCGCAACCGAATCCTTCACACCAAGCGCATCCCAAATTTCAAATGGCCCTTGCTGCCAGCCGAAGCCCCATTTCATCGCATTATCAATAGCAACGATATCGTCTGCAATTTCACCATGTAATTGTGCAGAGTACAGTAATGTTGGTGCAAAGATGCTCCATAACAATTGACCTGTACGGTCGTTTGCATATGTTAATACCTTTACTTTATTCGCTAATCCACGTGCTTGTTTCGCCATTTCGATTGAAGGCGTTTTCAATTTTTTCACTGCTGCATACTCGAATGTTTGCGGATCGATTTCTAGTATTTCTTTGCCTTGTTTTAAAAAGAAGCCTTGACCTGATTTTGCACCTAACCAGCCGTTCTCCACCATTTTTTGTAGGAATGCTGGTACTGCAAATACTTGTTGCTCTTCACCTGTCGTTTGGTCATAAACATTTTTCGCTACGTGGATAAATGTGTCTAAACCAACAACGTCTAATGTACGGAATGTAGCTGATTTCGGACGGCCAATTAATGGTCCTGTAACAGAATCAACTTCACCAACAGAGTAACTGCCTTTTAACATTTCTTGTACTGTTACCAATAAGCCATATGTACCAATACGGTTAGCAATAAAGTTTGGTGTATCTTTAGCAAGTACAACACCTTTACCAAGAGTATCTTCACCAAATGTTTTCATAAAGCTAACAACCTCTGGCGCTGTTGTTTTGGCTGGAATCACTTCAAGCAATTTCAAATAACGTGGTGGGTTAAAGAAATGTGTACCAAGGAAATGCTTTTGGAAATCCTCTGAACGGCCTTCTGCCATCGCATCAATACTAATGCCCGATGTATTTGAACTAATGATTGTACCAGGCTTGCGTACAGTATCAATTTTTTCATATAAATTTTGTTTGATTGCTAAATTTTCAACAACCACTTCAATGATCCAATCAACATCTTTCAGTTTCTCTAAATCATCCTCAAAGTTGCCCGCTGTAATAAGTGACAAATTTTTCTTAGATGTAAGTGGTGCTGGTTTTTGCTTTAATAATTTTTGAAGTGCTCCGTTTACAATACGATTTTTTACTGCTGGGTGTTCGAGTGAAAGCCCCTTCGTCTCTTCCTCTTTTGTCAGTTCTTTCGGCGCAATATCTAATAGTAATGTCGGAATACCGATATTCGCTAAATGTGCTGCAATGCCAGAACCCATTACTCCAGAGCCTAGAACAGCCGCTTTTTTAATATTGTAAGTCACAAGCAATTCCTCCTCATTATCTAACTGAATGAATAACCATTCATTTTTTGGTTAAAAAAATATAAAACTGATTTTTCCTGTTTTTAGTGTAGATGATTTTGTCTAATTTAGCAATCTTTTTTTATAAAATAATTTTCAATTTTTACTCTTCTTCAAACAGAAAACTTTCCGATTACCACAGAAATGTGTACAATGATGTCGAAGGAGTGTGACTTAAATATGAAAACAATTACAACTGTAGAACAATTTAATGAACTAATCGCAGGTGAACAGCAGGTGCTTGTGAAATTTTATGCTGGCTGGTGCCCAGACTGCACACGCATGGACATGTTTATTGACCCAATTATTGAGGAGTACAAGCAATATGATTGGTATGAGCTAAATCGTGATGAGCTACCAGAGCTTGCGGAAAAGTACGATGTAATGGGCATTCCAAGTTTATTGATTTTCCAAAATGGTGAAAAATTAGCGCATTTACATAGTGCAAATGCTAAATCACCACAGCAAGTAACAGACTTTTTAACAGCACAACAAGCATAAGCAAAAGACCACATTTCTTTGAGGAAATGTGGCCTTTTTAGAAAGGAGCTTTTTATGCGCCAACTCTCTATATGCGGTCAATCACAGTACGATGATTCTATTTTACCTCGCTATCGCAATTCTGCTTGTGGACCTACGACCGTGCATGTGATTTTAAAATATTTGAATGCATCTGCACCAAGCGTTAATGAACTTTACAAACAGCTTGGTGGCACAAAAATCGGCTTGTTTAAATGGCGACTCATTCATCATTTACGCCAACTTTATCCTACGTGGGACATTCGTAGCTGTACATTAAAGGAAGCATTACAGGAAATTGATGCTGGTCATCCTGTTGCAATGCGCTTTGACCGTTATTTTAGTCTACAATGGCGACATAAGACTTCAGCCTATGCCTATCATTGGGTTCCTTTAATTGGTTATGAGCTACAGCATGATGAGCTTGTATTGATTTTTCATGATAATGGCAGTCCAAGCCATCCTAGCAAAATTCAAAAAGCTCCTTTGAAAAATAATGATGAAATACTAGACTTTGTAAAAATTATGCCTAAATAAGTGTGTATAAAGAACGTGCTTGCTTGCCAATTAACGTAAAGCCACGTTGCTCGATAGCTTGAATGGTGTGATGTTCATAAGGTGCACATATTAAATTCGTCAGCTCTGTTTGAATGGCTACATCTGTTTGAATAGTTGCCAGCTCATGTGATAATTTCAGCATGTCCATATTGTCTTGAATTTTCGTACGCTGTGCTGGCTTTAATTCATGTAACATTGTTAAGACATTATCAATGGAGCCATATGTTTGAATAAGTGTCAATGCTTGCTTCGGTCCAATCCCTTTCACTCCTGGATAGCCATCACTCGTATCGCCCATAAAGGCTTTTACTTGCGCAAATTGCTGTGGCATAATACCATATTCCTTTTGAAAACGTGTATAGGTGTACACATCATATTCCGTATAGCCCTTTTTCATAAGTGCTATATTTGTAGACGGTGTAAGTAGCTGCAATAAATCTTTATCGCCACTAATCACGGTTATTTCCGCTTCTTCCTGCCATTTCATCACCATAGAGCCAATAACATCATCTGCCTCTACCCCTATCAGCCCAAAGTTTTGCCAGCCCATTTGCTGTGAAAGCTCCTTTGCCATATCAAATTGGGGAAGCATTTCCTCTGGTGGTGCTGGGCGATTCGCTTTATAGCCATCAAATAATTCATTACGGAAAGTATGTGCGCCCATATCCCAACAAACGGCTAGATGTGTTGGCTGTATAATTGACTGTGCTGTTAATACATGGCGTACAAAGCCTTGCACACCATTTGTAGGTGTACCATCTGCCAATCGCACAAAATGCCCCATTGCAGCCGAGGCAAAGAAAGAACGAAATAATAAGGCCATTCCATCTATAATTAATAATTTTGGTTTTGTTGTCATTGTTGCTCCCTCTTCTTCAGTTATTGCTATGAAGAAAACCGATATCCTTATAGACAGGAATCGGCTTTTGCATAGATTATTTTTGTCGTATACGATTGCGGCGATCTAATTGAATACCTGTGAGCCATTGTAAGAATGCTGTAATACCTGTTTTGACTGTTTTAGGCTGTAATTCTCCCTCTTTTGGGTCAGCATAAATAAAGTCAATATGGCGCACTCCTTCATTTTCACCGATATATTTTAACATATCAAATAGCTCATATGCGGTGAAACCACCTGGTGTAGCAGCAGGTACATCTGGTGCAAAAATAATATCGAGCGCATCTAAATCAACAGATACATAAATACGGTCCACTTCATGCATTAGTTGGCGAAGTATTTCTTGAATGGTTGGCTTTATACCATCTCGGCGCATTTGCTTTAATGTAATCATATGAATCCCTTTTTCACGAGCATAATAAATCATTTCTGGTGAATTAAAATAGCCATGTAACCCAACATGGTAGACATGCTTTCCTTCTATACTATTCTTCTCTATCAAGCGGTGAATTGGTGAATCCTGTGCCAAGCCGATTGCCTCTTGATTTCTGGCATCCAAATGCGTGTCTATTTGAATAACGCCTATACGCTCCTGTGGAAATTTATTTTTAATGCCCTTCAACGAACAGGCTGTTATTGCATGATCACCACCAATAAGACAAGTAAAACTTTTTGGATAGGTAGTCACCATATGCTCAACGGCTGTTTCAATGGCTGATTCAGACAGCATACGATCTGTATCATGAACCATCACATCGCCGATATCAGATATAGCCAATGAACGTAAATCAATTTGCTCATCTAAATTATAGGATTGAAAATGCGACCAGCCTTTGCGAAATGCAGTTGGGTATTGTGCTTTTTTGGCTGTTTCTTGTGCATAAGATAATAATGCCCCACATAAAATAACGTCCACATCATTCGGCTCTGGATTAGCCTTTTGCTTAATCCACTGATTCATAGCCGAACCTTTTTCCTGTTTCCATTGACATTCCGATTGTACAAACATCCCCATTCAACCACCTTTAAATCATAATGAACATAGCCTTTTCCACATATCATACCATTTTTTATCCCGTTTCAAAAATAGGAAAATAGCATATCGTGTTCTAAAAAAATCCGAACTATTACGGGAAAGTTTCATCACTCTCCTGTAGTAGTTCGGATTATGCAATATTTATATACTATTTTTGTTGCTGATGTAATCGTTGGCAAAGGGTTGCCACCTCATACATCGTGTAGCTTTGAAAGCCATACCGTTTATGCAAATGCTGATAATGGTGTAAAAGCTCCTCTAACATCGCTAAATTTCGCTCTATATGTTTGCCAAAATTATGCGGATGCCACCACAGATGATAAAAGGTATTCGTTTTCGCTGCAGTCTCCATGCTTTCTTTGATACGCTTTATTTTAAAGCCTTCAAAAAAATGTAATGGACGACAATAAGGGCGTAGAAAGGCGCTTGCCCGAATATTCATAAAGGGCTCTTGCTGTATTTCCTCTAACATCAGCAAATGCTGTCCTGTTAGATTAACATAGCTATCCAGCCATTTCATTACACCCAATAACCTGCTTTTTTTTGTGAATGGCTGTGGTGCATAGAGGGAGTGACGCTCATTACCACGATAGCAAACAAAGCCCGCTTCCTGACAGGCTTTGAAATACTGTGTATTGACTTGATTACGTGGGAAAACGAGCGATTTCATTGGTGGCACATAGCCTTCTGTTATCATCTTTGTAGCATGTAAGTCGGCACAAAAATCACTCTCTGTTTGTCCATTTTCTAAACAATAAAAATGAGAGAACGTATGACTGCCAATTTCCTGATAAGGTGTTTGTTTAATTTTTTTAATTAATGATTGGCCAAAATGCAATAAATCCGTCTGCTCATTCTCTCCAACTTTTACAAGCTGTGAATAGGCAGCATACTGCATTTTTTCATACTTCACTGGAATACAGCGCAAATAATGAGCCATTTCTGCCTTCGATTCGGCAAATAATAATCCTACAGTTGCCCATGTTGCATGAATTTTATATTTTTCAAATAAAGCTAGTATTCTCGGCAATGCTTGGCGTACACCGTAAATGTTTTGATGATATTGTCCATAGCTATTCGTATCATGGACACCCCAATTCAATTCAAAATCTAGTGAAATCACCAAACCTCCATGCCTATTATTGATTGCTTGAACCATTTTCTACACCTCATTTTAGAGTGTCCTATTTGCTACTGAATTGCATGGCTCCTACCTTCATGTTCACTATAGTGTTGTAGCTGTTTGCGTTGATAACGAAAACATTTGATATATCTGATACGTGTTATACGTTGATATCCTAATTGCACCAATGCTTTGCGCTTACGCCACTGCCAGAAGCTCGCTGTCATATAGATGGTGTGAATCGGCTGTATTTTTCGGCAAAATGCTGTAATCGTTGCTACGTTTCCTTGCTCATTTGTCACAAAGCATGTTTGTGGTGGTAATGATTCAATGAGCTTTACTGCATCTATACGCAATTGTTTGTAATGCATAGCAAACATCAGCGATTTTTTTGTCGTAAAAGCATCTGTGTACACATTGTAGCCTTGATACAATAACGCGATCACTTCCTCTTGCTGTAGCTCTATCGCCTCTTGTATCGTTAACTCTTCAAATAATGTACCGACTGGCTGACATGGTACAGTAGGTGCTATAGCATATAAGTCTATTTGCTTTATATTGAACCATTTAGTGATTAATTGTTGTCCATATTGTAGCCAATCTTGCCATTTTCCATACTTCCCCAAGTAGTACCATTGTCCGAGTGTATTGCGCTTCCAATTCACGAGCCATTGCTTGCTCTTTGCATATGTTTTCAGTCGTTCTTTTATAGCTAAACAATGAATGAACCATTTAGCTCGCTTCGTTGTCCCACTGACAAGCATATGTCTTGTAAAATCTAGCCCTGAATGCCAGTCAAATTTATAAGGTTCATAGCCAATGCTCATATCAAACAGTTGACCTGCTTCTATATAGGTTCTTCGGAGTACTTCTTGCTGTAGTAGTCTGCCAACACCAAATAGCTGAAAGGTTGGCTCATGTGCAAGTGTATATAACACATAACGACCTCGACAGCGTATACCATATGTGAAAGCAAGCCATTGTTGCTCAAAAACGAGTGTATCGATTTCGATTTGCAATGCTTCTTCCTTTTCATATGCCAATTGTTCAAAAAATGCTCGTTTTTTTTTCGTCGTGAAGCCACTTGTATCTAATTTTTTGGCCCAACGTCTATCAAAAAGCTGAAACATTTTCCACAACTCATTTTCAGAAGCCTTTTTCTTTACGAATGTACCTAAACGTCGAAGTTTTTTTTCACGCCGATCAACACCGTGTAATTTTTTACGCTGCTCAATATACTGTGGAACATCCACCTCTTGTAAAGCAATATAAGGTGTCACTACACGGAAAATATGCGGATGGAGCTGCCTTTCTACAAAATATTGCTCTAGTAGCTTCACTGATAACTGACTTTCCAGTAACCCATGCAAAGAAAAAGCAATATGTGGATATTTTTTGCATAGCCCGTCCAATACAAAAACGACTGCCTTATACAACCATTTTTGCTCAGCAATAATACCTGCATAATTGGCTATCCCTTCTCCTGCAAAAGAATAAAGACGCACGCCCCATTGCTGACGAACAGTGAATGGGAAAAAGGCGATTATGCTATCCTCGTGCTCCACTGCATAAAGCTCCACTCGCTCTTTACGTCCTACTGTTCGCCACCAATGATAAAACCAAATAAATTCAATAAATGGATTATCATTTTTTTCTGTAGCTAATATATCGTCCCATTGCTTTTTATATAGAAGTAACTCATCATCTGTTTGAATGCGAATTAATTGCAAATCCTTCACCCTTCTCCATGACAGCCTGCTGATAAACCATTAACGTATCACGATACATGGACTGAAAAGTAAAATGACGTAAAAAATGGCGTTCACTCGCATCGCTCATTTTTTGACATAATGCTTTATCCGTCAATAGCTGCTGTAGTTTTGTTTTCAATTGTTCCTTATCATGTTTGGCAATTAAAAATCCATTACTCTTGTCCACTACAAGCTCGCCTACCCCACCTACATCAGTTGCAATAATTGGCAAGCCTGCTCGCATCGCCTCAATAATTGAAATGGGCAAGCCCTCCCAATCTGACAGCAAGACGAATAGCTGACTTTTGGCGAGTATTGCCGATACATCTAGTTGATTGCCTAAAAACGTAACACGAGCTGTTAAGTTATGATGTTTAACAAATTTTTCTGCTGCCTCTCTAGCTGAACCATCACCAACGAATTGCATATGCCAATGTAAATCTTGTAATTCTAGTAAAGCTTCTAACAATAAATCTTGCCGTTTCGGTGCTTCAAAACGTGCAATCATCGTAATCCTTGGACAAGTTTGCTGTACTTTTGTTTGTGCTTCTTGCCAGATACCATTGTGAACTGTTGCTATTTTATGTGGCGGGGCAATTTTGGAAGAATGTGCTAATTGACGGTCATAATGTGAGACAGTAATGATTTTAGTGGTCATTGGCTGCATGGCTTTCTCTAACCAGCGATACATCCATCTTCGTTTCATAGGAATACCCTCTGTAAAGCTCCAGCCATGCGCCGTGAAAACAGTAGGGATTTGCAAAAAACCACCCGCTACACGCCCTAGTATTCCAGCTTTCGATGAATGAATGGCTAAAATATCTGGTTTGATTGTTTGCAAAAGCGCGATTAATTGCCAACAGGCTTTTATATCTTTGAAAGCGTGAATGGCTCTTTGTATAGCTGGAATACAAATGACCTTCACCTCCTGTAATTGCCATAATGAAGCATCATATTGCCCTGTTACAATCGTCACATCATGAGCATCTTGTTGTAACTGTTTTGTCAATGCTTCTACATGTTTCTGTGCACCACCAATACAATCCATCCGTGTAATGAGCTGAACTATTCTCAGTCACAACCACTCCTTGTCCATTAGTAAGCACCTGTTCTTGCGAGCACGACATATATTGTTTTAAGGATGATTTTTACATCTAGCCAAAAGCTATACTGATCTATATAAGCTAAATCATAGGCAATTTTTTGGCCATGTGAAATATTGGAGCGGCCATTCACTTGTGCAAGACCTGTTAGCCCTGGTTTGACTTCTAAACGCCTCGCTTGCAGTGAATTATAAGCATTTGTAATGGCTGGCACTTCTGGGCGTGGACCAACAATGCTCATCTCCCCTTTTAAGACATTCAGTAATTGTGGGATTTCATCGACACTAAATTTACGAAGAATGGCACCAATTTTTGTAACTCTTGCATCCTGTGCGGTTTTAAAGAAGTAGTCCTCTGGAATTCCATCTGTACATACAATTGGCTGTTTAGTAGATGATTTTTGTAGATGCATTGTGCGTAACTTCCAAATGATAAAGCGTTGCTGATGGATACCTGTACGTACTTGCTTAAAAAAAATAGGTCGGCCTGTGGAAAAATAGAGAATGAGGAGAATGCTAATCATAAGTGGCATCATGAAAATTAATAAAAAACTAGCAACGATAATATCAACAATTCGTTTGCCATATTGACTATAAAATGTGAATAATTCAGGTGTTTGGACGTGCAATACATCACCCTTTACATGTTTTTAGTATTTACCTCTATAGTATTGATAGTGATTGCTTTCTAGAACTTTTCCTACTAAAAAATAAAGAATCAACAGCGCTCCTGTTGATTCTCTTTCTTACTCCATATTCTGAATGGTCGCCTTACATGTTATCATCACATTGCCTTTCAAAGCCTTACTAATCATACATGTTTGCTCCGCCTTTTCAACAAAGCGTTGAATACGTTTATATTCATGCTCTGATAGATTAGCAATGACAACAACTGGTTGATGAATAATTTCCTTATAAGTGAAAATTCCATTCGTTACATCTACAATGCCTTGCGATGTCATAGTTAACTGCTGCACAGCCATTTGTGCATTCTCCAAAAGTGCAGCTAACGTAATTAAATAGCAGGTCGCCGCTGCACCAAGTAGCATCTCATCAGGATTTGTCCCAATGCCTGGTCCATTCATTTCCCGAGGAATAGAGATTTGTGTTTGTAAATTGGCCGCTTGTATTGTACCTGTGCCATTTCGACCGTTTGCCCATGCTAAATCCATTGTAAATACATGTTGTGTCATTCAAAATCCTCCTATTATCATTCCGCTGCTTCTAATTGATTATCCTTGCCCGTTTGATATTCAGCCAAACGAGCTGATGTGCGCCAATAATGATAAACTAAACGATCCAGCCACAATAATGCTTCTACTTTCGCATTCGCTAATTCTAAATCCACCACATTTGCTACTGAATTTTTAAAATATGCATCTCGTTTATTGCGTCGTTCAACCGCCATTTCTACAGAGGTTTGCTTTAACATCATCGCAATCTCTGGTAAACGTACATCCTCATCAATAATAGCTATCACTTTTTCTAGAACGTCTAGCCATTTTTGTGTTAGTGCTTCTTGCAATTGGAATGTACTTGGCTGTTGTTCGTGTAATGCTTTGGCTAGGCGATACAAATGATCTAGTGCATGTAGCAATGCAATATGCTTATAGCGATCCTTTGTAGAAGTAGATTGGATAGCGTCCATAAATAACCGTGTCTTGTTAATAGCCTCATCAATTTGAGCCAGTTTCCCTTCTAGCTCAGCGGTCATCTTTTTTCCCTGAATCAATGCAACAATGACAGTCGTTAATTCTTTTGTGATATCTTGCAATGTATTGAATGATACCTCTACAGCTACCCCTGGAATTTTCGCTACATTATCATCCAAATTACGCGTTAAATGATTTCCTTTTTCATGAATCAATCTTTCAATCATTCTAGCAAATGGCTTTACAAATGGTACGAAAATAATAGCACCAATCACACTAAATAAGGTATGGAATACAGCAATACCAAGCGTTTCATCAAAGCTACCATTGATTATTGTTGTCACTAATTTTGTTAATGACAGCATCCATGCTGCACCAAGTGTTACAATAATCGCTGTAGCCACATTAAATAACACATGTGTCATAGCAGTACGCTTTGCCGCAGTCGATGCACCAATTGCAGCAAAAAGTGCTGTAGCAGTTGTGCCAATATTTTGCCCAATGACTAAATAAACAGCCTGTTCAAAATCAATGGCTCCTGCATATAAAGCCGTTAATGTTGCTGCGATGGCTGCACTAGAAGCCTGCATAATGACTGTCATCACAAGCCCAAGTGCAATTAAAATGAGCTTGCCACTGATTGTATTGGCTTGAAATGAATCAAATGGGATTTTATCCTGTACCGTCGCCATCCCACCTTGTAGCACATCAATTCCTAAAAATAATAGACCGAAGCCTGTAAATAGCCCACCGACTGCTTTTATATCACGTGGTGCTAAAAGTTGAATAAAGACACCCAATGCGATAAACGGCAATGACATCGTTTGCATGTTGACCTTGAAGCCAATCAATGAAATAATCCAGCCTGTGCTTGTACTGCCAATATTCGCACCAATAATGACACCGATTGACTGGATAAATGTCAATAGCCCTGCGCTGACAAAGCCGATTGTAATGAGCGTTGTGGCAGTGGATGATTGCACAAGCATTGTCATCAATGTACCCGAAAGTACTGAGCTAATCGTTCCACCTGTAAATCGATTGAGCCATTTTTTCAACGCATCTCCTGCAAGCTCCTTCAAACCGTTAGTAAGCATTGTCATACCAAGTAAAAATAAGCCAATGCCGCCCAATACATTAATCAAAACGTCCACACCTCTCAAAAAAATTAACAAAATGTTTACAAAAGTAGCAATACTTAAATTCTATCATTGCCATATAGAATAAGATAGGTATATTTTATCAGTCATGAAATCAAAAAGCCCATCACAACTACAAGTCTATCCGTCCAAACTAAAAAGCTCCTCACCGTCAAATAACGATGAGAAGCCTTTTTAAATAAAGAAAGGAAATACGATCCATTGCCACATAGAACGCAGCTTTTCTTGTTGTTGTATAAACTTTTGCCATACATTTTTAGGCTGATATACTTTTTGCCATTTCCAAAATCGCCATACTGCTATACGTGCTGTTTTCTGAAAGCCTTGTTCCTTAAGCTGACGTTGCTTTTTCTTTTCATACCAATGAACAGTTGTACAGCAAGCCTTCCCTATACTCGGCAGTACAGCTTCCTCACTATAGAGCATATTTGTAGGAAGCTCACAGCTAAAGCCTGTTTTTTTATCATGTAATCGCTGTTCATGTAATCCATAAACAGTCGATGTATCTTGAATACGATAAAACGCATAGCCTTGTGTCCATCCTTTAATATATACTGCACGATTAGCATCATTCATCACATCCTGAATTGTGATTTCATGACAGGGCTTTTGACTTTCTGCTGCCACATAAATATCGAAAATGTGAATTGAAAATATATATTTTTTGCTCCAATCCAACCAATCCTTCAGGCGTGCTGTTTGTAAAAAATACCGCAACTCACCTAAACGATCACGCTTGAATGTTACGAACCAATGATTGTTAGTTAGTAAGCCTTTTAGTTGTGCTTTCGTGACCATTAATAATCTTACTAAACGCTCCAACTGTCCTTTTGTACTCATGACAAACATTCTAGAAAAATCTACATGTGTATACCATTCAAATTTATAAGGTTCATAGCCACTGCCAAAATCATAAAATCGATATTGTAAGCGGTGTGCCTTCAACAAATTTTCTTTTTCAATTAAACGACCTGGACCAAACATTTGAAAATCTGGCTCATGCCCCATCACTAGACAAACGTTTCGCCCTCTACAGCAAATATCTAATGTAAAGCCAATCCAATGCCCTTCAAATTGAAGACAATCCATTTCCACATGCCATGCCTGCCCTTTTATTTGTGCTAAACGCTCCCAAAAAAGACGAATTTGCTGATGAGTAAAGCCGCTTTTATCAATTTTTCTCTGCCATCTTCTCGCAAACAGTCGAACTAGCTCATCCATCTGTATAGCTTGTACTTCTTGAAAATCAAGCTGACCAAGTGCAGCTAATTTTTTTTCACGTCGACGAATGGTTTTAAATTTTTTACGATGCTTATACAGAAAATCATCTAATGAGGTAGCTTGAAAATCAATATATGGCGCGACTGTACGAAAAATCGTATAGGGTAGCTGGTGTTCAATCATATGTTTTTCAAGTAAATTTGATGTTATTGTACTTTCCAATAAACCATTCCAAACAACAAGTAAATGCTTCCAGCGCTTAGCCAGCTCCTGCCACAAATAAGCAATTGCAGGCTCCTGCCAATGCTTCTCCGCAATGACACCCATATAAGTAGCTAGTCCTTTACCAGCAAACTCAAAATAATGAATCGTACGCCATTTTACAGAATGAACAAGTGGAAAGAAGGCCACCGCCATTCCATCCTGCTCCACTATATAAATTTCAACATTGTCCTGAACGCCTACTGTTGCCCACCATGTTGAAATCCACTCAAATTCAATAAAAGGATTATTATTTTGTTCACGCTCCAATATAGCTGACCAAGTATGCTGATAAGATGCTAATTCTGCTAACGTTGTAATAAGTTTATAGCTTAGCACGAATTGACTCCTTTCAATCTATCCTTATCGTTACTATATTCTAGATAAAACTACTATAGAACTGCTGATACCTTTCATATACGCTGGTCACATACATATAGTAAATTACTTAATTTAGTGGAGGTATATAGCTCTTGAGTATCGTGATAATTGGCGGATTTCTATTGATTAGTATAAGCGTTGGTGGCATGATTGCATGGATATTCTCTACACTATTTCACTACACAACACACGGTTTATCCTTAGTATGTGGGGGCTTTTTAATTGGCTTACTCATCTTAGATATTATTCCCTCTGCTTTTCAACTATATGAATTATTCGCTCTACTACTAGGCTGCGTGATTGGCTATTGTTTATTTCACTTACTTCATAGTCTGCATCACATCCAAAATACCTCTGTGTCATTACTAACAATTGCAATGATTCTTCATACAATCCCACTTAGCCTAACGATTGGTAACTTACTCGGAAATGCTGCCCTAACAATGCCAATCATCATCTCTCTGATTCTTCATCATATTCCAGAGGGCTTTGCTCTTTCTACTGCCTTACTGTCACAAGGTGAAAAATATTGGCGATTGTTCTGCTATTTTATTATTTTTTCAATGTTCTTTAGCTTCTTCGTCTGGGCTGGACAATATTGGAGCTTCACCTTAAAAGTGCAAGGGATACTAATGGGGCTATCTATTGGTTTAATTGCGATAACGAGTTTAACAGAATTGATTATGCAACCATTTCGCAAAACAACAGCCATCACTGCTCTGTCATCCATATTATTTGGTTTTCTGATGAGCTACCTATTCCATCTTCTTTAACTGTACTTTCCATAAGTAGTTCCTTACAATATTGAGTATACGTTTGAAAGGATGTTGGAAAAATGGCTAAATTTTATGCAGTAAAGGCTGGACGGGAAGTTGGGGTATTTTCAACATGGGCTGAATGTGAAAAACAGGTAAAGGGCTTTCGAGGAGCTCAATATAAATCCTTCCCATCCAAAGAAGAAGCAGAGCAATTTGTCCATGGCAATACAGCTACGAAAACAGAAATTAGCAGTACAGATTTAGTGGTCTATGTCGACGGCAGCTACTCCAATATATTAAAAACGGCAGGCTTTGGCTGTATATTTTTGCAAAATAATGAAGTAATTCATACTGTATCAAAAGGTACACCTATTGACCCGACAGAAAATCTATGGAATGTCTCTGCTGAAATTGAAGGTGTCCTCTATGCAGTCCATTGGGCAATTCAACAGCAATATTCAGCAATTAATGTGTTCTATGACTACCAAGGTTTAGAAAAATGGGCGACAGGTGAATGGAAGGCAAATAAAAAAACTACCCAACGCTATGTAAAGGAAATGCAGGCTTTAAAGGAGCAAATTACAATTCATTTCTTTAAAGTCAAAGCGCATTCTGGTGACCCATTGAATGAGCAGGTCGACCAACTAGCAAAAGCGGCATTACTAGAGAATGCAAAGAAGAACTAGGTGAATGAATAGGGTTTCTGTAGTTAGGACACTTGAAAAAAAGTATTTTAAACTACGAACTGCCCCCGATTGATAGATACATCGAGGGGCAGTTCAATATTAAAGGGCTCTAATTATTATGTCGTACCAACTATTGTTAGCAGTCGTTGATGAATAGCCGACCACTCCTGATTCAAATCAACCGTCATGACCTTCAAAGAATAGTGGTTTATGTTATAGGATAAGGAAAGCTCCTCTGTAGTCGTTTGTGGATAAAGTAAAATGCCCTCCACTATCTTATTCTCTGGAACGATTAAATTAGCTAAGTAAGCATATAATTGATATAAATTAACACTCTTCACCTTCTCAGCATCATAATAGGTGGATAGCGTATGTTGATAATATTTTGTATCGACAATTATTTTTCGGCTCTCATTCTCTAAGGAAATATCTGTCTGCATTATCGGTAAATAATATAAATTCTCTCCTGTTGCCTGCCATGTAATATTTTCACGATATACTTTAAAGCCTCGAAGTTCTTGCTTATAAAATTGCCGTACAAAGTCCTCAAATAGCCGTGCCATTGCTCTAGGCTCACGCTCAAAATCTGCAAATTGACTATCCTGCCCCTCCTCATGTAACAATAAAGATTCCATCAAATATTGACATATCTTTAAGATAAATCGGTAATGTCGATTATGACGATAAAATTGGAGCTGCTGAAATACTTGATGTGACAACACAATCGTATCAATTTGTGCAAACAATTTAAAAATAGGAAGTATCTCGTTTTTAATCGACTTTTCTATTGCTGAACATGTTAATAATGCCTGCAATGTCGCCTTAATAATTTGATTGTGCACAATATTTTGGTCCAACTCATCGTAATCACAAACCATTTTAGCCTGCCGAAATGTCATCTGATGAAGGGAGGGCTGAAATTGCAGCTTGCCTCGCAATGTAGCTAGTGTATCGGTTTGCTCTCTATATTCCTGATACAAACCACGTTTTATTAAACTAGGGAGACGAGCTAGCAGTATTCTCGTCAGCAAATGCTTCATATCCTTCTCATCGCCACGCATCACTTGAATTGCGTCTTTTTCCTCTAAATGATTCCATGCATAACACAGCATATAATATACATTTTTAATTGGAATGCTACTGTAGCTTTTGAAGGAGTGCATCTACTTTTTCCTCCCGCTCAAACCAATACTCTTTCAGCAATGGCGCAATTTCCAAACGGATAATACGCTCATACCAGCTTTGCTCATCCTCGATTTGCTCTACGTTTGGACAAAAGTAACTATGCCCAATTTCAAAGCCTTTTCCTAAATTCATCGTATCCTGTACAATTTCTTGATTGACCTCCTGTATACCTACCACTAATTTATCAATAAAGCCTTTACTAATACCTTTGTGCATTAAATGCTGCTGAAAGGCTTCTTTTTCAAAGGCTGGCTCGATTGGAATAAATGAAAAGCGTCGTCTTAGTGCATAATCCACTAATGCTAAGGAACGGTCAGCCGTATTCATTGTGCCAATAATATAAAGATTAGGTGGTATCGAGAAAGTTTCCTCCTTGTCACTGTACGCAAGCTTTACTGCATATTGGCTGCCTCGTTTATCTGCTTCAATCAACATCATGAGCTCACCAAAGATTTTCGATAAATGGCCACGGTTAATTTCATCAATAATCATATAGTAAGGATTGTCAGGATCTTGTAATGCCTTTTGACATAGTACATAGAAAAGACCATCCTTTAATGCAAAATGTCCATCTGCTGTTGGTTTATAGCCTCTAATAAAATCTTCGTAGGAATAGGATGGGTGGAATTGTACCATTGTGATTTTGCTCTCATCCCTTGCCTCCATATGCAAATAAGCTAAACGCTTAGCTATGAACGTTTTTCCAACACCTGGTGGTCCTTGCAAAATAATATTCTTTTTATAGTCTAACGTTTCCACCATTTCTTCCACACTACTCTGTTCCATAAATACGTCTGACAGCATTTGCTCCATTGAATAAGGCTTACCTAATCGATTGCCTTGCTGCCCATATGCCATCCGCTCTAAAACATTTTCAATTAAATCAGTGTATGTCGTAATATTTGTTACAGCTTTGACGGGTAAATTCGATTCTTCCCAATCCAATGCTTGATGGTAGAGCCATTCAACATGACGCGTAGAATGGAATCGATTATTGGCTGGTTTGTATTCATAGTCCCCCATAATCTGCCCCACACCAATAATTTGCTTTGTGCCTTTTTTGACAAAGATATAATCCCCCACCTTCATCTCTTTTACAAACTGGTAATTCGCTAAAGCATCATTGCGTGGTGAATTTTCATAGGCATATTTCTCTTTTAAAGCGACTGCTATCTCACTTTTATTTTTATACCCTCTTAAATCACCAAGCTTTTTCCATCCAATACCGATATAATCATATGTTAAAAAATCCTGCCAATGGCTACCTTGCTCTCCTGCTGCTACTAACCAATAATTAGGCGTTTCTGTTGCATCATTAGGATGGAATCGTTCAAATAAGAAGCTGAAAAACTGGTCAATTTCATAGTAAATCGGTAAATCGGATCTCTTTCCAACAATGCGTTGATAATTTTCAACGATTCGTTCTTTTTCTAGGCATTGCTGAAATTTCATAAATTTCATACCTATCGAATCACCCTTTGTGTATTGTGGGTTCAACGCTAAAATATTTTCCACTGCCACCTTGTCACGTTGATTGTAGAAGCAATAATAATGAGCAAAAACATTGCCTATTATTTCACTTACCACACTACTACCAAAACCGAAAATTTTATATTGGTCATTTGTAATAAATTGGTCAATACGCATCGGTAGTGGGTCTTGTCCATGAATCAAATACTTCAAGCTCGCTCGATATTTTTCAATAGGTGCATTGATTGTACCAAGCGCTCTTTTTTTAGCAATATCCATCCGAAAGGCATTGACATGGTCGCCAATTTTCTGCACATCCTCCCATTGCATGTTTTCCAAAAAGTCATTATCATGAAATTTTTGAAAATACGTATAGGCACTATGTATATACGCTTGAATGGATTCCATGTATTGGTTAGCAACATCCTTGTACATCATCAAATAGCGTTCCAATGGTGTAAATGTTAGCTTTACATCAATCAATTGCGGTGTTTCCCAAAAACTTTGCAATAGCTGATATTCCTCTGTACTCAATTTATAATTAGTTGAATTGGGCATTTTAAAAATTAATAAATTCATTGTTTCAGGTAACTGTTTTAATTTATAGCGAAATAATAGACCTGCCTCCTCAGTCAAACGATAGGTAGTAATACGCAAATTCACACGATAGGTATCTCCCATTTGATAAGGCACAGATGTAATCACACCAAATGCCACCAATCCGCCACTATCCTTGACCTTACCATCTGAACGCCAAATAAATACACTGTCACCTATCTGGATTTGTTCAATATAATGCTTTTGTTTCACCGTCCACCAAATATCGGTTGTTTGCTGAATATAATCATCAAAACTTAAAATCATGCCCTCCTGCTGAAAGCGCTCAGGATTGCCTTGGAACAACCAATGATTCATCTTAATCCCCCCATCCTTGACATCATTTTATCTAGTACTCTAACAAAAAAGCAATCTTGAAGTAAGAACATTGCTCACTCCAAGATTGCTTGTCTATTTACAACTATTCAGCAAATACAATATGCCACTCATCGCGCTTACTTAAAAATTCCTGTGCCAATGCCTGTGCACCCTCTAAGCTATGGCTTGCCGCCCAGCCACATTGCACCTCATTACATGCTGGTACATGGTCTGCCGCTAAAACATCGTGTAATGTTTTGTCCAGTACCTCTAAAATTTCATCATAGTTCTCATGATTAATGACCGCTAAATAAAAGCCTGTTTGACAGCCCATTGGTGATAAATCAATGACATAGTCCGCATGATTGCGAATACGGTCTGCCATCAAATGCTCTAGTGAGTGTAATGCTGGCATTTCCATATGCGCTTTGTTTGGTTGTTTAAAACGAATATCGTATTTTACGACAACGTCCCCATGCTGACCTGTTTTTGTACCTGCTAAACGTACATATGGTGCAACTACCTTTGTATGGTCTAAATCAAAGCTTTCTACATTTGTTTGTTCCTTTGTCATTTCGTAATCCTCCTAATATAGCTGCATTGCTTGAATAAAGGCTTGTATACGCTCATTGTTATTGTGCTCGAAGAAAGCATCTGTTGTGCCATCAAATAAAATCTCACCATTCTCTAAAAATAGAATACGGTCAGCTACTCTACGTGCAAAATTTAAGTTATGTGTGACAATAATCATCGACTTATCTTCCTCTGCTAAATCCTGCAACACTCGTAATACTTCACCCTCTAACTCTGGATCAAGTGCACTTGTTGGTTCATCAAATAATAAAAACTGTGGCTCCATTGCCAACGCCCTTGCAATCGCCACACGCTGCTGCTGTCCACCAGAAAGCTGTGAAGGGTAGCTGTCCATTTTATGTTCTAAGCCTACCTTATGCAATAACGTTTTTCCTTTTTCTACTGCCTGTGCTCGACTTTGCTTTAGCACTGTAACAGGTCCTTCTATTACATTTTCTAAAACCTTCATATGCGGAAATAAGTTAAAGCTCTGAAATACCATAGCTGTACTTTGACGAATGGCTAATTTATCCTTTTTAACAATCGGTTTGTCTAGTTGAATGGTTGTACCTGCGATTGTTAATTGTCCTCTCTCTGGCTGCTCTAATAAATTAATACAACGAAGTAAAGTAGACTTACCAGAGCCAGATGGTCCTAAAATAACCGTTGTTTCTCCTTCTTGAAAGGTAATATCAATATTTTTTAATGCTTCATGATCGCCAAAAGATTTATAAACATGCTGAAACTGTACGATTGTCGCCACCTCCCCTTATACATACTTCGATGCGTATTTTTCCAGTCTACTTTGAATCACCATTAGCACACTGATAAAAATTAAATAGATAAATGCACATAATGTATAAATGATCAACGGCTCATATGTACGAGCTGTAATTTGCTGCCCCACCATAAATAAATCAGCCAATGTAATACTTGCTACTAATGATGTGCCCTTTACTAAATCGATAAAATCATTGGCAATCGGTGGTAAAGAAATACGAATGGTTTGTGGCGCAATGACACGACGCATCGTTTGCCAATACGTCATGCCAAGTGATTCTGCTGCCTCCCATTGCCCCTTTGGTAGTGCTAAAATCGATGCACGAATGGATTCAGAGGCATATGCTCCTGTGTTTAACGAAAAAGTAATGATTGCCGCCATCCATGCATCCAATGTAATTCCAGCCTTTGGAAGTCCGAAAAATACGATAAATAATTGCACTAATAGTGGTGTTCCACGAAAAATCCACACATAAGCACCAAATATCACCTGTAAGTATCGTTTATTCGATATACGAGCAAGTGCTGTCACAATCGCAATGACCAATGCAATCGCAAAGGATAGCAGCGAAAGGGGTATTGTAATAACTAAACCAGCCTTCAAAATCGGCCAGATGGAATCGAGCACTAACTGCATTTCTCTGCTCATTCGTGCACACCTCTACTCTATAAAATTTGAAAAATCCCTCTTACTGCTATTAGTTGCTTTTAATAATATCTTCAGCAAAGTATTTTTCAGAAATAGCTGCAAATGTACCGTCTTCACTACGCTTTTTAATGATTTCATCTAATTTGTCACGGAATTCTGCATTACCTTTATTTAAAATTAAACCAATATCAGAGGAGCTTGATGAACCTTCTACAATTTTTAGTTGTGCATCAGGCTGTTCTTTTAAATATGTTAGGAATGTAACACGGTCATGAATTGTACCATCTGCACGCCCCTGTGTAACCAACTCCAACGAGCTTGTTAAATCAGTCGCTGGTACAATTTCAGCTCCTAGCCCTTCAGCATCTTTTGCAAAATTACTTGTAATCGTTTGAGCTGCTTTTTTTCCTTTTAAATCTTCAATTTTTTGAATGTCTGTATTATCTTTTTGAACTGCTAATACGGCTACTGATTCCATGTAAGGGATAGAGAAATCATATTTTTCCTTGCGCTCATCCGTAATGGAAATATTATTAATAACAAAGTCATATTTATCTGTATCAAGACCTGCAATTAATGAATCCCACTTCGTTTCAATAAATTCCGATTTCACGCCTAAATCTTTGGCGATTTGTTCTGCAATTTCGTATTCAAAGCCTGTTAGTTTACCTGATTTATCATGATAACTAAATGGAGGAAATGCCCCTTCTAAACCAATTTGAATAACGCCCTCATCTTGAATTTCCTGTAGTTTATTTACTTGATCTTCTTGTTTAGTTTCATCACTTGTACCACATGCTGCTAGTAATCCTGCTGTTAATGCTAAAGATGCGAATAATTTTTTCATAATCATTTCCTCCAAATTTTAATTCCTAGTTATTTTATTTGTTTTATAGTAATACATAAATTTCTGAAAATCAATACTATTTTGTCGAATGTTCACGAATTCATGTCGAATATCTATCGAGCTCTCACTTTCAATACAAAAAAGTGCGAATGCTGCATAAGCATTCACACTTCACATAGCTATAAACTTAAAATAAACACAAGTATAATAACGATTGGTACAAGGTAGGTCATTAAGCCATACCATACACCAAACATGCCATCTCCAAGCTTACTTCCTTGTAAAAATTCTACTCGAATGGTTTCCTTCGGTACACTCCAACGGATAAATATAGCAATAATTAAAGCACCAATCGGTAATAAAATATTACTAACTAAATAATCGGTTGCATCAAAAATGCCTTTCCCGAAAAATGACACATCCCCTAAAACACCAAAACTGAGTGCAGCAGGAATCGCTAGTATAAACATGACAACGCCTGCACCATATGTTGTCACTTTACGATTCGTGCCACGATTTTCAACAACGGCTGAAACGATAATTTCAAACATACTAAAGGATGACGTAATCGTTGCAAATAAAAATAACAATAAAAACAGGAATAAAAAGACCGAACCAAACGGAATTTGAGCAAATACAGTTGGTAAAACATTAAACAGTAACCCTGGACCTGCTGTTGGCTCAATGCCAAAGCTAAAAACAGCTGGGAAAATAGCTAATCCTGCTAATAAAGACACTAAAATATTCAGTACAACAACCGTACCAGCTGCATTTGGCAAGCTTTCCTTTTTACTTAAATACGAGCTATATGTCACCATACAGCTAAAGCCTACTGCTAGACTAAAAAACGATTGACCTAATGCAAACAACACAGCTTCCCATGTAATATTCGAAAAATCAGGTGCTAAAAAGAACTTCACACCCTCCATCGCATTGTCCAATGTCAAGCTACGCACAACTAAAATAATGAAGAAAATAAACAACAGTGGCATAAGTACCTTACTTGCTTTTTCAATCCCTTTTTGCACACCTGCTGCAATAACAAATACATTTAATAGGATAAATACAAATAAACCAGCTAATGTGATCCAAGGTGTGCTAATCACATAACCAAATAGCTCATCATATGATCGATTGCCACCTATAATTTGATTGATTGCGCCCAGTAATGTATAAACAATAATCCAACCACCAACAACTGCATAAAAGGATAGTAGCAATACGCAGCCAATGACGCCAAGTAATCCTGTCTGTTTCATCCAAGAGGACGGTGCAAGCTTATGATAAGCACTCACCGCTTCTTTCTCTGCCTTACGCCCAATAACATATTCTGCGATTAACATTGGTAGGCCAATTAAGACTGTGAATAGCACAAATAATAAAAAGAATGCACCTCCACCACTTTGTCCTACAACATAAGGGAATTTCCAAATAGCGCCAAGTCCGATGGCAGCTCCTGCTGATGCTAAAATAAAGCCGATTTTCGATGACCATTGTTCCTTATTTTCCATAGACTCGCCTCCCACTTATAGTTCTGTACGTAATTGCCAAAGCTCTGGGAAAAAGTACTGATCGAGCACTTTCTTTAAATAACTCACACCACCAGAGCCACCCGTTCCCATTTTAAAGCCAATAATGCGCTCTACCGTTTTCATATGACGGAAACGCCATTGCTGGAATAAATCTTCAATATCTACTAGCTCCTCTGCCAGCTCATATAAATCAAAGTATTTCTCAGGCTCACGGTAAACAGCCTTCCATGCCTCTTTCACACTATCATTTGACTCATATTTTGCTGTGATATCACGATTCAATACATTCTCATCAATAGCAAATCCGCGCTTCGCTAATGTGCGAATAGCCTCATCATATAAACTTGGTGTATGGTATGCCTCCTCCAACTTCGCTAAAATGGACTCATTATGGGCATAAATTTTTAAAATATGTGGTGTTTTATAACCAAAATAGAACTCTAGCAAACGATTTTGATAGGATTGGAAGCCTGACGAATTTCCAAGTGAATCTCTAAATTTCAAATAATCCGCTGGTGTTAAAGTCGCCAATACATCCCAAACATTTTTTAATTGATTTTGCACTTGTGAAACACGAGCTAATTTTTTAAATGACTCAGGTAAACGCCCTTCTTTAATATCAATTGTCGCTGATTTAACCTCATGTAAAATTTGCTTCATCCACAGCTCACTCACATGGTGCACAACGATAAATAACATCTCATCATGCTCCTCTGTCAATGGCTGCTGGCAAGCTAATACATCATCTAGATGTAAATAATCTGTATATGTCATTCGGTCTTTAAAATCTGTGACAATTTTCTTTTCGCCCTCAAATGGCTTGTATTCATTTGTCATGTTATTCCTCCTCTTTGATGACAGCTCTGACAGGGCTACCATCTGCTCCTTCAATTAATAATGGCATGATAATCATGTCATAACGTCCCTCCTGCACATGCTCCAGCAAAAGATTTTCCACAATATAAATATCGTTCTCCTCTAATGCATGATGAATTGGCAATGATTTAGACTGTACTTTATCAACTGATGGCACATCTACACCAATTAGATTAATGCCATGTTCACGTAAATAATGAACGGTCTCAATCGTTAACGTCGGTACTTCTGCAGGGAAAATATGTGGATTTGCCACTGTCTTTGTTTTAAATAAAACAGCATTCGCACCTGCTAACCTCCCTTGTATATGACTCACTTCAATCAAATCATCATTCAAGCATTCCACCACGACAGCTTTACCAATACAACGAGTAAAATCCAGCTGCTCAAATGTCTTGCCATCACTATTAAAATGAAAAGGTGCATCCATATGTGTGCCAGAATGTAAGCTCATTTGTAGCATACCAACATTCACAGAACCTGTTTGTGCCTTCGTTGCTACTGTTTCATAACGAAAGCTCGTATCGCCTGCCCATGTAGCAATATGCTGATTTAATGGCTGTGTAATATCAATCCATCCCATTAGGCAACAATCTCTCTCTCATTTGAAAATTTCTCATATGCTTTTGTTTCCATAATTTCTCGTAAAATCGCAAAGCATTGGTATACTTCTTCAAATGTATTGTACATAGCAACCGCTGCCAAACGAACGCCTTTTGGTGCACGGAAATCAGGAATCACATGACGTTCCTTTAACGCCTTGCAAATACGTGCCGCATCTTCATGCTCCAAATAAATATGACCACCACGACGTTGATGATCCATCGGGTTACATATCGTGAAGCCGTAACCATCTAACATTTCCTCGACACATTGCAACATATAATCAGACAATGCTAACGAACGCTGACGCACCTTCTCAATGCCCATTTGATTAAACAACTCCAATGCCCCTAACAACGGCGCCATACTGAACACATTCGGCGTACCAATTTGAAAGGCTCCTGCTTCAAATGCAGGCTCAAATGTATGACTCATCGTAAATTGTTTTTCTTTATCTGAGCCAAACCAGCCAGCTAAGCCAGGCTTCATCCCAAAATGTTTTTCATGGACAAACAGTGCACCTGAACTACCTGGACCACCGTTTAAATGTTTATATGTACACCAAAAGGCAAAATCCACACCCCACTCGCGAAGCGCATGTGGCACAGAGCCCACGGAGTGACAAAGATCAAAGCCAATGACAATACCACGCTCATGTGCTGCCTTTGTTAAACGTGCCATATCAAGTATTTGACCGCTACGATAAAGCACACCTGGTAAAACAATTAAAGCAATGTCCTCTGTCATCGCTGCAATAATATCGTTCTCATCTAATGTTTGCCCATCTTTTGAAGAAACTTGGACTAAATGTGTTTCATCATACCCTTTTAATGCTAGCTGTGCTTTCAACGCATAAATATCTGATGGGAAATTTAAAGCATCCGCTAAAATTTTTGTACGCTTGCCCTCTGGTTTATAAAAAGTCGCTACTAGCTGATGTAAATTTACTGTTGTAGAGCCTGTCACAATCAGCTCTTCTTTTTTTGCACCAACGATTTCTGTCATTTGCGCACCAATCTTTTCGGCTAGGAAATACCAAGCATTTTCTCCTTGTGTCCAGCCATCAATGCCATAATTTTGCCAAGAATCCTTTAAATCTAGCAATGTTTGTTCTGCTCGTTTTGACATTAACCCCAACGAATTTCCATCAAAATAAATACGCCCTTCTGTAACACAAAATTCATCACGCATTGAAGGAATTTCATATGTTGCATCTAATTGTTTCGCATAAGCTAAGTTATTTGTCATCATGACAGCACCTTTCTAAATGTTCAGACTTTTCAAATTGATAGTACCATCGTATACTAGCAGTAGTCAACGACATTATGTCGGCGAAATACAAAAAATAATAAGGTGAGTACGATGAATAAACGCATACAACAAAAAATGGCGACACGTGATAAAATTTTACGCATCGCACAAGAGGTTTTTAGTGAATATGGTTTTCAAGATACAACAATCACATTAATTATTGAACGTGCAGAAATTGGCTATGGAACTGTCTATGGTCATTTTAAAAATAAAGATGAAATTTTAAGTACTTTAATTGAGCAAACAATGTCTGCCTTTTTTGAAGTCGCACATATGTCCTTCCAGCCAAAATCCGAGCAAGAGGCCATTGCCATTATTAGCACCCAAGTCGAACAATTTTTAACACTCGCACGTGAATATAAACAATCATTACAGCTAATTCATGAAGCTATGCGCTACAGTGATTTAATTCGACAAAAATGGGCTGAAATTGTACAAGATTTTGTGGCTAATATTGCACAAGATATCGCCTATTCTAAAACACAGGCATTTATCAAGGCGAATGTAGATGCCGAAATCATCGCCCAAGCATGGTTTGCCATTAATGAAACATTTTTATGGAACATTGTGCATAATGACCAATTATCGATCACACATATTGCTGAACAAATCACGCAATTTTATATTTCTGCACTTTATTAAGGAATCCATTTCGTTTAGATTTTTTAGGTTTGTAATGCTCACAAAAAATCAGCTAACCCTCTAGTGATAGAGGTTAGCTGATTTTGATTACTTATTTTTTACACTTTCCTTAAATTGCTGTGCAAAAGAGATAAAGGTTTCTAATGGCATTGGTTTTCCCCAATAATAGCCCTGCATTTCACTGCAGCCATAGTCAGCCAGTTTTTGCATTTGCTCCTGTGTCTCAATACCCTCTGCAATCGTTTGAATATTAAGTGCCTGTGCCATTGAAATAATATATGGTACAATGCTTTTTTGCTCATCGCTCGCAATATCATCAATAAATGATTTATCGATTTTTAAATAATCAATTGGTAATCGTGTCAAATAATTAAGCGAAGAAAAACCTGTACCAAAATCGTCTAAAGCAATTTTAATACCATATCGCTGAATTTCCTGAATTGTCTTTCTTGCTCCATGTATATCATCTAGTAAAAAGCTTTCCGTAATTTCCATTTCCAGCATTAATTCTTGTGCCGCTGCAAGTGTCATCACTTCTTCAATTTTACTAAAGAAGCTACATACCTCTAGCTGCTTCGTCGAAATATTAATCGCCAGCTTAATTAAAATATTATTATCCTTTAGCTGCTGATGAATATGAAGAATTTCATCTAAAATCCATTCACCAATCGGAATAATCATACCATTGTTTTCAGAAATAGGAATGAATTTATCAGGGGTAAACATAATCCCTTCAGACGTTTCCCAACGAATCAATGCCTCCGCTCCGACTAAAGTTGGTATCCCCTGTTTGTAAGATATTTGCGGTTGTAAATAGAGCTTAAATTCATTTTTTTCTAAGGCTTTCTTCAATTTGATATGCATATCGAGCACTTCATGATTGCGCCGCTCAATCTCTTCTGATGAGAAAGAATAACGGCCTTTTCCTGATTCCTTCGCATCATACATAGCAGCATCCGCTTTTCTTACTAAGCCTTCAACAGTTGTTTCATCATGTGGTGCTACAGCAATACCAATACTAATACCTAATGTAATTTCTTTTTCTTCCACAAAATAAGGCTGTTGAATAGCATAAATAATGTCCTCAGCCATCATTTTTACAAATTCTAAATCTTTGACAGCTTCCAAAATAACTGTAAACTCGTCTCCGCCTATTCTAAATACAGTATCTGAGCTTTTTACACAGGCACTAATTCGACTTGCTACCTCTTTTAAGAGCTTATCACCAACATTATGTCCCAATGAATCATTAATCATCTTAAAGCCATCTAAATCCATACACAAAATAACGACCATTTGATCGCTGTGATTACTTGTAACAATGGCTTGCTCTAGTTTTTTATAGAACATGGAACGATTCGGGATTTTCGTTAACGTATCATAATAGGCCAATTTATAAAGTTGTTGCTCTGTTTTTTTCATATCACTAATATCTGTTGAAATGGAAATGTAGTTTTCCACTATTCCTTTTTTCCCTTTAAGTGGTGTGATAGACATCCACTTTGGATAAATCTTCCCATCTTTACGCTTATCCCAAATTTCACCTTCCCAATAACCATGCTCTTTAATGGATTTCCACATATCCTCGTAAAATGCTTTGTCATGTATACCTGATTTCAGCATTCTAGGTGTATTCCCGATTAACTCGTGCTTACTATACCCTGTCATCTTTTCAAATGCCTCATTAATACGCAAAATAGTACCATCTACATCGGTAATTAAAATACTTTCTCCCGCTGTACTAATAATGCGATCAGAAATCAATAATTCTTCATTCAATAGCTCCAGACGATGCACATATTCCTGCATTTCTGTCACGTCATGTAGCATATAGATGGAACCAATAGCAGCTCCATCTTTATCCAAAATCACTTTTTTATATTCTGTAAAATAAAAAGATTGCTCATCTTTTGTTAAAACAATTAACTGGTCAGGCTCACTGATCTCTAATTGATATTGAGCTGGTAAGAATGTCAACACTTCCTCTAATTGAATGCCAATATAATTAATGTTTTTCTTTGCTGAAAATTGCCCGTTACTGAATTTGCCGATAAATTCTCTTGCAGCTGGATTCACATCAATAATTTTATTCGAAACATCCACAATAAAGGAAATAACCTTCAAATTTTCTACTAGCAATTCTCGAGCCACAGAAATCATCGTATGGCGAGGAAGTCGGAATATCCCCCAATAAGCGATGATGAGCGTCAATAGTATGCTAATCGCTGTATAATCGATTGGCAAAATATTTGTAAAAAAGACGATACTGATAAAATTAATTAAAAATGTTACCGCTGTCCCAATAAAAATAAAGGAACTTTGTTTACGATACAGTCGTGAAGAATACAACGCCTTAAACATAAATTTTGTACACACGTAAACAATATTTATATATGAAAAAACCGTATGTATATAAAACCCAATCTCATATTTCTTTTGAAACATGAGTACCCCTTCAACATGCACTCTTTTAATTTCCCCAAAGAAAGCATATGGGAAATTCGTAAACAATGAAAGCATAGATAGAGCAGGAATGAAAAATAAAGCAAGTAACTCCTTCAAGTGCCATTGCTTTTGATTAGTATAATTAGTTGCCCAAATGACATAACAAGGTGGCAATAAAATGACACTAATAAATTTCAGTTTGTGTAATATAATTGCCAATGTATCTGACTTTATATATAATGAAGCAGCTTCCGCTAAAAACCAAAACGAAGCAATCACAACGCAAATCATTAATAATTTCGCAATTTTTGCATGTCGTACTCTATATAATAAAAATAAAAGTATAAACGCTATTATCAGACAAGTAAAAAGTAAAATTGTATACATCTCGCTACCTCCTACGTTCAGCCGTTCACAGACACATTGATGTCATTAATCGTGCATCAATACACCCAAATGATAGCATCTTCAATGTAAGAGAGACGCTACTTCATCTATGCTAATCGTACTATTGCTAAAAGCGTTTATCAATACTAATAAAATGTACTTTTAAAGACATTTTTTTAGACAGCTATTATTCTTTTATATTCGCTGGCATTTTAGTAGCCTCGTAGCGTTTCCCATGATAAACATAACCTTGTTTACGATACATATCCTTCGCTGTATCTTCGCCTTCAGCAATTAAAATTATTGTTTTATTAGCAAATTGGTTTGCTACAAAGCGTTGCATAGCTGAGCCAATGCCTTTTCGCTGATATTCCTCCAGCACAAAAAAATTATCAATTTCAATCGTTGTGGCCGCTTCAATTAAATCCAAAGAACCTACAATACGATTGGCAAGTACCGCTATTACTTGATGGATAGATGGATTTTGTTGATTTTGCTGTAATAGCCATTGCTTCTGTTGAGCGAATTCCTCACCATAGCATAAATCTCCCTCATACTGTAATGCTGCATAGTGTGGAAATGTTTGTGTATCTACAAATTGGATTTTGGCATTCCCCTGTATATTTCCTTGAAATAGCATCGGGTCAATTGCATACAATTCTCGCCATGTCATTAAATAGCCTTGCTCCTGTAAATACTCTTTTAGTGCTACTGGTAATTCCTCATCTGCTGGAAATATCCACTTTAGATGCTCCTGCCCACGCTCTAAATGGTAGGATTTTTGATACATTTCTATCTCTTTCAAGCGTTGTAATGTAGGTATCTTCAGCCATTCGATAAAATTACTATCATAACGACTTCGCATTTCCTCTTGATGATGGTGCTGGTAATCCTCTGTTTCTGCTACAACTGTACTAAAACGATAAATTTGTTGAAATGTAACCATATTTCTTCCCCTTTTCATCTACTCATATAAAACATACATTACTATATTTTTACTGCAGATGCACAAAAATAAATGGCCTCCAAATTTTTATCGTCCCTATGCGATGTACCTTACACAAAATTTGTATCTATATACATAACATTTCACTGAAAAACACATTATATTGATACATATTTTCCATCGGTTTTTCTCTAGCCTTTTAAGAAAGAGGTGTTGAAGCATGGATGAGCTATTATTGCTTTTAGGAGAAAAAATTAGAACAGTACGTGAGGCACGTGGATTGTCACAGGAGGAGCTAGCAGAAATGGCCAATATTAATCGGTCCCGTATTTCAAATATTGAAACAGGAAAAATCAATATCACGATTAATACATTGGTATCTATATTAAATGCGCTAGAAATTCATTATGCCGACCTGTTCAATTTTAATGAGCAAATTAAAACAAGTGATATCAAGGAGAAAAAATATTTATTAGAAATTCAATATTTACTGTTGAAGGATCGTAGCCTAGAAGAAATTAATTACATTGTCGAATCAACAAAGCTTTTCATACAGACAATCGATACAAAAAATAAACACATCAAAAATAGTCAAGAGCGATGAATGCTCTTGACTATTTCTTGTTGTTGAAAAAAGATTAGGTCCCTCGTAGAAGGTGACCTTTCTGCAATTTATCTATACAATTTTGTTGATTGCTTACGCAAGTTTTGCTGACGCTTTGCTTTCGTACAGAAAGATTGCTGACGTTACGTAATATATTGATTCATTTCAGCCATTTCAATTTTTATGCTAACCATTTCTTGCTTCATTTTCTCCATATCCGCTTTCATATCGGTCATATCCTTAGCGATGTTTTGTAGTATATGTTCTGTTTCATTTGCCATCTTAGTTCCTCTATCGCTTCATAATAGTAACGATACATGTAAACAAAATTGCCTAGTTTTTAACTATGCTATCACATATGGTAACTATTTAGTTCATCTGATATAAGAGGCATTTTATATAAGATGATCCGTTATCATACAAACAATCACACAATTTCACATCACCTTAATAAGTTAAATGGCATCATTTATACCTAAAACCATAAATGGCTCCTGATTGTCTAAATAATAGGAATTAAATCCAAGTTGATCATAAAAAGAAACTAATCGCTTAATATCTTTTTTACGTTTCTTTTTATGTTCATCACTAAAATCAACTTCTTCAATTGGTGATGGCTTTAGGACAATGTAATCAATGTCTAAAATTTCACATAGCTTAACTAATTCCTTTATCGCCAATTTTCCATAACCTTTACTCCGATAAGCAGATTGCACTAAAATTCGATTTAGCATAAGAAATTTAGGAGACCAGCCTTCAACCTCTTCTTCAAACACTTCAAGAAAAGCAGACATTAACCATTCTTCATCACCTGATATAGCATCTGCTGCGTCCCATAATTCACTTTTATTCAATTGATTAGAATTATAAACCCTAAAATGAATATTTCCTACATTCTTCTCGTCTTCCTCTGTATGAAGAATTATCGCAGAACTTCCATTTAGTACAGGAAATTCTAAATCGGCAATCATAGAAGAGTTTATTGAAATAGAGCTCCATTCACCTTCAGTCGGAACTAAATCTTTATTCGATAGTTGTTGAAAAAAAGTTGGTTCTAACACAGTTTCGCCAAAAATTATATTACTAAGAATTTCAAAAAAACCTGTGCTTTCATTAATAACACCTAGCTTTATTAGATGGTTATAGATAGATTCAAGTTGCATTACTCAATGATAATTTCCTTTTTTCTTCGTCTTTTTATTAACTGTATAATAGACTAAATCTCCCGTTGGTAAAACAGCAAAATGAATTTCATACATATTTGTAGAGATAATACCAGTTGCCTCTTTTGTATATTGGGTAGAGGCTTCTGAATATTTATCAGTAGCACATTTTATAAAGGCAAAATTTTTCTTTTGATTCAATGCTGAAGCTTCAAACAATAATGCTTTCTTTAAGTCTTCTATTTTTTTAAAGTATGGTAAATAATATCGTTTAAGCTCTTCTGTAATTTCCACTTTTAAGTCCCCCTAGCTATTAATAACTCCAAAATAACACGAACATAAGTTCCTGTAAAGTGTTAAGTTAAAATCATACTTTGGGTTTGGGATTACTTAAAAAAAGAATAGAACAAATTGATTTAACTACAATAAAACCTAAACAAGTTTATAACATTCTTTTTAAAAATTCTATAATTGTTCAGACACTTATCTTACATTCTCAAACACTTTACACGAAAAATGAAGGAAGGTATTATTAATAGATTTAAATCCTTTTTAAACAATAAATTAAATTAATTTCTAAAAAAGGTTAATAAAGTTTTCAATAAGGATTCAATTCAGCACAACTTAAAGGCAATAAAAAAGTGCCATAAACGTTGATTAAACAACATTTATGACACTCAGTGAAATTTAGTAAATCTCATGATATGGAGACGGCGGGAGTTGAACCTGCCGTCTCAAAGTACTGATATATCAATGCTTGCGGGGGCGATTGATTTTTTTGACTACGTTTTATAAAAATGTATTTCAAAAGTAATTCGATTTATTTAAATTGCAATAGTGCAATGATTCAAGTGGGAAAATTTCAAATTGTTAAATATATTACCTATCCTTATTAATAAGGTAAAGGTGTCACATTTAAAAAGATACAATTTTGAGTTCGGTCTGTAAATAAAACGCTTATAAAACCAATAATCCCAACAGTATAAGCAATTATGAAAAATTTAAATAACACAACTATTGATAATTCGATAATTTATTTTTTATTAAATTTTACTTGTCCTAATTGATGGTACATAAAAAGAACTCTATAGATTCTCTCTTACCTCCTTCATTATCAATCACTGCAATTTACCACAAAAAATTTATCACAATTTTAAAAAAATGTAAATTTCTTTTGATGAGAGCAATTCAGAAGCTATATAACGAAGTGAAAGAATTAATGGCTTTCTAGCATTTTATGGTGGAGGAGATTTGTATGTTAAAATGTGCTTCATGTGAAAGAACGGACTTTTTACATGATGAAGAAGATACAGTTTATTGTTCTATTTGTGCAAGTAGAACATATAAAGCAACAAGAGAGCTATGCCTTGTTAAGTGTCCTTATTGCAAAAACGAAACAACAGGGAAGGCTGCCTATTGTAAATGGTGTAATAATTGGATAGCAGATAGGACTTAATCATGAAGCTTGGACGTATTCCATATTCGTGAATACGGGTCATCATTAGAGCAAATACCAATTGCTTTGATAATCCCCTCAAGAAATGGCTAGTATCTTATCAACTATTACAATTAATGGTCCCTTCTTGGCTGCTGGGTAAAAAAGAAATAACAAAAGGGATAGTACCTAAAGCAGGTTCTATCCCTTTATCATTATTGCTTCTTTCGCTTACCTGCCCCTTTAGTTGAATAACAAAAAAGTAAAAAGCCGCCTGAATCAATATTTTATTAAACATCTTTACTTAAATAGACTAAGCTGTTTATCTAATGACTTATATTAGAGCATGTTTTGAAAAGATTGATCAAAACATGCTCTTATTTAATGTGGCAGATTAGATTCTTTTTTTAAAAGTTGATTATTTTTAAAACCCTTTTTGTACTAAACCAGCTAATAGGTTGTCAATATCTTATTGTAAAATAACCATTTCTTTATGGACTGAAGAGTTGCATTTAAAGCCAAGTCCGAATAGATATGTTGTTTGTAAAAAATTTATTGCTTCTACGTTATTATTAGACACCTAAAATCTCTTTATAAAATTCCGCGTAGCTATCTACATTTCGATTCATTACTTCAATTAGAGTATCCATTTCACTACTTGTTGTGTCAATCATAAGTAAGTGTAACAAGAAGTAAATAGAGATAAAACAAAAGTGGTTATGTGCATATGTTCTAAGTGATGCCTTACTGCTCTTAAATGATGATGAACTAGCCCCATGAGCTCGATCATTTCTCATAGTGAACAATATCCCATTCACTAACAAATGTAATTTATCTTCAAGTTTAATCGGAATGTCTTCATTACTATCACTAGAGATAGATAAATTCACAGAATCGCTATTGAAATACACGAAAAAAAATCTGCTTCCTTTTCTAATAGAATTGGCATAATCCATTTCATTGAATCCAAATTTCCTAAATGAAAGCTCTACTATCCGCTTCATTTTCTCATCATTTACAATTAACTTCCCATTTTCCTTCTCTACTTTTAATAACCTCTTCAATAACAGTCCTTCGTTCTCCTCAGCAGGCTTCGAACCATCGTATTCTTTAAAAATACGAGAATATAGGTATTGGCAAGTAATTTGAGGAATATTTTTCAATAGTTTTTCGATTAACCCTTTAGAATTATCATTTTGATTGATTATTTCGGTCCACTCATCAATACTTTTTTCAAGTTTTCCCTTTAAAGTAGTTTCATTAAACAAATTACCTGCATATTGATCAAATGCACGAAAAATAAAATCAAATGCAAAATTCGGATGCTTATGCATTACATCTAATGAATCTATAATAAAAGAAACAGCAATATTATGATAATTTTCCGATGAATAACTTATTGGATGTGGTAGGAATAATTCTTTACCACTTTTTTTAAAATTGTCAATTCTATTCTTATACTCATTTTCCGCTTGAAATGGTTGAATATTGGGCCAGTCCTTTATATAGTCATGTCGTTTTTGGCTGAATGATACAGTACTACTCGTCATAAATGAATTCACTCCTAATTAAATTTGTAAATTTATTACGGTGATGAAGAAGTAATCCCAAGTTACTTATTATCTTCTGTAACCATAAAAATAATGCCCTTTACTTTTTCTTTTTTTTATATTACCGTCACTTAAAGACCTTCCTTCAGGTATATATAATTCATCCAATATTTAAGGTTACTTCACTCTTCGAATCAATTATATTCTAAAACCCTAATTTATTATTAATATCTCTGATAATTTCGTTATCTTGTTGAATCTCATTTATTAAATGTTGTGAAACATCTTGAACTGCTTCTATAACTTCTTCTAAATAAAAATTCACGTCATCCAGAATACCATCTGTTGGGTGATTATCTTCATCGAAATTCAAATAGCCATAATACACTTCTATATATCCTTTTAAATTCTTATTTAGTATAGTATTATTTACTAAAACATCAATTAAATCTGTTCCTTCATTTTCCGGATTAAATTCACCAGTTATTGTAATAGTTAAAACTCCACTGCTAAAATTTTTAAACTCTAGCAATGTTTTATTTAAAGAAAAATGATCTTCACACTTCCACATTTCATTAGCTTCATGATTTTCTATATCAATGCTTATTCTTTCATTTATTATTTCGATAATTTCATATTGCATATCAGTTAAATTGCTAGTTATTGTTATATGTTCATCATCATTACTATTGAAATTTCTTATCGACTGTTGGATATTGACCAAATCTAATTGTTGTATTTTATCTATTAAATCGAAATATTCATCAGATAAAATATCAAATTGATTAGTTAATTCTTCTTGGTAATCTAGTAATTCTCTAATAAAATTCCCCACGTCATCATATTCTCTTATAATTTCTTCCCAATTCGCTGAAAGTGAAGTCAATCCCCCCAGTTCTCTATGATGCTCTATATCCATTTCTATTAATTCTCTTAGATGTTCTTTTTGCATCTCTTCTTTTAAATCTTCTAAAAATCCTGCATGTTCAGTCTCCAATTTAAAATCTTCTATTAGTGTTTTATTAAAATGATTTCTATAATGAAATTGATTTTCAAGATTTAATGATAAGATACTTTCTTGTATATCTGGATGTAGCTTATCTTTTTCATTATCTGCTGAGAAATCTACTGTATTTCTAGTTATAAAATACATATGGTCATTACTATTCAGCTCATTTTTTGTATATTCAATTAAAGATTCTACAATCACTGCATCTGCTAATGAATCTTTATCTTGTTGACTATAGTGGAAAGGTCTCTTTTTATATAATTGGCGAAGCTGTGCTTTAAAAAGAATTTCTGAAGTTTCCTCTAAATGAATGACATGTTCATGAGAAAATAAATCATTAAATAAATTTATAGCATCAATAATGTATCTTTCTTTGTTACTTTCAAAAAGTCCTTTGACTTCCTTTATAACACTTATTGCATTAGGTATTTTTTCTTTAAATATTTTCATCTCATCTACATTATTTATCCAATATAAAGATTCTACATTCTTTTTTATTAACTTCAAATGCGAATCGATTTTCTCTATTTCTTTATTAATATGTCTATTTACTTCCCTAATTACTATTGATGGAATAACTAATTTAATCTCACCATAATCTAAAAGCTTTTTCATTTGCCCATATGTCTCAGGCTTATGACTTTCATTTCTTGATACAACCATATCTAAATATATATTAGTGTCTAATGCTAGATATTTCATTTATGTTGTTTGCACCCTTTCTCTAATTCATAAAATACATTCCTCGCCTTTTATCTAGGTATCCTTAATTTTTCTACTTTTTGGACATTAACCTTTAATATTAATTCATTTTGGTTTAACTATAATTATCCTAAAAACTCTATTTTTTATAATATTATCTAAATATGCATAATCAAATACTAAATTAAGTCTAGAACTCAGCTCCTGCGGAACGTTCTCTAAAAATTCAATTCTTTTAATGTTTGAAGTGAATACAACAATATATCCGTTCAAATTATGCACATTACCTATTGCATCATCAAATTCTCCTTCTTCTTTGCTGCCAATATAATATGGGGCTACCAAATAAACTAGTTAAAGAACTTTCACTTTTATAGTTTGCAAGATTGATTTTAGCGACACTATTAGTTTCATCTAAGTACTTATGTAATATCCTGCCTATATCAGTTTTCCTAGTATTAAAGGATGCTCACGTGAAGCTTTCCATCCTAAAAAGCGATGTACACTCACACTAAATAGTACATTTGGGATGGTTGACAAACAAAGATAAAGAGCAAGTTCATCTTGCCCCCAACCTTCCTTGATATACCGAGAAATCTTTGCTTTATTTCAAGTCATTTGGGACTTAGAAATAATATACACTACTTTTCTTTATTTAGGATATTTGACTATAACTAGAGCTTCTTTAATGCCTAAACATTTTGCAATCGTTAGACGATGCTTACCCTCACCTTCAATGTAGTATTTATCATCGATATAAGTTACCACTGGATACCATTGTCCCCATTGTTCCGGATCCAACAGAAATTTTTTGAACTGCTCTCTTCCTTTATATCTATCAAAATTAATGCCTTTATACACTAATATGTCTAATGCTTCTAACCAATTTCCAGCTCTATCAGCATCAGGTCGACAAATTCCCTCTAAATCATTTAAATTCATCGTTTTCAACTCATTTTTAGACTCATCAAATTCATCATCAGTAAGATATATAGCTTTGTATGCCATTGATGCTATTTTACTTTTTAACAATGGATCAATTTCGAAAATCTTAAGTTTTTCATCTAAATTCATGTTTGCCCCTCCCTAAAAACAAAAAACATCCGTTCGTTTATTTAATTATAAACGAACGGATGAAAAATTCCATTTTTAAGCAACTATCTTTTGTCTATCCCTTTGAAGATTCAGACAATATGCATGTTTTTGAGTTACTTCATAATTGAATTATGCCATTTATCCACCCTATTCTTTCTATTTTAGATTTTCCCACCTACTCCCTTAAATTTATCTACAAAGGCAGAAATTTTCTGAAAAACAGTCTGCTTTTTTGTTAAATATTGAGGATTAAGAGGACTCATTTTAGGAAGAATTTCATTAAGTTCCGTTCCGTTTTCACTAGCGTATTCTCTTTTTAATGAATTAAAAATATATCTTTTTGCAGCCTCTTCATTAAGTTTTTCAGTATTAATCAACTCTTCTGCTTCACGTTTTTGTTCAGTTTGAGCAAATGAGAAGAAGGCATCAATAATACTTGCTTTATCTTGAATACTGTCTAAATCAGCCTGGTTGATAAAATCAACTACTAGGCTTTCTTTTGCACGGTTTCCTACGCTAGATCGAATTAAGCGACGAACCTCTTCAACCAATGTTGCTTTATCTTTTACTTTCTTGTTTTGTTCAAAAATAAGTTCAAGAATGTAATCTAAATTAATCTCTTGGGATTTTAAAAGATCTACTTCAAAGACAACATCATCCCAATCAATAGAAATACTTTCCTTTTCTTTTCCATTTCTTTCACGGCGGAGCCAATCACGAATATCATTATATGAAGAACGATAATCTTGAATAGCTCTTTCTTCTAACACCTGAATCTCTTGCATAACAGTAATATCTTCATCAGTAACATAGTGAGTAGATTTGAAATCTTCTAAAGCTTTAGAATCAGTAATATCTATTGCTTGCAAAGCTTTTAAACCTGAAAATTCATCATAGTTTTGCAGGATATTTTCAATACGCAAATATTCACCAAAGAGTTTCGCAAACTCTTTTTTTTCCTTTTCAGTAACAATATCATCAATATTAGTAAAATGTTCCTTTAAATCTTTTACTACATCTACGTATCCACGACGGGCTTCACCAGTTGCCACATCAGTGAATCCTTCCATATAATCCTTGTAGCTTTTCTCCAGCACCACATTTTTAGTGTTTTTATCTCCAAAAAGGGTAATGGCGTCTATGGTTGCTTGTTCTAAATCTCTAAAGGTAACAATATTTCCAAAGGTTTTGGTGGAATCATAAATACGATTTGTTCTAGAAAAAGCTTGCATTAAACCATGATACCTAAGATTTTTATCAACAAATAAAGTATTTAATGTAGGTGCATCAAAACCAGTTAAAAACATTCCAACAACAAGTAACAAATCAATCTCTTTGTCTTTTACTCGTTTAGCAAGGTCACGATAATAATTTTGAAACTCTTTACTTTCTACGCCATAGTTGGTTTTAAACATCGCATTGTAATCTTTGATGGCTGAACTTAAAAACTCCTTTGCACTACTATCCATTGCTGAAGGTTCAAAAGTTTCATCAAGAATTTCACCTATCGCAGTTTGCTCTTCATTAGCAGCAAAGGAGAAGATTGTAGCAATCTTAAGGGGGTTATTGCTTCCTTGCTGTAATTTATTTAATGATTCATAGTAGAGTTTGGCTGCATCGACACTGCTCACAGCAAACATGGCATTAAATCCTTTTCCATTCGCGTTTAGACGATGAGTTTTTACTCTGAAATTATTAAGAATATATTGAGAAATTTCTTTGATGCGTTCAGGATGTAGTAGTGCTTCTTTATTTTCTGCTGCCGATAGCTTTTTCTCGTCCTGTTCTTTTTCAATACTTTTGAACTTAGGGCGGACATCATTATAATCTACTTTGAATTTTAAAACTTTTTCATCTCTAATAGCATCCGTAATTACATAAGAGTGTAACTCTTTACCAAAGATAGAAGCTGTTGTTTCAGAACCTAATGCATTTTCAGGGAAAATAGGCGTACCTGTAAATCCAAACTGATAAAACTTCTTAAACTTTTTATTGATATTTTTTTGCGCTTCACCAAATTGTGAACGGTGGGCTTCATCAAAAATAAATACTACTTGCTTATTATATATAGGTAACTCTGTTTCGCTTTTAATTAGGTTATTGAGTTTTTGAATCGTCGTCACAATAATTTTATTATCATCTTTGTCAATGTTACGCTTTAATCCTGCGGTACTTTCTGAACCATTAACACTATCAGGAGAAAAACGCTGATACTCTTTCATCGTCTGAAAATCTAGGTCTTTCCTATCTACAACAAAAAATACTTTATCTATAAATTTCAGTTCAGTAGCTAAACGAGCTGTTTTAAAACTCGTAAGCGTTTTCCCCGAACCTGTTGTATGCCAAATATATCCACCACTTTCAGTAGTTCTCCAATTTTTGGCTAAGTATGAACTTTCAATTTTCCATAAAATCCTTTCCGTGGCAGCAATTTGATAAGGACGCATAATCAGCAGGTTATCATTCACATCAAAAACAGAGTATTTCAGTAGTACATTCAATAAAGTGTTTTTCTGCAAAAATGTAGCCGTGAAATCTTTTAGATCTTTTATCAGAGTATTATCCGATTTTGCCCAATTCATAGTAAAATCAAAACTGTTTTTATCACGTTTAGTCGTATTAGCAAAATAACGGCTATCTGTCCCATTAGAAATCACGAAAACCTGTAAATATTTAAACAGAGAGTTTTCTGAATTAAAGCTCTCTTTACTATATCGGTGAACCTGATTAAAGGCTTCACGAATGGCAATTCCACGCTTTTTAAGCTCTATTTGTACTAAAGGTAAGCCATTGACTAAAATGGTAACATCGTATCTATTGGCTTGCATTCCTTTTTGTTCAAATTGAGAAATTACTTGCACTTTATTGTTGGCAATATTCTTTTTGTCTACTAGGTAAATGTTTTGAATGCGCCCATCATCAAAAACAAAGTCATAAATATAATCGTTATGAATTTTACGGGTTTTATCAATTTGGTTATCACTGGGTTTATCTAAAAACTGCTCACAAAATCTAATCCATTCAGTTTCTGAAAATTGCACATTATTAAGATTTTGCAGCTGCATACGAACATTTGCAAATATTTTTTCAGAAGTAGTTAAATTTGGTAGATATTCATAACCTTGATTTACTAAATCTTGAATGAGTTCTCGTTCTAAATCAGCTTCTGTTTGATAACCAGCTCCTTGCTGATCTATTTTGGTATATTTATCTAAAATTATAAAGTTGTTTGATTCTATGATGGGTTTGAAATCGCTCATTAATTTCCCCCCTTAATTAATTTTATTAAACCTATATATTTCATTAATTTCACTAATAAGGTGTTTTAAAACATTTTTTTCATCATTTGTTAGATTAACAATTTCCTCAGCTGAATGCTTTGAATGACTGGATAAGTTTATAATCCTATTTTTATATGCAACACTACTTCCTCTAACAGGCGATAACAAATCTTTCCAATGAGAATAACCTAAGAAAGTGGAAGTTTTCTCTAAAACATTTCGAAGAAAGTTAAAATGATATTTATATATTTGCTCAGATTCAATAGCTTTTTCGATTTCATTTATAAGAAAAAGATGATAAGAAAACGGCGAATCATTAGGCTGATCTATTAGTTCATAAGTACCCTCTTCTTTCTTTTCTAATCTATGCTTTTTAAAATGTTTGTTGTTGTTGTAACCTGTGCTTTTATTAGAATTGCTAAATTCATTACACAGCACATTATAAAAAAGAGGGTTATGTGTTGTTATTATAAATTTAAGGTCTGATTCATTAGATTTTATTAACTCTGCTAAATTTACTGCTAATTCAATCAAGTGGTTATCATCTAATGAACTTATAGGATCATCTATAAATACATACTCCAGCTGATCAAACTGATTTGTTTCTCTATCACTTTGTTCGGCTACGTTTAATACATCAATAACTTGTTCAAGTAGAGAATAAAAAACACACCATACAAAGTTACTCTCTTCTCCTTTTGAAATTTTAATATTATCTGAACGCTCATCATTACCACGCTCATACGAAAAAGTTATTTCTGTAAAAGCCCCTACTGTTACGTTATTCCCACCCTTATCTTTAATAGTATATTCTTCATTAAAATGTGGCGTTAATTTTTCGTCAGTATAATGTTGAAAATTAGAAATAATATTTCTATCTTGTCCTTGCTCTTCAAAAATCCATTTTGTAAATGAGTTGGGATGGATTTTAAGTTTTGGTTCAGCATCATTTTCTAAATCATTATCCCAATAAAATAAATCTTCTGTAAAAGCATTATAATAAAGTATTTTTTTACCGATTATTTCTGATTCCTCTAATTCCGTATCATCATCTACTTTTGGTATCACTAATAATTTAAACTCCCGTGAAAGCCTAGTTTTACCAGTTCCATTAAAAGCATAAATAAGTTGAACTTTTTTATTATTATCTTTTAACTGTTGTGCGATATCAATTAATGAAACACTCATACTACTCCTCTACCCCCTCTTTTAGAAAGCTTAGAAGAATATTACGGTAATATTCGTATTGCTTTTGACGCAACTCTATTTCACGTAGTAATCCCTCGGTAATTGAAGATGTCAAAGCGTCAAATTTGTCGAGGATAGAGACGATACGTTCTTGTTCCGCAAGTGAAGGAAACGGTAATAGCAAGCTTTCAAAAGTTGCAAGGTTGATATTTTCTTGTGCACTACCAGTGCTTTTTGATTGCAGTTTCGATTTATACGAAGTCAAAAGATATTCAACATAGCTTGAACTTGTTTTTTGAGGATTAGCAACAAAACCTATAACACTATCTGGAAAGCATGCATCAAAACCAAGAATTGCAGTTTCAGCAATATTTGCAGCTATCGTTATGCAAAGTGTCCCTTTTGTCCATAACTTACTTTGCTCCAGTCCAAATTTACTATATGTTTGTGTAAATTCTCTAATGATATGTGGAGCATTGCGTATATCTCCTGTTTGAATGAATGGAATGTTTCCACCATATAACTTAGAGTCATTTCTTGGACGGTGTTTTGATTTCCCACGTCCAAATTCAAGAGCAACTTCCCTCAACGTTCTCCACTTAACTTCTCCCTCTTCAAAAGTCAATAACTTATCACGATAATATTCATATTGCTTTTTATGGGCTACAAGCTCTGCTGTAAGCTCTGTTATAAGCTCTGTTGTAAGCTCTGTGAAAGCGTCCAAAATACGGACGATTTCTTCTTGTACTTTTAGAGGTGGGATAGGAATTTGGATTTTAGCTACCTGATTACTCATTAACTTAGGATTACCCATACCAGAATAAACATGTTTTTTTGCTTCAATTGAGAGCCAATAAAATAAATATCTATAATTCAATTCTTTGGTGTTATTTATTTTTATTAATCCACAAACATTTGTAATTGAAAACTTTCCTGTTCTATAGAAAACTGTCCCTGCATTAGCACCATCAGTTGTCCAGGTAATAAACTCACCTTCAAAGTCATAGGTATTTACTTTTCCAATTTCACCATTTTTTTTTGTTTGAGAACTGTATACTGGGTAATCTCCAGCGTTCTCCTCTAAATATGCTTTTGACATTACACGCCCACGCATTAATTCGGCAACTTTTTTTTCTCCCTGAGATAATGTCTTCCACTCAACTTCGACTCCCTTAAGAAGTTTCTCCACATAATTTGACTTAATCATGATTCAATCACCTCAATAATGTCAGCGATTTCTGTACGAAGTTTGTCTATCTTTGCTACATTCGTTTTTATTTCTGTATTCAGCTCATTAATATCAATGATTTCCCTTATGTCTTTTGCTTTCACATAGGAGCTCACAGATAGGTTGTAATCATTTTGAACGATAGCATCATAATCAACGGAATTTGCAACATAATCAATATCCACTTTACTATCAAATATTCCCATTATTCGCTCGATATGTTCATCTGTAAGTATGTTATTATTCGTTTCCTTTTTATAGAAATCCACTCCACTCGCATCAATAAATTGAGTTATATTATCTGTTTTACGCTTAGAAAGAACCAAGATATTAACCGCTATTGAAGTGCCATAAAAAAGGTTTGGTGCTAATGAAATAATTGTTTCAACAAAGTTATTATCAATCAGATACTTTCTAATTTTTTTCTCTGCACCACCACGGTAAAAAATACCGGGGAAACAAACTATAGCAGCACGACCTTTACTTGAAAGGTAACTAAGCGTATGAAGTACAAAGGCAAAATCGGCTTTAGATTTTGGGGCTAATACGCCTGCTGGAGCAAATCTTTCATCATTAATAAGTATTGGGTCATCACTACCAAGCCAATTTACAGAATAAGGTGGATTAGATACAATAGCATCAAAAGGTTTTTCATCACCAAAGTGAGGGTCTAATAGCGTATTTCCTAAAGCAATATTAAACTTATCATAGTTTATATTGTGTAAAAACATATTCATACGAGCAAGGTTATAAGTTGTATGGTTAATCTCCTGTCCATAAAAACCATCTTCGATAATATGATCATCAAACTGTTTTTTTGCTTGTAATAGCAATGAACCTGAACCGGCTGCAGGGTCATAAATCTTATTAATGGTTGTTTGCTTGTGGATTGCTAATTGGGCAATAAGCTTAGACACACTCTGCGGTGTAAAAAATTCTCCTCCAGATTTACCAGCATTGGCAGCATAATTAGAGATTAAAAACTCATAGGCATCACCAAAAAGGTCAATTTGACTATCTTCAAAATCACCGAAACTAAGCCCTTCAACGCCTTTAATTACAGCAGCTAAACGACTGTTTTTATCTTTCACTGTATTTCCCAATCTATTGCTTGTTGTGTCAAAATCAGCGAATAATCCTTTAATATCTAGCTCGGATGGATAACCATTTGCTGAACTTTCAATAGCAGAAAATATAGCAGCTAAATCTGTATTCAAGCTTTCGTTTGTGTTGGCGGTTTTCGCAATATTAGCAAACAGCTGACTCGGATATATGAAATAACCTTTTGTTTTAATGGCATCCTCTTTGATTTCATTTGTTATAATATCATCAGGAAGGTCTGCATAATTAACACTTTCGTCTCCCGCTTCAATAAAACTAGAAAAGTTCTCACTTATGAAACGATAAAAAAGCGTTCCTAAAACATATTGTTTAAAATCCCATCCATCTACTGAGCCTCGGACATCATTAGCTATTTTCCAGATTTGAGATTGTAACTCAGCACGTTGTGCTTTACTTGACATTTGTATTCCTCCAATTTTTTCTTTTTATCCTCAAAGCTTTTAGGCGATTCCTCTTTAGTAAAACGTCTCATTTACCTAATACCTTTTTCCTTTTGATAATCATTTCTGCTTTGATTAAACTTGGATCTTCTGCACCTAAAGTCTTTGAGAGAGATGTATACAATGCTTCCGCTTCTTTTATTTCATTTAAAGAGATATGTTGATACAGACAATCTAATTGAGATTGGATTTCTCTATTTTTTGATGCTGCATTCATATACTCTTCTAAAATTAAATTAGAGTCTTTACCAAACGTAGTATCAATGGCATTCACCGAAAATTCATTTGTATTCAATACATCATTAATTACATAGATATTGGCATTCTTTATTTCACCTAATACCTGAGGCGAGTGTGTAGAAATAATAAATTGAATATTAGGGAACACATTTTCTAATTTTTTAATAATCTCTCTTTGCCACGATGGATGTAAATGTAGTTCGATTTCATCAATTAATACAATCCCTTCCCCATTCAACGGATTAGCTAAATGTGGATTAGCCAAAGCCAGCCTTCTTGCTAAATCCCCTATCATGGCTAAAGTGCATTTTTCTCCATCTGATAGTTGGTTAATTTCTAGCCTCTGACCATGCTTTGAAATCACCATCCGCATTTTACCTTTTCGCATAATTCTTAAATCAGTAAAATCCGTCATAATGCCGTAGACAGCTCTTCTCACCGCTTCAAGCTGTTCATCCCTATACGCAAGATTGGATTCGAGTTTTTCCTCATTTTCCAAATCCTCTTGATCCCTAAACCATTCAAAAAAAGTTCTGAAATCGGTACTGCTTTCAAAGCAATTTAGATAGGAAGAAAATTGATCAAATTCATGTCTATTTTTTATTCTGGAGGGCACACCAATTACATTTCTATAGGCAGAATAAAAAACAGTCACTGGTAAATTAACATGTATATTACGCTCTATATTTTCATGGATTGACGAAACAATGTTCATGAAATTAGATCCCTTAGTAGAGGAAGGACTTTTACTTTGAGCTGTCTTAGACCTATTTTTCACAATTTTTATTGTGCCATAATCATTTTCATGCTCTACCAAAGTAGTAATCACATATCTTTGCTTATCATTTTTTATATCCGTCTCTTTCAGCTCCACCTTTTTAGAGACACTATATGAAACTTTATCCACCATGACTGATAGAGAGGTAACTGCTGCATTGATGATAGATGATTTCCCCGCACCATTAGCACCTACTATAACAGCACTTTTACCATTCAAATTTAATGTTAAATCTTCGGAGCCTCTAAAGTTCTCAAGATACATTTCATTTATTTTCATTTTTAAATTCACCTCTAGCGAAAGGACATTTTTATAATAAGCTACACTAATTGTACACATATTCGTTACTCACAATATAACGTAAAGTCCTTTTCTTTTCTATTGAGATTATACCTCTGATTTAATATACAACATCTACATCCATTCTTTCACCAACCTATAATCTCTCGCCAGTTCTTCATTTATCACAATTACATGACTTCCCCAAATTTTACGATGGTATAGTAAATGTTTTGAAAAGGCATCTTGAAGTGGTGGCAGCCATTCCATTCGATGCCCTTTAATGATTAAAATAAATTTAAACACGGCTTTTTCTTTATTCATCTCTAAAAAATTGGTAGGGATTGCCTCATCATGATATCTGCGCAAAATAGCCGTTAAAAACATATTGAAGGCGTGAACAAATTTATCCGATACATCCTTTATAAAGGTATCAAATTTTTCTTGATTGTCCTTTGTGGGCTGTGGAGAACTTGATTTCGCTTCAATAAAAGCAAATTCCTGTTCCTTTAATGACACCACAAATTCAACTGATTTAATGCCCTCACCAATTGCAGTATGCAGCTGAGAATTTTCAATAGGAAAAATTTGCTCTTCTTCAAATTCAAATAACATGTTCGATTCTCTGACCTGTATCATGATTCCATCTCCATCTTGACTTCATCTTTATAGAGCTGAATAAATGTATCTCGAATTGTATTTCTCTCTAAATTTTTGAATTTTTCATTGCTTTCACATTTTACACCACGCTCTGTTTTATAGAGCGAATGAAATTTAACTGTGCCTTCCGTCTGTGCTTTGATATCAAAATATTTACATAATGTATAATCATGTGTGGAGATAAAGATTTGTACGCCACCGTTTTGTAATTCTAATAGCATATCTACAAGTAGCGGAATATGCACTGGATTGATATTTGCCTCAGGCTCGTCCCAAAATAAAATCGATCCTTTTTCTAGGGTTCCGTTCTTCATTAATTGCCAAAGTAAAGCAATTTTGCGAATCCCCTCAGCCACCAAATTAAATTCTACTTTCGAGTGACCATATTTTAAATAAAACTTATCTTTTGGCACATCAAAGAAAACTTTGCCTTCGATAATTTTTTCAAGTCTTTCAAGATGTTGCTTTTTATTCTGTGCATTCCGTCCAACGGAAATATCTACTTTGGCAGAATGAATAATATCAATATACGTATCATCGAAATCAACATTATTTTTTTCATTTGCCGAAATAATATTATACGAATTCGATAGAATTTCTTTTGCGGGAATAAAGGTGCTTTCGATGTTGCTTAATGCTCTTTCCCAGCTTTCCTCATTCCTTACTTCCGCATCCCATTTAGTTGTTCTCGTACTGAAGTTTATCGATAATGTTTTTGACAGTTCCTCTTTTTTTGCATAAATTTTCACACTTGAGCTAGTTGTCCCATGACTTTTATGAACGAGTCTACCAATTTTAAAATCATCTGGTCTAAACGTATTCACAATTTTTTGCGAAAAGGAAACTCTTGGATCTGCCGCCTTACAAGCAGAATAGATTAGCTTCATTAAATGTGTCTTCCCCGTACCATTGTCACCGATAAATAAATTAATTCCTTCACAAAATTCAAGATCTAACTGTTCAAAAACGGTAAAATTACTTAAATGAATTTTTTGAATAGCCATACTCACAACCCCTTTCATGCAATCACTTGCTATAGAAAAAACGCCAAACCTCTTATTTATAAAGAAGTTTGACGTTCATCAAAACTACCTTTTTAGAGACACTATATAAAATTTTATCGACCATAACTGATAACGATGTCACTATTACATTAATAATGGATGATTTCCCTGTACCATTTACACTAACTATTACAAGGTTCACCTCTATATCAAAGAATATTTTTATTTCAAATTACATACAAATTAATTATTCACAACACTTAAGGGTTTCATACAATTCGGAATTGGATACTATCAACATATGAGATATAACTTACATTTTTATTCTATATATAATACATATTATACTTACATATTCAATTTATTTATCCAAATATTCCTTTAGCGTTTTCCCATCTCTCGTTTTCCATTCAGTCAATCCATTAGCATGTCCACCTATAACAAAGGCAGCCGCATAGGAAGGACTGTTAAACAACACATCTTCTTGCAATATTCCTTGACTATCAATTTTGGCTTTGTTACGAGCTTTTTTAACACCACTAGGTATACTATCGGAATCCTCAACTTCAATTTTACTATCTTTAAGCACTACAAAACCTTCATTTGTCTGTTTACATGATGCCTCAATAGTTTGACCACTTTTTCTTATTTTTCTCTTCAAATATAGTAAAAATTCACCCTCATTATTTGAATCAGCCCACGAAAAAATGGGTTTTGGTTCATTTAAAGGTATAAAAATCTTATGCCCAAGTGTACCCATTATCACTTTAGAATGGTCTAAAAATTCCTCTAGTTCACTCTCTTTCTCCTCAGTAACATTACCCATCGTTGGATTATTCCCATTCTTAACGATATAGCGATTTATTTTCTTTGCAAGATCACAAAAACGACTCTCCAAATAACTTATCTCTGTTGGACCAAATGAATTATTAGATGTTGTAAACACTATGGCTTCTGTCCAATAGTCTTTATCCTGGTTACGTTTATGTTCTAATAAGCGATTAAGAATCCCCTCTCCATTTTTCCTTGCACCTGCTTGTCCTATATAAATTACATTTTCACCTGTCTCATCAGATATACCAAACAGAAAATAAACGCCACTTTGTTTAAGGTCTGCTCTTTCTTTACATTTATCTAATTCTGTATGTGGAATTTTATAAGCCACACCTGTCCAATTGGCGAGTGTACATTTCACTCGACCGTTTACTATACCATCCATAAGAAATAGATTTATATTTTTTCCTCGTTTAGCCATTATGGTAACCCCCTTAGGCAATAGGTATAAGAAAAGGGATATTGCCCAAGAGTTCAACTCCCGTTCAATATCCCTAACCTCGAAAATCGTTGATATACCGCCGTTTATAGGCTGGTAAAAAATGGAGACGGCGGGAGTCGAACCCGCGTCCAGAAACTCCAATACTTCAGCTTCTACGCGTGTAGTTTGCCTATTTGGGATTCACGTAACATTATGCCGACAAACAGGCGTCCTGTACGCTAACCTGGAAATCTCTTGCCGATGACTCAGGTGGTACCATCGACCGTATCCCACTGAAGTTGGGCCCCACGTTCTCTACATGGGCGATAGAGAGGCAGAGCGCTTAAGAGCTTACGCTGCGAAAGCTAAGTTTTGTTGTTTGCCAGTTATATATAACTGCCGTTGATGACGGAGCCGAGCCCTCCGACGCGCGACTAAAGCTTGAACCATCCCTGTCGAATCCGTAACGTCCCCTTGATAACGAGTCGAAACAATTAATTGCCTCGCTCATACAAAGAGCTAGAATAACTTCTAGTACGGTAGGCGCTTTACATACGCTCTTATTTAATCTGGCAATCCGTATCCATAATTATAAAACATTCCAAGCAATAATTCAAGTGTTCAACCAGTCTAGATATCGAAACGCGACCCATCACATTTCAATATCTATCCGTCTGCTTAGCACTTCTATCCGCCACTCTTATTACAATACTACTGATTTCTCGCCTTAAAAGCACGTTCCATTTCACGCTTAGCTTCCTTCTTGCGCATATCGTCACGTTTATCGTAATCTTTCTTCCCTTTACCTAAACCAATTAATAGTTTTGCATAGCCATCCTTTACATACATTTTTAACGGGATAATCGTATAACCATCACGTTTAACAGCGCCAACGAGCTCTCCAATTTGCTTTTTATGTAGCAATAATTTGCGTTCTCGTAATGGATCATGATTGTAGCGATTGCCTTGCTCAAAAGGGCTAATGTGCATGTTGATAATCCATGCCTCGCCATTACGGAGGCGCACATAGGAATCTTTGAGCTGCACTTTGCTGGCACGAACGGATTTGATTTCTGTACCTGTTAGGACCATGCCCGCTTCAATTGTTTCTTCAATAAAATAATCATGATTTGCTTTTTTATTTTGTGCTAAAACCTTCCCTGCTCCCTTTGCCATATGCTCACCTTCTATACACTAGGAGCGCACCAGCCTTGTACTGATGCGCAGCCTTATTTTATTTACGCTTTGATTTTTTCTTTTTGTTCTTTTTAGCAATGCCTTCATAAAATTTTTGCTTTTGTTTGACACGCTTACCTGTACCTGTACCACCACTTGCACCATCTTTGCGACGTCCACGTGGGTCACGGTCGTTATTATTGTCACTGCGGCGCTCGCCTCGTTTACCACGCTCTGGCTTCTCCTCAGTGCGACGTTTACTTCGGCTATCTTTCTTGTCATTATAATTTTTGCGTGCATGAATAACTGTCGGTGCTGCTTTGCGTGTGCGTCCATAAGATGTGACCATGCCCACGATTTCAAAGTCGATGGCAGATTCCTCTACAACGACATTTGTTAGACGTACGGTTACTTCATCACCAATGCGGAATTGACGGTTTGTATGCTCACCAATCATAATCATTTGACGATCATTGAACTGATAATAGTCATCCGTCATATTGCTAATATGGACAAGCCCCTCCACCGTATTTGGCAGCTCGACGAACATCCCAAAATTCGTAATGGAAGAGATAATACCCTCGAATTCTTCACCAATTTTATCGGACATATATTGTGCTTTTTTCAATGCATCTGTATCACGTTCTGCATCGACAGCTCGACGTTCACGCTCAGATGTATGATCTGCAATTTCGTCCATTGCCATGCTCCATTGTGCCACGGTTTCCTTCGATGTATCTTGGTTTATTAAATACGTACGAATTAAACGGTGGACAATTAAGTCAGGATAACGACGAATTGGTGATGTGAAGTGTGTATAAAAATCAGTCGATAAACCAAAGTGTCCTATGCTTTCAGGATAGTATTTAGCCTGTTGCATTGAGCGCAATAGCATGGTTGAAATGACAGGCTCCTCTGGTAGACCTTCAATCGCCTTTAATACATCCTGCAATGCTTTTGGATGTACTGTATTGCCTGTTCCTTTAATTAAAATACCAAAATTCGTGACAAATTCAAAGAAGCGTTGGAGTTTCTCTGGCTTTGGATCTTCGTGAATACGGTAAAGGAACGGTACATTCATCCAATGGAAATGCTCTGCTACTGTTTCATTGGCAATTAACATGAAATCTTCAATTAATTTCTCTGCCACTGTACGCTCACGTAGCTCAATATCTACTGGCCAGCCATCTTCATCGACTAAAACCTTCGATTCCTTGAAATCAAAGTCAATAGCACCTCGTAGCTCACGTTTATGACGTAAAATACCTGACAGCTCTGCCATTTGCTTAAACATTGGTACCAGTGGCTCATAGCGCGCAATTAATTCCTCGTCTTGCTCCTCTAAAATTTTATAAACATCCTTATACGTCATACGCTCGGTCGTTTTAATGACACTTTGGAAAATCTCATGTGCAATGACATTTCCCTGTGTATCAATAATCATTTCACATGACAGTGTTAAACGATCCACCTTTGGATTCAACGAGCAAATGCCGTTTGATAAGCGATGTGGAATCATCGGAATAACACGGTCTGTTAAGTAAACACTTGTCGCACGGTCATAGGCTTCCACATCGAGTACAGAGCCTTGTGTCACATAGTAGCTAACATCAGCGATATGCACACCTAGTTTATATGTGCCGTCAAGATTTTTCGTTACAGTAACAGCATCATCTAAATCTTTCGCATCTGCACCATCAATCGTGACAATCGTTTCGTGACGTAAATCACGACGACCTTCTAAATCAGCTGGTGCAATTTCATCTGGTACATTTTGTGCTGCTGCAATGACTTCATCTGGAAATTCAGGTGGAATATCATGCTTGTACAAAATAGATAAAATATCAACACCTGGATCATTTTTATGCCCTAAAATTTTCGTAATATAGCCTGTTGCAGATTTTAAATCCTCTGGCCATGTTGCAATTTCTACTACTACTTTATGTCCATCAACAGCGCCTAATGTATCACCCTTTGCGATGAAAATATCCATTGGTAGCTTTTTATCATCTAACACCACAAAGCCAAAGCCTCGATTTGCTTGGAATGTACCAACAAAAGTTGTTTGTCCACGCTCTACTACCTTTGTCACTGTGCCTTCTCGACGATCCCCGAATGATTCCTTCAATACACGAATTAATACCGTATCTCCATTAATCGCACCATTGACCTCATGTGGTGGGATAAAGACATCATCCATACCTTCTACATCAGGTGAAACGAAGCCAAAGCCTTTTGCATGCCCAATAAACTTACCACGCAATAAATTCATACGCTCAGGTAAGCCATAGCGATTGGAACGAGAGCGTACCACTAAGCCTTGCCCTTCCATTCGTACAAGTGTTTTGACAAGCTCTTTAAAGTCATCCGCTGCCTCTAATCCCAATGCGTCTTCTATTTCATCAACTGTTAACGGCTTATACTCCTCCGTGCTGAAAAAATCTAATAAACGACTTTGTAATACATCTTTCATATAAAAAATCCCTCCTTACTTTGTCCAATTTAATCCTTCTAAAAAGTGAAAAATATCTTCATGTAGCTGCTCTTTTTCTTGGTCTAACGTAATAACATGTTTTGAATGCTCATACCATTTAATTGTTTTTTCAAGTGATTCAGTTTCATTATAAATGATATTAGCAGATTCGATATCAATTACTTCATCATTTCTAGCCTGTACAACAAAAATCGGGCTATAAATCATATCAATTTCTTGACGTGTACGCTCGATAAATGCCCGTAATGCTGCTAAGGATGGCATACCTTGTTGTTGAATCGCCTGCAATTCAGCTTCTATTTCCTCGACTGGCTTACGTTGAAATGTTTTAAAATCTTTGGCATACTTCATAACACCTTCAAACATAATATCAGTCGTACGCATCGTCATCGGTGCACACATTGTCACAATCCCTTTGACAGGTTGCTGTAACGCTACATTCAATGCCATCACGCCACCCAAAGATAAACCTGCAACAGCAATTTCCTCGTAACCTGCTTGTTGTAATTGCTGATACGCCTCAATCACATCTTGCCACCAATCTTCTGGTCCTGTTGTAATTAAATTTTCTGGCTCAACGCCATGTCCTTTATAATGGGGTGCTAATGTAGTATACCCTTTTTTCTCTAAAAATCTTCCAAGCATACGCACATCAGCGGAACTTCCTGTAAAGCCGTGCAATAATAACACAGCTCGTGGTCCTACTTGAAAGAAAAATGGCTTCGGAAATGTTATTTTCATGGAAAAATTCCCCTTTTGTTATTAGATAAAATCAGCAGCTTTCACTACAATAGTGTACGCTTATTATTCACCATTATAGTGAAAAATGCTCATTTTGAAACGGTCAAATGAAGATAAAAGAAAACGCCCAACCAAGTAAGGTTAGGCGATAAATCGTCAACTATTAGATTTTTGTAATAGCGATTGTTAAGATGAAGAATACGATTGCTAACACAATTGTTGCACGATGAAGGATTAAATCCATACCACGTGCTTTTTGTTTTCCAAATAGTTGTTCAGCTCCACCCGAGATGGCGCCTGATAAACCTGCACTTTTACTAGCTTGAAGTAGCACAACAACGATTAATGCTAATGATACGATAATTAATGAAATCAATACAAATGTATGCATCCACTGCACCTCCCGAACTTTGAAACATCACAACAAATTTCATTATAACAAAAAAAGGTTTTCATGACAAATGTAGATTTTCTATATAATTAAACAAAATTCGACCGTACTCTATTATAATAAAACCAATACTACTTTGGAGGGGCTGCTTATGAAACAAATAAAATGGACATTTTTATTACTATTTTGCCTTACACCCCTGCTCGTTTCTTGCTCTGAAGCAATAGATAGTTATTTAGAAGAGGAGGAAGTAGCACCAACGACAAAAGAAGAAGTGAAAACACCTGATAGCAAAGCATTATCTGCTTCCTTCTCAGCAGATGAACTTTTTTCTACTACTTTGTTTAAAGATGATCCTGCCTTATTGCAATTTACACGAAAAGTTGAAAAGCAAATTGCGCAATTTAATAAAACATTTGACGTTACATATACTGGTAAATTAGAGTGGGAGCAATTCGAGCAGCAACTAAATGATATCAATAGTTTACTATCCTATGTTGACCCGTATACAGCAGGCTATTTCCTCAACTATGATTGGGAAGCTTGGGAGGATAAAGATGGCTATCTCGTTGAATTTCAAATTACTTATTTAACAGATGCCAAAAAAGAAAAGAAAGTAGATGCTTTTGTTCAAGCATTTGCCGAAGATTATATAACAGAGGATATGACTGATTTACAGAGAGCCAAAGCAGTAAACGATTATGTTGTACAGCTGGCTACTTACACAGAAGCTGGCTCTACAGAAGGACAAAGCGTGTATGAATTAATTAGCGAAGAAACAGCCGTTTGCCAAGCCTATGCCCTACTTGCTTATCGTTTATTTTTAGAAGCAGGTCTAAATGCTAACTATGTGTACGGCTATAGTGATGATGAATTACACGCATGGAATTTAGTAGAAGTCGATAATCATTGGTATCATGTGGACACTACTTGGAATGATATCGATCCTAGTGAGCCATATGCCATTACGTATGAATACTTTTTAGTCAATGATGAAACGTTAAGTAAAGACCATTTATGGAAAAAGGAAAATTATTTCGCTGCCACTAACAATGACTATGATTTTATACATGATATGTGGTACGCCGATACAGCCGATGATGTAATCTATTATAATAGCATTGCTGATAATATGCTTTATAGCTATGATTTGACAACACAGCAACGCACACAAATTTCTGAAACAGCTTGCTACTATTTAGCGGTTGAAGATGATGCAATTTATTGCAGTGATTATGATAATCTAGGTTATTTAACGAAAATTGCTATTTCAGATGGTGCAGAAGAGGTATTGATCGAAGAAGAGGTATTAAATCTTTACATCGTGGATGACATACTTTATTATGATACACTTGAAGAAGAGAACTTTGAGATAACTTTATAAACCCTTATAATCTATTAACACCATTTTAACAATAGCTTCATATATTTCCTTTATCCTTAGAATAGCTTTGATATTAAGGAGGAAATGTATGAGTTATTCAAAAAAATGGTGTTCATTATTATTAGCTGGTGCTGTTACATTATCATCGATTAGCATTGCACAGCCAAACGCACATGCTGCTGAAGTAAAAAAGCCTAAAAATGTTATTATGATGGTAATGGATGGAACTAGTAATAATGCGGTAACACTTGCTCGTTGGTATAAAGGTGAAAAATTAGCTATGGATGAAATTTTAACAGGCGCAGTGCGTACCTATTCCGCTGAATCTGCTATTACAGACTCCGCTCCTGCTGCTACTGCATTGGCAACTGGTAATAAATCCAATGATAAATTAGTGGGCGTATTACCAGAAGTGGTGAACTCACCAGGTTTACAACCAATTGATGCAAAAGATGCATTTAGACCTGTAGCAAATGTTTTAGAAGGTGCGAAACAGCAAGGTAAAGCAACAGGTATTATTGCTACTTCTGAAATTCAACATGCTACGCCAGCAGGTTTTTCTGCACACGCTACACATAGAAGCCATTATGATCATATTGCTGAGCAGCAAGTATACCAAAACATAGATGTTGTTTTAGGTGGTGGCTCTGATTCCTTAGTACCTGCTCCGACAAACGGTAATGCAGATGCTAGCTCTTCAGGCTTTAAACTTGGTTCAGTAAAAAATGCTCGTAAAGATGGCGAAAATTTAATTAGCATTTTAAAAAATAAAAATTATGATTTTGTGCAAACACGTGAAGAACTTTTGAGTAGCCAATCTTCAAAAATTTGGGGTAGCTTTGCACCTGGTGCACTTGCTTATGATTTCGATCGTGCAAAAACAAATCCGACTGAACCTACACTTGCTGAAATGACAGAAAAAGCGATTCAAACATTGGAAAAGGACCAAGATGGCTTCTTCTTATTTGTAGAAGGTAGTAAAGTAGACTGGGCAGCACATGCTAATGACACAATCGGTATAATTAGCGATATTTTATCATTTGATGATGCAGTGAAAAAAGCTGTAGATTTTGCAAAAGAAGATGGGAACACACTTGTTATTGCGATGACGGACCACGGGAATAGCGGTATTACAATGGGTAATCTCAATACATCTTCAACTTACTCAAGCATCCCTGTTTCTGCTTACATTGACCCATTGAAAAAAGCAACGATGACTATTGAAGGTGCGTTAGGTCAATTAAAAGAGGACCACTCTAACCTTGTTGAAGTAGCTGCATTATATGGCTTAGATCATTTAACAGAGGCGGAGCTAGCTACATTACAGGCATCTAAAAATGTTGGCAACGATATGGTGAAAATGTTAGCGAATCGCGCAAATATTGGTTATACAACAGGTGGACATACAGGGGACGATGTATTCCTTTACTCATATGGCCCTTCAAAGGTAACAGGACTGGTAGAAAACACAGATTTGGCACATGCAGCAGCACAATTTATGGGCTTTGATTTAAAGCGACTGACAGAAAATTTATATATACCTGCTACAAAAGCTTTTAGTGACAAAGGTTTCACAACAACGATCGATACAACTAATAAAGAGAATCCACAATTTGTCGCACAAAAAGGAGATACAACCATTAAAATTCCGGTCAATAAAAATATCGTGTACTTTGAGCAAAATTCAAAATCGACTACATTCAAAACATTTGATACTATTACTGTTTATAATGGCACTGAATTTTACGTATCAAAGCAGTTATTAGATGCAATCAAATAATATCTATCTGAACCCAAGCATATCAAAACATGCTTGGGTTTATTATTTTACATACAGTTTAAGTTTACAAAAAAAAGAGTGATGCCCATCATTTATAGATGGTAATCACTCTTTTTGCACTTTCACTATTACTTATTTTAAGTTATAGAATGAATTTAAGCCAAGGAATTCAGATGTTGCACCAAGTTGATCTTCGATACGAAGCAGTTGGTTGTATTTTGCTACGCGGTCTGTACGAGATGGTGCACCTGTTTTAATTTGACCAGCATTTGTTGCTACTGCAATATCTGCAATTGTTGCATCTTCAGACTCACCAGAACGGTGTGAGATAACCGCTGTGTAACCAGCGCGTTTTGCCATTTCGATTGCATCAAATGTTTCAGTTAATGTACCGATTTGGTTTACTTTAATTAGGATAGAGTTACTGATACCTTGTTCAATACCAGAAGCTAATTTTTTCGTATTTGTTACGAATAAATCGTCTCCTACTAATTGTACGCGAGAACCGATACGCTCTGTTAATAATTTATGACCAGCCCAGTCGTTTTCATCTAAGCCATCTTCAATTGAAATGATTGGGTATTTTGCTGTTAGCTCTTCATACCAGTCCACCATTTCTTCAGATGTTTTCACAACACCTTCACCAGCTAAATGATATTTGCCATCTTCTTTATTGAATAACTCAGAAGATGCAACATCCATCGCTAATTTTACTTCTTCACCTGGTTTGTAGCCAGCTTTTTCAATCGCTTCTAAAATAACAGTAATTGCTTCTTCGTTAGAGCCAAGGTTTGGTGCGAAACCACCTTCGTCACCTACTGCTGTGTTATAACCTTTCGCTTTTAATACCGCTTTTAAGTTATGGAAGATTTCAGCACCCATACGTAATGCATGACGGAATGATTCTGCGCCTACTGGCATTACCATGAATTCTTGAATATCCACGTTATTATCAGCATGTGCACCACCGTTGATGATGTTCATCATTGGTACTGGTAATTGTTTTGCATTGAAGCCACCAAGATATTGATAAAGAGGTACATCTAAATAATCTGCCGCAGCATGTGCTACTGCCATAGACACACCTAGAATCGCATTTGCACCTAGCTTGCCTTTGTTTTCTGTACCATCTAGCTCGATTAATGCTTTGTCGATCACAACTTGATCAAGAACAGAATAGTTACCTTCTAATTCTTGTGCAATAATCGTGTTAACATTTTCCACTGCTTTTAGTACACCTTTGCCTAGGTAACGAGCGTTGTCACCATCGCGTAATTCTACCGCTTCGTATTCACCTGTAGATGCGCCTGATGGTACGATTGCACGACCGAATGCGCCTGATTCTGTAAATACTTCAACTTCAACTGTTGGATTCCCACGTGAGTCTAAAACTTCGCGTGCATAAACTTGTGTAATAAATGGCATAATTAATTCTCCTCTTTTTCAATTAGTGATTGTCCTGTCATTTCAACAGGCTGTGACACTTGTAATAATTCTAACATGGTTGGTGCCAAATCGGCTAAAATTCCGTCTTTTCTTAACGTAACATTTAATTTTGTTACAATGACTGGCACAGGATTTGTTGTATGAGCTGTCATCGGTGCGCCCTCTAATGTTAATACTTCATCAGAGTTACCGTGGTCAGCTGTAATAATAGCTGCTCCATCTTTTGCAAGAATCGCATCTACTACTTTTCCAAGGCATTCATCGACGGCTTCAATGGCTTTAATCGTTGGCTCTAACATACCACTATGCCCCACCATATCTGGGTTCGCAAAGTTTAACAGAATACCATCGAATTTATCAGCCTCAATTTCTGCTACTAATGCCTCTGTTACCTCATATGCACTCATTTCAGGCTTCAAATCATATGTTGCGACCTTTGGAGAGGCAATTAAAATACGTTCTTCTCCTGCAAATTTCTCCTCACGACCACCACTCATAAAGAAGGTAACGTGTGGATATTTTTCTGTTTCTGCAATGCGAAGTTGTGTTTTGCCGTTTGTCGCTAACACTTCACCAATCGTATTTTTCAAATTGTCATTTTCGTACGCAACTTGTGCATGTACCTCATCACTATAATGTGTGAAAGATACGAATTTGAGGTTTCTCGGGTGGTTTGCAGATAAAGCAAAGCCATCAAAATCACCGTTTGTGAATACTTTTGCTAATTGAATCGCACGGTCAGGACGGAAATTAAAGAAAATAATCGCATCATTATCTTCAATTGTTGCTACTGGCTCGCCATGCTCTTGAATGCTGAACGGAATAACAAATTCATCTGTTACGTCACGTTCATAAGACTCTGCTACACCACTTTTAGCACTATCAGCCGTTTGACCAACACCATCGACTAACACATTGTATGTCAGTGCCACACGGTCCCAGCGTTTATCACGATCCATCGCATAATAGCGTCCATGAATAGAAGCAAATTTACCAACACCGATTTCTGCCATTTGCTTTTCTGTTTCTTCAATATAGTCTAATGCCGTTTTTGGACCAACATCACGACCATCTAAGAAACCATGAACGAAAACTTTTTCTAAGCCTTGCTGTTTCGCAAGTTTCAATAAAGCAAACATATGCTCATAGTGGCTATGTACACCACCATCTGATAATAAGCCCATAATGTGCAGCTTTGAGTTATTCGCTTTTGCATAGTCTACTGCATCTAAAAAAGCTTGATTTGTAAAGAAGTCACCTTCACGAATCGATTTATTTAAGCGTGTTAAGCTTTGATAAACGATACGGCCTGCACCAATATTTAAGTGCCCTACTTCGGAATTCCCCATTTGCCCATCTGGTAAACCAACAGCTTCACCTGCTGCTGTTAATGTTGCATGTGGGAACGTACTCCAATAACGATCGAAATTTGGCTTGTGTGCTTGTGCTACTGCATTACCGAATGTTTCATCACGGAATGCAAAACCATCTAAAATAATTAATGCTACTGGCTTTTTAGGCATTTGCTGCCGCCTCCAATAATTTTAAATATGATGCTGGCTCTAAACTTGCACCACCGACTAAAGCACCGTCGATATGCTCTTTTGTTAATAACTCTTCAATATTTTCAGGTTTCACACTGCCACCGTATTGAATGCGTACAGCTTCAGCCGTTTCAGCACTATAAAGCTCTGCAATGACTGCACGAATAGCGCCACATACTTGGTTGGCATCATCTGCTGTTGCTGTCTTACCTGTGCCAATTGCCCAAATTGGTTCATACGCAATGACCATATGTGCCACTTGCTCAGCATCAAAACCAGCAAGTGCCGCTTTAATTTGACCAGCTACCTTTTGCTCTGTTGTGCCTGCTTCACGCTCTTCAAGTGTTTCACCACAGCAAATAATTGGCACAATATTATGTGCTAATGCAGCTGCTACTTTTTTGTTGATTGCTTCATCTGTTTCATTGTAGTATTCACGACGCTCTGAGTGACCTAACACTACATAATCCACACCAACGCTCTCCAATTGTGTTGGACTTACTTCACCAGTAAATGCACCTTCGTTTTCATAGTGCATATTTTGTGCGCCAAAAGCTAAATCAGATTCGGCTTGCATTTGCACAAGTGTTGGCAAGTAAAGTGCTGTTGCACAAATCACTGCATCTACTTTGTCATTTGAAGGGATTTTGTCTGCTACTTCCTCAACAAATTGAATTGCCTCATCCCATGTTTTATACATTTTCCAGTTACCTGCAATAATCGGTTTACGCATCGTTTTTGCCCCCAATAATTATTTATCGTTTAATGCTACAACGCCTGGTAATTCTTTGCCTTCCATTAATTCTAAGGAAGCACCGCCACCTGTAGAAACATGGTCCATTTTATCAGCAACGCCAAACTTTTCAACAGCCGCAGCAGAATCTCCTCCACCAATTACTGTATAGCCTGCTGTTGTAGCCATTGCCTCTGCTACTGTTTTTGTACCATTCGCAAACTTGTCCATTTCAAAAACACCCATTGGTCCATTCCAAATAATCAATTTAGAATTATTGATTACATCTGCATAATTAGCTGCTGTTTTAGGACCGATATCTAAGCCCATCCAATCTGCTGGAATAGCATCGATTTCTACTACTTTTGTTTCTGCATCTTTTGAAAATTCATTCGCTATAACAACATCCGTTGGCATATGTAACTGCACGCCATTTTCTTTCGCTTTCTCAATGAAGGATTTTGCTAGCTCGATTTTATCTTCTTCTAATAAAGACGTACCGATTTCATAGCCTTGTGCTTTAATAAATGTATAAGATAACCCACCACCAATAATTAGATGGTCTACTTTTTCTAATAAGTTTTCAATAACGCCAATTTTATCCTTTACTTTCGCTCCACCAATAATCGCTGTAAATGGACGTTCAGGAGTAGATAATGCTTTCCCTAAAACATCAAGCTCTTTTTCCATTAGGAAGCCTGATACTGCTGGGATATGTTTAGCAATTCCTTCTGTTGAAGCATGTGCACGGTGAGCAGCGCCAAATGCATCATTAACATAGACATCTGCTAATTGTGCAAAGCTTTGTGCAAGTGCCGCATCATTTTTCTCTTCGCCCGCATGGAAGCGTACGTTTTCAAGTAGCACGATATCGCCATCTTGCATGTTGCCAACAGCTTCTTCCACTGCTTGGCCAATGGACTCATCTAATTTTGTGACAGGCTTATTCGTTAACTCTGCTAAACGAGCACCTACTGCTGTTAAACGCATATCTTCATTGACCGCACCCTTTGGACGACCTAAGTGAGAGGCTAAAATGACTTTTGCACCTTGTTCTACTAAATATTCAATTGTTGGAATAGCTGCTCGAATACGTGTGTCATCTGTAATCGCACCGTTTTCCATCGGCACATTAAAGTCTACACGTACAAATACGCGCTTCCCTTTCACATCAATATCTTTCATCGTTTTTTTATTTAACATCAAAAAGCCTCCTTCAACATGTTAGATGTACTTCGCCTACAATTTTATAGTAGCAAAAGTCACATGCAATGTCTTGCCATTTATGAGCTAAAAATGAAAATGGAGCAAGGGCAAAATCCCTTCCTCCATTCCCCTTTGTCTACTCAGGCTATATTATTTATTGTTGAAACCTTTGCTTGCTACATATAATGCAAGGTCTAATAGACGTGCAGAATAACCACTTTCGTTGTCATACCATGAAACAACTTTTACCATTCTGTTTTCTAATACCATTGTAGAAAGACCATCGATTGTTGAAGAGCTTACGTTACCATTGTAATCGCTTGATACTAATGGTAATTCGTTGTAATCAAGAATACCTTTTAATGAACCTTCAGATGCTTCTTTAAGTGCTGCATTTATGTCTTCGATTGTTACATCTGTGTTCAATTCAGCAACTAAGTCCACACAAGATACGTTTGGTGTTGGCACACGCATAGAGAAACCATCTAATTTACCTTTTAGTTGAGGTAATACTTTTGATACCGCTACTGCAGCACCTGTAGTTGTTGGAATCATTGATAACGCACCTGCACGTGCACGACGTAAGTCAGGGTGTGGTAAGTCAAGGATACGTTGGTCATTTGTATAAGAGTGAATTGTTGTCATTAATCCACGTTGAATACCGAATTTTTCGTCTAACACTTTTGCTAATGGTGCAAGACAGTTTGTTGTACAAGAAGCATTTGATAATACATCATCTGTTTCTGGGTTGTAGCTTTCATGGTTTACGCCCATTACATATGTTGGCACATCGCCTTTTGCTGGAGCTGAAAGAATTGCTTTTTTAGCACCTGCTTGTAAATGGTAACTTAATTTTTCTCTATCGCTGAAAATACCTGTACATTCAAGAACGATATCTACATCTAACTCGCCCCATGGTAATTGTTTTGGATCTCTTTCAGCATATACTCTAATTTCTTTACCGTTCACAGTGAAAGAATTTTCTCCTGCTTGTACATCAGCGTCATAGATACCGTGTACTGAGTCATACTTTAATAAATGCGCTAGTTGACCTGCATCTGTTAAGTCGTTAATTGCAACTACTTCTACTTCACTGTTATTCATTGCTTCACGAAATACTTTGCGTCCAATACGTCCGAATCCGTTAATCGCTAATTTTACTGCCATTGTTAATTCCTCCAATTAATGTTTAATTATTTGTTTTGTGCCTTGTATAACTTCTACAAAGCTTTATCTTTAATCAATAGATGTTGCCATCTGCTGACTATAAACTAATTGCATGAGCAACTGCTTTCGCTGCTGCTTCATCTGTGATAAAAATGGTTTGTTTTGGTGCAACTTTAAAATACGATAAGATTGCTTCCAATTTTTGTTTACCTGCTGCAATCGCAATAACTTGCTTGCAGTTGTTGACCTGTTCAAGCTGAATACCAATTGTCCGAATGCGATGAACAATCGCGCCATCTGCATTAAAGTAATAACCAAAGGCCTCACTAACTGCCCCTTTTTCCTCTAATGTTTGCAAATCTTCAGGAGATGAATTACGACGAATCGCCATTTCTTCAGCAGAACCAATGCCGTGAATAACACAGTCAGCCTGCTCATAATAAGCCATCATTTCTGTTACGATTGGCTCTGTCAGCAATGCTCGATACGCTGGTTCACTTAAATATTCGGGTAAAAATAATGTGCGGTATTGTACATTCATTTGTGTAGCAAAAGTGGAAACAAGCGTGTTTGCTTGCATCTGCATTTCATGTCCAATTCCACCACGTGCAGCGACAAATGTAATATTTTCTGTGTCTGCTGTGTGTAAAAACGGTGTTAATGAAGCAACTGTTTTACCGCCAGTGACCGCTACGACTTGACCATCGAATAGTGCAGACTGAAAACATTGTGCAGCCTCTTTACCTAACAAATTTAATACGGTGTCATCCTCATTATAATCACCTGGCACAACAATCACTTGTTGTAACCCAAAGTAATCTTCTAGTCGCTTCGCTAATTGTGTGAGCCCAGACCATTCATAAATCAACGCTCTTAGCTTGTCGATGATAATTGCACCGTCTTCTGTACATACCATACCCAATTTTCGAGAATCTATTAACCCTTGCTCACGTAAAACATCTGTTTCTTTTCGGATTTCCCGTTCAGTCATTTTTAGCGAATCTGCAAGTGTTCTCCTTCCAATCGGCTGCATTAGCTGAATGGTTTGCAAAATGCGATATCTCAATTGAAGAAGCGGATACATTTCTGGAAGTAGCTTTTGCTGCGCTTCAGGTATAGATAACATCTTCATCTACTCCCTTTTATAGATGTGGGTTATTTTTTATCCCACTATATAAAATTATGTCCCACTTATAAATTTATTATAGTACGCTTTTTCATAAAGAGCAAGTAAATATTCTGTAATATGTTGTTAGTACTAACGAAAAAAATTCTTTCTATATAATAGAATAAAGAACAAAAAAAGAGTTATCCTAATAACCATTGCGTTAGGTTACTTGGATAACTTATTATTTGTGACTCCTCAATGATTCATACTTAAATTTTCCATTAATGTCGCATAATCAAGATTGCCATACTGTACAACCTGTCCTTCCTTTTCCACAACAGGAATCATCAACATATATTTTTCATGTAATACATCATCCTGCTCGATATCAATGATTTCTATTGTAAAAGGTATGTCCTCCTGTACAAGACGTAATGTCAGTAAACCATCTTCACATAAATGACAATTCACACGACTATAAAATTTAATCAGCACGTCGTATCACTCCTTCCATTATTATTGTAACAGCATCTTTTGAAAAGAAGATATCCAAAAAATCGTATAAAATCACTGAAACATTCCATACTAACTACTGCAATAAAAAATATGCTTAAGGAGGCGCTTTTTGTGTCACAATCATTTCATAATGAAACATCTGGAACAACCTCGTTCAATCAACAACAAAGCTGCAATCACGGTGGACATGAATTAATGGATATGCATGAAGCAATCGGTACAATTATTTCCGCTATGAACCATGCCATTATTTGCAGACCACATGTGAAATCCCCTGAACTCCTCAATATATTGGATCGCCAATATAACTTCACATTAGGTATGTACAACACGATTGTTGAAGCATTCAGAACGGGACATGATCCAAGTGTACCAACTGGCCGTTATCAAATGGAGACAGGTAATCAATTTAAATATGGCTTACAAGCTGGGCAGCCTAAAACACCTATGCAAAATGCTAATGAACTCAATGATGAGACAGTTTCAGGCTTTTTATTAGGTGCTCAAAAGGGTATGGCTACAGCATTTACTGCTGCTGCTACCGAAACAACTAACCCTGTTGTGCGACGAGTAGTTGCCGATAGTATTCCCAACTGTATTGAAATGGCGTATGAATTATCTATTTACCAAAATCAGCAAGGCTTCTACCAAGTCCCTCAATATTCACCACAAGACATGCAAGCATTGCTAAATGAATACGGTACAACGACTAATCCACTACATTAATACAAAAGGGCAACACAAATGGTTCATCATTTGCGTTGCCCTTTATCCCTTTATAAAACTTTACTTAAAAATGCCTTTGTTCGATTATGTTGAGGATTGCTGAAAATCTCCTCTGGCTTTCCTTCTTCCACAATATAGCCACCGTCCATGAAAATGACACGATCGCCCACTTCACGTGCAAAGCCCATTTCATGTGTAACGACAATCATCGTCATGCCTTCAGCTGCTAAATTTTTCATTACATCAAGTACCTCTTGCACCATCTCTGGGTCAAGGGCAGATGTCGGCTCATCAAACAAGATCGCTTTAGGCTTCATTGCTAATGCTCGTGCTATCGCTACACGTTGCTGTTGACCACCAGACAATTGTTCAGGATAGTTATAGGCTTTACTTGCAAGACCAACCTTTTTCAGAAGCTCCTGTGCTAATGCTTCTGCTTCTGCTTGTCCCAATCCACGAATTTGTTTAGGTGCCATCGTAATATTATCAAGCACCGTCATATGTGGAAACAAATTAAATTGCTGAAAAACCATTCCCACTTCAGCTCGGATGGTATTAATATTTGTTTTTGGATCATTGACTTGAACATTTTCAATATAAATAGAACCATCCGTAATGTCCTCTAATAAATTAATACAGCGTAAAAAGGTACTTTTCCCAGAACCTGATGGTCCAATGACACAAACAACCTCTCGCTCTTTAATTTCGCAATCGATTCCTTTTAACACTTCTAATTTGCCAAAGTATTTGTGTAAGTTTTTAATTTTAATCATGAAGCTACACGTCCTTTCGCTTTACGAGGCACATAGCTTGTACTTAAACGCTTCTCAACAAATGCTACCAGTTTTGTAACACCGTATGTTAATACTAAATATAAGACAGCTGCCACTAAATATGGTTCCCAGAAGCGGAAAGTTGCACCTGCTACCACTTTACTTGCATATAAAATATCTGGTGCAGCAATAACTGTAACTAATGATGAATCTTTTAGTAGTGCAATAAATTCATTACCAAGTGGTGGAATCATACGTCTAAATGCTTGTGGTAATATCACTTTACGCATCGCTTGCCAATGTGTTAAACCTAATGAACGTGCTGCCTCCATTTGTCCCTTTGGAATACTTTGAATCCCTGCACGGAAAATCTCTGCATTGTATGCGGCACAATTTAAAATAAGTGCTGTAATCCCCGAAACCATATATCCTAAAGAATGTCCGAATATTGTCGGAATAACGGCTAAATGAATTAATAAAATTTGTACAAGCATTGGTGTTCCACGGAATAAATCTACATAAATTTTACAAGGCCAATAAATCCATTTTTTCGTTGATAGCTTTCCTAAACCTAAAAATAATCCAAAAATAATCCCACCAAAATAGCCACTCAATGTTAATATAAGCGTTATCCCTATACCACGTATAAACATATCTCGGTAGTTCCAAACACTGTGCCAATCTAAGTCAAAGAAGTTCATTCTTCAGCCCTCCCATCAAATAAGAAGTTGGGACATAACCGATTTTTGGCTATATCCCAGCAGCTTCATACATATCAAATAATACTTCTCTATTACTTATTTGATATCAATACCTGTAATTTCTTTATACTTCCCGTTTTCTTTAATTTTTTTAAGGCCTTCATTTAATAAATCTAACAATTCTTTATTACCTTTTTTAACCATAAAGCCATAGTGCTCAATTTCAAATGTTTTATCTTCTATTACTTTTAATTTTTGGTCTGGATGTGCCTTAATGTACTCATACACAACAGCATTATCTCCAATAGTTGCGTCTACATTGCCATTTAACATTTCTTGAATAGCAATTGGTTGTGTTTCATAAGCAAAAATATTTGTACTTTTTTCACCTTGTAATTTTTGTGCTGCAACATGACCTGTTGCATTAATTTGTACAGATATCTTTTTATCCTTTAATTGCTCCAATGGTGTAATTTGTGAATCCTCTGTAATCGGTGAATCCTCTTTTACAACAATCACTAACTGTGAATTATAATATGGATCTGTGAAATCGAATTCTTGTTGGCGGTCTTCTGTAATGGTAATGCCTGACGCACCAAGATCTTTTTCGCCATTTTTAACAGCTTGGAAAACAGGTTCCCATCCAATATTTTCCCATTCCACAGCAAAGTCCATTTCATCTGCAATAGCCTGTAAAATATCTACATCAATCCCAACAATCTTCCCAGAAGCATCAACAGATTCAAATGGAGCGAAAGTAGCCTCTGTTCCAACTTTATATACTTTTTTCCCACCATCAGCAGAACCACCTTCTTTTGTACCACAACCAGCTAATACTAGCATGAAAGCAGCGACTACCATTACTAACATCGACAATCTTTTTTTCATTATTATTCCCCCTAACAAACATCTTTTAATTCTAAAATATCTGATTATTGAATTAATTATAGTAACACTCTCAATTGAAAAGCAATCGTTTTTTCAAAAAAATTATTAACAATAATTTCAATAACAAAAATCAATAATAAATATAACATAAACGGAATATTTATTCAAATTATATTTACTTTATTCATAGATTTATATGAGTGATATCGCTTGCTCATGTTTATAACGCTCCATTTTACCAAATTTCTCTATGCAAAATTTTACACACTTTGTGTAAGAAAATAAAAATTCCTTACAACCATGCTTACAATAACATTTAGACACATTTTATCCCAATAGTCGCAAATTTCTTTCATATAAATAGAAAGACCCCACAAACGTTGGTACAATAACGTTTGTGAGGTCCTTCTAAAATATAGCAAGGTTTTCTTAATAGTAAAATGGCACCCTCGGAGGGAATCGAACCCCCAGCGCAAGAACCGGAATCTTACGTGTTATCCATTACACCACGAGGGTAAATAAATACAAAAAAAAAGTACTCACTCAAGGCTTATCAAAAAGCATATTGTAGATACTCCAAATATGTGAAGCATACCAGCAAAATAGTGTAGCGTACTCTTAATCTTATGACTTTACTATTATACATATGAATGATTCATTTTTCAACTAAAAAATATAAATCTTTTTAATTAGATTTTATTGGGGTTAATATTTGACCTTTATTGACTATCGTGTGTATGATAAGGATACAGCTGAAATACATATTGTCTTTCAGCAAAGGTAGTCGAATTTTAGTTTCCAAGGAGGATTTAACATGAATTTAATTCCTACAGTTATTGAACAAACGAGCCGTGGTGAACGTGCCTATGACATTTACTCACGTCTACTAAAGGATCGCATCATCTTATTGGGCAGTGCGATTGATGATAATGTCGCAAACTCAATCGTGGCGCAGCTTTTATTCCTACAAGCTGAAGATCCAGATAAAGACATTTCACTTTACATCAACTCACCAGGTGGCTCTATTACTGCTGGTATGGCGATTTATGACACAATGCAAATTATCAAGCCACAAGTTCAAACAATTTGTATCGGTATGGCTGCATCAATGGGTGCATTTTTACTAGCGGCTGGTGAGCCTGGTAAACGTTTTGCCCTTCCGAATGCTGAAGTAATGATTCATCAACCATTAGGTGGTGCACAAGGGCAAGCAACGGAAATTGAAATTGCTGCTAAACGTATTTTATTCTTACGTGAAAAGTTAAATGGTATTTTATCAGAGCGTACTGGTCAGCCACTTGAAGTGATTGCTCGTGATACAGATCGTGATAACTTTATGACAGCTGAACGTGCAAAAGAGTATGGTTTAATCGATCATATTATGGAGAAAAAATAAGCATAAAGAAAAGGCATCCGTATACAGGGATGCCTTTTTTAATCTTCTTTTTCAATAAGAGCTGTTAAAATTGTTAGCGCTTTCTCTTCATCCCGACCTTCAGTGCTGACAATCACTTCAGCTCCCCTCGCGATAGCTAAGCTCATCACACCCATAATCGACTTGGCATTCACCTTTTTGCCGTTTTTTTCAATAAAAATATCTGCATGAAAACGGTTTGCCTCTTGTACGAACATAGCTGCCTGCCTTGCTTGTAAGCCCACTTTCAATTTAACATCCACCCTTTTTTCTATCATTCACAACCACTCCCTCAGTAGATTCTATATGAACATTCAGCGAGGACTTCCCCTCGCTAAATTATTCTTCCATTTTCCAACATTATTTACCGATGCTTTCACCATTTCTTAAAGCATCTGCAATTTCATCAATTTTTCTTAACCGATGATTCACACCCGATTTACTCACTGAGCCACTCGATACCATTTCGCCTAGCTCTTTCAATGTAACATCTTGATATTCTACACGCAATCTTGCAATTTCTCTTAGTTTCTCTGGTAGTTGATCCAGCCCAATTGTATTTTCGATAAAACGAATATTCTCCACTTGGCGCAATGCAGCCCCGATTGTTTTATTCAAGTTAGCCGTTTCACAATTCACGATGCGATTCACACTATTTCGCATATCTCGTAATATCCGAACATCCTCAAATTTCATCATTGCTTGATGGGCACTCACAATATTTAAGAAATCTGAAATTTTCTCTGCTTCTTTTAAATAGGTCACAAATCCCTTTTTACGTTCAATGGTTTTGGCATTCAATTCAAATTCATTCATCAAATCCATCAAAGCCTCACCATGTTCTTTGTATAAAGAATAAATTTCTAAATGGTAGGCAGATGTTTCAGGATTATTAACAGAGCCTCCTGCTAAAAAAGCCCCTCGTAAATAGGCTCTTTTTTGACCACTTTTCTTAATCAGTTTTTTAGAAATCGTATGGTTAAATTGAAAATCACTCGAAATGATTTCTAAATCCGTCAGCAATTCACGTGCTCCTTCTCGCACACGGCAAATATAGACGTTATTTTTTTTCAAGCGCATTTTTTTTCGTACAAGTAATTCTACATTATATGGATATAACTTCTTCATAATCGTATACAGCCGTCTCGCAATAGCTGCATTTTCAGTTTGTACGTCTAAGCTAAGCTGTTTATTGGCAAAGGATAGTGAGCCATTCATACGAATTAAGGCAGATACCTCCGCTTTCATACAATGATTGTCTGCTTCTATTTGTGTTAATTCCTTCTTTGTTTCAGAAGCGAAAGACATAAGCTCCCTCCTTTCTATACTATGTATATGTCTATTCTTTCATATACGTTAATCACTTTTTCTAGCATGGTAACCGTTCACATAATCTACTAGCCACTCAGCAACATTAGCTGAATTATGACGAACCGCCCCATCTTGACGGATAGTAGCAATATCACGCTGAATCACCTCTAAGCCCATACTCTCAAGCTTAGCTACATCAAAAGTAACTGGCTCCGCACTTTCTTCCTTATACAATTCCTTGACAGGGCTCGGCAATGTTTTATCATTCACTAAAATCGCATCAATAAATGGCTGTCCTACATGTTGATGTATAGCGTGTACATGGTCTCCCGCTGTATAGCTAATGGTTTCTCCTTTTTGCGTCATCAAATTGCATACATAAATTTTCCGACCTTTTGCTTTCAACACAGCTTCTCCAATTTCTTTGACAAGTAAATTGGGGATGATGCTTGTGTATAAACTACCAGGCCCTACTAAAATATAATCCGCACGCTGGATTGCTCGAATAGCTTCTGGTAATGCTGTCACATTTTCAGGCACTAAAAAAACGCGATGGATGCGTTTTTTAGCCATTGGGATTTTCGATTCTCCTTCAACTATTGAACCATCTTCAAACTCTGCATGTAAGTTAATTTTTTTATTTGCTGCTGGTATTACACGTCCATGTACTTTTAGCACTTTGCCCATTTCACTAATCGCCCGATTGAAATCACCTGTAATATCTGTTAATGCGGTTAGCATCAAATTACCTAGAGAATGTCCACCTAAGTCTTCTGATGTAGAAAAACGATATTGAAACATTTGCTCTACAAGTGGCTCTACATCCGATAATGCGGCAATCACATTCCGCACATCGCCAGGAGGTGGAATATCATAGTCATCACGAAGTCGCCCTGAAGAGCCTCCATCATCTGCCACTGTTACAATTGCTGTAATATCAAATGGATGATGCTTCAATCCACGAACTAATGTCGAAAGACCTGTGCCTCCTCCGATAACAACGAGCTTTGTTTGCTTCTTTTTCATTTACTCAATCCTTCCTATGATTGATATCACGATGTGTAATGAAGGCATGCTCTTTGCCAGTGAAGTATGCACCAAAGTATTCAGCCAATGTGACAGAACGATGTTGCCCACCTGTACAGCCAAAAGCAATGACAAGCTGTGATTTTCCCTCTTGTCGATATAAGGGAATCATAAATTCAAATAAATCGGTTAATTTTTGAATGAGTGTTTGTGTATCGTCTAAAGCTAAAACATATGAAGAAACTTCCGTCTGTAGACCTGTTTTATGGCGTAGCTCCTCAATATAGTATGGGTTTTTTAAAAAACGAACATCAAATACTAAATCTGCATCGATTGGAATCCCATGCTTAAAACCGAAGGACATAACATTAATTGAGAATGTATTCGTCGCATCTTTAGCAAATGCTTGTGCAATTTTTTCTCGTAAATCTTTCGGCTTCATTTTGGATGTGTTATAGACAAATTGTGCGCGTCCTTTGATTTCTGACAATAGCATTCTTTCTTGTTGAATTCCTTCTAAAGGCAAACCATTGATTGCTAAAGGATGTGAGCGTCTTGTTTCTTTATAACGTCTAACTAATGTAGCATCATCCGCATCTAAAAATAAAATACGAATCGCAATATCTTCCGCTTTTAACATTTGGTCTAAAGCATCAATAAGTGAGTCAAAAAAATCACCACCACGCATGTCCATTACAGCTGCAATACGTGTGCTATTTTTCCCTGAATCTTTTAGTAGCGTTAAAAAAGTTGTTAATAATGCCGGTGGTAAATTATCAATACAGTAATATCCTAAATCTTCAAAGCTTTGAATCGCTACTGTTTTTCCAGCACCAGACATTCCCGTGATTATCACCAATTCATGTGTACTTTGTTGATTTTCAACTATCACTGTTAAACAGCTCCCTTATATCATAATTAACTGCTACTTCGTGGTAATTCCTTTGATTAATAGTTATTAGTTAACGTTATCATAAATAACTGCTAGCTTTCCTATTCAATTGAATGCTGTATCTTTTCATGAAGCAATTCAAAATTAGTGGTATATTCAAATGTGCCATATTGAATACCTGCTGCTTGTGAAACAACAAACTGTAAATTTGTTCGATCGCCTTCAGCCATTGGTAAATGTGCTAAATCCTCGATTGGATGCCATGCTAATTTACCTTCTCGTGTTTCTTCAAATGGCGTTCCTTCGATATCTTTCGCCACGAATGTATAAAGCATCCATTCATCCACGACCATATCATTTTCTTTGATGACCATCGTATAGACACCTTTTAAATGTGCATGATGCGGGATAACATTCGTTTCCTCCTGAAATTCACGAACGGCTGCCTCATAAATGGATTCTCCGCTTTCCATTTTTCCACCTGGCGCTACATACCAGCCGCGTCTTGGTTTTTGTAATAATAAAACTTTCCCATCTTTAATGGCAAGTAAATTTGCAATTCTTTGCATAGCCACACCTCTAATCTCTTTTGCATTCTATTCTCCATTATAACAAGAGCAAGTATCATTTGTCTTGAATTCGTTCTTTCAATAAATCAATTATGCCCTAGCCTAATTGCATCTAGGTTTTCTATATGAAAGGGGAATGGGCATTTGGATACCCACTACATGCTCAGTTTTTTTGAACAGGTCCTTCACGTAATTTATTCTCAATCATAACTAAACGTTCCGCTAAAGCATCCACCTGCTTTTGTGAATGAATTGCTCTTACACCTGGCGATTGTCGCTATTGGTTACGTTGAGCTTTTCTGTAACATTCTCTAAGATAAAAAAATAAGCTACCCCACCTACAAAAGTGGAGTAGCCTATTCGGATAAAATAAAGGGGGATTGCTAATTACAACTCTTATTGTACACCCTTTGTATGTCATTCAAGTTACAACAATATTAAAAGCATATTAAAATTTACGCTTTTATTTTTTCTAACAAGTTTTCAATGTAATGCTGTGCCGCTTGTGCTGCAATACTTCCATCACCCGTTGCTGTCACAATTTGACGCAATGTTTTTTCACGTACATCACCAGCTGCAAAAATACCAGGTACATTCGTTTCCATTGTTTCATTTGTCACAATATAGCCTGCATCATTCAAAATGCCTAATGCTTGGAATGGTTTTGTTAATGGCAACATGCCGATATAAACAAAGACACCATCTGCTATAAATTCAGACTCTGTCCCATCCACTGTTGATTGTAATGTCACGCTACCCACTTTACCATTTGCTTCATTAATTTCTTTCACTGTTGCATTCCAAATGAAATCAATTTTGTCGTTGGCAAACGCACGATCTTGAAGAATTTTTTGTGCACGTAATTGATCACGTCGATGAACAATTGTCACTTTATCAGCAAAACGTGTTAAATACACGCCTTCTTCTACTGCCGAATCACCGCCACCTACAACGACAAGATTTTTTTGTTTAAAGAATGCACCGTCACATACAGCACAATAGCTGACACCACGACCACCAAGCTCTTGCTCACCAGGCACACCCATTTTTTTATATTCTGCACCAGTCGCAATAATAATAGCACGTGTTTTATATTCTTTTGCACCCGATTTAATGATTTTATATTCTTCACCATCAATAATTTCATTTACATCGCCATAAGCATATTCTGCGCCAAATTTCTTCGCATGCTCAAACATTTTCGTTGATAATTCTGGCCCTAAAATCGTTTCAAATCCTGGATAGTTTTCAACTTCTTCTGTGTTAGCCATTTGCCCACCTGGAATACCACGTTCTAGCATTAATGTGGCAAGATTTGCACGAGATGTATACACTGCAGCCGTCATCCCAGCAGGTCCTGCCCCAATGATGACAACATCATAAATTTTTTCTTCTGACATCCTAAACTCCTCCTAAACGAATACTAACTTCATCGTATGTGAAAGTGATATGTTATTCAACTAAGTTGCTCACGACTTAATCCTGACTATATGGCAAGAACGTTAACATTTCATCGATATACTTCGATAAAGTGGCTACAGAAATATTGTATTGCTGAGCAATTTCTTTTTTCGTCACATTTAACATACGTGCAGAGCGAAATAAATAATCATTTGCTCCAGCTAGTGCATTCGGATTCGTAAAACGATAATTTTTCACTAATGCTTGTTCACACAGCGTAAACCAAATTTGAAACATCGGCACAATAAATGGCGTTAGTTTACCATATTGCGCTAAAAGCACTTCTGGTACTTGAACAGCTCGTAAAAAGCAAGCCTCCACTTTATTTTTCATATCAAATTCATGACCAAGCGCATAGGCTAAAAATAATTTCTCTAACGCATTACATTGCTCCACATCAATCCATTTAGGATGTGCCATAATTTCTTGTTTATGTGCCGAACAACTTACTAGAAACAAGCCAAAAATACGCTCACTCGTATACTCACTTTGTAATTTTTCGATAATAAAATCACGATCATGCTCTAGTGCATCAAGCACATACTCATTCTCCTGCTGACGCCAAGGCTCAAATCCTTCTTTCTCTGGGTCCATATCTAATAATTCTTGCCATGCATCTTTCGCAATCGCTTCATAACCAGAAAAATACGCTGCATGTGCTAGCCAAAAATAAAAGCCTGCATCACCTATGTATCCTCTTTTTTGCATGCTACGCAACCATTTATAAGCTAGTTCATATTGTCCTACTAGAGCTAGAGTCGCTCCTAATTTATAACGATGCTCCCATGCATAAGGTTGAATTTTCATCAGAAGCATCAATAAATCTTGAAGTTCTTCTTCATTTTTTTCATAATAAGCAATGACTGTTAAATTACAAAGCGCATGCAAATTCCCTTTATTTTCACGTAATACTTCATTTAATAATGCTTTTGCTTGCTCCGCTTCTCCTACATAAAAATAAGCAAGGGCTAAATTATTATAGGCTGACCACAAATATGGTCGTTCCTCTATTAAAGCTTCTAACATGGCAATCGCTTCAGGGAAATCCCCTTTCTCCATACACCGTCTTGCCTGCTCTTGCCGATACAGTTCTTCTCCTGTACCATCAAGCTCTTCAAATTCATCCTGCTCAAAAGCGACAAACTCTAATATTTCTGCGGCTTCATCCGCATAAGCTCCCTCTGGCTCTAATTCCAGATAGCGCTCTGCAAAGCGTTTAGCATCTTGTATAATTCCTACACAGCCCGACACTTCTGCCATATAAAAAATAATTTCTGGATTTTCTGCATCTAGCTGATAGGCATGTTGCAACAATCCGTATGCTTCTTCAAAGCGTTGACCTTCTAGCTCCATAATCGCTAATTGCAGTAAAATCATAGCATCGTCAGGGCTTAATGCTACGGCACGCTGTAAATATTTATAAGCCTTTGCCATTTGTCCACTATTCATGGCTTGAATGGATTTTTTATAATAATAGTCACCTGTCGGAATAAACGATACTACATTTGTTTGATTGTCCTTTTGACGTTTCTTTTCCAAATTATTTCCTCCGAAACAAGAAATAAGGAACGCATTATACGTTCCTTCATACAGTAACTTTTATTATAACACAAGATAAGCGATGTGTGGTTATTTCTCCTCATGGCGTTTTTCTAGTACATGTAGCACATCATAAATGCTAACTTTTTGTTCTTGTAACAAAACAAGTAAATGATATAGTAAATCAGCTGCTTCCCATTTCACTTCTTCTGCATCACGATTTTTAGCACCAATTACAACCTCTGTCGCCTCTTCTCCAACCTTTTTACAAATTTTATCGATACCTTTATCAAATAAATATGTAGTATATGCGCCCTCTGGCATCTCCTGTTCACGCTGTGCAATTACTGTAGCAAGCTTAGAAAGAATCTCCACAGAGCCAACCTTGTCATTTTGCTGAATGATTTCTGTAAAACAAGAAGTTGTGCCATTATGACATGCAGGACCAACAGGCAATACTTCTACTACTAATGCGTCCCTGTCACAATCTCCTTTAATCGCTACAACCTTTTGCGTATTGCCGCTTGTTGCCCCTTTATGCCAAAGCTCCTGACGGGAACGTGAATAAAACCATGTTTCACCTGTTTCTAACGTTTTCGTTAATGACTCTTTATTCATATAGGCTACAGTCAACACTTCTTTTGTATTCGCATCCTGCACAACAGCTGTCACAAGCCCTTTATCATCAAATCGAATTCTTTCTATCATCTGACTGCCACTCCTTTTTCACGTAAATATTCTTTGACCTGCGCGACACTCGTTTCTTTATAGTGAAAAATAGAAGCTGCTAAGGCGGCATCTGCCTCTACATCTCCAGTTAGCACATCATAAAAGTGTTCAGCATTCCCTGCACCACCACTTGCAATAACAGGAACCGTTACAGCCTCTCTAACAGCTTTTGTTAAAGCAATATCAAAACCAGATTTCTCACCATCTTGATTCATACTTGTTAGTAAAATTTCACCTGCACCTAAACGTACCGCTTCCTGTGCCCACTCAACAGCTTGCCATGCCGTTTTGTTACGTCCACCATGTGTATAAACCATCCATGTACCATCTTCTTCGCTAAAACGAGCATCAATCGCTACAACGATACATTGAGAACCAAAGAAATCTGCACCCTCTTGAATAAGCTCTGGTCGTTCTAAAGCAGAAGTATTCACAGATACTTTATCTGCTCCAGCACGTAAAATACGTTTCATATCTTCTAATGTGCGAATGCCACCGCCCACTGTAAACGGAATCGCTAATGCTGTCGCTGTTTGACGCACAACATCTACCATCGTTTCACGTCCCTCATGTGAAGCGGATATATCTAAAAAGACAAGCTCATCTGCCCCTTGCTCATCATAAAACTTAGCTAATTCCACGGGATCACCCGCATCACGTAATGACACAAATTGTACCCCTTTGACAACTCGTCCCTCTTTGACATCTAAACAAGGAATAATACGTTTCGTTAACATGTAGCGACCCCTTTCAACCATTGTGCTAGTAAGGACATCCCTAAGTCACCTGATTTTTCTGGATGGAATTGCATACCTGTCACACTACCATTCGCTACAATGCCAGGAACTTGGATACCATGATAATCCGCATAGGCAACAAGTTGTTCCTCTTCTACATTCGCTGCATAAAATGAATGTACAAAGTATACATGCTTAGCTAATGCTTCTTCCGTTAACCATGTAGGGCGATTGGCAAATACAAGCTCATTCCAGCCCATATGTGGTACTCGGTAAATTTGCCCTTTTTCATTGCCACTAAAGCGTTGAATTTGTCCTTTGAAAAATCCTAAGCCTTTTGTCGGTGTTACTTCCTCGCTTTGCTCAAACAATAATTGCATACCTAAACATATGCCAAGCAATGGACGTTGCCCTACTTGTACCTTCTGCAAATAGCTGTCCAGCTGGCTTTCTTGTAAGCATTTCATCGCATCTGGAAACGCTCCAACCCCTGGCAATAAAAGAGCGTCCATTGTATCTAGCACTTGTGGCTCTGCTGTCACAAAAACCTCACAGTCCAACCGCTTTAATGCCTGCTCTACGCTAAATAAATTACCCATGCCATAATCAATTACGCCTATTTTCACGTTAACAGCCCCTTAGTTGATGGTACACCTTTCACGCGTGGATCAATGGCTATCGCTGCATCAATTGCTCGTGCCAATGCTTTGAAAATAGCCTCAATAATATGATGTGTATTATGACCATATGGTACAATGACATGCACGTTCATTCGAGCCTCCAACGCAAACTTCCATAAAAACTCATGCACTAACTCTGTATCAAAAGTGCCGACTTTGTCTTTCAATGGAGGGACACGGTATTCCAAATGTGGACGGTTAGAGCAATCAATCACAACCTGTGCTAACGCATCATCCATTGGTACAAAAGCTGTCCCATAGCGTGTGATACCCTTTTTATCTCCTAGTGCCTCACGAATTGCCTGTCCTAATACAATACCAATATCCTCTGTTGTATGATGGTCATCAATATATGTATCACCCTTCGCTTGAATCGTACCATCAAACAAGCCATGCTTCATAAATAAATCCAACATATGATCCATAAAGCCAACACCTGTTTGAATCTCTGTCTTACCCTCTCCATCTAAATAAATTTCTACCGCAATTTGTGTTTCATTTGTTGTACGCTCTATTTTTGCATAACGCTTCACTTCAGTCATCGCTATTCTCCTTTACGCCAGCCTCTTGATTCTACCGCTCGTGCATGTCCCTCTAGACCTTCCATACGAGCCAAACGAGCAATTTTTGGTGCATGATTTGCCCATGTTTGCTCACTGTAATACACCATGCTCGTCTTTTTTACAAAATCATCTACATTTAAGCCACTTGCAAAACGTGCTGTACTATTCGTTGGCAGCACATGATTGGTTCCTGCAAAATAGTCCCCAACAGGCTCTGAACTATAACGTCCTACAAATATAGCGCCTGCATGACGTATTTGCTCTGCTACTTGCTCCGCCTGTTCTGTCATTATTTCTAAATGTTCAGGTGCTAATGAGTTAATAGCCTCCACCGCATCTGCCATTGTATCCGCTATATAAATAGCACCAAAATGAGCAATCGATGCACGTGCTACCTTTTCTCGTGGCAATGCAGCCACTTGCTTTTCCACCTCTTGTGCTACTTCTTCAGCTAAACGTTCAGAAGTTGTCACTAAAATCGCACACGCTAATGCATCATGCTCTGCTTGTGATAGAAGGTCTGCTGCTACCTCATCCGCAAAAGCTGTATCATCTGCTAAAATAGCAATTTCACTTGGCCCTGCAATCATGTCAATTGCTACTTCACCAAATACCTCTCGCTTTGCTAACGCTACGAAAATATTACCTGGTCCTGTAATTTTATCAACAGGTACAATGGATTCTGTGCCATATGCAAGTGCCGCAATCGCTTGAGCCCCACCAATTTTATAAATTTCTGTAATACCTAAAATATGGGCTGCTGCCAGTACCCCTGTTGGTAATTGTCCATCTCGCCCTGCTGGTGATGTAAGTACAATGCGCTTCACCCCTGCGACAAGTGCAGGAATTACATTCATCAATACAGAAGAAGGGTAGGCAGCTGTCCCACCTGGCACGTATAGCCCAACAGCATCCAGTGGTGTTATCCGTTGACCCAGCCATGAACCATTTGCTAATTGCACACGATAGCCTGAACGCTTTTGCTGTTCATGGTAAAAACGAATATTATGGGCTGCTTCTTTTAAATCTGCATACAGCTGTGGATCAAGTGATTTCGCGCCTTGTTCGATTTCTTCTGTTGATACACGAAGCTCCTGCAATGTAAAACCATCCCATTTCTCTGTGTACGCTCGAACTGCTGCATCTCCTTGAGCACGGACATCTGCTAATACTTGCCTCACAACTTGCAACTGCTCCTCATTGCCTCCTTCAAGTGGACGCTTTAAGGAAATTCCCTTTGTTAACTTTGTTATTTTCATCAAACATTCTCTCCTTAATTCACACGCTTCTTCAATCGTTTCACAAGATCTAAAATGCGCTCTCCTTTCATGCGATAGCTAACAGGATTAGCAATTAATCGAGATGTCACAGCCGCAATAAATTCATATTCCACTAAGCCATTTTCCTTCAACGTTCGCCCTGTTGATACAATATCCACAATGCGATCGGCTAAACCAATCATAGGCGCTAACTCAATCGAGCCATTCAGCTCAATAATCTCAACTTGTTCTCCAATACCTTTATAATATTTCATCGCGATATTTGGATATTTTGTAGCAATTCTTGGTGCAATTTCATTCATCATCGTATTCGGTAAGCCTGCTGAAGCGATATAACAGTTGCTAATTTTTAAATCCAGCAGTTCATGAACTTCACGCTGTTGCTCTAGTAAAACATCCTTGCCTGCAATGCCAATATCCGCTACGCCATGCTCCACAAAAACAGGTACATCCATAGGCTTTGCTAAAATAAAACGAATCTTTTCTTCTGGAATTTCAATCATCAACTTTCGAGACATTTCCACTTCTTCTGGCAAATTAAAACCTGCATCTAATAGCATTTGATAAGCCTCTTCAAAAATACGCCCCTTAGGCATCGCAATAGTTAATTCATTCATCGATTACTTCCTCCTGTCCTACTACGATTATTTCTGTAAAATGTGCTAAAAAGGCTTGTTCATCAACTAGGCTATTGCGCAACTGTAAGACACTTTTCTTTCCCACTGCACGTAGCTCCTGTACTATAGCTAAAGCGGCTTCAAACTGCTCTTCTTCAAATAGCACAACCGTTGTATCATGAGACTGACTTTCTTCGGTATCTAATGTTTCCAACAAACGATCCACACGAATACTAAAGCCTGTTGCACCGACTTTGGAACCAAATACATCCAACAAACCATCATAGCGACCACCATTACCTAATGGGAATCCACTTCCAGTAGCAAATATTTCAAATAACATGCCTGTGTAATAACTCATATGGCTAGACAAAGTGAAATCAAATGCTATGTACTCTGCTAAATTGGCTGCCTCCAGCAATGTCGCTAATTGCTGCATATACGTAAGTGCATCATTTTTCCGTACATATTTCTCAATATCTCGAATGTCATTAACAGTGACCGCTTCTTCTATAAATTGCAACAAAGCATCTGACTTAGCTTTTGGTAAATCGAATGATTCCACTGCTTCTTCAAAACCAACAAAATTACGTTGTACTAATAATGATCTTAATATTTGCTGCTGTTCTATACTTTCCGTATAATCTTGCAAAATACAATTCAGTATGCCAGCATGTCCAATTGTCACTTTAAATTGTGTTAAAGCAAATCGCTGTAATAGCTCTAATGCTGTGATGATAACCTCAGCATCAGCAAAAACGGAATTATCACCAATAAGCTCGATGCCCATTTGCTCAAATTCTGCTGGTCTTCCTCCCTCTGTTTCCTGTGCACGAAAAACGCTAGCAAAATAAGCAAGACGTAGTGGAATCATCTCTTTCAATAGTTTTGAGGCTGCTACACGAGCAATAGGGGTTGTCATATCAGGTCTTAGCACTAATGTGTTTCCTTGGCTATCTACTAATTTGAATAATTGTGTATCCGTAATAGCAGAGGCTTTACCTACTGTGTCAAAATATTCAACTGTGGGTGTTTTAATAAATACATACCCTCTTGTAATTAAAAACTCTCTCCCTATACTTCTAATCGTTTCAACTTTTTCATAGATTTTAGGTAATGTATCACGCATCCCTAAAGGTTTTTCAAATTTTTTAATAAATGACATTTTGACACATCCTCACTCGATACTTCACTTCACTAGTGTATTAGATAATGAAAGTATTCTATCTTATTTCTAACATTCCGTCAATGAATCAAATTAATAACTATTAAATACTGATTTTTCTGTTAATTATACATATAAAACTACCACTCGTCCTATGGCAAATGGAGATTCTAATAATGAAAGCGCTATTGAGAATGAGAATGTGTCTAAAATGTGACAATTGAATTTTTATTATTATAGATATTTTTATAAAAAATAAAAAACATCTACTTTTCACACCTTTAATTATCAGAATAATCAATCTATCAATACTTTTATTATCTTGAAATAATTAAAAGTCTAACTAACCAAAAATGATTATCACTCTTATTATCATTTAAACACTTATTCTATCAATATTTCTATTGATTATTATTCTCATTTTATTTTTTAATATACATTTTTAAAAATCCATTATAGAATAACATCAACAACAAACATACTAGAAAACATAGGAGGGATTTATCATGGCATGTCCATTCGTACAACTTAGTGAACATATGATTGTAAGTATTTGTAAAGGCGAGTATTATCCTGGTGATAAAGTAACACTGCATGCAACAGAAGATGTTGATGGCACAGCAATTAAATCAGCCTATGCTGAAACTACTTGCTTAGGCGATCATGATAATTGTGAATTCAAACCTCAATATGATGCAGCTCATGGTGTAAATTAAACATTCATTCGCCAATATCTAAAATTGTATATGGGCTTACCCCCAGCAAATATTGTAAATTCAGTCGATGTCTAAACGCTCACTAAAGATAAAAAGCTGTTCTAAACAGGGTTTTCTCCCTAGCTTAGAACAGCTTTTATTATGTTGAATGTAGTAGCTTATTACGTTCAACCATTTGCTCAGCTGTATAAATAACACGCATTGGATTTCCTCCAACTAAACAGCCTGCTGGTACGTCTTTATGTACAAGCGTTGCAGCCGAGACAGTAGCACCATCACCAATTGTCACACCTGGTAATATAGTAGAATTTGCACCTACCATCACTTCATTACCAATATGGACATCCCCTAAACGATATTCCTTTATTAAATATTCATGTGCCAATATCGTAGTATTGAAACCAATGACTGTATTATCACCGATATGAATACGCTCTGGAAACATTGTATCTGGCATCACCATAAGTGCAAGTGATGTTTGCTTACCGATATCCATTTTTAAAAATGTACGATAGAGCCAATTTTTCACACGTAAAGAAGGTGTATAGCGCCCAATTTGAATGATAAGAAAACATTTCATCACCTTCCAAAAGGATACCGTATCATACATTTGCCACAGAGAATTAGCCCCCTCAACACGATAGCGTTCTGTTTTACGTGCCATATATCTCTCAGCCCTCTTTCACAATTGTCACTAAATCCGACATATGTTGCAACATATAATCAGGTTTAAACTGTTGCAAGTAAGCCTCACCCTTAATTGCCCAAGCCACACCTGCTGCTCTCACTCCTGCATGATGACCTGCTTCAATATCATGTGAATTATCCCCAATCATGATTGCTTCTTCTTTTGCTATGCCTAAACGACTTAAAGCAAGTAACACAGGCTCTGGATCTGGCTTTACATTTTGTACATCATCTGTGCCGATACACGTATCAAATAAATGATTAGCTCCAAGCAATGTTAACCCACGTTGAATTGTTTCATTGCGCTTAGTAGAGACAATTGCTAATTTGAGCCCCATTGCCTTTAATTGTTCTAATGTTGAGACAACATCTGGATATTCGGTAATTAATTCATCATGATGTGCCTCATTCCATGTGCGATATTGGGCGATTAGTTCCTCTTCTTCACCAGGAGCAAGCTCACTAAATGTTTGTGTTAATGACGGACCAATGAATTTTAAGCAATCTTTTGGCGAATATTGCCCAGGAAATCTTTTATTTAATACATGCATAAAGGTTTGGATAATAAGCTCATTTGTATTCAGTAATGTTCCATCAAAATCAAATAATAAAGCCTTTATAGTCATATTTGACACCTCTTATTTATTGTCTAAATAGTTTACTACTGGTTTCGTTTTTATACGTCGATAAATAATGGCTCCAAGCCCTACTACAATCCCAATGATTGAGACTACTTGTGCTGAACGTAAATCCCCTACTAAATACAAGCTATCTGTACGCATGCTTTCAATATAGAAACGTCCAATCGAATACCAAATCAAATAGCTAAAGAAAATTTCTCCTCGATGTAAATTCACTTTGCGTAATACTAATAAGATGATTAAGCCAACTACATTCCATAATGATTCATATAAAAATGTTGGATGCACATATGTACCTAAATCAGCCACATACATTTGATTAATAATCCAATCAGGTAACATTAAATTTTCTAAAAATGTACGAGAGACAGGACCTCCATATGCCTCTTGATTCATAAAATTACCCCAACGTCCGATAATTTGTCCAATTAACAAACTTGGTGCTAAAATATCAGCTACACGTAAAAAGCTAATATTTTTAATACGAGTAAAGACATATGCTGTTATAAATGCGCCAATCAGTGCACCATGGATAGCAATACCACCATTCCATATTTCAATAATTCGACTTGGTGTCTCACGATAAGCATCCCAGCTCATGGCTACATAATAAATACGCGCACAAATAATGGAAATAGGTACAGCCCATAATAATAAATCTGCTAAAAAGTCTTCTGGTAATCCTCGTTTAACTGCCTCTCGCTGTCCAACAAAATACGCTAATATAATACCTGATACAATCAATAAACCATACCATCGGACAGGAATTGGTCCTAGATGGAATGCTATTGGATTAATTTCTAATAATATCAAATCCATAATTTACATCCTTTCACTTCATTAATCATCTAATTCATCTGATGATGATGCAATGACTTCATCTAAACGTCTAGTAAATTCCTCTGCAGCATTAATTCCCATACGTTTCAGACGATAGTTCATTGCTGCCACTTCAATAATAACGGAAACATTGCGTCCAGGCCTTACAGGAATGGTCATTTTCGTTAAATCAGTATCAATAATTTTCATCTTTTCTTCTTCTAATCCTAAACGATCGTACATTTTTTCAGGATCCCATGTTTCCAATTCAATCACTAGTGTAACCCGTTTGTAGGGACGTACTGCACTCGCTCCAAACAAAGTCATAATATCAATAATCCCAACACCACGAATTTCTAGCAAATGCTCTAGTAATGGTGGAGGGCTACCAATTATAAGATTCTCCGATTCTTGACGAATTTCTACACAATCATCCGCTACTAAGCGATGCCCTTTTTTCACAAGCTCTAGCGCTGTCTCACTTTTCCCTACACCGCTTTGTCCAAGTATCAGGATACCAATTCCATATACATCCACTAAAACCCCATGCACAGCCGTTGTTGGCGCTAATCGACCTTCCAAGTAGTTCGTTAGCTTACTTGAGAATTTAGTTGTTGTCATATGTGTTTTAAATACTGGGACATGCTTTTCATTAGCCGCTTGTAACAATTCTGTTGGTACTTCTAAATCACGTGAAATAATGATTGCTGGTGTATCCTGTGAGCATAATAAACGCATACGTTCCAACTTGACATCAGCAGGAAGCATCTCAAAAAAGGATAGCTCTGTTGTACCAAGAAGCTGCACACGATTTGCTGGATAATGGGTAAAATAGCCAGCCATTTCAAGACCTGGTCTCGAAATATCACTCGTAACAATTGTTCTACCGATTCCTTCCTCACCTGCTAACAGCTCTAAATTAAATTTCTCCATGATGTCTCTTGTATAAATTACGACCATTATGAGAAGCCTCCATTTTCAAAGGAATTGAATATTGTTTCATTTTATCATGTTTATATAGAAAAAAAATGTATTTACACTTCTTTAAATTATCCAATGGCATTTATAAACAAAAAACTAGCGGATTTGAGCACCGCTAGTTTTTCTGTGTTATTTTTGTGTAGCCAACCATTTTGCAACAGCTTCCGCCTCTGCACCTTTAACAACATTTGCTGGCATCGTATTTTTACCGTTTTTAATAATATCTAAAATTTCTGTTTCAGATAAACGAGCACCAATATCATTGATAGCTGGTGTATTACCTTGTCCTGTCAGTTCTCCACCATGACACATAATACAAGATTTTTTAGCAATCGTTTCTCCATCTAATGGAGCCGTTTCACCGCCTGTAGATTCTTTGTCTCCGCCACCACAAGCAGCTAAAAAGATAGCAGAGCCAGCTACTAATGTTAACATCGCTTTTTTCATGAGTACCCCTCCTCATCATTCATAGCTTACAAGGATTAGTATACCAAATTTATGCACGTTTGAAACCTTCTCCTAGTACCTCATAAGCATCAGAAACGATAACAAATGCTGTCGGATCAACAGTTTTAATCAGTTGTTTCAGTTTTGTGAATTCTGTTTGGTACACAACTACCATTAAAACTGGTCGCTCTTCTCCTGTGTATCCACCGATAGCTGGTAGTTTCGTAACACCACGATTCACTTCAGCATAAATGGCATCTCGTACTTCATCTTGTTTATTCGTAATAATATAAACCATTTTTGATTGACTAAAACCAAGTTGAATAATATCAATTGTTTTTGTTGTTACGTATAAGCCAATTAACGCATATAGCCCTTTTTCTAAATCGAAAACAATAGCTGCACTTACCGCAATCACACCATCAATAAGCAATACACTCGTCCCTAGAGAGATACCTGTATATTTTGTAATAATTTGTGCAAGTAAATCTGTTCCACCAGTAGAAGCCTGTCCTTTAAAAACAAGTCCAATACCCAGCCCAACCACAATACCACCAAAAAGTGCACCAAGTAACGGATTATCTGTCCATGGCTGCCATTCATTTGTGATGATGACCACAAAAGGCAATGTGATGGTACCAATAAATGATTTAATCCCAAACTTTTTTCCTAATAAAATAACCCCTGCAAGAAACAGTGGAATATTGAATGCATACTGCACATACCCAGGATTCCAGCCGAACAAGCCATGCAGTATGGTACTAATACCACTTACTCCACCTGATGCTACTTGGTTAGGTAATAAAAATACATTGAAACCGACCGCAATAATTGCTGCACCGACTACAACATATACGTATTCCAGAATGCTCTCTTTCACACTATATGGTTGATTCATCATCTTTCACGCCCACTTTAACTATTGAAATTTTCTAAGACCAAATGATTATAACAAATAGATGTCTAATTGAGAACTTCAACCCAGTAAAGAGTATATGATTGATGCATAAATCACAGATTTACAATGATTTTTCTGCCCATTCCATTGCCTCACCATAGAGAACATCTGCTGTATATACATCTACATCAATTTGAGCAGCTAGCCTATTAATGTTCTCCCACTCTAATTTTTTAAGTGCCATACTAAATTCCAAATAAGGCGTCATTTCCGTTTGGTGACCTAAAATAGTATCAATCACATTAGCCGAAAATGGCAATTGCTTCAAAATCATATCTAATGGTCTTTGAAGCAATGTATCAATAAGTGAGAACATGCCGACTAAAAAGTATTCAGAGTAATTCTTTTTATAGGCACGTTTAGCTAATTTTTCACATACCTTGGCTCTAAATAAAGACGTAATCATTACCTCTTTAAATGCCTCGGAATCCATATTCGTATCTATTTCACGCATAGCCAACAAGTAAATCCATCGCTGTAAATTAGGAATACCTAATAAAATAATCGCCTGTTTCACTGAACGTACTTTTGATTTCGATTGTCGATTATCACGATTAACCATTTGTAATAGTTTGTACGTCAATGAAATATCACGCTCAATATTATCTGCTAATAACTGTATATTCGGCTCATCTTCTTTTAATAAAGAAATAATATGCAAATATTGCAATGTATTAGCAGGTATTTCCGTAGCCTTCAAAATTTGTGGTTTTTCAAAAAAATAGCCTTGAAATAGCTCATAACCAGAGTGTTTAGCTACATTGAACTGTGTCCGTGTTTCTACTTTTTCAGCTAACAATTTGATATGTGGAAATTTGGTTTTTACTTTGTTTTCAATTTCTAATCGTGCCGTCAGGGAAGTAGCCAAAAAATCCACTTTAATATAATCAATATGTGCAAATAATTCGTCATACACTTGAACATGTTCCTCTAAAACAAAATCATCCAAAGCAATTTTATAGCCAAATGCTTTTAATTCCACCACACGTGCTACTAACTTTGGCGTAATTGGTACATCTTCTAAAATTTCAATCACTACATGTGCTGGGTTCAAATATTCATTAATGGAACTCATCAATAAGTTTTCTGTAAAATTAATAAAAGCTGGTTTTCCTTTTGTTATTTCTTCAATGCCAATAGAAACAAATGCGTTAACTAACACTTCAAGCGTTGCCGCATCTGAATCAACCATAGGGAAAGCATTCATATTTTTATTGCGATACAACAATTCATAAGCAACAATTTGTTCGTTCAAATTAAAAATAGGCTGTCTGCCAATAAATACTTCCAATGTAACTGCCCTCCTCCTAAATATATAAGTTGAAATCCTTCATTGCTTCTATCTAAATGATAGGTATCTTCGCTGTCAGTAAATATTTCTATACTATAGAAAACATCCATTTCACTTATATCATTTCATTTTTCATATTCTGTTACATCTCGATTTTGGCGAGCTCACCACAAAAATTCGTAACTTGTAATACCCGCTAAACAGGAAAAATCAGCATTTCTCTTGCCACCGAAAAAGATGGAAGCTTTCTGTATCTGATGCTTTGCTTTCGATACAAAAAGAGAACTGTATCTGTCGCTTCGCTTTCGATACAAAAAGAGAACTGTATCTGTCGCTTCGCTTTCGATACAAAAAGAGAACTGCTGAATGAAGATAAATAATAGTTATTATAGCACTTTTCCAATAATAATTATATGCTCCTATAATTTCATTTTCTTTTTACAAATTAAAAAACAGCCTTTCAGTGATTGAGCTCACTTGAAGGCTGTTTTACTTTATCCCGTATTAACAGGCTGTAAGATCCCTACTTCAAAATAAGAAGTGGAAATGAACTGTTTCAGTGGGGGAGGAGAAAATCCCCCACCGATTGAAGGTTTACTTTATTTAGCCTTTATTTTCGATTTAATCGCACCCAAAACAGCAGGTATTACAGAAATGAAAATAATTAAAATTAGTACAGTTGAGAAATTATCTTTAATAATTGGAATGTTGCCAAAGAAATACCCTAATAATGTACAACTGAACACCCATAATACAGCCCCTACAATGTTATAAAAGATGAAGTAACGATAATTCATCTTACTCGCACCTGCAACAAATGGGATAAATGTACGGATAAATGGCATAAAACGGGCAATGACAATGGTTTTTCCACCATGTTTATTGAAAAACTTTTCAGCCGCTTCCATACGCTCTTTTTTGACAACTTTCCCTAATAAACTAGTAGGTGGAATCGATGTCCCTACTTTATGTCCGATATGATAATTTACCGTATCCCCTAAAATTGCCGCAACTAAAAAGACAGGAATTAGTATCCACATATCAAATGCACCCATCGCTGCCGCTAATGTCCCACTAGCAAAAAGTAAAGAATCTCCAGGTAGAAATGGAAAAATGACAACGCCTGTTTCTACAAAAACAATCGCAAATAAGATGACATAGCTCCAATTGCCAAAATCACGAATAATCTCTTCTAAATGTACATCAATATGTACGATAAAACTAATTAACCCTTGAATGAATTCCAACATTGTAATAGGCTCTCTTTCTCTCAATAAATTTATTCAATATACTCTCGAGGCTTTGACGAAATACATTTTCAAAAGTTCCAACTCATTTCATTTAGATCATGCTTATCAGCTTTTCAATCTCAATATATTGGCTACTATATGCTAAAAAATCTCCTGTTATGTTCCATGACTGATTCTATCATTTGTCCATAGAAGCATTCAACTGATTTCTTGATTCGCTACTTCAACACTACAGCTCTATCTTCTCTATTGAAGCAAATATCCCATAGTCGACTAAGTATATAAAGTGATACTAACAATCCAATTTTACAGACTGTTAATACGAAATAAAATAAGTAAGGTCTATTGAAGGATATTATTTCCTCAATAGACCTTACTTTATTTAAAGAAGCTTTTCTTTACACCTTCTCTTTTAATGAACGTCGTAAAATTTTCCCTGTTGTATTTTTTGGTAGCTCATCTAAAAACTCAATTACTTTTGGTATTTTGTACTTTGCAATATGCTCTGCACAGTAAGCTAAAATCTCTTCACTTGTCGTTGCTGTTGCATCCTTTAATACGATATAGGCATGAACAGCTTCACCTAAGTTTGGATCTGGGAAACCTACAACAGCTGCTTCCACAATATTCGGGTGTGCAAATAACACTTCCTCTACCTCTCTAGGATAAACATTATAGCCCCCTACAATAATCATATCCTTTTTACGATCTACAATATAGAAATAGCCTTCTTCATCCATCTTCGCTAAATCCCCTGTGTATAGCCAGCCATCACGAATTGCCATCTCTGTTTCCTCTGGCATTTTATAATACCCCTTCATCACGTTTGGACCGCGAACAATCAATTCACCAACTTCTCCAACAGGCACTTCCACACCATTAATATCTACCACTTTATTTTCGACATTACAAATCGATGTACCAATAGAGCCTGCTTTACGGTCACGGTCTAATGGATTAAAGCATGTAACTGGTGATGCTTCTGATAAGCCATACCCCTCTGACACACGTACATTAAATTTCTGTTCAAAATTATGTAATAATGCGACAGGTAATGATGCACCTCCAGAAATAGCCAGACGAATTGTTGAGAAATCTTCTACATTGCTATCTGGTAATTGGTATAAGAAATTATACATCGTTGGTACACCTGCAAAGACAGTTGCTTGTTGCTCTTTCGCTAAAGCAAAAATTTCTATTGGGCTGAAACGTGGTGCGAGTAAAATCGTTGCACCACTTAATAAAGGTGCATTGACAACAACCGTTAACGCAAACACGTGGAATACTGGCAATGTAGCAATAATACGATCCTCTGCACGAAATTCTAAATATTTCGCTACATCCCTTGCATTTGAATAAACGTTGCCATGTGTAAGCATTGCCCCTTTTGGACTACCTGTTGTACCAGATGTATATAAAATAATAGCTGTATCATCCTCTGTTACTTCAACAACTGGCAATGATGTTTGCGCTTTCAAAACTACTTGTGAAAATAAATGGATTTTTGCTTTTACATCATCTGATAGAGCTGCGACTTGCTCTCCAATAGTCGGTGTCGTTTCACACACAATAAATGACTGTATTTGTGGGAATGCCTGAACCCCTTTTTCTACTAAAGGTAATAATAAATCTAACGCAATCACTGCTTTTACATCACCATTATGTAGAATATACGAAATTTCATCTGCTGTATAAATTGGGTTAATCGGAATGGCTGTTGCCCCTAAACGCATTGTCGCATATAAAGCGATTAAATAATGCGGTGTGTTTCCAAGTAAAAATGCAACATGATCTCCTTTTTCTACCCCTAAATCTTGCAGCCCTTGTGCGAAGCGTCCGACAGTATATTCAAACTCCCCGTATGTTGTATCTTTCCCCATAAAATGATATGCCACTTTTTCTGGCTGCTGCATTGCTTGCTGTGAAACGCTTGAAACTAAATTCAATTACACCATCCCCCTTATTGTATAAAATGAATCGTTATTCATTCTTATTATATAAGAAATATTGTGAAAAAACAATGAATCTTTTCAACTATGCAAAAATTATGTTAAATAATCACTTTCTTGTCTCTTATACATATTTATAATCAATAAATATTTTTTTAACATAATATAAGTCTTCCACAAAAATACTATGTGGAAGACCTATGAAATCATTAAGAACGAATATGTGAAATGTAACGCCAGCGAATTAAATAAAAATACACAATTTGTATTAATACAAAAAAGCCAAAAGCAAAAAATACTTCTTTAGCAATCGATACATCAATAAACTCTCGAAGCACCCCTTGAATCATTAAAAAGGCAAAGGTACTATGCAGCATCGCCACACCCCATGGCAGGAAAAATTGTGGGAAAAGATGTCGATTCACTAATTTCTTCAGTTCAGCATCTGTTAAGCCCATTCGTTTTAACACATCAAATTTGCGCTTTTCCCTCTCCAATGATGTATGTAATTTGAAATAAACAAAACTACCTGCTGCTAATAAAAAGACAGTTGCGACCAATACACCCACCAATGTAAACAATGAATATGTTGCTAATATATAGGAATAATTGAGACCTGCATTTTCAAAATAAAATGGACTAAATTTACTTTGTTTTTTTACATAAATACTACTAGCAAATTGGTCGATATCTTGACCAATATCCTTCGTTTCTCTCCATTGTGGAATATGGAATGTAAAGAGGTGATAGACGGGCTGTATAATCGGCTTATAACTAATCAGTCTTGTAATTTTCTCAAAGTCCTCGTCACTAATCACAATTGAATTGACACTCACAATCGACGTTGGAAAAACAATTTTAGGGTACACACTATCAATTGTAATTGGAATATTATTTTCCTGTAATATCGTATGCACAATTTTATTTTTTAATTTTTTCAGTGACTCCTCCGAATAAGGAATAAATATTGCTTCGCCTGATTCTAAATTAATTAATGGATAATTAAATGAAGACACTAGACTGTTCATATCTGATTCTCTAAACACTTCCACTTCATTATGTGTAAAGGAGGATGTTTGTTTGACTACTACAAAGCGTGATAGCTGGTAGGATAATCCCTTTTCCTCTAATTGCAATCGTAATGAGTTAATATGATTTTTTTCATATGGATTGTCAATATCCCCTTTATATACAAGCCCTAATGGATTTAAACGGTCATATTGCGTCGTATAGGAGGACATTGTTGCTAATATACCTACAGATAAAAAAGCCAATGTGGAAACCATCGTCACTACAAAAAACATTTTGACGTTATCTTTTAGAATATCTGTCTGTTCCGCTAATGAGAGTAGTCGATAGCGTTGCCAATGAAAGTGACGTTTTTTTCGAGCCATTTCTAAAAATAAAGGAATCGTATCGCTGAATAAATAATACGTACCAACCGTCGCAGAAAGTGGAATCAATGCTAATAAACTAATAAATGATTTTTGGGCAATAATTAATGTAATCAAATAAGTGAATAAAATAAGACCAATCCCATATATGGCATGTACTTTCGAGTAAGTTTGTGCATAATTTGTTGTGCCTTTCATTAAATCACGCAATTTCCGTACACGTGTAAAATACACACTAATAAAAGAAATCACAATAAAGGCACTCATAAAGACACCAATCGTTAGTAAAAAAGGCTGCCACGAAACATACAATGATAATTTATTCAAATGTAAAATTTCACGAACAATCATAAAAAAGAACTTCGAAAAAGAAAAGCCAAAAATAATCCCTACGATAATGGAGCCAGCACCGATAATCATGGTTTCCAAAAACACAAGTCGATTCATTTGACGCTTTTCCATCCCAAGATGCAGTAAAATGGCAAACTCATGTGACCTTGCTTCTAAAAAGGCACTCAACGAATAGTATAAAAAAAATAAGGTAAACAGCACGAGTACGATTTCTGCGCCAACCATACCAATTAATGAAACCTCTCCTAAAATCCCTCGTTCAATATCAGGATGGAACATTAACATGGAATAGATAAAAAAGACAGCCACAGAAAAGAAACTAGCCATGAAAAAAGCGCCATATATACGACTATTGCGTATCACATTACGGTAAGCGAATTGTCGAAAGGTCACCCACTTGTCCTCCCCCTAATAAACTTAAAACATTTAAAATACGCTGGAAGAACATTTGGCGTCGATCATCTTTATAAATTTCATTAAAAAATTCGCCATCCTTAATGAATAACACACGATCACAATAACTTGCTGCAATCGGATCATGTGTCACCATGACAATAGTCGTTTTTCGCTCTTGATTAATTTTCGTTAATAATTCCAAAACATCTCGTGAAGAATTGGAGTCTAAATTTCCTGTTGGTTCATCTGCTAAAATCAGGCTTGGATTATGTATCAATGCCCTCCCAATAGCTGTTCGCTGTGCTTGGCCACCAGATATTTCGTTTGGTCGCTTCGGTAAGATAGCTGTTAAATCCAACTTTTCAACAATGCTAGTTAAACGACTTTCCATTACCTCTAATGGCTGTTGGTCTAACGTTAATGGCAGCACAATATTTTCTTCCACCGTTAGCGTAGGTAAAAGATTAAAATCTTGAAACACAAAGCCTAATTGTCGTCTTCTAAAATAAGCCAACTCTGTCGCATTTAATTGATGTGGATTCATACCGTCCACAATGATTTCACCACTTGTTGGTTCATCAATTGTTGAAATAACATTTAATAATGTCGTTTTCCCACTCCCTGATGGTCCCATGACTGCTAAAAATTCACCTAGCTCTACATCAAAGCTCAATTGGTTTAGTGCACGATGTGTCACTTTTCCTTCATACACCTTTGTGATATCTTTAATTTGCAAAATCGGCATCGTTCTTCACCCTATTTCCCGACTAATTCGATTGATTCAGGGAGCAGCCATTGTAAAACAACCTCAAAGCCAATTTGAAAATAAGGCTCTGCCAATCGTGTACCCAAATCATCTTCTTCCACCAGACTAAAACAATGTTGCCCAACAATCATGTCCCATGCATCGATTTCACCCGCTATAATTTCACCACAAATTGTATAGTAGCCACTATACATCACTTGATTGCCTGCTACTGGTAATGCCTGAAGTGTAGTAGGGTTGTGTAAATCTAAACCTAGCATATTTGAAAAGCCCAGAACATCTTCATCGACTAAACAGCTTGCTTGACGGAAATTTTCACTCAATAAACAGCCATGTTTTTTGCAATTTTCTGCATTATGATGTTCTGTTTTTTCTTCCTTCACGTTTAAAACCCACTCACCTACACGTAACTCTCTCAACTCGACTCCTCCTAGTTTGTAAATGTCACTGTTACAACTGTCCCTTTGCCAACCTCTGATGTAATCGCTAATGTATGCCCTAACTTCTCACAAATTTCCTTTGCCAAGTATAGCCCCATTCCTGTAGATTCCCCTGTTTTACGACCATTTTCTCCTGTAAAAAAGGCTTTCGTTACACGAGAAAGGTCAGATATTGGAATACCTATTCCCTCATCACAAACAGCTAACTGCACTGAATCTGTCGATTGTATAGCTGAAATGACAATTTTTTTATTTGCTTCAAATGTATATTTCACCGCATTCGTAATGAATTGGCTAATAATAAAGCGTAGCCATTTGGAATCACTCGCAACAATGATATCTTCGTCGATATGAATTTCTGGAAACACACGCTTTGTAATAAATAAACGTTTATTTTCATTCACAGTAGCTGTCACAATTGCCTTTAAAGACACTTGTTCCACCTGCATATCTTCTTCGAAATTATCCAATCGTGCATTCACTAATACCATATCCAGCCCTCTACGCAAACGGTCCATTTCTTCCTGCACATTCTTTTTATCCAATGGACGTTCATCTTGTAACAGCATTTCCATTACCGCAAGTGGCGTTTTCATTTGGTGCACCCATTGATTCATAAATTGCTCATGACGCTTTTGGCTCGCATATAATGCATGTAGTTCATGCTGATAAAGCCGGTATAGTTCGTGCATGTATTTTTCGGCTTGGGTAGCTTCTGGCGTTTTTGCACTTTTGAGCAATACGTCTTCCATCGTTTTAGGAAGTTGGGCAATTTTCGCTAAATAACGCTGCCTCATTAAATAACGTACAAAGAGAAAGGAGGCTAGCAATACTAAGCTAATACTAAATGTATAAATTGCCGTATCTACATTGCGGAAGCCATCTAAGCTATACAAAACCATAATAAAGCCCACTAATATTAGTTGAAATACAATAAATGAGGCATAATCACGTAAAAATAATTTCCAGCTCACTATAGCTCACCCGCACTTAACATAAAGCGATAACCTGCTCCACGCACAGTTTCAATTGTCGAGGTAATATGATAATCCGCTAATTTTTTGCGCACTCTGGTCATGTTCACATTCAACGTATTTTCATCAACGAAGGCTTGGTCATCCCATAATTCTTCAAGCAATTGCTCACGTGTGACAACTTTTGGTGCATTGCTCATTAACAGCTCTAAAATAATACATTCTTTTTTCTGTAGTGGTATTTCTAGGTCATTTTTATGCAGCTCCATACGTTCTAAATGAAGTGTAAGCTGCCCTTGTTTGATTGTACGCTCTTCCTGTTTTGCGGCATACTCTCCATAAGTACGGCGTAAATGACTACGAATTTTTGCCAGCACAATTTCATAGTTGAATGGCTTCGTAATAAAATCATCTCCACCATTTTCTAAAGCAAAAATTTGGTCCATTTCTCCAGAACGTGCCGAAATAAATAAAATCGGACATGTTGTATATTGACGCAATTGACGACACCAATAATAGCCATCATATGCTGGTAAATTTATATCAAGCAATACCATATGCGGATTAAATACTGTAAACTCTTCAATAAGTCGCTCAAAATCCTGAATAATTTCAACTTCATACTGATATTTTCTCAATGTTTCAGCAAGTAATGACGCAATTTTCACATCATCTTCCACGATAAATATTCGGTGCTTTTCCACCATGAACACCTCCTCATCTCTCTATTATACCAAAAAAAGGTTCGATGATATAATTATCCACCGAACCTTTTCATTTTGTTGCAACAAGATACTATCAATAGCAGAAAAAGCACTTTTAGCAAAGCGAGAGTTGATTTCCGTTCCGCCAGCGTGCTTTGTTGCTGTCGCTACGTTGCACTCACGCTTTCGCACAGAGCAGAGCTTCCAGGGGCGTCCGATGAGCCGCTTCACTCATAAGGAAGGAACAAAGGCTAAGAGCGTCACGTCCTGTGACAACGCCTTTATGACTAACATCGTGTTAGCCTCAGGGTCTCATCTGTGACGCTCGGTCCCCTAGGAGTCACGCTGGCTCCACTCCAATCAACCATTCTGCAAAGGTGTTCTCCTGTGAACAGTAGGAAACAATATAATGGCTCCTCACTGTTACTTTGAAAGAAGAACAGGTAAGGATTCTCCAATTTTAATGCTGGAGCCATCCATTCTTTATGACATCTATCATGTGAGTAGTAACTACTTTTAATATCTCTAATAAAATGATTGTTACAAGGATTACGCTTTTATTATTGAAAAAAGATTAGAATCGTAGTAAAAAGTCCTCTTTCAGTCATTTATCTACAAATCATTTCTCCATTTTCACAAAGATGCCACCGAACCTTTTAGCATTTCGTATTTAATAAATCAATTGTAAAAAGTCTTCTGTTGTAATGCCACCGAAGTATGTAGGAATGTCAATATCCTTCAATACCTCCGCTATCGCCGTTCTATCATAATTTGCTCCAATGAGTCGCTGCTCTACATCAGCTATATCGCCTACACCGAAGAAATCGCCGAAAATATGTGCTTCCTCAATGACACCATGATTGACTTCTAAACGAATATCAATACCACCAGTTGGGAAGCGATGTGTCTTTTGAATATTAAAACGTGGGGATTTGCCATAGTTCCATTCCCATGTTTGGTAACGTTCTGCTGACAGCTTTTGAATATTAGCCCAATCTTCCTCTGTTAATTCATAATAACGAATATGCTCTTCTCCACCAAAGATTGATTTTAAAACTTCTAAACGGAAATCCTCAATTGTCATTTGTTTTTGTAAAAACTCCGAAATATTCGCTACACGTGAACGGATAGATTTGATGCCTTTTGATTCAATTTTATCCTGTTTCACTTTCAAAGCAGAAACGACTGCATCAATTTCCGTATCAAACATCAATGTACCATGACTAAACATGCGCCCTTTTGTTGAGAATTGGGCATTCCCTGAAACTTTACGCCCCTCTGCTAAAATGTCATTACGTCCTGAAAGCTCTGCATTGACACCTAACTTCGCTAAAGCATCTACTACTGGCTGTGTGAATTTTTTATAATTCATAAAGCTATCGCCATCGTCTTTTGTAATAAAGCTAAAGTTTAAATTGCCCAAGTCGTGATAAACTGCACCACCCCCTGACAAACGGCGTACCACAATAATACCGTTATCCTCTACATAATCTGTATTAATTTCCTCAATCGTATTTTGATTTTTACCAATGATGATGGAAGGCTGGTTGATATAGAACAGTAGCACAGGCTCTTTCTCTACATCCATCGTTTTCAGTAAATATTCCTCAATAGCAAGATTAATACGTGGATCATGAATCCCTTTATTATCAACGAAAATCATCGTTTTTTCCTCCTTTATAAGGTGTTCCCATTTATTTTAACGTAAATTAGGCATTTTGTGTTGACGAAAGACATCTGTTATAATACAATAAACAATATATAAAACAGTAATAGTACAGAAATACTTAAAAGGAGGAATGAACGATGCTAGATAATATTATGGAATTCTTCAGAAGCCTGCCTGCAAAGCAATGTACACAGTGTGGTGAAAAAATGGAAGAGCAAAGCGAATCCTACCACAACACTTGTGACAAATGTAATTGTTTATAACACATTAAATTTTCAGAAAAGTCAAAATAAATATTGACTAAGTATATCTGTTATAATACAATTCAATATATCAAAACAGTAATAGTACAGAAAATATGAAGGAGGCGAATCATATGTTAGAAAACGTAATCGAATTTTTCAAAAATCTACCTGCAAAACAATGTGCGAAGTGTGGCGAACACATCGACGAGCAAAGCGAATGCTACCACAACACTTGTGACAAATGTAATCACCTATAAGGCTTAGCATCAGTCACAAAATTTTTTATCACAAAAAATCAGAATTTTCAATCAAACTAACCAATAATCGGAGGAATATATGATGTTAGAAAACGTAATCGAATTTTTCAAAAACCTACCTACTAAACAATGTGCGAAGTGCGGTGAACATATCGACGAGCAAAGCGAATGCTACCACAACACTTGTGACAAATGTAACTGCCTATAAATCCAAGTAGCTGATAAGCGTGTCAGCTACTTTTTTTGTCTCTCACCGTAAAAAGATGATGACAATCATAGAAAAAATACTGGATTGATGTCCACTCATAAAAATTCTATTGATTATTTTAGTTTTTACCAAAAGAAAACCACTCACCTTACACGATGAGTGGTTTTACTGTTGATTTTAGTTTTCAGCTACTTTAGAGTAACGTCTTGTGTGTAGCAGCATGAAGTAACCGAATGTAATGGCTAAGAATGCTACTAGGAAACCAGCTAACACAATATAGTTATGTGTTAAGAATGACATATCACCTGTTGAAATACTTGCTTTAAATGCTTGAACTGTATATGTCATTGGTAATAATTTATTAAATACTTGTAATGGTGATGGGATTAACTCAAGTGGGAATGTACCTGCACTTGTTGTTAATTGTAAAATTAACACAATAATCGCCATAAAGCGTCCTGGATCACCAAAAATAGAAACGAGCATTTGAATTAATGCTAAGAATACATAGCTTGTTAATAACGCTGTGAAGAAGAAGTGGCTGAAGCTATTTACTTCGATGCCTAAGCCCCATTTCACAATCGCAATTGTTAAGATTGTTTGAATTAGCCCTACTGCTGCTAATACTGTTACTTTACTTAAGAACCAAGATGTTCCATTTTTCGGACGAATTGCTGGCTCGACAAGTGGGAATACGATTGAAATTAACAATGCCCCAACGAATAAACCAAGAGAAATAAAGTATGGTGCGAAACCTGTACCATAGTTTGGCACATGGTTAACTGCTTCTTTATCTATTTCTACTGGACTACCAACCATATCATATGTGTCTTGATTTGCATGTACTTCATTTGCTTTCTCGCTTGCTTCACCTAGCTTACTAGATAGAGTAGATGTACCATCAGCAAGCTCTGTTGTTCCATCTACAAGTGTAGTTGAACCATCTGCTAATTCACCTGATTTACTCGCAAGTGTTGATGTACCTTGATTTAATGTTGTCGTACCAGTTGCTAATTCATTTAAGCCTGATGCCAATGTTTTAGAACCTGTTACAGCTGTATTGACACCAGCATTTAATTCACCTAATTTTGCTGCAAGTGTTGCATTACCTGCTTGAAGGCCTTTTGCTCCTTCCATTAGTGCACCACTTTTTGCTGTTAATGCATTTGCACCCTCTAATACTTGTGCCTGCCCTGCTGCAATTTGTGTTGCACCTGAACTTACTTGATTTGCACCAGCTTGTAATTTTTCTGTACCCGCTGATAATGAACTTAATCCATTATGCACGCCCGCACTACCTGCTTGTAACTCAGCCAATGCTTTTGTTAATGCCGCTGCCTGCTCTTCTGGTAATGCAGCCATCACACCTTGTAATTGGTTAGCTAATGCTGTAATACCTGCTTCTACCTTCGCTGAGCCTGCTGTTAATTGACCTGCTGCACCATTTAATGTACCAGCGCTTTCGGCAATCGATGCTGCACCTGCACTAATTTGTTGCTGTTTCTCATTTAATGTAGCTAAACCACCTTGTACTTTCGCTACACCATCTGTATATTGTGCTACACCTTGTTGCAAACTTGCTGCGCCATTTGCTGCTTGCTGTGCGCCTTGCTGTAATTGCACTGTACCATCTTGTAATTTCACTAAACCTGTTGATAAATCATTTGCACCTTGTGCAGCCTTGTTAGCACCTTGTGTAATTTTATCTGTGCCATTTGACAGTTCAATTGTGCTTGATGCTAATTGTTCTAAATAGCCTTTTAAATCTTTTGCCCCATTGGCAATTTTTTGTGCACCTTCATCTAATTTAGCAGAGCCATCTGCTGCCTCAGTAAAGCCATCACCCATTGTTGCAATCGAATCAAATAATTTTTCAGCATATGTCTTCGAAACCTGTGCATTTACTTCTCCACGTATACGATCCATTGCTGTCTCACCAATTTGAGCACTTAAGAAGTTGAAACCTTCATTAGGGATGTAATTTATCTTCAATTTAGAAGGCTTATCATCTAGCAATGTTGTTGCATGCTCTGAAAAATTTTCTGGAATTTCTAAAACCATGTAATAATCTCGACCATTTAAGCCTTCTTCAGCCTGTTCCTTCGATACTTCAATAAAATTAAATTGCTCACTATCGACGAGCTTATCAACTAATGTATTACCTAAATCCAGCTTTGTCCCATCCATCTCAGCACCTTTGTCTTCATTGACAACCGCTACTGGTAGATTCGGTAATTCTTTATAAGGGTCCCAGAATGCCCATAAAAACATACCCGCATACATAACTGGAATAAATAATACAGCAATAATTGAAACAAGCATTTTTCTTGTTTTGAGTATTTGTAGCCACTCAGCTTTTATCATATTGCTATCACTCCTCTATTTTTGACCAAAATCATTATCGAGCCATTCTAACACAAAAAATTCCCAATTTCTACATTAAGTTAATAATAAGCCCCGAAAAATCGTCTCTTGAAAAAGATTAAGAATTCTCTCCTCTTCAATCACTTCTCCGTGAGACTCATACCAGTCCACAACAAATGCTAAATATGCCTTAAACAATAAATAGCTAACTAATTGCCCATCACAATTTTTAATTTCACCTGTATCGATACGTCTTTGAATCAGCTCTGCAATATAGGAAATGATTTCTGTTTCGATTTGTGCTAAAACTTGTTTAACGGCTGGTGTGCGTAGTTCCTTTTCCTCCTCTATTAACTTTGCAAATAAAAGATGTTTTTCACGGAACTGTAGCAATTTCATCAAAGCTTGATGCGCATTGTCCATAAAACTTGCGGAAGCATCTAATACTGCATCTGCTTCTATTTTCATTTCGTTCACAAGTGACATAACAATCTCTTGAAACAGTATTTCTTTATTTGCAAAGAATGTATAAATCGTACCTTTACCTACATTTGCAATTTTCGCTACTTGTTCCATCGTTGTTGCCTTATAACCGAATAGCGTAAAAGACTTTGCAGCCGCTTCAAGAATTTCTTGTCTACGATCCATTCCAAGCATCCTTTCTTTTTGAATTAAAATGACCATAAAACCATTTCGGTCATCTGGTCATTATATTATACCCATTCTAAAAAAAATGCAAGTAGATAAGTGTAATTTATTAAATAAAATTTTATGAACCCTTATAGAGCGAATTATTGATAAATTGCAACTGCGCTAAATAAAAAAACATCTGTATCCACTACTAACAAATAAGTTAGTATGTATACAGATGTAAACACGCCAAGACATAATATTACTGGTAGCCAATTCAACTCCTAGTTGCACATAAATATTGACGCTAAACTATAGTTAATGATGATTCGTTTCCTTTTTACCATGCTCTGAATGTTCCATCTCACCATCCATCATATGGTCATCACCATCTTCTTCCTCAGGTAAAACCTTTGACATATCAGGATTCCCCGCTGTAAATTGTTGCTTTGGCATATTATGAATGCCATTAGCCGTTGTATGGGCATACATATAGTAGACACCATCATGGTCAAAGATTGTAGTTGCTTTGTATATACCATCCTTATCTAACTTACCTTCAATCATTTGACCTTCGTCACGCTTGCCAGATTCCCATACTTCAAATTCTACTGTCGCATTATCCACGTCTTTACCACCTTGTTCAACTTGGACTGCTAGCTCAACCTTTGCATTAATTACGATTTCCTGTGGTGTTAAAATTTCCACCTCTAACATTTCAGGCATCTTTGGTTCTTTTAGCTCTTTTTCACCACAGCCTACTAATAATGCTGGAACTGCTACTAACGCTACTAACCATTTCTTCATTGTTATTCCTCCATTAATGGCATCCTAATTTTCACAACCGTGCCTTTATTTACTTCACTTTTAATTTCCAACGTTCCCTGTAGCTGTTTCACTAACTGTTCAACGATGGACAATCCTAGCCCACTGCCACCATCTGCACGACTTCTTGCTTTGTTTACACGGTAAAACCGTTCAGTGACATGCGCTAAATCTTCTGATGCAATACCAATCCCATCATCCTTAATCATAATTTCAGCATGATGATTGATGCTCTGTGCGACTACCTCCACAGTGGCCTGTTCATAGGAATAATTAATCGCATTTTCAATAATATTAATAAAAATTTGTTTCAATTTGAGTTCATTTGCCTCAACGATTAATGTATCATCGACCTCTAGCATAAGTGTTATATTTTTTTTGTTAGCCTGCTGACTCATAATAGCTTGCACATCACGCAAAGTTTCAGCAAGTGGCATCGGATATAACTCAATATCGGTTTGTTCATTTTCCATACGAGCTAATTGTAGCAATTCGTTTGTTAAACGCTCCATTCGATTTGCTTCTCGGACAATCAACTGAATGGTTTCTTCCTGTTGTGCATCCTCAATCATGCCATTATGAATGGCTTCACTATAACCTTTCACATAGCTAATCGGTGTTCGTAGTTCATGTGATACTGTAGCTAAAAAGGTCTTTTGTGCTTCATCCTCCTGTTGAATAGACGTAGCCATTGTGTTAAATGTGCTCGATAATCTCCCTACCTCATCCTTTGAATGGACAGGGACACGCACGCCATAATTTCCTTGTGACATTTGCTCAACCGCAAGCTGTAGATCACTAAGTGGACGCATAATATGCCGAATTCCTTTATAAATACCAAAACCAATCACAATTAAAAATAAAAAAGCGCTTCCTATTAAAAAAATAACTTCTTGATTTGCTAATTCACTAATTTTCGCTAATGGATAGTAAATGTAAATAATACCTTCCAACCGATTTTGATCGACTAATGGCAACACAACAGATATAAGCTGTCGGTCAAAGCGGGGCTCATAGCCAATTTTTTGTATATACTTCCCTGCTAATAACTGCTGTCTTTCTTCAAAGCCTATTAATGTAGCATAATCAATATCAAATGGTACACAGGCACTAAGCTCTCGTGGATTTCGCACCGCAAAAATATTCAAGTTGGAATAATCATTATAATTTTCAATCGTCTCGATAAAATCATCTGTTACCCTGCCACCTGTATAAATCGTTTGCAGTTTCGTTCCTACTTCAATCATCATATTTTCTGTATCCTCAACATACAGTCGCTTATATAAAAAATTGGTTAGCACATACATAAAGACTACTGTGATAATCAAAAAGAGGAACATCAATATCCAGATGCGAGTTGAAACTTTTTTCATGTGCTTTCATCAAAGCGATAGCCTATTCCCCACACCGTTTGTATATGTACTGCCGCTTCCTTTCCAAGTTTTAAACGTAATGTCTTAATGTGTGTATCCACCGTTCGTGTACCACCTACATAATCAAGATCCCAAATACGCTCTAACAATTGCTCTCTTGTATACACAGTACCAGCATTTTTCATAAATAGCTGTAGTAATTCAAATTCCTTTAATGTCAATGGTATGCTTTTATCATGGACAAACACTTTGCGAGACACTTCCTCCAATTTAATAGAGCCCATGACAATATGCTTTGGCTGCGTGTCAATTAGATTGGTGCCACTTCTTCGTAACACGGCTTGAATACGTGCCAGTAATTCTTCTATTGTAAAAGGTTTAATCATATAATCATCGCCACCTAATGTTAAGCCCTTTACTTTATCTTCATTGGAATCACGAGCCGTTAAAAAAATAACAGGCACATTGGACATCGCCCGAATACTTTGACAAACGGTAAAGCCATCTTCATGTGGCATCATGACGTCCAGTAATACTAAATCGATTTGTTCTCGCACAATGATGTCATATGCTTCTAAACCACTTGCTGCTGTAAAGGTTTCAAAATTAGAATTTTTCAGCATCATTTGGATTAAATTTCGCATATCCTGCTCATCATCAACAATTAATACAGTGGTCATGACGTTCCCTCCCTTACCAACAATTGGAATGCTCCTTTTCCAACATCCACAGTTTTCTCAATTTGACCATTTTTTATAAAATACAATGTATGGTCATCATAACCAGCAACGACAATATACGCCTGTAATTGATTCACAACAAACGGATTGGCGCCCACTTCTAAATGCCACTTCACATGACCATCCCAATCTACTACATACAATTCATTATGCCCATGACTAACAACGAGTACAGCATCCTTCGTTTTCGTTAATCCAACAGGCATCAGTGGTGTATCGATTTCTCCCACCAGCGCACCTGTCTCTAACTGATAACGCTTAATGGTCCGATTAGGCTTACTTCCTTCCCCATGCCCACCAATCCATAGCTCGTTTGTTTCTTCAATAATCGCTATACCATGAGCAGATTTAGGGATTGTCCATTCCTGTTCAACGCTTAAATCCTTCATAGCTAACACAGATAATGTCGTATCCTTAAAATTAATAACATATAAGTGGTCTTGAAAAGCTTCCATCGACATTGGGTAATTACCAACTTGTTGTGTAACAAGCTCCTTACCATGTTCATCAAAACTTGTTACCGTATTGGTCATACTGTTTGCAATAAAAAATTGCTTTGTCTTGTCCGCATAGTAAACATTGGTTGTCCCTAGCTTCACTTTTTTGGAATATAGCTTTTGTCCTGTTGATAATGTATAAACATCTATTTGATCTAATTGATGTCCAAACAATAATAGCTGATCAGGACCAAGCAATGTTGCTCCTGTATAGGCTTTGTCAAATGACCATGTTTTCAGGATAGTCCCTTGAGAATCAATAAAATTCAAGGAGGTATCCTGTATATTCAAAGAAGCAATAAAGGTTTGTTCTAATTGAATCGGTTCAAATGCCTGATTTTTACAACTAGCTAGTATTGTGATAAGTATGAGGAGAAACAGGAGCAGTATCCATTTTTTCACTATCATCACCTCTTCCCTTCTACTATACTTGATAATTGTGAAATCTGCGTGAAAGTTGATAGGTCATTTTATGACAAATCGTACACCTTTGCTCATCGCTCCTACATATACTATCCAAGATAAGCCTAAGGAGGAATCAGTCATATGGTGTCCATTAGTTTATGTATGATTGTTAAAAATGAGGAGGACGTTATCGGAAGATGCCTTGAATCTGTTCAAGCATTCGTTGATGAAATCAATATTGTGGATACAGGCTCGACAGATAATACAAAACAGATTGCTCTTCAATTTACAGATAGGGTTTTTGATTTTGAATGGATTCAGCATTTTGCTGCTGCTCGAAATTATTCCTTTCAGCAAGCTACAAAGGATTATATTCTTTGGCTCGACGCAGATGATGTGTTAGCAGTAGAAGATCAACAGAAATTAAAACAATTGAAAGAATCTCTCCCATCTGATATAGATGCTGTTTCTATGAATTATCATTTAAGCTTTGATCAGGAAGGGAAGGTGGATTCACTATTACGACGTTATCGTTTAGTACGAAGAGATAAACAATTCCAATGGATTGGTGCTGTACATGAATATTTAGAAGTTAGTGGCAAACTATTTGATAGTGATATTGCCATTAGTCACCTTCCACTCCATCACGACCATATGCGCAATATCACTATTTATAAGGAGCTTATTCAATCTGGTCAAACACTTTCTCCTCGTGATACATTTTATTTTGCGAATGAACTAGTTGATCATGGTCAATTTGAAGAAGCTCTTTTTTATTATGAACAATTTTTAATATCAAAATTAGGTTGGATAGAAGATAATATTCGAGCTTGCTACAAACTAGCAGACTGTTATGCTCATTTACAAGATACCGATAATTATATTCATTCCATTCTCAGAAGCCTAGAATACGATATTCCTCGTCCAGAAGCCTGTTGTCGACTTGGCTATCATTTTATGGAACAACATAAAAATCACGAGGCAATTTATTGGTATACACAAGCCCTTTCACTCCAGCAGCCTACTCATGCTCCTTTTCAAAATAAAGCCTATACTACTTGGTTACCACATTTACAGCTTTGCGTACTTTATGACCGCATCCAACAATATGAGCTTGCCAATACGCATAATGAGTTGGCAGGCTCTTTTTTAACACAGGACGCAAGAATTATTCATAATCGAAGTTATTTTAAAACACTTTTACAAAAGGAGAAAAATAGTTAAGTATACAAACATATAAGATTTTTGTGAATATAACTGAATTTCCACGGAGTTTTAGTTAGTAGTCTATCTCCTATTGTTTTCTCTGAATAACCTATAGAGGAAAGGAGGGACTTTTGTGCATTTCGGAAATTTTTTAGATAAGGTATGTAATAGATGTAATTCTTACCCATGCGTTTGTACTAAACGAAATATACCTAACCAAAATTGTCCTATTTGGCCTGTTAAGCCTGTTTGTTGCTGTGAGACAGGGGCTACTGGACCGACAGGGGCAACAGGTCCTACTGGAGCTACTGGGGCTACTGGTGAAATCGGGCCTGCTGGGGCAACAGGCGCTACCGGAGCTACTGGTGAAATCGGACCTGCTGGGGCAACAGGCACTACTGGTGCTACTGGGGCTACTGGTGAAATCGGGCCTGCCGGGGCAACAGGTGCTACCGGAGCTACTGGGCCTACTGGAGCAACAGGTGTTACCGGAGCTACTGGTGAAATCGGACCTGCTGGGGCCACTGGCAATACCGGGCCTACTGGAGCAACAGGCGCTACTGGGGCCACTGGCAATACCGGACCTACTGGAGCAACAGGCGCTACTGGGGCCACTGGCAATACCGGACCTACTGGAGCAACAGGCGCTACTGGGGCCACTGGACCGGCATTTACAGAAGGGTTTTCTGCCTTTGTCAGTACGCTTACCGTTAGTGGTTCTACTACAATCGGTAACTGGAGTGTTGCTTCGCCATACTTCACAACACCAGCATTTAATCCAACAACAGGTATATTTACTGTCCCAACTACAGGTAGATATTGCTTTGAAGCAACCATCAACTATTCCACAACCGCTGCTATCACATTAAGCTTAGGCGCTGGTATCAACCCATCCTTTGCTATCCGTCGCAATGCTTCAACTAACTTAATTAGTGGACTTTTCCCAGTATTAAATGTTGCCGTTACACTTCTTACATTACGTGCTGTTCTCGGAAATGGAACAGTAACATTAACTGGTGAAGTAGAATTAAATGCAGGCGATGCGATTGATTTATTTTATAATGCTAATGGGTTAACAATTGGGTTAACTCTTGGTGGTGCTAATTCGGGCGGTATTGTTTGGTCCTGTCACCGTATCTCATAGCTCCATTCTATATGAAAAGGACGTACACTGACTATCCATCCAGTGTACGTCCTTTTCTTCATTTCCCTGTACTTACAAATTCTTGTATAATTTCTTGAGCAACATTTCTTCCTTGCTCAACACATTCAGGAATCGAAATTCCTTCAAAAGAACTACCTGCTAATTTGACAGTTGGAAAATGGGTTTGAAGCTCCTGTTTAATGCGTGTGATTTTTTCTTCATGTCCTACCGTATATTGTGGCATTGCATTTTGCCAACGAGAAACGACTGTCATAAGTGGAACACCCTCTACACCAATTGCTCGTTCTAAATCAGATAACACAGTTTTTTCAATTTCCAAATCCGATAATGCTACAATGGTTTCGTCGCCTACTCGCCCAATATAGCTACGTAATACAATATATTCTTCGGGGACCATATTCGTCCATTTTCGGTTCATCCATGTGCAAGACGTAATAGAAAAATCACTGTTGCGAGAAACATAAAATGATAATGCATCTAATTCAGCCATTTGCTCTTTTTTAAATACCATAGTGACCGTTGCAATGGTAGCAGCCTTCATTGTGCTTAATTCCGTTAGCAATGCCTGTTTACTAAACATTTTTTCTACCATATGAAATGGTGTTGCAATCACAACCGCATCTGCATGAATCGTAGAAAAATTATTTAATATAACCTGAACTGTGCCATCAGGATTGTGCTCAATTTCTTCGACTTTTACACCTTTCATAACTGTCCCTGCTGCCAATGATGCCTCAAGATTTTCCACTAACGTCTCCAAGCCATTTTGAAACGTTTGAAAAATTCCTTTATTTTCAGCTACGATATGATTATCTAAAAAATTAGTACCTGATTTTTTCATACCAACTAATAAACTACGGTATTGTTGCTCTAATTGATACAACTCTGGAAAAGTAGATTGCATACTTAATTGCTCAATATCACCTGCAAATGTCCCCGCAAGCAGTGGTTCAACTAAATTTTCTACTACTTCTGCACCAAATCTTCTTCTAAAAAATGCCCCTAGTGGTTGGTCTTCACTTTGAGTAGAACGTGGAATAAAAAAATCTCCTGCCGCCCGTATTTTCCCACTTAACGAAAACAAACCAGACATAATAAATGAAGAAACATGTGGCGTTGCACCTGACATCAAGCTACTTGGAATTGGATAAAGATGGCGACCCACCGCCACATAAGTTGGTCCTGTATTACTTGTCACTAGCTCCTGCTCGATAGCTAATTCCTGTGCTAAGGAATGGACAGCTCCATTACGATCAAAAAAGGATTCTGGTCCACGTTCAATAATCAAACCGTTTTTCCTTAATGTTTGAATTTTTCCGCCAAGACGTAATGACGACTCGACAAGTACGACATCTAATGGCAATTCTTTTGCTTGTGCTTCTTTTTGCATATAGAACGCAGCTGTAAGGCCTGTAATACCGCCGCCAACAACAACTACCTTTCGTCTTTTCTGAGTCACCAACATCATCACTTTCTACTTGCTTAGCTTAGTTTTTTTGTAATTGCCGCTACCATCGCATCGATAAATAATGGATGTGTATTTGGCATTGCAGGACGAGCATAGTTTGCACCTAACTCATCACAGACTACTTTACATTCCGTATCATTATCATAAAGTACTTCTAAATGTTCTGTCACAAATCCAACTGGTGTATAAACAAACGAACGGAAACCTTTTTGCTCATATAGCTCACGTGTTAAGTCCTGCACATCAGGCCCGATCCACGGCTCTGGCGTTTGACCTGCTGATTGCCAACCAACCTCAACATTCGGTAATCCTGTCGCCTCTTGAATTAAACGTGCTGTTTCAATAAGTTGCTCCTCATATGGATCGCCTAGTTGTTTAATTTTTTCAGGCAATGAATGAGCAGATACAATTAGGCAAGCTGTTGCACGTTCTTCCTCAGACATCGCATTGAAAGCTTCGTTTACACGCATTTGCCAGTATTCAATGAATTTTGGTTCATCATACCAAGACTCTACAGAAGTAATTGTTACACGTCCGTCTGCCGCCTCTACTGCACGACCATTGTATGATTGAATAGAGAATGTTGAGAAGTGTGGCGCTAATACAATCGATACGGCTTCTGTAATTCCCTGTGCGACCATTTCTTCCACAGCATCTTCAATAAAAGGATGAATATGCTTTAAACCAATAAATAATTTATATTCTACATCATCTTGTACTTCATTTAAACGGGCACATAAACTTTCGGCTTGTGCTTTTGTTGCTGCTGCTAATGGCGATAGTCCACCAATTGCCTCATAGCGACTACGTAAGTCTGCTAAATGCTCCTCTGATGGTTTACGCCCATGACGGATATGTGTATAATACGGTTCAATATCTTCCTCTTTGTAAGGTGTACCATACGCCATTACTAATAAACCTTTGATTTTCTTCATTCTATTTCACCTCTATAGTAGTTTAAAAATGTTCTACTTATTTTGACACATACGCTTGAATTTGCTGTGCGCTATACTCATGAATAAGTGCTGTTAAACGTTTCAATACTTCTGGATCTACCTCTGGGAATACGCCATGTCCTAAATTAAAAATATGACCTGGCATTTCTAAGCCTTGATCAATAATGTCTTTTGTACGCTTTTCAATTACCGACCAATCGGCAAGCAATAAGGAAGGATCTAAGTTGCCTTGTACAGCTTTTGTAATACCATTTGCTTTTGCTTCTTTAATCGGTAAACGCCAATCTAGACCAACGACATCAATCGGTAAATCATTCCATTCTTTCGCTAAATGACTTGCTCCAACACCAAATTGAATAAGTGGCACATTTTCTTTTTTCAGCTCCGCAAAAATACGCGTCATAACAGGCTTAATGAATACACGGTAATCCTCTACATTTAATGCCCCTACCCATGAATCAAAGATTTGAATTGCTTTAGCTCCTGCTGCAATTTGAGCCGTCACATCAGCAATAATCATATCAGCTAATTTATCCATTAAAGCAAACCATGTTTTCGGTTCTGATACCATCAATGATTTTGTTTTATTATAATTTCGTGATGGTCCACCTTCAACCATATAGCTAGCAAGTGTAAATGGTGCACCCGCAAAGCCAATTAATGGGACATTCAGCTGCTCTTTTGTCAATAATTGAATCGTTTCTAAAACAAATGGTGTATGCTCTTTCGCATTAAATTCGCCTAATTTTTCAACATCTGCAATTGTACGAATCGGATTCGCAATAACTGGACCAACGCCAGCCTTGATTTTCACATCTACACCAATGCCAGGTAGTGGTGTCACAATATCTTTATATAAAATCGCTGCATCTACTTGATAATTTTCAACTGGTAGACGTGTCACATATGCACATAGTTCAGGTTGTTGTGTAATTTCTTCCAACGAATATTTTTCTTTAATCGCACGATACTCTGGCTGTGAGCGTCCCGCTTGTCGCATATACCATACAGGTGTGTGCTCAACACTTTCTCCTCTAGCAGCACGCAACAATGTATCATTAAAAGTTGTCATAAAAAAATTCCTTCCTCTCTCGCTAGCCCAAAAATTATTTATTTTACATTATTTCTTACCCTATAGTATTGATATCCGTTTTCAATAGTAATCGTTTCTTTTAAAATTGTATAGTTTTCCACGATAAATGTCATAAAATTGTTCTTTATCAAGTTTTTTTTGACAAATTCATCATTCTACATTTTAATGGGAATAATCACACTAAAGGAGATGATGGCATGTTTATATATTTCGCTTCAGGTACGGGAGATTTTCTAGAACAATTGAAAAATAAGTATTCCAATGAACATATGATTTTATTACATGGTGAGGGCAATGCTGTGCTTATACATGAAACGGAAGGAAAATCTGTATTTGCTACACCACGTCAATTTGAAGTAATTGATGCTGTCAATGACTTAGAAGAACAAGGCTTTTTTGTGTGTAACAACATTCCTGTGACAGATGAAGGTAGACCTGTCTTTGAACATCGTTTCCTAAATCGAGCGCGTGCAATTGAAAATGAACCAGGCTTTATCGCTTTTCGATTACTTCGTCCTATTAAAGAGGATACTTATATCGTCATGACGCAATGGAATGGACCCCATTCCTTTGAAGCTTGGAAAAATTCACAAGCCTTTAAAAATGCACATGCTGAACGCCAAGAATCAGTCGGAGCCAATCCACAAACTATTTTCTCAGCAGCCTCTTATGTGACAACTTACAATGTCGTACAACCAGAGGATACTAAATAAATCGTATATCCACATTTAAAAGCAAGGTTTCTGACAATATCCCATTGTCAAATACCTTGCTTTTTACGTTGTTATGGTTTGGACATCTTTGAAGTAATCTCGCTGACAATTAACACAATCAATATCGATAGATAGAACATTGGCTGTCCCATACTACATACCCCAACAATCACAGCTTGCACAATCATTGTCAATCGTACAATTTGCACAACGGCTATCTTTCTTGCACCTTCTGGCAATGGATAAAGCATGTCCATACGAAATTCTCCACTTGCCATCAAGGCTTGCTTCAATTGAATCGTTGTCGCAAAACTTAAGGCTCCAGCTACAATCCATGTCACAACAGGAATATCCACAAAGGCAGCTATCACTGCGGAAATAGCTGTTAAACGTAACCATAAATAAAAATGATCATCTGTGCGAATAAATGTCCGAAAAACTAAATATTTTTGGGTATTTTGCTTATGATATGGCACAGATCGATACAGCCAATCTAGCCAACCACGACGACGAATGCTACCACGTAAATGTGGCACATCTGTAAAATAATTCGCAAAGCGATAAAAACTCATCATTCGATTTTGTTCTAATTTAACAAAATGCTCATACGGTATCGGCTCACCCACACATTTTTTACGAAATACAGCACTATATACAACACTAATAACAATCACTACTAATGTGAAGATAAATTGTGTGTGCAGAGCCAAATAAATAACTAAACCAAAAATGACCGCTCGAATTAGTCGGTCCATCCATACAGATTGACCACGTTCACTATAACGATAACAAAATTCACCTTGTACACTTAAAAACTTCAACACAATCATGATAAAGAATACAAGCCAAATTTCTGTTGACGTAAGCTCTGTTACCGCTTTTAACAATGGAATCCCGACAATGTATACAAGTGCTACAAGCCATACCTGTGACCAAAATGTCCATGCCAAAGCCTTCTTAAAATATAAAGGCATTTTTGATTCTAATGGCAATAAATAGACTTGATCAGGCTCTCGTAATAACGAAGTCGGACGACTAAAGGCAAGTAAAATGCCTACCAACGCTGCCATGACGATTTCAGCTGGAAAATCCGTATCGACCACTTTAAGCCATTCACTATATTGATAGCCCCCTGCACCTATTAAAAAGACAAGGACAATAGCAATATGCCCTGTAAAAACGAACTGCATATATTTTTGCACTTCACTAATATAGTGATGAAAACGAGTGGACCATACATCACGCAAGTTCTTCATGATCCTTCTCCTTTGTCATGGCAATATATAAATCATCTAATGTAGCATGTGGCATATGGAAGGCTTGGCGCAAATCATCCATCGTTCCTTGTGCACGTACACGTCCATCATGCAGTAAAATAATACGGTCACAATATTTTTCAGCCGTTGATAAAATATGTGTAGACATTAAAATTGAAGAGCCCTCTCGTTTTTTCGCATCCATTTGGTCTAACAACGATTGAATACCGAGTGGGTCCAGCCCTACAAATGGTTCATCGATAATATATAAGCTTGGATTCACTAAAAAAGCACACATAATCATGACCTTTTGACGCATTCCTTTTGAAAAATGTGATGGAAACCAATTTAATCGCTTTTCCATACGAAATTCTTTCAATAAAATCTCTGAACGTGCCGCCAATGTTGCCTCATCTAAGCCATAAGCCATCGCCGTTAATTGCAAATGCTCCCGCAATGTTAATTCATCGTAAAGCACAGGTGTCTCAGGTATATAAGAGAAGGCTGTACGATACTTGTCCATGTTTTCTTTTAATGTCACACCATTGAGACGAATAGCACCCTCTTTTGGTAGCATTGTCCCAATAATATGTTTAATCGTCGTACTTTTCCCAGCACCATTTAAACCAATTAAGCCAACAAGCTCTCCCTTTTCAATAGTAAAAGACAAATCCTTTATTACTGGTTTACGTGTATAACCACCTGTCACATGTTGTACTTCTAATATTGACATATTTTCACTCCTCTTCTTATTTTCTATTTTATCAAAATTTAGCAAATGATAAAGCATTGAGTATGATAGAATGAGTGTATCATTTTACTAAGGGGGATTTTTTCATGAGCGATTGCCTATTTTGCAAAATTATTGACGGCACCATTCCAAGTACAAAAATTTATGAGGATGAGCATGTCTATGCCTTTACGGACATTATGCCTGTCGCAAAAGGTCATACATTATTAATTCCAAAGCAGCATTGTCAGGATTTATTTGAAATGCCTGAAGATGTGGCACGTAATTTATATGCGGTAGCGCCAAAAATTGCGAATGCTATTAAAGCTGCTTTCCAGCCCATCGGTATGAACACGATTAATAATAATGGAGCAGCGGCTGGACAAACTGTTTTTCACTATCACTTACACTTTATTCCTCGCTACGATGAAAAAGAAGGATTAAACTTAAATTGGCAAACACAAAAATACACATCTGAACAGCTTATTGAAGTGGCTGATAGTATTAAAGCCAATCTTTAGGTTATTGCAATTTAAAAATTTTTAGCGTACAATCACAAATAAGTTTCGCTAACGGTCATGAGGACACGTTAGGAGGCAAATAGAAGAGCTTAGCTGAGGAGAGAGAAAAATGAATACAAAAAATTTAGTATTATTGGCTTTATTAGTAGGTGTCGGCGCGGCGCTATATGTTGTCACACCTGGAATGGTCAATGGCATGAAGCCTGACTTTATGCTAACGATGATGTTTATTGGAATTTTATTATTTCCAACTGTAAAAGAAACATTTTTGTTATCCGTAACAACTGGTGTACTTTCTGGTTTATTTACAACATTTCCAGCAGGTCTTGTACCGAATATTATCGATAAAACCATTACAGGCTTCGTATTTTTACTGATTTTACTGATGATTAAAAAGTTAGCAAACCATCTTGCTATGTCGGCTGCTTTAGTTGGCTTAGGAACCGTTATATCAGGCACTGTCTTTTTATCAGTAGCGTTATTTATTTTCAACGCTAATGTCGGCGCAACATTCTCTATGCTTTTTGTAGGGGTTGTGCTTCCAGCAGTTGCATTTAATGTGGTCGCATTCATTATCATTTATCCGATTGTGGTCAAGCTGACAAAACGAGCAAAATTTACAACAGCCCTTTCACAAATTTCATAAAATGTACTATAAAATAGGAAGCGAAACAGTGAAAATCACTTGTTTCGCTTCTTTTTGCTTTTAGAATCAATGCCTTACATGGTTTAATAATACTTAACATACTTAGAAATGAGGTCATTTATATGAAAGCAAAACCTTTTTTAGTTGGACTTGCAGCTGGTATCGTTGGTGGAGCAGCAGCTATACTTTTCTCTACACCTCAATCGGGACAAGATTTACGTACTACTTTGTGTACAAACTTTTCAACAACGAAGGAAAAAATGTCAGATGTGCGCCAGCAAACAAAAGTTGTGAATCAATCTATTCAAACATTCACAAATGAAGCGAAGAATAATATACCAAAAATAATAACGGATTTAAAGCAATCCATTACTACATTCACCCAAGAAATTGAGCCGACAAAAAATAATTTGCAGCAGGATTTAGAGGCTTTACAGAAAAGTATTAGTGAAATCGAGCAAAACATAGCTCAATTCACTGAAACCAAGAAAAAAACACAAAAAACGATAAGCAACTAAAGACCTTTAGCTAGTATCTAAAAAAGCAATTTTATATTAGAAAAAACAAGAATACTATTATTTTTTAATTATTTAATTTTTCTAACTTTAAAGTTTTTTCCTTTACTGCTATAATAATTTTAAAATGATAAAGAAAGCAGTGGGTGATGGCTTTGTCAGAGGAATTATATACAAAAAAAGAAGCAATGCTTTACAGCCAAAGAATTGCACAATTATCAAAGGCTTTATGGAAAGCCGTTGAAAAAGATTGGCAACAATGGATTAAACCCTATGATTTAAATATTAATGAACATCATATTTTATGGATTTCATACCATTTAAAAGGTGCATCTATTTCCGATGTAGCCAAATTTGGTGTGATGCACGTTTCAACAGCTTTCAACTTTTCCAAAAAGCTAGAAGAACGTGGCTTTCTAAATTTTTCAAAGCGTGATGATGATAAACGTAACACATATGTTGAGCTAACAGCTGAAGGAACGGCACTTATTATTGAAATGAACAATAATTACCATAACACGTTCCATTCTGTACTAGAGGGCTCATTGCCTTTAAAAGAGTTATATGGCCGCTTCCCAGACTTTTTGGATATAATGGCGGTTATTCGTAATATTTATGGGGACGATTTCATTGATATTTTTGAACGTTCATTTAGAAATTTCCGTGAATCCTTCGATACATTAGAAGAACAACCAACTGTCAATAGTTAAACCAAAACAACACAAATCTACCTTCGATTTGTGTTGCTTTTTTATGTATATTCCCACCTTTACAGCAATGAATAACCATGATAATCTTGTTGCACAGCATAAGTAACAAGCTGAAATTTTTTCGGAGTTGATTCAAGCCATGCATTGCTGGAAAATATTAAATCTGAGACATCATTATGGCATTACACGTATTGTGATTCTTGCAGCCATTATTTTTTTTATGGTGTTTTCCTTTTCCTATGTCACATTAAATTTAACTCATCATGAGCCCTATACAGATCGATTATTTTGGTTATTTATTTTAACACTAATAGTGCTTTATCCTATTCACAAACTTTTACATTTTTTAGCTCTATCAGATTTACGTGCCTATTTAAAATTACGCATACGCCTTCATTTTCATGTGTTGCCTGTTTTACATATGCGTATTCGAGAGCCTTTACCAAAGAATCGTTATATCATTGCCTTACTAACACCTTTTATCGTCATCAATATATGTATACTATTAGTTATCTATTTTTTCCCTTCATACACACACTATGGTACATTACTATTAGCGTGTCATTGTAGCCTTTGTTCTATCGATATGCTCTATGTGAAATTTTTACTAAAATCGCCAAAAAACTCTCAAATAGAAGAAACACCAAAAGGCTATGAAATTTTAGTACCACCATCTATACCGTAGTCATCTAAAACTTGTATTTTATTGATGCTTTTTGTTATGCTATTAATTATTGAGGAAGGGAGGAATAGATTTGCTATTAACAATTGTAGTAGTCTTCTCGGTACTATACTTATTCCAAATTAACCGTATGACATATGCGCTATGTATGCGACGCGAAATCCCAGAAGAAAACCAACCTAAAATATTCCGAACTATAAATATACTAATCACTATTTTACTTGTCTCATTCTATATTGAAATTTTATATGCAGTCTAACTTGAATCTTAACCAATAGAATATTTTCATGTAAAAAGCTAAGGATACATTCATCCTTAGCTTTCGTTGTTTAGTATAGGAACGCTGCTCCTACAATGATTAACAAAATAAATAGCACAACTAATAAAGCAAAGCCTGAGCCGTAGCCACCGCCACCATATCCTCCGTTGCTCATAACTTCACCCCCCTTCTTTCTTCTATCCTATGCGTCTAAAAAATCAACATTTAGGCGATATTCAAAGGGGAACCATTTTTGTTTTGAGAGCGTTTATGTTATAGTAAAAAACGGACGAAAAAATGTTAGGAGCGTATATTTATTATGAAAAAAACAGTTTTATCTTTAACATTAGCAGCTTCTGTATTAACACTAGGTGCTTGTAGCGGTGGCGATGACAAAGCATTAGTCACTTCTAAAATTGGTGATATTTCAATTGGTGAATTCAATGAAACAGCAAAAAATTTAGCAGGTGCTAAAATATTACAACAAATGGTGACTGAAAAAGTATTAGCGGATAAATACAAAGTATCCGATAAAGAAATCCAAGAAGCTTATGATTCAGTAGCTGCACAATTGGGTGACAACTTTGCACAGGCACTTAAACAATATGGTATGACAGAGGATAGCTTTAAAGAGTCTTTACGTGTAGAATTACTTCAAGATAAAGCCTTGGAAGAAACATTAGATACGAAAAAATATTACGAGCAAATGAAATCCGAATTAAACGCACGTCATATTTTAGTTGCTGACCAAGAAACAGCAAGAGCCGTAATTGAAAAATTAAAAAGTGGTGCAGCCTTTGCAGATGTAGCAAAAGAATATTCTACAGATACAGGTTCTAAAGAAAAAGGCGGCGAGCTTGGTTGGTTCTCTGTTGGTGCAATGGTCGATGAATTTAATGATGCAGCATACGAATTACCATTAAATACGATTAGTGAACCTGTTAAATCGGCATTTGGTTATCATATTATCGAAGTAACAGATAAACGTGATGTAAAAGATATCGGTTCATATGAAGAAGAAAAAGAAAAAATTAGTCAAACAATGCTTGGCAAGTTAAAACAATCAGATGAATTCCAAACAAAGGCACAGGATATTGTGGCAAAGTTAATCAAAGAAGCTAATTTCAAAACATCTGATAAAAATCTACAAGGTGCTTTAGATACATTAAGTATGACAAGCGAAGAACAAGCAAAAGCAGCTGAAGAAGCAGCTAAAAAGGAAGAAAAGAAAGAAGATAAAAAATAATTATCTTAAACAAAAAGGCAACTATGTTATTTCTCAACATGGTTGCCCTTTCTTTTGCTTAAATCGTTGGCTTATAAAATGAACGGTTATCGAGTGGGAATAATCTTTCTGTAAATTCACCAGGCGTTGTTTTTTGCAACGCTCTTGTTAACATATTCATCTTTGCATCAATATTATCAATATAATGTAAGATTTCTGCCTCTTGAATCATTGGCTTCTTTGGACTACCCCATTCTTCCTTACCATGGTGTGCCAGTACCATATGTTGAAGCAGCATGACTTCTTCTCCTTCAATTTGTAGCTCGCTCGCTACTTTTGCAATTTCATTGACCATAATCGTAATATGACCAAGTAAATTCCCTTCTATTGTATACGTTGTCGCAACAGGTCCTGATAGCTCAATCACTTTACCAATATCATGTAAAATAATGCCTGCATACAATAAATCGCGATTTAATGTTGGATATAAATCAGCAATTGCTTTCCCTAAACGAAGCATGGATACCATATGATCAAGCAAGCCTGAAGCGTAATCATGATGATTTTTCGTAGCTGCTGGATAAACTAAAATAGCCTCTTGATGCTTTTTAATCGTTGCACGTGTAATGCGTGAGATATTTGGATTTTTAATGTCGAAGAAAAACTGTGTAAGCTCCTCATATAATTGTTCTTTCGGTGTTGAGGAAGATGGAACTAAATCATGAATCGCTATTCCTTCTTCTGGTTTAGCTACACGAATCGCTTTAATACGTAATTGATTTTTCCCTCGATAATCGTGAATTTCGCCACCAACACGTACAATCGTCTCAGCACGATACATATTTTCATGTTCCTCATTTGTATCCCATAGCTTTGCCTCAATATCACCACTTTTATCTTGTAAAATGAGTGACATAAATGGTTTACCAACAGTTGTAACTCCTTTTGTTGCTTGTTTAATTAATAAAAATTGATCTACGGCTTCTCCAACCTGGAGTGTTGTAATTCCTTTCATCTCGCCGTCACGCCCCTTTCATTACACATATCCATCACGATTTATTGTATTTCGATGATTACCCAATTCGTGACATTTACTATGGTTTTCATCTTGCTTCAGGTGCCCTATTAGCTACTGAATCAAGTAAAAATAAAACATTCGGTATTCATATTGTACCATTTTACGCCTCTATTTTCGATTAAATACCTTGTCTCAAATTTTCCACAATTTTCGAAATTTATTAAATGATATGTTAGTTTTCTCGTGAAGTTTATCCAGCTTCTAGGTATAATAACGATATACTTCAATAAAGGGTGGGTTTAAAATGGAGAATTATCGTTTTACAGCTTTTGAAAAAACAGGGGAAACATTATTTGATGAAGTTTGGACATTTGAAAACGATGCAGCAGCTAAAATCAATGGACAACAACAAATTGAAGAAAAAGGTGTAGCTGAAAAAACACATCGTCTTGTCAACGCAGCTGGCAAATTAATTTTATTCCATGTATAAGAACAAGCTGGTGAAGGAGGCTCTTTCACCAGCTTGTTGAAACTTATGTATATCTAATCCGTATATATACTTGTAGCAACATGATACAAGAAGGAGAAACGATTTTATTTTGAATCACTGACTGAAAAAGCTCTTATTTTTCGTTTACATCATAATGATAGCTGAAACATACTATTCAACGATGATGTTTGAGTCTAAGCTTCCGCCTCGTCTACAAATACAGACTGCGCAAATAGCTCCTCAAGCCATTGTCCATATGCGGTAACAAAGATTAACAAAAAAAGACTGTTGATGCGTATTGTATCAACAGTCTCTTCTTTATTTACCTACAAAAGCGGGCCTTCTTTTTGCTACAAATGCTTGAATTCCCTCTAAATGATCAGCTGTTTTACGCATAGCAGATTGTCCCTCTGCCTCCATGGCTAAAATGCTTTCTAACTGTGGCAAATTTTGTGTATGCAAAATTTTCTTCGTTGTTATCATGGCAGTCAATGGAGAGGCAAGTAATTTTGCGACAAGTTGGTCAGCTACCGCAAATACAGTACCATCTGGCGCAATATGATCAATTAAACCGGCATCCAATGCCTCTGCGGCCGTTAAAACTTTGCCCTCCCAAATCAATTGCTTCGCTTTTACTGTACCAACACGTTCCCTCATAAAGAAATGACCACCACCATCTGGAATCAAACCAATGCCGATAAAATTCATCGCTAGCTTACTATTCTCACATGCCACGATTATATCTGCACCTAATGTTAAACTAAAGCCTAAGCCAGCCGATGCACCATGTACTGCTGCTATTACAATCATTGGCAATTGATAATAAGCCTTTGCAATACGTGTTAAATACGTCATAGCCACATCTATATCAAGCGGTTGATTTGTATCCAGCATTGCTTTAATATCGCCACCCGCTGAAAATACTTTTCCTTCCCCTCGAATGACAAGCACTTGCATCTCCTGCTCTTGCTGTAATGCCTCAAAGCAATCTGCTAGCTCTCGCATCATAACAGCATCCATTGCATTCATTGCCTGTGGTCGATTTAACGTCAATATCCCATAACGCCCTAATTTTTCTAAAGTAATTGTTGAAAATTCCATTCTGACACCCCCGAAAATATGAATAACCATTCATTTATAATTATTCGTGTTCGATTGAAAAACTCCTTCTTTTCTACGCAAAAATTGTACACAATATGCTATATTTAAGGGCGAAAGGTGGTTAATGATGTGACACAAAAAGATTATCGCATATTACTTTATTATAAATATATTGCTATCGAGGCCCCTGAAGCGTTTGCTGCTGAACATTTGACACTTTGCAACGAAATTGGGCTACTTGGGCGAATTTTAGTTGGCTATGAAGGAATTAATGGTACTGTTTCTGGTACAATTGCTCAAACAGAAGCCTATATGAATCAGATGAAGGCGGACGTTCGCTTCCATGATATTATGTGGAAAATAGATGAAGCAGATGGACATGCCTTCAAAAAAATGCATGTGCGTCCACGTCGTGAAATTGTTCACCTTGGTTTAGAGCAGGATATTAATCCATTAGAAATAACAGGTGATTATTTGTCGCCAAAGGAATTTATGTCACGTATGCAGGAGGACAATACCATTATTATTGATGCACGAAATGATTACGAATTTGATTTAGGTCATTTTCGTGGAGCTATTCGTCCTGATATCGAAAACTTCCGTGACCTGCCTACTTGGATGGATGCACATAAAGAAGAATTTGAGGGCAAACATATTTTGACGTATTGTACAGGTGGCATTCGCTGTGAGAAATTTTCAGGCTGGCTGAAACGTGAGGGCTATGGGGAAAGTGTTGGTCAATTGCACGGTGGCATTGCGACCTATGCGAAAGATCCTGAAGTAAAGGGCCAATTATGGGATGGACAAATGTTTGTCTTTGACCGTCGTCGTAGTGTGCCAATCAATCAAGTTGAACATGTTATTGTTGGGAAAGATTTCTTTACTGGCGAACCTTCTGAACGCTATACAAATTGCGCTAACCCAGCTTGTCATAAATTAATGCTTTGCGAGGAAAAACATGAGGCCTTCTATATGCGTAGCTGTTCGGACGATTGCCGTCGTGCTGAACGTAATTTCTTTGTAGAAGAAAATGATTGGACACCAGCGCAAGTAGAAGAACAAATTGCTAAAATTGCTCAACACCAAGGTCAATAACAGAAAGTGATTCTTCAGCAATTTATCGATTGTCTACGAATCTTTTGTTTTTCAACGCGATGAACACACATCAGCTTACTAAATGATGTGTGTTTTCTTTTTGTGAACGTTTTCATTGTCCTCCTCAAAAACACGAACAATAATTAATGTAAATAACAATAAAGTTCGTTTTAAAAACCATTCCTTGAAATCAATCACGATTATTTTGAAAAATTTTAGAAATATCATTGACAAAGGTGAACAATACCGATTATGATGTTAACTAATTAAATAATAAAAAATATAACGAGGGAGACACACTTAGCGTGAGGGCATCTCAAGAGAGCTGATGGTTGGTGTAAATCAGCGATGTTTACGATTAAGTTCCACTCCTGAATAGATAGGCCGAATATAGTAAGCCTATCCGTCCCATGCACGTTACGCATATAGCTAAGACTGCCTAAAATTGTCGCAATTTTCAGGTAGTGATTAAGGGTGGTACCGCGAACTCATGTTTATTACAGCCTTTCGCCCCTTACGACACAATCTTTGTGTTTGTAAGGCGTGAAAGGCTTTTCATTTTATTTTACTTCAAAACAAAGGAGCTATTAAAAATGACAACTGCAACAAAAACAATTAACGTATTTATCGCCGACCCATTAAGTGAGGATGGTATTTTCCCACTTCGACAAGAACAAAATTTAGACTTGAATATCATTGTTGATACTGGTTTAACACAAGAAGAACTCATCGCCAAAATTTCGGATGTCGATGTATTATTAGTACGCTCTCAAACAACGGTAACACGTGAAGTTATTGAAGCGGCAAAAAATTTGAAATTAATTGGTCGTGCGGGTGTTGGCGTTGATAATATTGACCTTGCCGCTGCTACTGAACATGGCATTATTGTCGTAAATGCTCCAGATGGTAACACGAACTCTGCTGCAGAGCATACGATTGCCATGATGACCTCTCTTGCACGTCATATTCCACAAGCCTTCAACACCTTGAAAAATGGCAAGTGGGACCGTAAATCATATGTAGGAGTTGAATTAAAAAATAAAACATTAGGTGTTGTTGGTTTCGGACGTATTGGCGTGGAAGTGGCTTATCGTGCGAAAGGGCAACGTATGAATATTCTGGCATACGATCCATTTTTAACAGATGAGCGTGCAAAAGAATTAGGTGTGACAAAAGCGACGGTTGAAGAAATTTGTGAAGCGGCGGATTTTATCACAGTGCATACACCACTACTCCCTGAAACACGTAACCTACTGAACAAAGATAAATTTGCCATGATGAAAGATGGCGTACGCATTATTAACTGTGCACGTGGTGGTATTATTAATGAAGACGATTTATATGATGCGATTGTCGAAGGTAAAGTGGCAGGGGCTGCGCTTGACGTATTTGTATCAGAGCCAGCAACAGACCATAAACTACTGACATTACCACAAGTCATTGCCACACCACATTTAGGAGCGTCTACGATTGAGGCACAGGAATCTGTGGCCGTTGATGTTTCAAACGATATCATTAAATTTTATAAAACAGGTACTGTGACAAACCCAGTGAATATGCCATCTATTCCAAAAGAATTACTCGCACAGGTAGAGCCTTTCTTTGAATTAGCTGAAAAACTTGGTGCCTTTTTATCACAAGTAACAGCCGAGCCAGTAAAAGAAATCCATTTATCTTATGCAGGTCAAATCGCCAACTATGATGTTCGCCCGTTAACATCCAATGCACTCAAAGGCTTATTGTCAAAAAATCATGGTAATCATGTCAATGATGTCAATGCTCGTTATTTATCTGAACGTATCGGCATGAAAATTAATGAGCATAAAACAACAACAGCAAAAGGCTTCACAAACTTAATTACGATTGAAGTGAAAACAGCGAATGAGGTACACACTGTCGCTGGAACATTACTAAATGGTTTAGGAGCACGTATTGTGAAAGTTGAAAATTATGTAGTAGACGTTATACCACAAGGTAACCTACTATATATTAAAAATACGGATAAGCCTGGCGCAATCGGTCGTGTAGCAACGAAATTAGCTGAAAAAGATATTAATATCGCTACAATGCAGGTTGGCCGTGCACAGGTAGGCGGAACAGCCGTGATGATGTTAACCGTTGATAACGTGGTCACAGAGGAAGATTTGAATTTTGTTGCACAGCTTGAAAATATTGATGAAGTAAAGGCGATTACACTATAAAATAAATCTAAGTAGCTCTTCGTTTCTTTTGACGAAGAGCTATTTTTATGAATGATTATTCTATAAATTGATACTTTTCTCCAAGTCATTCGTCTTTAAGGATAAGGAGGTGTAGATAGTGACGCTTGAGGAGCTATTTTATTTACATAATCAAACCATTTTCAAATACTTATATTACTTACTCAATGATGAAAAACTAGCGGAGGATTTCACACAGGAAACCTTTACTCGCTTTTTGCATTACGAGAAAAGCATTAAAGCAGGTGCAGAGCTGGCATGGCTACGGCGTACTGCTCGTAATCTTGCCTATGACCATTATCGACGTAAAAGGCTTATTCAATTTGTACCATTTCTACAGGGGCATGAAGAACAAGAGCCGATTTCACCTCATCAATGGCTACTTCAACAAGAGGAGGCTAAAGCGCTTTATCTCGCTATTCGTCAGCTAAAGCTCTCCTATCGAGATGTCATTATTTTACGCAAAATTGAAGGCTTGTCCATTCAAGAGACGTGTGATGTACTCGGTTGGAACGAAGGCAAAGTAAAAAATACACTAAAACGTGCACTAGCCGTATTACAAAAACAGCTTGGAGGTGATTGGGATGACTAAAGAAAAAACATGGCAGCATTTACGAGAATTAGCTCCAACTAAGCAGCAGCAAAATAACATGTTACGTGAAATACGTTTATCTAAAAAAGCAACCTCATGGAAAATTTCAGCCGTATCACTATTATTTATCGCTGTCCTAACAATTTTAGCTTTATCCTTCCTTCAAACACCGTTAGATATAGCAACCACTACGGATGAAGCTAAAGAGATTGCCAAAATATATGTACGAGATAATGATAAGCAAGATCGCTTTCTTGCCAAGGCATCCTGTTTATATGTAGTCGCACAGAAATGTTATAAAAATCAGGATGTATTACTACAATTTCAGCAAGCCATGGCAACTGCAAAGTCTCCTCCACCAATGTCCCTTGTTTTAAAACAGGATGTATTAATTGTTTATACAGATGGCACACAGGAGCAATGGAAAGTTGCAGGGAGATATATGACCAATATTCATACACAACAGGTAATCCAGCTAGAGCAGCCAGTTAGCTCCTTATTATTCGTTTTTCGAGACCAGATGCAGTTACTACTGGGGTATGGTTTCTTGTTTTTATCACATTTTATTTTATGGATAACAAAACATAAAGTGCCACATATTAAACGGCGTGCTTTTGCTGCAAATGTGGAGCATATGATTGCAAATGGTGTGATGCTACTGCTATTTGCAATCCTATTAGCCACTGTTTATTTCCTAACAGCAACACTTCATGCATTTTGGATTTATGGAGCGTTTATTATTTATTCTACTATGCAAGTATACTATCGTAAAAAAGCAGGTGAGCCACGTATCTATATATTAGCATGTGCGCTTAATCAGCTTTGCATCGGGCTAGCATTTACAATACTCTTTTTTGTCTATTGAACCCTTATTGAAATTCTATCCGTCACTTTTATTTAACACACTAAAAAGCCGAACGAAAAAATTTTTTCGTTCGGCTTTTATTCAGTCTATTGTCTGCACAAGCGCTAGTAATGCTGTTAAAGAATCCACTTCATAAGTCGGTGTCACCGTGCCATTAACCGTCGTATGTTCTCGATTAATCCACACATTGCGCATCCCTACACGAGAAGAGCCTAAAATATCGGTATTCAAATTGTCACCTACCATAATGGCTTCATCTGCTGTTACACCTGCTTTTTCCATCACATACTCAAAAATCGTAGCGTCTGGTTTGCCTTTTCCAAAGTCACCAGAAATAATAATATGGTCAAAATATGGTGCAATTTCTGGTGTAATGTCTAGCTTTAAATTTTGCAAACTGGGTGCACCATTTGTTAATAACACAAGCTGGTATTTGCCCTTTAGCGCATCTAACACAGCAAATGTATCCTCATATAAAAATGGTGATGCCTTACGCTCTGCTACAAAACGTTCACCTAGCTCTGCACCTAGTTGCACGTCAGCAATACCAAGTGCAGCTAATCCCTTTGTCCAAGCAGTAGCACGATAGCTTGGTGCAATGTCCTTCATTTTTTGGAAGGAATCTGTTGGGTCATCAAATGTGCCCCAAAGCCCTTCAAATGGATTGATACCAATTAATACCGTATAATCATATGTTTCATAGCTTTCATACAAAGCACGTGCCTCTTTACGCACCGCATCTTCTAACGCCTCTGCACTCACAGGATGAATCGTCGCTGCATAGGTACATGTCTTTTCAAAAGCTACTTGGATTGATTTTTTATCCCATAATAATGTATCATCTAAATCAAAAATAACCGTTTTAATCGTCATAACGTCAGCTCCTACTTTTTATAATCCCCTCCTATATTATCAAAATTTTCAGTCGAGTAGCATCCCATTCACAAATTTACTCAAAATGTTGACGTTTTTTACGCAATCGAGCCATTAAATTTTGCATTGCTGCTCTTTTTTGCGCTGTTTCCTCATGCAAAATTTCCAAATGTTCACCCGTAATCAATACCCGATCGCCCACTTGCACAGGCTGTGTTAAAGAGACAAGCTCCACCAAATGCTCCTCTTCCTCATCAGGATACTTTAAAAACACTGCATAGCCATCCTCAATACGATCTAATGTATATTTAGTCGAGCTCACTAACAATCTCCCCCTTCACATTGCGTAATTGTGCTGCATCACCATCATTGAGCCAAATTTGCTTTGTTGTCCATTGCAAATAATTTTTCCCTTGCTTCGCATTGACACCACTCATCACATAAATCGTTTTGCCTGGCTGTAGCGTGACATTTGGGAAATTAAATACTTGATTTCCTTCAACAGATACAAGCTGCCAACCTTGTAAAGATACCGCTTCACTACTGTTATTCTGAATGCCGACAATCTCTTGCACTAAATCCTTACTAACAATCTCAATACCTCCTGCTACTGGACTAACCTCTGACCATTGCTTACCATTCACTGCATATTTCACACCATCCGTAGCAATCGTAATAGTGCCCATCTCTGCTGTAGCATAAATTTCACTACCCATCGCCTGCAAGCGCTCTACCACCTCTGCATGTGGATGACCATATTTATTATCCTGCCCATAGCTTAAAACCGTAACCTCTGGATGCACCGCTTGAATAAAACTTTCTGAGCTGCTTGTATTAGAGCCATGATGACCTGCCTTTAACACTGTTGCCCTCACATCACGCATGTCTTTTTCTATCGCTATACCTGCATCAGCAGTCAATAAAAAGGACACTTGCCCATACGTTATCTTTAAAACAATGGAGGCATCATTGTTATCGACTGCCTGTTCATCCGCATGTAACACCTTTACTTGAATAGCCTCATCAAATGCGAGCGTGTCACCTGTTTGTGGTACATCATACGGAATATTTTTCGTATCCACTAATGTTAATAATTCCTCAAATGTTTGAGATGTATGTACTTTACCTGAATCATAAAATTGCCCAACCTTCAATGTGCTTAATACAGGAATCAACCCACCAATATGATCAGCATCAGGATGTGTTGCAACAACGATATCAAGTTTCGTCATGCCAAGGCTTTTGATGTATGACACAACATTTTGCCCTGCTCCCTTCACCCCACCATCTACAAGCATCGTTTTACCATTCGGCGATTCAATCAAAATCGAATCCCCCTGTCCAACATCAATAAAATGCACCTTCATCTCATGTCCAGCCGAAACAGGTACTTTCTCTGTTGGCACCATTTCGATACAGCCTGCCAATATAAATAAACAGAGCAATAACCCTAACCATTTTTTCATTACCTTATTTCCTCCAATAGCTTTTGATTTTACTAAATCTCCATCAACTTAAGTTCTCCTATAGTTCAAATTTCTTCTATTATACGCTTTCCCTTTACTTCATCCAATTCAATAGTAAAAGGCAGAAAGAAGGTTTACACCATCTTCCTGCCTTAAAAATAATATTTATATAGTTTTTTCTTCTTTCACATCTGGGAATAGTAATGAGAAGATAACACCAACGATTAAACAAATAAAGAAGGTCGATGCTTTTGCTGATACAATTGCTTCCAATGGCGATAATGACCACGCAATCGCACTAACAAAGCCAACTACAATGGTTGCAACGACACCAACACCTGATACACGCTTCCAGAAAAAGATTAACAAAATAATAACAGAGAACGTATTACCAATACCTGCCCATGCAAAGGATACAAGACTATAAATCACTGAACCAGATTTTAGTGAAATAATAATTCCAACAACACCACTAATTGCTGCTACAAGACGTGATAAATGTACCAAGCCTTTACTTGAAATATTCCAACGCAATGTTTTATGAATAATATCTTCACTAATCGATGTTGTAATGACTAATAGCTGAGAAGAAGCTGTCGACATAATCGCTGCTAAAATCCCCGCTACGATAATTCCTGCTACCCAAGGCGGTAAAATATCAAAAACCATATGTGGTAAAATCATTTCCGCATCCTCTATCGTGCCTTGTTTGTACAATGTAGAAGCAAAAATAGCTGATAAAAATGCACCTACATAGACAACTAATGTCCAAAGAATAGCCATATTCCGCCCTGTTACGCGCTCTTTTTCCGTTGTCATCGCCATAAAACGAGAGCTTAACTGGGGTTGTCCACCTAACCAGCCGAAGAACCATGAAATATTCGTAAATAGCATTGCTCCTAAAGCTAGTCCATTCAAACCACCAACCCAGCTATCTGCACCATTGCCCATATTTGCAAGTTCAGTGGATATACTTAATCCTTGATGTTGAATTTCCATATAGGCTGCAATCGGTACAATTACAAAGGAAATTAGCATTAAAAAGCTTTGAATTGTATCTGTCCATACAACTGACATAAAGCCACCCATACAAGAGTAAAAAATAATTATCACAGCAATAATAATTGTCCCCCATGTAATATTGAGACCTGAGAATGAATAAATCGTTTTACCCATCCCTGAAAATTGCGCTGCTAAATAACATGTAAAGAACAACACCATAACAGCAGAAGCTAGCCAACGAATAATATCTGCGTGCTTTGGAAATTTTACTGCAATATAATCTGTTAAGCTATTTACTTTGTATTTTTGTTGTTCTAGCATAAAGCGTTTTGATAAAAAGAGCCATGATACAACTACTCCTAATAACATGCCTGATAAAATCCATACACCTGATAAACCAGCCATATAAATAAAGCCAATTGCCCCTAAAAACATATAGGCAGACTCACCTGTAGCTCGCTCTGAAAAGGCTAATGCCCATCCTGGTAATTTATTACCTCCAAGAAAGTATTCATTATGTGATAAATCTTTTTTACTAAAATAAATTCCCACTGCAAGCATTGCCAACAAATAGATAATAATTTCTACATAAACAATCGTATGCATCATTTTTCCTCCAATGTACCTCTCTGTTTTAATCCCAAGTGATTCTATCAGATATTATGGGGAAAATTTTCTTTTGTCAATATCCAAAATTATAAAATTGCTGCAAATTGCTTTGAAATTTCTATAAACTTCAATGCCCCTGGTGACAGATGTACACTGTGTTTGAAGGCAATTCCCACCTGTCTACTATAATGCGCATCAAATTTTTTCTTCACCAAGTGTTGAGGAGCATGAACAAGTAAAGAGCTCGGTAAAATGGAAATACCTAAATTTTCGCTGACCATCGTTAAAATAACTTGGTCCACCGATAGCTCATACACAATATTAGGTCGAATTTTATGTTTCGATAACAAACGTGCTACATCGCGGTCAATCGTTCGTCTTGGCATAATCCAACGCTCATTTCTTAACTGTTCAAGCTGCAACTGCTGCTGAGCTACTAATGGGTGGTCCTTTGCCATAATACAAAGCAGTTCATCATCAAAAACAGCTTCAAACTGTAGATGCTTAGAATGTGGTCCCACTAAAAAGCCAATATCGACAACACCTGTCTGTATCCATTGCTCAATTTGATCGTAATCCCCCTCACGTAGCTCTATTTGTAATACGGGATAATGCTGTTCAAAATAGGCGAGCACTTTTGGTAATAATACAAGTGAAACACTAGGCAAAATCCCTACTATCAACGTACCACCTATTAAATTTTTTAAATTGGCCACCTCAGTTTCTAGCTGTTGCTGCTGCTGTAAAATCTTCAAAATATGCTGAAAGACAACCTCTCCGTCTCTCGTCAGCTCAATATGATGGCGATTGCGAATAATAAGGGAAAGTCCAAATTCCTCCTCCAGTTTATGGATTGTATGACTAATAGCTGATTGTGTCAGATTGAGCTTCAAGCCCGTCTCTGTAAAGTTTCCTGTTTCAATAAGTGTTTGAAAAGCTAGATATTGCGCTAATGTTGCCATCCTACTAATCAGCTCCTACTATGATTTTTTTTCATATTTGATTGTTGAATTATTCATTTGATTTATTATAACATGCCATTTTATAATTAATGCAAATTCCAAGTAGATTTATATGATTTGTAGAGGGGGCTAATCTCATGGCTGAAGAAAAACTGATGATGAAGGCATTATCGATGGATGTGATTACAGCAAAAATGTTTACAGAGCTGCATATTGCGATTACAGAGCAGTATGGAGAAGATGGTCGTCAGCTAGTACAACAAGGATTAACAGCATTCGGCTTAAAAGATGCAGAAGTGATGGCAAAAAAAGCGACGGCTGAAGGTGAAAACCATGCCTTTTATGATTATTTGCCGTTTGTTGTAGAAGGCCAAGAAAAATATGCTGATTTAACGATTTATGCTCGTTTTGCTAAAATGTTTGCGCAAATTGCCAAAGCAGTTGTGGATGTCTATGGTGAAGAAGGACAACAAGTAGTGATGCGTGCTGTAGAGCGTTATGGTAATAAACGTGGAAAAGGCATTGCGCAACGTGCACGAACAAATGGCTTAGAAAATAGCATTGAACATTATTTAACAAATTACGATATGGGTCGCAGCACTTTATTTGAAATGGATACAGTTTATAAGCCAAATGAAATTGAGCAAACTTTCACACGCTGTCCATTTGGTCAACAATGGGCTGATGATGATATGGGAGAGTACGGCATATTATATTGTAAAATGATTGACCCTGCCGTTGCAAAAGGCTATAACAAAAACTTTGAAGTCATCCATGATGAATATGTATTACGTGAAGGGCAGTGTCATTTCCAATTCCAAATGAAGGGATAACCTAAATGATTAATGATCATCGACTATTACAGCACCTTGAACAGTTAAGCCAAATTGGATGTAATGACATAACAGGTGGCATAAATCGCTTGTCATTTACTTTAGAAGAACAGCAGGCGATTGAGCTTGTAGCCTCTTATATGCAAGATGCAGGAATGACTGTTTCAGTAGATGCAATTGGCAATATTATCGGCACATATGGCACTGGTCCAGAAACCGTTATGCTTGGCTCACATATTGATACAGTGCCTGAAGGTGGAAAATATGATGGTGCTCTAGGCGTACTTGCAGCGATTGAAGTCGTTCATACTTTACACGAACAGCACATCCGACCTACAAAAAAAATTCAAGTCGTAGCTTTTAAAGACGAGGAAGGCACACGCTTTGGTTTTGGTTTAATTGGCAGTAAGGCAATGGCTGGTCTTTTGACAGATGAGCAGCTTCAACAAACAGATGCACAAGGTATTTCCATTGCTGAAGCGATGACACAATTCGGCTTAGATGCTCAGACAGTCACTCTTGCCAAACGTCATGACATCACTGCTTATTTAGAAATGCATATTGAGCAAGGTAAAGTGTTAGAAAATGAAAATTTACCTGTTGGCATTGTCACTGGGATTGCTGCACCTTTATGGCTAGAAATTACAGTAACAGGTATCAGTGAGCATGCTGGTGCGACACCGATGCCTATTCGCCAAGATGCGCTTACGGCTGCTAGTGAGATGGTGTTAGCAATTGAGCAGCTTGCTAATGATGGAAGCGATTCTGTCGCAACAGTAGGCAAGCTGCATGTGGAGCCAAATGGTGTCAATGTTGTGCCTGGTAAAGTAGTCTTTACAGTGGATATTCGAGATATTGAGCAAGATAAAATTACTGCACTGGAAAATCAAATTTTGCATAAGCTAGCGGACATCGCACAGCGTCGCCATGTACAGTTACAGTACAAAATATTACAACGTGTGCAACCTGCTAAAACAGATACAATCTTGCAACAGCAGCTTGCAGCACGTATTGAGCAACAGGGCATTCGTCCTTATTTTTTAATGAGTGGTGCAGGTCATGATGCGATGAATATTGCGCTTGTTGCACCTATCGCCATGCTATTCGTCCGTTCAAAAGATGGCATTAGTCATAATCCGTTAGAATACACTTCAGATGAAGATATTATAGTGGCTACAAAGATTTTTTATGATACAGTGCTCACATTAATAAAGTAGTAGCAAAAGCCTGCTCCATCTATTTTGACGGAGCAGGCTTTTGATTGTTGAAAAAATTGACCAATTTTGTGACTAACATTACGTTGCGCTACACTTTCGCACAATAAACATTTGTCGATTGTCTACGTAATCTTGTCGAATACTTACGAAGTCGTGTCGATTGCCTATGAACTCTTTCTCCTCTATTACAAAAATGCCGTTGACTTCATTGCTTGAAGTGCGGTTTTTAGGTCAAAGCTTTATACTATAGGAAAGGATGGTGATAGCCTCATGTTAAGTGACAGCCTTCAACAAAAATTAATGGAGACAATTAATGCACATCTGAATCCCGACTTCGTCATTTTGTTTGGCTCATTTGCAAAAGGTATTGTGCGGGAAGATAGTGATATTGATATTGCTTATTTCGGTGACAAGCAACTATCATCTTATGAACGTTTTCTATTAGCAGGGGAACTGGCAACACTCGTAGGTCGAGAAGTTGACTTAGTCGATATTAAACAAATTGATACTGTATTCACTATGCAAATTTTTTCTGAGGGCACACCGATTTATATTCAGAACAACAATGAATTCATACGTCAAAAAATGCGTGCTTATAGTATGTATGCCACACTAAGTGAACAACGTACATCCATTGTTGATGCTATCAAAGAGAGAGGAAGTATATTTGGAGATGAATGATGTTATTTTAAATAAAGCCACTACTATTGAGCGATGTGTGAAACGTATTCATGAGGTGTATCAAGATAATCCTGAAAATTTAACGGATTTCACGAAGCAAGATAGTATCATTTTAAATATTCAACGTGCTTGTGAGGCAAGTATTGATTTAGCCATGCATATTGTAAGTGAGCGTAAGCTAGGCATACCGAAAGCAAGTCGTGAGGGGTTTACGCTCTTACAAGAGGTGGGGCTAATTGATGCGGATTTAGCAAAGATTATGATGAATATGGTTGGCTTCCGCAATATTGCTGTTCATGATTACCAAGCATTAGAGCTTACTATTTTAGAAGCCATTTTAGATAAACACCTTGATGATTTTAAAAAGTTTACGAAGGTCATTTTGCAGCTTGAAGCATGACAAAAATGATTCTACTGACTTCGTACCACATATAAAAGTGACCAATTTTACTGGGTGAAAATTGGTCAACTAAGCATTAAAGCATTTCTCTGATATACAGTATTGGATCAAATAAAAAAACAAGAATGCTACTATAAACATTCTTGTTTTACATATATTTTTAAAAGTATTGATTGCTAAATTTTATGCATTTGATAGCGTTTTTATATAGTTTAAGATGTTGTCAATATTTTCTGAATTATATTCAGCCTCGGATAAAAGATAGTATCCACTTTCAGAAAAATCAATGTGACCAAGTAAACTTTTTAAGTATGGAGAAATTAAAACCACAATGCCATCATTTCCTAATAATTCCTCTGGCGATTCATAGCCATGAGTAACTTCTACATTAAAAGAACTCAAATTATTCTCTTTCAATGAATTTTCTATATTCTTTTTTAATCTCGTGGACTTTTTCTTAAAAGAGAATCCCTCTCTATCTAAACCTGTTGCAAATCCCCTAAACCCCATTGCTAATTTTGGATAAATATAGATTGTTTTCATTATAATCACCCTTTCAAAAAATTATGACCCCTTAAATTATAATTTTCCCCCAATAACTCTTTTATGTAAGATTGAGGAATCCTTTTATTATCCTTCCATTCAATTGTATCATATATTGAACCATTTCCGGTATTAATTTGGGATAATATTTTATTAAAAACCCTATTAAATAACCACTAAAACAGAAAAAGGAGTCGAAAAAATGTCTGTAGACACTCTCCTACTCCTTACTCAAACATCTCTGTTACTCGTTAGCTGGCTAGCCCTCTTCCACTTAATACAAAGCATCTAATAGCTCTAGCTTTTTCGCAATCGCCTCTTCAAATGTCATAATATATGCAGCAGGGTCCTTTGGGTTGTGGAACTGTGTAATTTTTCCTGTCTCAGGATGGACAAATTTCGATGATGCCCCACAGCCAATACCTAAAATCGTCTGTACTTCTTCCATGATGACAATATTATAGATACTTTCCTCGCCAGCCTTACTATAGCCAACATTCTCTAAGTTTCCTAAAATATTTTTTTGACGATATAAATAATATGGTACATAATCGTTGTCCTTTGTCCATCGCTGTGCCATATGCATCATTTCCGCCACAGTATCACGGTCAGCTACTTTGTATTTATCTTTATTACGTGTCATTTCGGAGGCACGCTTAAAGGATAATGTATGCACTGTCAATGACTCAGGCTGCATTTTAGCTGATTCCTCCAATGAATGCTGGAATTCCTCAATCCCTTCATTTGGCAAGCCAATAATTAAATCCATATTAATATTATTCATTCCTGATTCACGAGCTAACCAAAACTTATCCACGGTTTCCTGTACAGTATGGTGACGACCAATTGCCTTCAATGTTTCATCTGTATAGGACTGTGGATTGACACTAATACGGTCAATACCCCATTTTTTTAAAACCTCTAGCTTTTCAGGTGTAATTGTGTCAGGTCGTCCCGCTTCCACCGTTACTTCACGAATTGTTTCTGGATTTGGGAAAGACTCGTACATTGTTTGGTACAGAGCATCCATCTCGTGCGCTTCAATTGAGGTAGGTGTACCGCCACCCCAATAAATAGAAGTAATCTTCATATTGTTCTCTGTTAACCATTTCCCCATTTCACGCAGTTCAATATGAAGCCCATCTAAAAAGGTTTCCACTCGCCCCTGCTTTCGGTTACTACCAATAGCATAGGCTGGGAATGTACAATAGGCACATTTTGTTGGGCAAAATGGAATGCCGATATAAACGCTAATTTCTTTACCGATTGTATCTAAATCAGGAATTGTCACCAATTGTCGTGCTACAATTTCCTTCAAAAGCGCTACCTTTTCCTCTGATAATCGGAAATCACGACGCAAAATATCTGCAATCTCCGCATCACTCTTACCAGCTTGACGGAATTTATGATACAGCTTCGTCGGACGTACACCCGTTAAAATACCCCATTGCTGATGCATGCCTGTGTGCTGCTCCAAGACATCTAAAAATACATGTGATAAGGCACGCTTAATACGAATATTTAACTCACGTCCCTCTACCGCTGTATCATAGTGAATTTCGTAATCATTCGTATAACGATTGCCCTCTACCTCTAGCACAGCCTTTGTTGTAATCGAAAAATCATCACCGACTTGATAATCTATCGACGCTAACATATGAGCTCCCTCCGGCTTTATCGTTAGCTTTGAATCCTCAAAAAATAAATTCGCAATATGATGCAATACACGAATCCAATCCTCTGGATAGTGTTGCTCTATATAAATTGTTTGCATGTCTTCCGCTCTTTTCTTTCTAAAGTTACATTCCTATTGTAGTCAAAGCCGACACTTTTAGCAAAAAATTTAAAAAGCATGCCAGCAATTATATGCTGACATACTTTTCATCATTTCAACAACTCACTTGCGCCCGTAATAGCAATGCCCTTTAATGCTTGTGTGGCAAGTTTGTCTGCTTCTTTATTTTCCTGTCGTGCAATCAGCTTGTAATCAGGCTGAATATGCAATGCTTCTAGCTTAGCATCAATTTTGTCTGCCCAGCTTGCTAAATTTCGCTCAAGTGCTGGCCATTCTCCATTAAGTTGATTAATAACAACCTGTGAATCACCTGTAATACAAATCGGTAAATGATGTACATCCAATAATTCCAGCTCTGTCAACGCTAAATAGAGTGCCGCATACTCTGCCTCATTATTGGATTGCAATTCACTAGAAAAAGCATTTTTGCGTAAACGATAGGACTTACCATTTTGCTCATAATAAATCGCACAGCCTAACCCTGATTGCCTTGTAGCAATGTCAAAGCCACCATCAAAATAAACTGTAATATTATGTGGCTCTGTCTCAATTTCCTTTAAATACGCCTTTAATTCTTTCAATGACCAATCATTCTCTTGACGGTCAATAAAGTGAAGGGACTTTACTCTCCCTGTACGTTCCATATCCTCAGCAAGTAACAGTGCCTGTGCAGCTGGTAATTCAGCTGAATGAAAAACTGTTTCTGTGCCCTTTGGTGTTTTATAAAACCATTCGATTGTCACGTACATGATGTTTTCCTCCTCACTTACTAGCCATTAAAGACCTTCATATAATGTTTGAATTGGTTTCACTAAAATACGATTCACTTCTTCAATCACTTTACTTAACTGCATTTCTGCCGTCAACATAGCTGAAATTTTGGCATTTTGCTGTGCCAATTGTGCCGCCTTTTGCGCATAGACAAGCTCATCTTCTAATATATCCTCACCAGCTATTTGTTTTTGTTGTAAATCAATTTGAATTTTGCGGAAGTTTTTAAAAATCTGTAATGCCTCCTCATCCGCTTTTACAGTTGCCACTGCTTCTGTTAATGCTTCAAATTCTGGCGTTTTGCGGAAAGTCGCCTCTAACGCATTAATATCATTGTAAATGTTAATCATCAATAGATTTCCCCTTTTTTAAATAAAATAGACAATCAGGCCTTGCACAATTCCAATTAAACCACCAAGTAAAGCACCCAACCATGTAATCATTTTAAATTCACGCTTGGAAATACCTAATACAAGTTCCTCTAGTTTTTCCACTGGGAAAGAATCAACTTGCTCTCTTACAACCTCTTGTAAATCTAAACGTCTTAATGCATCCTCTAATTTTTCCTCTGCCTTCACAAAAGCAGTATCAATTGCTTGTGGAATAACTTTTTCCTTCATCCATACATTTCCTTCAGGCCAGTAGTACGAGATAGGATGATTTAAACGTTCCTCCACTGCTAATTGCTCTTTCACATAGCTTTGTACTTTCACAAGTAGTGGCTCCATATGAACATCCTCTAGGAAATCCATTGCAGGACGATCCTTTAACTTTTCCCATTCCTGTGTAAAGATTTTTGTTAATAATGCTGCTGTACCTGGTGCTTGTAAAAACTTCACAAGCTCTCGCTGTACTTTCCCAACTAGTGAAGAAGAATCACCTAAAAACATATTAATCATACCACCTAGCGAGCCCTTAGACGCTAAAAAATCATCAATCATCGCTTTAATGGTCATTTCGCCTTCAGGTGATAAAAAATAATCCTCACCTTTTTCTAAAATATGACTCACAGCCACTGGTATTTTGCCGTCAATTGTTGCCTGAATTTCTGCTGACAATAATGTACGAAGCGATTTTGTTGCTAGTGTATTCCTCATCGCCATAAATTGTCCCTCAACAACAGCAGCTACCTTCTGCTCAATCGTTGCTGGCATATGTGAAAAACCTGCTAATGTTAGCCAATCTTGAATGGTTTTATCATTCGTAAAAATAATTTCTTCAGCTTTCTGTTGGACAAGCCCCTCAATTTTATCCTGCATGTCCTTCGAGAAAAATTTCTTTCTAAACGTCTCAGGTGTCAATAAATAATCCACAACAGTTTTCCCAAGCTGTTTCGCTAATTCATCTCGACGTTTTGGAATCAGCCCTGGTGTAAAAGGTACACGCCAATTTTTAATGTAGATGGCATTATGTGGGCGGAATAACATCTTAATCGCCAAATGATTCGTTACACCACCAATAGCAGCACCGATAACAGCCATAAATAATAATGTCACTAAAATATTATCCATTCGTTTTCCTCTCATTTCATCTATACAATTGACGAATCATGTCGCCTAATGCCCTCATTATAGCAGAGCCACTATTTTCTACGAAAGAAATACCCTCAAGGTTGCAAAATTATTAGCCACCTTCAATAATAAATAGTATCGATATAGAGAAATGAGGTTTGATGATGATTCAACATTTTAGCTTTAAGCCGTTATTTGAAAACACACAGTTACCAGGGTGGTCCATTACCTTCTTCTATCAACGTGAATATTATAGTGCCGAATATTTAAAAGATGGCGCTATTAAATGGACAGGTACAACGCCACCTAATGAGGAAGATGTCAAAAAAATGATTCATGAATTGATGCTCTATCATGTTTATGAATAAAAATGAATGTCTACATTTGTATTTTAACGATAAATAATTTATCATTAAATCATCCAACAATTTTTTAAATCATAGGAGGTGTACACTTTGTTCGCTTCCCTCATTTGGGCGGGGACAAAGGAACTATTTGGACGGAGACATATTGGAAATAACCATTAAATTGGCGGCATTCGCCCTACTCATCATCATGACAGCGTTTTTCGTTGCAACAGAATTTGCAATTGTAAAAGTCAGAACAACACGGATTGACCAATTGCTAGCAGAAGGAAATAAAAAAGCAGAAAAAGCTAAGCATGTCGTAACAAATTTAGACGAATATTTATCTGCCTGTCAGCTCGGTATTACGATTACTGCGCTTGGTTTAGGTTGGCTAGGTGAACCGACATTTGATATGATATTGCATCCTGTGTTTGAATATTTCAATTTAAACAGTAGCATCACATCTGTTTTATCATTTATTTTTGCGTTTTCTATTGTAACCTTTATGCATGTTGTCGCTGGGGAATTGGCGCCAAAAACATTTGCCATCCAAAAAGCAGAGTTTGTGACATTACACTTTGCTGGTCCATTAATGTTATTCTACAACATCATGTATCCATTCATTAAATTATTGAATGGTTCTGCGCGTGCCATATCAGGGCTTTTCGGCTTAAAAATGATGTCTGAATCAGAAGTAGCTCATACAGAAGAAGAGCTGCGTATGATTTTATCTGATAGTTTAAAAGGCGGCGAAATTAACAATTCTGAATATGAATACGTGAATAGTATTTTTGAATTCTCTGATCGTCTCGCAAAGGAAATTATGGTCCCACGTACCGAAATCGTCGGTATCGAAAAAGAGCTAACAATCAAAGAAGTATTTGATGTCATGGGTGTAGAGCAATATACACGTTATCCAATTTTTGACGGTGATAAGGACCATATTATTGGTTTAGTCAATATGAAGCATTTATTAACAGCTTACATTAAAGATTCTGCAAATGGTGACAAACCAGTCATCGAATATATGCAACCGATTATCCGTGTGATGGAGACAACTCAAATCAATGATTTATTGCTTAAAATTCAGCGTGAACGTATCCATATGGCTATTTTAATGGATGAATATGGTGGAACATCAGGTCTTGTTACAATCGAAGATATTATCGAGGAAATTGTCGGTGATATTCAAGATGAGTTTGATGATGATGAAATTCCAGAAATTCAAGAAATTGCTGAAGATCACTTTATCTTTGATGCCAAAATGCTCATAGAAAATGTCAATGATATGCTTGGTATAGACATAGAAGATGACGACATCGATACAATTGGTGGTTGGTTCATGACGAAGCACTTTGAAGCTGTTGAAGGTGATAGCATTGAGGAGCAAGGGTATGAATTTATCGCTAAAGAGCTAGATGGTCACCATATTTTATACTTAGAAGTTGTAAAATTACCTGTACTTGATTTATCAAATAAACAAGAAGAATTAAATAGTTAAACCGTTACATGCTAAGACGGCTCCCTTTCTTAAAAAGGGGGTCGTTTTCTAATGCTCGAAAATTTTGCGAGGAGGAAACAAAATGGAGCTCTATACAAATTTACGTCAAGGGGAAAAAGGCGCTTGGCTATCCATTGGTACATATTTAGTGCTAAGCTCAATCAAATTAACTATTGGCTATATCGGCACATCTGAGGCCCTGAAAGCAGATGGTTTAAATAATACAACTGATATTATCGCCTCTATCGCTGTACTTGTTGGCTTACGCATTGCACAACGTCCACCTGATTCTAATCACCAATATGGTCATTTACGTGCAGAAACCGTTGCTTCACTTGTTGCCTCATTTATTATGTTAGCAGTTGGTATTCAAGTATTAGTTGGTTCTGTAAAAAGTCTCTGGGAGCCAACTGGAACCGTCCCTTCCTTACTAACAGCGTATGTCGCTATTGGGAGTGCCGTTGTCATGTATGTGGTATATCGCTATAATTTAGCACTTGCCAAAAAAATTAAAAGTGCCGCTGTTAAAGCTGCTGCATTTGATAATCGTTCAGATGCCCTTGTTAGCTTAGGTACAGCTATAGGGATTTTCGGTGCAATTTTTGGATTTCCCATTATCGATACAATTACGGCATTACTTGTGGCCTCTTTAATTATTAAAACAGCCATCGAAATTTTCTGGGAGGCTGTGCAAAATCTAACAGATGCCTTTGATATCGAGGAAGCAGAAACGTTATCTGTGTTAATCCGCAATGTAGAGGGGGTCCGAGAGCTTACGGATTTCCGTGGTCGTGCACATGGCAATATGTATTTTATTGATGTGACAGTAACCGTTGACCCGATGTTAAATGTAGTAGACAGTCATCGCATTACAGAAAAAATAGAAAAAACGGTTTTACGTGAAAACCGTTTCTGTGAAGTGCTTGTGCATATTGAGCCATGTACGGAAACAAAGCCTCTTACCGAATGATGGTAGGAGGCTTTATTCGCTTTATTTGATTGCAATATAAATGGCTACTTGTGCATCTTGTGGATTGCTACAACGCTCATCATACAGCTCGAAATCACCTGTATATGCACGCGCTATTGTAGAATGCTCAAACCATGCCCAAATCACTTGCCATGTTTTAATCACCACATCATGAATAGCGCCTCGTTCAGATGTAAAGACCATATACTTCGATGCAGGAACCAATTTCATGACCATATCTTGCGGCACTTCTAATGAAGCAGGAACTTCTAATCCCAATGTTATATCATACAACCCATTAACATCGCTTTCATAATCAGAATACAAGCCATAAATCGTTGGATTTACTGTGTTTTGAAGCTTTTGCCCAATGCCTTGCTCATAAAATGCTGTCCATAATGCAGGTATCTTTCCCTCCGCACTTTGTTCATCGACATTGCTTGTTCGTGCTGTAATACCTGCAACATAAAATGCTTCCTTTTCTACCATTTTAGGAGCCTGATGCCATCTTTTTAAATTAGGCAAAAAAGACATTAACATCGTACGAGCTTCTTGCTCCCCCATCCCATCCTGTTGTAAATGAGGTATACATATTTCCAGCATCTCTTCCATTGTTATAAATGGCTGCTTAAATTCACCTGCTTCATAGCAATTGAAGCAATAGTCCTCACTTGTTTCTCCTGTTTTCTCTGTTCCAAATAATGCTACCTCTGTTAATGGCATACCACAGCTTTGACAATATTGTTGTATCATTGATGTTCCACCCTTCTTTTTTTACAATGATACCAATGAAAACATGACAACTGTTTGTCAGCTATTGATATAAATTTGCAATTTGCTGTGCTCGTTCCATAATAATGTCTTTTATATGCTGTGGCTGTAAAATTCGTACCCGATGGCCAAAGCTCAGTAAAAAACCATACAGCCATTCATTTTCTGGTAATGTAATACGCACTAGTAGCTGTTCTCGATCTACATGCTCAGCACCAAAGGATTCCTCTATCAATGTTAGAATAGATTGCTCAAAAGATAATACAAGCTCTACTACATTTTGAGGCTGATGCCATTGCTGATTCCATGGTAAATCTGCTAATTGTAGCTCTCTACGCTCAAAGGTAAGCTCTGATAGTTGCAAATTTTTCATTCGTAATACTTTAAATAAACGAAAGTCCTCTTTTGCTCGACAATAGCCATACAAATACCAGGCTTTTCCCTTTTGCACTAATGTATGTGGCTCAATCAGTCGTTCACTCAATTGCCCTTCTGTCGTAGAGTAGCTAAAACAGACACAGCACTTTTTTTGAATGGCTGTTTTTAGCAACGTCATTTGCTCCTTAAACACCGCTTGCTGCCCCCACGGACTACCATCAATAACAAGCTGCTCCACTACTTGCTTCATAGTATCATCTGCAACACTGGCTAATTTTTCGAGCACTGCCTCTGCATGTGCATCCTCATAAGTTGTGAGCACACTTTTCACCGCTATAGCTAGGGATGCTAACTCATCTTTCGTCAGTACCTGTTTATCCATTCGATAGCCATCCATTAAGCTAATACCACCATGGACACCTTGCTGACTCATCACAGGTACACCTGCACAGCTCAATGTTTCAATATCACGATAAACAGTGCGTACTGATACATGCAATAAATCAGCTAGCTCTTGAGCCGTAACCTTTTGACGATTCAATAGCAGTACAACCATCATTAATAATCGTTCAATCTTCATTGCAAACCGCTACCCTCTGTTAAACCATGCTTGACTGCATACAAGGCTGCTTGTGTACGGTCTTGCACCTGTAGCTTTGTAAAAATATTAGAAATATGCGTTTTCACCGTTTTTTCTGTGACAAATAAAGATGAGGCAATTTCTTTATTACTTTTGCCCTTTGTCAGCTCTGCTAATACATCCTGTTCTCGTGGTGTGAGTGGATTAATAATATGCAATGCATTTTGAGATTCCTGTTTCTCATTTTCCAGTGTAGTTGTTGCCTCTGGATGTAATGTATGCTCCCCCTGCATAATACGACGAATCGATAGTGCCAATTCATCTGGTTCAATATCCTTCAATTGATAACCCGCTGCACCTGCCTCCATTGCGGGCACAACATGGTCACGGTCAGAAAAGCTCGTCAGCATTAAAATTTCAATTTGCGGAAACTTTGCTTTAATACGCTTTGTTGCCTGTATGCCGTCCATCTCTGGCATCACTAAATCCATCAGTATAATATCTGGCTTTGCGCTTTCGGCTAAGGCTAATGCCTCCACACCATTTTTAGCCTCTCCAACAACCTCCATGTCCTTTTGTGTTTTCAGAAAAAATAATAAGCCACGTCTTACTACATGGTGGTCGTCTGCGATTAAAATTCGTATCATTTTGTACCCCCTCAATATGGCAACCGTATTAATAGCTCGGTTCCTTTGCCTATTTCGCTAACCCAATCGGCTGTTCCACCAACTGCCTTTGCTCTATCCTTTATCGACTGTAAGCCAATGGACAATAGCTTTGTATTTTTATCCATCACAAAGCCTCTACCCTCATCACGGATAACAAGTAAAATATCCGTTGCTGTTACTGTTATATACAGTGCGGCTTCTGCTACCCCTGCATGACGACGTACATTATTTAAGGCTTCCTGTGCAATACGGAATAGTGTCTCTTCAATACGTGAAGGGAATTGTAGCACACCTGATACTGTCACATGTAGCTGTAAGCCAAGCATTTCTGCATATACTTTGATGGCCTCCAGTAAGCCATTTTCCAATCCTTTAGGACGTAGCTGCCAGATTAAAGCACGCATTTCTGTTAAAGCATCCTGCGTTAAATGCTGAATTTCCTTAAACATTTCCTTCACGGTATCCTCCTCTGTCATTTCAATGCCCGCTCTCGCCGTCAATGTCACCGAGAACAACAATTGATTGACAGAATCATGCAAATCACGTGCGAGTCGATTACGCTCTTTTACAAGTGCCATTTCCTGTTCTTGCTTTGTTAATAAAATTCGTTTAATTGCTGAACCCATTTGAAAGGCTACGGATTCTAATAAGGCAAGCTCGTCCTCAGAAAATCGCACTGTATCCTTTGATGCCACATTTAAAACACCAAAACGCTCCTGACCAGATTGCAATGGCACTGTCGCATGATGTGTAATACCTGCATGGTCGCCCACATCTGCCGCAATCGCACTTTCAATACGCTGACATTCAATAATATTTGATGCTTTTTTTAATTCCTCATTACGATAACGAGAAACACACCAGCAGCCACCTTTTTTTAAATAATGACAATCTTTATGTGCTAGTGCCTCTGGTAAATTTTCATGTACAACAAGCTCTGAACGCCCTTTAGCATCGATAAAAAAAATCCAACCTGTTTCAAAATTTGTGCCATTTAAAAATTTGACCAATGCTCCCTTTAGCATCGCTACAATTTCAGTTTCTTCATTTAATAACTCTGCAATTTCCTTTAAAATACTACTATTTGAATGCTCTGTCTCCTTCACTTTCACACCTCATCTTGCCTATTAATGTCGTCCAGATTTTTGTAAGCTCGCTCTTTCCAGTAATTTTTATATTGGTTGCGTGAACTTCTCTTCTCCACTCAACATAACTACTTTCCATCATAACATTAAACGCCCTGCATCTACCGCTCATACTTTCGACCGAAATTCTGACAATTTACTTCTTATCTCAGAACATCTATAATCGAACAAGTAAATGATTCAATGAAAAGAGGTTTAACTATGTCTAAAAAAGCAGAAAATGCCCTATTATTTATATGGATTGTTTCTGTCATGGCTACATTAGGTTCATTATACTTTTCTGAAATTCGCCATTATGAGCCTTGCAAACTTTGTTGGATTCAACGTATTTTTATGTATCCAATTGCCCTGATGACAACCATTGCCTTTATTCAAAAAAATGCTAAAATTGCGGTCACAACAGCCGTCTTTGCTGTAATTGGTGGCAGTATTTCACTCTATCATTATGGTCTACAAAAACTAAGCTTTTTAGCAGATTCTGCACCTGCCTGTGGTGCTGTGTCATGTACAGGTCAATATATTAATTGGTTAGGCTTTATTACTATTCCATTTTTAGCATTAACAGCATTTATTTTAATTGCGGTAGCTAGTTTCCGTTTAATCAAAGCAGCAAAATAATTGAAGGGCCGTGTTCTACATTGTGAATACGGTCTTTTCTATGGAGGAGATTATATGTTTCATTACACATTGAACGAAACAATGACGATTGAAGAGCTTCTACGCAACCATTGGCGACTAGGTAAAAAGCTCGTTCACGAATTACGTATGGCAAAGGCTGTTACAACAATTGACAGTGAGCCACTTTTATGGAATACACCGTTGCAAGCAGGCACAACAATTCAAGTTACATTTCCTATCCCTTCCTCTAGCTATCGCCCAACAGCTACATGTGCTATTGATGTTGTCTATGAGGATGACCATTGCTTAATCGTCTCTAAACCAAAGGGCATGGCAACACATCCAAATGATGAACGTGATACACATACTTGTATGAACCATGTGATGGCACATATCAAAGAGCAGGGTGGCACATATGCTGAACATATTCATCGACTAGACCGTGGGACACAGGGTTTATTATTAATCGCAAAGCATCCACTAGCTAAGTCTATTTTTGACCGTATGATTGAGGAAAAAACAATTATTCGCACATATGCCGCTGAGGTGCAGGGCAATTTGCGTACAACATCTGGTACAATTGCTGAACCACTAGGTAAAGACCGCCATCATGCAACAAGACGAGTTGTCTCTAAAACAGGTCAACATGCGGTCACACATTACGAGGTTGTTGCTCGCTATAAGCAATCCTGTGTTGTTCACCTTATTTTAGAAACAGGCAGAACACATCAAATTCGTGTTCATTTAGCCCATATTGGTCATCCGATTATTGGCGATACGATGTATGGAGCACGTCAAACAGCAAGTGACGATTACGAGCTTCATGCTATCCAGCTAGAATTCGATCATCCATTTTTAAATGAACATATTGTTGTCAAAGATTCGCTAGAGGCATAAACAATCAAGCAGTGATTTGCTAAATATCTTCAAAACAACCGAGCATGGATGATACATGCTCGGCTGTCTATTGTATTACTTTTCTTTTTTCTGTAATACATCTGTTTGAATCGGGTCTGGAATACGTTCGTCCTCTACCAATTCTCCACCATCTCGTAAATTCTCCATCTGTTTACCTAGCTCCTGCACCTCTTTGAAATTTCTAGCCATTGTTCCATTTTCAATCGCTGGTACTTTTTCATTCATCTCGATCACCCCCATCTTTACTTTTCCCCAATTCGCTCTATCTGAACCATTTCTGTCATATTTTCTTCTGACATATCGTTTCATTTTATTACTAGATAGGCTATACTAAAAAGAGATTTCTTTAGAATAATGAGGAGGGGTCTTCCATGAAATTATTATTAATTATTGGTGTAACTGTTGCATTTTTAGCTGCTATTTTCACTGCTGGTTATGAAGGCGACTACAAATCAGACAAATAATATCTCAAAAAATCACTAAGTGCTGAGGTGCGCTTAGTGATTTTTTTTACGATTACTTGACATTTTTTACTGAGTCTATTATATTAAGTTACACAAAGTAACTATATTATAAAAAGTAACTAAATGGAGGTTCTCTATTATGCATTTTCATGAAAAACCAAATATGTATGTCACACATGTTGAGCTTAAAGTTAGTGACTTACAGCGCTCACTCGACTATTATCAAAAGATTATTGGCTTTCAAATTTTACAACAAACTGCACAGCAAGCCATATTAACGGCTGATGGGAAAACAGCGTTATTAACCCTTGTGCAGCCTGAAACGGTGGAAGACAAGATAGGCTCTACAACGGGACTTTATCATTTCGCATTACTTCTACCTACTCGTCGTGATTTAGCACATATCCTACTACATTTCCATCAAAACAATGTACCACTTGGAGCCGCTGATCATGCTGTTAGTGAGGCACTCTATTTACAAGACCCAGATGGTAATGGTATTGAAGTGTATACTGACCGTGCAGAGGATGAATGGACATGGCAGGACAATCAAGTATATATGGTAACAGAGCCACTCAATGCTCCTGCTATTGTACAAGAAGCAGAAGGTCATTGGACAGGGCTTCCAGCTGGTACGGTTATGGGGCATATTCATCTATCCGTTTCTAATTTGGCAGAGGCTGAAGAATTTTATACAACAGGATTAGGCTTTGATGTTGTTAGCCGTTTCGGTACACAAGCATTGTTTATTTCCACAGGTCGCTACCATCACCATATTGGCTTAAATACATGGCAATCGAAAAACGCACCGCATTTAAAGCCGAATCAAGTTGGACTGAAAACCTTCTCACTTCGTTTGGATAATGAACAGCAAGCAGCAACGATTCAATCCAACTTACAAGCATTAGGTGCACCTGTTATCAAAATTGAAGGTGGTTTCCAAACGGAAGATCCTTCTGGCAATGTGGTACTATTAAAATTTTAGCTAAAAAATAGCAGCTCTCCATCAAAGGAAAGCTGCTATTTCATGTTATCTATTTATCTATGAAGTTTTGATGTTACATTGTACTACATTTCGCATCATAAACATCTGTAAAATATCTACAAATTTTGTCGATTGTCTACGAACACCTTTTACTGTAGCCCTGGATAACCCTGCTGTCGTAATGCTTCATAAAGAACAATGGCTGCGGTATTCGATAGATTCAGTGAACGCACATGCTCACTTTGAGGAATACGCAAGCACATATGACGACGTTCGTAAGCAAAATCCTTTGGCAAGCCCGTTGTTTCTTTACCGAACATAAAATAAATATCTCGCTCTTTATCACTAAAATCATGTGTTGTAAAAGGTTCGTCACTATATGTCTCAATCAAATAAACATCACCCTGCTTCGATGCTTCTAAAAAATCCTCTAATGAATCGTGATACACAACATTAACATGATGCCAATAATCTAACCCAGCACGCTTAAGCATTTTATCATCCGTTGAAAAACCAAGTGGGCGGATTAAATGTAAAGATGTATTCGTACCAGCACAAGTACGTGCAATATTTCCTGTATTGGCTGGAATTTCTGGTTGATATAAAACGATATGCAGTGGCATAAATCGTCCTCCTTTATTGATTAAAAAATGCTAAACCTTTGTCGATTTCACCTAGTACTTCCTCGTCTGTTTCTTTCAGCATAGCTGTCAATAATGCAGCTTGTGCTTGCTCGCCACCAATTTTACCTAGTGCCCATGCTGCCGTTCCTCGTATCACAGGTCGGTCATCTTTTGTTAAAAGAGCTACTAAATTAGGTACAGCTGCTTCTTCCTTAAAATGAGCTAATGCTAGAATGGCATTACGCTGAATCGGCTTTTTGCCACGCCATGAACCCGAAACGTGGCCAAACTTTGCTTTAAATTCTTTGTTAGAAATCGTTAAAAGCGGTGTTAATAGCGGCTTGGCTAATTCAGGATCAGGTTGAAATTCTTCATGTAACCAATTGATTTTCCCTTTATTTTTCGGACATACGGTTTGACATGTGTCACAGCCATATAAACGATTGCCAATATGCGTACGAAACTCGTCTGGTAACATCCCTTTCGTTTGTGTTAAAAAGGCGATACAACGCTGTGCATTCAATTGACCTCCTTCAATTAATGCACCTGTTGGACATACATCCAAGCATAAACGACAATCGCCACATTCATCTTCCATTGGTGTATCAGGGGCAAATGGGATATTCGTAATCAGCTCTCCTAAATAGACATACGAGCCAAATTCAGGTGTAATAATGGCGCAATTTTTAGCACTCCACCCAATACCTGCTCGCTCTGCTACAGCTCTATCTACCAGTGCACCTGTATCAACCATTGATTCGACACGCACACCCTCTACATGTTCTTCTAGCCATGCTGTCAGTAATTTTAAACGTTCACGTAATGCTGTATGATAATCAACACCCCATGAAGCACGGCAAAAAATACCTCGTCTTGCTCCTTTTTTACCAACAGGTGCATTTGGCATCCGTGAAGGATACGCCATTGCAATAGCCACGATGCTTTCCGCTTCATCTAGTAACTGTAAAGGCTCTGTTCGTTTATTAATATCACGTTCCTCAAAGCCTGACTGATAGCCAAGCTCCTGCTGACGACGTAATCTATTTTTTAACTCTGTAAAGGGAGCGGCTGTCGTGAAACCAATTTTATCAACGCCAATCGACATCGCATAGGCAATAAATTGGTGCTGTAAGTCATGTATATTCATTTATTTCCAACTCCTTACATGATACAATATAATGAAAAAAGAAGGTGCTTTTCAATGAAAGTTTCGCTTCAGCCATCGCTCATCACACAATATCCTGAGCTGAAAATCGGCATTATTCATTATACCAAATTTGTTGTCACACAATCGCCTCAAATGCTAAAAGGTCGTATGCAATTATATCAGGAAAACCTTTTTCTAGAACTACAAGATAGCCCTGTTACACAACGTGATGGAATCGCAGAATGGCGAAAGCTATGGAAAACACTTGGTGCTGATCCAAATCGTTATCGTCATTCTGCTGAAAGCCTTATGCGGCGAATTAGTAAACAAAACTATTTAATCCCGCTTCATTCAGCCGTCGACCTCAATAATTTTTTCTCCTTGCAATATGAGTCACCTATTGGTCTATATGATACAGCCTATTTACAAGGTGATATTGAAATGGCACTTGGGAATGAAGAAACAGGCTATGAAGGGTTAAATGGACGTTTTAATACATTAAAAAATATTTTATATAGTCGTGATGCAGAAGGTGCATTTGGTTCACCTTTTGTTGATTCTATACGCACAGCAGTAACAGAGAATACAACAGATGCCCTACATATTTTTTATTTGCGCCCATCTTTAACAGAGGACGAGGCCAATCAATTACTGGCAACCGCTGGCAAGATGTTCAACCAAATTCATGGTGGCGACTACCAATGTGCTTTATTAACAAAGACAAATCCAACAAAGGACGTGTTTTCATGATTAATCTTGCAGAAGCAGTGAAACTAAAAAGTATTTTAGCAAAGAAAATCCAAGAGCTTGTCAGTGAGCTACATCGCAGTGCCTTTGTGACAATTGAAAAAGGACAGCAACCCAAAACAAGTAATCGTGCGATGGCCGTCATTGAGGCGGAACTTGCACAAATACGCCTTGATAGCCGCACATTAGATCGCCTAGTATACGAAGCAAATAGTACACATTTTGTGGAATTTAAAGAAGAACAGTTGGCATTAGTCGAAGCTATTGAATTAGCAACACAGCTACGCGCAGAAGCCGAGCTATGCAAACATTTCAGTACACACGAAAAAGAAGTTGTCCGTACAGGCTTTGGTGAAAGTACGGTGTTGTATGATATTGCATTATTTGAACCCAATGTCTACCGAGAACGTGCCAATCAATTAGAAAAGGATGCACACAAGCTATCTAATTTAATTAATGCCAAAAATTATAGCGTTGAAATCCAATTCGATGATAGCCGCTATTTTTAAAAGAAGGTGATATCCATCCCATATGTACATGAATTCGGTATACTCCATGATATAGATAAACAAAAAAATTATATAACGTATGAGCCAGAAAAATATCATTGTCTAGCTATTCATGCGGATTTGATTGACTCATTGACTACAGCATTCTCTACGCTGAACACCTACTCTCATTCTCTTAACCGTCCAGCATTAGGGTTAGCTTACCATGGTATTACGATTATTCCACCTGAATCGCTAACAACCTTTTATAATATGATTGCTGAATCGAATGATAAGCATTTATTGCAAGATTTAATGCAGCTTATCCTACAAGCAATTCAAGAGCAACAATACATGATCCATTTTGGTATTTAAGGCTTTTCATGCTACTTGAAAAAATATACAATATTTTTAGGGAGAATATACTTCTCCTCATCAGATGTGTTGTTTTCAATCTTGCTCACTAAATGACAACCAATAACTTGTCACCTGTTATTCTATGACCAATGACTACTAACCAACTATAAGCAATGGCCATTTCCAAACAGTCTAAAAATTTATTGAAAACACCATCCGAAAAACGCTCCCACACATAATGTGTAGGAGCGTTTTTTGTGTTAATGTACACCAGGTAAAATTTTCAACACTTTTTGCTGTGCGTCTAGCAGTGCATCTACCCCTAATGGAATGGCAATATTCGGTGTACTGTGCCCAATTTGGAAGCCCGCTACAACAGGTATACCTAAATTGGCAAAGTACTCCGCCATTAACGCATGTAGTGCCTCTTCATCTGCCTCTATTTGTGTAAAGGAACCAATGACTACACCTGCTAATTGCTCCAATTTCCTCGCCTGCTTTAGTTGCTGTAGCATCACATCAATGCGTGGAATCGGCTCAGCAATATCCTCAATCAGCAAAATTTTCCCTTCTGTTTGAATATCAAATTTTGTACCTAATGTATTCACAAGGCGACTTAAATTGCCTCCTACTAGCTGTCCTCTCGCTACACCATTCGCAATGGCTGTTAACGGAGAAATGGCTTCTGTATATTGAATTTCCATTGGCATAAACAATTGACCAAACATCTTTTTCGATAGCTCATCTAATGGTGTAGAAGTCATCAGCATTGGTCCATGGAAGGTCACGATATTTGCATATTTTTGAATCGCACAATGTAAATAAGTAACATCTGAAAAGCCCCAAAAGATTTTCGGATGCTCCGCTAATAAGCCATAATCTATTTTATCTGCAAGACGAGCTGCACCATAGCCACCTCTTACACAAAAAATAGCCTTCACCTCTGGACGGCGAATCATCGCATGCAAGTCAGCTAATCTCTCTTCATCACTACCTGCGAAATAGCGATGTCGCCCTTGAATTGTATCCCCAACGATAGCATGTAGCCCTAATTTCTCTAAAAAAGCGATGGCCGCTCCCAATTTTTCAGGCTCCACTCGACTTGATAAAGCAACAAGCCCTACCGTATCACCCTTTTGTAGACGTGGAACAGTATAATTCATCGAAATCCCTCCTCTCCACTATCATAAGCCTATCTGTTAGTTAATCAAGCCATCTGTCATTTTAATGATGCGATCTGCATAAATCAGCATTTCCTCATCATGTGTCACAAGCAATGTCGCAATTTGTAACTCTTTCGTCATATCATGAATAAGCTGCATAACCTCTTTTGATCTTTGTGAATCTAAACTCGCAGTCGGCTCATCTGCAAATAATACTTTTGGTCGATGAATAATCGCACGTGCAATCGCAACACGCTGTTTTTCTCCACCTGACAATGAAGCGGGATAAGCCTGTTTACGATGTGACATACCAACTAATACTAGTATACGATCTACCTCCTGTAACTGTGCTTTTTTGCTTAATGTCGTCTCTGCCACATCCAGCATTAACAATAGCTGCTCCTCTACAGTCAAAAATGGCACAAGGTGAGCAAATTGAAAAATAAAGCCGAACTGACTTGCACGTATTTGACGTATTTGCTCTGCACTCATATCTGTCATATTATGCCCATCAAATATAACCTCGCCATTTGATGCTTGTTGAAGCCCAGCCGCAATCGTTAACAGTGTGCTTTTTCCTGAACCTGATGCTCCAACCAATGCTGTAACTTCACCTGCGTTTAATGCTAAATGAACACCCTTTAAAATATCCTCTGCCACTTCACCATTGTTAAATGTTTTACGTACATCATCTATTGCTAACACGGTCATATTAAGCCTCTCCTCGCTGTATTGCCTGTAATGGTTCAATTTTTTTAATTTGTAAGCCTGAAATGGTTGCTCCTACAAAGCCAATCACTAAAAAGACGATAGCTAATTGTAGCATCGCTGGTATTGTCAGATGAAATGGCATACTGTTTGGTGCTAACAGGGAGAACATTTGGCTTAGTCCGATTGATAGAGCTAACGCTATGCTTGATAAAATAAGCATCTGTGTCCAAATCATCTTGAATAATTTGATGGTTTTCACACCAATTGCTTTTAAAATGCCATACAAACCGATTTTTTGCACATTCATCATATAGAAGAAAATCGCAAATAATAGCCCACTAATCACTACTAAAAACCAAATAATCATATTTAAAGAAAGCTGCTCTGCATTATAGCTCGGTATTGTTTGTAAAAATTCTTTTTGTGAAAAAGCTTGCAGTCCCGTAAACTCCTTTACATCTGTATTCGGAATAAAGACTAGCTGCATTTCTTGTACACGATACATATGTGTATAATCTTCTTGATGAATATAGGCAACAGGAGCATGACTAAATTTTTTCTGCTCTACAAAGCCTTTTACAACTAACTGCTCCTCCAATTGATTATTCGTCAAGCTATCTCCAATATGAATTCCCTTATCCTGTAACGAGCTATCTAATAGTACCTCGCCCTGTTTCACTTGTGCGAAGAATTCAGAATCTGTTGCTGTTACAAAGGCGACACTATGCTGTTTATTAGCCTGATCATTTAAAAAGCCCATTTGAATTGAAAACGCTACTGCCCCTTCTTCATTCTGTAAAATATGTTGTTGTGTTTCATTATCGATTTTGGATAAATTATACGTTTTATCCGCATCAGCATTCATATAAAAATAGCCCTTTGGTAAATCCTTAATCAATGCGGCATTATCCTGTGATAAGCCATTTGCCAACCCTGAAATAATAAACGTTAGAAAACTAACGAGAAAAATAATCGAACCCACAATAAAAAACCTTACTTTATTTTTCTTCATGTCCTTCCAAGCAAGATTCATGTAAAATCCCTCCGTTCTTCTTGATAGGTCTATCATAAAATCTTTAAATGAACAGAGCATGAACAATATATTACACTTTTTCTGTGGACGATAAAAAGTCAGATGGGTATACTAAAAAGGCTAACAAACAAGATGGAGAGGTAAATATGAAAAAACGAAACTTAATCATTGTCATCACCAGTATGTATACAGCATTGACCTTATACTTCATGTTCCTTGGCTTTAATCGTCTAACACACCGAGATGATTATATCGATGCTGGCTATGAGTTTATGCTCGTCCCATCAAGCCCACCTTTACAATTCCCTAGTCTTACATTTTCATGGCTATACGACTTCGGTAATATAGCAGCCTTTATTCCTTTTGGCATCCTATTGCCTTTATTGAAAAACTACACTTATAAAAAATTCATTAGTTTATTCGTCATAGTAATTCTGTTGTTGGAAACACTTCAATCATTAGTACACCTTGGAACATTTGATGTAGACGATGTTATATCCAATACTATCGGTGCAACAATAGGCTATATACTATACAAAATTGGTTTCACCTCTAATGTGACATTAAAAAAATTGCTAACAGCTAGTTTCACTGCAATTCTACTATTTGTCTGTGTAATGGGAATCTCTGAAGTTTTTGAAAAACGAGTAAGCGCTATTCAGCCTCTACAAGAGTTAACTGGCGATCAACCACTCACAGACGCTTTACCAACTTTCACAGTAGCTGGTAAGAAAAAAGTGCCTCAATTCAACGTCTATAACAACGAAGGTACTACTAGCACAAGCTATACTTATACAATTGAAGGTAAAGAGGACTTCATTCTTTACTTAAATATGGGGATTCCAGATGATGTGGAATTCCAAGGAAACGTGATTATTGTGGCTGATGGCGAGGTAAAGTTTAAAAGTGATGAAGTGACTTTGCAAGAATCCAAAATGCCCTTAGAAATACCCTTGTATTACGAGTACGAAAAAATGACCATTACGATTACAGGAAATGTCATGCTTTGGGATGTGGGTTTTACAGCGTTACAGCATTGGTGGGAATAGAAATAAAAACAACGCACTATGCCTATATCCTATATCCATTTTTACTACTGCGAGTTCATTCATTTATAGAGACTTAACACAGGACGAATTTGCAGGTTTAGGATTTCTATTGTTATTCGTACCACTTGAAATGAGTGCACTCCTTATGTGTATGATTGACTGTACAAATTTTATAAGAAACAAAAAAAAGACACAGAGTGCAAATTCATCTCATATTTCGTTATAAATAGGGCTTGTGCTGATAATGGTTTCTCATATCTGCAAGCCCTTTTAATATGTTGTTCTAATAGTATGATATACACTAAATTCAAGCAAAATACTGTTATGTACTGCATGGTGCTTGTTTGGTTCTGTTCCGCAGTTGTGTTTACTCTTTTTTATTCTTCAAATGCTTGGGAATAGCAATGGCACCACATGCTTTTTCATAAAATTCAAGAGGCCCAGCTTCTCCAATCACAGCATACTCATAACCGATTTTTTTCATTTCATTTAAACATAAATGAAGCAAAGTATATCCTATTCCTTGTACTCTATTTGTTAAGGATGTACCCATTGGACCAAATAATCCTTTTTTTCTTCTAACTACATCAAAGCAAGCAAAACCTACAATTTCCTGTTCTTCTACAGCGATAAAAATAGGAATATTTTCTTGTAAAAAACCCATTTCAATAGCTTCTAACCATCCACTTCCAAATTCTCTTTGTACGAAGCTTTTTAAAGAGGTAGCATCACTTTGCTCTACTTTTCTAAAAATTATAGTGCTTGTTGGAATATGTGGAAACGAATACTCCCTCAAAGAAGCAACCATATCTCTCGGATAAGATACAATTTCAAGGATACGAGAAACATCCATATTACCAATGATCGCCATTGTTGAAGGGTCATTACTCCTAAAAATAGCGTCTACTAGATGCCCTTCATTTAAGTACACCTGATTGAAGCGCTTCATTCGACTATTGGCTATTTCCAACACCTGTTGAGTAGATAGCGAAATAGTCGTTGTGAAAGGGGCATGATTAATCCCTTTTTCATCTTGAGTAGAATAGAGCTCCTTCACTCGTTTATTTAATATATCCCTAATATTTGGATAATTAATAGATAACTCAGCACATACACCTGTCTTTTCAAGCAACATACCTAATAGGAGATGAACTGGGTATACCATTTTGTTTGTTCTTTCAGCCTCCTTTTCTGCATATTTAAAGATTCTTAAAGACCTTTCAGTAAAATTCAAAAATCTTCCTCCTTCCTTATTACCTTCTGTACAAAATAGTTTAACTAAGAAGAATTATACTAAAAAATTGGAGTAGCTGACTAAGGAATTAAAATAGAAGTGTTGAAGGCCTGTTCTTTGCCACTCGACTATATCTTCTTATAGCAGCTTATAAAGAAGTGGGCCTCTGCTCTACTTGTACGATTTGCGTTGAACATGATTGGACACTAAGTCATACCAACTTATAGCCACACATATACATTATGAGAATATAGGTATGGGAGGTAAAGGAATGAACGACAAGAACGCCCATGATCAGGCGCACAATCAAAATTGGCAAGGTACTGCTCATTCACAAAGAGTAGGTGACTCACGGCCAGAGCGCTATTCACAGACCGTAGGAGAGCGTGGTCCGATTCTAGAACAAGACACTATGCTGCATGAAAAAAATGAAACTTTTATACATGAGACCATATTAGAGCGCCCCCTGCATGTTAAGGGCTTCGGCGCCTTCGGTTATTTTGAGACAATTAACTCAATGACAGCTTACACGAAGCTTTGTTTCCTACAGCATCCAGGTCAGCAAGTGCCTGTCGCTGTCCGATTCTCACTCGCAGCTAGCAACAAGGGGACACCAGACACTTCCCGCAATGTGCGCGGTTTCTCAACTAAATTTTATACTGAGCATGGTATCTTCGACTTAATATGCAATCATCTTCCTGTGTTTACAGTGCGAGACCCAATGCGGTTTGTAGAGACTGTCAGCGCCTTCAACCCGTCACCTGTCAACAATTTGATGGATCCAAATCGATTTTGGAGCTTCTACTCGCAAAATCCAGAGGCGACACATTTCGTACTACAGTTATACTCCGATCTGGGAACGATCAAAAGCTTTCGTCACATTCCAGGTTACAGCGTAAGTACTTATGTTTGGAAAAATGAGCAAGGTGCTCGTATCTATGTAAAATACAACTGGATTCCGCTAGCGGGTGCTCAGTATATTGATAGCCAGGAAGCAGCTCGGCTTGCTTGTGAAAACCCTGATTACGCGGGTAAGGATCTCTATGATACGATTGCTCAAGGCAAATCTGTCGAATATGGGCTATATGTACAACTTATGAATCCCCAAGATGAAAATACTCTACCCTTCGACCCGCTCGATGATACGAAAATTTGGGATGTACGACAGTATCCACTGCTACCAGTCGGCAAGATGGTACTGAACCGCAATCCAGACAATTATAAAAATCAGGTGGAAAAGCTGGCCTTTTCTCCATCGAATATGCTGGAAGGCGCTGAGTTTTCATTCGATAGAGTACTTCAAGGCCGTGCTAATATTTATACGGATTCACAGCGTTTTCGTTTGGGACCAGATTTCCGTAGCATCCCAATCAATCACCAAGCGCACTGGACGCCATCAGACGAAGTAACAAGTGGTACTGGACGCCATGTGACAGGACGACTTGAGCGCACTGCACCTCCAAAAGGAGATGACTTCACACAGCCAGGGCAATTTTACAATTCCCTGACGCCTGTGCTTCAGGAACATTTAGTTCACAATATTGCCTCCGATCTTGGAGCTGCCATACCAGAATTGCAACGAGTAGTGATAGGTTATCTAACCCAAGTAAGCCCAGAGCTAGGAGAACGTGTTACTCGACAGATTATGACTAGAGAGCAGGGATAGTACCTAGCCAATCGCCAAACAACAGAGAAATCTAGATGTCTCAGAACAAGACAGTAAGTTTTTCACCATTCCGAATGGGGGCTTGTCCGAAAAGCCCCTTTTGTAGTTAATAAAGAAGAATCCCTTATTTCTAATTCCACTGTCGAGTTCAATCATCCAAACATAAAAAAAGTTCATCAGAGATTATCTCTAATGAACTATCGTTAGTTAATATGATACCGGTGAGAGGACTCGAACCTCCACGGATCTCTCCACTCGATTTTGAGTCGAGCGCGTCTGCCATTCCGCCACACCGGCATAATTAGGTTAAAAAAAATCGGATAAACCGACTAAGGAAAAAATATGGAGGCGGCAACCGGATTTGAACCGGTGATAAAGGTGTTGCAGACCTGTGCCTTACCACTTGGCTATGCCGCCTTATAATGGAGCGGAAGACGAGGTTCGAACTCGCGACCCCCACCTTGGCAAGGTGGTGTTCTACCACTGAACTACTTCCGCAAATGGCTGGGGTACTAGGATTCGAACCTAGGCATGACGGAATCAAAATCCGTTGCCTTACCGCTTGGCTATACCCCAATATTAAAAAATTATTATCAATTTTCATGGGGCGACTGATGGGAATCGAACCCACGAATGCCGGAACCACAATCCGGTGCGTTAACCACTTCGCCACAATCGCCATAATCATTTATATATAATATTATATGGGGCGACTGATGGGAATCGAACCCACGAATGTCGGAACCACAATCCGATGCGTTAACCACTTCGCCACAACCGCCATAATAGATATAATAACATAGTACCTACTATACATTGTTATATACGTAAAATCTGGCAGGGGCAGTAGGAATCGAACCCACACCAAAGGTTTTGGAGACCTCTATTCTACCGTTGAACTATGCCCCTATAAAAACTGGTGGAGGGGGACGGATTCGAACCGCCGAACCCTAAGGAGCGGATTTACAGTCCGCCGCGTTTAGCCACTTCGCTACCCCTCCAAATATGGTGCCGGCTATAGGAATCGAACCCACGACCTACTGATTACAAGTCAGTTGCTCTACCTGCTGAGCTAAACCGGCTAACTAAAATTTAAAGATGGGTCAGGACGGAATCGAACCGCCGACACTTAGAGCTTCAATCTAATGCTCTACCAACTGAGCTACTGACCCATATAATAAGATAAATGGCGGTCCCGACCGGGATCGAACCGGCGATCTCCTGCGTGACAGGCAGGCATGTTAACCGCTACACCACGGGACCATTTACATAAAAAATTGGTTGCGGGGGCTGGATTTGAACCAACGACCTTCGGGTTATGAGCCCGACGAGCTACCACTGCTCCACCCCGCGATAATACACATATATAAAATTTATGGTGGAGGATGACGGGCTCGAACCGCCGACCCTCTGCTTGTAAGGCAGATGCTCTCCCAGCTGAGCTAATCCTCCATCTGGGTATTAATTAATGGTGACCCCTACGGGATTCGAACCCGTGTTACCGCCGTGAAAGGGCGGTGTCTTAACCACTTGACCAAGGGGCCAACCTTTATGTATTGTATTTGAAAAGTTATCCTAAAATACTGGCGGAGAGTAAGGGATTTGAACCCTTGAGACAGTGTTAACCGCCTACACGATTTCCAATCGTGCTCCTTCGGCCACTCGGACAACTCTCCAAGAATGGCTCCGAAGGCAGGACTCGAACCTGCGACAACCTGATTAACAGTCAGGTGCTACTACCAACTGAGCTACTTCGGAATAATTCTATATAACCTAGCAATGTCCTACTCTCACAGGAGGAATCCTCCAACTACCATCGGCGCTAAAGAGCTTAACTTCCGTGTTCGGGATGGGAACGGGTGTGACCTCTTTGCCATCATCACTAGATTATTTTGAAAGACATTACCTATTATAACATATTTGATTTTAGTGGCAAGTATGTTAATAAATATTTTATTCTTTCAAAACTGGATAAACGGTTCATTGTCTTTGTCACATATTTTTGGTTAAGTCCTCGATCGATTAGTATTCGTCAGCTCCATGTGTCACCACACTTCCACCTCGAACCTATCTACCTCAT
>NZ_BRZA01000005.1 GCF_026012395.1 Lysinibacillus piscis
AACGTCAAAGGAGCAAGCTCCTTCTTCGTCCGCTCGACTTGCATGTATTAGGCACGCCGCCAGCGTTCGTCCTGAGCCAGGATCAAACTCTCCATAAAAGAGAAATCTGAATAGCTCAAATCTCATTTGCTGGCATCATAATTAATATGATATCCAAAATTGTCTTACTTTATTGATTACGCTTTGTTTGTTCAGTTTTCAAGGTTCATTTTATGCGCCATCTCTTGGCGACTAATACATAATAACATCATTTATTCATGAAAGTCAACACAAAATCATAACTTTTTTTAGAGGTTTATTTTTTAATATAGAAATTAAACAATGGAGGAATGATTGATGAAGCGTAAAACATTGATTTTACTACTTTTCTTTATACCAATACTGGTTTTTAGTAAGCCATTATATTTTACAAGCATCCCTGTATTTAATCTTACCAATAAACCAGCTGTCCTCACAAAAGGACATTACGGACAATCACTTATTATTGAAATTTCTTTTTCTAATGAATGGTTGAAAGATTGGCTACAATCCGTTAAAGAACCGTACCCACTACTTTTATTAGATGCAGATTGGATAGCCCGTTCACCTGAGCACTTAGAAATCATTCGAGAACGTAAACTTCCTGTCGGTTTGCTTGGCCCTCAAGATACTGTGGATGACCCTACAGATTTTAGCATTATCCAAAAAAATATTGATACTTATGTAGAATATATGAAAGAAGCACCTTTATGGTTTGCCACACAAAATCATCACTATTCTCAAGATTTACAAAAAAACTTATTTCAGCAACATATAAATATGCTTGCTCCATCACGTATTTGGCAAGGAAATCACATAACCAAATTGCAACAAGGTGATTTTGTTTTTATTTCATTACATCAAAATAATCAAATGACACCTAAAGCACTTCATACATTTTTACAGGAACATCAATTTATATCTGTGGAAGAAAATATTTTTGGCTATAAAATTCAAACGAAAAAATCGCCTTAAAAATCAATTATATTTTAAAATGATTGTCTATACAGCACAAAACACAACCTTCATTCATAACCTTCGTTAATACTAAAAAGTTGCCATTAATTTTTGGCAACTTTTTTAGTATATCCAGCTTGTTTACGACGCTCTTCTAATTTTCGTCGGTCTTCCTCGGATTTTGAATTATATTTAGGTAATACTAATAATTGATACGCGTTGACAGCGATTAATGGAAATAATAGCAATGCTACATATTCATTAATTTTTTCATCGCGGCCCATTAAAGCAATTGTCCACTCCAACGTAGTAATCACAACCATAAAGAATACAGCCGAAATGAACACATGCTTTTTCCCTGTTAACTTTACTTTTTGGACAGCCGTAGCAATAGCGCTAAATAATAATACAATTAGTAGTCCAGCATAGAATAGCCAACTTTGACCATCTTTTACTCCTGGTACAAATCGGAAGAAAATAATATCAAAAATCGTAATAGCGATTAATAAAAGTTGGACCCAATTCCATAATGTCAGTGTTCTGAAAATATTAACACCTACTTGATGTAGTGTTAAATAAGCAAAAAAGCCTGCTTGTGCAATAACACTCATCGTGAATCCTAAAAATACCATCCATACAAAACCTGCTAAAAACTCCCCCCATTGTCCATTGGTTACATAGGGCTCAAAAAATTCCCATCGAATAAATAAACTACATATACCAGTAACTGCGCCACCCACTAGCAACGCAAAAAAGAAAAACTTGACCCAATTTCGTATCGTCACAACTAAAAATCCTCCAATTTTCAATATCTCTGTACTCATTTTAACAATGACACTTTAAAAAAGCTATTTCTCATCCCAATCAATACATAAAGTCGGTTGAAATGTGAACAATAATTGAAAGAGTCTATTTATAGAAAGGACTGATGATTCATGAGGAAACTAACTGTATTATTTATCCTACTCCTTCTTCTTTCCGCATGTGCTCAAGAAAAAAATTCAACCATGTCATATGATGAAATAAAAAAAATGATGATTGATTCTTTGCAGACTGAGGATGGTAAGAAGGCATTGCGACAATTGCTGGAGGAGCCAAGTTTCCGTGAGCTCTTAATTTTAGAACACGAAGAAGTAAAGAAGGCGACTGAGGAAACTTTGTTATCGAAAGAAGCTGAGGATTTTTGGAAAAAAACGTTTGAAGATCCTAAATTCAAAGAGACTGTCGCTAAAAGTATCCAAAAACAGCAACAGGATATTATGAAAGAGCTGATGAAAGACCCTACTTTCCAAAAAGATTTAGAATCCTTCTTTGGTCAACCTGATATGCAAAAGCAGTTAGAAACGATTTTGAAATCAGCGAACTTACGGAAGCAAATGGAGGAAATCGTCAAAGAGACTATTGAAAGCCCGCTTATGCAAACGAAATGGCAGGAGCTTATTCAAAAAGGTGGAGGTGAAGGGGATAGTTCGAAAAGCGAAGATAAAAAGGATAAAAACAGTGAGCAAAAAAGTTCATCATAAACGAAAATGGATTTCCTCCGATTTGCAGAGGAAATCCATTTTTATTATTTATTCATAATTTTCGTCGCAATATCTAAATAAATTTGGCCAGTCGGATGATTTTCTGCATAAACAGATGGAGCAAAATCAATATCAGACCAATCAGGCTGACCAAGTGGAATTTGACCAAGCAACTCTGCACGTAGCTCCTCAGCTAATTTCTCTCCACCGCCTTGCCCAAATACAAATTCACGTTCCCCCGATTTCGACTCATACCACGCCATGTTTTCAATAACACCTAAAATTTCATGCTCTGTTTGTAATGCCATTGCTCCTGCACGTGCTGCTACAAAGGCTGCTGTTGGGTGTGGTGTTGTGACAACAATTTCTTTAGAAGATGGTAGCATTTGGTGAATATCTAATGCCACATCACCTGTTCCTGGTGGTAAGTCTAATAGTAAGTAATCTAGTTCACCCCACTCTACGTCGCGGAAGAATTGATTTAATACCTTCCCTAACATCGGACCACGCCAGACAATCGGTGCGTTATTCTCCACAAAAAAGCCCATCGAAATCACTTTTACACCAAAGCGTTCTACAGGTATAATGCGATTATCAATTACTTTTGGCATATCAGGTACACCCATCATATCAGGCACACTGAAACCATAAATATCAGCATCAATTAAACCTACTTTTTTACCTAGGCGTGCTAAAGCTACCGCTAAGTTCACAGATACCGTCGATTTCCCTACGCCACCTTTACCAGAAGCGATTGAAATGACTTGCACTGTGCTTAATGGTGATAAAATGTCTTGCGCCTCTGCTTCTGTAGCCGTACCACGGAAGCTTTGTAATTTTTCCGCAGACAATTCCTCAAAGCGAATCCCCACTGTACCTACACCCGCTTCTTTCAGCACTTCCACAATTTTCATTTGTAATTGCAATTGTTCAGGTGTATTCGTTTTGGCAATCGCTACTTTTACACTAACATGATTTTTTTCTTCCTTCATTGCTACATGAATAATGCCATCTGTTTCTGCAAGTGGTTTATGTAAAAACGGATCTTGTAGTTGTCCTAGTATTTCTCTTACTTTTTGTTCAGTAATCACAACAAACACTCCTCTTATTTTCTCTCTATGTTAGTATAGCATAATGCTCTGATGTAAGTGGTAGTTGTTGCTCTACTCCATTTTCGCTAATAAATAGGATTCGATGCCTTCCACAATAGCATCGCCCATTTTTTCTTGGTATTTCTTATCAACTAATAAAGCGCGTTCTTCATCATTACTAATAAATCCTGTTTCCACTAAAGCAGCAGGAACACCTACTTTTTTCAATAAGTAAATTTGCTTAATGGATAATGCTTCACGATCTGTATTTTGCAAATTAGTTCGAATCGTTTGTTGAATACTTTTGGCTAATAATTCCCCATCGGCATGTCCATCTTTATGATAAAACACCTGTGCACCACGCCATTTTGTTTCAGGAATAGCATTCGCATGAATCGTAATAAAAATATCTGGCTGCTCCTTCTCTACGATATCCTTTCTTAAAAAGATATCCTGTTTTTTGCGTTCTCTCATCGTACTATAGCTGTTGGAGGCAGCATGTTCAGCAATTACATCTCCATCTGTTGTACGTGTCATAATAACGGTTGCCCCTTTTCTCTTCAACTGTCTTTCAACATGTTGAGCAATCGCTAATGTAATATCTTTTTCAATCACATTTTCTTTTGAAGCCCCACCGTCCTCGCCGCCATGTCCCGCATCAATGACAATTTTTATGCCACCGAGTGGGTCGGGCAAGAAGAAATTACGATCTGAAGCATTTGTTTCATATGCTACCACTACAACACTCATCAGCATAATAACCCCTAATGCCAACCAACGTTTCATCTATGTCCACCACCCTTTTACATTTAGTGTACGAAGCTTGCCTGTAAACTATGCTAAGGGATGGAAAATTCCTATGTTGACAAATAAAGATTGCAAATTATGTATAATGAAATAAATACGATTTAGCATTTTTACAAAGGAGGAAGCCATGACATCAGAAATACTAAAATTTTATTGTGGAGCAGTATCTTTGTCACATTGCTTTTCGCATTTTTCATATCCTATGAATCCAATCATTGTGGTGCACCATTTCAATGGTTGCGATATATAGGATATGATGCGCTATCCTCCATTTTTTCTTTATTGATGCGACATTGATATACGGTATCTTATTTTTAGGAACTCAAGCTATGACGTTTAAAAAAATATCTTAAAAACAACCATCTGACTTTGCTTCAGATGGCTATTTAGCCTGTCTTCCCTACAGCTTTTTTGTTCCATCGCTCATTATTTCTAATAGTCATAAAAAGTCGTATTGTAGCCATGTTTATATATACTTGCATAAAAAGCTGTATTAAGAATGTGCATACAAAAAGCCAGGGAACATTGGTCTCACAACGTTCATGGCTTTTCAAGTGTCCCAAAACTTTCATTTGGGAACGCTATGAAGAATATTGTAGGCATAAAATTTATTTTAATTGTGCATGAACAACCATTGAAATACTATTTGCATCAAACTTTTCTTTTTTCCATGAGCCATATAAATTAACTAGCTCAAATCCATGTTGTTGTAAAAGACGCTTTAGCTCTAATGGATATGTATATCGCAGTTTAATACTATCTTTATATTCATTATTTGAAGAGATGTATGTAGAAGTGCATTCTAAAATTTGAGTCAGATGATTGTATTTTTCTTTACTAATAACTTTTGTTGTTTCTCCATTCGATTCAATCAATTCTTCAGACATATCAACATTTGAAAGTTCATATAAAATTGGATTTCTTGTATCAAAAATGAATTCTCCTTTTGGGTTTAAATGTCTTTTGACAGAGGTGAATAGAGCATCTTGACTCTCATTTGTTAAAAAATGTTGGAAAGAGTTGCCTGTCATGTAGATAAAGTTCGTTTTAATAGGCAAGTTTAATTGTGTGCAATCTTGGACGCTTAAATGAATGTTAACCCCTTCAGTATCAGCTTTATTTTGTGCATATTTCAACATTCCTGCATCAATATCAACACCGTATACTAAGTGTCCTTGTTTTGCTAAAGGTATTGCTAAACGACCTGTTCCACAAGCCAGTTCAATGATTGAATGAGTCCTTTCAGTTAAATGAGCTTCAATGAATTCTAAATCTGCCGTATAACTTTTATAGGTTTCATCGTATTTCTTAGGATTGGCATATTTAGATAAGTTCTCGGTAAATTCATTATTGGACATAAATAAACTCCTTTTTGACTTTTGTGAATATTCATTATATCACTCTTACAAAAGTTCCTAAAGCTTCGTTTGGTCATATTTCTTAACTTAGCGTTGTAAATCTCCGTAATTTTGAAGGTACTCCTTGTTGCACTAAACTGCTTCGTTTGTTGAATAACAACCATCTTTTCGAAAACAGCTAACCAATAAAAGTAGTCTTTGCGAATACATCACTTTGTTAAATCAATAATTTCTTGGTTGGCTTTTATTAATTTATCCCACTTAGGTAATTGTTTCACTTCCTCGTCAAACTGAAGAAAATTTATTCCAAGTAGAAAATCGTAATTTTTTTACTAAAGAAGAACTGAAATTATTCTTTGAATGCTTAGAGGAAGATGGGGACTTATTAAACCTTTGTTTATTTCGTGTTCTCGCTTTTACAGGTATTCGTAAAGGAGAGGCACTTACCTGACATTGGAATGATATAAATTGGATAAATCGAGAACTATTTATTCAAAAAATGCTTGTACGTATACATTCTAAACATGTACTACATCGTCCAAAAACGAAAGCATCCTACCGTAAAATCAATATTGATACTAGAACACTAGAAATTTTAGAGCAGTGAAAAAATTCACAACAACCATTGTATAAGGAATTAGGCTTTAAAATCGCTACAGATGAATTGCAGCCTATTTTTACCCGTTTCCATCAACAGAATTATGAAATGACATATACGTGTGAATCAGCACCTAATGATAAATTAGCAGCTTTTTATAAACGCCATCCTAATTTACACCGTATAAAAGTACATGATTTCAGACATACACACACTTCATTATTCTTTGAATCAGGAGCGAGTTTAAAAGGTGTACAAGTACGGCTTGGTCATAGTGATATTAAAACGACCATGGATATTTACACACATTTACACACATGTTACACAAACAGCACGTGAAAAACTAGCGGATCAGTTCCAAAATTACATTGATTTTTAGTCGAAGGGGATTAACGGGGGATTATTTTTATTTTCAATGTAAAAAAGCTCCTCTCAGGAAAACCTGAGAAGAGCTTGGAAACGTTGATATAAAAGCGATATCAGCGTTTTGAGAACTGAGGTGCACGACGAGCGCCGCGTAGACCTGGTTTTTTACGTTCTTTCATGCGTGAATCACGAGTAAGTAATCCAGCAGATTTTAATGCAGGACGGAAATCTGGGTCTACTTGAAGTAGAGCACGTGCGATACCGTGACGTACTGCACCAGCTTGACCAGTGTAGCCACCGCCGTTTACGTTTACATGTACATCGTAGCTTCCAGTTGTTTCAGTAGCTACTAATGGTTGTTTGATAACTTCGCGTAATGCAGCGAACGGTACGTATTCTTCGATTTCACGTTTGTTGATAACAATTTTACCTGTGCCTGGTACTAAACGTACGCGAGCTACAGAGCTTTTACGGCGACCAGTGCCGATGTATTGAACTTGTGCCAAAGTAATATCCTCCTCTTATTTTATATTATCCACGAAGCTCGTATGCTTCTGGTTTTTGTGCAGCATGTGGATGTTCTGTGCCAGTATAAACGTTCAATTTAGTGAACATTTTACGTCCTAAAGAGTTTTTAGGAAGCATCCCTTTAATTGCTAATTCAAGCATTCTTGTTGGGTACTTATCTAACATTTCACCAGCAGTACGAGTTTTTAAACCACCCGCAAATTGAGTATGGTGACGGTAAAGTTTACCCTCTAATTTGTTACCAGTTAAATGGATTTTGTCAGCGTTGATGATGATTACGTGATCACCTGTATCAACGTTTGGTGTGAATGTTGGTTTATGTTTACCACGTAAGATTGCAGCTACTTCAGAAGCTAAACGTCCAAGAGTTTGGCCTTCTGCATCAACTACTAACCATTTACGGTCTACTTCGTGACCTTTAGCCATGAATGTTGTACGCATGTATATATCCTCCTAATCGATTCGATTACCGTTATTTTTCATTAAACTACACTATAAGTTTTCGGGGCTTATTTGTGGTGGTAATGAAAATACCATCTGTTATCATATAATGAATGCTACTTAAAGTCAAGCAATTTTATTAAACACCTGGTAAAGTTGTTAAAGCCTTATCCCCTATTACACAGAGGTGCAATTGTGCTCAAATTTCTCTCAATCTGCAAAAAAATTTTTGGCTATCTATCCATCGACTCAGTATGTGGTTAAACGTCTGCCACTTCGGGATAAAAAACCTTTTCCAAATATAACCCTTGTGGTGGTGCTGTTTTCCCTGCTTGTCCTCGATCCATTGTGGCGATGACATGAGCCACATTCGTAATGTCTCGTCGTCCTATCCCAACTTCCCAAAGTGTCCCTGCAATAATACGCACCATATTATACAAAAAGCCATTCCCTTCAATAATCATGTGTAACTCTTGTCCATGCCATTCAAATTTTAACGAAGCTACTGTACGCACTTTATCCTTTACACTCGTATTAGCCGCACAAAAACAGGAAAAATCATGTGTACCAATAATGGCTTGTGCGGCCTCCTGCATGGCGTTTACATTCGGTACAATTCCATTTGTCTCTACTGTATAATATCTGCGAAATGGGCTTTGTACAGGCTCACAGCACCATATATACCGATAACGCTTACCACTCACACTATAACGTGCATGAAAATCAGTGGATACTTCCTCTACTGTTAGCACACGAATATCCTTCGGTAGCTGTACATTGAAGGCTTTCATATACTTTTCGGGTGGAATCGTTAAGGGTGTATCAAAATGCACTGTTTGTCCTGTCGCATGTACTTTTGCATCTGTACGACCACTGGCTGTTACTTTTATGTTTTCTCCTTTGTGCATCACCGCTAGTACACGTTCAAGCTCTGCCTGTATTGTACGCTCTCCTGGCTGTACTTGAAAGCCTGAAAATTGTGTACCATCATAGCTAATGACTGCTTTTAATCGTCGCATCATGCTTACTCCTATCCTCTATAATAGAACAGTATAATGGCCATTACAGCTAGTAATACAAGTGCAAATGTGTCACTCATATCCCATTTTAGCTGACGATAACGTGTGCGACCTTCGCCACCACGATAGCCTCTTACCTCCATAGCTGTTGCCAAATCCTCTGCACGTTTAAATGCACTAACAAAGAGTGGCACTAATAAGGGAACTACAGCCTTGATTCGTTCACCAATTGGCCCTGAGGATAAATCTGAGCCACGAGCCATTTGTGCTTTCATAATTTTATCCGTTTCATCCATTAACGTTGGGATAAAGCGCAATGAAATGGACATCATTAATGCTAATTCATGCACAGGTACTTTGATTTTTTTGAGCGGATTTAACAACACCTCAATCCCATCTGTAATCGAAATAGGCGATGTCGTTAATGTTAAAATAGATGTCATAAAGACAAGCACAAGGAAGCGAGTTGAAATGAAAATTCCTTGTCGAATTCCGTCCTCATAAATGGTAATACTCTTCCAATGAAATACCTCTGCACCACCCTTTGTCATAAAAATATGAATGAGGAATGTGAATACCATTAAAAAGAGCACAGGCTTTAAGCCATTAATTAAAAAATAAAGTCGAATGCGTGATACTAAAACAATGAGCAATGTAAAGGTTAATAGCATGGCATATGTCACAACATTATTTGCTAAAAAGACAATAACGATAAACGCAAACACGAAAATGAGTTTTGAGCGTGGGTCTAGCTTATGGATGGGCGAATCCCCTGGTAGGAAACGGCCAAATATCATTTTTTCCATCATTGTTCCGCACGCTCCTCTCTTAGCTCTCGTGCAATTTCAGCAGCAAGCTCTTCCTCTGTCAAACACACTTTACTAAGAGGCTTGTTCATTAATTGTTCTACTTTTTGCTGGAATCGAACAATACGTGGTGGCTCTAAGCGAAAGCTGTTTAATGTCTCTGTATCTCTAAAAATTTCATGTGGTGCACCACTTAAGACATTTTTCCCCTCATGCATAATGATAATATTATCCGCATAACGAGCTGCATCTTCCATACTATGTGTCACTAAAATTGTTGTTAAACCACGTTTTTTGTGCAATTCATAAAACATATCCATAATTTCTTTTTGTCCACGTGGGTCTAATCCTGCTGTCGGCTCGTCCAATACAATGACTTCTGGCTCCATTGCGAGTACACCTGCAATAGCTACTCGTCGCATTTGTCCACCTGATAAATCAAATGGTGATTTTTCCAGCACCTCAGCAGGCAATCCGACTAAATTGACAAGTTTTCTTGCTCGTAACTCAGCTTCTTGCACAGCCACACCAAAATTTAGAGGCCCAAACATAATATCTTTTAATACGGTTTCTTCAAATAATTGATGCTCTGGAAACTGAAAAACAATTCCTACTTTTTGTCGTACAGCTTTTAAATCTCTTGCCTTCTTGCCAGCAGCAACAATACGATTGCCAATATGCACTTCACCAGTAGTAGGCTTTAATAAGGCATTAAAATGCTGAAGAATTGTTGATTTCCCAGAACCTGTATGCCCAATAATGGCTTGATATGTACCTGAGGGAATCGTAAAATCCACATCAAATAATGCACGTTTTTCAAAAGGTGTCCCTTGTGCATAAGCATAGCTTACTTGTTGAAGTTTGATGTCCATAAGTCATTCACCAGCTCTTCTTCTGTGATATGTTGTCCCAGCAATGGAACCCCTTCCTGTTGCAATAACTTCGATAGCTTCCATGCAAATGGTAAGTCTAATCCGAGCTCCACTAATTTATCTCCTAATGAGAAAATTTCACTCGGTAATCCTTCAGCAAATTTTTTGCCATCGTTCATAAAAAGCACACGGTTTGCTAGCATGGCTTCCTCTAAATCATGGGTAATGGATATAACCGTTAGCCCTATTTCCGCACGTAAGGCTTGAACGGTTTGTAGCACTTCCATGCGCCCCTGTGGATCTAACATGGATGTGGCTTCATCTAAAATAAGCAACTTAGGCTTTAAGGCAAGTGCACCAGCAATCGCCACACGTTGTTTTTGTCCACCAGACAGATGATGTGGTTCATGGTTCATAAAATCACTCATATTGACTTGTGCCAATGCCTGATGCACACGTGTAACCATTTCCTCAAAGGGAATTCCGTTATTTTCAAGTGCAAAGGCGACATCGTCCTGTACAGTAGCACCTACAAATTGATTGTCTGGATTTTGAAAAACCATGCCCATCTGTGAACGACTTTGCCAAAGGTTATCTTCATTTAGTGGTTTCCCTAAAATACGTACTTCTCCTTGCTGGGGGAATAATAAACCATTCATTAACTTAGCAATGGTCGATTTACCAGAACCATTATGACCCACAATGGCAATCCATTCGCCTTCTTGTATCGCAAAGTTAACATCGTCCACAGCGTTTCGACTTTCAGCTACTTCTGGTGTATATGAAAAAGTGACTTGATGTAATGATAATATTTCAGACATGGCTAAAGCTCCTCTCAACAGTCTCGACTCTACTACCTAACTTACACTGTTTTATGTATGAATTCTACTACAAGCTATACCTAGGTATAAAAAAAGCACCATCCAATTGGCGCTATCGTATGTTTACATATTCAATAATAAAAAAGCGCGCACCTCATTCAATAGAAATGCGCTAGTCGTTCCATTTATAAGAAACATGGGTGCTCAAGCCCATGTCCCTTCAGAATGAGGTGCGGAGAGCTAAACGAGACGCCACATCGAAATGCCCGCTCATCATAACGCTCAGCTTAATTATTTGTCGTATAAATCTTTTATAAAGAAAGAGGGTGGTGATTCCCACCCTCTTTCACACTTGTTTTCTACTATGATTAAACTAATTCAATCACAACAACAGGTGCACCGTCACCACGACGAGGACCTACTTTAAGAATACGAGTGTAACCACCTTGACGCTCTGTATAACGTGGTGCTACATCATCAAATAACTTTTGAAGTGCAAATGATGTAGATTCGTTACCTTCCGCATCAGTCGTTGTTACTAGCTCACGACGGATGAATGCAGCAGCTTGACGGCGTGCATGTAAATCTCCGCGTTTACCTAAAGTAATCATTTTTTCAACAGCTTTGCGTACTTCTTTAGCGCGAGCCTCAGTAGTTTCAATGCGCTCGTTGATGATTAAATCAGTAGCTAAGTCACGTAACATCGCTTTACGTTGAGAACTTGTACGACCAAGTTTTCTGTAACCCATGGATGTTTCCCTCCTTTTAACAAAAATATCTGTTTAAATCGCTTAGTCTTCTTTGCGTAATCCTAAACCAAGCTCTTCTAACTTCGCTTTTACTTCTTCTAGTGACTTACGTCCAAGGTTACGAACTTTCATCATATCGTCTTCTGACTTGTTTGCAAGCTCTAGTACTGTATTAATACCAGCACGCTTCAAGCAGTTGTAAGAGCGAACAGAAAGATCAAGTTCTTCGATAGTCATCTCTAAAACTTTTTCTTTTTGGTCTTCTTCTTTCTCGACCATGATTTCAGCAGTTTGTGCCTCGTCTGTCATGCCAACGAAGATGTTTAGATGCTCGGTTAAAATTTTCGCTCCGAGCGAAATCGCCTCTTTCGGACCAATGCTACCATCTGTCCACACATCAAGCGAAAGTTTATCGTAGTCAGAAGACTGACCTACACGAGTATTTTCCACTTGGAAATTAACACGTGCTACTGGAGTGTAAATAGAGTCGATCGGGATCACGCCGATAGGAAGATCCTCACGTTTGTTTTGATCAGCAGGAGTGTAACCACGACCACGTTGAGCATACATACGCATACGCAAATGACCGTTTTTAGCGATTGTTGCAATATATAGATCTGGATTTAAAATTTCTACGTCACTGTCATGTGTAATGTCAGCAGCCGTAACTGTACCATCGCCTTTTACATCAATCTCAATAACTTTTTCTTCGTCAGAGTAGATTTTAAGAGCTAGTTTTTTCACATTCAAAATAATTGAAGCTACATCTTCTACAACGCCTTCTACAGTTGAGAATTCGTGAAGAACACCATCAATTTGAATAGAAGTAACAGCAGCCCCAGGTAATGAAGACAGAAGGATACGACGTAAAGAATTACCCAAAGTGTTTCCATATCCGCGTTCAAGCGGTTCTACAACAAACTTTCCATATTTGGAATCTTCGCTGATCTCCACTGTTTCAATCTTTGGTTTTTCAATTTCGATCATTTCATTTACCCTCCCTCAAAACATCAAATGTATAGGTTCTTACCATCATAGATTCGATCGTCAATGACGTATCGTTTATTATCTGCACAAGACAGTTTGTACAAAAAATGATGTTCTCATACAATTATGAGACGCACCCATTACACGCGACGACGTTTTGGTGGGCGGCAACCATTGTGAGGAACTGGCGTAACATCTTTAATAGCAGTTACTTCTAAACCAGCAGCTTGAAGTGCACGGATTGCAGCTTCACGACCTGCACCAGGACCTTTAACAGTTACTTCCAACGTTTTCAGACCATGTTCAAGGGATGTTTTAGCAGCAGTTTCTGCAGCCATTTGAGCAGCAAATGGTGTAGATTTACGTGAACCACGGAAACCAAGAGCACCAGCGCTTGACCAAGATACAGCATTACCTTGCATATCTGTAATCGTTACGATTGTATTGTTAAATGTAGAACGGATGTGTGCAATACCAGATTCGATATTCTTTTTCACACGACGTTTACGAGTTTGTTGTTTACGAGCCATGTTAAGAAGGAACCTCCTTTACTTATTATTTTTTCTTGTTCGCTACAGTTTTACGAGGACCTTTACGAGTACGTGCGTTGTTCTTTGTATTTTGACCACGAACAGGTAAGCCACGACGGTGACGGATACCACGGAATGAAGCAATTTCCATTAAACGTTTGATATTTAAAGAAACTTCACGACGTAAATCACCTTCAAGTTTGTATGAATCTAATTGTTCACGGATTTTGTTTAACTCATCTTCAGTTAAGTCGCGTACGCGTGTATCTTCAGAAACACCTGCGCCTGCTAATACTTTCTGAGCTGTAGTTTTACCAATACCGTAAATGTAAGTTAATGAAATTACCACGCGTTTATCGCGAGGAATATCAACACCAGCAATACGTGCCATTCGCTAAAGCACCTCCTTTAAAATTATCCTTGTTTTTGTTTGTGTTTAGGATTTTCACAGATTACCATTACTTTACCGCGTCGGCGAATTACTTTACATTTTTCGCAGATCGGTTTCACAGATGGTCTCACTTTCATCTAACCTAACCTCCTTAATAGTCCGGAGCGCAAAAGATTATTTAAAACGGTATGTGATACGACCGCGAGTTAAATCATAAGGAGATAACTCGATAGTAACCTTATCTCCAGGTAGAATACGGATAAAGTGCATACGAATCTTACCAGATACGTGTGCTAAAATCACATGTCCGTTTTCTAATTCTACCTTAAACATCGCGTTTGGCAAAGTCTCAACAACTGTTCCTTCGACTTCAATTACATCATCTTTCGCCATCTACTCTGTCTCTCCTCTCTATATGCAAATTCAAGTTCTCATCGTTACATCAAACGGATATCTGCTGCAACTTTAGAAGCAACCTCGTTTCAACATATGTTTGGATTGTATGAGAGATGTTTGAAAGACGCTCGTCTGGTTTCGTTTCACACAATCCACGGAATAAACAGGACTCACAGAAGAGTACCGAATTTCACATGTTTACACGAATACCGGAATGTCTTGGATGAGATATTCATACCCGTTACACAGATGCTTCCACGAAAACCATTATACTCTTTTAATAGTCATCTTGCACTTTTTAAAAGAAATATATACCGGGCACAATATGCTTTTGCAACTCTCAAAAAAATTATGTTTCGTTGTTGCTTCCGCATGCCTCCCGCGGAAGCAGTATTCTGCGCCCGGAGCCGGGTATCAGCTGCGGCTGCCCTGTAATAGAGCATCAAGGTCAGCAAAAACTTTATCAATATCTTGCTGTCCGTCAATATTTGTTAGCACACCTTTAGCTTCGTAGAAATCAAGTAATGGTTGTGCTTGATTCATATTTACTTCCAGACGATTTGCAACCGTTTCAGGATTGTCATCGGCACGTGTATAAAGCTCGCCACCATCTTTATCACATTTTCCTTCCTCAGTTGGAGGATTGAAAATTAAATGATATGATGTACCACAAGTTTTACAAATACGACGACCTGACAAACGAGCAATAAGTTCTTCTTTTTCTACTTGAATGTTCAATGTATGCTCAATAGCTTTACCTAAGTCAGTAAGAATACTATCTAAAGCTTCAGCTTGAGGAACAGTACGTGGGAACCCATCTAGTAAAAAGCCTGTATTACAATCAGGTTTTGCAAGTCGCTCACGCACAATACCAATCGTTACTTCATCTGGTACTAATGCACCTTGATCCATAAATGATTTTGCTTGTAAGCCTAACTCTGTACCATCTTTAATAGCAGCGCGGAACATATCACCTGTAGAAATATGAGGAATCGCGTACTTCTCAACAATTTTATCTGCCTGTGTACCTTTACCAGCACCTGGAAGACCCATTAAAACGATATTCATAAGGAATATTCCTCCCACAAAAGGTTTGCTGATTTTAGGAAACGATAAAACGTTCCCCAAAAACCAACATTATTTCATAAAGCCTTTGTAGTGACGTTTAACAAGTTGAGATTCTAGCTGTTTCATCGTTTCCAGCGCTACGCCGACTACGATAATAATACTAGTACCACCGATCTGCACTGCAGCAGGCAATTTCATCATGTTAATGAATAAAATTGGCATAACAGCAATAACAGTCAAGAAAATCGCCCCAACGAATGTCAGACGATATAACACGCTTGTTAAATACGTTTGAGTGTTTTCACCAGGACGAATGCCTGGAATATATGCACCCTGTTTTTTCAAGTTATCTGCCACATTTTCAGGATTCACTTGTACGAATGCGTAGAAATATGTGAACGCTATGATCAAGGCAACGTAAATAATCATTCCAGCAGGTTTTGTATAATCAAACGTGTTTTGAATGAATGTTGTTACACTGTTTTGATCGAAAAACGCGACTAACATACGTGGTGTAGTAAGAAACGCTACTGCGAAGATTACTGGAATAACCCCTGCAGCATTTACTTTTAACGGTAAATGAGTTTGTTGTCCACCTGTTTGTTGATTGCGTCCAGTAACTCGTTTTGCATATTGAATTGGAATTTTACGCAACGCTTGTTGTACATAAATTACTCCAACTACAACAGCAAGTAAAATCAATACAAGTAAAGCAAGGATAATGATGTTGATAAATAATTTATCGCCAGCACCCTCGATTTGCTGTGCATAGATTTGGTTTACTCCTGTAGGTAATGCTGCAACGATACCTGCGAAGATAATCACAGAAATACCATTTCCAACACCGTGAGCAGTAATTTGCTCAGCTAACCATACAAGGAATGCTGTTCCCGCTGTCAATACAATAGAAATTGTAACATATGTTAAAATTCCCTCTTCTTTAATCAATGAGCCACCGTACATTTTGTTAAAACCAAATGACATTGCGAATGATTGAATAAAGGCAAGAATAATTGTAAAGTAACGAGTGAATTGTGCAAGTTTACGTCTTCCAACTTCACCTTGCTTCGCCCACTCTGCAAATTTCGGTACAACGTCCATTTGCAATAATTGGACAATGATTGAGGCCGTGATGTAAGGCATAATTCCCATCGCAAAGATAGAGAAGTTTGCGAGTGCACCACCGCCAAAAGTATTGAGGAAACCAACGAGGTTGAACTCATCAGTTGCCTTTAATACATTTGCGTCAACATTTGGTACAGGAACAAACGTACCAATACGGAACACAATTAACATCAATAATGTAAAGATGATTTTATTTCTTATATCTCGAACACGCATAAAGTTAGAGATTGTTTGAAACATTAAATCACCTCAGTAGTTCCGCCGGCATTCTCAATTGCTTCTTTTGCTGAAGCAGAGAATTTATGAGCTTTTACTGTAAGCTTTTTAGTAAGAGTTCCGTTTCCAAGAACTTTAATTCCAGCTTTTTCATTGCTCACTAGACCAGTTTCAAGTAATAATGCAGCTGTTACTTCTGCACCATCTTCGAAACGATTTAGTACGTCAAGGTTAACGATAGCGTATTCTTTACGGTTAATGTTCGTAAAGCCACGTTTTGGTAAACGACGGAATAATGGGTTTTGACCGCCCTCAAAGCCTGGGCGTACTCCGCCACCAGAACGAGCGTTTTGACCTTTATGACCTTTACCTGCTGTTTTACCGTTACCAGAACCGATACCACGACCAACGCGATTACGTTGTTTACGAGAACCTTCTGCTGGTTTTAACTCATGCAGTTTCATAGTGGGTGGCACCTCCTTGTTCAATAATTGAAAATTAATTTTCTTTTACAGTAACTAAGTGAGCTACTTTATTAAGCATACCGCGAATAGCTGCGTTATCAGCTTGTTCAACAGTTTGGTGTAATTTGCGTAAACCTAATGCTTCGACAGTTTTGCGTTGTCCTGGTTTTGCACCAATCACAGATTTAGTAAGGGTGATTTCTAATTTGTTTGCCATTATCTTTCCCCCCTTATCCTAATAATTCTTCCACTGATTTACCACGTAATTTAGCTACGTCCTCTACGCGTTTTAATTCAGTTAAACCTTGAATAGTTGCACGCACCATGTTAATTGGTGTGTTAGACCCAAGAGATTTTGAAAGAATATCAGTAATACCAGCAAGTTCTAGTACTGCACGTACTGGACCACCAGCGATAACTCCTGTACCAGGAGCAGCAGGTTTAATTAAGATTGAACCTGCACCGAAGCGACCTTGCACTAAGTGTGGAGTTGTTCCACCTACGCGTGGCACTTCGATTAAGTTTTTCTTCGCATCTTCAACAGCTTTGCGGATAGCATCTGGCACCTCTTGAGCTTTACCAGTACCAAAACCTACATGTCCGTTTTTATCGCCTACTACAACTAATGCTGTGAAGCGGAAGCGACGTCCACCTTTAACAACTTTAGCAACACGGTTAATAGTAACTACGCGTTCTTCAAGTTCTCCAAGTTTGTTTGCGTCAATTCGACTCATGAAATGTGTCCCTCCTTCTTATTAGAATACTAAACCGTTCTCACGTGCAGCTTCAGCTAAAGCTTTCACACGTCCATGATATAAGTAACCACCACGGTCAAATACTACAGCAGTAATATTTTTTTCCGCAGCGCGTTTTGCGATTGCTTCACCGATTTTAGCTGCCGCCTCAACATTGCTACCAGCACCTTCAAAACCTTTTTCTTGAGAAGATGCGCTCACAAGTGTTACGCCTGCTACGTCATCGATTAATTGCGCGTAAATGTTCTTGTTTGAACGGAATACGTTTAAGCGTGGACGCTCAGCAGTACCCGAAATTTTAGAACGTACACGTGCATGACGTTTTTTACGAACTTGATTTTTATCTTGTTTCGTAATCACAAGGGTCACTCCTTTCTAATGCTTAAGCCGCATTATTTACCTGTTTTACCTTCTTTACGACGTACATGTTCGCCTTCATAACGAATACCTTTACCTTTGTAAGGCTCTGGTGGACGAACGTCACGGATGTTAGATGCAAGAGCACCAACGCGTTCTTTATTAATACCTTTAATAATGATCTTAGTGTTAGAAGGAACTTCAATTTCTAAGCCATCTTCAGGTGTGAATTCAACTGGATGTGAATAACCAACGTTTAATACAAGCTTTTTACCTTGTAATTGCGCACGGTAACCGACACCAATTAGTTCTAATGCTTTTTCAAAACCTGCAGAAACACCAGTAACCATGTTTGCTAGAAGCGCACGAGTTGTACCATGGTTTGTACGATGTTCTTTTGATTCAGAAGGACGAGATACTGTGATGATGTTGCCTTCTTGCTCAATTTTCATATCTTGGTGGAAAGAACGAGCAAGTTCACCTTTAGGACCTTTAACAGTAACTGCATTGCCTTCAGCAACAGTTACAGTTACGCCAGCTGGTACCTCGATAATTTTTTTACCTACACGAGACATTTAGTTGCACCTCCATTCATTAATTGCTAATTACCAAATGTATGCTAGAATTTCGCCGCCAACTTGTTTAGCACGAGCTTCTTTATCTGTTAATAAACCTTGTGAAGTTGATACTAAAGCGATACCAAGACCGTTTAATACTTTAGGTACTTCATTTGTTTTAGCGTATACACGCAGACCAGGCTTAGAAATACGTTTTAAACCAGTAATAACACGCTCATTGTCTTTTCCATATTTTAAGAAAATACGAAGAACGCCTTGTTTATCGTCTTCCTTGTATTCTACATCACGAATGAAACCTTCACGCTTTAAAATTTCAGCGATTTCTCTTTTTAAATTAGAAGCTGGTACTTCTAATTTCTCGTGACGAACCATGTTCGCATTACGAATACGAGTAAGCATATCTGCAATCGGATCAGTCATTGTCATTACATTTACCTCCTTCCCAAATTAGGGGATTACCAGCTGGCTTTTTTCACGCCAGGAATTTGTCCCTTATATGCAAGTTCACGGAAACAAATACGGCAAAGTTTAAATTTACGATATACTGAATGTGGACGGCCACAGCGTTCACAACGTGTATATTCTTGTACTTTAAACTTTTGCTTACGTTGTTGTTTAACGATCATAGATTTTTTAGCCACGTTTTCGCCCTCCTTATTTAATTACTTCTGGAACGGCATACCGAATTGTGTCAATAACTCGCGAGCTTCTTCGTCAGAGTTCGCTGTCGTTACGATCACGATGTCCATACCGCGTACTTTCGAAACTTTATCGTAATCGATTTCTGGGAAAATTAATTGCTCTTTTACACCTAATGTGTAGTTACCGCGACCGTCAAATGCTTTTTTAGAAACACCACGGAAGTCACGTACACGTGGAAGTGCGATTGCGATTAATTTATCCAAGAATTCATACATACGCTCACCGCGTAATGTAACTTTAGCACCGATAGGCATACCTTCACGTAGACGGAAACCTGCAATCGATTTTTTTGCTTTTGTTACAACTGGTTTTTGACCAGTAATAATTGATAATTCTTCAACAGCTGCATCTAGCGCTTTTGAGTTTTGAACTGCGTCACCAACACCCATGTTGATTACGATTTTCTCAACTTTTGGTAGTTGCATAACTGATTTATAACCAAACTTGCTCATAAGAGCAGGTGAAATTTCATTTGAGTATTTTTCTTTTAGGCGGCTCATTTGTGTACCTCCCTTCTTTATTTACTAATTAGTCGATTACTGCACCTGATTTTTTTGCAACACGAACTTTTTTACCGTTTTCGATTTTATAACCTACACGAGTCGGCTCGCCAGATTTAGGATCGATTAGCATTACGTTCGAAACGTGAATTGCAGCTTCTTGGCTTACAATTCCACCTTGTGGATTCAATTGGTTAGGTTTAACGTGTTTTTTCACGATATTCACACCTTCAACAAGAACGCGATCTTGCTTAGGGTAAGCAGCAAGGATTACGCCTTCTTTGCCTTTATCCTTACCAGTGATTACCTTAACCTTGTCACCTTTTTTTACATGCATGCTGTCGCACCTCCTTGATTGGCACTATCATGAAATTAAAGAACTTCTGGAGCTAGAGAAACGATTTTCATGAAGTTGCTGTCACGTAATTCACGTGCAACAGGTCCGAAAATACGAGTTCCGCGTGGTGATTTATCATCACGAATGATTACACAAGCATTTTCATCAAATTTGATGTACGTGCCATCTTTACGACGAACGCCTGATTTAGTACGAACGATAACAGCTTTAACAACGTCACCCTTCTTGACAACGCCACCTGGTGTTGCTTTCTTAACTGTACAAACAACGATATCACCGATGTTAGCAGTTTTACGGCCAGAGCCACCAAGCACTTTAATTGTAAGAACTTCACGTGCACCTGAGTTGTCAGCAACTTTCATACGACTTTCTTGTTGGATCACTTAGGTTACCTCCCTTCGGAAATTGGTTGTTCCGAAATAGTTATTAAATAATAACCGCTTTTTCTACAACTTCAACTAGACGGAAACGTTTAGTAGCTGATAGCGGGCGAGTTTCCATGATACGTACGATATCACCGATTTTCGCTGTGTTTAACTCATCATGAGCTTTAAACTTTTTAGAGTATTTTACACGTTTACCATAAAGCTTGTGCTTTTTATAAGTTTCAACTAAAACAGTAACAGTTTTGTCCATTTTATCTGAAACAACACGGCCCGTGTAAACTTTGCGTTGATTACGCTCAGTCATACTTGAAAACCTCCTTTATCAGTTATTTGCACTGATTTCTCTTTCACGAATAACAGTTTTCATACGCGCGATAGCTTTACGCACTTCACGGATACGAGCTGTGTTTTCTAATTGACCAGTCGCCAATTGGAAGCGAAGGTTGAAAAGCTCTTCTTTCAGTGATTTCACTTTTAATTCTATTTCAGAAGTAGCAAGGTCACGAATTTCATTAGCTTTCATTAGATTCACCACCAGTTTCTTGACGTTTTACAATCTTACATTTAACAGGAAGTTTGTGAGATGCTAAACGAAGTGCTTCACGTGCAACTTCTTCAGATACGCCAGCAATTTCAAACATTACTTTTCCTGGTTTAACTACTGCTACCCAACCTTCTGGAGAACCTTTACCAGAACCCATTCGGACTTCTAGAGGCTTTTTCGTATAAGGTTTATGTGGGAAGATTTTAATCCAAACTTTACCGCCACGTTTCATGTAACGTGTCATCGCAATACGGGCAGATTCAATTTGACGGTTAGTAATCCAGCTAGCTGTTTGAGCTTGTAAGCCCCACTCACCGAATGCTACTTCTTTACCGCCTTTTGCTTCGCCACGCATGTTGCCGCGGTGTTCACGACGGTATTTAACGCGTTTAGGCAATAACATATTATTTGCCTCCTTCCACAGATTTCTTCGTAGGAAGAACTTCACCACGGTAGATCCATACTTTAACGCCTAATTTACCGTAAGTAGTGTCAGCTTCTGCGTGTGCATAATCAATGTCAGCACGTAGAGTATGAAGTGGAACAGTTCCTTCACTATAGTGTTCAGCACGCGCGATATCAGCGCCACCTAAACGACCAGATACTTGTGTTTTAATTCCTTTTGCACCAGCACGGATTGTGCGTTGGATCGCTTGCTTTTGCGCACGACGGAATGATACACGGTTTTCTAATTGACGAGCGATATTTTCAGCTACTAGACGAGCGTCAAGATCAGCACGTTTGATTTCGATAATATTGATGTGTACACGTTTACCAGTTAAATCGCTAAGGTATTTACGAAGATTTTCAACTTCAGTACCACCTTTACCGATTACCATACCTGGTTTCGCAGTGTGAATTGTAATGTTTACACGGTTTGCAGCACGTTCGATTTCTACTTTAGAAACAGAAGCGTCTTTAAGAGCCGTTTCAATGTGTTTACGCACTTTGATGTCTTCGTGAAGTAGAGTTGCATAGTCTTTTTCAGCGTACCATTTTGACTCCCAGTCACGAATAATACCAACGCGTAGTCCTATTGGATGTACTTTTTGACCCACGGATTAACCCTCCTTCTTCTCAGATACCACTAGAGTAATGTGGCTTGTGCGTTTGTTAATTGCGCTTGCACGTCCTTGTGCACGTGGACGGAAACGTTTCAATGTTGGACCTTCATCAACAAATACTTCAGATACTACTAAAGAATTGATGTCAAGATCGTAGTTGTGCTCAGCATTAGCAACTGCAGATTTTAATACTTTTTCAACGACTGGAGACGCCGCTTTTGGAGTATGACGTAAAATTGCAACTGCTTCACCAACTTGCTTGCCTCGAATTAAGTCTACAACTAGACGTACTTTACGAGGAGCAATGCGAACTGTACGAGCGATAGCTTTAGCTTGTGTCATTAGGATTTACCTCCCCTCAAATTAGCGTCTTGTTTTCTTGTCGTCTGCACCGTGACCTTTATAAGTACGTGTTGGTGCGAACTCGCCAAGTTTATGGCCTACCATATCTTCTGTTACGTATACAGGAACATGTTTACGTCCATCATAAACAGCAATCGTTAAACCGATGAAGTTTGGGAAGATTGTAGAACGGCGAGACCAAGTTTTGATAACTTGTTTCTTTTCTGAACTCTCTTGAGCTTCCACTTTTTTCATTAAGTGGTCATCAACAAAAGGTCCTTTTTTCAAACTGCGACCCATGTAGGAACCTCCCTCTGCGATTGCACCACGGCTCTCACATAGAACCGTAGTTTAATCACTTTATTTTTTACGACTACGGATGATGAATTTATCCGATTTGTTTTTCTTCTTGCGAGTTTTGTAACCAAGTGCTGGTTTACCCCAAGGAGTCATTGGTGATTTACGTCCGATTGGTGAACGTCCTTCACCACCACCGTGTGGGTGATCGTTAGGGTTCATTACAGAACCACGAACTACTGGGCGTTTGCCTAACCAACGGCTACGACCTGCTTTACCGATGTGTACAAGTTCATGTTGTTCGTTACCAACTTGACCGATTGTAGCACGGCAAGTAGCTAATACTAAACGTACTTCACCTGATTGTAAACGTACGATTACATATTTATCTTCACGACCAAGAATTTGTGCAGAAGTACCTGCAGAACGTACTAATTGTCCACCTTTACCAGGTTTTAACTCGATGTTGTGGATTGTAGTACCCATTGGAATGTTTGCTAATGGTAATGTGTTACCTACTTTAATATCAGCATCTGGACCAGATACGATTGTTTGACCAACCTCTAGACCTTTTGGTGCTAAAATGTAAGCTTTTGCTCCATCAGCGTAGTTGATTAATGCGATATTCGCAGAACGGTTTGGATCATACTCAATAGTAGCAACTTTTGCCGGAATGCCATCTTTAGTACGTTTGAAATCGATGACACGGTATTGCTTCTTATGACCTCCACCATGATGACGAACAGTGATTTTACCTTGGTTGTTACGACCAGCTTTGCGTTTTGTAGGTTCAAGCAATGATTTCTCAGGCTTGTTTGTTGTAATTTCCGCAAAGTCTAAAGACGTCATATTACGACGACCATTAGAGGTAGGTTTATACTTTTTAATCGCCATTGTGTTTTCCCTCCTTCTTAAGTGCTCAAAACATTATATCGTTCAATTATTACATGTTGAATAATTCGATTTCTTTGCTGTCTGCAGTTAATTTAACAATCGCTTTACGACGTTTGTTTGTATAACCACCATAACGGCCAACGCGTTTGAATTTACCTTTGTAGTTAAGAACGTTTACTTTCTCAACTTTTACGCCAAAGATTTCTTCTACAGCGTCTTTTACTTGCGTTTTGTTAGCGCGAGTGTCTACTTCAAAAGTATACTTTTTCTCTGCCATAAGTTCTGAAGAACGCTCAGTAATGACCGGACGTTTTAAAATATCACGTGCTTCCATTATCCAAGCACCTCCTCAACTTTTTCTACTGCAGCTTTTGTGAATACAACATTTTCATGACCTAATAAATCAAGAACATTGATTCCATTTGCAGTTAACACTGTTACACCAGGGATGTTACGAGCAGATAATGCTACATTTTCATCTAGGTCAGCAGTTACGAATAAAGATTTTTTCTCTAAAGAAAGATCTTTAAGAATTTTTGTGAATTCTTTTGTTTTTGGTGCAGCTAATGTTAGTGCATCAAGAACTAAGAAGTTTTGTTCAACAACTTTAGCTGATAAAGCTGATTTAAGAGCTAAGCGACGAACTTTTTTAGGTAATTTATAAGAGTAGCTACGTGGAGTTGGACCGAATACGATACCACCGCCGCGCCATTGTGGAGAACGGATAGAGCCTTGACGAGCACGACCAGTTCCTTTTTGACGCCATGGCTTACGACCACCACCAGCAACCTCAGAACGGTTTTTTACTTTATGGTTACCTTGACGTAGAGAAGCGCGTTGAGCGATTACTGCGTCGAATAATACTGCTTCATTTGGTTCGATTCCAAAAATCGCATCGTTCAATTCGATTTCACCAACTGAAGCACCTGTTTGACTAAGTACAGATACTTTTGCCATTCCTGTTTCCTCCTTTCTTTAATGATTACTTAGCTTTAATCGCAGTTTTAACTGTAATTAGAGCTTTTTTAGAACCAGGAACATTACCTTTAACAAGTAGTAAGTTACGTTCCACATCAACTTTCACGATTTCTAAGTTTTGGATTGTAACTACAGTGCCACCCATTTGACCAGGTAATTTCTTTTGTTTGAATACGCGGTTCGGAGCAACTGGACCCATTGAACCAGGACGACGGTGGTAACGAGAACCGTGGGCCATAGGACCACGAGATTGTCCGTGGCGTTTAATTACACCTTGGAAACCTTTACCTTTAGTAACACCTGTTACATCAATTACATCGCCTTCTGCGAAAATTTCTACTTTGACTTCTTGACCAACTTCGTACTCTTCCACGTTCACGTTGCGGAATTCACGAATGAAGCGCTTAGGAGCAGTGTTTGCTTTTGCTACGTGACCTTGTTCTGGTTTGTTAGAAAGCTTAATACGCTTGTCTTCAAAACCAACTTGGATTGCTTCGTAGCCGTCTGTATCAACAGTTTTCTTTTGAAGTACTACGTTTGGAGTAGCTTCGATTACTGTTACTGGGATTAAATCGCCATTTTCAGCAAAAACTTGTGTCATACCAATTTTTCTACCTAAGATTCCTTTAGCCATTTGTCACACCTCCTGTAAGTTTTAAAAAGTTATATTGTTTTTACCATTAAAGTTTGATTTCGATATCAACGCCAGATGGTAAATCAAGTTTCATTAACGCATCAACAGTTTGTGGTGTTGGGTTAACGATATCGATCAGACGTTTATGCGTACGCATTTCGAATTGCTCACGAGAATCTTTGTACTTGTGAACAGCACGTAGAATTGTGTACACAGACTTCTCAGTTGGAAGTGGAATCGGACCTGATACACTTGCACCCGAACGTTTTGCAGTTTCCACAATTTTCTCAGCAGATTGATCTAAAATACGGTGATCATACGCTTTCAAACGAATACGAATCTTTTGTTTTGCCATTATTTTCCCTCCTTCTCGCCTATTTTCTAGACATTCTCCACGAAAATTTTCCCACACACCGCCATGGCAAAGCGGCCGGGTGTGTCGGCAACCTCTCGCTTCATCGCAGTCAAAGACCAACATTCAACATTATATACAATAAAAAAAGAATAAGCAAGTCTTTTTCGCTAAATTCTTTTAAATGTTGCAGATATTCTTCAATAACTACTTTATATATTGCTTATTTAAGCCGTTTATAAGTATATAATCTTTTTAAACATATTGCAATACATAAGGTAGCTTATTAATATTTTAAAACTTTCAAATAATTCGAGTTGAAATGGAGCTATCAAAAAAACTAATAATCCGCGAAAGATGCAGAACTCTCTCACCGATTATTAGTTTCACTTTATCTCTTTTTCTTCATATCAACTACAACGATTCACGTACTACTCTTCTATAATAACCCACTGAAAGAATCGCAAAAATCGTATATAGTGCGATATAACAAGACATCGCTATCCATAATGGTGCCGTTAACTCTGTACCAAATAAAAACCAGCCCGACTTCACAGCAAAATAGCTATGTAATAAACCAATTACTAAAGGCACTCCAAAGTTAAACGCTTGCTTCATATAAATACCCTTCATGATATCTCTTTCTGTAAAGCCAATCTTTCTTAGAATTGTATAGGAATCACGTTCTTCTTCTGCCTCAGACATTTGTTTAAAGTATAGAATACTACCTGTTGTCATTAAGAAAGCCAATCCTAAAAATGCTGTTATAAAAATAGTTAGCCCTAAAGATTCAACGCTATCCTTACGTTGCATTTCATAAGATAGTTTTTTATACTGATATGTGCTCCCTGAACTATCGGTTACTGTCAAACGATTCGTACCTGTTTGAATATACAATTCCTCTGCCTTCGTTAGATCTTCTTTTGATTTTAACGTAATAGTCGTTTGTTGATGCCAAGGATATTCTTTCATGGATTTTAAAGAAATAATGTGTTGCTGCATGACTTGTTCTGATGTTGCTACTAAGTGATTAAACATTTCATCTGTCACAACAAAGACTGGCCCACCACCTCCTGCTGTCACAATACCACTTATCAAGCTATGTTTTTGAATATCCACAACACGGAATGTTTCTTCCGATTTCCCTATTGATGTAACAATATCTCGATCCTTCTCTAATGGAAACATCTCAGCCATATAACCACCATAGTTTGTTAAAATGACATCGCGATCTTTTAATGAAGTATCAGGAACAATTTGTTGATAATCAGAAAGTGGAATAGTATAAATAATCCCCTCCATTGTATATAAAGGGCTGTCCTTTTGTTCTTCAGACATTAATTGCCCTATAGCAGCTGATACACCTTGCAAACGGTAATCTGTTTTATCGTATGCAATCTTATTTTCATCTAATGCCTTTAAAAATGCTTCACCATCATTATCAAGTAATATAAAATCACCTGGTACTTCACTATAGGCAGATGTCTCTGCTGAATAATACGCAATATAAGACAATGTAGTAATCCCTAAAGATACACCTGTTAGTACCGTAATCAACGTTAAAGATTTTGCATTGCTTTTCATCCGATGCATAATGGGTGTTAAGGCTAGAACATCTCGGACTGATAAATGTCCCTTTTTATTTAAGCGAATTGTATTCATAATAAACGCTACAGAGAAACGAAAAACGAGGAACGTTCCACCAATTGTTGTGATTAAAATAATAAGCATGTTTAGAAATAAATTATTAGCCTCTTCCATATTAAATAGCTTTGTTGAAGCATAGTAGCCATAGCCAATTAACATAAGCCCTAAAAATCCGACTGTCATTTGGAAAGGGCTAAATCTTCTTACACGTTCATCAGCTTGCTTTGTAGCACTAAATAATGATAGCAATGACACGCGATGAATCATCCAAGCCATCTGTATAAGAACAATCATTAACAAAATAGCAAATACAACCATCGACTGCTGTAGTGCTTGTGTACTGAATGTCATTGTCACAAGCATTTCTTTTTCCAGTACACGTAATAACACCATTGCAAATACACGTGAGCTAAAGAAGCCTAAAAGCATCCCAATGAGTACTGCACCTACAAACAATACAACGTTTTCAATAGCTAATAAACGCACAATCAAGCCTTTTGTCATACCAATCAACTGATATAAACCAATTTCCTTACTGCGACGCTTCATAAATAAGTGATTAGCATAGAGAACAAAGAACAACACAATAAAATATAAAATATATGTTGCTACCTTAAAGCCTGCCGTCGCTGTCCCACTTAATTGTACAGCTTTCCATACCTCAGTATTATATTGCAATGTAACAAAGGAAAAATATAATGTAACACTAAAAATAAGTGCAAAGAAGTAAAGATAGTAATGTTTCATATTTTTCTTCATACTGCGTAGCACAAGTTTACTAAGACTCATAACCGTCACCACCTAGCACACTTTGTGTATGCATAATTTCTTGGAAAAATGCTTGTCTTGTTTTATCACCCTTATAAAGCTCACTATAAATTGACCCATCCTTTAAAAATAATACACGTGTACAGAAACTAGCTGCTACAGCATCATGTGTCACCATCATAATCGTTGCTTCTTTTGTTTCATTGATACTTTGTAAATTTTTTAATAAGGCTGTTGCTGATTTTGAATCCAATGCACCTGTAGGCTCATCAGCAAATACTAAGGATGGATTAGTAATCAGTGCACGAGCCGCTGACGTACGCTGTTTTTGACCACCTGATATTTCATTTGGATATTTATTTAAAATTTCTGTAATACCAAGTAAATTTGTTAACTCTTTAACACGACTTTCTGCAATGGTTTTAGATAACTTACCAATCGCCAATGGTAAAAGAATATTTTCCTTCACTGTTAACGTATCTAATAAATTATAATCTTGAAATATAAAACCTAGCTGCTCCCGTCGAAAATTGGCTAATGCCTTCTCTTTCATATTACGCAAGCTATGACCATTGATTTCAATCACACCCTCTGTTGCAAAATCAATAGAACATAAAACATTTAACAGCGTTGTTTTACCTGAGCCAGATGGTCCCATAATACCTACAAATTCGCCTTTATTCACTTCTATATCAATGCCCTTTAAAACTTCTTGTGCTGTTGATTTTTTCCCATAAACCTTCTTAATTTTACGACCAATTAAAACTGCCAATTTATAAACTCCCCTTTCTATATTTCAAGTGTACCCTGTTGTCTCTCATAATTCGTGCGTTTTACATGACAATATAAAAAGGTAGGTGACAATTTCGTCATCTACCTTTTAGCTTGGTATATTCATTTTGTAACGGAAAGCGTAGTGTGAATAATGAACCTTCCCCAGCTTTTGATTGTACATCAATACGAATGCCAATTTTTTGTGCTGCATTATTGGCTAAATAAAGCCCCATGCCTGTAGATTGTGTAGATTCTCTTCCTATTGTACCCGTATACGATTTTTGAAAAATACGAGGTAAATCTTCTTGAAGGATGCCTATGCCAACATCTTGGATATGTAATCGAGTTGCACCAGTTGCATCGATTTCTGTAAAGATAGTGATTTCAGTGTTCTCAGGGCTATATTTAATTGCATTTGAAAGAATTTGTCGTACAATAAACGCTAGCCATTTACCATCTGTCATCACCGTACCTGAAAGTGTGTCAATTTCAAAACCAATGCCTTTTTCCATACACCAAGCTTTTAATGCTCTAATTTCCTTATAAACAATTGATTTTAGTTCAACTGCTGTTAAATAATTGTCCTTTTCAATGGAATGTAGTCGAGTTTGATGTAGCTGTTGATCCACTAATAAATGAAGTCTTAGCCATTCATGTTCTAATTTTTGGCGCAATGCTACATCATCTACATGCTCTAGCATTAGATTAATCGCTGTTAATGGCGCCTTCACTTCATGAACCCATGCCAATAATTCATCTGCATACTCTTGTAGTTGCACCTTTGCTTGATTTAATTCGCTATTTTTAACGAAAAAAATATCTTCCATTTCTCGAAAATAAATCGTTTGAAATGGTGATAACGTTAAATTCATTTTATGAAGCTCATCCATCTGACTATTCATATTTCCCAGGAAATCTTTTAATTTCCCAACCTCTACAACATAACGCCAACTAAAAAAGAGTGTAAAGCTAACAAATAAGCTACTATTTACATACCAAATTGAAACACTATTTAATCCTATATCTAGCATAAATAATACATTCAGCATTACAACTATAAATAGAAAAAAGCCTAACCATGCTAATCGCTCTCGTATAAATAAAAATAACAATGTCATTCACCCTTGGTATACTGCTATATAGCCAAGTCCTTTTTTCGTTAAAATAACTTCCTGTAAACCGATGTCCTCCAGTTTTGTGCGTAATCGATTTACATTTACTGATAAGGTATTATCATTGACAAACCGTTCATCATCCCAAAGTTTTCTCATCAGTTCATCTCTTGATACAATTTGATTTGCTCTCTCTACTAAAATGCGTAATATAAATAGCTCATTTTTAGTCAATGAAGCAACGGCTCCCTCATACACAATTTCACTTCGTGTATAATCAATCACAGCATTATTAAAACGTGTAACATCCATTTTTTCTTCAACATAGTCATATGTTCTTCGTAAAATAGCCTGCACTTTCGCAAGCAGTACTTCCATATGAAAAGGCTTCTGTATAAAGTCATCCGCCCCCATTTGCATAGCCATCACCATATCCATTGGATGATCTCTAGAGGACAAAAAGAGGATTGGCACTTTCGATAGGTGGCGAATTTCACGACACCAATGAAAACCGTCATATGCTGGCAATTGAATATCAATTAGTACAAGCTGTGGCTTTTCTTCAAGAAAATCATCCATCACCTTTTGAAAATTTTTAGGTCCAATCACGTTTAAAGACCATTGTGCAAATCTTGTTTGAATCATTTCAAAAATTGATGGATCATCTTCTATTAATAAGATTTTCATCTTTCATCACCTTCTTCTCCTGTTTACTTCCCTTATTTTAACATAAAAAAACCAATCTGTAGGCGTCCCTACAGATTGGTTTAAAAAATTAGCATAGGCTAAAATTATTTTTGGATAGAAGCAACTACGCCAGCACCTACAGTACGGCCACCCTCACGGATAGAGAATTTAGTACCTTCTTCAAGAGCGATTGGAGCGATAAGTTCTACTGTCATTTCGATGTTATCGCCAGGCATAACCATTTCTACGCCTTCTGGTAAGTTACAGATACCTGTTACGTCAGTTGTACGGAAGTAGAACTGAGGACGGTAGTTAGAGAAGAATGGAGTATGACGGCCACCCTCTTCTTTTGATAAAACGTAAACTTCAGCTTTGAAGTTAGTGTGTGGAGTGATTGAGCCTGGTTTAGCTAATACTTGACCACGTTGGATTTCTTCACGAGCTACACCACGAAGTAATGCACCGATGTTGTCACCAGCTTCAGCATAGTCTAATAATTTACGGAACATTTCTACACCAGTTACAGTTGTAGATTTAGCTTCTTCAGTGATACCGATGATTTCAACAACATCACCAACTTTAACTTGACCACGTTCAACACGGCCAGTTGCTACTGTACCACGACCAGTGATAGAGAATACGTCCTCTACTGGCATCATGAATGGTTTGTCAGTTTGACGTTCTGGAGTTGGGATATAGCTATCTACAGCATCCATTAATTCGATGATTTTTTCTTCCCATTCTGCTTCGCCTTCAAGAGCTTTAAGAGCAGAACCTTTGATTACTGGTAGGTCATCACCTGGGAAGTCATATTCAGATAGTAGGTCACGGATTTCCATTTCTACTAATTCTAATAATTCTTCGTCGTCTACCATATCACATTTGTTCATGAATACTACTAAGTAAGGAACACCTACTTGACGAGATAAAAGGATGTGTTCACGAGTTTGTGGCATTGGACCATCAGCAGCAGATACTACTAAGATACCGCCGTCCATTTGAGCAGCACCAGTGATCATGTTTTTAACATAGTCAGCGTGTCCTGGGCAGTCAACGTGTGCATAGTGACGAGATTCTGTTTCGTATTCTACGTGAGAAGTATTGATTGTGATACCACGCTCTTTTTCTTCTGGAGCGTTATCGATATCAGCGTAAGATTTAGCTTCTCCACCCATTTTTTTAGAAAGAACTGTAGCGATTGCAGCAGTTAATGTAGTTTTACCATGGTCAACGTGTCCGATTGTACCAATGTTAGCATGCGTTTTCGAACGGTCAAATTTTTCTTTAGCCATTTGAGAAAGCCTCCCATAATCTATGTTTTAGTTTTTATGTTATGATTGCTGGCTCGAACCGGGCCCAGCTAAAGCCAGATAATCATAGCTTATAAATTAGTTATACTTGATGCAAGATGAAATTTCAATTATTCACCTTTATTTTTTTTAACGATTTCTTCAGAAATTGATTTTGGTACTTCCTCGTAGTGATCGAATACCATTGAGAATACACCACGACCTTGCGTTGCAGAACGTAAAGTTGTTGCATATCCAAACATTTCTGAAAGTGGAACCATTGCACGAACAACTTGAGCATTACCACGAGCTTCCATACCTTCTACGCGACCACGGCGAGAAGTGATGTTACCCATAATATCACCAAGGTATTCTTCTGGAATAACAACTTCTACTTTCATCATTGGCTCTAAAAGAACTGGGTTACATTTAGAAGCAGCAGCTTTTAGTGCCATAGAAGCAGCAATTTTAAATGCCATTTCGTTGGAGTCAACATCATGGTAAGAACCATCGAATAATTTCGCTTTGATGTCGATTAATGGGTAACCAGCGATTACACCACGGTCAAGTGAATCACGAAGACCTGCTTCAACAGCTGGGATGTATTCACGTGGAACTACACCACCAACAACAGCATTTTCAAATTCAAAGCCTTTACCCTCTTCATTTGGAGAGAACTCGATCCATACGTCACCATATTGACCACGACCACCAGATTGACGAGTAAATTTACCTTGAACTTGAGCAGAGCCACGGAATGTTTCACGGTAAGATACCATTGGAGCACCCACGTTAGCTTCTACTTTAAATTCACGACGCATACGGTCAACTAAGATATCAAGGTGAAGTTCACCCATACCTGAGATGATTGTTTGACCAGTTTCTTGGTCTGTATGTGCACGGAATGTTGGATCTTCTTCTTGTAGTTTTTGTAAAGCTTGACCCATTTTATCTTGGTCTGCTTTAGATTTTGGTTCTACAGAAAGAGAGATAACTGGTTCTGGGAACTCCATAGACTCAAGAATAACAAGGTTTTTCTCTTCACAAAGAGTGTCACCAGTTGTTGTATCTTTAAGGCCTACAGCAGCTGCGATATCACCAGCAAATACTTTTGAAATCTCTTCACGGCTGTTTGCGTGCATTTGTAGAATACGACCTACACGCTCACGTTTACCTTTTGAAGAGTTTTGTACGTATGAACCTGAATCAAGAACACCAGAGTACACACGGAAGAACGTTAATTTACCTACGAATGGGTCAGTCATAACTTTAAATGCTAAAGCTGAGAATGGCGCTTCGTCTGATGATGGACGTTCAGTTTCATCACCATCTGGAGTTGTACCTTTAATAGCAGGTACATCAGTTGGTGCTGGTAAGTAATCGATTACTGCATCAAGCATTTTACGAACACCTTTATGTTTGAATGCAGTACCACAGATTACTGGGTAGAATTCTACAGCGATTGTTGCTTTACGAATAGCTGCTTTTAATTCTTCTTTTGAAATTTCTTCGCCAGCGAAGTATTTTTCCATGATTTCTTCATTAACTTCAGCAATTGCTTCGATTAATTTTTCACGGTATTCTTCAGCTTGCGCTTGGTATTCTTCAGGAATTGGTTGACCTTCACGTAATGCAGTACCTTCTTCATTATCGTAGTAAGTTACTTCCATTTCAACTAGGTCAATGATTGCTTTGAATTCATCTTCAGCACCGATTGGTAATTGAATTGGATGTGCATTCGCTTGTAAACGATCATGTAATGTACCTACAGAATATAAGAAATCTGCGCCCATTTTATCCATTTTGTTAATGAATACAATACGTGGTACACCGTAAGTAGTTGCTTGACGCCAAACTGTTTCTGTTTGAGGTTCAACACCAGATTGTGCATCAAGTACTGTTACTGCACCATCAAGTACACGTAATGAACGTTCAACTTCTACAGTGAAGTCTACGTGTCCAGGAGTATCGATGATGTTAACACGATTGCCTTTCCATTGAGCTGTTGTCGCAGCAGAAGTGATTGTGATACCACGTTCTTGCTCTTGCTCCATCCAGTCCATTTGAGAAGCACCTTCATGCGTTTCACCAATTTTATGAATCTTACCTGTGTAATAAAGGATACGCTCAGTTGTTGTTGTTTTACCAGCATCAATGTGAGCCATGATCCCAATATTACGTGTATTCTCTAATGAGAATTCGCGTTTCATTGAGGTTTTCTCCTTCCATAATTGGACTTATGCAATGTTTAGATTACCAACGGTAGTGAGCGAATGCTTTGTTCGCTTCTGCCATTTTGTGCATATCTTCGCGTTTTTTCACTGATGCACCAGTGTTGTTAGAAGCATCAAGGATTTCATTAGCAAGACGCTCTTCCATTGTTTTTTCACCACGAAGACGAGAGTAGTTTACTAAGTAACGAAGACCTAAAGTTGTACGACGTTCTGGGCGTACTTCAACTGGTACTTGGTAGTTAGAACCACCTACACGACGAGCACGTACTTCAAGAACTGGCATTACATTGTTAAGTGCAGTTTCGAATACTTCGATTGGATTTTGACCAGAACGTTCTTTTACTAATTCGAACGCACCGTATAAAATCTTTTGAGAAGTACCTCTTTTACCATCAATCATCATTTTATTGATTAAACGAGTTACTAGTTTTGAATTATAAATTGGATCTGGTAACACGTCACGTTTGGAAACAGGACCTTTACGAGGCATGTGTTTTCCTCCTTTCACTAAGTAAGTAACATATAGATTTTAGATTATTTTTTCTCTTTAGGACGTTTTGTACCGTATAGAGAACGTGATTGCATACGACCGTTTACACCAGCAGTATCAAGAGCACCACGTACGATATGGTAACGAACACCCGGTAAGTCTTTTACACGACCGCCACGGATAAGAACAACACTGTGCTCTTGTAAGTTGTGGCCTTCACCAGGAATGTACGCTGTAACCTCGATTTGGTTAGTTAAACGTACACGAGCGTATTTACGTAACGCTGAGTTCGGTTTTTTAGGCGTCATAGTACCTACACGAGTACAAACACCACGTTTTTGAGGAGATTTAACGTCAGTTAAAGATTTTTTAAATGAGTTATATCCTTTGTTTAACGCTGGTGAGTTTGATTTCGTGATTTTAGATTTACGAGGCTTACGTACCAATTGGTTAATTGTAGGCATCGATTTTTCCTCCCTTCATTCCTTCTTTTTAATACCACACATCCAGGTGGTTCATTTTTAGGGTAAAAACAAAGTCTTTGTGCTTCATACACAAAAACTACTCTACAGCAATTGCAACTACTGCAGCACCTACGTGAATTCCGCAGGTTTTGCCCAGTTCCTTTTTGGACTCAACTAGAATAACTGGTATACCGATTTCTCTCGCGAAAGATATGGCCGAATCGGTTACCCAATTGTCTGCATCAAGTGCCACAAAAAGCTCTTTCACTGAACCAGTTTGCATTGCTTTCACTGCTTGCTTTGTACCTATGATTGTTTGACTAGCCCTTACTTTATCATAAGACATTTGCATATCCTCCGAAGTATAGACAGTTAACTATCAACCTTCAATATATTATCATTACTAATTTCAACTGTCAACTAAATATATAAAAAAATCCAAAGAGATGCATAAAGCACATCTCTTTGGGTTTGATGTTTTATTCAGCGGATACAAAATCCTCTGTGTCTAATTCGTCTTTTTCAATACGAATTTGACGGTAACGTTGCATACCAGTACCTGCTGGAACAAGTTTACCGATAATAACATTTTCTTTTAAGCCTAGAAGTTCATCACGCTTACCTTTAATTGCTGCATCTGTTAACACACGTGTTGTTTCTTGGAATGATGCGGCAGATAAGAATGACTCTGTTTCAAGAGAAGCTTTTGTAATACCAAGGATAACTGGACGACATGTTGCAGGTGTTTTTCCATTTAGCACTGCATCCATATTTGCTTCTTTAAATTGGTGAATGTCTAGTAATGAGCCTGGTAATAATTCTGTATCACCAGCTTCAATCACACGCACTTTACGAAGCATTTGGCGAACCATTACTTCGATATGCTTGTCACCAATTTCTACCCCTTGCATACGATATACTTTTTGAACTTCTTTTAATAAATATTCTTGAACAGTCGAAACGTCTTTAACTTTTAGTAACTGCTTCGGATCGATAGAACCTTCTGTTAAAACTTGACCACGTTCAATACTATCACCTTCAACCACTTTTAAACGTGCGTTGTAAGGTGCTTGATATTTACGTGTTTCGACGTCACCTTGAATTGTAATTTCTTTTAGGCCTTCACGAATTTCTGTGATATCTGAAACAGTACCTGCGATTTCGGAAATAACCGATTGACCTTTTGGATTACGTGCTTCAAAAATCTCTTGGATACGTGGAAGACCTTGTGTAATATCATCACCAGCAACCCCACCTGTGTGGAATGTACGCATCGTTAACTGTGTACCAGGTTCACCAATTGATTGGGCTGCAATAATTCCTACTGCTTCCCCAACTTCAACTTCTTCACCTGTTGCTAGGTTCATACCATAACATTTTTTACATACGCCATGTTTTGTATTACATGTGAAGGCTGAACGGATTGTTACTTCCTCAATACCAGCATCGATAATAGCACGAGCTACATCTTGGTCGATTAAGCCATCTTTCGCTAAAATCACTTCACCTGTTGTAGGGTGCAGAATTGTTTTCTTCGTATGACGACCTACAATACGCTCATCTAACGCTTCGATTAACTCTGTACCTTCCATTAAAGCGCCAATCGTTAAACCACGGTCAGTGCCACAGTCATCTTCACGCACGATAACATCCTGTGCAACGTCAACAAGACGACGTGTTAAGTAACCAGAGTCAGCTGTTTTTAGGGCTGTATCGGCAAGACCTTTACGAGCACCGTGAGTAGAGATAAAGTACTCTAATACCGTTAAACCTTCACGGAATGAAGATTTGATTGGTAACTCAATGATACGACCAGCTGGGTTGGCCATCAGACCACGCATCCCTGCTAATTGCGTAAAGTTAGATGCGTTACCACGAGCACCAGAGTCAGACATCATGAAGATTGGGTTTGTTTTCTCAAGCGATTTCATTAGTTTTGCTTGGATTTCATCTTTGGCAGCACTCCAACTTGAAATAACACGGTCATAACGCTCATCTTCTGTGATGAAACCACGACGGAATTGTGCTTGAACTTTATCTACTTTTTCTTGCGCTACTGCTAAAATTTCACCTTTATCTGGTAATACTACGATATCGGATACACCTACTGTAATACCAGCACGTGTTGAATATTGGAATCCAAGGTTTTTCATGCGGTCAAGCATTTTAGACGTTTCTGTAATGTGATAACGTTTAAAGACCTCTGCGATGATATTACCTAAGAATTTTTTACGGAATGGGTTTACAACTGGCATTGAAGCAAAGTTTTTACGCAACACAGCTGTACGCTGTGCATCTGCTTTACCTTTTTCATCAAGTCCATTGTAAGCCGCATCTGCTTCAAGCTCTTTTAATGTTTCTGCATCAATCACTAAATTCGCAAAATACTTACTTGGTGTTTCTTGTTCCAAGTTAAAGTCAGTTGGCTCGTTAATATATGGGAATGATCTTGGTAAGATTTCATTAAAGATCACTTTCCCAACCGTTGTTAATAAGAACATATTATTCTGTTCTTCTGTAAACGTTGGGTTATTTAGTGAGCCAGCTTTAATTGCAATTCTTGTATGCAGATGGACATGTCCTGTATCATAAGCCACTAATACTTCATTAGGACCATAGAAAACAGAGCCTTCCCCACGAGCATCTTCACGCTCAAGTGTTAAGTAATAGTTTCCTAATACCATATCTTGAGAAGGTGTTACAACTGGCTTACCATCTTTCGGGTTCAAGATGTTTTGAGCAGCAAGCATTAATAATCGAGCTTCTGCTTGTGCTTCAGCTGATAATGGTACGTGTACCGCCATTTGGTCACCATCGAAGTCCGCATTATACGCCGTACATACTAATGGATGCAGACGAATTGCACGTCCTTCTACTAATGTTGGCTCAAACGCTTGAATACCTAGACGGTGAAGCGTTGGTGCACGGTTTAATAGTACTGGATGCTCACGAATAACATCTTCTAAAACGTCCCATACATCGTTGTTTAAACGTTCGATTTTACGTTTTGCTGATTTAATATTATGCGCAAGACCACGCTCTACTAATTCTTTCATTACGAAAGGTTTAAATAACTCAATAGCCATTTCTTTTGGTAAACCACATTGGTACATTTTTAAGTTTGGACCTACTACGATAACGGAACGACCAGAGTAGTCCACACGTTTACCTAATAGATTTTGACGGAAACGACCTTGTTTACCTTTTAGCATGTGTGACAATGATTTCAATGGACGGTTACCAGGACCTGTTACAGGACGACCACGACGACCATTATCAATCAACGCATCAACAGCTTCTTGTAGCATACGTTTTTCATTTTGCACGATAATATTCGGTGCACCAAGATCTAATAAACGTTTTAAACGATTATTACGGTTGATAACACGACGATATAAATCATTTAAGTCTGAAGTGGCAAAACGTCCACCATCTAATTGCACCATTGGACGAAGCTCTGGTGGAATAACTGGTAGTACATCTAAAATCATCCACTCTGGAGAGTTGCCTGAGTTACGGAATGATTCTACTACTTCAAGACGTTTAATAGCACGTGTACGACGTTGACCTTGTGCTGATTTTAACTCTTCTTTTAAAGAATATGTTTCATCTTCAAGGTCAATATTAGCTAATAATTTTTTAATCGCTTCTGCACCCATTGATGCTTCAAATGAAGTACCAAATTTTTCACGATATGCACGGTATTCTTTTTCAGAAAGTAATTGCTTGCTTTCCAAGTTTGTTGCACCTGGATCAATAACAACATAAGAAGCGAAGTAAATAACTTCTTCCAATGCACGTGGAGACATATCTAAAATAAGACCCATACGGCTTGGAATTCCTTTGAAATACCAAATATGCGAAACTGGTGCTGCTAATTCGATATGCCCCATGCGTTCACGACGAACTTTAGCACGTGTTACTTCAACACCACAACGGTCACAAACGACACCTTTGTAGCGTACTCGTTTGTATTTACCACAGTGACATTCCCAATCTTTTGTAGGACCAAAAATGCGCTCGCAGAATAAGCCATCTTTTTCAGGCTTTAACGTACGGTAGTTAATTGTTTCAGGTTTTTTGACTTCACCATATGACCAAGAACGAATCTTGTCAGGAGATGCTAAACCAATCTTCATATATTCAAATTCATTAACGTCTATCAAGGAGCCTACCTCCCTCTAGTATAGGTCTTTATAAAGACTCTTTTTACGCAGCTCGACAATCGTTTGTAAAGAATAAGCTCTTTAACAAAGGATTAAAATAGAATAATTTATTGAAAGAAAAAGCCGAGCAGGGCGTTAAATCCTGCCCGGCTAATTTGAAAAATAAGTTTTGCCATATTCACAGCTGTGAATTTTGGTTATCCATTATTCAAAAGACTCTACTGGCTCTTCTTCTGTATCTGGCTGTGGTGCAATATTAAGTGCATCTGCTGGCTGAAGATCATCTTCTTCATCTAAATCACGAAGCTCGACTTCTTCATCATTCACTGTCAGCATTTTCACATCCATACCAAGAGATTGCAATTCTTTAATTAATACTTTGAATGATTCTGGAACACCTGGCTCTGGTACACTTTCTCCTTTAACGATAGCCTCGTATGTTTTCACACGACCTACAACATCATCGGATTTCACTGTTAAAATTTCTTGTAACGTATAAGCTGCACCATATGCTTCAAGTGCCCAAACCTCCATCTCACCAAAACGTTGACCACCGAATTGTGCTTTACCACCAAGCGGTTGTTGCGTTACTAATGAGTATGGTCCTGTTGAACGAGCATGTAATTTATCATCAACCATGTGCGCAAGTTTAATCATATACATGACACCTACTGATACACGGTTATCAAATGGTTCACCTGAGCGTCCATCATACAGGATTGTTTTACCATCACGGTTCATGCCTGCTTCTTCCATTGTTTCCCATACATCTTCTTCGTTCGCACCATCGAATACTGGTGTCGCCATATGAACACCTAAAGAACGTGCAGCCATACCTAAGTGTAGCTCTAAAACTTGTCCGATATTCATACGTGAAGGTACACCAAGTGGGTTTAACATGATATCAACAGGTGTTCCATCTGGCATAAATGGCATATCTTCTTCAGGTAAGATACGAGAGATAACCCCTTTGTTACCATGACGTCCAGCCATTTTGTCCCCAACACGAATTTTACGTTTTTGAACAATATATGCACGTACTAATTGGTTAACACCTGGTGGTAATTCATCGCCATCTTCACGATTAAATACTTTGACATCAAGGATGATACCGCCAGCACCATGTGGTACACGTAATGATGTATCACGTACTTCACGAGCTTTTTCACCAAAGATTGCATGTAATAAGCGTTCTTCAGCTGTTAACTCTGTAACCCCTTTAGGCGTTACTTTCCCCACAAGAATATCGCCGTCACGTACTTCCGCACCGATGCGAATAATACCACGTTCGTCTAAGTTACGAAGTGCATCTTCCCCAACGTTTGGAATATCACGAGTGATTTCCTCTGGTCCTAATTTTGTATCACGAGATTCTGATTCATATTCTTCAATATGAACAGATGTATAAACATCGTCTTTCACAAGGCGCTCACTCATAATAACAGCATCCTCATAGTTAAAGCCATTCCAAGTCATGAATGCAACAAGTACGTTACGTCCAAGAGCTAGCTCACCTTTTTCCATTGATGGACCATCTGCTAAAATATCACGAGGTTTCACACGATCTCCAACTTTTACAAGTGGTCTTTGATTGTATGATGTACCTTGGTTTGAACGAATGAATTTTTGTAATTTATATTTTGTTAAATCGCCTTTAACTTCCTTGCCATCGACTGTTTCAATACGGCGAACATGAATTGTACGAGCTTCAACATGCTCTACAATACCGTCATACTTCGCTACGACAGCCGCACCTGAGTCACGCGCATCAACATGTTCCATACCTGTACCAACAAATGGTGCTTCTGGGTTAAGAAGTGGAACTGCTTGACGTTGCATGTTGGCACCCATAAGTGCACGGTTAGAGTCATCATTTTCTAAGAATGGAATACATGCAGTGGCAGCAGATACTACCTGCTTCGGTGATACATCCATATAGTCGATAACATCACGCTTAAATACTGTATTATCACCACGGAAACGTCCTACAACTTCTTCGTTGGCAAAAGCTCCATCAGCTGTTAAAACAGAATTCGCTTGCGCTACCACATAGTTATCTTCTTCATCAGCTGTTAAGTAATCAATTTGTTCCGTCACTCTTCCTGTTTCAGGATCAATACGACGGTATGGCGTTTCAATAAAGCCAAATTTATTTACTTTCGCAAATGAAGATAATGAGTTAATTAACCCGATGTTTGGTCCCTCTGGCGTTTCAATCGGACACATACGACCATAGTGAGAATAGTGAACGTCACGTACTTCAAAGCCAGCACGTTCACGTGTTAAACCACCAGGCCCTAATGCAGATAGACGACGTTTGTGCGTTAATTCTGCTAATGGGTTTGTTTGGTCCATGAATTGTGATAATTGTGAACTACCAAAGAACTCTTTAATTGACGCAATTACTGGACGAATATTAATCAATTGCTGTGGTACGATTGCAGCAGTATCATTAATAGACATACGCTCACGTACAACACGTTCCATACGAGATAAACCAATACGGAATTGATTTTGTAATAATTCACCAACAGAACGTAAGCGACGATTTCCTAAATGGTCAATATCATCTGTTGCTCCTACTTGATAAAGCAGATTGAAGAAATAACTTACAGATGCTAAAACATCAGCAGGTGTAATATTTTTCACTTCTTCGTCAATGTATGCATTGCCGATAATGTTAATTTCTTTTTGTGCTTCATCTTTTGGTGCATAAATTTTAATAGATTGGATTGTCACATCGTCTTCCAATACACCACCAACTTGTGATAGCTTACGGTAACCGATACCTTTCGATGAATCCTCTAAGTAAGGTAAAATCTTGTCTAATGTACGACGATCAAGAACTGTACCTTTTTCTACTAAAATTTCGCCTGTTTCTGGGTCTACAAGCGTTTCAGCAATCGTTTGATTAAATAAACGATTTTTGATGTGTAGCTTTTTGTTCATTTTATAACGACCAACATTCGCTAAATCATAGCGTTTTGCATCAAAGAAGCGAGAATATAGTAAGCTCTTTGCACTTTCTACTGTTGGTGGCTCACCTGGACGTAAACGTTCATAGATTTCTAAAAGTGCCTTTTCAGTACTTTCAGAGTTATCTTTTTCTAATGTATTACGCAAGTATTCGTTATCCCCGATAATATCGATAATTTCTTGGTCAGAACCAAAGCCTAATGCACGAAGCAATACTGTCGCTGGTAGTTTACGAGTACGGTCAATACGCACATACACTACATCCTTGGCATCAGTTTCATATTCTAACCACGCACCGCGGTTTGGAATAACTGTTGCTCCGAAGCCTTTTTTACCATTTTTATCTGTTTTATCATGGAAATATACACTTGGTGAACGAACTAATTGTGAAACGATAACACGTTCAGCACCATTGATAATGAACGTACCTGTTTCTGTCATTAATGGGAAATCACCCATAAATACATCTTGTTCTTTTACTTCATCAGTTTCTTTGTTGTAAAGACGCACTTTCACACGTAATGGAGCTGCGTAAGTAACATCACGTTCTTTACATTCATCGACATCATATTTAGGCTCACCTAATGAATAATCGATAAATTCTAATGAAAGATTACCTGTAAAGTCCTCGATAGGCGAAATGTCATGAAACATTTCACGTAAACCTTCTTCAAGGAACCACTCATAAGACGCCGTTTGAATCTCAATCAGATTTGGAAGCTCAAGCACCTCGTTAATACGCGCAAAGCTTCTACGCTGGCGGTGTTGTCCATACTGAACTAGTTGACCTGTCAACTCATTCACCCCTCAATAAAGCGATATTAGGTCTTTGCAAAAACATACAAATAGTGTATGCTGTCGAAAGACAAAAAGAAAACGAGTCTTCAAAAGATCTCATTTTCGGTTAACTAAACTTATCTTGGCAAGTATACCCATATTAAAAGAATTATATACAAAAGGGCATACGACCTCAAAATAATATTTTTGCATTTTATTATGTTATCATAGCCAATTTGTCAAGTCAATATTTTATACATATTTCGTTTATTTTTTTGCACGAACAATCCAATATCCCTTTTTCTTTTCTACGATATCGACTGTCTCATACTTTTCTTCTAAGTAATTTACTGTCGACGGTGCACCTTGCTTCTTTTGTATCACTACCCACAGCTCACCAGAAGGCATCAATTTATCATATGCTTCATCATAAAAACGAAAAATGGTTTCTTTTCCTGCACGAATTGGAGGATTTGTTAAAATAGCTGCCGCCTGTATATCTTCAGCAACCGCTGATAGTCCGTCACTTACAAATATGCGTACATTTTGAACACCGTTGACTTGTGCATTTTTTTGCGCTAATGCGACAGCTCTTTCATTAATATCCATCATCCAAACTGCACGTTCTGGATGTGCCTTAGCCAATGATAATCCGATTGGCCCGTACCCACAGCCCACATCAAACACAGCTCCTGCAATAGCAGGCATTTCAAACGTATCTATTAACACACGGGATCCAAAATCTACTTCGCTTTTACTAAACACGCCCGAGTCTGTTTCAAAAGAAAATGTGTAACCCAACAAATCAAATGTCCAGTGTCGAGGCTTACTTTCAGCTTGAGGTTTATTTGTATAATAATGATCTGACATATCTACGCCTACCTCCTTTAAATAGAAGAAAAAAGCTCGCCAAAATGACGAGCTTTCTTTTTTGTTTGAAGTAACGTAAAATTACTTAACTTCTACAGATGCGCCAACTTCTTCAAGTTTAGCTTTGATTTCTTCAGCTTCATCTTTAGAAACACCTTCTTTAAGAGCTTTAGGAGCGTTATCTACTACTTCTTTAGCTTCTTTAAGACCTAAACCAGTGATTTCACGAACCACTTTGATTACTTTAATTTTTTCTGCACCAGCAGATGCTAATACTACGTCAAACTCAGTTTTTTCTTCAGCAGCAGCAGCACCGCCAGCTACTACAGCTACAGGAGCCGCAGCTGTTACACCGAATTCTTCTTCGATAGCTTTTACTAAATCGTTTAATTCAAGAACTGTCATAGCTTTGATAGCTTCTAAGATTTGCTCTTTATTCATTATAATTTCCTCCTAATTGGATAATGTTTTTTTATTACGGTCATGCCGCTAGGGTGAGAACAGTTATGCGATTATGCGCCTTGTTCTTCTTTTTGTTCTGCAACAGCTTTTGTTGCAAGTGCGAAGTTACGCACTGGTGCTTGAAGTACAGATAAAAGCATAGAAAGAAGACCTTCGCGTGATGGAAGTTCTGCAAGTGCTTTAATATCTTCAGCAGAAGAAATTGTACCTTCAATAATACCTGCTTTAATTTCTAAAGCGTCATTTTTCTTAGCGAACTCGTTGATGATTTTAGCAGGAGCTACAACATCTTCATTTGAGAACGCAATTGCGTTAGGACCAACTAATACGTCGTTGATTCCTTCAAGACCAGCAACTTCAGTAGCACGACGAGTTAAAGTGTTTTTGTATACTTTGAACTCAACGCCAGCTTCACGAAGTTGTTTACGAAGTTCTGTTACTTGCGCAACGTTCAGACCACGGTAATCCACAACTACTACAGAAGCAGCGTTTTGGAATTTCTCAGTAATCTCTTGAACTTGTACTTTTTTGTTTTCGATTGCTTTGCTCATGATGACACCTCCTATTAGAATGGGTCATTTATACCGACAAAAGAAAAGCCTCTGAGCTAAATAGACACAGAGGCTGAAAGTCATCATCTTTAAAAATAAGAATCCGAATTCCGATGTCCTCGGTAGGAACATTAAGTGACAAGTCACTCCTACTGTCTACGGTACAAATGGATAATTCACAACAGCGATAATTCTATCACGTAGATAAATCACTGTCAAGAAATTTATTATTATTTTACAACTACGTTTGCAGCGTCAATTTTAACAGCTGGTCCCATTGTTGTTGTAACGTTTACAGACTTCATGTAAGTACCTTTAGCTGCTGCAGGTTTTGCTTTTTGCACTACGTCAAATACAGCTAAGAAGTTTTCTACTAATTGTTCTGTTGTGAATGAAGCTTTACCGATAGGAGCATGGATAATACCAGACTTTTCAGCACGGTATTCTACTTTACCAGCTTTGATTTCTTCGATAGCTTTTGTTACATCAAAAGTAACTGTGCCAGTTTTAGGGTTTGGCATTAAACCTTTAGGTCCTAATACACGACCAAGTTTACCAACTTCACCCATCATATCAGGAGTTGCTACGATTACGTCAAAGTCAAACCAACCTTGTTGAATTTTTTGAACGTATTCTGCATCACCAACATAGTCAGCGCCAGCTGCTTCAGCTTCTTTTAACTTTTCACCTTTAGCGAATACTAATACACGTTGAGTTTTACCAGTACCGTTTGGTAACACTACTGCACCACGGATTTGTTGGTCATTTTTACGAGTATCAATTCCTAAACGGAAAGCAACTTCTACAGTTGCATCAAAGTTTACTGTGCTAGTTTTTTGAGCAAGTTCGATTGCTTCATGTGCACTATATAGTGTATTACGATCAATTAATTTTGCTGCTTCTTGCAGTTTTTTACCTTTTTTAGCCATTATATTCTTCCTCCTTGATTGTGGTTATAGCGGATTTTACCTCCCACGAATAAAGGTTGCGCGTTCACAAAGAAACTCCGCAACCTTCCAAAAACAAAACATCATCAAGTAACAGGGATTAGTCTTCGATAACAATACCCATGCTTCGTGCAGTACCTTCAACCATTAACATAGCAGCTTCTACTGAAGCAGCGTTAAGGTCTGGCATTTTTTGTTCAGCGATTTCGCGAACTTTATCACGTTTAACCGTTGCCACTTTTTTACGGTTTGGTTCACCAGATCCAGATTGGATACCAGCTGCTACTTTAAGTAGAACTGCTGCAGGTGGAGTTTTTGTAATGAAAGTGAAAGAACGGTCCTCGAATACTGAAATTTCTACTGGAATAATAAGACCAGCTTGATCAGCAGTACGCGCATTGAATTCTTTACAGAATCCCATGATATTCACACCTGCTTGACCTAATGCAGGACCAACTGGTGGAGCTGGATTCGCTTTACCAGCAGGGATTTGAAGTTTTACAACTTTAATAACTTTTTTAGCCACGAGACACACCTCCTTAAGTCCGTGATGTGGTAACTGGGTTGCCCCTCCCACTCAAATATCTGTCTGTCAGCTACTTGCCGATAACATTAAAATTATCATTGCAGACATCAAAACAAAGTATGATAGTCTGACCTATGAAATAATACCACTTTTATTTTTTTAAAGCAAGTGGTAATTAACAAAATTTGCGAAACACCTATACAAATTTATCTTTAAATCTTTTGAATTTGTTCAAAATCAAGTTCCATAATCGTTTCTCGCCCAAACATATCTACAGATACTTTCACTTTTCCTTTTTCCGTGTCTATTTCTTCTACACGGCCTTGGAAATGTGCAAATGGCCCTTCTAATACTTCAACCGCTTCGCCAATTGTAATATCCACTTCAACCACTTTTTCTGTCATGCCCATTTGTTGTAATAGGCGATCCACTTCTTCTGGTAATAATGGCGTTGGCTTTGCACCACCACCAGACGAACCAATGAATCCTGTTACACCTGGCGTATTACGGACAACATACCATGAATCATCTGTCATAATTAACTCTACTAAAACATACCCTGGGAATACCTTACGCATCATTGTACGTTTTTTACCGTCTTTCATTTCTGTTTCCTCATGCTCTGGCACGATTACACGGAAAATCTTATCTTGCATCCCCATTGTTTCTACACGTTTTTCTAAGTTCGCTTTTACACGATTTTCATACCCTGAATAAGTATGAACAACATACCAATTTTTCTCCATAACTATTAGGACTCCTCCTTAGCAACTAAATGTTACATAACCTTCCTAAACTCTACATTCTATTTTACAAAGCAAACGAAAAAACCCGTTTATTATAATGACGGGCTATTTTCAAAGATATTCACATGATACTACTGACTATTATAAATCTAAGAACCAGCGGAATAAAGAAGAAATACCTAAGTCAGTTAACACAAAAAATATAGCCATAACAACAACAGTTGCAATAACAACAGTCGTGTACTTTGTTAGCTCTTTACTTTTTGGCCAGCTTGTCTTGCGCATTTCCGACATTACATCGCTGAAAAAGCTTTTAATCTTGCCCATTTTAGCTTAACCCCCGAATCAACTTATCTATTCACAAATATATCTCATAGCGTTTGTTTATGCACTGTATGCTCATTACAATGCGAGCAAAATTTTTTTAATGTGAGACGTTCTGTTGAACCTTCCTTTGCGGGGACGGTATAATTTCGTGAACCACATTTCTCACAGTTAAGTACGACTTTTTTTGCCATATAATCACCTTTTCGGCACTTTGTCTTTTAAAGACTAACACCTATATTTCTCAATGTCAACAATGCTCTTGCTGTTGCGAAAGCGAAGCGACAGCAAAAAGCGCTGAACATCCCTATAAGATTTCTTCTAGCACCAGATGCCTCTCTAATTTACGCTTCACGCGCTGTAATGCATTATCAATAGATTTAACATGGCGATTCAATGTTGCTGAAATTTCATGATAAGATTGACCGTCAAGATAGAGTGCTAACACTTGTAGCTCTAGCTCACTCAAAATCTCACCCATCTTCTCTTCCAAATAGCCAAACTCTTCTCTATGAATAATTAACTCCTCTGGATCATCCATCGGTGCGCCTGTTAGTACGTCCATTAATGTACGATCAGATTCTTCATCATAAATAGGTTTGTCTAAAGATACATAAGAATTTAAAGGGATATGCTTTTGCCTTGTCGCCGTTTTAATAGCGGTAATAATTTGTCTGGTAATACATAATTCCGCAAAAGCTCGAAAAGACGCCAATTTATCTCCTTTAAAGTCACGAATTGCTTTATATAAACCAATCATACCTTCTTGTACAATATCTTCCTTATCGGCACCGATTAAAAAATAAGATTTCGCCTTAGCTCTTACTAATAAACGATATTTGGTAATTAAAAAATCTAACGCATCTGTATTACCTCGATGCACCATTTCAACAAGCTCTTCATCATTAAATAGTTCAAAATTTTGTGCTACTTGTATCGGATTACTTTTAATCATGGTATCACCTCAGCCATCACAGATAATTAGGAACAGTATAACGGACTTCAAAAATGTGCGTCAATGAATCATTTTAAACCCCGACGCCATTTTTCAAACATCAAAGCAACGTCAGGTTTTAACTCTATACGAGAAGGTGGCTTGTCCTCTTGCTTCCCCTTCACATCATGTGTAATTCTATGTTGAATAATGCCTACATCAATTTCTAGCTCTCTTGCTGACTTTCGCAAAGCACCATTACCAAAAATCACACTTTGTTCTGCCATATCCGAGGTTGCTACATGAATTTGTACATTTCTAGCTTTTAAGTCCCTCGTCATTTTTTCAATGCGCTCATCTGCCGTCTCATTTTTTCGTGTATAGATGACTTCAACGTCATTTTCAATATACGTTTGTTCAACACCTGGTACAAGATGCGCATCAAAAACGATAATAACACGCCACCCCATTGTTGCTTTGTATTCTGCCATCAACTCGATCAGCCTTCTACGTGCATCTTCAAAATTTGTATCTCGTAATGGGCGTAACTCTTTCCAGGCGCCAATCATATTATAGCCGTCAACAAGCAAAATATTTTGCATTTTTACTCATTCGCTTCTTGACGTTTACGATACACTTCATACATTAAGAGTGCAGCAGCAACAGAGGCATTCAATGATGTAACATGTCCCACCATTGGCAAATGATAAAGGAAATCACATTTTTCTTTTAATAAACGCCCCATCCCTTTTCCTTCACTACCAATAATCAAAGCAAGTGGCAACGTAGCGTCCATTTTACGATAATCCGCAGAACCCTTTGCATCTGTCCCTGCAATCCATACACCGCGCTCTTTTAATTCATCGACTGTTTGGGCAAGATTGTTTACTCGTACAACAGGTACATGCTCAATTGCCCCCGTTGAAGCCTTTGCAACAACAGCCGTTAAGCTAACAGAACGACGCTTTGGTATAATAATACCATGTGCACCAATTGCATCGGCTGTTCGCATAATAGAACCAAGATTATGTGGATCTTCAAGCTCATCTAAAATCAAAAAAAATGGATCTTCTTGCTTTTGTGTTGCTACTGCAAATAAATCCTCTAGCTCCGCATAGCTATACGCTGCAACAGAGGCTACAATACCTTGGTGATTCGCACTTGATAACTGATCGACCTTTTTCTTTGGCACAAATTGTACAATGATGCCACGTTCCCTCGCTAAATCAAGTAGCTCATTAATTCCTGATTTTTTTACCCCTTCTGCAATCCACACTTTATTCATGTCACGGCCTGATCGTAGTGCTTCTAACACAGGATTTTTTCCAGCAATCATTTCACCATTTTGTTCTGTCATGAATTCGTCACTCCTTTCGTTTCATCAATAATTTGAATCGCATATGCAATAATTTCATAGACACGCTCTAGTTCATTTACTAAATATAAGTTGCCTAGTATCGCTTCAAAGCCTGAGCTATTACGATATGTTTGTACATCTGTATTTTTTGGAACAGAGCCAGATTTGGCATTGCGTCCACGGCGGAACACAGCCAACTCCTCCTCTGTTAAAAAGTTTTCATCCATCATGCGATAAACAATCATCGACTGCGCTTTTGCCGATACATAGCGTGTTGCCTCTCGATGCAATATGTTTGGCTTTACACGACCTGTGCGCAGTAAATGCTCACGTACTTTTTGCTCAAGAACAGCATCTCCCATATAAGCTAGTGCTAGCGCATTCAGTTGTTTTACATCTTCATTACGAAGTTTATCCACATTCCTTACCCTCGTTTCCATCTAGTTCCTTGGCGTGTATCCTCTAAAATAATACCTTGCGCTTGTAAATGGTCCCGAATTTCATCTGAACGAGCAAAATCGCGATTTTTACGTGCCTCAACACGCTCCTGCAACAATGCCTCAATCTCTTCGTCCAACAGTTCTTCTTCTTTAACAAACTCAATACCTAAGACGTCACCAATTGCCTCAAAGGTTTCGACAAATTTCTCTAATACTGCTGCATTTGTATTTACTTCGTTTAAATAAATATTAGCAATACGAGCTAATTCAAATAATACTGAAATCGCATTTGCTGTATTAAAATCATCATCCATCGCTTCTTCAAAAGCTGTTTTTTGCGCAGCAATCTGTTCAAACCATTGTGCTGAATCCTCACCTAAATTCGCTGTTGCTGTCAAACGGTGCTTCACATTGTGATAAGCTGTACGAATTCGCTCCAAGCCAGCCGCAGCCGCATCTACTAAATCTTTGGCAAAATTAATTGGATGACGATAATGCACAGATAGCATAAAGAAACGCAAAATTTGTGGGTCAATTTGCTTTCGGATATCATTGACAAGTATAAAGTTGCCCAGAGATTTAGACATTTTTTCATTATCAATATTAATATAGCCATTATGCATCCAATAACGAGCGAATGTTGCATCATTATGCGCTTCTGACTGAGCAATTTCATTTTCATGATGCGGGAATGTTAAATCTTGACCGCCTGCATGTATATCAATTGTATCACCTAAATGCTCACGAGCCATAACTGAGCACTCAATATGCCAACCTGGGCGCCCTTGCCCCCAAGGACTTTCCCAAAAAATCTCGCCTGGTTTAACAGCCTTCCATAGAGCAAAATCTAAAGCATCGTCCTTTTTCTCGCCCGCTTCAATACGTGCACCGATTTTTAAATCATCCACATCTTGATGTGACAATTTACCGTAGCCATTAAATTTACGTGTACGATAGTAAACATCTCCTGCTGATTCATATGCATAGCCTTTATCAATCAACACTTGAATAAATTGAATAATATCGTCCATATGCTCTGTCACACGTGGATGAGCATCTGCCTTTTTGCATCCTAATGCTGTTACATCCTCAAAATAGGCTGCAATAAAGCGCTCCGTTAACTCATTTACTTCTTCCCCTAATTCATTAGCTGCTTTAATAATTTTATCATCAACATCTGTAAAATTAGAGACAAACTTCACCTCATAGCCACGATACTGAAGATAGCGACGCACTGTATCGTATACAATGACAGGACGTGAATTTCCGATATGAATATAATTGTAGACGGTTGGTCCGCATACATACATTTTGACCTTACCTTCTTCTAGCGGTACGAACACTTCTTTTTGACGTGTTAACGAGTTAAAAATTTGAATACTCATGGATTTTTCCCCCTCTTATATTTTATAGAAAATAAAAAAACGTCTCTATCATCCGAAAACGGTATGACAGAGACGCTAATTTGCGCGGTTCCACTCTGATTGAAGGTAAGCCCCTCCACTCTGAACGTTCTTTAACGGGAACGACTCGACAAAGCCTACTTCACTGTTCAGCTTTATGCTCAAAGGTGCATTTCTGTTTTGCCTTGGCTCAGACCACTTGCAGCCGATGATGGTCCTCTCTTTAGAGCATGCGCCACATACTTCTCCTTTTCAACGCTTTCTCAATTTAACTACATTGTACAATGAATACTTAAATTGTCAATCCATATAACATTGAAATTATTTTGCAAATTTCTCTACACGATCAATTACTTTTTCTTTACCAATTAAACAAATGGCATTCGGCAAATCTGGGCCATGTGTTTCCCCTGTTGCTACAACACGGATTGGCATAAATAGGTTTTTCCCTTTATGGCCTGTTTCTTTTTGTACAGCTTTAATAGCCGCTTTAATCGCATCGGCTGTAAATTCTTCTAGGCTTTCCAACTGTGCCTTAAACGCCGCCATCACTTCTGGTACTTGCTCTCCTGCTAAAACAGCTTGTGCCTCTTCATCATATTCAACCGCATCATTAAAGAATAGGCTCGATAGCTCTACAATTTCAGCACCAAAGCTCATTTGGTCATGATATAGAGCGATTAAATTAGTTGCCCATGCATGTTGTTCTGCTGTTAGCTCTGCTGGCAATAAGTTTGCTTTTTGCAGATGTGGTAATGATAGTGCAACTACCTCTTCTAACGATAGTTTTTTAATATATTGATTATTCATCCATGTTAATTTTTGTTTATCAAACATAGATGGTGATTTAGATAGACGTTGCTCATCAAAAATGTTAATAAGCTCTTCTTTTGAGAAAATTTCCTCTTCACCCTCTGGAGACCAACCAAGCAACGCAAAGAAGTTAAACATTGCTTCAGGTAAGTAACCTAAATCTTTATATTGCGTGACAAATTGGATAATTGATTCATCACGTTTTGATAATTTTTTGCGGTTTTCATTAACAATTAATGTCATATGACCGTAACGTGGGTATTCCCAACCAAATGCATCGAAAATCATCATCTGCTTTGGTGTATTCGATAAGTGTTCTTCACCACGGAAAACATGAGAAATTTCCATGAAGTGGTCATCTAAAACAACTGCATAATTATACGTTGGAATGCCATTTGCTTTTACTAATACCCAATCACCAATATCCTTCGATTCAAACGTTACTTGACCACGTACTAAATCTTCAAAGTCATATGTGACATTTTCAGGTACACGCATACGAATGGTAAAGGCTTCTCCAGCCGCTTCCTTCGCTGCTACTTCTTCCTCTGATAAATGACGACAAGTACCATCATATGTTGGTGCTGCTACACCTCGTGCTTTTTGTTCTTCACGAGAAGCCTCCAATTTTTCAGAAGAGCAGAAACATTTATAAGCCACACCTTGCGCAAGTAACTTCTCCGCATGCTCCTTATAAATATCAAGACGCTCCATTTGGCGATACGGCGCATATGGTCCACCGATATCAACTGACTCATCATAGTCAATACCTAACCATCTTAAATTATCTAGCTGTGATGCTTCTCCACCCTCTACATTACGCTCAATATCTGTATCTTCAATACGGACAATAAATTTGCCATTATGATGTTTTGCATATAAATAATTAAATAATGCCGTACGCGCTCCACCGATGTGTAAAAAACCAGTTGGAGATGGTGCGTAACGAACACGAATTTCCTTCGTCATACCTAAATACCTCCTCGATTTAGCTATTCTTAGCTTTTGACTTTGTTCATTTTACCATTGTGCCCAAGCAAATAAAAGTAGGGCTATTTTTTTATCAACAAAATGGTTGCTAATGCAGCAATGCCTTCCTCACGTCCTGTAAATCCAAGCTTTTCAGTCGTTGTGGCTTTCACATTCACTTGTGACGGCTCTGCATTTAGTAATTCGGCAATGCGATTTTTCATTGGCTCAATATAAGGGGCCATTTTAGGTCGCTGGGCGATAATCGTTGCATCTACATTCCCTAATGCATAGCCTTTATCCTCAACGATTTTCCAAATATACTGCAATAATTTTGCAGAATCTGCATCTTTCCACTCTGCGTCTGTATCAGGAAAATGACGACCAATGTCGCCCTCACCAATTGCGCCAAGTGCGGCATCTGTAATTGTGTGCAACAAAACATCTGCATCTGAATGTCCCAGAAGCCCACGATCATGTGGAATTTCAATACCACCTAAAATCAATTTTCGCCCTTCAGCAAATGCATGTACATCATAACCTTGTCCAACTCGAAACATATCCATCTTCCTTTAATCCGTATTTACTTTCTATCATATCAAAGTTTGCCTAGAAATAGGGAAAATCTCTCCTTATGACAAAGAGAGATTTCATCGTTAAATATGATATTCAATATTTTTCATTTGGCTATTGCTAATGTTTGGGGATGGCTGTGAATTATAAACACGAGAATATGGTGGCACAGAATGTGTTAGCCAAATATTACTACCTAGCACGGAATCATGCCCAATGTTTGTTTCGCCACCTAAAATCGTTGCCCCTGCATAAATGACTACATTATCCGCAATATTCGGATGACGCTTAATACCTTTAATTGGATTACCATTTCCATCTAGAGGGAAACTTAATGCCCCAAGTGTTACACCTTGATAAATTTTGACGTTCTTACCAATTGTGCATGTTTCACCAATAACAACACCTGTTCCATGGTCGATAAAGAAAGACTCTCCAATTGTCGCTCCTGGATGAATATCAATGCCCGTCAAACGATGCGCATATTCCGACATAATACGTGGCACAATTTGTACACCCATCTCATAAAGCTCATGTGCAACACGATGAATATATACAGCCACAATAGATGGATAGCTCAGTAAAATTTCCTCTGTTGATAAAGCTGCTGGATCGCCATTATAGGCTGCTTGAATATCTGTTTGTAGCATTTGGCGAATTGCTGGGAATTGATTAATCAAATCCATAACAATTTTATCTGCTTGCTCACGGCAATATTTTTCACAATTTGCTGGATTACTGTCCTCCATATTGTAAATCAGCACTTTTTCAATAATATCACGTAAATCAAGTGCTGTTTCTCGTAGCTTATTACTGCTCACAACATTAATTTTCGTTTCGTCAGCAGGCTCAGTCGTGTAAACACCTGGGAACAGCACCTCATGAAAATTATCTATAATTTTATAAATACGGTCACGTCCAACGAAGCCAATGGAATTTTCGATATCGATATACTGTTTATTCATCTCATTCAACGAACTAGTAATTTGCGGAACTTGTTGATTTAGCCATTCATTTAAATTCATAGCAAGCAAACACCTCTCACAGCTTTTTCATCTATTCTATTATCATATTAACCAGATATCCATACTTATTTTTAAAAAGAGCTTGTTGTAGTATTTTTGTTGACTATACTATGATTCATACATTTTTCAAGCTAGGTGTTTATCACCAACAGTAAAACTTTTGAACAGTACACTACGAAATCTTCATTTATAAAACACAAGAGGCTAAGGTTTTTATCCCTTGCCTCTTCTCTACAACACTCACTACTATCCTTCCAGAGCACGCTTATGTAAAATTGCCTCGCCGAATACTAAATCTTCTTGTGTGGTAATTTTGACATTTTCATAGCTGCTCTCTACAATTCGCACCTCATGACCTAAGCGCTCCATTAACATGGCCTCATCCGTTCCAAGAAAACCAACCTTTTCAGCTACATCCTCAGCCTCCACGATTAACTCGAAACGAAAAGCTTGAGGCGTTTGCACCATCCATAAACTTTCACGATCAACGGTTTCCTCAATGATGCCATTTGACACTTTTTTCATCGTATCCTTCGCACGTACACCCGCAATGGCTGCACCGTAATCATGCGCACTTTCCACAAGATGCGCAATAATATCATGTGTGATAAATGGACGTGCTGCATCATGCACAAGTACGATGCTTACCTGTTCCATCGCCTTTAAGCATGAATGCACCGAATGCTGTCGTTCAGCCCCACCATCAGGCAAGCCCTTTACCTTCGTAATCCCATATTCGACAAGCATTCGTTCAATAAAGGCACGCTCCTCAGGCTTCACTGCAAGCCAAATACCTGTGCATCTGTCATCACGCTCAAATACTTCCAATGTATGCGCAAGAATTGGCTTGCCTAAAAGATATAAAAATAATTTATTTTGCCCTGCGCCCATTCGCTTGCCACTCCCCGCAGCAGGCAATACTACTTCATATTGCATAGTCCCACTTCCTAATCATCCTTTGGCTTCGCAAAAATCATTCGTCCCGCTGATGTTTGCAAAACGCTTGTTACCGTTACTGTAATGGCTTGTCCAATATAATGACGTCCACCCTCTACAACAATCATCGTACCATCATCTAAATAAGCAACACCCTGATTATGCTCTTTACCATCCTTAATGACGACAACCTGCATATCTTCGCCTGGGATTACAACAGGCTTAACAGCATTCGCTAAATCATTAATATTCAAAACTTTTACTTGATGAAGCTCACAAACCTTATTCAGATTAAAGTCATTCGTAACAATTTTTGTATTATTACCCATTTTCTTAGCAAGTCTCACAAGCTTCAAATCGACTTCTTGCACATCGTCAAAGTCTTCTTCCGTAATTTCTACCTTCGTTGCTCGTTCATCCTGTAGCATTTTCAAAATGTCCAAGCCTCGACGACCTCTTGTGCGCTTTAATGTATCAGACGAATCTGCAATATGCTGTAGCTCTGTCAGCACAAACTGAGGAACCACCAATACCCCCTCGATAAAACCTGTTCCCGAAATATCAGCAATGCGCCCATCAATAATCACACTCGTATCTAGCAGCTTATAACTGCCTTGTATCTCGATAACCTCAGCATCTTCAGCAGCTTTCTTTTTCGCATTGCTGCTTTTTAATGTGAATATTTGCAATAATTCTTCCCGCTTTTTAAAACCTACACGGAACCCTAAATAGCCTAAAATAAAGGATAAAATAATCGGCATAAACTTCATGATATTTGTGATGATTGGAAATTGAATACTATCAAGCGCAAAACCTAAGAAATACGCTACGATTAAGCCGATAATCAATCCTAATGTACCGAATAATAAATCAGCAACAGGTATTTTAAACAATACCTCCTCCATCCAGCTTATCCATTTGACTAAATAATCCGAAAAGCCAAAGGATAACGTAAATAAAAAAAGTGCACCGATTGCTACCGATATGTATGGATTATCAAGCCAAGGAATAGATGATAAATGAAGCAACTCGTATAATGGCGGTAAGACAACAAGACCTAATGCTCCTCCTATCAGTAAACAAGCAATTTGAACAAACCTTTTCATCGTCTTCTCTCCTTTCAATTTTAGATTACTTTAATAATATGAGGTCATATGTACGTGACAGATTATTAGTCTACTGTTACCTCTTATTTTATTATTATTTCGATTATACATAGTTTATAGTAGAAAATCCTGTATAAGCCTATAAATTTATGATGAAAATGCATGTCGGCTTTTCACCAACATGCATTGATCCACTATCTATCTGTAAAACAGGCATTTAACGCATCTTTAATTGTTTCGACACCGACAATTTCAATACCTTCTGGGAATTGCCATCCACCAATATTAGAAGCGGGAATAAAGGCACGTTTAAAGCCAAGTTTAGCCGCTTCGACTACACGTTGCTCAATACGTGTCACACGCCGTACTTCTCCTGTTAGCCCTACCTCACCTACAAAGCAATCCGTGGCACGAACAGCTTGATCCTTAAAGCTAGATACAATACTTGTAAGGACAGCTAAATCAATCGCAGGCTCATCTAATTTAACACCACCCGCTACTTTAATATATGCATCCTGTGCTTGCAGCATGAGGCTCATTCTTTTCTCCAACACAGCCATAAGTAACTGTACACGGTTTTGATCAACACCTGTCGTCATTCGCTTTGGATAATTAAAGCTCGTAGGTGTGACAAGTGATTGAATCTCTACTAAAATAGGTCGAGTTCCCTCCATAGAAGCAACAATGGTAGATCCCGCAGCTCCCTGTGAACGCTCCTGTAAAAAGAGCTCAGATGGATTTAACACTTCCTTTAAGCCACCTTGTAGCATTTCAAAAATAGCAATTTCATTTGTTGAACCAAAGCGATTTTTTTGACTGCGTAAAATGCGATGATTGTGATGACGTTCTCCTTCAAAATAAAGCACCGTATCTACCATATGCTCTAAAATACGTGGCCCTGCAATTTGCCCTTCCTTCGTCACATGCCCAACTAAGAAAATAGCAATGCCCTTCGTTTTAGCAATGCGCATTAATTCAGCCGTACATTCACGCACCTGCGAAACACTACCTGGTGCACTTGTGACCTCTGGATGAAAGACTGTTTGAATGGAGTCGACAATCACAAATTTCGGCTGTACATCCTCAATTGTTTGATGTAAAAATTCTAAGTTCGTTTCCGAATAAATATAAAGCTCCTGTGATATCACACCTAAACGTTCCGCACGTAGCTTTGTTTGACGAATCGATTCCTCACCTGAAATATAGAGCACCCGATGCCCTTTATTTGAGAGAAGTGCGGAAACCTGTAGAAGCAAGGTTGATTTCCCAATCCCAGGGTCCCCCCCAATTAATACGAGAGAGCCTGGTACAATTCCTCCACCTAGCACACGATTTAACTCACCCATTTCCGTTGCGACACGAGGTTCTTCTGCTGCTTCTACATGAATAATAGGCACAGCTTTTTGTGTCACTGTCGCTGAATGCTGGAATGCGCCACGTGGTCCCTTTGCCACAATCTCTACCTCTTCTACCATCTTGTTCCATTCACCGCAGCCAGGACAGCGCCCCATCCATTTAGCTGACTCATAACCACAGCCTGAGCAAACAAATTTTGTCTTCTTTTTCGCCATACAATCCCTCGATTCTTTACTACTAGTAGCTTTAGTATAGCAAATATTTTTAGTGTACGTTTTCTATGCACTTGTTTCGGATATTGAAAATTTTTACGAAAAAAATAGATAAAGCCCCAAAAGACTTTATCTATTATCTATTCATCGTATTCGCTTAAACTTCAAGCACCTTTTCTTTACTACGCACAACAAATTCGCCTTCCACATAGTCGAAAATAATTGTTCCTCCAGTTAAAACTGTACCTTTTAACAGTTCTTCTGATAGGCGGTCTTCCACGTGCTTTTGCAATGCACGACGTAATGGGCGTGCACCGTATTGTGGGTCATAGCCTTCATCCACAATTTTCTCTAACGCTGCATCTGTCAGCTCTAGCTCGATATCTTGCTCTCTTAGACGTTTTGTTAGAGCGTTTGCCATTAAGGACACGATTTCTTTTAAATGTTCTTTCTCCAATGAATGGAAGACAATCATTTCATCAATACGGTTTAAAAACTCTGGACGGAAGGCCTTTTTCAGCTCTTCTAGCATTGTGCTCTTCATGTCCTTATGTTTTGAATCTACCCCGCCTGTAGTAAAGCCAAGGTTTTTACGGTATTTCAATGCGTCTGCCCCAACATTTGATGTCATAATCACGACCGTATTACGGAAATCAACCGTGCGACCTTTAGAATCAGTTAAACGGCCATCCTCTAATACTTGTAGTAAAATATTGAAAACATCTGGATGTGCCTTTTCAATTTCATCTAATAATACAACAGAATACGGTTTGCGACGTACTTTTTCTGTTAGCTGACCGCCATCATCAAAGCCCACATAGCCTGGAGGTGAACCAACTAAGCGTGATGTCGAGTGTTTTTCCATGTATTCGGACATGTCTACACGAATCATTGCATCCTCATCACCAAACATCACTTCTGCTAATGCTCTCGCAAGCTCGGTTTTCCCTACCCCTGTAGGACCTAAGAAAATAAAGGAGCCAATTGGACGTTTTGGATCTTTTAAGCCTGCTCTTGCACGACGAATAGCACGAGAAATAGCTTCGACCGCTTCACCTTGCCCTACAACGCGTTTGTGTAATTCTTCTTCAAGCTGTAAAAGCTTTGCTGATTCCTCTGAAGCAATTTTCGATACTGGGATTCCTGTCCACATCGATACAACGGCTGCAACATCATCCACTGTGACTTGTGATTCGGAGCGACCTTGCTCTTCCTTCCAGTTCTTTCTTGTTGCCTCGATTTCATCTTTTAGCTTTTGCTCTGTATCTCGTAATGATGCCGCTTTTTCAAATTCTTGACCTGATACCGCTGCATTTTTCTCTGAACGTACATTTTCAAGACGGTCTTCTAAAGCCTTTAAACTTGGTGGCACTGCGAATGAACGTAAGCGTACTTTCGAGCCTGCCTCATCAATTAAATCAATCGCTTTATCTGGTAAGAAACGATCTGAAATATAGCGATCACTTAGCTTTGCTGCAGCTTCAATCGCTTCATCTGTAATTTTCACACGGTGATGTGCCTCATAACGGTCACGTAATCCATGAATAATTTGGATTGCTTCTTCAACAGTTGGCTCATCTACTCGAATTGGTTGGAAACGGCGTTCTAGAGCGGCATCCTTCTCAATGTATTTACGATATTCATCCAATGTTGTTGCACCAATACATTGTAACTCACCACGTGCTAGAGATGGTTTCAAAATATTAGAAGCGTCAATTGCCCCTTCTGCACCACCTGCACCGATTAATGTATGCAATTCATCGATAAATAAAATAATATTACCTGCTTGGCGAATTTCATCCATTACTTTTTTCAAACGATCTTCAAATTCACCACGATATTTTGTGCCTGCGACAACTGTTCCCATATCCAATGTCATCACGCGTTTATTGCGTAAAATCTCTGGTACTTCATTGTTAATAATTTGTTGTGCTAAGCCTTCTGCAATTGCTGTTTTACCAACACCAGGCTCCCCGATTAAGACAGGGTTATTTTTCGTACGGCGAGATAAAACTTCAATGACACGTGTAATTTCATTGCTACGACCAATTACAGGGTCTAATGAGCCTTCTCTTGCAATTTGTGTTAAATCACGTGCAAGACTATCTAATGTTGGCGTGCTGACAGCTTGTGTTGCCTGTTGGCTAGCTTGTGGATTATCATTATTCCCTAATAGCAATAATACCTGTTGGCGTGCTTTATTTAAGCCAACTCCTACATTGTTCAATACACGAGCTGCTACGCCTTCACCCTCACGAATTAACGCTAACAGCAAATGCTCTGTTCCAATATAAGAGTGCCCTAGCTTACGTGATTCATCGACAGATAATTCAATGACTTTTTTCGCTCTTGGTGTATAATGTACGATTGGACCTACATCCTCTGTACCTTTCCCAACAAGCTCCTCAATACCTGCTTCAATCATTTGTGGACTTACTTCAATCGCCTCTAGTGCTTTTGCGGCAATACCGCCACCTTCACGAATTAGTCCCAATAAAATATGCTCTGTCCCAATTGACTCATGTTTCCAATGAATGGCTTCTTCTTGCGCTAATTGCAATACTTTTTGTGCACGTTGTGTAAAACGATTAAACATCATATAGCATCTGCTCCTTTTTCATCAATCATCGGTTTATTCATTAATACTTCCCGTAACATCGTTGCACGTATACGGTCTCGCTCAGCAGGCGGTAAAATTTCATTAACATAATGCTGTAAAAAGCCTGGCTGCATACTAACAATACATTCATTAATCGTTGTAGCTGGAATATTGTCGATCAGTTTTAAATCAATTCCTAAACGCACATTCGATAAACAGGTTGCTGCCTCTTCACTCGTTAAAATGCGTGCATGTGTTAGCGTACCTAAAGCACGATAAACACGATCTTCCAGCGCAAACTCAGCCTTTTCCAACAGTCTCTCTCGTGCCTGCCGTTCTTTTTGAATAATTTTTTCAGCCACACTCTGGATATCGGCTAAAATATCATCTTCCGCTTTCCCTAATGTAATCTGATTTGAAACTTGATACATATTGGCTAAGCTTTCACTACCTTCACCATAAATTCCTCTAACAGTCATCCCTAATCTGGTCATCGCATTAATGATTTGATTCATCTGACCAGTCAAGGTCAATGCTGGTAAATGCATCATCACAGATGCTCGTAAACCTGTGCCAATATTTGTAGGACAACTTGTTAAATAACCAAAAGTTCCTCGAAAAGCATATGGTAAAGTTTTTTCTAATATACGGTCAATCGCATCTGCCTGCTCATATGCCTGTTGAAGCTGAAAACTTGCTGTCATACATTGAATCCGAAGATGATCTTCTTCATTCACCATAATGCTCACAGCTTCATCTTCTGATAACAGCATGGAACCTACCTGCTCCTTTTTAGCTAATTGCGGACTAATTAAATGCTTTTCCACTAAGATTTGACGCTGTAATGGCGATAAATCCTTAATAGCAAAATAGGCATAGTTTTGGCTCAGCTGTGTACTATCCTTAATAGCATGTGTCACTGCCTGTTCAATTTGCAAAGCTTCATTCTCTGAAAAGGCTAATGGAAATCGATACCCATCTAAATTACGTGCAAGACGAATGCGTGTACTAATCACAATATCTGAATAGTCGTCTTCTCTATTCATCCATGTAGGGGTAGCTCGTGTTAAAAACGAGTCAATCATCACGATACATCACCACCTTCAAGTTGCAATTGCTGTTCAAGCTCCCTTGCTTCATCTCGTAGCTTTGCGGCTTCTTCAAACTGCTCGTCCTCAACGGCCACTTGCATTCGTTTACGAATCGATTCAATTTGCTTCTTAATGGCAAAGCGATTATTGTAAGTGCTTGGTATTTTCCCACTATGCTGTGGACTTGCTTGTATGCGATTAAAGAGCTTGGGTAAATGTTCACTAAACGTATCATAGCAACTCGGACACCCAAATTTGCCTTCCTTTAAAAAACGTTTATACGTGAATCCACATTGTGGACATGTTTGCTGTGTCTGCACTTGTTGCTTTTCATCCATTTTTTGTTGCCAAGATGGTGAGCCAAACCAATTAGATAATAGCTGCTGAATAGATATTGGCTCTTGCTTAAATTCTGCATGAAATGGATGGAACTGCGAAGCACAAACATCACAATAATGATGCTCTACTTTCTGACCATTTTGAACTTGTGTCACAGTCACTGTAGCATTACGCTGTTTACAGTGTTCGCAAATCATTCCCATCACCTCTTTACATTTGTTGCTGACGCTTCGTTGCACTCTAGCTTTCGCACAGAAAACATTTGTTGCTGTTGCTTCGCTTTCAGTACAAAAAACACTATTTTTGTTGCTCGTACTTAATGGTCGTCAGCATCGCTCGTAAAACTTTTGCACGAATGCTATCTCGCAATGGCAGTGACACATCTAAACTTGTACGATCAATAGCAGCTAACATTAACTTCGCCTCCCGCTTTGAAATTACCTGCTCGTCAATTAAACGATAGATAATATCTTCTCCCATTGTTTGGGACGCCCCACCTTCAATTTGCTTTAAAATGGCGTCGATTAAATCAATCTGGGAGTTTTCGCGGACACGTAAAATTCGGATGTACCCACCACCGCCTCGCTTACTCTCTACAAGATAACCTCGCTCGGCTGTAAATCGTGTATTAATTACATAATTTATTTGCGAAGGGACACATTGAAATTTATCAGCAATTTCACTGCGCTTAATTTCAATATACCCTTCTCTATCTAATTCAAGTACTTGTTTTAAATAGCCTTCTATGATGTCTGATATATTACGCATTTTCGGAATACACCTCGCTTATCTCATTGACTTTGACTATCTTTGACTTTATTATACAAAATCATAAAAATTAAATGCAATTAATTCGCCCATTGAAACTTGAAATAATATTTTATAAAAAGGGTTTTAGACACAAGGATTTTTCTTAAATATGTAGAACTTTTTAAATGATAGATGAATACACCATCACTCAAATGGAATTTAAAAACAAAAAATAACGGATTTTAGAAAGGGTTTTACAGATGAAAATTAAATCATTGCTCGTCTCTGTCATTATCATCACCATAGTGTTATTTTTAATAAACATTGGTAGCTTTTTCTTTTTAATACAAAGCAATAACCAACAAGTGAATGCCTTTCAAAAAGAAAGTACTATTCTTTACTTAAAAGAGCAGTTGGTCAGAGTATCAGATGATTTAACGACGCTTGCACGTGCCTATGCTAGCACAGGCGATAAAAAATTTTATGATGAATATATGAAGGAAGTTAACGAAACGCAAACCTATCAGAAAGTGATTACGCAATTTGAAGATGTATTGCCGCAAAATTTATTGAATATCGTGCAAAATGTACAAGCCGAGTCGGCTGAATTAGCAAAGACCGAAGAACAAGGATTTCAATTGATTCAAACAGGGGACTTACAAAAAGCAGCTGATTTAATGTACAGTAATGAATACTTTTCAGGTAAAGAACAAATTAATAATTACTTAACTCAATTTAATACAGAGGTAGAAGAGTGGATTTCAGAGCAAACGGGGGCAGCACATTCACGTGTTACAACAAGCCTGATTATACTTGGATCCTCCATTGCTTTCTTTTCCCTTTTCAGCTTATTAGCAAGCATTTTAATTATTACAAAGCTCAAACCGTTATTTACTATGATCGAACAAACAAAACAAGTAGCTCAAGGAAACTTAACCATTGAACCATTAAGCCTAAAAGAGGGAGCAAAGGATGAAATCTCACAGCTTTCTCAAGCATTTAATCACATGTTTGCCAATTTAAAAAATATGCTGTCCGTAGTGGCCCATTCCAGTATCGAATTATCTGCCTCAACTGAAGAATTGATTGTCAATGTCGATCAATCCACAAAAGCAACGGAGAAAATCGTACTAGCTACAGAAGAAATTGCAAATGGCTCTACCACACAATTAGTACAAATCGAAGAAAGTTCAAAGGCTATGTCAGAAGTGGCGCAAGGCATTCACCATGTAGCTACAACGGCTTCTGATGTCGCAATTGCTTCCGAGAAATCCTCTAACAAAGCAGTGGATGGCGGTAAAAGCTTAACATTAGCTGTTACACAAATGCAGCAAATTGAAAAAGTGGTAGGCGAAACGATGGGTTCTATTACATCTCTATCAACACGCTCACAAGAAATTGAAAAAATTGTCGATGCCATTACAGATATTGCCGATCAAACGAACCTATTAGCCTTGAATGCAGCAATTGAGGCAGCTCGTGCTGGAGAAGCTGGGAAAGGCTTTGCCGTGGTAGCCGATGAGGTGCGTAAGTTAGCTGAGGAGTCCAGTCGTTCTGCACAGCAAATTACAACGATTATTTACTCTATTCAAGCTGAAACACAATTGACTGTACAAAAAATGGGCCAAGTGAATGATAACGTATCACAAGGTGTAGAAATTGTCGCAAACACAGGAGCAGCATTCCAAGAAATTATTACAGCAGCTCGTCTCGTAACAGATCAAATTCAAGAAGTATCAGCCGTATCACAGCAAATGGCAGCAAGTGCTGAGCAAGTTTCAGCGACATTTGAGTCATTACAAACGATTTCTGCCTCTTCAAATGATTCTACACAGCAGGTAGCTGGCCTATCAGAGGAGCAGCTTGCATCTATGGAAGAAATCTCTTCAGCAACACAATTATTGAACAATTTAGCAAGGGAATTAAATGATGAGGTTAGTAAATTCAGCGTTTAATTATATGAAAAAGGAGATGTCGCATAATGGACATCTCCTTTTAATTGATAGATTAAAACCAGCGACCAACAATTGGATAACGCCATGATTCGTCAGATAATGCTTTCACAATACCGATAATCGGTACAACAATTGTCATCAGGATGAAAATTAATAAGAATGGTAACCCAATGATTAGGAAGCTTAGTACACCTGAAATCGCAATTAAAACACCCATAACAATTTGGAACAACAATGCTTGAATCGAAATCGCTTTTACTTCCTCATCTGAACTAATTAAGAAAAAAATAATGGGCACTAACCATGGTGCGAAAAAGGCACTCGCATGTATGATTACTTTAGACCATTTTGTCTCCATGTATATCAACTCATTTCTTTATATTTTATTTATTACTATATACGGGGCTATACTAAAAATAGTTTCATGAATTAAAAAATTTTTGAAAGGTATGTGAAGCATTATGCAATTCGATCACACACTTGCTCCTGAATATGAAAAAGGCATTCGCCGCACACTACCGAGCTATGATGCCATGTTACGTTTAGCACAGAGCTTTTATCAAGCTGCATTACCTGAAAAAGCGACATTGCTAATTGTTGGTTCAGGTAGTGGTAATGAAATTCTACAGTTTGCTGAAAATCGATCACACTGGACATTTGTTGGCTTAGACCCTGCTGAAGCGATGCTAGAAATTGCCCAGCAGCGTGTAAGTACTTTACCTAACGCTGTGTCTTTACTAAAAGGAACAATGCTGGATAGCCTGCTACCCGATGAAAAATTTGATGCGGCTAGCTGTATTTTAGTGCTTCATTTTATTCATACATATGAGGAGAAATTAGCCACATTGCAAGCCATTGCTGCTCATTTAAAACCTGATGCTCCGTTTGTTATTGTCTCTAAATACGGTCAACTCCATTCAGAGGAAACAGAACTACAATTTGATTTATGGCGTGCTTATTGGCAACAGCATACAAGGCTATCTAAAGAAGAAATCGCCACTATGGAGAATACTGTACGCTCATTGTCCTTTATGCCAGAGCAAGATATAGTAGCATTATTAAGCCAAGCAGGATTTACACAGCCAGCTCGATTTTTTGCCACTACATTATTTGGTGGTTGGCTATGTTATAAAAAGAGGTGAACCCCATGATACACACAATAGGTATTACGAAAGATCAACAACTTATTAAGGATTTTCCTCTTGAGATGATTCAACAAAAGGAATTTGAATGGTATTGGGTTGATTTTGATTGCCCTACTACTAAAGAAGAATCATTATTGGACACGTTTTTTCATTTCCATCCATTAGCGATAGAAGACTGTCTTACCCTTTTGCAGCGTCCTAAGTTAGATTTTTATGATGATTTTCATTTTTTCGTCTTACATCGTATAAATGAAAGTACATTGGTTTCTGAGGAGATTAATATTTTTCTATCTCATCAATTTGTCGTCACATTCCATAAAAGCAATGCCCCTGAAATAGAGCTGGTTCGTAAAAGCTTAGAAGCCCAATCAAAAAACTGGGAGCGTGGAACGGTTTATTTAACTTATCAAACCATTGATAAAATTGTGGATAGTTACTTCCCACTTGTTTATCAAATCGAGGATCAATTAAATACACTAGAGGATGAACTCACCTATCATAATAATGTCCACGCGATGAAAACCGTGTTTGAATTCCGTAGTGACTTATTGCATTTAAGAAGAACTATTTTGCCAATGCGAGATTTACTGTACCGTATCATGAATTCAGAACGCTTTTCACTGAATCCATCTGAGCGTGCTTATTTTGGGGATATTTATGACCATCTACTCAAGCTAGCCGAGATGATTGAGTCAAACCGTGAACTGACAGCAGATATGCGGGATAGCTATATGGCGATGAGCTCGACTCGCATGAATGGCATTATGATGACTTTAACCATCGTCTCCACTATTTTTATTCCATTAACCTTTATTGCAGGTGTTTATGGGATGAATTTTGATTATATGCCTGAACTTCATGGACACTATAGCTACTTTATTGTATTAGGTATTATGCTAATTATTGTTTTATTAATGCTGGTATTTTTCAAACTAAAAGGCTGGTTCAAATTGTTGAAGCCATAAAAAAATTGCCCTGTTTCACGAAAAATGTGAAGTGGGGCAGTTTTTTTAACGAGGACCACGATCATCAATTTTATTTTCCCCTTGTTGTGGGAATAAAAAATAAGCTAATATACCTGACACGAATGTTGCGCCAATGGTAATCAGTAATTGATTTACACTTGGTACTTCTTCATAATAGTTGCGTAACATAAAAATCGAGCCTATGAAAACAATGACCATGACAGGAATAATAAATTTAAATCGTTTCTTCTCCATATGTAACCTCCGCCCAAATTCATCACTAAACAGTTCGTATTTTACAGGTTCCTACGTGCAAATTCAAATCGCTCTAAAAAACTATTAACAATTATTTGCTTTCAATAGAAAAAATAATGAAAAAAATAATATTTTTAACCAAATCTTTATAAAAGATAGTAAAATGGATTAAATATTTCATTTATCCTACGTTAACAAACAGTAAAATCTCTACTTCAATCAATTACAAGTGGATGATTAATTATTTGTCAAAACCCGATTAATGAAAATTATTAATTAGCGGATGCGATCACCTCCACTGATTGGAGGTTCACTTTATATTAAGGAATGGAGCATATTCATAATGAGTTGGTTTACAAGTAAACGAAGTTCGGATGGGTCAATCACATTAACACCAGATGCATATAGAAATCATGTGAAATTAGATATTTCTCATCATCCCAACCTTCAAAAGCAGTTGCAATTATTACATTTAACAGTTGAAGATTTAGCCGTTATTAAACAATTGCAGCCATTAACGAAGGAGCTAATTCCTCAAATGGTGGATCGATTTTATGCAGCCATCAGTTTGAGCCAAGAATTATTAACTATTATTAATCAAACTTCTCACATTGATCGTTTAAAGGTTACGCTACATAAACATTTAAGTGATATTTTTGATAGTTACATTGACACCGCTTACATTAATGAACGCAAAACTATTGCAGAAGTACACGTACGCATTGGTTTACAATCTAAATGGTATATCGCTTCGTTTCAATCCTTGACTTCTACTTTCATCGATTTTGTTACTGAGCTCGATATGTCTAAAGAAGATGCACTACTTGCAATTAATGCCTTTAGTAAAATCATTAATTTTGAGCAGCAGCTTGTAATCGAAGCCTATGAAAAAGAAGAGGAACGCATTCGCACCCTAACAAATGAAACGAAAAATTCGCTGGTGACAACCATTCAGCAAACAGCAGAGGAATTGAATGCTATTAGTGAAGATACAGCAGCATCCCTACTTGCGATTTCCTCTCAAACAGATGATATCGCTGGCGCAACACAACAAGGCTTACATTTAGTTGCCAATACACAGGAGAAATCCCAACGTGGACAATCACAACTACAAGAGCAAAATAATTTGATGCAAACAATCGCTCAAAGTGTCAACAGCCTTGAAATAACAATGAACCAACTACGTGTTTCATCTCAAAAAATCTCAGAGATTGTTGGACTTGTGACAGGTATAGCAGACCAAACCAATTTATTAGCGTTGAATGCATCGATTGAGGCAGCACGTGCTGGTGAACATGGGAAAGGTTTTGCAGTTGTAGCAGATGAGGTGCGCAAGCTAGCAGAAGAAACGAAAAATGCTGTACAAAATGTTTCTCATCTCATTAAAGACACTGAAAACAACATTACAACAATGGCTAACTCTGTTACAAATGTGGACCAAAAAATTCAACATAGTGTAGATACACAGCAAAGTTTATCAAAATCTTTTCATGATATTATCGATGCTATTTCAGGTATCCAGCAACAATACGTTAGTACCTCAAAAGATATCTCGACCATCTCTCATTTGATTACAGAGTTATCACAGGGTGCAACACTCGTGTCTTCTTCATCCGACTCACTCATTAATGTCATTAACGAACTCAATACTTAATAAAAGTGAGGAGATTGATTAACATCAATCTCCTCACTTTTATTAATGTCGTAATGCACGTTTTTGTTTACGGTGTTCTCTTCTAGCTAGACCTGTTTCAAATAAACGTTTTTCCTCATCCGTTTCTGGATAAACGGGTGGTATTGGTCGTGGTCTACCATTCTCATCAACAGCAACCATTGTCACAAAAGACTCTGTTGTTAGCTTTTCTTCACCTGTTTCAATATTTCTTGATACTACTCGCACATAAACCTCTATTGAAGTACGTCCTGTTGAGGATACTACACTCTCAATTTCAAGAATATCCCCTACATAGGCCGCTGATAAAAAATCAACTGAGTCAATTGAAGCTGTGACCACTTGCCCTTTAGCATGTTTCATAGATGTAATTGCAGCAATCTCATCAATATAAGCTAATACTTTTCCCCCAAAAATGGAGTGATGGTGGTTTGTATCTGGTGGTAATATAAGATGCGTTTGAACAGTACGTGACTGACTCATAGGTATAGCATTATTTGTCATAGTTCTGATAACTTCCTTTCAAGATGTCTATCAACATCGTATCGCAGAAAAATCATTCAAGCAAATTTGAAATGTATAGCACTATGTCGCCTTTTGTCATTATTTGTTCCATGTGAAACAATTTTAGCGATTTTTATCTTAGTTCACCCTTCTTCAACGTGTAGGTAGATTTTTCACTTTCTTCAGTGGATGTCCAAAAACCTATATCTGACGCTACGTTACACTGTGCTTTCGGTACAAAAATCCGAACACAATTACGCTGGGGTGTAATTGATTTTTTATGACGAGCTTGAACTAGCTGCGGCACTTGCAGTAACTGCTGCAATCATGGCTGCCTGCTGTGCCTGTAGCAATAACTCAATCGATGACATAATGGCCATTGATAATGATTTTTGGACGTGTGCCATATCATAGATCACTAGTTGCACAGCCATAAATAGCACAAACTCTCGATGCCATTTTAATGGTTTCATATCTTTTAATTCATGATATAAATCGACAATTTGTTCGAGCTGTGTATAGTTGACGTCAAGAATCGCCAAAAATCCAAGCAATGGGTAATGTCTTGTTTTCACTTTGACACGTTGCTTTTTCAACGCATCACGAATTGTTACAACGCTTGGTACTAGCTTGCTATCATACTGTGGCGATAAAATTGTTAATACTTGCGATAGCCATTGCAAATCATTCCCTGCGACAAAATGATATGTGCGCAATTCTTTATAATAGCGATTCATTGTATCCGCACGTAATACCACATCATCTGTCGGGCTACTCAGCAATACGACATATGGAATATCTTCATGAGAGGTTAAAAAACGATGATGCTCCCGAATCGCTTCAAATAAAGCACGAGCTGCCTTCGCATGTGCTTGCTTTTCGCTCGGTACTCCTGTTAAATATTGTGCCGCAATATAACTAAAATTTCCTCTTTTTAGCTTCGCTTCCTTTAAAATTTGGGCGTTTGCTATTAGATTACTCACAGCTTGTTCAACGTTCTCCTCCTCCATTAAATTAGCCGCAATACTATACCCTATCGCCGTTCTTAATGGAGATGTCCATGATGCCTGTTTTTTCATTTCTTGAATAATAGCCTTATATTTCACCGTATCAAATGATTTTCCTGATGCCACATATGTACTAGCAATTGCTAATACTGTTTTACGGTCAACTGTCCATCCTACTGCCTTCGCTACATCTTCTACCATATTAGTAAATTGATTTTCCACCATTATCACATCCACATTCAACACGCTCCTTTTTGTATTATTTACGAATAGCTCTATTCCAAAGATTCACTACCTCTAACTAATTAGCAAATTTATTTTTCCCCGCAATCATGTATACTAAAACATAAATAATATACAGGAGAATTCATTATGCGCATTAATAAATATTTAAGTGAAGCTGGTATTGTGTCACGTCGTGGGGCTGACCAATGGATAGCTGACGGTCGAGTAACAATCAATGGTGAACTTGCTACTGTTGGCAGTCAAGTTGAGACGAATGATGTAGTTTACGTTGATGGAAAAGAGGTAAAAAAAGAACAACAGCTTGTTTATATTGCTTTAAACAAACCTGTAGGCATTACAAGTACAACAGAGCGTCATATTAAGGGGAATGTTGTCGATTTCGTCAATCATCCTCTACGCATCTTCCATATTGGACGACTAGATAAAGAATCTGAGGGGTTATTATTACTTACGAATGATGGTGATATCGTCAATAAAATCTTGCGTGCGGAAAATCATCATGAAAAGGAATATATCGTACAGGTGGACAAGCCCATTACAGCAGCATTTATTCAAAAAATGAGCGCTGGTGTCGATATTTTAGATACGACAACATTACCTTGTCATGTAGAAAAAATATCAGATAAAGTATTCAAAATTATTTTAGAGCAAGGGCTTAATCGCCAAATTCGTCGCATGTGTTCTGCACTTGGGTACTCTGTAAAACGTCTACAACGCATTCGGATTATGAATATCCATTTAGGGAATCTAAAGGTAGGACAATGGCGTGATTTAACGGATAAGGAACGTACGGAACTATTTAAACTCCTCGATTACACACCAAAATAAAACAAGGGGGGCAGGCATATGATAACCATTCAAAGCACAGAGCAACTAACAGGCGGATGCATTAGTGGCGATTTTTGGGATTTAGATGAACTTGTAAACGCCATCTACAAAATAACAGGTGATGAAAATAAGTATTATGACTATCAGGGGGCGCGTCTACGCATCTTACATGTCTGCTACAAGCTTCGCCAAGCTGCTAAAGGTGAGCATCGTCTTGAGTTTGTCAGTAATGGCTTAACGAAAAATGTACTGACTCAGCATGAATATATTTTTCCTAGTAAAAATGCGTATTTTGCAACCGAAATTATTTGGCCTGAACTGCTTTTTACAGCCATCGCTTTAAATGACTTTATTCGCTTACACAAAGAGCATGTTGACGACTCTGATTGGAATATTGAAGTGGCTATTATTCGAAAATTTCAAGCAGTAGTTGCCGATTGTCTTAAACAGGAAATGGATGATGAGCAATATTTAGTATTTTTAAGAATGTTGCACACTAAAATTCCATTAACCTTCCGATATGCTACACAATATATTGATGTCTTAAATTTAGAATATTTATATTTGGATAAGGAAGAGCGACAAATTCAATTAGCTGCATTTGCCCTCCGTATTATGTTAGAAAATGAAGATTATATGGCTTTAAAATCACAATTGATGGAAGCTGCCATTATGACAAAAAAGGCGTTACATGACATCGAAATCAATATTCGCTATCCAGAGGAAATATGGTGGTAAAATAAAGAGGTTGCCCATTATTGAGCAACCTTTCTTGTTAAGGCAATGTAGGATAAGCCATTTTACGAATGACCTCTTCATGCTGTGGGTAAACTTTTAAAAGTTCATCTTGTGTAAAGAGCTCAAAATCGGCAAAATCAAAGCCTGGTGCAACCATACAGCCTACTAAGCTAAATGTTGCTGCATCATCCACAGATGAACCGAAAATTGTATGCTTTGGTACAGCAATTTGCGGCACTTCACCTGCCTCAACATTCAGTCCTAATTTTTTTGCCTCATATGTACCATCTGGATAAATCATATGCACTGTGAGTGGGCTACCTGCATGGTAATACCATAGCTCATCCGACTGTAAACGATGTAAATGCGAAATATCCTGTGAATGCAATAAAAAATAAATGCTCGTATAAATCGGACGTTGCACATCTCTGACAACCATTTCGTCAGTTGCTCTAAAGGAGGATATATAGTAACCTCCCTCTGGATGCTGTGCTAAATTTAATTTTTCAATAAAGTATTGTGCTGTATATTGCATTCTAAATCACTCCTTCTACTGTTACGGCTATCTACATTTTATACTAATCAAGGAGGAACACGTAATGATTTATTTAGGAATTTTTCCTCTTATATTTTTTGTTATCTTTCTTATTTCTTACTTAAAAGATGCAAGAAAATTAGTAAATGGTTTTTTATTTAATCTATTTTTCGTAGCATTTCTCATCTTTTGTTTAGCTATATCTGTCTCATCTGATAACCAATTTGTAAGATTAATTATTCTTATTCCAGCTATCGCTATTATATTGATGCTACCCTTTGCTTTTTTAGCTTTGATGTTCGGTTTATTTTTGAATGCACGAATTTTATGGCAGCGAGAGGGTAAACGTTTTGCCAATTCTTTAACATTGCTTGTCGCTATCATCATGCTTTTATTTATGCTCTTGCCAATTGTTTATCCTGAGAGCTTGCGTTCAGAGCATTTACAGCCTATTTTTGTTGCGATATCACTCATTACTTTTTATTTTTTCATTAATTTATCTAATTTTTTAACCGCTTATTTTTTATATCAATTCAATCGACCTAAATACAATCAGGATTTCATCATCGTGTTGGGCAGTGGCTTAATTAATGATAAAGTACCTCCACTACTAGCCAGTAGAATTCAAAAGGCGATTCAATTTTACCGTAAGCAAGCTACCATCACTACACCACCAACCATTATTTTCTCAGGTGGACAAGGCGCTGACGAAAATCTTCCCGAGGCTGAAGCCATGCAAAAATATGCGATTGAGCAGGGTATTCTACTAGAACATACTTTGCAGGAAAATCGTTCTGTGAATACATATCAAAATATGCTATTTTCAAAGCAATTAATGGATCAACTCACACAAGGAAAATCCTACAATAGTATTTTCACAACAAATAATTTCCATTTATTTCGTGCTGGGCTATATGCAAGACAGGCAGGCTTAAATAGTCAAGGTATCGGCTCTAAAACCGCCTTCTACTATTGGCCAAATGCTATGATTCGTGAATATGTAGCCATTGTGGTACTACAACGCAAACGCCATATCAAAATTATTGCACCGATACTGCTGTTAGCCATCACTTTCGCTATTTTAAGCTTTATATTGGTATAATAAAAATCCACTATGCTGACAATATGCATAGCGGATTTTCCTTTGTATGAAGTTTTACAAACCACCTAAATAAGCAGCTTTTACTTGCTCACTTTCTTGTAACTCTTTTGCTGTACCTGACAGCACAATACGACCCGTTTCTAATACATATGCACGATTGGCTACAGATAATGCCATATTTGCGTTCTGCTCAACAAGTAATACCGTTGTGCCCTCTTTGTTAACTTTCTCAATAATATTAAAGATATTTTTTACCATTAGTGGTGCTAGCCCCATTGAAGGTTCATCCATCAATAATAGCTTTGGTTTAGCCATCAACGCTCTTCCCATTGCTAGCATTTGCTGCTCACCACCAGATAATGTGCCCGATTGCTGTTTACGGCGCTCTAATAGGCGTGGGAATAATTCAAAAACGTGATCCATATCCTTTTTAATTCCCGCTTTATCGTTACGCAAATACGCTCCAAGCTCTAAATTTTCCTCAACAGACATATTGGCAAAAACACGTCGACCTTCTGGTACATGTGAAATACCTGATTTTACAATCGTTTGTGCTGCTTTACCTGCTATCGAAAACCCTTCATATTCAATCATGCCACCCTTGGGCTTCAATAAACCTGATAAAGTTTTCAACAAAGTACTTTTACCAGCACCATTCGCTCCAATTAATGTAACAATTTCACCCTCATTTACTTCTAAAGAGAGGCCTTTTAATGCTTGGATATTGCCGTAGTATACATCGATGTTTTGTACTTTTAGCATTAGCCGATAACCTCCTCTCCAAGGTACGCTTCAATTACCTTTGGATTATTGCGAATTTCCTCTGGTGTACCATCTGCAATAAGCTGCCCATGATCCAGTACATAAATACGCTCGCAAATCCCCATTACTAAGCTCATATCATGCTCAATCAACAGAATCGTTAAGCCAAACTTCTTCCGAATAAAAGCAATTAACTCCATTAAATCATGTGTTTCCTGTGGGTTCATACCTGCTGCAGGCTCGTCTAGCAATAGTAACTTAGGATTTGCTGCGAGCGCACGTGCAATCTCCAAGCGGCGCTGCATGCCATAAGGTAAATTTTTAGCCAGTTCGTCTTTATAAGTATCTAAACCAAAGATTTTTAAAAACTCAATAGACTGCTTTTCCATTGCTACTTCACCACTGAAATGACTTGGTAAACGGAAAATAGATGCCCACATAGAATGCTTTGCTAATGAATGGTTGGCTACTTTTACATTATCTAACACCGATAGTTCTTTAAATAAACGAATGTTTTGGAATGTACGGCTAATACCTCTTTGTGTTACTTGATAAGGTGCAAGACCATTCAATTTCGTACCATCAAAGATAATTGTTCCTTCCGTTGGTGTATAAACACCTGTCAGCATATTAAAGCTTGTCGTTTTACCTGCACCATTCGGACCGATTAAACCGACCAATTCTCCTGTATTCAGGTACATGTTCACACCTTGTACCGCTTTTAAGCCACCAAATTGAATCCCCATATTTTCAACATTAATTAGAAGGTTACTCGTCATGATTTTGTACCTCCTTTTTTACCAAACTTCAATAAATCTGTAATTTCCTTTGTGCCCATTAAACCTGTTGGACGATATAGCATCACGAAAATTAATACTAAGCTGTAAATAATCATACGTGTTTCTGGGAAATTCGCTAAATAAGCTGACACAATTGTTAAGAAAATAGCTGCAATCGTTGCACCTGAAAGACTTCCTAAGCCACCAAGTACAACATAAATTAAAATATCAAATGATTTTAAGAAGCCGAAAGTTGTTGGCTGAATAATATAAAAATTATGTGCAAAAATAGCTCCTGCAAGTCCTGCAAAGAAAGAACCAATCGCAAACGCCACTACTTTATAGTATGTTGTATTAATGCCCATCGCATCTGCTGCAATTTCGTCCTCACGAATCGAAATACATGCACGACCATGACGAGAATTTGTGAAGTTAGAAATCACCAAAATTGTGAGTACAACACCGATAAAGGCATATGTCCAGTTAGATAAATATGTTACCTGCATACCTGCTGCCCCACCGACATATTCCGTATTTAAAAAGATAATACGAATAATCTCTGCAAAACCAAGTGTTGCAATTGCTAAATAGTCACCCTTTAAGCGCAGTGTTGGAATACCTACAATTAAGCCTGCTACAGCTGCTGCCACAGCCCCTAATAAAATAGCTAATGGGAAAGGAAGCATTAATTTAGTTGTAATAATAGCTGAAACATATGCACCAACAGCTAGAAAACCAGCATGCCCAATCGAAAATTGTCCTGTAATACCAATAACAATATGCAAACTTACAGCCAACATAATATTAATACACATCGTGATTAGCATATTTTGATAATAAATATCGATTAAATTCATAGAAATGAGTACCTGTACAACAGCATAGATGACTAATGCCAAAATCGCATAGCCCCAAAAAACTTTCGATTTTTTCATAATATCGCTCACCTACACTTTCTCACGGGCATTTTTACCAAAGATACCCGATGGTCTGAAGATTAAGATTAAAATCAAAATAACAAATGCTGCTGCATCACGCCATAATGAGAAGCCCAGTGCACTAACTAAAGACTCTACAACACCAAGTAACATCCCACCCACCATCGCACCTGGAATGATACCAATACCGCCAAGTACGGCTGCGATAAATGCTTTTACTCCTGGAATAACACCCATCAACGGATCAATTTTTGTGTAATATACACCGAAAATAACGCCTGCTGCACCTGCTAAAGCTGAACCAATGGCAAATGTTGCTGAAATTGTATTATCAACATTGATACCCATTAAACGGGCTGCATCCACATCGTGCGAAACTGCACGCATCGCCTTACCGATTTTTGTTTTGTGTACGATAAATTGTAAAAGAACCATCAAGATAATTGCTACAGATAAAATTAAAATAGATGTACTGCTAATTTGAACACCTAAAATAGTAAATGATTTATTTGCAAAAACATCAGGATAGGCTGCTGGCTGTGCGCCTCTAAAGAAAATTGTTGTATATTCGATTAATAAAGATACCCCGATTGCTGTAATTAATGCTGCAATTCGTGTGGCATTACGTAAACGTTTATAAGCAATCCTCTCAATGACTACTCCAAACACTGCACATAAAGCCATTGCTAATAGTAATGCTGGGAAAAAGCCTAACTGCCATTCAGCGATTGCGTAAAAACCAATAAATGCACCAATCATAAAAACATCGCCATGTGCAAAGTTAATTAGCTTAATAATGCCATATACCATCGTGTACCCTAATGCGATTAATGCGTAGATACTTCCCAACGAAACGCCATTCACAAGTTGTTGTATCCATTCCATATGATGCTCACTCCCTTTATGATGTTGGTTCTCCTCACAGTCCTTCACAAAAAAAGAGGGAGGCGTGTTACCCGCCCCCCTCTTCATCACTTGCATACTAGTTTCTGTATATACTAGTCGCTAGAGATATTATCCTGATTCAATCTTATAGAAGGCATATCTATAGATTAAATAAAAGATAAAACATTAAGGATTAACTTTAGAGTTGAACACTTGTTTACCGTCTTTGAATTCAAGAACTGTTGCAGATTTAATTGGATTATGATTTTTGTCAACTGAGAAAGTACCTGTTACTAAAGATAAATCTTTTGTGCCAGCTAATGCATTTTTAATTGCTTCTCCATCTGTAGAGCCAGCACGCTTAATTGCATCTGCAATATAGTAGATAGAGTCATAGCCTAATGCATTGAATGCATCTGGTGCTTTATCGCCATTTGCTGCTTTAAATGCTTTTACGAAATCCTGAATTTTTGCATCTGGATCTTCCGCAGAGTAGTGATTTGTGATGAATGTGTTATTTAACGCCTTTGCACCAGCCAAATCTACTAGTGTTGGAGAATCCCAACCATCTGCACCCATTAACGGTACAGTAATACCCATTTCACGTGCTTGCTTCACGATTAGACCAACTTCTTCATAGTAGCCTGGAATAAAGATGAAATCTGGGTTTTTTGATTTAATAGTTGTTAACTGTGTACGGAAGTCTGTATCTTTTGCTACATATGCCTCTTCTTCCACAACTGTACCGCCATTTGCTGTAATTGTTTCTTTAAATGATTTTGCTAGCCCTTTTGCATAATCAGAGGCATTATCAGCAAAAACAGCTACATTTTTCACTTTTAGCTCATTTGAAGCAAAGTTTGCTGCTACAACCCCTTGGAATGGGTCAATGAAGCATGTACGGAAAGCGTATTCATTTACACTGCCATCTTCATTCACTGTAATAATTGGTGATGTCCCTGAGCCTGTAACAATTGGAATTTTATTTTGATTCGCAATTTGAACTGTTGCTACTGTGTTCCCAGAAGTGGCAGGTGCTAGCATCGCTACAACTTTATCTTGCGTTGCTAACTTAAGCGCTGCGGCTGTCGCTTCTGAGTTTTCTGATTTATTATCTACTTTGATTAGTTCGATTTTCTTACCGTCAATACCGCCCTTGTCATTGATTTCCTTTACAGCAAGCTCAGCACCTACTGCAATTGAAGAACCGTAAGAGGCTACATTTCCTGAAAGCTCTAGGTTGGCACCAATTTTAATTGTATCTCCATCAGATGAACCGCCCCCTGAAGATGAGCTACCACTTGATGAATCTCCCCCAGCACCACAGCCTGCAAGAACACCTGTCAGTAATGATGACGCAACTAGTAAGCTTCCAAACTTTTTAAGTTTTTTATTCTCTTTCATAATTGTATCCCCCTAAAATTCTAAAATATTAGATATTTCTGATAATTATAAACAATTAATAACAATTCCTCAAGACTTAAAATAATTTAATATTATTTCAAACAACTATGTCCTAGCGTAATGGCATCCAGATTTTGCAGAGTTACCTCCAAAGATGCCCTCTTAAAATTCGCTAAAGCCAATATGTTGCTTCATTGAATGAGAATTGTCATTTGCTAAATCAGCATAAACAATTACACAAAATATCAATGCCGTTTTTGCTTCATAACATAAATATTATTTAACTAAAACCTTTTTCATTGTAAAACATTCTATATATTTAGTCTAGTTGCATTTTTCTGATTTTTGAAGCAAATTATTTTTTAGAGGTAATTTCATATAGAAGGCTTGATGCAATAAAGATCAATTTATTGCATCAAAGCAAATACACATAAACGTTCGTTAACATTTGTCTCGCTCTCTAAGTGAACTTCATGTACTAATTGGAAAGGCGTATCTTGATGTAAGAATTGCAAATAATCTGCGGAAGGATAATATAAGATGATATGAATTTCTCGCATATGTTTTTCATATGACTGCCAAATCATATGCACCACCGTACGAAAAATATGAATAGAAAATGGATTAAAAAAGAAAAATACATTGTCTGATGGCTTAATGGTATAAGCCTCTGCTATAGCATGAATGAAGGTAATTGGTGCATAGCTATTATGCTTTTGCAAATACCGTTTCTTATTATGCTCAGCCTCCATATAAAACCCTGCATCCATTTCTACCCCAATTGTTGGTATATGGAATTGGTAATTTATATAAATAGGCACCCTACCTTTACCACAACCCATATCTATAAATACTGCGTTATCAGGCATTTCATAGTCCTTAAATAATTGCTGCAATCCCGTGTAAGGGGTGGGCTCATAGCGATGGTAATGTGCGAGCTTTGGAAAGCCATATTGTTCGCCGATTGTATCAATATGCAGTAGTTTATCAAATTGTCTTTCATTCATATGCAAAGACTCCTTAAAAAAGAATGCTTTCTCTTCGTTCAGTGTGAAGAGAAAGCCTCTGGACACAATTACACCAGAGCGTAATTGATTTTAGCATATACAATAATAAAAAGCTTTGGACGATACTTCAAAGTCTATCTTCCTTATAGCTCTCTACCGTTTGTAGCAATGACGTTTTTATACCAATCAAATGATTTTTTCTTCATACGATTGAATGTGCCGCTGCCGTCATCATTTTTATCTACATAAATAAAGCCATAACGTTTACTCATTTCACCTGTTCCAGCACTGACAATGTCAATCGGTCCCCACGATGTATAACCCATAAGCTCCACTCCGTCCTCAATTGATTCTGCCATAGCTGTAATATGTTCTCTTAAATAATCGATACGATAATCGTCCTGAATTGTTCCATCCTCTTCAATCGTATCATTCGCACCTAATCCATTTTCTACGATAAATAAAGGTAGACGATAGCGGTCATACAAATCATTGAGGGAAATACGCAGACCATGCGGGTCAATTTCCCAGCCCCATTCACTCGCTTTAAGGAATGGATTTTTAAAGCCACCAATCATATTTCCTAACACGCGCTCTTTTTGATCGCCAATAATTTTTTCTGTACAAGACATATAGTAACTGAAAGAAATAAAGTCCACTTTTCCTTCTTTCAATAAGGCTAAATCCCCCTCTTGAATATCCAGTTTTACATTGTGCTCCTTAAAATATCGATTAATGAATCTTGGATATTCACCAAATACATGGACATCTCCACAGAAATAATTAAATAAACGGCTCTCTTCTTTTGCATATAGCACATTTTCTGGATGGCAATTATACGGATAAATAGGTGCATATAAAAGCATACAGCCCACTTGTGAACCTGGAATCATCTCATGCCCCAGTTTTACCGCTAATGCACTAGCTAAAAGCTGATGATGCAGACCTTGAAACACTAGCTGCTCCTTTTGTTCATCGTTTTTTGGGATAAATCCAAGGCTATATAGTGGCAATCTTAAAGCACTATTAATTTCATTGAACGTTAACCAATACTTTACTTTATCTTTGTAACGATTGAATACGGCTTTTACGTATCTTTCGAAAAAGGTTAATAGCTCTCTATTTTTCCAACCACCATATTCCTTTACAAGATGCAGAGGTATCTCATTATGAATAAGTGTCACGAGAGGCTCAATCCCGTATTTATTTAATTCATCAAATACCTTGTCATAAAACGCTAATCCTTCTTCATTTGGCTCTGTTTCATCACCATTCGGGAAAATGCGACTCCAAGAAATACTCATTCGATACGTTTTAAATCCCATTTCAGCAAACAAGGCAATATCTTCTTTATAGCGATGGTAGTGATCGATTGCTTGATGATTTGGGTATACATATTTTGTTGTATCCATTTCAAAATGAAAGTCGGGGTTGTTTCTAAATGAGCCTCTAATTTTCCCCCCAGGCATTACATCGGCAATACTTAACCCTCTGCCTCCTTCAAGATAGCCACCTTCTAATTGGTTGGCAGCCGTTGCTCCACCCCATAAGAAATTCTCTGGAAATTGATATTCTTTTGTCATACCATTGCCTCCTCTAATTTTCAAAAAGGAAACCCAAATTATCAGGAATCATCTCGATAATTTAGGTTTTCCTTTTTGAATAATGCTAACAAGTTAACTTATTGAACCCGAATTAATACGTCTTGCTCTTTAACACTTTTTCCTGTTGTTGGTTCAACTTTTTCATAATTTGTTGTATTGGTAATAATAACAGGCGTTACAATTGGATAACCTGCCTCTTTAATTTTTTCAATATCGAACTCGACCAGTACGTCACCTGCACTAATTTTGTCACCTTGTTTGACATGTGGCGTGAAATATTTTCCTTCTAGCTGCACCGTGTCCATACCGATATGAATTAAGACTTCCACACCATTATCAGATGTAATACCAATAGCGTGCTTCGTGTCAAAGAATGTTGTAATAACACCATTTACTGGCGCTACCGCTCGGCCTTCTGTTGGAATAATCCCAACACCCTGACCCATAGCTCCTGATGCAAACAGTTTATCTGGCACTTCAGAAAGAGCGATTGCTTCCCCTGTGATTGGGCTTAAGATATCTTCATTTGTGAATGCTTTCGTTTCTTTCTTTGTCGCTGCCATTGCCTCTTCCTTTTTATTCACTCCACCGAATAGTACAGTAAGAACGAATGCTAATACAAAAGCAACGATGATCGCAATTACAGCACCCCAGAAGCTAGAATCAATTCCCGTCTCTGGGTTAATATAAGTAGGCAATTTGAATATGCCTAGTGGTCCTGCTGAATAAAGTTTTGATCCCATCAACGCAAGAATTGCTCCACCAACACCAGCAGAAATACAGCTAATGATAAACGGTCTCTTCAGCGGTAGTGTAATACCATAAATAGCTGGCTCTGTTACACCAAAGAAGCCCGAGATAAATGCTGGAATACTTAAAGATTTGATTTTTTGATTTTTTGTTTTTACCATAACCCCTAATACCGCACCAATTTGTGCAAACGATGCCCCAAATGTCATAGCGACTAACGTATCATAGCCAAGTACAGCTAGATTATTATAGTAAATAGGGATTAATCCCCAGTGAACACCGAAAATAACGAATACTTGCCAGAATGCCCCTAGAAGTAAACCAGCTAGTAGTGGCGCTACTTCATGCATTCCTACAATTCCTTTACCAAGAAGTGTTGCAACCCATGTAGCAACAGGACCAATGATTAAAAACGTTAATGGTACGATAACTAATAATGTTAATAATGGTACAACAAATGTTTTGATAACTGCTGGAATCACTCTTGCAAAATATCTTTCTACTTTGGCTGCAAAGAATGAAGCTAAAATAATTGGCACAACACTTGATGTATAACTCATTAAAATAACAGGGATTCCTAAAAAGTCAATTTGAACTGGTGATTCAAACGGCGTGCCTTTAAAGAGGACCATTATTGCTTCGCCCGCTTTAATACCTGCAAGACTTGGATGAACAAGTGCCGCTGCAATTGCCATACCTAGCATAGGTGTTCCACCAAATTTTTTCATTGCTGTATAGCCTAAGAAGATTGGTAAGAATACAAAGAAGCCATCACCAATCGCATTTAACAATAAGTATGTGCCATCTGTATTTTTTAACCAACCTAATGCAACAAATGCTGAATTCAAACCTTTGATGATACCTGTAGCCATTAAAAGAGCTAAAACAGGTGAGAAGATATTCGAGATAATATCAATAAATCGATTGAACAAACTTTGCTTTTCTTGACTTTCATCATCTGCGTCAACTGGTCCTGCAGAAGCAAAACCACCTTCTGTCACAACAGCCTTGTAAACATCAGGAACGTGATTTCCAATAACTACTTGGTATTGTCCGCCACTTTTAATGACTGTTACAACGCCCTCCATGTTTTGTAACACTTCTGTATTTGCTTTTGATTCATCCTTCAATTTAAAACGTAATCTTGTAATACAGTGCACAACACTGTTTACGTTTTCTTTTCCTCCAACATTTTGAATGATGTCTTTTGCTAATTTTTCATAACTCATCGTCCTAACACCTCCATGTTTTTAAATGCTTTTAAACGGGTAGTTCGCTTTAGTTTTGTTACCCAAAAAAATAAAAAACCTAAATCACCTAACGTAAGACATAATTGTCCTATGTTTTGTGATTTAGGTTTTGCCTGCTTTATCAGTAACAATCCTAAAATTGTGATATTCACTTTATGGAATTACTATAATTCTTCTTCGAATAAATGTCAACGCTTTCATCAATATTTTTCTGTTTATTCTGACAAAATACATCAATAAATTGATTTCCTTTGCGTGAAAATAACCTATTCTGCGCTAATAGTAGTCTATCTATGAATGCTTGTGAAACCCCCGATTTTAACAAATCAGAGGTTTTATGATTATTATTCAATTACAAATAAAGACTACATATATGACATTTCAACCTTAAGGACGTCCTCGTCGATTAAATTTTAAAACAACCACTAGAGCAATTAGCAGTAAAATACATGATGCTGCTACCACTATTAAGTATTGAGGGTCAATTGTCGTATCCTGTGTTGCTGACATGTCCTTATTTCCATTAGGCATACCTCTAAACCCACCATTATTGCGGTCAGATGGCTGCATACCGTTTGGTCGCTCTCCCTTATTCATTTCTTCATTCATCGGTGGCATTTTGGAGGAATCAAAATCCTCAGGCATATTATTAAAATCAGGCATCTGACCATTCTCAGGTATGTCGCCAAAATTAGGCATACCTCCTTCTTGCTGTGTTTCTGCCTCCACAACAAGCTCTCCCGACAGCTGTTTTAAAATAGATGCTGAACGTTGTTTTGCAAATTCAGGTAAACTATTTTCTCCTTCAACTCCAGCTAAAAATTCCTCTGTTGTAGAGAATTTTGTCGGGTCTGCCTCTACATACGTTGTTAATAAAACAGCTAGCTTTTTCGTCATCTCTTGAATATTACTTTCTGTTAAATACTTCGTGGCAATCTCATCTAAATAGGCTTCATATTGCGCACGATATTCTTCATTTGTTAATAAAGCATTGAGCAATGGGCGGTCTTCCAATGATGCGCCACTGACAGGGCTTGTGATACTAAAATTAATGGCACTATCTGTCATTAGCTCACCTGTCATTCCCATACCCATCCCTGCTCCTCTAGCATTCGCAGGTTGTTGCTCATTATCGGCTTGCGGTTCTTTATTCACTGGATGTTCCGTATTCGCTTGGGAGGTTTCATTTGGCATATTTCCACCCATTCGTCCATTTCCTCTAAAGCCACCAAAAGCCATATTGTAATCCCAAGGTATAATTGAAAACACACCATTTTCCTCATACAAATAATAGTTGTGCTTCATCATTCCCTGATAGCTATCTAAACTTACCAGTGCTGTATTCATAGCAAAATAACGTAACATTTCGTCCACGTCTATATATTTCTCAATATCTCCACCGTTATTGATAGCATCTATCATCTCAATCAGCTTCGATTCATCGATATTAGACTCGTTCGTTTTCACAGCAATTCCTGTATAATCTTCTATGCTATCACTAATATATTTTAAATCACTGCCAACCCCATCTGGCTTATACAGGAAGCCATTATTTGAGCCGAATTGATTGGCTAAAAATGTTTCATCTACCGCTTCTACGCCTACATATAAGCCAAAATCCTCGCCATTCACTGTTACATACATATAAGAATGTGCAGGTGTAGGTAAGCCCATTTGCTCCATCAGCTCATAGGAAATATATTCTCGCATTAAAGTTGTATCACTAAAATTATTATTCAAATTTAATTTTTTCAAGCCATACAAGCTTTGTGTATTATCATAGTAATCAAAATCTACCTTCAAGCTATAACGATTAGAATCACTATTCACAACAGAAGTTAACGAAGAATTCCCTTTTGTACGAATACCCACATTATCAACTTTCTTGCCATTCACTGTAATCGTAGCCTGCTGTATTTCCTCATCTGCTGCATTGTCTAGCATATCTTGCCAATCTTCCTCTGCTATTTCAATATCCACTGTTGTTACCTTATTTTCATTAAATATGATATTCTCATATGAAAACTCGGTATTTTTCGTTTCGATGCCTATATTCGGTAACACCGTGTACAGTAGGATAAAGAGCAGGAGTAACACTGTCATGCAAAGATACACAATTTTTGATTTCACCATAAATTACACCTCTTTTAGGCTGTAAAGTTACCATCATAACTAAGCATAATAGCAGATTTCACACCAGCTACCTCAGTAATAGCAGCCATTAGTTTTGCATCATTTTGTTTGACACGAATTTCATATGTTGTTTCAATTTCTTCATTACCCATAATGGATTTTGATTTTAAAGCATATTTCTTCGCCTGTGTTGCTACAATACGTTCTGCTTCCTCACAAGCACGTTCTGTTTCATATTTCACTACTAACAAATAAGGATTTTCCACTGTAATTTTATTGACAAATACAAGTAACACTAGACCAATGACTACCGCACCGATAAGAACAAGTGGAATAAAACCTGCTCCACAAAGGATACCAGAAACAATTGCCCAGAAAATATATACTAAATCCATAGGGTCTTTAATCGGCGTTCGGAAACGTACAATCGATAATGCCCCAACCATACCAAGTGACAACAAGACATTTGAACTAATCCCCATGATGACCAACGCTGTAGCCATTGTCATAATCAGCAATGCAATATTAAAAGAATGTGAATAAATCACGCCATTGAATGTCTTTTTATACACAAAATAAATAAATAACCCAACAAAGAAGGCAACCACTAAGCCTATAATTGAATCCACCAATGAGAACGATGTTGTTTTTTCTAAAAAATTCGATTTAAAAATATCACTAAAATTTGTCGTCTCCATAAATCATCTCTCCCTTTAACCGTACATACGGCTCAATTGATATTTTGAATAAGCCTCTGCTCTCGTATCTACAGATTGTAGTAAGTACTTCAGCACATCAGGTAAATACTCATCATACTTTACCTCTAAAATGACTAAGTTCGGTTCAAGAACATCCACCATTGGTAAATCCTTATTGAACATAGCTGTATTGCGTAAACTCGACTGTACCTTACTATCAAACGTTACACGCACATTACCAAATGGGTAAGTATAAGCCTCACGCTCATAATCCACCACTGTAACAGGTTTAACTTGGTTATATTTCATTTCCTGATACAGCTCACGAATCAATACACGCTCATCCTGCTCCATCCATGCAATATCCCCGCTACACATTTGTTCATATTCTTGCTGTGCTATACGGCATTTCGATTTATACGTTAAATTATTACGTTTACTTTTCCGCTCTAAATGAATCATATCTGCTGATTTTTCATAAATGCGTACTCGGTATTTATCACGATGAATATAGCCTTCTTTCTTCTCGTTTAACACCTTGTTGGCAAAGTTATCAAAATACATGCTGCGAATTAAATATTTGCCATTTGGCCCAGCATGTTGGTCTCGCTGCATCACATGCTGTAGCTTCATTTTTAACATGGCGTACTGTGCATAGGAAATGGCTTGCTTGATTTCCTTACGTCCATTTGGATTAAATGATGTCATAATAGGCATTGTGTTCACTCCTTTCGTTTACATTTCTCACTATAAAGTCCGAATGTGTCAGGAAAATGTCAAGGTAAAATAATGCAAAAAAGCTACCACATGCTTTAACATGTAGTAGCTTTTGGAATGGTGATTTCAAAGCATGTGCCTGATGGTTGACTATCGACTAATCGTAAGTCTCCTCCCATAGACTGTGCCATCATTTTACTTAAAGGAAGCCCTAAGCCTAAGCCACGAACAGCATACTTTTTCTGCTCTCCTCGATAAAAACGTTCAAAAATAAAGGACTGCTCTTCTTGTGCAATACCTGAGCCTGTATCCTGTACAAAAATGGATATATGCTCCTCTTGTTCTTGCAGCGTAACTGTAATTATGCCCGCTTGCATAGCTTGTCTAGCGTTTGTTAGTAAATTTGTAATAATTTGCTGTACCCTTATATGATCTGCATGGACATCTATAGCTGATGCGAGAGGCTGTATGTACACGTTAACAGCTTCATCATCTTGCATCACCTCCCATTGAATCACTGCATCACGGACTAATTGATTGGCATTGATTGTTTTTAGCTTAACGGGTATAGCACCGACTGCAAATTGATTAAAAGCCAATAAATCACCAACCATTGTTTTCATTTTTGCCGTTTCACCTAATGCCATTTGAATAAATTCAGTAGCTTCCTCACCTGTCACAACATCATCTTTGACCGCTTGTAGCAATCCACTAATTGAGGTAACAGGTGTTTTTAATTCATGTGTTACACCAGCTAAAAGCTCTGTCCTTGTCTTTTCTAATTGCTCTAGCCGCATCGCCATTTCTTTAAAGGAAGTCACCAGCTCATAGATTTCAGCCTCTTTATAATTTTGCGGTAAATCAAATTGATAATGTCCCTCCTGCACCATTTTTGCTGCTTCTGCCACTTGTTTAATCGGATGCGCTAACCGCTTCGACAATAAATAAATAGCGCCCCAGCCTATTAATGCTAACGTGCCAATTAATAATGCTAATTGCCCATATGCCTGATTGACTCGTGTTAAATTTTCTTTTTTATCGATGACTAATACCCAACCGACCACTTGATTGTCCAGCTCGATTTTTCTTTTGACGACATACTCTACTACCTCTCGTCCATTAAGTGTGATTTTCTGCTGTTGAATTTCTTCTTGCTTATCCAGTATGTTCTTCATATTTCTCGGTGGAGTGGGGCGATTACTCGTTATTAAATTCCCCTCCATATCCACAATATAAAGCGTAGGATTAATATCCTTCATATTCAATCGTTCACGCTCGCCGATAAAACTAGGAATATTGCCCATCGCTCCACCATTCTCTGTTAAGCGGGAAACCGTTTCATCCGCTAAAAATGTCATAAGCTCCAGCCGATTTTCTAATGTTGTATAACGAATCCAAAGCACCGAGCTACAAAAAATAATGGCAAGACCAATTAATAATGTCCATGCATAACGTGTCGTCCAATATTGCCTTAACGGAATGCGTTTATTTTTTTGGAACACTTAGCTGATACCCCAATCCACGTAATGTCTTTATTTCCCCTTCTGCTTCACTCCAATTATGCAGGGCTTTGCGCAATCGCTTCACAACTAAATCCACTGCTCGATCACTGCCATCATAATCCCAACCCCATACTTGCTCAATCAATTGATCACGTGTAAAGGTTTGATTTGGATGCTCTGCTAAAAACAACAGCACAGACAAATCTCTTGGCGTCAAAATAATTTCTTGTCCATGCAGTACTACTCGGTGGGCTTTTCTATCAATTTCAAGCCCACCAAAACGCTGCAAAGCATTGTCTTCCTGCTGTCCCTCTGTACGTCTTAATACAGCTTTTACCCTCGCCACCACCTCATCGGCTATAAATGGTTTAACAATATAATCATCTGTCCCTTGATTGAAGCCATCTAAACGATTTTCGACATCGCCTAATGCCGTTAACATAATCACAGGACAGGCACTACTCTCTCTAATTTCTTGTAAAATCAGCCAGCCATTTTTCTCAGGTAGCATAATATCCAACAACACTAAATCAGGTTTCTCTATTTCAAATAAGTCAAGTGCCTGTCCACCATTAAAGCACTGTACCACATTATAGCCTGCCTTTTTTAAATAGGCTTTTAATACTTGACTGATTGCATACTCATCCTCAACAACTAATATTTTTGTCATCGCATATCCTCCCAACTTTTTATAACATGGCTATATGTCAGTTCAATGTCCAACCTCACATTAAATTTTAATTTGGATATGTTTATGTTCCACCATTTCAACAAATTTCATGGCTGCACGTGATAATGGCACGCTTTTTACATAGCACATACCGATATGACGGGCTGGAATACTATCTACAAGCGTCAGCTCATATAAAAATCCTCTTTGCAGATAATCTTGGGAAAATTCCTTCGTCACACAAGCAATGCCTAAATTACTACGTGCAAACTCTAGCACAAGGTCATGTGAACCAAGCTCAAATTCTGGCTCAATTTGAATACCCTTTGTCAGTAAATAATTCTCGATATACCTTCTCGAATTCGATTTTTTCTCTAATAAAATCAATGGAAACCTTAGAAGCTCCTCGTAGTTAATCTTTTTTTGAGCTAATGTTTTATACTTTTCACCACAGACAAAGACATCCTGCACCTCTGTACAAATGGTTAACTGAAAAGTCGGCTCCTCTATTGGTAAATTACAAAATCCCACATCTACCTCACCTGATTTAATAAATTGGCAAATTTCCACTGTTGTACCATTGAATATTTGAAGCTTAATATTAGGATAAATTGTATGAAAAGCCTCTAAATATGGTAATAGAAAGAATCTTGAAATAGTATCCCCTACGCCTATTTTTAATTGCCCTGTTGTTAAATTTTTAAATTCAAGCAATTTTTCTTCGCCAGCATCTACAAGTCGCAATGCCGAATGAATATATTCGTTCAGAAGATTTCCTTCTGTTGTTAGCGTCACACCTTTCGGGCTGCGATTAAAAAGTCTTGTATCTAGCTCTCTTTCTAGCTGTAACATCGCTTGGCTAACAGCGGGCTGTGTCATATATAATTCTTTTGCGGCTTTTGAAAAGCTATGATGCTTTGCGACAATACTAAATACACGATATAAATCAAGTTTGCCTATCATATAACTACTCCTTATATCTATTATATAAACTATTAATTTTACTTATATCATTAAACGAGCGTATAGTAAAACCATCATGTGCTTTAGAAGGAGAGATAAACGTGGAACGTGTAGTTGGTACAGTAGTAAGAGGGCTTCGTGGCCCTATCATTAATGAGGGCGATCAAATTGAGCAAATCGTCGTTGATACCGTATTAAATGCAGCAAAAGTAGAAGGTTACTCAATTGAAGACCGTGATATCGTTACAGTAACAGAATCCGTTGTCGCCCGTGCGCAAGGGAATTACGCATCGATTGATGATATCGCAGCAGATGTAGCCGCTAAATTTGGTGACGAAACAGTGGGTGTCATTTTCCCAATCTTAAGTCGTAATCGCTTTGCCAACTGCTTGCGTGGTATTGCAAAAGGTGTGAAAAAAATCGTGCTGATGTTGAGCTATCCATCTGATGAGGTAGGAAATCACCTCGTAGACATTGATGAATTAGATGTTAAAGGGATTAACCCATGGACGGACACATTAACAGAGGCTGAATTCCGTGAGCATTTCGGCTACAAAAAGCATACATTTACAGGTGTGGATTACATCGAATACTATAAAGAATTAATCGAGGCTGAGGGAGCTACTTGTGAAGTCATTTTCTCAAACAATGCTAAAACAATTTTAGACTATACAAAATACGTGTTAACATGTGATATTCATACTCGCTTCCGTACAAAGCGTCTATTAAAAGCTAATGGTGTCGAAAAGGTATATAGCCTTGACGATATTTTAGCAACATCGATTAATGGCTCTGGCTTTAATGAAGAATATGGATTACTCGGCTCTAACAAGGCGACGGAGGATAGCGTTAAATTATTCCCTCATACTTGTCAGCCAATTGTCGATGGTATCCAAGCTAAAATTAAAGAAGCAACAGGTAAAACAGTTGAGGTCATGATTTATGGCGATGGTGCATTTAAAGATCCTGTGGGTAAAATTTGGGAGCTAGCAGACCCTGTTGTCTCTCCAGCTTATACAGCAGGCTTAGATGGTACGCCAAACGAAGTAAAGCTTAAATATTTAGCGGACAACGATTTTGCCAACCTGCGTGGTGACGAATTAAAAGCAGCCATCTCTGAATATATTCAAAATAAAGATGAAGACTTAACAGGGCAAATGGCTGCACAAGGCACAACACCTCGTCGCCTAACAGACCTAATCGGTTCTCTTTCTGACCTTACTTCAGGCTCAGGTGACAAAGGAACACCAATGATTTATATTCAAGGCTATTTTGATAACTATACAAAATAAGGACACATAGCAAAAGCCCATTAGATATACAATATATCTAGTGGGCTTAAAATATTTACAACGTATGCTAAACTGCTTGGTATTTACTCATATTAAAATAATCTTTTGTTTTTGTAACCTTTACATGATTCATTTTCGCAAAGCTTTCTCAATGTGATAGCACCTCTTGTTGTTTAAAATGAAGAATGCGCAAGTTCATACCCTTTTTTACAATAATAGACGCTCCCTTTGTTGCCCAGCCATAGCGTTTAAAATGAATTTGTTGTATTTCAGTGGAACGTAAATGCTTTGAAAATACAACTATGTTAAAAATCTTCACTTTAAAAAATAATTCATCTTCTTCAATAAAGAATTCATATCTCACCATAAGACCTACCAAACATATGAATATCGAAAGACCAAATAATGTGGTAATGAATAAACTATCACCTAAAGTAGTAATCATGTAGGTAAAGCCAAAAGTTAGAGGAATGACTACGTTATTTTTAGGTTGCTTCGCTTCATACTTCATCCGACTACCCCCTAAAGACATCTTCCTTATACTCTTATTATAACATATTTTTGCAATTATTTTTAGACTATATTTATCCACCAATTCGCAGTATGATAAGTTTCCTAGCTATATATGCCACGGAAAGGATTGTGATGTGCAATGACAAAGCATGCTGATGAAATCCAAGAAAGAAATTATCTTGTATTATGTCTACAAGCTATTGGTGAACAAAGAGAAGAAGCTGTACAACGAGAGCAAAGCTTACAGAACAATGTTATTTCATTAAAAGAAACCTTTTGGGATGATGTGAGAATCAACTTTGATACATTCAGTGACATCGAGGAAACCTATTTAACAATGAAGCAGCAAGCCGAGCTACTATCTGGCTCTGAGGTGGTACAACAGCATATTGTCAAAAGCATTCAAGTATATGACCGCTTACAGCAATCACCTTACTTTGCTCGTATTGATTTTTTACCACAAAATCAGCAGGAGCCACTTCAAGTTTATATCGGTGTGGCAAATTTATTTGATGAAAAACAGGATGACATCTTAATCTATGACTGGCGTGCGCCAATAGCGAGTATGTATTACGACCATACGCCTGGGCCAGCACATTATGAAACACCCACTGAGCAAATTCAAGGAGACATGCTACTAAAACGGCAATTTATCATCAAAAATGGACAATTACAGGCTATGTTTAATACAGGCTTAACGATTGGGGACGATTTACTACGCAATATTCTTGCCCAAAATGCAGATGAGCACATTCGAAGCATTGTTGCCACAATCCAAGCCGAGCAAAACAAAATTATTCGCCATGTTCAAACACCTCACCTCATTGTAGAGGGTGTCGCTGGCAGTGGAAAAACGGCTGTAGCACTCCAACGAATTGCTTATTTACTCTACCACTATCGCAATCAAATAACGGCTGACCAAATTGTTTTAATTACGCCTAATCAATTATTCAATCAGTATGTCAATGCTGTACTGCCCGATTTAGGCGAGGATAATATGCAACAGCTCACGTTTTCTGACTATGCAAATCAACGTTTAGGTCGTCAATTTCAGCTAGAATATCCATATGAGCAACTAGAATCATTATTGAGTGAAAAAGATGACACTCGCTATCAAACAAAGCTCCATGCGATTACCTTTAAAGCTAGTCATGCTTATCGTCAACTATTAGACCAATATCTCGGCTATCTATCCAAACAAGGGCTTCTATTTAAAAATATCGTGTTTCGTGGCGAACGCATTATTACAGCACAGGAAATTACAAAATACTTTTATTCATTAGATACCGCTATTTCTATCCCTAATCGCCTACAATTCGTCAAGGAATGGTTATTGCAATGTTTAACAGCTATCGAAAAGGCTGAGCGACATAAGGAGTGGGTTGAGGAGGAAAGCGATTTATTAGAAACGGAGGAATATACAAAAACCTATAGCGAGCTTTTACAGGAGGGTCGTTTTGCAGAAGATACATTCGATGATTTTGAGCAAGAACGTCGTACATTAGCCAAGCAAATTGTCCAAAAGCAATTTATGCCATTACGTCGCTCTGTTACTCAATTAAAATTTGTACATCTCTTAGGAATTTATCGTCAATTCTTTACACATCAACATGCTGGCTCACTTCCCCCTCAATGGGAGGAAATTTGTCATTATACACAAAATAATCTAACCAAACGACTTATTGCATACGAGGACATTGCGCCACTCATTTATTTGCAGGATAAAATTGAAGGGCAACGAACAAATACCACTATCCGCCATGTACTGGTTGATGAGGCACAAGATTATTCACCATTCCAGCTTTATGTACTACAGCAATTATTCCCCTATGCTCGCATGACAATTTTAGGGGATGGGCATCAAACCATTCATCCACATACATTCCATAATCCCTCCTTGTTAGCACCTGAGCTTTATGGTGAACAAGTAGCGAAAATGGTTTTAACACGAAGCTATCGCTCTACCAAGCAAATTATTCATTTCACGAGTAAGATTTTAAAGACAGAGGCTACGATAGAGGCGTTCAATCGAAATGGCACTGAGCCTACCATTACAGTAGTCACAAATGAGGATGATTTAATTACACAGCAAGTAGAAAGGGTAAATAGCTTAACCTCTCAATTCGATACCATTGCGATTATTTGTAAAACAGCAGAGGAATGTCAACGAGCATATGATAAATTGCACCCCTATTTAGAAGTGCAGCTCGTTACATCGACAACGAAGCAACTGAAAAAAGGAATTTTACTACTGCCTGTGTATATGGCAAAAGGGCTGGAATTCGATGCTGTCCTACTATTTAATGCCTCTAATACTACTTATTCAAGAGAAACCGAACGAAATTACTTTTATACAGCTTGTACAAGAGCTATGCACAAATTGCATATTTATGCAATTGATACGTTAACACATTTGATTCCTCAGTAATGCGAAGAGACTATTCAATATGTCTTTTTCAAAATGAATTTTTGTAAGATTAAAAAGGCAGAAAAATTGTTAAATCAATCTTTCTGCCTTTCATTATTTAAATATTCTTTAGCTATCAATAGCCGATTGAGCCAATTTTTGAATCGTCATATCGTCCATTGGTGGATTATGAAGCCCTGCACGAACATTGCGATAATGTCGCTGCAATGGACATGTTAATTGTAAGCTCTTCGCTCCTACAATTCGCATTGCTTGATCGACAGTTTGAATAGCTAAATTCGTTACAGTATGTTTGGCTACGGCAATTTCATTCACCAGCAATGGTCGCCTTGCTGGATCATCATATGCCTCCGCAGCACCATACAAAACAAAACGAGCCTGCTGCAGCTTCAATTCCATATTACCAATAAGCTGGTGCACATTTGGTAGTGTACTAATGGGCACTTGTAAACTATTTGGCTGGTAGTGTTTTGCGAAATCCACAGCATAATCACGGGCAGCTTGGGCAATCCCTAAATAAGTAGCTGGAATATGCAATAACCAACCACTCACCTTTTTAGCATTTGTCTGGTCGACTAATTCTACTAAATATTCGGCTGGAACAATGGCATTTTGTAGCACTATATCATGACTACTTGTACCACGCATTGCCGCCATATCCCAATTTTCTTCTACGGATAAGCCTTCTGTACTTTTCGGAATTAAAAAAAAGCCAACTTGCTGCTTTTCTTCAATCCAAGCAGATGTTAAAAAATAATCTAATACAGGCGCAGCTGTTGTAAAAATTTTGCGACCATTCAATCGCCAACCCTTTTTTACCGAAACAGCATTTGTCTGTGGTCTTCCTCCACGTGTTGGACTTCCTGTCGCTACTTCACTGGCAGCACGATTAATAATAGCGCCTTTCATTATTTCTTGGGAAATGGTTTTTAATACAGCTGGCGACCAAATTTTCCTTTCGTAAATTTCGCCTACAGCTCCCAATGTCCACCCTAACGACAATGAACTATTTTCATCATAGCTTGCTAACGTTTCTTGAATGAGCACCATATCATATACTGTGAATCCTTCCCCACCATACTCCATAGGCAAGGTTAACTTCGGATAACCTAATTGTAATAACAGTCGATGGGCTTCAAAGGGAAAATGTGCTTTCTCATCTACTTCTGTGGCACCAGCTTTAATCGGCTCTGCAATGGTGGCTAATTTTTGAAGCCAATACCGTTGTCTTTCTGTTTTAATAAATAGTTCCTTCAAAAAATCTCCTTCTCTCTAATATTTATCTATTTTCTAAGATTTGAGACTATTTCTATTTGTGTATAGAGCGTAACTTTGAATGTTTCATGCACCACATTCTATTCACAACATATGCTAACACTAAAGAAAGAGGTGTGTAAATGACTAGTATAGCGCCACAGGTTATTCAAACGAAATTTGGCGACATTAATGGTGATGGTCTTTTTGAAACAATCTTTTTAATGGGCACTTCATCTGCTGATAGTCCGTTATGGCGAGATCTTACTCTTGTTATTTTTGACAGTCAAACAAGACTATTTGAACAAATACCATTGCAACAAAATGTAGGATATCATCCAACATTATTTTTAGGAGACTTTACAAACAATCATCTGGAGGATATTTTAGTCATTTCTGACACAGGTGGTAGTGGTGGTATTATTAATGGTGAGCTATTTTCCTTTATAGACGGCAAGATACGCTCGATTTTTGATGCTGAATCCTTTAATCAAAAAATGAGCTACACTGTTAACTATCAAAATCATTATCAGGTAGCTGTTCGTAGTGCCAACCCTAAAAAACGCTATATTCTTGATCTACACTATAAGGGGCAAGACTATTTAAATGAAATTTACAATAAAGATGGTATATTAAAACAACCGATTGAAGGATGGGTTGACCCAATTGGCGGGCTATATCCAATTGACTTTGAACGTGATGGTGTTTATGAGATGCTCGCGATTCAAGCCATTGCAGGAAGATATCATGCCGACGGATTAGGCTATGTTGAGAATATTTTAAAATGGAATGGTACAGAATTTATCATCGCTCGACAAACCGTCAGCATCATTGGAAAGGATTTGCAGTAAAGCAAAACAAGGCCGTTATGTACGAAATAAATAAAAATCTGTTTGCCTTTTTCATATAAAAGGCAAACAGATTTTTATTGTGGTTATTTTTCTATCAACGCAAAATAATTATTTTCAGGATCAGCAAAGTTAAATACTCTTCCCATTGGCATCGTTACTAAATCTCCTACTTTAATGCCCTTTGTTTGAAAATCCTGATACAACGCCTCGATATTATTCGCATAAAACATAATAGAGGGGGTTCCTAAATTTAGTTCAGGCTGCATTTTTGCAATCACCTCTTTATTATGTAGCACGAAAGACGTTTGGGCCTCTGTTGAAGGAGCAATTTCAATCCATCTCATACCTGCCTCATTTTGTTCAGCGACTACTACAAACCCAATCTTCTCTGTCCAAAACTTCAGTGCTGCATCTTGGTCATTAACATATAACATGACTTGCCCAATTTGTTGAATCATAAAATCCCTCCGACTCATTTAGTCTACGGCTTGTTCGTATTGTCATTATACTTTATCTTAAAAGCACTTTTCTACCTAAATTGCTAAGTCTATTTTGCTCATTTTCACATATTTACATACCTAGCCATTCAACTTATATCACATGTCTAAATTATCAAAAAAATTCAAATACAATCCTTGTCTTTTCTGATAGAATGTTTTAATGATGATTTTTTTGGCAAAAGAATCATTGTACACTACATGATAGCAGAAAGGAACAATATTAAATGAAACGTATAAGTCTTCGAAAAAAACTAATTTTCTCATTTTTAACCATATTACTTATCCCAACATTATTAATTGGTAGTATCTCTTATCAGAGTGCTAAAAGTAATATACTTGAGCAGCAACAATTAAGTACCACCGAGAGTGTGCGTATGCTAGACTCTAATATCACGAATATGATTAAACCTAAAATTCATGATATTGAATATTTCTCAAAAAAAATTAATTCAACATTTTTACAAGCCGAAAACAAGGACATGCTTAAAAATCTTTTCCAGGAATACATAAGCACACATCCAGAGATAGAATTACTTTATATCGGGACTGCCGATGGTAAAATAATTGATGAACCTGTTCATGACTATGCTAGTGATTATGATCCACGTGCAAGACCTTGGTACAAAGAAGCAATGGACAATAAAGGAAATGTAACAATTTCTGCTCCATATATTGCATTATCTACAAATAACATTGTGGTAACGGTAATGAAAACCCTTCCAGATAATTTAGGTGTCATTGCATTGGACCTAAATATTTCTATCTTAAATGACATGGCAAACGACATACGTATTGGGAAAGCAGGCTTTACATCACTAATAGATCACAATAAAATTTACATTACACATCCAAATAAAGAAAGTGGCTCTGAAGCTACAGAAAGTTATATTTCCGAAATTTACAAACAAGAATCTGGTTTGATTCGTAAAAAAGATCGTCAACTCATATTTGCAACAAATGAAATCACTGGCTGGAAAGTCGTAGGAACAATGTTTACAGCAGAAGCAATACAAGCAGCTTCTTCGACTTTAAATGTAACATTCATTGTTACACTCGGCTCAATTATAGTAGGTTTCATTTTTATGCTCTTCATGCTTAAATCTATTGTTAGCCCAATTAAACAGCTTCAGCAAAGTGCACTAAAAATTAGTGAGGGCGATTTAACAACCTTTATCGAGGTACATTCTAAGGATGAAATTGGTCAGCTTGGAGAAGCTTTCATTGCGATGAAACTCAGCTTGAAAAAATTAATTCGTAATGTCGATCAGAGTGCACAGCATGTTCAAAGCTCTGCACAAAATTTATCTGCTAATGCAGAGCAAAATATCGCAACTTCCGAGCAAGTTGCGAAGGCTATGCAGCAAGTAATCCTTAGTACAGACAAGCAAACAACTGGTATTGAACAAAATGCTCTTTCTGTTGAGGAAATTGCACGTGGTGTTGTGGAAGTAGCTGATAGTGCCACACAAGTAGCCGATTTGTCTGGAAGTGCAATACAGCTCGCTGAAGATGGCGGTCATACTGTTGCACAAACTGTTAATCAGATGGAATCCATTCATACATCTGTTGCACAATCTAATGAAATGATTCAATCACTCTATAGTCGCACACAGGAGATTGGCTCGATTCTGCAAATCATTACAGCCATTTCTGACCAAACAAACCTACTTGCATTAAATGCAGCCATTGAAGCCGCACGAGCAGGTGAGCATGGTAAAGGCTTTGCTGTTGTAGCTGATGAGGTACGTAAATTAGCGGAGCAATCGTTGCATTCAACGGAGCAAATTGCAGCACTTATTACAGCTATTCAGCAAGACACAGCTCAATCTGTCCAAGCAATGGGGGAAGCTTCCACAGATGTTCAAACTGGCTTACAATTAACAGCAGACACAAGACAAAAATTTATGAATATTGTGGAGAGCTTACGCAATATTGCTCCACAGCTAGAAGGTATTTCTGCTGCTTCTGAAGAGATTTCTGCTGTTGTTCAGGAAGTAGCTGCAACTGCCATCGACTTATCAGATCATGCAAAAATGAATGCTGCCTCTTCAGAGGAGGTTGCTGCTTCAACAGAAGAGACACTTTCTTCTACACAGGACATAGCTGCCGCAGCCAAAGACTTACTTGATATGGCTGATGAATTACAAAATCAAGTGAGCTTCTTTAAATATTAATTGCTTAATTAAATAATTCATCAAACTGAGTTCAATCAAAAGCTGAACTCAGTTTTTTTATTTAGAATATAGCCCTTGTAAATAGTCTGAATTTTCCATCTCTTTATGTTATAATCTACTTAATCTAAAAGCTCTTTTACTATAGAAGATTGATTAGCTTTTTATCTCTCAAAATAATTAATAATTTCAGATTATCTAAATAATACATTTTATTATGCCGAAACATGCCAATTAATGTATATTATAATTATTTTCGAAAGGAATGATACATATATGAAACAAATTAGTCTAAAAACCAAGCTTATATTCTCATTTTTAGTAATACTTCTTATTCCAACATTATTAATAGGCATAATTTCTTATCAAAGTACTAAAAAGCAAATTTTAATAGAGCAACAAGCCAATACAACAGAGAGTATTCGTCTACTCAACTCAAATATTACAAATATGATTGAGCCAAAAGTAAAGGATGCTCAGTATTTTTCCCAGAAATTCAATCAAGCCTCTTTACAGGAAAATAAGGTTCCCGAATTAAAAGCTCTTTTAACAGAGTATGTGAATATGCATCCAGAAGTCGAATTAGTCTATATTGGTAGTGCTGATGGGGAAATATTTGATGCACCAACTCAACAGTATCCAGAGGGCTTCGATCCCCGAACTAGGCCATGGTATGAACAGGCTATGGCAAGTAAAAATCAAGTATCTATTACATCCCCATATATTACACAATCAACCGGAGACATGGTTATTACAATTACTCAAGCCTTACCTGATGGCTCTGGCGTAGTTGGGATAGATGTGAATATTTCTACATTAGCAACGATTACAAGCGAAATACGCATTGGGGAAACAGGTTTTGCCTCTTTGCTAGATGCTCAAAAGCTGTATATTACACAGCCAAATAAGGATAGTGGCACTGAGGCTACAGAGAGCTATATTTCTCAAGTTTATGCAAAAGATGCAGGGACAATTGTTGAAGAGGACAGCCATTTCCTATTTGCTACAAATGAGCTAACTGGTTGGAAAATAATCGGAACAATGTTTACTGCAGAAGCTACTGAACTGGCTGCAGCCACATTCAATATCAATCTTATTATTATTGTAGCTTCTGTCATCATCGGCATCATTTTCATCTTATTTATGATTAAATCGATTGTTGCGCCAATTAAATTACTCCAACAAAGTGCGTTGAAAATCAGTGATGGCGATTTAACAGAGTTCATTGAAGTACATTCAAAAGATGAAATTGGTCAGCTTAGTGAAGCCTTTATTGCCATGAAAGTAAGCTTGAAAAAATTGATTCGTAATGTTGATCAAAGTACACAACATGTTCAAAGCTCTGCACAAAATCTATCCGCCAATGCGGAGCAAAATATTGCTACCTCTGAGCAAGTGGCTGAAGCTATGCAACAAGTCACGATTAGTACAGATAAACAAACAACTGGTATTGAACAAAATGCCCTTTCCGTTGAAGAAATTGCACGTGGCGTTGTGGAAGTTGCTGATAGTGCCACTCAAGTATCTGATTTATCAAGCACTGCCATTCAGCTTGCTGAAGATGGCGGTCATACTGTTACACAAACTGTAAATCAAATGGCATCTATTCATACATCTGTAGCACAATCAAATACAATGATTCAATCGCTTTATGACCGTACACAAGAAATTGGCTCTATTTTACAAATCATTACAGCAATCTCTGACCAAACGAATTTATTAGCATTAAATGCAGCCATCGAAGCCGCACGTGCTGGGGAGCATGGCAAAGGTTTTGCTGTTGTAGCGGATGAAGTACGGAAATTAGCGGAACAATCCCTTCATTCCACAGAGCAAATTAGCACCCTAATTACAGCGATTCAACAGGATACAGCCCAATCGGTGCAAGCAATGGGGAAAGCATCTACAGATGTTGAGCATGGCTTACAGTTGACAAAAGAGACAAGTGATAAATTTGCTCATATTGTAGAAAGCTTACGAAATATTGCACCACAGTTAGAAGGTATTTCTGCGGCATCGGAGGAAATTTCGGCTGTTGTCGAAGAAGTGGCTGCAACGGCTATTGAATTATCCGACCATGCCAAAATGAATGCTGCGGCATCTGAAGAGGTTGCTGCTTCAACAGAAGAAACATTATCCTCTATGCAGGATATTGCCTTTGCTTCTAAAGCTTTACTCGATTTAGCTGATGAATTACAAGCATATGTACATCGTTTTAAATATTAATATAAAAAAATGCCAAAGCGCTCATAAACGCCTTGGCATTTTTCTATTTGTTATACTTCGTGGCTAAATTGCCATTCAACACCGAATTTATCTACAAGTGAGCCATAGCACTTACTCCAAAATGTTTCTTGTAGCTCCATTTTAACTGCCCCACCCTCTTTAAGACCTTCAAAGGCTTGGCGCAATTTTGCTTCATCATTAGAGATAACGGCTAACGTAACATTATTTCCTACCGTAAATGGGGAACCAGGGAATGTATCTGAAAACATCACCCTACTACCAAAAATAGATAACCTTGTATGCATAACCAGATTCTTTGCTTCTTCTGGCATTGGGTAGTTTGGGTCTTGCGGTGATTCACCAAATGTCGTGAAATCCGATTTATTTGTATCAAATACTTTTTCATAAAAAGATACAGCTTCTCGACAATTACCATTAAAAATTAAATATGTTTCTACAGCCATTTTCCAAACCCCTTTGTTAGTTAATATTTGAGCTTGCACACCCAACAACAGAATGTACGTTCTTATTTTATCACACTGAAAATACTTTAGCAATTACATGGATTAAAAATATTCTCTCCAAAACCTTTGACATTTACTCAAAAATCGTGTAAATTACCAAATGGCGAACATTATTAAATTTAAACAAAAAAATATTCGTATTTAGAGGTGTATATAATGGATAATGTATTTGACTATGAAGATATTCAATTAATTCCTGCAAAATGTATCGTAGAAAGTCGTTCTGAATGTGACACGACTGTTACTTTAGGTGGGCACACATTTAAATTACCTGTTGTACCAGCAAACATGCAAACAATCATTGATGATACACTAGCACTTCAACTTGCTGAGAATGGTTACTTTTATATTATGCACCGTTTCAATCCTGAAACACGCATTCAATTTATCAAAGATATGCAGGCACGTAAATTAATTGCTTCAATCAGTGTAGGTGTAAAAGAAGAAGAATATACATTTGTTGAAGAGTTGGCTGCTGCTAATTTAGTTCCTGAATTCATCACAATTGATATTGCACATGGACATTCCAATGCTGTTATTCGCATGATTCAACACATTAAAAAGCATTTACCAACTAGCTTCGTTATCGCTGGTAATGTTGGCACACCTGAAGCAGTACGTGAGCTTGAAAACGCTGGTGCTGACGCAACAAAGGTTGGTATCGGACCAGGGAAAGTATGTATTACTAAAATTAAAACAGGCTTCGGCACTGGTGGCTGGCAATTAGCTGCTCTACGTTGGTGTTCAAAAGCAGCAACAAAACCAATTATTGCCGATGGTGGTATTCGTACAAATGGTGATATTGCAAAATCTGTTCGTTTCGGTGCATCAATGGTCATGATTGGCTCATTATTTGCAGGTCATGAAGAATCGCCTGGCCAAACAATTGAAGTAGATGGCAAAGTCGTAAAGGAATATTTCGGTTCCGCTTCAGAATTCCAAAAAGGCGAACGTAAAAATGTAGAAGGTAAAAAAATGTACGTTGAACATAAAGGTAGCATTCATGATACATTAATCGAGATGCAGCAAGACCTTCAATCTTCTATTTCTTACGCTGGTGGCACGAAGCTAGATGCCATTCGTAATGTAGATTATGTCATTGTCAAAAACTCTATTTTTAACGGTGATAAAGTATATTAATAATCAATTGGGGCTAATGCTTCTCCCAAAGAATAAATAGCAAAAGGCAGAAATGTTGATTTAACAACCTTTCTGTCTTTTTAATTTTATCCAAATACATCTTTAGCCATCATAAATATAAATTTTTCAGAATTTTCTATTTTATAGGTATTATTTATATTATAATTAAATATATCTCATACTTATCTCGTAATTAACGATTTAAAAAGAAAGGCGGTTTTACCTATGATGAAGTCAGTGCGTGCTAAACTTGTTATGTTAGCCGTTATTGTCATATTATTTTCGACAGTGCTTGTTGGTACAGTCAATTACTTTGTAGCCAAGAATGAATTAGAAACATTAGGTCGTCAAAGTTTGAAAAATGGAACATTAGGGCTCGTTGAACTTATTGCACAATTAGATGACCAAGTACAAGCTGGGTATCTAACACTAGCAGAAGCACAGGAGCAAGCTCGTATACAAATGATAGGTAAAAAAATAGAGGATGGTAAACGCTCTATTGACAATCCAGTCACATACGGTGATGAGTTTTATTTTTATGCACTTTTGGACAATGGTATTGCCATTGCACACCCTTCCCTTGAAGGACAAGATTTATCTGATTTTCACACGGAGGATGGTCGTTATTTCATCAAAGAAGTAATTGATGTAGCAAAATCAGGTGGCGGTTATGTTCAATATGATTGGGCACTCCAAAGTGATCCAAATGTGGAAGCACCAAAGATTGTCTATGCCATCACCGACAAGCATTGGGGCTGGGTTATCGCTGCTGGTACATATGAAATGGACTTCAATGCTGGTACAAACCGTGTACTATACTCTACATTGGCTCTGACACTGATCTCAACAATACTAGGTGTTGGCTTGTATTGGTATTTCTCTGGTAGAATGACTTCTTATATACGCCGTATTATGCTAACAACTTCCGATATTTCACAGGGAAAACTAACTGGAGAAGACATTCCAATTGTTATTCATGATGAATTAGGTACACTTGCACAAAACGTGAACAACATGAAGCAGAGTTTACACGCTATGGTCCATACAACAAAGGAAAGTGCCTTTAAAATGCGTACTTCTTCCGAAATGCTGAGTGCCATTACAGAAGAAACTACCGCCTCCACCGATGAAATCCACCATGCCATTACAGAAATTTCAAAAGGTGCTGTTCATCAGGCAGAAGAAGCGGATACAGCTATTAATAGAGTAAATCATTTATCGACACTCATTTCTGTAGCAACCGAAAAATACGATACCATTACAAACCATATGAATGATATCAACCAATCTCAAGAAAATGGGCGAAAAAAGATAGATAGTTTACAGCAAAATTCTATGGAATTCGCCAATGTGATTGAAGATTTACGGGCAAATTTCTCAAGCCTAACAAATCAAATGACTGAAATTCAACAAGTTGTCCAAACCATTACCTCTATTTCAGAGCAAACAAATTTATTGGCACTAAATGCAAGTATTGAGGCTGCACGTGCTGGGGAGCATGGAAAAGGCTTTGCTGTTGTAGCGGAAGAGGTACGAAATTTATCAGAGGAAACGAATCGAGCGACAAGTCGTGTAAGAGATTTATTGCAACGAATCGAAAGTGATACTGTTAATGCCGATACGAAAATGATGCATACACTACAGCTTTCACAAGATCAAACTTCATCTATCCATGAAGTTAAACATGCCTTTACCCAGTTAGCAGATGCGATTCAAGATATCACACAGCATCTTCATTCTTTAAGTAGTAATATGGGAGAAATGGACGAAAATCGCTCTGTTGTTGTGCAGACAATTAATGAAATCGCTAGTGTAGCCATGCAATCTGCTGCCGCTACAGAACAAATCAATGCTTCTGTGGATGAACAAAAATCAGCCGTTACCTCCATCATGCATTCCTCTGTCGAATTACATACAGAGGCAGAGAATATGCATGACCTTGTGGAACGTTTTACTTAATGATTCACAAAAAAATTATCTTGATCTAGCAGCGTTTTATTGCTAAATCAAGATAATTTTGTTTTCTACATGTATTACAGCTTATTCACAAGGGCATGAATTGTTTCTTTTAACTCTTCATCATGCTCTGAAAGATCGACAAGGTTCCCAACACGCTCACGTAGAATTGGGCGTTCAATTACTAGCTTTTCATCCAATACTTGTACTAATAGCTCGATAATTAGACGATCACGTACATTCAACGCTTCCTCTAAACGCTCAGGTGTAATTTTAGCATCTGTTTTTGCTGCTTTTGCCATAATCAAAAACCCCTTTTTATAGATATTTACGCATCTCTATTTTAGCATACCGTTAATTTATTGTGGAAAAATTCTTTTAGCTCTTAACTAAATTTTAACAAAAAATACGATAATTATTCATCCTAACATGCTACAATGCCAGCATATATTCTTTAGAAGAATGGAGGCATTCAATGAAACGAAACTATTTTACTTATGAGTATCTCGTCAAAGCTGTCCCAAAATATTTACAATTATTTTTAAATATTTGTCTTGTCCTGTTGGCACTTGTTTTATCCTTTTCTCTCTTTAAAGAGCTACTTGAGTTTTTTAATATCTTATTATTCAAGAATAATGATGGAGATTATAAGCTATTTTTAGCGAATATTCTTATCTTCTTTTTATATTTTGAATTCATTACAATGATTATTAAATATTTTAAAGAAGATTATCACTTCCCATTGCGCTACTTTATTTACATTGGGATTACAGCAATGATTCGCTTAATTATTGTAGAACACGACCACCCTATGGATACATTTATTTACTCAATTATTATTCTAATATTGATTATTAGCTATTTCATTATCAATATTACGCCGCTAGAAAGACCTGCACGCTCTCCCTTTTTCATAAAGAAAGATGAGCATTAACCTACCAAAAAAGCCTTCAATCTCTTAATAGGATTGAAGGCTCTTTACTTTATTTCAAACGAAGTGCTTCGTCTGTTGATTTGTTAATTTCAGCTAGTAGCTGTGGATTGTTAGCTAATGATACACCATAAGATGGAATCATTTCTTTAATTTTTGGCTCCCATTCATTCATTTGTTGTGGGAAACATTTTCTAATGACCTCCAACATAACATGAACAGCTGTAGAAGCTCCTGGAGAAGCCCCTAATAATGCCGCAATGGAACCATCTTCTGCACTGACAACCTCTGTACCAAATTGTAATGTTCCTTTACCGCCAGCCTCTGTATCTTTAATTACTTGTACACGTTGCCCAGCTACGATAGTATCCCAATCATCGCTTTTCGCATTTGGAATGAATTCACGTAATTCTTCCATACGTTGCTCTTTTGATAATAATAGCTGCTGGATTAGGTATTTTGTTAAAGCCATTTCCTTCATACCTGCTGCTAATAATGTCGTGATATTATGTGGTTTCACAGAAGCGAATAAATCCATATTTGAGCCCGTTTTTAAAAACTTCGGTGAAAAGCCTGCAAATGGGCCAAATAATAATGTCTTTTTATTATCAATATAACGTGTATCAAGATGTGGTACAGACATCGGTGGTGCGCCCACTTTTGCTTTACCATATACTTTTGCATGGTGTTGATCCGCAATTTCTTGGTTTTTACATACCAAGAATAAGCCACTGATTGGGAAACCGCCAATATGCTTCCCTTCAGGAATACCTGATTTTTGAAGCAATTCTAAGCTTCCTCCACCAGCACCTAAAAATACGAATTTCGCTGTATGGTATTCCATTTTACAGCCTTCTAAGTCATGGACATTGACTTCCCATGAGCCATCACTAGTGCGCTTCAAACTATCAACACTATGTTTATAGTTAATATCTACGCCTTGCTCCTGTAATTGGGCAAACAACATACGTGTTAATGCACCGAAATTCACATCTGTACCTGTATCAATTTTTGTTGCAGCAATTGGTTCATCCGTTGTACGGTCTTGCATAATCAATGGAATCCATTGCTTTAATGTTTCAGGATTATCCGAAAACTCCATTCCTTCAAATAAAGGATTTTTAGTCATTGTTTCAAAACGTCTTTTCAAAAACTCTACATTTTCTTTCCCATGCACTAAACTCATATGTGGTAGTGGCATAATAAAGTCTTGTGGATTTTGAATGATGTTTTTATTCACAAGATGTGACCAAAACTGTCTTGACACTTGGAATTGCTCATTGACATTAATAGCTTTACTAATATCAATAGTGCCGTCCTTTTTCTCTGATGTGTAGTTTAACTCACATAAAGCAGCATGCCCTGTTCCCGCATTGTTTAACTCTTGGGAACTTTCCTCACCTGCTTTATCAAGTGTTTCAAATACTGTAATTTTCCAATCTGGTGCTAATTCTTTAAGCAATGTTCCTAAAGTCGCACTCATGATTCCGGCACCAATTAAGATAACATCTGATTTAATTTGTCTGTTACTCATTTTTACCTTCCTTATATATTAAGATTTGCAGAAAAGATTCACTTTATCGACACACAAATCTTTCCTGTATCATTTATTACCTTATTGCAGTTTATCACAATTAGTCGAAGATTAACATATCAACTAACTATATAAGAATTATTAGTATTTTCTGCGCTTTCTATTGTTTTATTTCAGCAGAAACAAAATAGAGAAGTTACAATCAAAAGGAATTGGAAAAACACCCTTTGATTGTAACTTCTCCATATTCCATTAATCCTCAGACACTTGTACTCGATTGCGCCCCTGCTGTTTTGCTACATACAATGCTTGATCTGCTCGGTTAAGAAGCTGGTATAAAGTCAACTCTTCCTGCATTTCGGCAACACCACAACTAACTGTTACTGAAATTGCTTCGCCGTTTAAGAGAAAAGGATGTGTCTCGATATGTTGGCGAATACGGTTTGCTAAAGCTTCTCCCTCTACTAATGTGTAGTCATTTAACGCAAGAACAAATTCCTCCCCGCCATAACGAGCCAATATTTCTCGATGATGTAATTGAGATTGACACATCTCCACTACATGAACAAGTACATGGTCACCTACAACATGCCCATATACATCATTTATTTTTTTAAAATAATCAATATCCATTAATATGACACTAAAGGCTGTAGATGTTCTTTGTGCCTCTTCAAATTCCTTATTGCACTGCTGGAAAAAGGCACGACGATTATAAATTTGCGTCAACTCATCATAGTAAGCTAAATTTTCTAGCTTTCCTTGCAACATTTTTAACTCTGTAATGTCTGTGAAAATAATGAGCCAGCCTTTACTATTTTGAGAATGCTGTAATAATGTCACTTGAACTCGATACGTATAACTCGCTGTATCAGCCAACTCTAATTGACATTCATAACTACTCGTAATCGTATCTAATTGAAATGGCATAACATCCTTTGATAACATTCGCCAAACCTCATAAATATCTTTGCCAAACATTGATTTATCCAATTGAGGAAACATTTTCTGACACGCTGGATTAAATTCAATAAGACGATAAAATTCATCTAATACGATAACACCATCATTGATACTGTTGAAAATAGCATCTTTCGTCACAGGCATAATGCGAAATAATCGTGAGGAGCTAATAGACCATAAAAATAACAATGAGGAAATTAGCATAACAATAGGTACTGGATCAATTCCATGTGATATAACACCCATTAAATAAATAAAAGACGTTACCATTGGGATTAGTTGGCTACACATTAAAGAGATTAATTGTACACGATATGTTTTAGCTGTCTCTCTCCATTGAAATAGCACTAATAAAAATGCCACAAGTAGACAAGTAAAGGTAAACACACCGTGAATAATATACCAAATTCCGATTTCTTGCTCAATATACGGTGCTCCTAGATGTGGGTCAAATTCGTATATTCTATAATGAAAATGGTGTATATCATTGGTTGCTACCATAATAAAGCTAATGCAAGGAATAATTAATAAGGCGACAATCCTTTGTGTCGTTATTTTCAATCCTAAGTAGTACATGATAAATAGTAAGCCGATTGGTGCTGAAAAGGCGATTCCGACATACTGTAGCGTTACCCAAAACTTAGCAGCTGTCATCGTAGTTGCCATCAGACCAAATGCTGAGGCAAAACAATAAATAGCCAGCAAACCTGTATAAAGGATAAACCAATAAGCTATTTTTGTGTAATGATGGCGTTTCATCAATACATGCACACATAAATACAAATTTAATACACCAGATGTGCAAGCTAAAGTAATAATCATAGTCAATGGTGAATGCATATTTTATGCACCTCTTAAAACGTTAGACTACCCTATCTGTCGGTGATGCTCAATGAGTAGTAGGACGTTGATATTTTTCACTGAAGCAATATTTATTACATCTTCAGTATATCAAAACTTAACCAATAAATTTAGTTAACGCATGTGCAACACCATCATCATTATTTGATATAGTAACAAAATCTGCCATATTCTTTACCTCTTGTGGTGCATTATCCATAGCAATAGCAAGACCCGCCACCTCAAACATTGGTAAGTCATTAAAACTATTCCCCATCACAATCACTTCTTCAGGTGAAATATGTAGCTTCTCCATCACTTGTTGAAGACCATTCCCCTTTGATACATTCATATTCATAACATCTAAACACATATCTGCTGAACGTGTAATATAAAGGCTATCCTTGTATTTATCGGCTAAATATTCACATGCCTCTTCAATCTTTTCTGGCGTTTGGCCATAAATAATTTTATATAATTCTTTATCACTATCGAACTTGTCAATAAGCTTAGCCTGTAACTTTTCTAACTCTAGGTGGACTTTTGCCATACTCTCATTAAAAGTATGTACTTCTGCATCAAGGTAAAGGCTCATTTCAAACTGATGTTTTTGCCCATATTCAATGATTTCTTCTGCTAAATGGCGAGGTAAGCTTTCCGAATAATACACTTCACCAGATAAAGGGTTTTTAATAAAAGCTCCGTTCGCTGCAATAATCGGTAAATCAATACCTAAATCTTCTATAAAAGGATAAATGGATTCATATGTTCTTCCACTTGCCACTGTTACACCGACGCCCATTTTCTTTATGCGGTGAATGGCCTCCTTATTTGCTTCTGACACACCATGATTATCATTCAACAATGTACCATCCATATCTAATACAACTAATTTATATTGCATAGTATTATCCATCCTTATTTATCATCATCTATTTTAAAATTTTTTCTTGTAATTAAGCTAATCCATAAAATTTATCATATCACTTCTATCTCATCCATACTAGTAAAATCCCTTGCCATAACTGCATTTCTCATACTTTTATGCTTAAAAATCTGAAAATTTAATTTATTTTATTTGTAAAGCGCTTGCATTATTGACAATTCCGTTTATAATACTTGTATACAAGTATACTTTGTAGTTGGAAGGTGAACTTATGATGAATGAGCCTAAAAATTTACTCTATCCTCAAAAATGGCTTGCTAAGTCTTCTACTGGTGAGCAAGTAGCTTCTGAACTAAGATTGCATATCATTTCAGGTGTCATTGAAAGCGGTACCATTCTTTCTGAAAATAAATTAGCCGCTGAATTTGCCGTTAGTCGTTCACCCATTCGCGATGCACTAAGAATGCTGGCATCTGAAAATCTTATTCGTTTAGAGCGTATGGGGGCAGTCGTACTCGGTTTAACAGATAAAGAAATTGAAGAAATTTATGATGTACGTTTATTAATTGAAACTTTTGTTTTTGAACGTCTATTAAAAATAGAAACAGCTGATTTAACAATGGAGCTAAGCAAAATTGTAGAAATGATGAAAGTTGCTATTAAATATCACGATGCAGACGAATTTTCCTATCAAGATTTGCTATTTCATGAAACGATTATTCGCTCCGTTGAACATTCTTATATTTTAATGATTTGGAATAACCTAAAGCCTGTTATGGAAGGCCTCATTCTATTATCGATGCGTATGCGCTTCAAAGAAAAATATGAGGACTTTCCACGTATTGTGAAAAACCATGAACTCTATATTGAAGCCATTCAAGCGAAAGACCGAAAATTAATGGTGCAATCTTTACATGACAACTTTGATGATGTTCAAGGAAAAGTCGAGGATTTATGGAGATCTCAACAAATACTCATAAAAGGAGTGGAACAGCAAAATGACTGAATATATGTTAGGTGTCGATATTGGAACAACTAGCACAAAGGCCGTATTATTCACAACGCAAGGTGCCGTTATTCAGCAAGAAAATATAGGCTACCCGTTACATACGCCTGATATTTCAACCGCTGAACAAAATCCAGAGGAAATTTTTCAAGCTGTACTACAAGCTATCGCCACTATTATGTCGCAGCACATAGAGAAAAAATTAGCCTTTATTTCTTTTAGTAGTGCCATGCACAGTGTCATTGCTGTCGATGAAACAGGCCAACCTTTAACACCTGTTATTACATGGGCAGACAATCGTAGTGAAGGATGGGCACGCAAAATTAAAGAAGAGCTTAACGGACATGCTGTTTATTTGCGTACAGGTACACCAATTCATCCGATGTCACCATTAAGTAAAATCGCTTGGCTCACACATGAGTACCCTGCTATCGCAGCTAAAGCTAAAAAATATATCAGTATTAAAGAATATATTTTCAAAAAGCTATTTGATCAATACGTTGTTGACCATTCACTAGCCTCTGGTATGGGATTGATGAATCTTCAAACATTGGATTGGGATACAGAAGCATTACACATTGCAGGCATTTCGAGGGAGCAATTATCTACACTTGTGCCAACCACACAATCATTTCAAGGTTGTGAACTCGAACTAGCGAAAAAAATGGGAATTGATCCTCAAACACCATTTATCATTGGTGCGAGCGATGGTGTGTTGTCTAATCTAGGTGTCAATGCGATTCATAAGGGGGAAATTGCCGTTACTATCGGCACGAGTGGAGCTATTCGTACCATTATTGATAAGCCACAAACCGATAGTAAAGGTAGAATTTTCTGCTATGCCTTAACAGAAAAGCATTGGGTAATCGGTGGGCCTGTCAACAATGGAGGTATGGTGTTTCGCTGGATTCGAGATGAATTTGCCTCTTCTGAAATAGAAACAGCCAAACGATTAGGCATTGATTCATACGAGGTATTAACAAAGATTGCTGAACGTGTAAGACCCGGATCGGATGGGTTATTATTCCACCCATACTTATCAGGAGAACGTGCACCTTTATGGAACCCAGATGTACGTGGGTCATTCTTTGGCTTAACAATGGCTCATAAAAAGGAGCATATGATTCGGGCTGCCCTTGAAGGGGTTATTTACAATTTATATACCGTCTATTTAGCTTTAACGGAGTGTATGGACGGCCCTGTCACACGAATACAGGCAACAGGTGGCTTTTCACGCTCTGAAACTTGGCGACAAATGATGGCAGATATTTTTGAATCAGAGGTCATCGTGCCAGAAAGCTATGAAAGCTCTTGCTTAGGTGCATGTATTTTAGGGCTATATGCTACAGAACGAATTGATTCCTTTGATGTTGTAGCTGATATGGTTGGTGAAACATATAAACATATGCCAAAAGAGGAAGCCATAAAAGAATATCGTCAATTATTGCCGATTTTCATTCATTTATCACGAGCATTAGAACAAGATTATACAGCAATTGCCCAGTATCAACGTGGGCTAATTCAATAAAAGGAGGCGTTTACATGCCATTAGTTATTGTAGGAATTGGGATTATTGCGTTATTAATTTTAATTATGGGCTTCAAGCTCAATACATTTATCTCACTTATTATCGTTTCATTTGGTGTTGCCTTAGCATTAGGTATGCCTTTAGAGGAAATTGTTAAAACAATTGAAGCTGGCTTAGGTGGCACACTCGGACACTTAGCACTTATCTTTGGACTTGGTGCGATGCTAGGTAAATTAATTGCTGATTCAGGTGGTGCACAACGCATTGCCATGACTTTAGTCAATAAATTTGGCGAAAAGCGCATTCAATGGGCTGTTGTAGCTGCATCATTTATTATTGGGGTAGCGCTATTCTTTGAAGTAGGTCTTGTATTATTAATTCCTATTGTGTTTGCGATTTCAAGACAATTAAAAGTCTCTATTTTATATTTAGGGATTCCGATGACCGCCGCATTATCTGTCACACACGGCTTCCTACCTCCACATCCAGGTCCTACTGTTATCGCAGGTGAATACGGTGCGAATATTGGAGAAGTATTATTATATGGCTTTATCATTGCCATTCCTACTGTGATTTTAGCAGGTCCTGTATTTACGAAAATCGCTAAAAAATTAGTACCTGAATCATTTACAAAAACAGGTAATATCGCTTCATTAGGTGAGCAAAAAACATTTAAGCTTGAAGATACACCTGGTTTCGGTATTAGTGTGTTCACTGCCTTACTACCTGTTATTTTAATGTCGATTGCTACAATTATTACATTGCTGCAAAAAACGATGGGCTTTGAGGATAATAGCTTTTTAGCAGCCATTCGTTTTATTGGTGATGCAGGTACAGCGATGCTCATTTCATTATTAGTAGCGGTATATACAATGGGTATTGCACGCAAAATTCCAATCAAAACGGTGATGGAGTCCTGTACAACGGCCATTTCTCATATCGGTATGATGCTATTAATTATCGGTGGTGGCGGTGCATTTAAACAGGTGCTTATTAACGGTGGTGTTGGTGACTATGTGGCTGAGCTATTCTACGGTACAAATTTATCACCAATTTTACTTGCATGGATCATTGCTGCCATTTTACGTGTTTCTCTTGGTTCGGCAACGGTTGCTGCCTTAACAACAGCAGGGCTTGTTATTCCAATGCTTGGACAAACAGATGTGAATTTAGCATTAGTTGTACTAGCTACAGGCGCAGGTAGCTTAGTAGCCTCTCATGTAAATGATGCTGGCTTCTGGATGTTTAAAGAATACTTTGGCTTAAGCATGAAAGAAACATTTGCTACATGGACATTATTAGAAACAATTATTTCCGTAGCAGGACTAGGCTTTATTTTATTACTAAGTTTATTTGTATAAGGAGTGGAAACAATGGTCAATACAATTGGTGTCATTGGTTTAGGAGTTATGGGAAGCAATATCGCATTAAATATGGCGAATAATCATGAGCAAGTAGCGGTATATAACTATACACGAGATTTAACAGATCAGCTTATGACAAAGCTAGAGGGACAAACGCTTACACCTTATTATGAGCTAGAAACATTTGTTCAATCATTAGCGACACCACGCAAAATTTTTCTAATGGTGACAGCTGGTGCAGCAATTGATTCTGTTATCCAGTCTTTAATTCCATTGCTTCAAAAAGGCGATATCATCATGGATGGTGGGAACTCTCACTATCAAGATACGGAGCGCCGCTACAATGAATTACATGCACATGGTATCGGTTATTTAGGGATTGGCGTATCAGGTGGTGAAGTTGGCGCATTAACTGGTCCTTCTATTATGCCTGGTGGAGATCTTCATTTTTACAACGAGGTTGCCCCTATCTTAACGAAAATTGCTGCAAAGGCAGATGGAGAGCCTTGCTGCACATACATTGGTCCAAAAGGTGCAGGTCACTTTGTTAAAATGGTGCATAACGGTATTGAGTATGCTGATATGCAATTAATTGCTGAAGCTTATACATTTTTGCGTAACAATGTGGGATTAACTGTAGAAGAAATTGCTGCTATTTTTGATGCTTGGAATCAAGGTGAATTAAAAAGCTATTTAATCGAAATTACCGCTGAGATTTTACGCAAAAAAGATGATATCACAGGCTTACCATTAATCGATGTTATCCTAGACCAAGCTGGACAAAAAGGGACTGGTAAATGGACAAGTTTACAAGCAATTGACAATGGCATTCCAGCATCTATTATTACAGAGGCTCTTTTTGCACGTTATATTTCTGCATTAAAGGATGAGCGCACACAAGCACAAGCCATTTTAGCAGGACCTGCAAATCGTACACAAGCATTGGATAAAGAGCAATGGATTGAGCATGTACGCCAAGCGTTATATATGGCTAAAATTTGTGCCTATGCGCAAGGCTTTACACAATATAAAATGACATCTGAGCTTTATCAGTGGAACTTACCATTACAAAATATTGCGTTAATCTTCCGTAATGGCTGCATTATCCGTGCAGAGTTTTTAAATGTTATTAGTGATGCTTATGACAAACAAGCTGATTTAGCGAATTTATTAATTGCACCATATTTCGCTGACAAAACAGCTAGCTATCAACAAAGTTTACGTAATATTGTGTGTGAAGGCATTCAATCGGGTGTTGCCCTACCATGCTTAAGCTCATCATTAGCCTACTATGATAGCTACCGTACAGGTATATCGAATGCCAATATACTACAAGCCCAACGTGATTATTTTGGCGCTCACACTTATAAGCGTAATGATATGGAAGGAATATTCCATACAAATTGGTAATCAATCAAACAACATACATCTTCTGAACACTAGAAGATGTATGTTGTTTTTACTATACTGTTAAAAAAAAATGAACGAAATGCTTACATAATACATCTAATGACTAAAGGAGGCGTGCAAATGGATGAAATTGACCTTGCCAAACGTGCCATTAATGGAGATGAAACGGCTCAACTCCAACTCTTCGCTTTATATAAGGAATCGATGTATCGTGTTGCTTATAGCTATATGCGAAATGAGCATGATGCAAATGATGCACTTCAAGAAATGACCTATCAATGCTTGAAAAATATTCATAAGGTACAATCGCCACACTATTTTAAAACATGGCTAGTACGCATTGTCATTAATACTTGTTTAATGATGCAACGTCAGCAAAAGCGCATGGTGATTACCGATCAACTCATGGAGCAACCTCAGCATATGACAGAGCTATTTGAGCTAAATGACATTATTACGCAGCTTCCTACTGACCAACAGGAGCTAATTCATTTGAAATACTTTCAAGATTTAAAGAACAGTGATATTGCCGCATTACACAATATTCCTGAAGGTACAGTAAAATCTCGATTACATAAAACCTTAAAAAAGCTACGTCATTTATGGGGAGAGGGGGACATTTCATGAAATTAGTTGACCCAGAAAAATATACTGACTTACTGGATGCCATATCAGTAGACCAGCTCCACTCAGATGCTCAGCTACTTGCCTATCAACGCCTTAAAAAACAGAAGCTGCGCCAAAAACGATTTATACAACTAACATTAGCCGCTGCTTTTCTATTGCTTGTTATGATAGGCTCTATTCGTTTATCACCTGCTATTGCACAGGCTGTCGCACAAATTCCAGGATTAAAGCCCCTCGTTGAATTAATCGCCTACGATAAAGGCATGAAGGATATTGTCTATAATGAATACTTTGAACCGATGAATGAAAGTCAAACACGTAACGGTAAAACCCTTACCATTACGGGTGTTGTTGCTGATGAATCAGGTATGATGATTTCCTATAAACTTCATTCAAATGAAGATTTAGCAAATTTTAAATCGATTCTACCTGAAGTCAAACATAATGGGAAGCTTATCCAAGCAGCCGTTACAAGTAATTGGCCTGCTTACGACGAGGGCACATATGAAGTGGAAAATAAAATCGACGTTGTAGCAATCCAAGGCATGGATTATTCATCAAAGGACTTTGAACTACAGCTAACATTACATGAAGAACCAGAAACATTATTTGCTATTCCCTTTACCTTACAAAAGGATATTCAATCATCTAAGCACTACCCAATCAATAAACAGCTAATAGTAGATGGACAACGTTTTACCGTGCATGAGCTCATTATTTCACCATTGCGCTCTGAGCTAAAAATGTCCATTGATTCATCCAATTCTAAAAAAATCTTGAACTTTGGGGATATTCGTATTTATGATGAACAACAAGAGGAATGGGGGAAAATTCGCAACGGCATCGTCGGATTTGGACAATACGAGGATACACAGTTTAGCATTATGCTTGAAAGCAATTACTTCCGTACACCTAAAAATATGACGATTGAATTCCATAATATTGAAGCTATTAATAAAGAGGATGCATTTGTAATGATTGACTTTGATAAAAAGCAGGTCATTCATCAACCTACAACCATTCAACTAGACCTTGAAATTAAAGATCATTTTGAAATTCAATATAAAATGGCACCTTATCACAAAAAGGAACATACATTAGCATTTAATCATTTAATTGATGCAGAAGGCACACTTTATTATGCGAATCTATCCAGTATTTCTGAGGAAGAGAACTTTCTACTCATGTGGCAAGCATTCGATATCGACACTAACCAAAAACCTCCTGTTAGCCCCGTCAAATTAGAGATTGCACGCTATGGGCAGTATTTGCAGGGCGTTGGACGTATGCAGGTAGACCTTCAATAAACATGAAAATACTAGAATCACATATGCCTCTGTAAAATATGCATAAATTTAGCCATCTAGTAGCAATAAGAACTGCTACCAGATGGCTATTTTGTATATCTTATTTTAAAATCAATTCACGAATTGCATGTGCAACACCGTGTTCGTTATTAGAGATTGTCACATAATCTGCGACAGCCTTTACAGATTCAATTGCATTGCCCATTGCCACACCGCAACCTGCGTATTGAATCATGGATAAATCATTTTCATTATCCCCCATTGCCATGATCTCTTCACGTGCAATGCCTAATTTTTCAGCTAACTTTTGCACCGCTGTGCCTTTGCTTACCTCTTTATGAAGAATTTCTAAATAGAATGGTGCACTTTTGACAAGTGCATATTTTTCCTTCATAATCGCTGGCATACGCTCAATTGTCGCATCTAGCTTTGCAGGCTCATCAATAAACATGGCTTTCGGCATTTCAATATCTCGTGATACTTCATCAAATGTCGTATAACGGAAAGGTATTTTTGTGAGATATACCTCGTGTACGGTATAAGGGCTAATCAATTTATTTGTTGTATATAAACAGTTTTCATCAAAAAAGTGTAGTGGTGTTTGCAGCTCATAGCTTGTTTGATGGATTAACATTAAATCCTGATAATTTAAAAATTGCTTAAATAATATTTCATTTGTATAAGTACTTTGCACAATCGCTCCATTATTCACGATAACAAAGTCCTCTTCTCCATTCAATTGCAGCTCCTTTATGTATGATTGAACACCCGCTAGTGGTCTACCTGTACATAAAACAACCTTTACTCCCTTTGCACGTGCCTCCTGCAAAGCCTCTCGAACCTCTGCTGTCACTTCATGATTATTATTTAGTAATGTACCATCCATATCAATTGTTAATAATTTATACATAATCATTCTCCTTGTTATGTTAGCTTGTCTTTGTTTATTTTAACATACCTATAAGCCAAACGAGCGTATAAACATCAGAAAAATCAGATAACTACTAGTTTTCAACTCAGCATCGGATTTTATGAAAAACAGAGGCTTATGTCGATATATCAGAAACAACTTTCACTTCACCAAGAGGAGTCGTGTGTAAAAGTGCTAATCTTTCTGCCATTTCTTGAGGCGTACTTTGAAAACCCTGTTTAATCCAATAAATAAATAAGCCTAAAAATGCATATGTTTCATAACTATTTAAAATATCAATATCAAAGCCAATTTCTGCTTGTAAACTTAAATCTTTGCGACTAATACTCCCCATCGTATCACAAAAAATGTTTTGAGAGCCAGGAATCACCTCACCCATAAGCATAAGCGAAAATACAAATTGATTATTATAGACAAATTCAAAAATGGGGATGTTTGGTGTCGGATCAGCTAATGAAAACGACTCTTTTCCCTTATAGCTATCTCGGTAATATTGAGCAAGCTCCTCTAAATAGTCCTTAAAGATATCTGCCAATAGTTGCGTACTATTATCATAATGCGAATAAAATGTGACACGATTACAACCAGCTACCTTTGCAATCTCCGTTATAGAAATATCTTTAAACATTTTTTCCTTTAATAAGTCTAACATTGCACCTTTTAGTTTCTTGCGTGTTCGAATAATACGCCGATCTTCTGTTGCCATAGCTAAAGTCACCTAATTTCATACAAACTTTGTACAAAGTATAACACGACTTCAAAGCAGCTTAGCACAATAGCTATGATAAATATTCTGAAATAAGTGTTTTGAATTGACACCAGCTATTTAATTCTGTTAATTTACAATTGTAGTTTATTTCAATTCACCGTGTTGACTATCAACACTTCATCATTATATTTTAGGAGGAAACTCATTATGGCTCGTTTAGAAGGGAAAGTAGCGATTATTACAGGAGCTGCACAAGGTATGGGCGCTACCCATGCAAAATTATTCGTTGAAGAAGGTGCAAAGGTAATCATCACCGACTTAAATGAAGACAAAGGACAAGCATTAGCCACTGAATTAGGGACAAATGCTATCTTTGTAAAACAAAATGTGACAAGTGAGGAAGACTGGGCAACAGTCATTGCTAAAGCAGAAGAGGCTTTTGGTCCTGTCAATGTTTTAGTCAATAATGCTGGTATTACAATGGCAAAATCATTAATGCAAACAACTTTAGAAGAATACCGCCGCATTGTAGATATTAACCAAGTTTCTGTATTTTTAGGGATGAAAGCTGTGATTCCTTCTATGCAAAAAGCTAATGGTGGCTCAATTGTGAACATTTCCTCTCTAAATGGTTTAGTAGCAGGAGCAATTGGCTATACAGATACGAAATTTGCTGTACGTGGTATGACTAAAGCAGCCGCAATAGAAGCCGCACATTACAACATTCGTGTCAACTCTGTCCATCCAGGTGTTATTGCTACACCAATGGTTGTACAAGAAGATACAAAGGCAGCCGTAGAGGAATTTTCAAAACATATTCCATTACAACGTATTGCGCAACCAGAAGAAGTATCGAAAATGGTGCTATTTTTAGCATCTGATGATTCTAGTTACTCTACAGGGTCAGAATTCATTATTGACGGTGGTATTTCTGCAAGATAATCTATTCGGGCTGATATTCATTGGAAATCAGCCCTTCTTTTTGTATGATCTAATAGTAAAAAGAGTAGATCTCGTTTAAGACCTACTCTTTTTCATTGATTGCTCATGATTTAGTAACCACTCTTTTCGCCATAGACCGCCAGCATAACCAGTTAATGTGCCATTAGAGCCTATAATACGGTGACAAGGAACGATAATACTTAACTTATTTTTCCCATTTGCGCTCCCCACTGCCCGAATCGCTTTTTCATTATTAATAGCAATCGCTATGTCTTTATAGGATGCCGTTTCAGCATAACGTATAGTTGTTAACGTGCTCCATACCCTTTTCTGAAAATCTGTACCTTCCCACTGATAAGGAAACGTAAATTCGTGACGTAGCCCTTTAAAATACTCATCAAGTTGAGTAGAACATTCTATTAAAATGGGTGGTGCTGTCACCTGTTCTGCCTTTTCTTTGTCAGAAAATAATATCGAAATAATAGCCTTCTCTGTCCCCACTATTTCGATGATGCCAATGGGTGATTTGTAATCTAATTTATATGTTTTTTCCATATAATGACCTCCAAAGATAAAAGGTAGCGTATGCTTGCCACCCTTGCCAATTCACTGCATATGTTTCGATTTCATGGATTGTTGGTTTTTCTTCAAGGTTGAGTAAAACTTTTAACGCATTATGCAGACCGACATCTGTTATTGGAAATGCTGTACTTTGATGCAAGCAACGTAGCATCACGTAATTGGCTGTCCATGTGCCAATACCTCTTATGGAGACTAGTGATTTTTGAATATCCTGTGTTTCCAATAATTGCTCCTTTGAAAGGCTACCACACATCATTTCCTGCGCAATAAAAATAATATACTCAGCCTTTCTTGTTGTGAATTGCAAACATTTTAAATCCTCCACACTTAATCCTGCTATCTTTTCTACAGTTGGAAACATCCAAAATGCTTCTCCCTCAAAAATAACACACTCTCCAAACTGCTCAATAAATCGCTTTTTTAATGTGTACGCAAAAGTTAAATTAATTTGTTGTCCAACAATCGCCCAAACAAGCGCCTCAAATAAATCTGGAATACCGATAATTCTTAAACCATAGTAGCTATCAACAAGTGGCTTTAATACATCATCTTGGCTTGCCAGTTGATAAAAATCGTGTAAATCACTTTCTAAATCAAACCATTCCCAAATATATTGGGCTACATTTTGACGTACGATAGCTGGTGGATTCTCCGATACAAATTTCACCTGAATACAGGGATTCACATACGTCACTGTACATACAACACCTTGTATTACTTTATAGACAGCATCCTCTTTTATTTGATGAAGCACCTCTAAATTAGACCTGTCCAAAAAAAGTAAGCACTCTGCAAAGCTAAATTCCTTCGGTGGAAAAATCTCTATATAGTATTCATAATCATTCCACTGCATTTAGAAGCTCTCTCCTATATTCACTCGGTGAACAATTTTTTAAACTACGAAAGGCCTTATAAAAATTAGAGGTACTGTGAAAGCCCACTTCATAGCAAATTTCCAAATTCGTTAATGTTGTACTCTTCAAAAGATAGGCAGCTTTATCCACACGTATTTTTTCTAAGTATGTGCGTGGTGTTTCATTCGTTTCTTGTTTAAATAACCGTTCTAAATAATAAGGGCTCAAGCCAATTTGGTCGGCTATATCCTGTAACGTTAAACGTTGCTTATAGTGATTCACTAAAAACGTGATAATTTGAATCACCACCGCATCATGTGGCGAATGTTCAATTTCAGGCTGACATCTTTTACATGGACGAAATCCTGCCTTTTCAACAGCTTCCATATCATCATAAAAGGCTACATTGATTTTTTTCGGCTTCCTTGATTTGCAGGAAGGGCGACAATATATTTTTGTTGTTTTGACAGCTGTAAAAAATAAACCATCGTATTTGCGGTCACAAGCCATAATTTTCTCCCACATTTCTTCAAATGTAAGATTAATTTTGGTTACCATGTTACGCTCATCCTTTCTACATCAAGCTTGTAGTTCTCATTCTAGCAAGAAACACCACTCTATTTCGTCCTCATTCTTGCTGTTATGGTCGAGAAAAGAGTAGCTGAAATAACTTCCGACAGCCTTTGCCATTTTAGTTAACATTGACTTTGAATATACTGTGCTACTTTCTTCAAACCTTCTAAAACCTCTGCTGGCATTTCCTTTATCGTCATATCTTCACCTAAAAACAGCAACCAATTTATAATTTCCGTTACTTCCTCTGTATTTGCTGTATCAATAAAGATTCTTAAAATACCTGTCGTTTGGAATGGATTTGTATAAGAAAGAGAAAATTTTAAAGGATGGTATTTTTTAAATTGAGCAATTGCCTTTGGCGCTAATTCTAGCACAAGGTTGATCTCCTGCTGGTCACTAAGCTTTTGCAATACCTTCTTTTTATTCAGCCGTTTTTTCACCATAAAAGATGTGACATCTATTAGTTTATCGACAGCGAATATTCTCCTCTTTTCTTCCTTTAAATCCAAGCCTTCAATAAACCATACACCCTTTTCATGATAAAGATGGACAAGGTAAATTGAATATTGCCCCTCTTTTAGTGTGAGCAATAAATAACTGTCGACAAGAATGATTTGAATTAGCTTTTCTAGCATTGGATGTGGCAAATCAGATAGCTCAAGTAAATCAGGATTATGTGGATTTGTTCCTTCAAAAAGTAACATTTGATTTAACAATACAAGGTCATCTTGCTGCGTTTCCGAAATCAGACCTAGTAATTTTTCAGCTAATGATTGTCGACTCGTTAAATACGGTAGCTGCTGATTCCTCGTTGCCATAAAAGCAATAAAAAGCGCTTTAATTTCGTTATCAGTAAAGCGAACATTGGGTAAAATAGAATTATTCATCACAAAATAACCACCAGCTCGCCCAACCTCTGCGACAAGAGGCATCCCCATGGCTTCAATTTCTCGAATATCTCGAATCGCTGTCGCACGAGAAATATGAAATTCCCGCATGATTTCAGAAATGGTGAAATGGGAGCGATTATTGATATACCGCATAATGACATTAATCCGTTCGACTTTTTTCATGATGGACTCCTAAATAGTATCATTTTTTGATATGATTAAACGCTATTATAAACATATCAAATGAAAAGACAAGTCATTTGACTAAATCTAAAAAAAGGCAGGTTATGAGCATGAGCAATTATATTCTTGAAGAAAAAGAAGGTTTCACCGTATTAGGAATTGGTGTTGAATTAAAAAGTGATTACACAGATTTCGTTGGTATCAACAAAGAAAAATCTGATTTTTGGCAAGCAATCCAAGAGAATGGACAATTAGATACACTCAAAAATTTAGCAACAAATGATTATATTTTTGCTGTGAATGAAGCTGTGAATAACAAAATGATGCACTATGCGGGTGTTATGACAACAGCAACATTACCAGAGGCGACAAGAATCATTCAATTTCCTAAAGGTAAATATCTAGTTGTCAAAGGTGAAGCCAATACAGCCGAGGAATTAAGCAATCAGCTGACTGGTATTGCCTTTGGACAAGCTTTAGCAGAAGTAACGGATTATGCCTATGTTGGCGGTCCAAATACCACGGTGGAAATGGGCGAACGCAATGGTTTAGTATTTGGTGAAATGTGGATTCCTGTTGTGCAAAAATAAAAAAAGAGGGAAGGCAGATTACATAGCCTTCTCTCTTTTTTACCTTCTATCCTTCATTGTAATACGTCGTTTAAACGACTATAATTATGGTATAAAATTCTACTAAAAGAGGTGGTTCATCTATATGCAATACTTAACCACTGCCGAGATTGCTGAAAAATGGAGCGTTTCAATTAGACAAGTTCAACGATTGCTGGCTGAGGGACGGATACCAAATGCCCAAAAATACGGAAGGTCATGGATGATTCCATCTAATGCAGAAAAACCTACTAATCTAGGGAGAGAAAAAAGGCTACCCCAAGATTTATTTTCTTCCGACCTCCTCCATATGGTGGCTGCTACCTCTATCCCCATGCCTATACATAATCCTGATGCTATTCTAAATACTATAAATGATATCCAAGTACGATATGTCTATGAAGCCCATCTTGCTTATTTGCGAGGAAATTTCCAACAAACATTGGAATGCTACCATCAAACTAAAGGAGATGATGCAGCAAGATTATGTATCTCTTCAATAGCGATTGCAGCCGCTAATACTTTAGGCGATTATGCCACCTATATAGAAATCGAAACCTTTCTCAAAAGTTATATAAAGGATAGTACTAATGCCAGCGTTATTGCTATTGCAGAGCTTGCACTAAGTGTAAGTTCCATTACTTCAAATGTGGTACCTGACTGGATTAAGAAAGGCGCATTTGATGCTCTTCCATCTGGTCTCAAACCCTCGGCTCTCTATTTACGAGCAAGGTATTTTTATTCCATTAACCAGTTCGATGCCATGCTAGCTGTGGCACAAACTACATTGACACTAAACACTTCCAAGCAAGGAGTTACCTTCATGGATATCTATTTACGTTTAGCTTGTTCTATGGCATGTTATGCATCGAAGCAAGAGGAGGACGCCATACACTGGTTAGTGGATACTATGCACATCGCCTTACCTCACAGCTTTATTACACCGTTTGCAGATAGAGTAACAGCATTGGGAGGGTTATTGGAACGACATTTGTTACTCGAATTCCCTCAATCTTATGAGACCATCATTGCACAATGGAACTGTACATGGAAAAATTGGGTTATCTTCCACAATCGCTTTGCACAGGACAATCTTACGCTTATCCTATCTCGACGAGAACACCATATTGCCCAGCTTGTTGCACGCCGTGTTCCTTACACAAATATTGCAAAACAGCATAGTATTTCAGTGGGGAGATTGAAGAATATCGTATTGGAAATTTACGAAAAACTAGGTATATCTAACAGAGATGAACTTTCAAAATATGTTTTATGGAGCAAAAAAACGTGACTTTTTTAGAATGAAAAGTCACTACAAAAAATAGAGCTTTGCCCCTATGATGAGAATACATCGTCATAGGGGTTTTATAATTTCTAAATTTATGTATGAGGAGGTTTGAGTTAGAATATGAGCAATCTAGAAACGGCTATATACAGTAGTATTTTTACGATCATACTTGGCGTAATCTTTTATGTGAGATTATGGTGGGATGGTAATAATTTATCATGGAGATTTACTCGATGGTTTTTTGTTATTTTAGCTATTATTGTAGGCATTGTAGGGATATGTGTTTATTTAATGAGCTAATCTAATATTTTAAAAATTTAAAAGAAGGTGTTCTATGAAAGGGATTACTAGAGTTTTTTCACTTATAGTAGTGTTTTTTCTTATTTTGCAATTACTCTATACGAATCAAGTAAGTGCTCATACAAAAATACAAGTTGAGAACGATGCCATACCAAAATTTAGCTTTATTAATGATATGCCAAATGGAGTCACGACAACTAATAGCACGGTAACAGTACAAGTAAACAATCAGCTATCCGTTAATAATGTGATCTATGTCAAGAAAGATGCAACTGGGCAACATACTGGCGGTAGTTGGGAAGATGCCTTCACCGATTTACAATCAGCATTAGATATCGTCCAAAGTGGTCAACAAATATGGCTAGCAGCTGGGACCTATAAACCAACAATTAAAATAGACCCAGCAGACGAACGTACAGCTACCTTCCAGTTAAAAAATAATGTAGCGCTATATGGCGGTTTCAACGGGACAGAAACTGATTTAGCACAACGGAATTGGAGATTGAATGAAACTACTTTAAGTGGAGATATCGGGATAGAAGGCGATAATACAGATAATGTCTACCATGTACTTTATCATCCAGCCAGCTTACAGTTAGACGCTACAGCTATTTTAGATGGTGTGACGATTACAGCAGGAAATGCCAATGGTATTACTCCACATGAGATGGGGGGCGGCATGCTGAATGACGCAAGTAGTCCTACTCTAATAAATGTCACATTCCATGACAATTCAGCAATGGGCGGTGGTGGGATGATCAATATGAATAGTAGTAGTTCCTCTCTTACAAATGTATCGTTCCATGACAATTCAGCACAATTAGGCGGCGGGATAGTTAATTTTAATAGTAGTAGTCCCTCTCTTATGAATGTATCGTTCCATGACAATTCAGCAACAGATATTGGAGGTGGCATGCTCAATATAAATAGTAGTAACCCCTCTCTCATGAATGCAGTGTTCTATACCAATTCAGCAGATGGTGGTAGCGCTATAGCTAATGAACCTACGAGTAGCTTCACCTTAATAAATGCCACAATTAGCGACAATCAATCAAAAGATAGATTTTCACAAGGAATAAAATACCCTATTTATGGTGGTAGCGGTGTCATCCGAAACAGCCTTATCGTAGGTAATCATAATGAGCCTGCCCTTTTTAACTATACTGGGACAATTGAAAGTAGTTTATTGGACGTAGAGGACAATCACACAATACTAGCTAAATTCCACAAAACAAAAACAAATATAGAAACGACTATTTATAACTATGAAGATCTATTTACTAATGCAAGTACGTCCGATTATCGCCTAAAAGCACACTCACCAGCAATTAATAAAGGAGACAATAGACACAACAATACGCTAGTTGATCTTGCTGGTAAGACCCGTATTCAAGGGGGAATCATTGATTTAGGCGCATATGAAGCAGGTTTTTATACTGTCACATACAATAAAAATGAGGCGACAGATGGCGATGTGCCAGAGGATCATACAATTTATGAGGAAAATAATTCAGTAACCGTACATGCAAATAGTGGTAATTTAGGAAAAGCGGGCTATGCGTTTACTGGCTGGAATACACATGCCGATGGTAAAGGTACACATTATGCCGAAAATACAACGTTCCAAATGGGCACTAACAATATCACACTATACGCTCAATGGACGAAAAATCTAGCGAATGCCACAATCCTGTATGATGCAAACGGCGCAACAGGTGGACAAGTACCTCAAGATTATACAATATATGAGGAAAATGAAAGTGTCACAGTATTAAATAATAGTAGCAATCTCATAAAAGTAGGTTATACATTCAAAGGCTGGAACACACAAGCTGATGGCAAGGGTATAGCCTATATGCCAAATGATACATTCAAAATGGGTGCAACAAATGTCATACTCTATGCTCAATGGACAACAAATCCAACCTACCAAGTGCAATATGATGCAAATGGCGCACTACCACGGGACAATAAAAAATATGAGGAAAATGAAGTAGTAAAGGTTCAAGGCAATAGTGGTAATCTGATGCGAGCAGGTTATACATTTGCAGGCTGGAATACACAAGCTGATGGCAAAGGTATAGCGTATACGGAAAACGCAACATTTCCAATAGGTAAAGAGAATGTCACACTGTATGCGCAATGGATTGTAAGCTCGCCCCCAACAGGAGGTAATACTACACCACCAGCATCAAATGACAACAATATACCACCATCGAATGATTATTATTTTTCTCCTGTAGTACCTGTAAAAATTGCGTTTCACACAAATGATGGTACAGTGATACCACCAATTGAATTGACTTCTAATACAAAAATAAATAATTTACCTGTGCCGACAAAAGAAGGGTTCCGTTTTGCTGGCTGGTATCAAGATGCAGCTTTTACAAAACCATGGGTAGATGGCGCACTTGTAAAGGAGAGCTTAGCACTCTATGCGAAGTGGACACCATTACAAGTAGACGAGCCTATAACGCCACAAGAACCAACTGCTATTGTAAAATTCCAAGATTTACAGCAATATTGGGCAAAGGACATGATTGAGGAATTAGCAGCACAGGGCATTATTCGAGGTTATGAAGATGGCACTTTCCGTCCAGAGGAATCTATTAGTCGTATGCATGTTGCACTATTATTAACAAGAGCTTTCTCATTCGACAAAGTACGGACATCAGATGATTTTTCAGATGTCTCACCAACCCATCCTTATTATGATGCGATTAAGACATTGCAACAGGCTGGGATTATAGATGGTTCAAATGGAGCTTTCCTACCTACTGAAAACATGACTCGGGCACAATTAGCCAAAGTGCTTGTTGGTGTGCTTGGATTAACGCCTGAAAGTAAGAGCTCCTTTATGGATGTTGCTAGTGATCATTGGAGCACAGGCTATATTGCCGTGTTAGAGCATGAAGGAATTGCTCTTGGGGATAATGGTTATTTCCATCCGAATGCTCCTGTCACACGCGCACAGTTTGTAGCATTTTTGTATCGTATTATTCATAATAAGTAGAACCACAAGATGACTTTCAAGTTACTTAGCTAAAAAATGATTAAGGTATTGTATCTTGGTTCGACAGATTTTTTGCATCGAAAGCGAAGCGTCAAATACAGAAGACTTCACCTTCAATGCTCCTGAACCAAGATAAATCCCTTAATACTCCTTCTTAAATAACTGACTTCATCGTCTCTTTCAGTACTTGAATAGAATGACTGAATTGTTCTTTTTCTGTATCATTAAGTTCAATTTCAATTATTTCTTGAATCCCCGCACGATTTATCTTTGCTGGTACGCCGATATAGACATCGTTTTGTCCATATTCTCCATTTAGATAAGCGGATATAGTTAAAATGCTATTTTCATTATTAAGAATGGCCTTCGTAATTCGTACAAGGGACATGCCGATTCCATAATATGTTGCGCCCTTGCGTTCAATAATTTGATAAGCCGCATCACGAACATTAATGAAAATATCGTCCAAACATTCTTTTTTGAAATCTTCCTTGCGCTTTAAAAGTGTATCGAGATGCTCAATACCAATCATCGTATGACTCCAAACTGGAAGCTCTGTATCGCCATGTTCTCCAATGATTGCAGCATGGACATTTCTTGTGTCCACATTGAAGTATTGTCCCAATGCAAATCTGAGTCGTGCAGAGTCTAATACTGTTCCAGAGCCAATTACACGTTCCTTTGGTAGGCCTGATTCCTTCCATGTAACATATGTTAAAATATCTACTGGATTCGTTGCCACTAAAAATATGCCATCAAATCCACTTGCCATAATGTTTTTGACAATTTCTTTAAATATTTTTGTATTCTTTTCAACTAATTGTAAGCGAGTTTCCCCTGGTTTTTGTGCTAATCCAGCCGTAATAACAACCAAGTCTGCACTGCCACAATCTTGATAAGAGCCGCTCCAAACATGGACTGGTGAAGGCGCAAATGGCATACCATGATTAAGATCCATTGCCTCGCCCTCAGCTTTTGCTTCGTTCACATCAATTAGTACTAGTTCCTCAGCTACCCCCTGATTAATCAAGGAATACGCATAACTGCAGCCTACAGCTCCTGTCCCAACTAGCACAACTCGGTTTACTTTTTCTTTATTCATTATCGTCAATCTCCCTTCAGATGAAAAATTAAAGAACTAAATTAAGATTAGAATAGCCTCTTTATCGCTAGCTATCAAGCTGTTCAAATATTCTTCATTTTTCATACTATAAATTCCCAATCATCCCCTAACATCCTTTAAGAAAAAATTTTGAATACCATAATGAACTGCTTCCCCATGATTAGATGTGTCTAGCAATGGGGAAGCAGTTCATTACTCACGATATAACTCTACAATAGGTACAAACAAAAAGGAGCTTATTCGACAGCTCCCTGATAGTTTATCAATAATTTAAAACTTTTTAGATGCTTTTATGATAAAAGTTGCAGGAACCAATTGTGCCTTTTGGGTTGAATACCATTTTGAAGGATTTTCCGAGGGAGTGTCAGGCAAGGCAACCTCATCTATTACCTTTTCAATTATGAATCCAGCTTCTACTAGTGTATTTATATAGGTACTTAATTTTCTATGATAAATAATCACATTATGATGCCATGCTTCATTATACTCTGGTCCCTCAATATTATAAGATTTACTAAAATTAAATGATGACTGCTCATAGGATAAACGGTCATGAAGAGGGTGCTCCCAGCTAAATATAAAAATCCCACCTGGCTTTAAATAACTATATATATTTGATAATGTTTGTTGGAGGTCAACAGTCCACCCTAAAGCATAAATAGAATATACAATATCAAAATAACTATTTGGTATTCCTGGATTTACTTCCATAGGAGATTCAAATAAATTTACACTTGCTTGTTAATTTGATAATAAATGAGTAGCAGTTTCTATTTGTTTTGTTGAAAGGTCTAATCCCCATAACTCTTTTGCACCTTTATTCGCCATATATTCTAATGAGTGTCCACTACCACATCCAATATCCAAAACCCTTTTATCTGAAATATCATCAAATAAGTTAAGGTCATTTTCGCTTAAAGCAAAGGGGCCGTATTCAGGAAGTGCCGTTCTTCCGAAAAAACGTTCTGCGGATTTATCCCAGCCTTCCTTATTCATATTCAACATTTTAGCTACTTCCATAGATACACTTCCTATTCTAATTTACTTTATCTTTGTTGCCAGTATTGCAGCTGAATTTGGTGTTAAATAAATTTCTGTTGCTATTAATCCACTATGATTTAGCCAATATTCCCTAACTTTATCCGGCTTCCCTTTCCATTCATTTGGAAATTGTTCTTCTGGAGTAAAATCATCCATAAATAACATTCCCCCAACATTTAATGTATGAAATAATAGCTCTCCTTCAATCGTTTTTGCAGCTGCTGCATCGGCAAAAATAAATTGAAACGGTCCTTTAGCAATAACCTCTTTCCAATCACCATAAATAAATTCAGCCTGTTTATGTCTAATGTGGTGAGCAGTAGCATCAATTTTTTCTTTTGAATTATCCACCGTAATAAATTTTGCTGTTGGAGCAATAGAAGACAGTATCCAAGAACTCCCTACGCCAAAACCAGTGCCAACCTCAAGAATTTTCCCATGTGTTATTTGCCCAACGAGAACTGATAATAGTCTTTCAGCTTCATCTGAACAAGAGTTTTCAAAGTTATTCCTTTCAGCTAATAACTTGCTAGCTTGTACTAATTCTGGAATATATGTATTTGAGCAATATAAAGTAGACATTAGACTAACCACCTTCATTTTCTGCAACAAATCTGCTCATGAATTCATTAAATTCTATAAAAATAGACAATAATCCTTCTTGAATTATTGTCTTTAATGGTTTATAGGTTGTGATTAATTAGTGCTCTTAAATGAAGCTTAAGTAAGACAAATACAATCTCAACAGCTACTTAAAATGCAATTAAATTATATATCACTTCTAGATATTTTTTATTTAAATAAAAAATTGCATTCAAACCAGCTATTTCGTAATATAAAAACACATTTTTCAATAGCCATTAGTAAATTCATCTATTACCTCTAATTCATCATCAGTCAGTTCCCTATTCACATATTGCTTATAATTTTCTACTATTTTTTGTTTTTCACCTTTGAAAGTATCTGTATATGTTGCAATGGTTCTAAGCATTGTGATTTCTTGATTGAACTCCTCTTTTGAAATCGGTCTCCAATGGGAAAGAATATACGTTTCTGCGTCAAATGCTTCTAGTGTATCTAACAGTTGAAGCGTTTCATTAATTTTGTAATTCCTCTTTTCAGAAAAAATATCACAATAGATACAATCCCCTAAAAACAGAATCTTTTCTTCTTTGATATACACAACTACAGAATCTGAAGCATGACTTCCGCCAACATGTTGTACGATACAGGTCACTTCCCCAAGATCGATTTCCAGCTGTTTTTCAAAGATTACATCTGGTAATACAATTGTGATATTTCTTTGATGAGGAAATTCCTTTTTTATCGCATCTGCACAAAACTCAATCTCTGTTCCTTCTTTAACTCGTGCATCTAGAGCTTCATCAGACCATGAAAGATGTTGTAATTTTTCTATTGCCATCTTTGTTTCTTTTGAGGAAATGGATACTGCATTTGTTAGAGCTGAGAGTCCGAAAATATGATCCCAATGCCAATGTGTAAGGACAACCATATCTGGATTTGAAACGTTTCTTTTTAATAATTCATCTAGAAAATATTTGGCATGGTTTTCCGAGTTACCTGCATCAATCATTAATGTCTTATTTTTGCCAACAACCATTCCCAATATTGGCCGATCTGTCTCTGATATTGGTGTGATATACCAAAAACACTTACCTATTTGCTCTATAGAATGCATATAAAACACGCTCCTTTATGATTAACAAGCTGAATCACTCCATTTGATATAAATAAAATTTAGTGAAACGGTCTTTCTTTGTATTATTCAATCCAATACGGGCAACATAATGTCAGAAACAATATGTAATGAATTGAATTACACCTTAATTTTTGAAAATGTACATTTATAAATATACATCATCACATATTTCAATACGAACATTAAAATACTCACCGATACTTCTAGATAAAATGATTTCGTGCTTACTTATACTAAAATAATTATTATCAGCTTTTAATATTTGAAATTACCCCTTTCTATCTTTATAATTAGGCAGTTGTTTGTTTTTAAATTAGGAGGTTTCACGTGCATTACATTATTTCTATTTTAGGTATTTTTGTTGTATTGTTTTTGGCTTGGTTAGCAAGTACTAATCGAAAAGACATAAAATTCAAGCCAATTATAGCGATGATTGTTATTCAAATTCTTTTATCATTGTTGCTGTTAAATACAGAGGTTGGATTAATCATTATCAAGGGTATAGCTACTGTTTTTGGGACACTGCTTGAATTTGCGAATGAAGGGATTTCCTTTGTATTTGGAGGCTTAGCAAACGAGGGTGAATCACCTTTCTTTTTAAATGTCTTACTACCGATTGTCTTTATTTCTGCATTAATTGGTATTCTGCAGCATCTAAAAATCCTGCCATTCCTTATGAAAGGTATTGGGTTGTTATTAAGTAAAATAAATGGTCTGGGCAAGCTTGAATCGTATAATGCTGTTGCCTCACTAATGGTTGGACAGTCTGAGGTTTTCATCACATTAAAAAAACAACTCGGTCTACTTTCCAAACAGCGCTTGTATACTTTATGTGCTTCAGCGATGTCAACTGTATCAATGTCCATAGTTGGAGCGTACATGACGATGTTAGAGCCAAAATATGTTGTCACAGCTTTAGTGTTAAATTTATTTGGTGGCTTTATTATTGTTAGCATCATTAATCCGTACACAATTGGTCCAAGTGAGGATATTTTAGAAATCCAAGAGCATGAAAAGCAATCTTTTTTTGAAATGCTCGGTGAATATATTCTCGATGGTTTTAAGGTTGCCGTTATCGTTGGGGCTATGCTGATTGGTTTTATTGCATTAATGGCGGGATTCAATCATGTATTTGAGCTAATATTCAATATCTCTTTCCAGACGATACTAGGGTATGTATTTGCTCCAATTGCTCTAATTATGGGCATTCCTTTCTCAGAAGCGGTTAACGCTGGCTCCATTATGGCAACGAAACTGCTGACGAATGAATTCGTGGCAATGTTAGATTTGTCTGGAGGCAATCATCACTTTAGTGAACGTACAACAGGAATTCTTTCTGTCTTCCTCGTTTCCTTCGCCAACTTCTCCTCCATCGGCATTATCGTCGGAGCTGTCAAAAGCCTGAATGAAAAACAAGGAAATGTTGTCGCTCGTTTTGGACTAAAGCTTTTGTATGGTGCTACACTTGTGAGTATTCTTTCGAGTATTATTGTTAGTTTTGTTTTATAAATAGAAGTTTGAGGTTGGGACATAACTAAATGATTACTTCAAAAAGCCGAATGATAGTAGGCATAACTAATCTAAATTAAAGAGAAAAAGCCGCACTATGAAGGAACATTTCACAATTGTTTCTTCAATAGGTCGGCTTTTTGAGTGGCTAAAATACTTTTGTCTCAGTCTCTTTTGAGCTTTAGGGTTCTGTCTTAATAGTCTAAGTAGGGTTAACCAAACAAAATAATAGCATATTTAAATTATTAATTAGCGTACGAATAACGTATCTTATATTTTCAACGGCTAGAACGAAATATTATCGTGGAGCCAGTGTAAACCAATGTATCACCTCGTATAAAATAAGAGAAGGCTATAAAGATTTGACTTTTAATGATTTGGGTTATAACAAGGATTAAATAAAACCACTCAAAATATTGAAACATCAACGTTTTGAGTGGTCTTTTTAACAACTTCACTTATTTGTGATAAGGTTCTCCGTGATGGGGCTAAGTGCGGTTTGTGACACCCACCTACACGAAAACACCTCACTTACTTATGATACGGAGCACCGTAATATGGAAAATTACAGTTTTTTCTTTTTGTGCAATTTTCTATATAATCGCTTTAAATAAGGCGTCTTTAACTTTTAATTTCAATTCTGAAGTTTCCTTGTATAAAATAATATTTTTTGATTTTACATCAAAAGGTAATTCTTCACCAAATTTAGATATTAAAATTGTGTTTTTACCTAAAGCATGAGCAATTCCTAATTCATAAAACACATTTGGATTTCTACCATTTAGATTAACTATTATTATTCTTGCTTCCAACATTGATTTAATTATACTTGGTAATATTTCACCCTTAATATGTTTTTCATCGCCTCTTATACATTTTAAAGATAAATTGGAACATACATCTCTTACAGCCACAAAAGTTTCCCATTCTATATCTTGAAATGGCGTTAACATAAATACTAATTCAGAATTAAATTCTAAGGATTCTTCATCAATTCCCATATTTTTAATAAATGCCTTAGTATCAAAATACTTATTATTCATTAAAACATCTTGTTCATAATTCAATTTTTGTGCATCATATATTAAATGATTCATCTTATTCCATCTAATATTATCTTCTGAAAGTTTATAATTTATTTCATAAATTTTATTCTCCAGTTCCTGTCTCATTTGCTCTAATTCAATTTTTTTCAATATGTCATCATATCGCATTTTTTTTCTGTTACTTTGAATAGTGAAAATAGTTGTCATCATAACTAAGACCAAACTCATGATAGCGACCAATAAAGCCGCTAGTTCCTTATAATCAATCATTTAATTTCACCCCTGTAAGTAAAAATATAGTCGCTATGTATATTATGACAATAGAAATTATATATGAACACAATATCAAACCGCATAAAGAAACCCATTCTGTTACCTTCTTATTATCTAAACAGTATATATCAAAAGCTTTTTTAGATAGTGCAAAAGCAATTAGTGTCGCACAAAAGAATAATAGTAAACAAACTATAGCATTTAATAGTAATCCATTATCATATTTATTACTAATAACTAATATTGCACTAGTAATAAAAGAAATAGAAAGAATACTTATATCACCCGGTAACATAATCATTTCTTTTCCTAACCCTATCCATGTAAAATTGTGATTAACTATTAATTTAATCAACAATGTTAATATAACTACTAACATTGGTAATATTATATTTATTGTTTCATTAGATAGAATGTCCATTAAATCCCCCATATTAAATCTACTGATAACCTCTATTCATCAATTATAATACAACTAAAACCCCACAATATAATTCTTCTGAAGTTCACCCTTCATATAATATTCAATTACTACATGCCTTGCTATAAAGTTAATTTCATAATAAACACCAAGTTGGTAGCGACAAACATGTTGCGGAAATGTTTTTCCATCGTAGCTCCAAAGATTATCAAATGAATCTTTTGTGAGGGCAATTAACCTTTCTCTATCTTTATCTTTTTCTACTTTATTATTTGTAGATTTTTTCATCTCAATAGCAATTAAATTATCTTGCTTTATATTTTCCCCTCTACTATGCACTATAATGTCACATGTAATAGGAATAACTATCTCTTTACCATTCTTAATTGTTTTAAGTTTTCCTCCTTCATTTCTATTGTGCTCCACATCAACATGATATTTAGAAAAGTTGGTTTCACTTATTTCCCTTGCTAAATATTTCATTAACTCTCCACATAACGATCGTTCAGAAACACCACTCAAAATAAAGGTGCTCTGCTCTTGTAGAAAATTCCGACTTGCCTTCTCAAAGATTCTAACTATCTCCTGTATCATAAACACCCTCCAGTAACATATAAATTTAAACCTTTTTCACATAACGTGAAGTGCTTAAATGCTGATTTCAGCATTTATTATACTTAATCTGTTCTTGTCTCTTGGTTTCCTTTATTTTCCCATTATATTATCTTTCACCTGTTTGGACATAGATTGGAATTTAACCATATCACCTAATTCCAATCTTCCTTTCATCATGCCCCTTCCTATGAAAAAACCTTGAATAACAAACGTTATCCAAGGCTCCTCTTATTTAAGATCATTTTAATACTTTTCTTACCAATATCATCTTGAATAGCTCTTTTACATACTTCATAGCTCCAAAACTCAAACTTGCCTTTTCAAACTTTTCAAAGAATATATATTGCTTCTCTCTATCAATACATAGAAGGTTATTGATTAATCCATGACTTCCATTTCTTTTCAATTTCTTTAATATCGCCATAGGTTGCTAAAAATGCCTCTTTCTTTGAAAATGTATCACTTTCGTATACAACAAATTCAAAGTAAGTATCTTCGCCATAAGTTTCAATTAAAAAAGCATTGAAAAGCGTTGCCACATTCGTATTATAGTTAAAGTCAAAATCTCCATTGTTGAATACTAGCAATTTATTATTCTTTTTAATTTCACTCTTCCAATACTTAGCATAATCTTTGTAGGTATTAGAGGCTAAACGAGACTTATAATTAACAAAACCTGTGGCAAATTCACCTGCACCAGATGAACTATACCAACTTGGTTTAGAATTCATACTTTCATTAAATAAGACACTTCCAAGATTTAATCCTGAAGCAATGTATAAATTTTTAACATAAGCTGTATCATATTTAAACTTCCCATCATAAGAACAACATTGTCCTTTATATAAAGAAGCTACTAAAATCTTAATTTCTGTCTCCAACGCCCCTGTTTTCTTGTTGTGACTTGCACCTCCATTTACATAAGTAAATTCATAAGGGTCATCTGATTTATTCTTTAAATAAATATTGGTAGGAAAATCTGTTTGATTTGATAATATCGCTTCTAAATCAGGAACTTTGCTAGAATAAATTTCAAATGCTAGTTCTATCCCCTTATTAAAATTAGTGATAGCAAAGTTAATATCATCTTTCTGTGTATCCTTTGGTGCATGAAGCGTGTAATACTTACTTTTATAAACATATTCATTACCTACTAGCTTAGCTTTTGAGGTATAATCTGTTTGATTTTTGGTGCTACTTTGCTTATTATCTTTCTGAACAGCTACAGTATTAGCAAGCACGCCTGTTGAGAATAAACCCATCATCATAACTAACATTAAAACCTTCTTCCACATATATCTTCCTCCTATAAATGAAACCCTTGTAGATTATTTGTTGCAATGCTCCCTTTTCAATATCTTCATCACCCAACTATATGAATAGCCATATTTCTTCGCTAAAGCCTTCGCATTTGTTCCATCATATTCATTAACAATAGCTTCGTATAAATATTGTTCTGATAAGAATTTTTTAGGAAATGTTACATATTGACCAGCAAAATGATTATACACTAGCAAAGTATTTTTGTATCCAATTAATTCAATAAATTCCTTATATGAGCCATTAAAACAGGAACTATCTAACTTGCTATAATCCATCTTTATCTCCTTCCGCCTTTATTGTTTTAAATATGCCATTTTCCTATGTGAAAAACACTTCGCTTAAATAATGGATTATCCTAACAAAAATCCATTTTGAAATTTACAATTGCAGCTATCAAAACCGAAAAGAAGTAGGGAAGTCATACAAGATGATTCTCCTACTCCTAATTAACATATCATTTATTTCGTTAGGAAAAATATATGATTCACCTATTCTAAATTGGGTAAAGTAATCATTTCTACTTCATCGAAATTAGAATATCTCTTAATTGTTTCCACATCCATTTTCATTGTATGACCTTCAACTTCAAAGCTAAATCTCAGATGGATGTATGTTGATAATAAATTTTTATTCTCCTTATCAATTGTCATTTGAAGTTCATCCTCAAAGACAATTAAATTTTCCATTTTAAAAGATGATGCTTCTTTATGCACATCTCCAAAAAAGGTTTGATTCACCATATTTAATACATACGATTCAGGCATATTTCCTTCTATTAAATAATAGTCTTTTTCATCTGCTTTTTTAGATTCATAAGCTCCTACAGAAATATCGCCTTGAGCAATTAAATCATCTATTTTTGGCTCATTAGCAAATTCAAGATTTGCCAATACTCCTGTTTTTTCACCTGCCAGTATGGTAAATCCATCTAAGCTAACATAATTAAATTCTCCACCATCTATAGATTGGTAAATATCTGAATCCACCTTTATTTCCTCAATAGTAGTTGTTTCATTGTCTTTAACCAAATTCCCTGTTATTTTATAAGAATCATTCAATGTATGATAATCTACATTAAATATTTCTTTTGTTTGTACAGATTCGCTAGCAATAAATTTAGAAATATCCCCCTTTGAGTTAGATTCAGAATACATATGATAACTCTCAGAAGCTCTCAAATTACTAAAAGCTTCCGCTACCAACTCCTTGGCATCCAGCTCTTCAACATGACTAAAAGTTTCATTTCCCTTTTCCTCAAAGTAGATAAATATCATTGCAATAGCTGATATAATCAACATAAACCAAAAACAAATTTTCATAGCTTTCCAAATACAACCCATAAATTTCTCTCCTCAATAAATTATTTCTTAGGAAATTTTACATACTAGCCTACACGATATTTTTATATCTGATTAAATATGCCATTTTCCTATACGAAAAACACTTCGCTTTGATAATGATTTATCCTAATAAAAAGCCACTTTTGATACTTATAATTAGATAGCTATTAAAACAGAAAAAGGAGCAGAAGATTCATCCGAAGATGATTCCCCTGCTCCTAGTTGTAATGCCTCTAGCACTTCATTATTTAATTTAAGTTGAATGCTCTCGATTTTCCGTTCTTCATCAATTGTAATTTGATGAATGAGCAAATGTAACAAGCGTTTTCTTTGCTCCCTTGTAAGTGATTGCTGAAAAGCCTTTTGAAAGTTTTGTAGGACATTCTTAATCTGTTCAAAGGTCACTTCACTAGAAACGGTTGAACCTAGTTGTCCCTTTAATGGTATCAGTAATTCATTTAATGAGGAAATTTGTTCTTCAATACCTCTAACCTTCATTTGATAGATGCTTTTGGAAATCGTTTCTTCCATATAAGCATCTAACAGATTCGATTGCTTTTTTTCTAGGATAGCTAAGTCATTAACATATTGCTGGTATTCTCGTTGAATTGGAGCAATCAAGGATTCGTGCTTATAATTGATACTATTGATTAATTATAATAATACCACTTACATTTATTGTATTTTCACACATATATGATAAAGACAGGTAGTTTTTCCAGAACGATTATGGTTTGTTGTCATAAATCTTATATCAGAATATGGATACTCTTTATCAGCATTTATATCTGATGAAACAAGCATTACTGGATATTCATGTCTTTTAACATGAGCACAATACTTATCCCAAAAAGATCCAAAATCTTTAACTTTGACATATGATAAACATACATTAAATGCATTTCCTGCTGTATCATAGGAATATATTTTGTCAAGATGTATATTAAGATAACTTGTGTTCAAACTATCTAAATTAAGTGCTTCTATAATAGTAAATGGCATACCATTTCTTTCAATAAATATATCAACTTCGCCAGATGATTTTCCTGCAGCAGAACTTCCTCGCCGAGTTTGATCTTTTAGTCTATATCCATTTGTTTCTAATAAATCCGCAATAAAATCATTCCTCTCATCTTCAGTAGCATTCACATAAAGTTTTCGAGCTTGGAGTTTCATGCAAGCTAAGTAAAGATTATGAATAAATAACTCGGACTGTGATTCTATATCCTGCGTAGATTTAAAGAAAATTGTACTTGTAATCTTTTTTACTTTAATGGCATAAATATTTTTACCTTCAATAGTAAGCCACCCAAAATCTATAATTGGTGGCTCAGATAATAAACCAAGTGCCCGTTTAATAGGTTCATCTATCTTAAATCCAGTACTTATTCCATTAATCGAATAAGTACTTGTATTTTTGCTCGCCCCAATCACAATGTAACCATACTCTTCCGGTACGTTTGACAAAGCAGCGATAAACATAGCCAAATTTTGCGGTCTAAATTCTATGGGCCTACAAATAAGATTTTTTGACTCTGGGGATTGCAGTAATTGCAGCACCTCATTAATGTTAATCAATTCTCTCTTATGCTCCTTAAAGGAATTTTATTAACGCCTGTTAATTTCAATATTTTACCGAATGTTATTTTTTCTGGATTGCTTTTTCCATCTTCAACCCACAATTCACAATCTTTTTCGTAATCCAGAACATCTAGCTCAGAATCATAATATAGAATTATTTGACCATAATCAGATGGGCGAGCTATTAAGTAAATTTCTTTGTTGTGTTTTCTAATTACAAAAATAGTATCACTTATTTCCATAATATTGGAAACATCATATTCTGACTGCTCACTTAAAAAATCGATAATATTTTTCTTGGAACGCCCTAAAATATCTTTAACATAGCTAAACATTTCTAAACTACTTTTAGAATCATGGAGAAATTCGGCGTTAAGTATATTATTTGAAAGAGCCCGTTTTAGATCTCCTTCAGTTGAAATACCCCATTGTGCAAGAAGTTCTTTTGATAACTCTACCGTTGTACTTGAGTCACTTTCGATATCAGAGCGAGACAATATCTTTTCTAATTCTTGCACTCCAGAAACACCATATTTCTGTAACACATCGTTGTATTCTTCCACTTTAGACATATTTTCAGCAATATCATTGTCATTATAAAACCAATGTAAATTGGTTAACAAATCATTAAAGCAATTTTTAACTGTTTCATCAGATGATTTCTCTCTCAACCAAAGATATGTTTTTCTAAAAACTTCTTTTTCAACATCATTATTTTGACCTACACTGTTTTTATTCGCCTTCACATATTTTGTGATTTTCTCAGAAATGGTCTCTAGATATACAGTTCTATTTTTAGGTAACCTGAAAAAAATGTCTTTTAATAACAATGTTTCACGTACATCATATCCAGCATATTTGCATGCCTCTTTGAGAGTTTCTTCAATTTCTCCTGAATCGAGAGAAAGTTCTGCGCTTTTTTTGAAGACACCATATTGATTAGGCAATATACCAATATGATTTAATAAATGATCCTGTTCATATTTCACCAAAACTCCAACAAAATTCGATAGACAATCAATTGCCTCATGTTCATTAGCAAAACTAAAGTGAGAAGTAAACCTTTCAATGCATAGACACAAACTTATATCATTACTTATTTTTTCTCTCCAAAATTTCAATGCTGTTTTAAGAATCGTATTTGAATATTTTGAGACCTTATTTTTTTCCCACGAATAATCAAAATCCAAATTTTTAACGAGAATTAAAAAATCATCTTGTTCCTGGTTTTGCTCAGCTTGTAAGCAAATAATTTTTTGATAAAATTCATCTTCTTTTGGATGTGACCTCTGTAACTTCTTCTCAATCTCTGAAAAAACTTCTTCTAGTGTATATTCTTTTAAAACAGGTGGAAATTCAAACTTGATTTTCCTATCTAATAATTTGCTTTTGAAATCCAAATCTATGATTGTAGCTGTTGTTTTATAAATTTCATCAATACCACAATCGAGGAAAATTGAATCTACAGTACAAAATTCACCATGCTGATTTGGCAAAATACATGGATTTCTACCAAGGCGGTTAACAAAAGTCTCTTCTTTCATATAGAATAATACCAGTAGTTCATTTAGCCAATCAGTTACATCACCAATAATAATTTTTGATAATGCATCAACATTTTTAAACCCTTCTACTCTTTCGATTAAATCTAATATACTGTAATTGCGACACTCATCCCATAAAGAATTGTACCAAAGTTCTAATTCTTCGCGCTTTGTAATCATATCAGGAATAAGTTTACTTGATAGTGTCCATACCTTTTCTCTGATAGTTTCGTCTGAATCATTTGAAATAAGCACACATGTATCCCCCCATTCATCAAAGAGAGGCTTTTTCTCAGCACTATGTGTGTAAATAAGTGGGATTTCTTTAATGTGAGATTTTAGTGAATTAATTATTTCTTTCTCAACCCATGCTTTCGATAACCAATCTTTTTCTGACTGTTCAGGAATTTTAACAATGTTATAAAGTCCTTCATAATCTTTTTCTGAGAAATAGTCCAGCATCTTAATATAAAGCTGACGCGCTTCTATTAAACTTTCCTTGTTGCTTTCTATTTGTTCATGTTTTTTATCCGTTAAATGAATACCATTTCTTGGTTCTGTCGGGTTGAATAGTGGGTTATTTACCACTACAGGAAATGAAAAATCATTTGTCCCTAATAAAGGGAAATCACAAAAGATTCGAGGCAATTCATCATCATATTTAACAATAAATTCATTTCCCTTCGTTTTTTCTATTTCAGCTGCAAGTGATAAATCTTCAGTGCCAACAACAAAGATATGCTTATTTTTGCAGTTATGGTTCCCTCTATTTGTTGTTTCAACAATAACTTCTATTTCATATGCATTTTCAAGCTCATTATTAGTAATCATTTCGCCACGGCTTATTTTCCGTTTGAATGGACCACTTGTGACTGTTATAGAATTTATCTCTGGAACAAAAGCAAATACGTAAGGTGCAGAAATAAGTAGATTTTTCAGACCTTTTTTCGCAGTTAATACTCCTTCTTCATCCAAAATATAATTAAAACAAGTGTTGAAATTCTTTTCATTTATTGTTCTATCACTAGTTATAGTAGTGTTTTTATCTAACTGTGAGCAACTCTCCTGTATAGCATTTATTATTGACTGTTTATCCTTACCAGATCTGTCTAATGCAATACTAAAAGAACAAGGCAGTTCACCAACATCCTGCAAATATCCAATTACCTCCACTTTTTCTGAAAGTAAATGTGTAGTTAAGAACCCAGTTCCAAATTTCCCTGTAGTCTTCTTGTTTTTTGCATCGGTTACTGTGCGATCTTTTGTAGAAACTTGTTCTATAAGAAAAACAATATTTTCCGTTGAAAATAGTTTGCCATTATGTTTAAATTCAACAATTTTTTCATTTTCTTGAAAGTTGATAATAATATCAACCATACCGCTAGAGTTAACAACATCTTTTGCATTTTGAATAAGTTCCCAAACCCACCTACAAGAAGTTGTATCATCATTCTTTAATTTTAATTGAGTCAACATATCTATAATTTTATTTGCTGCTTGTGTTTCTTGAGCTTTATTCCGCAGTATTTGTATTTTTTGTGAAAACTCCATTTTTACCCTCCTAAATTCCCAAGTAACCTATGCCATTACTTCTAACAATGTAAAATTCATTATAAGTGCTCCTTCTATATTCTTCATCTTTTTTCCTCTATTCTACTTTATTAGTTATTTTTCGACATTCTATTAAAAATCCCTTTTGCTAAAGGAGTAAGTCAAGCATAGGTTAGTTTGTTGATATCTACGAAATAATAAATAAATTTTAAAATCAAATGATATTCCCCTAGGGTCGAATAATTAATTCTTTCTTCTTGTAGTTAATGGGATTCATAAAGCTATAATCTTCGATGGACTACGGAATATTGTCCAAGCATCCAAGATAGAGTATATCATTTAAGTATTGACAATCTCACAAACCTTTCTTATTTAGCAGTATCTTTAAATATCCTAATTGTGGTTAAAATATGGTTCACCATAATAAAACTAAGTAAGGCTTAATCATCACATCTATAGAAAACCGCACTTACTTATGATACGGTTCTCCGTAATATCTCTAAATGAGGTTTCCCACACTCTACCCACCGAAAAACCTCACCTACTTATGATACGGAGCATTATGAATAATCCTAAAACTCCGATAAACCTGCTCCACCAACACCAATTTCATCAACTGATGGGGCAAGGTCATTTTGCCAAAGGATTGCTGCTCATCTGCCCGTTTTAACACATCCTCATGCAACCCTAAAGAGCCACCAATCACAAAAGCAACTTTGCTTTTGCCATAAGTCATCAGTGATTCCAGATCGGCTGCCATTTGTTCGGAGGTTTTCATTTTGCCATTGATAGCTAAGGCGATGACATATGTATCGGGGCTAATTTTGGCGAGGATGCGTTCGCCTTCCTTTTTCTTCACGATCTCCATTTCGGCATCGCTTAATTGTTCGGGGGCTTTTTCGTCGGGCACCTCGATTAAATCCATTTTGGCATAGCTACCTAATCGTTTCACATATTCATCAATACCCATTTTTAAATACTTTTCCTTCAGCTTTCCGACTGAAACAATCATTATATTCACACGTTATCCACCTTTACAATACATTTACAAACAGTTTATCCACAAAAGTTATCAACATATCCACATATCTATCCTATATATTGTGTAAAGTTATTTACTTGATACAATATATTCTGCTGGTTGTTCACAGTAGCTACACTTTGTGGATAACTTTTCAGCCTCCTCAACTTTATTCATGATTGGGAAGATTTTTTGCTCCGCTACAAACATATCTAAAGCGTGGTCTATATGGTTTTCACAGCTATATTTCTCCATAATTACTCGTCTCCTTATTTTCCGAAATTTCCACAAACTTATTCACAATTCAATCATTGTTATCCACAATCTATTGTAACAAAGGTTCTAATCCTATAAAAGACACAGCATTATTTTTCTGTACATTCTTGGATTAGTTATCCACATACTAAAGAAAAAAGCGATAAGGATTTTGCAAGATCCTTACCGCTTTTACATCGATTTTACAATGCATTGCTATCTGTTAATGTTAATTTTAGTTCCACTAACTTTCCTTGGCGATACACTTTCATTGTTAATGTATCCCCAGTTTTCTTTTCATTGTATAAATGTTTGCGTAAATCAATGGCTGTTTCAATTTTTTGACCATCCATTTCCACAATCACATCATATTGTTGCGCACCTGCTTTTGATGCTGGTGAATTACCTTTTACATCTGTAATGACAACACCTGTTGTTACATCTTGTGGTAATTTCAATGTTTGCTGCTGATAAAATGCTGGTACATCTGTTAAATCTGTTAAAGAAATACCCATTGTTGGACGTTCCATTTTTCCGTTTTTCTCTAATTCCTCAATAATTGGAATCGCTGAGTTAATTGGAATAGAGAAGCCTAAACCTTCAACTTGAGATTCTGCAATTTTCATGGAATTAATACCAATCAGCTCTCCAGCTAAATTGACAAGTGCACCACCACTATTCCCTGGATTGATAGCTGCATCTGTTTGTAAAACCTCCTGTTGCCAATCAGATGTCCCATCACCATTTAAATCAACAGGTACAGAACGATCTTTACCAGAAACGACGCCTGTTGTTACAGAGCCATAAAAGTCTAGACCTAGTGGGTTACCAATGGCAATAACTGCTTCACCTTGTTTTAAAACATCTGAATTACCGAAAGCCGCTACCGTTTTGACATTTTTAGAACTGATTGAAATAACCGCTAAGTCTGTCCACATATCGTTACCGACTAATTTTGCCTCTTCCTTCGTACCATCTGGCATTGTAACCTCTAACTGCTTAGCTCCTTCAATTACGTGATTATTTGTCACGATAAAGGCTGTATCTCCTGCCACTTTATAAATAACGCCTGAGCCACTACCTGCTGTTTCATCCTTTGTAGTAGATGGGCTCCAAAAACCACCACTTGTCACAGTTTGAATATTGCTAATTCCAACAACAGCAGCTGATGCCTTATCCACCGCTTTGACCACATCTGTCGTTACTGCCGTAGCTGTTTGGTCAATTGTTGTTTCTGGCTTAGCTGTACTAGTCGTCTCTGTTGAACCAGGCATTTGATTGACAAGTCCAGGTAGCATAAGCCACACAAGTAAAGCACCAATAATGACTCCGACAAAGCCACTGAAGAAATAGCCTCCCTTTCCACCACCACTTTTCTTTTTCAAACGTTTCTCTTGTGTTTCACGCTCTTCTTTTTCCAATCGCTCCTGTAGAGGTGTTTTTGGTACTTCATCATTTTTATATTCATCATCGTGGAAATAACTCATTGTGCTCATCCTTTCATTTTTTCCTATTTGTTAGTTGTTACCCTTATACTACAATTCAAACATTAAAATTAGATGAAAATGAAATAAAATGGACATAAAAATAGCTGTTCAATTCCATGAAGAATTAAACAGCTACTCTATTAAACTGTCACAAGTGTCGTTGGATTTTCTGCATCCGTATCGAATAAATGAACATGCTCTCCTACTAAAATTCCGCAAGATTGCAATGTTTGTGTCACACTCATGCGTGCTAGCTCTTTCATATTATTATCTTTACTTAAATGGGCTAGATAGATATTCGTTGGTTTATCAAATACCACATCACTCATCGCTATCGCTGCATCCTCATTCGATACATGCCCCACATCACTTAAAATGCGTCGCTTTGTAGACCATGGATAACGCCCCATTTGTAGCATACCTACATCATGATTACTTTCAAAAACAAAGGCATCTGCACCACGAATGATACCTTTCATGCGGTCACTTACATAACCTGTATCCGTAATAACAACCAATTTACGGTCATTTTCGTGGAATGTATAAAACATCGGGTCCGCAGCATCATGGGACACAGCAAAGGATTCAATCGCTAGCGAACCAAAATGCTTCACAGTTTCCATTTCAAACTCAAATCGCTGCGCAGATGGAATATCTCCAATATTGCCATCCATCGCCTGCCACGTTTTCGCATTAGCGTAAATCGGCACATTGTATTTTCGTGCCAATACACCAATCCCTTTAATATGGTCAATATGCTCATGTGTCACTAAAATGCCACTTAGCTGTTTCATATTGCGATCGATTTTACTAAATAGTTGCTCCATCCTTTTGCCACTTAATCCTGCATCTACAATAAAGGCATGTTCATCATTTTCTACATAAATAGAATTACCTGTACTTCCACTTGCCAAAACACTAAATCGCATCATTTAACTCTCCAAATCCTCTTCCTGCATATCTACTTGAATTTCGATCATTTTTCCATCCACAGCATTTACGAAATATTCTTCGACATTGCCATCCGATAATTTTACTTGCACTTCCCATGTTGGTACTAATACCTGTGTTTGTGTTAAATAGACCAGTGCAGAGTAGCCTAATCGCACCTGTGTAATATGAGAATCTTGCTTTAATATCCCTTTGACATACAATGCTTGAAGAATTTGTAGTGGTGGCAGTACATTTTCCTGCTGCTCCATTTCCTCAATATTATCAACCATCGTCTGTTCATACATCGTGATTTCATTTTCAGCGTTCCAATATACTTTTAATAACCCTCTTTTATTATAGTAAAACATACGGTTATTTGCCTTTTGGAAGAAAATCGCTACACGCTCCTCATGATCAATTGTCCAAAGTGCATAGGAGGCACCCTCATAAACATTTGTTTTCAGAAATTCCGTAAAGCTCAACTCTGTATTGATATTTGGTAATTTCAATGGCTCTGCAAATGTGACAACAGCATGTACATCATCCTTAATCGTCACCTGTTGATTGTTATTTGTAAAATCCTTATCTGTAAAATGATGAACTTTCGCTGAAATATATGTCGCTGATTCAATATTACTTGGCAATACACCATATGTAATATTATCATCTTTTAAACGAGCCTCGATTGTTTTTTCCCCAAGTATTTGTGTTTCTACATTTTGTGCCTCTGTGTAACGATTCAAATACAGCATATATAAAAAGATATTTAAAATTAAAAATACGGCGATAAAAATTGTTTTTGTTTTATTCCAATCCAAGTTTGACACCTCCAAATAGTTCAGGTGTCACTCTTGTCCATTTCCCATTACGTGACATTAACCAGCATGGCTCCAATGTAAAGATATGCAGGCTTTGGTTTTGCGTTAAATAATAACCAATCGTCAACTCATCAATATCTGAGACCATAATATTATCCATTTGATGAATTTTATCAATAATTTCTACTCCTGAAGGCAGCTCTTTAATCTCCTTCTCAGACGGAATATCGATATCTAAAGAAAAATAGGGACGTTTATAATGGAAAATTCGATTATCTCCCCAAATCGTTGACATGCGATATATCAGTTGATCACTGTATACAGGCAGACCTTGTAAAAATAGCTGATAATCAATTTGATTTTGATTCATACCTAATGAAATATAGCGATAGTCAGCCGTAAAGCCACCATGCTCATTAATAAATTCAAAACTATCCTTCAATAGTTTCGATGGCTCGATACTGACACTGCTTTCAGCTGCTGGATATACATAATTTAATGATTTAAAATTCGTATCTACAGTCATTTCAGACATACCATCTGTATATTTTTCTATTGGGCTTTCCATATTACTACGTACAATGTTTGGCTCTGTAAACAGCACATTTTTAAAAAGCTCTGGCGATAAATCATTGATAAAATATGTGTACTTCACCGATTCAATCGTATCTTTTGCAATATACAATGATGTTGCATTCTCTCGCTCAATCTCTTGGAAAGCACCATATTTTTCAGCGGGCTCTATAATATTTTTCATAAATTGATGTGCATTTTGGATACTAACGTGTGCACGCATCGATGTAGCACTACTATTGCTAACAAAAAACACTTGCAACTCTCGATTTGCGTAATGACTCCAATCAATAATCATTCGATTAAAGGTTGTCTCAGGTAACTCTTTATCTGTAAATTGGAAAGTTGTACTTAACACAGAAAAGGGAATCTCCCCTGTGAAAAAAACGGTCATTCGCTTATCAGTACGAATCATTTCATTCATGTAATTGGCTGACAAATTACTATCAATGCGCAAATCAAATACATTCCAGCCTCTCCACATCTTCATCAAATCTTTCATGACACTATTGGATACTGTACCTGTAAAGCCGTTTTCAAAACGGTAAACCGCCTTATATGGGCGAATTAGATCTTCAAAATTTTTCTGTGAACCAACTAAAATTTCTTTACTTTCAACTTGTTCAATATAGCGATAATCAGGTGTGTATGTCCAAATCGTAAAAGTCAATGCGATGCTTAGCATGACGAGTAGAAATAGGACAATAGATTTCACTGGCTCTATATATTTCATGCCCACTCATCACCTGCTTCATCAAAGTCTTCTAAATCATATGGTAATGTGAAGAAAATGGTTGTTCCATGTCCCTCTTCACTTTCAGCCCAAATCTTCCCACCATGTGCCTCTACCATTTCTCTTGCAATGGCCAAACCTAGACCTGTACCACCCATAGATCTTGCACGCGCACGGTCTACACGATAAAAACGCTCAAAAATACGCCCGACATTTTCTTTTGGAATGCCCATCCCATCATCGGAAATCATTACTTTCAACATATTATCATGCACAGTAAATCCAAAACGAACATTCCCACCATCTGGAGAATATTTAATTGCATTCGATATAATATTATCTAATACTTGTGTTATTTTATCCGTATCAATTTCAATATAATGTGATACCTCTGAAAATAAGCGGACAAAATTCACATGATCGGATTTCGACATTTCAAATCGATCAATAATACGAGTAAAGAAAGAAGTAAAATTCACAATATCCTTATTCATTTCATAATCTGCACTATCCATTCGAGAAAGCTGTAATAGGTCATTAACTAGACGAATCATACGCTCTGTTTCCGTTTGTGTTACATGTAAAAATGATGGTGCAATATTTTCATCCTGCCACGCCCCATCAGCTAATGCCTCTAAATAACTCCTCATCGTTGTCAGCGGTGTTCGTAGCTCATGTGATACATTAGATACAAACTCTCGGCGATCCATTTCAATCTTTTCTTGCTCTGTGATATCATGTAACACAGTAATGAGACCATTAATGAAGCCTGTTTCCTTTTGAATAACAGAAAAATTTGCACGTAAAATATACGGTGTATCACCTGTACTGAAATCTAAGTTCACGGCTTCATTCATGTGGATTAAATCCTCAAAACCATATTCTTGTTCAATGCCTAAAACAGAAGCAATTGGACGCCCTACTGTCACGTCCCTCATCACATGTAGTAACTCTAAAGCAGGATCATTAATCAAAATAATGCGCCCTTTACGATCTGTAGCAATCACACCATCCGTCATATTACTCAACACGGAATCTAATTTTCGACGCTCTGCATCCGTTGTAGACTGTGCCTCCTGCAAACGATTCGTTAAATGATTAAAGGTTGTCGCCAGTTGTCCAATTTCATCTTTTCCATAGACATGTACTTTTCTTGAATAATTCCCCTTCGCCATTGCCTGTGCTTGTTTACGCATTTCTGAAATCGGCTTTGTAATGGTACGAGCAACCAAAATACCGAGGAAAATGGTGATAACTAAGGACATTGCCGTACCACCCAAGAAAATCTGATTAATATCACTCATCTGCTCAAAGACGGATTCGATATTTGTTTCAATATAAATAACACCAATAATCTCATTATCTGGGCCTGCGCCATTCCGAATCGGTGTTGCCAATACCCAAACACGATTTTTCGTTTTATTATCTAATTTAATCGTATCAAATATTGTTTCTGCTGAAATGGCATGCCGTACAATATCTATATTGGAACGTTGGCCAATTAAACTTTGATTGTTTATTTCAGACGTAGCTAATATACGTTGTCTATTATCAATTACACGAATTTCTAAAATATCACCATTTGAGACATCTTTTAAGCCTGTGGAAAATTCCATCACAATCTTTTTCAAGCTTTCCTCAAGCTTTGGCATACTCTCATCACGTTCTTTTAACATCTCTTCCCGAAGACTATACTGCATTAAATCCACACGTTGAAAAATGGACTCTCGAAAATTAGTTTTTAAGTTTTGCTCTAACTCACGTGAAAAATAAATTCCTATGATTTGTAATGCCAATAAGATTAATAAAATATAAATCAGAACTAATTTCACATGAATAGATTGAAAGAAACCGACCTTCTGCATACTGTTTACTCCTGTTCAGGATTTCGTAAATAATAACCTACACCCCGACGTGTCACAATCCACACAGGATGGCTTGGATTATCCTCAATTTTTTCACGCAAGCGACGAATCGTCACATCGACTGTACGCACATCTCCAAAATAATCATAACCCCAAACCGTTTGGAGTAAATGTTCACGTGTCATTACTTGACCGATATGCTTTCCTAAGTAATGCAATAGCTCAAATTCTCGATGTGTTAATTCAATCGCTTCATCTCGTTTTAACACTAAATAAGCATCTGGTTGAATAATTAATGAGCCAACTATGATTTCGTTTGACTCTTCCTCTACTACTTCCACAGCAGGAGTAACTTGTAAGCGTCGCATATTTGCCTTTACTCGAGCAATCAGCTCCCGTGTGCTGAAAGGCTTTGTGACATAGTCATCTGCACCCATTTCTAGCCCCAATACTTTATCGATTTCGGAGCCTTTTGCTGTCAGCATAATAATCGGAAAATCGTATTTTTTACGTACCTCTCTACACACTTCCATACCATCACGTTTCGGCAGCATAATATCAAGCAACATTAAATCTGGCTGCTCTTCCTCAATTTTTTGTAATGCTTCATCGCCATCATATGCACAAATAACTTTATAGCCTTCTTTTATCAAATTAAATTGCAAAATATCTGCAATTGGTTTTTCATCATCCACAACTAAAATTGTTTTATTCATTTATATTTTCCCCTTTCACAGTGGGTATTATAGTAAAGTCACTACCCTTAACTCTACCACGCTTTTCACTTCTCTGCATTATTTCAAACATTGATTATTGCTTGGGAAATAATAGAGTATGTGAAATTATCAATTATGTCTCAGCCTAATTACATCTAGATTTTTGAGTTTACCCAAAAAAATCCATAACAATTGCTGAACCAAGATAAACAAAAGATGATGCTACCATTAAACCGATAACATCATCTTTATAATTAACGCCCTACATATGCTAATGGATTGACTAATGAGCCACCTTTTTCTACTTCAAAATGTAAATGCGTACCTGTTGAATTACCTGTTGAACCCATAATACCAATTAATGAACCTTTTTCTACCACTTGACCTACTTCAACTTTAATAGAAGAAAGATGTCCATATAATGTTGTATAGCCATTATTATGATTAATAACAATACGATTACCATAACTACCTGAGAAACCTGCTGCCACAACAACACCATTGTCTGCAGCTAAAATATTGTAATTACTTGGACGAGCAATATCAATTCCTCGATGCTGAGTACCCCAACGATAACCCATTGTACTTGAAATATAACCACCTACCGTTGGCCATACAAATTCACCTGTACCACGTGATGATATTACTTTTGTGCCAATTACTTCAATTTGATCAACAGGTTGCTGTAAAATCTCTTCATTCAATGCCACTTTTGATGTGCGTGTGCCATTTTCAGATGTTAAAAGATATGTTGTTTCTTTCTTACCATCAACCCCTTGTTGCTTAACTACTTTCTCGTTCTTATACATTGTTGGATCTTCTTCAGTGATTTTTTTAAACGGAACTGTATCCATCACTTTTTTCTCTTGCTTTACCTCAAGTGTCACAAATGGTTTAGCCACTGTTACATTTAGTGGTTGTCCAATTTGTAGCACTGTATCTACTGTTATATCAGGATTTAATGCGACTAATTCAGCTGTTGTTAAACCATGTTTCTTTGCCACTGAACCTAAAACATCTCCAGATTGAATTTCATACTTTTCTTGTACAAGCGCACCTGTCATTAAGTATTGAACGGCCTCTTGAGGTGTTACAATCACTTCTGGTGATACTGTTTGCGTAACTCCTGATACCTCTTGTTTGAATGTGATATTTAAAAGACGAGATTCTCCTGATTGTAAAGTCGCTGCCTGGGGTACTGCTGGTAAGCTATCTAATTCTTGCTGTGACACATATTGTAGCTTTAATAAACGAATTGTTTCGTCATATGCTTGTGCGTCTTTTAAGGAAATCACTGGCTGATTATTCACAAACAAAGTAAAGGCTGGTGATTGCGCAACTAACGTTTGCTTCAATAGCTCTATTGTTTCATCATCTTTTGTTTCATTAGTAAATACTTGCTCTGGGATTATTTTAATTGTTGAATCTATATCTATTGTTACAGAGCTATATTTTTGCTGTGCTTCTTTTTCCTTAGCCGCAACTAAATCTTGTACAACTTGTTCATTCGATACAGCACCAATATATTTATCACCAACATACACATGGTAGATTTTATTTACATGTTCTTTTGGATTTTCTTTTGCAAAACCAGCATTTATTGTTAAACTCGTTGCGATAACGGCAACAATGGATATCTTTTTTATTGAAGAAAACATTGAAAGCTGTTGCTTGCCTTCTTCTTTTTTATATCCAAATGAATTCATTAGTAAAGCCCCTTCCATCTTCCTTATTATAGGATTAATTACCTATAATTTTTATGCACCACTATAATGTATCATAAAGAAAATAAGATTTGAATGCTTTCTACCTAATTGTAATAAAACTGTATTATTGGACTAAGAATTGTTACATCTTCACAATTCAGAACTTTCCGCTTATATTTTTCTTGCTAAAAGCTATATTTTTTTACATATATGCTAGTTAAGCACTATAATTAAAGATGATACATTGACAGATTGGGGCTGGTTATATTGGGTGACAGACAGAAAATACAGAAAAATAGGAAACAACGAATTTATCAACTATTTACAAGGACATTCATGATTATAGTTGGTGCCATTGTTATGGCAGTTGGGCTTGATTTATTTTTAGTGCCAAATCAAATTATGGATGGCGGCATCGTAGGCGTCTCTATTATTACCTCGCATTTATTACATTTACCTCTTGGAATTTTTATCTTTCTACTAAACGTACCTTTTGTTTTTTTAGGCTACAAACAAATTGGAAAAACCTTTGCCCTATCTACAGGACTTGGGATTACTACGCTTTCTCTAACAACGTTTTTTTTACATAATATCCAACCCTTCACAAAGGATACCCTCTTAGCGACTGTTTTCGGTGGCATTATTTTAGGTATTGGTGTCGGTCTAGTTATACGCTATGGTGGTTCTTTAGACGGCACAGAAATTTTAGCTATTTTATTTAATCGAAAAACGCCTTTTTCTGTGGGCGAAATTATTATGTTTTTTAATGTCCTTATTTTTATCGTAGCAGGATTTGTTTTTACGTGGGAGCAAGCGATGTATTCTGTATTAGCATATTATATTGCCTATAAAATGATTGATATTGTCATTCAAGGAATGGAAGAATCAAAATCTGTTTATATTATTAGTAATGATATTGATGAAATCGGGCAAGCTATTATCGATCGGCTTGGACGTGGTGTGACTTATCTTCATGGCGAAGGCGCTTACACCGGTGATGATAAAAAAGTCATTTTTACAGTTATTACACGTTTAGAAGAGTCGAAACTGAAATCAATTGTCGCTGAATTTGATGATAATGCCTTTTTAGCTATTGGTAATATTGCTGAAGTTCGAGGTGGACGCTTCAAAAAGAAAGACATCCACTAAATATTGGATGAATTTTCTGAAAAAAAGGACTAGTATTTTTTATGAAAGCGTGTTAAATTAAAAACAATCTAAAAGACAGATACACTTTGACGTGTTACTGGTAATGCAGGCAAGATCAAATGTATTTAAATGATTCGTGTAGTGAAGGCTTATAGTGTCTTCTTACAGGATTATTTAAGTGCGTTTGATCTTTTTTTGCTTCAATTTCTGTCTATCGTTGGCCAACGAATAAAAGATTACTTTACTGTGCAATATGTATTGCGAAATTACTTATAGTGAATAATTATTGAAGGAGCGTGGCTACTATGAATCATCAACAAATCGCACAAGATATTCTGAAAAACGTTGGTGGCAAAGAAAATGTATCCGCTTTAACACATTGTTATACGCGTTTACGTTTTGTTTTGAAAGATTCCAAGAAGGCAGATAAAGAACAATTATTAAAACTTGAGGGCGTTATGTCTGTTGTTGAAAATAGCGGCCAATACCAAGTTGTTATTGGCAATGAGGTAGCAAAAGTTTATGACCAAATCATTCCTGTACTAGGAGAACTAAGTAGTGATGACAAGAAAGAAGATAATCTTTCTTTTGGTAATAAATTATTAGCTACTGTTACAGCGATTTTCACACCTGTTATCCCTGCAATTGCTGCTTCGGGGATGCTAAAGGGAATTTTAGCACTTGCAGTCATGATTGCAGCATCTAGAGGTATCGATATTAAGGGCTATAATTCGTATATCATCCTTAATGCAGCATCCAATGCACTATTTTATTTCTTCCCTATCATTTTAGGGGTTTCTGCTGCGAAAGTATTTAAAACAAATCAATATATCGCGCTTATTCTAGCAGCTACACTTTGCTATCCTGATATTGTCACATTGATGACAGGGGAAAATGCAGTCACATTATTTGGTCTTCCTGTCACAAAAGCAAATTATACATCATCGGTTATTCCAATTATTATCGCTGTCTTTGTCTTGTCTTATGTACAACGATTCTTTGAAAGAACAATTCCTGAAATATTGAAAATCATTATGGTACCAACGATGTCATTGCTCGTTATCGTACCAGCTACATTGCTGATTTTTGGTCCAATCGGTATTTACATTGGTAATGGTGTGAACTGGGTTTATTATTTCATCATGGATGTTAGTCCAATTTTATTAGGGGCATTTATCGGTGGTATTTGGTGTGTGCTAGTTATTTTTGGTGCACATAAAGCCATCGTTCCTATTGGTATTAATGACGTTGCACAAACTGGTAAGCAAAACCTACTAGCATTTGCAGGTGCAGCTAACTTTTCACAGGCGGGCGCTGCATTAGGTGTTTTCTTTAAAACAAAAAACAAAACATTAAAAACAGTTGCAGCATCAGCAAGTATTACAGCACTTTTTGGTATTACTGAGCCAGCTATTTATGGTGTCAACCTTCGTTTAAAAAAGCCTATGATTTATGCCGTCATTAGCGGTACACTTGGGGGCGCTTTAATGGGATGGGGTGGATCTTACGGAACAGCCTTTGCCAACCAAGGTGTATTGACAATCCCTGTTTATATGGAAGCTGGTACAAAGGCCTTCCTATGTTACTTGATTGGTATTGCCATTGCATTCTTTGGTGCATGTGTTATGACAATGCTTCTAGGCTTTGAGGATGTACCAACTGAAGATAAGGAGACTAAAAAAACAGCCTCTGAAGCAGATTTATCACCAACACTTGCTGTAGCAGATGCAAATATTGCGATTCCTTCACCTATTAAAGGAATTGTCGTACCTATGCAAAAGGTCAATGATGAAGTATTTGCTTCAGCTGCACTAGGGAATGGTGTCGCAGTGTATCCAGAAGTCGGTGAGGTTGTTGCACCAATGGATTGTACAGTATCTGTGTTATACCCAACACTACATGCAATTGGGCTACAGCTTAATAATGGTGTGGAAATGCTTATTCATATTGGTCTTGATACAGTACAGCTGAACGGTGAAGGCTTTAAAGCACATGTAAATGTCGGTGACCATATTAAACAAGGCACAAAAATCGTGTCATTTGATATTTCAAGTATTAAAAGCAAGGGCTATGATTTAGTAACACCCATTATCGTAACAAATACATCACAATATAACACAGTTTCTTATGTAAATAATGAACAAGTTGCTTACAAAGATAATTTATTACTGATTAAAAACTAGGAGTGTTAAACATGAAGAACTTTTTTAAAGATGATTTTTTATGGGGAGCATCATCTTCCGCATTTCAAATTGAAGGTGCATGGGACAAAGACGGCAAAGGCATGACAGTGGCTGATTTTAATTCCTTTAAAAAATCGGCTGTGCAAGCAGATTCTAAAATCGCAAGTGACTTCTACCATCATTTCAAGGAAGATATTGCATTAATGAAAGAGCTTGGCTTAAAGACGTACCGCTTTTCCCTTTCTTGGGCACGTATTATTCCAGACGGTGATGGTGAAGTCAACCCACAAGGAATCGACTTCTACAATCAAGTAATTGACGAGCTGATAGCAAATGATATTCTACCATTTATCACACTGTATCACTTTGATTTACCGTTTGCACTTGTTGAAAAATACAATGGCTGGGAAAGTCGAGAATGTGTAGATGCCTTTGAACGCTATGCCAAAGTTTGCTTTGAAGCCTTTGGTGACCGTGTGAAAGATTGGCAAGTAAATAATGAGCAAAATTTAATGATTCGTGTCAATGAACGTATGAATATGTACCATGTAGCACCTGAAGATGCTGAAAGAGTACGTGCACAAATGGATTATCATATGTTTGTTGCACATGCACTCGCAACAAATGCTTGTCATGAAATGATTCCAAATAGCAAAATTGGACCTGCTGTTTCATCAACAATGACATACCCTAGCTCCAATCGTCCTGAAGACGTTTGGGCTGCCCGTATGAATGATAATTTTAAAACAAACTATGCTTTAGAAATGTACTGCTTTGGTGCATATCCTGGCTACTATCAGCAATACTTAAATCAATGTGGAATCTATCCTGTAACGCAGCCTGAAGATGATGGCATTTTAAAAGCAGCCAAACCTGATTTTATTGCATTGAATTATTATCGTACCTTGGTAGCGAGTTACCTTCCTGTTGATACAGAACATCCATTTGGCACGAAGGTAAATGATATTGATTTTGACTTATATGGCTACTTTAAAATTGAGAAAAACCCTAATTTACAAGCTACTGAATATGGTGCTCAAATCGATCCAATGGGTTTAAGACTTGTATTGAATGATTATTATGAAAAATATCGTCTACCATTAATCATTACGGAAAATGGATTAGGGACAGCTGATCAATTAACTGGAGATGGTTGTATTCACGATGATTATCGTATCGACTATTTAAAAAATCACATCGCTGCTTGTAATGATGCGATTGCAGATGGTGTGGAGTTATTTGGCTATTGCCCATGGTCTGTTATTGATTTATTAAGCTCACATCAAGGCTTTAAGAAACGTTATGGCTTTGTTTACATCAACCGTGAGGATCATGATTTAAAGGATATGCGCCGTATTAAAAAAGATAGCTTCTATTGGTATCAAGAAGTCATTCACAACAACGGTTTAAAATAACCCTGTCGAATCAATTACACTTCGGTGTAATTGATTTCGGTATATCAAAATTAAGTAAGGATAATGCATATGCAGATACTAAAAGTGATGAATAATTCCTTAGTATTAGCGATTGATGATTCAGGAAACGAATGTATTTTAATGGGGAAAGGCATTGGCTATAAAAAATCATTAGGCAGTGATGTTTTACCATCTGAAATTGAAAAAACCTTTATTTTAAAAGATAAAGCGATGCTGAAAAATTTTGTGCAACTAGCCAGTGAACTAGATGATATTTATTTTAATATCGTGAAAGAAACCATTGAATATGCTAGCCAGCAATATGATATGGAAGTAATGGATTACTTATATCTATCCCTATCTGACCATATTGCCTTTGCTATTAGTCGAATCCATGAAGGTCATGTCGGTGAAAATTTCAACTATATTGAAGTTGTGAAATTTCATAAAAATGAATATGAAGTAGGTAAATATGCTGTTCAATTAATTAACAAGAAGCTAAATGTTCAATTACCTGACAGTGAGGCTTCTGCTATTGGTCTACATTTTGTCAATGCTCGCCTTAATTCAAAGTCGTATAACAAAGAAATTGAAGTTGTCAAACTTGTACGTGATATCGAGGCTATTGTTGCAAGAAAGTCCAATACTATTTTTGATAAAGAAAGCTTTTTCTACTCTCGATTTATTACACATTTACGGTATTTTGCTGACCGAATTATTGATAATCAAATCTTTGAAGATAAAGAATCAGATACTCTTTATGACCAGTTAAACCAAAATATGAAGCAAGAAACTGAGATTATTAATAGCATTAGTCAATTTATAAAGCATAAATATGACGTTCAGCTTACGAATCAAGAAAAAACATATTTAATTATTCACATTCATCGAATTGTCAGTGAAAAAAGTAATTAAAAAACATGATATAGCGTAAAAATCCGTTGAAAACACAACGGATTTTTATATTCCATGATAAAAGGAATGTTTCGACATGCAAAAAATAAACATTAAACAGACTTCTCTCGTTTCTGTTATTGTGATACTTTTTTGGCTTTCACAATATATTTATGTACCGCATCAAACACTTTATTTAAATGTTGTTCATGTTTCGAGTCAGTTCATTGGCATTATTATAGGTGCCTATGGTATTTCACAACTACTGCTCCGATTACCAATGGGAATAATGGCCGATTTGAGCAATAACCATAAATTATTTATTATATTAGGAACTTTATGTGCTAGCATGGCTTCACTTTTCCGAATTCTCTCTCCCAATGAAGTTGGTTTTTTAGTTGGTAATATTTTGTCGGGTGCAGCTAGCTCTACTTGGATTTCCTTTATGATTTTATATATGAGCTATTATTCAAGTGCAAAACAAATAGTTGCAACAAGCCAAATTATTTTAGCTAATAATATTGGGATATTACTAGGTTTTGTACTGAGCACTTTTTTATATGATTTGATGGGGATGCGTTGGCTTTGCGCTATAAGCCTTATAGCGGGATTGATTGGCTGTATTTTGTCATTCTTTATTCATTCCGTAGAGCGTAAACAGGAACCGAATATGACCATTTTGAATTTGCTGACCGTTTTTAAAAATAAGGAGTTGCTTATTTTTTCTCTATTGGCATTAATTCAGCAAGGTATTCAAATGGCATCTACTATGTCCTTTACAAATCAAATTCTTGAAAATCTTGGCGCAACTACTACGATTATTGGATTATCCTCTATTATTTATATGTTATCCGCAGTATTCTTTGCTAGAATGACCTCTACACATATGCTGGGCAAGATGTCGAAAAAAAATTGGATTTATAGCATTTTTATGTGTCTTAGTACATATTGTGTGCTTGTTTCTCATACATCTTCTATTACCGTGATTTGTTTCTTACAGCTCATTCCTGGAATAGCTACAGGTACTTTATTTTCTCTATTAACCTCTGAAGCTATGCGAACGATTGAGCCACAGAAAAAATCAACAGCAATGGGTCTATTTCAAGCCGTTTATGCTATTGGCATGACTGTTTTCCCTATTATCAGTGGCGTTTTGTATGAGCAAATTTCGATACAAGCAGCTTATTATTTCCTTGCCTGCTCTGGGCTTGTAGCGATTGGTCTTGCTTTTCTTTATTTTAAAATGAAACAAGCACAAACCTAAAATTCAAGGTTTGTGCTTGTTGTACTATGCTTCCCAAATATCAATTAATACATTCGTTTGCTCACGTGCTGGACCTACAGAGAATGTTGCAATTTGAATGCCTGTTAATTCGCTCACACGCTCTACATAGCGACGAGCATTTTCAGGTAGTTCTTCTAATGTACGGCATTCTGTAATGTCCTCTGCCCAGCCTGGTAGCTCCTCATAAATTGGCTCACATTGCTCAATGATATGAAGATTTGCTGGATATTCCGTAATCGTTTCACCCTTATAGTTATAGGCTGTACAAATTTTTACTGTTTCTAAGCCTGATAATACATCAATAGAATTCAATGAAAGATGTGTAATCCCACTTACACGACGAGAATGACGAACTACTACTGTGTCAAACCAACCAACACGGCGTGGACGACCAGTTGTTGTGCCATATTCACGACCAACTTCACGAATTTGTTGACCAATTTCATCAAATAATTCTGTTGGGAATGGACCGTCTCCTACACGTGATGTATAAGCTTTACATACACCAATAACACTTGATACACGTGATGGGCCAACTCCTGCACCAATCGCTACTCCACCTGCTACAGGGTTAGAAGAAGTAACGAAAGGATATGTTCCTTGGTCAACATCTAGTAAAACACCTTGCGCACCTTCGAATAGTACTTTTCCACCCTCATCCAATATATCATTTAAAATTTTTGATGTATCCGTTACATATTGGGCAATCTCTTGTCCATATGCATAGTATTCTTCAAAAATTTCTTCAAATGTAATACCTTCTACTTCATAAAATTTCTCAAATAATTTATTTTTCAGTGCGACATTATAACGTAACTTCTCTTCAAATACTTCTTTATCCAATAAATCAGCCATACGGATACCGATACGTGCTACTTTATCTTGATAGCAAGGGCCGATTCCTTTATTTGTTGTGCCAATTTTTTGGTCGCCACGGCTTGCCTCATCTGCGATATCTTGCTTAATATGATATGGCAAAATGACATGAGCACGATTCGAAATGCGAAGATTATCTGTATTAATGCCTCGCTCCTGTAAGCCTCTAAGCTCCGTTACTAATGATTTAGGATTAACCACTAATCCATTACCAATAACAGATGTTTTATCTTGATAGAAAATACCTGATGGGATTAAATGCAATTTGTATGTTTCACCATCAAATTTAATGGTATGCCCTGCATTGTCACCACCTGCAAAACGAGCGATAGCATCCGCCTTTTTTGACAGAAAATCTGTAATTTTCCCTTTACCTTCGTCTCCCCACTGCGTTCCTACAACTACTACTGATGTCATTCATCAGCACCTCCGTTAGATACAATATGCATCTCAATTTTCATGACTAAATTATTGTAACAGCGAAAAACCTACCTAGTCAACTAAAAACACGAACGTATATTATATTAAATAATTTAACGTTCGTGTTTTATAATGAATTTATATGAATATCATCTCAATTTGAAATGAATTTTAATCTCTAGGTGGCGGTGGTGGCATTTGCGACCAGTCCACATTAATGAATTTATTGAATTCCTTTTTAAAAGCCAATGTTACCGTACCTGTTGGACCATTACGTTGCTTAGCAATAATAATTTCAATCATATTTTTGCTTTCTGACTCTTTATCATAATAATCATCACGGTATAAGAAGGCAACAATATCGGCATCTTGCTCAATACTTCCTGATTCACGCAAATCACTCATCATTGGTCGTTTATCCTGACGTTGCTCTACACCACGAGATAACTGTGATAATGCAATAACAGGTACTTTTAATTCACGTGCTAAGCCCTTTAATGAACGGGAAATTTCAGAAACCTCTTGCTGACGATTCTCTCCTGGTTTACCGCTCCCTTGAATCAGCTGTAAATAATCGATTAAAATCATACCAAGCCCATGCTCCTGCGCTAGACGACGACATTTTGCTCGAATTTCATTAATACGAACACCAGGTGTATCATCAATAAATATACCCGAATTTGATAAACTACCCATCGCCATCGTTAGTTTACCCCAATCCTCTGTCGTTAAAGCACCTGTCCGTAAAACTTGTGCATCAATATTACCCTCTGCACAAAGCATACGCATAACAAGCTGCTCTGCGCCCATCTCTAGAGAAAAGATAGCCACGTTTTCCCTTGCTTGTACAGCAACACTCTGAGCCACATTCAACGCAAAGGCCGTTTTCCCTACAGAAGGACGTGCAGCTACAATAATTAAATCATTACGCTGGAAGCCTGCTGTAATATTGTCCAAATCGCGGAAGCCTGTTGGGATACCTGTTACATCACCTTTTTGTGACTGTAATCGTTCAATATTATCAAAGGTCTCTACTAAAACATCCTTTACATGTTTGAAGTCACCCGCATTTTTGCGATTAGCAACCTCCATCATTTTCTTTTCTGCTTCGCCAAGTAGAGCCTCTACTTCATCCTCACGTGTGTAGCCATCCTCCACAATTTTCGTCGCTACACGAATTAAACGGCGCAATAAAGCCTTCTCTTCTACGATTTTCGCATAATGTGCAACGTTAGCAGCCGTAGGAACAGCATTGGCGAGCTCTAATAAATACGATAGCCCGCCAACATCCTCAATTTCTTTTTTTGCTGATAATTCCTCTGTAACAGTTACGACATCAATAGCTTTTCCTTGGTCACTCAAGCGTAGCATCGTTTCAAAAATTTTCTTATGTGCAGTTTGATAAAAATCATCAACTAATAAGATTTCTGAAGCGGTAATTAGCGCCTGTGGTTCAAGGAAAATTGCACCGAGTACCGATTGCTCTGCTTCTCGGTTATGTGGTGGCACGCGTTCCATCATCGGTTCGCTCATGGGTTGTCGCTCCTTATTCTTCTGTTACATGTACTTTCAATGTTGCTGTTACGTCATGATGTAATTTCACAGGTACATTTGTAAAGCCTAAAGCACGAATACCATCAGGTAATGTCATTTTACGTTTGTCTAGCTTAATGCCATGTACCTTTTGTAAAGACTCTGCAATTTGTTTTGTCGATACAGAACCAAATAAACGTCCACCATCGCCTGATTTTGCTTTTAATGTCACTGTTAATGCTTCTACTTTTTCTTTCAATGCTTGTGCTTCTGCTAGCTCAGCTGCCGCATTTTTAGCTTCTAATTTCTTTTGTCCTTCTAATTGGCTCATTGCTTGTGCATTTGCCTCAGCAGCATAACCATTTTTAATTAAGAAATTTTGAGCATAGCCATCTGCTACATTTTTAATTTCTCCTTTTTTCCCTTTACCTTTAACATCTTTCAAAAATACAACTTTCATTATTCCGAACTCCCTTCAAGTACCTTATCAATGGCCTCTTTTAATTGTTTTTTCACTTGTTCAATAGAATGCTCATCAACTTGACAAGCTGCATTTGTTAAATGTCCACCACCGCCAAGCTTTTCCATTATTAACTGGACATTTACTTCACCTAGCGATCTAGCACTAATGCCAATTTTCCCATCAGCTCGACGTGCAATAACAAAAGACGCACTGACATCTTTCATGGTTAATAAAATATCGGCTGTTTGTGCAATAAGCACAGAGTCATATACGATGGATTCTTCGCCTACAGCAACGGCGATGCCTGGTTGTAAAAATTGTACAGTTTGCACGATTTTTGAACGTTGAATATATGTGTCTACATCTTCCTTTAATAAGCGTTGCACAAGGACCGTATCTGCTCCATTTGTGCGTAAATACGAAGCTGCTTCAAATGTCCTCGCACCTGTACGAAGCGTAAAGCTTTTCGTATCAACAACAATGCCTGCTAATAAGGCTGTCGCTTCCAACGTATTGATCTTTACCTTTTTTGGCTGATAATCGAGTAGCTCTGTAATAAGCTCTGCTGTCGATGAAGCATATGGCTCCATATAAACCAATGTCGGATTCGTAATAAAATCCTCACTACGACGATGATGGTCAATGACAACCACTTTATCTGCTTTATTTAGTAAGTCTATATCAATTACCAAATCAGGCTTATGGGTATCAACAATGACCAACAATGATTTTTCCGTCATTTTAGCTGTTGCTTCTTCTGGTGTAAGGAAATATTCGTAGAAATCAGATTTACTCTCGATTTCATTCATTAAACGTGTCACACTACCATTTAATTCATTGAAATTAACGATAATGTAACCACTGATATCATTCATCTGTGCCATTTTACGAACACCGATAGCAGCACCAATAGAGTCCATATCAGGATTGCGATGCCCCATCACAAACACTTTATCACTGTCTTGGATTAAATCTCGTAAAGCATGGGAAATCACTCGTGCTCTCACACGTGTACGCTTTTCCACAGGATTCGTTTTCCCACCATAAAACTTTAGCTTTCCTGTTGGCTGCTTGATAGCCACTTGATCTCCCCCACGACCTAATACAAGGTCTAAGCTCGATTGTGCTAATTCACCTAATTCCACTAAAGACGATGATCCTGCACCAACCCCTATACTAAAGGTTAACGAAAGATTTTTATGTGCTGTCTTTTCTCGCAGTGTATCCAAAATCGCAAATTTTTTCTTTTCAAGCTCGATTAAAATAGATTCATTCAATACAGCTAAAAATCGATCTGAGGATATTCTTTTCGCAAAAATCCCATGTTCCGCTGACCATTCATTAACAATCGATGTGACAAGCGAATTCGTTAAACTACGTGATTGGTCATCCATGGCTTGCGTAATTTCATCATAATTATCGATAAACAAAATCGCAATGACAGTTTGATCTGCAAAGTACTGCTTTTCAATCGCAATCTGCTCTGTAATATCAAAGAAGTACAATAAATGCTCCTCTTTTTTATAATAAACACGGTATTTACGTTCACGTAATGTCACCGTTGCCTCATGTGCTTCCTCTGTTTTCATTAATACATAAATGTCATCAGAAACATTCATAATGCTTTCACCTATTAAGTTATCCATCTTGAGCACACTGGTCATATATGGATTAGACCATTCAATTTCATAATGCTCATTGACAAGTAAAATTCCAATTGGCATTTCAAGTAATGCTTCTTCTCCAACCTTTTTCATCCGAAAAGAGAGAGATTCAATGTGTTTTTCTGTTTCCTTAAACGTTGTTTGCTCGACTTTCCAAGCATATAGCATTAACAAAGCAAAGCCTATACCATAACCAATCCCTAGTCCAATACTCCATGTACAGAGGATAATGAACGTCATAATACCGAAAATAGAAAGAATGAAAAGTGGGTAGCGAATTGGTCGTTTTCTAAAAATCCCCATTACATCAACCCCTTATTTTTTATGCTTTCCTTTCACTAATGAGCGTACATCAAAACCTAAGTCCACAATACCAAGTAAAATCATAAAGGATGATAGTGGTAAGACAAGCAATGTGGTAAGCCATTTTAAAGCATTTGGTATGCCTCGTTTAGCAAAAACATAATGGATAAAGGACACCCCTTGTAGGATTAACAGCATCCATAAAATGACGGAAATATTCAAGATAACCATATCCAAAGTTGAACCAGCTTCAGGACGTATGAATAAATTAATACATAAAATAATCATATAATACCATAAAATAGCTCTTGGTAAACGCATATCCTGAAATGGTGGGAATGTTGGCACTTCCAGCCTTAGCCTACGTAAAATAGGTAAATTTAAGCTAACAATCAGAAACGCAATGAAAAATGAACTGATTGTCACCGTTGACGGCACAGATAACTCCATCATTTGAATGGTTGCATCCATTTTCTCTTGGCTTACTTGCGCTTGCCCAAAGAGTTCTTCATTTTGTGCTATTGTTTGCTCATAATTTTTTTTAGCCTCATCTAAGCCTAATTCAATCATATTAATATCAGCTATACGCACATATAGCAAAAATATGACTGCCGTTGATAAAAGAACAGCAAGCCCTGTTGACATAAATATATGTAGCTTACTTTTCCCTGTACGAATCGTGTATCCCATAACAACGCCCACAACCGCAAAAATCATAGCGAATGGTAGCATTATAAAGCCACAGGTTAGCATCGTTAACATACAGCCTAATAGTGCTATAACGATGGAAAAAGATGATTTATATTTCGCACTGTACCAAGCAAATGGTAATGGTGTAAATAATACAACGAGGAGAAAAGCAAGCGGAATATATCTTGAGAGCATCATCATCATTGTAAAAATCACCAGCATGGCTGAACCATGTACAAGTGCCTTTGTTTGATTATTCGGCATTGAAAACCTTCCTTTTTTACTCAAACTTATTAACCACCATTGTACCATTTTTTTATGTGCTTGAACAAAAAACAACCATTTGAACTACTTTTTACGGCAAAAAAATAGCATATGCCAATACAAACATCGACATATGCTGGTTCTATAGATTTTACTCAATATCATTAATACTTTTTTAAGAAAATAACAGTTCTATTAAAGGTTAAAATCTAATTTATGCGACACTAACGAAAAATATTAATAATTAGAATGATCAAACCTGCTATACCAACGAATACTGCCATAAAACTATAATCTAAAGACATGAGGGTTCAAGCCGTTCAATGTTTTTGTTATTTCCACTGTCTACTTAACAGGGCGCAGTTCAGGATTAATACCTTTATTTATTATATTCCAAGGTGAAAGTTAAATATTTTCTTTTGTCATGTGTAGTTTTATTAGAAATTGTTAAATCCTTTAAGAACTTCTCCGTTTGTATATGTTATTTCAATATTATCTTCGTTTATTTCCGCATTTTCTGTTTTAGAAACAGTTTTAATAATATCTTCTACTATCTGTTCAATTACGACATCATCGATTTTAGATTCCTTCGGTACTGCTATGGAGCAAGTTATTTCGCGATTACCGTTAACGTTAGAAGAACCTAACATTATTACAACTGATTCCTTATCAACTGCTGCTTTTTCTGTAATTCGATATAATAATTCATCCATAACAACATTATTTAATATAGCTTCAGTTCCATTCGATTCTAATAAATCAGCTTCCTTCTCGTTTCCTTCTGATACCTCTGCTGGAACTTTAGCTTCTTTTTGCTCTTCATTACAACCAACTAAAATAATAGAACTAAAAATAACACCTGAAATAACAACCTTCTTAAACACTTCATAACACTCCCTCTTACAATTATTATTTCCTTCTCTAAGTCGGACGGTAATATTTCGCATATGTTTCTTAGTCTTTATATTTTGTTTTATTTAAAAGGTTAACTTCTCCTTTTTTTAGTCCATCTGAATATTAATTGGGATGGAACTTTCTTTTTCTCTTTTTAATATTGGAACCATACATTTTCTTATTAAAAAGCTTTATTAAATTATAATTTGATAGAATAAATATAAGAGGCTGTCCCAAAAGGGGTATTTGAGCCTAAATATAAAATGCCGAAACGTTGATTTTACAGCGTTTCGGCATTTTAAATTCAAGTGATTTTGTTATAAAAGAGACTTATTAGACAGCCCCTCAGTACATAGAAAAATTCAAGAATCGTTTGAATTGGAATACTTTATCTATTCAATAAGTTCTTAAAAATAAAGATTTATGCTATGCAGTATTTCTCTACTACATATAAGAGTTACTCCACAAATTTGCCCGATTGTCGAATAAATATGTTTATATTTTATTCAACAATTTTTGGTTGTTTAATTTATATGAGTGAATATAATTTACTGCATAATTTACTAAAATTATTCCTAAGATCCCACCCAAAACATTAAATAATAAATAGATAATATCCGTATTACCAAAGTTCCTTATAGTAAAACCAGACCACCCAAGTACAAGACGAGCGGCAGCTATCACTACACAACTTACAATAACAATAAAAACTGCTTTTTTGTTACTTTTTAAATTGAAAAGGAGTAATAAGAAAATCCCAAACGGCACAAATAAAATAACATTATAAAATAAAGCTGAATAACTCCAAATAGAAATATTAAAGTACATCATATCAAATATTCCAAACCAGTCATTCGTTGAAATAAAGCTTCTACTATGGTCTGCTGGATTTTGAGGAAGCGTAAATCCACCCAATTTAATTTGAACTAAGCTTATTACGTAAAAAATAGAACTATATAATATAACTCGTTTCTTAGCACTTTTTTCTACTTTTCTAAAATAATCAAGTAATACATCAATAAAAATATATACTAGTAAAATTAAGAATGCTAAGGGAACAATATTGTAAAGAACATATATTGAATGCATAATTAACATCTCCTATTATTTTTAACATTTTATGGTCAATATTCATTTTACTAATTTTCACATTATAAAACAAATCAAAATAAGAATAATCAAATTTACCCTTTGTTACCCCTACTTGTTCTCATTATATATAACGTGTATGTTTACACTTTTTATTCTGAATTACCAAATTGCAATTAAGTGAAATAAAGAGCATTCGTAATAAGTAGTGAATTGCCCATTATTTTTCTTGCTAAACAATTTGAATATTATCAAGGGCTAATTTTAAAAAAGATAGAAAAATTAAAGGGTTCCACATATTAGATAAATATTGTGCAGTAGAAGGAAGATAGTGAAATGCCACAGCACATTGTCTATGAATCGGTTCTTGTTCCATCAAAGATAAAGGGTAGCATTATTTAAACGGTGGTGAAGAGATTGAAAAACTGCAAAAAGAGCGTGATATGTGGAAGAGAGAAGCTAAATCATGGTAGTTACCTGATTAAGCATAATTTTTTCAAATATATAGTGAAATATAATTTTTAAATATTAGTTTCTACTACTTGTTACAAATAGCCAAAATAAAAAAGCACAACACAGGTTAACTAAACCTCGTTGTGCTCTTTTTATAATCTTATTTATCTTCTGCTACGAATGGAAGTAATCCCATGATACGAGATACTTTGATAGCTGAAGTTAATTTACGTTGGTACTTAGCGCTAGTGCCAGTTACGCGACGTGGTAAAATTTTACCGCGCTCAGAGATGAATTTTTTTAATAAATCTACATCTTTATAGTCGATATGCGTAATGCTGTTAGCAGTGAAATAGCAAACTTTACGGCGTTTGCGGCCTCCGCGACGTGGTGCCATAGTGTGTCTCCTCCTTATCGTTTTTTATGTGAGAAGTATTAGAACGGAAGATCGTCCTCAGATACTTCAATCGGTCCTTTGCTATTTGCAAATGGATCTTCATCTACACGTGTATAATTTGGCTGATTCATAGGTGGTTGATTTTGCTGATAAGAGTCGTTACCGTACGAACCCTGATTTGGCATTGGATTATTATACTGTGGTTGACCACCACCATATGCTGGTGCTTGATTATTGTAAGTTTGTCCACCATACTGTGGCGCTGGAGCACCACCTGTATTATTACGAGGCTCTAAAAACTGTACGCTATCAGCTACAACATCCGTTGTATATACTCTTTTACCATCTTGTCCTTCATAGCTACCTGTTTGGATACGACCTTCAACACCAACTAAACTTCCTTTACGCATGAAGTTCGCTAGGTTTTCAGCCTGTTTACGCCAAGCAACACAGCTAATGAAATCCGCTTCACGTTCACCTTGCTGGTTTGAGAATGTACGATTCACAGCAATTGTAAATCGAGTAGACGCAACACCATTTGGCGTATAGCGAAGCTCAGGGTCTTTTGTTAGTCTTCCAACTAATACGACACGATTTATCATCAGAATACAACCTCCTTTTTCAGCATTTTGTTAAAAATTAATTATGCTTCTTCACGTACTGCAATGTGACGAATGATATCTTCGCTGATGTTAGCAAGACGTGTGTATTCGTTGATTGCTTCTGAAGTAGCGTTTACTTTTACGATTTGGTAGTAACCTTCACGGAAGTCGTGAATTTCATAAGCTAAGCGGCGTTTGCCCCACTCTTTTGATTCGATGACTTCTGCACCGTTAGAAGTTAACATTTCGTTGAAACGTTCAACTAAAGCTTTCTTCGCTTCGTCTTCAATGTTTGGACGTACGATGTACATTAATTCGTATTTTCTCATCTGTTTACACCTCCTTATGGACTTAGGCTCTCCTATTATTTAGGGAGCAAGGAGCAAGTAATATTTATTACTCACATCGATAAATTGTAGCATACGTCTCTCTATATTTCAAGTAGTAAATATAAATGGGATTCGTTATACTGACAATAATCTGTTATCATTATAACACAAAAGAACGTATGTGCGCAAAATAAATAATTAAAATTTAAGGTCAACACCAAAATCTGTACTTGCAATTTTGATAGACTACATATGGAGTAGAGAGTGGCGACTCCAGCAGGAACATCACGAGCTGAAAATCCATTTATTTCGGTGTTAGTCGAAATAAATTAGTTGAAGCCGTGCCTGCAGAAAGCGTCCACTCGTAACGGAATATATAGTCAAGAGCCAAAATTTAAGGAGCGTTTTATGTTAAAGGAACAACAACCTATTATCATTGAGTTAAACCTAAAAAAAATGATGCGAGATAACATGATAGCGACCATTTTACTTTCCGTATTATTCGTTGCTATCCAATATCTTTACCTGAAAGATTTTACTTTTTCGATTTGGTCAGCCATCAGTGGCATTCTATTATTTATTGTGCTCAATATTATATTAATTATTTTACATGAAGCTTTTCATCTCATTGGCTTTATGGTTTTTGGCAAAGCATCCCTGCAATCATTGAGCTACGGTGTTGATGTCAAAGCTGGAATTGCCTATGCCACGACTGAACAGCCATTGCCTAATTATGCTATGCGAAAGGCATTATTACTGCCATTTTGGGCAACAGGTGTACTTCCAGTAATAGTCGGCTTCTATTTCAATAGTACGGCGACAGTGTTAGCGGGCGCTTGTTTAATGGCTGGAGCAGTTGGTGATTTTGCCATGTACAAGGAGCTACGTAAGCATCCTAAACATGCCATCATTAAGGATGATCCAAAGCTGCCAAAGTTATATGTCTATGCAACTTTGGATAACAATCAAGAGAATGTCTAAAACATAAATATGGCTTATTATCACCAAACATTAAGGTGACAATAAGCCATTCACAATTATTTAACATCTAGAATATATTTTTCAATAGCGTGTGCGACTCCGTTTTCATCATTTGATAATGTCACTATATTACTATATTTTTTAACTTCCTCTTCAGCATTGTCCATCGCAATGGCTAAGCCTGCCATTTGGAACATTGGAATATCATTTTTTTCATCCCCTAAAGCAACTGTATCTTCTAGTGGAATGCCAAAATGCTCTGCCATTCGTCGCAAACCATTACCCTTATGTCCATCTATATGTGTAACCTCAATATTAAAAGGTGATGAAGAAGCAATTTGTAGCTGTTCAATTTGTGCAAAAGCTCGCTCCAGCCTCTCCTTCTGCTCTGGATCTAACGCCACATTAGATGCTTTTAAAATAGTAAAGTCATCATCTTGAATTATATTTGCTAATTGATCTGTTAATGTATGCCCGTATACAGTAGGGTGTGTTGTAAACATTTTATAATGCGAATTTTCAAAATAATGTTGTGGAATGCGTCCTGATGACAACATGTTATCTAATCGTTCCCCCCAATTGCTAGGAGCAAAACTTCCTTTATGCGTTGTAAAATTAAAGGGAACACCTTCCTCCTCCAACGCTTGATGGATTCGTTGTGCCTGCAAGCGAGTTAATGATGTCATCTCAATTAACTGTCCGTCCACATATAAAATTGTGCCATTACTTGCGCCAATAGGACATTGTAAGTCGTATTTCTCAAGCTCTGCACGAATTGATTTTACTGTACGTCCAGATAACACCATCACAATGTGTCCAGCCTGCTGTGCCTTTCTTATCGCTTGCACTGTTTCCTCAGTTATTTCTTTTTGTGAATTCAATGTTGTACCATCTAAATCAAGCGCAATTAACTTCATCCAATCTCTTCCCTTCTAAATCCTAGAAACCTATTATATTTCTATATTAACGCACTACTTCTGCAATAGCCAATCGTCCTTCCAACAGCTTCTTTAATAAAAGTAAAGTAGCCAACTGACATTTTTGTCCATCGGCTACTCAATCTATTTATTAGTGACTTGCTGAATGATAGCATGTAAAGGCATATCTGTCATGGACTTTAGTTGACCATCCATCCCAGTAAATGTCATATGTGAGGTAAGGAAATTTGGCACAACAACACAAAGAAGCCCTGCCGCTTTAGCTGCCTGTAAGCCATTGACGGAATCCTCAAATGCTAAGCAATCGGTTGGTTCAAGTCCTAAACCTGCACTCGCCTGTAAATAAAGGTCTGGAGCAGGTTTAACTTGTACCACATCATCTGCTGTTTTTATACAATCAAAGAAATGGAGTAGCCCTAAATTTTCAAGATGCCCATGCACCCACTGTCTATCCGAAGAGGAAGCTAGCCCAACTTTTAATCCTAACACTTTGGCCTCCTGTAAATAATCACTTACACCAGCTCTAGCCACCAGTGATTTCAGCCCTGTATGCAATCTGTGTGTAAATTCATTTCTTAAAGTTTCCTCATGTAACGTCGCTTCACTATGCTCTATTAAGTAATGAATCAACGAAAAATTTGATTTTGTTCCAATACAGGATAACCATTGTGTAAATGGTAGCTCTACTTGATGTTGCTCAAAAAGCTGTTTATACAACTCATATTGATAGGTTTCTGTATCTAAAATCAATCCATCGAAATCAAAGATGATTCCTTTTATCATATCGGTCTCCTTAATCTGTATATTCTGCCTCGATATAAAATTTGACTCTTGATGCAGTTAAATAATAGTTGGAATAATGCACTGGTTCATTTTGATCATTATATATAACTTTTTTCACTCTTACGACTGGTGAAATTTTATTGATTTCCAAATGTTCACAAATCTCTAATGTAGGTAAAGTATATTCAATCTCTTTTTTTACCTTGGCAAATTTCACATGATACTCTGTTTTCATGACGCGAAATGTAGATGTTTGATCGTCAATTTTTCCCTCTATGTTTGGATAAAGTTCGGTTGGTAAATAGGCATAATCTAGACTTAAATAACCATCACCATCATACACTTTACGGACTAATTCAATAAATTCGGAATATCGTCCAGCAAAATGTTTCACCCCAATTTCTGGATTATCTACTCTTTTTTTTGAGATAATGGTTTTTTGTATATTTCGTTCCTCTGCCGATAAGCCTTCTGTAAAGCCTTTTAAATTCAATAAATGTAACTGTGTCTTACTTGCCTTCACAAAGGTTCCTTTCCCTCGAACTACTTCAAGAACACCCTCAGCGATTAATTCTTTAATAGCTCTTCGAATCGTTATTCGGCTCACATCCAAAATATCACACAGCTCTGCTTCATTTGGAATACGAGCTCCAGCATGAAGATTTTGTTTTTTAATTAATTCACGAATATGAGCCATTACCTCTTCATATAAAAATGTTGGACTACCTTTTGTGTCTGATAATTTATTCATACGATCTCTCCTTGTATGTCCCTTACTACCTTATTTTACATAAATAAAAGGAGAGTGCCTAATATTATAATTTTAGTAATTTCGGATAACCAAAACCGCCTTCGATTTGGCATGTTTTTTCAGCAGATAATGTCCCATCTACTATGGCTTGCTCTATGGGTTGACCACTTAGATGACTAACTAAAAAGCCTGCAATTAAGCTATCTCCAGCACCCATTGTATCTACTACTTGGATAGGACGTAATACTTGCTCATACACTTTACCATCATGAATAAATAACGCTGGTCGATCACCTCTTGTGACGCCAACTACTTTAATAGACAATGCTTTCAACGCTTCAATAAATTCATCAAGCTCTGCTGGAGATAAATCTGCTGCTGAGAAAAAGGCATATGTCAAATATGGTGCAAGCTCTTTTACATAAGCTAACTCTGTTCTACTCGAAAAATCATACGCAATCGGTATTACTTTCGATAATTTTGGTAATTCACTTTCCATTGACGAATAGACACTTACATGACAAACATCGAAATCTTTAATAAAATTCAATTCTTCAATGGTTACATTAATTTTAAAGCGATGCTGTACGGTATCTTTTGGACCACCAACAAATATGCGATCCCCCTGCTCCGTAATTGAAACTTGTGGTTGACCCGATTTACCAATGGCATAGCGAGATTTTGCATAATCCACCTTTTCTTCCGCAAGTGCATATTGAATATGCTCCGCTTTATCATCGTTCCCAAAAATACCGATATAAGAAACCTCTTCAGCACCTGCTCTTTTCGCATTCACAGCTACATTGACACAGTTTCCTCCTGGAAAATATAGTTCTTTATCTAAATAGCAATCTACTACATTGTCCCCGACTGCAATTAGCTTCACCATTTTATCTTATCCTTTCACTGAGCCGTCTGATAATCCACGGACTAAATATTTTTGTAATACTACTAGTAAAATGATCATTGGAATTGTCGCAATTACCATACCTGCAAGTAAAACTCCCCAATCTGTGCGCAATGCATCTCTAAAGCCCATTAAACCTGCTGGAATTGTTTTTAAGTCTGTTGAATCAATAAACACCGTTGCAAACATAAATTCATTCCAAGCGAAGTATGCTGTCAACACAACGGATGTAATTAAGATTGGGATAGACAATGGTAAATAAATACGGAAGTAGACACCAAATTCACTACAACCATCAATAATGGCTGATTCCTCAAGCTCTTTTGGAATACTTAAGAAAAATGCCCGAATTAAGATGATGGTTAATGGTAGTCGAAAGGCCACATATGGCAAAATCAATGCCCAATGTGTATTAATTAAATTACTCCATGATAAAATCTCAAATAATGGAATAAGCGCTACTTGTGGATTCATCATCAATCCACCAATTGTGAAAAGCAGTGCTACATCAATCCAGCGTGTTTTATAACGAGAAAGAACAAAAGCAGCCATTGAACCAATAAGGACTACCAGTAAAATCGTTATAATCGTCACAAAGGCACTGTTCACAAAATAGCTCGAAATCCCTTTTGACCATGCAGTTGTGTAATTTTCAAAATGCCAGACACTCGGCAAGCTCCAAACTTGATTATAAATTTCATCATAGCTTTTAAACGAGGATACAAACATCCAATAGAGTGGATATAAAATAATGACCGCAAAAATCAGTAAGCCTAAATAAATAATGCCTCCAGATAATGCTGTTTTAGGCTTAAATTTTGAGCCTTTTGGTGAAGTCGTAACATGTTCTTTAGAATTCGTCAGCGTCACGCTAATCATCCTTTCCTGTACCAGAAACGCGTATTTGAACAATTGCAAAGATAGCTGATAGTAAGAAAATTAATGTGGCTACAGCGGATGCATAGCCCATATTATCTTTCAAAAAGCCTAATTGATACATATGAACTGCAAGCGCCATAGAGCTTACACCAGGACCACCATTTGTTAAAATATAAGGTTCATTAAATACTAATATTGAACCTGTTACGGTAATCAATACATTGACAAACATTGTTTCTTTCACTTGTGGAATTGTAATACTAAAGAATTTGCGAATTTTACCCGCCCCATCAATTTCCGCAGCTTCATATAATTCATGTGGTATTTTTTGAATTGCTACAATAAATAACATTGTAATAAATCCTATACTTTGCCATTGAGACATAGCAATAACGGCATAAATAGCTGTTCCTGCATTACCAAGCCATGGTTTTGCAAATTGCTCTAAGCCTACTAACTCTAAAAAGCTATTTAATAATCCCATCTGCGGATTATAAATAAAGCTGAAAAGTAGAGCGATGACAGAAATAGAAATCATTACCGGCATAAAATAGATAACACGTAAAGCGGGAGCAAATTTTCTCAATAAACGATCTTCCAAAATAGCAGCTAATACTAATGCGAAAAATACTTGGCAAACAACCGAAATAACTGCATATTTAATGTTATTTATTAAAGCAATGACTACCACTTTATCATCAAATAGCTCTTTGAAATGTGTTAATCCTACAAATTCCTTCGTTTGTGAAAATACACTAAAATTAAAGAAACTATTATAAAAATTCTGAAAAAGTGGTATGTAAACAAAAATGCCTAAAAAAAGCAAGCTAGGAAGTAACAATAATATTGGCACTATTTTAATTCGTTTTATACTCATTTTAACAACCTACCTTCTTTCATATTCAGGCTTAGGCATTGCTTCCCAAGCCTGAATTCAGAAATTTAATGGAGCTTCTTTGCAGCTTGTTGTACATCCTCTAAAACTTCTTCTGGCGTTTTCACACCTGTTGCAATATCCTGACCGCCACGCATGAAGACGTCTGCAACACTAATATCCACTGCATTATCAAACCATGGAGCTGTAGCTGATGCATTTAAAATAATATCATATGCTTCAAGGCTTGTTGGATTGGAATTTTCTGCTGTTATACCACCTTTAATCGCATTCAGTTGACCATCTGTTTTCGTAAATTCTTGCGCTGTCTCAGCAGATGTTAAGAACTTTAAGAACTCAACTGCTTCAGGTGAAGCATTTTTGCTCAGCATCCAGCCCTCTGGAGCACCTGTTAATGCTTTTTGATCTCCTTTACCTCCTGCTACCTCTGGGAAATTAAAGAAACCAAAATCAAATTTTGCACCATCTAGAACCATTTTTACTTCAGCAAACTGCATGTATAGAACAGGAACTTCTCCAGCAATAAACATATTACGTGCGGCTTCATGATCTATAGCAGTCGAAACATCTCCCATATAGCTTGTTAACTGTTTCCACATTTCTAAGCCTTTCACGTAGCCTGCATCCGTAAATTCACCAGTAGTCGCTACATAATCCTTCTCTAGCACTGTTGGATCAACAACTCGTTGGAATATTGTACCTAAATAATGAGAAATAGCCCAAGTATTTGTAAGCCCTTCCACAAGAGGCGTTTCATAGCCCGCTTTCTGTAAAGTATCTAACGCCTTGATGAATTCATCATACGTTTGTGGAATAGCCACATTATTTTCCTCAAAAATTTGTTTATTGTAGAAAAATGCCTTGCCATCCACTGTAAATGGAACGCCATATGTCACCCCATCAAAAGTAAACCCACCATATTGAGATTCCAAAACATTTCCAGACCACTCTTTATCTTCAGCGATAATATTATTCAAATCCATAATACGACCTGAACTTACTAAATTTTCTGCGAAAGAATCTGACCATGATGTAAAGACATCTGGTAATGCATCATTTGACACTAATACACGAATTTTTTCTTTATAAGAATCGTTTAACACTGAATCAACATTAATTTTTACATTTGGATGTGCCGCTTCAAATTCTTTTACTTTTTCATCATAAAACGATTTTCTAGGTTCATTTGGCCAACGATGGAAGAAGTTAATTTCTACTACGTCCTCTCCATCCTTGCTTTTGCTAGAAGATTCTTTATCGTCTTCTTTATTGCCACAAGCAACTAACACTAAGCTAAGCATTGCTACACTAAACAATAAAACAAACCATTTTTTCATTCTATTGCCCTCCTCTTGAGCTCTAATCTCTGACTGTACTTACACTAACTGGGCGCTTTATCGAAAACGCCCAGCTTCTTGAATATTTTCTATTAACTAAAATATTAATATTCCATTTTCCACATATAACGACGTACTGATAATGGATGACCTGTATGCTCTGCTAAGCCATCTGCGTATACACGTAACACTGGACTAGCTAAAATTGAACCAAAGTATTCACGTAGGTCTTCATCTGTCTGACCGTAATTAAATTCAGCCACATCAACAACTTCCACTTTGTCACTAAATTTCGCTACAAAGTCTAATGCACGTTGGTCAAGCGGGCGACTTGCTCCTTCTCCCATTACCATTAAGAATGGTACATCATAATCTGTTACTTCAAATGGACCGTGGAAGTATTCTCCTGAATGAATTGCATTTGAATGAATCCATAACATTTCCATTAATAAACAGCTTGTAAATGAATAAGCATGTGCATAATATGGACCACTAGCCATTGTATAAATTAATTTCTCACGTTTGTACTTTTTACCAAAAGCGTCACCTTTAGCTGTGTATTCATTGACGTTGATGTCAATTAAGCTTTGCAGTCCTTGTAATTGATTAACAAAGCGTTCATATTTTTCATTTGGCTCTAATTGATTTAATAGCTTGAAGATAAATGTATAATACATTCCTGCTTCTCCATCAATCGCATCGGAGCCATCCTTGTAATTATAGTGAATAACATAGTCTGCTGCTGCACACAATGGAGATTCCTCATCCATTGAAATAGCGACTGTTAATGCGCCTTTTTCTTTTGCAAATTTAACTGCTTCTACCGTCTCAGGTGTTGTACCTGAATGTGAGCGAAGAATAACAATACTGTTTTCTCCTAATGTTTTAGGAGAGCGGTGGATAAATTCATTCGATGTGTATGTAGCAGATGGAACGGCTACCTCACGTGATACAAAATAGTCACCCGAAGATAGAGAAGCCATTGAACCACCACAGGCAACGAAGAAAATTGACTGTACATCCTTTTTAGCAATGGCATTTAATGCATTATCAATTTGCTCTGCGTGTTCCTTTTTCATACTAGTTAATTTGATTTCTTGATTAGTTTGAACCAAAATAAACACCTCCGAATTTTTTATAACGTCATATAACGTTATATTACGTGTTATGATATCTCTATTTTTCTGAAAAGTCAATATATTATTAATTTTCTATTTCTAATGATCTAAACCTTGATATACCTGCCTCCACATAACTTTTGTCACCCCTAATACAAAAAAATTTTTGAAAAAATCATAAAAAAAGATGGCAGAGAAGTATGCTAAAACTTCTCTACCATCTTTTTAATTGTTATACATTAAAGCGGAATAACATAATATCGCCATCTTGGACGATATACTCCTTACCTTCAAGACGAACCTTACCAGCCTCTTTAGCAGCTGCCTGTGAACCTGCTTCTACCAAATCATTGAAAGCTACTGTTTCTGCACGAATAAAGCCTCTTTCAAAGTCTGTATGGATAATACCCGCACATTGTGGAGCCTTCATCCCTTTACGGAATGTCCAAGCACGCACTTCTTGTACACCTGCTGTGAAGTATGTTGCTAATCCTAATAAATCGTATGACTTACGAATCAATTGATCTAAACCTGATTCTTTAATACCTAACTCTTCTAGGAACATAGCTTTTTCTTCATCATCCAACTCAGAAATCTCTTCTTCGATTTTTGCACAAATTGTAATGACTTGTGCACCTTCAGCAGCTGCATATTCACGTACTTTTTGTACATATTCATTGTTATCTGCATCAGCTACTTCATCTTCAGAGACATTTGCTACGTACAGCATTGGTTTAATTGTTAATAAATGTAGACCTTTAATAACCTTTAGCTCATCCTCTGATAACTCTGCTGCACGTGCAGGACGGCCATTCTCTAGTTGTTCTTTCACCTTGACTAAAATCGGCTCTTCAATCATGGCCTCTTTATCTTTTTGCTTAGCCATTTTCCCTACTCGTTGTAATCGCTTATCAACAGACTCTAAATCAGCTAAAGCCAATTCTAAGTTAATTACTTCAATATCATCAATTGGGTTTACTGTTCCTGAAACGTGTGTAATATTTTCGTCCACAAAGCAACGTACCACTTGGCAAATGGCATCTACTTCACGAATGTGTGCAAGGAATTTATTTCCTAACCCTTCTCCCTTAGATGCACCTTTTACAATCCCAGCGATATCTGTAAATTCAAATGCAGTTGGCACTGTTTTTTTAGGTACAACTAATTCTGTTAATTTTTCTAAGCGTGCATCTGGTACTTCTACAATTCCAACGTTCGGATCAATTGTTGCGAATGGGTAGTTTGCAGCTAATGCACCTGCCTTTGTAATTGCGTTAAATAATGTCGATTTACCAACATTCGGTAATCCTACAATTCCAGCTGTTAATGCCATGAATGGACACAACCTTTCTTCTAATCAGTTCCTATTTTTACTCTTTTATAACCTTATCTATTATATTGATTCACTAGTAAAAAGTCTAATTACTCTCATTTACCGAGATTAACACCTTTTTCATTTTCTTTTCAAATTCTCTTCGTGGAATCATGACACTATGCTGACATCCCTCGCATTTAATACGGACATCTGCGCCCATACGAATAATTTTCCACTTATTTGTGCCACAGGGATGCTGCTTTTTCATTTCAACAATATCATTTAAAGCAAATTTTTTGGGTTCCATCTTATTCATTGCCTCCTTCTATTTTTTCATTAGTGCCATATAACAGCATTTTTGGATAAGCCATTGGAATATTATTTTGTTCAAAGAGCTTTGTAATATCACGGCGAATGGTACGTGCTATGCCATATTGTTGTTGCGGTAATGTTTCAGCCACTATACGAATTGTCACTTCCGCACCCTTTACATTTTGTACACCTAGAAAAACAGGTGTCTTCACAAGCTCCTTATATAACGTAGGTAATGTTGATAAATACTGATTAATCAATGTTTCCACTACTTCAAAATCAACATCAGCCATCATCGGCAGATCGATCAAAATTTTAGAGTTATTAATCGAATAGTTAACCACTTCTCCAATCGACCCATTTGGAATAATAAATTGCTCTCCAGTTGCTCCATTAATTTTAGTTGTGCGTAAGCCAATTTCAACTACGGTTCCTTCAGCGGCATTAATTTTAATATAATCACCTACACCGAATTGGTCTTCAAAGATAATAAAAAAGCCTGTAATAACATCCTTCACTAAGCTTTGTGCACCAAAACCAATTGCTAAACCAGCAATCCCTGCCCCTGCTAATAGCCCTGTTACCTTAATATTTAAAGCAGATAGAATCGCAATAATCGCAGAAAAATAAACAATATAAGAAATCATATTTTGCAAAAGTTTTTCAATTGTTTTTTGACGACGCTCAGAATGATTTAACGGTGTGCGCATTCGTAAAAGAAACACTTTTTTGATGACTATTTTTCCTATTTTTACACTGAGCCAAGACAAAATTAAAATCAATATAATCTCAATGGAAGTATTGATTACTTTTTCCCAAAATGCTTCTGTTGAGAGCTTATCTAGATAGTTCTCTATAATTTTTTTATTTAATCCCATCATAACCACCTTTTGAATAACTTGTTAAAAAAATGCGTATACTGCATAAAAATCGAACACTTTTTACAAATAACTAGGAAAGTGAGTTTTTTATGAATACTATACTGCCTTATTCTCTCCATTATGAAAGTCAAAATGCCGTTTGGCAATTAAGTTCATTGTTTTTAGAGCATATTCCATTTCATCATGAGCGCCTTGTATTTTGCTGTATTGGTAGTGATCGTTGTACAGGTGACACACTTGGCCCATTAACGGGTAGCTTTTTAAAAAGAGCTGTCCGTTTCCCGTATGAGATTATTGGTTCATTGGAAGAGCCTTTACATGCCCTTAATCTCAATGATACCGTACAAAAACTACACAACGACACGATTAAGCCTTTTATTATTGCCATTGATGCTTGCCTTGGAAGTGAACATAATATCGGTCATATCGCTGTACAAGATGGTCCCATCCTTCCTGGAAAAGCTGTAAAAAAACAATTACCTCCAATCGGTGACATTTCAGTGAAGGGAATTGTCAATATTGGAGGATTTATGGAAATGTTAGTACTACAAAACACAAGGCTTCATATTTCTTATGCAATGGCAGAAAAATTATCACGTGCACTCATACTAGCGATTCATCGTTACACATTAAAAAATGTAGAAAAAGGTAACCATCACACCGACAATAACGATTCCAGGCAACAAGTTAGCAGCTTTGATTTTCGTTAATCCTGCAATGTTTAAGCCGATTGCTAAAATCATTACACCCCCTACAGCCGTCATTTCTGTAATAAACATTTGTAATGCTGCATCAGGAATAAAAGCACTAATCACACCTGAAAAAAGAGCTATTGCCCCTTGATAAATAAATACAGGAATTGCAGATAATAAAACACCAATTCCTAACGTAGAGGCTAATATAATGGCTGTAAATCCGTCAATTAAGCCTTTCGTTATTAATACATTATGATCATTACGTAAACCACTATCTAATGCACCAATAATCGCCATTGAACCTACAACGAAAATAAGAGATGCTGTAACAAAACCCTCTGCTATACTAATTTGATTATTATCTGTACGCTTTTTCTTAAATAATGTCTCAATCCATTTGCCAAGCCGATTCAGTTGCTTATCTAAATCCAACCATTCACCAATAACCGTACCTACAACCAAACTCACAACTAAAATAATAAAATTATCACTCTCAAAGCCCATTTTTATACCTAACAGTGCAACAGATAACCCTATAATAGATAGGACTGTTGCTTTCATAGATTCAGGTATATTTTTAAAAATACGTCCCACTAATGCTCCTGCAACGATGAGAACTGCGTTAATGAGTGTTCCTAATAGTACCAATTAATTTCCTTCTTCCCCCTAGAAAAATAGAGAGCGCCATTAAATACGGCGCTCTAATATTCATCCTGTAAATTCAGTATTTCCAAAATTCTCTCTAAATCATCCTCTGAGTAAAATTCAATTTCAATTTTACCTTTATTATTGGATTTTTTTATTTGGACGCTTGTACCAAAATAATCACGTAGCTGCGATTCTTTTGCTGCAATAAATATATCCTTTTTTTTTGGCTCCATTGTTTCACGTGAAACTTCTTCATTTAATTGTTGAATCAAGAGCTCTACTTGGCGCACATTTAACCCTTGCTTCACAATTTTATGTGCTATTTCGGAAATTTTTCTTTTATTTTTAAGTCCTAACAGTGCACGCCCTTGCCCCATTGATAACGCACCATCATTCATCAATGCTCGCACATCTTGTGGCAATGCTAATAGACGAACATGATTGGCAATATGTGGTCTACTTTTACCTAATTTTTTTGAAAGCTCTTCTTGTGTTAAGTGTAGACTTTCCATTAAAGTTTGATAGGCCTCTGCTTCTTCAATAACGGTTAAATCTTCACGCTGTAAATTTTCTAAAATAGCTAATTCCATCATTTGAGCATCTGATAGCTCCTTAACAATAGCTGGAATCACCTCTAAAGCAACTATTTGTGCAGCACGATAGCGTCGCTCCCCAGCAACAATCTCATAATGACGCCCTTTTTTCCGCACGACAATAGGCTGTAAAATACCATATTCCTGTATGGAAGTGGCTAATTCATGCAATGTTTCTTCATCAAAGATTTTACGAGGTTGAAATGGATTTGCAATGATTAGTTTTAATTGTATTTCTTCTATTTGCCCACTATGCTCTAGTGATTCTCCAGGAAATAGTGCACCAATGCCTTTTCCTAAACCTTTAGCCATGTTTAATCACTTCCCTCGCTAACTCTAAATAAACCTCTGCACCTCTTGATTTTGCATCATACACAATAATTGGCTGACCATGACTTGGCGCCTCACTTAATCGCACATTGCGAGGAATAATCGTTTTATAGACCTTATCTTGGAAATATTTCTTTACTTCATCAATAACTTGTATCCCTAAATTTGTTCTTGCATCTAGCATCGTTAATAATACACCATCAATATACAATTGCTGATTCAAATGTTTTTGAACTAAACGAACAGTTGATAATAACTGACTCAACCCTTCTAATGCATAGTATTCACATTGTACAGGAATAATCAAAGCATCTGAAGCCGTGAGTGCATTAATTGTCAGTAATCCTAGTGATGGTGGGCAATCAATAATAATATAATCATATTCTTCTTTGACACTTTGGAGTGCATGCTTTAAACGAACTTCTCTAGAAATAGTAGAGACTAATTCAATTTCTGCACCTGCAAGTGAAATAGTTGCTGGCACAATGGATAAATTTTCAACTGCTGTTTTTTGAATCACATTTTCAACGTTTTCATCATCAATTAATACATCATAAATACAACCTGGTAGATCTCCCTTACTCACACCAAGTCCACTCGTTGTATTCCCCTGTGGATCGGTATCAATTAACAATACTTTCTTACCTAAATGCGCAAGACAAGCACTCAAGTTAACAGATGTTGTCGTTTTTCCTACGCCACCTTTTTGATTGGCGATAGCTATAATTCTTCCCATGAAAAAGCACCTGCTTTCATCTAACGAAGTCACTTTGATTAAACATTGTTCTGTATCTTTCATTCTATCAAAAAAGTAGCAGAAAGTTGTATAAAATATTATGAATATATAAATGAGGCTACTCAGTAATTCTCTGAGTAACCTCATTTTATCTGTATCATGCAATACCCTAATTATTTCTTTTTAGGTATTTTCACTGTAATTTGATAGTATTCTTCAGTGTCTTCTTCTTCAGTTTTCACCGTAATACCGCTTTTCGTCACCATTGATAATGACTGTTTAATTGTATTCAAAGCAATTCGCACATCTTTACTAATAGCTTTACGTTTAGATTTTACTTTTCTAGGTGCTTCCTCTAGTTGTTCTTCGTCCAATGGATGTAACAATAGATGAATATGCTCCTCAAGCTGTCGCACATTCCAATCATTCTCAATAATTTGCTGTAAGGTATCCAATTGTAATGATTGCTCTTTAATAGCGATTAAAGCTCGTGCATGACGCTCCGAGATTTCTCTTTTCAAAATAGCCTGCTGTACTTCTTGTGGTAGCTTTAACAGACGTATTTTATTCGCTATCGTAGATTGTCCTTTTCCAAGTCTTTGGGCAAGCGCCTCTTGTGTTAATTCATGCAGTTCTAATAACTGCTGATAAGCAACCGCTTCTTCAATGGCTGTCAATTCTTCTCGCTGTAGGTTTTCTATTAAAGCAATAGAAGCTGTCTCTTTATCTGTTAAATTTCGTACAATGGCTGGTACTTCTACCCATTGTAGCTTTTTCATTGCTCGATAACGACGCTCACCAGCAATGATTTCGTATTGATTATCCATTGTTTTCCGCACAACAATTGGTTGAATTACACCATGTGTATGAATCGTTCTTGATAGCTCTTCAATTTTCCCATCATCAAAAATAGTACGTGGCTGAAAACGATTAGGTACAATTTGATTGATTGGAAGCTGAATAACCTCTTCTGCTGCACGAACTGTTTCTTCTTGTTCTACTTCAATTTCCACAATAGGCTCCGTTTTATTACCGCCGCCAAAAAAACGTGAAAAAGGACTTTTCATCCAAGTGGCACCACCTTTAAGTAACTATGTTGCTCTGTGTCATTCTATTATTATTTAATATATTTTGTAAATTGTATATAGTACATAGATGTCATTTATGTGAATCATCCATATCTAATATGTATGCTCAAAATGGGGAAAATATTTTGAGCTGTTTCACGTGAAACATCTATTATTGAATAGGTGATTTATTTGGTACACCTGGTTTTCGTGGGTATTTTTTAGGTGTCCCTTTTATTTTATCAAATACATATAAAGTTCGTTCACTTTCTTCTACTGGTAACTGGAAAGAAAACTCTTCTTTTAAAGTAACGCCTAATGTAGTTAAAGCTTTTTTAGCATCTTTTAATTCTTCTGCTCCTGCCGCTGCTTTTAATGCCACAAAATAACCGCCTTGCTTGGCTAAAGGCACACATAATTCTGCAAGAACTGATAGACGCGCTACCGCACGAGCTGTTACTACATCAAATTGTTCACGATACGTTATATTTTGACCAAATTCTTCTGCACGTGAGTGAACAAATTGCATATTTTCTAATTGTAATTCTTCACTTAAATGATTTAAAAAGGTAATTCTTTTATTTAAGGAATCAACAATTGTAACATGCAAATGTGGGAAGCAAATTTTAATTGGGATACTTGGGAAGCCTGCACCTGCACCTACATCACACACGCTCGTAACTTGTGAAAAATCAAAATAAAAGGATGCACTTATTGAATCATAAAAATGCTTTAAATACACGCCTTCTAGATCAGTAATAGCTGTTAAATTCATTTTGTCATTCCACTCTACAAGTAACTCAAAATATTTTTTAAATTGGGCTACTTGCTTATCTGTCAGTTCAATTCCTTTAAGCTTCAAAGCCTCTATAAATTGTTGCTCATTCATATACAGTCTCCTTATCTATTTGCAAAATAGAAAGCGGGCATAAAAGATACCCGCTTCTTATTTTACTCACCGCTTACGCGTGCAATTTTCCCTTGCTCAATATAGACAAGTAAAATTGAAATATCAGCTGGATTAACGCCTGAAATTCGAGATGCCTGTGCGATGGACAATGGTGTCACTTGCTTTAATTTTTGACGTGCCTCTGTTGCTAAACCTGAAATTGCATCATAATCAATGTTTTCTGGTATTTTTTTATTTTCCATTTTATGAAGCTTTTCTACTTGTTGCAATGCTTTTTCGATATAGCCTTCATATTTAAGCTGAATTTCAATTTGTTCCTTCACTTCATCCGACAATTCAATAGCCGATGGAATTAGTGATGCAATTAGCTCATAATGCATTTCTGGACGTTTTAACAAATCAGCTCCACGAATACCATCCTTCAGCTCACTGCCACCTACTGAACGAATAACAGCTTGTGTTGCCTCATTTGGCTTAATAATCACTTCTCGTAAGCGTGCAATTTCTTCTTCAATCAATATTTTCTTGTCATTAAATTGAGCATAGCGCTCTTCTGACACCATACCAATTTGATAACCTTTCTCCACCAAACGTAAATCTGCATTATCATGGCGAAGTAATAAACGATATTCAGCACGAGATGTTAACAAACGATATGGCTCATTTGTTCCTTTTGTCACAAGGTCATCAATTAACACACCAATATACGCATCAGAACGGCTTAAAATAAGCTCTACTTTCTCTAATGCTTTTGCAGCTGCATTCATACCAGCCATTAAGCCTTGACCAGCAGCTTCCTCATAACCAGATGTTCCGTTAATTTGACCAGCTGTATATAAGCCTTTAATACGTTTCGTTTCCAATGTTGGCCATAGCTGTGTTGGTACGATAGCATCGTATTCAATGGCATAACCTGCACGCATCATTTCTGCATTTTCTAATCCTGGAATAGACTTTAATAAACGTGTTTGTACATGCTCTGGCAAACTTGTTGATAAGCCTTGTACATATACTTCACGTGTATTACGTCCTTCTGGCTCTAAGAAAATTTGATGACGTGGCTTATCATTAAAGCGAACAACCTTGTCCTCAATAGAAGGGCAATAACGTGGGCCTGTCCCTTTAATCATCCCTGAGTACATCGGTGACAGATGCAAATTCGCTTCAATAATTTCATGCGTTTCTATACTTGTATAAGTTAACCAGCAAGGAAGCTGGTCCATAATAAACTCAGTTGTTTCAAAGCTAAATGCTCGTGGCACATCATCCCCAGGTTGAATTTCCGTTTTAGAATAATCAATTGTTCGGTTATTCACACGTGGTGGTGTACCTGTTTTAAAACGTACTAAATCAAAGCCAAGTTCTTTCAAATTATCAGCTAAGCGAATAGATGGCTGTTGGTTATTTGGGCCACTTGAATATTTAACATCGCCAATAATAATTTCACCTCGAAGGAATGTACCTGTTGTCACCACAACCGTTTTAGCACGATAAATTGCGCCAATTTGTGTGATAACACCTCGCACTTCTCCTTCTTCAATAATTAGTTCCTCTACCATTCCTTGATGAATCGTTAAATTAGCAGTTTCCTCTAAAATACGTTTCATTTCTTGTTGATATAACACTTTATCTGCCTGTGCTCGTAATGCACGGACTGCTGGGCCTTTTCCTGTGTTTAGCATGCGCATTTGGATATGTGTTTTATCAATGACTTTCCCCATCAAACCACCTAATGCGTCAATTTCTCGTACAACGATTCCTTTAGCGGGACCGCCAATCGATGGATTACATGGCATAAATGCAATCATATCTAAATTGATTGTTAACATTAATGTATTAGCGCCCATTTTTGCAGCAGCATGTGCCGCTTCCACACCTGCATGACCCGCACCTATAACAATGACATCAAATGTTCCTGCCTCATATTGTGTCGGCATTTTTCTCTCTTCCTTTCTTTATTTTCCTAAACAAAATTGTGAAAACAGTTGGTTAATTAAACTTTCCTGCACAGTATCTCCAATAATTTCGCCAAGTATTTCCCACGTTCTAGTTACATCGATTTGTACCATATCTACTGGTACACCAGCTTGTGCTGCTTCAATTGCATCTGCTACTGTTGCTTGTGCTTGATGTAGCAAAGCAATATGTCGTGCATTTGAAACATATGTTAAATCACCCGCTTCAATTTGCCCTTCAAAGAATAGTGCAGCAATGGCTTCCTCTAATTCAGCAATTCCTTCTTCCTGTAAAAGAGAAGTCGTTACGATACGATGATTGCCTGCTAATTCTTTTACACGTGCTAAATCAATTTTTGGCGGTAAATCAGTTTTATTGATAATGACGATATAGTCCATCGCTTGAATCGTTTCAAATAAACGTTCATCTTCAGCAGTTAGTACATCTGCATAATTTAGCACAAATAAAATTAAATCTGCTCCACGTAATGCTTCACGTGAACGTTCTACACCAATACGTTCTACGATATCCTCTGTCTCACGAATTCCTGCTGTATCGACTAAACGAAGTGGTACGCCCCGTACATTCACATACTCCTCTATAATATCACGAGTTGTACCAGCAATATCTGTTACAATTGCTTTATTTTCTTGTACTAAACTATTTAATAAGGACGACTTCCCAACGTTTGGTCGACCTAAAATAACTGTGGATAAACCCTCACGTAAAATTTTGCCCTGTGATGATGTTTGCAAAAGCTTTGCGATTTCTGCTTGCACCCATGTGCATTTTTCGACTAATACAGGAATCGTCATTTCTTCTACATCATCATACTCAGGATAATCTATATTAACCTCTACTTGTGCTAATGTCTCTAATAATGCTTGACGTAAATCTCCAATTAGTCGTGATAATTTGCCATCCATTTGCCCTAATGCGACATTCATCGCTCGATCTGTTTTAGCTCGTATTAAATCCATAACTGCCTCAGCCTGCGATAAATCAATGCGTCCATTTAAAAAAGCACGTTTCGTAAATTCACCAGGCTCAGCAAGTCTCGCACCATTCGTTAATGCCAATTGCAAGACACGATTAACAGATACAAGTCCTCCATGACAATTGATTTCTACTACATCCTCACGTGTAAATGTCTTTGGTCCACGCATTAATGACAGCATGACTTCTTCTACAACCTCATTTGTTTTAGGCTCCACTAGATGACCATAGTGAATTGTATGTGAGGCCACTGTAGCTAATTTTTTAGCATTAGGTGACCGAAAAATTCTATCTGCAATGTGGATTGCTTCATCCCCACTTAGACGAACAATAGCAATCGCTCCTTCTCCCATCGGTGTGGATATCGCCGCAATTGTATCAAATTCCATCCAATGCCCTCCTTAACGTTATCAACATGTGGATAATTAAAAACGTTCGATACTTACTAACATCTTAGATTAACATATTTTCTTCAAAATCTAAAGTATTGTGGATAACAGTAACTATAAAATATCACCTCGTATATTCGTATTACCCAAGAAAAAAGACCATTTTACACATGGTAAAATGGCCTTTTTCTTGTCTGTATATTTTAATAAGCTATTAATTTTTTACAGGCTCGATTACTAAATATCGATGCGGCTCGATTCCTTCAGAATACGTTTCAATATCTATGCGATTGGCTAATTGATTATGGATAATTTTTCTCTCATAAGAAGGCATCGGCTCGAATTCTACCCGCTGGCGTAATCGTAATGCTTTATCCGCCATACGATCTGCTAATAATTCCAATGCTTCTTGACGTCGTTCACGATAATTTTCCACATCTAGCTTTGCCAGTAGAAATTGCTTTGAGTTTTTATTGAGTACGAGCTGTGTTAATTGCTGCAAAGCATTTAATGTTTGACCACGTTTCCCAATCAATAGTGCAGCTTTTTCACTTTGTAATTGAAACAAGACATGCTTTCCTTCACTAGTTGTTTCAATCTTAAGATCGTCAATCCCTAGCTGCTCTGCGATAGAAGTTAAATATTTTTTGACATCCTTAAGTGGATCCATTTCTTCTTGCTCAATTACCGCGATATCATTCTGTGGTTCAGAAACGAGTGAACTTTTCTCTTCTACTACCTCATTAAACGGAGTATCTACTTGCTGCTCCGTTATCACTGAATGCATTTGTACTTCTTTCACTGTCACACGCACTTCGGCAGAGCGTGTGCCAAAACCTAAAAATCCTTTTCTACCTTCTTGTAAAACTTCAACATCTACTTGTTCACGGGTTTTGCCAAGTTTCTGTAACGCTAATGAGATCGCCTCTTGTGTTGTTGCGCCTATTTGCGTAAGTTGCTTCACTATTTAGCCCCTCCATTTTGAGCAGGTTGTGTTTTATTTTTTTCCCAAGGTTTATAAATATACAGGTTTTGAAGAATAGAGATAATGTTCCCAACTACCCAGTACAAAGATAAAGCTGCTGGTAATGCTATACCAAATGCAATAATCATAAACGGCATAATATACATCATCATCTTCATCTGAGGATTGTCCATCGCAGGACCTGTGCGTAACACAATAAATTGCATTAAACCAGCAACTATAGCTAACACTGGCGCAGATTCTGCTAATGGGAAGATAAAGAAATTCCCTAAATCAAACGCAGGCGTCGCATTCATGCGGCTAATAGCATGATAGAAACCAATCAAAATTGGCATTTGAATGAGCACTGGCAAACATCCAGACAATGGATTGACGCCTGATTCCCCCATCAACTTCATCATTTCTTGCTGATATTTTTGTTGTGTTTGTGCATCCTTAGACGCATACTTTTTTTGCAATTCCTTCAATTTTGGCTGAATTTCTTGCATCTTTTTTGAACTTTTTGTTTGCTTGATCATTAGTGGAAGAATCGCTAAACGAATAATAATCGTTACCGCAATAATTCCCCATGCATATGTGCCAAGTAAATCCGCAAAAAACTTAATGGCTGTTACTAAAGGCCATACAATAAATTCGTTCCAGAAACCCGTACTATCTTTGGAAATGGGTTCATTGAATTCTGTACAACCAGACAGCAGTAATACTACTGACACTAGTGTCAAAATAAACAAAAATTGCTTTTTCAACCTTCTTCCTCCTAAAATACGATTCACTTATGAAATTTTGTTTTTATTGCTAAACTGCATAACTTATTGACACTTCATCAAAGTTATTCATTATTCTATCATGCAATCAATAGTACAGACTATAAAATAATAGTATGAATTTTGCATAATTTTTAATGTTACTTGTATATTCAAATCTACTTTTGTTCAACACCACTTAGACTGTCCACTCACATATTACCTTTTTTCAATACTTTTGCGATGCGGAGTACATGCTGTAAACTGGTTTTTACTTCATGAAAATTCATAGTGGCCGCCGGTTGTCTGGCGATAATAACATAATCCATATTCGGCTTTAGCTCATCCTTTAATTCTTGAACACTTTGTCGAATATAGCGTTTAATTTGGTTGCGTGTTACCGCATTACCTAACTTTTTACTAACAGATAAACCAACTCGAAACTCTGTTTGTCCCTCTTTTGCTAAAAAATAAACAACAAACTGACGATTAGCGAAAGATTTACCTTTTTTAAACACCTTTTGAAAGTCATCATTTTTTTTCACTCGCTGGCGTTTTTTCATTTCTCTCACCTACTATCAGATTTCTCTATTTTTAAAAATAAAGAAAAAAAGACCACTGATGTGGCTCAGTGGACTTATTTTATGCTGATAAAACTTTTCTTCCTTTGCGACGACGTGCAGCAAGAACTTTACGACCGTTTTTAGTGCTCATACGTGCGCGGAAACCGTGAACTTTACTATGTTTACGTTTTTTCGGTTGATAAGTACGTTTCATGTTATATAGACACCTCCTGAATGAAAGTTGAATTTTTCAACATACAGACTTGAGTATTATACAAAGTTTTATGGACTATTGTCAATGAGTTTTGCAAATTTTATCCCGCATAAATGAAAACTTTACGTAATCTAAGCAAGTTTAGTCATGTACTATTCGCTCCCATTTATTGAAGCTTCACCACTATTTATATTAACAACATAAGTAATTATCCACAAATTCAGTTCTTTCTTTACACAGGTTTTGTGGATAGTACTTTTAGCTATTTTTTTATCCACAATAATTATCTACAGGTTTTTAACATACTCAGAGCTTGTGGACAACATAATTATGGATAAATAATTTAAATGTGGATAAGGTTTAGAAAGTATTGAAATTACTCTGTTTTTTTGATACTATAACTGTGCTTTGCTTTGTTGACAACTTTGTTAACAACTATTTTATCCACAATTGTTGATAGTGTGTGGATAAGTTTTAAACAGCCTATGATTAACTTTTATCCACAACTTGTGATTTTGTGGATGATTACTAATAAACACTATTTTTTTGTTACTGTAAAGGAGATTTGAAGCTTGGAACATTTAGATGAACTATGGAAAAATGTCCTGGCTAAAGTTGAACAAAAAATTTCTAAACCCAGCTTTGAAACATGGCTACGGGCTACAAAACTACTTTCTTATAACAGTAGTACGTACACAGCAACCATAGCTGCACCTAATTCATTTGCTAGAGACTGGCTTGAAGACTATTATGTACACCTAATTACAGGTATATTAACAGAGCTTACAGGTCAAGACTTACTTATTAAATTTGTTGTTCAAAAAGACCAGGATTCGGACGATTTTGAATTGCCTCCTCCGATTATCCAAGCCAAAAATAACGATCAGAATGATATTTCACTAGGTATGTTAAATTCAAAATATACTTTTGATACGTTTGTAATTGGTTCAGGTAATCGATTCGCACATGCTGCTTCATTAGCTGTAGCTGAAGCACCTGCAAAAGCCTATAATCCATTTTTCATTTATGGAGGAGTTGGTTTAGGAAAAACGCATTTAATGCATGCTATTGGCCATTATGTATTAGAGCATAATCCCAATGCCAAAGTAGTTTATTTATCATCTGAGAAATTTACCAATGAATTTATTAACTCGATTCGTGATAATAAAGCAGTCGATTTCCGCAATAAATATCGCAATGTCGATGTACTGTTAATTGATGATATTCAATTTTTAGCTGGAAAAGAATCAACCCAAGAAGAATTCTTCCATACGTTTAATGCATTACATGAAGAATCTAAGCAAATTGTTATTTCAAGTGACCGCCCGCCTAAAGAAATTCCGACTTTGGAAGATCGCTTACGTTCTCGATTTGAATGGGGCTTAATTACAGATATCGCACCACCAGATTTAGAAACACGTATCGCTATATTAAGAAAAAAGGCAAAAGCGGATGGTTTAGATGTTTCCAATGAAGTAATGCTGTATATTGCAAATCAAATTGACTCTAATATTCGTGAATTAGAAGGTGCACTTATTCGTGTCGTGGCTTATTCATCTTTAGTAAATAAGGATGTTACAGCTGCACTAGCTGCAGAGGCTCTGAAAGATATTATTCCGAATTCTAAACCTAGAGCTGTAACAATTCTAGATATTCAAAATGCTGTTGGAGAGCATTTTAATATTCGTTTAGAAGACTTTTCAGCAAAAAAACGTACAAAGTTAATCGCCTTTCCACGTCAAGTTGCTATGTATTTATCACGTGAGCTAACGGATTTCTCACTACCTAAAATTGGCGAAGAGTTTGGTGGACGTGACCATACTACCGTTATCCATGCACATGAAAAAATATCCTCTCTATTGAAAAATGATGCCCAATTACAACAAGACATTAAACATATTAGAAGTATGTTAGGGAAATAATGTTGTGGATAATATCATGATTTCTTAGAGAACTTATACACAGTCTATCTACATGTGGATAGACTGATTTTATTCATATTAGCGCACTTATCCACAAATCCACAGCACCTATTACTATATCTATCTTTATTTAATTAATAAATAATATAATTATGTGAGGGAAAAAAGAATGAAATTTGATATTTTACGAGATCATTTACTGAATGGTTTAAACGATGTCATAAAAGCCGTTAGTTCTAAAACAACAATACCTATTTTAACTGGTATCAAAATTGATGTTACACATGAAGGAATTCGTTTAACTGGTAGTGATGCCGATATTACTGTTCAAACATTTATTCCAGCAGAGCAAGATAACCAGCAAATTATCAACATCACAGAAACAGGTTCTATTGTTGTACAAGCACGTATGTTCAATGAAATTGTACGAAAACTCCCTACAAATGAAGTAGAGATTCATGTGACAGAAGGATTACAGACACATATTCGTTCTGGTAAATCTGAGTTTCATTTAATCGGGTCAGATGCGTCAGAATACCCACTTTTACCAGAATTGCTGGAAGATCAAAAATTTACTATACCTGCTGATTTATTAAAGTCGATTATTCGTGAAACAGTGTTCGCTGTAGCTACTTCAGAAAGTAGACCGGTGTTGACAGGTGTAAACTGGCAAATAAAAAATGAAACATTAATCTGTACTGCAACAGATAGTCATCGTTTAGCAAGAAGAAAAATTCAATTAGAAAATTTACCAAGAGTAGAACATAGTGTTGTTATTCCAGGGAAAAGTTTAAATGAATTAAACAAGGTGTTAGAAGATTCGACAAATGCTGTTGAGATTGTTATTACAAGTCAGCAAGTATTATTTAAAACAGGTGACGTATTATTCTTCTCTCGTTTACTCGAAGGAAATTATCCTGATACTTCACGTCTTATTCCAGAAGAATACCAAACAAATGTGACAGTTAATGGTAAAGCTTTATTGCAAGCGATTGATCGTGCATCATTAGTAGCACGTGGTGATCGCAATAATGTTGTACGTTTTGAAATTTTAGATCAGCAAACAATCGAAATTTCTTCTAATTCACCAGAAATTGGGAAAGTACAAGAGGAAATTTCGGTAGAAGCATTGGAAGGAGAAAACTTAAAAATTTCATTCAGTGCTAAATATATGATGGAGGCATTAAAAGCGATTGATGGTCAGGATGTTATTATCCAATTCACAGGCACAATGAGACCATTTATTTTACGCTCTATTCATGATGATGCCATCCTGCAATTAATTTTACCTGTACGCACATATTAATTTTCAAGATAGTCATCATGTGGTGACTATCTTTTTTTACTTATGGTGAGAATTTAGGTATGATAGTGTAATAGATAGTCTGAATTTGGAGGAACGTAGCTATGCAAGATATTAAAATTGATGTGGAGTTTGTCACGTTAGGACAACTACTAAAAATAACAGATGTTATTAGCTCTGGCGGCATGGCCAAATGGTTTTTACAGGAAAACGATGTATACGTCAACGGAGAAGTAGATAATCGCCGTGGCAGAAAATTACGTGATGGAGATATTATTAATATTCCTAACTGTGGTCGATTTCGTATTGTAGGGTCTGTTAATAATTAATATATTATGTATATCCATCATTTAAAACTTACAAATTATCGTAACTATGCAGCTATGGCTTTAGAGTTTTCTCCCAAAATTAATGTTTTTATTGGTGAAAATGCGCAAGGAAAAACAAATGTTATGGAATCAATCTATGTGTTAGCGATGGCCAAATCACATAGAACATCTAATGATAAAGAATTGATACGTTGGGATTCAGAGTATGGTAAAATAGAAGGTGCGGTTGAAAAACGGCATGGTGCTCTGCCAATCGAACTAACGATTACGAAAAAGGGCAAGAAGGGTAAGATAAATCATTTAGAGCAAAGCCGTCTTAGTCACTATATTGGTCAAATGAATGTTGTCATGTTCGCGCCAGAAGACTTAAACATCGTAAAAGGAAGTCCCCAAATTCGCCGACGCTTTATCGATATGGAGATTGGGCAAATTTCACCTATCTATTTACATGATTTATTAACCTTCCAAAAAATTCTAAAGCAACGTAATCATTTTTTAAAGATAAATCAAGGTAAGTCGGCTATAGATTCAGTGATGTATGACGTTTACAATGAACAATATATTCACGCTGCTATTCAAATTATTCGTAAAAGATTTCAATTTATGGATCTTTTACAGGAATGGGCGGAACCGATTCATACAGGCATTTCACAGGGGAAAGAGAAATTAGTTATTCAATATAATACGGTTTTAGGCATTGAAAAAAACCATAGCATAAATGAAATGGAAGATATTTTATTTGCAAAATTGAAAGATAGCCAAGAGCGAGAAATTAATCGAGGTGTAACACTTGTTGGACCACATCGAGATGATTTGAAATTTTTAGTGAATGATTATGATGTTCAGACATATGGCTCACAAGGTCAACAACGTACAACAGCATTATCATTAAAATTAGCTGAAATAGAATTAATTAAACAAGAAACAAATGAAACACCCATACTACTTTTAGATGATGTATTATCTGAACTTGATGATTATCGACAATCGCATTTATTGAATACTATTCAGGGAGAAGTCCAAACATTTGTTACTACGACAAGTGTTGATGGTATTCATCATGCAACGATGGAGCATGCACAATTGTTCCATGTGAAACAAGGTGCGATTGAAAAGGGTTAGTTAGGGAGTTTTTTAGCTTATAAAAGAATGGTAATAGTCAGCTCGGTTGACTATTCACTCATTTACACAATGATGTTATGAAGGAGTAGATGAAAGCCGTGACTATAGAAAATGAAGGCTTGCAAAATCAAGCGTATGAAGCTGATCAAATACAGGTATTAGAAGGTCTAGAAGCGGTACGCAAAAGACCAGGTATGTATATTGGTTCAACAAGCTCTAAAGGGCTACACCATTTAGTATGGGAAATTGTTGACAATAGTATTGATGAAGCACTTGCAGGATTTTGTACGGATATAACGGTAACAATTGAAAAGGATAATTGGATTCGAGTAGAGGATAATGGTCGTGGTATCCCTGTAAGTATTCAAGAGAAAATGGGCAAACCTGCCGTAGAAGTTATTATGACTGTACTACATGCCGGTGGTAAATTTGGCGGTGGTGGTTATAAAGTGTCTGGTGGACTTCATGGCGTTGGGGCATCAGTAGTGAATGCACTTTCTGTGGAAACAATTGTTCAAGTTCATCGTGATGGTCATATTCATGAGATTAAATTTGAACGTGGTAAAACGATTCAAGAATTAACGATTATTGGTGAATCTACTTATACGGGAACGACAACTCGCTTTAAGGCGGATCCTGAAATTTTTAAAGAAACAACGGTTTATGAATTTGATATTTTAGCACATCGTATCCGTGAATTAGCTTACTTGAATCGTGGCATTAAAATTACAATTACAGATGAACGTGAGGAAGAATTACGCTCCACTACATATCATTATGAAGGTGGTATTCGTTCTTATGTAGAGCATTTGAATCAATCAAAGGAACCAATCCATGAGCCTATTGATGTTCTTGGAGAAAAAGATGGGATATCAGTTGAAATCGCTATGCAATATAATGCTGGCTTTTCTTCTAGCATCTTTTCATTTGCTAACAACATCAACACATATGAAGGTGGGACACATGAATCTGGCTTCAAAACAGCATTAACAAGAGTAATTAATGATTATGCACGTAAAAACGGCTTGCTTAAAGAGGCAGATGCTAATCTAACTGGTGAAGATGTTCGTGAAGGTTTAACAGCTATTGTTTCTGTTAAACATCCAGATCCACAGTTTGAAGGTCAAACAAAAACCAAATTAGGGAATTCTGAAGTAAGTCAAATTACTAACGCGTTATTCTCTGATGGTTTTGAGCGCTTTATGTTAGAAAATCCAACTGTTGCTCGAAAAATTGTAGACAAAGGTTTAATGGCTGCACGAGCACGTATTGCTGCCAAAAAGGCACGTGAGTTTACACGTCGCAAAAATGCGTTAGAAGTATCAAGCTTACCTGGTAAATTAGCAGATTGTTCTTCTACAAATCCAGCAGAAAGTGAAATTTATATCGTTGAGGGTGATTCTGCGGGAGGATCTGCAAAATCTGGACGTGATCGTCACTTCCAAGCCATTTTACCGTTGCGTGGTAAAGTGTTAAACGTAGAAAAGGCAAGACTAGATAAAATTTTATCGAATGCTGAGATTCGTGCCATGATTACTGCTTTCGGTACAGGTATTGGAGAAGAATTTAATTTAGAAAAGGCACGTTATCATAAAATCGTTATTATGACAGATGCAGATGTTGATGGTGCACATATTCGTACATTATTATTAACATTCTTCTTCCGATTCTTACGTCCTCTAATTGAAGCTGGCTATATTTATATTGCACAACCGCCACTTTATCAAGTAAAACAAGGGAAGCATGTTGAATATTGCTATGATGATGAAACATTAAAAGAGATTTTAGAGCGACTTCCAAAAATGCCAAGACCGAATGTTCAACGCTATAAAGGGCTTGGCGAAATGAATGCTGAGCAGCTTTGGGATACGACAATGGACCCTGAGCATCGTACATTATTACAAGTTGAGCTAGATGATGCGATTAAAGCAGATCAAGCTTTTGAGCGTTTAATGGGGGACGATGTTGAACCACGTCGTCAATTTATTGAGGAAAACGCTGTCTATGCGAATTTAGATATTTAATTGTCTTGAGAGGAGGTTTACACTTTGTCAGAACAAGAACGCTCTGGTATTAAAGGAGTTAACATAACAAAAGAAATCGAAACATCCTTTCTTGATTATGCAATGAGTGTAATCGTATCACGTGCATTACCTGATGTGCGTGATGGTTTAAAACCTGTACATCGCCGTATTCTTTATGGGATGCAGGAATTAGGAAATACAGCTGATAAGCCATATAAAAAATCCGCACGTATTGTTGGGGATGTAATGGGGAAATACCATCCACATGGTGACTCTTCTATTTATGATGCAATGGTGCGTATGGCACAAGATTTTAGCTATCGTTACATGTTAGTAGATGGTCATGGGAACTTTGGTTCTGTCGATGGTGATGGAGCGGCAGCAATGCGTTATACGGAATCGCGTATGTCAAAAATTGCAATGGAAATGTTACGTGACATTAATAAAGATACGATTGATTATACAGATAACTATGATGGTTCAGAAAAAGAACCTGTTGTTTTACCGAGTCGCTATCCTAACTTATTAGTAAATGGTGCTACTGGTATTGCGGTTGGGATGGCTACAAACATCCCTCCACATCAGTTAGGAGAAACGATTGATGCCGTATTAGCACTTTCAGAAAATCCTGCGATTACAACAGAGGAATTAATGGAGTTTATTCCAGGACCTGATTTTCCTACAGGTGGCTTAATCGTAGGACGAAGTGGTATTCGACGTGCTTATGATACAGGTAGAGGCTCCATTATTATTCGTGCTAAGGTAGAGATTGAGCAAAAGTCAAATGGTAAAGAAACAATTATTGTTCATGAATTACCTTATCAAGTGAATAAAGCAAGATTAATCGAAAAAATTGCTGAGCTTGTTCGTGATAAAAAAATTGATGGGATTACCACTCTACGTGATGAGTCTGACCGTCAAGGGATGCGAATTGTTATAGAGGTTCGGAAAGATGCGAATGCAAATGTCGTATTAAATAATTTATATAAACAAACAGCTATGCAATCAAGCTTTGGGATTAATATGCTGGCATTAGCAAATGGTCAACCAAAAGTAATGGGATTAAAGGAAATCTTGCATCATTACTTAGAGCATCAAAAGGTGATTATTCGTCGTCGTACAGCGTTTGATTTAAGAAAAGCTGAAGATCGCGCACACATTTTAGAAGGTTTGCGAATTGCATTAGACCATATTGATGAGATTATTGCGATTATTCGAGGATCTCGCAGTGGGGAAGAAGCAAAGCCACAATTAATGGAGCGTTTTGCTTTATCTGAACGTCAAGCACAGGCTATTTTAGATATGCGTTTAGTTCGTTTAAGTGGATTGGAACGAGAGAAAATTGAAGCAGAATATCAGGAACTTCAGGTGCTGATTGCTGAATTGAAAGCTATATTAGCAGATGAAGCTAAAATTCTTGAGATTATTCGTACTGAAATTTTAGAAGTGAAAGAACGTTTTAACGATATACGTCGTACAGAGATAACATCTGGTGGTATCGAGATGATTGAGGACGAGGATTTAATTCCCGTTGAAAATTCAGTTGTAACGTTAACACATAATGGGTATATTAAACGTTTAGCTGCGAGCACATACCGTAGTCAAAAACGTGGAGGTCGTGGTGTACAAGGGATGGGTACCAATGAAGATGATTTTGTTGAGCATCTTATGAATACATCTACACACGATACCATCTTATTCTTTACTTCAAAAGGGAAAGTATTTAGAGCTAAAGGTTATGAGATACCTGAATTTGGTCGAACAGCGAAGGGCTTGCCAATCGTGAATTTATTGAATATCGAAAAAGATGAAAAAGTAACAGCAATGATTCGAGTAGATTCATTTGATGAGGATGCTTACTTTATTTTCACAACTAAAATCGGTATTACTAAGCGGACATCTGTATCTCAATTTGCCAATATCCGTACAAATGGTTTAATTGCTATTAGTTTACGTGATGACGATGATCTTATTTCAGTTCGCTTAACGGATGGTAATAAACAAATTGTGATTGGTACACGAGATGGCATGCTTGTCCGTTTCCAAGAAGAAGATATTCGTTCGATGGGCCGTACTGCAAGTGGTGTGCGTGGTATAAAATTGCGTGATGGTGATGCAGTAGTTGGTATGGAGATTATTGAAGAAGGGCAAGATATTCTAGTTGTTACTGAAAAAGGCTATGGTAAACGTACTTCTGAAGAGGAATATCGTTTACAAAGTCGAGGCGGTCTAGGGTTAAAAACAATTCAAATTACAGATAAAAATGGCCCGATGGTAGCTGTGAAAACAGTCAACGGTTCTGAAGATCTGATGTTGATTACGATTAATGGTATGTTAATTCGTATGGATGTCAGTGATATTTCTCAAATTGGCCGTAGTACACAAGGGGTGCGACTAATTCGATTAGGTGATGAAGAATTAGTAGCCACAGTAGCCAAAGTAGAAAAAGAAGAAAATAGTGAAGAAAAAGAAATAGAGATAGAAGAATAAAGAAAAAGATGATAACGACAACAAAAGTTGACGTTATCGTTTTTTTTATCACAAAATATGAAAAATAAGTAGTATTATGAAGATACTGATAAAATCATAAAGAGGTGGCGATGAAGTGGAAAGCATATATATACCAGTTTCAGAATTACGTGTTGGGAAAATTATTTCAGAAGATATTTTTGCTAATACTCAATATCCAATAGTCTTCAAAGATACAACTGTTTCATATGAGCATTTACAAGTGTTTTTTGCTTTTAATGTTTCAAAGGTTCAAGTGTATAAAGAAATTTCAACGGATTCATTACAGGCGGATGACGAAAATATCGAACTGCCGATAGAGGCTATTCCAACCTTCGGAAAAATATATAAAAGCGCTATAGAACAATTTAAAAAGGAATTTAAAAATTGGGAAGCGGGCGCCAAAATTGATATCACAAAAGTGCGTACACTTATTTTACCTTTATTAGATATGGTTCTAGAAGATCGTACAATTATTTTTGATTTAAACGAGTATTCGAGTCCTAAAGATTATTTATACCATCATTGTGTTGCAACGGCATTGATTTCATCTGTCATTGCCCAAAAATTAGGATATGATAAGGGGATGACAATTCAAATTGCAATTGGTGGACTATTAGCTGACTGTGGTATGGCTAAAATCCATCCACGTATTCGTGATAAAAATTCATCTTTAACAGAACAAGAATTCAATGAAATATATAAACATCCAATTTATAGTTATACGATGGTTAAGGATTTAACTATTCTAAAAAGTACAATAAAAGAAGCTATTTTCCAACATCATGAACGCTTAAATGGCAGTGGCTATCCTAAAGGTGAGAAAATCGCTAATATATCTATTTTTGCGCAAATTATTGCCGTGGCAGATGTATTTCATGCGATGACATGTGAACGATTATATAGAGCAAAACAATCTTCTTTTAAAGTGATTGAAATGATTAACGAATCAGAGTTTGGAAAATTTGATATTAAAGTAGTTCGTGCATTAATTGATATTGTGGCAGATTTACCAATTGGCACAACAGTGGAATTATCCAATTTAGAACGTGGAGAAGTAATGTATGTAAATAAATTTGCACCAACGCGTCCTTTAATTAAATTGGATTTTTCAGGAGAAATTTTCGATTTAAGTAAACATCGTACTTTTTATATTTCACGTATTATTACAAATCAATTATAAGTAGAAGATTTTATTATTTGTGATGATGGGAATAATTAAAATGTTGCGAGTAGGTAAATAAGTGAGTGTGGTTAAATTTTTAATCACGCTCACTTATTTTGAAACTTGAGGCTTATATATTGTTTAAGTAACTGAAGAAGTGATTGAGGCTACGTAAGTGAATTGCAATTGTAGTTTAAAAACTATGTAGAAGAAGCTAAAGATGAATATTTTATATACTCACTATATTTTTTTGAAAAAGTATTGACGTATATTAAAATTCTTGTTATTATTACTAAGTCGCCAAGAGATGGCGCACAAATGAACCTTGAAAACTGAACAAACAAAGCGTAATCAATAAAGTAAGACAATTTGGATGTCATATTAAATATGATGCCAGCAATGAGATTTGAGTTATTCAGATTTCTCTTTTATGGAGAGTTTGATCCTGGCTCAGGACGAACGCTGGCGGCGTGCCTAATACATGCAAGTCGAGCGGACGAAGAAGGAGCTTGCTCCTTTGACGTTAGCGGCGGACGGGT
>NZ_BRZA01000006.1 GCF_026012395.1 Lysinibacillus piscis
GTTACTCACCCGTCCGCCGCTAACGTCAAAGGAGCAAGCTCCTTCTTCGTCCGCTCGACTTGCATGTATTAGGCACGCCGCCAGCGTTCGTCCTGAGCCAGGATCAAACTCTCCATAAAAGAGAAATTTGAATAGCTCAAATCTCATTGTTGTATCTGTCGCTTCGCTTTCGATACATAAAAAAATTGCTGACGCTATGTTTCACTACGCTTTCGCACAAAAAACATTGCTGGCATCATATTTTGGTATGATGTCCAAAATTGTCTTACTTTATTGATTACACTTTGTTTGTTCAGTTTTCAAGGTTCATGTTATTTTTAGCTCGTCACCGTGGCGACTTGTATAATATTATACTGTATTTTAATAAAGGTCAATACTTTTTCTATAAAAAGTTTTCATTTTTTTATTTCATTGAAAAACTTCCTATATAAAGGCGCAAAAGAAAATATCTATCATTACACTTTCAACAAAGTTCAAATGATTTCTTTTGTACTGCAAATTACTCTAATATTACCACACACTTCGAATATACAACAAACATAAAATTCCCTTTTCCTCAATATCAGCTTCATAATATAAAAACTCCGTATAGAAAACCTCTATACGAAGTCCATAATTAAAACGGAAATAATAATGGAATAATAAGCACCATAACGATGAACATAATCACTTGTAAAGGTATACCAATTCTCACGAAATCCATAAATTTATAGCCACCCGCCGTCATTACTAATGAATTCGTCGGAGAAGCAATTGGTGTAGCGAAGGCCATACTTGCTGCAACAGCAACAGCTATCATAAATGTGGTCGGATTTGCATCCATCGCTATTGCAGCACTCATAGCTATAGGTGCAAACAAAACGGCTGTGGCGGTATTACTAATAAATTGCCCAAAGACAGCTGTTACAACATAGACACCTATCAGTACACCATAAGCACCATAACTACCAAGTGCATGAATAATAATATCTGATAATAATACCATACCACCCGTTTTCTCCAAAGCAGTCGCCATTGGGAGCATAGCCGCAACAAGAACAATACTTTCAAAATTAATATGATTATATGCATCCTCCATATTGCGTAAACAGCCTGTTAAGATCATGAGCACAGCCCCAATCATCACAGAAATCACAGCAGGGAAAACTTCAAAAACCATCAACATAATCATCGCAAGCATAATTACGCCAGCTACCCCAGCCTTACCAGTAGCCGCCGCTACACTTGCATGCTCTCTTGGTTGCCCCACTACCACAACATCCTGTGTCTCTTTCGCAAGTAGTAAAATTTCATCCCAAGCACCTTGCACTAGAATCGCATCACCAAATCTTAAACGATGTTCTACCATGTTCTGCATTTGATAGCCACCTCTACGATTAATACCAATAATATTCAAATTATATTTTTCACGGAAACCTAATGAGCTTACTGTTTCATTGATAAAGCTAGAATTAGGTGTCAATAGTACCTCAGCAATACCCAGATGTTTCGATACTAACTCGTCCGCTTCTCCTTCTGCTAATTCTTGCATTTCTAAGCCATAAGCATCCGCAAAGTGATGGACGTTTTCTTCATCGCCCTGTACGTACAGCTCATCTTTAGCATGTATAACACTAGTTGGTCCCGCCATTTCTTGATAGGTCATAGGAAGTAAATTTATTCCCTCCAGCGATTTTCGGTGAATTTTCATCATACAAAGCGAATACTTAGCTGGTAATTTAAGCTCTGCTAGTGAAGCATTAATAATAGAAGACCCTTCTGGCACAAAAATTTTAAACAAATGATTATTCAAGTCATATTGTCGCATAATTTTCTTAGGCGATAATGTATAACTTGAACCTGTTTGAATCTCTCTCTTATCATTTGGCAATAAACGATTACGAATAATGACTAAATACGTAATCCCTACAAGCATCCCCACGATACCAATCGGCGTTATTTCAAAAAAGCTAAGCTTCTTATAACCTCGATCAACCAATAATTGACTCACAATCAAGTTCGTTGGAGAAGCGATTAGTGTCATCAGCCCCGAAAGACTTGCTACATAGGAAAGTGGTAACAAAAATTTCGAAGGACTTTCTTTGATACTAATCGCAATACTAACAACGATTGGCATCATCAATGCAACAGTACCCGTATTGCTCATGAAAGCCCCAACTGAACCAACGATAATGAGTAATAGTGTAAATAATTTCAGTTCACTATTCCCAGACCATTTTAATAATAGTTGTCCTGCCATACCAGCAAGTCCTGTTCTCAAAAGACCTGCTCCTACAATAAATAATCCTGCAATCATCAAAACAACTGAATTAGAGAAACCAGCAAGTGCTTCTACAGGTGTTAAAATACCTGTAATGACAAATGCCAGCAATGACAGCATAGCCACAAGATCTACTCGTACTTTATTCGTAATAAAGGCCAAAATCGTAATTCCTAAAATAAGAAATGTTAATGTCAGTTGCACATCCACGAGCCCCTTTCTTATTCATATTCTACATGAAAAAAGCATAAATAATGCATCTCTGCACCATTTATGCTTTTTCTGTAACGATTTAATGTTGTAAAAGAACCCCATCTTGCACAACGACCTGACCGTTTTTAATGACTGTGTTGGTATGATTCATACCATAGAAGTATTGTAATTGTTTATAGTTGGCAACATCCAATACAATTACATCTGCTTGTTTTCCAGCTTCAAGAGAACCAATTTGTTCTCCTCGATTAATCGCATAGGCTGCATTAATCGTCGTCGCTGTTAATACTTCCTCTAATGTCATCCCCATGTTCATACATGCTAAATTCATAATAAACGGCAAGCTAATTGTTGGTGAGGAACCTGGATTAAAGTCAGTAGAAATCGCCACTGGCACACCTTCATCAACCATTAAACGACCTCTCGCAAATGGTGCACGTAGGAAAAATGCTGTACCCGGCAGTAACACAGCAATCGTCCCAGCCTCCGCCATTTTACGTATTCCTTCATCTGATGCAACAAGTAAATGTTCCGCAGAAATCGCCCCTACTTCAGCAGCTAACTCTGCACCTTCATATGGTTCAATTTCATCGGCATGAATTTTCGGCGTTAATCCTAATGCTTTCCCCGCTTCTAAAATGCGACGGGATTGCTCAGGCGTAAAGACACCATGCTCACAGAAGACATCATTGAATTCCGCTAACCCTAGCTCAGCTACTTGTGGTAGCATTTCATGAATGACAATATCAACAAACTCATCCTCACGTCCTTTATAATCGCGTGGTACTGCATGTGCGCCCATAAAGGTACTAACAACATCAACTGCATGTGTAGCCTGTAATTTTTTCGCCACTTCTAATTGCTTTTTCTCTGCTTCCCAATCTAAACCATAGCCTGATTTCGCCTCAACGGTTGTCACACCATGCTTTAAAAACATATCTAAATGCTTCCTTGTTTTGTCATACAATTCCTCAAAGCTTGTTTCTCGTGTACGCTTTGTTGTGGCATGGATACCACCGCCAGCATTCATAATCTCCATATATGTGGAGCCATTCAATCGCATATTAAACTCCTGCTCACGCGTACCACCATGCACTAAATGCGTATGACAATCCACAAGACCAGGCATCACGATTTTGCCTGTTGCATCAATAACTTGTGCCTGTGCAATTAACTCTGCATACTCTGCCTCTAGCTGCGACAAGGAGCCAACTGCTACAATACGATCGCCATCCAATAACACACTGCCATTTTCCACAATGGCAATATCACGCATTTGCTCCTTTGTACGAGGTCCTGCCACACCATTATTCAATGTAATGACTTCATTGGCATTTTTAATTAATACTGTCACTTTGCATCATCCTTTAACATTGGCATACGCACACCTTTGTTTTTCGCTGTGTTAATCGCAATATCATAACCTGCATCCGCATGACGTACAACACCCATACCTGGATCTGATACTAATACACGGGCAATTTTTTCTGCCGCTAGCTGGGAGCCATCTGCTACAAGGACTTGCCCTGCATGTTGAGAGTAACCCATACCTACACCACCGCCGTGATGTACACTTACCCAGCTTGCACCACCAGCCGTATTCACTAGCGCATTTAAAATTGGCCAGTCAGATACCGCATCTGAGCCATCTCTCATGCCCTCTGTTTCACGGTTTGGTGATGCAACAGAGCCAGAATCTAAATGATCTCGTCCGAAAACAATCGGTGCTGATAATTCACCGCTCGCTACCATTTCATTCACTTTCAATGCAAAGCGATGACGATCGCCATAACCCAACCAGCAAATACGTGCAGGTAACCCTTGCCATTTCACCATTTTTTGCGCCATATCAATCCAGTTGACAAGCCCTTCATCATCACCAAACATTTCTTTCGCTAATGCATCTGTTTTATAAATATCCTCTGGGTTACCTGATAATGCTGCCCAACGGAAAGGTCCTTTTCCTTCACAGAACAATGGACGAATGTATGCTGGTACGAAACCTGGGAAATCAAAAGCATTTTCTACACCCATTTCCTTTGCATACGCACGGATATTATTACCATAATCAAATACCTCTGCACCTGCTTGTTGGAACTCTAACATTGTACGAACATGCTCAGCCATTGTTTCTTTTGCTTTTTGCTCATATGTTTTCACATCATTTTTGCGCAGTGCCAGTGCTTCCTCAAATGTCATACCATTTGGTACATAGCCATTGATTGGGTCATGTGCAGATGTTTGGTCTGTCACAAAATCAGGAATAATACCACGGTTTAGCAACTCACGATTCACGTCTACACAGTTACCTACAAGACCAATGGAAGCAGGCTCTTTTTGCTCACGTAGTTTATTTACTAATTCTATAGCTTCATCCACTGTTTCCACGATGTAATCACAGTAACCTTCTTTAATCTTACGCTCGATACGTGCACGCTCTACCTCTACTACTAGAATAACAGCACCAGCCATTTTTCCTGCTAATGGCTGTGCACCACTCATGCCACCCATGCCACCAGTCAAAATGAATTTACCACGCAAATCCGCTGTACCAAATACCTTTTTACCCGCTTCTACAAACGATAAATAAGTTCCTTGTAAAATACCTTGTGCCCCGATATAAATCCAGCTACCTGCTGTCATTTGACCATACATCATCAAATCACGATCCTCTAATTCATAAAAATGCTCCCAGTTTGCCCATGCAGGGACTAAATTAGAATTAGCAATTAACACACGTGGTGCATTTTCATGTGTACGGAATATCGCTACAGGCTTCCCTGATTGCACAAGCAATGTTTCATCATTTTCTAACTCTTTTAATGAAGCAATAATTTGTTCGTAGCTCTCCCAATTACGTGCTGCTTTTCCGATACCGCCATAAACAATCAATTCATCTGGATTTTCTGCCACTTCAGGATCTAAATTGTTCATTAACATACGCATAGCTGCCTCTTGTGTCCAACCTTTACATGTTAATTCATTCCCACGTGGTGCACGAATACTTGTTTTGAATACCATAAAAAACACACTCCTTTTTAGTTAGCTAACTCTACTAATGTATTACTTTTTAATAAATAGTTTGCTAAAGCATCAATCTCTTCACCAATGACCTTATCTGTTTCAAGCGGTGGACAGAATTCACGTACTTTCTCTAAGAAACTTCTCGTTGTTGCCGATAATTGATCTTCTGCTTTATCTAAATAAATAGCCTGTGATGCACTAATCATCTCAATCGCAATAACACGTGCTGCATTGTGGACGATTTGACGTACTTGGCGAGCAGAAGTTGTCCCCATACTTACATGGTCCTCTTGGTTACCAGATGTCGGTATAGAATCCACGCTCGATGGATGTGCCAATACTTTATTTTCCGAAACAATAGATGCTGCAGTATATTGAGCAATCATTAAGCCACATTCAAGCCCTGGATTCACCGCTAAAAATGGTGGTAAATCACCATTTAGATGTGGGTTGACCATACGCTCTGTACGACGCTCTGAAATATTCGCCCATTCACAGACACCAATTTTTAAGAAGTCCATCGCTAAAGCAATTGGCTGACCATGGAAATGTCCTCCTGATAATACCTCACCGTTTTCTAACACAATTGGATTATCCGTTGTTGCATTCATCTCTGTTTGTACACGGTCCTGTGCATAGAAGAATGATTGCCAAGATGCACCATGCACCTGTGGAATACAACGCAGTGAATAAGCATCCTGCATACGTACTTCTCCTTGCTTCGTTATACGTTGACTGCCCTCTAGCCATTTACGGATGCGCCCACCTACAAGCTCTAACTCTGGATGCGGTCGTACAGCTAAAAGTGCTGGATCAAACGCGGAAATAATACCTTTTAATGCCTCTAGTGTTAAGCTAGCTGCCATATCTGCTGCAAGCCCAATACGCTCCGCCTCATTCACCGTTAATACACCAATACCTGTCATAGCCTGTGTACCATTCACAAGTGCTAATCCTTCTTTGGCTTGTAAGCGAACAGCTGTTAAACCAGCACGCTGTAATGCCTCACTGCCACTCAATACTTCACCCTCATATTCAGCTTTACCTTCACCAACTAACACTAAAGCTAAATGTGATAATGGCGCTAAATCACCACTTGCGCCTACAGAGCCCTGTGACGGAACAATAGGGTGTACACCTTTATTAATAAACTCGATTAGTAATTGTACGGTTTCCTCACGAATACCAGAGAATCCACGAGCTAAAGCATTCGCTCGTAGTACCATCATGGCACGTACAACATCTGTTGGGAACGGCTCTCCAACCCCCATACCATCTGAGCGCAATAAATTTAATTGAAGTAATTCAATATCCTCATCTGCTATTTTAATATTGCTCAGTTGTCCAAAGCCTGTATTCACACCGTAAATCGTTTGCCCTTCCGCTAAACGTTTTTCAATGCGCTCTCTGCTTAAACGGATACGCTCTACACTGCCCGCAGATAGCACTACCGTAGCATTCCCTTTTACAATTTCTTCAATTTGCTGTCTTGTTAATGTATTGCCATCAAGTTCGATTACCGACTTCATTTCAGATCCCCCTAAATTCGATGTAATGCTCTTTGATTCTATTGTACAAATTTCCCTTTTCAGAAAATAGAGAATTTTAATAGAGAAAATAGAATTTTTTATGTATTTCTGTGTTATTTTTAATAATGTAACCGCATTCTTTTATAAAATTAGATTTTTTTACGAAAGGTATATCCAAATGAAAGTATTATTAATTGATCGAGATCCAACCGATTTAACAGGGATTCGTTGGTTTTTACAAACATATTTCCCTGGAGATGTGATAATTGAAATTTGCTCAGCTATGACAGAGACTTCTCACACCATTCAACAATTTGAGCCAGATGTCATTTTATTAAATATTGATGTAATTGCTAATAATCGCTCCACTGCTCTTTATCGCCTGTTACAGCAGTATACAGGCACTATTTTTGCCATGACTGCAGAGCCGTTATTTAAAAATGCGCTTAAAGCAATTGAGCTACAAGTTGCACATCTATTCGTAAAACCAATTGACTTAGAGTTGTTTAAGCAAAAATTAATGACTGTTTCACTTCGTACAAGAAAAGTTGACGAAATAAAGCAAACGCCATTAGATAATTCTTTCTATTATCGATTATTTTTAGATAGTCCAACAGATTCGCTAAAAACAACTTTTTATTTCACAATGATTGAACCTGAGCATCTGGATATGTTCAACAAATTATATGTGTGGCTTCAGCAAACACCCATTTATGATTCCATGCAGGTATACCCATTAACAGATAAAATCGTCTGTCTATTCCAAACAGATGATTTAAAAATTGTTGAAAAAGATGTGCGTACATTAATGAAGGAATGGCAATTGACGAATAGTAGCTTTTTAAATATTGGGATTTACGATGGACCTCTCTCAACATTAAAGCAAATGTACCTTTTAACACAACGTACATTACACCGTAGCTTCTACGAGGGCTTTGGACATATTTTTTATACAAGCAAGCAGCTAGAAACACAGCCACTTGACCCATTACTGACACCCGAAGAACAGCAATTGTTAATTAGTAGTTTAGAAGATGGCAATATCGAGGCAGTTAAAGTATTTTTATATCGTTTATCACATGAGGATATTTACTATGAGCAAGATGATTTACGCATCCATCTTACAAGCGTATTAGCGCAAATTCGCCGCTTTATGCTGAAATATAAATTACATGAGAAGGCTGTCCTTGAGCAGCATTACCGCCAGCTTTTTCATTTAATTTTAGAGCACCCCATATTTTATACTATTTTAAATGGCATCATCTCATTTACACAAAAATTGATTGAATTAGCGCGTGAGGTGCGTTCAGAGAAAAGAGCAGATTATATTGAAGTAGCCATCGAAGTCATTGACCAGCAATTCCAAGATAGTACATTATCATTATCATTTGTAGCACATCGGCTAGGCATTAGCCCCAATTACTTAAGTGCTCTTTTTGCTAAAAAACAAGGTATCCCTTTTAAGCGTTATGTACAGCAAATAAGAATACAACATGCAACAAAAATGCTAGTAGAAACAGATTTTTCGATTAGTGAAATCGCGCAGTTAAACGGTTTTGAAGATGCCAATTACTTTATTAAAATCTTTAAACAGCATATGGGTACAACACCTAGTCGTTATCGTAAAAAATAGCTATAGTCAGAATTAATAAACTACTTTAGAAATTACTTAACAAGAATAATTATAATTTACTAGCAATTCTATTTTAGATTTGTTATAGTTATTGATGAAGAGTTTGACTAACATTTTTTTAGGAGGTAAAACGAATATGACAAATTCCAATGAACGTAGCCGTCGATTTACAACAGCAGGTGGTGCTCCAGTAGTAAGTAATCATGACTCCATGTCAGCGGGTCCTCGTGGTCCTCTTTTACTACAAGATGTATGGTTAGTTGAGAAATTAGCCAACTTTAACCGTGAAGTAATTCCTGAACGTCGTATGCACGCAAAAGGTTCAGGTGCATTTGGTACTTTTACTGTAACGCATGATATTACACAATATACAAAAGCAAAAATCTTCTCAGAGATTGGTAAGAAAACAGAAATGTTTGCGCGCTTCTCTACAGTAGCAGGTGAACGTGGGGCAGCAGATGCTGAGCGTGATATCCGTGGTTTTGCTTTAAAATTCTATACAGAGGAAGGTAACTGGGATTTAGTAGGTAACAATACACCTGTCTTCTTCTTCCGTGATCCATTACATTTTACAGATTTAAACCATGTGGTAAAACGTGATCCTCGTACAAATATGCATAATGCCAATTCCAACTGGGATTTTTGGACTTCATTGCCTGAAGCACTTCATCAAGTGACAATTGTTATGTCTGACCGTGGTATTCCAAATGGTTACCGTCATATGCACGGCTTTGGTTCACACACATATAGCTTTATCAACGCAGAAAATGAGCGTGTATGGGTAAAATTCCATTTCCGCACAGAGCAAGGTATTAAAAACTTATCTGGTGCTGAAGCGTCTGAGATTATCGGTAAAGACCGTGAATCTTCTCAACGTGATTTATATGAAGCAATCGAAAACAAGGATTTCCCAAAATGGAAAATGTACATTCAAGTGATGACAGAAGAACAAGCACGCGAATTACCATATAATCCTTTCGATTTAACGAAAGTTTGGTATAAAAAAGACTTCCCTCTTATTCCAGTTGGTGAGTTTGAGTTAAATAAAAATGCAGATAATTATTTTGCAGAGGTTGAGCAAGCAGCATTTGCACCATCTAACATCATTCCTGGTATTGGCTTCTCACCAGATAAAATGTTACAAGGTCGTATTTTCGCTTATGCAGATGCACAGCGTTACCGTCTAGGCGTGAATCACTATATGCTACCTGTGAACGCACCAAAATGTCCATTCCGCACATTCCATCGTGACGGTGCAATGCGCTTTGATGGCAATCTTGGTTCAACTATGGGTTATGAGCCAAATAGCTATGGTGAATGGGAACATAATTTAGATTATAAAGAGCCTGAACTACGTATTGATGGACATGCAGGTATCCATGATTTCCGTGAAGATGACAATAATTACTTTGAGCAACCAGGTAAGCTATTCCGCTTGATGACGGCTGAAGAACAGCAACGTCTATTCGAGACAACAGCAAGTGAAATGGCTCCAGTAGAAGAGTTCATTAAACGTCGTCATATTCTTCATTGCTATTTAGCGGATCCAGCATATGGTGAAGGTGTAGCGAAAGCGTTAGGACTTTCTTTAGAAGGTATGGACCTTTCAAACCCATATGTGAAGCAAACAGCAAATGCTTAAATAAATGCGAAAAGCACCATACATTGTGTAAATTATTTACATTGTATGGTGCTTTCATATTGATACTAGCTGTCGATTGTCTATAAATATGCTGCAATAGGTGAGGCTTTTTTATTGATAAATCTGGCTACCTGCCTGTTTAAATTCAGCTGCTTTTTCCTGCATGCCTTGATGAATTGCCTCTGTTGTATTTAACTCTTTCTCCTTCGCATAATTACGAATATCCTGCGAGATTCTCATACTGCAAAACTTCGGTCCACACATCGAACAAAAATGTGCCGTTTTTGCTCCCTCTGCTGGCAATGTTTCATCATGATACTCCATTGCTCGCTCTGGGTCTAATGATAAATTGAATTGATCACGCCAACGAAACTCAAAACGTGCCTTTGACAGTGCATCATCTCGTTGTTGTGCGCCAGGATGTCCTTTTGCTAAATCCGCCGCATGTGCAGCAATTTTATAAGTAATCACCCCTACTCGCACATCCTCACGATTCGGCAAACCTAAATGCTCCTTTGGTGTTACATAGCATAACATCGCTGTACCAAACCAACCTATCATTGCCGCACCAATGGCAGATGTAATATGGTCGTAGCCTGGTGCAATATCTGTCGTCAACGGCCCTAATGTATAAAATGGTGCTTCCTTACATAGCTCTAATTGCTTGTCCATATTTTCTTTAATTAAATGCATTGGTACATGTCCAGGTCCTTCTACCATCACTTGGACATCATGCTCCCACGCAATTTGTGTTAATTCGCCTAATGTTTCTAATTCAGCAAATTGGGCTTCATCATTGGCATCTGCAATAGAGCCTGGGCGCAAGCCATCACCTAGTGAAAAAGCCACATCATATTTCTTCATAATTTCGCAAATCTCTTCAAAATGCGTATACAGGAAATTTTCCTGATGATGATATAAACACCACTGTGCCATAATAGAGCCACCACGAGACACGATGCCCGTCACACGGTTTGCTGTTAATGGAACATAACGTAATAGCACACCTGCATGAATTGTAAAATAATCGACTCCCTGCTCTGCCTGCTCAATTAACGTATCACGGTAGACCTCCCATGTTAAATCCTCCGCAATGCCATTCACCTTCTCCAATGCCTGATAAATCGGCACTGTGCCAACAGGAACTGCGGCATTACGAATAATCCATTCTCTTGTTGTATGAATATGCTTACCTGTCGATAAATCCATCATTGTATCCGCACCCCAGCGTGTTGCCCAAGTCATTTTCTCTACTTCCTCTGCAATAGAGGAGGATACCGCTGAATTTCCAATATTGGCATTGATTTTCACATGGAAATTACGTCCAATAATCATTGGCTCTGCTTCTGGATGATTAATGTTGGCTGGGATAATCGCACGTCCTGCCGCCACCTCTGCACGTACAAATTCAGCGTCCATATTTTCACGAATTGCGATAAACTCCATTTCAGGTGTAATGATGCCCTTCCTTGCATAATGTAGTTGTGTCACATTTTTACCTTCTTTAGCACGCAATGGCTTTCTCACTAAATTAGGAAAAATATTTTCTTGCATACGTGGATCATCTATTTTACGAAACCCATTATCCTCTGGCTTTATAGCACGGCCCTCATATTCCTCTACATCACCACGTTCACGAATCCACGTACTGCGCAACGCGGGTAAACCTTTCGTCACATCTATTGTATGCATTGGATCTGTGTACGGACCACTCGTATCATAAATACGTACAGGCGCATTTACTTCTTCTCCAAAGCTACCTGTTGTTGGGCTCAGGCTAATTTCACGCATTGGCACCAAAATATCTGGACGTGAACCTTCGATATATACCTTCTGACTTCCTTCAAAGCTGGACATAATCGTCATGTTTTTCTCACTAACTGTTGGCATAACACATTTCGCTCCCTTATTATTGTTTTGATAGGACCGAACTAAGCTCACCCAACAAAATGAAAAAGCCGAATCCAATAACAATTGGATCCGACTATACACGTAAAGGTAATATTATTACTTGAAGCAATAATTTCTTAACTTTCCCACGCTGGTATGAGCCAGATCAGGTCCAAAGGGTCAAGAAACTTCACTGTGTTTCCCTCTCAGCCCGACTTATCGGACTCCCCTAGTTAATCACTATTAAGTTTGATGTCAGTTTAGCAGAAAGCTAAGCAAATAACAACTCTGCTAAATAAATAACAACTGTTACTGTTAAACAACTCACAATCGTTGAAAATAAAACAGTTTGTGCCGCTGTAGCAGATTCCACATCATATTCCAATGCTAAGCTAGAGCTATTACGTGAAGTAGGAAAGGCACTCGCTATTAATAAAGATTGTGCTACAACGCCATCTAAGCCTAGTAATAAAATAACGCCTAAAGCAATACTTGGCCCTACAATCAGTCGTGTAAAACAGCTAATAAAGACCGTTTTATTGAACATGGATTTTATTTCAAGTTGTGATAACTGTGCTCCTAAAGTAATAAGTGCAACTGCCACAAAGCCATCTGCCACATGTTCAACAGGAATTTGAATAAATGGAGGTAATGTTACATCAAAATAATTCATAAGCACACCGATTAGTAGTGCATGAATAATCGGCATTTTCAAGAAATCCTTCACAATGGTTAACCCTGATTTAGTGGAGGAAATCAAGTTATACAGACCATATGTATAGGTCGTCATATTTTGAAAAATAACAAGAATGACTTGAATCGCTACACCAATTGGCTGGGTAGCAAAAATCATTTGGGCTACAGGAATACCATAATTCCCTGAATTAATGAGCACCACGCTATTTTTAAATACAGCCGCCTCTGTTTTTCGTAGGTGCAACGCTCTCGCTATAAAATGACTCAGTATCATTTGACTACCAATGAAAAGCACGATAAAGAAAGCCACCTGCCCTAATACCGAAAGCTCAATCGTTGTTGCATATAAATTGCTAAAAACCGCTGCTGGCATAAAACAATAGGTGATTAATTGGGATAGTGCCTTCAAATTAAACTTGAATTTTTTTTGCAAAATCGCTCCAAGTGCTAATAATAGTAAAATAGGCATCACAATTTTGAAAAAAATCATTCCTAAATAAACCATCTGCTCACTCCTCTCCTTGGAATACAGACGATTTCGATACGAATTTCCGTACATCTTCGTTGAAGTAAGGCTACATATAAAGTAAAACTACCAATCGGGTTTTTACAGGCTGTTGCCCCCACTTACACAGTTCCTCTCCACTCCCTATTTTGAAGTGGAGATCTTACAGCCTGTTAATACGGGATAAATTCCATCGATGGATCAATCTATAATTTATAATTTTGCTTCATTTGCTCTAAACGCTTCACCTGCTCCATCAATTCCTCCATTGTCCCACTCAGCTGTGTTACTGAAGATTTTTGCATTTGAGAAGCATCTGTTACGCTTGTTGTTTCCAACATGACTGTTTCGGAAACAGCATTAGTTTGCTCAATCGCCTGAGAAACCACCTTCGTATTTTGCGCTAATGTGTTTGTAACTGCCACGACATTTGTTACGTCTTTTTCTACAACTCTGACTGCCTCTAATAAATCATTCAGCTCATTGCTAATAGCTAGTACCAAATGTGTTCCTTCTTTCACTTCCACCACACTATGATTCATTTCATCCAATGCATTTTCTGTTAGTTGCTTAAATTCAAAAATATGTTGACGAATATCTTCTGCTGAGCCTTTCGTCATCTCTGCTAATTTTTTAACTTCCTCTGCCACAATCGCAAAGCCTTTGCCATGCTCACCAGCTCTTGCGGCTTCAATCGCTGCATTAAGCGCTAGCAAATTCGTTTGATCGGCAATGCTTTGAATAACACTAATCATTTCTTCAATCACGGTATAACGCTCGCCCAATCCATTGACCTTCTCCGCTGTTTGCACAACCAAATCGGATACCTTATTCATCTGTCCAGTAATTCGATTTGCCTCTGTTTGGCTGTATTGAACACGTTCAGCCGCTGTTGCTGAACTATGCATCACAGATGATACCGAATGCGTAATTTGCGCAATATCCCCAGCCATTTCACGCATTGTTTGTAAGGAATGTGTAGAATATTGCTGTTGGCGACTGACACTATCCTCAATTTCCTCCACACTCATACTCAATTGATTGCTCGATTGCTGTACATGATCTCCCACTTCCTGAAGACTTGTCGTCGCATGAAAAATATCTGTCCCCATAGCAGCTACATTGTGAATAATTTCATACATCGATTGCATCATCGCTTTGAAATTCATACTAAAGTCAGCAATATCATCGTTGGATTTAAAATCGAGATTATCCAATACTTTTTGCGCTGTTGCTATATCACCATCCGCAAACGCCACTGTAGCTCGTTTCATAATAAAAATAGGCTTCAATACTTTCCGTATGTAGAAATAAACAGCGAACATCATCACAATACTAAGCAAAATAATAACGCCTACTAAAATAGGTAAATATTTAGCAATCGCTGTCTTTTGAATATCAGAGACAATAGAGCTATCAATATCTAAACCTACATATGCCACAATTTTACCATCTTTCGATAAAATGGGTGCATAAGAAGAAATGAAGTCCCCGCCCCCTTCTATAGAGGTATATTCACTAAAGGCCTCATGTGTTTTTTTAATATTGCTGGCGATACTTTCAAATGGGATATCCTCAATAATTTCACCAATTTGGTATGTTTCATCACTGTTTAAATCACCCGCATCCACAAGTGTCATCGCCTGTGTGCCATCTGCTGTTTCTTTAAATGTATAAATATATTTTACATAGTTCGTTTCCAAAATCGTTGTCAACTTTTGCTGTAATTCACGATATAAAGCACCATCGACTGGATTTGCAGCTAATTGGGCAAAGTCGTCACTGTCCAACTGTCCTACAACATGATTCACTAAAATCTTCCCATTCTCTTGCAATGCAAGCTCTACTGTATTTTTCGTACTGTTGTAGACGATAAAGCCAAGTCCCACACTAAATAAAAAAATAATGCTAATCAGTAAAATACTAATCTTATGCCATAACCCCAATTTTTTACGCAACTGTATTCAGCCCCTTTGCAGATGTACAATATAGTAATAGTTTATACCAAAAGTTGCATTATAGTATATACTACCATTCTTTGCATCTCAAGCTAATTTATTTTGTTGTAAAACGATTATGTGCTGCATCTCTTAAGCTATATTTCACATAAAAGTCCCAACGAATCCACTAAATCATTCGTTGGGACTTTCTAATTAGGACATCAGTTTAAAACGTTCAATGGCATGCTGTAATTCTTTTGAAATTTGATCGACATCGTGAATGGATTCTGCCACTTTTTGTAGCTCTCCTTGTTGATCTAATGCCGTTGCACTTACTTGTTCTGCAGATGCCGCAGTTTCCTCTGAAATGGCTGAAATGCTCTGAATTGCCGTAACTGCTTGATCTTTATGCTCAAGCATCGCTGAAAGTTTAGTCATTAATTCTTGAATAGACATTGCAATTGAGCGAGATAGCTCATTATTTTCAGCAAAAGCTTGCTCTGTATTGTGCACAGATTTGTTTTGAGCCTGTGCCAAATGCGTATTGGATTCGATAACCTCTACGGTTTGCTGTGAATTAGCGAGTACGCCAGCAATTGTTTGCTTAATCACTTCTGTTTCCTTGTTGGATTGCTCTGCTAATTTACGCACTTCCTCTGCCACAACAGCGAAGCCTTTACCATGCTCACCTGCACGGGCCGCCTCAATACTAGCATTTAAAGCTAATAAATTGGTTTGCTCAGCAATGCCTTGAATAGACGTGATGATTTGGCTAATGTTTGCAATATCTGCTGCTAGTGATGTCATTTGCTGTTGAATGCGTTCATTCATCTCATTCGTCTGCACATTACAATTTCGCAATTCTTCTACTTCTTTCATGCCTTGGCCTGCCGTTATTTGCGTTTTCTCTGATAGCTGCTCCATCTCTTGAGATAACGCGGTAATAGCATCAATTTGCTCTGCTAAATCCATCATACGATAATTCGTTTCTTCTGTATCTTCAGATTGCTTCGACGTTCCTTGTGCAATCTCATCAATGGCTGTTGCAACCTCCACACTCGACACCACAATCGCATTAAAAGCACTATTCACTCGGTTTGATGCGTCATTCATTGTTATTGTCGAGTTTTGCACAGTACGAATGACCTTATTCGTCTCATCTAACATGTGATTATACGCCATTGTTACCGTACCAATTTCATCCATGTTGATATATTTCTCATCTATTTTGTTCGTTAAATCACCATCTGCTGCGATTTCGATGGATTGTCGTAAATACTTCAATGGTCTCAGTTGTTTATAAATAAACCATATACTAGACAACGTCATTAAAACAACCATGATAATAGCGGAGATTACCGTAAATGTCAGCTGTTGATGATATTGCTTTAAAATTTGTGATTCTGGTAACACCATTTGTACAACCCAAGTTTCATCAATAGCTTCTAGCACTAACGACTCCAAAACGGTGTAAGCTCGACCATCAAAGTAATCAGAATCCATATACATACTTTTACTATGGTCACTCTCTAGCTGTTGTTTAATGTTGTCCCAATCCATACTATCTCGCATATTCGCACCATCTAGCTTCTGGTCACTAACACTACTTGTCACAACCGTACCGCTATTGCCAATAATCGCTGCATAACCACCATCTATATCGACAGATTTTATTACATCATTTAGGTAATCGACAGACACATCGCCTGTTAATACGCCAAAGAACTGCCCGTCCTCATCTACTAATGGCACAGCAATCGTAGCCATTAGTATCATTTGTCCATTTACCTCATAATCGTAAGGCTCCGTCAAAATACTACGTTTCTCTTCTTTCGGAATCCAATACCATTCTGTTACACTTTTATCCTCTAAACTCCCAATATTATCTGTAGAGATATGATCCCCATCTCTGAATGAGTATGGAATATATCGACCTTCTTTATCAAATAAAGCGGTTTCTGTTTCTTCAGCTAGTATCACAGCATCTTTTTCAAAAACAGCTCCACCGCCTACTAAATCAACATTATTTTGTAAATTATTATTAATGACTTCGATAATATCATCTGTATATAGATCATCATTATTTTTTAAGTTTTCTAAAATACCTTTTGTAGTAATTAAAGCTGTATTTGCTTTTTTCAATCGTTCACTCATTTTCATTGCTGAAAGTGCGGCTGTTTCTGTTGTCATTTTTTCAGCCTCTTGTACGCTTTGATTTTTCATCACATTACTTGTTATGAGCGTATATGTAACAAACAATAGTAGAAATAACCCAACAATTAACAAAGATAATTTCAAAGCAATACTTTTCGATTTTTTCATCACAAACTCCCTCCTTGATATATACTAGGTGACAACTATTGTAACATAATCTGAGAATAGATAGTTAAATAGAATGATTATAAGAGAGGGCGAAAAATAGGGACTTTTTTCTTATTTTAGGCAGTACATTCAAACAACGGAGCGCTTTTCATACTAAAATCTAGTAATATATGATATATTATCTATTAATTCAATGATTGGAGTGACTTACTAATGAAAAACAAAGCACTAACTACTTTTATGGCTACTGCTATTACAGCAACACTAGTAGTACCCGCCCCGATTGCAAGTGCTGCTTCTAGCGACTCAGTAAGCAACCACGTAAAACAACAAATTGCGGCAATTACCCCTGCAGGTGAAGCAGTAACAATCACCAACGTTACATCAGACAAAGTGAGTACATCTAATGGTCAGTACAGAATAGGAAGTGCTGTAAAAGGACTATTTAGCACGGATAACCGTACTGCACTATCAAATGCCCAAGCAACAATTGTTGTAAGAGGGGGCGAAATTACAAGTGTAACATCTTTAACTTTATCTAAAGCTGGCTCAAATAAAAAATCAGTTGTTTTTAATGGTGGCGCAGCAAAAATCGCTGGTACGTTAACAGTAAATGGTGATTATACAAAGGTTGAGAATGTCACTGTAACTGGCGAATTAATCGTCTCAAGCCGTGTTAAAAAAGCGGTAACACTTGAAAATGTAACAGTTGAAGAAACAATTACATTAAAATCTTTACAACTAAAAAAATTAGATTGGTTAAGTGTTGTATTGCAGGATGTGAAATCTTCGAAGGTCAGTGTGCAACGAAGTAAAGTAAGATTAACATCAGACCAAACAATTTCTTCCGTTACTGTGTTAGATAAAGTTATCAATCTAGACTTATATTCAAATGCAGATAAATTAGTAGTAGATGTGGAGAAAGATTTCAGCCTATATGGTGAAGGTAAAATCGAGCAAATTACAGTGAAACGTGGCGCAAAAGTAGCCTTAGATTCAGGCCACCAAGTAACAAAAACACAAGTGGATGATTCAAAAGCATCTGTCACACTACCAACAGCTAACAAGGAAGAGCTTGCAAAATTATTAGCTTCACCACCATATGTAGCTGTTTCGACATACGGTTATGAAGTATCCAATACAGCAAAATGGACAACACAAGCCGATCGTGTTATTTTTGACTCCATTATCACAAGCTCTCGCCTAATCTTAAACAATTCAAAGGCAACACAAGCACAAGTAAATACAGCTATCACTCAATATAAAAATGCCTTAGCTGCTTATCAAGCTGTCCAAAAAGTAGGAACAAAATATGGTGCAACTGATAAAAACTCGCTACAAGCATTAATCAATTCTATTCAACTTGTGACAGTTTCTGTGAATGGTTATGAGTTGGGTAACAATGTGCCTTGGACAACACAGGCTGAACGAAATGCGATTGAAGCGGCTATCACATCTGCTCGTAATGTCATTAACAACTACTACTCAACAACAAATGATATTATCAATGCAAGCAACAGCTTAAATAATGCGATTCAAGTGTATCAAAATGCTAAACGAAATGTGTCAAATGGCTCTAATGGTTATAATACGGATCGAAACGCATTAAGTGTACTGATTAATTCTGTTCAATATGTAGCTGTTTCTGATAATGGCTATGGACTAGGATACAATGTACCTTGGACAACACAAGCTGCACGAAATACTATCGATATTGCTGTTGAATATGCACGCAATACTGTGAATAACAGCGCTTCTACAGCAACAGATATTGCTAATGCAAGCTCTTACTTAAACAACGCCATTCAGGTATATAAAACCGCTCAAAAAAATAATACAAATGGTTACTACACAGATACTACAACATTACAACAACGTATTACAACAGCATGGGCTGAATATCAGAACACATATGCTTCTCCATCAGGTAACGGCTCTGAGGTTATTTGGGGAACGCCATGGGTACCACAATCATACAGCACTAACTTATACAATGCTATACAATATGCTCAAACAGTCGTTAACAGCTCTTACACAGATTACAATGCAATCACACAAGCTTTAAATAATTTAAATAATGCGCTTTCAGCATTCTATAATGCGAAACGCTAAATAACTATTGCCTTATACAAAAGCAGCGATGTTGATGGAATCATATCGCTGCTTTTTGCTATATTTCTATCAATTTTTCCACCTTTGATACCAATTAACCACGTCTTTATTTGGCTCTACAGCATAATGCTCTTGCAGCATTCTTGTCAATTCACTATATTGCGCTTCTACTGCCAGCACGTTATCTGTTTGTGCATAAAGCTGCATCAATGTAAAATAGCTATCCTCTTCCTCTGGATACACATATTGAACCCGTTCTTGCACTTTAATTGCAGCCTGATAATCTCCATTAGCAACATAAAAATCCTGTAATTTTTGAGCTTGATGTAACCACAAATGCTTTAAGCGTACTTTTTCACCCTCTGCCCAAAGATAATCACTATCCCCCAAATACTCACCAGTATATGCCTCAAAAGCCTGTATATGCTCTGTTAAGGTACTTTGCTCCAATAACGGTAATGCTTTGATTTGAGCCAACCATTGCTCAATATCAATTACCACATTATTCACAGTCATTTTATAGCCTGAATTCAATGTCAAACTTGAAATTTGTACACCATCTAATCCATATTTTTTCAATGTTTGTCGTATCGTATAAATAGCTGTATATAATTGCTTTGACGCCTTATCTATATCAGAATCCTGCCAAAACAGCTCCAAGATGGTTTCTCGGTACACCATTTCATTGCGACGGCTAAGCATATAGGTAAACAATTCTTTAGCCTTTGATGTACGCCATTTCATTGGTTGGCTTGTACCATCAGCTGCAATAATATGTAAATCACCCAAAAGCTGAATCATTTGTTGTTTTTCTACTACTTGCTGATTTTTTTGATAAACTCGCTGTAGCCTTGTCAGCGTTTTTTCAAGTCGTGATTTTTGGACAGGCTTTAGCAAATAATCAATGGCATGCAAATTAAACGCGTCTATTGCAAATTTATCGAAGCCTGATGTAAATACGACTTCCACATTCGGTAATAATTCTAAAATTTTTTCACCAAGCTCCAGCCCATCCATATCAGGCATCATAATATCTAAAAATACAACGTCTGGTTGTACACTTTGAATGGATGACAATGCCTCATGTGCCCCCATATAAACACCAACTACCGAAAGCTCAAAGACATCATATTTTTCTAGGAGTGTCTTTAAGCGTGTCAATGGTAAATGTTCATCATCTACTAATACTACTCTCATGAGAGCTACCTCCCTAAAAAATCCAAACTCTTATACACTAAATTATAGAAAAAAATTCTATACAAAACCTTTACCACATTTTTTGGAAAATCATTTCCCAACCTTCACTACTACACAAAAAGAAGGATTTTATCAATTTTTGTGGAATGTATGGGCATGATGAAAAATAAAACTAATCCACATTATATAAATATATTTTTATTGACGCTTTTATTTTTTAGTATTCTCGTCGTGATGCGCCTTCTATGGATGGATTTTATGAATGTAGGAGATGAGGCAAATATCCAACAAGGTGTTTTGGATTTAAACACACTCCATACAAATAAAGGGTTCCAAATAAAATTATCTGGCGAATGGGAATTATATACGAATACTTTGCTCATTTCTGAGTCACAGAAGAGTGTCAAACCAACCTATAGCCACCTACCAGAATCATGGAGCCCCTATTTTCATAAGCAAGACGGTATACATTATGGCTCCTACCGCCTAACTATTTTAAAGGAACACACAGATGTGCCTCAAATGTATGGAATCACAATACCTGATGGATTGACCCCATATGAAGTTTATGTAAATAAGAAGCTTATAGGTGGCTTAGGCAATATGACATTGGACAACATAGAAGCTGCTCCTGTAAGCCGTCCTGCTACCTATTATTTTATGCTAGATGCCCAAGAAAATGAAATTATTATCCAAGGCATACAGGCAAATCCTTATACAGATGGTGGGATGACGAAAGAAATTATTTTAGGTGATTTGCAGTCAATGTCACAGGCACGATTTATAGCCGTTATTGCACAAATTCTTTTTTGTATTATTTTTCTTTTTTATATATTATTTATCCTTTTACTTTGGGTTATCGGTTTTCGTAATAAAGCATTGATTTATTTTGCTGTTATTATTATCACAACCATTGCTACGGCTCTTGTTTCCAGCAATAAATTATTATATATTTATTTACCTTTCAATTGGATTTGGGGTCAAAAATTATATTTCCTAACGTACATCAATAATATGCTCTTCTTTATTTTATTTTTGCGAGAGCTTGTAAAAGAATATATAAAATCGAAGGCTTTGCTCATACTGTCGTTATGCTGTGGAATCTATTTAGCTTTTACGCTAATTGCACCTATTGAATATATTTTAAAAATGCGTGTAGCCTTTCTGTTATTATTTATCGTTTCACCCATTCTGATGACAATTTATATGTTTATTGCTGTAGCCAAAGGCGGTAAAGGGAGCGTGTTTTTAGCTTTAGCTGGTGTGGCAACAGCGAACAATTCACTGTTTGTACTTTTACAGCAAAATTCTACTGCCCCTTATAGTCATTATCCATTCGACTTACTGATTGCAGCAACTGCTATATCTGCATTTTGGTTTGCGCGCTATTATGATACAACAATAGAAACAGAAAAACTGTCATTGAAATTACAGAAGGAAATTCATGCGAAAGATGAATTTCTTGCCAACACATCCCATGAGCTACGTAATCCTTTACACGGTATGATGAGCATTACGCAGCTATTGTTAAATAAGCAGGAGAATGATGATTTAAAATTACTGTTGTCCATTGGTAGACATATGTCACATGTCTTAGATGATTTGCTTGATTTAGTACAATTAAAAGAGCAAACATTAAGGCTCTATCCAAAAGCCATTCAAATACACGATGTGGCGCAACGTATGAAAAGTATATTCGCTTTTCGTTTATCAGGTAAACCTATCCAGTTAATTGTCAATATTCCAATCGACACACCCGTTGTTTGGGCAGATGAAATAAGGGTTATTCAAATTTTCACCAATCTTCTTCACAATGCGATTAAATTTACAGAAGAAGGCTCTATTACACTTACTGCGGAGAAAAAAGGCTCTATGCTTTATATTTCTATCACAGATACAGGCATTGGTATTGATAAAGAGCTTCAAAAGCGCATATTTGAACCATATGAACAGGCAGATTCTAGCATGACCGCTGTTGGTGGTGGTCTTGGACTTGGGCTAAGTATTTGTAAGGATTTAATCGTTTTACATGGTGGCACCTTATCTCTATCCTCGGAAATTGGTAAAGGCTCAACATTCACCTTCTCCTTACCAATTACTAAAAAACAGATAGATAATGATACTATTCCTGAACCCAGTCATACAGAGGCTTTCGATAAATATACATCCATGGTGAATAATATTGAACAGGAAATTGCTGCGATAATAGACACCAATCCTTTCATTACAAGTCGTCCACGCATTTTAATTGTGGATGATGATCCTGTCAATTTACAAGTGCTTGTCAATGTTTTATCAACAGAGCCCTATGATGTTGAAACAGCGCTAAATGGTGCAGAGGCTATAAAAAAATTGCAAAATACAATTTTTGACCTCGTTATTTCAGATATTATGATGCCTAATATGTCTGGCTATGAACTGGCGCAACATATTCGTAAACAGTTTACGATTTCAGAATTACCGATTTTATTTTTAACCGCTAAACAGCAGCATGAGGATATTCAGCTTGCCTTTATAAGTGGCGCCAATGATTTTGTGAAAAAGCCAATGGAGTATGTAGAATTTAAAGCACGGGTACAGGCACTTGTACGCATGAAATTATCAAATGAAGAGCGTTTACGTATTGAAGCAGCATGGCTACAGGCACAAATTCAGCCGCATTTCTTCTTTAATACATTGAACTCCATTATTTCCTTACATGGCGTGGACGATGAACAGATGGAGGAGTTATTGCTAGCCTTTAGTGACTATTTACAAATGAGCTTCGATTTTCAAAATGCCGATTTAGTTGTACCGATTGATTATGAACTAAAGCTTGTGCGCTCTTATTTAATTATTGAGCAAATTCGTTTTGGTGACCGAATTCAAGTCGTGTGGAATCTACCCGATACCCTAGAATTGCACGTGCCCCCACTAGTCATTCAAACATTAGTGGAAAATGCAATCCAGCATGGCATTTTACCACGAAGAGAAGGTGGCATTATTACGATTCGTATTACTGAATCTGAAAAAGACCATACCGTAGCTATTACAGATAATGGTGTAGGTTTTAATACAGCTGTTCCTCGTAAAAAGACAAGTGTTGGGCTTATGAACACGGAACAACGATTGAAACAGATTTTCGGTACAAAATTGGTCATCGAGAGCCACATTGGAGATGGCACAACTATTTCGTTTACCATCCCGACAAAGACAACAGGTGAAGTATAGCCTGTTGTTTTTTTATCTGAGCTCAAGGAGAATGTTAAATACCTATTTTCACCACTATTCAGTGGACATCCAAAATCCAGAGGCAATTATGCTGGAGCGTAATTGGTTCATGTAATACTTGCAGGATTTTTATTAACTATGTTGAAATTATGATAGATGATACTAAAACAGAAAGTTCTTTCAAATACGTTTCAAATACTGTTATTTGCTAGCTTATTTTTTTGCATACTCACCTTCATTCGCTACACTTGGTTAAACCTTATGAATGTACCAGAGGGAGCTGAAATACAAAACGGTACTTTATATTTAGATACACAGGACACATCAAAAGATTTTAAAATACAATTAAACGGCGAATGGGCATTTTACTCAAACACGCTTATAGCAACAGAAGAAAATCCAATTGAGCCTTCTATTTATGCCAATCTTCCTGAAGCATGGAATCACTACTTTTCTAATCAAGATGAAATCCTGATTGGCTCTTATCGTTTGACAATTATGCATAATGATTCACCTCAAATGTATGGCCTAACAATTCCTGAGGGTTTGTCTCCTTATGAATTGTATGTCAATGGTAAGCTAATCGGTGGGATCGGCAAGTTAGCCTTTGATACAGAGGAAAATGCCCCGATTGATAGAGTGGCTACTTATTATTTTCCTTTACACAAAGGCAAAAACGATATTATTATACAAGGCCAACAATCCAATCATTATATACAAGGTGGCTTTAGAAAAACAATTGTATTAGGTGATCTGCATTCAATCGAACAATATAAAAGCTTTTCTGTCATTACACAACTTCTTGTTTGTGTGATTTTCCTGTTTTATTTACTATTCACTATAATACTCTTTATTATAGGTATACGAAGTAAGTCTCTTTTCTACTTTACATTAACACTTATAACAACTATCTTAACGGTCATCGTCTCCAGTAATAAGTTGTTATTTGTATATTTTCCAACGAACTGGATTATCGAGCAAAAGCTTTCGTTTTTAGCGTATATATTAACTATGATTTTTCTTATGCTATTTTTTAAAGAACTGGTTAAGGAGTATACAAAATCAAAAGCCATTATGGTGCTCCTTTGGCTATGTAGTCTATATGCCTTATTTATCGTCCTTGCACCAATCCAATACGTTTACCAATTTTCCAAAATCACCAGCGTACTGTATATAGTGACACCGATTGCTATTACATTACATATGACTGTACGGATTAAAGAGCAAAAAGGTATGTTATTTTTAGTATTAACAGGTGTGGCGATTATTGATAATTCCTTATTTTATATAGAAAAGCAAAACCTATCCTTGCCATATAGCCACTATCCGATTGGCATACTGGCAGCCATTACAATGCTTTCTGCGTTTGAATTTACACGCTATTTTCAGGCAACTATCCAAACACAGCAGCTTTCCATTAAGCTACAAAAAGAAATAGCAACGAAGGATGATTTTCTAGCCAATACCTCACATGAGCTACGTAATCCGTTACATGGCATGATGAGTATTACACAAGCGATGTTGAACAAGCAGGAAAATAAAGACTTACGATTACTCTTATCCATCGGCAATCATATGTCACATGTGTTAGACGATTTGCTCGACTTAGTGCAGCTAAAAGAAAAAACATTGCGACTCTATCCAAAAGCACTGAATCTTCACAGTCTAGCCAATAGTATTCACACGATCTTATTATTCCGTCTAAAAAATAAGCCCATTAAATTAATCATTAATGTTCCTGAAAATACACCACTTGTTTGGGCAGATGAGACACGGGTTATTCAAATTTTCACGAACCTCATTTACAATGCCATTAAATTTACAGAAGAAGGCTCTATTACTGTTACTGTGGAAAGAAAAGACGCTATGCTCTATATTTCAGTTACAGATACAGGTGTTGGTATTGATAAAAAGCTGCAAGAGCGAATATTCGAACCATATGAGCAGGCTGATGCGAGCATGACAGCTATTGGGGGTGGTCTTGGACTTGGGCTAAGTATTTGCCGGGATTTAGTCACTTTACACGGAGGTACATTATCTCTACTATCAGAGGTTGGAAAAGGGTCAACATTCACCTTTTCATTGCCAATTGCAGATAATCAAGTCATTACTACTACAGATATCATTGCTCCAGATAGCTTAAGGAAATTCCAAACTGATTTTTCTAGCTTTGAAAAAGAGGTAGCCATAACAGAACAGGATAGTCTCATTACAAGTCAGCCACATATTTTAATTGTGGATGATGACCCTGTTAATTTACAGGTATTAGTGAATGCAATGTCAAGCGAGTCCTATCATATTGACACCGCTACTAGTGGTGCAGCCGCCTTAGATAAAATCCAAGCAGGTAGCTTCGACTTGGTTATATCAGATATTATGATGCCTTATATGTCTGGCTATGAATTAGCGCAACACATTCGTGAGCAGTTTTCCATTGCTGAATTACCGATTCTATTTTTAACAGCTCGCCAGCAACGTGAAGATATTCACCTTGCTTTTTCTAGTGGTGCCAATGACTATGTGAAAAAACCAATGGACTTGACGGAATTTACAGCACGCATCCAAGCGCTGGTGCGCATGAAGCTTTCTGGGGAGGAACGCTTACGCATTGAAGCAGCATGGCTACAGGCACAAATTCAGCCGCATTTCTTCTTTAATACATTGAACTCCATTATTTCCTTACATGGCGTGGATGATGAGCAAATGGAGGAGTTATTACTAGCCTTTAGTGACTATTTACAAATGAGCTTCGATTTTCAAAATGTCGATTTAGTTGTGCCGATTGATTATGAACTAAAGCTTGTACGCTCTTATTTAACCATTGAGCAAATTCGTTTTGGTGACCGAATTCAAGTCATGTGGGATTTACCCGATAACTTCGATTTGCACGTGCCCCCACTAGTCATTCAAACATTAGTGGAAAATGCCATACAGCATGGTATTTTACCTCGAAAAGAGGGGGGTATCATCACCATTCGTATTACAGAATCTACTGAAGCGTATACTGTAGCGATTATCGATAATGGTGTAGGCTTTGATACAACAAAGCCACGTAAACAAACAAGTGTTGGCTTAGTCAATACAGAGCAACGATTAAGACAAATTTTCGGTTCAGAGTTGATTGTAGAGAGTCAAGTTGGATATGGGACAACCATTGCGTTTGCAATTGCTAAAAAATAAAAGATATTTACACATGCTCAAATAAAATATCATCTATATCTAATGAGGAAAAAGATTTAAAAAGTCATTATCCTCAATTATGAATAGCTACTTCGATATTACACCTTCAGATAATTAATTTGTACCATTGTATTATTATCTACTAACAAAATAACCCATAACAGCAAAAAACCTTGTCATATTTAAAAATGACAAGGTTTTTATTTGCTTGAACTTTATAGGATAACCGCCTCTTAATCTATTGGATATGTTGCTGAACGTGTAAGTGTATTGACACCATTAAATGTAACGTCATCCACACCTTTTAATTGGATATAGGAAGTTCCTACAACATAATGCATATATACAGTTGCTGAAACATCAGCTCTGTAATCACTTCGTTATTCGCATTTGTCCAATTAACAAGGTAATTTTTAGGCGTACCCGTTTTTAAATATATGGGTCACTTTCAATATTAGTTAAACTGACTAAGTTACCATGTGTATAATTAACCTTTAGCGAATAACCATGTTCATTAACTCATCATCGTTATTTAACAATTCATTAATATCTACTTTTGTTAAATGGCTCCCCTTTTAAGGAAGCGATAAAATCTTTCACTTTTTGAAAACTAGCAGGTGGTTTAGCTACCTCAGCAAGCACTGTAATTTCAGCCACTGTATAAACATTCACATTTGCATTATTAATTTTAGCAAGTGCTAATTTTTTGTAAGAGCTATCGTTTGTTGTACATTTTCGTTTTTGTGATCATCCTTCAGTATTGTCACCTCAGCATTTGAGGCGGCTAACGTTACACCTGTCACCGTAATCGTTAATATTTTACGATCTGGAGACCATGTTCCTCCTGTAACTATCTGACCATCTATTTTAACCTGATCTAGAGATGCGATTGACTCGCTAAATGTAAGCTCTAGATTATCTGGTGTCCCATCTTGGTCTATGTCCTTTAACTCAGCCAATGTGACAGTAGGTAGTTTCTGTTCAATAAGTGTTACATTAAAATCTTTCGTTCTCGTTATACCATTTTCTGTGATTGTGGCTGTTACTACCACAACATCATTTGTGTCGTCATTTGTACTTCTTGTAACTGTCCCATCTTGGGCAATTGTTGCACTATCTACTGTTGTTGCAGACCATGTTACTCCTAAATCGTCTATAGTAGTTGGTAAATTCAACTCTGTTGTCACCTCTTGTAAGGATAGATTAGCCTTTTTAATCAACGTCTCATCGATTTTAGCTAATGCTGCATTGATTTTATTTAGTGTATCCACATCATATTCATAAGGTGCTTTTCGTTTTCCTGCTGCTGCTGCATCTATATTAAATGTTGTACCTGATTCAGTGACATTTAATGATGCATACTTATCATTGTTTCCAATACCAAAGCCATTCGCTTTTGGTGCAACAACTTTAAGTGTGCTTATACCATCTACTGTCAAATTAGAGTCGCTACCTAGATGAATACCATATACAGTACGAGAATAAGGATCACTTGCCTCTACGCCTACTGAGCCATCTGTAATTGTCACAGTAGTACCTTCAACACCTTTAATACCATATGCTCCAACATCTCCAATTGATTTTGAAGTAATCTGTGAACTAATAATAGTGATAGCTGCATTCTTACCATCCGCACGTATACCATATCCAACCTGTGCATTGTCACCACCTTGTGTATATTGAGCATCAACAGTTGAATCTTTTATAACAAGCTGTGCATTGAGTGGCTTTAAGATAATACCTGCAAATCCGTAGCCACCGCCACCAAGTATCTCCATATTAACATGATCTAACATAAGCTTCGTTGCACCATACACTATTAATGAACATCTATTGTTAGTTGCCATTGAACTTGCTGAGCCTGATATTTTCAAATAGTTTAATTGCACTTCATCTTTTATTGCATTAACCACTAAACCGCTGGTAAGCTCTAGCTTGTCTTGTCCATCAATAATCACTGGATAATTGAGTGTTTGTGTACTAGTCACTGTAATTATATTTGCTGTAGCTACTTTGACCGTTTTCACACGCCCATCCTGAACATGTGGACTGTTTACACCACTTGTAAATTCCGTAGCACTGACGATATTTAATACTGGTGCTGTATTTACTGAAATCGTTTCACCATTTGTAAATGTGACCGTTTCCGTTTTAGCATTTCTCGTTACTTGAACAGATTTTAATGTAAAAATACCCGATTCAATTGTACCTGTTGCCACATCAGCAGCACTGTATGTCACAGTAGCGTCTGTTATTGGTGCGCCATTGCGTGAGAAAGTAATCGCTGTTGGAACCTTTTCTGCTGCTTCGCTTGTAATGATATTGTTCTTATAATAAAATGCACCCGCTACATTTTGTGTAACAATTTGATAATCATATGGTGCAAGGGCTACTGTCACTGTACTTGGTGCATTTTTTGTTTCATATTTGTCCGCTACTTTGTCAGCTAGTAATGTAAGGCTAGTACCCACTGTTAAAGTAGGATTCGCACCTACGGTAATCGTTAATACGCTTTTGCCATCCGCATCCGTAGACCATATGCCATCATTGTCACCAAAAAGATTTGCCTTGTCCTGCCCAAACCATCTTGCAGCAAGTTCACTTATCGTTCCGCCCTCTTGGTTCGTAACCAGCTCACTAAATTTCAGCACAATTTTATCACCAGGTGATACTTCACCAGTGTTATCTATATCCTGTAATGTAGCGCTTACTAATTCAGGTTTTTTCACTTCTGCAATTGTTGTATCGATTGCTGTTGTTTTTGTTTCTGAACCATTTGTTGCTTTGACATGCAATTTCACTGTATCATTCTCATCATTTGCATTGTCACGTGTTACATTACCTGTTGACAAATCGATAGTAGCATTATGGCTACCCACGACCTCAACCGATTGCCATGTGAAACTTGTACCATTTGGACCTGTTGTGACTAAATCAAGCGGTGTCAATACTTCTTCTAAACTCTTATTATCCTTTTTAATTAAATAGGGCAATATCGCTGTATCCACAGTTAACTTTAACTCTGTTTCTGTTAATTGGCCACCTTTAGCGGCAATTGCGTCTTTCACAGCTTTTGTTACACCTGCTACATTTTCTGACGTAATGCCTTGAATCGCTAATGCTTGATAAATCGCTACTTGCTCTATTTCTGATGGCGTTGGTGTTGCTGTTAATTTATTTTGTACAACTTCAAGTGGACGTTTTATTGTATGTGTTATTTTCCCGCTTGCATCAACAGTGACAAGTATTTGTGCTTCTTTCAATGATGGCGCATCTTCTTTTACCGTAATAATAGCTGTGCCAGGCCCTTTCGATGTAATATTAATTTTGCCATTTGTGATAGTCGCCGTTGCCACATTCGCATTACTTGTTGTGACAATCGTACCAACCATACCAACTGCTAATGGGTCTTGGTTTGGTGCATCTACAGCATTATTCACCGTCACAGTTTGTGATGGGAAGGATGGTGTTGTACTGCCACCGCCTGAATTACCCGAATTACCTGAGTCACCTGTTGATGGTGGAATAACTGGAGGTGTTACAGGTGGCGTAGTTGGGCGCACCACTTCTGAAATATTTGTAATTTGACTGATTGATGGAAGACCACCTGTTGGCAATTTCACAGCTTCCTCAGGCTTAATATTGTCTGGTTTAATTAATTTGCCAATTGTACTATCTGTTGGCACAATCAGTTGGCTACCGTATTGTTGTGTTTCTACAGATGGTAGCTGTGCTTTATTTTCAAGCGTTACTTTAATCGGTGTTTCAATCGTTAATTCCTGTGATTCTAATGTTCCTTTTACGAATACATCTTGGTTACCTATGAAATCAATCGCATTAATTTTTCCTACTACTTCGATTGCTGATACATTGCTACCTACATTGATAGTTGGTGTCGCATTATCTGTAATAATTTTCGTTTGATCACGATTTACCACCACTTCTTCTACCTTTGTACCACTCAATTTTACAACTGATTCTTGCTGGCGTTTTGCATCTCCCTCAATAATTAAACGACCATTTAAATCTAAATCATTGAATTCTACTTGTTTCTGATCACCTTTTTTTACTGTAATATCACCTGTAATTTCAGCATTTGCTAGTTTGATATAGTCGCCTACAATAGTAATATTCGTATCCACTGTTCCACCTGCTAAATCAAGCGTTAGTGGATTATCAACCGTTCCACCATGTAACAGCTCGACATTACGAATACCTACGATTTTTGTACCGATTTTAATAAAGTCTAGATTAGCTTCATTTAATACCGATAGATTACGTTCATGAAGTAATGGTTGTAGCTCTTTTTTAATATAGTATTCTTTGCCATCAATTGTGATTTTATTATCTTGAATCGCTGAAATCACATTTGCATCGGGACGTTGATTGTCCTGATAATCAGTTTTTACCTCTGAACGAATAGTAAATGCAGCCATGTTCGCACGTGTAACAGTTGCCTCTCCACCATAAGTTGTCGTTGTTTGACCAATCGTAATGCCCATATCAAATAATGTTTGAATATATGGCGCAGCCCAGTCATTTTTAGTGATATCCGTAAATGGCAGGGTAATATCTGTTGCTGGTGTTAAACCATACCCTTTAACAATAATTTTAGCCATTTGATTACGTGTAATTGGAGCATTTGGGTTAAACGAACCATCTGGATAGCCATCAATAATACCTGCTTCCTTTAGTGCAGCTACATAAGGATATGCCCAATCATTTTGTGGAACATCTAAAAATATATAGTCAAATGATTTTGTCACATCTAACCCTAAGTTCAATGCTAAAATTTTAGATGCCTGGGCACGTGTTAATAGACCTGTTGGCTTAAATGAGCCATCTGGATAACCACTAACAAACCCGCGCTCAAATAGCTCATTTACATATGGAAAATAATCTGAAACTGTCTTCACATCATGGAAGATTTCTTCCTCTGTGTCTGCTTTTGTTACATTTGGTGCTACTACAGCGATTGCACTTGTTGCCATTGCTGTAGCCATTGCTGTTTTGAATAGTTTATCGTAGAATTTTGCACTATTTTTCACTTGTAATTCCAATCCCTTCTACTTACATGATATATACGTTTGCTTACTAATGATTATAAAAAACGCATATATACAAAACCTACACAAGGACTAATACTCACATCTATAAAAAAACAGACGTAGGAATAACCCACGCCTGTTCTAATTATTACTTATTTCACTAACTGCTCGTTCCCATCTTCGTCCATTGTATACGTATGAGATTTCGCTGCTTCTTCCACTTCTTTGAATGCCCAATGCGTTGTTTCCACATCTGTGAAGCTTGGCATTGCGACACCATGAAGTGGCCCACGCTCAAACATACGGTTCATCATGACCACGGCTTGTGCTCGTGTTAAATGGGCATCTGGTGCAAAGCTACCATCTTGACGTCCGTTGATGATGCCTGCTGCACGATTCGCTTCAATAATCCATTGTGCCCAATGCCCTTTTGTATCATTGAACGTAATGGCTACATTTTCTTCAATGTGTAGCTGTTTGAAGTTCGCTACCACTGTCGCCATTTGAGCTCGTGTAATATTTTCATCAGCGCGGAAGTTACCATTCGCATCGCCATTCATAATGCCCTGCTCTTTCACGAAGGCAATCGCTCCCGCCGCATGATGTGTGCTAGCGATATCCTTAAACGGTGCTACCTCCACTTTCTCACCATCTTGATAGCCTAAAATACGGGCAATCATTGTCGCTACTTGCGCACGTGTTACGTTTTTCTCAGGACCAAATGTCCCGTCCTGGAAGCCTTTGATATACGCTGTATGTGTGCCTACTGTTTCTTCAGCCACTTGAATAATTGTGAAGGTACTAAATTTATTCACTGTGAATTGTAAGCCTAACTGTCCTTTTTCCATTGTAACTACTTCAGGAATCACAACTTCTTTATCACCATCGGAATGCTCAATAAAGACAGCTAATGTTTTCAAGAATGCCGCACGCTCTGCTGCATTTGTTGGAACTTTCACGTCTTTTAATGGCAATGTCACCACTACTGGACGTTTTGGCATATTCGTTTCAATTGTCATCGGACGTGCCAATACATGTACATCATTACTTTGCAGTGTCGCACGAACAACTTGCTCTGCACGTGCTCGCTCCTCAATGGCTTGTCGTTCACTTTCTTTTTTCACAGGTACTAAACGGAAGTAGAATTTGTCATCAATGCCCTCCATTGAACTATTTGGGATCGCAATATGACCGTTCACAGATGAAATTTCTAATGATAAACCATTGTCACGTAGTAATTGAAGTGATTGCTTTGGTATTTCTACTGTTGCTTCTTTCACCTCATCATTGACATCTGGTAATACGATACGGGCAATATTGTTGCCAATGGCTTTCGCCTTCTCAATGGCTTCCTTGGCATTTGCCTCTGTTAATGCCACAAAGTCTGTGATATCACCATTTGTATGCTTGGTACGTTCAATTTCCACCGTTGTTTTCTCTAATGGTTTTTCACCATCAATTTCAAGCTCCACTTGGATTTTTGTCTTTGTTTCGCTTGGAGTTGGCGCTGGTGGTGTCGGTGTTGACGTGCCACCACCTGTGTTACCACTATTATCTGGCACATAACTATCTGCTTGACGGTATACTTTAATGATATATTGCTTCACGTGACCATTTGTATCTTGTACCGTGATGACAATTGTATTTAATCCTACCTGTAATGGAATTTGTCCAATCGTACCAAGTTGACCATTCACAGTTGTTGTAACAGTTGCACCTGCATCGACTGGAATGCCAGCAAAGCTAGTCATCGTCGTTGGATAGTCTACAGTCATTGTGTAGTCTGTGATATCTGTTTGGAAATTTGGACTTAATGTACCACCTGTTAATGGTGTTAAAGCACTTAGCCCTTTCCCTACTTTCACAAGTGTATTTTGTGCTGCTGTTAACTGTGCTAATGCTTCATTTACTTCTGTTTGTGTTGCATTTGGATTGTTGATTACCTGTTTAGCTACCGTTAATTTCGCTTGATACGTTGTCCAGCTTGCTGGTGTGTATGGACCTGCTGCAACAACAAGCGGCTCTTCAGCTACCTGTGCTATGAGTAATGATTTATCCACTGTTGGTATTGTAAATATATGTTCCTTTGTCACTGTTTGTTGACCATTTGTTGCAGTTGCAATGACTTTGTATGTGCCATCTGGTAAACCTGCTGGCGGTGTATACGTCCATTCACCTGTCACTGGATCAACTTGCGCTGGTACTTCTACTTGTACTACTTCACCACTTGGTTCTTTTTTCAAAATAATCGTGACTGTCGATGGAGTTGTGGTCACATCCACTTGCCCACCAATTGTTGGCTGCGGATTGGCTGTCACTAGACCTGGCTGTGTAATTTGGAATGCTGCACTGTATGGATTTTCTGCCACCATCTCAAAATTCTCGACAGGCGCACCCGTTGCTCCCTTGCCTTTTAAGTTACCTGCACCATTGTAAATGACTTTGACCTCTTTATTCGTCACTTCTGTCCCATTTGGTAATGTGAAAATCACTTTTTTGTGGTCTGTTGGGTCTACTATAAAGGTTGGTGTCACTGGTGTACCATCCACCATCACTGTAAAGCCTGTTAGGTCTGTGAGCTCTACTTCTTGGTTAAATGTCAGTGTTACCTGATTCCCCTCTGTTACTGTTTGTGTCAATGCCACCGTTGTTGGCTTTGGTGCTTTTAATGCCTGCTGTGCCCCTTTTAACACTTGCAATGCGTTATCAATTTCTTGCTGAGTCGCAGTCGGATTGGTTAGCACAGCTTTCGCCTCTGTTAACTTTGGCTGTAAGGCTGTCCATGTTTCTGATGTATAATGCGCTGGTGTCAACCCTTCTATTTCTGTTACTTTATTTTGAAGCGCTGTTTTATCAACAATTGTTAAAGGCTTTGTTTTAGTAACTGTTGCACTATCTTTTGTAGCCTTCACTTCAATTGTGTAGTCACCTATTGCTAAATCTACTAATGGTGTGAATGTCCAGTTACCACTCGTATCAACACTTGCTGAACCTCCTGCATTCAGCACTACATTTCCTAATTTATCTTTTATCACCACATCAACAATCGAGCCAGCTTCCACTTCACCTTTAATCGTTGGCTTTGGCTGCGTTACGATGGTTGTACTTGGTTCATTAATTGTTAAAGAAACTGCCAATGGATTTACTGCCTCTACTTCAAAATTACCAACTGGTAGATTATTTGTTTTACCTACTAAGTTACCAACACCTGTATCTTTGTCATATTTCACCTTAACTACTGATTCATTTGTAACATTTTCGCTTGCAGGCAATGTTAAAATAATTTTATTTCCATCTACTGTGTAAGGAACATTTTGTAATAGAATCTCCACTCCATCTTTTGTAATTGTAAAGCCATCTAAATTTGAATTCGTTAATTCTACACTTTGGTCAAAAACCAATGTCACTTTATTTTCATCTGTAATTGTTTGTGTCAATATTGCTTTTTCTAATTCAGGCTGTGTTGTCACTAGAGTAAAGTATTGACCATCTATGAACGTTAACTGTGTTGTGTAGTAGTCTTTACCATTAATTGTTTTCAATGTTAATGGATACTCTTGAGCATTGCTAAAATCTTCATTTCCAACAAGTAATGCACCTTTTTCTGGTAATGCTGCTTTAGGAATAGCAAATTCTACTTGTCCAATATTGCCTACATTTTGAACTTTCCAAATATGTTCAGTATGCATTCTACCGTTTATTGGTTGATTATAGACAAATGGTTTATTATTATCTCCCCATATTAAATACTGCATATCCTGTGGGAATTGTGCTGTATTATTGGCGTTTTTATCACTAATTTTATTTAAACCAATAATCACTTGATGACCTGGATTTGTGCTGTTACTTTGCTTTTGTAATAACCCTCCCCCATCATCACGTGCAATGCCTGCGATATTATAATAATAATTTACATTTGCAGTTGCATCCCACAGAACACTTGCATCAGAAGCTAGATAATCTGCATTGTTAATACTTGTGCCCTCAACGCCAAGTGTATAGCCATATTTAATAGCAAGATACGAACTGATTTGTTTGCGTTCTGTATCACTAAGAAGACGGTCATACACAATAATATCTCCAATTGTTCCCATCCATGCTTCTGGACGCCCACTACCAGGAATAATGCTTCCTACACGTGCCTGTGTATTAGCAGTATTCCATGTTTGTGGTGCTTTACCTATCTGTGTCGTTTTGCTATATAATGCACCATTTGTACCGTCATATGTTGCAATAAGTTCATTCGGCACGTTTGTTTGCCAGAAACCATTATTACTTGCGAAGGAGCCACCAAAAATAGACATCGCGCCTTTTGTAGTTCCATTAAGCTGTAGCATACCTATCATTTGACCAGAGTTAGCCGTTCCCCATGAAATGATATACGCATTATCAGTTATATTGTTCTTTGATGCTGCTACAGCTACAATTGTTCTTGATTTGTTACCTGTAGGAAGTTTAGTAACATCAAGATTAAAATACTTATTATTAAACTCTAACATTGGGTTAAAATTAACATTATACTGTGCATCATTACGGTACATTGGTTGTGCACTAGAAGTATTCTGTGTAGCATGATTAGCTTTGCCACTTTGATCTTGCCATTCAGATACAATTTGACCGCTTTCAACACTAATCCCTCTATCAGGTCGTAACCATAAAACAGCGCCACTAACTCCTGCAGGTGATGATATTGGTATATTACCTGTATCCGCCTTAACTTTTTGTGGCGTCCCCATAAATGAAATGCTGCTTACCATCAATACTATTGTAAGAAACATATTCAATACACGTTTCCATTCTTTTTTTGCTTGATTATTTTGCATCTCTTTTCCTCCATTCTTATAAAATTTTTCGATGACAACAAATGACCTCACTCTCCTTTTTTATCTATCAATCTATGAAAATCCCCTGTGCTTAATTGTATAAAATTACCCTATACCAAACATATACACCCACCAAAGAACTCAATTACAAAATTGGTCTTTCTTTGTAAGGCGAAATAATATCGTATTTAGAGCAGAACAGCATCTTACATTTCAAGATAGTATAATTGTAAAAAATTATCATTCTCCTTAACTCTTGTACATTTTTAAGTGGTAATTATGTTAAAATTAATACATTGATTATCTCGTGCTTAGGAGGCCTTCCCATGAAACATACAAAAAAATTAGCCTTACTCGCTCTTATTGCTGCACCTGCACTTATTTATACACCAACAACTACCTTGGCGGCTGAACCAACTACCATCGTTGCTGATAGTGCCAGCGTATATAATGTCATTCAATTAATCTCCACTATTAATAACGCAGCAGCTACTTTCCAAACATCATTAGATGCAGCACTTAAAGCCTATAACGCTTTAAATGAGGTAGACAAGCAGGCTGTAACAAATTATTCAACACTCTCTGCACACCAGCAAACAAGATTGTCTTACAAAAAATTAGCAGCACAAATTGAAGAAAAATTAGCTTCTGTACCAGCTACAGCAGTAAACTACTATCAAAATGTCCTAGATACGCGAGATTGGTATAATACGTTAAATGCGGCACAAAAATCTTTTGTCAGCACAGCAACGCAAAAATTACTAACTTCTGCACTGACACCGAATACAACTGTTGACCAAGTGACAAGTAAAATTAAATTGCTCAATTCATCACGCAGTACATTCCATCAAGATGTAGCAACAGTTCGTGCAGAATTGAATGCTTTACGCAAAGCCAATCCGTATATTTCTTTTCCAACTAATACGGAAGCTCTATTAATTGAAGCAGAGCAACTTGTAGTAAGGGATAAGAGTGCAGCACAAAATGTGGAAAAAATGATTAAGGCGCTTTCACCTAAAACAGCCTCAAAGATGGATGTACAGGCAGCGAAAACAGCCTTTGAAGCATTGACACCTACACAGCAGCAGCTTGTCTCCAATGTGTGGACATTAGCGGATTATGTAAAAGGGAACTTCACGCTACCTACTACAAAAGCTGATAACTCAACACCTACTCTTTCAAGCTCAGCAGCAAAACCTGGCAAAACCACAGCAATGGGCAAAACAAAAAATACGTATACTGCCCAAATCAATGTAGCTGATACAGAGGACAACAGTAAACGCTTTGTGCTGACAACTAAATCGAATATGACACTTATTGTTCCTCCATTGAATGCATTGCTCAATGAAGATAGTGGTGTAATGGAGATTTCATTATCCAAGGTTGGGAACCGCATTAAATTCCATGCGACATTGAATAAAAAGCTAGTAGAATTTGATACAGCGATTTCATTAATCATCGAGGATTTACCAAAAAGCGTTAAAATTGTACGAATCAATGAATTCGGTATGCAGGAGACTGTTCCTTATACAATTGACGGTGATCGATATACAGTAGAAACAACAACATCTGGAACATTCCAACTGATTTATAATTAAGGATTGGGGAAGATAGGTATGACGTGGATACATGTGCACAATCAAGCTGATATCGAGCATTTATTACAAACATTTGGTTATTTTCACGATGGTTGTCTAAAGGAACTGCATATGTGGGCAGACACGTATGTAAATGAAAATTTAGCAATGACAGTACCATCTGGCTTAGATACACATGTGCGGATGTTATTTCAAAGACAATTCAATAACCCATCAGCTATTGAATTGCTTTTTGAAGAAGTCACTGGGCTCCATATCCATCCAAGTGCTGAAAATCATGATTCCATTATCTATGATGCTATCGTCTTACAGCATGAGGGGCATTTCTATTGGGCAAATCATTACAATTGGCATCCCCAAACCTCGTCACTTCATAACATTCACTGGATTTCTGCCAAAAAGCTAAAATGGCGAGAGGTCAGTGATTGGATGGGACCACAGCAGCGATATGGTGTACAAGATAATCAGTAAGACAAAGCAAGCCACTAACGGAAAAACTCTCCGCTAGTGGCTTGTTTTACTGTACTGTGTATTCTTCCTTGCTCTCTAAATATTTTGCAATGAATGCAAAGGCATCTTTCAAGGATCGTACATCATAGTTCTCTTTTCTCTTTCTGCGATCATTTGGGTCATAGTGATGATGATGTGGCTCAGTGGCAACTCGATATTCTTCAGGTGTCCATTCCGCATCATGTGCATCATTTCCCCAGCCAGATATGTGAGCTGTCTGTATCCCGCTTTTAGGTACAATCACTTTCCATTGATAATGATATTGTCGTACATATCCATCATTACCATAATTTTCAACAACATGTAAACCTGTAATTCCGTGAATAGGATGCTCTATCAGTGGAAAAAGAACTTCAAGTCTTTTCGTATTCCTTTTATAACTTGCAAAAATCGAATCTTTATCTTTTAACTGTGTATATGATTTTAAATAGTGTCCATATTCTTCAAGAATTTCTTCTATATCTGCTGGGAGAAGTTTAGCTGTCTCTTTCATCTTACTTTTCCTTCTCCTTACGCCCTATTCCTCTAAAAAGCGACAGAATTTCTATTTTTTCATCTTCTAAATCTCGCCATATATAATAATCTGTTGGGTCATCCATTGAATCCCCATTAAATTCTTGAAATGCTTCCTGATATGTTGTCGCACTATACTTCAATTGCAGTTCTGTTAATTCACGATTAATTTCATGTAAGCGTTCTTTTGGTGTTTGATTTTGACGTTGTTTTTCTTGTGCCATGATTTGTAATCGAATAGCATATGCAGGATCTTGCCAAATATCAATCATAAATTTCGGTATTTTTTGGTGAGAAGTTGTATCAACATGTTCAAAACCTTGTTTCATATATTTATTTAAAGTAACTTTTGAAATGCCCAATTGCTTAGCCGTTTCTATCGGTGTGAGTAAGTAGTCTTGATGATATTCAAAGTGGATAGTCTCTCCACCTAATTGATAGTACCAATTTTCTAAATCAATTTTTAACTTACCAAATTCTAAATCGGATGAAGGTAGTTCGATATTCGCTATTCGTTGAAGCCATTTTAATAAATTTTTCCGATGACGTTCTGAAAGTAGATAGTCGCTATCGAATTGGATACTGTTCTTACTAAATGTAATACCCTTTAACTTATCTGAAAAAGCACTTAGCATGATTGTCACAATTTTATTTAAAATATAATCTGTTTCTTTTTCAATCACATACCGATTGTGAGCACGATAGCCCTGATCAATATTCATCTCAGTCATTTCATAGATCGCTTTGCTCATAATCCTCACCCTCCTTACCTCCATTATACATAATATTAACGAAAACGCAATTTCGTTAACCTAATATAAATTACTTTTCGTTAATCATTATATTAATTTCCCTTTAAAATGTTTCCTAATCCTTTATTAAAGAAATTTATTTTGTATTAGCAAGTGCTGAAGAATGAGTACTATAATATAAATAACTATATTTAAACAAAAAACCAAGTGATTCAGAAATCATCACTTGGTTTTTGACGTTTATTGTGTTCTCGCTTGAATAATTACATAGTTTGGAGCTGCTGGGTCCATTGGGTTTGAATATAGCTTTGCATAAACAATATTGCCATATTTATCTTTTGTAAATAAGTATAGACGTTGATTTGTTTGGAAAACATTGATTGAATTTGGATCACTGCCCGTTTGGATTGCATCAAATGTTTTAACCGAACTCGCATCTGCAGGTTGCTTAATTTCTCCTTTACCATAGGAAACGATAGCTCCACCTGGGATGTAAGAGAAGTCTTTACGATCTGCCTTTTCGATAACTGCCTTCGCATTTTCTAAAGTTAAATCATATCCTATACCCAATACTGCATAGTAATATTGTTGACTCCATGTAATATCTGTATTCAAGTTAGCCACAACAGAAACTTTTCGTGATACATTTAGATCACTTGATAAGTTTGGATGTGAATCTGGCAATAATTTTGCAGAAGTAATTGTATTTTCTTTTGTTGGGTATTTATATTCTGCTTTGTCTTTACTAAATGCCCAGCCACCCTTATCTTTCACAGTGGCATTAATTGTTATATTAAAGCTTTCTTTTACCTCTGCTGCAAATTCGATTAGCAGCTTACGTGGCTCCCAATCTTTTTTAGTCGCTGTATCTTCCCATCTCCATGACGCATAGGCTGGTGAAATTGGTAAACCTGTGTCTGGATTCACTAAAGCAAAGTTAGCGTTAGTCAGATCAACAGCCTCTGAAAATGTAACTTCAAATATTTTACCTTCTATTTGCTTAAAGATTGGGTCTTCTACTCTTGGTGGTGTCCCATCAGAGAAGAATTTATAAGCCATCACGCCAAGAGGTCTATTTTGACTATCTTGTCCACTAGGTGTTAGCGGCATTGCTTTCTCTTGCTTACCATCAAATGTCAGCACTTTTGATTGTGTGCCAACCTGTAGCATTGTCGCATTGCCGTAACGATCTCGCACCGCTACATAAAGCTCATAGTTTTTATGCGGCTCAAACGTAAGGTTAATATTATTTTCACCTACACGCATAGTAGTAGCTTGTCCTCGTGCAATTACTTCCTCAGCACTTGTTGGCACTAATGTTGATGTATCGTCCGTTGTTCTTAAAACATAAAAGTATGATCCCTCTTCATCTGAAATAAAGCTGAATGTCCCTTTTCTATCGCCTTCTGCTATTTTAAGTTGTGTACTTTCAATAACTGGCGCTGTTTGGTCATCAATCACATGCTTTGTTTGAATATCGGATACATTTCCTGAACGGTCTCGTAACACCATATAGACAGAATAGCTTTTGAATGGATCCAGTGGTGGTACTGTATTTGGTAACGGTAAAGTAGCTTTTTGCTTTCCTAACTGTGCTGGTTTATTACCACCACTTCCAATAATCGCTACATCCGCTGTCCCTACTGTAAAGGTTTTTGAATTTAACTGTACCGCCTCAATTAATCGCAAACGGTCATCACGCGTTAAATTTAAACCTGACTCCATAATTAAATAATGATATGTCCCTGCTTTCGTAGCATTGAATTCGACAATTGTATGATCCTTTGCAGCATTTGTTACTGGATCACCTATAATTGTTAAATATGGCCATTCTGTATCATTATGAATATATTCGGCTGTATTTCTTGGACTGCTATTTGGTGGAATATTTGTTATATTTTCAAATTCATTGTCCGCCAAATCCTTGACTTTTGGCGAAATATTGACTACTAAATTATCGCCGTTAACAAAACCAGTAAAGGAAGGAATCGTGAATGTTAATCGTTTTTGAGCCTTATTGTAGACGACATGTTCTGGACGAATTGGCTTTTGTAAGCCTTGGTTAATAATCCCTGTCCCTGTTAACTCATAGTTCTCTACATTTGTAGCTGTAAGTGGATCTAATTCCTCACTAACCGTTAAATAAAATTCATTTTTAATCTCATCTAATATAAATAACTTTCCACCCACTACATATGGTGGAACATTATCTAATTCACCTGTCGAGAATTCCTTCACAACTGCTGGGTCTACTGAATTATTGCCAGATGTATCTTTCATTACAACATATAATTGGTAAGGTGATAGTGCCTCTAAATCTGTTAGCAAACCTGATATACCAAGTTCTCCTGCCTTTGCCTTACCTTTACCTGTTGGATTTGCAATAATATCTGCTGTTGTTGGATCGGCTGCTGTTGTTTTCTTACGCACATAGTAATAATAATCCCCTGGCTCACTTGCAACAAAGCTAAATTCAGCACGTTGCCCACCATGTAGAGGTGTCACAGTTAAGGATGTTACTTTTGGTGGTGAAGAATCCTTCATTTGGAAGCCTTGTGAAGCCATATCCGATGCATTTTTCGCACCATCAACAACCATAATATAAATCACATATTCCTGCTTCTCGGCTAGTCCTTTGACATTAATTTTGTTTTTTCCTACAACTGCTGCGCCTGTACCACTCGCTACATTGTTTACAGAAATACGATCAATTAATTCTCGCTTTGTCGGAGCTTCTGCGCCTTTTTCACGCACGATATAGTAGTATGTGCCGACTTCATCTGATGTGAATTCTGCATTAATTTCACTACCATTTAATATATCTACTGTTGTAATGCTAATCGTTGGCTTCGTTTTGTCCGTTGGTTTTTGGTTTTCTATATCATCTGGATCAATTGGTTTACCATCTGGGTCTGTAATACCACCAATATTATCACGGTCATTTAAGAAGTCATCAAAGCTATTATTCGGTTTCCCATCTTTCGGTAGTACAACTTTATCTACATATGTGTAGTCGCCAATATCAATACGACCTGCTCCACTACCTACATATAGTGTACCTACTCGACCATCGATATACAGCTTTAAATCTTTTGCACTATTATAGTTAATCCAATCGATATTGCCACTGCCGTAAATTGTTAGTGGTGTCTTTGTATCAATATTGAGTGTACCAATATTCCCATGAATTTCAAATGCCTGCACATCATTGATAATATCTACTCGTGGTAACTTCATATTTGTTTCAATCTTTGTAGCGTTTTGAGAAACGACTAAGCGTGCCACGGTACTATTGTAAAATTCAATATGTTTGGCAACGTTTTTCATCTCATCTTTTTCTTTTGACCAGTTTTCAAATGGCTTGCTGTTGCTTGGATTTGCTGGGTTTTTGTCTGCGTTTTGATTTGTCCAATTTTCAAAATTAGTCGTTGGGCTATTTGGCGTCGTAGTGGATGGGCTTTCATTTGTAGAGCTTCCATTATCTGACCAATTAATAAACGCTAAATTATTGCTCGCAATTCGACCCAACTTCAATGCATCTTGATAGAAGCCTGTAAACTGTAGTGAAGAACGAGCCGCTTCATTAACAAACATCGTTCCTGCAAATGTAATATTGTCAAATTCAATATAATTACCATTCACAATGACTGTTGCTCCAAAGGAACGACCACCACCATCTAATGTTAAAAATTGCGAGCTTGTACCATTCGCATTCAGTGTTAGCTTCGCTATTGAACGAATCGTTTTGCCAGAAAAATCACCTTCAATGAGAGCCCCTTTTAAAACAGGTGCATTATCTTCATTAAAAATATGAGCTAAACTTTCTGGGACTGTATAACGATCACCATTAATATAGACGATTTCATCTTCTACACCTGTTACTTTAAACGATGTAGCATCTTGCTTATGATTTTGTGTACGTACAATAAATGTCGCAAGCTGACCTCGTGTCACCGTATCATATGGTGAGAATGTGACAGGTGTTGTGCCTTCTGCAATTTTTAAATCAACCAATGTTTGAATATATTGTGCGCCTTTTGTTTTACTATCTACATCTTTGAAGACACCTTTATACTGTGAGGCTACCTCTAAATGAAAAGCACGCACTAATAATTCAGCTAATTGTCCACGAGTAATCGCCTCGTTCGGCATAAACGTGTTATTCGCATAGCCTGACATAAGCTCTGCCTTTTGTAGTGCTGCTATATACTTATAATACTCATTATTTTTAGACACATCTTTAAAATACGGATCATCCACATCATTGACATCTAATTCTAATGCCTTTGCGATGATTTTCGCTACCTCCCCACGTGTTACAGCCACATCAGGACGGAATGTATTATCTTTATAGCCATCCATTACTTTTTGCGTATATAATTTCACAATGCTACTATAATGACTTGAGTTTTGATCAACATCTTTAAATGGTAGTGTAGCGGCCGCTACTTTTTCCGGCGGTGGTACAACAACCGCAAGTCCACTCGCTCCAAAAACGGTTGCAATTAATGCTTTATTTACTTTTTGGATTTTTGTCTTATCCATCCCATTCTTCCTTTCTTGCCTGTACTCCGATACGCACAAATCGTTTTCTCCTTGTTTATATCGACCATTTATATAAGAACCTTCATACATAATAATGAAATTTTTCCGCACAAAAAAGCCAAGGAGCATGTTACTCTCTTGGCTTTCATAATATATAGGCACATTTTATCGTACTTGTGGGGTTATAAGGGAAAGGGGGATAACCTTATATTTTTCAAGTCGATAAAAATGGTGTCCTGCCATAATCTATCTATAGTTTACCCGAATTATCTATTCTTTAATCATTCAAACGCAAATTAATGCTGGTCTGCCTGTATCACACAATTACGTCCTGCTTCCTTGGCACGATACAGTGCATTATCTGCTGCCTCAATAAGCTCTTTTCGATTTGTAGCACTTTGAGGATATGTTGCTACACCTGCTGATAGTGTCACAGGATAGCCACATGGACTCACACTATGCATCATTTTTTTGCGCAATTGTTCTGCTATCTCTTTTGCTTCCTCAGCATCTGTGTGAGGCAATAATATAATAAACTCCTCTCCACCATAACGACAGCACACATCTTGCTCTCTTGCTACCTTCTCCATCGTATTCGCCAAAAATTGCAATACTGAATCCCCTACTGGATGACCATATCGATCATTAATCTGTTTAAAGTTATCCACATCGACTAAAATAATTGCATGCGCTATATTATTGGCACACCATTCAGCTAATATCGCATCAATGGTACGGCGATTTGTCAGCCCTGTTAAGGCATCCGTTGTCGATTGGTCTTTAAAATAGGAAATTTGGCTTTGTAAAAAGGTTAAATTTTTAATTAATATATTTTTTAAATGATGTGCCTCAAAATACCAGCCCTGCACGGATTTCAAACTATCCATATTTTGAGCCATGGCACTTCTTTCTGTGAAGGTAGCCAATTGCTGTAATGGTCGAACAATCCAAGACACAATCCAAATAATAATAATAGCTAAAATCATCGTAAACGGAATTGCTTTCACAAGCATATTTTGCAATTGTTCGTTGGAACCATTTAATGCTGCATCTAATGGACGTTGTGAAATCACTCCCCAATCCGCTAATGGAATCGGTGCATAACCCGCTAACATCTTGATGCCCTTCGTATTGACAACCTCTTCAGCACCGCTTTCTCCAATAATCACTTTTCGTACAACTGGGTTTTCCAACACAATATCATTGACACGTTTTTTATCTTGATGATAAATAATACGTCCATCACCATCTACTACAAACACATACGAGTCATCGTTATAAAAGTGCTCGCCAAGTATTGTATGGAAAATATTTTTTTCATTTAAATAAATCAAACCACCTAACATACCAAGGTATTTTCCCTCGTCTGAAATAATCGGTGTAGAAATACAAATAGCTAACTCTCCTACTAGGCTCATATACGGTTTTGAGACAATCGGTACTTTCTTCGTTAGCGCTTCTTGTGGTCCTGCTGTTGTAAGAATTTGTCCTTTCACATTTAATGATAATGGTGAAACAGATTGCACTTTTCCCTCTGATGTTACGATAAACACTGTATTGAATAGCTGATATTGTAATCGTAATCGATCTACTTCTGCATTTAATAGCTCTTCATCATGCATATGATTTTTTAAAATATTGGCACTATAATCCAAAACACCGAATGTTTCCTGTAAGCGTCCATTACTTGTTGTTGCCAATTTTTGAGCGTATACTCGATTCATTTCTAATGTATGGGTTCGGACTGAATCAATATTTGCCTGATAGCCATTCCAAACAAAACTAATACTTGAAAGCATGAATATCGTAATGATAATGCCAATAATCAAATGCGCTAATTTAATCTTTCTCCAAATCTCTTTATAGTGTTGAATACGCATCCATTTCACCTCCAACTATAGAACTAGCTTGTTTATATTAAAACATATAAACAGCTAAATACACACCAAAATATTTATCTTTAACCCATATATACCCATTAAATTCTCAATAAAAGTATATTAGTAAATTAACATAGCCAAATAACAAAATATCCTGTTATAATACTGATAATAAAAATATATTCTGTATTAATACAATTTCATTCATGGGAGCTGAGAAATTTGAGCATACTAAAGGGGTTAAAAATTCTCGATTTTTCCGCATTATTGCCAGGTCCAATGGCAACGATGCTCTTTGCTGATTTAGGAGCGGAAGTTATTCACGTAGAGTCATCTAAACGCGTTGATTTGATTCGCATTATGCCACCGTATGACGAAGACCGTGAAGCCTATATTCATCAATATTTAAATCGCTCTAAAAAATCGTTAACATTAAATTTAAAAGCACCTGAAGCTGTGGATATCGTCAAGTCACTTGTCCAAGAATATGACATTATTATTGAAGGCTTTCGCCCAGGTGTTATGAAACGGCTTGGTATTGATTACGATGCGTTAAAGACGGTTAATCCACAACTTATTTATTGCTCCATTACAGGTTATGGGCAAACAGGTCCTTACAGCAATCGTCCTGGACATGACAACAACTATCTATCATTAGCTGGTATTGCTGATTATTCTCGTCATCAAAATAAAAAGCCTGTTGCTATGGGCATTCAATTAGCAGATATCACAGGTGGGGCGATGCATGCCGCAGTAGGTATACTTGCCGCAGCCTTACATCGTGAAAAAACAGGTGAAGGACAGTATATTGATGTCAGTATTTTAGATGCTACTTTTTCATTAAATGCTATCTATGGTCCTGCTTATATTAGTGGCGGACATACACCACAGCCTGAACAGGAAATATTAAATGGTGGTAGTTATTACGATTACTATAAAACAAAGGATGGTCGTTTTTTTTCTGTTGGTAGCTTAGAGCCTCAATTCCGTAAGTTACTTTGCGAGGCATTGGATATTCCCGAGTTGATTCATAATACATTCAATGATTCTCACTATACACAAATTCGTTTTAAAGAGGCGGTACAGGATGCGTTTTTATCGAAAACGTATGCAGAATGGCTGGAAGTTTTTAATGAGGAATTTGAAGGCTGTGTGGAACCTGTTTTAACATTTCCTGAAGCCTGTGAACATCCTCAGCTACAGGCCCGTGGTATGCTTGTGGATATTCCAAAACATGACGGTACATCACAGCAGCAAATCGCCTCTGCCCTGAAATTCCACAGTCATGAGCCTGTGTATAAACATGTAGGTGCTAAATTAGGTGAGCATAATGAGGAAGTTTTATCTGGGATTGGCTACGATGAGGAGCATATTGCTGAATTAGTCCAACGAGGCATTTTACAATAATACTAAAAAGTGTCTACTATCGTCATAATTCGACAATAGTAGACACTTCTCCTACGACAGTTATCTACATAAATTAGCTACTTATCCATAGATTTTTACACTTACCCACAGACTTATCCACAAAAATAACTGTCTACTTGTTGAAATTTGCTTGAAAATAACCTCTATCATCAAGCAGTGTGGATTACCTGCATAACTTGTGGATAAAATGTTTAAAACTTTATAAAAGACGTTCAAGACCATGTCCTGAACGCCTCTTTTTATTCATCTAGAAAGGCAAATGAGCTCATCGGACTTTCACTCATAAGTTGGTAGCCCATGCGTCTCGTCACGAATGGCTCATTGCCGACACTAGTCATGGCTAGCGCTATCATTATAATGCACAATTTACTGACAATCATACATCATTTTATTACCTCTTACTTATAACAGTAGACGGTTGTACCACAAAAAAGTTACAACCATTTATCATTACCAAAATAGCGGATATTTTCGTGTGTCTCGTAAGTTATTAATAATTAACCCTAATAGTACGATCAAAACTGTACCGATTAAAACAGGTGTGAATAAATAGCTCCATCCATAGCCATTTAACAAAATAATAATCGGATTTGCTGCTGCGGGTGGATGAATTATGCCAAGAAACGCCATACAAAAAATAGTTAGCCCAACAGCCAAACCAATCGTCACAATACTTGTCCCTAATAAAGAGTGTATGATTAACCCAATCATCGCTGATAAACAATGACCACCTATAATATTCCTTGGCTGTGATAATGGCGCATTCCAAACGACAAATACTAATACACAGCTTCCGCCAAGTGATGCCATTAACCAAGTAGCTCCTGTGTAATTGGTTAATGCAAATAAGATGGTAATACACATTAGCCCACCAACAGCACCCGTAATGGCATCTGCGAAATTAGTACGTGAAGGTGCTCGTCCACCGCCACGCATTTTCGCTATGTATGCTTTTATCATATGATTTTCTTGTTCTTTTTTTGCTGGCTTCCATTTCACTCGCCTCTGTGCCAATTCCAATATAACCTACCACCTTTGTATGTTTTAATTTCGTTCTATTATACCAACTCCTAACCAGAAATCAACCGCCTTGCGCAAAAAAACAGCAGACTAGCTACATAATAGCTAATCTGCTCATTTTGTGAAAAAATCAAATAGTTAACACTAATCATATTGCCTTTTTACTGTTTTGTAGATACGCATCTTTTTTAGCACGGTTTTAGGAATTTGCATGGTAGCGGTCACGACTCCAGGATGGCGACCAATTTCGATAGAGCCTGTAATGGTCGTACGATTTAATACCTCTGGCTCGCTCATTTCAAAAAGCTTCGCAGCTCGGCTAATCGCATTGTCCGTTGCTTCATTTAATGTAGCTCCTGTACCAATAATGGACACTGGAAATGCTTCTTCTACATGCTTCACACCAAACTCTTCCGCTAATTCTTTTGCTCGACGCTTTTCTTCTTTCGTGAAAGGCTTTGCTGTATATGGTAAATCCTCTTCATTTGGCAATAAAATAGGACCTTCAAGTGAAACTTTTTTCAATACATGTACTTGTAATTGCACAATGCCTGACACATCGGTCGTATGCCCGGCAATTTCACCATCTCCCTGCATTGCGTGCATATCTCCAATATAAATACCACCACCTCGTACTTTTACAGGGCAAATTAATGTGGCACCTTCACGTACACGGCTAATATCCATATGTCCATCTGTTCGATGTGTATCAAGCTCTTCTTTTGTCCATGCGTATTCATGTGGAGCACCTACTAAAAACGTGCCAAAATCACCTGCATTGTGAGAATCAGGCATTGCTTTCGATGGCGTAGTACCAAGCTGTCCTAAAAATGGGCGCATTCTTGCCATAACTCCGATTAAATCACTTGGCGCTAGCGTCACAACAGGATTTTGCACAGAATTTTCAGGTGTACGCATATAATTCTTTGCTTCTAATGCGATACGACGAGCTCCTTCACGCCCAACAGTTAACCCCATACCATTTTTGTGATCAAATGCCATTGTATAGCCATTAACCATATGAAATGGTGCTGTCTCTGTATCACATGTTGCACAGCGAATAGCATGTTGCCCGATACCTTTAATCACTGTATTCGGATAAAGTTTGCCACACCCTGGACATTTCACCGCTACAAATGGGTCGCCAATACAGCGTTCAGCAAGGACTTCATCATAACCAGAGGCAGTCGCTAGTGATGTCACTTGTATGGATTTAATGTGAATAACAATGGCATCTCCTACTTCTGCACCTTCGACAAATACAGGCTTCGTCACCTCATGCCCACCTCGAATTGTTGGTGTTAACATAGGTCCCCAACAACCAGGAGCTGTATTCGCAATAATCGTGCCCCCATCTTTGACAGGACCTAACATTTCTTGCTGTGGATCAAGAATACCATTAATAAATTCATTCACAAACAATGTCTCAGCAGCTACTACTTCTTCTTGTTCCTGTACAAATTCTTCATTTTCCATACTTGTCCACTCCTTTATGTACGACTCTCTACATCCCTGTAGAGAGCTGATAACTACTGATTAATATAGAGATTAAAAATATGTGTGAAATCTTCTTTCTTATATTGTTGCTTATGGTCAACTAACCAATCATTCGTAAAACGTGTAATTTCCTTAAATGATGAGGCTGGTGTAATTGTGTCATTGCCAATACGTCCTAAAGAGGTTGCCGCAATGGACAAACTTCTTTCAGCCATTTCTAGCTTATAGGCATTATGCGTTTGCTCATAGCTAATCGCATGTAGTGCCTTATATAAATCTTTAATTTCATCTAAGAAACGTTTGTGGATATCGATAGACAATGCCACATTGCCAATTGTAAACTTAATTTCGACATCAAGGTCAATTGTTCCTGCCGTTTCCAAAAATACGTCACTAATGGAATATAAAGAATAGTCATAGCGGCGTAGTAAGCGTTTCTTGCTCATCGCACTTTCTCCATCCACATGAATAATGGCACGATTTGTAAAGCAATACTCATCTGCTTTTGTTTTAATTAAAAAATAAATTTTTTCATCAATTTCGTGGAGAATAAAATCATCGGCATCGGTTTTGTCATAATCCTCTGGTGAAATCACAACCCCAATATCTGACAAGCCAAACGCTTCTGCTGCTATTTTTTTAAACATCTTCATTCCTCCTTGAATAGGTTATACTCTTTGTACGCCTTTTAGGGCATAATGGTTTCAAAGCTTTTAAAATTTTAAATAAGGACGTGTCATGCAATGGAACCAACTATTTTAATTGTAGATGATGAGGCAGATTTAGCCAATCTATTAAAAATATCTTTACAGCGAGAAGGCTATCACCATATATACACGGCTGGCTCTATTGAAGAGGCATGGACAAGCTTTCAACAGGTATCCCCTGATATCGTGTTACTGGATGTAATGCTACCAGATGGTGAAGGCTACGATTTATGTAGGCGTATTCGAGAAACTTCACATATACCTGTGCTCTTTATGTCAGCTAAAAATGAGGAAATTGATAAGATTTTGGGACTTGCTATTGGCGGTGATGATTATATTACAAAGCCTTTTAGCCCAAAAGAAGTAGCTTATCGTGTCAAAGCACAATTACGTCGAGCTGGCTACCTAGCGCAAGAAACACCCTCGTTCATTCAAGTAGGCCCTTTCCAGATAAATAGCGATGCAACAGAGGTACAGAAGGATGATGTACTGTTAGAATTAACGGCGAAGGAAGTTGGCTTGATGGCTTGTTTCATGCACAATCCCAATCGCATATTAAGCAAAGAAACATTGTTTGAGCGTGTTTGGGGTGAGGGTTTTTTCGGCTCTGATAATACGGTGATGGTACATATTCGACGTCTGCGAGAAAAAGTAGAAACTAATCCGTCAAAGCCTGTTTATATTACAACCGTTAAAGGGCTTGGCTATAAATTTGTTGTACCAAAAGAGGCTTCCAAATGAAATGGAAGCTCACTGCACGTTTTTTATTCTCTGTCCTAGCGATTGTAGTCATTGTGATTTTTGTTAATACAGCTATTTTCATCGCACTATTACTCAATCAACAAATGAGTAACTATGAAGACGCATGGATGAATAATGACGAAGATTTTGTGCGCACATTTCAACGTTATATTGAAATAAAGGATGGACTACCTTTTGTTTATGAAGAGGGTTTACAGCTTTTACATGGACGCAATGCTTGGATTCAGCTTTTGAGCCCCAATGGCGATGTACTTGATTCATATTTCACGCCAAGCAATGCTCCTTCACATTATGCACCTATTGACTTAGTTCAGGTGTATAAATATAAAGAATTCGGTGGGGACACAACTGTCTATATAGGGGCGAAGGACAATATTAGCTATTTAATTGGCATTGAAGGAAGTAATGTTTCAAGAATGATTATGCATATTTCGGGTGCATCTGTACTACAGTGGATTGGGAAATTAGGGCTTTTTATTATCATCGCTGACTTGCTCGTAGCTACGCTTGTTGGCTGGCTTTTTGGTCGTACACTCACAAAGCCTCTATATGCACTGATTGAACGCATTCAACATTTAAAAAGCCATAAACCTGTACCAAATGATGTTCAACGTGGTGTCTATCAGCCTGTTTTTGAACAATTAAACGATGTATCCCGTGAACTGTCGCAATTAGAGCAATTACGTGATGAGTGGATTAGCAATGTATCTCATGATATGAAAACGCCACTCGCTTCCATTCGTGGCTATGCTGAGCTATTAAATGACGGCTCTGAACATGCCGAGTATGCACAAATTATTGAAAAGCAATCCTTGCATATGCAAGAATTACTAGACGACTTGAATTTAACAATGCGTTTAAAGCATGGTAAACTCCCTCTTGCATTGGAAGAAGTCAATATTGTTCCATTTTTAAGGGAAATTGTGATTGACGTACTGAATACACCACAATTTGAACAGGCTACGATTGAGTTTGATGCCTCTACAAATAAGGTGATACAATCCATAGATATTCATTTTATGCGACGTGCCATCCTTAATTTTATCCACAATGCGTTATTGCATAATGAGGCTGATGTAACGGTGCGTATTCATGTAGATGATACGACAATTACCATCACAGATAATGGTAAAGGGATTGCAGCCGAGGATCTTGAGCATATTTTTGAGCGCTATTACCGTGGGACAAATACAGAGCAAACTATTGGCACGGGGCTAGGAACAGCGATTGCACGAGATATTATTCAGGCACATGGCGGTACGGTAAGCATTAGCTCTGAGATACAAAAAGGCACAACAGTATCGATACAGTTTAAACGTCATTATGAAAAAAGGGGATGAATCTGTATGAAACTTTACTTAATCTTGATGTCCCTCGGTTCTATTCTAGTGCTAGCAATTCGGGTAGTGACAGATTATCAAAATAATAGCAATCCGTTTCACGAACCGCTCTTAGCCCTTAATTATGTAATTCTTATTTTTTGGATTATCTTTTTTCCTATTATGTATTTTAAAAAATGCTGATTGGATTGCATTCTAGTTATGCCTGATCTTTTTTAATAAAAAATTTTTAAGTCATTTCTCATCCGCTTCAACACTTTTTTCTCATTAAAAGATAAATACCCTATACGATAGTCTTTTTTCAAAGTTTATATCGTATAGGGTACATTTTATAAATCACGTCCACGAAGTGGTTTTTATTACTTATATTTCTTTGCTAAATGCTTATAAGCATAATACAAAATTATGAAAAAAAGTATTCTGTAAATAAATTTATATAATAAGAAAAAGGTTTTATGTTCATCAGTTAGAACATAAAGAATAAATCCACTAAAAAGATAAAGAAATATAATTGAAATTAGTTTTAATTTTTCGCTCAATTTCAATCACCACACAACATCAAAATAACCATTATTTGGTTTTTATCTTTAGAATCAAGATAAGAAGCTATTTTTCCCGAAGAATCAAGCACATAAGTTAAATAATTAGCAATAAATAGTATATACCGAATCCGGTGGAATATTAGAGATATCGATGCTTTCAATGTTTTTCTAATACCATACTCCATTTCATTGCGTTCGGCGATATTATCAACCTTCATTGTATGCCGATAAAGAGCAATCGTCAATGAATTCCTATTAGTATGTAATGAATCCGTTCCGTTTATTTTAACTGTTGTAAACTGCATTGTTTTGCACGATTTTTTGATACGACAAAACCAATTTTGCATTTTTTGCATGAAATTTTGGTACTGCAAAACCACATTTTATTCTTACTGTTGCAAATTCACATCTTTCTGAAATGAAACAATTGTTGTATCAATGCTTTTTCACATATTCGAAAAGGGCGATGGAGAACATTTCTCCTCGCCCTTACCCTTCAGGATTTCATTTGTTGTTGTACTTTATTAGGCAACTCATCAAATTGCACTTCATCATATGATGTAACCTCTGTGCCATTTTTCACATATAGCTTCAAATAGGCATCCTGACGCAAGTTTTTCTGTGCGGAAAACGTTAGCGCTTTTTCCTCAGCATTTTCATTGTATGCCTCTAGTTCATACCAGTATGTCTTAAAAATCTCACCATTGTCTGCTTTATCTTCCTTTACTTTCCCATCTGCTGTAATTTGCACATAATATGCATCCTTATTTAAACGGTTAAAGTCCACAGTCATCAACACCACAAGCCCTGCGACAAGCACTACTAATAATGCACCAATTCCTATGAATACTTTTTTCATGATTTCGTCTCCTGTCTAACAATTTTATAAAATGAACGCACTGTTACTACATAATAAATTGCATAAATAGCTGAATAGATAAGCATCCAAATAATTACAGGTTTCGTAATATTCATATTTAGAAGCTGTGACAAGGCAATGAGTGCAAATGTACTATGCACAATCCCGATAAGTAGTGGCGCGCTGAAAATAACCGCTACTTGCCCTGCTACTGTTTTCAATATTTGCTTACTATTCACACCAATTTTATTTAAAATAGCATATTTGGCTTGATCTTCTTCCGCTTCTGTTAATACTTTGAAATAAATAATACTGCCTGTTGCAGCTAAAAAGACTAGCCCTAAAAAGCTACCAACGAATAGTAATGAGCCAACCATCGCTAAGCTTTCTTCATAGCTTTGTGGCACACTGGAAAAGCTGTCCTGTTGTTCCGATGATAACTGTTGATAAATTTCCTTTGAAACAGCCTTTTGCTTCAAGTCATCGTTCAAACCAACCACCTGCATTGTGACAGCCTCTGCATCTGTCGTAGCAAATTCATCATCATTGACCACTAATACCGTACCTGCTGGCTGAAAGTTTAGCACGCTGTCTGTATACATTTTATCTACATGGAAAGCATCACCATTTGCTAATTTGAAATTTTCTCCTGTGAAATCATGTGAGAAACGTTCATCATAAGTAGCATCTAATACAATTGCTGAGCCTTCTGCAACATGAAGTTGTTCATCCTTGCCCTGCCACTTTGCTAGACGATTATAATCCGATTCCTTTAAAAGCGTATATTCAAAAAAGGCATGCTCATTATCTACACGTAAATTTTTTACTGCCAATGACTCGTTATATAAAACGTCTACCTGCGAAAATGACACCGCTTCGCCCTTCCACATAAAGGTATTTGGTAGCATTTGACGCACTGTTGTCTCAGCATTATAGTACACACCAAAGACACCACCACCTGCTGTAATCGTTGTAGCACTTAAAATTGCAATGATGGATAGTGATTTTGCATTGGCACGAATACGGTACAATAATTGCGATACACCGATTAAATTCAAACCCTTCCATGACCAAGCCGTTGCTTTTTTCAATGTGGTTAACACAAACACACTAACACTATGAAATAATAAATATGTCCCTGCAATTGTCATAGCTATTACAACTAGCGGTGTGCCTAATGCTGTGAAAAAGCGCCAAATATTGCTTGTAAATATATCTGCTGCAGATGTATAGTAGCCAAACGCTAATAACGCCACCCCAAAAATGACAGATACAATCGAAGCTCTTGGAATTTGCTCACCTTGCTTTTCTGCATGGAATAGATCAATCAATTTAAATTGATAAATCACACGATAGCCCTGTAAAGATGTGAGTAAAAAAAGTACAGCAAAAATGCCTGCCGTATTCATAAGCGCCTGCATCGAAAATGTTAGCTGTGTAACGACTTCATTGCCCATTAAGCGTACTAAAATCATGAATAATCCTTGTGACACAAAGAAGCCCAAGCCAATCCCTAGCCCAAGAGAGAGTAGCCCAATCACGATATTTTCAAAAAACAACATAAAGCCAATTTTTTGTTTACGCACACCCAGTAACGAATACAGCGCCACTTCCTTTTTACGCTTCTTCATAAAAAATGAATTGGAATATGCCATAAAAATAACGATAAAAAATAATAGCACTACAGATGACCCGCTCATTAAGCCTTGAATTTGCTTTGAAGAGCCCTGTGTATCACTATATTTTAATGTTACAAAGGTAAAGTAAATCACGATACTAAAGACCATCGAGGCAATATATAAAAAATAATTCGATAAATTGCGTTGAATATTTTTACGTGCCAGACTAAATAACGTCATTGACACCACCCCCGATGCTCGCTAACACTTGCAAAATTTCTTGAAAGAATTGCTTACGTGTTTGCATGCCACGATGAATTTCCTGTGAAAGCTGTCCATCTTGAATAAATAAAATGCGCTGACAGAAGCTCGCTGCAAAAGCATCATGTGTCACCATCATAATTGTGGCAGCCTGTGATTGATTTAAGTCACTTAAGCTTTCCAATAAATCAGTGGCTGACTTAGAATCCAGCGCCCCTGTTGGCTCATCAGCAAAAATCAGCTTCGGCTCTGTTACTAATGCACGGGATGAGGCTGTACGCTGCTTTTGCCCACCCGATATTTGGTAAGGATACTTATCAAGTAAATCACTAATACCGAAAAGCTGCGCAATATGATTTACCTTTTTATGAATATCCTTCGCAGGCACTTTGGCAATCGCCAATGGCAACACAATGTTCTCTCTCACAGTTAAAGAATCGAGTAAATTATAATCTTGGAAAATAAATCCTAAATTATCACGACGAAAATCTGCTAGCTCAGCATCCTTCATATGCGTTAAATTAACATCACCAATCGTAATACCACCAGTCGTTGGTGTATCAATGGTTGCTAGCACATTCAGTAATGTAGATTTTCCTGCACCTGAAGGCCCCATCACCCCAACAAATTCTCCCTTTTCTACTGTAAATGTTATATTTGATAGCGCTGTAAATGTATTCGCGCCTTTGCCATATGTTTTTCCTACATTTTGTACTTGTAATAACGACGTCATAAACGCTCACCTCTTCTTTCTTGACCTCAGTATACCCCCCCAAACTTACAGTAAAATTGTCGTAAGCTTACAACAACCTTACGTTTATCTACAAACGCAAAAAAAAAAGACCCACACGCTATACTGTGTGTGAATCCTTTAACACGTTTTGAATATCCTCTTCAAACTTACTTGGCTTATCTGCTGAGCCATAACGCTCTACAACATCTCCTTCACGATTCACTAAAAACTTCGTGAAATTCCATTTAACACCATTGCCGAGAAAGCCCTTTGCCTGTGACGTCACATGACGAAATACAGGATGTGCCTCTTTGCCATTCACCAGTACCAAATCATGCATGGGGAATGTCACACCATAGGTTAAACGACATTCAGATGCCGCTTCCTCAGCAGTCGCCAGCTCCTGCTTAAATTGATTGGACGGGAAGCCTAATACAACAAGGCCCTCATCCTTATATTTGCGATATAGTGCCTCTAGCTCCTCAAACTGTGGTGTAAAGCCACATTTAGAGGCTGTATTCACAATAAGCATCGCCTTGCCTTTATAGCGTTCTAAGCTATAAATTGTCCCATCCTCTAATGTCACTTCAATATCATAAATGCTCATACCACTTACTCCCTTCCATTGATTCTTGCTAGTTGCTGCAATGGGTCCCATACACCATTAAACGGTGGCGCATAAGCTAAGTCCAAATCAAGCAAATCAGGCAAGGTCATTTTATTGTGCAAAGCTGTCGCAAAGACATCGATGCGCTTATCGACACCTGCTGGTCCTACAATTTGCGCGCCAAGTAGCTGTTGATCTCTTTTACGCACAATGACTTTCATATAAATTCGTTTCGCTCCTGGATAATAGCCTGCAATATGACGAGCCGACAATTTGAACGCCTCATAATCAATGCCAATTTCCTGTGCCTTACGCTCATTTATACCTGTCGAGGCAATCGTTAAATTAAAAAATTTAAAAATCGATGTCCCAACAATGCCACGAAACGGTGCAAACTTCCCTGCCATATTCAGTCCTGCTAAGCGCCCCTGCTTGTTGGCTGTCGTGCCAAGTGGCATATAGTCTAAACGCTCTGTTACCAAATGGTAGTGTGTTGCACAATCTCCTGCTGCATAAATATTATCAACCGATGTGCCTAAGTAGCGATTAACTAGCACCGCTCCATTTTTTGCTAAAGCAACACCCGTACCTGCCAAAAATTGCGTATTTGGCTTGATGCCCACAGCCATAATCACCAAATCTGTTGCAAATACGCCTTGATCTGTAACAACACGCTCCACTCGCTTGTGCCCCTCAAATGCCTGTAAATTAGCATTCAACACAAGCTCCACACCTTGCAGTTTCGCTTCCTCATGGATGTGCTGTGTAAGCTCCTCATCCAATGTTTTTGCAACATGGCTACTACGTTGAATTAATCTGACTTTTTTGCCACAAGCGTGAATGGTTTCTGCCATTTCCAAACCGATATATCCACCACCGATAATCGTCACTTGCTCAATAGTAGCTGTTAAATCAGCTAATAAATCCTCTAGCTGCGGAATCGTTTTTATGGTATGTATTCCTGCTAAATCTGTCCCTTTTTCTACAGGTATTATTGGGCTTGCCCCTGTGGCGATTAACAGCTTATCATAAGCCACTTCAAACGGCTCACCAGATGCCTGCATACCAAAAACAAGTTGTCTTTCTACATCAATACCTGCTACCTCATGCCCAACACGTGCATCAATACCGTATTTGTCACGAAATGTTGCCACATCTCTTGCAATCAAACGCTTAGTGGAGGAAATGCGTCCATCCACCACATAAGGCAAGCCACATTGTCCATATGAATAAATAAATCCTTGTTCTAAAGAGGTAATTTCTGCATGTGGTACATTGCGCTGTATTTCCATAGCCGCTGACATCCCAGCAGCATCTCCCCCGATAATGACATATTTCATTGAACCATCTCCCCTATTTCTCCCTTGTCGCTACTAAATCAGCATACGTATCAATATACAAACGTCGCTTTCCTCCACCAATGATGAAACGTATAATATGAACAGCCATTAATATTCTTATTAATACCGCAGCTAACAATGCCACTAAAGTTAGAATAATTTGCAATGTGTAAAATGGTGAATCCATCGTTAATTCAATCTGCCCTAAAATCGTTATTATTTCTAATAAACTAACCGTTGCTACAATAGCAATACATCGACGCCATGATTGTCGGATAATCGATTTGCCATTTTCGCTTTTCATCGTAAAACGCATAATCTTCATCCCGAGCGTTGCACCATTTGTCATACTTGGCACAATGGCAAAAATAAGCACATATAAAATAAATTTAACAACAAATTCAACAATGCCATTATAGCCCATCGCTGTGCTGATAAGTAGCCATATAAAGTGCCCAATAAAGAAGTCAATTGCCAGCGCTAAAATAATCGCTACTGGTTTCACAATATCCTTTTGCGCTAATTCGGCTGCTCGTGCCTTAATAGCCTCATCCGAAGGGAAAAAGGCCCATATTACTGGTGCTAATACAAAGCCTAGTAACGCGCCAATACTGTTAAGCATTAAATCGTCCACATCAAAAATACGATAAGCACAATTGAAAATGCCATAAACACCTGTTACCTGTGTTATTTCATAAAACAATGTTAACAAAAAGCTTAGGAAGAATGCACGTTTCCAATACCGTCTTTCCTTAAAAAAATAACGTAAATACACGCCAAATGGCATCAATAGCAAAAAATTAAAAAATGCTTGGAAAAAAGCTGGCTGTTTTATTGTATACAGCCATGTTGTGGGATTGTTCAACACAATACCACTATCCTTTAAAACATCTGCAACAAATTGAAATGGCTTTACATTGTAATAGACTGTATCTGGCTTTTGCAATGAGCAAGTATCACGCGTTTCTGGAAACGGCAACAGCACCAAACACAAGGCCGCTAGAAAATAAAAAATAAATGACCACATAATAATCGTTTTGGAAAAAGACAAATAGCCATACTTACGATACGTGTGAATAAGCCATGGAATGAATAAAATAAAAGAAGCTAAAATAGTAATCAACAAAGCCGTAAAAATCGGTTGGGCATAAGTAGACATGACAACACCTCCATTATCCCTATTATAGCCACGTACCTTCAAATCAAAAAACAGGTAAAGAAAGCCTTTACCTGCCTACTCATCACGCTATTTCTGCTTTACAAAATGCTAAAATTTCTGCTAGCTCGTCATCCTCTAAAGCGAAGTCTAAGTATTCACCCTCGCCCTTTTCCATGATGAAATAATTTAAAATAAATGGCTCCTCACCCTTTTCACCAATTAGCACACGAAGTTCAATGCCTGCCTCATGGTATAGCTCGTCCTCTTCATCTACTTCAACGTCTAAAATAAATTCATAACGCTTGCCTTCAATAATATTTGTTGGGTCTAAAATTTCTTCCATTGAGAATTGTGTAATTTCCACTATAATTGCTCCTTTATACTGTTTGTTTTTATATTAACATCTGCGAATAATTATGACACAATGAAAGCACTAGAGATAGAGGAGGATTTTGTGTGAAGGACTTATTTTATTATCAAGATGTCATGATGCAGCAATTTGAAGCAGAGGTTGTTAGTAAGGGTTTGGAAAATGGTCGTAACTATGTTGTACTGTCGAATACTGTCTTTTATCCAACAGGTGGTGGACAGCCTCATGATACAGGCACATTAAATGATGTACAGGTTGTGGATGTGGAAAAAGTAGGTGATGAAATTCGTCACTATATAGAGGGAACGGTTGACGGAGCGGTGTATGGCAAATTAAATTGGCAGAGACGCTTTGACCATATGCAACAACACGCAGGTCAGCATATTTTAACAGCGGCGTTTGTAGAGCTTTTTAATGCCCCAACTGTGAGCTTTCACTTAGGTGCAGAACAGGTAACCATTGATATTGCCGTGGAGCAATTGACTGAGGAACAACTTATAGCAGCAGAGGCTCGTGCCAATGAAATTATTTTAGAAAACCGTCCAATTGAAACGAAATGGGTTACAGAGCAGGAGCTTACGAGCTATAACTTGCGCAAGGAAGTAGCCGTAACAGGAGATATTCGACTTGTCATTATTCCTAATTTCGATTATAACGGCTGTGGTGGCACACACCCAACATCTACAGGACAAGTAAGTGCTTTAAAGATTTTAGGTACAGAAAAAATGAAAGGCAATGTGCGCGTATCATTTGTTTGTGGGCAACGTGTGTTAGCAGAGCTTGGGATGCGGAAAAAGGTGTTAACAGAGGTAGCTAAGCAATTAAGCGTACCAGAAGCAGAGGCAGCTAGTGCTTTAGTGAAAGTATTAGCTACACAAAAAAATACCGAAAAAGCACTCGCTACTGCTAAAGATAAGCTATTGCAATTTGAAGCACACGCATTAATAGCAAATCATGATACCATCGTTGCAGAAGTCCTCACACAACGCTCCATGCAAGAGCTTCAAAAGCTAGCTCGTATGGTAGTTACGGAAAAACCAAATGGTATTGCATTACTTGCTACAGAGACGGAAGGTAAATTGCAATTCGTAGCAGCACGTGGAGAACAGGTCACAATTAGTATGAAATCCGTATCTACTGTTGTCCTACCATTGATAAATGGCAAAGGCGGTGGCAATGACCAGCTTGTGCAAGGTGGCGGTGAAATCCTTATGACAGCTGAACAATTAGTAGCTGCCATGCAAAAAAGTTGCTTGTAGCTATTCGACAAAACTGCGTAAACAAACGACAGATGTTTATTGTGCGAAAGCGTGAGTGCAACGTAGCGTCAGCAACAAATGGTTTCTGTGCGAAAGCGTGAGTGCAACGTAGCGTCAGCAACAAAGTTACGTAGATATTCGACAAAATTTCATGGATAAACTGCTAGCATTCCCTTTTTTCAACAATATGAAAATAGGAGCTTCACTAGACGGAAGCTCCTACCTTTTTAATTCCACCACAACGATTTCAGGTCGATTAAAAATCCGAAAAGGCATAACGCTATTGCCTAATCCTCGACTAACAACCATTTTCGTTGCCTTTTCTTCATAGATACCAGCTGTATAAACAGGAAATAGCCCCTGTCCTGGTGCTATTAATCCACCAATACCTGGAATACGCACTTGTCCACCATGCGCATGACCTGTAAAAGCTAAATCCACTCCATGCTCCACATATGTAGAAAACACTTCAGGTCTATGTGCCAACAATAGCTTGAACATATCTTGGGACACACCTACTGTCGCTTCAGTTAACATCTCACTTGTATTTCTTCCCATTAACGGGTCTTCAATGCCAACAATCGCCAAACGCTCCCCGTTGCGCTCTAATACGGTCGATTCATTTGCCATCACATGCACACCTAATGATGATAGCGCCTCATAAATTTCATCCACCTTATTCGTCGCCACTTCATGATTACCTAGTACATAATAAACATCCGCTAACGCTACTAGCCCTTTTACAGCTTGTATACTTTGCTCTAGCTTATAGCGATTGCTGTCCACCACATCACCTGTAATAAAGATGAGGTCTGGCTTCGCTGCCTCCACCTTCGCAACCAGCTTTTGCTGTCCATCGCCAAAAAGTGCATCATGTAAATCTGACACTTGCACAATACGTAGCCCATCAAAACTAGCAGGCACCTTATCCGACTCAAATACATGCTCATTCACCACAATCCAATGATTATTGGCATATAGAAAAAGCATAATAAACATTATCGCAACCACAATATACAATAACTTTTTCAATCTCAATCGCTCACTTTGTAGCTACTTATTCAGAACAAAATTCCGACTTCTTTATTATAAACATATTATAGATGAGTTTGCTATACAGAGCCTTCTACTTCATATATTTGAATAGATAGAGCATATTACAATAAACGCTTCATGAACAATGCCATACTATGGAAAGAGGAAGATAGCTTTAATTCTCTTGCTACTATCCAAGCTAAAGTAAAGCCCGAACGATGAGATTAGAGAATCGTTCGGGCTTACTAAGTTGTATTTGTTGTTTGCTATTGTGCTGCCGCTTGAATTTCATCAAATGCCCAATGGTTGCTTGGCACATCTGTGAAGAGTGGCGTTTGTTCTGTTGCTGTCACTTGGCGTTCAAATAGGCGATTTAATACTTTTACTGCCTGCGCTCTTGTTAAATAGCCCTCTGGATTGAACGTTGTCGTGCTTGTACCTGTCATAATCCCTTGTGCACTTACTACTGCAATGGCTTCGGCTGCCCAATGGTTTTTGCTAACGTCCTTAAATGCATTTGCCTGCGAGCTATCTACTTCACCATTTTCCGCTAACCAACGCGCTACTACTGTCGCCATTTGTGCTCGTGTGATAGAGCCATTTGGATTGAAGGTTGTCGCTGTTGTGCCTTTGAATAAACCTGTTTCCTTCACGAATTCAATGGCGTCTTTTGCATCATGCTTTACTGTATCTATGAATGTCGCTGTTCCCTCTGGAATCTCATTATCGGTTAAGTAACGTGCTAGCATACTTGCCATTTGTGCTCGTGTGACCGATGCCTCTGGACGGAATGTACCATCTGCGTAGCCTTTAATGTATGGCGTAGAGATTTGTTCCTCTACCACCACTTCCTCTTTCGGCTGTTCTTGTTTCACTGGCGCGTACAGAATCGAGAATGTCGAGAATTTTGTTACCTCAAACTCAATACCTCGTATACCTGCTTTGAAATCAACCAATTTGCCACGCACAACCTCTTTCGTGCCATCACTATGCTCAATATACACCGCTAGATTGTCCAACTGCTCCTGTGTTACATTTTGTGGTAATGGCAATGTTAAAGTCACAGGACGATTTTGCATATTTGTTTCAATCGTCATTGGTTGTCCAAGTAATGTGATTGTGGCATTGTTTGTGAACTGTTGCACACTTGTCTCTGCCTTTGCACGTTCTTCTAACTGCTGCTTTGTTGTCTGTGCTTTGACAGGTACAACACGGAAATAAAAATCTGTGTCGAAATTCGCTAAAGAGGATGCAGGAATATCAAACTTCACCGTTTCCATATCAATCCCTAAGCCAGCTTGTCCTTCTGCTAGTAGTCGTGCTGCTTCTCTTGCAATACCTACTGTTGTTTCACTTACTTGTTGCTGGGCATCTGGAATAACGATACGTGATTTTTTATTCACTTGATTCGTTAATTTTTCAATCGATTCTCTCGCATTAGCTGACGTAAAGTTTACTGTATCCTTTACTACACCATTGCTAGTATCACGTGTAATGACTGTTTGTACCAACACAGCATTTGGGTTACTTGCATCTACAACATCTACTCTAATTTGATTCGTTGTAGATGGTGTTGAATCTGGAACAAATGGTGGATTTGGATTTGGTGTTAATACCGCATTCCACTTCGCATAAAGTGTTGTAGTTTCTGTTACTTTATCTGTTCCAAAATTCCAGGCTATTTGTAATGTACTATCTTTGTACCAACCTGCAAATGTATAACCTGCCCTTGTTGGTGCTGTGGGTGCTGTGATGCCTTCACCTTGTGCCACAGATTTCGGTGCTATAGCGCTACCGCCATTTGTATTAAACGTGACTGTATATTTTGGGAACCCTACAGAATAAATAGTCATTGCCTGTGGTACAGTTTCATCCCATAGTGCAGATGGTTGCATAGAGCGATCTGTATACCAACCTGTAAATTCTGGTGTAACTCTTTGCCCTCCAAAAACTGAGCCATCTATTGTGCTTACAGTTCCCTTAAATTCTACTTGTTCTAATTTATTACCTTTAAATGCTGTACTCTCAATCCCCTCCACTGTAGATGGAATCACTATACTTGTTAGCTGATTCCCTGAAAAAGCAGATGTTTCAATTGTTTTAACCCCTTCTGGAATCACTATACTCGTTAAGTTTTGGAACATAAAGGCTGTCATGCCGATTACTTTCACGGATTTACCGTTGATTTCAGTAGGAATGACTAACTCTGCTGGCACAGTGCCACTATAACCTGTAATTTTTATCGTACCATCGCCATTGTCAACTGCAGTGAATGGGCTCCATTTCGCATATAGTGTAATGTTCATTGTTACTGAATCTGTAGCAAAGCTCCATGGTATTTGAAGCTGCTCATCTTGATACCATCCATCAAATGTATAACTGTCCTTTGTTGGGTCGGATGGTTTTACAATGAACTCTCCTTCTTCCATCTCTTTCGGCGTTATATCACTACCGCCATTGGTATTAAACGTCACTGTATACATAGGACGAGGAACTACCGAGTAAATCTCCATTGCTAGAGGTACTGTACCATTCCACGTTGTAGTCAATGCAGCATCTGTATACCAATCAGAGAATGTCCCACTTTGATTGCCAATAGACGATTTAACTATTGTAGGGACATTTCCCTCAAACACTACTTTCTTTAGTTTATTATATGCAAATGCACCGTTTTCGATAGTTGTTACACTTGAAGGAATGACCACTTTTGTTAACTGATTTGTATTAAATGCTATATTCCCAATGTGTGTCACACCATGTGAAATTTCTACATTTACTAATTTATTATTAGAAAACGAACCACTTCCTATACTTTCTACACTTGAAGGAATACTTACACTTGTTAGTTGATTCGATGTAAATGCTGTTTCCTCTATTTTTGTTACGCCTGATGGAATCGTTACACTTGTTAATCCTTTACTCCAAAACGATTCCTTCCCTATAATTGTCACATTTTTCCCATCAAATTGTGATGGAATAATTAAATTTGATGGTACTTGTCCTTGATAGCCTGTAATCTTTAACGTTCCATTGCCATTATCCGTAGTGCTAAATGGACTCCATTTCGCATATAAAGTGATGCTCGCTGTCACTGTATCTAGGGCAAAGTCCCATGGTATTTGAAGTTGTTCATCTTGATACCATCCATCAAATGTATAATTAGTCTTTGTTGGTGAGGATGGCTTTGTAACTAAGTTACCACTTGCTACCTTACCCTTTACTACTGGGCTTCCTCCGTCTGTTTCAAACACCACTTCATGCAGTTGTTTTGGTGTACTATACATTTTGAATGCTGTGGTTATATTTGACCCAGTCCATTGATTTTCTTCATCCCCATTCACGTACCAATTAGTAGTTGCCCCATTATTTTGAAAATTAAATGCGTTTTCATCAATTATCAATGGTGGAGTGGTTGGTTGTTGAAACTCAATATTCTCTAACAAACTATACTCAAACGCTCTCATACCAACCTTTTGTAAACTAGCTGGAAAAACAACTGCTTTTAATTTAGTATGACTAAAAGCAAGAAATTTAATTTCTGCTAACTCTGAGTTGGGTTCAAAAGTTAATGATGTAAGCGGATTACTCTGAAAAGCTAACTCACCAATTTTTTTAACCTTTGAAGGAATCATAATGCCTGATAATTGATTACTAATGAAAGCATAATCACCTATCTCTTTTAATGCTGCATCTGGTTCAAAGCTCACTGTGGCTAATTTGTTGCTCCTAAACGCTGAATTCCCAATTTTTTGAACCGCTGCTGGAATCGTTATACCCCGAAGATCACTTAACCAAAAAGCAGATGAACCTATTTCTGTCAGCGCAGAGCCTGCTTCAAATGTTATAGCTGCTAGCTCACTATTTTCTGCAAACGCACTATCTTCTATTTTTTGAACTGTTGCTGGAATTGTAATGCTTTGTAGTTTACTTTTCTTAAAAGCAGACGGACCTATTTCTGTTAATACTGAACCAGCTTCAAAATTGACTGTTGTCAACTCGCTATTATTTTGGAATGTAGCATTTTCAATTTTTTGAACTGTTGCTGGAATCGTTATACTTTGAATTTTACTTCCTGAAAAAGCAGCTATCCCTATTGTCGTTAACTCAGAACCTTGTTCAAAGGTTACTTCTATTAACTCATTCGTTGCAAAAGCACCATCTCCTATTTGTTTCACCGTTGAAGGAATTGTTACCTTTTGCAATACTTTATTGTAAAAAGCAGCAGGTCCGATTGCTGTTACTGTTTTGTTATCAATCATACTCGGAATCTCTAAATCTGTCGGCATAGTGCCAGTGTATCCTGTAACCGTAACAGTTCCACCTATATTATCTTGTGTAGTGAAGCCGCTTGGCTCAATCCATTTTGCATACAATGTTATATTGTCTGTTACTGTATCTGTCGCAAAATTCCAGTGATTTATCAAATCCTCTTCTTTATACCAACCATCAAATACATAGCTATCATTTGTTGGGGCATTGGGTTCATCTACCAATCCACCTATTTCTACCGTTTTCTGGTCAATCGGGCTTCCACCATTCACATTAAATGTCACTATGTACATCTGGCTTGTATCTGCCAGTGGCGCAAGTATCCCTAATTGCGACCACACCAATGTAGCTATCAATACGACAATACACCATTTTTTCATTATTGGTTCACCTTCTCATTCTCTTATTTTCCTCATTATAAATGAAGAACATCATACCTTGACGTTAAGATTTCTTAACGTTCACATAGAATAGAGTAGAAGTCCACCAACCTATTCTAATAAGGTTGGTGGACTTCTCTTGATAGCTCACTATTTTGCCGCTGCTTGAATATCATCAAATGCCCAATGTGTTGATGTCACATCTTTAAATAACGATGTGTGTTCACTTGCTTGTACTTTACGCTTAAACAATTGATTCAGCACTTTGACTGCTTGTGCTCTTGTTAATGCGCCTTCTGGGTTGAAAGTTGTTGCACTTGTACCTTTCATAATACCGAGTATATTGACTTTAGCAATGGCTTCGGCTGCCCAATGGTTTTTGCTAACATCCTTAAATGCTTTTGCCTGCGAGCTATCTACTTCACCATTTTCCGCTAACCAACGCGCTACAACCGTCGCCATTTGTGCTCGTGTAATGGAGCCATTTGGATTGAAGGTTGTCGCTGTTGTGCCTTTGAATAATCCTGTTTCCTTCACAAATTCAATCGCATCTTTGGCATCATGTGTTGCTGTATCTGTAAATGTTGCTGTTGCCTCTGGAATCTCGTTATCTGTTACATAACGCGCCATCATGCTCGCCATTTGTGCTCGTGTGACCGATGCTTCTGGGCGGAATGTGCCATCTGCATAACCTTTAATGTATGGCGTAGAGATTGGTTCTGCCACCAACACTTCCTCTTTCGGCTGTTCCTTTTTCACTGGTACATACAAAACCGAGAAAGTGGAGAATTTCGTTACTTCAAATTGGATTCCCTTTGTCCCTGCTTTAAAATCTACGACTTGTCCACGCACAACCTCTTTCGTGCCATCACTATGCTCAATATACGCTGCTAAATTATCTAATTGCTCCTGTGTTACATTTTGTGGTAACGGCAAGGTTAGTGTCACACGATGGTTTTGCATATTGGTTTCAATTGTCATCGGATGTCCTAACAAGGTCACTGTCGCACCATTTGCTACTTGTTGCACCCGTTGCTCTATCTTGGCTCGCTCCTCTAACCGCTGCTCTTCCTCTGTTTTCACTGGTACTACTCGGAAATATAATTCTTGATTAAAGGCTTGTAACGAGCTTTGCGGAATCGCTATCTTTGCTCCACCTGCTGCAATCTCTAATTGCACTCGGCTCTCTTTTAACAACATTAAAACGTTTTGTGCCACCACAATATCTGTTTGTTGTACCCGATTTGCTGTATCTGTTGGCAACACGATACGCATTGTATCTGATTGCTTGTCCTGCAATTTCACCAATGCCTCTGTTGCACTTTGAACAGTTAGTGTCACACGATCTTGTACAGTGCCATCTAAATTCGTTGTACGATAAATAATGGTTTTGGACATATCATTGCCGTCCCCTGACTGCACATCCACCAAGAATTGTTCACTTGTTGAATTATTTGCAGTATTATTGGTGTTTAGGTTCGTATCATCATTATTCGATGCATTATCAGAAGGTGGTGATACAATAGCTGTCCACTTTGCATACAATGTTATATCTGCTGTAATTAACGTATTACTATTAAATATTTGGGTTAAAGCACTATTTATATACCAGCCGTTAAATATATATCCCGCTTTTGTTGGCACTGGTATTGGTTCAGCTACCTTATTGCCATGGACTACAGACTGATTTGGCATTGGGCTGCCTCCGTTTACTTCAAAGCTCACTGTATTCATAACAGGTGTGTGTAGCCATTTGGCATACAATATTGTATTTTCAATAATCACCGTATTGAAATCGAATGGGATTGTATGTGTATCATCTGTATACCAACCTTCAAATAGATAGCCTATTTTAGTTGGTACTGGATCTGGCTGTATAGCTCTGTTCCCATGAACTACCGTTTGATTGGAAACAGCGCTTCCTCCATCTACCTCAAAGCTTACGGTATACTCTACAGGTGTCCACTTTGCGTAGATGGTTGTGTTTCCTGTGATGGTTGTATTGAAGTCAAATGGGATTGCATGTCCATTTGTTGTATACCAGCCTCCAAATGTATGGCCTACCTTGGTTGGCGCTGGCGTTGGTTCGGTTGTTTTATTGCCATGCGCTACTGTTTGGCTGGAAACAGCACTTCCTCCATCTACCTCAAAGCTTACTGTATACTCTACAGGTGTCCACTTTGCGTAGATGGTTGTGTTTCCTGTGATGGTTGTATTGAAGTCAAATGGGATTGCATGTCCATTTGTTGTATACCAGCCTCCAAATGTATGGCCTGCCTTGGTTGGCGCTGGCGTTGGTTCGGTTGCTTTATTGCCATGCGCTACTGGCTGGCTGGAAACAGCACTTCCTCCGTCTACCTCAAAGCTTACTGTATACTCTACAGGTGTCCACTTTGCGTAGATGGTTGTGTTTCCTGTGATGGTTGTATTGAAGTCAAACGGTGTTATATATCCATTTGTTGTATACCAGCCTCCAAATGTATGGCCTACCTTGGTTGGCGCTGGCGTTGGTTCGGTTGCTTTATTGCCATGCGCTATTGGCTGGCTGGAAACAGCACTTCCTCCAGCGACATCAAAACTTACAGTATATACATTAGGTATCATTACATGAATCGTTGTATAGACTGTTTTATTGCCTGCTCCATCTTTTACAATAACATTAAAATAATAATCAATATTTGGTAACAATCCTGAAATATCGAACGTGGCAATATCCTTTGTATAGTTTCCTATTACACTACCATTTGCCTCAATATTATTTACTGTATCAATATTATTACTTGCAGACTGATAGACTTGGTACTCTAAATTTTCTGTATCCGTAATATTATCCGCTGCTTTGGTCCAATTTAACGTTGCACTACCATTATTTATATTTGTGATATTCATAGATGAGTTTGTTATTGTTGGCGATAATGTATCTTCTAAAATAGTCACTGGTGGTCCCACAGCTATATCATAAATTCTGACAAATATATCTGCGACTCCATCTGTTCTGCTAATTCTAAACTCATCAATATTTTGCCATTCCTCTCCCACTAATGGCATATCTACTTTTACACCTGATGTATATTGATTGATCTGTACTGCTCCAGCGACAAATATATTATTTCGATATCCTTCTATTTTTAGTTCCACAGAATTGCCTGGAACGTTTTCTAGTCGCAATGATAGTAGCTTGAAACTTCCCTTAGTAGACTTAATAGAGGCAGTTTTAACAATATCAGGTGCCCCTGACATACCTAAACCTTTATCATTTTCATAAAAATCATCAATATCATTGTTACTATTATCTGAATCATCCAAAGTGCCATCATCTTTTAATAATGAAAATATCCAATCTCCTATAATACGTGGATTAGGCCCTATTCCATCACTAGACTCAAAATCTTCACTTGCTGGGAAAGTAGTTGCTGAGGCTGAAGGCACCTCTCCAATAACAATCGATGAAAAATTTAAAACTATTAAACAAAAGCTTAATAATCCAATTTTGAACTTCTGAAATCTCTCCATGCTACTTACCAATCATCTCCTCTAGGTGGATATATCCCCTCTACACAAATAATGTAATTTAACGCCAAATATGGTTGACGTTGATCAAAGGGCACACCATTACCAGCTTCTCCTATTGTTCCCTCAACTACTACGTCACCAGTTACATGGGCATCAAAAGGTTTTAGCGTTGCGTTTGAATTACTCTTACTATAAATATTAGCATCCCGACTATTTGAAATACCTCTCCCTAAAATACTAGTATTATCAGGAATATTTGAGACACTATCATTGTTTACAACCGGAATAGATACATGGGCATTAGCATTCTTTAGTGCACTGCCTTTACTATTGAAAGTATGGTTATGCTTTGGCAAATTACTAATAGTTAAAGCTGTATACTCTGTACCTCCTATACTCCCACTTGGATATGATGATATTCCATTATCTTTATTGCCTCCCATATCCGCTCCTATAGGTACCCGACCGTTTAAATTTGGTAGATTAAAGTATGTCTTTCCATCCCCTCCATACCGAGATCCAATTACTGTAAATAATGTTTGATTTTGCGGAACATTCAGTGGAAGTTGTTGCCCATTACAAAACAACCATCCTCTTGGAGCATACATACCTGCCCAAAGTATGATTGTGCCAGTATATGCTTCTAACATAAATATCACTCCTTATTTACCATGTACTATTGCATTCTATCTTTTTATGATTTCAAATTATAATAAGGAAAATCTCTTTTCTTGAATAAAATATTCTATCTATCCATATTTCAGGTGAAAAAGGCATCACTAAATAAATGACTATGAATCTATTTTACTGACAATAATAGACCGCACAAAATTATGACCTTTCTCAGGCAAGTCCTCCCAACCATCTACATGCAATTGATGATTTACTAAGCAAGTAGCTCGATTTTTACTTTTTTGTGGAACATCTAATGACAGTGAAATTGCGCCATAAGACTTTTCCCCAGCTGGAACCTTATCTTTCCATGAGCAAGAGCATTCATAACCATTTGGCCCAGTTGAGGCTTTAATTCCTAGTGCTTGAATCGTTGTATGAGGTGGAACATTTAGTGGCCCCCTTTCTTCAACATCTTCTGTATTCCAAATACCCCAATCAAGCTGTGGATGATCGACCACTAATTCACGGTCTGTTGTATTGGTAATCATTAATGAAAAAGTCCAAGTTGCCATATTACTGCTCTCCTCCTGTCGTTACTATTTGTTTCGCATTACCCATCACATCGTATACATGAGTGCGATTTAAAATAGCATAATCCCATTCAGATGCCCCAATCAAAGTCGTTACATTGTTTTTATCAGTACGATAAAGAAGAATCATTTTACTAAATATCCAAGGCACGACATCCATATCCTTATCCTCTGGTGCATTGAATTGTCTCGTTGTTGATTTTTTCTCACTTTGTTGCTGCTCATTTGTTACATTATTTAATATATTAAACTTTGCTTTTAGTTCAATTTGTAATTCTTTCTCTATACCCACAGTTGCTATTTTTGCTTTAGTCATAGAGGCAGAAGATTTATTTGTAAATTTCAGTGCAGATTCAAACGTGCTAACCTTTTCCTCTACTACCTTACTTGCAGTTGATAAAGCATATTCATCAATAACCGTTATTTGCCCACCCTTAGTCACTGTTTCAATTTTGGTAGCATCTGCTCTTAAACAAGTAACCTCAACAGAAAAATAATCTTGCACTTCACGCTGCTTCAAATAAAGGCTATTAAAATCTAAGTCATTGACACCAGCCCATAGTTTTTTAGAAATTGTAAAAACCGACGTTCGGAATAGCTCCATTTTTTCAAAGTGAACACCGCTTGGAATATGTTTATTCAAATCAACATTCTTTACATTCTCTAAAGCAGTCAAAGCTTCCACTTGAGACCAATCTGTATATAGGCTATTGATATGTTCCTTTTTTCTTAATCTATCCATCTTATTAGAGATGCGAATATTTTGAATGAAATTATGACCATCATGTGTAATGTCATTCCATCCGTCCACTTCAAAATATCCATTTGTCTGACAAGTTGCCTCATTTGGATTATTGTATGGAACATTGACATAAAGGCTGACTACTCCATATGGAGCTTGCATAATACCCTCACTATTCTGGTTATTATCCTTCCATGAACATGAAAATTCATAACCATTTGTACCAAAAGCTGACTTAACACCTACTGCTTGTATGGTCTCTCCTGCTCTAATAGGTTGAGGGCCTTTATCCTCCTCACCATCCGTATTCCAATATCCCCAATGTAGCTGTGATTCTACTACTTCTAAATCTCGGTCAGTATCATTTGTAATTCTTAAAGAAAAAGTCCACGCCATAATTGATATACCCCCTTCATATTTCTGAATATTAAGAAAAAATAAATAGCAGTATATTTTTCTATCCTACATAAATAATTATATTTTTCGCTATTTATGTATCTAATTATAGTGCTTGTCAACATGTATTTATATAAATATATTCCATTTTTATTGTTATTTTTTCTTAACATTACATTTTATACTAATATTATAGTAAAGGAGCTATACCTTCATTATAAAAAGCTGCTAGCATAAACTCTAGAAAAGTATTCCTTTTTTAACGTTAAAATTTCTTAACATTCATTACACACGTTACTTATTTCCATCGCCCATGCTGTCTTGTATAATCCAACTCATACAGCTTCTTTATGTAAGGTAAGTCATTAGAGAAAGGACTTATTATAAATGAAAAAATTATTATTACTGTTCATCATCATTATAAGTACAATCAGTATAGCTGTAGTCGTATTTTTCGTTACTCATCCTACTTCTGACGGTCCTCAAGCAGTCAAAGGTGTGATGGACCTACGCCACTACACTTTCCATAACAATACATCTGTCAAGTTAGATGGCGAATGGGAGTTTGTGCCGAATAAATTGGTAAGTAGCTCAGAATTTGATGCATATGATAACTATGTCGTCAAGGTACCTTCCGCATGGACACAATATACGACTGCTGGTGAGAAGATGCCAGCATTTGCAAGCGGTACTTATCGACTAAAAATTTTAATCAAGGATGTTGGGGAAATTTTAGGGATTAAAACAAATATCATTCGTATGTCAAACGCTCTCTATATAAATGATGAACTTGTTGGACAAAGTGGACAGCCTGATGAAAATGCTAACTATGTGCCTCACAATACGCCCTATACCACTTATTTTTCTCCTAAAACACAGGAGTTAGAGCTAATTGTACATGTAGCCAATTTTGATTACGCACCAGGGGGCGGCATTATTAGCTCACTATTTCTTGGAGATCAGTATAGTATTAAGAAACTTCGTGAAGGAGCACTTTTTTATGATTTAATCACATTTGCAGCATTTTTAACGATGTTTATCTATTTTTTAGGCTCTTATCTTTATGCGAAGTTAGATATTGAACAGCTTTACTTTGCTTTCTTTTGTTTGGCTAGTGTGCTTTATACGCTGACCCATGGTGAAAAGCTGTTATTATCCTTTGCCGATATAAGCTATGCACCATTTCAAAGTATACAAATGGCTTCTAGTGTGTCGGTTGGTTTTACAATATTGCTGTATTTTTACCGCGCTTTGCCAAAATATATGGATCACCGTGTGGTCAAGATACTATCTACTATCGGTATTATCATGATGCTAACGATGTTACTACCTGCGACCATCAATTCACGCTTGCAAGATATAAACTCTCTTTATGTCTTTGCCAATATTGTTTATATTTTTTATGCGCAAATTATAGCCATTTACCAGCGTGCAACGGGTGTTATGTATTTATTATTAAGCTCTTTAGCTGTTTTTCTTTATTTTATCGTTGCTACATTTAACACACATATCAATTTGGAGTTAAATGCCTTGCCACCATTATTACCATTTGTCTGTTTAACAATGCTATCCTTATATATTTCTCATCGTTTTGCAGATTCATATTTAGAAAAAGGCAAGTTAACGGAGGCACTTATACGTGTAGATAAATTAAAGGATGATTTTCTTGCTAAAACATCACATGAATTTAGAACACCCTTGCATGGGATTGTTGCAATTTCTCAATCGATGTTAGATTCAAAGGAGGAGAAGAACCTCACAAAGGAGCAAAAGGAAAAGGTTTCTTTAATCTTTAGTATTTCAGAACGGTTATCGCATCTTGTCAATGATATTTTAGACTTTTCTAAATTAAAAGAGGGGGAATTAAAATTACATATCACCTCTGTCGACCTATTTTCTGTCACCCATTTGATTGTGGAGATAGTCTCCTATCTTGTGAGCAAAGATGTCGTAATAGATAATCGTATTGAACGTGGTCAATTTGTATTGGCAGATGAGAATAGACTTCGGCAAATTCTTTATAATTTAATCAATAATGCGGTGAAATATACAAACCATGGGAAAATTGAAATCTCTTGCTATGAAGAAAATGGTTTTCTAGCTATTGAAGTAAAGGACACGGGTCGTGGTATTGCAATAGAGTATTTAGAAACGATTTTCGAGCCATTTCAGCAATTAGAAAATGCTACTGATGGAACAGGACTTGGTCTTAGCGTGACAAAGGAACTTGTTCAGCTTCAAGGTGGGGATATCACTGTACAGTCTACTATTGGACAAGGTACAACTTTTTGTGTCAAGCTACCATTGGGTTCAAAGCATTATATGGAGCCTGTATACAAAAGAAAGAAAAAAATAGAGAATACGAAGCCATCTCTTACCTTCCCTCATATTGTAAAAAATAAAGGACAACGAAAAATTATTATTGTAGATGATGACCATATCAATCTACGTGTCTTAATTGATATTCTTGAAAAAGAAAACTATTATATCATCGCAGTCGATAATGGTGAGCACGTTTTTGAGCAATTAGCGAAACACCATGATGTCGATTTGCTTATTTTAGATATTATGATGCCTAACCTTTCTGGCTATGAAGTTTGTCAGCTTGTCCGAAACAATTATTCATCTGCTGAGCTACCAATTTTAATGTTAACAGCCGCTATTCGCCCTGAGGATATGGTTGCGGCCTTCCAATCTGGGGCAAATGATTTTTTACACAAGCCTTTGGACACAACAGAGTTGAAAACAAGAGTAAGAAATCTTCTTTTATTAAAAGAATCTACAGAAACCGCTGTAAAAATGGAAACTGCATTTTTACAGGCACAAATTAAACCGCATTTCGTTTACAATGTCTTAAATTCTATTCTATCCCTAAGTTATTTAGATTTAGAGAAGACGCGCTCCATGATTACCGATTTTGCCACATTCTTACGTAATAGTTTCGCCTTTGAAAATGCCAATAGTCTTGTGCCATTGGAGAAGGAACTCAATCTTATTAAAGCATATGTAAATATTCATCGCACAAGATATCCTGAGCAATTAGAATGGGCGATTTGTATGGATGAACCTATTCAATGCCTTATTCCTCCACTATTGCTTCAGCCATTGGTGGAAAATGCGTTGCTTCATGGATTGAAAACGAAGAATAGCGAGGGCCAATTAAAGTTAGTCATCAAAAAAGAACAGCAGATGGTCGTTTTCCAAGTAATAGACAATGGCTCTGGTATACCCCAAGAGCTTTTAAGAAAACTACAAAAAGGGGAAATAACCACTAGTCAAGGTATTGGTATTCGTAATATTTCTAAGCGATTGAAGAAATTTGAACATGCTACTATATGGATTGAAAGCATTCATAATAAAGGAACAACTGTTGAAATTAAATTTCCAATTATTATGGCTGAAAGGATATGAGTATATTGTTAAAGGCAATTATTGTAGATGATGAAGTTTTAGCGATCCATTTATTAGAATCAATGTTAAAGACGAGTAACATGATTAATGTCCTGGCAACCTTCACAAATCCAAAGGAAGCCTTAAAATGTATTGATGTATTAAAGCCTGATATTTTATTTTTAGATATTGAAATGGCTGAAATGACGGGCATTGAACTTGCCTCTAAAATAGAATCCTTATCGCATAAGATGGATGTCATTTTCGTCACAGCGTATGAGCATTATGCATTGGAAGCCTTTGATGTACAAGCAACAGATTATATTTTAAAGCCAATTGATCGAAATCGATTATTCAAAACGATTGAACGCTTATACAAACGAAGGAATCCAGCACCATCTATACAATTCTCTGAAAATGTTTTGCCCAATGAAGATGCAATCATTATCAACACATTGCATTTCCATATCTATTCAGGCAAAGTTTCCATTGATGATACAGTGTTAGCCCTATCTAATAAGGAATTTCAAATTTTACTCTTTTTGGCACAAAACAGTGAACAAGCCTTTCCAGCCTCTGAGCTTTATCAACTTATTTGGGACGAGGAAAGCATTGGCCAAACACAGTCATTACGAGTGCATATTAGCAATCTACGAAAAAAGCTAGATGCTATTCCAGAGCAGCCTGCTAAAATCGTGATGACAAGAGGCTCTGGCTATCAGTTGGTTTTTCAATAGACATAATAAAAAGGGAGGCTGTTCACATATATGAACAACTTCCCTTTCTATTTGTCACTTTACATATTCTATTCATTTGGAAATAGCTTTGGCTTCAGCTCGTCCTCTCCCGACCCCTTAGCTAAAGGTACACGAGAGCGATAGGCAGCACGGCATACGAGATGCCCCGCCACAGGAGCCGTTACAAACACGAAAACTATACCTAAAATTAAACGTACACTGACAAAGCCATCATGCACCCAAAAATAAATAAATGCACCTAATAAACAAGTTAACACTGATAATGTGGAGCTTTTTGTTGCAGCATGTGAGCGTGTATAAACATCAGGCAAACGCAGCATGCCAAATGCACTAATCACACTCGCAATAGAGCCAATCAAAATAAGAATGACTGCAGCCCATTCAATCATTTGATTTACGTTCAACAATCACACCTCTTTCAATATATTTTGAAAAGGCAATCGTGCCAATGAAAGCTAGAATCCCTAAAATTAAGATAGCCTCTAAATACGCCTTCGTTTTCAATACAATCGACACAATCGCAATACTTGATAACAGATTAACACCAATCGTATCTAGCGCAATTGCACGATCTGGCATCGATGGACCACGAATCACACGATACAAAGATAGCGCAATGGATATGCTAAATAGAGCAAGTGCTACTAATAAAAGCTTGTCAATCATTACCGTGTCACCTCCATAATCGCTTGTTCAAACTTACCGATTGAACGAATAACAGCATCCTTTGACTGTTCCATATCCATCGCATGAATATAGAACATATCGCCCTCCTCTGACACTTCCATCACAACAGAGCCAGGAGTTAATGTCAACAATAGGGCTAGAGCTGTTATTTCCCAATCCCCCTTCAATTCCGTTTTGTAAGTAAAAATACCAGGTGTAATATTTAGCTTTGGTGTCGTAATTTGCTTTAACACACTATAGCTCGATAATAATAGCTCCCAATTAAATAGCCAAAACAATTTCAAAATCGCAAAGACACGACGCAAATAAAACTGTGTACCATAAAAACGGTGCATAGCATATAAAATACCAATCCCCACCACAAAGCCTGTTAAAAATGTAGAAAGTTGCGGCTTGATTTCATCGTTTAACAATAACCACAGTGTTGCGATAAACAAATTTAAAATAAACTGCATAGCCATTAGCGATTCACCCCGCCATCTAGTACAGCATCAATATAAATGGATGGCGTGTACAATGTTTGTCCTGCATCTAGTACATATGGTGCTAACCATTGTGCACCGACACCTAAGCCAACCGTACATACCGTCAATAAAATCAGTGGCATTAACACACGACCTTTTAGTGGCTTCTCATCTTCTAGACTAATAATCGTTTCACCAAAAAATGAGCCAAGTAAAATGCGGAGCAATGAATATAAGACAAATAAACTAGAAAGGAAGCCTAACCCTAATAACACAAAATGACCACCTTCAATCGCACCTTGTCCAATTAATACTTTGCCTAAAAAGCCACTTAATGGTGGAATCCCAGCCAATGAACACATCGTAATAAAGAAAATCCAACCAAAAGCAGGGTAATTACGAATTAATCCACTCATATTGTCAATTAGCGTTTCACCTGTTAAAAAGATCATTAAACCAACAGCTAAAAATAACAATGCTTTTGCTACCATATCGTGCATTAAATAATAAACAACCCCTTGTAGCGAGGATTCTGTACCAATCGCAAGACCTGCTACAATAAAGCCAACACCAATTAGCACATTATAGGCAGCAATTGTACGCACATCCTTACTAGAGATTGCTCCTATACAGCCTGCAATCATTGTTACACCAGCCATTATTCCTAATACCATATGTGTGACTTCAACATTATTAACAAAGAGCAATGTAAATGAACGCACAAGTGCATAAATGCCAACCTTTGTTAATAAGGCGGCGAATAAAGCAGCAATCGCAGTCGGTGGAACACTATAAGAGCCGGGTAGCCAAAAGAATAACAATAAGCCAGCCTTTAAGCTAAAGACAATTAAAAATAATAATGCTACCGTTGTAATCAGCGGATCAGCCCCCGCCTCCATCACACGAAGCGCAATATGAGCCATATTTAATGTACCTACCGTGCCGTATAAAAAGGCTAATGCCACTAAAAAAATCCACGAAGCTACGACATTAATCAGCACATATTTTAAGGCTTCTCGTAGCTGTACTTTATCGCCACCTAAGCTAATCAAAGCATATGAGGCAAGCAACATCACCTCAAAGCAGACAAATAAATTAAAAATATCTCCCGTTAAAAAGGAACCATTCACACCTGCTACCATCAATAAAACAAATGAATAAAAATACATTTTTTCAAAATGCGAACCGATTGTGTAAATAGCAAATAGGACACAAATGCTCGCTACAATATTCGCAATCAATACTAGCAGCACAGCAAATGAATCTGCTACAAATAAAATACCAAATGGTGGAGCCCAGCCACTAAAATCAAGTCGCATCACACCTTGCGCTTGAATTTCTATCAATAAAACAATACTTGTTAATATGACAAAACCTAGCGTCATTAAACTAATCATACGCTGCAATACAATATTCTCACGCAAAAACACTAGTAAAATAGCGGTAATGACGGGTACTATTAATGGTAAAACAATGATATTACTCATCAGGCCTCCCCCTTAGTTCATCAAAATTTCCTGTACCATTTGTTTTATATACGCGATAGCCAAGGACAAGGACAAATGCTGTCACCGCAAAGCTGATTACAATAGCGGTTAAAATCAAAGCTTGTGGCAGTGCATCTGTATACGGTCCATCCGATTCTCCTAATAAAGGCACATCCCCCTTTTTCAATCCACCCATTGTCAAAATTAATAAATGTGCGGCATGGGATAGGACAGCCGTTCCTAAAATAACACGTAACAATTGTCTAGAGAGGATTAAATAGGTCGCAACAGCCACTAATACCCCAACTAATAATAGTATTAAAGATTCCATTGGCTACTCATCCTCACTTATACTTAAAATAATCGTGACAACAACACCTACAACAGTTAATGCAACACCTGCTTCAAATAATGTGACTGTTGAAAGCCCTTTTTCTCCAAATATTGGTACTTCCACATATGTGTATGCCTGTGTTAAAAAGGGTTTATCGAAAAATAATGAGCCTGCTGCTGTACCTGTTGCCAGTAACACGCCGAATGCCGCTACTTTTTTAAAATCAAAGGGCATTCCATTATGTACAGTCTCAATATCGTAAGCTAAATATAATAAAACAATAGCGGAGGCAAGCACTAAACCGCCAATAAAGCCACCACCTGGTGCATGATGTCCAGCAAAAAATAAATACACACCAAGCGTTAAAATAATGAATACGACCGCTTTCACCACAGTACGTAAAATGACATCATTAATTTTCATTGTCTGCCTCCCCCTTTCTTGGCTTCAGCTTTGTCAATGTATAAACACCCAAGCCTGCAATCAGAAGAACAACTACCTCTAACATCGTATCAAATGCACGGAAATCGCCTAATATTGTATTGACAATATTAGAGCCTCCTGCCAGCTCATAAGCATCGTTAAAATACGTGGCAATCGATTCAAATCGTTCATAATGCACAACTGCTAGACCAACTAGCGTCACAGTTGCGCCTACTAAAATAGAGATTGTCACATGTGACCACCGAGCTTTTCTTTGCTTTTGCTCAGGCATTAAATCTGGTAAATATTTAAAGCATAATAAAAACAATGCTGTTGTGACTGATTCCACTACTAATTGTGTCAGTGCTAAATCAGGTGCACGGAAAATCACAAAGAAGAAAGCAATAGAGTAACCGAGCACACCATTTAATAGCATCGCTGTCACTCGCCCTTTAGCAAACACTATCCATAGCGCCGCAAACATCATGACAAATACTAAAATGAGCTCATGCGATTCAACTGCTGCATCCCGTGTCACACGTAAAACCATGGCATCTGACCAAATGAAGTAACCAGCAATTAATGCAATAAAAAATACATAAATATAGATAAAGTAATGTGTTAAATTCCCCGTCATATAACGATTTGTTAGCTTTGTAGAGCCACTTTCCGCAAAGCTTAGTGCTTGATTATAGTAGGCATTAAACGTGTAACGCTGGGAAAATAAGCGATACAGTGGTTGCCAGCTCTTTAATGTTTTGTAGAGCACGGTACCGATAATCACGACACCAATCGTCATCACTAATTCCATATTAAAGCCATGCCATGCGGAAATATGTGGTGTTAGCTCACTAATGGATGGGAAGCTTGGATAAATGCTTGCCATGGCAGGCTGTAAAAGATAATGGCCAATAAGATTCGGGAAAAGGAAAATCCCTACAACAAGCACACATAGAATAATCGGTGAAATTAACATGCCAAACGGTGCTTCATGTGGCTTCTTATCCAATCGCTCAGGTTGAAATCTTCCTAAAAATGTACGACTAATTAAAATCATGCTATAAACAAAAGTAAAGATACTAGCCACCCATGCAACCATCGGGAAAAGCAGACCGATATCTGCAATAGAAAAGGCTTCTACATCTCGAATTGCCAATACCGCTGCAAAAAACATTTCCTTACTCAAAAATCCATTAAATGGTGGAAGTCCAGCCATCGAAAAACTTCCAATCACAGCAATAGTAAAGGTAATCGGCATCAATGCCATTAACCCACCAAGACGACGAATATCTCGTGTCCCTGCTTCGTGATCCACAATGCCGACCATCATAAATAGTGCACCTTTAAATGTCGAATGATTGATAAGATGGAATAATGCTGCAAAACTAGCCTGTGTATATAACAATGTACTATCTGCGTAACCGTAATAATGGCCAACAGAGCCTAGCCCAAACAAGCTCATAATTAAACCTAGCTGACTAATTGTTGAGTAAGCTAACAATGCTTTTAAATCGATTTGACGTACAGCATTAAATGAACCCCAGAATAATGTAATTAATCCGATGCCACTAACAAGCCAAAACCAAATGGCCTCTCCTCCAAAAATTGGCGAAAAGCGAGCAACTAAATAAATCCCTGCTTTTACCATCGTTGCTGAATGAAGATAGGCACTAACAGGTGTCGGTGCTTCCATCGCATCTGGTAACCAAATATGGAATGGGAACTGGGCAGACTTCGTAAATGCGCCGAGTAAAATACAAATAAGTGCTGGAATAAAGAGTGCATGTTGACTTACGATGTCAAGGGTCGCTACTATTCCTCGAATACTAAATGTATCTGCTGCTACATATAGCATCAGGAAGCCTGCAAGCATGGAAAGGCCACCAAAAACCGTAATCATCATCGCCTTTTTTGCCCCTGCACGAGAAGCTTTTCGATGATGCCAAAAGGCAATAAGCAAAAAGGAAGATACGCTCGTTAACTCCCAAAACGTATACAGCACCATTAAATTATCTGAGAAGACGACGCCAAGCATTGCGCCCATGAATAGTAGTAAATAGCAGTAAAAATGATGAAGTGATTCTTTCGTTGATAAATAGAAAATAGAATACAATATCACTAAACTACCGACGCCTGTAATCAATAAGCCAAAAATCATACTAAGGCCATCAAGGTAGGTTGTAAAATTAATATGGAAAGAGGGAATCCATTTATATGTATGGATCAATGTTTTACCCTCAGCTATTTGAGGAATGTACTGTATAAGGAAAAGGAATATAATAAGTGGTATCGGTAAAATAAACCAACCTAGGTGCGCAATACGCCTCAATCGTTTATGTAGCAATGACACGAGTGCGGCACAAATAAATGGGAAAAGAATCGCTAGAAAAAGAATGGCCATAAGAAACCTCCTATAATGTATATTTGAATATCGGAGTGCTGTGGACTTGACTAATTTGTGGAACTCCTTGCATAATAATGTGACATATAATGCATAGGAATTTAGCCTATATCAACTAAATCTTACTATTTCAAGTTATTCTGATATATTGTCTACAAATTCTATACATTTTTAAGTATACAATATAAATCAATTACGCTCCAGCGTAATTGCGTCTGGATTTTTTCGAGCTTGCTCGAAAAAGTTCCTTTTTAAAATCCATGACATCTGCTGGGGCTTTTATCTCGGTTCAGCAAATGAACGTTTGCTGAACCGAGATAAATGGATTGCACTGTAACAGCATTGGTTTTAGCTTTTTTACTACCATTTCTTCAAAATTCGTCCTAAAAGAGGTGTATAATTTTTATGAAGCATACAAAAAGGCGTTTAGACGAAAGTATTTTAGTATGTGTGTATTATGGTCAAAACGGTGAACGCTTAATACGAAGAGGTCATAAAATGGCATCTATGTTAGATTGCCCACTCTATATTCTTTCGGTAGACCCTCAACCCTTTGATGCCTTCGACGCAGAAAAATCTGGTTATATTGAACAATGGAAGGCTCTATCCGTTGAGCTTGACGTGGAGGAGTTTATTCTTCTTGACGCTGAAACACGCCCCGTCCAAAAAGTCATTGCAGAAGTGGCTAAAAAACATGCCATTTCACAAATTATTGTTGGTCAAAGTGCCCAAAGTCGTTGGGAGGAAATTATGCGTGGCTCCTTCCTCAATGTGTTATTGAAAGAAATCCCTTTTGTTGATTTTCATATCGTGGCTGTCCAACGCCCAACAGATGACGAAGTATATGACATTTTTGAAAAAGGTGTTCGAGCTTATTTAATAAAAGAGCATGACCGCTTTAAAATTGCCTTTACTTGTCCAAAGCAGTTAGCCATTGAAGGAATCTTCTTTAAAGAAATCGGTACAGACTTTGACAATGGAATCTTTAAGTTCTCCTACAATGACAAAATGCATGAGGTGCATATATCAGAAGGCTATTTATTAGAGCCTGAAAAATTACCAGCTGAATTTTTATCACCATTATCCTAATTGACAAAAAAACGTGCTCTCATTGTGAGAGCACGTTTTTATTTTATTGCTGACGTTACATTACACTACACTTTTGCACAATAAACATTTGTCGAATATCTACGAAGTCATGTCGATTGCCTACGAATGGCTTTCATTATGCCATCGAAGCTGGTTTATCCTTTGGTAAAAGAAAGGCTACAAGTAACAGCAGTGGTAATAGGGACACAACCATCATTGTAAAATCAATTCCTTTATGGTCCATCAATATACCAATTACCATCGCCCCAACAGCACCCATACCGAATGCAAAGCCTGTTGTTAAACCAGCCATCGTTCCAATTTTAGAAGGTACTAGCTCCTGTGCATACACAACTGTTACAGAGAAGCTAATCATAATCAATGTACCAATAATGATTAAAAATAGGATCGCCGCCCATAATGGCACATATGGTAGGGCTAAACAAAACGGCATTGGTACAACAACGGATAGTAAAATGACATTTTTCCGACCAATGCGATCTGACAATGAACCACCAAAAAATGTGCCGACAACACCAAAAGCCATAAAAGCAAAAATAAGCATTTGACCAAGACGCAAGCTAATATCATAGTGATCCATCAAATAAAATACATAGAAGCTTGTAATATTAGTTGTATAAAATGATCGTGCAAAAATAATCGTAAATAATAATGTTAGTGCAATACCTACCTGTTTTTTCGTCAAAGGCGGTAAATTAGAAACAAGTATACGTTTTGTTTTCGCTTTACGCTCCTGCTCTAATTGATTTTTATACCAACCTGCAATTTTGCTCAATAAAATAATGCCAATTGTCGTTAATAGTAAGACCATCGCTGCTCCACGTTGTCCGAAAATATCCAAAATATAAGCACTGATTAATGGCGCTAATGCTTGACCAGAGTTACCACCAACTTGATAAATCGATTGTGCTAATCCTCTTTTTGATCCAGCTGCCATAAAAGATACACGTGACCCTTCAGGATGAAATACAGCAGAGCCAAAACCTAAAAATAAAACAGCGACAAGGATTACCCAATATTGAGAGGTAAAAGCAATAATTGCAATACCGATAAAGGAGCTAATCATCCCAATCGGCAATGCATAGGGCATCGGTTTTTTATCACTGACAAAGCCTACAACAGGTTGCAAGGCAGAGGCAAACATATTTAAAACAAATGAAATAAGTCCGATTTGCGTAAACGTTAGACCCAACTCACTTTTCAATATCGGGAACATCGCTGGAATAACAGCCTGCATCGTATCATTAATTAGATGTGCAACGGCAATCGCAATCATAATAGGGTAAATAGGATTGTTCAAATTCCCTGCTTTTGTATTCATAGCAGATTCCTTCTTTCTCAACTCGTATAATATCGTCCTTTGTGCACATGCTACCTTTTGATAGGAGTTGATACAATGGATGATTTTCTACATGCTCATTTTTGGGAAATGATATTTCGTGCAACAATTTCCTTTTTTGCATTACTTATTTTAGCCCGAATTCTCGGAAAAAAACAGCTTGGACAACTGACATTCTTCCACTACACAACAGGTATCACCTTTGGCTCGATTGCCTCTGAAATTGCTGCACAAGCAGAAACCCCTTTTTTAGACGGTCTTATTGCTCTTATTTGGTGGAGTGTTTTGACCTATTTAATGACTATTATCACCATCAAATCGAAAAAAGCACGTGTCTTGATTGATGATAAGCCAACTATTGTCATTCAAAATGGACTTGTTTTAGAATCCGCTCTGAAAAAGAATCGCCTGCATATGGATGAATTAACGATGATGCTACGTGAACAATCTATTTTTTCCATTCAAGATGTCCAATATGCTTTACTAGAAACAACAGGTAAGCTCAGTATTTTACAAAAACCTGCTGAACAGTCTGCCACGAAGCAAGATGTACGAGCTGATGTGTCCATTCCTGCCTACATTCCAACAGAAGTTGTATCAGATGGTCAGTTGATATACGAAAACCTAGTAGAACTTGAATTAACAGAAGATTGGTTAATGAAGAAATTGAAAAAACAAAATGTTCATGCTGTGGAAGATGTTTATTTTGCACAAGTACAAGATAATGGCTCCTTATATATTAGCTTAAAAGATAAAGCAAGACGTTCAAGCCCTTAATAGCTTGTCTCGTCTTGCTTTTAGTCAATATTCATAATGTCTAGTGGTGTCACCATGCCCAATAACTTTTGCTGTGGCTTGCCATGTTCAGTTATCAGCAATGCCTCAAAGCGTTGCCCCCGCTCCACACCACGTTTAAAAATTTCCTCCGCCTCATAAATCGTTATGTACCGACTAATAAACTTATAATTTACTCTTTTTTTCTCATGCAATAAAATATCTTGCAATGTTGGAATTTGCTTTGGCAATTGGTTGTCCGTCATCGTTGTAGCTAACCAATTGGTGATTCCCACTGTTGTCACAAGTCCTTTAAACTGCTCTTGATTGTAGACAGGGAACTGTGTATATTTACGAGATTTAATCACCTTTAAAACATGCTGTAAAGAATCTTTTTCTTGAAATACATAAACCTTTTTATCAAACATTTGCCCTACTAAAGTCGGCTTGGCTAGCGCTGCATCAATCTCTTCAATTTTCTCCACTACTTCCATATGCGGCTCGGCAATGACATAATCCAAGGCAATACGATTATGGACAATGGCATTACGTAAGTCAGCATATGCACGCAAATCATCCTCATATTTAGTCACAAGTGCATCTTTCCTCTTTGCTTGGTCCAGCAAGCGAGAAAACGGCATAAACTCTTTCACACCAACAATATCTCGTAGTCGATGGTCAATACGATTAAATGCTGTAAGAAATCTATCTGAGTTACGTGTCATAACTAACACCTACCTTTTATCCCGTATTAACAGGCTGTAAAAACCCGATTGAAGGTTTACTTTATGTTAATTATAACGTTGGCTAAAGGTAGGCGCTATTCTTTTTAAATTTTCACCATCGAAGTATTCTTTTTCATCATCACAATACCAATCGCTATACTGATTATAGTGAACATGACCGTCATAAACATACTCCACCAATAATCCTGCATATACATCATATCTCTAATTAATAAAACCCCATTACTCGGCAATGACCACGGCAAAAAATCCCATAATATCGTTAAAAATTGCCCTATAAAAATCACGATAAATGCTCCTGTTGCAGCAATCATTGTATTAAAAGTCGCACTCATCATTAAAATAACAGCAATGACAAGCAATAGCCAAATGAAGTAGGTTACAAAGCAAGCTAGCAATGTACCTATTTCAAAATTTCCATATAGCACAGTTGTATAGTACACACTTGCTGCAAAGCCCGCTACAGCACTAACAAAGCCAATTGCGCTTATCACTAAAAACTTACTTATAAAATAGGCACTAAATGAGATTGAACGTACATACAGTAATGTTGCTGTACCATTTGCTCGCTCCTTACTAATGCTTCCTATAAAGCTTGCCAACAATACTAATAAACCAATCATTTGAAATTGCCCAATGGATGCTTGCAAAAGGTCTGCTGGTACAAATTCGGGTAACTGAATATCGAAGCCCTCTGGTAAATTACCGACAGCGTGTAAAATATCCATCATATAATAATTAGTCAGTGGATCACTCATACCAAGTATTGCAAAGACAAGTGGAATCCATAAAAATTTCCAACTTCGCCAAGCCTCTCGAAATTCTTTTTGTAACAATATAGGTAGTCCTCTCATGCTCGATCCACCACCTTCATAAAAATTTCCTCTAATGATGCTGTCTGCCGTTCTACCTTTCGTACTTGGAATGAATTATTATTCAAACATTCAAACAATTCATTCATGTTAGGTCGCTCATCTTGTATAGTAATATACACGGAACACCCTCTCACCTCACCTATAAAATGTGAGGCAAACAATTGTGCTTCCTTAGCTGAGTAAAATTCTACAATATAATTTGGCTCATCAAAGCGTTGACGTACCTCAGATAGCGTCCCCTGTTCTACTAATTGTCCATCACGTAAAAACAATAATTGGTCTGTCATTTCTTCGGCATCATTCAAAATATGTGTAGAATACAAAATTGTCGTTTCTTGTTGTAAATCCTTTAAGACATTCATCACTTCTCGACGTCCGATTGGATCTAACGCAGAAACAGGCTCATCCAATAATAAAAGCTTTGGTTTATGCACAATTGCCTGGGAAATACCTAATCGTTGCTTCATTCCTCCAGAAAAAGTAGCAATCTTTTTATGCAGTACGTCGCCTAATCCAACAAATTCTAACGTTTTTTGCGCTTCCAATTTGGCTGTTTTGGTAGGTAGACCACTCAATTTTGCTGCCATCTCTGTAAACTCTAATGCGCTCAACCATGGATAAAATTGTGGATATTGTGGTAAAAAGCCGATATCTCCCTTTGCTATTTGAATAGCACCTGCTGTCGGCTTCAATAATCCTGTTAACATAGATAACGTTGTTGTTTTTCCTGCTCCATTTGGCCCGATTAATGCTGTAGATGTATTACTTTTCAATGTAAATTCAAGTGGATGCACTACAACTTTATCAGCAAATTGTTTCGTCAATCCTTTAACCTCTAACACGATTGTCATGATTGCTTTCTCCCAATAATGAAATATAAAATAGGCCCAAGTAAATTGGCGAATAAAATAATAAGCACCCATAAAATTTTCGGTCCATTTGTTGTGTGAATTCTACGTAAATCAATTAAAGCAACAATCATCAGCACTAACTGCACAACGATTAATGGTGCTATGACTGCCCACGGGATTTTAGCTAACTCCTCCATCATCTAAATCACCTCATTGTTTGTTATACAATAAATATAACAAAATTGTGCTACTTTGTATAGAACAATCAACTTAATTTTTATCCGTTATTTTTTCGTAAAATAAAAAACAGCATAACCATTCCCAACAGATTGAAATGGTTATGCCTAGTATTATTTATATAACTTCTTCAACGCAGCCGCCATGTTTGGACGAATGGTTACTTCTGGGCGTGCCTTTTTCACAGCCTGCTCCGCTTCTTCTATTGAATCGGCTAAGCCAAGCTCCATTAGTACAGCCGTTGCTGCTACACCTGCACGACCACCACCGCTTCCACAATGGAAATAAACTTTTTGTCCATTTTCATAAGCACCTGCAATTTCTTGCGCTACTTTTTGGATGGACGAGGCAATGTCACTATCCTCATCAGCGATTGGGACATGCTTATATGCATAAGGAGCGTCTGTCTGCTCCTCAGTAGTCAAGCCATTCACACGCACATCAATCACAACATCTACATGCTCCTGTTCAAAAGCTGTCTTCGCATCCTTGACACCGCCAAAAAAGAGCTGTCCTTCGACCAACACATCATAATTTGGCTCCACTAAATGCTTGATGTCCTCATAATAAGGAAGAGCGGTTAATGCACCTGCCTTTGTTGCTGCTAAAGCACCTAGTTTATTGCCAAAAGTCACACAGCGCATTAATTCTTCCTGTGTTGTTGGCAAGCCGTTATAATGGACGTCATGCAATACACCTGCCATAAAGGCATCTCCAGCACCCGTTGTATCGACAGGTATCACTTTTTCTGTCGGCACATGGATCACTTCTCCATTTAACACCGCATATGTGCCATTTTCACCAACTGTTATTAAAATAATCGGTATTAAGTAGCTGTCTAATTGTGCAATACCATCTTCTAAATTTGTTGTTTCCGTTAAGAAAAATAATTCATCATCCGTTACCTTTAAAATATCTACATCCTCAAAGAAAGATGTAATGGTTTCGCGACAAATGGCTTCACTACTCCAACGTAATGGACGAATATTGGCATCCATCGCAATAATAACACCCTTGTCCTTTGCCATGTTGACAGCTGTACGCGTTGTTTCAAGTGCTGTTGGATGGAACATTGTACCTGAGCATACCGTTAATGCTGATGCATGTTTAAAAGCCGCTTCCTCTAGCTGTGATGCCTCAACTTGCAAATCAGGTGTTTCATCTACATAATCTTTAAAAATGCGTTCACAAGCCTCTGTTAAATGAACATAGACGCCACTCACACGTTTAGCTGGATTAAAAACAGCATAATCTAAATTCACGCCTTCAATCGCAAGCCCTTCTCTTACAAATTCCGAGCCCTCATCATCGCCTGTAATCGTAATCAACGCAGATGGTGCACCGATACGGCTAATCCCTGCTGCCACATTTACCGTTGCGCCACCCATATATTTCGTAAACGACGTATTTGTTACATCATCAGCAATATAATCAATAAACGCATCCCCATACACCAAAATAAATCCTTTATCTTCCTTTAACATAATACCCTCCAAAAAAGTCTCTTATTTATAGATTAACACGAAATTTGTCGGAATGTGCGTTAATTTGATGCGTATTATTATATATTTGTGGCTATCTTGACTATACTTACCTATAGAAAGGTTGGGATTTTACATGACAATAACGATAAGACAAGCACAACCACAGGATGCTTTTGCTGTTGTACCACTTATTATTGAAGCTATTGGTGCTATTGCCAATCGTTTAACAGGTGAGCAAACAGATGAAGCTGTGGAACGTGAACTAACCATACTATTCAAGCGTGAAGATAATCGTCATTCTTACTTAAATACATTTGTCGCCATAGAGGATGAAGAAATACTTGGCATTCTTGTTTATTATAATGGCAAACAGGCCATTCAAATGGATGCCAACCTCGTTCAATGGCTGGAGGCAAAAAATGCACCCTCTATCGTGATTGATAAAGAGGCACATGAGGATGAATATTATATTGATACCGTTTGTGTGACACCAGCCTCACGGGGAAAAGGCATTGGTACATTATTGCTCCAATATGCAGAACAACTCACACAAGAACGTGGTGGGCAAAAATTATCCTTAAACGTGGAAACAGAAAAAATAAATGCTCGCCGCTTGTATGAACGCATCGGTTATGTCATTATAGAACCTTGGTCCATTATTGATGAACCATTCCATCATATGGTGAAACAATTATAGAAAGGTATCTTTATGAAAACGAACGTATTTTATCCAGTTCTTATTATTATCGCTTCTAGCAGCTATGGCATTTTATCAACCATAGTCAAAGTAGCCATGCAGCACGGCTTTTTAGCTTCTGAAGCTGTATCCAGTCAATATATTATTGGTTTTCTGTTAATAGCTATTATTTTTCTAGTAACGCAAAGACAATTGCCTCGTCCTTCAACAAAAGGCTGGCTGATTCTCCTTATATCAGGTATTTTCACTGGTACGACAGGCATTGTTTATGGCGAATCTTTAAAATATTTGCCTGCTTCTTTAGCCGTCGTGATGCTATTTCAATTTACATGGATTGGCTTATTCATCGACTGTGCACTGCATCGCCGTTTCCCAAATCGTGCAGAAACACTGTCATTAATGATGCTATTTACGGGAACTATTTTAGCTGCAGGTGTCCTAAACGTAGATTTAAGTAATATTCCTATGCAAGGATGGCTATTTGGCTTAGCGGCTGCTTTTACCTTTGCTTGCTTTATTCAGTTTAACTCTAGGCATGTTGAGGGTGTTACCACAACTTCCCGTGTACTCATCGTATCTTTTATGGCTCTTGTAGTCGTTAGTATTTTCCTTGACCCTGAAATCATTTGGAATGGGAAACTATTTACAGAAGGCTTGTGGAAGTTCGGACTAGCACTCGGCTTTTTCGGTATTATTTTACCTATTTATTTGTTCTCCATTGCTATACCAAGGGTGGGGGGCGCACTTGCTTCTATTTTAAGTGCCATGGAATTGCCTGTGGCTGTTACTGTTTCCGTTATTGTGTTACATGAAACGCTAACATGGCTACAAATAGTTGGCATTATCTTCGTTATTTTAGGTATGATGCTACCATCGATTCTTGCTCAGCGTAAACAGCAGCGTATAGCTAACTCTTAACTGAAAACAGGGCTATCAGGAAAACTCCCTCATAGCCCTATTTTACAATGCCATTCGCTTTTGCTCATTTGTCATAAAGTACAAATAGCCATCCTTCACAAATAAATCCTTCGTATCTTCCCTATTCAATAATTGCTCATCACTACCGTCAGGACGTATTTTTGTTAAATACGCGCCGTGTGAGTAGTTGCTATAATACAGCCAACCATCTGCATAAACGATATACTGTACACGTGTATTCGAGACACGCTTCGATTTTCCTGTCGTCAAATCTAACACGTATAATTTACTATCATCTGCCGTATTGCTATAAAACAATTGCTGGTCTACTTGTGTAGCAAAATCAACCTGATGATAATACTGATATTGTGTACTTGTCGCTTTAGGATAGTCCTTCACTATCCATGTATGGTCCTCTGCCATTGTGCGGTCATCTACTAAAAAGTAACGATAGCGAATCGCACCTTTACGGTCAGGCACAGGATCATTCCATGTTGTATCCAGATGATACCAAGCCTCGTCTAGCTTTACTAAATTCCATGCATGTCCTTCTTGCCCTACATAGCCCACGACATATTGTGTCTCAATGCCGAGTTTCGTTAACATAGCATGTGCGAGTAAAGCATAGCCTTGACAAACACCACTATGCTCAGCAAGCACCGTGTATGCACTATGTGGGCTCGATTTCGTTTGCTCCGTATAAACCGTATTGGACACAATATAATCATTAACCGCCCGTACTTTTTCTATCGCTGTTGATGATTTTTGTTTGATGATATCAACTACTGCTTGTACATTTTTATCCACATAGGCAGCTTGCTCTGGTGTCATTAAGTAGCTTTGCTCACCTAAAATCGTTGCTGTATTTCTGCCATATTCATAGCGAATCGCATGTTTTTTCATATGTCCATATACATAATCATCTCGTTGTATCGCATTATTATAGGCTTCCTCAACAATTTGCTCAATTCGTTGGGTATTGCCTTTATATTGAATCTCAAATGTTGGGGCAAAGCTACTATAATAAACATACATAGCATCAGCCATTTCCTGTGCATTTGTTACCACACGTCCAACTTCAGGCTGTGACGTAATGGGAGCTGTTGCTGTTTGCTCTGACGGTTCTTCCTCGATGAAAGTCGCTTTTTCAATCGCTGCATTGTCTGAAATAGTTGCTGTCACTTCTGTAATTTTATCTTTTGCTACTAGCAGTATATCCTCTATATCTTCATTCTCCGTCCAAGCAATGATTTGCTTTACGGCCGCTTTACTCGCTGTATAAATAGGATCAATAAAAATAAGTACCACTATGACAATCACTAATTTCTTCCACAAAATGCCCACCTCCATCCCTATTACATTCATTATATACAAAAAAGGCACAAAGAACTCATCACGATGCTCTTTGTGCAATAGTTTAGATTTTTAATTTTTGTTTTTTCCCATTCATCTCGTAAATTAACTCATTTCCTTGAATCTGCAAATTGGCTACCTCTTGCTTCACAAGTGTCTCTACCTTCAATGTTTGTAGATTCAATTTTGCCAGATAGCCACCATTGCTATAATCGCTGTAATAAAGGAAATTGCCCGCTCCTGTAATATAAATAGCACGCGTATCAATCACCTTTGTTTTCTTACCACTAGCTAAATCTAGTTTATATAATTTATCATCATCTGTTGTATTACTAAAATATATGATATTGCCTATTTGATGCCCAAAATCAACACCTAACATAAAGCTATACTTGGCACTTGTAGCCGCGGGATAATCGGCTGCTATCCATGAATGATCTTTCTTCAATTGTGCATCTGTCACTAAAAAATAATCATAGGTTGCTGCTCCTATACGATTCGGTAGCGGATCATTCCATGTCGTATCCAAATGATACCATTGTCCACCAACATGCACTAAATTCCAAGCATGTGCCTCATTACCGTCTACATAACCTGTGACATATTGCGTTTGGATACCCAACTGTGTCAGCATTTGATAAGCCGTTAACGCATAACCTTGACACACAGCTTGTCCCTCAAATAATACAGCATAAGTACTGTGAGGACTTGCTATCGTATCTTCTCCATAAGTCGTATTGGACACAATATAATCATTCACAGCCTTTACTTTTTCAAACTCCGTCATAGATGGCTTAATAATTGTCTTCAACACTTTATCAATCTTTTGTTGGACAGCTACTTCCTTTTTTGCATCTGTTAAATAGTTAACCTTGTATGTTGCATTTCCTGCTGAATCCATTGACATTGTGGTATTATCCATATGTCCATTTGCATAGACCGCCTGCTGTTGTGCTTCTTCAAAGGCTTCTACAAATTTTTCTTCAAAGTTCTTCATATTTCCTTTATATGTGATACGAATAGTTGTTTCAAATTGATTTAATTTAGTAACAATTGCATTTGTGAGTTGCTCCCAAGTCGAAACTGTTGTTGTCTCACTCTGTGCAATCGTCATAGAGGAACTGACTATATTACCATTTGGACTTTGCGCATAGACAGTTAATGGACTTAACAATAATAAAGCAACACTACTAATTAGCCATTTCTTCATTCTCCATTCCTCCTTTTGACCCTAGTATAACAACAAATTTCTATGAATACTATGCTACTTATATAAAACTTCTCAATAACTACCTTATCCCCCCGATATTATCAAAAGAGAAGATTTCTCAAAAGGAGGTGTGGATGATGATTCAATATGATATTTTACAAAAGCAGTGCGAGAAATTAGAGGTACTCGCTCTTCATACACTTGCAAACTATTTACAACAAGCTAGCTCCCATGCTGTTTCAAAGCCTGTTGTGTCTCTAAAAAATTCATTACTTGTATTAGAGGAAATTTTGTATGAGGTATATAAATTAGAAATGCACACAGAGCCACGTGTTAAAAATAGGCGTTCCTTGCTCAATAATCGAAATTTTGTAGCTAAAATTCATCCTCGCCGTATTTATTTATTAATGAATGTAGTCAATAAAATGACGAATCGTAATAGCAATGACATTATTGAGGCGAAAGCGGCAAAAATGGTCCTTGATTATATAAGTGACATTGTGGAATGGTTTATGCAGCATTATGATGCAACACTGCAAGCTAAAAAAGTACATACAATCGAACCATTTGATATTGATGTGATGCTGTATGAAGCGCAAACGCCTGAAGCTTACCAAGCAGCGGCTCAATGGTTTGAGCTTGCTGCACAACAAGGGAATCCAAGTGCACAATACAATTTAGGTGTCCTTTACAATCAAGGCAAAGGTGTCAAAAAAGATTATGCACTGGCGAAGAAGTGGTATGAGCAAGCGGCGGCTCAAAATGATGCTAATGCGCATTACAACTTAGGGCTACTTTATCACTTAGGACATGGTGTTTCACAAAATTATGAACAAGCCGCTATTCATTACAAAGCAGCGGCGAATTTAGGTAATGCAGATGCACAATATCATTTAGGTGTCCTTTACAATCAAGGGCTAGGTACAACGGTTGATTTTCAGAAGGCAGCCAAATGGTATCAACTAGCTGCTGAGCAGGGCAATACAAGTGCTCAAAATAATCTAGGCTTCCTTTATCATGATGGTACAGGTGTTGAGCAAAGCTATGAGCAAGCGATGTCTTATTTCAAAACAGCCGCACTTGCAGGCGATGCTAGTGCTCAATATAATACAGGCTATATGTATTTAAAAGGTCGAGGCATTCCACAAGATGATGTAGAAGCGGCGAAGTGGTTTCATATGGCGGCATTGCAAGACCATACAAATGCAGAATTTCAGTTAGCCCTACTCTATCACACAGGGCAAGGTATCCCACAAGATCAGCAAGAGGCAAAAAAATGGTTGAAATTAGCGGCATATAAAGGGCATACAAAGGCTCAATATCATCTTGGGTTATTGTATGAGCAAGAGCACAATTTGGATTCTGCTGAAAAATGGCTATTACTTGCCGCTGATGCCCATCATGTAGCAGCTCAGTTTGAATTAGGCTATATTTATGCCCATCATAGGCAACAGCCTGATAAAGCCCTACCTTATTTTGTAGCTACTGCGGAAAAGGGTTATGTAGATGCACAATATGAGCTTGGTTTACTCTATGCGACAAAGGCTGATTACGCAAAAGCCCTCGATTGGTGGAAAATAGCTGCCAATCAATCACATACACAGGCCGAATATCAATTAGGCTTATTGTATGAGCAAGGGCAAGGTGTAGAGCAGGATTTAGAACGAGCTCGACGCAGTTATCGTTCAGCCGCTACTAGAGGACATACTGGTGCACAATATCAGCTTGGTAATTTATATGATAAAGGCAAGGGTGTCACACAGGATTATACAGAGGCCGCTAAATGGATTGAGCAAGCAGCTGCTAAAGGACATGCAAAGGCTCAATATCAATTAGCGCAAATGCATATGCATGGACAAGGTGTACCAAAGGATTTCTCCAAGGCGGCACAGTTCTATCGCCTTGCTGCACATCAAGGGCATGTAAAAGCACAGTTCCAACTCGGCATGCTCTATAAAAAGGGGCAAGGTGTTGCACAAGATTATACAGAGGCAACAAGATGGCTAAAAAAATCGATTGAAGGTCAATAACTCCTAAGTAACATTTACAACAGCAAAAAACGAGCGTATCTTCAAGTCATACGCTCGTTTTTTTGGATGGTCGAACCATAAAAGTCACTACAATGAATAAAGCAAAGCTAATAAGTAATGTTGTACCACCCACAATAAAGAAAATCAGTGTAAATGTATGCCCAAAATGAAACGGATTCACATTGTAAAATAGCATCCCTACTATTAAGCCCACTACACCAATAATCGCTGACCAGCCATGTGCCATTACTAATTTTGCTGATTTTACTTGGAACACACGATAAAAAATGCCCCATGCAAACATACTTAGCCAGCCAACAAGTAAAATATGTGCGTGGATTGGTCGATATTCATAGCCTCCTGAACCAGCCATATGTGAGCCTAAATAAGTACCAATAAGACCAAATATAGCGGCTAGGCGAATTAAACGTAAACTCCATTTTTGTTCCATTTGATGATGCCCCCTATCTATTCATGAGCATATCGTGTGAACATGAACTTTACATGAACTTCTTATGACATTTTTGGCAAACGCACATATACCTTTGTCCCCACATCAATCTGACTCTCCATCTCAACTGTACCACCATGCAATTCTATAATTTGCTTCACAATGGCTAAGCCTAATCCTGTTCCTTGCTTCGTCCTTGAAGCATCTGCACGATAAAAACGCTCATATACTTTTAACAATTGTTCATCAGTCATTCCTATCCCACTATCCTCTATTAGCACTTCGATATTTGTAGGCTGTACTTTAATCGTTAGCTGAATAATACCACCGTCATGATTATATTTAATCGCATTGGTCAGTAAATTATCCCAAACATTTTGCAACAAGCCTGCATCGCCATCATACTCAATTGGCTCAAGCTGATAAGATAATTGAATATTAGCCTCCTCAAGCTGCCAACGATATTTCCTTACCGTTTCTTTTAATTGTTCATCAAGAGGATATGGCTCACGTTTCACCATTCTTGTTGATTGGTCTAAGGAAGTCAGCAATAAAAGTTGCTTTGTTAATGCAGATAGTCGCTTCGTTTCCAGCTCAATAATTGTTGTATATTCTTGTTTTTCCTCTTCCGTTAAGTTCGAGCTCTTCAATAAATCGACATAGCCTTGAATATTCAATAACGGTGACTGAAAATCATGTGATACATTACTAATAAATTCTTTACGCATACGGTCATTTTCCTGTAATTGTGTTGCCATCTTATTAAAACTATTGGCTAATTGACCAATTTCATCTGCACGGTCAATCGTCAGCAATGTATCAAATTGTTCATGTGCTAGCTGATGTGTAGCAGTCGTTAACTGTGTAATGGGGCGAATTAATGCCTTTGCAAATAACAACATCGCTAGTAAGCTTAATACAGCCATTGCTAGAAGTAACCCTGCTAAAATCGTATGCACCTCTGAAAATAATAAACGAATATCAGGTCGTACAAATAAGGCATATTGTTGATTTTCATATACGAACGGCACACCAATCGTATTCGTTAATTCATTGGCGAAAAAGCCTGTTACAAACGTTTCTTTTGGAAAATCCCGCATGCCATGATATACCTCTCCAGCTAAAACATGCTCAACTACTTCAAAAGGTAATGTCGTATCACGATATTCGCCACCGAAAAAACTCCCTCGATCTCCTGTCGTTACATAAATTTGATAGCCTATATCACCAAGTGTCGTTAAATATTCCATTAAATCATTAGGCTGTGTAGCTTCTATATAATCGACAATATCTTCGGCAATGTTTACGTTTTTTGCATCATTCTTCGCTTTCATGACTTGATGATAGTATATATTAATAGCCAAAAAACTGAGCATTAAACTACCAAGCATCACAAGCAATGTCGTCAACATAAATTTGCTGTACAACGTCTTCATGGTGCCTTCACCTCAAGTTTGTAGCCAACACCACGCACTGTAGTAATCTCTGCTCCTGTTTCATAAGATTGTAGACGCTCCCGAAGTCGCTTAATATGTGTATTTAATGTTTGCTCGTCCCCTTCATAGTCATAGCCCCAAATTTGTTCCATAATCATGCCACGTGTAAATACTTGGTTTGATCGTGAGGCTAATAAAGCGAGTAACTCAAATTCCTTCAATGGTAACAATAAGGTGTCTTGCCCAATTATCACTTCAAAGCTCAGGCGATCAATCACTAATCGCCCTACTTGTAATGTGACTTGGTTTTTTTTATCTAATCTGCGCAAAATGGCGGCAATGCGAAACAATAATTCCTTTGGCTCAAACGGCTTTACAATATAATCATCCGAGCCCGCTAAAAATCCACGTTCCTTATCCTCTAATTCTCCCTTTGCCGTCAATAAAATAACAGGTAGCTTATAATCCTGACTTAATATTTCTGTCAAAGTGTAGCCATCTATACCAGGCATCATCACATCGACAACTGCTAAATCAGGCGTATGCCCTTCAAGCAACTGTAGTGCCTGTTCCCCATTTTCTGCCTGTAGCACTTGATAGCCTTCCTTTGTCAAATAAATATTGACCAGCTTTAAAATATGTATATCATCATCCACCACAAGAATTTTCATCTTTCTCCCCCCCATTTCTTTTCAATTTAACATAGGAACCTTTTGCGATACAAAAAAATTCACTCACCCTTTATGAGTAAGTGAATACAGCTAATAGAGAAATGACAATGAGCAATGCGAGTGGTATACCATATATAACATAGACACGTGGATTCCCTAGATTTACTGTCCACCCCACACCGAAACGTTTTTCCACAAATACAGAAGGGTCTTGACGATTGATATAAATTAATCCACCTTTCCAATAACGGTCATCATCTATATCCATCACAGATACTGGTGCCCGATTGTCATAACGCACCCTTAATTGTCGCTTCTTCCACACATAAATAGTCATTGAGCCTAACACGATGATTAAAAATAAAACAAATAATGGTAATAATCTTTTTCCTGTAGCTATAGAGGGGTAAATATTACTAAGCTGTAATACCGTTAGTAGCATCGTTAAAGCATAACTAACTACCGCTGTATTCCAACTGATATATTTACGAGTCTTTAATTGTTCTTCCACTGATGCCTCTTTATGATTAACCGCTACTTTAATGGCTGAACGTTTAATGGAATCTGCTGTTCCCCACATAATAGACTGTATGATTAGCATCCCAAGTGGCAACAGGATTGCTGTAAAATAATTTTTTTCCTGCCAAGCATCCGCTTCTCCCGTAGGTCCCCAATGTGTAGCAATTTGCTGGGGCATTTGATCATAATGCCATAATGTAAAAAAAATCATGAACACTGTCATACTAATTGGTATTGCAAAAAATGGCCATGGTAGCATTTCCTCTCGACTGCGTGCTGTCACATCAACTGCTCGCACCTGCTTCACATGTATGCCCCATTGCTCTCGTTTCTTCAAAGTTGCTACTTTTCGATAGTTCACCCCATAAATGACCATACTAACAGCTAGCATCCCGAATAAACAACTCATAAATAGTAATGCTTGCACTGCATCATCCAATGTCAACAGCACCATACTACATATCATCACAATGAGCAGAAGGATACTCACTATACCAATGACTTGTGTATATTGCTTTTTCATCTTCTTTAATAGTGGATGTCCTAAATTTTGTTCAGGTACTGTTACACCAAAGACACTCGTTTCTCTTACAAGGTAAGGGATAAACATTTGTATGACTACTGTCACAATATAAATGCTTAGTAATACAGTAACCACCATTTCCTATACCCCCTCCACCCGTAATTGTAAATCGGCAAATACTTTTTTCATCATGTCTTCAATTTGTTTTTCTGTTGCCCCTAGCACCATCCCTTCTGCGACAACAGGCTTTAAATTTTTTTCAATTTGCTGCAATTGCTCCAAGGTTAGTACACGTTCATCCGCTGAACGAATAACCGCTCCCGATTTAGCACGAATGAAGATAATCCCTTTCGCCTCTAATTCATGATAGCTTTTATTCACTGTATGCATATTAACACCTAAATCTGCTGCCAAACTCCGCACAGATGGTAATGTCTCCCCTGCCTGCATATCACCTCTAGCAATACCTTCGATAATTTGCCTTGTGAGCTGCTCATAAATCGGTACAGTAGATTGTGGCTCTATTTCAATAAACATCTTCATCACCTCTTTTTTTGTTATATATTTAGTATAACAAATTTCTGTACATAAAAAAACACCTAACAAGTCCCCCAGCTTGTTAGATGTTTTGTGATTAAGCTAATTTTTCATAGCCAGGTAATGTTAAGAACTCTACAAATTCATCCTGCTCAATTAATGCCTTAAATAGATCAGCAGCTTCATCATAACGTCCATTAGTATACGCCTGCTCACCAAATGTCACTTTCAATTTCCCAAGCTCCTCCGCTAAAATAGACAGCACAAATGCTAGCGTAATATCGCGCCCATCCTCCAAAACACCTTGCGGATGACGAATCCATTGCCATACTTGTGTTCTAGAAATCTCCGCAGTTGCCGCATCCTCCATTAAATTATGAATAGGTGCTGCACCATTTCCTCGTAGCCAAGAGGCAATATATTGTACACCTACACTACAATTTATACGCAAGCCTTCTAACGTAATTGTTCCCTCAGGTACAGCAACTAAATCCTCTGCTGTCACCTGCACATCCTCACGCTTTTTATGAATTTGATTTGGTGTCGGCATAATTGCATCAAATTGCTCCATCGCTGTCGCTACCATGCCTGGATGCGCTACCCATGTACCATCATGGCCATCTGTCGCCTCCCGACATTTATCCTCTGCTACTTTAGCAAAGGCTACTGCATTTGCCTTATCATCTCCTTTAATAGGAATCTGTGCTGCCATACCACCCATTGCAGGTGCATTGCGTTTATGACATGTTTGGATACATAAAGATGTATAAGCCTTCATAAATGGCACGGTCATTGTGACTTGCCCTCGATCTGGCAAAATCACATCTGGCTGATTGCGGAGACGCTTAATATAGCTGAAAATATAATCCCAGCGACCACAATTCAAGCCAGCGGAATGCTCACGCAGCTCATATAAAATTTCATCCATTTCAAATGCCGCTAAAATGGTTTCAATTAATACAGTCGCCTTAATTGTCCCTTGTGGAATACCAATATAATCCTGTGCGAAAACAAAGACATCGTTCCACAAACGTGCCTCTAAATGACTTTCTAATTTGGGTAAATAAAAATATGGTCCTGTTCCTTGTGCTAATGCATTTTTAGCATTGTGGAAGAAATATAGACCAAAATCAAAAAAGCTCCCAGATATCGGCTCTCTATCTATTAATACATGCTTCTCCAATAAATGAAGACCACGTGGACGCACTAATAAGACAGCTGTTTGATCATTTAATTTGTATGTTTTTCCATTCGATGCTTGTGTAAATTCAATGGTTTTGTTGATGGCATCACGCATATTGATTTGTCCGCCAATCATGTTCTCCCATGTTGGCGCAGAGGCATCCTCAAAACAGGCCATAAACATTTTAGCACCTGAATTTAATGCATTAATGACCATTTTACGATCAACAGGCCCTGTAATTTCCACACGGCGATCCTGTAAATCTGCTGGTAACGGTGCAATTGTCCAATTTCCTTCACGAATAGACTTTGTTTCTGCTAAAAAATCAAGCTTATCTCCCGCATCCAAACGCTTCTGACGTTCCTGTCGAGCAGCTAATAATTCCTTGCGACGTGCATCAAATTTATCATGTAATGCGCATATAAACGCAAGTGCTTCTGGCGTTAAAATTTCCTTTGTTTGCTCATCTTGTGCACTTATAATTTGAAGTTTCTCTGTTGTGACCTGTTCCATCATTCATTTCCCTCCAATTTATACATCCTCCGCTTTAGGAGAAGCGGAGGACGTGTCTATGATTATGAATTTAGAAAACAACTTATACAAATTGCTCTGTTTCCGTAGAGCCAGCCATAGCTGTTGTAGATGATGTACCACCTGAAATGATTTGTGATACTTCATCAAAGTAACCTGTTCCTACCTCACGTTGGTGACGTGTAGCTGTGTAGCCTTTTGATTCAGATGCAAATTCAGCTTGCTGTAACTTAGAATATGCAGCCATTCCATTGTCTTTATAATCATGTGCAAGCTCAAACATAGCGTGATTTAAAGCATGGAAACCTGCTAATGTAACGAATTGGAATTTATAGCCTAACTTACCTAACTCACGCTGATACTCCGCAATTTCTTGGTCTGAAAGATTTGCTTTCCAGTTGAAAGAAGGTGAGCAGTTATATGCTAGCATCTTATTAGGGAATTCAGCACGAATAGCTGTTGCAAATTCACGTGCTTCCTCTAATGATGGCTTCGACGTTTCACACCAAATTAAATCTGCATATGGTGCGTACGCTAAGCCACGTGCAATCGCTTGTTTAATACCTGCATTTGTACGGAAGAAGCCCTCTGGTGTACGCTCTCCTGTAATAAATGTAGCATCACGTGGATCAATATCAGATGTTACCATATCAGCTGCATCTGCATCTGTACGAGCGATTAAAATTGTATCTACCCCCATCACATCCATTGCAAGACGTGCTGACACTAAATTACGCACAGCATTTTGTGTTGGTAGTAATACCTTCCCGCCTAAATGACCACATTTTTTCTCCGAAGCTAATTGGTCTTCTAAATGTACCCCTGCTGCCCCCGCTTCAATCATCCCTTTGACAAGTTCAAATACATTTAATGGTCCACCGAAGCCTGCCTCAGCATCCGCTACGATTGGTGCAAACCAGTCGAATTCATCCTCACGACCTTCCGCATGGTCGATTTGATCTGCACGTTGTAAAGCTTGATTAATACGTTTCACAACGGCTGGTACAGAGTTTGCTGGATATAAAGATTGATCTGGATACATTTGTCCTGAAAGGTTCGCATCAGCAGCTACTTGCCAACCTGATAAGTAAATTGCTTGTAGACCTGCTTTTACTTGTTGTACAGCTTGATTTCCCGTTAGAGCACCTAAAGCATTGATAAACGGCTCCTCATGCAAAGACTTCCAAAGACGAGCAGCTCCCTTCGCTGCTAATGTTTGTTCTAATACAACAGAGCCTTGTAATTTCACAACCTCCTCTGCTGAATAAGGGCGCTCAATACCTGCCCAACGTGGATTCTCCAACCATTGCTTTTCTAAATTTTGAATTTTCTCCTGACGTGTCACCATATAAAAACTCCACCTTCCAATATTTTTTATAAAATTTTTAAAATACTGTTTCATAACAGTTGTTTTTATTGTAAATTAATATATAACAGATTGATTGAATTTTCATTATTTTTAGATAAAAAGCTAAATTTTGATGATGAATGCTCTTATTTGAGCGACGAAACTTGGAAAACAAGGAGGATTTTTATAATGGAACACCATGCACTTTTATCAAATGCTGCGGCACAACAATTTCTTTCGATATTAAAGGATTTGATTCCGACCAATTCATCTATTGCAATTGCTGCCCAAAATGCTTATATTTATTTGCATTCTGAACAACCACATATTCAAGTAGGATTAGGAGAATCAGTACAGGCAGGGAGCATCGCTGAGCAAGTTTTGCTCACTCGGAAACAAACCGATCCTTTAATTGATTACTCGCTTTCTGATATACCTTATTATGGTGTAGGGTATCCGATTGAAATAAAAGAAGAGCCTGCTGCATTAATTGTGCTAACACAGAAAGTAGAACCTGTTGAATTTTTAACGGGGAAGCGTAATGAGGAATGGATTCCTATTGCGGCTACTAAAATTTCTCATCTTGAGAGCTTACAGAAGAAAACCTGGTTTTATATAAATGGTGAGCAATTCAAAACGAATTTTACATTAAAGGAGCTACAGGTACGATTGCCAACCTCTTTCATTCGTATTCATCGCTCTTATATCGTGAATATACATGCTATTAAAAAGATTGCACGTGATCTTACTTCTAATTTAATTGTAACCCTTGAAGATGGTCATGAATTGCCTGTAAGTCAGTCTTATATTACCAATTTGCGTAACGCCCTTGAATTCTAGTGAATTTCTAGGCGTGAGAGTTGATACACAAAATCGCCTAATGTTGTTATTGTCACATGGAAATTTTGCAGAGGAACATAAGCTACCAGTACTTCTCTCACGAACACCAATCAAATTTTAATAGACTATTAATAGGAGGTAAGAGAAATATGATGAAGGGAGAATGAAAACAATGTTGATTTGTTGATTTAGAATTCGTCAGATTTTGAGCTTGCTAAACATTCAAAGTTAATTCATCTATTGGACCGGGGAAATTTTAGTAAACAAAAACCAGTCAACTGCTAAACAGTTGACTGGTTAATTGCGAAGCGATGTCCTACTCTCACAGGGGGAATCCCCCAACTACCATCGGCGCTAAAGAACTTAACTTCCGTGTTCGGGATGGGAACGGGTGTGACCTCTTTGCCATCATCACTTCACTTGCACATGGATGTGCTGGTGTCTACGTTGCAACACGATATTGCGTCCTTAGTAGACGTTCTTTTTGAAAGAATTATTCTTTCAAAACTGGATAAACGGTGCATTGTTTTGTAACACTTTTTTTGGTTAAGTCCTCGATCGATTAGTATTCGTCAGCTCCATGTGTCACCACACTTCCACCTCGAACCTATCTACCTCATCGTCTTTGAGGGATCTTACTTACTTGCGTAATGGGAAATCTCATCT
>NZ_BRZA01000007.1 GCF_026012395.1 Lysinibacillus piscis
ATGTGCAAGTGAAGTGATGATGGCAAAGAGGTCACACCCGTTCCCATCCCGAACACGGAAGTTAAGCTCTTTAGCGCCGATGGTAGTTGGGGGATTCCCCCTGTGAGAGTAGGACATCGCTTCGCAACTAACCAGTCAACTGTTGTTTAGCAGTTGACTGGTTTTTTATTGATTGAATATGAATTACTACTGCTGTATATACTTTCAAATTTAATAGTATAGGAGCTAAATGACAGTACTTGATGAACGAAAATAATACCGTTTAAAAAGATAACTTTCTAACCTAATTGATTAGTTTGATAAAGCCATTATTTTATCGAAGCTATTTATAGCAAAACGGAAAGTTATTCGTTAGAGGGGATAGTAATTAATTTTTAATAGAAATAGTATTGCATATGTTATGTTTTTATGATATATTTTTAAATGTCTTAAATAGGTCCCGTGGTGTAGCGGTTAACATGCCTGCCTGTCACGCAGGAGATCGCCGGTTCGATCCCGGTCGGGACCGCCATTATCAATATTAACAAAGCTCTTATGATATTTTCATAAGGGCTTTTTTTATGCTTATAGTCTCTAAATGAGTATAATTGAAATATATTTTCCTGTTTGACCATCTGTGTATACAAATTCAATAAAAGCCGTAAATCGTTTGACTTGCATCTAAATATCTTGTGGTACCACATGCAATTTGTTTTGCCACTTGTGCCTGCACAAAATACTTTCGATGGTTATACTAATTAGTGCGAGCACGTATATAGGATTTTGTAAATGGAGTACTTATTGTAATAAATCGATAGCCGATCCATTTTACTAGCTATTGCGTCTTTCTATAGCTTTTGATGATATATTAAATTAGTCATTATGAAAAAACGTTGAAATGATAATAACACTAGCTTTCGAGGAGATATGAAAGTATGAAAAAGTGTCCTTAAAATAAAGAAAGGAGAAGCTACTCGCAAAATATCCAAACAAGTTAGTAAGGTACGAAAAATCTCGAGAATAAACGACTGTGCAGTGGGGAAGATGAAGTTCGAGAAAGCCGCAATTGTACATTGTAAGGGTTATTAAAATCTTGTTATGGATACATTTGTCTCTATTTTGAGTGGCAAATATATATTTTGGTAAAAGTAAATGTAAAGCATATTGACGCATTTAGTTCAGTTCCAGGGAAAGGGAACCCAGCTGGTGTTGTCTTGAATGGTGAGGATTATACAGAGCAACAAATGCTTGCTATTGCTGCAGCAGTTGGATTTAATGAAACAGCTTTTGTTGTTCCATCGAATATTGCTGATTTTCGCATTCGTTATTTTACACCTGGGCATGAAATGAATTTATGTGGACATGCAACTATGGGAACAGTTTATGCACTACAAATGCAGGGAGCATTAAAAAAATCAGTATTTACCATTGAAACAAATGCTGGTGTATTACCAATACAAATTCGTAAAGAAAATAATCAATTACTAATTACTATGCAGCATGCGAAACCGCAATTTCAACCATTTAATGGTTCCAAATCGGAGTTGGCAGCATCAATTGGATTGAGAGAAGAAGACTTACATGCAGACTATCCAATTGTTTATGGTAGTACAGGTATTTGGACTTTAATTATTCCAATTAAAAAGTTGACAAGCTTTTCCGAAATGTTACCACGCACCGAAGAATTTCCGAGAATTTTAGCAGAGATGCCAAAAGCTTCTGTACACCCTATCTGTTTAGAAGTGCGTCATCCTGAAAATGATTTGCATGCACGTCATTTTTCATCGCCTTATTCAGGAACAATTGAAGATGCTATTACAGGAACAGCTTCAGGTGTGATGGGTGCTTATTACAAAGAATATGTCGATAAAGCTATGGAGTTGCCAACAACGCTTATTGTCGAACAAGGACATGAGGTCAATAAAGATGGGCGAGTATATGTACATATACAAAAAGAAGAGGAAGAACTAGCTATTTCTATTTCCGGGACGGCTGTTTTTGTGAAAGAGATTGAAGTTGAAATAAATGAACATAAAAACAACTCTCTTGGATTTATATAAACCAAGAGAGTTGTTTTTTATGTACAATTGAATGAAAATCAATAGATACTTTGAACATTCACGTTCATTTCGGTAAACTAGAGATAATGTAGCTTAGAGAGGATAGAAAGATGATGTATGAGAAAATCATGAATTCACTTGAGGAGACGGAACAGTTTGCACTGTCATTAGCGAATTTATTAGAATCACAGGATACAATTACATTAGAGGGGGATTTAGGAGCTGGCAAAACGACTTTCACCAAAGCGTTAGCAAAAGGGCTTGGAGTAAAGCGTACAGTAAACAGCCCCACCTTTACGATTGTGAAGCAATACGAGGGACGTTTGCCATTTAATCATCTCGATGTGTATCGTTTAGCAGAGAGCGATGAGGACTTAGGCTGGGATGAGCTATTTTATGGTGAGGCAGTGTCTGTGGTAGAATGGGCACATTTAATTGAAGCAGATTTACCGAAGGATCGTTTAACGATAGAAATTTACCGAATGGAAGATACAGTGCGTCGTTTTGTGCTCAAACCATACGGTAAACGTTATGAAGGATTGTGTGAGGAGTTGATGAAATGATTTGGCTAGGGATTGAAACAGCGAATGCCCCACTCTCTGTAGCTGTTGTACGTGATGGTACAGTTGTGGCAGAAATTGTCCAAAATATTAAGCTGACACATTCGGTAGGGGCAATGTCTGCTATTGAAAAAGTTTTAGCAACGGCAGGTGTACAAGCAAAGGATATTGATGTGATTGCTGTATCAGAAGGTCCTGGCTCTTATACAGGTGTACGAATTGGTGTCACACTTGCCAAAACATTGGCATGGACGTTACAAAAGCCTTTAGTAGGTGTATCTAGTTTGCAGGCATTAGCAGCAAATAGCTCGCTTTATAATGGCTTGATTTGCCCAATTTTTGATGCTAGAAGAGGCAATGTTTATGCAGCTGTTTATCAAGGTGTGATGTTAACAGAAATCATAAAAGATAAGCATATGGCGATTGAGGAATTACTAACAAAATTGCAAGCTATGGAAGTGCCTATATTATTTGTCGGTGCAGATGTAGATGTCTTTTGGGATACAATTGTTGCCGCTCTTGGTGAAAAAGCGCAACGTGCACCACTCAGTCATCAATTACCACGAGCAAGTGAAGTGATTCGGCTGGCTATTCAACAAGAGCTACCTAGCATTGAAGCGACACACCATTTTGTTCCTCAGTATCAACGCATTGCAGAAGCAGAAGCGAATTGGTTAAAGGAGCAGAAACATGAGTAATATTACTTATCGTAAAATGGTATCTGCTGATGTCCCAACAGTGTACGAGATTGAGTGTGCGACATTTCCAACTCCGTGGACATTAGATTCGTTTTACCATGAGATGCATGAAAATGAATATGCCTATTATATCGTGGCGGTGGATGAAGAAGAGCATATTGTCGGCTTTTGTGGCATGTGGATGGTCATTGATGCCGCACAAATTACAAATGTGGCAGTGGTAGAAGCAGCACGTGGTCAAGGTATTGGTGAAGGCTTAATGCGTGAGGCGATGGATGTGGCACGTCAGCATAATATGGATGTGATGAGTTTAGAAGTGCGTGTAACGAATACCGTAGCTAAAACACTTTATCGTAAGCTTTATTTTCGAGATGGTGGTTTACGTAAAGGCTATTATACAGATAACGGGGAGGATGCCCTGGTCATGTGGGTGAATTTATAATGGAAAATCGAATGATATTAGCAATCGAAACAAGTTGTGATGAAACAGCCGCAGCCATTATTCGCAATGGCTCAGATATTGTTTCTAATGTTGTGGCTTCTCAAATCGAAAGTCATAAGCGCTTTGGTGGAGTTGTACCTGAAATTGCTTCTCGTCATCATGTGGAGCAAATTACTATTGTTATAGAAGAAGCTTTAAAACAAGCCAATATAGTGCCAGCAGATTTAGATGCAGTGGCTGTCACTGAAGGACCTGGTCTTGTTGGAGCATTGCTGATTGGTATTAATGCAGCGAAGGCATTTGCATTTGCACATAATTTACCAATTATTGGTGTCCATCATATTGCGGGGCATATTTATGCAAATGCTCTGATACAGCCAATGGAGTTTCCTTTATTAGCACTTGTTGTATCAGGTGGGCATACGGAGCTTGTGTATATGAAGGAACACGGCTCTTTTGAAGTGATTGGCGAAACACGTGATGATGCGGCAGGTGAAGCATACGATAAAGTAGCGCGTGTGTTAAATTTACCGTATCCAGGTGGTCCACGTATCGACCAGCTTGCCCATGAAGGACAGGAAGCAGTAGCATTTCCAAGAGTATGGCTGGAGGAAGGCTCCTATGATTTTAGCTTTAGTGGCTTGAAATCGGCGGTCATTAATTACAAGCATAATATGGATCAACGGGGAGAAACGATTTCTCCAGCGGCTGTTGCAAAAGGATTTCAGGATAGTGTAGTGGAAGTGTTAACAGCTAAAACATTGCGTGCTGCTCGTGAATATCAGGTGAAGCAGGTCATTGCAGCAGGTGGTGTAGCCGCCAATAAAGGCTTACGTACATCGCTTGAGCATGTCTTTGTGGAGGAAGGTATTCCATTCTTCGTGCCACCGTTAAAGCTATGTACAGATAATGCAGCGATGATTGGTGCGGTCGCAGCGCAAATGTTTGAAGCGGGTATACGAGGCAATTTAACGATGAATGGACGTCCAGGGATGGAATTACACTCTTGGACAGAATAAACGTGGGACATCACTAATAGGTGGTGTCCTTCTTTATTGCATGTTATTTGTTGTCGATATGAGAAGGCATGTATATCCATAAAAACTGCACAGTATTGACAATATTTTCAGAAAAATTGTACACAGTATGAATCATTAAAAGTGAGCGAACATTCGTACTTATGCACAAACTGTTGATAAGTTGTGTATAAATTGTGATTATTCTATATTTAGTAGTAGATATAAACAGTTTGAATGTGGATAAAATAAATTTCAATTGTGGATAATGTGGAAAACTCTGTTGATATGTTGATATTGCTAGATTAATAATGTGAATAAATTTGTGGGCATTTTTTGTCGAAAATTAGCACTTGACCAATATATATGACAAATATAGATAAGATACGACAAACGAAGCAGTAAGACTTGCAAAAAGATATCTTGAGAAATATAATGATGAAATGTTAAAAATATTTCTATAACCGAAATATTCTAATAACAATGTGGGGGGTTCATTAGAAAGGGGGAGAAAGATGAAAGTCTTTTTAAAGTTAGGATGGTTCTTTAAGCTACAGTGGCGAGAATATACAATTGGTATCGTGATGCTTATATTCGTTGCACTACTTCAGCTAGTACCACCAAAGATTATTGGCTATACCATTGATGAAATCGGCACAGGTACATTAACAAAATCTTCATTATTAAAATGGATATCGATTATTGCACTTGTAGCGCTCTGTATGTATGTACTTCGTTACTATTGGCGTAAAATGATTTTTGGTTCCTCTAATTTACTTGCTAAAATAATGAGAGAGAAATTATTCCGTCATTTTACGAAATTAGGGACATCTTTTTATCAACAACGTCGAATAGGAGATTTAATGGCACATGCTACAAATGATGTGTCTGCTGTGCAACAAACAGCAGGTGGTGGGGTACTTACATTATTTGATTCTATTACAACGGGTGGTTTTGTATTAATAGCGATGGCTTTTACAATCGACTGGCGTTTAACATTGATTGCCTTGATTCCTATGCCGTTAATGGCTTTTTCAACAAGCTATTATGGAAAGCTGATTCATCAGCGATTCCGAGATGCACAAGCTGCTTTTTCAGACTTAAATGACAAAACACAGGAATCTATTTCAGGAGTTAAAGTTATTAAATCATTTGGCTATCAACAGGAGGATATTGAGGATTTTACAAAACTATCGAAAGATGTTGTGGATAAAAATATCCGTGTAGCACGTATTGATTCACTTTTTGATCCGACAATTAGTCTTGTGATTGCGATTAGTTACTTTTTAACGCTAGCATTTGGGGCCAAATTTATCGTTGAAGATGCCATGTCTATCGGCGATTTAGTGGCTTTCACTGCCTATCTAGGGTTACTTGTTTGGCCAATGTTGGCAATTGGTATGTTATTTAATATTGTAGAGCGTGGGCATGCTTCCTATGAAAGAATTGAGCAAATTTTAAACGAACCGATTGGGATGGAAGATAGAGCAGATGCATTGACACATGTGCCAAGTGGTGATTTATCCTTCCATATTAATAGCTTCACATTCCCAGGTGATGCCACACCTTCTTTACGACAGGTTCATTTTGAGTTGAAAGAAGGGCAAACATTAGGAATTGTAGGAAAAACGGGTGCTGGTAAATCAGCTATCTTAAAATTATTATTACGTCAGTTTGATGGCTTTGATGGATCGATTATACTAGGTGGACATACCATCGAAGCATATGAGAAAAATAAATTACGACAAGCAATTGGCTATGTGCCACAAGATCATTTTTTATTTTCCACAACAGTCTATCAAAATATTGCATTTGCACAGGTGGATGCAGCAACTGAAGAAGTGGAACAAGCAGCGAAAGTTGCCCATATCCATGAAGATATTTTGCGTTTTAGCAATGGCTATGAAACGGTTGTAGGTGAACGTGGTGTGGCATTATCAGGTGGACAAAAGCAACGTATTTCCATTGCTCGTGCGCTCATGATGCAGCCCAATGTGTTAATTTTGGATGATTCTTTATCAGCTGTTGATGCGAAAACAGAGGAAGCTATTTTAGAATCTTTAAAAATGGCTCGTGATAAAGCGACAACGATTATTACGTCCCATCGTTTAAGTGCTATTCAGCATGCACATATCATTTTATTTATGGAAAATGGTACAGTTGTTGAAAAAGGTACACATGAAGAGCTCATGGAATTACAAGGGCGCTATTATGAAATGTATCAGCTTCAACAACTAGAGCAATTAGTAGAGCAAGGTGGTGGCACACAATGACCAATTTAACGATTTCACGTCAGGAGCAGGCAACCGTTTTAAAGCGTCTTATTGGTTATATACGACCACATAAAAAAGCGCTAGCCATTGCGATTAGTATTTTATTACTATCGGTAGTAGGGGAAGTGTTATCGCCTATTATTATTAAAACGTTTATTGATAATCATGTCATGAAGATGAGCTTTGAAACATCTGCTATGGTGACACTTGCCATATCATTTATGTTTTTGGAAATTGTCAATGTCATTTGTCGTTACTTCCAGCATTTGCATTTCAATATGATTGCATTAAGAGTAGTTCAGCAAATTCGTGTTGATGTTTATGAAAAGGTTCAACATTTAGGTATGCGCTATTTTGATAGAGTGCCTGCTGGTGCAACTGTGTCACGTGTAACAAATGATACAGAGGCTATCAAAGATTTATTTATTAATGTGTTCATCGCCATTGTTCAAGCGATATTCTTGATTACAGGTGTATTTATTGCGATGTTTTTATTGAATGCTAAATTGGCGGTATTTGTGTTATTTATTTTGCCGGCAGTCGTGTATGTTGTTTATTTGTATCGTAAAAAAAGTGCGGTCATCTACATGGCTATGCGTGAAAAATTAAGTGAGCTAAATGCAAAGCTATCTGAAAATTTATCAGGCATGAGTATTATTCAAATGTTCCGTCAAGAAAAGCGGATGAATACGGAATTTGATGACATTAATGAGCAACATTTTGCAGCGATGATGAATAATACGAAATTGAATAGCTTGTTATTGCGTCCAATTATTGATTTAATTTATTTCGCTACTATTGTGATATTGCTTAGTTTCTTTGGCATTACATCTTTTACGACGGCTGTTGAAGTTGGGGTTGTATATGCCTTTGTGAGCTATATTAACCGTTTCTTTGAGCCGATTAATCAGATGATGGAACAGCTCGCTTTTTTACAGCAGGCTGTCGTAGCTGGTAAACGCGTCTTTGATGTGTTAGATGAAGAAGATATGGAGCCAGCTCAGCAGGAAAAGCCTTATGAAATTACGGCTGGAAAAATTGAGTTTAAAGATGTGACGTTTAGCTATGACGGACAAACAGATGTGTTGAAAAATATTTCGTTTACGGTGAATCCAGGGGAAACGGTAGCACTTGTTGGGCATACAGGTTCAGGAAAAAGTTCGATTATTAACTTATTAATGCGCTTTTATGAATTTGAGCGTGGTGACATTCGAATAGATGGTCATTCTATCAAAAGTTATCCGCAACAGCAATTACGCCATAAAGTAGGCTTGGTGCTGCAAGATCCATTCCTGTTTTATGGAACTATCGCAAGTAATATTCGTTTGTTTGGCCGTAGCACTGAACAGGAAATTAAAGAGGCAGCTGAATTTGTGCGTGCTGACTTTATTCAGGAGCTACCAAATCAATTTGAACAGCATGTGACAGAACGTGGCTCTACTTATTCTAGTGGACAACGGCAATTAATTGCTTTCGCCCGGACAATGGCAAGACAGCCGAAAATTTTAGTGCTGGATGAAGCAACGGCCTCGATTGATACAGAAACAGAGGTAGCTATTCAAGAGTCATTGGAGCGTATGCGAAAAGGGCGTACAACGATAGCTATTGCCCACCGATTATCTACAATTCAGGATGCGGAGCAAATTTTAGTGCTACATCATGGTGAAATTGTAGAGCGTGGTAACCACCAAGAATTATTGGCGAAAAAAGGGCTATACCATAAAATGTACTTGCTACAAAATAGTATTGTAGAATAAATAAAAAATGCGAGAAATCAATTTTAACCTTTGATTTCTCGCATTTTACCCCGTATTAACAGGCTGTAAGACCCCAACTTCCAAAGTAGGGGGAATGCACAGCCTGTAAAAACCCGATTGGTGAAACTACCAATCGGTGGGGATGAGGAAAGCCCCCACCGATTGAAGGTTCACTTTATTTTAGGAAATAATCCCCTCTAATTCTTCATTCAACTCTAGCCATTCCATTTCAAATAGCTCATGTTGCTCCTTTGTAGCTGCTAATTCATCTTGGAGCTGTGCGATTTTTTCGTGATTGGTAAAAATGTCAGGATTGCAAAGGTCTTCCTCTAAGCGTGCAATCTCCGCTGTAGTTGTTTGCATTTTGCCTTCTAAATCCTCGATAGTACGGCGGATTTGACGTTCACGCTTTTTCGCTTCCTTATCAATTTGTGAGGTAGAGGCTTTTTCAGGTATGTCGAGCTGTGTTTGTGGAGCTGATTTTAACTGCGCAAGCTCTAGTAATTCCTGCTTTTTCTCTAAATAATAATCATAGTCACCTAAATATTCAAATGAACCATCACCAGATAGCTCAATGACTTTTGTAGCAATGCGATTGATGAAATAACGGTCATGTGAGACAAATAATAATGTACCAGGATAATCAATTAAGGCATTTTCTAATACCTCTTTACTATCCAAATCAAGATGGTTGGTCGGCTCATCAAGGATTAAAAAATTGGCTTGTTGCATCATAAGTTTGGCTAGTGCGAGTCTTGCCTTTTCTCCACCTGATAAAGAAGAAACAATTTTATCTACATCTTCACCACTAAATAAAAAGCGCCCTAAGATGGAACGAATATCCCCTTCATTTAGCAATGGCCACTCATCCCAAAGCTCCTTTAATACACTTTTATTGCTGGATAGCTTAGCTTGCTCTTGGTCGTAGTAGCCGATTTGTACATTTGTGCCGTAGCGAATGTCTCCAGTAAGGGCTACTAAATCTTTCACAATCGTTTTGAGTAAAGTCGATTTTCCAACACCGTTTGGGCCGACAAGTGCAATGCGATCTTCACGGAAGGCTCGCAATGTAATGCCGCTTGAAATAGGCTGTTCATTATAGCCAACAGTGAGGTTATCGACTGTTAAAACATCGTTGCCACTTTGGCGGTCGATGGTGAAGCCAAATTTAGCTGATTTTTCGTCACCATCTGGCGCATCCATCCATTCTGTACGCTCCAACATTTTACGGCGACTTTGTGCCATTTTTGTAGTGGAGGCACGGGCGATATTTTTTTGAATAAAGTCCTCTAACTTCGCCTTTTCATCCTGCTGACGCTCATATAGCTTTAAATCACGTTCATAATTTTTTGCTTTTTCATCTAAATAGCTACTATAATTACCTACAAATTTTGTGACACGATGACGAGAAACTTCATAGACAATGGATACTACTTGGTCTAAAAAGTAACGGTCATGTGAAACAATTAAAATAGCGCCTTCATAGCCTTTTAAGTAGCTTTCTAACCATGATAATGTTTCAATATCCAAATGGTTCGTTGGCTCGTCCAATATAAGTAAATCAGGCTTGCTAAGTAATAGCTTTGCTAGTGCTAAACGTGTGCGCTGACCACCAGAAAGAGAGCTAATGGATTTTGCATAGTCCTCAGGGTAGAATTGCATGCCATGTAGTACAGAGCGTGTATCTGATTCATATTGATAGCCACCTGCATGTTTAAAATCATGCTGGAGCTGGTCATATTCAGACATAATTTTTGCATATACCTCGGCATTTTCGTAGATAGACGGATCTGCCATTTGTTGCTCTAATGTGCGTAATGTACGCTCCTGTGCAAGGAGTGGCTCAAAAATAGTCATCATTTCATCCCAAATGGACAGTGTTGAATTTAAACCTGCATGCTGCTCTAAATAGCCAACTTGAATACCTTTAGGAATGATAATATCACCAGCATCATAGGACATTTGCCCAGCGATGATTTTTAATAATGTCGATTTTCCTGCGCCATTTCTTCCAACTAAGGCGACACGGTCACGGTGCTGTACTTCTAGCTTGACACCACTTAAAATTTCCTCTGCAAGGAATGATTTATACAGTTGATTGACTTGTAATACAATCATTTTTGACACCTCAATTCCTCTTAAGTGTAATGGATGAGCGATGGGCTTGCAATGTCGGTGCTTTACTTATTCCTAGTTGTCATGTAAGATTGAAACGATTTCTCAATTATATAGCTACTATTTAGGGTCAATAGCCGATTTTGGTGAAGAGCCACTATTTAATATGAAATAAATCGCCTTTCATCAATAGCTGTGTTGAATCACATAGTTTGTGATGTATACAAGCATAGATGTTGGGCAAAGTAGGTTGTTTTACATTTTAGGTTGACGAAAAGGAGGGATATTTTTGAAACCAGATTTAAAAATTCCACAAGCCACAACGAAAAGGCTTCCTTTATATTACCGATTTATCCAAAACTTTGCACGTGAAGGCATGGAGCGTATTTCATCTAAGGAATTGAGTGAAGCGATGAAAATTGATTCAGCGACAATTCGCCGTGATTTTTCTTATTTTGGTGCATTAGGTAAAAAAGGATATGGCTATGATGTACAACATTTACTAGCTTTTTTTAGTCAGACACTTAATCAGCATGAGACGACAAAGGTTGCTTTGATTGGTGTCGGAAATTTGGGAAGCGCCTTGCTGAAATATAACTTTCAAAAAAATCATAATACCCATATTGTAGTTGCCTTCGACTCAAAAGCACCGAAGGAAGGGAAAATGATTAGTAATATTCCTGTGTTTCATCCTGATTTGCTAGAGGAAAAATATAAGGAGTATGGAGCGGAATTAGCTATTTTGACCGTTTCTTCACGCTCAGCTCAAAGTATGGCAGATCGACTAGCTGCTATGGATGCGAAAGGAATTTTAAACTTTACACCAGAGCGTTTGACTGTACCTGATCATATGCAGCTTTTAACGATTGATTTATCTGTAGAATTGCAAGCGCTCATTTATTTAATTCGCAATCAAGAGAACTGATAGTGTACATATATTTCGCGCATAGAAATTACGAGTATGACGAAAAAATTCACATAGAATTCGTTAGCCAAATGGCGAAATATGCGTTAAAATGATGAAGAGAAAGAGGAGGTGGCTACAATGGCAATGGCTAGTATTGGTCCTATGAGCCTCATTATTATCGGGATTGTTGCGTTATTAATCTTTGGTCCTAAAAAATTACCTGAATTAGGTAAAGCGTTTGGTTCAACATTGCGTGAATTTAAAAATGCAACTAAAGGTTTAACAGATGACGACGATGATGACAAGAAAAAGAAAGAATTAGATAAGTAAAAGTTAGGATGTTAAGGAATGAATCCAAAAGATCTAACTATCATTGAACATATAGAAGAATTAAGAAAACGGCTGTTTATTGTTGCCGTTTTCTTTGCTCTTGCTCTATTTGGTGGTTTTTTTGTAGCGAAGCCTTTGATTAAATATCTTCAAGGAACAGCAGGAGACTATGGTATAACGCTCAATGTATTTGATGTGACTACACCTTTAACTATCTATTTTCAAGTTATTTTTTTAGTGGCGTTCATCCTATCCTCACCACTATTAATGTATCAATTATGGGCGTTTGTTAGCCCAGGATTACGAGAAGTAGAACGGAGAGCAACATTAAGCTATATCCCATATGCATTTTTATTGTTTCTTGTAGGGCTATCCTTCTCTTATTTTTGGTTGTTTCCATATGTGATGAAGGCGATGATGACCTTATCGAATGAGATGGATTTCCAACAAACAATTGGTATTTATGAATACTTTTCATTTTTGTTTAAGTTAGTCATTCCATTTGGCATTTTATTTCAGTTGCCGATTGTGATGCTATTTTTATCACGCATCGGCTTGGTGACACCAATGTTATTAGCACGTATTCGTAAGTATGCTTATTTTGCTTTATTTGTATGTGCAGCGGTTATTGCGCCACCTGAATTAACATCGCATTTGATGGTGTCAGTGCCATTATTCGTGTTATATGAAATTAGTTTAATGATTTCACGTATTGGTTATCGAAAATATTTAAAATCAGAAGAACTACGCTTGAAGGAAGAACAGGAAGCAGAGGAAAAGCGCCAAATTGAAGAAGCGTTAGCATTACAGCAACGTCAAATTGAAGAACTTAACCAATAAGCATAAAAGCTCGGTGTCTATAAAAGGCACCGAGCTTTTGTACGTTTACTGCATATGGATTAATTGCTCTGTTATTTTTTTGAGAGATTCAGCATATTTTTGTAATGGCTCTGCATAGATTTGTACAAGGGTTACAAAACCATTCAATAGAATATGTGCAATAATAGATGCCCAGATGCGTTTTGTCACATGATATAAAAAGGCAAAAATTAAGCCACAAATGGTATACAGTAAAATATGAGAGAAATCAAAGTGAATCAGTGCAAAACAAAAAGCACTGACAATGGCAGCAATCCAAAAATTTGTGACCTGAATCAATGAGCCAAAGATGACACGACGAAAAACAAATTCTTCTAAAATAGGGCCAAATACAACAATAGCGAGGATAGCAATGGGAGCACCTTTCGCAATACCCATAATATCAGCGGTGTTTTGTGAGCCACCTTCAATACCAAAAACAGTCATTTCAATAATAGCACCAATCGTTTGCCCAACAAAGACGAGGATAAAGCCAAGCACCCCCCATACAATTGTTAAAGGAATCGATTCTTGTTTACTCTCATAAATAAGCCAAAATGATTTATCACGAGACGTTAATGCTAAACTAATAATTAAGGCAACTGCAAAGCTAATGGCAATATACCAGCCCTGTGTAATTGGTGCAGCTTGTGTAGACGATAAATCCGTCATACGCATCACTAACTTATGAAATGGTAACAAGAAAAAGGCACTGGATAGTTGCATCACCATGTAAACGACTAAAAGTAAGATCGCTGTTGTGAGATGTTTTTTTGTTTTAGTCACGGACAAAATCCTTTCCATTTATCAATTATGCCCTAGTGTAAATGACATCGAAATTTTTGCATTAAATCCACTGGAGCTTTAACCTTGGTTCACTGAATAGATGGTAAGCCAAGACCAACTATTCTCTATTGTAGAGGAAGACAACAAGAAAACAAAATTTTTAGGAGTTCAGACTTGCAAAAAAAAGGGTGATTGATTATTATAATAATTGTGTTAGCACTCAATAGGATAGAGTGCTAATAAAAAATAAATGAACATTTTATTCATAGGAGGTTGTTTCACGTGTTAAGACCACTAGGAAACCGTATTGTAATCGAATTAATCGAGGTAGAAGAAAAATCAGCATTCGGGATTGTACTACCAGACTCGGCTAAAGAAAAAACACCCGTTGGTAAAGTTGTCGCAGTTGGGGCAGGTCGCGTATTAGAGAATGGACAGCGTGTAGAGCTTGACGTGAAAGTTGGCGACCAAATTTACTTCGCACAATATGCTGGTAAAGAAGTGAAATATGAAGGAAATGAATATCTAATTTTGGAAGAAGATCATATTCTTGCAGTAGTTGAATAATAAGCAAAGTCAATCATTCGTTTGATATAAATCGATTCATCGAATACTTTTATTTTAGGAGGATCATTTCAAATGGCAAAAGATATTAAATTTTCGGAAGAAGCACGTTCATTAATGTTACAAGGTGTAGATAAATTAGCAAATGCTGTAAAAGTAACATTAGGGCCTAAAGGTCGTAACGTAGTATTAGAAAAAAAATTCGGTTCACCACTTATTACAAATGATGGTGTAACAATCGCAAAAGAAATCGAATTAGAAAACCCATACGAAAACATGGGTGCAAAATTAGTTGCAGAAGTAGCCTCTAAAACAAATGAAATCGCTGGTGATGGTACAACAACAGCAACAGTATTAGCGCAAGCAATTATTCGTGAAGGCTTGAAAAATGTAACGGCTGGTGCAAATCCTGTAGGTATCCGTAAAGGCATCGACAAGGCTGTAGCAGCAGCATTAACAGAGTTACATGCTATTTCTCGTCCAGTAAGCAACAAAGAAGAAATCGCTCAAGTTGCAGCAATCTCTGCGGCTGACGATGAAGTAGGTCAATTGATTGCAGAAGCTATGGAACGTGTTGGTAACGATGGTGTTATTACAATCGAAGAATCTAAAGGCTTCACAACTGAGCTTGATGTTGTAGAAGGTATGCAATTCGACCGTGGCTATGCATCACACTATATGGTAACAGATACGGATAAAATGGAAGCGGTACTGGATAACCCATACATTTTAATTACAGATAAAAAAATCACAAATATCCAAGAAATCTTGCCTTTATTAGAGCAAGTAGTTCAACAAGGTCGTCCACTATTAATCATTGCGGAAGATGTTGAAGGGGAAGCTCTTGCAACACTTGTTGTCAATAAACTTCGTGGTACATTCAATGCTGTAGCAGTAAAAGCTCCTGGCTTTGGTGACCGTCGTAAAGCAATGCTTGAAGATATCGCTATCCTAACAGGTGGACAAGTGATTACAGAGGAATTAGGCTTAGACCTAAAATCTGCGGATATTACAGCACTTGGTCGCGCTGCAAAAGTAGTGGTAACAAAAGACAATACAACAATCGTAGAAGGTGTTGGCGGTGCAAATGCAATCGAAGGACGTATTGGTCAAATCCGTGCGCAACTTGCTGAAACAACTTCTGAATTCGATAAAGAAAAGTTACAAGAGCGCCTTGCTAAATTAGCTGGTGGTGTAGCGGTTGTTAAAGTCGGTGCAGCAACAGAAACAGAGCTGAAAGAGCGTAAACTTCGTATTGAGGATGCTTTAAATTCTACTCGTGCAGCGGTAGAAGAAGGAATCGTATCAGGTGGTGGTACAGCACTTCTTAACGTATATGCAGCTGTAGAAAAAGTAGCAGAGAACGAAGAAGGCGATGTAGCAACAGGCGTAAAAATCGTTTTACGTGCTTTAGAAGAGCCAGTACGTCAAATTGCTAACAATGCAGGTCTAGAAGGTTCTATTATCGTAGATCGTTTAAAACGTGAAGAAATTGGCGTAGGCTTCAACGCTGCGACAGGTGAATGGGTAAACATGATGGAAGCGGGCGTAGTAGACCCAGCGAAAGTAACTCGCTCAGCTCTACAAAACGCAGCATCTGTAGCATCTTTATTCCTAACAACAGAAGCAGTGGTAGCAGACATTCCAGAAGCATCAGGTCCAGCAATGCCAGATATGGGCGGCATGGGTGGAATGGGTATGATGTAAGCCTTGTGTGACAAGGATTTACACAGCTGTTGAAGGAAAATAATTGAGCCAATTATGGACAAAGATTTTCCACTCCACCACTTCTTTTATGAAGTAGTGTTACGCACAATTAAAATGCAAAGCAACTACCACTTCTCATCATGTCTAATACTTGATGAGAGGTGGTTTTTTAATACTTAAAAATGGCTAAATCCGTATGTGGTTTTTATGAACACAATTCACTTTAAGAATAAAACGTTTTTATTTTTCATTTTATAGCGATTTTTTTCAAAATTCGTTAAATTAATTTTAATAAAGCGCTTTCAAAAAGTGAAGAGGGGTGTTTCACAATGACGATGCTTGCCATTCTTGGTTTTGCCATGGTAGCTACATTTATGTATTTAATTATGAGTGGAAGACTTTCTGCATTAATCGCACTGATGATTGTACCAGCAGCGTTTGCTATTTTTGCTGGTTTTGGCTCTACTCTTGGTGATATGGCACTAGAGGGGATTAAAAATCTAGCACCAACTGGCGTTATGCTAATGTTTGCTATTTTGTATTTTGGCGTTATGATTGATGCTGGTTTATTTGATCCAGTTGTTGGGAAGATTTTGAAGGCTGTGAAGGGAGATCCGATGAAAATAGTAGTCGGTACAGCGGTATTAGCGACAATTGTTTCCCTTGATGGTGATGGGACAACAACGTATATGATTACGATTTCTGCTATGTTTCCACTTTATCAGCGTTTAAAGATGAATCCACTTATTTTGCCAGCAGTTGCGTTAATGGCGGTAGGTGTCACGAATTTAACACCTTGGGGAGGCCCAACTGCACGGGCTGCTAGTGCATTAAGTCTTGATATGCACGAGCTATTTAATCCACTCATCCCTGTTATGATAGGTGGCGCTATATGGGTGATTCTTGCAGCTTACTGGATGGGAAGAATGGAGCGAAAACGTCTTGGTATTTTATCCATCGACACAATGCCTGTAGCGATTGGTAAAAATGAACATGGTATGGTATTGGGAGATGAAGTGACAGCTGATGAGAATATGCAATGGAAGCGTCCAAAGTTACTATGGGTGAACTTCCTTTTAACGATTACACTTATGGTATTACTGATTTTAGGTGTTATGCCGTTAGCGATTTTGTTCATGCTTGCATTTGCTGTCGCTATTACAATCAACTATCCAAATGTTATGCATCAAAAAGAGCGAATTGCTGCACATGCTGGCAATGTACTTGCCGTTGTATCACTGGTTTTTGCGGCTGGAATTTTTACAGGTATTTTATCGGGTACGGAAATGGTAGGTGCGATGGCTAATAGTCTTGTCGCCATTATTCCGGATTCAATGGGACCTCATTTACCAGTTATTACAGCTCTTACAAGTATGCCATTTACATTTTTCATGTCTAATGATGCTTATTATTTTGGTGTACTACCAATTATTGCAGAAGCAGCATCAAATTATGGTATTAGTGCAGTAGAGCTTGGACGTGCCTCTTTACTTGGGCAGCCTGTTCATTTACTTAGCCCACTTGTTGCATCCACCTATTTACTTGTTGGTATGGCAAAGGTTGACTTTGGTCAGTATCAGCGTTTTACAATTTTATGGACGGTTGGTACATCTGTTGTTATGACGATTGTTGCAGTGCTACTTGGTGTTATTTCACTTTAATTAACCATTCCCGGATATTTTACATTCGGGAATTTTTCTTTTATTTCGATATATTTTTTCGTACAATTTAGTATAAAGCAGAGATGGGGAGCCTTTATGAGCAAAAAAACGATTACATTGCGGACAAAAATTTTTATTCTCGTATTTTCACTGCTTTTTTTCATTGTTGCGGGTATGTCTGCCGTTTTTTACTTTATTCAAGCGCGTGAAACGTCTGGGCAGGCTGAAAAACTGTCTTTGCAAACCGCACAAACCTTGTCTTTTATGCCAGAGACCATTGCTTTTTTAAATGGACAGGCAGATCAAGATACGCTGCAATCCATTTTAGAGCAAATACGAAAACGCACTGCAGCACAGTCGATTACTATTGCAGGGCGAAATGGGGTTATACTCTCTACGCATGAATCTGTTATATCTTTACAGGAGTCTGACAGTCGTTCTCTTATATATGGTGGAACGTATATCGTTGAAGAGCAGGGAACTGACGGGAAGGCAATCATTGGTAAGGCACCTATTTTACGTATTGTTGAAAATTATACCGAAGTCGTTGGTACTGTTTCAGTTGAATTTTCCAAGCAGTCTATTGCCGTTCAAACTGCTTCACAAATGAGTGATATTTTAGTTGCAGCAGCTTTTGCCCTTTTCATAGGCGTTATTGGTGGACTATGGCTGACAAAAAGTATTCTCGCAGATACACTCGGCTTTGAACCTGTGAAAATGGCTGCTATGTATAAGCGGACGATCGATGAAATGCGACTCTATTCAGATGAACTACGCGCTCAGACCCATGAATTTATGAATAAGCTATATGTGCTCTCTGGACTTTTACAACTAAATCGCCATGATGCTGCATTGGATTTCATTCAAAAAGAAGTGGATACTATCACTGTGCACCAGCATATTGTATTCAGACAAATTAAGGATGATTTTATACAGGCTGTTCTACTTGGTAAAACAGCAAAGGCATCTGAGCGTAAAATTGCTTTTTCTATTGAGCCAGAAAGCACACTATCGGCTGTACCACCAACGATTGATGTGCATTTATTGCTGACGGTCATCAGCAATCTTATCGATAATGCCTTTGATGCAGTAAAAGAATCGGAGGAACCAAGTGTTACTTTTTTAATCACAGATGCTAGTCCAACACTCATTATTGAAGTAGCAGATAACGGACATGGTGTTGATGAAAATAGGGTGCAGTTGCTATTTGAAAAAGGCTGGTCCAAAAAAGGAGAGCATCGTGGCTATGGCTTATTTAATGTCAAAGAAGCAGTGGATTCTTTCGGGGGCATGATAGAGGTGCTACCAAATGAACCAAACGGCACGATTTTCACCATTTATATACCTAAAAAGGGGGAAGCTTAACGTGATACGTGTTGCGATCGCTGAAGATGATTTTCGCATTGCTAGCATACAGGAAGGCTTTTTGCAGCAACTAGAGGGATTTACACTTATCTGGAAAGCATTAAATGGGGCAGAAACATTGGAGCATCTGGATAGAGAGCCAGTGGATATACTATTGCTAGACATTTATATGCCTGATCAGCTTGGAACAGAGCTTCTACCGATTATCAAAGAGCGCTTTCCACAGACTGATGTTATTATGATTACCGCTGCCTCTGAAAAAGAAATGCTACAGGAGGCGCTTCGCTATGGCGTTTTTCATTATTTAATCAAACCAGTATCATTGCAAAAATTTACATCTGTGTTGATGAATTATAAAAAGAAAAAACAGCTTTTATCTGAAACGAGCCATGTGACACAAGATGTAGTGGATGCCTATTTTTCGGAAGCAGTGTCACCAACTTTGTCTAATACATCCCTGCCGACAGGGATTGATAGTGTCACACTTACACATGTGTCGGACTTGATGAAAACGATTGAATCAGGTATTTCCATTGAAGAAATGGGTGCAAAAATGGGTGCTTCTCGAACAACAGCCCGCCGTTATCTTGAATATTTGGTGACAATAGGTGCTTGTCGTGTGGTGCATGAATATGGAATTGTCGGACGTCCAGAGCGTCGTTATTTTAAGCTATAGCTGGAGGGGTGAATGATTGAAAAAGTTAATGATTTGCTTATTCATCGGCTTTATAGCTGGTTGCGTTCCAACTGATACACCCCTGTCCGAAAAAGAGTTGACATTGATTGTGCCGAGCTCTCCAAATGGTGGTTGGGATGCCCTTGCTACTTCTATTAAGACGGTAATTGAAAAAGAAAAGCTTGTAAATGGCAATGTCAACATTGTCTATGAAGAGGGAAATGGCGGAGAGCAAGGCTGGTTGCGTTTGAATGAATCCTCTAGTAGCACTGTTGCTATGACATCTAGCCTTTTACTAACAAATGAGTTACTTGGGCATAGTAAGCTTCATTATGAAGAGTTTACACCACTTGCTACAATGGCAAGTGAATGGCAGGCAATTGTTGTTTCGAATCATTCGTCCATTACCTCCATTCAAGATTTAATGCACAAGCTCAAAATGGAACCAGCTCAATATCCGATTGGCATTGAAATACAGTTCGGCAATGACGATCAAATTTCCTTTATACAAGCTGCTCGTACACAGCAAATTGCTGCGGCAACATTACGCTTTTTCCAATATGCAAACAGCAATGATTTGTTGCAGGCACTGAATTCAGGAGAAATTGTAGCTGCTTCGCTTTCTTCTTCTCAATCAGCGGTACTTGCTGAAAATAAGCAAATTCGTATTATTGGCATTTCATCACCTAAACGGCTAGAGCAGCTTCCTACTATCCCAACATGGAGGGAGGAAGGTGTTGATGTTGTATTTCCGCACTGGCGAGGGGTAATGGGGACAGGAGAGATGAATGACGAGGAGCGGGAACAATGGAGCCAATTATTAGCCAAAGTGCAAGCATCTCCAATATGGGAGGAGGAACTACAAAAAAATAATTGGACTGCTTTTTACAAAAACAGTGAGGAAACGATGATATTTTTGGATAAAGAGTATCAAAAATACCGCTATACAATGAAATTAAAATGAAATTCTTCCTACTAATGACCACTTCTTAAAAACTAATTTGAGAAGTGGTTTTTTATATGTATAATTAAAGATAAGTACTAAATATATGTAAATTAAAGAGAATAAGGAGGTAGATTTGACTAATGAATAATTTTCATGAATTAGAAGTTGAGCTTGAAAAATTATTGGAGCTGTATATAAAAGAAATTGACGGGACGATGAAAGTAAATGTAGAAGTATTGAAAGATGGAAAAAGTGAGCAGCTTCAAGAAGAGGTAGACGAGGAGAAACGTTCAGTACTGGGTGAAAGTGATATTTATAGCATTTTAGAGTACCATGATACTTTTCAAATTGAAGCTGACGATATCTCTATTTATATTCAAGTACACGGACTTCCGAAAAATATTATTGATTACTCGAAGAATGGTATCAAAAATCAGTATGTTTTCATTCATTTTTTATTAGATTATATTTTAAAGAGAATTAACTTAATAGAATATGGAATTATAGTAAAAAAAGTAAAGAAATTAAAGACAGAAGATATAAATATTCAGCTTAGCTATATCGTCAATAAATTTTTCGAAAAACTAGTTCTAACTATACAAGAGGGAGAGCAGGAGGAGGAACCAACTAATTCTTTATCGCTTAAACATCTTGATGTTATTTCCACTATGCATTATGAAGGGGCAAAGGTAAATGCGAAATTAATTGTTATTAATGACAGCTATAAAGATACCTTCATTCATTTTATGGTTGAATTACATAAACCTATTCCTTATACAGAATATAGAAAAGTGAGAAAGATGCTGGAGCTTTCAGGGCAAGATATTTTTGTAATAGGGAATCATCAGGAAATTTATGGTCTAGGAAGGTTAAAGCAATTTTACAAAGCGCAAAAAATTGAAGATAAAATCTTAGTCATTGATTTTTTAAATACATCTTATTATAAAATTAGCTCCATTGATTTTGTCAAAAAAATGATTGATTCATCACATGCAACAATTGAAGATATAAGATGGACTTATGAACAACAGCTTATTATCGGCTTTAAGCATAAAAATTTATTTTTAACAGACAGTGAATTTCCTGAAAAAAAACTTAGACGTGTTTTAAAGAACACTTTTGATACATATGACAAAGAGCATAAAAATGAGTTAGAAAATATGCTTGAAATTGTAAGGCTAGCCGCAAATCAGAAAAAGGGCACAATGGTTGTGATCACAGAGCCAAGTATTGCTGAAGCTGAAATGGATAGATTATCTGGTCAGGGAATGCAAATAAACGTTTTAGATTTTGCGAAGGATGTACCTAATAATGATAAGGCATTATTAATCGAGCGTTTAACAAGTATTGATGGTGCCATTTACTTAGATACGGAATGTACATGCTATGCTATCGGCATGATATTGGATGGCAAGGCTGTAGCAGATAAAGGTAATAGTTCAAGAGGTGCTAGATATAATTCTGCTATTAGATATCAAAATTTAGATAATCTAAAGGATCGAAGTGTTATTGTGGTCATATCTGAGGATGGAATGGTAGATGTTATTGGTGATGAGATAAAGCTCCAAGAAGCTATTGATGATGTGAAAAATTTAATGGTAGATAAGCAATATAAAGAAGCGCTAGCAGTATTAGAGAATTTGTTGACTAAGTATGGTAGTGTATTGGAATTAGATGAATTAAAAGCAGATATTTTGTATGAATTAAAGGAATATGACAAGGCACTTGATGCTTTAAATCAAATTGTAAAAGATGAAAATGATGTACAATTTTATTTTAAACGAGGTTTGATAAATAGGAAGCTTCAAAATTATGAAGGTTCTATCGTAGATTATACCAAGGTAATTGAACTTCGCCCAAACTATGCAGTTGCTTATAACAATCGAGGTGTTGCATATGATGATTTAGGGAAATATGACGAAGCATTGGAAAATTACACCAAGGTAATTGAGTTAAATCCTAATTATGCGAAGGCTTATAATAATCGTGGGATTGTATATAAGAAGTTAGAGAAGTATGATGAGGCATTGGAGGACTACACAAAGGCAATTGAGCTAAACCCAAATTATGCACGAGCTTATTATAATCGAGGAAGTATATATGATGATTTAAAGGAATACGATGAGGCATTGGAGGACTATACAAAGGCAATTGAGCTAAATCCAGATGATGTAGATGCTTACAATAATCGAGGAATTGTGTCTAGGAAGTTAGAAAAATATGATGAAGCATTGAAAGATTATGCAAAGGCAATTGAGTTAAAACCAGAGGATGCCGGTCTTTACAATAATCGAGGGGTTGTATATAAGAATTTAATGAAGTATGACGAGGCATTGAAGGATTATACAAAGGCAATTGAGTTGAATCCAAATTACGCAACTACCTACAATAATCGAGCGTATGTTCATCAAAAGCTAGGGAATAATGAGGCTGCTGCGTTAGATAGACAAAAGTATAATGAATTAAAATAGAATAAAAATAATCCAACTCTTATCAACTGTTAACTTGATGAAGGGTGGATTATTTTTTATATAGTTCTAGGATAACGTAATAAAAAATATATTATTAAATTGACCTAATTTATCAGCAATCTACCTGCTAAAATTTAATCAATATAGTCCAAAAATTTATAAAAATTACTATTATTATTTAACAGGTGTAACTTAATTCTCTGTATCGAGATGGAAAAGGAATCTATTGAGAGTTCACTTCAGCGGTTCCAAACAAAATTGTACTTTATGCTTTTAACATACATTTTCCTAACATTATGAACAATTTGACCGAATAATAGAGTAAGACAACTCTTGGCAAAGGAGGAGTATATATGCGTGTGATGAATGAGCGTGCTGTAGATAATTCGTTAAAACTAACAAGACCGCGACTAAAAGCAACAGATGATGACAAGCAATTGAAAAAGCGGCAACAGCTAGAGCAGGAATTAAAAAGGCAAGAACAGCAGGCAGAGCAGCTCAAAAGAGAAATGGAAGCATCTAAGAAACAAATGGAGGCGGAGAAGGATGCCTTTAAAATCTATACTACATGCTTAGAAATTGCGAGACGTATTACAGCTGGTGATAAAGTACCATCGAAAGACCATCACTATTTACTTGAGCATGATCCTGCACTTTATGGGAAATCATTGACATTGCGTATCGAAAAAGAGGACCCTGAGGAGTATGAGCAATTGTCTGAGGATGAAGAATCGACTAATAGAATGAGTGAGATACCTAGCCAAAATAGCGATAGCTCGGCAATCAATATAAAAATTTAACACGATATATCTAGCAAAGAAGTGTTTCTACATGAAATAGGAGCGCTTCTTTTTGTCTGCAAAAATTTAAAATTGCCTATTGTGTTTCTACATATTATCTATTACAATACAAAATGAAAATGATAATCGTTATCATTAATTGATAGGTAGAGGTGACATTTTGAATACTAGTAATAGGAAGAAAATGGGCAACATGTATTATGTCATGATTTTGCTATTAATCGGCGCTATTTTACTCTCTGCTGTATTGTCCGTATCAATCGGACAGGTGAGTATTCCGTTTAAACAATCAATGGACATTCTGTTGAACGTTATAACAAATGGGAAGGTCGGTTCACTTGATCATATACAAAATGAATCGTATCACAATATTATTTTACAAGTGCGGATGCCACGTGTGATTTTTGCCTTGTTAATAGGTATGGGGCTTGCTTTATGTGGAGTTGTGATGCAAGCGATTGTACAAAATCCACTTGCCGATCCTTATATTTTAGGGATTTCCTCTGGTGCTACATTAGGTGCAACATTTGCCATCCTAGTTGGCTTTGGTGGTAGTGCATTATTATCACAATTTGGTGTTGCGTTTGGTGCCTTTACAGGTGCAATGCTTACATCTATGGCTGTTCTCTTATTATCCAGTATTGGTGGTAAGGCAACATCTATTAAGCTAGTACTATCAGGCGTTGTCATAGGTGCGCTATGTAGCTCGTTTTCTAGCTTACTTATCTTTTTTGCGAAAAACACGGATGCCATTAAAGCTGTAACATTTTGGTCAATGGGGAGCTTAGCATCTGCAAGTTGGGATAAAACACCCATTTTAACGATTGTCGTTGTGCTTGGTTCAGCATTATTCCTCTTCCAACATCGAATATTAAATACCATGTTGCTAGGTGATGAATCAGCTATAACACTAGGTATTAATCTAAGTGTTTATCGAAAGCTGTATATGGTGCTAACTTCGCTAATTGCAGGAACAATGGTTGCGTATGCAGGTATGATTGGCTTTGTTGGTTTGATTATTCCGCATATTACAAGAGGTATTTTCGGTGCGGATCATAAGCGATTGATGTTAGGGACATTACTTTTAGGTGCACTTTTCATGATTTGGGCAGATATTTTATCAAGGACATTAATTGACAATATTGAATTGCCCATAGGGATTATTACATCTGTTATTGGTTCACCATTATTCATCTATATGATTGTGAAAAAAGGGTATAACTTCGGAGGGTAAAACAATGGAATTACTTGCAAAGGATATGGCTGTAAAAATCGGCAAAAAGGAAATTGTGAAAAATGCTTCGGTTCATGTGAAAAAGCGTCAATTTGTGGGCTTAATCGGACCAAATGGATGCGGAAAGTCAACTTTGTTAAAAAGTATTTATAAAAGCCTTACACCACAGCAGGGAACCGTTTTTTTGGATGACTTAGATGTATTGAAATCATCTGAAAAGAAAGTATCACAGCGACTAGGTGTGGTAGGTCAATTTAATGAAATGCATTTTGATCTCACAGTACATCAGATGGTCATGCTAGGAAGAACACCACATAAGGGAATGTTGGAGTCCGATACACAAAAGGATTACGAAATTGTAGAAGAGGCACTTGCACGTACAAATTTACTTCATTATAAAGAGCGTAGTTATTTATCGCTATCAGGTGGAGAAAAACAACGTGTGATTTTGGCGAGAACGATTGCACAGCAGCCTCAATTTATGATTTTAGATGAGCCGACGAATCATTTAGACATTCGTTATCAAATTGAAATTTTATCATGTGTAAAAGATTTAAATATTGGTGTATTAGCAGCGCTTCACGATTTAGAAATGGCCGCACATTACTGCGACTATCTTTATGCGATCAAAGATGGTGAAATTCATGCGCATGGTGTACCCGAAGAAGTGCTAACACCCGAAATAATTGAAGATTTATATCAAATAAAATGCCAAACATTTACGAACCCTGTCACAAAGGGCTTAAGTTTTGCATACGGATTTTAGGAGGAACAGAGGATGAAGAAGAAATTATTACTTGGAGTGGGCTTGGCTACAATGTTAATGCTAGCAGCTTGTGGCTCAACGACTAAAACAGATACAGAAAAAACGGGGGATAAAGAGGCAGCTCATTACCCACTAACAATCGAAAACTTTGCAAAAGCTGAAGGTAGCGAGCAATGGGATAAAAAAGAGCAAACTTTCGATAAAGCACCTGAACGTATTATGGCAAATACACGTCCAGCGGCAGAATTATTATTACATTTAGGCTTAGGCGATAAAATTGTTGGGGTTGGCGCTGACTTTGGTGCAGTAGATGAATCAGTTGCAACAGAATATGCAAAACTTCCGATTTTAAGTTCAGATTATGTTGGGAAAGAGGTAACATTAGGAACAAATCCTGACTTAGTATTTGGTCGTGGTGGCTTATTTGATAATGCAGAATGGGGTGTAGGTACGGTTGATTCATTAAATGATATGGGTGTTAAAACATATGTATTAGAATCATCTGTGACAGGTGGAACATATGAGTCAGTATATAAAGATATCAAAAATCTAGGTGAAATTTTTGAAGTGCAAGATAAGGCAGATGCGTTTATTAAAGAATTAAAAGAAAAACAAAAAACAATTGCAGGTAAATTAGACAGCATTAAAGAGCACAAAACATTTGCATACCTACATACAAATGATCCGAAAGAATTATATATATATCCCGCAAACGGCGAAACATTCTTTAATGATGCATTTACGATGGTGAAATTAGATAATGTCTTTAAAGAGGAAAAAGGGGATGTCAGCATTGAAACATTAATTGCAACAGACCCAGATGTGTTAATTTTACCAAATTGGGATGGTTCAGATTTAATACCAGTACGTGATGCAATCTATGCAAATCCTAAATTATCAAGTATGAAGGCTATTAAAAATAAACAACTGTATATTGTAGATTACAACTATATGTTTGGTTATGGCTATAGTACAATTGATGGTATGGAAGCTTTAGCAAAAGAAATGTATCCTGATTTATTCAAATAAAAGCAAAAAGCCGCTTCACACATTTATGTGAGGCGGCTTTATAGTGTTGAGAGAAGCTTTATTCAAGCGAAGAAAGGATTCGTAGACAATCGACAAAATTACGTCGATAAATTGCTGGAAGGCAGGCTCAGAACCTTTTTCAACAATTTCTTCACACTGTTATATAAGTTGCTGTGTATTAATGACTGTGATATTCACTGTGAACTGCTTTGGATACCAACAGATAGAGACAGGATGTTCTTCGTCCAGATAAATTAATTTCGTAGCGACATCGAGTACGCCTGCTTTAAAACGAGCTTCCTGTAATGTCCAACGTTCATAAAATAAACGTAAATAATTCTCTGTTTGTTGTTCTCGGTCTGATAAAAGATAAGATAAAACCTCCGAAGAGACAGGACGAATTTGCTCTACATCAATGCCGACATGCCCTCTATCTGTCAGAGCAACCACAAGCCATTCACCAGAATGAGAAAGATTAAAATCTCCCTGCCAGTCTGCCGCAAAAGGACGTCCATTTGCACTACGAATAATTTGTATAATGGGTATGTTCAGCTGTTGCCGTAATGCCCATCTGATTAAAATACGCCCAAGCAATGCACGCTGACGATCTTGCCACAATCGGTACTGATCGATGGCTAGTTGCTCGTCAGAGGGGAGCTGCGTATAAAAATACATCCATTCTGATGGTGTTAACTCTGTACCAAGTGGCAATGCCCAAACATGAATCATAGTATTTCAATAGGCATTGGTTTAGGGAAATATCCAATGTCTATGCCGTATTGAAGCATGCGATGAATATAGGACACGTTTGGAGCAACACAACGAACATCAGTAGATGCCAAAAAGGCTTGTGTTGTACGGCAGTTAAAGACAAAAGGTGAATCACTAGCACCATCACCTTCTAATTGTGCGATAGCCAAAGGTAAATATTGCTGGACTTCTCTAGAAAGCTGTCCATGTAGTAGCCATTCTGTATAGTCAGTGGCAGTCATAATATCTAAGTTGTAGCCTAATTCCTCTATTATTTCTAATAATTCACTATATGGTAGTTGAATAGGGTTGCACAAATGGAATATTTGCCCGGGTGATGGTAGTTGATTAGCCAATGTGACAAGTGCCTTACTAGCATAATCAATTGGTGTAAAATCAACATGCCAATTAGCACTTGGTGTTTTACCTAAAGCTAACATGGATTTCATCATACGATAAAAGGCATTATCGTCAATATTACGTTGGAATTTTCCTGTTTCCGAATGACACGATAAGTTACCTACACGATAAATCGTGGCAGGAATTTGTTCATTCATTGCATGGCGAACAAGATTTTCAGCTGTTAGTTTACTTTGCGTATACACATTATCAAGCTGTATATCATAGTTAAAGTCCTCATCTTCCTCATGATGTGCTGCAAGCTCCTCAGGGATACCCATCGTTGATACGTAATGAAAATGAATTCCTTGTCTGCATTTGGCAAGCTCTAGTAAATAGCGAGTGCCTTCTACATTAACATCTGTAAAATGCTGAGCAGCACCGAAATGTCGTACATCAGCTCCGCAATGGATAATCGTGTCAATGGCTGTTGCCAACAGTTGCTCATCTGCTAATGATAAACCAAGTTTCTCCTGCCCTAAATCTCCTTCTACGATGGTTAGACGATTTGAGAATAACGATTTCATATCATCATCGAAGTAAAATTGCATGCTAGTTCTTAATTTTTCATCTATTGATACAGAACTATTAGAACGGACAAGACAATAAATATGTGCATCTGTAGATAGTAAAAGTTCATATAGTATATGACTACCTAAATAGCCTGTTGCACCAGTCAGAAGAACATTCCTCATAGGTAAGGATTTTACAGTAAGAGGCGTACCAAAGGCTTCTGGCTCCATTAATTCCTTCAATATCATATGTTTTGGTGATGCTGCTACTGCTTCTGATTTATGCTGTTGCAAATATTTATCCAATCCCGAAATCGTAGGATATTGGAAGAAATCCTGTATTTTTAAAGTGGGTATATGTTTTTTGACGAGTGCTAAAATTTCTAACACTTTCAGTGAGTGTCCACCAATATGGAAGAAATTATCGTGAATACCGACACGTTCAATGCCTAATACAGATGACCAAGCATTTGCTAATAATTGCTGCTGTTCATTTTCAGGTGCATCGTATGTTCGATCAGATGATACATCTATAGGAAGAGTTGCTAGGTATTTACGGTCTATTTTACCAGTAGGTGCTAAAGGCATCTCCTGTAATGTCAAAAAATGATCAGGCACCATATAGTCAGGTAAACGCTGCCCAAGATACGTACGAATAATATCGTGTTCCACTGTACCAGTATAATAAGCATATAAACGATTAATGCCATCCGCCATTTTTTTAGCGAGTACAACGACTTCTTCAATGTGAGGATGGCTACTAAGTACCGCTTCAATTTCACCTAGCTCAATACGGAAACCTCGTACTTTAATTTGTGAATCTTTGCGTCCGACAAATTCAATCATGCCATCTGGCAATAAACGTACAATATCACCAGTTCGATACATCAGTTGATTGTCCTTTAACAGATGTGGAACAAAGGCTTCACTTGTTTTTTCGGGTTGATGTAAATAACCTGCTGCTAAACCAATCCCCGCAATATAGAGTTCTCCCGCTGTATTGACGGGGCATAGTTGCTGATTGTCATTGATAACATACATCTCATAATTGGCAATAGGTTTACCAATAGGGATGCTCTTTTGAGGATAGGTGATGGACCAGTCGACTTTATAGTAGGAGGACAGCACTGTACATTCAGTAGGTCCATAAACATTGACAATCTCTGTTGTTGTGCCGAATTTTTCGTGCCATTTTTGAACAACAGCAGGTAATAAGGCTTCACCACCTACAGCTATATAGCGCAGAGATGCTAGCTTGTCCTTATATTCTTCAGGCAAATATGTAGCAAGCTGTGTGAAAAAAGCGTTTGGTACAGTAGCTGTTGTAATATGCTCTAGTGATATTCTATCTGCAAATGCTTCTACAGAGATACGCTCAATACTTGTTAGTAGGTGTAGACGTGCACCTGAAAAAAGAGCAGTAAACGTTTCTGTAACAGATGGATCAAAGCTATACGAAATGAATTGCGAAAACACATCTTGTTCAGTCGTTTGATAAATTCGTTGATTATCAGTAATTAAATTAATGACTGCCTCATGTTTGAGCATGACACCTTTTGGCTTACCTGTAGAGCCAGAGGTATAAATAATATAAGCTAAATCAGTTGGTTGCACGGTACTTGAAAAATCAGCCGTTGAAAGAGACAGTTCTACTTGATTGAATGACAATGTCGTACAAGGCTGTGCGTAGTCAGCTAATAAAGGCAAATGCTCCTCCTTTGTCAAAATAAATGGCGCACAGGTGTCGTTCAATAAATAATGGCAACGTTCTTTTGGATAGGTTGGATCGATAGGAATATAAACACCACCCGCTTTTAAAATGCCAAGTAAACTAATAACGGTTTCTATGCTACGCTCCATGATAAGTGCTACATAATCGCCCTTTTTTAAGCCATGTTTCACTAACATATGAGCAATTTGGTTAGACTGCTCATTCAATTGACGATAGGTTAATGTACGGTCTTCAAAGGATAATGCAATGCGATCTGCATATTGGTGGGCTGCATGATAAAAGGCATCGGGAATTGTTTGCTCTTTATGATAAAAAGCAGTTGTTTGATTTAATCGTTGGTAGATTACTTGATCTTCTTCATTTAATAATTGTGTAATAAATGCTAATTTTTGTTTCGTCGTCACACGTAACAGCTCCTATTTTATAAAGAGCCATATCTTGCAACTTCAAGATATGGCTCTTTTAAATGATTAGTAAAAGGACATGCCTTTTTCATAAAAATGAATGTTACTTCACGATAAATGTGTTAACAACATTTAACAGTTCATCAGAGAGATCTGACAATGCCTGTGCTTCTTCAGAAACTTTGGACATCATATCATGCTGTGATGCTGTGGCTTCTGCAACTGTATTTGTCATGTTTCGTGATTGGATAGAAAAGGCTTCTGTTTCTTTTACTGTAGATGTAACTTCTTCCATACCTGCTGCCATTTCTTCGATAGTGGCTGATAGCTCCTGCATTTGTCCTGTCACATGATGAATGGAACTTAGGATTTGGCTAAATGATTGTTCAGAGTCATTAATCATGATAATACCACTATCTACTTCTTCAACAGCACGCGTCATTACAGTAACAGATTCATTTGTATCATGCTGGATACGTGAGATCAATGTTGAAATTTCTCGAGCAGATGTTTCAGATTGCTCCGCTAGTTTGCGCACTTCGTCTGCTACGACAGCAAAGCCACTACCCGCTTCGCCAGCACGGGCTGCTTCTATAGCTGCATTCAATGCTAGTAGGTTCGTTTGAGAAGCAATACCTGTAATAATCCCAACAATTTCTTCAATTTTTTCAGAATGCTCCCCTAGCATTTTCACAAAGGTAGAGGATTGATTAACGGCTTGGCTAATCGCATTCATTTGTGCTACCGATTTAGTAGTAGATAAATTTCCTTTTTCAGCTTCCTCTGAAGCAATGATGGAAGCTTCTGAAATTTGGTTTGATGTAAGGGCTAAACGTTGAATACCAATACTCATTTCTTCAATTGTTTGAGCGCTGTCCTGTGCTTTTTGTGCCTGTAAGTCAGCACCACTAGCAATTTCTTGCATCGATGAAGTCACTCGATTATGAGAATCAGTAGCATCAAGCATATTCGTAGAGATAACGGTAGCTGTATCCGCTACACGAGCTGAAGCCGTTGACGCGCTTTTAATAACCGTTTTTAGACTGTCAATCATCGAATTAAAGTTGTGTGTCAGTATACCAAATTCATCTTTTGATGTTACAGGCAATGGTTCTAGCTCTAAATTTCCTTCAGCAACCTTTTTCGATTGTTGGGAGAGCTGTTGAATAGGTGCTAATTTTTTGCTCAATAGTGTATAGACAACTAGAGAGGAGATAATAAGAAAAATAGCTGTGACTAATAGCATCCACAATGCTTCAAACATCGCTTTCGTCGTAACGATGGAAACATTATAGTCAATCGCATAAGCTGCTACAATATTCCCATTCTCATCTAAAATTGGGGCTAAGCCTGTTTTAAAGCTACCAAATGAGTCAGTATATGTAGCAGTGGCTGTATTTTTCTTTGTTTCAAAAACTTCTGTAATTCGTGCAAGAAAGTCTTCAGAAATACCCATTTGACGCATATCTTGATTGTACTCAGCGCCAAGGTCAAGGATGGTAGATGACATAACAGGAGCGTGAATGTTATCGCCATCCACGGTTATAATGTATAGATTCGTAATGATTTCAGAATGCTCATTAATAGAATCCATCTCTTTTGTTAGCTGGAGAACATCTGGATTGCTTGCATTTGGATCTTTGAGAGCAGATTGCAGTGTTTTTTGATTAATAGTTTTAGCTAAAATCATCCCTTTGTCTGCTAAAGAACTGTCCATATCTTTTAAATTACTGTTTCTTACTGTGAAATAAGATATAGCAGAAGAAACGATTCCGAATAATAATAAGACACTAACAGTTATAATGGTTAATTTCTTGCTGATAGATAGTTGTCTTTTGGCCATGTAGCATCCTCCTAATAGTATTAAGCTTACAAGTATAACAAAAAGAACATAATAAATGATAAAGTATATTTGTTAATAACTGGTTAATTCAGGGGAGATTCATAGATTTTAAAAATATATACTTTACCACTTTATAACTATAACACCTAGTAACGCGATTCGTAATGTTGAAAAAATACTGTTTTTACTACTTCAGTATTTAAAATTGCTATGATTTTTAGTCCTTAAGAACTGGGAAAAATATCTGAAAATACTAACTTTATTGAATAGTGCAAGTAACAAATGCCTATACTGAATCAATTACGCTAAGATATGCTGGCTTTGAAAAATAAAGGGAGCTTTCAATCTGGTTTTTACAGCCTTTTAATACAAGATAAATTTGCTCAGAGCTTTATTTGTGCTAATGATAAAATCTTATTTCCTACAAAATGTTTCACTTTAAACTATGTGAAAGGTTATACAGTAAGCTTGCCGTAATTTTGAAGAAGAGCATAAAAAAAATTGCCATTTCATACGATAAACGAGCGTATCAATTCAAAAAAGGAGGCACTGCTATTCAAATACATGTTGTGCGAGCAGGAGATTCACTATGGGGAATTGCACAAGCCTATGGGACAACAGTGCAAAGTATTGTGGACGCCAATCAAATTCCAGATCCGAATCAGCTTGTTGTTGGGCAAGCACTTGTTATACCGATTGTCGGGAGCTTTTACTATGTGCAACCTGGAGATAGTCTATGGTCAATTGGACAGCGTTTTGGCATTAACTATATGACACTTGCACAAATAAATGGTATAAATCCGAATCAAATGTTAGTGGTAGGGATGCGTTTGTATATCCCACCATTACCAAAAACCCCTGCACAAACACTAGCTTATCTTGAACCGCGAGGAGAGAGGGTCAGCGAGGCACTGTTAAATCAAACGAGGGAAGCTGCTCCATATTTAACGTATTTAGCACTGTTTAGCTATGAAGCAAAAAGGGATGGTACATTAAAGGTTCCACCAAGTCAAGGTGTAGCAAAAATTATGAGTGATACAGGTGCTGTTATTGCTATGGTTGTGTCTAATTTAGAGAATTTCAGCTTTAGTGGAGAGCTAGCAAGAGATATCTTTCAAAGTAGAGCTGTACAGGATATTTTATTCGATAATATTGTGGAGGAAGCAAAACGCTTAGGTCATGTACGCGATATTCATTTTGACTTTGAAAGTTTACCGCCTGACCAGCGTCAAGCCTATAATCGCTTTTTAAAGAGAGCTGTCGAGCGATTCCATCCAGAAGGCTTTACTGTATCCACAGCATTAGCACCTAAAACAAAAGATGATACGACAGGTCAATGGACAGGGGCACATGATTATAAAGCACATGGAGAAATTGTAGACTTTGTTTTACTGATGACATATGAATGGGGATATTCAGCAGGGCCTCCTATGGCAGTATCTCCACTTCCAGAGGTCGAGGCAGTTGTTAAATATGCAGTGAGCGAAATTCCGCCACATAAAATATTGCTTGGTCAAAATTTATATGGCTATGATTGGACATTGCCCTTTGTACAAGGGGGACCAATTGCTGAAGCAGTGAGTCCACAAAGAGCGATTGAGATAGCCAAAAAATATCATGCAGCAATTCAGTATGACGAGCGAGCACAAGCGCCTTTTTTTGAATACTATGATGAGCAAGGGAGAGCACATATTGTTTGGTTTGAAGATGCTCGTTCGATTCAGGCAAAATTCAATTTAATCAAGCGTTATCAGTTAAGAGGCATTGGCTATTGGAAGCTAGGTTTACCATTTCCGCAAAATTGGCTATTGCTTGGTGCGAATTTTGATATAGCTAAAAAATAAAATCTCCTAAATTTTTAGAATATAGAAAAATATTTGGGGATATTGTTTCCTATTTCATATTTTGTATATTATAATTGTTGGTAAAATAGTAGTTTTGGAGGGATATACTGGTGAAATTCAAAAATTTAGGAATCGTTCTAGCTTCAGCAGCATTAACAGTAGGAGCGTTTACACCAACATTACAGGCATCTGCAAATGGTAAAGATACTTCAGAGCGAATTGAGATTGCTTTAACAGATGAAAGTAAAGTCACAAAAAGCACATTGATTAAACAGTTACGTGCATTGTTCCCAGAGAAGTTTGATTTCTTAACAGATGATGATTTTTATACAGGTCGTGGACATTATTATACAGATGACAAAACAATACGCTATGAATTAGGTTTTAATAAAAGTGTAGATGGTAAAGAGGCCCATGGTAATTTCACATTTAAGGGGGATAAGTTGGAGCTAGAAAACTTCTATTATCGTCCACTAGCTGGAGAAGAAGCAATCTACCCATTAAAATATTCAGAGGAAGATGCTAAAAAAGCAACACAAGACTTTTTGAAAAAGGTCTTGAAAATTGATAATTTCAAGTTAAGAGAGAATAAAGAATTTTGGGAGTATAATTATTATGGTGGGCGACTTCTTTCTGAGCCACAGACGTACTCATTTATTTATGATGTGACTCAAAATGGTGTGCCAATTGCTGATCAAATGATTGCGTTTTCTGTATTAGCAAATGGTGAAGTAGTATCTATGAATCGTAATATAGAGCCTATGCAAAAAGCGACATTCGATGATACGAGTAAGAAAAAAGAAGTAACGGAAATATTGCCAGCAGTACAAGATAATATGGCAGTAGAGTTACGTTATATGCTTGACTACGATTTTAAAACAGATGAGCGTATCGTAAGACTTGTATATGCACCAGCAATTGGCTTTAATGGTGTACAGGCACTCACAGGGCAATGGAAAACGCCAAATGGTTTTGTTTCACAAGTACCTAAAGCCAAAACAATTGAAAAGCTGTCTAAAGAATCATTAGCACCAAGAAAAAGCAACATGACTTTGGCAGAGGTAGAAGCATTAGCGAAAGCCTTCTTAAAAGTTGGAGAAGAACATAAAGATGTTGAGTTCCAAATTGACATGATTGATGAACGAGAAAATGAAAACGGCAATACTATCTATTCTGTTAGTTATTCCTACACATATGGAAATGGTACAACAAGTACATCCTTCGAAATAGATAAAGCAACAGGAGAGATTGTGCATTTCTATGATTTACGTCGAGAATTTACGAAATCAGGTAATGTAGCATCACCGATTTCAAAGGAAGCTGCTTTAGCAAAAGCAATTGAGTATTTAAAGGAATGGTCGCCATCAAAATTGAGTAATTATGCAAAACCTATTAATGAAGTGACATATGATAAATACAGCCAACAATATCAGTTTGCATTCCCACGTGTCATGAATGGCATTATTGTTGAGGGAGATGATTTAATGGTATCTGTTGGTGCAGATGGTGCGATATACTCTATGTATGGCAATACACAGAAAATTGATAGCTGGCCTGCTGTGAATAAAGTGATTGAAGCGGAGAAGGCCAAGGAACTATATCGTGAAACACTTAAATTACAGCTACAATATGAAAAACAAGACACAAAAGATAATCAGCATTATGACCTTGTTTATGTATCAACTTTTAATGGTAGCTTAGAAAATAGAATAGACGCGGTTACTGGTGAATGGTTAGTGGATATGGACAAAGAAAAGCCAGTGATTTCACACCCAACTGCTGCAGACGAATTAAACTATTTATTGAACCGTAACATATTGGAAGTAAAAGATGTTAGTAAATTTAATGCAGATGCGAACGTGACAAAAGGAGAAGCATTAAAAATTCTTTTAAATGCTGTTGGATATGGCTATTATGGTGCAAATGATGAACAAAGCAAGCCGACATTTAGCAATGTTGATAAAAATCATCCATTGTATAAAGTTGTAGAGCAAGCAGTGAAAATGAAATTACTATCACCTGCTGAGCAATTTGCGGTGGATGCACCGTTAACTCGCCAAGAATTAGCTGTATGGTATATTCGTGTGTTAAATTTAGAAAATGCAGCAAAACATAGCGATATTTATAAACTGAACTTTGCAGATGCAAGTACTGTTGACCCAGCATATACAGGCTATGTAGCGCTAGCAGGAGCACTGGGCTTAATGGATGCGCCACAAAACAACTTTAATGCAACAGGTAGTATTACGTATGCAGATTTAGCTGTATCTATCTTACGTTTAGCAAATAGTAAATATTTAGAGAACAGTGACTATAGATATTATTAAATAGTATGAAAGGGGGCTGCGAACAAGCCAGATTTTGTCTGACTTGCTCGACAGCCCTTTTAAAATATATTGGTTAAATAAATTGCAAAAGATAAATTTCTATGTTATTATTATCTCGAATTAGAGATAATTTAATTCGAGATAATGAAACGAGTGATTGAAATGGAGCAGAATCATCAAAGTTTAAAAGCCTTCACTATTTTGTTCCAAGCCTCACAAACCATTCAAGATGTCGTGAGGAAAGATTTATTACGCTACGATTTGAATCCAAGTGAGTTTTCCGTGCTTGAATTTTTATACCACCATGGAGAGCAACCTGTGCAGACCATCTGCAAAAAAGTATTATTGGCAAGTAGTAGCATTACCTATGTTATTGATAAATTGGAGCAAAAACGCTTTGTATATCGTCATGCTTGCCCGAATGATCGCCGTGTGACATATATCGTATTGACGGTGGAAGGGCGGCAACTAATGGATGCTATTTTTCCAGAGCATGTACAAATCATAGATAGGATATTTGAAGTATTAGAAAAAAAAGAGCTGAACACAATGATGTTAGCATTGAAAAAAGTAAGCTTTCATACAGAAGAAATTTAAAAAACTAGGAGGCATATTATTATGAATCATTTAAAAGGTATTCATCACGTAACAGCTATTACAAGTAGTGCAGAGGAAAATTATAAATTCTTTACGTATGTATTAGGCATGCGTTTAGTAAAGAAAACAGTGAATCAAGATGATATTCAAACATATCATTTATTCTTTGCAGATGATAAAGGAAATGCAGGAACAGACATGACATTTTTTGATTTCCCTAATATACCAAAAGGTATGCATGGTACAAATGAAATTGCGAAAACATCATTCCGTGTGCCAAGTGATGCAGCATTAGATTATTGGGTGAAACGCTTTGATCGCTTACAAGTAAAGCATACTGGTATTCAAGAGCGATTTGGCAAAAAAACATTGTCATTTGTAGATTTTGATGATCAACACTATCAATTAATTTCAGATGAATATAATGAAGGGATTGCATCAGGCACACCATGGCAGAACGGACCAGTTCCGTTGGAGTTTGCTATTACAGGCTTAGGACCGATATTTGTTCGTGTAGCAGACTTTGGCTATTTTAAAGAGGTGCTTGAAAAGGCATTACTTTTCAAAGAAATTGCGAGTGAGGGAGATTTTCATTTATTTGAAGTAGGAGAGGGTGGTAATGGTGCACAAGTAATTGTTGAACATAACACAATTTTACCAGCAGCAAGACAAGGCTTTGGTACAGTGCATCATGTAGCCTTCCGTGTAGAGAATCGTGCTGTATTAGATGAATGGACAGAACGATTAGAGCAAATAGGCTTCCATACATCAGGCTATGTAAATCGTCATTTCTTTGAATCCTTATATGCACGAGTAGCACCACAGATTTTGTTTGAATTTGCTACAGATGGTCCTGGATTTATGGGAGATGAGCCATACGAAACATTAGGTGAAAAGCTATCATTGCCACCATTTTTAGAGCCAAAACGTCAACAAATTGAGCAATTAGTTCGACCAATTGATACAACAAGAAGTACAATTACATTTGAAAAAGAGTATGAATGAGGTGCTGTAAATGGAGTTTACAAAGCTAATTGATAAACGACGCTCCGCTAATAATTTTATCAAAGATGTTCACATGACTGAAGATGATATTCGACCAATTTTGGAGGATGTAAAGCTTGCGCCATCAGCATTCAATTTGCAACATGCTCATTACATTGTTGTATTAAATGAGGAAATGAAGGAAAAAGTAAGAGAAGCGGCATATGGTCAATACAAAGTACATTCAGCTTCAGGTGTGATTCTTGTGTTAGGCGATAAAGAGGCATATAAGGATACAGCAGCCTTAAATCAAGGAATGGTTGACTTAGGGATTATTACAGATTGTGAGCTTGATGCCTTAGTAGAGGAAAATACCCAGTTTTACAAGGAACGTGGCGAGGAATTTATGGTAGCCGAGGCTGTGCGCAATGCTTCACTATCAGCTATGTTATTTATGTTAGCGGCTAAAAACCGTGGCTGGGATACATGTCCGATGATTGGCTTTGACCAGCAGCAAATGCGTGCCCTATTCAATGTACCAGCGACACAGGAAATTGTATTGATGATTACGATTGGTAAGGAAAAAGAAAGTAGTCGTCGTTTGAGAGGCTATCGTAAGCCAGTTGAAGAATTTACAACTTATTATTAATGAGGAGGCACTATCATGAAAGTAGTAGCAATTGTAGGGAGTATCCGCGAAAAATCATATAATATGCAGTTAGCACAGTTTATTCAAAAGCGTTATGCTGAAAAAATAGAGGTAGAAATCGCAAGTTTGAAGGATTTACCAATGTACAATCAAGATAACGAAAATGAACCACCACAGACAGTTATTGATTTTAAAGCAAAGGTAAAAGCGGCAGATGCAGTCTTATGGATTACACCTGAATACAATGGGACAGTTCCAGGCGTTATGGTGAATGCTATTGACTGGCTATCACGTGTAGACAAAGTGATGATTGGCAAACCGTCCTTTATTATGGGTGCATCTATGGGGAATTTAGGCACAGTAAAAGCACAATTGCATTTACGTGATATTTTATTCTCAGCTGGTGTAAACTCACCACAATTAAGTGGCAATGATGTTTATATTGGCGCAGTACACACAAAATTCGATCAAACAGGTAATTTAACGGATGAAGGTACTGTGAAATTCCTTGATATGGTGATTGATAACTTCTTGAGCTGGGTGAAAAAGTACGTTTAATAGAAGTACGTTATAGCTAACCACAATAAAAAATGAGATCGCTCAATCCATAAAGTAAATTCTCAGTATGGGCGGCCAAGAGCAACAACAGCGCTATAGCTTGACTAACAGGCTCTTAAAAAGGTAGTATTGCCTTTCTTTTTGAGAGTAGACATCAGTATGGTTCAAAAAAGCTGTAGATATTTAACAGGAAAAACATACTAAATCGTCCCCTTATTTCTACAATAAAGAGGACGGTTTTTTTGTATCAGTTAGCTAATGCGATTTTTATATGAGCTAAGTGATGTGCTTCATGCCAAGCTAATTTTGCTATTTTTGTAGAAACAGGTATTTCTCCGTTTATTTGATGTGTAAAAACACGGTTTAATTGCTCTTCTGTTAAACTTTGTCCTAAAGAGACGATGCGTGCATTGATACCTTCTAGCATTTGAATAGAGCTTTCTACAGGTAACTCGGTATCTGGCTGAATTGCCCACTTTTCCTCATCAAACGCTGGTACTGTTGGATTGTCATCTGTTAAAGCAAGCTTCAAGCGTTGATACATATTTAACTGTGAATCTGCAATATGATGAACAAGTTGACGAACTGTCCATGCGCCTTCACGATACGTTTTCTCTAATTCGGCAGCACTTAATGTACCGACCATTTCTCTAAGTTGAGCTGTATATATTTCAATTTCCTTTAACCACTGTTTCACATTTTCAACTGTTACTTGTTCAGGAACTTGCAATTGACCAATCGGGTATTTTACATCCATGCTCAAACCTCATTTCCTCATTATGTACAACCATATTCATTTGCTTTGATTATAAGTGAATGGTGATATGATTTTCAAATATTCAGTTTTGTATTTAATTGCATGAAATCTGCAAAATTTCAGGCTATAATGTGGTGACATCTGAAAAGGCGGTTGTGTATATGCGAAAACTTTCAGTAAAATTAGGCATTATTTTTTTTATTACGCTATTTTGTATTGAGACATTTATGATGCTTTTTTTACATACTTCGTTAGCTAATTCGAGGGTAGCAGAGGAATTAGCTAGCTTACAAGCACGAGGCAATGCACATCGAATGATAGCAGAGCAAAATTTCGATGCACCGACATTAGCCCATATTGTATTAATGGAATCAGTGAGCGATACAGATGTGATGATTATTGATAATAGCGGTACGATACTTGCAAGTTCAAATTTAGATGTGGACGTAACAGCGTATATAAAGCAACAGAAGAAAACAATCCCTTATGAAGGACAGGTGTTAGAGAGCAATTGGAAGGAAAAGGCCTATATTGCAACAATTAGTCCAGTTCATAAAGCGCAACAGGTAATTGGCTATATGATAATGTTTCAAGATACAGCTTCCATTCATACCTTAATGGCACGTTTAAACAAGCATTTTTTAATCGTGGGTATTGTTTCAGGTATAGTCACGATGATTGTCATTGTTTTATTATCTAAAAAATTGGCTCGCCCATTAATTGACATGAAGGAAGCTACGTTAAAAATAGGGAATGGTGATTTTACAGTGGCGCTTTCTAGGCAAGGGAGGGATGAATTAAGTGATCTTGCGAATGCCATTCAGTTTTTATCTGATGATTTGCAGCACTTAAAGCAAGAACGGGGAGAATTTTTATCAAGTATTGCACATGAATTGAGAACACCCTTAACCTTTATAAAGGGCTATACAGACATCCTTGCCAAACGCGAGCTGGCGACAGAAGAGCGTCAAAAATATTTAGGAATCATTGTGGAGGAGACAGATAGACTTTCTCATTTAATTAAAGATTTATTTGATTTAGCAAAAATGGATGAAAATTCGTTTGTCATTCATAAAGAGCCAATTGATTTGTCTACATTTTTTACGACAATAGCAGCAAAGCTAAGCCCAGCGTTTCATGAAAAACAAATAGATTTTATTGTTGATTGTGAAGCAGGTGTAACATGGCAGATGGACCCAGCGAGGTTAGAGCAAATGATGCTCAATCTTTTAAATAATGCCTTAATTTATTGTAGCCATGGAGATAAAACGCTCGTTTCTGTTCAAAGAGAGAGAAATGCATTAAAAATAATCGTTTCAGATACAGGAAAAGGTATTCCGCAAAAGGACTTGCCTTATATTTTTGAGCGCTTTTATCGAGTAGAAAAGTCACGTACTCGTGCATTGGGAGGTTCTGGACTTGGCTTAGCAATCGTCAAAGAGCTTGTGTATGCACATGGAGGAGAAATACGTGTTGATAGTGAAGTAAACAAAGGTACAACATTTGAATTATTATTTAAAGGAGCAACCGATGAAGACATTATTGTTAATTGATGATGAACCACGCATGCTCGAACTGTTAACACTTTATTTAGAGCACACATTTCGATGTATAGCAACACCATCTGTTACAGAAGCTCTCACCTGTTTAAGAGAACAACATATCGATTTAGTGCTTTTGGATATTATGATGCCCGAAATGGATGGCTGGCAAACTTGTCAGGAAATTAGGCGTTTTTCAGATGTGCCTATTATTATGCTGACTGCAAGAGCGGAACAAACAGATATTATCAAAGGCTTAAATATAGGTGCAGATGATTATATTTTAAAGCCCTTTGATGAGGAGGAATTGTTAGCACGTATCCAAGCGGTGTTACGAAGAACAAAAGCACAGGAAACGATGCTGCTATTTGAGGGATTAGGCATAGATAAAGAGTCATTTGAAGTGACCTTTCAACAACAGCCCATTGCGTTAACACCTAAGGAATTTGCCATGCTCGTATTATTTTTGGAGCATCCTAATAAAGTATTTTCACGGGAACATTTAATGAATGTCGTGTGGGGGTACGATGCCTTTATTGAGGATCGCACAATTGATTCACATGTCCGCAACTTACGTGATAAATTGCGCAAAAATGATTTTCCTGTAGATGATTATTTACAAACAGTATGGGGAATCGGTTATAAATGGCTTGATAGAAAGCCCATATAGCATGAAAAATCCGTGTTCTCTCACGGATTTTTTTCATGCATACGATTTATTTGGCTGTGAGTTCTTCTTCCGTAACCCATTGATGATTTTTCACATTTTCCCCAGTTGCTGTGTCTGTGTAATCAACCATATAGACAGTTGTCTCTACTGCTGTATCAATGACAACAGTAGCATCTTCCATCCCAGCTATATGTGAAGCGCTTGTCTTTATTTTAGTGCCAGGTGCTAATGGCGTATTGTCAGGATTAATCAATTCCTCGTGAATGACCCACTTATGATTTTTTACTGGAGCCCCACCTGTAGTTGGTGTATAGGAGATGCTATAAGCAGTTGTATTGTACGCACCAACGATGGTTGCTTCTGCTCCTTTCATGCCATCCATATGTCCATCTGTAATAATAGCCGTACTACCTATTGGAAATTTTGGATGCTCAGCATTTTTTAAAGTAGCTGGTAGCTCACCTGAATTTGAGTGATTCATTGTTGAATGGTCCATTTGTTCTGCATCATTTGATTCGGGTTTTGAAGAATCTGCTGTACATGCTGATAGTGCAAGTGTCACTATTGCTATGCCAATCGTCCATTTTGTTTTGAAAGTCATCATTATACCTCCTCGTAATTTGTTTCTAGCATAGCAAATAAATATGCAGAAATTATGGATGTTGAATAATAAAAACAGCTTTCTCTAGTTTGATACTAAAGAAAGCTGTTCACATTATGATTTTAATGGAATGATTTTTAGTGTTTTTTGTAGACGGTATGCTAAAATCCCTGCAAAGATGCCTAAAACAATATCCTTTGGTAGTGGTGGAACCATCCAAAGCCAAGCCATTTTATAGCTAAAAGCGTCTGGTGCGCTAGCCCAAAGCTTGTAGGCTGCGTACATTAAATTTGTACCGACTAAATAATTGATAGCTGTTGCAATGAGTGCAGCAATGATATAGCTTGCTTTTGTCCCACTGCGTTCTACAATAAGTCCAGCGATATAAGCAGCTAAAATAAATGATACAATAAAGCCAAATGTCGGGCTTAAAATTTGCCCAAAGCCACCGCTAAATTTTGCAAAGACAGGAGCACCAGCTAAACCGAGGCACATATATACAGTACAAGCAATAGCGCCTTTTCTGCTACCAAGAATAAGTCCAGCTAAAATAGCGAAGAATGTTTGTAATGTAATAGGTACGCCACCAACCGTCATGAAAGGGATAATACTCGTGATATTAGCACCAATCATCATTAAAGTGGAGAATAGCCCCATGTAAGCGAGGTCTACTGTGCGAAACTTATGATGTGTGTGTTGTACAATTGTTGTCATATTGCCACTCCTTGTTAGTCTATTGTATTGCTAGTGTATGCAATTTTGATTTTTGTGTCAACCTATTTTTTGTTGCAGTTAACGTAAATGATTTTATATAGAAATGAGGGATTGAACGAATGCAGGAATATTATGCAGATTTACATATTCACATTGGACGTACAGCCAGTGGACGAGCTGTCAAAATTACAGGCAGTAAAACGCTGACATTGGCGAATATTTTGGAAACAGCTAGCAGTAAAAAAGGTTTAGATATTATAGGAATTATTGATTGTCATTCACCAGAGGTTATGGATGAGCTCACGATGATGCTAGCGCAAGGCCGTTTACAGGAGCTGAACGAGGGTGGGCTACTTTTTCAGACAACGACATTAATTCTTGGTACAGAAATTGAAATTTACGATGAGCATTGTCATGGTCCGATTCATGTGCTTGCTTATTTTCCAACATTGACACAGATGAGGACGTTCTCTGACTGGATGTCTCAGCATATGAAAAATATCCATTTAAGCTCACAGCGTATTTATTGTGATGGAAAAACGTTGCAACAAAAGGTTCGAGAGCTGGATGGTTTATTTATTCCTGCACATGTATTTACACCGTTTAAAAGTTTGTTTGGTAAAGGTGTAAAGCACAGTTTAACAGAAGTATTTGATCCACAGTTAGTTGATGGTATCGAACTAGGTTTAAGCTCGGACACAGATATGGTAAGCCGTATTAGTGAATTACAGGCATATACATTTGTCAGTAATTCAGATGCTCATTCTGTTGGAAAAATTGCAAGAGAATATCAAAAGCTAAGATTAGCAGCAGCTAATTTTGCTGAATTGAAATTAGCCCTGCATGAGCAGCAAGGACGGGCTATTATAGCGAACTATGGGCTGAATCCATTGTTGGGGAAATACCATCAAACTGTTTGTGCAAAATGTGATAAACAATCGGAGGAAGGGACGACAATATGCCCGTATTGTGGCAGTAATCAAATGACTAAAGGCGTTGCAGCACGTATACAGGAATTGTCATCTGCATCAGTGATTCCACGTCAGCGTCCACCATATATTCATCAAGTACCATTAGATTTTATCCCTGGCTTAGGACCGAAAATGATGGAGCGCTTATTGCAAGCCTTTGGTACGGAGATGAATATTTTACATCGTGCGACATATGAACAGCTTGAGCAAGTCGTGCCAGCGAAAATTGCACAAATGATTGATTTGGCTAGAACAGGGCAATTGGCTATTACAGTTGGCGGTGGTGGTGTTTATGGCAAAGTACAACGAGATTAACTGTAGTCATTAGGATGTAGCTGAAAATAAAAAATAAGTATAATTAAAGGTTAGTTTATCGATTAATGTAATTTATGTGAATTAACCCATCATATAAAAAACGGTGTATGGGCTGATTTGAGGTGTTTTTTAGTATAGGGGCACTGTAGAGAAAAAATAGGGACATGAACGAATTTCTGTTCATATCCCTATTTTTGTTTTTTACATGACTTTGATGTTAGATAAGTGGTGACTAGTTGACTATCATTGTTTTTTCGAAAATTTATAACCAATGATTATCATCCCAACAAATAATATCAAAAAGATTAGTAATATTAAAATAGAAATTAAATCACCCATATAATACCTCCCTTTCTAAATAACTAAATAAAAGGATGCAATTAATATAAAATGTATGATGTTATGAATTATATACTAAAAAGAAGGTGAAGAAAATTTCTTTTATCTATTTTTCACTTTAATTACATTATTAGGACTTTCCTTATTGTGTACAAATAATGTACAAGCTGAGGAGTTAAAAGATATTCCTTCAAAACAAGAATTAATCGGATTAGGTGTCAACCCTAGTAAAGTAGGACTGTTACAAGAAAAACTAATGAATGGGGAACAATTAGAGGCAGATATATATTTAGAGAAACATGAAGATGAAATGTTTTCCTCAAGTGAAAATCCACATTTTAGAAAAGATTTTTCAAATGGTTCTTTTATAGAGACTATGATTGAAGATATTACTGAAGAAGACCTTAACATCATTACACCTTATTCTGGTGATATTGAGCAAATTGGTGGTTTGTAAGAAAATAGAACGTTAAAAGTTTCAAAAACAACAGTGTGGGGTCATTTTTCTTTTAATGCTAAAATTCTAGATGCTTACGATTGGTACTATTTATTCTACAGAATACAAAGGCATTTATAGATCTACAAGATAAACATGACGAAAAAATTTAACCTATTTTTAATCTATATCGGGTAAGATAAAGATTAATAAACGAAAGGAGCGTGATTATATGCAGTTTTCTAAAAAATTCCGTTTTTTAGCTGCTAGTGTACTAGCTTTACAATTGGCTATACCACTAGGAGCAAGTGCTGAAGAACAGAAGGATACACAGCCACCAAGCTGGGAAGTGAAGGCTGATTATTTGGCACTTGGTGATTCATTAGCACATGGTGTAAATGAGGTTGGTATTATCGGGCTAAGCTACGCAGACTTTGTTGCACAAGCACTGCAAAAGGATAACCTTCTTGCATCCTACAATAAGGGGTTCGCTTATACAGGCTATACAACAAAGGATGTATTAGCGGATTTACAAAATGATGTAGAAAAAACAGTGACAGGGTTCGGGTATAGCAGTGAAAAAGCAAAGATACGTGCATCTGTACAAAACGCAGAAGTGATTACATTAACAATTGGTGCTAATGATTTATTGCCTATTTTAAAAGAATCACAGGCAACAGGTATCAATGTTGGGGCGATTTTAAAAACATCACAGCAAACGGTCACAAATATTGCTACTATTTTAGCCGAAATGAAAAAAATTAACCCACAGGCACAAGTGTATGTAATGGGATACTATAATTCATTCCCCTATTATCCTGAGAACCTGCAAAAGCAGTTTAAAGTGTTACTAACAACAATGAATACCAATATAAAAGCGACAGCAGAAAAGACAGGCGCTATATTTGTTCCAACATTGGATATCGTAGCGAAAAACGTTGCTAGCTATTTACCAAACCCCGATAATATTCATTTAAGTGAAGCGGGATATGCAGCGGTTGCCAATGAAGCATTTTTACCTGTTATGAAAACAAACACACTATGGGATGTGTCAAAAGCTGTTCAAGTGAAATCGGAAACATCGACAACAGCTAAAATTACTTGGCAGCAGGCATATGATAATGTGGGGGTTGAGAGCTACCGTATTTATGTGAATGACGAATTATTCGCTACTGAAAAAGCAAACACAACAGCTATTACATTGAATAAGCTCATAGAAAATACAACGTATACAGTAGTGGTGAAAGCGGTAGACGGAGCGGGCAATGAAAGTGTGAAAAATCCAAGCGTGACGTTTACAGCACAAGCACAGCCGCTATTTACAGATGTTGCGAATCATTGGGCAAAGGATTTTATTCAGCAAGCATCACAAGCAGGTATTATGAAAGGCTATGCAGATGGCACATTCAAGCCAGAAAATAATGTAACACGTATACAAGCAGCGGCAATGCTCGTAAGAAGTTTAGGATTAACAACAACAGAGCAAGCACCATTTACAGATATTGCGCAATACAGCGCTGATACACAAGCAGAAATTGCGGCTGCCTATGCACATGGCTTAATTAAAGGAACAAATGGTCAATTTAATCCTGAGCAACCAATTACACGTGCACAGCTAGCTTTAATGATTTATCGTGCCTATGAGCAACAGGTGAAGCAGCCATATGTTGCAAAAGGAACAATACCATTTACAGATATTGCATCTTATAATGAAGAAACACAGCGTGCCATTGCGCTATTGTATGAGCAAGGGATTGTGACGGGCAGTAATGGTCAATTTGCTCCTGAAGGGCCGACTAAGCGTAGTCATGCAGCAAAAATCTTTACAAGTGTCAGTGGCTTGTTCATGAAGTAGAGGGACGTAGTAGATGCTGTCATTTATTTTATCGACTAAACGATTGTTGGTGGGCTTATGGAAGGCCTTCAAGCAGCCACAGTTTTTATCTTTATTTACAACTTTGTTCTTAATTGTGTTGTCAGGAACGTTGTTTTATAAAGGGGTAGAAGGCTGGTACTGGTTAGATGCGATGTATTTTGCGGTCGTCAGTTTAATTCCAACAGGTGTAGAAACAGGGCTTTATCCGACAAGCCAATATGCAAAAATCTTTACAATGATTTATTTGGTGATTGGTACAGGCGTGATGTTTATTACCTTGATTATGCTTGGACGAGCGATTGTTAATTTTTCATTAGATGAAGATGAAAAAGCAAAAATAAAGAAACGCTTTTAATAGAAAATAGCAGTCTCCAATTCATTACGGAGACTGCTATTTTGGGTGTTTAAGATAATCGGGCAATAATGCCTTCTTCATCGTCTAGCACAAGTTCAATGCTTGTTGCGAATGGGTCACCGTGGAGAACATCCTTAATCCATACACGAAGAGCGCCAATGATGGCAGAGGTAGGAAGCTGTTCGATTTGACCATTTCTCTCCACTTCAGCACCAAAGCCTGTATCATCCTCATATGTCAGCTCCACAAGAATATCCTCTGGACGCAGCTGGTGATGAAACGCTTGTGATAAGCAAAGGGCATTAATAATATCTTGTTCCGTTATTATCTGTGCCATTGTGTTTCCTCTTTACGCTTTTTGTCTGTGAACATTTTGATGATTCGTACAACAAGCATCACAATAATATAAATAGCTGCAACATTAATCAGTAATCCTAAAATATTACCTAACATCCCTAAACCACTAAAAAGACTGCCAAATAATAGACCAGCTAATCCGCCAATCATTAAGCCTTTCATCAAACCACCTGAAAAGAAGCCACCTTTTTTCGTTGTGGAAGTTGTACTTTTTGTAGAAGTCGTGTTGCTTTTATCTGGTGTAACATTGTTTTTAGATGTGTCTTGTGATTTTTGGATATTTGAGCTGTTATTGTTGTTGGTAAATCCTTTTTTACCTGATTTATAGGATTTAGCCTCTGCTGTTGGTGTGTCGACAATGAATAAAGTCGTCCCAACTGTTGCAAATAGTAATGTTGCTGCGAATAATGCAGCGAAAAGCTTCTTCATGTTTCATATTCCTCCGATAGTTTCTATTCATGTTACATGTTCCTATTTTTATTGTACATGAAGTGTTTTTGAAATGACACTAATCGCCCCTAATTGTGAATAATGTTGGATGAGAGCTTATTTGTAACAAAGGTGATACAGTCTGCCATATAATAAAAGCGAGTACATGATGTGCAAGGAGGAGAAGAAATGTATCAGCAATGGTTAAAAGAGAGTAATCAAGAACGTTTGAAATCCTTACACAAGCAGAGCACATTACAAGGTGTAGAATATGAGTCACTAGAAAAATTTAGTCTCCCAGTGTTACAGCAAGCATTAGTGCAAATCGTACGTACAGTGTTAGCGAAAAAAGGACAGCGACATTTACGTGTTGTGCACACAAAGCATGACCATGTATTAACGTTATTAGCCGAATATGATGATTTATTGCGAGAAGTAATGCCAGCGACAATCTATATTTTGAGCTGGCAGCTGGCTTCTTTAGAGAAAATTAGTTATCCTGTCGAGGTAGCAGATGACCTATTAGATTTATTGGAATGGCATCTTTCAAATGAAGAAAGTGCAGAAGTATTACAGGCTGATGATGAAATAGATCACGAAAAGATAATGGACTTATATAAAGAAGCGTCAGAACACAATGCCGAGGCACAATGGCGACTAGGAGAATACTATCGTCTGCATATGTTTGAAACGAGGAAAGCGATTAAGTGGTTTGCTGTGGCAGCAATGCAGAATAATTCAGAGGCACAATATGCGCTGGGCAATTATTATTTTGAAGGAATAGGTGTGTCAGAAGACTATCAACAGGCTTTACAACTTTATGAAAAAGCAGCACAACAAGGCCATGCAGATGCCGCTAATAATTTAGCGGATATGTATTTTAATGGTGAAGGTACGAAAGAAGACCTTGTGCTAGCTAAAAAATGGTTTGAAAAAGCAGCCAAGCAAGGGGTAGTCGAGGCAATGTTCACGCTCGGTATTATATACGAGCAAGGCTTAGGTGTGGATATTGATGAGCAGCAGGCACTTGTGTATTATCAAAAAGCAGCGTTACAGGGCTATGTAGAAGCACAATATCGGATAGCAGGTATTTATTTAGAAGGACGATTTGCTCAGCCAGTGGATATGAATCGAGCGTTGTATTGGTATGAGCAAGCGGCTGCACAATATCATGTCGATGCATTTTACGACTTGGGCTATATTTGGAGTAAAGGATTGACAGGGATTCGCAATATCGATAAAGGAATTCATTGGTTTAAACAAGCTGCGATTCAAGGAGATGCAGAAGCGAAGCTACAGCTTGGGCATTTATATAATAATGGTGAGGGAATAGCAAGAAATGTATCAGAAGCAAAACGTTGGTATGAGTTGGCAGCTAATGATGGAATAGCAGAGGCGACTATATTATTAGAAAAGTTGAAGGATTTATAGGTATAAATTCTTTCTTAGATGATGTGTATTTAATAAATGATTGTGTAGCTACCCCATTTATTGTGGTGGCTTTTTAATTTTTATCACAATTATTCTATAAATGAGTATTTAGAATCAGTTAGAATACATGTGAAATGGGGGAATAAAAAGGAAAATAACAATGAACCCATAGTGTACTATGTGGATATATCAAAGGTCATTTTTAATATTTTATTGATAAAAATAGCATGTATATATTATATTTAGATGAATATACTGTTCAGCAGCTTTACCGATGTCATATAAATGAAAGAGGGATTGTATATGCTTTTTCAAAAGACTAACAAAATACAAAGAATAGATTTGCAGCAATATACAGTACGTATCGATGTAGCTAATCGTCAAACAACGGTAAAGCAAATCAAAATGCTTAATTTAACAAATCAGGATTTACAATATTTAAAGGCCTTTCAGCCATATGTTATTCAACATATTGATGAAATTGTGGATAAATTTTATGACATGGTTGGTCAAGAGCAAAAATTAGATGAAATTATTGCTAAAAATAGCTCTGTAGAAAGACTGAAGGTTACATTGCGTAGCCATATTATTGAGATGTTTAATGGTGTGATTGATGATGAATTTTATGAAAGACGTAATACGATTGCCAGAGTGCATGTCCATATTGGATTGCGTACACAATGGTATATTTGTGCATTTCAAAATTTACTAGTATCCTTTATCGATTTAGCAGAGCAATATGTTGCACACCCAACTGACCAATTCAATACGATTCGAGCATTCTCTAAAATTTGTAACTTTGAGCAACAACTCGTTTTAGAGGCATTTGAAAATACAGTAGAACAATTAAAAATAGATATTGCGCAGGGCAAAAAAGAAATCGAACAGCAAATTGTTGAATCCTCAGAAAGTCTTGCAGCTATTTCACAGGAAACGAATAATGCTTTTTTAGTATTAAGCCAACAAACAGAGGGTATTCGACAGTTAGTAAAGGATTCTCTGCAAGTCTCAACCGTTGCGGAGCAGCAAGCGATAGAGGGACGTGCACAATTACAGCACCAATCAGATACAATGGCAAGTATGATTCATTTACTACAGGATATCACAGGCAATATTGAAAAGATGACTGAAATGTCGAAGGAAATGGAAACGATTATGAATGTAGTAACGACCATTGCTAATCAAACGAATCTACTTGCACTGAATGCAGCTATTGAAGCAGCTCGAGCTGGCGAAGCAGGTAAAGGGTTTAGTGTGGTGGCAGATGAAGTGAGAAAGCTATCACTGCAAACGACAGAATCTGTTACATCAGTAGCAACGCTATTGCAAACGACGAATGAGCGTACGATGAAACTCACACACTTATTAGCAACTATTCAAGAGGAAGTTATAACAGGTGAGGAGTATATGCGTCAAACGGAGGGGCAATTTGGAAAAATCGTAGCATCCATGACAGAATCAAAGATGCAAAATGACTGTGTGGAGCAAGAGGTACAAAGTATTACGGCTGTGTTAAGTGAATTAGGTACGGCTTTTGATGAAGTGAAAAATGCAGCAGAAACATTATCCGTTGTAGCGAAAAGTCTACGTTGATTGCCCTATTATTGAATGAATGGAAGCTCTATCGTTATGCGAATAGCAAAAACGATAGAGCTTTTCAATATATAAGAAGGAATTTTGCTAAAATTGTAAAGCTTTGTGCGTTCATTGATGAGAAAACGGTTTATACTGAAATTATCTTGATTTAGCAGTTTTTTTCTGTGCGAAAGCGAAGCGACAGCAAATCTTTTTCTACGCGAAAGTGAAACGTCAGTGTTAACAAGCCATTGTCACAGGATGTGATGCTTTTAGGTTAACTTCCTTTATACAAGTGAACTCGAAAAAAATCCAGACGCAATTACGCAGGAGAGTAATTGATTAGAATACATAATAGGAGCGGTTGCAGAATGAAAACGGTCGTGGTATTAGGTGGCGGTATAACAGGATTATGTACAATGTATTATTTACAGCGTCAGGTACAACAGCAGCAAATACCTGTCAAATTAGTATTGGTGGAAAAAAATACGTATTTAGGTGGCAAACTGCATACAACGAAGGAGCAAAGTTTCTTAATGGAAACAGGGGCAGATTCAATGGTAGCCCGACATCAAAGTGTCGTAGAGCTTGTGCGAGATTTACAGTTTGAGGAGCAGCTTGTTTATAATGAAACAGGTATTTCGTATATTTATACAAATAATGAACTTCATGCCATTCCTGTCGATTCTACATTTGGTATTCCAATGAGTGTGCAAGCATTAGAAGCAAGTACACTTGTGTCAGAGAAAGGGAAGCAGGAGGCGTTGAAGGATTTAACATTGCCGAATGCAGGCTTTACAAAAGAAAGTTCAATTGGTGATTTTTTAACGCACTATTTAGGGGAAGAATTTGTTAAAAATCAAATAGCTCCTGTGCTTGCGGGTGTGTATTCAGGTGATTTATATCAATTGTCCATCGCATCAACATTGCCTTATTTAATCGATTATAAAAATAAGTATGGCAGTATTATTAAAGGCTTTGATGCCAATCGGGAGCAATTTGCGAAAGCAGCAAATCGAAAATTTATTTCTTTTCAAAATGGTCTATCTTCATTAATTGATGAACTAGAAGCTTCTTTGACAGAAGTCGAAATGATAAAAGGGATAGCGACAACGAATGTGACGAAGCAAGCTGAAGGATATATGGTGGGCTTAGCGAATGGGACAACGATTGCGGCTGACCATGTTGTATTAGCACTGCCAAATGAGGCGATTCAAAAATTACTGCCAGATCAAGCATTGCAGCAGTATTTCGCAAAGTTTAGTACAGCGTCTGCATTGACAATTTACTTAGGCTTTGACATACCAGATGTGAAACTACCAGCGGACGGTACAGGCTTTATTGTTTCACATAATGCGGATGTGCAATGTGATGCTGTCACATGGACAAGTCGTAAATGGAAGCATACTTCTACAGAGAATAAATTACTTGTCCGCTTATTTTATAAAAGTAGTAATCCAGCCTATGAAACATTGTGTAAGCTGACAGATGAAGAATTGGCACAAATAGCATTAACAGATATTCGTACAAGTTTAGCTATTGAAGAACAGCCGACTGTCATCAATGTGACGAGATGGATTGACCAAATGCCAAAATATGATTTAACACATCGTGAAGCATTACAAGGCTTATTACAGGAGTTAGCAGAAAATTATCCTAATTTGTGGTTAGCTGGTTGCTCTTATTTTGGTGTAGGGGTTGGAGCCTGCATTCAAAATGGTAAAGAGATTGGCGAAAATGTAGCCGCACAGTTAGGTACAAGCTAGATTTTGCATAAAATCTCTTTTGTTCAGTCAAATAGTCTTGACGCAAGCGTTTGTTAACGATATGATTTTTTTAACTTATTCATTCATAGTATGCGTATTGTCTATTATGAGATTTAGAATATGAACTGTAAATTGAATGATGCAATTTCTTATCAAGAGAAGCTGAGAGACTGGCTCGATGACGCTTCAGCAACCAACTTTATGTCAGGTGCTAAATCCAGAAGACCTTGGTGTCGAAGATGAGAAGGGAAAACATTGACGAATCGTTAAAGCCTTCTTTATATAAGAAGGCTTTTTATATTTTTAGGAAATGAAGAAAGAGGGGCTAGCTTTATGACATTGCTTGAAACATTAAAAACACAGGTGCTCACAGGAGATGGTGCGATTGGTACAGTTTTATATAGCTACGGCTTGGAGTACTGCCATGAGGAAATGAATATACAAAGACCAGAACTAATTGAAAAAATTCATCAAGAATATATTGCAGCAGGTGCAGATGTTATTCAAACGAATACATATGGTGCAAATGCTATTAAATTAGCACGCTATGGATTGGAGTCACGTGTTAAAGATTTTAATGCGGCAGCGATAACGATTGCTAAACGAGCAGCGGCAGATGGCGGGCAGTTTGTGCTAGGAACAATCGGTGGTATCCGAGGTATTCGTAAAAGTGCAGCTACACTAGAGGAAATTTTAATGGCAGTAGACGAGCAGGCAGGCGTATTACTGGCGGGTAATCCAGATGGTCTTTTATTGGAAACCTATTATGATTTTGAGGAATTGACAGCTACATTAAAAATGCTACGCGCGAAAACAGATTTACCAATTATTACACAGGTATCTATGCATGAGCCAGGGGTGCTACAAAATGGCATGAGCTTAAATCAAGCGTTACATGAATTAGAAGCACTTGGTGCAGACATTGTTGGCGTGAACTGTCGTTTAGGCCCACATCATACAATTCAAGCGTTTGAAGGGGTAGAGCTTCCCGAAAAGGCATTTTTATCTGCTTATCCAAATGCTTCATTACTAGATTTAGAGGATGACCGTGTTGTTTATGAATCGGAGGCTGACTATTTTGGACGAGCAGCGGTGGCATTGCGTGACCAAGGTGTACGTTTAATCGGTGGTTGCTGTGGGACGACGCCAAAGCATATTGCGGCAGTCAAGGCATATTTAACAGGTTTAGCCCCTGTACAGGAAAAACAAGCGAAGCCTGAAAAAGTACAGATAGTGCGTGAGGCAGAGCCTGCTAAATATGAGCCATTACATGAAAAAGTAAAGCGTGAACGCTCCGTTATCGTAGAGCTAGATACACCACGTCATTTAGAAATCGATGGCTTTATCGAAGGGGCCAAACAATTGTATGACGCAGGTGCAGATGTTGTGATGATGGCTGATAATTCACTTGCCTCTCCAAGAATTAGTAATATTGCAATGGGGGCATTATTAAAAGAGGCACATGGTGTTCGTCCATTAACACATATTACTTGTCGTGACCGTAATTTAATTGGTTTGCAGTCCCATTTGATGGGCTTAAATGCACTAGGTATTCATGATATTTTAGCTGTGACAGGTGATCCGACAAAGGTGGGTGACTTCCCAGGGGCGACAAGTGTGTATGATGTATCCTCTATGGAATTAATTCAATTGATTAAACAGTTGAATGAGGGGGTATCTTTTTCAGGAAAACCATTGCGTAAAAAGGCGAATTTTTCGGTGGCAGCAGCCTTTAATCCGAATGTACGTGTCTTGGATCGGGCGGTGGCACGCTTGGAGAAAAAGATTGAGCATGGGGCTGATTATTTTATTTCCCAGCCTGTTTATACAAAGGAAAAAATCATTGAAATTTATGAGGCGACAAAGCATTTAGAAGCACCGATTTATATTGGGATTATGCCAGTAACGAGCTATAAAAGTGCTGAGTTTTTACATCACGAAGTACCAGGGATTAAATTATCGGAGGATGCGTTGGAGCGCATGAAGGCTTGTGGGGATGATAAAGAGCGTGCTACACAAGAGGGAATTGCTATTGCAAGAGAATTAGTAGAAGTAGCAGCGCAATACTTCAATGGTATTTACTTAATTACACCGTTTTTACGTTATGATATGACATTGGAATTAATGAAGTTTATTGAGCAATTGGATGAACAGAAAGAAGGAGTAAGAGTAGATGGCTAAGCATTTAATTGAAGAACAACTGGAGAAACGTATTTTAATTCTTGATGGTGCAATGGGAACAATGCTGCAAAATGAAGATTTAACACCAGAGGATTTTGGTGGTGAGGAGTACGATGGTTGTAATGAAAATCTTGTATTAACAAGACCAGATGTGCTAGAAAAGGTACACCGTAAATATTTAGAGGCTGGCGCAGATATTATTTGTACGAATACATTTGGTGGTACGCCACTTGTGTTAAATGAATATGATTTAGGTGCAAAGGCTGATGACATTAACAAAGGTGCGGTGGCGATTGCCCGTAAAGTAGTGGATGAATTTTCAACACCTGAGTGGCCACGTTTTGTAGCGGGTGCAATGGGACCGACGACGAAAACATTATCTGTCACAGGTGGTATTACATTTGACGAGCTTGAGGAAAACTTTTACGTTCAGGCAAAGGCATTAATTGAGGCTGGTGCAGATGTGCTATTGCTTGAAACAAGTCAGGATATGCTGAATGTCAAAGCGGGGACATTAGGGGTATCTCGTGCCTTTGCAGCAACAGGTAAGGAATTGCCTGTTATGATTTCAGGAACGATTGAGCCAATGGGTACAACGCTTGCAGGACAATCCATTGATGCTTTTTACATTTCGATTGAACATATTAAGCCATTATCGGTTGGTTTGAACTGTGCGACAGGGCCTGAATTTATGACAGATCATATTCGTTCATTATCAGAGCTTTCTACAGGTTATATTAGCTGCTATCCAAATGCTGGATTACCAGATGAAGAGGGGCATTACCATGAGTCACCTGAATCTTTATCACAAAAGTTAAAGGGCTTTGCAGAAAAAGGCTGGCTGAATATTGTCGGTGGTTGCTGTGGGACAACACCAGCCCATATTGCGGCTATTCGAGAGACATTAAAGGATGCCGAGCCACGCCAATTGCCAGAGGTGACACACGGTCATGCTGTATCTGGTATTGAATCCTTACTATATGATGATTCCATGCGCCCTCTATTCATTGGAGAGCGTACGAATGTTATTGGCTCACGTAAGTTTAAAAATTTAATTATTGATGGCAAGTTTGAGGAAGCGGCAGAAATTGCACGTGCACAGGTGAAAAATGGAGCCCATGTTATTGATATTTGTTTAGCAAACCCTGACCGTGACGAGCTAGCAGATATGCGTGGCTTTATGCAGGAAGTTGTGAAAAAAGTTAAAGTGCCACTTGTTATTGACTCAACAGATGAAAAGGTTATCGAGGAAGCGTTGAAATTTTCACAAGGGAAAGCGATTATTAACTCCATTAACTTAGAGGATGGCGAAGAGCGCTTTGATGCGGTCATGCCATTGGTGAAAAAGTATGGTGCTGCATTAGTTGTTGGGACGATTGATGAGCAAGGGATGGCTGTAGACCGTCACCGTAAGCTTGAAATTGCGGAGCGTTCTTATAAGCTTTTAACAGAAAAATGGGGTCTTGCGCCTGAGGATATTATTTTTGATCCATTAATGTTCCCAGTAGGTACAGGGGATGAGCAATATATTGGCTCGGCACTTGAAACGGTTGAGGGGATTCGTTTAATTAAAGAAAAAATGCCACGTACATTGACGGTGCTTGGGGTAAGTAATATTTCCTTTGGTCTGCCACCAGTAGGGCGTGAAGTATTAAATGCAGTGTATTTATATCACTGTACACAGGCTGGTTTAGATTATGCCATTGTTAATACAGAAAAGCTAGAGCGTTATGCGTCCATTCCAGAGGAGGAAATTAAGCTAGCGAATGATTTATTATTTAACACGAATGATGAAACATTAGCGGTCTTTACTGATTTTTATCGTGATAAAAAGAAGGAAAAAACAGAGGCTGATATTCCGAAAACAGTGGAAGGTCGTTTAGCTTATTATATTTTAGAGGGCACGAAAGAGGGGCTTATTGAGGATTTAGACGCTGCACGTGAAATATTTGATGCACCACTAGACATTATTAATGGGCCATTGATGGAAGGTATGGCTGAGGTTGGTCGTTTGTTTAATGATAATCAATTAATCGTTGCAGAGGTTTTACAGTCGGCTGGGGTGATGAAGGCGGCGGTTGCACACTTAGAGCAATTTATGGAGAAGGATGAAGAGAGCGCTGGTAAGGGAAAAATGGTACTAGCTACTGTTAAAGGTGATGTACACGATATCGGGAAAAATTTGGTCGATATTATTTTAAGTAATAACGGCTATCGAGTAGTAGATTTAGGGATTAAGGTAACACCAGCTCAATTAATTGAAGCGGTTCGTAAAGAAAAGCCTGATTTTATCGGTTTATCTGGTTTACTTGTAAAATCTGCACAGCAAATGGTCATTACAGCACAAGATTTCAAGGAAGCGGGTATTGATGTACCAATTTTGGTAGGAGGGGCAGCGTTATCTCGACGCTTTACTGAAACAAAAATTGCCGATGAGTATGATGGACCTGTGATTTATGCAAAAGATGCGATGCAGGGCTTAGAGCAAGCTAACTTACTGATGGGGAATGATACACGTGAGGATTTCCTAGCTTCAATTGAAGAGGCACGTCAAAAGCGTTTAGAAGCAGATGAAAAACGTGCAGCTCGACCTGTGAAAGAGGTAGTAGTGAAGCCTGTGCGTACTGTACAGGAGGCTACTGTGTTTGTACCTTCTGATTTACGACGTCATGTGAAAAAGGATTATGCCGTTTCTCATTTATATCCGTATGTGAATATGCGTACATTGCTAGGACATCATTTAGGCTTAAAGGGACAAGTACAGCAATTGCTTGAAGCGGGTGATGATCGAGCAACAGAATTAAAAGAATTGGTGGATGGTTATTTGCAAAGTGATTTATTGAAGCCATCTGGATTGTATCAGTTTTTCCCTGCACAAGCAGACGGGGATGATGTAGTCGTGTATGATCCTGCTGATAGTAAAACAGAGATTGAACGCTTTACATTCCCACGTCAGCAAGTAGAGCCGTTTTTATGTTTAGCAGACTTCCTAAAAACAGTGGATAGTGGTGAAATGGACTATATTGCATTAATGGTGGTAACGGCAGGACAAGGTGTGATGGCACAGGCTGGTCAGCTGAAAGAGGCTGGGAAATTCCTTGAAAGCCATGCGTTACAGTCAACAGCACTTGAATTAGCAGAAGGCTTTGCAGAACGTATGCATCAAGAAATTCGTGACCAATGGGGCTTCCCTGATGCCACAGACTTCACAATGCGCGACCGTTTTGCGGCAAAATACCAAGGTCAGCGCTTCTCCTTTGGCTATCCAGCATGTCCAAATTTAGAGGATCAAGAAAAGCTGTTTGGTTTATTAAAGCCAGAGGATATTGGCGTCCATTTAACAGAGGGCTTTATGATGGAGCCAGAAGCATCTGTATCTGCTATTGTTTTTGCACATCCTGATGCACGTTATTTTAATGTCTAGGAGGTCAAGCATATGATTCGTTTTATGACAGAGCAAGATGTAGCAGGTGTTTTAGACATTTATAATGATGTGATTTTAACGAGTAAAGCCGTTTACCGCTATGAAATCCAAACATTAGAGGAAAAAATCCAATGGTTTCAAGACCAGCAAGCAGCAGGTAATCCGCTGCTTGTCTTTGAGGAAGATGGCATAGTGGCTGGCTTTGCTACATACGGTCAGTTCCGCCCATACCCAGGCTATAAATACACAATGGAGCATTCTGTTTATGTGCATAAGGAGCACTATCAAAAGGGCATTGCCACAAAGCTGATGCACGAATTAATTCGAATAGCTGAAGAGCGTGGTGTGAAAACACTTGTAGCAGGCATTGATGGTGAAAATAGTGTCAGCATCAAAGCACATGAAAAGCTAGGTTTTGAGTATGCAGGGACAATTAAGCAGGCAGGCTATAAGTTTGGTGAGTGGTTGGATCTTGTGTTCTACCAACTACAATTAAAAGGTCCACAGTTATGAGAAGGATATGACAAATGTCATATCCTTTTTATGATGTTTGCATCTATGCTCGATTAACAGCTTGTTTTATGATGAGGTTATAAGAAATCAGAAACGAGGGAATGAAACGATGGCAATAGATAAAGAAAAAACGAAAAAGCTACGTCAAGATGTTGCGCCATTTGCCAAATCAGATACAGGTAAAAGTATATTTCAAATATTGAATACAATCGTACCATTAATCGCACTATGGGTTGCAGGCTATGCATTAGTAGATGTATCACCATGGTTAACAGCAGGCTTGAGTGTGATTTCTGCGGGCTTTGTAGTGAGAACATTTATTATTTTTCATGATTGTACACATGGTTCATTTTTCAAAAGCAAAAAAGCAAATGATCGAATTGGTTTATTAACAGGTGTGTTAACATCTTTTCCTTATGAAAAATGGAAACGTGAGCATACAATTCACCATGCAACAAGCTCAAACTTAGATAAGCGTGGTATTGGTGATATTGATATGATGACAGTGGAGGAATATTTACAAGCTTCCAAGGGCCAACGTTTATGGTATCGTTTTTACCGTAATCCATTTGTAATGTTCGGCTTAGGTCCACTTTTTATGGTGCTAATATTAAATCGCTTTAACCGTAAAGATGCGAAGAAAAAGGAACGTCTAAACACGTATTTAACAAATGCTATTATCGCAGGAATTTGTGTTGCACTCATTTACTTTATGGGCTGGCAGGCATTCTTGCTAGTGCAAGGTGTCACATTATTTATTGCAGGTGCACTAGGAATTTGGCTGTTCTATATTCAACATACGTATGAAGATTCTTATTTTGAACATGATTCAGAATGGGATTACGTGAAAGCCGCAGTAGAAGGCAGCTCTTATTATAAATTGCCGAAGCTACTACAATGGGTGACAGGGAATATTGGTTTCCATCATGTCCACCATTTAGCGCCACGAGTACCGAATTATAATCTTGAAAAAGCACATAATGAAACACCGCCACTGCATATGGCTACAACGATTACATTGCGTACAAGTTTAGAGTCATTACGCTATAAACTTTATGATGAAGCACAAGGTAAATTTATTTCGTTTAAAGAAGTCAATGCAATTGTTAAACAAAAAGCAGCAGATAATATGGCAGCATAGTTTGATACGGCAACCATCTCTTTTAAGGGGTGGTTGTTTTATCTTACGCCGGCTGATGACTGACCGCCTTATGCTAAAGTATAATTGCTATGATTTATGGTATAATTATGGAAAATGAAGAAGGAGATGAAGAAATGCTGAGAAAATGGCATACAATTATCCCTAATAGTCCTATGCTCAGCGTGTATTTGTGGGTTATTTTTTGTTTCTTGCCGTTCTTCTTTATTTTTAGAAAATCGTCATATATCGAGATATCCATTGGTATTACATTCTTAATGCTCTATTTTATTTTTTATCGATTTTCTGCAAATTCAAAAAACGGACTTGTCTATATGTGGATTAGCTTTGAAATGGTCATCAATATTGTCATGACTATCCTGTATGGTTATGTTTATTTGTCTATTTTCACAGCGTTTTTTATTGGTAATATACGCAGACCTGTTGGCTTTTATATTATGTATGGCTTACATATCGGCTTTACGGTTATCTCAACAGCTATTGGTTTTTTTGTGGAGCTGCACTTATTTTTATCACAGCTACCATTTGTTGTACTCGCTATTTTAGCTGTTGTGCTATTACCATTAACCATCTATTCCAAAAATAAACGAGCCAATTTAGAGGGACAATTGGAAACAGCGAATGAGCGAATTGCTGAATTAATTGTCTTCGAGGAAAGACAGCGTATTGCGCGTGATTTGCATGATACATTAGGACAAAAATTATCCATGATTGGCTTGAAAAGTGATTTAGCAGCAAGGTTAATCGAGCGGGATGCACAGCAAGCATTAGTGGAAGTGAAAGATATTCGGCAAATAGCAAGTATTGCCTTGAAGGAAGTACGGGAGCTAGTATCTGATATGCGTACAACGAAATTCGAGGATGAGCTACTACGTGTCGCTCAAATATTAAAGGCAGCAGAAATGGAGTTTCTATTCGAAGGCGATAAAGAGTCATTACAGGTGCCACCGCTTGTAGAAAATGTCTTATCGATGTGTTTGAAAGAGGCAGTTAATAACGTGGTGAAGCATAGTAGTGCAACAAAATGTGAAATTGCCTTCCATCAAAATTTTAAAGAAGTATATTTAGTTGTACGTGATAATGGGCAAGGCTTGGCTAAAAAGCAAGCTTGGAAAACAGGGAATGGGCTTAAAGGGATGCGTGAACGTTTAGAATTTATCAATGGGACATTCAAGCTAGAGGATGAAAACGGCACGACATTAACTGTATCGATTCCCGTTGCCATTACACATCAAACAGTGACAGAGAATTTAAAGAATAGAACGAAATGAGGTTGTGAGATGATACGAATTGTAATTGCTGAAGACCAGGGCATGTTATTAGGTGCGCTCCGTTCTTTACTGAGTATGGAGGATGATATGGAGGTCGTTGGGTTAGCGAAAAATGGTGAAGAAGCATTGGCACTTGTAGCAGAACATCAGCCTGATATTTGCATTATGGATATTGAAATGCCTGTGAAGACAGGATTAGATGCTGCCGAGGAATTATATAGCATTAACTCTCAATGCAAAGTCATTATTTTAACGACATTTGCACGACCTGGTTATTTTGAACGTGCACGTAAGGCAAGCGTACGTGGTTATTTATTGAAGGATAGCCCGATTGAAGAATTAGTGAGTGCAATTCGGACAATCATGGATGGTAAGCGTATTTATGCACCAGAGCTTGTTGATTTTGTCTATGAGGACGATAGTGAAAATCCACTGACAGAGCGTGAAAGTCAAGTATTGACGCTTGTGGCAGAGGGAAAAACGACAAAGGAAATTGCAGCAGAGCTTTTTTTATCAGCGGGTACAGTACGCAATTATATTTCAACCATATTAGAAAAATTAAATGTTGGTAATCGAATTGAAGCTATAGCCCGCTTTAAGGAAAAAGGATGGAATAAATAAAAGAACAATAAGAAAAGCCACTATTTTATATGTGAAAATAGTGGTTTTCTTATTGATCAATTCAGAATGACATTTATTATTTTGTTATAGAAAAATAATAATAATGGTTGTATATTTTATTTACTAATGATAAAATTTAGTAAATAAAAGAGGTTTAATGGGAAGGGTGGATAAATTATGAATAAAATCATGAAAGTTAGTGCAATGACATTATTAGCAACAACCATTGTTATGACTAGCACATATCCTTCAGCCATTCTTGCTGCAAATGATGATATCACTAGCCCAGCAGTTGTGACAGAGGCGTCAACCCCATTACAAAATAGTATGGATATGGCTATTCAGGCGGCATTAGTAGGCCCTGAAATGAAAAAGCTCAACATCCTAGGACATGAATTTAATGTGAAGCCAGTTGTTATTTCAAGAAAAGATAATTTGATTAGTGTGAACGGTGAGATTTCCCATCATTTAAGTTGGCGTCCAGACGATCAGCTATATTACCGTATTGAAAAGGAAAATGGGGAAATCAAAAAAGTTGAGATTAAAATTGAACGGGGCGGTTGGACAAGTTTGTCTGCACCATTCCTTGCAGCATTAGCACAAAAAAATGATATTCCACTTACACTTGAAACGATTCAAGAAATTGGGCAAAAACTAGGTAGTTTTATTGATGGTAGATGGGAATATGCAGCAGAATCGATTGTTTCCACAATTGCCTTACATGTTGAATAGAGAAGAGATATAACAAAAGCCAGAAGCAACTTACATGCTTCTGGCTTTTGTTATGCTATTTATTTTTTACGCTTCGTTAAACGACCAAGCGCGAATGCACCTGCTGCTACAGCAAGAACCGTATTTGTTTTTTTGTTAAACACTTGTTTTGTCACAAGGTTTAAGTTTTGTGGACGCTCAGCTAAACGGCGCATGAAGTAACCGTACCAGTCTTCACCAAATGGTACATATACACAGAAGTTATAGCCTTCTTTTGCAAGCTCCTTTTGCATATCTGTACGGAAACCGTAAAGCATTTGGAACTCAAATTTATCAAGTGAAATATTGTGCTCTGCAACAAAACGTTTTACATGTGCAATGACATTATGGTCATGCGTTGCAATAGATGTGAATTTACCATTTAATAAGTGATACTCGATTAATTCAATGTAATTTAGGTCGATATCTAATTTATCTTGGTAAGCTACCTCTACAGGCTCTTTATAAGCACCTTTTACAATGCGTAGGCGGTAGTCTTTGAATTTTTCGATATCGTCTTTTGCACGATAGAAGTAAGATTGAATAACTGTTCCTACGTTGTTAAATGTTTTAGAAAGCTCTTCTACCATATCAAAAGAAGTTTGAAGACGACCATAGTCTTCCATATCAAAGTTGACAAAAATATCATAAGCAGCTGCTTTTTCAACGATTTCATATAAGTTGTCATAGCAGAAATCAACATCGATATCTAAACCTAATTGTGATGGCTTTAATGAAATGTGTGCATCAACACCATTTTCTTGGATGGCTTCGATAACAGCAAGAATTTGATTTTTTGCTTGTGTTGCTTCTTCTTTATTCGCAACAAATTCCCCTAAATTATCTACTGTACAAGAAATATTGTGTGCATTTAATTCTTTAATGCTTGAGATTGTTTCTGCAATATTTGTACCAGCTACAACACTTTGTGCACCTAATTTTAGACCGTATTTTTTAGCAGCACTGTTTAGTAGTTGGTTTTCAGATAGATGAATAAAAAAATCACGTAATAACATGGTGTCATTCTCCTAACAGCATTTTCTTTTTAGTATAACATAATTTATGAAATATTCATCCTTAATCAATCATAATTCTTTGAATTGCAATATTTGCATACGCTCATTAAAAAGGGAAGGATAGCTTAAAAAGCCAATCATAATACTTGATAATGTAGCCGTTGTGAGCAGGGCAAAAATGATTAAAAGTTGAAATTGTACAGCTTGAATAGGATCAGCGCCACCAATAATTTGACCACTCATCATACCTGGTAATTGGACAAGACCGATTGTTTTTTGACTTTCAATCGTTGGAATCATACTTGCTTTGATGGCATGAATAAGCTGTCGATGAATCGCCTGCTTTGGCGTTCCACCAAGGGACAAAATGAGTTCAATTTCGTGCTGATGACTGGTGATTTCTGCTGTAAAACGATTTAAAAATAGAATGGATAAAACCATAGCATTGCCAATGAGCATGCCACTTATCGGAATGATATATTGGGCTGTGGCAGGTATGATATGAAAGCCGAGTAAAACGCCTTGTGTGACGATTTCAACAGTACATAATGTGACGGCTATTTTCCACGTAATTCCTTGAATGCCTTTGCCTTTTTTTCGAGCATTTAATGTAGCTACACTAATCATTAAAGCTACCATCAAAATTATATAAAGATAGCTTTGTGCATCGAAAACAAAATTTAAAATATAACCGACTGCTAGTAATTGAATAATCGAGCGTAATGTGGCGATAAGTGTATCTTTCTCCAATTCAAGCTTTAATGTTTTTGATAATATAAGAGGAATCATTACAAAAATTAAAGTTAACGCTAATGATGTATACGTCATGCCTTCACTCCTTGAATAAATTGAGCAACCGCTGGATTTGTTGGGGCATTAAGCAAGGAGCTGTCACCAGATTCCACAAGTCTACCATCCATCATCACCCATGTATAATGTCCAATAGAGAGTGCTTGTCGCAAATTATGCGTAATCCAAATAATGGTCACCTGGTATTTTTGATTAATACGTGTAATTAATGATTCAATATCGTGCACAGATTGTGGGTCAAGAGCTGACGTAATTTCATCTAGCAATAAAATAGATGATTGATTAATCAATGTGCGAGCTATAGAGATTTTTTGCTGTTGCCCACCTGATAGCTCCTGTGCAGTGCGATTTAAGAAACGGTCATCGAGCCCAACATCATGCAAATACGAAATGGCTTCACGCTGTGTTAGCTGTTTTCCTTGTAAGGTGCGAGGCAATGCCAAATTTTCAAAAACAGTCCCTGTAATCATAGGTGCTGCCTGTAATGCCATGCCAACTTGTTTTCGTAAAGCAGTTGGCTCATATTGTTCAATAGCTTGCTGATTGATAGAAATTTGTCCTGCTGAGGGAGAGAGCAAGCCATTACATAACTTGAGTAATGTGGTTTTGCCAGCACCAGATGGACCAACGAGTGTCGTAATTTTACCTTTAAAAAAAGTGCCAGTAATCATTTTTAAAATTTGCTTGTCTTGTACAGTAAAGCTAACATTGTGAAAATCAATAGCGGATTCCATCATATATAAGCTCCTTCTATTTATAATGCAAAATTTTCTATTATAACTCTAACACGATATAATTATTATGTGTTACAATTCATATTAAGAACATATGTTTTGGATGGTGATATGATGGAGTTGGTAAAATATGAAGAACGATATAAAGCGAACGTACAAAATTATCAGTTAGTCGAAGAACAATTACGCTATACAAATACGCCGCAAAATTGCTTACAATTAGCAGAGCAAGATGCAGACAGAGCAAATATTTTAGCACTGAACGATAATGGTGAACTTGTAACTTTTTTTGTTCTGCATGCTAATGAAGGTGTCAAGCCATATAGTGACAATGACAAAGCCATTTTACTACGAGCTTTTTCTACGGATTTTCACCATCAAGGCAAAGGGTATGCTAAGCAAGCATTATTGATTCTACCTCATTTTGTAGAAAAGCATTATCCGACTATTAATGAAATTGTATTAGCTGTGAATGAAGCGAATGTCGGAGCACAAGTGCTTTATCATAAATGTGGATTCGTTGATCGGGGAGTACGCCGTATGGGAACAAAAGGACCGCTAATCATTATGAGTTATGATGTACCAAAAGCATAACATCAATTACAATAAAAACGGCAACCATATAAGATGGTCGCCGTTTTTTCATTATGACGTAGTTGTTTTTTCATGTGTGTGCGTTTTGCCGAAATGTGTTAAACGCTGTGCGAATGTTTCGCCTTGAATAGCAGAGCTTTTGAATACTTCTTGGTATTCATATGCAGGCGTTCCATGTTCACTTACGTCCAATCCACCCATTTCCTCTTCAGCAGATACACGTAATGGTACAAATAATTGAATAACACGTAAGCCAATAGTTACGGAAACACTAACCCAGACAATGGCTGCCAGCACGCCGATAGCTTGAATACCAAGCAAGTGCAGACCACCGCCATAAAATAACCCTTGCCCATGTGTATCGAATAAACCAACTGCTAATGTTCCCCAAACACCGCAAATACCGTGTACAGCAATAGCACCAACAGGGTCATCAATTTTTAGTTTCCATTCAATAAAACGAAGACCTTCAACTAATAAAGGTGCTGCTACAAGACCAATCATCATTGAACCAAAAATACTAACATTCGCTGCTCCAGCTGTAATACCTACAAGCCCTGCCAGCGCACCATTTAATGTCAATGAACCATCAATATAGCCATAGCGGAATTTTGTATAAAAGGCAGTTGCTACAACGCCAACAGCTCCAGCGAAGAAGGTATTAGCGATAACACTAGGTACTAGGGATGGATCAGCGACTAATGTAGAAGCACCATTGAAGCCAAACCAGCCAAACCATAGTAGAAATACACCTAAAGCTCCTAATGGAATACTATGCCCTGTAATAACATTCACATGACCATTTTCATATTTCCCAAGTCGAGGGCCAATCATAATTGCTGCAATACAAGCTGCTACAGCTCCTGTTAAGTGCACAACTGTAGAACCAGCAAAATCAATAAAGCCAAGGTCCGTTAACCATCCTTGCCCACTCCAAACCCAGTGACCAACAACAGGATATACGAACAGAGTCATTAAAATAATGACACCAATATAAGCGAAAATATTTGTACGTTCTGCTACAGCGCCAGAGAGAATCGTTGCACCTGTTGCAGCAAACATTGTTTGGAAAATAAAGAATGCAAGATCATGGTCGCCTTGTAAAGCGAAGCCACTTGTACCAAATAGACCACCAGCTGTATCACCAAACATGACAGCATAGCCACATAAAAAGTAAATAACCGCACCAAGAGAAATAGTCAGGAAGTTTTTCATAATAATATTGACTGCGTTTTTAGAACGTGTAAATCCAGCTTCTACCATGGCGAACCCTGCATGCATAAGAAAAACTAAAATGGTACCGAGCATAACCCAAACTAAATTAACCGATAATAATGCCTCATTCATAAATTAGCGCCTCCTTATTCTACTGCAACAGATCCGACTTCTTTTGTACGAATCCGAATTGCTTGTTCTATAGGATAAATGAAAATTTTCCCATCACCAACCTTACCTGTTGCTGCATCACGTAGTAATACTTCAACGATAGGGTTTACTTTGTCATCATCAACAATTAACTCTAATTTTAGCTTTGGTAAAAATTCAATTTCATACGTGTTACCACGAAATAGTCCTGTATGCCCTAGCTGACGACCACAGCCAGCAATTTCCGAAACACTAAGACCTGCAAAACCTTCTTTTGCTAAGCCATCACGGACAGCACCAAAAACCTCAGGACGAATAATCGCCTCAATTTTTTTCATACATTTCAGCTCCTTGTTATGATTTGTTTTCATGTTAACGACGAATGGATAATAGAGCAATATATTTTTGTTTAGTCATGTTAGGTTTTGTGACATGAAATATTTCGCCTTTTGAAATAAAAATTTTTTGAAGTTTATATAAAAAGGATGAAAGCGCTATCTTTAATTGTGTCTGAATTGTGAACTAAACTGAAAATTCTGATTTTTAATGTAAGGTTTTCTAACATGAATGGAGAGAAGATTGCACACAAGTTTTTTGAGATATGGTGTATACTAGGACTAATATTTTGAATTCGTTGGACAAATATCGACAAAAGAGATACTTAGTTCTGGCGAATAGACTGATGGAAAGAGGGGATTTTTATGAGATCGAACTATGCAGATGATAGTTTAGCGTTGCACACAGATTTGTATCAAATCAATATGGCAGAATCGTATTGGGCAGATGGTGTACATAACCGTAAAGCTGTCTTTGAAATATATTTCCGAAAGCTACCATTTGGTAATGGCTACGCTATTTTTGCAGGGTTAGAACGTATACTGGCATATTTACATGATTTTCATTTCAGTGACTCAGATATTGCTTATTTGCGTGAGGAGCTTGGCTATCAAGATGATTTTCTAGCCTATTTGAAGGATATTCGCTTTACGGGGGATGTCTATTCAATGGTGGAGGGAGAGCTAGTCTTTGCGAATGAGCCGATTATTCGCATCGAAGCACCATTAGTAGAGGCACAGTTAATTGAAACTGCGTTGTTGAATATCGTAAATTACCAAACACTGATTGCCACAAAAGCAAGCCGCATTAAGCAAATCATAAAAAATGAAGCAGCTATGGAATTTGGTACACGTCGTGCGCATGAGATGGATGCCGCAATTTGGGGAACAAGGGCAGCATTTATTGGTGGCTTTGCATCTACTAGTAATGTTCGTGCTGGGAAGCTATTCAATATCCCTGTATCAGGTACACACGCACATGCACTGGTGCAAGCCTATAAAAACGATTATGATGCCTTCCATGCATATGCAAAACGTCATCGTGATTGCGTATTTTTAGTGGATACTTACAATACGTTAAAATCTGGTGTACCAACAGCTATCAAAGTAGCAAAAGAGCTAGGAGATAAAATTAATTTTGTTGGCATTCGTTTAGATAGTGGAGATATTGCCTTTTTATCAAAAGAGGCCCGCCGTATGCTAGATGAGGCTGGCTTCCCAAATGCAAAAATTATTGTGTCAAATGATTTAGATGAATATACAATTTTAAATTTAAAGGCACAGGATGCAAAGGTAGACGTTTGGGGAATCGGTACAAAGTTGATTACTGCCTACGACCAACCTGCGCTAGGGGCTGTTTATAAAATGGTGGCTATTGAAAATAAAGAAGGACTGTTAGCGGATACCATTAAAATTTCAGCAAATGCAGAGAAGGTCACAACACCAGGTTTAAAACATGTTTACCGTATTATTGATAAAGAGAATGGTAAGGCTGAAGGGGACTATATTACATTGCAGGATGAAAATCCAGCAACAGAGGAACGTATCAAAATGTTCCATCCTGTGCATACATTTGTGTCGAAATTTGTCACAAATTTTGAAGCGAAAAATTTACATCAGCACGTTATTCAAAAGGGTGAAATTATTTATGACAACCCTACATTAGAGGAAATGCGTAATTATGCCGCTGAAAACTTGAATTTACTATGGGATGAATACAAACGTGCGATGAACCCTGAAGAATACCCTGTCGATTTGAGCCAAAAATGCTGGGATAATAAAATGCGCAATATTCAAGAGGCAAGCGAAATGGTCAGCCATTTATAGGAGGGCAATTACAGATGACATTGCAACAGCAAATTATTAAAGAATTACATGTCTTACCAACAATTGATGTACAATATGAAATTCGTCGGTCGATTCAATTTTTAAAGGATTATGCAAAGCGTTATCCTTTTGTCAAAGGCTTTGTGCTTGGTATATCGGGCGGTCAAGATTCCACACTAACAGGAAAGCTTACACAGCTTGCGGTGGATGAGCTAAATGTAGAAGCGGGAGAAGAACGGTATTCATTTTGGACTGTACGTCTACCATATGGTGCACAGGCAGATGAGCAGGATTGTCAGGATGCTTTAGCATTTATACAATCTACGAAAAATTATACAGTCAATATTAAAGGTGCAGTGGATGCGAGTGTGCAAGCATTAGTAGATGCAGGTGTGGAAATAAGCGATTTTGTCAAAGGAAATGAAAAGGCTCGTGAGCGTATGAAAGTGCAATATTCCATCGCAGCTATGCACAATGCAGTCGTTTTAGGAACAGACCATGCGGCAGAGGCTATCACAGGATTTTATACGAAATTTGGTGATGGTGGAGCAGATTTAATGCCTATTTTCCGTCTCAATAAGCGCCAAGGTAAGCAGTTATTAGCAGCCCTTGATTGTCCTGCACATTTATATATTAAAGTGCCAACAGCAGATTTAGAAGAAAATCGTCCATCATTACCAGATGAAACAGCTCTTGGGGTCACATATGAGCAAATTGATGATTATTTGGAGGGTAAGATAATTCCTGAGGAGGCTCGTCAAATACTAGAGGGACATTATTTACGCTCCCAACATAAACGCCATATGCCGATTACAATTTTTGATGATTTTTGGAGAAAATAATACTGAAAAGCTATGTTTCTATTCGAGACATAGCTTTTTTTGTATGTAAACAGTACTATATGCTTCATTTCCTGCATATAATGTCGATATAAATACCTATAGAGGGAATGGAATGATAAAGGAGGGTAACGATAGATGAGAACTTCTAGAATAAGTGCAACGACAAGCAGTACGTTCCGAAATGACCAGCCGTATTTACATGCGAGTGATGTTAGTCATAATTTTAATCAACATGCGAAGAAGCAATTTCAGCAGAATATGCGGAAAAATAAAGAGCAGCAGCGGACGACTCATCGCGCACAGGGTGTTCAACATCAAATGAACGCATTAGACATCGCAGTTGTAAGCAATGCACAGGATTTACACATGCATAATGAATTAAATGAAACGGCAACGAAGCTTAATCGTTTAAGCAAGCAAAAGAAGCTACTCAAAAGTTACCGTTCTTCCATATAAGCAGCTCTCTACACGATTTGGATGTAGAGGGCTTTTTATTTTGATTTAGCCTCAGTCATTTCCTTTACATATTCAAAAAAATCTAGATGATAGCTAAGATGTGTCTAAAAACTACAAATTCAGATGCTATGTATGCTTTTACTATCCATCATTTTGTACAAAAGCCCTGTCAAAAGTAATGTTTCGCCCGCAAAGCAAACGCATTCGCCCGATTATTCATGAAGTGACACGTTTTTAGACACGTCCTAGTTAAAGTATAATGGATATTGAGGTTCATATTTGTATTACTGTGGAAATTTCGTTATGCTAAAGGTGAGTTTTTGTACAATTTAAACAATTGTTGGATGAAGCAGGAGGTTTGAGGTATGAATGAACAAATACAACGTGTAATTGATAATATAGAGAAAGTGATTGTTGGAAAACGAGAGGTTGCTGAGCTGAGTATTGTTGCTTTACTAGCAAGAGGACATATTTTACTTGAAGATGTCCCTGGTGTTGGAAAGACTATGATGGTAAGAGCATTAGCCAAATCCTTTGATGCCCAATTTAAACGCATTCAATTTACACCTGATTTATTGCCATCAGATGTGGTAGGGATTTCAATGTATAACCCAAAAACAATGGAATTTGAATTTAGAGCAGGACCGATTATGGGCAATGTTATATTAGCTGATGAAATTAATCGTACATCCCCGAAAACACAATCTGCTTTATTAGAAGGGATGGAGGAATCTTCTGTCACAATAGATGGACATACCTTTGCCATTCAACAGCCGTTTTTCGTCATGGCTACACAAAATCCAATTGAACATGAAGGGACGTATCCATTGCCAGAGGCGCAACTTGACCGTTTTTTAATGAAAATTAAAATGGGCTATCCTTCAAGAAAAGAGGAGATGGAAATATTACGCCGTGCCGAAACAGGACGACCGATTGAACAACTGGAAGCTGTATTGACACTGACACAACTAATCGAACTACAAGAGCTTATCCAAGGTGTGTATGTGGAGGATTCTGTGAAAAGCTATATCGTTGAATTAGCGACACAAACGCGAGAAAACAGCTATGTGCATTTAGGTGTTAGTCCACGGGCGACCTTGTCATTGATGAAGGCTGCACAAGCATATGCCTTTATCAAAGGTCGTAATTATGTAACACCTGATGATGTACAATATTTAGCTCGCTTTGTTTTTAGTCATCGAGTGCTATTAAAGCCTGAAGCTCGTTATGAGCAAATTCGAGCAGAGGAGATTATCGAACGGATTATTGCGAAAACACCTGTGCCGACAAAAAGGTTTGCTGAGCGATGAAAAAATGGTGGAGAGCGGTAGGGAAACATAAACATTTTGCATTCGTTGTTTTATTAATGGTAGCTATATTTTGTTATGCCATGTTTCAAGGTGGATTTGTCAGTTGGTTTGTCTTTTTTACAATGACGCCCTTTTTACTTTATGCACTCATGTGCTTACTAGTGAGAGAGGAAATTGTAAAGGTGACACGTATAATTGAACCTACACATATAGAAAATGGACAGTCAGCTAAGGTCACACTGATAGTAGAACGTAAAACCTATTTCCCATTTGCCTATTTGACGATGGAAGAGCTTGTCAACAGTGAGGCGTTGGTGCAAGCGAAGATGGGCGGAACGAATGGTCTTCAATTTGTAGGCTTTCGGAAAACCTTCATTTGGCAGTATACGTTAGAGTGTATGCCTCGTGGTGAACACCGTTACCAAGGGGTGACATTCATGTTGTACGATTTTTTCGGTTGGGCAAAGAAACAGGTCACGGCAAATGATGAGCAAGTCATTCTAGTCTATCCTCGTATACGTGAAATGAAATATGCTGCATTGCAAGCGAAGTTTGACAAAGGCACAGCTACATCATCTTATTCAATTGTGAAAGATACAACGATGGCGGTAGGATTGCGTAATTATGTACCAGGTGATCGATTTTCATGGATTCATTGGAAAGCATTTGCTAAGACACAAACATTACAAACAAAGGAATTTGAAGACCGTCAATCACAGGAAGTCGTTCTCTTATTAAATGCCAAAAGCTCTCCATTATTTGAAGAAAAAGTGGAGCTCGTCGCATCTATGCTACAAACGATTGTGAAGGAACGAGGGGACGCTTCTTTTATTTCGCTAGGAGCTGATACGAAAGTATTTCCGTTTATTCAAGGCCATCAACAGCTAGGACAAGTGATGTATCATCTAGCAGCGATTAAACCTGTTCATAAGGTTCATTTACAGCTACAGGATGAGCAGATTTTCCAGCGAGTGGCTACACTGCTATATGTAACAGATACGTTAACAGATGAAGTACTTCATCTGTTGGCGAATATTGTTAATCATTGTATTTGTTTTGTCATTGGAGAAGAGCCAGTATCACAGCAAATTCACTATGATAAAAAAATTCAAATTGTCTATGTGGACCCTGCGAATTACTATTATTTACTCACGGAGGGGAGAAGGCCGTGAAAAAATCATTAACCAATTTAGGTGAATTGACATTTGCCTATATCATTATCTTTTTTATTTTACGTGAATGGCTGACACCTGTAATGGAATTAACGAATACAGGTATGTTGCATCTATTTTTAGTATTTATAGGTTTAGCATTAGTGCTTAGCTTATTGCAAATACATCCGTTGCTATCGGGGACGATTAAAATTGTCTATATTACATGGTTTGTCGTATTTAGCTATAGTAAATATCCTTTTTTATCAAGAGAAACCATTCCATATTTAGCGAATGAATGGAAATTGAATATGTTGGCTATTACTTCAGGGAATTTCGGACAAGTAACAGATAGCTTCCGCACCATTCTTTTTTTAGCACTAATCTGGATGCTTATCTATTTGATTCATCATTGGGTAGCTGTGCGTAAAAATATCTTTTATTTCCTGGCGTTAACCGTATTTTTCATCGCAACATTAGATACCTTTAGTGACTATGATGGTAAAGTAGCGATTATCAAAGTGCTGATTTTAGGATTGATATTAACAGGAGTGCTGACGATAGAACGCTTATGGATTCAAAGTGATCAACCAGTAGATGTAGCGAAAAAATGGCTGATTACATTACCAATGATTATTTCTATTCTTTTTGTGAGTGTTGTTGCCTTCTCCTTACCGAAAACAGGTCCAACATGGGCAGACCCAGTACCATTCATTAAAAATGTGACTGGCTATGGGAATGGTGGAAGTGGTAGTAGAACGGTAGGATATGGTGAAGATGATAGCCAATTAGGAGGTCCATTCCAAGGAGATGATACGCTTGTTTTTACAGCTAAATCCCAAGACCGTCACTATTGGCGCATTGATACAAAGGATACATATACATCCAAAGGTTGGGTGAAATCGAAAGGTACTTTTGAACAATTGGTGTATAACGAAAATATGAGAATTCCTAGCTCTTTGCCAATTGGACCATCTGATCAAGTACGTCAAACTGAAATTGAAATGGCAATGCCTATGCCGTTTTTACTTCAAACATATGGAATGATATCTGTTGCAACAGGTGATGATGCTATTTTTATACAAGATACACACAATGAAAAGATTACAGTGCAACAACTAGATGGTAAAGCTAAGCTACTGGAAAAGTATCAGCTAACGTATAGTAAGCCTGTATATAAAGACGAAGAATTGCAGTTATCTAATCCAGCTATGCTTGAAACATTAAGTTCAGATTTTGAGCGCTTTTTGCAATTACCAGAGACTGTTCCACAAAGAGTAAAAGATTTAGCCATTCGTATTACACAAAACCAATCCTCTGTATATGAGCAGATTAAAGCGATTGAACGGTACTTTACAATGAATAGCTTTATTTATGATAAAAATGAGGTAGCTATACCAGCAGAAGATGAAGATTATGTTGACCAATTTTTATTTGAAACAAAGATGGGTTACTGTGATAATTTTTCTACTTCTATGATTGTTTTGTTACGTTCAGTTGGTATTCCAGCTCGTTGGGTAAAGGGCTTTGCTTCAGGTGAAGAAGGCGCTACAGTCAACGATGTAAAAGAATATCATGTCACAAATAACAATGCTCACTCATGGGTGGAGGCATATATTCCAGGAACAGGTTGGATGGAGTTTGAGCCAACAATTGGTTTTACAAGCAATGTGAATATTGATTATGATTTTACAAATGAGACACCACAGCAAGAGCAACCTGTAAAACCAGAGGAACAGCCGAAAGAACAGCCTGAAAAGCAGCTTGAAGAAGAAAAAGAAGAGCATTCACCAAAAAATGCGATTGTTGCAGGTGTGGGCTTTGTTGAAATATGGAAATGGTTAAAATATGTATTGATTGTACTTAGCATTGTGCTACTTTTTACTGGTATCACATTATTTGTGAAACGCAAAACGTGGCTTCCGAAAATGCATATTCATGTCTATCGTAGAAAAGAAGCGGATTGGACTAATTTCGATGCGTCTTATCAAGTATTGGTGAAACAATTAGCACGTATTGGCTTACGACGGAAAGATGGCGAAACATTGCGCGTATTTGCAGAGCGTGTGGACGCTGCATTGGAGACGGATGAAATGAGTACATTAACAGCCGTTTATGAGCAATATATTTATGGTAATAGTACGCAAACTAGTGACTTCATCAAGCTGAAAGAAATTTGGGAAAATTTAATTAATCGCACTATCGGTTGATTTTACTAGGGACAAGCGGTAAAATGAAAAAAATTATATATACTAAAGATTGCTTTCATATAAGTTCGATAATAAGGTTCGGATGTTTCTACGAAGTCACCATAAATGATTTCTCTATGAGGGTGGATTTTCATTCACCTTTATTAGTATTAGAAACCGATGAGCGCGTAGAGAGTTTTTACTTTCATACGCGCTTTTCTTTGAACATATGACAATCTTTAAAAATAATAGAAGAGGTGGAAATCTTGTCAGCTAGCCCATTATTAAAAGAACAAGAAAAAATTGTCGTTCTTGACTTCGGAAGCCAGTTTAATCAATTAATCACACGTCGTATTCGTGAGTTTGGTGTGTTCAGTGAACTACACCCACATACGATTACAGCAGAAGAAATCAAAGCGATGAATGCAGTAGGTATTATTTTTTCAGGCGGTCCAAACTCTGTTTATGACGAGAAAGCTTTCCATGTAGACCCAGCTATTTTTGACTTAGGTTTACCAATTTTAGGCATTTGCTACGGTATGCAACTAATGGCACACACACAAGGTGGTAAAGTAGAAGGTGCTGAAACACGTGAATATGGTAAAGCAGAAATTCAAGTAACAGCTGCAACAAAGCTATTTGGCGAATTACCAGCAGAGCAAATCGTCTGGATGAGCCATGGTGACCATGTAACAGAAGTACCTGCTGGCTTTGAAGTCATTGCAACAAGTGCGGCATGCCCAATTGCGGCAATGGCGAATGTAGAACGTCAGCTATACGCTGTACAATTCCACCCAGAAGTTCGTCACTCTGTATATGGTAATGACTTATTACGTCAATTTGTATTCGATATTTGTGCGGCAAAAGGCGATTGGTCAATGGCTAACTTTATTGAGCTTGAAATTGCAAAAATCCGTGAAACAGTAGGCGATAAAAAGGTATTATGTGCCCTTTCAGGCGGTGTTGATTCATCAGTTGTGGCAGTATTAATCCACAAAGCCATTGGTGACCAGTTAACATGTATGTTTGTTGACCATAACTTAAACCGTAAAGGTGAAGTAGAGCAGGTCATGAAAACATTCACAGAAGACTTTGATATGAATCTTATCAAAATCGATGCACGTCAGCGCTTTATGGACAAACTTGCAGGCGTATCTGATCCAGAGAAAAAACGTAAAATTATTGGTAACGAATTTATTTATGTATTTGACGAAGAAGCATCCAAGCTTGAAGGCATGGACTTCCTAGCACAAGGTACACTTTACACAGACATTATCGAGTCTGGTACATCAACGGCTCAAACAATCAAGTCACATCATAATGTGGGTGGCTTACCTGAAGATATGCAATTCCAATTAATCGAGCCGTTAAAAACATTATTTAAAGATGAAGTACGTGCATTAGGCTTAGAGCTTGGTCTTGATGAAAAAATCGTTTGGCGTCAACCATTCCCAGGTCCTGGTCTAGGTATCCGTGTACTTGGCGAAGTAACAGAGGAAAAATTAGAAATCGTACGTGAATCAGACTTCATCCTACGTGAAGAAATTGCCAAAGCGGGTCTTGACCGTGACATCTGGCAATACTTCACAGTGCTACCTGATATCCGTTCAGTGGGCGTAATGGGCGATGCTCGCACATACGACTACGCAATCGGTATCCGTGCCGTAACATCTATCGACGGCATGACATCGGACTGGGCACGTATTCCTTGGGATGTATTGGAGAAAGTATCTGTACGTTTAGTAAACGAAGTAAAACATGTTAACCGCGTGCTGTATGATATTACGAGTAAGCCACCAGCAACGATTGAGTGGGAATAGTAGTAGGAGAGTTAGAAACCCTTATGTATCAGGGGTTTCTAGCTCCTTTTTTGTTTTTATTGCACTTTCATTGCACTTTTTGTTTTCTGGTTGCGTAAATAGCTTGCAGGAAATTGATTTTTAGGAGAGAAATCATGATTTTGCTTCACTCTTATAAAATGATTCAGTTTAATTTTTGATAATTATAACCAAAATAGATATGGTATTTACCTTTGCAAAATACACTTTAATGTAGGTAAATTTAAATTTGTTTTCAAAAATATTATTGTTATTCAACTAAGGGTGCAAGTTAGTGAAGATAGTTAGCAGGAAGTTTGATAAATGCTAAAATACTTGTAACAGGCAGTATTCAGCAAATTTATATTTAGAAAACAATACATAAAGTAGTAAACTAAACTTAAGGAGGTATTGTGGTGAACCAGCACAAAATGATAATTACTCAGTATAATCCCAAATATGCTGAACAAACAGTAGCTATGTGGCGAGATAGCAAGGAACAGGCTATTGGACAAAAAGAAATTCATAGCTTTGAAAATCACGTTTATTTTTTAAATCATGTATTATCTGAGCAGTTTCAAATAGATTTAGCATTAATGGATGAAAAAGTAGTTGGAGTAATTGCCTATAATGAAAGGGAAATAAGCCAGCTATATATTCACGTAGATTATCAGGGAATGGGTATAGGCCCAACATTACTAGATAGAGTGAAAGCACAATCAAGCGGGAGATTAAGATTGTACACATTTGAAGTGAATGAAAATGCACAAAGATTTTATGAAAAACATGGATTTGAAATCATAGGTAGAGGACATGAAAATGAAGAAAATTTAGCTGATATTCAATACGAATGGATATCCAAATAAATGATTATCAGAAAAAGGCTAAAGTTCCTTTCAATTAATAGGGCTTTTAGTTGGAGAAGATAGCTAAAATCGATACAGATATCTTCTTTTCTTGGATACAAAGTTGAATCAATCTCTATAAGAAATCATGAAAGCAATGCTAAATAATTATCAACAGGAGGATACAGATGCTCGATAAATTAGCTACTAATCAAAATAGAAATGATGAATTACCGAATATTGAATTAGCAGAAGAATTGATTAAGACTGAAAATCAAAATGGAATCAATGAAATTGTAAATGGATTGAAAGCTAAAGATAAACGGATCGCCAACGATTGTATTAAAGTACTGTATGAAATTGGAGAAAAGCGACCTGATTTGATTGCCTCTTATTATGAACAATTTCTTGAGTTGTTGGTTTCGAAAAATAATCGCCTTGTTTGGGGAAGCATGACTGCTTTATCGCAAATCGTAGAGCTTGAATCCCGTAACATTTTTAAACAAGCAGACAAAATCGTATTTGCCTTTCATCATGGAAGTGTGATTACTGTTGATAATGGTGTATCTGTATTAGCCAAGCTCTGCAAGCAAGATTTAAAATACGAAGAGCATCTTTTTCCTATTTTAATGCAACATCTGCAAGAGTGCCGTTCAAAAGAAGTTGGTCAACATGCAGAACGAATAGCTATCTGTATTCATGAAAACAATCAACGTCAATTTGTAGAAGTATTGGAAAGTAGAGTTGAAGGCCTGCCTGCCCCTCAGCAAAAGAGAGTAAGAAAACTCCTAAAACAAATCTACAATATTTAACTCCGGTGTCATTTCTTTCGAATGTTGTTATAGAGCAAGACAAATATATATTTTGCTACTAGACAGATATACAGTGTCACTCCTCCATAGATACTCATAGAGGAGCTATCATTTATGAGCGAGTCATCGAGGAAAGTGATGACTGATAAGATTAGCTATAGTAAACTGAAGAAATAGAAATTGAAGGAGGGGTTAAATGGAAAGTAGCGCATTTATTCATACACTGGCTATTGGTATGCCAAAAGAATTGCAGTATGGTAAGGGACGTTCTATGGTGACGGGGATTGAAAAACAAGCAGTTTCACAAGTGTATTTGACAGTTGATGGCTTTAAAGGAAATGATGTAGCGGATAAAAAACATCATGGTGGGCCTGATCGTGCCGTTTGTTTATATCCGCTGGAGCATTATACACAATGGGAGCAGGAACTTGGTAAAGCATTGCCGACAGCAGCATTTGGTGAGAACTTAACAGTAACAAATATGAGAGAAGCAGATGTTTGTATTGGAGATGTTTATAAAATCGGTGATGCGGTTATTCAAATTACGCAGGGGCGTATTCCATGCAGCACGATTGATAAATATACAGAAGCGAACACATTACTCAAACGTATGATTGAAACAGGTTATACAGGTTTCCTTGCACGTGTGCTGCAAGAGGGTATAGTTTATTCAGATTCAAAAATTGAAATCGTAGAAAAACATCCTGCACGTATATCTGTTTTGCATTGTAATGAAGTGTATTTTAAGAATGAAGATGCACTTGCGATGACACGCATTCAAGCAGTAGATGCACTAGCGGAGGATTGGAAGCAAAAGTTAGAAAAAAGAATCCAGCTCTTGCAAAGTAGAGTGGAGAGATAAAGCATACTAATTAAAGAAAAGCTCTCTGTTAGGCATCTTCAAAGGTGAGTAACAGAGGGCTTTTATTATTTCACTTGAGCATTTTCACAATAGGAATAATCTCCAACAAATCATTGATGATAAAATCAGCTTGAACGTCTTGCCATTGTGAATTAGACTTCCAAATACTTGTCATTCCAACTAATTGAGCTGCTTGAACATCATTGATAGGGTGATCACCAACAAATACACTTTCATCTGCTGTGACATGCAATTTGTGCAAGGCACGTATGAAAATTTCAGCGTCTGGTTTTTTGATACCCTCCCATTCGGAAATTAGTATAGTGTCCACATACAAGTCAATTCCCAATGCTTGAATATTGCTCATCTGGAATTGCCCTATTCCATTTGTAATAATGCCTAATTTGATATCTAGCTGTTTTAATTGTTGAAAGAGCTTTACTAGATTAGGGAAGGCAATGCAGTGGTGTTGAAATTGTTGGATATAATCGGCTAATAGCTGTTCAGTAGATAGATGCTGGATATTGAATTCAGTAATTAACTGTGTATATACCTTGTCTTTCCAAGTATAACCGTGGTTATCTAAAGTGATGAAACGGTTTATATATTGCTCTTTTGGAATATGATCTAAAAATTTTTCTAGTCGATGATATTGATGTTCTACAAATGCAATTAATGAAGCATCACGATTTAATAGTGTACCATCTAAATCAAATACAACAGCTTTCATCTTTTATCGGCTCCTATAACATGTGTTGGAATGTATTTACACGAACTTTTTTGTGTTTTTTATAATTAATGTTCGGAAATAGGGTTGAAAAATGAAAAATGAAATGATATATTACTATTATAATTTAATAAGTCGTCGTATAATGTCGGGAATAAGGCCCGTAAGTTTCTACCAAGTTACCGTAAATGACTTGACTACGATTTAGTGAGTAAATCACAATTTCATTATATCAATTAATGAAGTAATTCGTAGGCATGCAACTAGTAGAATAGGAAGCGTGTCTTTTTTTGATGTGTAAGATGACAAACGGAGGATTTCTTTGGAATGAAAAAGTATTTTATGTTTGATGAACTAGGAACAAACTATCGCCGTGAGTTTCTGGGTGGTTTTACAACATTTTTAGCAATGGCGTATATTTTAGTGGTCAATCCAATGACATTGACATTGAATAGCGTGAAAGATTTACCAGATGCGTTACGTATGGATTATGGCGCAGTATTTGTAGCAACAGCAATTTCAGCGGCTATTGGCTGTTTTATTATGGGATTCTTAGCAAAGTATCCACTAGCTTTAGCGCCTGGTTTAGGACTTAATGCTTTCTTTGCTTATACAGTTGTTTTAGTGAATGGTAGTCCATGGCAACATGCGTTAGCAGCAGTATTTATTTCAGGTGTTTTCTTCTTATTATTAACATTAACAGGTTTACGTGAAAAATTAATCAATGCTATTCCAATGGAGTTAAAGCTAGCGGTCGGCGCTGGTATTGGTTTATTTATTGCATTTATTGGTATGCAGAATGCGGAAATTATCGTCAATAATAACGCTACTTTAGTTGGAATTGGTGATTTGCGTGATCCAAAAGTATTATTAGCTATTTTCGGAATTATTGTAACGGTTATTTTAATGGTACGTGGTGTTAAAGGTGGCGTATTTTATGGCATGGTGATTACATCAATCGTTGGCATGATAACAGGTCTTGTAGATTTACCAACTAAAGTGATGGATACACCACCTAGTATTGCGCCAACATTCGGTGCATTATTCAGTGCTTTCTCTGACCCAAGCTTCTACACATTATCGATGCTATCCGTTATTTTAACGTTTTTATTTGTAGATTTCTTTGATAATGCAGGTACATTAATGGCTGTAGCAAATCAAGCAGGGCTAGTAAAAAATAATCGTTTACCACGTGCAGGTAAAGCGTTAATTTCTGATTCTATTGCAACCATTATTGGTTCTATCTTTGGTACATCGACAATCACTTCTTATGTAGAGTCATCTTCTGGAGTAGCTGCAGGTGCACGTTCAGGCTTTGCTTCTATTGTAACAGGCTGCTTATTTTTACTAGCTTTATTCTTTGCACCATTGTTAGGCGTTATTACATCAGCGGTCACTGCTCCAGCGTTAATTATTGTAGGTGTTTTAATGGTCGCTTCCTTAGGGCAAATTAGTTGGAATCGTTTTGAAATCGCTGTACCATCATTTTTAACAATGATTATGATGCCATTAACATATTCGATTGCTACTGGTATCGCAGTAGGCTTTGTTTTCTATCCATTAACAATGGTTATTAAAGGAAAAGCAAAAGAGGTTAGTCCGATTATGTATGTCTTTGGTGTAATCTTCTTATTATATTTAGCAACTCTATAGAAAAAAGCTGTTCACAAATGTGTATGTTAATTTGTGAACAGCTTTTATTTTGAGCAATAAAAGATATTTGAAGATTCAATGTTAAATTAATCAAGAGATGACTGATATAGATAGAGGGGAGCTATAGAAACAAAGGCGATATAAATCAAAATAATTCATTGCTTCTATTATTTTTAGTGATGAAGTAAGTAAATTTTTATTTGATGATAAAAATCGTATTAATTTGAATTTATATAGGTGATTTAACAGAATTATTTTTCTTTTAAAATGTAGTTGCTTTATTAAAATATTAATGATATATTTAGATACGTTGTTAAGAGAACAACAAATAATTTTTAAAAAATAATATATTAGATTGACAAATAGTTAATGAGATGTTAAAGTATTAAAAGTTACTTATATGAACCTTGAAAACTGAACAAACAAAGCGTAATCAATAGAAGTAAGACAATTTTGGACATCATACCAAAATATGATGCCAGCAATGAGATTTGAGCTATTCAGATTTCTCTTTTATGGAGAGTTTGATCCTGGCTCAGGACGAACGCTGGCGGCGTGCCTAATACATGCAAGTCGAGCGGACGAAGAAGGAGCTTGCTCCTTTGACGT
>NZ_BRZA01000008.1 GCF_026012395.1 Lysinibacillus piscis
AATTGCTGACGCTATGTTTCACTACGCTTTCGCACAGAAAACATTGCTGGCATCATATTTTGGTATGATGTCCAAAATTGTCTTACTTTATTGATTACGCTTTGTTTGTTCAGTTTTCAAGGTTCATGTTTTATCGTTTTTAGCGACTTCTCTATGTTATCGCTATTCTAACAACATGTCAACAGTTTTTATAAAAACTTTAATTTTGATTTTCAAAAAGAACTGCTATGTTCTTAACGACAATTAATAATATATACTATATACATAATATTCGTCAACAATTTTTTTAAAATACTATTTCCTCCTTAGCTTCTGCTATGTAGCTCATACACTTTTGCCTTATAAAACCCACCACCCTATAGCATATGTCATTACAATACTAGCTGTTTTTTAATCATATGCACCTTTATCTAACCGGTAATAAATATCCCCTAAAATAAAAAATGGCTTGGAGTTACCTCTATTACAAAGGCACTCCAAACTATCTAACACGCATTAATTTCCTCGTATTTTCTCTAGCATCGCTAAATTTACTTTATAATGTCGATGGAAAACTGCTTCACTTTTAGAAATATCTAATTCAGCTAGAATATAGCCTTTCCCAACTAAATATTCAATGAAGACTTCTAAATCTACAGAGTAATTTTTAAGCTCATGATGATCGTGTAATTCCTGAATTGTCCAAAACTCTTTTGTTTGCATCACTTCTAAAATATGTCTTGCTCCATCATCTGTACGTGAATGAATTAAAAATTCACTAGCTAAAAATAACAGCTCTAATCGCTTCTCCAAAGATTCATTGCTTGTTACAAGCTCCTCGTACAACTTATAAATAGCTGGTTCAATCTTCTTTACTTGTGCCCAAACCGTTACTTCTGGGTATAAACCGCTATTAATGATAGATAATCGTCCCAAATAATGTAAAGAATCTACGACATGGCTATAAGCATCTAAATAATGCCCTTTCTCAAAATATTCTTTTCCTTCTAGATAACGACGGATAAGTTTTGAAAATTGAATACCTATCTTGATTTTACGACCATTGAACGGAAACTCTTGCAGTTCAATTTTGAGCTTATGGAAAAATTCATTACGATCAAATAAAACACGCCCAAAGAAAATCCAATCAACCACCTTTTTATTAGAACCAATTAGTAGCCATTTTCTTATTTGTTCTTCTGTAATTGTATGTAAAGCTACTTTATGGTCATCATATGAATAATGTTTTGTGAAAACAGGCTGTATGGCTTCTTTGACAATAATCAATAAGATGGTATCAAACGTATCTGTGACATTACTCCGTTCATTATTTTTTTCAACTAAAATAACACCTAACGTATTCGCTTGGCTCGCTCGTTCTTGATATATCGGACGTAAAACTTGCTCCATTTCTAATCCCCCTCTCTAAATACTCGTGTTAAAAATTCGACATCTCTTCAAAAGATTCCTTCTTTCTAAGCACTCAATGCTAAAACACGAACGACTTATATGGTATAGTAGATTTTAGATTGGGAGGTAGGTTATTTAACATGAAACCTTACAAAAATAAAATCAATAAAATCCGTTCATTTGCTCTAGCACTTATTTTTATAGGCTTTGTGGTTATGTATGGAGGTATCTTCTTTAAAAACCATCCAGTGCTCGTTTTAATTTTCATGACGCTTGGCGTGCTATGTATTATCGGTAGTACAGTTGTTTACGCATGGATTGGACTATTATCAACACGTGCTGTTCAAGTAGAATGTCCAAATTGTCATAAGCATACCAAAGTATTAGGTCGTGTAGATATGTGTATGTATTGCAACGAGCCATTAACATTGGATCCAACACTTGAAGGAAAAGAGTTTGACCAATCTTATAATACCAAGAAAAAAAACTCCTAGCCCATTAAGAAGCTAGGAGTTTTTTCATTGTACATTAGTAGAAACTGCTTTACACGTAGCACAAGTGCCGTATAGTTCTAAACGATGCGAGTGCACATCAAACCCTGTTACTTGCGATGCAAAATGTTCGATTTCATCAAGACCTGGATAATGAAAATCGACTATTTTTCCACAGCATTCACAAATCATATGGTAGTGATCATTTGTCACAAAATCAAAGCGACTAGAGGCATCACCATATGTTAGCTCTTTCACAAGACCGACTTCGCGAAAAACACGCAAATTATTATAAACAGTTGCCACACTCATATTCGGAAATCTGCCTTCAAGAGCTTTGTAAATTTCATCGGCAGTTGGATGTGCCATTGATTGAATTAAATATTCTAAAATCGCATGACGTTGAGGCGTAATGCGTACACCAGTGGTTTTTAACGTGTCAAGTGCATCTTGTAAATGCGTTGTAGACATCGTCATGCACCTCTTTCATAAAGATTATTATTTTATAATTGTTATAATTAGTGTATATAATGAGACTTACTTCTGTCAATATTCAGCTATCAATATCCTCGTGATAAGTCTAGTAAATTTTCTAAATCTCCTTCACCACGTAACCACTTTGCCAAATTCGGTTTAAAAATAGCTAAGCTTCTTTCTACATAACGTGAGGAATGGCTAGAAATATGAGGTGAGATGATAACATTTGGTAACGACCATAAAGGATTATCAGCTGTCAAAGGCTCCTGCTCAAACACATCTAGTACAGCATAGCCAATCTCCTGTGCCTTCATTGCATGCAGCAGTACATGTTCTTCTACTAAATTACCACGTCCAAAGTTCATGAAAATGGCACTATTTTTCATTGCACGGAAATGCACTTCAGTCAGTAAATGTGTTGTTTCCGCTGTCTTTGGTAAAACGGCAATGACAATATCTGCTTGCGGTAAAACATCTGTTAGCTGTGTAAAGTTTGTCATACTGTCCATGTAAGGAGCTGTTTGACCTGAACGATTACAGCCAATTGTTTTGACACCAAATGCTTGCAATAAACGCCCAATCTCTGAGCCGATTGCACCTGGACCTAAAATAAGTGCTGTACTACCATATAATTCAGATTGCTTCGCTTTTTTCGACCATTCACTCTTTTGCTGCTGTTCATATATCCAAGGTATCGCACGCTTCAATGCCAAAATGTGTGCGAGCACGGATTCTGCCATTGGCGTTTTATGAATTCCTCGCACATTCGAGACAATAATACTGCGTTCCATAATCGCCTGTGCTGGTAATTTTTCAATTCCCGCAGAAGCAACGAAAATCCATTTCAAATTAGGTGCATACTGTAGGGCCTCCTCTGTTACATCTTCTCCATATGTAACAAGCACATCTGCTTGGGTCAATTCCTCATGTGATAAACGACGTTCAAACACAAAATGGACTTGTGGAAATTCTGCTAGTAATGACTCACATAAATCAGGTCGTGGTTCAAATGTAAAATAGATTCTCATTGTATTCCCTCCAACTGTGCTAAAAATGTATAAACCTCTTCAATATGATTTTTCACACGCACTTTACGCCAAGATTTAACTAAACAACCTTGTGGATCAATCAAAAATGTTGAACGCTCCACACCCATAAATTCTCGCCCATACATTTTCTTTAACACCCACACACCATAAGCCTCCGCTGTTTGATGTTCACTATCTACTAGTAATGAAAATGGCAAGCCATGTTTATCGATAAATTTTACATGTCGCTTTGCATCATCAAGGCTTACACCAAGTACAACTGCATTTAATCGGCTAAAATCCTCATGTTTATCTCGAAAATCACAAGCCTCCGTTGTGCAGCCCTGTGTCATATCTTTTGGATAAAAGTATAAAATAACATACTTCCCTTGAAAATCAGCTAAGCTCACCATTTCTTCCTTTTCATTAAGCAATGAAAACGCAGGTGCTTTATTTCCTTCTATTAAACTCATCATCATTACCTCCTATACTCTCTCTATTTTACGCTAAAAATCTTTGGATTTCTTGTTATATTAGGTCTACAATAGAGGAGTTATGAAGTTAGGAGGCAACTATTTATGAAACATACAAAATCTGAAACACTGCACGCTGAAGCACTACAACATATTGTGGGTGGTGTAAACAGCCCTTCTCGTTCTTATAAAGGCGTAGGTGGGGGCTCACCTGTCGCAATGGCTCGTGGTAAAGGCGCTTATTTTTGGGATGTAGACGGCAACCGCTATATCGATTATTTAGCGGCTTATGGTCCAATTGTTACTGGACATGGCCATCCACATATCGCAAAGGCAATTACACATGCTGCTGAAAATGGTACGTTATTTGGTACACCAACAGAATATGAAGTAACATTTGCTAAAATGTTAAAAGAAGCGATTCCTTCTATGGATAAGGTACGTTTTAATAATTCTGGTACAGAAGCTGTGATGACCACTATTCGTATTGCTCGTGCTTATACAGGACGCACAAAAATTATGAAGTTCGCTGGTTGCTATCATGGGCACTTCGATTTAGTTTTAGTAGCTGCTGGTTCTGGTCCCGCTACATTAGGTACACCTGATTCAGCAGGTGTGACAACATCAACAGCAGAGGAAGTCATCACAGTGCCATTTAATAATCCTGAAGCATTTATGGAAGCAATGGATAAATGGGGCGAGCAAATTGCTGCGATTTTAATTGAGCCGATTGTTGGAAACTTCGGTATTGTTGAGCCGAACGCTGGCTTCCTTGAGCTAGTACACGCTACAGCTACAGAAAAAGGGGCATTAACGATTCACGATGAGGTCATTACTGCATTCCGCTTCCATTATGGTGGTGCTCAAAATTTACTTGGCTTAACACCTGATTTAACGGCGCTTGGTAAGGTAATCGGTGGGGGCTTACCAATTGGGGCATATGGTGGTCGCAAAGAGGTTATGGATACGGTCGCACCATTAGGGCCAGCCTACCAAGCTGGTACAATGGCTGGTAACCCTGCCTCGATGCAAGCAGGTATTGCCTGCCTAGAAGTGCTACAAACACCAGGTATTTATGATGAAATGGACCGCCTTGGTGCACTACTAGAAGAAGGCATCTTAGCGGCTGCACAAAAACATCATGTCACAATTACTGTCAATCGTTTAAAAGGCGCATTAACAATTTACTTTACAGACGTGAAAGTTGAAAATTATGAGCAAGCGGAAAATTCAAATGGTGAAATTTTTGGTCGCTTCTTTAAATTAATGTTAGCGCAAGGTATTAATTTAGCACCTTCTAAATATGAGGCATGGTTCTTAACTACCGAACATACAGAAGCAGATATTCATGAAACGATTCAAGCTGTCGATTACGCATTTTCACAGTTATAAAGAAAACGACGACTCTTACATACTAGGAGTCGTTTTTTCATGGCATATCCATGTATTTTCTGAGCACTTCCCCTTATAATGTATAGAAGTTGAATTTTGATATAGAAAGGACAGCTATCGTCTATGAAATTAGGTGCCCGTATATTTAAAACAGGTGTCGCCATTGTTTTCGCCTTATTTGCAGCAGAACTATTGCACTTACCATCTCCTGTCTTTGCTGGTATTGCAGCTATTTTTGCTATTCAACCATCCATTTATCGCTCCTATCAAACCATTGTAGAGCAAATACAAGCAAATATCATTGGTGCTACAATTGCCGTAAGCTTTGGCTTACTTTTCGGCCATCATGTTGTCGCCATTGGTATTGCAGTCATTATAACACTCGGCTTAATGATAAAATTTAAGCTAGAAAAATCTTTATCATTAGCACTTGTAACGGTTGTAGCGATTATGGAAATTCAAGGAGATGACTTCTTGACATTCGGTTTAATTCGCTTTACAACGATCTTAGTTGGGGTACTTGCAGCTTTTATCGTCAACCTATTTTTCTTACCACCGAAATATGAGGCAAAGCTATTTCATAAAATTTATATGTTACAGGATGATATTATTCGTTGGACTCGATTAGCTGTACGACAAGCATCTGAACATACATCCACAAAAGCTGCTTTAAGTAAATTTAAAGGTCGTATGACACGTGTTGACCTATTATATGAATTGTATAAAGAAGAACGTAATTACTTAAAACATAAAACGTACGTGAAAGCCCGCAAGCTCGTTGTCTATCGTCAAATGATTGTTACTTCTAAAAAAAGCTTGGAGTTATTGCAACGCTTGCATAAGCATGAAAATGAATTAGCACCATTACCGACGCAATTTCATCTCATGATTCAGGAACGTTTGGATTTTTTGCTCACCTATCACGAACAGCTCTTGCTGAAATATACAGGCAAGCTCAAGCCCGAGCATTCCGAATGGAGTAAAAATATCGATTACATTCAGCGTAATGAATTAATGGAAATTTTCATTCAACAAATAACGGTAGCTCGTGAAGAAGATGAGACGGAGTTTTCAAGCTATCACTTGCTTTATATTTTATCTCGTATTTTAGATTATGAGGAAAACCTAGAGCATCTAGATACACTCATCGTGTCCTATCAAAATTACCATGGGCAAGAGCTTGACGTAGAGTTAGAGGAGGATTTTTCATAATCAAAATCCCTGTCACAGCAGTGAACAGGGATTTTCTTATGGCTGTAATGTCATTAATTGTTGCTCGATTTGTTGTTGCTTTGTTGTTTGCTCATCACGTAATTGACGATAGTCTGCAATGCCAATCATCAGTGTCTCCCAAATATCCTCAAGCGATAGTGTGCTGTCTGTTTGCTGAGCCATCATCATGCTTAATTGCACAGCGTCTGCATTAGCACCGCCAAATTGATGCATTCGTTTTTCAAATGCTGCGGCAGAATTTTGCTGTAATTGCTGTTTTTTATTTTGAATCGCATTCATCATCCCCAGTTTAAAGACAGGAATGGTCTTCACAAAGGCATTGTTAATTTGCTCGATTAATTGATGATTGCCTTGACGTAGCATTTCAATTTGTGGTGCTGCTAAAATCGCCACCATACGTGATTTTTCAAGCTCATCTATTTTCTGTGCTAATAACTCAGCACTATTTTGTAAAGTCGTCAGTTCCATTTGAGCCATTTGATTACCTGACATACTTTGCTTTTCATACATCGGCATTAAAGTTGTTTGTATTTCCTCTAGTTTCATCTCCGCTGCCACACTGTATTTCTCCAATTCCAAATAATACTGGATGTCTTCATTATACAATTGAGCAAGCATTCGATTATCCTGTGCTAATGTATCTTCCATTACAACAAATTGATAATGGATTTTCTCAATATCTCGACTAATAATAGGATAACTCGCCAATATATCTTCCTCTTTTTTGGCAGGTCGTTTAAAAAACTTTTTGAAAAAGCCTTTTTCCTCTGTCGACTCTTGACGATCAAATTTCACAAGTAAGTCTTCTAATTGCTTCAATAATGCACTGGAGTCATTTGCCTTGGAAGTCGCTAACATTTGCAACATTCGATCAGAAAATTGTGCTAACTTTATCGCAGGCTCTTTCCCTAGTGCCATCACATCCATCTGATTTTTAATATTGAGATGATTGGCGATTTGTTGTACTTCCGCACTTTGTCGTAATTGTTGTTTGACCGTTACTGCTAATTCAGGGGTTAACTGTTCAAGCCTCACGATAAGCCCTCCTCCTCACGAATCAAAAAAGCGATTAAATAATTTCTTTATACCCTTTTCGGCTGTTGGCTTTTGTTTTTTAGGTGCTTCATACTGTAGGTCAAATACCATTTGCTCTAAACGATGCACATCAAACGTATCTTCTTGTAAATGCTTTTCCATATCTAATTGCCCTGTTGGATTGTAATGAACAATGTCCACACCAAAGCGATTCAAAAATGCTAATAGCACAACATCTTCACGGGTTAACATAGGTTGCTCTGGCGCTTGATAGAGCACGATTTTAGGTATATCTTGCGCATAATCAAAGCCTTGTAGCAGTCGCAATATTTCTTCAGGAATCATGGTTAGTTGCTTAAATACAAATAATTGCAGTTCATATAAAGATTCATTTGGTTGTTGCTTCAATATTGGCTGCTCACAAACCATTTTCATCGTATATGCAATAGCTCGCTGTAGCTCAAATGTCAACGTATCATATTGCCACCAATCGCTTTGCATAATGCGGTCCACAGATAATTCTCCATTTACTAAGCAATGCTGATAGTGGAAATGAAAATTAGCTTTACTTGTTTTTGTATATGGGAATTTTTGCACAAATAAAGTAAACGGACTAACTACTAGCTGATGAAGCATATCCCAATAGTCTTCCCGTCTATTCGTCACACCACTCACTTTCGCAAAAATAACAGGAATCACGATTTCTTGATTTACAACCTCAAAGCTAGGGCGAACCATCGCTTTTTCATGGGCATAAATCAAAATGTCATCATAGGTCATACGCAATGTTAATGCACGTGGCATACACTCCTGAAACTGCCATGCGCGATAAACACCTGATGACTGATTGTGCATTAATTGCTCAAAATGCTGACTAGAACGGTAGCCCACTGTTGCCTGACGATCACGTAATTTATCAGGGAATGGCTGTAATGCTGTTTGGTTCACATAATCATGTGTAATCGAAAAAGCATTTGTTGTATCAATGCCAGCAAATGCATCATCCTTATTTGGATGAAAAATTAACACATCACAGCCAAGTTCCATCAATAATAATAAAAAGTAACTTTGGCTCAACGTCAACTCCCCATACCAAACAACCTTCGGAAAATCATCTGTTGGGCTCATTTCCTTTGTCCAAATAATCCAATGATTTTTAAGCCACTTCACCATATCAATTAAGAAACGCCTGAACTCATTCGACATTAACCCTAATGCTTGCTGTTGTTGAAAACGTTCGACTACTCGAATCGTCGCAAGCTGTAAATGGCGATTTATCTCCGTATGATCATGCTTGGGTATTAACTGATGCCCATACATCATGGCAATTAATCGATTAATGGATAAACCTTTTGATGTTTGCTGGTGCTGCGATAGAATATGCTGTAATGCTTGAAAATCCTGCTGTTCAATATGCTTATTCAATTCTTCGCTTAAAATATGAATAGTAGGTTGCTGTGCCAAAGTATATAGCTGATTAAAATAGTCATCCTCTTCTACAGGCACACCAAGTACACGCACTGCAATACGACTAAATTGAATATGCTGTGCTGTTTCTTCATAAAATGGTCGATTTTTCGGTGAATCTTGAAACGCTTGGAGCCAATCCATTGGCTCTCGCTCCAAAATTGCTTGTATTGCTCGTACTTGCATACAAACGCCACCTCCCCTGAAATTTACTTTGTTGCTAATTGTAAAACTGCTTCTAATAGCTCCTTCGTAAATGCTTCTCCACTTTTTCTGGAATAGGTTGTATGTGGTAATGAACATTGTTGCATCTCTTGCACATCTCCATGATGAGGCGTATAAGCTATATCAGCGATTGCCATCATGCCATAGTCCAAAATGGAATCTCCTGCTGCTACGTGTAAATTATATGTACCAAATTGTTCCTTCAAATACGTAACTGCTGCCTCCTTTGTTAGCACATGGGGCATTATATATAATTTCCGACCATGTAGTAACACATACCATCCTTGCTCTGCCAATTGTTGCGTAATGGTTTGTAGCTCATCTAGTTGAAGAGCTTCTCTATCTATATAATGTACAGCAAATAAGTAATCTACATACTCGGAACGCTGTAGCCATCGACTTGATTGAAAAGCTTGAAATTGTTTTTCCATAGCTGCATGAGATATAGCTGAATCCTCTATTCGTTGACGTAATAGCTTTTCCCATGTTGCATCTGGTTGACCATCTATTAATATTGTACCGCCATTACTCGTAATCGCAAAAGTAGGCTGTAATTCTTTCATCAAACCAATACGTTCATATAAATGGCGTGCACGTGTCGTGACAGGTACAAATTGTGTGCACTGCCTTACTTGTTGCAATAAAGGAATCGTAGCCTCTGTCATCATACTTAAAGGTGCTTGCTCTTTATATTCTACAACAATTGTATTGGTCGCTGGTGGGTATCGATGAAACATACGATTCGAATAAATAAGTGTTCGATCTAAATCCGATGTAAATAATAGCATACCCTTCCTCCTACAATTCCTTAATTAAGCCACAGCATGCATAAGCCATATCCACATATTCCTCAACCTCTATATCTCGTTCCTTAGCTAATAATAAAATAGGCTGTAGTTCATTGATGTACTGCGGATTAATTAAAATTTTCCACGGTACACGTCGCAATAACACACGTGTCGTTTCACCAATACCAGGCTTAATGAAATGGCTATTGTGAATTTCAAACGTTTGCTGGATTTTTTGAATGTCCTGCATTCCTTGCCATGTAATAGTTCCTTGCTCTAACGTATGTTGTTGCACTGCTTGCTGTACCTTTTCAAAATAGGCTGTAATACGATTAAGATAAAAATTAGAGACATCTACATCCTGTAGTTCTACATAATATTTAGCTCCATGAAAATCATCTGCAGCCAATAAATTCGTGTTCAACACGGTGCGGCTAACCAAGCCTGAAACGGTTGCATTTAAACAAGCAGAGGGAATTAAAAAATCTGTACGTGTGCCAAAAATAGTCGCACAATGACCGGGATCTGCAAGAACTGCTAATGCCGCATCCAATTTGTCCTCGTAGCGAGCATTCCACTTATTACATGAGGCTAACAATTCCTGTGTAATCGCCCCTTTACCTGTCCAGCCATCAATAAATTGAATACTCGCCTGTGGATGCTGTGCAAATATGTAACGAATTGCTGTTTCATCAATGCCCTTCCCACGAATAATCGATATCGAATAATGCGGTATATTGATATGATGATAGATGTACAAATAACGTTTGAGTAAAATACCTACAGGTGTACCTGCTCTTGCTAAACTCACTAACACTAATCGCTCGACATCATGTCTGTCAGCAATTTGCCGTGCTACCACGCCAATAGCTACTGCCACACGCTCTGCATGGGATTCCAATGTGTTATAAAATAGCTTCATATAGGCTGTAGTTGGTTGATATTCGACAGGTAACATTTCAGAGTAATGAGTACCTGCTTGAATCAGTTGCTCACGCTTATCATTTGTAATCTCTAATGCTGCATTACTTAGGTCACGTAATAAAAAAGTGACATCCTCTGCTACATAACTGCCCATTTGATCAGGCTGTTTCATCATGAATTCCTCCCGTCATACATACGACATGTATCGTGGCTGTACTAACCGATTGTAGTGCACTTACAGTTTGAGCTACTATCTCTTTATTGGCTATACGTTCAACAATTAGGAAAAGTTCCGAATATGGACGATTTTGTATATTGTATAAATAATTGACGATGCCATTATTCTCTGGGCTATCAAAGGCAATCTTCTCTTTGATTGTATATTCTTCTTTATTTGTACAGTAAATCGGACTACGAGTTGTTGATTGGAAATAGACTTGATCTCCGAGTGTAGCAGCAATTTGCATCGGTACATACATAAATTCTCCTGTGCCAATGACTAATGCTGGCCCTGTCGTTCGCAACTTTTTCAATTGCTCCGCTACTTTTATACATGTTTCTTTTTGTAGCCGTTGCTGTGGCGCTGTTAATAAAAATCGACCTGTTGCTACTAAATAAGGTTGTTGGTTTTCTGTACCATTCTCTGCGATAGAACGATAATGTAATTTGTCCATAGGTTCTTCTATGTCAATCAATTCCTGTTGTTGTATATCATGCCTAATGTGTTGAGGTTGTGGCACTGTTAAAACAGGCTCCCCCTGACAATGAAAATAGCCTCGCATAAGTGCTAAAAAATGAATTTCTATATCCCATTGCTGCTCCAATTGCATAAAATAAGCCTGCTGCTGTTCAGAACGCCAATCTAAAATCGACAATACCGTATAATGCTTAACATGTGGAAATTTCTTTCTAAGTGTTTCCACAATATTAATAATCGTATTTCCAGTTGTAATTTCATCATCAATCAACACAATGCGTTGTGCCTGCATGAGTCGTTCAGGCTCTACTGCATAGATACGATGGCTCGTAGCATGTGAATGTTCCTCCTCAAATGTCACAAATGGTTCGATATCAGGTAAAAACTCTCTTGTTGTATGAATATACATGGCATTTTCACAAAATGTATCAAATACAGCATGCCCTAAAGCAGTAGCTGTTTCAGCAAAGCCAATAAAAAGAGTTGCTTCTGGTAATTGGAATGCTGGCTGAAATGCAAATAATCCCTCTTTCAATGCTTGTGCCAGTAAAACAGCTTCCTCAACCTCTTGTCCAAGCCGTTGCTGATAATACATAGTTGCAAGCAATGCCCCTGTTAATAAAGGAATTTGTGGACGCACCGCCAAATGCTTGCCAAGTACAGTACTCACAAATAAAAACTGCCTTTTTTTATTAATACGTGCTGCCATTTGAAACAAATCAGTAGGTGCAAACAAATACGGATTATGTGTCACAGTAATATCTATCTCATAGTTTGGTAAAATTGTGTATTTATTTTTCTGCATACTTAGATTCTCCTACCTCCTCATATTTCAACAGTGCTGTCTGCTCTACAGATTCATGCAAAACACCATAAATACGAGCTAAATGCATGATTTTTTGTGCCCATCTCATATGTGGCTTAATTTCATTCATTTTATTAGCATTATAGCTTTTGAAAACACCTTGTTGCCCATCATTTCTTTCCACAATATCGCAAGCATCCATATAATCTTCATATGAAACTGCATAAAGTGCTTGTACAATGCGAATATGGCTTGGGTGAATAATCGTTTTCCCTAATAAGCCATTTTGTTTATCTAATATAACTTCCTTCATTAACCCCTCTGTAACAGTATTTTTTGCATGCAGGTATTCCCATACAGGTCCAGAAATAACAAAGCCGTCTTCCTCACGCCCTAAAACATTGACAATGTCGGCAATACAATCTTGCATCATCCCAATATCGTAAATGGTTGCATCCATTTGACGACGAATACCATAAATACCACAAAAATCAGTAGCACCTATGCGTACATTCAATACACGCTCTCGATGTTGTTGCAAAATCTGTTTGACTGCACATAATGCGTCCATACGTGATTCTTTATAAATAATTTCTCTGCTTTCTAAAATAGGCATCCCGTATAAAGTAAGCTCATATTGCTCAATAATTTGCTCCAATACAGTAAAATAGGCTTGCCCATTCGTAGCAGTAAACTTTGGGAAAACATAGCCTGTCAATACTTTCTGTTGCTCTCCCAATGCCGTCGCTAAAAGTTGTAGTTGTTCCACACTGCGCACACGAATAAAAATCAGTGGTAACTGTTCAGCAGTAATTTCTTGTCCACAATAGAGCGTATAAAGTTGCCTAATATCTCGCACTACCTTTTCTTCGCATGCCACCACCTCTTTGTCCCCTACAGCATCTTCTAAATCAATAACAAAAGAAGTCAAATTCGGATATTTTCGAGATTGAACCATCTCTACAATTGACGGCATTGATGCAGGCATATACAAAGTCGCCCCAAGTGCATAAGCTAAAATCGCTGGCGCATCCCATTTCGTAAACGATTGTGGCTGCTGATAAAAAACAGTGTTAGCTGCTGTTGAAAAATATTGCATAAAACGTTCTTCCTTTCTTCATCCTTATGAAAAAACACTGTGCCAGCCTGCTTGAAGCAAACTGACACAGTGCCTTGTTATGCAGCTGTTTTCTTCTTTAGTTTATGGACAATAAATGTCGCTACAAATGCCACGATTAAAATGGCGAAGAATGCTTCATGTGATAAATGGAATCCAAAAACACTCGCAAACATTTTTAATGCAATAATCGCAATTAAAATATACGCAGTTGTTTCTAGCTCGGGTACACGTTCAATCAATGTTAAAAATACACCAGCGATTGTTCGCATCATAATAATTCCTAATATACCACCTAATAATAGAACCCATACTTGATCTGAAATCGCAAATGCTGCTAATATGGAATCCACTGAAAAGGCAATATCCATCAATTCAACTGAAATAACGGTTGCCCAAAACGTACCAAACACACGAACTAACAAGCCAGCTTTCTTAAATTCTTTTCCTTCATCCTCGTCACCGCCACGATTTTTAAAATGCATAATGGCTAGCCACAGTAAATAGGTCGCACCAATTACTTTCACAATGGCGAATTTAACTAAGTAGACCCCAATACCAATAAAGATGAATCGAAAGAAGTATGCACCGAACATACCATACATCAGTGCTTTTTTCCGCTGACGAGCTGGAAGATGCTTCACAAGCACCGCTAATACTAATGCATTATCCGCAGAAAGCAAACCTTCCATTATAATTAATGAAAAGATAAGCCCCCAAGCTACAGGGTCTGTCAATACTTCTCCCCACATCTGCCAGTCAAAAAACTGCGCATATGTATTTAATATTTCACGAATAATGTCCAATCATATTCCTCCATTACGTGACAGTTAACTGTTACTGTAACCCGTAAGCATTTACTAATGCAGCTAAGCCACCTTGATAGCCTGATCCAACCGCTGCAAATTTCCATTCTCCATTATTACGATATAGTTCACAGAACACAACTGCCGTTTCAATGCTGAAATCTTCACCTAAATCGTAACGTAGCACTTCAGCACCTGTATCCTCATTTGTCAGTCGAACATAGGCATTTAACACTTGCCCAAAATTTTGTCTGCGTCCCTCTGCATCATAAATAGTTACAGTCACTACGATTTTGTCAATTTGAGGAGATACTTGCTTTAAATTAACAAGAATTTTTTCATCATCTCCATCGCCCTCACCAGTACGGTTATCGCCTGTATGCACAACAGATTGATCTACGCTTGCCAAATTATTGTAAAAGATAAAGTCTTGTTCATTACGGCATTTTCCAGAGGCATCTAGTAAAAAAACAGAGGCATCTAAGTCAAAATCTTGCCCACCATCGAATTGTTTTACATCCCAGCCCAAGCCAATACCTACATTGTTTAAACTAGGATCTTGTTTCGTTAAATCAATACGTTGTCCTTTACTTAACTGAATAGCCACGATTAAAAATCTCCCTTCAATGATATATTAGTTGACAGCTAAGCCATAGTCACTACAAAGTGCAGCTAATCCACCTTGGTAGCCAGCGCCAATTGCATTGAATTTCCATTCTCCATTATGGCGATATAATTCACCAACCACAATTGCTGTTTCAATACTAAAATCTTCACCTAAATCATAACGAATTAGCTCTTCATTTGTTGCTTCATTGACAATACGAATGTATGCGTTAGATACCATACCAAAGTTTTGATTACGTGTATCCGCATCATGGATTGTTACAGTGAACGCTAGTCGTTGGATATGTGCTGGTACTTCTGCTAGTGATACTTTCACAACCTCATCATCCCCATCACCAACACCTGTTAAATTGTCACCTGAATGGACAACAGAACCATTACCGCCTGTCGTATTATTATAGAAAATAAAGTCATTTTGATCGGCTACTTTTCCTGTATCGGCAAGTAAAAAGATAGACGAATCTAAATCAAAATCATTACCACCATCATATTTATTTGTATCCCAGCCTAAACCAACAACTACATTTTTCAACCCTGGGTTTGTTTTTGTTAAATCAACCTTTTGTCCTTTTTGCAATGAAATAGCCATACTATTATTCCTCCTCTAGTTTTAATTATTGATAGCGTCTGACAACATCGCCAAGTTTTAAATCATTTGTACCTGAGCCTACCGCTGCAAATTTCCACTCTGTTTCATGACGGTAAATTTCACCACAAATAAGTGATGTTAAATTAGAATAATCATCTGTTAAACTGTAGCGAATCAACTCATTATTTGTACGATCATCATAGACACGAATATACGCATTTTGAATCATGCCAAAGTGTTGGTTACGTCCAGCCGCATCATAAATATTCACCACAAATACTAATTTATTATATGCTGATGGTACAGCCGATAAGTCAATTGTAATTACTTCATCGTCGCCATCACCATCACCTGTTAAATTATCGCCTGAATGTTGCACAGAGCCACAATTACTTGTTAGCTTACCAAAGTAAATAACATCTTCTCCAGCTACAATTTTATCATCCCGTAGCATCAATACAGAAGCATCACAGTCAATATTGCGTCCACTGCCACTATTACCGCCTGAGAACAAACCTCCTAAGAAGCCACCACTTTTCTTTTCAGCTACTGGGTCCCAGCCTAAACCAACTTTAATTTTTGTTAAGCCTGCGTTTCCTTTCGTTAAATCTACACGCTGCCCCTTTTGTAAATTAATCGCCAATGACAACACCCTTCCACTCGTTTTAGAATAGTAGAATCTTTGCAAAATTACTACTTTTCCTTCTATTTTTAGTCTAAAGTAATATGATATAAAATTCAAATAATGGCTCTAGCAAGTTTTAAAAGTAATTAATTTACATTAAAAAAAGAGTTTCAAAGAATAGACTATTGAAACTCTTTCCTATTAGATTAGCTCTTCATTTTTGGATCAAGTGCATCACGCAAGCCGTCACCCATTAAGTTAAAGCCTAACACGGTTAACATAATCGCTAAACCTGGGAAAATCATTGTCCATGGTGCATTCAATAAAAACTTACGAGCATCTGCTAGCATTTTTCCCCATTCAGGTGTAGGTGCTTGAGCGCCTAAGCCTAAAAATCCTAATGCTGCCGCCTCAATAATGGCTGTCGCAATTGCTAATGTACCTTGAACAATAATGGGTGTCATCGAGTTTGGCAAAATATGCGCAAATAAAATACGAGCATCGTGCATACCAATCGCTTTCGCCGCTACTATGTACTCCTCTTCTTTTACGCTCAATACTTTAGAGCGAATCAGGCGGCCAAAGTTTGGAATATTAATAATGGCAATTGCTATAAGCGCATTTTGCAAAGATGGGCCAAGTACAGCTACTACCGCAATTGCTAATAAAATACTAGGGAATGCTAGCATAATATCAAAAATACGTGAAATAATCATATCAACCCATTTTCCATAATAACCCGCAATAATACCCAAAAAACTACCAACAACAATGGATAAAATAACGGAAAAGAATCCTACCCACAATGAAACACGCGCACCATGAATAATACGAGATAAAATATCACGTCCAAAATCATCTGTGCCAAACCAATGCTCACTTGATGGTGCTAATAAACGCTTCGCTAAATCTTGCTCATTAATGCCCTGTGGCGCAATCCATGGACCAACAAGTGCTAAGAAAATGAAAAACAATACAATCCCTGCCCCCACTAAGGAGACTTTATTTTTTCTAAAACTACGCCAACCTTCTATCCATGGACCTGCTGCACGTTCACGATGTGGTGCTGCTTCTTTTTTGATGTCTACCGTTCCAGTCATGACCGCATCTCCTCCTATTTATACTTAATACGTGGGTCAACTACTGAATACAGCAAGTCCACGATTAAATTAATCATAATGAAAATAAAGGCAACAACTAAAATACCTGACTGAATAACAGGATAGTCACGGAAACCAATCGCATCATAAATGTAACGACCAATACCAGGCCAACTGAAAATCGTCTCTGTTAAAATCGCCCCACCAAGCAGTAAACCTGTTTGTAAGCCGATTACTGTCAATACAGGAATAATGGCATTTTTCAGTGCGTGTTTATAAATAACAATAAACATTTTTTGCCCTTTAGCACGAGCTGTACGCACATAATCAGAACGCATCACTTCAAGCATTGAGGAACGTGTAATTCTCGCAATAATGGCCATCGGAATCGTGGCTAATGCGATACCAGGTAAAATCAGTCGCTTTAATACCTCGATAAATTGATCGAAACGTCCTTGCAATAAAGTATCTACTAAATAAAAATGGGTAATGGCTGTTACAGGGTCTCGCACATCAGCACGTCCTGATGTTGGAAGCCAGCCAAGCTGATTACCAAACACCCACTGCTCCATTAAGCCTAACCAGAAAATTGGTACAGATACACCGATTAGCGCAATAACCATCGCTAAATAGTCAAACCATGAATTTTGAAACCATGCTGAAATAATTCCTGCATTCACACCGATAATAATAGCAATAATCATAGCAAACAAAGCTAGCTCTGCTGTCGCAGCTAAATATGGGAAAATTTCTTGTGATACAGGAACTTTCGTACGCAACGATACACCTAAATCTCCTTGGAAAATACCAGCTAAATAGTTAAAGTATTGCGTGTACCATGGTTTATTTAAACCAAGGCTTTCCGTCAATGCGGCAACTGCCTCTTTCGTTGCAAGCTGTCCTAAAATAACTTGTGCAGGGTTACCTGGAATCGCACGAATTAACATAAAAACAATAAATGTCATACCTAGTAAAACAGGGACTAATTGCAATAAACGTTTGCCCATATAGTTAATCATGTGTTTCACCTCTCTGTTATTTTCTGAATATACTTTTATCATCAAAAGTATTGAAGTCTTTACCTATAGTGTAGAAAGGCTTTTTATCAAAATATGTGCTTGACTACACCATCCAAGAACATATTTTGACTAAAAAAATCTGCCAGACTTTCCACGGCTTACCCGCAGAAAAGCAAGCAGATTTTTTTGTCATTTTATAACTACTTAATATCTACTTCTTCTAAATGGTCAGAGCCTGTTGGTTGTGCACTATAATCTGTTACATTAGCCTTAGCAGCTAAAATTGGTGTAGAGTGTGCAAGTGGAACCCACGGTGCATCTGCAAAAATAATTTCTTGTGCTTTTTTGTACAGCTCATTACGTTTTGCTTCATCAATTTCAGTTTGTGCCTGTACAAGCAACTCATGTAATTCAGGATTATTGTAATACGTATAGTTGTTAGAGCCGATATTATCGCCATCTAATAATGCGTAAAGGAAGTTATCTGCATCCCCATTATCACCTGTCCAACCAAGTAAAAATGCGTCTGCTTCTCCATCTTTCGCTTTATCTAAATATGTTGCCCATTCGTAAGTAACAATCTTTGATGGAATGCCAACATCATCTAGGTTCTTTTGAATTGCTTCTGCAATTTTTTGCCCATCTGGCATATATGGACGTGGTACAGGCATTGCCCATAGCTCGATTTCCTTGCCATCATAGCCTGCTTCTTTCAATAAGGCTTTTGCTTTTTCTGGATCATATTCATAGCCAGCAATATCATCATTATAGCCAGCAATAACTGATGGCATTGGATTTTTCGCTGGTGTGCCTAATCCTTCATAGAATGCATCTACTAATGCTTGTTTATTGATTGCATAATTCACAGCTTGGCGAACTTTAACATTATCAAACGGTGCACGTGTTGCTGTTAAACCAAGGTAACCAACGTTCATAGATGGACGCTCGATTAATTGTAAGTTCGCATCTCCTTCGATTGTGCCTTTATCAGATGGGCTTAAACCGTCTGCAACATCAATAGCACCTGTGATTAAATCATTTAAACGTGTAGCATTATCTGGAATAGAACGGTAAATTACTTTATCTAATTTTGGTAACCCAGCAATATGGTAATCTGGATTTTTTTCAAGAGTAATTGTTTCATTACGTACCCAATCCACAAATTTAAACGGTCCAGTACCAACTGGCTTTGTTTCTAAGCTTTCTTCATCTGCTTCAAATGCTGTTGGAGAAGCAATGGCAAATGGAGACATTGCTAAGTTTTTCAAGAATGGTGCCTGTGGTTGACTTAATTTAAAGACAACAGTGTAATCACTCTCTGCTGTTACAGATTCAATTACTTGTTTATCACCTACTACAAATTGAGTGCTGAAGTATGGATGCTTATCGCCACCAGCTTTCCAGCGTTCAATATTTTTCACAACTGCCTCGGCATTGAAATCAGTACCATCATGGAATTTCACGCCTTCTTCAAGTTGGAATGTATACGTTAAGCCATCCTCTGCTACTTCCCATGATTTTGCTAAACTAGGATGAATTGTGACATCACCTTTACCAAACTTAACCAATGTTTCGTATATATTCGCTGTAACAGTAAATGATTCACCATCTGTTACAAGTGAAGGGTCAAGTTTCACCGAGTCGCCACCACGACCATATACTAATGTTTTATCTCCACTGTTAGCCGCTGAATCATCACCAGCCGAACTGTCTTTAGAGCCTGTATCCTTATCACCCGAACCGCAAGCAGCGAGTACAGCCAATACTAAAACAAGCATCGCACTGAAAAGCCATAATTTTGTTTTCTTCATTCGTTTTCCCCCTGATGTTTTATCTATATCATTTAATGTTGAATTGCCTCATATAAGTGGCACGCAACAGAATGACCTGGTTTTACTTCTTGTAATTTAGGTATAACTTGTGAACAGACATCCTTTTTGAATGGACATCTTGTATGAAAAGCACAGCCACTTGGCGGATTAGAAGCACTCGGAATATCACCCGTAATAATAATCTGTTCACGCTCAAATGTCGGATCAGGCACAGGGACAGATGATAACAATGCCTGTGTATATGGATGCAATGGCTCTGCATATAAATCCTCACTAGCCGTTAATTCCACCATGCGCCCTAAATACATCACACCCACACGATTACTAATATGACGGACAACCCCTAAATCATGCGAGATAAAAATATATGTAAGCTTTAATTCCTTTTGTAAGCTTTGCAATAAATTTAATACTTGTGCTTGAATCGATACGTCCAATGCTGACACAGGTTCATCTGCAATAATTAAGCGTGGATTCGTCATAAGCGCTCTCGCAATACCAATACGCTGTCTTTGTCCACCACTAAATTGATGTGGGTAGCGTTTAGCATGGTATTCATTCAAGCCAACAATTTCAAGTAACTCTAATACTTTTTTCTTTCGTTCCTTTGCATTGCCCATTCCATGAACAATCAATGGCTCTTCTAATATTTTGCCAATGCTATGTCTTGGATTTAGTGAGGCATATGGGTCTTGAAAAATCATTTGTATATCACGACGAGCTTTACGCATCTCACTATTTGATAATTCAGAAATCATTTTACCGTCGAATTCAATTGCTCCATCTGTTGGCTCTAATAGGCGCATTAATAAACGTCCTGTTGTCGATTTACCGCAGCCTGACTCGCCAACAATGCCCAGTGTTTCACCTTCAAACACTTCAAAAGAAACATCATCAACTGCCTTCACATCCCCAACCTGTGTATTCAACATGCCTTGACGAATAGGAAAATATTTTTTCAACCCATTAACTTTCAATAAAACGTTCGACACGTTGCTTCACCTCCTGCTCATCTTGTAAAAAACATCTGGATTTATGTTGCTCTCCAGCCTCGTATAAAGGAGGTGTTTCCTGTGTACAACGCTCCATTGCATATTCACAGCGTGCGGCAAAACGACAGCCTACTTTGATGCTTCCTGGCTTTGGTACAGTACCAGGTATAGAATATAAGTTATCCTTCTTATAGCGCATATCAGGTACTGATTTAATAAGTCCCTGTGTATATGGATGCTTAGGTTCAGCAAAAATTTCAGCAATCGGTGCTTCCTCCACAATTTGTCCAGCATACATAACAATAACACGCTCACATGTTTCCGCAACAACACCTAAATCATGTGTAATTAATAGCACTGCTGTATTTAAACGATGGTTCAAGTCCTTCATCAATTGTAAAATTTGTGCCTGAATCGTTACATCTAATGCAGTGGTAGGCTCATCAGCAATCAACACCTTCGGATTACATAAGAGCGCCATTGCAATCATAACCCTTTGTCTCATCCCACCTGATAGCTGATGTGGGTAATCCTTTAACAATGCCTCCGCACGTGGCAAACCAACAAGTTTCATAATTTCAACGGCCCTTGCAAGCGCTTCCTTTTTTGACCATTTCGGACTGTGAATTAAAATTGCTTCCTTCAATTGATCGCCAATTGTAAACAATGGATTTAATGAAGTCATTGGCTCCTGAAAAATCATTGCTACATCCTTACCACGAACCTTTTGCATTTGCTTATCTGTATATGCTGCAATATTTTTACCATCTAATAGTATTTCTCCACCAGTAATTTTCCCTGGTGGTGACGGAATCAACCCCATAATCGACAGTGATGTTACACTTTTACCACTTCCCGACTCCCCTACAATTCCAACTATTTCACCTTCATATACAGAAAAATCGATATTATCTACGGCAGGAATTTGTCCATCATCGGTGAAAAAGGTTGTTTGTAAACCTTTTATTTCTAGTAGCTTTTTCCTCATGTTCAATCGCTCCATCCTACCCTCTAATTCTCTTTACCATTCAAACTTTTTATATTTTTCTATAAATTCTTTATTTTTAAATAATTCTAACTGAAAAATATCTTTCTTACAATCATTAATATTCTACAATTAACACCTTTTTTCTATATTTCCTACTTTGCATAATAATTTCACCTTATTTAACTTTCATATTTCGTTAAATAAATCAAAAAATTAGCTATCTATTTTTAATTTTAAGTAGAAAGCTATTTGAAAAAAATTAACTCACTATGATTAAATTTAAAACAATTACTACCTTTCTATAATGTATATATAAACCTTTGAATCTCTCACTAGCTTAACTTCGGTTTATAATTATCATTTTAGAATATCAAGCATTTATAGTTATAATTCACCAAAAATATTTTTACGATACAATAAAAACACTTCTAATTTAATTATGAAAGTAATCTTAAAACATAGGAATAAATAACTGTTTTTCGAAATAAAATACATTTTAACAAATTTTATTATATAATGGTATTTGTAAGAAAATTAACTATAAAAGGAGATTAAAAACATGATTAAAAAACTCATTTCAAGTGTAGCAACATTAGGGTTATCCGTTGGTATTATTAGTACTGCTAACGCAGAAGAAAGTATTCAACCCTCTTTACCGATTCAAGGAAACACAGCAATTGAAGTAAAATCTAGTATAACTCCTTACAATTTGCAAAGACCTTACAGTGAAAATCAATATTTCACTAAATCTAGATATCCAGATAGAAATTCAATCCCTCAGAGTATGCAAAAAACTATTAATGATGCTAATGGCGTTTGGATTGGAACATTATATATATCAAATATATATGTATACCCTGACGGATATAATGTTATATACACTGGTACATTAACACTTTATTAAAAATGAACGAGTGATTAACTTCTAATTTCTACACCACTATATGTATAGTTCCATATACGGTGGTTCAAATTAAGATAAATAATGCAAAACTTCAACACAAACTTGCAGATTTTCAATCCTTGGCTTTTCAATAGGAAACGCCAAGGATTTTGTTTAATATCTTTTTTTGATATTCACCAATACTCGTTTCAAGTATTTCCTATTTATACGCCATTCCATAAGTAATTTTGAAGTTAGTAAAATTTTTGCCTCTCATTCGTAGGTTCTTTCTGTTCTTCCCTAGACATATGTGTAATCTACCGTGCATTCAACTATCTAGTATTTTAAAAATCGTATGTGTAGTTGCTAATGCAAAATAACTACACCATCCCATTAGATATTAGTTTAACTATTCGATTACATATATTTCCTTATCCAGTCAAGGTTCATTCAATCTATCGTATCTATCATTGTAATGAATTTGAGGTAGTACCCGTTTTAATGTTTCAGAAACTATCATACTGAAGGGATTAAAATTAGCTCAATTAATAAAAATTATACGATTACTAAATGTATTTAAAACCTCAGTTGTACACAATTCATCTAAAGAAGTCATCAGATCCTAGAAAATAATTAATACACCTTGATTGCATTTGTTCATCTGTAAATGTCGCAGGAATTTTCTTAGTTGTTGATGAAATAAGCCCCATAACAGAATATATTTGTTCATCATCAGTGAAAAAAGCTGTTTGTAAACATTTTATTTTTGTAACTTTTTCTTCAAGCTTAATTGCTCTATCACCTTATAGTTCTCTTTAAAATTTAATTTTCTCCTCAATTCTTTATTTTCAAGTAATTATAATTTAAAAATAGCCATCTACTTTAAATTTAAGTAGACAGCTATTTGTAACTAATATTATTCTAAATGTTGAACTTGGAATAAGTTGTAGTATGTGCCTTGCTTCGTCATTAACTGTGCATGTGTACCACTTTCAATTAGTTGTCCATGCTCAATCACAAAAATTTTGTCAGCATGTGTAATCGTAGACAGACGATGTGCAATAATAATGGTTGTGCGTTCATGTGCTAAGGCATCCAATGATTCTTGAATCAATGCCTCACTCTCCAAATCCAGTGCAGATGTCGCTTCATCTAATATTAAAATAGGAGGATTTTTTAAAAACACACGGGCAATGGCTACACGCTGCTTTTGTCCACCCGATAGCTTCACGCCTCGTTCACCGACTTTTGTATCATAGCCATTTGGTAAGCTCATAATAAAATCATGTGCATTCGCCGCTTTGGCAGCCATCATAACTTCCTCGTCAGTAGCATCTGGCTTACCCATTAAAATATTTTCCTTTACTGAATCACTAAATAAAATATTATCCTGTAACACGATACCAATTTGTGCACGCAATGAATGTAATGTTACATCACGTACATCATGCCCATCAATCCATACCGTACCACCTGTTGTATCATAAAAACGTGGAATTAAGCTAATGATGGTTGATTTACCACCACCACTCATCCCGACAAATGCCACTGTTTCACCTGGTTGGATAGTAAAGTCCATATTTTGGAGTATTTGCGTGCCATCCTTCTCATAGTGAAATGCCACTTGCTCAAAGCGAACTTCACCATTTGCTTGAGGCAATTTGATAGCATTCTCTTTATTTTGCACCTCGTACGGCTCATCCATTAGCTCAAACATTCGGTCCATAGATGCAATGGATTGTGTTAATGTTGTTGAAGAGCTTACTAAACGACGCAATGGTCCATAAAGTCGCTCAATATAGCCAATAAACGCCACCATTGTTCCTACCGATAACTCGCCATTGATTACTTGATAGCCTGCATATAGAATGACCAGTAATGGTGCTACATCTGTAATCGTATTAACGACAGCGAATGATTTAGCATTCCATTTTGTATGATCTAGTGCCTTCTCTAAAAACTCCCCATTTGCTTGGTCAAATAACTGCTGCTCATGCTTTTCTAACGTGAAGCTTTTAATAATGCTCATCCCTGCTACACGTTCATGTAAATAGCTTTGCACACCTGCTAATGCCTGTGAGCGTTGGCGTGTTAGTGCACGTAGCTTACCAAAAAAGTATTTTACACTCAATGCATAAAGCGGAAATGCAATTAATGCGACAAATGTTAGTTTCACATCCATCACAAACATAATAATAATGGCAATGACAATCGTGGCAAAATCAAGCCAAATATTCATAAGCCCTGTCATCACAAAGTTTTTCGTTTGCTCAACATCATTAATCATTCTGGAAATCACATCGCCAGCTCTTGTATTCGCATAATACCGTAAACTTAGACGCTGTAAATGAGCATATATTTCCTGACGAATATCAAATAATACCTTGTTACTCACATGCTGTGCAAAGTATTGACGATAATACTCAATAGGTGGTCTGATTACGAAGAAAACGATAATTGTACCACCAAGCCAGTAAAATAGTTCCTTTGTTTTTTCTGCATCCGTTAAATCAGGTGCAGCAATAATATTATCTAATACAATTTTTAAAAGTAGCGGTATAAATAATGGAATAGCAAACTTCACAATCCCAATGATAATGGTCAAAGCAATCTCCCATGTATAGGGTTTAATAAAGCGCATATATCGTCTAATACTACTCATAATCATTTCACATCCTTTTTCTCAAAGTGAAAACACCCATTAGTTAAACTAACAGGTGTTTATTAAAAATCATCTGCTTGTATATCAAGCTGGAGTTTATAACGATTTGTCCAAACATCAATAAAATCAGGTGCAAACGGCCCTCTTTTTTGTTGAATCCAACTAATTAGTTTATCGACATTACGCTTTAAAATTTTATCAATGACATCTGGATAAGACATTTCCTTACGATGCTGCTCATATTCATCTTCATCTAATAATGTATAGGACATATCTGGAAATACTTTAATGTCTAAGTCATAGTCAATGTATTTAATGGCGTTATTATCGAAAACAAATGGTGAGCTTAGATTACAATAATAGTACACGCCATCTTCACGAAGCATACAAATGATATTAAACCAATGTTCTGCGTGAAAATAACAAATAGACGGCTCTCTTGTCAACCATGTACGACCATCTGATTCTATGACAAGTGTTCGTTCATTTGCGCCAATCACTACATTTTTGGTCCCTTTTAAAATCATTGTTTCTTGCCAAACACGGTGAATACGGCCATTATGCTTATAACTATGTATTTGGATCGTTTCTCCTTCTATGGGTATTGCCATATTAAAGCCCACCTTTTCATCTATGCTATCTACAACTAGCAGTCTCTAGTACATTATAGCAATGTGTGCGCAAAAGGTGTAGTTAGAAAACCACAAATTTCACTATGTCAGCCATAAGATATCCATTTCAACATTTTACACAAAACGATAAAGTGTAAGTATGTACTACTTCACCATCAATAAAAACTCTTCCACTGATTGAAATGCTAAAATCCATTGTGCCTTGTTGTAATGAATATAGAAAAAGCTGTCTGCAATCTTTACGATGTTAGACAGCCATTCATTTGATTATTCGCCAAGGTCTTGGTTTGTTTTTGAGAAGTTGCCTGAAGCTTGAGCTTTCTTTTGCTCAGCTTTTGCATTTTGCTTTTTCACTTCATTTGCATCTGTCTCATAACCAAATTCTTCACTTTGACGTTGCATGTTCTTATTTGGTTGAAGATTCGCTTGTTGATTGTTTTGCTTTTTCATGATTCACTCACCTCCACGCTCATTATTGTGCACAGAGGGATTTATTTTTATGCTTATTATTTTTGAATTGCTTGAAAAATTTTTAACATGGGAACGGGCATTGGTAAATTAGCAATTTGCTCACGTGTTAACCATTCGCCCTCCATCGGCGTTTGACAACGCATATAATGAGCTGTAATTTGCCATGTTAAATGTGAAAAAACATGTTTAAACGTTAACAACTCTTGCTGTGTTTGTACATCTGTCACATAAGCCTGTAGCCATTGCTCGATTGTTTCTGTACCCTGCTCAATCATTGGAAATTGCCATAAATTCGCTAGTAATCCTGTTTCAGGACGCTGCTCTACTAATAGACGACCGTCCGCATCTTCACATACAAGCACATCATATGTAATATGCTTCATTTTCACTTTTTTTGATTTGACTGGCAATTTCTCTGGTTCACCCTCATGAAACGCTATACAATAATCTCGAACTGGGCATAATAAACATTTAGGTGAAGTCGGTGTACAAATAAGTGCACCAAGTTCCATTAAACCTTGATTGAAAGACGACGCATGTTGTGGATCAATTAATTGTTCAACTGCTTCTTCAAAAATCTTTTTCGTTTTCGGCAATGCGATATCTTCGTGAATATGAAGTACACGACTTAATACGCGCATGACATTACCATCTACCGCATGCTCTGGCTGATTATAAGCAATACTTAAAATAGCACCAGCTGTATATGGACCTACACCTTTTAATTTTGAAATGTCGTGGCGATTATTCGGGACAACTCCTCCGTAAGTTTCGATAACTTCACGCACACCAGCCTGTAAATTACGTGCACGTGAATAATAGCCAAGACCTTCCCAATGCTTTAATAAATACTCTTGAGGTGCATCTGCTAGCACCTCTAATGTCGGAAAGCTCTCCATAAAACGATTGTAATATGGAATCACTGTATCAACACGTGTTTGCTGTAGCATTACTTCTGATACCCAAATTTTATAAGGGTCTGTTGTATGTCGCCAAGGTAAATCACGCTTCTCGGACTCAAACCATGCTACGAGTGCTTGGCGAAATTCTATTACATATGGATAATTCATACTACCTCCTAATTTGTATCATCCATCTTCTATAGATAGATGGAAAATTTCATTATACTTCGACACAATTGATTCACGGCTCTTAATTCCCTTTATAGTCAAAAGGGTATACAATAAAGAAAAGGCATTTGGATCTTACACTATATGATTTTATGCCTAAGGAGTGGATAACTTTGGATTCAGGTACACATTTCGTCATGGGAATAGCTCTCGGTGGTCTTGCGCTAGCTGATCCTATCGTCGCACATCACTCAATAACCTTTACAGCAGTTATGGCTGGTACGATTATCGGCTCACAAGCTCCTGATGTAGATACTGTTTTAAAATTACGTAATAATGCTGTGTATATCCGTCATCATCGGGGTATCACCCATTCATTACCAGCCGTCGCTCTTTGGCCTGTGCTAATTACATTTGTTTTATCTTTGATTTTCCAAGATGCCAATGTTCTTCATTTATGGCTATGGACATTTTTAGCTGTCGCTCTACATGTGTTTGTTGATATTTTCAATGCGTATGGCACACAGGCTATACGACCAATATCAAAAAAATGGGTGGCTCTTGGTGTCATTAATACGTTTGATCCTATTATTTTTTCACTGCATTGCGTAGCGATTGTCTTGTGGGCATTTGGCACAAACCCTGTTTGGACATTTAGCATCCTATATATCATCATTATTTTTTACTATATATTGCGCTTTGCGGTACAAAGTGCTGTGAAAAAAGCGGTTCGCCATACAATCCAAGACGATGAATATGTTATTGTAGCACCAACAATGCGCTTCTTCCAATGGCGAATTGCGGCAAAATCAAAAACACATTATTATGTTGGTCGTGCATATGGTCGTACTGTCAATATTTATGATAAATTTGAAATTAAGTCCATGCCAAAAACATCGCTTGTGGATAAAGCATTACAAGATCCAAATTTAGCTGCATTCGTGTCCTTTTCTCCACTATATCGTTGGGAGATTTCGGAGCTTGAAAATGGCTTAACAGAAGTACGGCTCATTGATTTACGCTACCGTAGCGACAATCGTTATCCCTTTGTAGCTGTTGCTCATCTAAATGAGGATAATGATATTATTACCTCTTATACAGGCTGGATTTTTACAGAGGATAAACTGCAAAGAAAGCTTCAAATTGGCGCAAGTAATTAAAGGCAAAACCCTGACTATTTATGTGTCAGGGTTTTGTTATTGCAGTAAATCATCGCTATTATCCAATAAACGTGCATATTTCGGATTTCTACCTGCAAATTCATGTAACTTATCACCATAACTAGCAATAAGCTGACGTACTAAATTTTCTGTATAATCGGCTCCTCGAAACGCATAACCAGCTTTGGCAGAACTTGCTTCAAAATCGCTCCAGAGCAATTCCACCCATACACGAGCACGTCCTACAGACATTTGCGGATTTTTAGCTAATAGTTCATTTGTTAAACGCTCAATATTATCTGTCATTTATTTCCCCACCTTCAATGGCGATAGCATAGATACAGGTAGTGCCTCTTGATATTGATTGCCCCCTAAACGATGCCCCCAAGCAAAACGTCCTTTTAAATAATCCACTTGGAAAAATTCATTAGCTGAGCCGTCAATACGATACATTTCCCCTGGAATAATCGTTTCTAAATCGACTAAATAGGCTGCCGCCATCAATGCTTTTCGCTCATAAACAGCAAACTCATTAATAATGCCTAGTTGCTCTGCCTTTCGTGCCTTTTCTTTCAGCATCGCTACTTCTTGACGTAGCTCATGTTCTGTCATCGCTGCATAATTTTTCTCATTCATTGTTCCTGCTCCTTCTGCTCGATAAAGCTATCTATGATTTCTATTGGAAAGCCTTTTTGATAAAGTGCCTGTTTCACCTTCATTTTCAGCTCATAGCCATCGTATTTGGCAACATATTTCTTCCAAACCTTTTCGCCTTGTCCTTCAAGTAGCTGTTGCCAATTATCTTCATCCTGCTCCAGCACAATTTGGCTAAGCACTTCCTCTACAACGCTAAAATTATATCCTTTGCGCAATAAAAAGTCTTGGATTTTCGCTTTGATTTGTGTTGGGGTTTTCTTCTTCTCTGAACGGACAACTTTATCAGCTAATTGACTAGCCAGTTTGACTTGTTCTTCAAAGCTATAGGTTGCCAAGACCTCATCCTGCAATGTTTTATCAATACCCTTTTTCATCAAATCCTGTCGAATCGCTTTTGGACCTTTTTTCATTGTCGCCTTCTTTGTATCAAGTAATGCTTTCGAATAGGTTTCATCATTTAAAAAACCGTAAGATTTCAATTTTTGAATAGCCTCTAAAATCACTGCTTCTCCAAACTCTAAAGTCAGCAGCTTTTTTTTCACCTCATGCTCACTACGCATTTGATAGGATAAAAAATTCAATGCTTTATTAAATGCCTTACGAATCTCATCCTCATAGGCCATTTCTTGAATCTCGAATTCGTCTAGCACCTTGCCCTTCGTCAAGCCAAATTGCAGTAAAATAGCTTCGTCTACAGGAAAAGCATACTCCTCATTCAAGTAAATATTGTAGCGCTCTGGATTATTTTTTTGTCGTGCAATTTTTGTAATAACACGCATTAGACCCACCTCACTCTAGTTCATTATATCATTTTTTATGTACTACTTTACCTATGATACAATAGCTAAAAAGAGGTGGTTTCGATGAAAATAGCCATTGCTGGTGGTACAGGCTTTGTTGGTCAAGCTTTAACAAAATTATTGCAACAAGAAGGACACGAAATCATTATTTTAACACGACAATCATCAAAGCAGAGGCAATCCATTCAATATGTTCAATGGCTCTCACCTACTTCAACACCACAGCAAGCTTTAGAAGGTGTTGATGCGTTTGTCAATTTAGCAGGTGTTTCACTGAATGCAGGTCGTTGGACAACGAAGCAAAAGAAAGCTATTTATACAAGTCGTATGGACACAACACTTGCTATTGTTGAAATTATAGAACAGCTCACCAACAAACCGAAAGTACTCATCAATGCGAGTGCAGTTGGCATTTATCCAGCCTCCACTACAGCTATTTATACCGAAAATTCAACAGATATTGCCACCGATTTTTTAGGTACGACTGTTCATGATTGGGAAAAACATGCAAAGCGTGCTGAACAATTGGGCGTTCGTGTTGCTCTTGCACGATTTGGTGTTATTTTAGGTCGTGATAGTGGCGCGCTTCCACCAATGCTACTACCATATAAAATGGGTATCGGCGGTACAGTCGGTTCAGGTCAACAATGGCTATCATGGGTACATATTGAGGATGTAGCTCGTGCGATTTATTTTGCTATTATGAATGATACTATCCGTGGTGCATTCAACATAACTGCTCCAAATCCAGTGCGCATGAAAGAGTTTGGGCAAACCATCGCCAGCGTTATGCAGAAAAAGCATTGGCTACCCGTACCAAGTTTCGCTATGCGCTTAGCATTAGGTGAGCAAAGTGTGCTTGTTTTAGAAGGACAGCAAGTGTTACCCACTATGCTCGAAAAGCAGCATTTTACTTTTCATTTCCCACATTTACAACAAGCACTCGAGGATTTATCCCATATTAACAGCCTGTAAAAACCTGATTGCTGAAACTAACAAGTATTGGGGAATTCCCAATAATTGAAGTTTCACTTTATTGCAATAGAGCAGGATAATTTTATAGGTATCAACGCATCCTAACAAAAAAAGAAAGGATGCGTTTTTTATGTGGAAACAACATATTGTAGGCATTGCGATTGCTACCTTTATTATTGCCGCTGGAATGAGCCTCAATCCCTATAAAGCCGCTAGTGCTGATGAATATCATTGGGGCTTTAAACGGGCTAAAAATGGCGAACAAGCTGAGGCTGGCGCACAGCTCGACCAGCTTCTTGATGAATATGGAGCCATCTATAAAGGAAAGCCCGATAAAAAAGTCGTTTATTTAACATTCGATAATGGCTACGAAAATGGCTTTACAGCAAGCATTTTAGATACATTAAAAAAGGAAAATGCCCCTGCGACCTTCTTTTTAACAGGGCATTATCTTGAAAGTGCTGGTGATTTAGTGAAGCGGATGGTTGCAGATGGTCATACAATCGGTAATCATTCCTATGGTCATCCAAATATGGCTAAGTTGACACCGGACGGGATGCGCGCTGAATGGAAAAAATTTGATGATAAGCTTCGTGCATTAACAGGTATTGATGGTACAACATACGCACGTCCACCAGAGGGGATATTTAATGCGAAGGTATTAGAAGTCGGTAATGCAGAGGGCTACCGCCATATTTTTTGGTCGATTGCCTTTAAAGATTGGTTAAAAGATGAACGCCGTGGTGCAGATTATGCTTATAATGCCCTAATGGCACAGCTTCACCCTGGCGCTGTGATTTTAATGCATACTGTCGCACAGGATAATGCGGAGGCACTGCCATTATTTATCGCCGAGGCGAAAAAGCAAGGCTATACTTTTTTATCACTTGACGAATTAGTATTAGAATATGAAGATTTCCCTGTCGCTTTGCAAGTTCCTATTCCTTCGTTATAATGAAAAAAGGAACTTAAGAAGGACGTGGCAGGTTTGACAAATCAAACAACAATGGAAGTTGGACAAAAATTTCCACTAACAATTAAAAGATTAGGTATTAATGGTGAAGGGGTTGGCTTTTATAAGCGCAATGTCGTCTTCGTTAAAGGCGCTATTCCTGGTGAGGAAGTAACAGCACAGGTAACAAAAATAGAACGTAACTTTGCGGAAGCTCATATTGTCGCTATACGCAAATCTTCAAAGTATCGTCAGGAAGCACCTTGTCCTGTCTATGATGAATGTGGCGGCTGCCAGCTTCAGCATATGACTTATGAAAAGCAACTAATCGAAAAACGTGATATCGTCATTCAAGCATTAGAGCGCTATGCCAAGCCATTAGCTTCAACAGTGGAAGTACGTCCAACAATCGGTATGGACAATCCATGGCATTACCGTAATAAAAGTCAATTCCAAGTACGAAAAGAAGGTAAACGTGTCTATGCTGGTCTATTTGCAGAAGGCAGTAACAAGTTGCTCAATATTAATGACTGTCTTGTTCAGCATCCAATCACATCAAAAATTACCGTGGCAACACGTAAAATTCTACAAAAATTAAATATCACGATTTATGATGGTCGTACATTAGATGGTTTAATACGCACGATTGTTGTACGTACAGGTATCCGTACTGGTGAAACACAGGTGGTACTTGTGACGACACGTAAGGATATCCCACATTTAACTGAATTAATTACACGCATAAAAAAAATTGACCCAAGTATCGTATCCATTGCTCAAAATATTAATCGTGACAAAACATCTCTTATTTTCGGTGATGAAACGATTGTATTAGATGGTAAAGAAACGATTCATGAGGAGCTCGGTGAATTAGCCTTTGATTTATCGGCACGTGCCTTCTTCCAATTGAATCCAATGCAAACAGTTCATTTATATGACGAAATTAAAAAAGCAGCAGCATTAACAGGCAAAGAAACAGTTGTTGATGCTTATTGCGGTGTTGGTACAATCGGCTTATGGCTAGCAGGTCAAGCAAAGGAAGTACGTGGCATGGACGTCATTCCTGAAAGTATTCAAGACGCACGTAAAAATGCACGCAACCATGGCTTCAAGCATACAAAATATGCAGTTGGTACGGCTGAAAGTGTATTAGCGAAGTGGCGAAAAGAAAGTTTTACACCAGATGTCATCACGGTAGACCCACCACGCACAGGGCTAGCGCCTGAATTTATCCGCACTGTGCTGAAATTAAAGCCAAAACGCTTTGTTTACACATCCTGCAATCCATCTACATTAGCAAAGGACTTACAGCAATTATCGACGCTGTATGATGTTAAATATATTCAGCCTGTGGATATGTTTGCTCAGACGGCACAGGTAGAGTGCGTTTGTAAGTTAGAGTTAAAAAAGAAATAGCTACTCTTGAACCGCATGAAGACATCTTTCATGCGGTTTTGTTGTTTATTATTAACACCTTCTTAGCCATTCATGTTACTTTTTATAGACAATGACAGGATGGGAGCTAAACTAATGGGTAATATTGATATTTTTGAAAGAATTGCGAGCAGCTATGATACAAATGAAAGAGCGGAAATCGCTAAAATAGCAGCAAATGCTATTCGTGCACAATTAATAGATGCCTCCACGAAAGATGCCATTGATTTCGGCTGTGGTACAGGGCTGATTGGTATGCACATGTTAAATGATTTTAAATCGGTGCTTTTTCTAGATGCAGCACAAAATATGGTCGATCAAATTCAGCACAAAATCACTGAATTTAATATTCAACATGCACATACACTATGCCTCAATATCGAAAATGAAAGCTTAGCCAATGTACGCGCTGACTACATCTTTATGGCTCAGGTATTACTTCATATCGAGAATATCGAATTTGTCTTAACACGATTATACGATGTGCTGAATGAAGGTGGACATTTGTTAATTGTCGATTTCGATAAAAATGAAAATGTCGCAACAGATATGGTGCATAACGGCTTTGAGCAAGCTGAATTATCCTCATTATTAGCGAAAATTGGTTATCAAAACATCCAATCGAAAACCTTTTATCATGGTGAAAAAATATTTATGGCACAGGATGCTTCCATGTTTATTATGGATGGTCAAAAATAAAAAAACGTACCCTATATACGCAATAGGGTACACTGCTCTAATATTTATCTACAATCACACCCAATGATGACGCCTTAATAAAATCAAGCCCCTTCAAACTTGCTAACTGCTGTTTATCTCCTGTCACAATCGCACCATAAATCACAAGGTCATTAACAGCTAATCCATCCGTGCCACCAATTTTTTGCGCTAAACGTCGGTATTCCTCCTGTCTAGCTTTGTTAGCATCCATATTCCCACTAACTGCCTGTACAAATTGCCATGCTAACTTTCTCTTCATATCAAAATGCAGCTGTGTGCCTTGATTAATTGCTCCTACGAATTGCTCTGCCGCATTGTCTATAGGTTGATTGTTATAATCAAATAAAGAAAAGCCATACGCTGTCTGTGCAGGTCGTAATAAAAGGTAGGGGTTCCCCTTTGTTTGCTTACCTCCTGCATTTGTAGAAAAAGTTTTGCCCGTATAATCTTCTGTCAAAGCTTCATCTACATCCTTCACCCACAACCAAGTAGTTCTCACATCCTTTGGCAATTTATCCAATGCCTCTTGAACAGAAAAGCCTCGATTGAAAGATAAAGCCATTTCCATCACTTTATCATCACGAATCTCAGGCAATAATGCTAAATCATTGCGCATTTTTTGATACTGCCCAAATGGATAGAAAAATACCATTTCACGATAGCCTAATTCTGTATAACTTACATGCTCAGCACTTTTCTCATCATAGCTCTGAAAAAATGCAGCTGCATAACCGCTTCCTCTTGGCATTACATGTTCTGCTCCCACCCCATAGCCATAACGCCCTTCACCTGTTGGTACAATTTTTCCTTCAATCCATTTATATGTTTTATACTGTGTTTCTCCACCTAAAAAACCATTAAAATTACTTCTGACACCAATAAAATTCGTTGTCCCTGAAATTTTTTGGCGATTATCAAAAACATTCCTTTCCCAGCTAGCGAAAAAATCGGATAACTTATCATTACCTTTTTTCCCAACAGCAAAGGCTATAATTAGCACAATTAACGTAATCAATATAATTTTCCAAGTCGCTCTCCGTTTTGCTTTACGAATTGTTTTCGTCATTTTTTCTGTATCAAAAAGATGATCCATGCTCTGTCTCCTCCCAACGTTTTTTAAAAGTTGCACGTGCCCTCTGTAAATACGTTTTGACATGTGCTTCACTCACCGCCAAAACGGTAGCTATTTCTTTATATGAAAATTCCATATCATACTTCATTAAAAGTAACTGCTGAAACATCGGCTGTAGCCCCTGCAAGGTTTCATAAAGCCGTTCATTATGCTCCTTTTGTAAATATGATTGCTCCCCGTCTGCTAGTGCAGAGCTTACTCTTTCAAGCTCTTCCTCTCCCCAATACGTCATACGCTGCTGTTTATTATAAAGCGTATAATAGCGATTCAATGCCACCTTAAATAACCATGCCCGTAAATACTCAGGTTGGATAGTTGTTAAACATTCCATTGTAGTGACAATCGTTTCCTGTACAATATCCTCTGCATCCTCTTTCCTTGCCCCTATTTTCAATAAATATTTGAAAACGACCTCTGCCTGTGCAAGCAAAAGGCGCTCCCATTCATCACTCATACTTCACCAACTTTCATTTGTGGACGTCCATTTTAGTTAACTTATCCATATAACAATCTAATGGTGTAAATGTATACAACTTTTTTAAAAAATTTTTACAACATAGAAAAAAGACAAATGCGCATACCATTCGCCTTTTCTTCTAATTATTTAATTTTGAAAAGGAAACACCCTTTGAAAAAAATTTTTTATCGCTCTGTTTAACACAACTAATTAGAATGTTTCGTTGTATAACCTTTTCTAATATTTAAAGATGGTGAACACTCCATTAAGAATTTAAAATATCGGCATAACTATATTACCTAATTTCACCTATTCCAATATTCCTTTTCAAATTCATTAAACATAGCCTCTCTTCCATTTCTCTATGAAGACTACCATTTTCGTTAATCTCAACATAATAAAAAAACAAAATAATATTTTTATTATATATATGGAATTTTCTATTACAATCGTTATTTTCAAAAAAATATCCATACAATTATGTCATACTGCATAAAAAAAGCCCACGACTGAAAAAATCGTAGGCTTCTTTCTTACACCTGTGCATCAAATAATTGACCTTTATATGGATGCTCAGCAGCAGGGGCAGGCATTGTTTCTAGTAGTTCAACCACACCTGCGCCAGCATTTAACGTTTTATCCAATATGGACATTTGTAGTGTTTGCTGTAGTTCTGTTAATTGACTAGCCATCATTGCATTAATTTCCATTATAACCCCTCCTTTTTTGTTATATCGGCTCTTTTTATCCTGTATTAACAACTGTAAAAACCTGATTGAAGGTTCACTTTATGTATATATGAAAACAACAAGGCGCTGCTCCAAATAATGATGGTTGAGCAGCGCCTTTAGTCAAATGTGTCTTGATCTTCGTATGGTTCAATTTTTTCCAATTACTGTGCCTCCTGTAAGAATGTCTTATTGTTCTCAAGAAGCTGAATCATCGATTGAAGAATCTTGTCCTCCAATCTTTGTGATGAATTAACCTCTTTGGCAATGATTCTCTTTAAATCTAAAATTGTTTGAACTTCGAGCATGTGCTTTTCAGCTAATTTGAAAGCCTGCTCTAACTGACCGGTCACCATGGGCAACACTCCTTTTCAAATGTATTCCTTATTATTATATCAAAATCCAGCAAGAAAATTCACTAATTTAATCTAAATTTTCTTACAATTTTAAAAAGGCGGCGAAATATGAACATCTTATTATATATAAGTTCAACAAAAAACAGCTCTCTAGTCATTTAAAGAGCTGTGCATTTCTTAATTATCTAAATATTCTTCTAATTGACTTTGCAAATAGTTTAGTTGCTTTACTTGTGAATGAGGAAAACCATCCTTCTTTGTTTTTACTGCACACATCCAACAGGAGCAATGAACCTTACCCTTTGCGAATTGTCCAGTATAGCGAAAATGCCAATCATAGCATTTCGCAATTTTTAATTTCCGTTGAATCATTCTTCTGCGATGATGTCGATAATAGGCACGACTTCGATTTTGATGATATGGTTTCATGTACTATCACTCCTTGGGTAACGTGCTCAACCTGCAATAATCCCCCAAGGTTCATTACAGATTATTACAGGTTGAGCCTTGTGATAGTAAATAAGTCGGTCCAGTTTCTATTCATTTCCTACACCTCTTTCATTGAAAATTATACCCATTTTATAAACAACGTGCTATAATAGCGTCTAGGTGCCAAACCTATGTGACAGGGACGGAACATCCTTGTCACGCAAAAAACGCCATAACAGCACGGATTTGCTGGGCGTTTTTTGTTTTATGAGCGGGAGATGAGCCCCGCTCTTTTTTATTTTGTAAGTATTCCTGAATTTCCTTTTTGCTGATTGCCAAACAACAATAAAACCAGTGTCACCATTAGTAATAATGCTGCTACTAATAATAAGAAGCTATAATTTTTCACATACTCCAAATACATACCACCTAAAAATGGGCCTGTTAAACTACCAATGCTCATGCCAATACCACATAATAAATTTCCTGTTGGCAACAATTCCTTCGGTGTTAAATCAGCCATATAAGTAATGCCTAAAGAGAACATAGAACCTACCAATGTACCTGCCAAAAAGAATGCCACCGCTACCGCTAGTTGGGAATGCTCTAAAAAGCTAGCAATAGCAAAAATAAGCGATCCACCAAGTGAACCTAACATTAGCACTGTCCGTCTCCCAATAGTATCTCCCAATGCCCCTAAAGGTACCTGTGTGAAAATACCACCAAATGTAAAAGCAGATAAAATAATTGGAATCATGCTAATCGAAAAACCTTTTCTCAGCGCATAAACAGGAAATAGCGCATTTAATGCTGATTCTAAAAATCCATAGACGAATGGTCCTAAAAGTGCTACCCAGCCCACTGCTATTGCTGTTTTATAACGCTGCCAGCCCTTTGCCTGTAAATCACCTGTTAAACGTTCTGGCTTGTCATTTTTTAAGAAAAAGACAAATGCCCATGCTAGTAAGCATAGCACTGACGAAACGATAAATGGTAAGGCTTCTGTAATATTAATGAGCTTGACCATTAATGGACCAACAGCAAATCCTATGCTAAAGGATAAGCCATAAATCGCCATTGTTTTCCCTAAACTTTTATGTGCTGTTGTACTTGTTAGCCATGTTTGTGTGGCAAAGTGTAACGCATGGTCGCCTACTCCGATTAATAAACGTAGCACATACCAAAACATCACACTTTTCCATAATGGAAAGGCCATTAATGCTAAGAAAACAAGCCCTCCCCCTACTAAAATGATCGGCTTATATCCCCATTTGCGTAGTGGCTGTTCAATAAATGGGGATACAAGTAGTGTCCCTATGTATAAGCCTGTTGCATTTAAACCATTTAATGCAGAGGACACACCATCTCGTTCAAAAATAATTGAAATCAATGGTAATAGCATCCCCTGTGAAAAGCCTGATATTGACACGATAATGACCAAAATAATAAAGCGCTTTTTGCTGTAATCCATAATATACTCCAATCTACTATTCTTCCATCTTACAGCATAGCAAAAAGCCTCAGCGCTCACCACATGTGATTTTACGCTAAGGCTTTACGTCATATCAATTATGTCTTGTTCCATATACAATAAATATTGGCCTGTGTATCAGCGAATATTTGATCCAATCCCTCCCCTACCTATTATTGTTTCTATGTCTTTTGCTAACCAGCTCCTTTACTTATTCTTAACATAAGATTAACACGTAGCTTCATTATTGTAAATATTCAGATTATTTATTTTACAAAATAATCGCTTAGTCCTAGCTTTTCATTGTACGATTGAAATTTAGTGCCTAATCCGCTACGATTAAGATGATGAAATGAGGTGTATATATGTCCAATCCAATTACAGACAAGCAACAGCAAGTCGTTTATTTACGTGAACGCTTAGAAATGTTTTTAGAGGTGCTCGATGCCATTGATCCCGAAACAACAGAATTAGAGGACATTGACCGTTTAATTCAAATGATGGATGATTTAGAGGACAAAATGGATCAATTCAATGCACGTGAGGACGCATAAAAAGTAAGCGAGCTAGAATGCTCGCTTACTTTTTTAATGGCAATCCCAATTATAAACTACTTTACTAAAGTCTTTGCGCTTTAACTCATCCTCTGTGATAAAGAAGTTGCCAACACCGACGTCTCCCCACATAATATCGTTTCCAATACTATCAATTTGCAATAATAAAACAGTAGAATCTGTATAATTTCCATATGCTCGTGGGTCTTCCTGTGTAAAAAATGGGTAGCCACCGATTTTATGACCTGTACCACTGAATGTATCATAAAAAGCATCTTCTAATGCATCATTTCCTTCAAGTTCTTCTAATATATCAGCATACAGCTCTCGACTTCTGAAATCATCAATTGTAAGAGGTTCATAGGTCGTTTCAAAAGACAGTGCCATTTCCTTTTCTACTGGGAAATAAATATCTTCTCTACCCGCTGTGACAAATGTAAAATCCTTTTGCAATTGTGTTTCATCCTCAATAATATGCTCATGGAAAATAATGCGGAAGCCGTCCTGATTTTGTCCATTATCAAAATCCATGCCTAAAATATCATCTGCATCAATATAAAATTGCAGTATCCCCTCTGTTGGAAAGTTGGATACATGCCTTGGCACATCAGCAAAATTGATTTGTGCTAGTAGTTTTAGAGGCTGCCCCTCTGATGTTGTCGGATAATCCATTGTTAATGGAAAATAAGGATCCCCCGCAAATTTACTTTCAACTAACGATGTTGGTCGTACTTCTGTTGTCACATACACAACTGGCTGTAGCGTTTCTTCTATTATAGAGCGATATTTCTCAAAAGCCTCTGGTAATGGCATTGACATCATAAAACCTCCCAAACTTAGTATATCCCCATTATAGAACAAACGTTCCTTACAATCAATGAAATTCTTTCGACAAAAGCTGCACCCTTTTTTTCATTAATTGAAAAGAGTATAATGTAACATGGAAATTATCATATTTTCTATGGGGGGCATTAACAAATGAATAATCAAAACTTGGAGAAAAGTCTTTATGATTTAATTACAGAAACATCGACAAACCTACCAAAGGATGTACGTCGTGCGATTAAAAAGGCTAAAGAGGCAGAAAACGCTGGTACTCGTGCTGCTATGAGTTTAGATACAATTGCTAATAACATTAAAATGGCAGAGGACAATGTATCACCAATTTGTCAGGATACAGGCCTACCGACATTTAAAGTATACACGCCAGTGGGTGTCAACCAATTAGAAATTAAAGCAGCTATTAAAAAAGCGATTGCTGCAACAACAGCCGATGCTAAGCTCCGTCCAAACTCTGTTGACTCTTTAACTGGGAAAAATAGTGGGGATAACTTAGGTGATGGCGTACCTGTTATGAAGTTTGAGCAATGGGAAAACGATTATATTACCATCAAACTTATTTTAAAAGGTGGTGGCTGTGAAAATAAAAATATTCAATACAGCTTACCATGTGAATTGGATGGCTTAGGTCGTGCTGGGCGTGATTTAGATGGTATTCGTAAATGTATTTTACACTCTGTTTATCAAGCACAAGGACAAGGCTGTTCAGCAGGGTTTATCGGTGTAGGTATCGGTGGTGACCGTTCTTCTGGCTATGATTTAGCAAAAGAACAATTATTCCGTCATGTAGAGGATACAAACTCAAATCCAGATTTAGCGCAATTAGAAGAATATGTAGTCAAAACAGCGAACACATTTGGTATCGGTACAATGGGCTTCGGTGGTGAAGCAACATTATTAGGCTGTAAAATTGGTGTTATGCATCGTATTCCTGCATCTTTCTATGTATCTGTTGCTTATAATTGCTGGGCTTACCGTCGTATGGCCATCGACCTTGATGCGCAAACAGGTGAAATCATCAAGTGGCATTACCAAGAAGGTGAAAAAATCGCCTTCGCTGACGAGGCTGCTGCAACAACAGAAGACACAACGACAGATGTGATTGAATTAACAGCACCAATTACAGAAGAACAAATTCGTGCATTAAAAGTAGGCGATGTAGTTTCTATTACAGGTCGTATGTATACAGGTCGTGACGCAATCCACCATCATTTAATGAGCCATGATGCACCTGTTGACTTAAATGGACAAATTATTTATCACTGTGGCCCTGTTATGGCCAAAGATAAGGAAGGTAACTGGACAGTGAAAGCAGCTGGTCCAACAACATCTATTCGTGAGGAGCCATATCAAGGCGATATTATGAAAAAATTCGGTATCCGTGCTGTAATTGGTAAAGGCGGTATGGGACCAAAAACACTAGCAGCATTACAAGAACACGGTGGCGTATACCTAAACGCAATCGGTGGTGCAGCACAATATTACGCTGACTGCATTAAAGGTGTAGATGGTGTAGATTTAATGGAATTTGGTATTCCAGAAGCAATGTGGCACTTAAATGTTGAAAAATTCACAGCTGTTGTAACAATGGATTCACATGGTAAATCATTACATGCAGATGTAGATAAATCATCATTAGAAAAATTAGCACTTCATGCTGAACGAGTATTTTAATTAATCATAAAGAGCACAGATGAGTCCATTATGGAGCATCTGTGTTTTTTTCTTGATTTCTTCCATCTCCTTATTTATAATAATTATAAATTAATATAAATACTAATTGAAAATTAATTTCATTAACAAGTTGCTTTTTATGAACATATAATACTAGGTATGATATTGAAATTCATTATCAGGAGGAGCTACCATGGAATACTCTAATCGAGAAAATATAAATTTAATTGAGAAAACAAAAGAACATGCTGAATTAATTGCTGCACTGATGGCAGGACTATTTATCGTCTTAGCATGGCGATTGGATGTGAATCAGCAAACAACAGCAGCCATTATGCTTTACTTAATTGCCTTTGCTGTCGGTGGATTTGCAAAAGCGAAAGAGGGCATTGAAGAAACGATTAAAGAAAAAACATTGAATGTCGAATTATTAATGGTGATAGCTGCCATTGGTTCTGCTGCTATTGGATATTGGACAGAAGGCGCGATTTTAATCTTTATCTTCGCAATGAGTGGCGCATTAGAAACGTATGCTATGAATAAAAGTCAGCGAGAAATTTCTGCACTGATGAATTTACAGCCAGAAGAGGCATGGCTTGTACGGGGGAATTTTGAACCAATGAAAGTTGCCGTCTCTACTTTAAAAATTGGTGATCATCTACTCATTAAACCAGGTGAACGTGTACCAGCAGACGGTGTGATTTATAAAGGTCAATCTTCTATTGATGAATCCGCTATTAGTGGTGAACCATTACCTGTTGCCAAAAGCAAGGGCGACGAAATTTTTGCTGGTACGGTGAACTTAAATGGCACCATTACAATGGAAATGACAAAGCCGAACAGTGAAACATTGTTCCAAAAAATTATTCAGCTTGTACAAGAGGCACAAAGTGAAAAATCTCCTGCCCAACAGTTTATTGAAAAATTTGAGGGAACTTATGTGAAATTTGTCTTAGCAGTTGTTGCGTTGATGATGGTGCTCCCCCACTTTTTACTTGGTTGGGATTGGACAACAACCTTTTATCGTGCCATGGTGTTATTAGTTGTTGCATCACCATGTGCCCTTGTTGCTTCGATTACGCCTGCAACGTTAGCCTCTATTTCTAATGGAGCTAAAAATGGGATTTTAGTAAAAGGTGGCTTACATCTTGAACATTTAAGTGTTTTGCGTGCATTAGCGGTTGATAAAACAGGGACGCTTACACAAGGAAAGCCTGTTGTAACAGATTTTATTGTACATTCTGATTCAGCACGTGATACGATTTTAGCTACACTAGCAAGTATAGAAACACAATCCAATCATCCCCTTGCCCAAGCGATTACAGCTTATGCAAAAGCAGAGGGCATCACCAATTTACCGCATGTAGCGATTGAAGATGTTCCAGGTTGGGGAATTAAAGGCACTGTCGATACTATCGAATACCATGTTGGAAAAGCTGATTTTGTTGGTACAGAGGCCGCACAGCAATTTGCAGGAGGAATTGCTTCACAGCTTGCTGAAGAAGGGAAAACCGTTATTTTTATGCGTAATGCCGAAGAAATCATTGCATTGGCCGCATTAAAAGATACCGTTCGTCCTGAAGCAAAACAAGCGATTGCCTTACTAAAAGAGCTAGGTATTCATACAGTCATGTTAACAGGTGATAATGACAAGACAGCTCGTGTAATTGCACAAGAAGCTGGTGTAACGGAGTATATTGCTCAGTGCCTACCACAAACAAAGGTCACAGAGATGAAACGTTTACTAGATGAATATCAGTTTGTTGGCATGGTTGGAGATGGCATTAACGACGCACCAGCTCTTGCCACTGCTACAACAGGTATTGCAATGGGCGAAGGGACAGACGTTGCAGTAGAAACAGCAGATGTCATATTAATGAAAAATGATTTATCCAAAATTGCTTATGCTGTGCGTTTATCTCGTAAAATGCAACGAATTGTCAAACAAAATATCTTCTTCTCATTAAGTGTCATTGTACTATTGATCGCATCAAACTTTTTACAAGTAGTAGATTTACCTTTAGGTGTGATTGGACATGAAGGCAGTACCATTTTAGTCATATTAAACGGCTTGCGTATGTTAACCGTTCGTAAAAACAGCCTTGCATCATAAGTGCGAGGCTGTTTTATCTATTATTATCTTCTTTTTGCAATGCTTTTTTTTGAGTGGTGGCATTTAATACCCCACCAAAAATTAAAATAATGCCAGTGAAGTACAGCCATAGCATCAAAATAATAACGCCACCAATACTACCATATGTAGCTGAATAGTTCGCAAAACTATTGATATAAAAAGAAAAGGCATATGTGACCATCAGCCAAGCACATGTCGCAAATAATGCTCCTGGCCATACACCTATTAGCTTGAGGCGTGGCGTTGTATTCGGCACAACCCAATAAATACCCATTAAGACAATCAAAATGAGTAATGGTGGCATAAACCATCTTATTTTTTGCCAAACCGTACTAAATTCCTCTTCTATGCCGATAATTGAAAATAAAAAATAGCCGATTTGCTGTCCAAACACAGGTAATAGTAAGACAACCGCAATAACCACTACAAAAACAATCGTGAAAACAAGCGACAGTCCCCTATCCAGTAAACTTGCTCGCATCTCTGTATCATAGGCTTTGTTCAATGCTCGAATGAGGGCATTAATCCCCTTTGAAGCAGACCATATTGTTCCCAGTACCCCAATAGATAATAAGCTGCTATTTCGATTCGTTAAAATTTCATTTAATGTGCTTTCAATGAGCTGATATACTTCATCGGGCATAATATTCACTAAAAATGAATAGACCTGTGTCGTTTGTAGATTCAAATAGGGTAATAATGTCACTAAGAAAATAAGTAAAGGGAAGAACGATAACAAAAAGAAATAAGCCAATTGTGCAGCAAGTGCTGATACATCCACTCGTTGTAAGCGTAATATCAAATCTTGGACAAAGCCCTTGAATGTCATGATATCTACAGTACTTTCATCTGCTGTAAAAAAGGATTTTACTGAGTGAAAGGCTGCTAGGATTGTTGCTTTTTCCTTCTCCATTCGCATCTCCTCCTATACCATCATTATTCTTCATTTGGTACAGCAAAGGCTGATTTCGTATCATGAATCATCCCTTGAATTGTTGAAGGTAGTTCTTTGAATTCGTCAACTTTTTCAGTAATCATATTGACATTATCTGTGACGTTATCTACTAATTCTTTCACCGTTGATACCTTTTGCTCGATTACCTCTTGTAACTCTTCACGATGTTCTGCGTAATACGAAATCGTTTCTTTCATTTTTTTCGTCGTTGCTACTGTTTTTTCTCTTGTTGTACGATCCAGCATACTAAGTGCCGCACCCACTGTTGCACCTACTACAATCGATACTAGCAATTTACTTCGTGCCATACTTGTTCCTCCTTCATATAGTACTTCCTTTATTTTACCCAATAACCGCCTATTTTTAAAGCAATGTCCAATCGCTTCCAAACAATCATTAAGAATTAGTTGACAATTTTCACAATCAATGAAATGATATGTGCGAAGATGAATGAAAGGTAGGGTTTTATAATGAATTTAGCCATCCCGTCCAAAGAGAATGTTGTATACATGGTGGAACAAATGAAGGACAAGCTCCGCATGGTGAATGTAGATGCCATGAAATCCGAAAGCTTTGATGAGGCCAATTACGAGGACCTTGTTTATTTATACGAAATGGTAATGAAACGCGATACATTTAGCCCTAGCGAAATGCAAGCCATTGTCGCAGAATTAGGCTCTTTGCGTAAATAACATGCAAAAAAAGCTATTAGTTTAGGTGAACTTTCCCTCTACTAATAGCTTTTATCTTTATTTAACTGTTGAACCGTCTTCCGTTACAAGTGGCTGAATTAGTACTTCCACACGACGGTTTTTTGCACGTCCCTCAGCTGTATCATTTGGCGCAATCGCTCGGTCCTCACCATAACCCTTTGCACTCAAATTCTCTTTCAATTGACCATTGCTCTCTAATAATGCCATGTAAAAATTAGAAGCACGCATTAATGATAGCTCCATATTTGAAGAAAATCTAGGTCCAGCAGGTACATTATCCGTATGCCCCGTCACAACAATACTACGTGGTGGATTGGATACTAGTACATCTGCAAGCTCTTTCACTATAGGCATATATTCTGATTTGATAGTGGCTTGTCCTGAATCAAATAAAATACCATCCTTAATAGTCACCAACAAACCTTCATCTGTCATTTCTGTTGCAAGCTGCTCCTCTAACTCATTGACAGCAATAACATTTTCCACACTTTGCTGAATTTCCTCTAGCTTTTGTTGATCCTGCATATAAGCTGAATTTTGTGTAGGCTTTTTCGGTACTTCCTGACTATCTGAATTCGGTGTTTCCACTGGTGCTGGCTGATCTAAAAAGCCATACCCACCTTCAAATATTTCTGAAAAAACAGCGGACATTTGTGCTAATTTTGCTTCGTCAGATGAACTTGTAGCAAATAGTACAATAAATAAGGCTAACAATAATGTTAAAATATCTGCATACGGTACTAACCAAGATTCATCTACATGCTCTTCATGTTTTTTATGCTTTTTATGCCTCTTTGCCAAGGCCATCCGCTCCTCCTGTAATTTCTTTACGTTCTTCTAAAGATAGATAAGAAGCTAATTTTTGCTCAATTACACGTGGTGCTTCCCCTTCTAAAACGGATAAAATTCCTTCAATCATCATACGTTTTTGCTTTACCTCTACTGCGGATTTACGTTTTAATTTATTAGCAAATGGATGCCATAATACATAACCAGTAAAAATCCCTAGTAATGTGGCTACGAATGCCGCTGAGATGGCATGTCCTAGCTTTTCAATATCACTTAAATCGGTTAAGGCTGCGATTAAACCGATAACTGCTCCAAGTACCCCAAGTGTTGGCGCATATGTACCTGCTTGCGTAAAAATTAAAGCTCCACTTGTATGACGATCTTCCATCGCTTCTACTTCTTCTGATAGTACATCACGAATATAGTCAGCATTTTGACCATCAATTGCTAGTGTCAAACCATTTTTTAAGAATGGATCTTCAATTTCTGATGCTTTACTTTCAAGGGCTAATAAACCTTCCCGTCGTGCTAAATCTGCCCATTGAGAAAACATTTTAATAATGTCAATATCACTTGCTAGCTTTGTTTCTGTCATTAATACTTTAAATAGCTTTGGTACACGCTTCAATTCCTTCATCGGGAAGGCAATTACAACGGCTGCAATGGTACCAAAGATAATGATTAAAATAGCGGCTGGATTGGCTAGTGCTCCTAAGCCTACCCCTTTTAACACCATCCCGGTTAACAATGCAACGAATGCAATTATTAAACCAACAATTGTAGATATATCCATTTTTAAACCTCCAACTCTTCCTTCATCTATTTTCCATATTATCATCTATCATAATATATAGTATAAATGTATTTCACTTTTTTTTCGACGAAATAAATGCTTTTTATTCACTTTTCTCATATATTTGATTATATTGAATTAAGAGTTACACACAAAATTGCCTTTATTGTGAAAGGGGTTAAGGATTTGTTATCATCATTTAATACAAAATTGCTAAATTATGCTGAACTAGCCGTAAAAGTAGGAGTAAATATCCAAAAAGACCAATACCTTTATATAAGCTGTTCGACCGATAATTTAGAACTCGCACGCATTATTACAACTATTGCTTACGAACAGGGGGCAAAACAAGTTTTTGTCGATTTCGCTGATGATGTACTTACTCGTACACGTTATGAAAAAGCACCACAGAATTCTTTCGACTTTTTCCCACCTTGGAAAATTCAAGAGCGAGAATGGTTAGCTGAACAAGGGGCTGCATTTTTAAGCATTATGTCTCAGAGTCCTGATTTACTAAAAGGAATCGAGCATACGCGTATTGCCGCATCACAAAAAGCCAGTGGTGAAGCTTTACGAAACTACTATAACTTGCTACAGGCAGATAAATTTAGTTGGACAGTCATTGCAGCACCTTCTCCAAAATGGGCTGCCATCGTATTCCCTCACCTTCCAAAAGAAGAACAGGTCATAGCCTTGTGGGAAGCTATATTTGACGCAACACGTGCCAAGTTAGAAAATCCTGTAGCTGCTTGGGCAGAGCACAATCAACAGCTAGGTAGTAAAGCACAGTATTTAACAGCTAAACGTTACCAAACATTACATTATACAGCACCAGGAACTGATTTAACGGTGACATTACCTGAAGGACATCTTTGGGCTGGTGGTGGCAGTGCTAATACACAGGGACATGCTTTTATGCCCAATATGCCGACAGAGGAAATTTTTACTGCACCGTTAAAGACAGGCGTAAACGGCTATGTATCTAGCACAAAACCTTTAAGCTACGGTGGCAATATTATCGATCGTTTCAAGCTAACATTCGAAAATGGTCGTATTATTGACTTTGAAGCAGAGCAAGGGCAGGATATTTTAGCTGCTCTTATTGGGACAGATGAAGGATCTCACTACCTTGGTGAGGTGGCATTAGTACCACATAATTCTCCTATTTCCCAATCGAATTTGTTATTTTACAATACATTATTTGATGAAAATGCCTCTAATCATTTTGCGATTGGACGTGCCTATGCCTTTTGTATCGAGGGTGGAAAAACGATGTCCTCAGAGGAGCTGTTAGAAAATGGTTTAAATCAAAGCCTTACACATGTGGACTTTATGATTGGCTCTGGTCAAATGAATATCGATGGTATCACGGCAGATGGTCAAGTTGAACCGATTTTCCGCGATGGCAATTGGGCATTTTAAACCATGTTAAGCTAGATATGTTATGTATGTCATAAATTATCCTTACATTTCACCAACAATCTATTGTATAATTTGTAGTAGAGTATTTTAGTAGGGAGGCGTTTGCACATGTTCGTTGCTACAGTTCTTGGTTTTTCAAGTGTACTATTAATTTCTATTGCATTCTTTATCCATTACTTACGTGTTGGATTAGATTCTAAATCTGCTGTAACAGTAGATCCACAACCAAAAGAAAAATATTAATTTTAATGAAAACAGCTACTGTTAAGTGGCTGTTTTTTCATTAAAATTATGTAAATTGCATATTTATTCTTTGCAAACTTCAAATTTTACTTTAAAATACTTTCTTAAAGGAAAGGGGTAATATACCATGACAATGTTACAAGATATTTTACAGTTCAATCACAATTTTGTTGAAGAGAAGCAATATGAACCTTTCATTACAACAAAGTATCCTGACAAACGCACGGTTATACTATCTTGTATGGATACTCGTCTCGTTGAGTTATTGCCAAAAGCAATGAATCTACGCAACGGAGATGTAAAAATTATCAAAAGTGCAGGTGCGCTGGTTAGCCACCCATTTGGTGCGATTATGCGTAGCATCCTCGTCGCAGTCTATGAGCTTCAGGCCGATGAAGTATTCGTTGTTGGACATTATGATTGTGGTATGAGTGCAGTCGATTCAGAAGCGATGATTCGTAAAATGATTGACAGAGGGATTAGCCAAGAGACAATTAAAACCATTGAATATTCAGGGATTGATTTATATGATTATTTACGAGGGTTTGACAATGTTACAACAAGTGTAGAGATGAGTGTTGATACAATTCGTAATCACCCACTCATGCCAAAAGACACGCTTATCCATGGTCTTGTTATTGATCCAGGCACTGGTCGTCTTGACCTCATTAAAGATGGTAGCCTACAAAGTTAAAAATCTTTTTAGATAAATGAAAAGTGTCTGCTCTACATTCATTGTAGAATAGACACTTTTCTTTAAGTATGCTCTAATCGTGCGTACATATAATGATCTACCCATTGACCATTAATGTATAATAATTCTTTTAATAAACCTTCACGTTGAAAGCCTGATTTCTCTAAAACACGCATAGATGCTTTATTTTGTGTGGATACATAGGCCTCTACACGATGTAAACCAATTTGCTCATAGGCAAAACGTGCAACCATGTTGACCGCTTCCGTGACAATGCCTTGCCCGACATACATTTCATCCATCGCATATCCCACAAAGCCACTAGAATATGGCAACCGCTTAATGGCATATAATGCAATATGTCCGATTAAATTATTCGTTGTTTTTTCAAAAATGCCAAAAGTAAATTCTCGCTTGGAGTCCATTAAATATAAGCTTTCTTGAATTTTTTTATATTGTGCTGTCACCGTATAATATTCTGGACGTTGTAATGGCTCATAAGTAGACCAAAAATGTTTATTGCGACTGACAAGGTCTGCTAAACGCTGTGCATCATGCTCTTGGAATGTACGAATGTAGCATTTTTCCCCCTGAATTGACACCACATTGCCACCTTTTTTCATTAATAAATTCCAAATTTTAAGCACCATTTTCCCACACTAGCCTTCCTCATAGTTTCCTTAATCATCATATGTGAAAAAAAATGCTGTTACAACTAAAACAATCGAGGTTTTGGTTACACAGCATCTCATTCATTTTGGTTCAACAGACTGCAATGGTTTCCTTACAAAAACATAATGGATTATTTCACTTTTTGTGTCTTTGCTTGTACTTCATCATTTGAAGAAGATTCTAAATGTGCTTCTTCCAACACATTTGTTAAATGTAAACCACGTCTCTGTGCTTCACGTTCAATGTGAGCAATCGTCTCTTGCAACACATGGACACGTGCATATTTTTTATCATCACCAGGCACTAATATCCATGGTGCATGTTTTTTATCGGTTTTACTAAACATATCATTTGCTGCATCGATATATTGTGGCGTTTTCTCACGATTGCGCCAATCCTCATCTGTAAGCTTCCATGCCTTGTATGGATTTTCTTCACGCTCTTTAAAGCGCTTTAGCTGTTCTTCATCTGACACATGCAGCCAAAACTTAATCACAATATAATGGCCATCTGTTAAAAGTTGTTCAAAGTTGTTTATTTCTTCATAAGCTCGTGACCATTCTTCTTTTGTCGCAAAGCCTTCGATTCGCTCTACTAACACACGTCCATACCAAGAACGGTCGAAAATAGCTATTTGCCCATGTTGCGGAATCTTTCGCCAAAAACGTTGTAAATAATTATAACGTAACTCATGTGGCTGTGGTGCAGAGATAGGATGTACAATATAGCCTCGTGGATCTACACGCTCGATTAGACGTTTAATAGCACCGCCTTTACCAGCCGCATCCATTCCTTCAAATACTAAAATTAAGCCGATTTTATTTTTCAATAAAAACTGCTGTGCATTTAGCATTTCATATTGAAGTACCTTTAGCTTTTTTTTATACATTTTTTTGTCTAGTTCAATCGATAAATCTAAATCATTTACATTTTGCCCCATCACAATCTCTCCTCCCATTTCTATATTTTAATTTTACTAAACAAATATGGAAATGCCTATTAGCTAAAATAAATAAAAGGCATGATTTGCTTATCATGCCTCTGCGTTACTATCTTATTCTTCATCCAATGCTGTTAAAATAATCGGCTTATCCTTTGTCACAATCACAGAATGCTCGATTTGTGCAACAAGCGATTTGTCTGGTGTGATGAATGTCCAACCATCCCCAGCTTCTACAATATGTTCGGCCTGTGCTGAAATAAATGGTTCTACCGCAAGCACCATGCCTTCTTTCATAATTGTTCCATCCCAAGCATCATAATAATTTAAAATATGGTTTGGCTCATCATGTAAGGAACGTCCTAAGCCATGACCTGTTAAATTCATAATAACAGTTAAACCATTGGCATTGGCTTCACGCTCTACAGCTTTGCCAATTTGATTGAGCTTTGAGCCTGCACGTACCTTCGTCATCGCACGGTCAAAGGCGCTTTTTGCTACATTACATAGCTTTTCTTGTAACTCATAGCCTTCACCTACTACAAAAGAAATACCAGTGTCCGCAAAATAGCCATTTAAAGAGCCCGATACATCGATATTAACAATATCCCCCTCTTTAATGACGCGCTGTCCTGGAATACCATGTGCGACTTCTTCATTGACACTAATACACGTATAGCCAGGGAAATCATATTCTCCTTTAGGTCCAGAAATAGCACCTGCCTCCGCAAACATACGACCTGCTATTTCATCTAATTCAAGTGTTGTTACACCAGGCTTTGTCGCTGCTTTCATTGCCTCACGAATTTCTGCACAAATACGTCCAATTTTTTTAAACGCTTCGATTTCTTCTTGTGTTTTTACAATCATTTCTAACGTCCCTTTCTTCTTAAATGTCTACCCTTAACTATAACATAACTTTTCAAGCATAGAACTCAAAACGCTTGGAATATTATATGCTGCTCAAAATGGACGACTACGGCTATTTGCTGCATAAGCAAAAATGCCAAAACGTTGATGCCTCAACATTTTGACATTTAAAATCACTATTTATTGCGAATCGTTAACATATATTGTGTATTGGTAATGATTAGAATAAAGACAATGATAAAAATAGCTAGTAATTGTGACACACCTGACACCGCAGAATAACCAATCAATATAAATATCGCTAGAAGCAATAAGCCATTCAAACTAGCAAAAGCTCCATACAAGCCTTGCAATATCACATGTCGTTCACCCTCATCACTTATTGCTAATATTTTTTTAGCATAATCTTTATCGTTTACAGATGGCCAGTTACGTTCAGGTTGAAGGGATTTCCCTAAATTTGCATATATTGTATTCAATACGATACTTACTAACACTAATCCTAAGCTAATAAAAATAAAAATATTTGGTACATCTGTTAAACTAACAATTGCTAGCATTAAAGTTGAAAAATAAATCGCTGTATTGGAAGCAATCATGGTATCACTAGAACGTTTATATTGCAGTGTTTCTAATTCATCCTGTGCATCGCCTACTAATTGCTTTTTCGCATCTCCTTTCACCTTCATATAGCCAATCAAACTAAAAGATATCAATATCATCGTAATAATCATAAAAATGATAGTGAATTCAAACCCCATTGCCGGCATATTTACATCAAATTTCAAATGCATTACTCCATATGCCACAATAAAACCTGCTATAGCTCCTAACAACATTTTTCCAACATGCTTTTTCATCATTCATCCTCCTCAAAAAAGAAAATATCCCCAATTGATTCATTAAATATTTTTGCAATGCGCACAGCGATTAATAATGATGGAATCAGCTCTTCTCGCTCAATTAAGCTAATAGTTTGTCGTGAAACTTTAGCCAACTTTGCCAGCTCTGTTTGATTAAGTCCATCACGTGCTCGAAGTTCCTTTAATCGTGTTTTCATCCTTTCACCTCTTAGCTATAAGATAATACATATTTCTATTTTTGACAAGTATATTTTACAAAATGTATTTTTTATTAGTCATTATGTAAAATTTTTTATTCAAAAAAGCATGCACAATCTATAGTAGATGTACATGCTCCTTACTTTTCTTATTATGAACACTGCTCATTAACAAAACCTTTTTGCGGATAGACGTAAAAGGCGCTGTTGATTAGCGTTGTATTAATTGTGGTCTTGCTGTAAATACTAATACACAAATGATTGCTGTTAAAATTGTGGCTGGTAGCATATATGTACCGTTGTAAATAATGGAGTAAACCCAAGCATTTTGGTCACCTGCAAACTCCTTAAAGAAGATCGCTCCTCCAACTGTATGTGTTACATAACGTAAAAGACCTGCGATAACTGTGCCTATAATAATATAAAGTGCCATCGTTTTCTTTTGTTGCTGTTGCGCTGCTCCTAATACAGGACCACGAACAATAGCTGCCAAGCCAACAACTGTGAATGCCACACCATAATCCAATATTCCTTGTAACCAATGAACAATATATGGATTAAACATCGTTTGCATCACACCAACTAATAAACCTGTTGTCATGCCTGCTAATATGCCCCAACGAAATGCAATTAACACGATTGGCACCATGACTAGGCTAACAGAGCCCCCCTGTGCCCATACTTTAAAGGAAATTTGATCGAGTACAAGCCCGATTGCTGCAAATATCGCTATTTCCACGAACATTAATAATCTTTTTTTATCCATCGTTCTTCTCCTTTATGCTGATGTAGACGACAAGAATAAGCATAGAAAAAAACGATGCAAGGACAGAGCCTCACATCGTTAAAGTGTCAGTTTCTATCCACATCCCTACGCAAGTGTTAACTTACAGGTTCAAAGAGTCGAGGCATTACGTGCCAAGTCTCAGCTGACATCATCAGCTCCCCTTGTGGTCATTACAGCTTGATTTAATTGAATATTTTCATTGTACGCAAATGCAAACAGAAGCACAACTATAATTTTTTGAAACTTTCCCTTTTTTCATGCGTAAATATTAACAAAAGGGGGAAAAGTAATGGAGAATCAAAAATTATTAGCTGCATTAAGCTATCTAAGTGTGTTTTTTGCGCCATTTCTTGTACCGTTAGTCGTTTATTTTGTATCCAAAGACCATGAAGTGAAGAAACATTCGATGCGTGCACTTCTTTCACATTTAATTCCTATTGTTTTCGGTCTTATTTTCTTTGCTGTCTTTATGTTCTTTTCCATTAGTATGAATACAGAGTCATTTAGCAATTCATCTATCTTGATTTTGTTTGGCTCAATGGCGCTTTATGGACTTGTCGCACTCGGCGTGTTAATTTGGAACATTATCCAAGCCGTTCGTGTTGTCCGCTAATCTATTTTATAACTAGGAGTGATTTATATGAAAGTATCTAATGTTGTCAAAACAGCCATTAAATTAGCACCTATCGTTATTCCAATTGTCAAAAAAGTACTCGATTCAAAAAAGGGAACGACGCCAAACGTCACTCCACCGAAAAAATAAACGTGCTCTCCTTGTAAAAGGAGGCACGTTTATTTTGTAAGTGAAACACTGTGCTCACTTTATCTACACATTTTTGTCGCTGACGTTTCACTTTTGCACAATAAACATACGTCAATTATCTACGAACACCTTGCTATTTCACCTCAAAATGTGTTTGGCTATAACCTTGTGGTGTTTTTTCCACGTATAATACAGCTGGCATGGCATCCTTTAATTCCTGCACATGTGAAATCACACCAATCATACGTCCTGTGCTTTGTAAATCAATTAGCGCATCAATTGCCTTGTTTAATGCTTCCTCATCTAATGAACCAAAGCCTTCGTCAATAAACATCGTATCAATGCGCACATTGCCTTGGAAGCTTTGCATCACATCAGCCATCCCTAAAGCAAGACTTAAAGAAGCATTAAACTTTTCACCACCCGACAATGATTTCACATCTCGTAGCTGATCTGTATAAGCATCGTACACATCTAACCCAAGTCCACTCTGTTTAGCGTGCTTCTCTAAACGGTCAGAGCGACGAAGCTCAAATTGGCCATTCGATAAATGAGCAAGACGACTATTCGCTGCTTCTGTAATACGATCTAAATAACTAATTTGAATATAACGCTCAAATGATAATTTTTTTGCATTTTGTCCATTTAGTAAGCTATATAACTCCTTCACCTGACCTGCTTCTTCTTCAAGCTGACGCATTTCCTGAGCTAATGCCTCTACTTTTTCAATAAATGTAGTGCAAGCCTCACTATATCCTGTCATTTGCTGTAATCGTTTAAATGCCTCTTCATATGCTTCTCGTAACATTGTCACGATACCTTCCATTGATGCTAAATCCTGCTGTTCTTTATCCTTTAAATACTTGGCACCTTCTGCCACTTGCACTTGCAATGTGTGTAACTGTAAAGCATATTCATGACACCATGTACGCAAGGTATCTTTTTGAGGTATATAACCTTTTGCAGACATAAAATCCTCATAGCTTGCAAAGCCAACATCCATCATTTGTACAGTAAATAGCTCTTTTTTCTCCTCCATTTTCAATCGCCATTCTTCATATGCTTGCTGTGTCATCATAATGGTTAGCTCACTTTTCGTGACAGCCTCTTGTGCCTTTTGCCATTGCTGCTGGCTTGCTTGCCATGCTATTTGCAGTACGTTTCTTTGCTTCCCAATGACGGCTAACGTTTGCTGCAAATCTTGCAATGTATGAATGGTTTGTGGAATCGCCTTTTGCTGTTCAGCTACGATGGCTTGCTGTGTTAGTAAACGCTGTGTTTGTTGTGTAACATATTGTTCCAATTCATGCTGTTTTACTGTAAATTGCTCTGTTCGTAACTGTTGTGTCTTTTGCTGTTTCCTCGCCTCTGCTAACTGAGCATTCACTAATTTTAAAATCTGTATTTGCTGTTCCGTCTCTTGTAACGCTGCTATAATTTGTGCCTGCTCACTCTCTTGTATACCATGTATATTTAGCTGTTCGAGCCCTTCTTGCAATATACGTTGCTTTGAAGTCAATAACGCCTCCTGCTCTAAATAGCGACGCTCACTTGCCTTTACCTGTGCTTGCAATGCCTCCATTTGCACATCATCCACTGTTTTGGTAGGTGCATTGTGAGTAAGTGGATGTGTCGTGCTACCACATACTGGGCAAGGTTCACCGTCAGCTAGCTGTTGTGCCAATATACTTGCTTGATTTGTTAGCCATTGTTGCTCTAGTATATGTAACGCTTCTTTTTGTTCTTGATAATGCTGTTCGGCTATCTCTAGCTCCTGTTCTACTTCAGTTATCATTTCTCGATGTTTTGCTACCTGTGTGACGTATTGAGCTTGCTCTCGTAGCTTTGGAAGTTGTTCTAAATAATGCTCATATGGCACTAATTGTCGCTCATATTGTTCAATTGAGACGACTAATTGTTGTAATTGAGACTGTTCTTGCTCCACTATCAATAAATTATCTGTTACAGCACGTTTCGCATTTTCTATCTCTTGCTCAACTTGTTGCACTTGTTGTTTATTTTTTTCATAAGCTTCCACTGTCGGTAGTAATGCTTGGAGCTGTAATTCTTGCTGTAATAATTGCTGTCGCTTCGCTTCCTTTGCTTCTTCCTCATGATATGCTTGCTGTGCCAATTGCAGTGCCTCTTGTGCTCCCTGCTGTTCAGCTACCGCTTGTTGATGGGCTGCCTCCTTCAACACAAACTCATGTCTAGCTTCTTCATAGTGCTGCTCCAATAAAATAAGTCGCTCCGCTTGTTCAGCTAATACAATAGTCTGTTGTTTTTCTTCATAGAGGTTTTGCTGCTCTTGTAATGTTGTTAATTGTTGCTGTCGCTTTGCTTGTTCTTCGAATTGCTCATTTAATGTCTTTGCTATACTGTAGTATTCTTGCTCTTTTTGATGGTGTGCATAAGCCTCATTATAATGCTGTTGCTCTTGTTCAGCTGTTTCAATATAATAGGCCTTTTCCTGTTGCAAAGCTTGCAGCAATTGATGAATATTATCCTGCTTATTTTCAATATACATAAATAATGCTGATGAACGCTGTGGTAAAGCGCCTGCTATTTGTCCTAGTAAATGTTCCTTTGATTGCTGAGCACGGAGTACATGTTGCTCTGCTTCCTTGCGCCGAACATCCAATTTTTTGACCATCTCACCAAAACGATTGGTTTTAAAAATTTTGCGCAAAATCACTTCTTTATTGGTGGAATCAGATGTTAAGAGCTTACGAAATTCTCCTTGTGGTAGCATCACAATTTGACTAAATTGATCTTTCGTTAAGCCAATGATGTCCTGTAGCTTTTTATCAATCTCATTCGTTTGCTGCTTTTCAACAATGCTATAGTCTAGTTGACCATCTACCATTTCTGCTAATTCTATTTTTTTGCCTGTTATACTTTTATTTTTAGCTTTTATATGTCCTGGCTGGCGCAAAATTTGATACGTTTTGCCATACATTTCAAAAACAAGTTCAACGGCTGTATAAACATCATCCTCTGCAAAACCACTACGTAGCATCGCTGTATCCTGACGATCTTCCCCACTACCAGCGCCATAAAGTGCATAGCAAATCGCATCAAAAATAGTTGTTTTTCCAGCACCTGTTTTCCCAGAAATTACGAATAGCCGATGATCTCCTAACTGTTGAAAGTCAATAACCTCTGTCTGTTTATATGGTCCAAATGCTGTCATCGTTAATTTTAATGGCTTCATTGAATGCTTTCTCGCTCCTCATCTAATAATTCCTGTAGCATATCTGTAAATAAATGCTCAGCCTGCTCATTAGGTAACTGTCCTACAACGGTTTCGTAAAACGAGCGGAATAAATCAATATCTTCTATTTTTTCTTGCTCCACTGCTTGGACAGCTTGATTTGTTGCTTGATAGGCTGTTTTTCGTTCAAGGTGCATTGCATAGGGAAAAACGGTGCGAATTCGCTCCATTGGCGACTGTACGGGTATGGTATCTGTTAAGCGCACAAAGACGTAATCATCACTTGGTGGCAATTGTAATAAATCACTCATTAATCCTTCTACAACACGCAAATCTCTCCTTGGATGTAGTTTACGTTTTTGCACTGTCACATGTCCCTCTTCATCCAATTCAACAATGAGAAAACCCTTTTCATGCAAATGCTCTGATAAAGAATATTTTAAGGGTGAGCCTGCATAACGAATCGTTTCATTCAATACAAAATGTGCCTTATGTAAATGTCCTAATGCTGTATAGTGGAAAGGCTCAAATAATGCAGCATTGACACAATCCGAGCCACCTATTGATAATGGTCGCTCTGAATCACTCGTATTCGCCTCTTCTTCCCCATATTTCGTAACAAAAGCATGTCCAATCAACACATGTCGCTTTGTTGAATCTAAATTTTCTGTAAGATGATTAACAACAGCTTCCATTGCATCTTGATGTGTGCGAATAGTTTCATCTTCAAAGATTGTCCGTATTTGTGCAGGCTCTACATATGGCACAAGATGAAAATGCACATCACCAAACACATCTGTTAAAACAACAGGTGTATCCGTTTTGCTATATTGTCCCTTAATGAACAGGCCACTATCACGCATCAACTGACTACCAAAACTTAATCGTCCTGCGCTATCATGATTCCCCGCAATCGCCAGTACAGGAATTTTCCTTTTCAATACAATTTCTGCTAGTGTATCATTTAATAAATTCACCGCTTCAATAGGTGGCATTGAACGGTCATACAAATCCCCTGCAATAATGACAACATCTGGCTGCTCCTCATCAATCGCTGTTAAAAACTGCTGTAAAATATAATGCTGGTCCTCTGTCATATAAAAGCCTTGTACTAATTTTCCTAAATGCCAATCTGCTGTATGAAATATTTTCACTTTGATACCTCCTATAGTAGGAAAAACAGATGAAACGTCCATCGTCTCATCTGTTTGTTATTGTTATTCTCTTAATTAAAATGCCCAACTACCTTTGCGGAAAATTGGCTCTACTGTGCCGTCTGGCAAAATACCGTCAATATCCATTTCACCATTACCAATCATAAAATCTTCATGTGTGACAGAAACATTCGCACCTAGCGCTTCTAGCTGTCCAGGCTCTAAATCTCTACCACCCTCTAGACATGTTGGATAGGCTTCCCCAATCGCTAAATGATTCGATGCGTTTTCATCGAATAATGTATTGAAATATAAAATTTCTGATGCTGAAATTGGTGATTCGTGTGGAACAAGTGCCACTTCACCTAAATATTTTGCCCCTTCATCGACATTGATTAGCTCTTGTAAAAGGTCATTGCCCACTTGTGCCTCAGCTTGCACAATTTTTCCTTCTTCAAATGTTAGCTTGAAGCCATCAATAATATTTCCTTGATATGCTAATGGCTTAGAGTTACTTACATAGCCATTCACACCTTGTTTTAAAGGCAATGTATAGACTTCTTCTGTTGGCATATTTGCGATAAAAACTGTTCCTTCTGGTGTTTGACTACCACCTGTTAGCCATTGATGCTGAGGTGATAGAGCAATCGTTAAATCTGTTCCTGGTGCTGTATAATGAAGCTTTGCATATTTTTTACTATTTAATAATGCTGCTCGTGCTTCTAAATTTTCCACATGTGTACGCCAATTATCTACTGCATTTCCTTCACCTACACGCACAGCTTTGAAAATAGCATCCCATAATGCAGGTACTTGTTCCTCTGCTGGTAAGTTTGGAAATACCTTTTCAGCCCATTTTGGTGATGGCACTGCTACAATTGACCATGCGATTAAATCTTTCATCACCGCTGTACGGTAATTTTTCAACGCAGCTCCTGCTACTTTTTGATGTGTTGCTAATCGGTCTACTGAAATACCCGCTAAATTATCTGGGTTCTCCGCATTAATCCATAATAATGCCCCTTTGCGCTCTATTAATTCATCACGCATTTTGACATTCCATTCAGGAAAACGATTAAACTCTTCTTCGGAAGCATATTCAAAATACGCACGGTCTATTTGTTCATCTGAGAAATTAACATGAACGCGACCTGCACCTGCTTTATATGCTTCCTTTACTACTAAACGAGCAAAATCCAGTGCATCGACTGTTGTATTCACGACTAAATATTGCCCAGGTTGAATGTTCACGCCAACCTTTACAGCAAGCTCTGCGTATGCCTGTAATTTTTCCTGAAACGTCATTTTATTTACCCCTTTTTTGTCCAATTGTTTTTGAGTTACCTTCCACTAGCTTACCATCATGCCATATTTTTTGTACAGGTTTGCCAGGGATTTCTCTTGTCCATTTTTTATACGTTTTTTCATCACGATAGGACAATAATGTCAGCACTTCACCATCAGCACCTGCACGACCTGTTCGACCAGAGCGGTGCAAATATTGCTCGATTGTGCGTGGTACATCGACATGAATAACATGTGTCAATCCTGCAATATCTAAACCACGCGCTGCAATATCTGTGGCAATTAAAATACGTGCCTCTCCTTTACGGAAAGCATCTAATGTCTTTTTACGCTCTTCCTTTTTCATGTCTGAATGTAATGTAACAATTGGCGCGGAGCGATGCTGTAGCTTTGATTCTTTCATCAACACTTGGTCGATATTATTAACAAAGGCTAATGCACGTAAGCCTTCGACATGTGACAAGCGACGTAAAAAATCTGTTTTATCACGCTCTTCTACTTTCACAAAGGAATGCACAACCTTGCCGACCTGTAGCATATCCTCTGGCTTAATTTTAAAGCGCAAAGGCTCAAACATCATACGACTTGCGACTAGCTCGATTTCTTCTGTTATCGTTGCTGATACAACGACAACCTGACGTCCATAGGCAGCACCTTCAATAAAGGATTTAATAACCACACGATATTCACGGCTAAGTAGCTGATCGCATTCATCTAAAACAATGGTCTCAATTTCTTTTAACTTTAATTTTCCTGCACGTGCTAATTCATTTAAACGTCCTGGTGTTCCAACAACGATTGTTGGCTTTTTCTTTAACTTCTCAATTTGACGAGCCGTATTTGCACCGCCAATCAATTGCTGTACAGTAATGTTCGAGCCCTCTGTCCATTCACGAATCACGGTAACAATCTGCATCGCCAATTCCTGTGATGGCGCTACGATTAAAGCCTGTGTTTGCTTTTTCGCTCCATCTACTTTATTAAGGATTGGCAATACATAGGCCAATGTTTTCCCTGAGCCTGTTGGTGATTCTGCCACAATATCCTTGCCATCCAGCATTGCAGGAATCATTTCCTCCTGAATTTTCATCGGATGCTCAAACTTCCACTTTGCCTGTAATTCTTCCTTTAATAACCCAATAACCGACATATTATTCCCACCTTCTATCTACTTACTCTTAGTGTATCATATCCGTTGTGGATAGACTGTAAAAAAGAAAGGGCTGACGTTCTTTTATAGCGAACGTCAGCTCTTTGAAAATAATAGATAGCTTTATACATTTAAGCTGATTCATTAAATGTAATTATACACTTATTCATATAGTTACTATATTACTGACGAAGCTTCGCCCATTCATCCTGAGCAGATTTAATTGTTTCATCCCATGATGCTTCTCCAGCAAAGTATTTCTGAAGTTTCGCTCCAAGCAAATCGCTCCAACCAACAGGATAGTTTGGGAATACCCATGCAGATGTATTGCCTTCTTGTGAGTATTTATAAATTTCCTGTGAAAGTGGGTCTGCAATTCCTGCTGCATCATAGCCTTCATATGCTGGGATAAATTTAAACTCAGATAAGACGGCTTTTTTCCCTTCCTCTGATGTATACATCCAGTCAATAAAGTCTTTAGCTACTTGCTGTTGCTTGTCATCTGCTTTTTTATTTACTGCATAATAACTCGGTACACCAACAGGCATTTTTGTTTCACCATTCACTGGAATCGGCATAATCCCAATTCCAGATTGTGCAAGCTCTGGGTCCATTCCATCCACAGTTGGATAAATCCAGTTTCCTTGTTGAATAATCGCTACACGACCTGTAGAAAATAATTGCTCTACCTGCTGTGAGTAATCAAGATTATTCACTGGTTGCACAGAATATTCATTTTGCAAATCTAAATATTCTTTAAACTCATTGCCAAATTTAAAAGCTACTTCTTTTGCTTCATACGTAGTAAAAATATCATTATTAAATTCAGGTGCTAAAAAGACATTGGAACCGTGGTTACCAGGCACCCATTTTTCTTTCCCTGCTAAAGCAAAAACAGCCTCTAAGCCAAGCTCTGCTTTTTTCGCATCAATCGTTTCTGCTGCTTTGCGTAAATCTGCCATCGTTTTAATGGAAGCAGCATCTACACCCGCTTTTTCAAATACATTTTTATTGTAAATCAAACCATAGCCCTCAAGGTTCACAGGCATCCCTAATACTTCACCATCACGAGTGACGCCATCCAATGTACCAGCTAATGCAAACTCCGCTCCCTTTATACCACTTAAATCAGCAAGACGGTCACGGTACTGGTCAATATCCACCTGTCCAGCAAGTGTGAAAATCGTTGGCTCGGCATTTGAGGCAAATTTCGCTTTCAACGTTCCTGCATAGTCACTACCACCACCAACTGTCTCCACACTAATATTGACATCTGGATGTTCTGCTTCATATTGAGCTGTCAGTTCCTCAAATTGCTTTTTGAATTCAACTTTTCCCTGATAAATACTGATATTCACTTGCCCCTCCTTTGTCTCTTCTTGATTCGATGGGCTTGTCGAACAACCAGCAAGACCTAAAAGTAATACAGATGATAATAGCAATGATTTTTTATTCCACATAGTATACATCTCCTTTAATAGTTAATTAACTCCAATAAAATACATTCATATGGCTGAAGTTCATCATTCATCAATGGCTGCGCATAGTTGGCTAAAATCACTTTGCCCCATATATAAGGGAAATCTAGCTCAACTATTTTATTTTTAAAATTTGCCACTACCGCCACAGCTTTCTTGCCATCCCAGCGAATATAGGCAATGATATCTGGATGACTAGCTAGCACTTCTTCATATCGTCCATATGTCAATACTTCTGCATATTCACTGTTTTTGCGTAGTTGAATCAATTGCTGATAGTAAGTAAATAAAGAATCTGGTGCATAGCGACTTTCGGCATTAATGGATAGAAAGTTGCTGTTCGTTGGTAGCCACGGTGTTCCTTTTGAAAAACCACCATTTTCACTTTGATCCCATTGCATTGGTGTTCGTGCATTATCACGACTGCGATGGGCTATGGCCTTCAATGCCTGTTGTTCTGTCAATCCAGCCTTCATTGCAGCATCATATTGCTCAATTGAAGCAAGGTCATTAAAATCGTTCACTGATGTAAATATTGTATTGGTCATACCTAATTCTTGTCCCTGATAAATAAATGGTGTCCCTTTCAACAAAAAATAAGTGGTTGCCAACATTTTTGCAGAGGTGATACCAATGCCTGCTGGTTCAATAAATTTATTCAATGAACGTGGTTGGTCATGATTTTCTAAGTACAATGCTCCCCATCCTTGATAATTAAATAGATGCTGACTGTCAGAAATAGCTTTTTTGAAATCAAAAAGACTCCAGTTTCGAGGTTTATACCAAGAACCATCTTGTCCTAAATCTAAGTCCACATGGTCGAATTCAAACAGCATACTAAAGTAACCATTTTCTCCGATATAGGATGGAAGTTGGTCTAATGTCACACCAGGCGCTTCAGCCACTGTCAATAAATCATGCTTTTGAAAGGATTGCTTGCTCAATTCCTCTAATACGGTATCGATACCATGTTGATTTGCTTTCACAATATCCACTTCATCCCCTGCTGTAGAAAATGATTTTTTAATAAATGTAATCGCATCTACTCGAAAACCTGCAACGCCTTTTTGAATCCACCAATCAATCATGTCATAAATAGCCTGCCGAAGCCTTGGATTTTCCCAATTTAAATCTGGCTGCTTTTTTGAGAACGTATGCATATAATATTGATTAGTGATTGGCTCATACTCCCAACAAGAACCACCGAATACTGATTGCCAACCATTTGGTGGTTTATCCTCTTTTCCATTTTGCCATATATACCAGTCACGCTGTGGATGCAACTTATCCGTTTTGGATGCCGTAAACCATTGATGTTCATCAGACGTATGATTGACGACTAAATCCATAATAATTTTAATGTTGCATCTTTTCGCCTCAGCAATCAACTCCTCCATATCCTCCATTGTGCCAAACTCGTCAGCAATGCCTTGATAGTCCGAAATATCATAGCCATTATCATCCATTGGCGAGGCATACACTGGGCTAAGCCAGATTACGTCAATGCCAAGCTCCTGTAAATAATCTAATTTTCGGATAATTCCCTGTAAATCCCCAATGCCGTCATGGTTCGTATCATAAAAACTTCTTGGATATACTTGATAAACAACCGATTGCTCCCACCATTTGTTTCGGACAGACAATGCAGTTTTTTCTTTTTCTATAATCATGGAAGCACCTCTTTCCTTTGTGGTATCGATACCATATCAATCAAAAAAATAAAACGTAGCTTTAGTATAATTATTTATGGTAACGATTTCAACTTTTTTTCAAAAGAGAGCTAGTAAATGAAGCTCTCCTCTATTTATTACGTTGTTTTCCGAATGACTAATTCTATGGGTAGTTCGTGCTCCTGTACTTTCAAGCTAGTATCATCCAGCATGTCGACAAGAATTGCTACAGCAAGCTCCCCCATCTTTTCCACAGGTTGCCGAATCGTTGTTAGCTGCGGTTCTAACATCTCTGCAATAGGCTGGTCATCAAATCCGATAATCGCCATATCTTCTGGAATTTTTAAGCCATGTTTTTTCGCTTCAATCATCATCCCAGCTGCAATTTCATCACTGCCTGTAAAGATAGCTGTCGGTCTTTCATCCATTGCCATAATTTGATTCATCACTTTTTTGCCATCTTCAATACTATACTGATTCAGAAAAATCCATTTCGTATTTACTGCAATATCGGCTTCTTTTAGCGCCTTTTGAAAGCCATGATTACGATCCTTATCCTTGCCATCTTCAGCGAATAATCCCCCTGTGCAGTAGGCGATTTTGTGATGCCCTCTATCAATTAAATGTTTGACACCGATATAGGCTCCTTTTTGCTGATTTAAACGGACAATTGGTACATTGGCATTTGTGATGTATTCATTGCACAGCATAATCGGACCATATGCTAAAAACGGTTCAATTACGCTCCATTCATTTTCAATAGCTGTCATAATAATGCCATCAACTTGCTTTGTTTTCAATAGCTGAAGAAAGGCTAGCTCTTTTTCTGCATCTTCATTACTTTGCGAAATAATAACTTGATAGCCCTTTTCATAGGCAGCTGTTTCAATTGTATTCACTAAGTATGAAAAAAATGGATTCACGATTCTCGGCACAATCACACCAATTGTTGTAGTTGATTGACCTCTCAATCTTCTAGCAGCAGGATTAGGTGTATACCCTAATTCTTGCATCGCTTTGAGAACGAGCGCCCTTTTTTCCTCCGAAACATATTGATGATTATTAATAACACGTGAGATAGTTGTTTTGGATAACCCTGTTAATTTGGCAACATCCGATATAGTTGGCACTTCTCTATCCCTCCACTTATATAAGAAATCGATTTCATATATAGTGTATACTTTTCAAAAATAATCTGCAATGTCCCACTTGCACCAGCATAGGATTATACAATATTTACTAAAATATGGTCAATTCTCTTACTAAATTCATCGTATATCTCGCTGTTTTCTTCCCTATATGCCATAATGAATAAAAACAATGATTAAGGATGACATACATGCAAAAAGAAATAGATGTAACAATCATAGATACTATGGCACATGATATTCAAAAAGGTGTACCAATTTTATTAAAAGATGGCTTCCACGAAACCAATTCTCTTCAAGAAGGGGCTATTATGAAGTTGCGCAATACGGCTGGTAAATTTGTTGGCAAAGGTTACGTAGGTAGACAAAACAAAGGTATCGGCTGGCTTCTTACAAAAAATGAAAAAGAAGTTATCAATACTGACTTTTTCAAAAAGAAAATCACAGCTGCCATTGCTCATCGTGCAGATTATTACCAAAATACCGACACAACCGCTTTCCGTGTTTTCAATGGGGAAGGCGATGGGATTGGTGGTTTAACAATTGATTATTTCGATGGATTTTATTTAATTAGCTGGTATAGTGAAGGCATTTACTCCTTTAAAAATATGGTTTTAGAAGCACTTGAAGTGGCTGTTCCCTATAAGGGCATTTATGAGAAAAAGCGATTCGATACAAAAGGTCAGTATTTAGAGGATGATGATTTTGTACAGGGGGAACGGGGCGAATTTCCACTTATCGTCAAAGAAAATGGACAAAACTTTGCAATCTATTTAAACGATGGGGCAATGGTTGGCGTATTTTTAGATCAACGAGATGTTCGTAATACGATTCGCCAAACATATGCTACTGGTAAGAATGTGTTAAATACGTTTTCCTATACAGGTGCTTTTTCTGTCTTTGCAGCTGCGGGCGGTGCAGCAAAAACAACAAGTGTTGATTTAGCAAAACGTAGCTTACCCAAAACAACCGAGCAATTTGAAGTGAATGGTATCGATGTAGCACAGCAAGATATTATTGTGATGGATGTGTTTGACTATTTCAAGTATGCGAAACGGAAGGAACTCACTTTTGATGTCGTTATTTTGGACCCTCCAAGCTTTGCACGTTCTAAAAAGTATACATTTAGTTCAGCCAAAGATTACACAAATTTATTAAAGGATGCATTAGCGATTACAGAAAAAAATGGCGTTATTGTCGCTTCTACCAACAATGCTACATTTGGTATGAAAAAATTTAAAAGCTTCGTGGAGAAAGCTTTTACAGATAGTAACCGTCGCTTTACAATCGAAAAAGAATTCTCACTGCCCAGCGACTTTAAAACTTCTCCTCATTTTAAAGAAGGCAATTATTTAAAAGTGTTGTTTATACGAGTGAAATAAATCCATTATAGGTTACTATCACATATAATATAGGTAATATCCATTTATATAGGAGGGCTAACCATGACTAATTCGATTCTTTTAGTTAGTATACTTCTTTTTGGGTTTATTTTTTTAGGATTTATTTTAAGCTTGAAAAAAAGCACGAAAACTAAGTTTATCGTTTGGGGAATTATGATTATTCTGATTACTCCCTTTCTTAGCTGGGTTATCGGCATTATCTTTGGTATTATCGAAGGTGATGGATTTGCTGCTGTCGCAGTGATAGCGGTATTATTTCCACTCTTTTTTATTATTGGCTTAGTCATCTTAATTATAGGGATAGTCAAGAAAGATGTATAATTTAGCTCAACGATCTTCAAAAAAACAGCTCGGTTCTGTAGGAAAACCGAGCTGTTTACTATATAATTTCATTTTGTTAATATTAATGATATTTTCTTCCGTTTCCGTCTACGCTCAGCCAATTGTTTTTCAAGCTCGGCTGTACGATTTTGCTCACTGTGCATCTGTACATACAGTACGTTCAACATTTTAGCGACATCTCTCTGACGATCTGCATCAGCAGTTTTTAATACTTTGGATACAGCTTTCATTACATCGATTCTATTAAAAAATAGCGTTACATCATGCACCGATTCAAGCACTTTTAGAGATAATTCAGCTGTTTGCTGACGATAAGTAGTTGCACCTTGTTTTAAAAATTCCACTTCTTCCAACAGCTTTTGTTCAAATTGCTGTACCGTTACCATGTATACACCACCTTTACGAAGTTACATTTATTATAAACCCTTTTGCTTTAAAATACGCAATAATTGATGATAATTAAGATCCGGATCATTAGGGTTTATCAAATAATCTTTATATTCGTTCACCATTGCTAATAATTTTTCTTTATTACAAATATCCAGCAAATCTGTGTCTTGCAAATCTTGTAAATCTTTTTCACGCTTAGAAAAAATTTTCGTACAAGCTAATAACTCTATCATTGGAACAAATACTTTAATATGTTCAAAACCAGCATCTTCAATTCTAAATTTTTCTTGTTCTCGGAAATCCTCTATTGGAGGCACTTCAACAACACCATCTAATACATCGATAGCTAATTCTTTCAACACTTTTCTAATTCCCTCTTCATCATTTGTTGATAACAAATTTATATCAATATCTCTTGTTGGACGAAACTTTCGATTATGTGTTTCTAAGAGCAACAGCAACCCTGCTCCACCTAAAATCAAAATTTCTGCGTTTACTCCCCGTTCTCCACATATTATATCTACTTCACTTAATTTATCTAAAATCAAATCCATGTCATCCATTAGCTCTCCAAAAGCCCCCATAAATTCAGCTCCCTTATAATTATTGATTACTCTATTATATCTAATCTATTGAGCATAAATTCATGGTTATCAATAATCGCATTTAGCCTTTTGATATTAGAATGACATTATTACAAAAGCCACTTAAAGTCACAACCCAATTCACTTCATTTTTTGTTACTCTAAAGCTGAAACTGACACACTGATATCTACTAGTAGTAAAGATTCATTTAGTTAAAAATATTCCAATCTCTCTATTCTTAAAACAGCTCAGTTCTGTAGAAGAACTGAGCTGTTTACTATAGCCAATGATTCATGTCATGTTGTTAATTGTACATACTTACATGGCATGTAAGGAGCGTATAAATCTATAATAGGTTTCCTTTAAATAATGAAAGCTGGTCGATAAACAATGAAAATCCTCAATTTGCTCATTCACCATCTCACCTTTTTACATCTACCAACTCATAGCCACATGCTTCAATCGCACATTCAGCTAACACAAGTAATGAATCAATATAGTTACTGTTTAATTTTAAATCACGATTGACAATGGATAGCTCTGTACATCCAAGCACGATACGGTCACAATCTAATGCCTGCATCGCTTCTTCAATTGGCTGCCAGTCGGCCCATGTCACGTCCTTGCCTGCCTTGACAATATCATAAATAACTGACATGACCTTTGTTTGAATCACTTCGTCTGGTACAACAGGCAATAAGTCAAATTCCTCTAAAGCAACTTGGTACATACGAGAAGTAATCGTACCTGTGGTCGCTAAAATTCCAACACGTCTTGCCCCTAAATCGGCTGCACGTTTCGCTGTCTCACGAATCATATGTAACACAGGGATAGGTGAGCCTGCTGCGATTTCCTCATAAAAAGTATGTGCAGTGTTACATGGAATCGCAATAATATTGGCGCCAGCAATCGCTAATTTCTTTGCATCAGCAATCATCACAGGCACAGGATTTTCCTTTGTCTTATCTAAAATAAAAGCAGTGCGGTCAGGAATGGTTGTGTCATTATCAATAATCGTATGCACATGCTCCTGATCCTTTGTTGCTTTTGTACGTCTAACAATCATTTCACCGATAAACATCGTTGCTAGTGGACCAACGCCACCGATAATTCCTAAAGTTTGTTTTTTCATAAGCGCGACAGACCTTTATTATTAAAATATTTCTTATAGTTACGATAATGCTGTAAATTATCCAATGTAATATTCAGCCAACGTTTAGCATTCATATCCTTATAGTTAAAAATAGAGTCCGTTGCTAAGCCTTGGCGAATCAAACTTTTTGCTTCTACTACTAATCGTTCATCTTGCACATATTTAAACAGGACACCATTTGGCACAATCGTCCAAAGATGCTTATTGTTCACATAGGTTAATGGTTGTGTACTACCACGAATAAAATCATCTGCTACATATTGCATCAAATTATGACCACTTGCTGTTACATAATAATTGGACAGCTTATTATGTAACTCCATGCTTAATAATTTATACTCGGCTGTACGCTCATCATATTTCATATCAAATGTTGCATAGCCTTGAAATTGAATAGCCTCTAAAAAAGCCTTTACTTTGTCCATTATTTCTCGATGATAGACCGTCATAATTGCTACATAGCGTCCGATTCCTTCTGGAGAATGCTCCTCTAAAATTGGATTTCCCGTAGCCAGCAGTTTCACTTGATGGTCTTGTCCAACATAGGCATTGACTACTAGCATATGAGCGTCTTCACCAGGTATATACTCTTGTATCATCAAGTCATCACGATATGCCGACTCTTTATAAATAGCATGGAATACCGCATCTTTTTCTTCTTCATTATTCGCAATATAAACATTCTTCTTACCTGTAAAAATACATTTTGCATATTTCATCATATTTAATGGTTTAATGACAACAGGATAATCAAACGGGACGATTAATTCCTCGTAATCATTCACTGTACAAACATGTAATGCTGGGTAACGAAAGCCAAATGGTTCGCATAGCTCATACATTGTTTCACGTGTCAGCAATTGCGTAGCTAGCGATTCATCGACATAAGGAATCACAAAAAATCCCTCTAACGCCTCTTTATGTTGCACAATTTTCTTCACATAAAACTCATCACAAGCTAATAATAGTAGCTTTTTTCCTTTGAATTCCTCTGCAATTGCTTGTAAGGCTACTTCAAAACGCTCTTCGATATGCAGTCTTGCTATTTCACGAAATGTCATTAAATCACTATGCTGTATTTTTTCTATATGGGTATGGTTTAATGCCAAAGATTTTACACCATAGGATTCATAAAATGCTCTAGCCATGCCATAAGCATTCATTTCATCGCCTAATAATACTGGTAAAAAAGCATGTTCAACCGCCATTTTATTCAACTCACTTTAGCTTTTTTTATTAGTGTACCATAATTTTTACTTATGCACTGTGACGGCTTGCATACCTAGCTCCTTATAGCTTTGAAAAAACTGCTCTACACCATATGTAACATAGCCTTTTAACGGATCCATAACAACTACTTTGTCTCCCAAATGACCTGTGACAACAACCGCATGCAAGTTTAAATAGGCATCATGTGGAACTGACTCTCCTTCGTAAATCCAGCCTCTTTCCTTACTCATCTTAGGTGGCGATAAATCCAATGTTACCCATGTGACAACAGGTACTCCCTCCCGTACGAGTAATAAAATCTCCTCCTGTGTGTGACCACTTATATTTGCTACGCGTAAGTCAGCTCCTTTTGCAGCGATGGCTTGCTCTGCTGCTTTAACAATCGGCTCTGCAAATACATACATACCTGTCGCTTTATCACGGGGATCTCCCGCAAAAGCTTGTGCAGGGTTGACACCATACCTCTTCTCTCCCACTAGACGAAATGCTTGCTTTGGTAAATAATTATCCGCCATTTCTAGCTTTGTTACAGCCATACCATAATAATTTAACACAGCCGTTAATGATGTAATCTCACAGCCATGTGGTAATTCAGGATTTTGCATCACGACAGGGACAGCCATTTCCTGTTCATCCCGTGAAAAATGTGTTGGTAATCGATAGTAAGGCTTTGTTTCATCATATGTAAAGTGTTCAACCGTTGTGTACGCATCATTCGTTATACTATTTTCTACTGTCGTTGCTGCTATTGCGTATTCTCTACCTTCAACAAGCTTTGAAAACATTGCCTCTCCCTCAGTAGAACCAATCGCATCTTCTACAACTGCTCCTGTCATTACATCTGTTATCGTAATGTACAAATCAGGAATGGGTGCACCACTATTGAACTCTACTGTTAAAACCGTTAATTGATTTTTTTGTTTATCTGGCACTGAAATTGGCTGACAGCTTGCCAGTAGTACACATAGCATAATAACTATGACAAAACTTCTTATTTTCAAAACCAATTCCACCTCTCTCATTTACAAGCTATTATTATTATACTTGAATTGTACTGTAAAATAAGCAATCATCAAGATAGATTGTAAGGAGAAGTGATGAACATATGTTATATGCCCTTTTAGGTGATTTACATTCAAATATAGAAGATACAACAGCTGTCCTCACCCATATTCAAGAGGTAGCAGCGGATGCTACTATACTCGGCTTAGGTGATTTATATGAATGTACAATTGGTAAGAAAAAAGCACAAACAGTAACGAATATTCCACTTGAACAAGCTGCCATTGTTCAGCCTGATTTTGAAAAACTATTAACATTCCCATCTATTCGTGGCAATCAAGAGGAACGTATTACACTTGTGACAGGCATTGAACGTTTTTCAGCCTTGCCTGAGATGATTCATATTGAAGGGGCTACACTAATACATGGTCATCAGTTTCACTGGAACACATCATGGCAGCCAACCTTCCCAGCCATTCAAACGAATTTATTATTTTTTGGTCACAGTCATGAGTCTGCTATCTATCAGCACAATAACAAGCTGCCTACCAACATTCTATTTGGTCAGCCCATTGCGGTAGAAAATAAAGCGTTCAATATAAATGTAGGTTCTGTTGTCTATCATCGTGAATGGTGTCTCTATGATAGCGACAAGCAAACGATTACCTTTATGCGTGTCAATAGCTAAAGGGCGCTCTATTCTAGTAGAGACGCCCTTTTCCTTAGTGGCTGTATTTATTTTTTTCTTGTAGCAAAATCTCTTTGAGTTCCGTTAGTTTTTCAATCACACGATGCGACACTTCTGCGATTTCCTGCAAATAGCGCTCTGCGGACTCTTTATTTCCTCTATGATGCTCTTGTACAGCTTTTTTGGCAATATCGTAAACACGTAAAAATGGTTGTTCCAGCTCTTTGTAAGCGCGCTCATTTACTAGTAATTTTTTACCTGTACCATAATACCATTCACCCAATCGTGAAGTTTGCGGTGAGCCTACATCTTGCTCAGTCATCGCTTCAAAGCCTAATAGTAAATTATAAATTTTCCAACGCCATAATAAATGATCGGTAATCGTTAACTCAACAATATCCTCTTGGCTAATGATAAAATTTTTAGAAATTGTTTTAGAGCGATATTGGTCAATCATCTTACTCAATTCATAAATAGCTGCCCCCATATCAAAGACAATGGCTTTACTTTTCGTCATGTTGTCATTAATCGTTCGATTGCGTTCAGCAATATTTGTTGCCGATTGTGCCTGTGCTTTAGTCGTTGCTGCAATTTCTTTAAAACGAACCCCTTGCTGTTGTAAATCTTCATTTAATTCTGATAATGTTTTGGAAATTTGTACTGTATCGACAGCACTTTGATGCAAGTCACTTGAAAATTGGTTCATTAGCGTATTAATTGTACCTGTGATGGACAATAGCTCCTGTATATCTGCATTAATCGATTTCACAGATGTGCTTGTATCATCTGCTAGCTTTCTCACTTCTTCTGCTACAACTGCAAAGCCTTTTCCTGCATCCCCTGCACGTGCTGCCTCAATAGACGCATTTAAGGCAAGTAAATTTGTTTGATTGGCGATATTTTGGATAAGCTCCATCAAATTCGTCACATTACTAACTCGCTCCACTAAGCGCTCAATATCTTGTTGTATGGACTTATGGCCATCATCTGTTACTTGTAAAACCGTTGAAACCTGCTGTAGCGAAGATAAATCATGATTCAATTTATGTAAGGATTGATTGGTTTGTATTGAAAAATCTTCAATGACTGTGGCAATTCCTTCAATACTTTCATCTAGCTCATGCATCGAATGATTAACCGCAATTATTTCTTCCTGCTGAATCTCCTGAAACTCAATTAAATCTTTAATGGAGTCCAACTGTGTATTATACGTAATAATCTCTCCTAGCCCATTTACAACAGAGCCACCTTGAATTTCAATATAGGTTTCCACGATAATTTGTTGATCAATCGTTACTAGGCTATCGTAAGCCAACAATACATCTAGCATTTTTTCCGTTGAACGTGATAACTCTTTGACAATCAATGGAATAATCAATTGATTAATGAGTGTATAAGCAGAAATCATCCAGTTTGGCAACACACCAATCTTTGCATGTGTATAGGCGATTTTCCGACGTTTAAACACATAATCTAAATCTAAGGCATCACCAAATAAACTATGAAAATAGTTGTCGAATAACCCTTTGAGACGATCAACGGTTGAGTGCGTATGAATGATTGTTTTAAATTCAGGTATTTCCAATAAGCGTTCATAAAAGTTATCTAAAATTTGGTCATGATGCTCTTCGTAAATGTGCTGTAAAAAATGAACGGATTCTCGACGAACTTGAGATAATGCTAAAAAATCTAATTTCTCTTTAAAGCGTTCATTTGTATCAATATCCGAGTTTTTTGTAGCAGAAAAATAATTATAATGTGGAGTTACTTTCTTTTGTCGAAACACAATGCTCCATCTCCTTCATTTCACTAAAGTATATATTTTTTAACAATCTTATCTATATAAAAGTACAACTTATTTCTTAAAAATAAACACTTCTTCAAGACCTTTCCACCACTTGGGCACAGCAAAGCAAGTAGCAAAAAGGTCTGATAGGCTATTTATCCTTCTAACAATCCTGCAAACCATCTAATAGCTTTTCCATTGCTTCAATCTGCTCGCACATTTCTTGAATCATGCAACGTAAAATTGGAATTAGTTCTTGGCAAATGCAGAATCTTAAAACATTTTGTGCTAAGCGTACACCACCTTGATGATGAATAATCATCGCCCGTAAATAATTCACATTGATACTATTCGATACAGGTGGCGCACACATCGCTTGGAACATGACCTCAGTAATTTCTTTATAGGTGCACATATATTCGTACAATTCATATTCTGAATTTTGTACAACACAGCATCTATTTTGCAAGGCTTCTAAGTTTTCTACCATCTCTGTACTTGTCTTAACCGTTGCTAATGCTAAATTTTGCACAGGAATATTCGTTGTATACTGTAGGACATTCTCTGACATTTTAATAGCGGCTATTTGGTGGGGTAAAATTTGTTTAATAAAATTTTCTGAAATACTACATGTAATCGTTACATATGTCATTCCCTGCATCATTTTATGAAGAATACGTTTATATTCCTCTAAATAATTTTTTGTAACATTGCTCAGCTCAATCGATTTCGTCATTAGACACACCCCTTTCAGAGTAATATATGTCTAAATGGACGTTGAATTATAGACGTTCGTCCTCTTGATATGTATGTAAACAATGTGGGCAAATACATTGCTGCCCGTCGGAAGATACGGACGCTAGTAATGGTTTAGGAAAATGCTCTGTCATATACCAACACGATTGTTGTGCATTTGCCACACCACAATGATTATCCCCACCACATAATGGGCATTGCTGCTGTATCTCCATTTATCATCGCCTCCTTTATTTCATTATAAAATAGTTCTCGTCTTTGACTAGTGCCATTTGCTATTTTACATCTGCCCAAATATTTTATTTAACATCATCGTATATAAATCTTTCATCTGCTCAAATCCCATTTCCAATTGCTGTACATGATATTGAACAGGTTCAGTAACATCATCCATGTATTGTGGTAGCATATCAACAGTCGTGAGTAAGACGTCTCGATTTTGTAATATACTTTGCACACGATTGAGCATTTGCACTACTTCATGTTGTGCAGCAATAGAGGGTACACGAATAACTGCCTGCGCTAAATCTTCATGTGAATGCCATTGAAGAAAATGAAATACATAATCATTTAAAAGAACACGTTCATTTGGAATAATAGCTCTTATATTTTGAGCAATTGCTACTCTTACTGGGCATTGATAAATATGTCGTGTACTGCCTTCGTTTGCTATAATAATCGATTTGGGTGGTATGCTTTGCTCGGAAAGAGGGGCGGTTTTTGGTATAAAATCGATATGATCTTCCATGACAAGTTGCTGTAACCGTTCCAATGTGATAAGCGGTAATCTATTTTCCCTACATGTTTGCTCGTCTTGTACAACTGTTCCTTCCACTATTTCGGAAACCTCTTTAAATTTATAACATTTTATCATGTAATGCCCTCCATCCCTTGTTTCAACCCCTAACGATTGTACCATTTAATTATAACTTAATACATATTGTACTTCTATAATGATATAGGCATTTTGTACGTTTTTCTCTAGCTTTTTACATAGAGGTGAATGACATGTCAGACTTTTTAAAGCTAGTAGGTGAACAGCTTCGTATTATTCGTATAGCAAAAGGATTAAGCCAAGAGGAAGTTGCTGAACGCACAGGAAAATTAGGTTTTAGTAAAGGAAGAATTTCAAATATCGAAAATGGGCAATCCAATATTACATTGAATACTTTAGAAATACTAATGAAGGCATTAGATATTGCACCTGAAGAGTTATTTAATTTTCAAAAGTTATCTGGTGTGACAGATATCGAGGAGAAGAATCTGATGCTTGACATCCACCGTTCATTATTAAGGGAACGTAACTTAGATGAAGTAAAATATGTAGTGCGTATTACAAAGGATTTTTTAGAAACAATTGACTCACAAACAAAGAAAAACAGCCCAAACAATTAATAATCGCTGGGCTGTTTTTTAATGACAATTTACTCCATTCCAAATTTTTGACGATAGCCACATTTTCTACATAGTTCCTCTACTGCTTCTCGTCTTGAAAAGCCATCTACAATTTGATTAGCACGCTCTCCTTCTACAATAGAGGTAAAGGATTGTTCATGTACATTACCTAAATTAATGACACCTTCCCCATCTAGACAGCACGGTACAACAGTGCCATCCACCAAAATAGCTGCCTGGCTTCTCAATGCATGGCAAAAGCCTTTTCCCTCATCTTCAGGAGCAAGGAGACTCGGCCACCTGAATTCATGATCTTGATTTAAATAAATATAATCGGCAATTTTTACACCCTTGCCAGGCTCTACTTTTTCCTCAATGTGATAATCAAGATGGTATTCATTCTCCAAAATTTCAAGTGTCTCACGATTGCGACGTGCTGCTAAATCAGATGTATGATCTTTTTGTAAATTCCATAAACGATAAGAAATAATTGTTTTATGCTCTTTCGCTGCACGTACAAAATCCAATATATCCTCTAAATATTTCTCTCGATTTTCTGAGCCCTCATGACCATCAAAGCTATGTAAAGAGAAATTAATTTGTCTTAATGCAGGCTTGCCTAATAATTTTTCTCGATTTTTTTTAATCAGTGTACCATTTGTTGTAATGTTGACCTTAAAGCCCTTGTCATGTGCCGCATCTAGCAGTTGATCGATACGTGGATGTAACAATGGCTCTCCTTTGACATGCAAATAAATGTACTTTGTATGTGGACGTATTTCATCTAAAATCTTGTTGAATTGCTCAACTTTAATAAGCCCTTTCGCACGAGCTGTTGGTGGGCAAAAGCTACAGGCTAAATTACACACACTCGTAATTTCGATATATACTTTTTTAAATGTTCTCACTGTCAATTCTCCGTTCTCTCTAACATGCTATCTATTTTAACAAATTTTTAAATAGGAAGCAGTGTACAAGATTTTATTACTCTTTTGAACGGCTGTCTACCTTACAATGAATAAACCGTATGAAATCAAGAATTGTTCCTCCGATTTCATACGATTTATTTTGAATCATTATTTATTGTAAATAGCCTTTTACCTCATCTAAGCTATCAATCGTAAAAATATTTGACACAATGTGGTTCAATGCTTTAATAGTTGCCCCGTTAATCAATTGTCTAACTTCCTCAGATAGTTCACCAAATCTTTGCGTTAATAATGTTTCCACCATTTGCGATAAGGCTTTTAACTCACCTTGTTCTAATCCTTGTTGCATGCCCTGTTGTAAGCCTTCCTGCATGCCTTTTTGTAACCCTCGCTCCACTGCCTCTTGTTCACGCATCTTCGCTTCTTCTTCCGCCGCTTCTTGGTCTAAGATATATTTGAGTCGCCCTTGATATGCATGGTATTGATCTGGTTTTAAACTGAGCTCTCTCCACT
>NZ_BRZA01000009.1 GCF_026012395.1 Lysinibacillus piscis
GCCAGCACATCCATGTGCAAGTGAAGTGATGATGGCAAAGAGGTCACACCCGTTCCCATCCCGAACACGGAAGTTAAGCTCTTTAGCGCCGATGGTAGTTGGGGGATTCCCCCTGTGAGAGTAGGACGTCGCTTCGCAATTAACCAGTCAACTGATTACTAGTTGGCTGGTTTTTTTATATTTTAAAATGTATAAAAGAATTACTATATTAACGTAGCAACAACGTATGATTATATTAGCCACATGGATAGTATTTGAGGATATGTTATGTGAAACAGCTCCCAATATCTAATTACAAAAAAAGATAGAGGAACTGAAATTGTCAAACATACAAGCATAGATTTCAGTTCCCCTACATTTAGGAGGAATTATTCTATTTTATTAGGATGCTATATCTAATTCCCAAGAAAAGCTTCATAGTTACATATCCATTAATACAAGTGTTCTACCACTCCGCTATCGACCCATCTTTATGGCGCCAAACGGGATTTTTCCATTGATGACCTACATTACTCATTTCCCTTACATAGTCTTCATTGACCTCAATACCTAGACCAGGAAGAGTTGGTATATGGATAAAACCATTATCATAATGGAAAGACCCATCACTTTTCACATAATCTAAAACATCATTACCTTGGTTGTAATGGATACCTAGACTTTGTTCTTGGATAAAGGCATTATAGCTTGTGGCATCTACTTGTAGACAAGCAGCCAGAGCGATTGGTCCTAATGGGCAATGCGGTGCAAGTGCAACATCATAGGCCTCAGCCATAGAAGCAATTTTTTTCACTTCTGTAATACCACCAGCGTGTGATAAATCAGGTTGGATAATATCCACATAGCCATCCGCTAATGTTTGTTTAAAATCCCATCTGGAGAACATTCTTTCGCCAACTGCAATTGGAATAGCACTAATTTGTGAAAGTACTTTTAATGCATCATTTTGTTCAGGAAGAATAGGTTCTTCAATAAATAGCGGTCTGAATGGCTCTAATTCTTTAATTAACACCTTTGCCATTGGTTTATGAACTCGCCCATGAAAATCGATGCCAATATCAATTTTATCTCCAAAATGGTCCCTTAAAGAACCGATACGGGTAATGATTTCATCTACTTTTTTATAGGAATCAATGATTTGTAGCTCTTCAGAAGCATTCATTTTAACTGTATCAAACCCAATATCGACAACCTTTTGTGTGGATTGAATTAAATCATCTGGTCGATCTCCGCCTACCCAAGAATAGGTTCTGATTTTGGTACGACATGCGCCACCCATTAATTCATAAATTGGAGCATTATAATATTTCCCTTTTATATCCCAAAGCGCTTGGTCAATACCTGCAATAGCACTCATTAAAATAGGGCCACCACGATAAAAACCACTACGATACATCATATTCCAATGATCTTCGATATGAAGTGGATTTTTGCCGATTAAAGTCTCCATCAATTCTACAACTGCGGCATGAACTGTGTCCGCTTTTCCCTCAATAATAGGCTCACCCCAGCCAACAATCCCTTCAGAGGTAGTTATTTTTAAGAAAAGCCAACGTGGTGGCACTTTAAAAAGTTCATATGAGATTATTTTCATTTGAATTTCTCCTTTATACTAATTTCGTATGGAAAAGGTAAAGTTCCTCTAAGGTTTGTTGCATATTCAAAAATACTACCCGATAAAGGAAATTGTTCTAATTGTTCTTGTGTTAGACCGTCACGTGCGGTTGTAATGTAAAGTGTCTTTAGTTCACTACCGCCAAAAGTTACAGATGTTACATGTGGTGCAGGTACTTGAATCTCAGCTATAATTTCAGTTGTTTTAGGATTAAAATGAATTACTTTATGGCCACCCCACATGGCGATAAAGAGTTGGTCATTTTCATCAATTGTTATACCATCAGGTGTACCGTTTGCTTCATCAAATTGGTATAACAATGTTTTATCACTTATCGTTCCAACTATAGGATCAAATGTAAACTTAAATAATGATTGAATGCCACTATCAACTAAATACATTGTTTTATAATCCAAGCTCCAAGCAATACCGTTGGAAATAGTTAATTCGCCAAGTTGTTGTGTCACTTCATTTTTCATATCTAATGTATATAAATGTCCATTTGGTCCTGAAGGGGAAAACTCCATTGTACCAGCCCAGAAGCGACCATTTGGGTCAGTTTTGCCATCATTAAATCTCATATGTGATGCATCATGCAGTGGATTGGTAATTATCTCGTAATCTTCTGTTATATAGTTATATAAAATAAAACCACAGTGCGTTGCTAACATTAAGACATTTTCTTTATTTGTAAAGGAGAATGCTCCAATATGCCAAGGTGTCTCTATGGCAATATTAACTTTTGAATGCAAATCATATCTGTTTAATGTTTTACTTAAAATATCTGTCCAAAATAGCTGATTAGATGGTTGATGAAAAAGAGGCCCTTCTGCTAGTGTAGCTTCAATTTGTAAAGATAATTTAGCATTATTCATATGCCACCTCGTTGCATAACGCTACTAATTTTTTAGCGGTAGCCGTTATTTCTTGTAGTTGTTCTGTAGAGCAGTTAACACAATTTGTTTTAAGCCCGCTACTAATACCGAAGCCAGCACTACCCGTTTTTAAATAGTCAGCCATGTTGTCTTCTGTAATACCACCAGTTGGTAATAGTGGAATATGAGGTAATGGTGCTTGAATATCTTTAATATAACTTGCTCCCAAAGTATTTATGGGAAATACTTTGACAATATCTGCACCGAGATTGTATGCATGAACGATTTCAGTAGGTGTTAATGCACCTGGAATGGCTACCATATTGAGACGTTTTGCTTCTTTAATGACCTCTTCTTGAATATTGGGAGAAAGAATAAAGCTCGCTCCTGCTTCATAATATTGGACGATTCGCTCTTGATTAAGTACTGTGCCAACCCCAATCACAATAGCATTCTCGTACTTGGCTTTAATCGTTGCAATTAATGAGATAATATCCTCTGTATCTGCTGTAATTTCAATTGTAGAAACGCCACCTTGATAAAGGGCATCAACCATTAATAGAGCGTCCTCTTTTTTGGGGCGCCTTAAAATCGCAATAATTTTATTATCTATAATATGTTGGAGACAATGCTTCATGATTTATTCCTCCTTAGCGTAGTACATTGTCTGACTTTTCTTGTTGAACAAAATGAGCTAATTCCTGTTTATCTGGTAAGTTTGTAATATCACCAATCGCAGTAACTGCGAATGCACCCATTGCATTTGCACGTATCACAATATCTTGCAGTAGTAATTGGTCCAAAAAACCTGAAATGGTGCCAGCCGCAAATGCATCACCAGCGCCGACAGAATCCACTGCCTTTACGGAAAAGCGTGGGACACGACCTTGTTCATTCGCAGTAAAATAAAATGTATCACTGTCACTACTTTTAATAATGACCGTCTGAATTCCCATGCTTAATGCCATTTTTGCCTGTTCCTCGATATCCTCTACACCCAGAATGGATGTTGCCTCAGCCTGATTAGGAATCCAAATATCGGTATGTTGAAGTATTTGTTGTAAGCGCTCTATATATTTTGGTGTATGGATAAAATAGTTGCGAATATTAGGGTCAAATACGATTTTGACACCATGCCGCTTGCCAATTTCAATTGCTGCCATTATTGTATTAAAGGCCGTCTCACTAATCCCTGCTGTAATCCCTGTTACATGTAAAAATTTAGCCGAAGCAAAAATCCTTTCATCTAGCATATCTGGATGCATCATTGTTGCTGCGGAGAATTGGCGATAATATTGAATACGAACGTCATCGGCATGTCGAATTTCCTTAAAAATTAACCCCGTGGCATGGCTTTGACTTCGCTGTACTTGTGAGGTATCAACACCCTCGCCTCTAATAAATGACAATAAAGCACTTCCAAGTTCATCGTTCCCTACTTTACTAATCCAACCTACTGAATGCCCAAGCCTTGTTAAGCCAATTGCTACATTCGATTCAGCTCCAGCAAAGCTTCTGTTAAATTGATGTGCATAGCGCATAGCTCCATTCATCGTAGGGGTAAATACCACCATTGATTCGCCAATTGTTAATACATCTAACATTTAGTATGCCTCCTATGCATATTTTGAATGGTAAAGACGTGTGCTCAAACCGCCATCTAACGTAATACTCGAACCTGTCATTTGATTGGCAAGACCAGAAGCTAGGAAAATACAAATATTAGCTACTTCTTGAGGATCACCCATTCGATTTGTTGCATGTAAACTATCTACTTCTTGCTGAATGAAATCTTGATCTTCAAACTGACTTCGCCAATTTCGATAATGATATGTGTCCATAAAGCCTGGACAAACAGCATTTACACGGATACCTTGATGACCTAAGCTGAGTGCTAAACCTTTTGTAAAGCCAATTACACCTGATTTTGCTGCAGCATACATTTCAGAATCTGTTAATGTAGCGTGCACGTGGTTAGAGGCGATATTAATAATAGAGCCAGCGTTATTTTTAATCATCTCAATGGCAGCATATTTGCTTGCTAAAAAGACGCTTTTTAAATCGGTGTTCATGACCAAATCCCAATCTTCAACAGAACATTCAAGGATAGGTTTGAAAATTGTAATACCTGCATTGTTTACTAAAGTATCAATTTTTCCATATAGTTGAACTGTTTGAGTAATCATATCCTTAATACTTTGTTCAGAACTTACATCTGTTTCAATGAAATGAGCTGTACCACCATTTTGAATGATTTCATCACAAACTTCTTGACCACATATCGAATCAATTTCAGCTACAATCACAAAGGATCCTCGCTTCCCAAATTCCAAAGCAATGGCCTTTCCAATTCCTTTTCCAGCACCTGTTACGATTACAACTTTTTTAGAAACGTCCATATTATCACCCATTTTAATTTTATTTAAAGATACTTAATTAAATTAATTATTAAACTTATCGAGTAACAGGATTATACATTAGAATAATTCATAATTCAATAATAAATAAGAAAAGTGTAAATTTATCTTGTATAATAATAAATAAACAGATATGTAATTTAAGAAATGCGGTGAAATGTTTGAGACAAGGCACTTTTCAATGGATGAAATCCGTAAATAGAATGATTGTATTGAATATGATTAGAAAGAAGTCCCCAATATCGAGAGCTCAAATTGCTCAAGAGACACAATTAACTCCTCCTACAGTAAGTAGTATTGTCAAAGAATTAATAGAATCGGAACTTGTAAAAGAAACGCAATTAGGGGAGTCCCAAGGTGGGAGAAAACCCACACTTTTAACAATTAATCATTTACGATTTTATGTTATTGGTGTAGATGCGGGCCCTAGCCATATTAAAACGATGATTTCAGATTTACAAGGCAATATTATAAATAAAAGACAGAGTAAGTCTATAATATCAATGAATGAAGAGGAATTTCTAGGAGCATTGAAAGAGGAAATAAGGGAGATTATTCATGAAGCATCTATCGGGATAGAATTTATCGGTATTGGTGTTGCGATGCATGGTGCTGTTGACGTAGAAACTGGTATTGGACTTTTTGCACCAAATTTAGGTTGGCGCAATATCCCCATTAAAGATAGTCTTGAATTAGAATTTGGTATTTCTGTAAAAGTGGAAAATGATGCAAGAGCAATGGCTATGGGGGAATATTGGTTTGGTGAGTACGATGATACAGAGAGTTTGGTAACGTTAAATATTGGTCGTGGTGTAGGAGCAGGAATTATTATTAATGGCCAATTATTTTATGGAGCGCAAAGTGTAGCTGGGGAAATTGGTCATATGACAATTGATTTGAATGGTGAGTTATGTGAATGTGGTAATAGGGGCTGTTTACAAACTTTAACGACTGGAGATGCCATTGCAAAAAGAGCTAAAGAAGCGATGTCTGCTAAAATGCTTAATGAGTTGAAAGGTGATTTGTCTGGTGCAAAGGTATATGAATTAGCTAAAGAGGGAAATGAAGTGGCAATTCAAGTGCTATGGGAAACTGGGAAAATAATTGGTATTGGTATCATTAACCTAGTGCATTTACTCAATCCTGATAAAATAATAATAGGTGGCGGTGTTTCGAAAGCTAGTGAATTTATCATGCCTGGTATTAAGGCAACGATTCAAGAGCGGGGTTTGACACAGCAAGTAAAAGATACAGAGGTTATTGAATCAAAGCTAGGTTCTTACAGTACTATTAAAGGGGCAGTTGCTGTTGTATTATTCCATTTATTTCATCCTATTGAGATAACGTAAAAGTCGAGAGGCAATCTCGGCTTTTTTTGATGTTCAAATAAATGATAAAAGTTTTTGTCTGAAAATGTATCTTAAGTACTTGTCATAACGTTAGTAGAAGGCGAATGTAGCATTGCTTTTTTTGTAAAGTTTAAATTTGAATTGACATATCAAAATTTGAATGATAAGATTCGCTTAATTAATTTAATTAACAAACTATTGAAAACATTATCGAGTGAAAGAGGTATAACATTTGAGGAGGTGTTTATAAAATTATGTGATTACTAATTTTTAGTAAAATAATTATAGATCATTTTGTATTAAGCAATGGGATTTAAAGTAATGCTACTATATTCGTAATTTAGCTATGGTTATAATAGGTTCCTGTATTTAAAAAATAAAGATGTGTCAGTAAACAATACGTATATTGTATAGCAGTGGGAAATAAAACATTTAGTAAAATTTAAATTTAAAACGTTTACATTTAGTAAAACCGAGAATATAATGAAGGTGTTATTTAATAAGGGAGGCATATTTATGAAGCTAGTAAAATTTAAATCTATGTTCTTTTTATTCATTGCAACATTATTACTTTTAGCGGGGTGTAGTTCATCGTCTGGTAAAGATAGCGATACTTCAACAGACGGTAAAGTAAAACTTCGATTTGCCACTTGGGATGTTGGGGATGATGTTGACTTACAGCAAAAAATGATTGATAAATTCAATGAGGCTCATGAAAATATTGAAGTTGTTTTAGAAGCTTACGGAAGTGACTATGACACAAAAATTACAGCTGGTATGGGCGCGAAAGATGCTCCAGATATTATGTATATGTGGAATTATCCACAATATAAAGATGCTTTAGAGCCACTGGATTCTTATATTGAAAAAGAAGGTGCTGATTATAAAGATAATTTCTATGAAGCTCTTTGGAACTATAACTCAGCGGATGGTAAAATCCTTGGATTACCAGTTGGATACACTACACATGTTGTTTATTACAACAAGGCATTATTTGACCAAGCAGGTGTTGAATATCCGAAAGCAGGTTGGACTTGGGAAGATCTTCAGGATGCGGCTAGAAAGCTAACAAATAAAGAAACAAAGGTATCTGGATTTGCTTTCTCAGGAAAGCCAGATCCATATGATTTTGAAATGTTCTTATGGGGCAATAACGCATCTTATGTTGATAAAGATGGTAACTTAAAAGGAAATCTCGATTCAAAGGAATCAGTGGAAGTGTTTGAAATGTTCCAAAACATGGAGAAGGAAGGCATTGCTATTACAACTGAAGGCTCTGGTTCAACAGAAATGAAATCGGGTAAAGTTGCAATGTTTGTATATGGGGCATGGGGTCTTACTCCTTTAAAAGAAGCTGGAATTGATTATGGTGTTGTTGAATTACCAAGTTTCAAAAATGGAAAAAGTGTAAGTATCTTGAGTTCTTCAGGTGTTTCAATTTCTGAAAATTCGAAACATAAAGAAGAAGCATTTGAATTCATTAAATTTTGGTCTAATGAAGAAGCGAACAAAGAAAGAATTGGATTTGAGCTACCTGTTCTGAAATCTGTTGTAGAAAGTGAGCAGCTTGAGCAGGATGAAATTAAGAGTGTATTCTATTCAATGCTAGAAAAGAGTGAGGGGTACACACCAGCATCATTTATCGTCAAAGACTGGAGTCGAGTATCTGACAATCTCAACTATGTATTTGAATCAATTTTCAATCCTAGCACATTAATGGATCCAAAAGAAGCATTAAAGAATGCTGCTGAGTAAAATTTTCAGTTCAACATGTGGTAAAACACTTTATATCAGTTGTTAGAAAGTGTTTTACCTTATTTTATATTCTGATTTAAGGGGTCATCTTATGTTAAGTAAATCGAGAAAGGCAAATGGCTACCAGCTTGTAAATAAGAAAGTACCTTATTTATTTATTTTACCTTGGATTATTGGATTTTTAGTATTTACCTTAGGACCACTTATTTTTTCATTAATTATGAGCTTTTTTGATTGGCCGATTACAAGTTCACCAACTTTTGTAGGAATAGAAAACTATAAAACGATGTTCACAAACGATCCGCAATTTTACAAATCATTAGAAATTACCTTGAAATTTGCAGCTGTTTTTGTTCCTTTAAATTTAGTAATTGCCTTAATTTTAGCGCTTCTTATTACGCAACCATTAAAAGGGATTAAAATGTTCCGTACAATTTTTTATTTACCAGCTGTTGTTTCAGGGGTTGCGATTTCAATTATTTGGGGCTGGATTTTCAACTCTGAATACGGAATTTTAAATTATATCCTATCATTAATAGGTATTGAGGGTCCACAATGGCTTGTAGATCCGAAGTGGGCAATCCTCACAATCGTTATTGCGAGTGCATGGGGCGTAGGGACGATGATGCTTATTTTTTATACAGATATAAAAGGAATTCCACAAGAATTATATGAGGCAGCTGCAATTGATGGTGCAGGTCTATTCCGTCAATTTTTCAGCATTACTATTCCATGTATCACACCAACTATTCTATTCAACGTTATTACATCTGTTATCGCTGCATTACAGCAATTGGCATTAGTCTTACTGTTGACAGGTGGAGGACCGTTAAAGTCAACGTACTTCTACGGATTATATGTATACAATAATGCCTTCAAACATCATGAGTTAGGATACGCAAGTGCAAATGCATGGTTGATGTTTATCGTAATTTTAATTTTAACAATGGTAATCTTTAAATCATCATCTACATGGGTATTCTATGAAAATGAAGTAAAAAGGAAAGGGAAGAAGAAAAAATGAAGATACCAAAAAAATATAAAATCATACTATATGGCCTTCTTGGGTTATTTTCACTTTATTTCTTGCTACCTTTTGTGTGGGTAATCCTAGCAGCATTGAAAACCGAAGCGGAGGTATTTAGCTTCCCTCCAAAGATTTTCCCAGATGTTCCTCAATGGAAAAACTTCGTTGATGCATGGAACAGTCAACCATTCGGAACCTATTTAAAAAATTCAGTGATTGTAACGGTAATGACTACTTTAGGTCAGTTAATTTCATGTTCATTAGTAGCATATGGATTTGCAAGATATGATTTTAAATATAAAAATATTCTATTTGTTATCTTACTAGCAACAATGATGATTCCTTGGGATGTAACAATGATTCCATTATATATGGAATTTAATATGTTGGGATGGATCAATACATTAAAACCATTAGTTGTCCCAGCGTTTTTTGGATCAGCTTATTATATTTTCTTATTAAGACAGTTTCTGATGAGTGTACCAAAGGATCTTGAAAATGCAGCGAGAATTGATGGAGCAAATGAATTTCAGATTTTCTTTAAAATATTTCTACCAATTATGAAAGCGCCACTTATCCTAATTGCAGTATTAAATATTTTATCAGTTTGGAATGACTACCTGGGTCCATTAATTTACCTTCAGGATCAATCAAAATATACGTTAGCACTGGGACTTGCCGCATTTAAAGGAATTCATGACCTTCAAATTTTACCGATTATGTCTATTACGTTAGTCATGATTATTCCACCAGTTGTCATATTCCTATTTGCGCAAAAATATATCGTGGAAGGAATTAGCGGTTCAATTAAGTAATTCACCATAGATATTCGGAGGAAAATAACATGCAACGAGAAATGAAAAGATGGGAAAATATCCATCTTACAGGTATTAACAGAATGCCTGCACATACTGATTTTTACAGATATAATACATTAGAAAAAGCCCGCTCTTTTAATCGAGAAAACAGTACTGGGTATACATTGCTTGATGGAGTGTGGAAGTTTTTATTTATAGATGCACCAGAGCTTTCACCAAAAGGGTTTGAAAGAGAGGATTTCGTGATTGAGGGGTTGGATGATATCGAGGTACCATCTACCTGGCAAATGAAGGGGTACGGAAACATGCATTATACAGATGTTTTGTATCCATTTGCTATCAATCCACCATTTGTTCCTGTGGAAAACCCAACTGGAATTTATTTTAGAGAATTACTGATTGACGATATTTCCAGTACAGAAGCGCTTATTTTAAAATTCAATGGTGTTGACTCTGCATTTGATTTGTATGTGAATGGTCAGCATATTGGCTATAGCAAGGTTTCTAGATTACCTTCTGAATTTGATATTACGGAGTACGTGAAAAAAGGAAGCAACCGTCTAACCGTAAGAGTCTATCAGTTTTCTGATGGAACATACTTAGAAGATCAGGATATGTGGTGGTTATCGGGTATATTCAGAAGTGTGGAGCTCTTTAAAATCAACAAAGATACTTTGCAGGATATTTATGTGGAAACCCACTCTGATAAAAATTATCAGCACTTCACTTTGAAAATGGATGGAGTATTTTTAACAGACCGAGTAAAAGGTTTAACAGCTACTCTGTATTACCAAGACGAAAAAATCGATCAGTTTGAGGTTGAAGTTGTTGATGGTAAATTCCAGACAGGGAGACTAATAGAAAATCCACTTTTATGGAATGCTGAAGTGCCAAATCTTTATAATCTTGTATTGGAATATAGCTTACCTAGCGATGAAAAAGAGATTGTACCACTACGCATTGGCTTCCGCACAATTGAGGTTGTTGAAAACGAAATTCGTGTTAATGGCAAACGTGTTTTTTTCAATGGAGTTAACCGTCATGATGCAAATCCGAAAACTGGTAGAACAGTAAGTTACGAGGATATGCTTCAAGATGTTAAAATGATGAAGCAACACAATATTAATGCAGTTCGTACAGCACACTATCCAAATAATGACGTATTTTATGATTTATGTGACGAGTACGGGCTTTATGTAATTGATGAGGCAGATCTTGAATGCCATGGCTTCGAAAACACGGGCAACTACAATTGGATTTCTGATAATGAGCTATGGGAAAAACAATACGTGGACCGAGCCGTGAGAATGGTGAAAAGAGATCGCAATCATCCAAGTATCATTATGTGGTCATTAGGAAATGAATCTGGCGCTGGGCGCAACTTTACCGCAATGTACAACGAAATCAAAGCAATGGATTCAACTAGATTGGTACATTATGAGGGTGATAGGGTTGCGGCATATAGTGACGTATATACAACTATGTATACTCGTTTAAAGCCACTTGAAGAAATCGGTAAGGATGCTGAAGGGAAGAAGCCACATATTTTATGCGAATATGGCCACGCTATGGGGAATGGTCCTGGTGGTTTAACTGAATACCAACAGGTAATGCGAAAGTACCCACGTCTTCAAGGAGGATTCATTTGGGAGTGGTGCGACCATGGTATTGAAGCGACCAATGAAAATGGCGAAATATATTATCTATATGGTGGGGACTATGGTGATTTCCCAACAAACGGCAACTTTTGTATTGACGGTTTAGTATTCCCGGATAAAACGCCTTCACCAGGGCTTATAGAATACAAAAAGGTAATTGAACCAATCGTAACAAAAGAAGTGGATGTAACAGAAGGAAAAATCCTTGTTCAGAATCTGTATGATTTTAGAAATTTGAGTGGGATAATTCTTCACATTAAGGTTAAATCATTCAGTACACTTATCGAAGAAAAAGAAATGAAGCTACCGAGTATCCCCGCACAAAAAGCAGTAGAAATTACATTGCCTATAGATATAGCAAAGGCTTGCCAACATGATGAAGTTCGCATCTATTTAAGCTATCGTGAAGCTAGTGATACCCTTTATGCTAAAAAAGGTCACGAGATTACAAGGGAAAGTTTTTTACTTGCACAAACAAAAGTTGAAAAGACAGTTAAAACAATTACTTCAGTTGGCTCAAATTTTGAGATTGAAGAAGAAGCGGCTCAGCTTATAGTGAAAAACAATCTATTTAAGGCTGTTTTCTCTAATATATATGGAACTTTAATATGCTTTGCGTCAGAAGGCGAGGAAATTATTCATAAAGGTCCAGAAGTAACGCTTTGGAGAGCAATTATTGATAATGATATGTACAAAAAAGACGCTTGGGTGAACGATTATTTCCTGAGAAATACAAAAGAGCAGCTAGGCGAAGTATCTTATGAAGTCAAAGAAGACTATATAGATATAGTGATTACGAAGTTTTTGTCAGCAGTCAATCAAGCATGGGGCTTTAGCTTAACTTACAACTATCGTATTACCAAAAATGGAGCTTTAAACATTGACCTACGCGGAGAAAAAGTTTTACGAGGGAAACAAATTCCAGAAATGCTTCCACGTATAGGGATTACAATGCATCTTAATCAAGGCTATCAAGATGTCACTTGGTATGGTCGTGGAGATGCTGAATCTTATCAGGATACAAAGAGAAGTCAACCTATTGGACTTTATAAAAAGACTGTGGAAGAAATGCATACAGATTATGTGTATCCACAAGAAAATGGTTCAAGATGTGATACTTCATTCCTTGCCATTTCAAAGGGTGACCATGCGTATCTTATTAATTTCAAAGAAGAGCATGATTTCACAATCCACGATTATGAAACAAGTGCACTGGAAGCGGCAACACACCGTGGTATGATTAAAAAATCGCCATTTAATGTGTTGACAATTGATTACAAACAAAGTGGTGTTGGTAGTAATAGCTGTGGCGAGGAGCAGCTTCCTCCATATCGAACAGTAATTGAGGACTTCCATCTTCAATTTGAAATAAGGAAGATTCATCAAGATACATTAATAGAAGAAAGTAAAATTTTCATAGCACGTTAATACATCAAGGCATATTTGAGCAATAAGCAGGGGAAACCCTGCTTATTGTATCGTAAGCCTATAAAGGAGAAAAAATCTATGAACTTAGATATTAGAGAGATTCCCTTTTCTCGATTCGGCTCCTATTTTTGTGTATCAAAGGAAAAGGATTCTGAGGAAATTTATATACGTGATGTACATGGTGGGGATGAGGCCCCGTCCAAACTGTTTAAGCTTGATCTTTTGCTGGGAGGTGTAGAAAAAGAGTTCGACATACTTGCAACAGAAACGTCATTGCGATTCTATTTAGTAGAAGATTTAGGGAAATATGCAGAAATCATCATTCCAGAAGAGGATGAATTACATATTGAAGTAAACGGTGTCGAAGTCCGTTTGCAGGCTAGTAAGGTGAAATATGACACCCTTCATGAATATGATGATGGAATGTATGAATACCACATCTATCCAAAGGAGTTAAAGCTTATGCTTAGCAGATGCTCTGGGGAAATGGCAGTAGATGCACCATGGAATGTAATTGGTAATGAGTTCATCGACATTCGCATGAAAAATGGTCATTTTGTCATCGAAAGCTACCGTACTGTTTTCAAGCCAAAGGAATACACTAATTTTGCAGCAGGTAAAGAAAAGGTTGAAAAGCTCTACCAAGAATGGTTTGACAATATGGCAGGGAAAGATGAAGTGTATCAGGCTTCAATTGACCGTGCTGCATACATCACATGGTCAAGCATAGTTCATCCACATGGTCTTTTAAAAAATTACGCGATGTATATGTCCAAACTTTGGATGTATAATATTTGGTCTTGGGATAATTGCTTTAATGCGTTACACCTTGGAAGGAACTATCCAGAACTTGCTTATGCGCAATTGAAAATTTTTATTGATACACAGGATGAGTCGGGGGCATATCCTGATTTTGTGAATGATAAATTTGTCTCTTATAATTGTATTAAACCACCTCTTTTCGCGTATGTTTATGAGAAATTAATGGAAGTTAACGATTATTTTAAGGATGTAGACCGACTGAGAACAGTTTATGAATCTACAAAAAATATCACGCAGTATTTTGATTTATACCGCACGTATGAAGGTAGACTGCCACATTATAAACATGGTAATGACTCTGGATGGGATAATGCCTCCTTGTTTCATCAAGGACTACCAATTGAGGCTCCCGATCTTGCAAGTTTTTTAATTCGGACATACGATATTTTAACAAAGTTTGCTGGCATACTTGGAGAAGAGGAAGAAGCAAAGCAATTTAAAGAAAAGGCAGATGCACAGTTTGCCTTATTAATGGAGAGGCTTCATGATGAAAAGGGCTTCTTTGGTCGTGTTGGTAAGGATGCAGAAAAAATTGATATTCGGTCCAGCTTGATTTTACGTTTACCAGTTTTAATCGGGTACCGCCTTGATACAAAGGTGATGGACCAATTAGTTACTGATCTTGTAGAAAACTTTGAAACAAAATATGGATTTGCAACAGAAATGCCATCAAGTTCATTTTATAAAGAAAATGGCTACTGGCTTGGACCAATTTGGGCTCCAGTCACGTATCTTTTGGTTGATTCATTAAAAAGTTTTGGCTACAGTAAAATTGGAGAAAGAATTAGCGAGAAGTTTTTAAAACTCACGCTTGTTGGTGGTATGGCAGAAAACTTCGATCCACATCATGGGAATGGACTTGTCGATACATCCTTTACATGGACATCAAGTGTCTTTCTAGAGTTACTTGAAAATTCAAAAGGTGAGAGATTGCATGCGTAAATATATTGGAGAGTTAGGTCTTACAATTGTAGCCATCATTTGGGGGAGCGGGTTTGTGGCCAGTGCAGTGTCACTTGAACATTATACACCGTATCAAATTCTAGCAATTCGTTTTCTAATTGGTGTTATTTTACTAAGTATTATCTTTTTTAAGAGAATCAAGCAGATCAAAAAAAGTACAATTATTAAAGGTGCTGTCATTGGTATCTTTTTATATCTGGCATTTGCGCTACAAACGGTCGGATTGGTGTATACGACGCCATCAAAAAATGCCTTCTTAACAGCGGTCAACGTGGTCATCGTTCCATTTATCGCATTGCTTATCTTCAAACGAAAAATAGATAAATTTGAGCTGTTTGGCGCAATACTTGCGATTACTGGTATTGGAGTGCTGTCATTGAAACTTTCAGGAGGCGTCAATTTTGGGGACTTCCTTACACTATTATGTGCAGTAGGCTTTGCATTTCATATTTTTTGCACAGCACAATTTGTTAAAGATGAAGACCCAGTATTGTTAACGGTTGTTCAAATGATGACTGCTTCCATTTTGGGGCTTATTGTGATTCTTTTCAAAGGTGAAATGAATTTTACAGTAAACTTTGAAGGGGGCTCTGCAGTTCTATACTTGGGTGTATTTTCAACGACGATTGCTTTTTTATTGCAAACAGTTGCACAAAAATTCACAACAGAAACGAATGCGGCGATTATTTTATCAACGGAAGCATTCTGGGGTATGATATTTTCTGTCATCATTTTAAGTGAGGTTTTAACTGTAAAAATGATTATTGGAGCAGTGCTAATTCTAGTGGCAATTATTGTATCTGAAACAAAGCTAAAATTTTTGAAAAAGAAAAATTGTAAAGAAATTTTATAGTAGATTTTCCTGTAATGGACATTTGTCAAATTATTAAATTTGAGATGAGAGAAAGCTTATATTGTATAGGAGATAACCCATCATTAGACATGGGATGAAAGGTATCCTTTTTGCGGAGTAGAATACTTCTTGCTATACTTGGCGTATAAACAGGTACAAGTTGTTAAAACATATTGTAAGCTACGTGATTAATAAAATAATAGATACTATCCATACAAAATCATCAGTTTCACTAATTACAATTGTGAAAAATAAAGCACTTCATTTACCATGAAATTATCTGAGTTCAAAGCTTTGCTACTATTATTGTGGATATAAGAAATGGATTTGGAGTTTTCTAACCACACATGTCATTACGACAAGGAATGGAAGTCTGTGGAATGTTATAGCAACCATAAGTAGTGATGAATGATGATTAAATGTTAAATCTAAGTTGAAATATAGTGATTTTGTGGACTTGTATATATTTCATAGTGGCGTGTCAAAAGAGAAGTTTATTAAATAAAGTGGGGATGAAATATGGCGACAATTAAAGATATAGCAGATTTGGCGCGTGTTTCCATAGCGACAGTCTCCCGAGTTTTAAATTATGATGAGACACTGAATGTGACTCCTGAGACAAGAAAGAGAATTTTTGAAGCGGCTGAAGAATTAAATTATGTCGTTACTTCAAAGAAGAAAAAGAGGGGAGTGGTTGGTCTATACTATTCCTATTCGCTTGAAGAGGAATTAGTTGACACCTACTATCTCTCGATTCGAGTCGCGTTAGAAAAGAAGCTTGAAAATATGGGAATGGAATGCTTAAAAATTAACAAAGACGACACCAAAAGAAGTCTTTCAAAAATAGATGGGATTATCTGTCTTGGAACGTTTAAAAAGGTAGATATTGAATTAATCAAGAGCTTTGATAAACCCTCGGTGTTTGTTGATGCAAATCCAGATGAAAATCACTTTGATGCCGTTGTAATTGATTTTAATTCAGCAACGAAAAAGGCACTTAATTACTTAGTAGAGTTAGGTCATAAAAATATCGGCTTTATTGGCGGTGTTGAGACTGATATGTATGGTAACCGTTTCAAGGATTTACGGCAGGATGTTTTTGAAACATATTTGAAGGAGAAAGGTATTTTCAAAGAGAATTTCGTTAAAATTGGTGGCTACAATCCACGAGATGGGTATCAAATCTTAAAGGAAATGTTAAACCAAGATGAAAAGCCAACAGCTCTATTTGTTGCAAATGATTCAATTGCAGTTGGTTGCTACAAGGCAGCTTATGAGTTAGGTGTGAAAATTCCAGAGGATTTAAGTATTGTTGGCTTCAATGATGTATCCTCTGCGCAATACATGGTTCCACCACTTACTACAGTGAAGCTTTACACAGAGATTATGGGGGAGTCTGCAGTCGATTTACTGCTTGAACGTATTGCAACCAAACGTGAAATCTGCAAAAAAGTGACCATTCACACAAAGCTGATTGTTCGAGGGAGCGCAACAAAGGTGAAAAAATAATTGATAAACCACGAGACTTTATAGATGTTTCGTGGTTTTTATCTTGGCTCAACGGGTATTAAATGTCTACTGAAATAGTAGAACCCCCATATCCTGTGCCAATGACTGAGTGACCAATCTCAGTGTTGCTTTACTTTGCATTTGAGTATACCTCATAGATGGTCCTACAAAACAGAGCAAGAAATGTCGGATGTGTCACGATCTTTCTTGCTATTATAGGGATGAAGGAGGGATATGGTGTGGATATGTTGAAAAAGATGAACGAGGCAGTAGCTTATATAGAAGAAAATTTAACAAATACAATCGATTATCAAGAAATAGCGAGACTTGCTTATTGCTCAGAATATCACTTTAGAAAAATGTTTTCCTTCGTTGCAGGTATTTCCATTGCAGAGTATATTCGTCGTAGGCGTCTGACGGTTGCAGCACTAGAGCTTAGAAACAATAATAGAAGTATTATGGATATTGCTATCAAATATGGGTATAGTTCAGCGGATTCATTTACGAGAGCTTTTCAGCATTTACATGGGATAACATCGTCAGAAGCAAAAAATAATGGTCAATTATTGAAGGCTTATCCGCGAATTTCCTTCCAACTATCTGTTAAAGGAGCGATTGAAATGAATTATCGATTTGAAGATAAAGAGAATTTTCGCATTGTAGGTATTCAAAAAAGAGTGCCAATTGTATTTGAAGGTGAAAATACTGAAATTACAGATATGCTAAAAATGCTGAATATGGAGGATATAACGTATCTTAAAAGGCTTTCAAATATCGAGCCGATGGGAATTATTCAAGCATCTACAAACTTTTCTGAAGGGCGAATGGAGGAAAAGGGTGAACTAGATCATTATATAGGTGTAGCGACAACACATGAATATACTGGTGACTTTGTACAATTGGAAGTGTCCGCATGTACGTGGGTAGTATTTGATGCGATTGGACCATTTCCCCAAACACTTCAAGAAACATGGGGGCGTATTTATGCGGAATGGTTTCCAACAGCTAGCTATGAACAATGTGAGGGACCTGAAATTGTAAGACATACAAGCACTGATTTTAGCTCTCCCACTTTTACAAGTGAGATATGGATACCCGTTAAAAAGATAATATAATTTTTGATGATAAAGAATTTTTTAGCTGTCCTATTTAATAGGATGGCTTTTTTAACATACTAAAATTTCGTATAATGAAAGGAGAATATAATGGAAATGAGTGTGTTTTATTTTGCAGAGGAAAAAACCAATTGTAGAAGGGTTAGAACGATTTCGACAACAGCAAAATGTGTCTTTTCATGTTCCAGGGCATAAACATGGTGAGCTCTCTCACTTACCACAAGCCTTTAAAGATGTGATGCGCTATGATGTAACAGAATTAACTGGTTTGGATGATTTGCATCACCCTGAAGAGATGATACTCGAAGCAGAGCAATTATTAGCAGATACATATGGTGCAATGAAAAGCTTCTTTCTTGTAGGCGGTTCTACTGTTGGCAATTTAGCAATGATTTATGCGGTTTGTAAGAAAGGTGATACAATTATTGTTCAACGCAATGCTCATAAATCTATTTTCCATGCGATTGAGCTTGTTGGAGCCAAACCGATTTTTATATCACCACTATGGGATGAGCGAACACTAACAGTTACACATGTGACATTCCAAATTGTAAAAGAAGCTGTGGACCGTTTTCCAGAAGCACGAGCAGTAGTCATCACAACGCCTACTTACTATGGAATAACATCGCATGAAATTCAACAACAAATAACATATTGTCATGAAAAAAATATCCCCGTTTTAGTAGATGAGGCACATGGGGCACATTTTAATGCTTGTTCACTCTTTCCTGCATCTACTTTGACAGCTGGTGCAGATGTCGTTGTACAATCGGCACATAAAACATTACCTGCAATGACAATGGCCTCCTTTATACATGTCAATTCGACAATAGTCGATTCGCATAAAATAGATCATTATTTGAGAATGTTGCAATCTAGCAGCCCATCCTATCCATTATTAGCTTCTTTAGATGATGCACGTCACTATGTGCAGACATATATGGAGAGTGATGGAGCATATGTAATAGAGAAAAGACAGCAATGGATTGAGGCGTTACGTGCAATTGGATCATTGGAAGTGATTGAAGTAGATGATCCTTTAAAATTATTGCTTCGAGTAGCTGGCTATAGCGGATTCCAATTACAGGAAGCCTTAGAATCACGACATATTTATAGTGAGCTGGCAGATGCCCATCAAGTATTATTAATATTGCCTTTGCTAAAACAGGGTAGTTCTTATCCATTTGCGGAAATTCGCACGTATATTAAAGATGCCATAACAGCATTAGTAAGTACACCAAAAACAGAAAATTTATCTATATCACAAAACTATCATTTTGAGCCTATTTCGGAGCCACATTATACAATAGATGAGGTAGAATCGGCAACGAAGGAATGGTTGCCTTATATGCGTACACTAGGAAAAATTTCAGCACGTATGATTATTCCTTATCCGCCTGGCATTCCTTTGCTAGTACCTGGTGAGAAGATAACAGTTGCTAAGTTAAGCCAACTGGAGGAGCTATTAGCGATGGGGGCGACGTTCCAAGGGCAACATCGGTTAGCAGAAAAAATGATTGAGGTTATTAAATAGTTGGAGGCAATCATAAGATGAAACAAAGTTTATTTATTACATTTGAAGGACCTGAAGGCGCAGGGAAGACAACCGTTATTCAAAAAATTGCAGAGCGTTTAGCAGAAAATCATATAGATGTTTTAGCAACAAGAGAGCCTGGTGGTATTGAAATTGCTGAAAAAATTAGAGAAATTATTTTAAATCCTGCACATACGGCGATGGATGAGCACACAGAGGCTTTGTTATACGCAGCTGCAAGAAGCCAGCATTATTTTGAAAAAGTTCGACCTGCTTTGGATGCTGGGAAAATCGTGATTTGTGACCGTTTTATTGATTCATCTCTTGCTTATCAAGGTTATGCGAGAGGTATTGGGATGGAAGAAGTGCTAGCTATTAATGAATTTGCTATTGGCAAAAAATTACCTGATATGACCATTTTATTTGACCTTTTACCTGAGGTTGGCTTGGCTCGTATTCATACACATCATGAACGTGAAGTAAATCGCTTAGATGTAGAAAACTTAGCTTTCCATCAAAAAGTACGCGAAGGTTATTTGCAGCTTGTCGCACAATATCCAGAGCGAATACATGTGATTGATGCAGCGCAAAGTATAGAGGCAGTTGTTGATAGTGTTTGGTCAGTATTATGGGAAAGAATACAGTAAATTTGTGAAGTTGTTTAATGGATTGTGCTATAATAAAGTTATATATACTAAAAGGGGTGAATGTACATGAAGTTAGTTGTCGCTGTAGTACAGGATCAAGATAGTAATCGTTTATCGAATGCGTTAACGAAAAATCAATTTCGTGCGACTAAATTAGCGAGTACAGGGGGCTTTTTACGTTCTGGGAATACGACGTTTCTAATTGGAACAGAAGACTCTCTCATACCTAAACTTTTAGATATTATCCGTGATAATTGTCGCGCACGGGAACAAATGGTAGCACCTGTTTCACCATTAGGGGGCAATGCAGACTCCTATTTGCCATATCCTGTGGAAGTAGAGGTTGGCGGAGCGACTGTCTTTGTTTTACCGATTGAACAATTCCATCATTTTTAACGCTTAATATACCTGTGAAGTGACTATAGTATGTAAGGAGGAGCAGTGCGATGAAAATTAATCAGGACATACGAGTTGGCATGAATACCAATCGTAAAGAGCCTTTGCAAAATAATAATCCAAACAATCGATTTGGCGAAATGGTTGTCAAGCAAGGCTCCAAATTACAAACGGAACAATTAACACGACTATTAGGCGATATTACTACTGCGGGCGATCGTGTAGCGAGATCTCGTAATTTACGTGAGCTTGCACGCTTTAAAATGTTAGTCAAGCGCTTTTTACAAGAAACGGTCGAACATGGTATGGAATTAAAGCAATCACACACATGGAACCGTTTTGGTGAAGGAAGACGTTTAAAAATTATTGAAACGATTGATGCACGTCTTGTGGAGTTAGCACAAGATATTTTAGATGAAGAGAAAGAAGCCATTGATTTACTTGATAAAATTGGAGAGATTAAAGGTTTACTTATCAATCTGTATATATAGAACCCGTATCTCATTCTCTTGTAGATACGGGCTTTTTTCAAATGGAATGGAGAGAAAGGAATTTCACGAATATGGTCAAAAATGTTGACGAACTGTTAATATTGCAGCCAGTCGTAATGAAACAGCTTCAAACAATCTTTGAAAAGAATAGATTAGCACATGCCTATATTTTTGATGGCGAAAAAGGAACAGGAAAAGCTGATATTATGCAGTTTTTTGTCAAATTAATGCTGTGTGAAAGTCCAAATATGAATGTTCCATGTGAAACATGTCGAAATTGTAGACGTGTTGATTCAGGCAATCATCCTAATATCCATCAACTGTATCCAGATGGTCAATTTATTAAAATTGATCAAGTACGTGAATTAATGGCTGAATTGAAAATGGTGGGTGTGGAAGAAGGACGCAAAATTTATGTGTTACATCATGCGGATCGACTGAATGTAGCATCTGCTAATATGATTCTTAAATTTTTAGAGGAGCCAGAGGGAGAGGTAACGGCTATTTTGTTGACAGAGCAAATCCAAGCCGTTTTACCGACCATCCGTTCACGTTGCCAATATATTAAATTTCAAAAAATGCCTCGTCATGTATTATTACAGCAATTACAAGAGCATCATGTTGTACCTGCTCTAGCATCAACTGTTAGTATGCTGACGAATGAATTTGAAAATGCCTTATTTTTAGCAAATGATGAGCAGTTTGCACATGCTCGAAAAACAGTGTTAAAATTAGTAGAAGCCATTCAGCAAAATGTACATGAGGCAATGCTTGTTGTACATGAAGAATGGTTGCCACATTTTAAGGAAAAAAATGAAATAGAACAAGCATTAGATTTACTATTATTTGCATATCGTGATATAGTGTCAATAAAAGCTAATCCCGAAGCAGCTTGCACTTACCCAGACAGGTTACAGTTCTTCAAAGAAATTGCTCTGCATTCGACATATGAACAGTTATCAAGTCAAATGGAGGCTATTTTACAAGCACGTCTATCTTTGGAACGTAACATGAATCGAGCATTAATGTTGGAGCAGCTAATGCTAAATCTGCAGGAGGGAAATACATTTGTATAATGTAGTAGGAGTACGCTTTAAAAAAGCGGGGAAAATATATTATTTTGATCCAGCATCATATGCTCTAGATGACAGCCAATATGTGATTGTTGAGACAGCTCGAGGTGTAGAGTATGGAAAGGTCGTTGTACCTTGCAAAGTTGTTGGAGAAAATGATGTCGTATTACCATTAAAGCAAGTATTACGACCAGCTGATGAGCGAGATCGTATTCAAGTAGAAGAAAATATGAATGAATCCAAACGTGCATTTGACCTTGCTAGTACGAAAATTACTGAGCATAATTTAGAAATGAAACTGGTGGATGTTGAGTATACATTTGATCGTAATAAAATTATTTTTTATTTTACTGCTGAAGGGCGTGTCGATTTTAGGGATCTTGTAAAAGATTTAGCTTCTGTTTTTCGCACACGTATCGAACTTCGTCAAATTGGTGTTCGTGATGAAGCAAAGCTACTAGGTGGTATTGGTCCATGTGGTCGCATGCTTTGCTGTTCCACTTTTTTAGGCGATTTTGAGCCTGTTTCGATTAAAATGGCAAAGGATCAAAACCTTTCATTGAACCCATCTAAAATATCAGGGCTTTGTGGACGACTGATGTGTTGCTTGAAGTATGAAAATGATGAGTATGAGGAAGCTAAGGAAGGCATGCCTGATATTGATGAAGTGACAATGACGCCAGATGGTCGTGGTAAAGTTGTTGGTTTAAATGTATTAGAAAGATTAATTCAAGTATATTTATTTGAACAAGAGCGTACGGTTGAATATACATTAGAAGAACTGTTAGCATGTGAAAAAAATCTTATTTAAGATAGATCATTTAACGAGGTGGCTTGAGTGAAGGACCGTAATTTCTTAGATACTGTTATGGAGTTCGAACAACAGCTCGAAGCAATGCAGGTGCAATTTGGTGCATTGAAGCAATTTGTAGCATTAATGATGGAGGAGCATAAGGCATTAGAAACAGAAAATGATCACTTACGTGCACGTTTAGATGAGCTGGTTGCCAAAGAGGAAACTGTACAAGTAGCAGCGGTGAAGAAAACGAGCCCATTGGATATTGGCGAAGGCTATGATAATCTAGCACGTTTATATCATGAAGGTTTTCATGTTTGTCATGTACACTTTGGAAGTTTACGCAAAGGTGAAGATTGCCTATTTTGTCTGTCATTTTTAAATAAACAAAATGTGTAAAAGAAGGCTGATTCCCACGTAGGTGGTGTCAGTCTTTTATTTTGTATAATGGGGAGTGGAATGTATGGAAGAATGGTTAAAGGATGATGAACGTTTAGACTATTTATTAGCTGAAAATTTAAGGATTATTCAAAGTCCATCTGTTTTTTCGTTTTCATTGGATGCAGTATTACTTTCAAAGTTTGTCAATGTTCCACATCATAAAGGGAAAATGGTGGATTTATGTTCAGGGAATGGGGTTATTCCATTATTTTTAAGTGCACGTACAAAGGGACATATTACAGGAGTAGAAATTCAACCCCGTCTATTTGATATGGCAGAGCGCAGTATTCGCTATAATCAACTAGAAGGGCAAATTCAAATGGTACTTGGCGATGTCAAAGAAATCCCACAACAGCTTGGAATTGAAAAATATGATGTCGTGACGTGTAATCCACCTTATTTTTTAGCACATGAGGCTAGTGACCGTAATATTAGTGAACATCATGCTATCGCTCGCCACGAACTTTATTTAACATTGGAAGAAGCAATACAGTCGGCAAGCCGATTATTAAAGCAAGGTGGAAAGGCAGCTTTTGTGCATCGCCCAGGTCGTTTATTAGATATAGTGACAGCAATGCGTGCGAATCGTTTAGAGCCGAAGCGTATACAGTTTGTTTATCCGAAAGAAGGCAAAGAAGCTAATACCTTATTAATTGAAGGCATAAAGGATGGTAAGCCTGATTTAAAAATTTTACCACCTCTTTACGTATATAAGGAAGATAATGAATATACAGCGGAAGTGAGCGAGCTGCTATATGGAAAAGAGTAACGAACATTACTTTTATGTATTAGAGTGTGTAGATCATACATACTATGCAGGCTACACAAATAATGTGGAAAAACGTGTCGCTGTACATAATGCAGGTAAAGGGGCAAAATATACAAGAGCTAGAATGCCAGTGAAGTGTATTTACACAGAGCAATTTTCGACAAAACAGGAGGCAATGCGTGCAGAGTATGCCTTTAAACAACTAACACGCATACAGAAAATAAAATATATGGGGGAGCGTCCACAATGAAATCCCAAAAAAGTACAATGTATCATACAGGCTGTTTATATTTAGTAGGGACACCTATCGGAAATTTAGAGGATATGAGTGTGCGAGCATTACGCATTTTAAAAGAAGTAGATATTATTGCAGCAGAAGATACACGTAATACAAAAAAATTATGTAATTATTTCACAATAGAGACACCACTGATTAGTTATCATGAGCATAATATAGAAGTGGGCGGTGAAAAGCTATTGACACTTTTACAGGAGGGGAAAACGATTGCCTTAGTCAGTGATGCAGGATTGCCATGTATTTCTGATCCAGGAGCAGATATTGTGGAAAAGGCAATTGCTTTAGATTTTCCTGTAGTACCTATACCTGGACCAAACGCAGCATTGTCAGCATTAATTGCCTCAGGTTTGACACCACAGCCATTTTTCTTCTATGGTTTTTTGAATCGTCATAAAAAAGAACGTAAACAGCAGCTAGAGCAACTAAAAAAACGTCAGGAAACCATTTTATTATATGAAGCACCACATCGTTTAAAGGATACATTAAAAGATATGGAAGCGATTCTTGGCAATCGACGAATTGTGCTAGCAAGGGAATTGACAAAGAAATTTGAAGAATTTTTACGTGGTACATTGCAAGAAGCGATAGAATGGTCACAGACAGAGGAAATCCGTGGCGAATTTTGCATTGTATTAGAAGGTAATATGAATGTTGAAGAAGAACCAGAGGAAACATACTGGCAGGACATGTCGATTGTAGAGCATGTCGAGTATGTGATGGAACATTTGAATATGACATCGAAGGAAGCCATTAAAGAAGTGGCTAAGCTACGCCAAGTTGCGAAGCGAGATGTTTATAATGAATATCACCAAGAATAATTAGTTATAATTGGATATAATTTCTCGAAAATCCAATAAAAAGGACACCGGAATAATTCAATTCAGGTGTCCTTTTGTATTATTTGTTAAGGTTAGATTGGATTTCTTTAATTAATTGTTCTGCACCTTCTGGGCTTAAAATTAATTTACCACCAACTAGACGGAAGTTATCATCAGAAACTTCACCAGTTACAGCACATGTCATATTAGGCATGTATTTTTTTAAGATGATTTTATCATCATCTACATAAATTTCTAATGCGTCTTTTTCTGCAATACCTAATGTACGGCGTAACTCGATAGGAATTACCACACGACCTAATTCATCTACTTTACGAACGATACCTGTTGATTTCATAATTATTTGCCTCCTAGTAATAAAAGTTATATCGGTTTTTCGTCATTTTTCGACATAAAATCCTTTTCTGATAGTTATCATACCAAGTAATGCCATAAACGTCAATTAATTAATGCATAAATTTTAAAGTTTTTTAAAAATATTTTTGACGTTAATAAAGATATATCGGTGTTTTTAAAGGTTTTTTACTATATATTTTATTTTATAGTAAAAAAGATTCTGCTTTAAGACAGTATATGGTTTAGTATATTTTTCGACATAATTCGCTAAAAATAAGTCGAATTCTATTGATATGATAAAAATATTGATGACTGATACTTTACTTTCACAACGAATTACAACTAAATATTTTCAAATTGATTTAAAAAATAAGCTAAAAAAATACTAACGAATGTAGAATAGGGAGAAACTTTGATTGAAAGGCATTTCGTACTTCGTTAGAATAGATAATATACTGTGAAACAATGGAGGCAGCTCTTGTGAGTGAACAACAAAAAACATTTTATATAACAACCCCAATTTATTATCCAAGTGGAAAATTTCATATTGGTACAGCTTATACAACTGTTGCATCAGATACAATGGCACGTTATAAACGTTTACGTGGTTATGATGTACGTTTTTTAACAGGTATGGACGAGCATGGACAAAAAATTCAGGAAAAAGCAGCTGAAGCAGGTAAGCATCCACAGGAGTACGTTAATGAAATTGCGGATGCTGCGAAAAAGCTTTGGGCAATGATGGATATTTCTTATGATGACTTTATTCAAACAACAGAAGAGCGTCATACAGAAACGGTCGAAAAGATTTTCCAAAAGTTTTTAGATAATGGTGATATTTATAAAGGGGAATATGAAGGCTGGTATTGTACACCTTGTGAATCCTTCTTTACAGAAACACAATTAGTTGATGGCAATTGCCCTGACTGTGGTCGCCCTGTCCATAAAGTAAAGGAAGAATCGTACTTCTTTAATATGAAGAAATACGCAGAGTGCCTATTAGCCTACTATGAGGAAAATGTCGAATTCATTGAACCTGAATCACGAAAAAATGAAATGATTAATAATTTCATTAAACCAGGATTAGAAGATTTATCTGTGTCCAGAACATCATTCGACTGGGGCATTAAAGTTCCTGGTGATCCTAAGCATGTTATTTATGTATGGGTAGATGCTCTGACAAATTATATTACATCACTTGGCTATCTATCAGAAGACGATACACTCTTTAAAAAATACTGGCCAGCAGATGTTCATGTTGTAGGGAAAGATATTGTACGTTTCCATACAATTTATTGGCCAATTTTCCTGATGGCATTAGACTTACCGCTTCCTAAAAAGGTGTTTGCACACGGCTTTATCATGATGAAAGATGGAAAAATGTCGAAATCAAAAGGAAATGTTATTTATCCTGAAATGTTAATCGAACGTTATGGGCTAGATGCAACACGCTATTTCTTATTACGTGAACTTCCATTTGGTTCGGATGGCGTCTTTTCACCAGAATCTTTTGTTGAACGTACAAACTTTGATTTGGCAAATGATTTAGGGAATTTATTGAATCGTACAATTTCAATGATTAACAAATATTTTGATGGCACAATTCCTAGTGAAAATCTACAAGCGACAGAATTTGATGCAGCATTAAAAGAGCAAGCTGAATCGGTGCGTATTAAATATGAAGAAACTATGGAAAAAATGCAGTTTAGTGTTGTATTAGCGGACATTTGGACGCTTGTCTCACGCACAAATAAATACATTGATGAAACACAGCCATGGGTTTTGGCGAAAGATGAGGAAGACCTACCGAAATTAGGGGCTGTTATGCGAAATTTAGCAGAAAGTTTACAGCAAATTGCCGTTATGTTACAACCATTCATGACATCTACACCAAAACGCATCATTGAACAATTAGGATTGGATGACAAATTTTTAGCATGGGCAACGATTGAAACATTCGGCAATACTATTCCAGCAAACATTAAAGTGGTAGAAAAAGGGATACCAATTTTCCCACGTTTAGATAGTGAAATTGAGATTGCTTATATACGTGAAGAAATGCGTGGTTCTATTAAATCACCACAGCAAGAAGAAGTACAAGCAATCGAAGTTCCAGAAATTCCAGAAATCACAATGGATGATTTTATGAAAGTGGATTTACGTGTAGCAACAGTAACAGCATGTGAGACAATACCAAAAGCAGATAAACTATTAAAGCTACAGGTTGATCTTGGATATGAGCAACGACAGGTAGTATCGGGGATTGCTAAGTTCTATTCACCGGATGAATTAATAGGTCAAAAAGTGATTGTTGTAGCAAACTTGAAACCAGTTAAACTACGTGGCGAGCTATCACAAGGTATGATTTTAGCGGGTGAAAAAGATGGAATTTTAAAATTGGCATCTGTTGACCCACAACTTGAGAACGGTGCAAAGGTAAAGTAAGTATTTTATAAGGGCCTGCTGAATATATAACATTCAGCAGGTTTTTTAAATCACAGATAGATATTATTTAAAAATAATTTATACATTAAAAATTCATTCGGTTTTTTGGGTATATAGTAACGATTTGTGCTATGTCTTATATGTGTAATGTCACAATACTCCTTCGTTTGTAATGGAATTGTAACATTAATGCAAAATATGAAATAATAATTTTTAATAAAATGACGATAGGAGCAATGAAAATGTTTATTGATACACATGTACATTTGAATGCAGATCAGTATGAAGAAGATTTACAAGCTGTTATTGATAGAGCGCTTGAAGCGAAGGTCGAAACGATGGTTGTCATTGGCTTTGATCGAAAAACGATTGAAAAGACGATGGAGCTAATCGAGCAATATGATTTTGTTTATGGTGTCATTGGTTGGCACCCTGTAGATGCAATTGATTGTACAGAAGAAGACCTACAATGGATAGAGCAGTTAGCTGCACATCCTAAAATTGTGGGCATTGGTGAAATGGGCTTGGACTACTATTGGGATAAATCACCCAAAGATGTTCAGCAAGCGCTTTTCCGTAAGCAAATTCATTTAGCTCAAAAATTAAATTTACCAATCATTATTCATAATCGAGATGCTACAGGTGATGTGGTGCAAATTTTACGTGAAGAAAATGCAGCATCTGTAGGTGGCATTATGCACTGTTTTGGTGGCAGCGTGGAGACAGCTCGTGAATGTATTGCAATGAATTTCATGATTAGTCTTGGTGGCCCTGTGACATTTAAAAATGCACGCTTACCAAAAGAAGTAGCGACAGAAATACCTTTAGCACATTTGTTGATTGAAACAGATGCACCTTATTTAGCACCACATCCTTATCGTGGGAAACGTAATGAACCAGCTTTTGTACCGTTAGTAGCGGAAGAAATTGCTAAATTAAAAAATTTATCAATTGAAGAAGTGGCACAGGCAACAACAGCTAATGCGAAAAAGTTTTTTAAATTAGATGTTTAGCTAGTTGAAACGCCTCCGATACTGGGTTTTCAGTTGGTCAAAAAAAGCGGACTTACATTTTTGTCAGGATATTTGAGTTGACAGAGCGAAATCTAGTCCGTATAATCCAACTTTGTATTAAGGAGGCGTTTTTTCATGTTAAAAAATTCCATGAAAAACTTGTTCTTAGGATCATGGAGGAGTAATCAAACAGTTATAAGAATTATTTCGCTTGTACTGTTTGTAGCCGTTGTGTCGTTTGTTTTGTATCAAGGAACTAAAAACACTGTAACACTTGAAGCAAATGGAGAGACACTAAAGATCGCAACACATGCTAAAACTGTAGAACAATTACTGCAAAATCAAAATATAACCATAACAGAGCATGATAAGGTATCACCCTCTCTGAATACCCAAATTACTAAGGGATTAGCAATTAAATGGGAACAGGCAAAAGAAGTAACTATTTCAGTTGATGGAAATCAGTCAAAAGTTTGGACAACTGAAACACATGTGAAAGACATTTTGAAAGAAGCAAATATCCATGTATCTGAGCATGATGCAATAGCACAAGGTCTAGATACAGAGATAGGGACGGATCACAAAATTGATATTCAAAAGGCGTTTCAAGTATCGCTTGTTGATGGAGTGAATCAACAGCAAGTATGGTCCACTTCGACTACGGTCGCTAACTTTTTAAAACAACAAGGAATTCAGCTCAATGAATTCGATCGTGTCGAAAATAATCTGGAAGACGCTATTACTCCAGAAAGTAAAATCACAGTAGTTCGCGTAGAAAAGGTTATCGATGTAGTGGAAGACTCTTTAGACTTCGCAATTGAAAAAAAGAAGGATGCTTCGTTGCAAAAGGGCAAGGAAAAAGTAGTCACAAAGGGCGAGAAGGGTGTAGTATCTCGAACATATGAAGTGACCAAAGAGAATGGTAAAGTAGTGACAAAAAATTTACAAACTGAAAAAGTTGTAAAAGAACCTAAAAAGCAGGTTGTAGCAGTAGGAACGAAGGTTTTAGTAGCGAGCGTTTCTCGTGGTACAGCAGAGCCTGCTAGTGGGCAAGAATTTTATGTAACAGCAACAGCTTACACACCGTATTGTAATGGCTGTACAGGTAAATCAGCGACAGGTATTAACTTGCGCGCAGCATCTGGTATGAAGGTAATTGCCGTAGACCCATCGCTTATTAAGCTAGGTTCAAAAGTTTGGGTCGAAGGCTATGGTACTGCTATTGCTGGTGATACAGGTGGCTCGATTAGAGGAAATAAAATTGATGTACTTGTACAATCAGATAACCAAGCACGTAGCTGGGGTCGTAAAAAAGTCCGCATTAAAGTATTAAATTAAAAAATATGTAAAATTAATCAATTGCATTTCACTATAGGTATGTGCAGTATTTTCTAGTGGGATAGGTGTTTGTAATATCCGCTGAGACAAAGAAAAGCTAGCATTTATTTCGATATCTATTGCGATAAGAGCTTGTTATTTTACTTTCAAAATCAAAATGTATTTCTTTCACAAATAGTAGCTTTCCTGTATTGACTGGCGGGAAAGCTTTTTTCCGTGTTTGGTGTAGTTCTGTACAATTAGTAGAGGCGGTTGTAAAATAATTTGAAGGTATATAGAAAAGAGGCGCTTGATTTGCAAATACAAGAAATCATCGTTGTAGAGGGAAAAGATGATACAGTAGCTATTAAGCGTGCTGTACAGGCAGATACCATTGAAACAAATGGCTCAGCTATTTCAGAAGAAACATTACAACGTATTCAACACGCACAAAATAAACGTGGTGTCATTGTTTTCACAGACCCAGACTATCCAGGAAGGCGCATTCGAGCTATTATCGAGGAGCGTGTAAAAGGCGTGAAGCATGCTTTTTTACCAAAGGCAAAGACTATCGCTAAAAACGGTAAAGGGCTAGGGATAGAGCATGCAGCAGATGAGGATATTCGAGAGGCATTGCGTCAAGTATATACACCAAGTGATATGACACATATACAAGATAGTATAACAATGGAGGATTTAATCACAGCTCATTTAATTGGTCATCCAAAAGCGAAGGCTCGTCGTGATCGTCTAGGTGAAATTTTAAATATTGGTGCTACAAATGGTAAGCAACTTCATAAAAGATTAAAAATGTTTCAAATTACAGAAGAACAGTTTGGCGCTGCTATTACACAGCTAAATCAGGGGGAGAAAAATGTATAAAGATATTGCCACACCGATTAGAACACAGGAGATTTTAAAGAAATACGGATTTTCATTCAAAAAAAGCTTAGGACAAAATTTCTTAATCGATCCCAATATTTTGAGAAATATTGTGGGTCATGCAAATTTAACTGAAAATAGCGGTGCAATTGAAGTCGGTCCTGGTATTGGTGCATTAACAGAGCATTTAGCACGCCAAGCAAAAAAAGTCGTATCATTTGAAATTGATCAACGTTTATTGCCAGTGCTGGAGGATACATTAAGTCCTTATGATAATGTGACGATTATACATTCAGATATATTGAAGGCTGATGTTGCACAAGTAATAAAAGAAGAGATGTCTGATGTTGAAGATATTATGGTGGTAGCCAATTTACCATATTACGTGACAACGCCTATTTTGTTGAAGCTGCTGCATGATCAGTTGCCGATTCGTGGTTTTGTAGTCATGATGCAGAAGGAGGTAGCGGATCGTATTACAGCTAAGCCTGGGACAAAGGAATATGGTTCTTTATCTATTGCCATTCAATATTATGTGAAAGCTGATATTGCAATGACAGTGCCAAAAACAGTATTTATGCCTCAGCCAAATGTGGATTCCGCTGTCATTCGTCTTATTAAGCATGATGAGCCGCCTGTAAAAGTAATTGATGAGGAATTTTTATTTACTGTGACACGTGCGTCGTTTGTACAAAGACGGAAAACCATTTTTAATAACCTACAATCAGGTTTACCAAATGGCAAAGCACAGAAAGAGCATATTATAGAAGCATTGCATTTAGCTGGTATTGAGCCAACACGTCGAGGTGAAACCCTTACGATTCAGGAGTTTGGTAAATTAGCAGACGCTTTGTATCCAATATTTTCAAAATGATAAATCGTTTAAATTTTATGCCATAAAAAACGTAAAAATAAGTTGACAACATTTATTGTGGGCTGATAAAATAATATATTTTGTTGACATTTTTGGGCGTATTGCTTATACTTATAAGTAGTGAGGTGTAAGCGAAAATGCCAAAAACTTTAGCGGACATTAAAAAGTCGTTGGATTGTCATTTGGGGAAACGTTTGCATTTAAGAGCAAACGGAGGTCGTAAGAAGACATTGGAAAGTGCGGGCGTATTACGTGAAACATATCGTGCCATCTTTGTCGTTGACCTTGAGCAAGAAGACGATACATGCAAGCGCGTATCGTATAGCTACACAGATATTTTAACAGAGGCAGTAGAAATTACGTTTTTAGACGAAACAAAGGCTGCAATTGCCAAATAGTTTCTATATTTTAAAACACTCATGTATGTGAAAACTGCATGAGTGTTTTATCCTTATTTGGACATACTATAGTTATCAGTTGCCAAAGGAGGAGTTTATATGCCTAGAAAAAAAGGTATCATGTCACCTCGTTTAAAAGAAGAGATTGCGAAAGAGCTTGGATTTTATGATGTTGTACAAAAAGAAGGATGGGGCGGTATTAAGGCTCGAGATGCTGGTAATATGGTCAAGCGTGCTATTGAAATGGCTGAACGAGCAAGTGAATCGTCACAAGCTAATAAGTAAATCACTTATTAAAGAATCCCGATTGATACAACTATAGCAACTGATGAATGAGAGCCGTACACCAAACAAAGGTATGCGGTTCTTTTTTCCGTTTACGGTGTACATTATGATAAAATAAAGGGAACAATTATCTGAGGGAATACGTGGAATATTCGTCAGATTCATCATTGAAATAGATGAATGCACGATATGAGAAAGACGTGAAGTCGAAGGAGGAATCAAGATGCTTTATGTAAAAGCACCCGCCAAAATAAATTTAACGTTAGATGCTTTATATAAACGAGCAGATCGTTATCACGAGGTAGAAATGGTAATGACGACTGTAGATTTAGCAGATCGCATTGGTTTGGAGCCACTGAAGGACGATCAAATCAAAATTATTTCTTCAGATAATTTTGTACCACATGATCATCGTAATTTGGCGTATCAGGCAGCGCGTCTACTGAAAGATACATATGGTATTACGCAGGGTGTAGCCATTACCATTGAGAAAGAAATTCCTGTCGCAGCTGGCTTAGCAGGTGGTAGTAGCGATGCAGCTGCTACATTAAAGGGATTAAATGAATTATGGGATTTACAGCTATCCATTGATACATTAGCGGAGCTAGGAGCGCAAATAGGCTCAGATGTATCTTTCTGTGTGTATGGCGGTACAGCATTAGCAACAGGACGTGGAGAAAAAATTCAAGAATTACCCGCACCCCCACAATGCTGGGTTGTATTAGCAAAGCCTAAAATTGGTGTTTCAACAGCGGAAGTATATGGTGGACTAAAAGTGGAAGAAGTAGTGCATCCAAACACCCAGCAAATGATTCAGGCGATTGAAACAGGGGATTATGACTTAGTATGTGCCTCATTAGGAAATGTTTTGGAAACTGTCACATTTAAGCTACATCCTGAAGTGGTGATGTTGAAGGAGCAAATGAAACGTTTTGGAGCAGACGCAACATTAATGAGTGGAAGCGGTCCAACGGTATTTGGCCTTGTCAACAGTGAAGCGCGTGTGAATCGTATTTATAATGGTTTACGAGGATTCTGTGAGGAAGTATATGCCGTTCGTATTTTAGGAGAACGAAATATACTTGCTTAAAGACGCATGTTTATGTTAATTTTACCTATAAATATTCGTGTTTAGGAGAGGGTCGCATGAAATGGAAACGTAGTGAACGACTTGTTGATATGACGTACTATTTACTAGAACATCCACATCAGCTGATCCCGCTAACTTATTTTTCTGAATTATATCAATCAGCTAAATCCTCTATTAGTGAAGATTTAACGATTGTAAAAGAAACTTTCGAAGAAAAAGGAATCGGGTTATTGATGACAGTGCCAGGTGCAGCAGGCGGAGTGAAATATATTCCGAAAATGTCTGAGCATGAGGTGCGAGCAGTCATTCAAGATTTACAAAATGAGCTTGAGCATTCAGATCGTTTGTTGCCAGGTGGTTATTTATTTATGACGGATTTACTCGGTAATCCAGATTTAATTAACCGAGTGGGGAAAGTCTTTGCCTCTGCATTTGCTGACCAACAAATCGATATTATCATGACGGTGGCTACAAAAGGTATTTCAATTGCACATGCTATTGCAAGACACTTAAATGTTCCTGTGGTTGTTGTGAGAAGGGATAGTAAAGTTACAGAGGGTTCGACAGTGAGCATTAACTATGTATCTGGTTCTTCCAGAAGAATTCAGACAATGGTATTATCAAAAAGAAGCATGAAAAGTGGACAGCGTGTGCTCATCACGGATGATTTTATGAAAGTCGGCGGTACGATGAATGGCATGAAAAATCTATTAGAGGAATTCGACTGCCAGCTAGCAGGTATTGCAGTGCTTGTAGAGGCTGAACATGCAGGAGAAACATTAGTAGATGATTATTATTCACTAATTAAGCTTCATGAAGTAAACGAGAAAGATCGTACAATTGAACTGAGTGAAGGCAATTATTTTACGAAAAGGGGATATGATCAATGAATGTAGTAGCAACGACAAATGCACCAGCAGCAATCGGACCGTACTCACAAGGAATTCTTGTGAATGGGATGTTTTATAGCTCAGGTCAAATTCCATTAACAGCAACAGGCGAATTAGTGGAAGGTGACATTGTAGCACAAACAAACCAAGTTTTTGCTAACTTAAAAGCAGTATTAAAGGCGGCAGGCACATCTTTAGACAATGTTGTCAAAACGACTGTTTTTGTCAAAGATATGAATGAATTTGCTGCGATGAATGAAGTATACGCTAGTCATTTTGGTGAGCATAAGCCAGCACGCTCTACTGTTGAAGTGGCTCGTTTACCACGCGATGTAAAAGTTGAAATTGAAGTTATTGCTATCGTTAAATAAAGTAGCGCAAAGCACACTGAACTTATTCGGTGTGCTTTTTCTATTTAGCAAGTTAAAATAATATTATATCGAAAAGTATTCAAATTTTTTAGAAAATTTGATAAACTATGTGGACAGGAAAATATTCGCTAATTTAGAATGCATTTTTCCGTTAGGTTTTGTATGAGGAAAGGAGGCCAAACGTATGGAAGTTACTCATGTTAGATTGCGTAAAGTGCAAACAGAAGGGCGCATGCGTGCAATTGTATCCATTACGCTGGACAATGAATTTGTTATTCATGATATTCGTGTAATTGAAGGGAATAATGGCTTGTTCGTGGCAATGCCAAGCAAACGAACACCAGATGGAGAATTTAGAGATATTGCACATCCTATTAATTCAGAAGCTCGCAATAAATTACAAGATATTATTTTAAATGAATATCACAATTTTAGTGAGCAAGAAGAAGTATTAGAAGAAATCGGTGTGTAAATAATAATTACATACATGTTAACCAGTGTAGATGGGAAGAGTCTTGAAGAAGGCTCTTTTTTTATTTGATTATAAAAAAGTGTGGGTGTTCATCTTTTTGTCAAGTCTACATACCTTGAAAATAAATGGCTTTTGCTATATAGTCATAATAGAAAAAGAGTGCATTGGAGGACTTATCGATGAGCAATATTTTTGCTGTCATTTTGGCTGCGGGTCAAGGTACACGTATGAAGTCCAAATTATATAAAGTGCTCCATACTGTATGTGGAAAGCCCATGGTACAACATGTGGTAGACCATATTCAAGAATTAGGTGTTCAACGTATCGTTACAATTGTTGGACATGGAGCAGAGAAAGTACAGCAGCAACTTGGTACGAAAAGCGAATATGTACTACAGCAAGAGCAACTAGGTACTGCACATGCTGTTCAACAAGCACAGCCTATTTTAGAAAATGAAGAAGGTATCACATTAGTTGTCTGTGGTGATACACCTTTAATCCGTCCAGAAACAATGCAGGCCTTGTTGAAGCATCATCAAGAAAAGGGTGCGAAAGCCACTATCCTTACAGCAATCGCTGATAATCCAACAGGCTATGGTCGTATTTTACGTGGACACAATGGGCAAGTTGAGCAAATTGTGGAGCAAAAAGATGCTTCGCCAGAGCAACAAGTAGTGAAGGAAATCAACACAGGCACATATTGCTTTGACAATAAGGCTTTGTTTGAGGCATTAAAACTTGTGAAAAATGATAATGCACAAGGGGAGTACTATTTACCTGATGTCATTGAAATTTTGCAAAAGCAAGAAGCTGTTGTGGAAGCTTATGTGACAGAAGACTTTGAAGAAACGTTAGGCATCAATGATCGTGTAGCGTTATCACAAGCTGAAACAATTATGCGTGCAAGAATTAATGAAAAGCATATGCGCAATGGTGTGACAATCATTAACCCAGAAACAACACACATTAGTGTAGACGCAGAAATTGGGCGTGACACAGTACTTCAACCAGGCACAATTATTGAAGGCAAAACAGTTGTTGGTGAAGATTGTATCATTGGACCGAATACACAATTGATAGCTAGTCGTATTGGGGATAGAACAACGATTCATTCCTCTGTTGTACGTGAAAGTGTCATTGCAGATGATACAGCTATTGGGCCTTTCGCACATATTCGTCCACAATCTACCATTGGAAGTCATGCGAAAATCGGTAATTTTGTAGAAGTGAAGAAGAGTACATTAGGTGATGATACGAAGGTATCACATTTAAGCTATATCGGTGATGCGGAGATTGGTCAAAATGTCAATATCGGCTGTGGCTCTATTACCGTGAATTATGATGGAAAAAATAAATTCCAAACAATTATTGAAGATGATGTATTTGTAGGATGTAACACGAATTTAGTAGCACCAGTGAGAGTTGGAAAAGGTTCATTTATTGCAGCAGGATCAACGATTACAAAAGAAGTTCCTGAGGACGCACTAGCCATTGCTCGTGCAAGACAAGAAAACAAGCCCAATTATGTTAGTAAATTAAATTTAAAATAATTATCAACTAAACAGGAGGCCATCATGCCATATCATTATGCAAACTCACAATTAAAAATCTTTTCATTAAATTCGAATAATCCACTTGCGCAAGAAATTGCGAAGGAAATGGGTGTAGAACTAGGAAAATCCTCTGTTAAACACTTCAGCGATGGAGAGATTCAAATTAACATTGAAGAAAGTATTCGTGGGTGTGATGTGTTTATTGTGCAATCTACTTCTGCACCTGTAAACGAACATTTAATGGAACTTTTAATTATGGTGGATGCAGTGAAACGTGCGTCTGCTCGTACAGTAAACGTTGTAATGCCTTATTACGGCTATGCACGTCAAGACCGTAAAGCAAAAGCGCGTGAGCCAATTACAGCGAAATTAGTAGCAAACTTACTTGAAACAGCAGGTGCAACACGTGTAATCGTATTAGATTTACATGCACCACAAATTCAAGGATTCTTTGATATTTTGATTGATCATTTAATGGCAGTACCTTTATTATCAGATTACTTTAAGTCAAAAGGTATTCCAGAGGACGAATTAGTCATCGTTTCTCCAGACCATGGTGGTGTGACACGTGCTCGTAAAATGGCAGAGCGTCTAAAAGCACCGATTGCGATTATTGACAAACGTCGTCCAAAACCAAATGTGGCAGAAGTAATGAACATCGTTGGTAATGTAGAAGGTAAAGTGGCAATCCTGATTGATGATATTATTGATACAGCAGGTACGATTACAATTGGTGCAGATGCGCTACGTGCTGCTGGCGCTAAAGAAGTATATGCTTGTTGCTCACACCCAGTACTATCTGGACCAGCTATTGAGCGTATCGAAAATTCCGCTATTAAAGAATTAGTAGTGACAAACACGATTCAATTGTCTGAAGAAAAGCTATCACCAAAAATTAAACAGCTTTCTGTAGCGAAATTAATGGCTGATGCAATTTCTCGTGTATATGAAAACAAATCTGTAAGTACATTATTCGATTAATTAAATATCGCCACTGTTGAGAACAAAATCTCTCAACAGTGGCTTTTTTTATCTTGGTACAGGGGAATACATTGCTGACGCTGCATTTCACTACGCTTTCGCACAGAAAAACCGTGTGTCATGGATTTTGAGGGCCTACACGATGTAGGTTAGTTAGCCGTTGTCACAGGATGTGATGCTTTTAGGCTAACTTCCTTTATACGAGTGAGCTCGAAAAAATCCAGACGCAATTACGCTTCAGCGTAATTGATATTAATTCAGCCAAAAGACTGAAGATTTTGAGCTTTCATGAATTTGTTTCTTCGCTATAATGAAGATAACTCTAAATAGAAAGTAGAATTTGTATGAAAACGTATAATGAAAAAATTAGTATTTATCATGGCATGGCTTCCACACTTGCCGCTAATACGACAAGTAATTACATTCCTTTATTTGCTATTGCTATTTTGGGAGCAAGTAATTATCAGGTGGGCTTAATTAGCTCCATTCCACCACTTATTACATTGCTGATGACGATTCCTGCCGCATTAATGTTGAATAAGGCTGTAGAGCAAAAGAAGCTAGTTGCGTTTTCTGTGCTATTAGCGAGATTCGTATTTTTGTTTATTTTATTGGTTGTCTACTTACCAAATACAATAGCAGCATGGACATTGCTAACATTGATTGCCTTTATGAGTATTCCAAATACGATGGCAAATATGGGCTGGCAGGCATTAATTGGGAATATCATAGAAGATCATCGACGAGCCCAATTTTTTAGTGACCGTAACCGACTGTTGACAATTGTTGGACTTATTTCTACTTTAATTATTGGTATTGTCATGCGTGATGCGACGAATAATGAATGGGCGTATCAAATTTTATTTGCGATTGCTTTTGGCTTTGGTTTATTGGAAATGTATTTTCTATTACGACATGAGGAAGGACAACGTCTGCAACAAACAAAAAAGAACAAAGCCATGAATTGGGCCATTTTTAAAGATACGCATTATGTACGCTTTTTAATTGTGGCTTTATGTTTTAATTTTGGATGGCAAATGGCATGGGGACTTTTTAATATTTATAATGTGCGTTATGCTGAGGCGACTATTTTTTGGATTAGTATGTTTAGTGTGGCCAATATGCTTGCTCAAATTTTATCGTTCCCATTATGGCGTAAATGGTCTGAGCAATATGGCAATATGCGTGTGTTTGTCTGGGTGGCGCTTGGTATGGCAACCTCACCATGTTTAATGGTGTTATCAACAAATTTTATCTATCTTACATTAATGTCTGTGTTATCAGGTTTATTTGTATCAGGAACGATTTTGATTTTATTTAATTTATTATTAGAAAATGCACCAAAGGAAAACCGCACATATTGCATTACAACGTACAATGTTTTATTAGCGATTATTGCCTTCATCGCTCCACAAATCGGTATTTGGCTATTGGAGACTTTTGATATGACGATTGCGATGAATATTAGCTCGGTTGTGCGCTTCAGTGCAGCATTTGGTTTCTTGTATGTTTGGCTGAAAAGTAAGAAGTAGCATTTGATGAAGGCAATTTTATATTCTAATATCGTTACCTCTAGCCTAAATTATTTATGTCGTATATACCATTTAAAGGTAATAAAATACAAATGACTAGTATGATAATATAAATGATTAATGGAAATTTTAAATTGGTGGATTTTGTGAGGCTAATAAGATGTCTTAGTATACCGTAAGTCAGTGAACAAAAGACATCATCTATTTTCTATGGTAAAATGAGCAAGAATTATGTATAAAAAATGGCTATAGATAGATTGAGTAAAAGGGGTAACATATAGATGAAATTAATTATTGGTCTGGGCAATCCAGGCAAACCATATGAGCATACACGGCATAATATCGGCTTTGATGTGATTGATGCTTTAGCAGATAAATGGAGTGCACCATTAAACCAAATGAAATTTAATGGTATGTATGCAACCGTGCATCGTCCAGAGGGTAAAGTCATATTATTGAAACCGTTAACATATATGAATTTATCGGGTGAATCGGTGCGCCCGCTAATGGATTATTTTGATGTGGCTGTAGAAGACATCATTGTGATTTATGATGACTTAGATTTAGAAACAGGGAAATTACGCCTACGTCAAAAAGGTAGTGCAGGTGGACATAATGGCATTAAATCCTTGATTCAACATTTAGGGACACAGGAATTCAATCGTATCCGTATTGGAGTGAATCGTCCTCCTGCTGGAATGAAGGTCGCTGATTATGTATTAGCTAAATTTTCAGCAGAGGAGCAATCGATTGTGCATACAGCTATCGACAAATGTGTAGATGCTGTTGAAGCAGCTTTAACAAAGCCTTTCCTTGATGTGATGAATCAATTTAATGCTTGATAAATAGTGCATAAACTTTGACAAAATTGCCTATACTTTAAGTAGCAAGTTGTTTAAAGGAAGGGTGATTTGGAGATGTCAATTCGCTATCGTTGTCGCCATTGTGAGGTAGAAATCGGGACATTACCATTTGATGCAGATGATACGATTCGCAAGCTTCATGTTTTCGAGCTAGGTGAAGCCGATGATTATGTGGAAAAAGATCAACATGGGCAAACGACGGTGCATTGTATTTGTGAACAATGTGAAGATTCCCTTCGACAATATCCAGATTATCATGCACTTCATAAATGGCTACAATAATGGGAAGTTGCTTTGGCGCATGAGTCGTGCGTCCAAGGCTTTTTCCATTTTACAATAAAGAACATACTCGAAAGGGGTTTTGAACTGTGCAAGTTCTACGTCAGCGTATATCGCAGGACAAACATATTACCTCGTTTTTGCAGGAAATACAGCAAAATCATATAGCATCACAGCTAATTACAGGTTTAACAGGTAGCGCACGTCCAGTATTGGTAGATGCGTTATTTCATTATACAAATAAACCGATTTATATTATTGCTCCTAATCTATTACAAGGACAAAAGATGGTCGATGAGCTAGCAGGTTTACTTGGGGAAGAATATGTCCGTTATTATCCAGCCGATGATTTTATTGCAGCAGATTTGTCGATTGCTTCTCCAGAGTTACGAGCTGAACGTATTGCAACATTGGATTGTTTAGCTAGAGGGGAGAAGGCTGTCTATGTCATACCTGTAGCGGGCTTACGTAAGATGATGCAACCACAAGCACATTGGCTACAATATTTTTTACACACTGCTGTAGGAGAGGAAATTGATATTCAGACGTGGCTACATACATTAGTCGAGATGGGGTATGTGCGTAATTCGATGGTCACAACACCAGGAGAATTTGCTTTACGTGGGGGGATATTAGATATTTATCCACCTTATATTGAAGCGCCTATTCGTATTGAATTATTTGACACCGAGGTGGATTCGATTCGTACATTTTCTGCGGATGACCAACGCTCTATTGATAAACTACAGGAAGTCCGTATTTTGCCAGCTTCAGAGGTTATTTTAACGAAGGAAGAACGCATGGCATTGGCAAGTCGTTTAGAAGTGGCGTTGGCAGCCAGTTTAAAAAAGGTGAAAAAGCAAGAAACGAAGGAATTATTATACCAGCATATCCAATATGATATTGAATTACTGCAACAAGGTCATTTACCTAACTATGTTAACAAGTATGGTTCATTATTATATGACCAAACCTCTTATTTAGGGGATTATTTTGCCAAAGAGGGGCTTGTTCTTTTTGATGAGCTTGGACGTGTGCAGGAAGTGATGGATGCTTGGGAACGTGAGGAGCATGAGTGGTTTTTATCATTAATTGAAGAAGGTAAAATCGTTCATGATGTGAAGCCAGCATTTTCTTTAAAGGAAATTTTGGCGATGCTACCACAGCAAAAGCTATATTTATCGCTATTCTCACGCACATTTTCAGGCATTACCTTTAATAAAACAACCAATTTTTCTTGTAAGCCGATGCAGCAATTCCATGGACAAATGTCTTTATTGCAAAATGAAGTGGAGCGTTGGCTATTAAGTAAATTTACAGTATTAATTGTTGTCAGAAATACTGAACGTATGAAACGTGTACAGCAAATGCTAGAGGAATATGATATTCCTACAACAATTGGTGAGCCAACAGATGCAGGGATATATATTGTGAATGGTACATTATCCAGTGGCTTTGAATTGCCATTACAACGATTAGCTATTGTGACAGAGGACGAACTGTTTAAGCAACAAATAAAGAAAAAGGCACGTCCACAAAAAATGACGAATGCCGAGCGTATTAAAAGCTATACTGAGATTAAAGCAGGCGATTATGTTGTCCACGTTCATCACGGTATTGGGAAATACATCGGTGTCGAGACTTTAGAAGTAAATGGTACACATAAGGATTATCTACACATTCGCTATCGAGCAGATGATAAATTGTATGTGCCTGTGGAGCAAATTGATTTAATTCAAAAATATGTCGCCTCTGAGGATCGTGAGCCTAAGCTACATAAGCTAGGTGGCGCAGAATGGAAAAAGGCAAAGGCAAAAGTATCCTCTGCTGTACAAGATATTGCAGATGATTTAATCAAGCTTTATGCAAAACGAGAGGCAGAGAAAGGCCATGCCTTTGCACCAGATAATGACGATCAACGTAGCTTTGAAGAGTCGTTCCCTTATGAGGAAACAGAGGATCAACTGCGTTCCATTATCGAGGTGAAACGTGATATGGAGCGTGAACGCCCAATGGATCGCCTTGTTTGTGGTGATGTAGGCTATGGGAAAACAGAGGTAGCTATTCGTGCTGTGTTCAAAGCGATTCAAGATGGTAAGCAGGTAGCATTTCTTGTGCCAACTACGATTTTAGCACAGCAGCATTATGAGACAATGCGAGAACGTTTCCAAGACTTTGCAATTAATGTCGGCCTACTCTCACGCTTCCGTACGAAAAAGGAGCAAAGTGAAACAATTAAAGGCTTAAAGGCAGGACAAGTAGATGTGGTCGTGGGTACACATCGTATTTTATCGAAGGATTTACTATTCCAAGACCTTGGATTACTGATTGTTGATGAGGAGCAACGCTTTGGTGTTACCCATAAGGAAAAGATAAAGCAGTTGAAAACAAATGTGGATGTTTTAACTTTAACGGCAACTCCGATTCCAAGAACATTGCATATGTCAATGGTTGGTGTGCGTGATTTATCAGTTATTGAGACACCACCAGCTAATCGTTTCCCAGTACAAACGTATGTGATGGAGCATAGTGGCGCATTGGTGCGTGAGGCAATTGAGCGAGAAATGGCACGAGGCGGACAAGTCTTTTATTTATATAATCGTGTGGAAGACATGGCACGTAAAGTAGATGAGATTCAGGCGCTTGTACCAGAAGCACGTATTGGTCATGCACATGGTAAAATGACTGAATCAGAGCTAGAGTCTGTCATTTTAGCCTTTTTAGAGGGAGACTATGATGTTCTTGTAACAACAACGATTATTGAAACAGGTGTAGATATACCGAATGTCAATACATTGATTGTTCACGATGCAGATAGAATGGGGCTGGCACAGCTTTATCAATTACGTGGGCGTGTAGGGCGCTCTAATCGAGTGGCTTATGCGTACTTTATGTATCAACGGGATAAAGTGCTGACAGATGTAGCCGAGCAGCGATTACAGGCGATTAAAGAATTTACGGAATTGGGATCAGGCTTTAAAATTGCGATGCGTGATTTATCGATTCGTGGAGCAGGGAACTTACTTGGCGCACAGCAGCATGGCTTTATTGATTCGGTAGGGTTTGATTTATATTCACAAATGCTACAAGAGGCAATTGAGGAACGTCAAACAGGTGTGAAAAAGGTAGAAAAGCCAGATATCGAAATTATTTTAAGTATAGATGCCTATATTCCTGATGTTTATATCCCAGATGGCTATCAAAAAATTCAAATGTATAAACGTATCAAGGCGATGGAGCAAGTAGACGAGTACGGAGAAATTGTGGAAGAATTAGCAGACCGTTTCGGCGATTTACCAATTGAAACAGAGCGTCTATTGCGTATTGCACGTATGAAGGTTTGGGGCTTAGAAGTCGGTGTTGTTTCTGTGAAGGAAAGACAAAAAATTATTACGATTTTATTGTCTGAGGAAGGTACGGCACAAGTTGATGGTAGTAAGGTGGTCGAGCAGTCGATGAAATTTGGGCGTGCTGTAGGGTTTGGTATGGATGGCATGCAGTTAAAGCTAACAATTGATGAGCGCAAATGCGAAAAATATCAACCATTTGATATGTTAGAAGAATTAATGCAAATTGTGGTTGGAGCAAAGAAATAATAGAGTTTGAGCTTACATTGTCGGTTTTGAGAAGAAATATAGCTTATATAGAATAATTAGCGTGTATATAGCTTAATAAGTATCAAGAAGAATTAGGTATACTCGCTATCAGCAAACGTAAGGTGTTATACAAGGTTCATCGATTGTGTTATGACCAATAGATAAATGTCCATGTGTAGGATTTGAAGCATAAGCCTTTTTCTTCAGTTTTTGCATAGAATGTGATTTCCAATACCATACTATAGAGGAAGTCAAATTTTATTGTAGCGAAAGCGAGGCATGGAGAATGAAGGCAACAGGAATTGTTCGTCGTATTGACGATTTAGGGCGTGTAGTGATTCCGAAAGAAATTCGTAGAACGCTACGCATACGTGAAGGCGATCCGCTTGAAATTTACACAGACCGTGAAGGTGAAGTGATATTAAAAAAATATTCGCCGATTAACGATTTGGGCGATTTTGCAAAGGAATATGTGGAAACTTTATATGAAACACTTGGCACACCTGCATTCGTGACAGATCGTGATGAAGTCATCGCTGTCGCTGGCATTAGTAAAAAGGAGTATATCAATCGCCGTATTACGACATTTACAGAAAGCTTTATGGAGGAGCGTTCGACAAAAATAGAGAAAAAGGAAACCTCTATTGAAATTACACCAGGGCAATATGAGCAAGTCAAATCTTACTGTGCTGCACCAATTGTGGTTAATGGTGATCCTATTGGCTGTGTAATTGTCTTATCCAAAGTTCATTTTGTTGGAGATGTCGAAGTAAAGGTTGTTGAAACGGCAGCTAATTTTTTGGCGAAGCAAATGGATAGTTAATTATATACCATGTAGCTGAAAGTTATTGTTATACCCATTGTTGGTAGAGCAATAACTTTTTTGCATTTTGGATAGAAAGGGAACTATCAATTGTTGAAAGGCGTCAACCTTTGGAAATATGCTATACTAATGGCATTATCTTGGTTCCATCTTATACGAGATAAAGTTCAAGCAATGTCACAGGTTGTTAAGAAAGCGTTCTTTAACATCTGGCTTAATTGAAAAAGAAAAGAGGATCGTATATGTCAGAACGATTTGGCATGAAAACCTATATGAAGGGCGCAGCAGTGCTAACGATTGCCTCCATTATTGTTAAAATACTGAGTGCGATCTATCGTGTCCCATTTCAAAACCTTGTTGGTGATGAAGGATTCTACATTTATCAGCAAGTATATCCTGTCATCTCGATTTTTGTCGTTTGGACATCGAGTGGTTTTGCGGTAGCCATTTCAAAAATGTTGGCAGACAACGATAGTCTAGCAGATGCGCTGGAGCGAGAGCAAAGAAGAAGCAGTATGATGCGTATTGTCTTTCGGTATTTGACGGTGCTCTCTTTGCTGTTTTTTGTCAGTTTATTTGGTGGTGCTGAACTACTGGCGAATTCAATGGGAGATGCACAGTTAGCCCCACTTATTCGCACAGGCTCTTTTATCGTACTAATTATGCCAGCGTTAGCGATTGTGAAAGGTAGCTTCCAATCGAGAGGCATTATGGGACCTATCGCAGCTTCACAAGTGTTTGAGCAGGCCGTAAGGGTGTCCTTTATTTTAGCGGGCACATTCATTATTATGTCCACAACAAAATCATTATATGGTGCTGGGCAAATAGCCATTATAGGTACAGTTCTTGGTGAGCTTGTAGGGTTTTTATTGCTTGGTTGGTTATTCAAAAAGCGTTTTGGTTTGCCGAAAGGAAAGCCCATTCTGAAAGATTTCCCTGTCATTAAAGAAGTAACCTTACTAAGTTTAAGTGTTAGTATGAGTAGCTTATTATTGCTTGGTTATCAGCTAGTTGATTCTTTTACTATTTACTCGTTATTGCTAGATAGTGGTATGGATGTTCAATTGGCAAAAGAAACGAAGGGGATTTATGACCGAGGTCAACCATTAGTGCAACTCGGTGTAACCATTGCAGCAGCTTTATCCTTAGCGATTGTCCCTCTTGTAGCACATATGTCGAAGAAAAAGCAAGGTCGTAGTGCCGTTCCATTTATTCAGCTTACATATCGAGCTTCTGTTTTATTTGGTTGGGCAGCGTCTTTAGGTCTTGTACTAGTGATGCCCTATATCAATGAAATGCTGTTTAAAACAAATGCCCTTTCTGAAGTATTGATGCTCTATGTATTAAAAATTGTGCCATTGTCCATTATTTTAACGTTCACAGCTATTTTACAAGGCTATGGTAAATTAAAAAAGCCAGCATTATTTTTAATAACAGGTTTTATTTTGAAAGTGATATTGAATGTAGTGACTGTTGGGTGGTTAGGTGTATTAGGTGCAGCGATTGCAAGTAATATTGGTTTACTAGTGAGTGCAGTATTATTAATGATGTATTTAAAAAAAATGCTGGGTATTCGTTTAGCACCTGCTAGTTATTATGGAAAAGTAGGTGTTGCATCGATTTGTATGACAATCATTGTTATTCTATGGCTGCAATTTATGCCAATTTTGCTGACGCCATTTTTATCTTCTCGTTTTGTAGCAGTAGGTGCAGGATTATCAGCCGTTTGTGTAGGAGCTTTCATTATGATGACGGTTGTAGCCAAATTGCGTGTATTAGCAGAAAAGGAATGGTATCTGCTACCGTTTGGGCGTAGAATGGCTATTTATCAATTATGGTTAAATCGGAAAAAGTAGGTGTTAGATATGAAGACATTAACAGTAATCGGTCTTGGTGCAGGTGATTTAGACCAGCTACAAGTAGGTGTTTATAAACAACTAAAAGCAGCTCAAAATGTATATGTGCGTACTGTTGACCATCCTGTATTAACAGAATTAGTAGCAGAAGGTTTACAATTTACTAGCTTTGATGCAATCTATGAAAAGCATGATACTTTTCAGCCTGTCTATGAAGAAATTGCAGAAAACTTAGTGGCGATGGCAGCAACAGAAGATGTTATGTATGCTGTACCAGGACATCCACTTGTGGCAGAACAAACTGTGCAATTGTTAATCGCAGCAGCAGAGGCTGGCAAGGTACAACTGGTGATTGAGGGAGGACAAAGCTTCCTAGACCCTATTTTTGGTGCATTGAAAATTGACCCAATCGAAGGTTTTCAACTGCTGGATGGTACAAGTTTCTCCATGCACGATATCAATATGCGACAACATATTTTAATTGCACAAGTGTATGATATGTTTAGTGCATCAGAAGTGAAGCTCACATTGATGGAAAAGTACGATGATGAATATCCTGTAACAGTTGTCACAGCGGCAGGTTCAGCACAGGAAAAATTAGTGACTGTGCCATTGTATGAGCTTGACCAAAGTGTAGAGGTCAATAATTTAACGACCATTTATGTGCCACCTGTGCAAGAACAAGAGGAAGCACTACGGGATTGGACGACCTTCCGCCAAATTATTGCGACATTGAGAGGGCCGAATGGTTGTCCGTGGGATCGTAAGCAAACACATGAATCATTGAAAAAATATTTGTTAGAGGAAGCACATGAATATTTAGCTGCTGTTGATGCAGAGGACGACTTTGCGATGATTGAAGAGCTAGGCGATGTGTTACTACAAGTATTTTTACATGCACAGATTGGTGAGGACCAAGGTTACTTTGCACTAGAGGATGTACTGGCCTCCATTAGTGAAAAAATGATTCGCCGTCATCCACATGTTTTTGGTGATGTAGAGGTAGACGATGCAGATGGTGTCGTTGCTAATTGGGAGGCTATCAAGGCAGAGGAAAAAGGAACGAATGACAAGCCATTATTGACAGAGGAGTATCGACCATTTTCTTCATTGCAAACAGCTTATAATTATCAAAAACGTGCCGCAACAGTTGGCTTTGATTGGCCTGATGTGGATGGGGCGTGGGATAAATTTGCGGAGGAATGGCAGGAGTTTCGTCATGAAGTGACAAATGGTACAAGTACGTCACGACTTGATGAGTTAGGCGATGTGCTGTTTACCATTGTCAATTTGGCACGTTTTTATAAGCTATCTCCAGAAGAAGCCATGTTGCATGCCAATGAAAAATTTGCAAGACGCTTTGGCTATGTGGAAATGAAGGTGAAAGAAAGTGGACAGCCATTTTCAGCCTATACATTAGAACAATTAGATGCTTTCTGGAATGAAGCAAAGCATTTAGAAAAGGGGTAATCAATATGAGATTAGATAAATTTTTAAAAGTATCTCGTTTAATTAAACGTCGTACTTTAGCAAAAGAAGTGGCAGATCAAGGGCGTATTACGATTAATGATAAGGTAGCAAAGGCGAGTAGCACAGTGAAAGCTGGAGATGAGCTAGCTATCCGCTTTGGACAAAAGGTAGTGACAGCACGTGTAGAGGAATTGCGTGATACAGTGAAAAAAGAGGACGCTGCAAAAATGTTCACGATTTTGAAGGAAGAGCGTTTAGAAAAAATTGAGCCAGAGTTTATTGATGATGAAGAGTAACTAAGAGAAAGCCACCATAGCTGATTAAACTATGGTGGCTTTGATTTTTATCTTGATTCAGCAAATGCTTTTTGTATCGAAAGCGAAGTGGCAGATACAGAAGACCCCTTCCTCAATAGGGAGGGGAGGAATGCCAGTTTGTACGCCATTCAGTGGGTGTCCAAAAGCCCACTGAATCAAGATAAAAGCCCCAGCGGATGTCGCTGTCGCTGCGTTTCACTACGCTTTCGCACAGAAAAATCGTTTGTCATGGATTTTGAGGGCCTACACGATGTAGGTCAGTTAGCCGTTGTCACAGGATGTGATGCTTTTAGGCTAACTTCCTTTATTCGAGTGAACTCGAAAAAAATCCAGACGCAATTACGCTGGGGCGTAATTGATATTAAAAAACACGATGAGTTGTCATGCTTTGAAGGTTGTCCGCATAAAGTGAACAGAAGCTAGGACGACTAAGGGAGGAAAAATATGACGCTACATCAAGAAAGTAACCGTTACACAATTCCATCTGGAGAGCATATTTTAACGATTCGTAATCGTAAAAGAATGGACATGACTTCTGTAAAATCGATTGAACGCTTTGATCAGGAAGAGTTTTATATTAAGACGTCCCAAGGGCATTTGTTAATTCGTGGGGAAGAGCTGCATATCGTTCATTTAGATGTTGATAAAGGCCTACTAACACTCGAAGGCACTGTGAAGACGTTACAGTATGATGAGGAAGATAGCGGCTTCTCGAAAGGGTTCCTTCATAAGTTATTTGGATGATTGTTAGCGAACAATTTTTTCAGCTCATCGTCATGATTTTGAGCGGTATTGCAGTAGGGTTTATTATTGATAGTGTAAGATTGATTACTTTTTCAACATCCAAAAAATCGATTTTGCGGAAATGGGCTATATTTTTAGAATTCATTACGTGGATTGTATTAGGATGTCTCTCCTATTATTTATTATTTTGGCTGAAGGATGGCGCTTGGCGGGCTTATGACCCGCTAGCGCAGATTGCAGGTATTTTTTTATATCAAGCCTTTTTACAAGGTTTCTTTCGTTTCGTAGCAAGAGTTATTGTTGCGATTACGTGGAAACCATTTTGGTGGATTGTCCGACTTATTTTTGCATTGCTTCAACAAATTATTCGATTTTTCTTCAATATAGGTCTATTGTTGGTAAGACCATTTGTCAAAATTTATTCGTATTTGTCCTACACTTTTTTCAAAAAAATGCGATATATCAAGTATAATAAAAGATAACTACTATAGTTGGGGGTGCGAGCATGGCTAGACGTCACTCATCAAATGATGAACAACCATTGACAAAACTTGATAATGACTATGTGCGTAACACAGATAAAGCAATAAATCGTAAAAAAGAAGGACGTAAACGGAAAATCCGTCGTATTCTCTTTTTTGCCATTGTACCAGTTGGGATAATTATCGTCCTCATCAATATTCTTGCTTATCAAAGTGAAGCATTGGTGATAAAGGAACAAAAAAAGGAAGTAGCAGATAAGCAACTAGCTGAAGTAAAAGAAGAACATGAGTTATTAAATTTAAAAATTAAGCAGTTAGAAGATGACGAGTATATTGCAAAATTATTGCGTAAAGAATACTATTTGTCTGAGGAAGGCGAAGTTATTTTCATTATACCAGATGCAGAAAATAAAAAAGATGAGTGATTGTCCTAAGGATTATTGACACACATTTTTTGTTATATATAATGAGAATAGAACTTATTGTAACAAATAGTTTGATTACACGACTCACATGAGTTGCTTAATTTTTAAGGAGGAGCATTTTTTTTATGTCAATTGAAGTAGGCAGCAAGGTACAGGGTAAAGTAACAGGAATCACAAATTTTGGAGCATTCGTTGAGCTGCCAGATGGCAAAACAGGCTTAGTTCACATTAGTGAAGTTGCTGATAATTATGTGAAAGATATCAATGAACATCTAAAAGTTGGCGATGAAGTTGAAGTAAAAGTGATGAATGTTGAAGCGGACGGAAAGATTGGTCTTTCAATCCGTAAAGCAAAGCCTCAAGCAGAAAGACCTGAACGTCCAGCACGTCCACGTCGTGAAAACCGCTCAAACGATCGCAATGAGCGCCATCAGCAAAAAGAAAACTTTGAGCAAAAAATGGCACGCTTTTTAAAAGATAGTGATGAGCGACTAACAACTCTTAAACGTGCAACAGAATCAAAACGTGGTGGTCGTGGAGCAAGAAGAGGGTAGTTTGCTGACTGTTTTAATGCTAGAAAAAGTGTTATCACATAAAAGTAGGGATTGGCTTATGACTAAAGCTAATCCCTTTTTGCTTGAACTGAATTATAGTGTGGAGGTTGGTCTTTTTTTCTTTGTCGGTACTTCTTTTACAGGTGAGGGAGGTATTGCTTTAGTAGTTGGATTCATCACGATTTTGACAAGTAGCAACCCACCATACGCACTAAGCACTAGCCCAGTCAGAAGTAAGATGATCTGGATAGCGAATGGTAAATGAATCAGAATGGATATAAGAATAATCATCGAGCCGCTTCCACAAACAAGAGCGGCTTTTGTTAATGGGCTCAAAAGATAAACCTCCTATGTAGCATAAATAATCATTATAAGTATGCCATATCTTCGGTTAGTTAGCACGGACAAACCAAAAGCCAACAGCGATAATAAGTAAAAGGAATGGTGTTAGTCCAATATATTTCCATGCGTTTTCTGCTCCTCCGAAATAATAAGCAACAGGTGCAAAAGTAAAGGCACTTAGCAACATAAAGCGCCAAGACAGTTTGTAAATGCCGATACCGAATGAAGCGATAGAAATGGTAAATGAAAGATACCAAAGTGCTAAAATCATAATATTACCTCCCTTTTCTTAATTATCGGAATGTTATATTATGTTCTAAAGAAAAAGAAGTGGAGGGGGAATCAGATGAAAACAATTGGCTTGATTGGTGGTATGAGTTGGGAATCATCTGCCCAATACTACAAAATTATGAATGAAGAAGTCAAAAGAAGACTAGGTGGATTACATTCAGCTCAATGTATTTTAGCAAGTGTAGATTTTGAACAGATTGAGCGATTTCAGAAATTAGGGCAATGGGATGAAGCGGGAGCATTGTTAGCCACTGTTGCTAGCAATTTAGAAAAAGCGGGCGCAGATTTCATCATTATTTGTACAAATACGATGCACAAGGTAGTGACGATCATTGAAGCAGCTATTTCTATTCCTATTTTACACATTGCTGATGCAACAGCGTATGAGATTAAACGTAGTAAGTTAAGGAAAATTGGACTATTAGGTACTAAGTATACGATGGAGCAAGATTTTTATAAGGAAAGGGTGCAACAGCATCAAATTGATATTGTCATTCCAAATGAGACAAGTCGTATAGAAGTCAATCGTATTATTTTTGATGAGCTATGTTTAGGAGAAACGAAAGCTACCTCCAAAGCTTATTATTTACAAGTGATAGATGAGCTTATCCAGCAAGGAGCAGAAGGTATTATTTTGGGCTGTACAGAAATAGGTCTTCTTGTAAACATGCAGGATATAGATATACCTGTATTTGATACAACGATTATTCATGCTATATCTGCAGTGGAAAAGGCATTTTCTTGAAGGGAGATTCAGTATTCTTATAGCAGAATATTGGAGATTTTGCGTAAGAGATGTATTTTTGATTCTCAAAAAATAATGATTTGTTTCATAACGATTTGGGCTAACACCATAATGTCTTATAAGGTCAATAAAATAAAAAGCCCAAAACGATTTTATATCGTCTTGGACTTTTGGATGACCCGTACGGGATTCGAACCCGTGTTACCGCCGTGAAAGGGCGGTGTCTTAACCACTTGACCAACGGGCCTTCTATGGTGGCGGCCGAGGGGATCGAACCCCCGACCTTACGGGTATGAACCGTACGCTCTAGCCAGCTGAGCTAGGCCGCCATGTTTGGAGCGGAAGACGAGGTTCGAACTCGCGACCCCCACCTTGGCAAGGTGGTGTTCTACCACTGAACTACTTCCGCATCGTTTGTTAAGCAACAAAATATATAATACAATCCATAGCTACCGATGTCAATAAAATTTATAAAAATTAATCAATAAATGTTTCGATGGCATAGGACATGCTGTTATATGGAGGTGGCGTTTATAGGAATCTGTGTAAACGCTTATCCAATCAACAACGTGCCACTAACATTTCATCTTCAGATTGAAATATGGGAATCGGTGTTTATGGTTACCAATAGAAAAATATACTGTACATATTTGACTGGCGTGTTTAAATGAAAAGCACTCATATCCATTTCAGATTTTTACATAGCATTTTGTCACAGCTTACTTTGAAAAATTCATGAAAAAACGTGTGAAATCTACATCATCAGAAAAGATACTCACTGAGAAAAATAAAAAAACCAGCTGAACACCATTTTCCTGATAAAATTTCTGCAACTTTCCCATATTATGCACAATTATTCGTCGAAAAAATTAAATTTCTTACTGTCACTATCAGACAATTTTTCTGTATAACTTTTTTTATAATGACCAAAAGTACAGAAAGGGGACTGACAAATGGCTAGTGTTGAGTGGTATGACACAGTAAATATGGACGAGCAGAAATGGGAGATAAAAAAAAGAAAATGGATGATAGGTGCCCTCTTTTTTGTTGCTGCGTTTTTTTTAGCACAATCAGTTGTTTTTGAAGCGGCAGTGCCTTTTGCTGTTCCTTTTTGGGCAGTTGTTCATGCTAAACATAAAAAGTATGCTGCGTTTGTTTTATATGGCGGGCTAATCGGCTGTTTTTTTCTTGGGCTTGGGCAAGTTGTAATTTTGCTACTACAAATACTGGCTTATGAATGTCTTACACGATGGCGTTATTTATCAATTCCACAAAGCGTAGCTGTTCCAATAGCTGTTTTATTAGTGCAACTACTATGGCAAAGTGTAACTTATCAGGGATTCCCACCGTTGCTTGTTCAATTTTACGTTGGCTGTGAGGTCGCTTTAGCATTAATTATGACATTATTTATGCAGCTGTTGTTTGCCAATGCCTATGAATGGTTTACAAGTCATTGGACATATGAAAAATTAGGAGCGGGGCTAGTCGTTTTTGCAGCCATGCTTACAGGAATGCAGGCTGTTGTCATCGGTTATTTTTCTCTCCCAATTTTTTTACTACAGCTGTTTATTTGTTTTGGCGCTATTGTTGGTAGTGTGCCACTTGCAACGGTTATTGGTGCTGTACTTGGTACATTGATAGGCATTGCAAAATTGTCTTTTACAGGAATGCTGTCTGTTGCAACATTGACAGGACTTTGTGCTGGTATTGGTGCTCGAGGAGGACGCGTTGGTATAGCCATCAGTAGTGTATTACCAAGCGTCTTTTTTTTATTTTATGATGCGACATTACCGTTAGATAGCGTGTATTTTATGTCCATCGCTATGGGGAGCATTGTATTTTTGGCAATCCCCTCAAAATATTCAAATAAAGTGAGAGACAAGCTTTTCCCACAGCGAGAGGAAGTGTTGCTTGCTCGTCAAAGCTGGCTGACGGATCATATTACGAACAGATTGGAGCATTTTCAGCATTTTGTGCAATTTATGAAAGAGCTTGTATTTGACCGCTTTATGATGGCACCTGTTGCAGCTACTAAAGATGTGTCCCCTATGACAACATGTGTGGGCTGCTTTCGTTATGAACGTTGTTGGGGAGCTAAAAATAATAGTATGGACAAGCATGTAACAGATTGGTTTCATATGAAAAGTATAGGCAAGGAATCAGCTATCCATCATGTAGAAGAACAAATTCGCTATAAATGTGTGAAGGCTGCTAAAATGTTTGAAGAACTAGAGGCGGAACGTTATAGGGAGCGCATTAATGGACAATATTTTCATGGTAAAAAAATGATTGCCCTGCAATTGCGAGATATGAGTCATCACCTTAATCAATTAATAGCGGAAATGAAGGAGGAGACGGTTACATTTGTTAGCATTGAAAAAGATATTATGCAGCAATTAGAAGCTGCTAATATTGAATGTTTTCAGCTAGATGTGTTGAGTAATCAGCCTGGTACACGGAAAATTGTTTGTGCACTGACACCAGCACGAGCTGATTGGGAGAGAGATACAGCGGTGGCGGAGCGCATGATTTTACCGATTTTGTATGATATTTTTTCAGAACCGTTTGAAATTGACAAAGTCGTGACATGTGATGTGCCATTTCACCATATTCAAGTGAGTTTTAGGTCAGCGATTAGCTTTGAAGTAGAGTATGATATATATAGTATGTCGAAGCATGAAACGCTATATTCGGGAGACTCACATGAATTGTTTCAGCTCCATCCTGGTTTGTTTGCTGTCTTGCTATCCGATGGTATGGGACAAAGTAAAGAAGCACAGCAAGAGAGTCGAAAGCTTATTCATTTAATGCGAGAATGCTTGAAGTATAATATGAATCCTGAAACAGCTATGCATACATTACATTATGTGATGTCATTGCAACAGCGAAATGATATGTATGCTACACTCGATTTTGCATTAATTGATTTACAGCATGGCGATTTATGGTCTTGGAAGGCTGGTGGGATGTCGACGTATATTGTAAGAGGGCAAGAGATTCTTAAAGTAGAAAGTAATGCAGCACCTGTTGGCTTTTTATCGATCTCCACGGTTGAAGCGGAGAAACGAAAGCTAAAGGCAGGCGATGTCATTTTAATGCACTCAGATGGGTTATTTTCGAATGTAGATGATTGGGATGAACAAGAGGATATGTTTTTGACATATGCACAGCAAGTAATTGGGACAAATAAGCCGATACAGGAAAAGTTAACGTTAATGATGCAGGCTTTTCAATCACACTATTCGATTGAAGACGATTGTACAGTGCTTATGTTAGAGGTGACACATGTTGTGCCGACTTGGGCTGTATTTAAGCCAACGTCATAAATGATGAACTAACGAAAAGGGGGGGAGAAGCGTTTGTCATTTGAAGTGAAGGTCAAACTATTTATTGAAGAAGAGCAATTACTACAGCAAGACGATCACCTTCTCATCGCCGTTTCGGGTGGTGTAGATTCCATGGCTTTATTACATTATTTTGTGATGATGCAGGAGCAATGGGGAGTAAAGATAGAAGCGATACACGTTGACCACATGCTAAGGGGAGAAGAGTCTGCCAAGGATAGAGATTTTGTACAGCAATATTGTGAGACACACCATATACCGTTACACGCAAAAGCCATTCCGATTCCCGCCATATTAGCAATGGAGAATGGTAATGTACAGTTTATTTGTCGACAGGAGCGCTATCGTTATTTTCAGGAAATGATGAGCAAGACAAATGCCAATAAGCTTGTAACTGCACATCATGCGGATGACCAACTGGAGTCAGTATTAATGGCATTGACAAAAAACGCTACAATGAATGCGATGCAAGGGATACGTGGAAAACGTGATTTTGCGGGAGGGTCATTAATTCGTCCGTTTTTAACGGTTACAAAATCTGAAATAAGGGCATATTTATCAAGACAAGGGTTAACATACCGAGAAGATGCTAGCAATGCAAAGGATGATTATGTACGCAATCGATTTAGGCATCATATCGTGCCATTGTTAGAGGCAGAAAATCCAAAAGTCACGGAACAAGTACACCATTTTACAAAATTTCTACAGGAAGATAATGAGTTATTAATGGCACTTGCTCAGGATGTATTTTCAAGAATCGTGACAGTAATAAATGGAAATACATATTGCGTCGAAATTGATGCACTACAATTAGAACCACTTGCTTTACAAAGAAGGTTCATTTTAATACTATTAAACTATCTTTACAAAGATTCAAACACAATACAAAGTTATGCTTTATTAAGCTCGATTTTGAAACTATGTGATACAACGACAGGATATGCTGAAGTTCATTTACCAGAGAATTTTATAGCTGTGCGTCGTTACGGTACGTTAACATTCCAAAAGAAGGCTTTAGTAGAAACAGCACAGTATGATCTTATCGTAAAGCCAGATGAGTGGATGGTGTTATCGAATCGTAAACGTATACGCTTAGTGGAGCGAGCGAATGTCTCACAGGCATTGCTAACAAATACAGCACAGCTTTTTTATTTTAATGCTAGCCAACTCAAACTTCCGCTTGTGATTAGAGCACGTAAGGAAGGGGACCGCATGCTGTTAAAAGGAATGGAGCAACCTAAACGTATATCCCGCCTTTTTATAGATGAAAAGATTCCTTTAAATGAGCGAAATAGCTGGCCGTTACTTGTATCTCAAGCAAACGAGGTTGTAGCGGTGATTGGTGTGCGTATGGGAATGTTTTTTTCAACTAGCCCGCAATCAGATGATGATACAGTACTCATCGTAGACTAAGGTTTTTGTCAAACATTTCACCTCAAGAGAGTAAAGATTTTGTGTCTTGATTCAGTGTTGCTTATTCTGTGTGAAAGCAGAGTGATGGGATGCTTGATGAACGAAGACAAAAGCCATGATAATTGGCACAGGTTTTGAAGTAATAGTGAGCTCGGCAAAATTTGGACGAGCGTTAGTTAAGCGTAGTTGATACACAAGGAGGAAACATTATGTTACAGAATGACATTGAAAAAATTATGATTACAGAGGAAGAATTACAAGAGCGTATTGCTGAGCTAGGAGCACAATTAACAGAGGAATATAAAGAAACGTATCCTCTAGCTGTTGGCGTGTTGAAAGGTGCACTACCATTTATGACAGACTTGATGAAACGCTTTGACTCGTTTGTTGAGTTAGATTTTATGGATGTATCAAGTTATGGAAATGCGACAGTATCATCTGGTGAGGTAAAAATTTTAAAAGATTTAAATACAAGCGTCGAGGGACGTGATGTGCTAATTATCGAGGATATTATCGATAGTGGCTTAACATTAAGCTATTTAGTAGATTTATTCAAATACCGTAAAGCTAAGTCCATTAAAATTGTGACATTATTAGATAAGCCATCGGGACGTAAAGTAGATTTATCAGCTGATTATGTTGGTTTCATAGTACCAGATGGCTTTGTTGTAGGATATGGCTTAGATTACGCAGAGAAGTATCGTAATTTACCGTATATTGGTATTTTGAAAAAGGAAGTATATTCATTTTAAGTGTTTGAATGGAATGTTAACGGATTGACGAAGAACGGAAAATATTTTCGATAGGGCTTTTCGTTGTATGATGAATTCATCCTATGTTAACATTTTACTTATAATTTTGTGTTTGCAATGAGGAGGCTGGAGATGAATCGGGTATTTCGATATATCATATTATACTCACTAATTTTCTTAGTGATTATCGGTATTTTTGGTACTTTTAGTAATGGTAAATCACCAACGAATGAACTAACTTATGCTGAATTTCAACAAGCTTTAGATAACAAAACAATCGTGGACGCTACAATTCAACCAGATAAGGAAGTATATGTAGTTAAAGGTAAACTGAAGGGATACGATAAAGGCGAAAGCTTTATTGCCAATGTTCCTCGTTATAACCAGTCCTTAATGGATCGTATTGATGAAGCGGCGAAAGAAAAAAATAGTAAAATTCGCTATTTAACAGCACCAGAAACAAGTGGATGGATTCAATTCTTCACAGGAATTATTCCTTTCATTATCATTATCTTCTTATTCTTCTTCTTGATGAGTCAATCACAAGGTGGCGGTAATAAAGTAATGAGCTTTGGTAAAAGTAAAGCGAAACTTTACGATGACCAAAAGAAAAAAGTGCGCTTTACAGATGTTGCGGGTGCAGATGAAGAAAAAGCAGAGCTTGTAGAGGTTGTCGAGTTTTTAAAAGATCATCGCAAGTTTACAGAGATTGGTGCACGTATTCCTAAAGGGATTTTACTTGTAGGTCCTCCAGGTACGGGTAAAACATTACTTGCACGAGCTGTAGCAGGTGAAGCAGGCGTTCCATTCTTCTCTATTTCAGGTTCTGACTTTGTGGAAATGTTCGTTGGTGTCGGTGCATCACGTGTTCGTGATTTATTTGAAACAGCGAAGAAAAATGCACCATGTATTATCTTTATCGATGAAATTGATGCAGTAGGTCGTCAACGTGGCGCAGGTCTTGGCGGTGGGCATGATGAGCGTGAACAAACATTAAACCAGTTGTTAGTTGAAATGGATGGCTTCGGAGCAAACGAAGGCATTATCATCATTGCTGCAACAAACCGACCAGATATTTTAGATAAAGCATTATTACGTCCAGGTCGTTTTGACCGTCAAATTACAGTAGGGCATCCTGATGTAAAAGGACGTGAAGCAATTCTGAAGGTACATGCACGCAATAAACCTTTATCAGATACAGTGGATTTAGCGGCTGTTGCCCAACGTACACCAGGCTTCTCTGGGGCGGATTTAGAAAACTTATTAAATGAAGCGGCACTTGTGGCAGCTCGAAAAAATAAACGCACTATTAATATGGCGGATATTGATGAAGCATCTGACCGTGTGATTGCAGGTCCTGCAAAAGCAAGTCGTGTGTACTCAGCAAAAGAGAAGAAATTAGTATCCTTCCATGAGGCTGGTCACGTAGTTGTTGGCTTAGAATTAGACGAAGCCGACACAGTGCATAAAGTAACAATCGTACCACGTGGTCAAGCAGGTGGATATGCGATTATGTTGCCGAAGGAAGAGCGTTTCTTTACAACGAAACAAGAATTATTGGATCGTATTGCAGGACTTCTTGGTGGACGTGTAGCAGAGGAGATTGTACTTGGTGAAGTATCCACTGGTGCACATAATGACTTCCAAAAAGTAACGAGTATTGCACGTGCAATGGTAACAGAATACGGTATGAGCGAAAATCTTGGTGCAATGCAATTTGGCTCAAGCCAAGGTGGAAATGTATTCCTTGGACGTGATTTTAACTCAGATCAAAACTATTCGGATTCTATTGCATATGAGATTGATAAAGAAATGCAAAAAATTATTGATACACAATATGAACGCACAAGACGTATTTTAACGGAAAATCGTGGCTTACTTGATTTGATTGCGAATACGTTGATGGAAAAAGAAACGTTGAATGCGCAAGAAATTGAGCATTTACGTGACCATGGCGTTTTACCTGAACCAGAGGCAGTTGTAGAGACAGAGACTGTACAATTAGCTAAAGGTGAAGCACAGCCAGTATTAGAAACAGTAGGTGAACCAGTAGTGCAGAAGGAACTGCTAAGTCAAGAGCCAAATCCAACTGTTGCTGATTTACCGAAAGAGGATACAGCACAAGGTATCGATGAAAAACGTGATTAACATGAAAAAGACTGTTTACGTTATGTAAACGGTCTTTTTTCTAAATTTAAGTTTTTCTTTGGTCACTCTATTTCCTAAAGTGTTGTTAGCCGTTGTATGATGAAAGTATATGTATAATGCTAGAGGGGTGTCAGCCATGATTTTAGTTTTGGATGTAGGAAATTCCAACATTGTGCTTGGTGTATATGATGAAAAAGAACAATTAGCATTTCATTGGCGCATGGTGACAGACCTTCGAAAAACAGAGGATGAATATGCGATGCAAGTGCTCACTTTTTTTCAGCATGCAGGCATTTCATTTGAACAAATTACAGGAATTATTATATCCTCGGTTGTACCACCAATTATGTTTTCATTGGAAGCAATGTGTCGGAAGTATTTTCATAAAAAGCCACTTATCGTAGGGCCAGGTGTCAAAACGGGGTTAAATATTAAGTACGAAAGCCCACGAGATGTTGGAGCAGATAGAATTGTCAATGCTATCGCCGCTTTAGATGCTTACCAAGCACCACTCATTATCGTAGATTTCGGTACAGCGACCACCTATTGCTACTTAAATGAAAAAGGTGACTATATGGGGGGAGCGATTGCACCAGGGATTACAATTTCAACAGAGGCACTTTATACACAAGCTGCCCGCTTGCCGCGTGTTGAAATATTGCGTCCAGCGCAAGTTGTTGGTAAAACAACTGTTTCTGCGATGCAGGCAGGTATTTTTTATGGTTTTGTAGGACAAGTTGAAGGTATCGTCAATCGTATGAAGGCACAAAGTAAAGTGGAACCATTAGTTATCGCTACTGGTGGGTTAGCGAATTTAATTGCAGGAGAGACACAGGCAATCGATGTAGTCGATCCATTTTTAACATTAAAGGGTTTATATCATTTGTATAAACGCAATCAGTGAGAAATGAGGGAAATTTTAGTTATGGCAGATTATTTAGTAAGAGGTTTAGGGTTTAATGGACAAGTGCGTGTCATTGCAGCTTGTACAACAGATACAGTAGGAGAAGCACAGCGCCGCCATAATACATGGCCTGTTGTATCAGCTGCTCTTGGTCGTTCAATGACAGCTGGTGTCATGATGGGGGCGATGCTAAAAGGTGAGGAGAAAATCACAGTCAAAGTGGAAGGGAACGGTCCAATTGGTCCAATCGTGGTAGATAGCAATGCCAAAGGAGAAGTGCGTGGCTTTGTGACAAATCCACATGTACACTTTGATTTAAATGAGCAAGGCAAATTAGATGTGCGTGCGGGTGTAGGAACTGAGGGTGCATTAACAGTTGTCAAAGACCTTGGCTTACGTGATATGTTTTCAGGACAAACACCGATTATTTCTGGTGAAATTGCAGAAGATTTTACTTATTATTTTGCCACATCTGAGCAAGTGCCTTCATCAGTAGGATTAGGTGTCTTAGTGAATCCTGATAATACGATTTTGGCAGCAGGTGGTTTTATTCTGCAATTATTGCCAGGCTGTGAAGAAGAAACAATCGATGAAATTGAAAAACATCTTGCAACAATTGAGCCTGTATCAAAAATGATTGAAAAAGGCTTTACACCAGAGCAAATTTTAGAGGCTGTACTCGGAGAAGGTCGTGTACAAATTTTAGATTCACAACCAGTTATGTTTAAATGTCAATGTTCAAGAGAGCGATTTGGTGCCGCAATTTTAGGGTTGGGGGTAGCGGAAATCCAAGAGATGATTGATGAAGATGGCGGAGCAGAGGCACAATGCCATTTCTGTTTAGAAACATATCAGTTTACACAAGAAGATTTAGAAGGGTTCATTCATGAGCTCAACGCGTAATAGGCGACCTAAAGTAACAGCAACAACTACCCCAACACCTTTATCCCAACGTCGTTTAAAAACAAAGCCTGCCCTGATTGTGATGATGATTTTATTGTTAGGGAATATCGCATGGGTGATTGTATGGTTACTCCCAGACAAAGATCAAGATATCGGTAATAAAGAGCAGGTAGCGGCTATAGACGGAGAAATCATTACACGACAAGCATGGATGAATGCCATGGAAGAACGTTATGGGAAAGAAACATTACAAAATTTAGTGAATGAATCTGTCATGGAAAAAGCAGCGAAAGAATATAATATAACGGTTACGGATAAAGAAATTGACTTAGAGCTTGCCTTAATGCGCTCTGCACAGGATAAATTCGATACAACATTACAAAATCTTTCGTCCAAGCAATTACGACAAAAAATTCGCTCACAGCTTATTTTAGATAAAGTGTTAACGAAGGATATTGTGATAAAAGAGGAAAGTACAAAAGCATACTATGAGGAAAATCAAGCCTTATACAATACAGAAACAAGCTATCGCACAAATTTTATTGAAGTCAAATCTAAAAAAGAAGCAGAAGAGGCTTTAAAAGAGCTACAAAATAAATCTGATTTTCAAGTGTTAGCACGAGAGGTTTCAGTGGATAGTGCCTCTGCTAGTTTAGGTGGAGATATTGGTTTCATTACAGAGCAGCAAGAAAACCTAGATGCGGCTATTATTAAAGCGGTGAAGGCATTAAAGGCGAAGGAAATTAGTAAAACATTTAAACTAGCAAATGGTCATTACGGCATTGTCCAAGTACAGGAAGTGCTTGAAAGACAATCTTTTACATATGAAGATGTGAAAGAACATATCGAACGTGAATTGGCGCTAGAACAATTACCTCAATCCGTTACACCAGAATCGTTTTGGTCTGAATTTAAAGCGACTTGGTATTATGGAGATGGAAAAAATGCAGAATAACAAGACAATGGGACAAAGCAAAAGCTGAATCATTTTTAGAAGAATCCAAGCTATTACGAAACATGAATGAAAATTTCGTAGGATAGTTTGGATTTTTCTTTTTTGGTTGGGTTTTCTCCATCAAATGCAAAAAATTTAAATACAATGATATTGATGCATAATTAATGATTGACAACTGTGAGAAGAAATTGGTAAAATACAAAGTAAGAAAAACCTATAAAAATAGTCGGGATTAGGAGTGAATTGATTAATGAGTAAATTAGCAAATTCTGTAGCTGAATTAGTAGGTAAAACACCGATTGTGAAGTTAAATAACGTAACAGGTGAAAATGAAGGTAATGTTTATGTAAAATTAGAATATTTTAACCCAGGTAGCTCAGTTAAAGACCGTTTAGCATTAGCGATGATTGAAGCGGCTGAAAAAAATGGTACATTAAAGCCAGGCGGTACAATTATTGAGCCTACTTCTGGTAATACAGGTATTGGTCTTGCGATGATTGCAGCAGCTAAAGGATACAAAACAATTTTAGTAATGCCTGAAACAATGAGCTTAGAGCGTCGTAACCTATTACGTGCATATGGTGCAGAGCTTGTCTTAACACCAGGACCAGCAGGTATGAAGGGTGCTATTGCTAAAGCGGAAGAATTATCAGCTGAACATGGCTATTTCTTACCACAGCAATTTAAAAATGAAGCGAATGCTGAAATTCACCGTTTAACAACAGGCCCTGAAATTGTAGAAGCATTTGATGGCTTACAATTAGATGCATTTGTAGCGGGTGTTGGAACTGGTGGTACAATTACAGGTGCAGGTGCTGTCTTAAAAGAAAAGTACCCATCAATTGAAATTATCGCTGTTGAACCAAAAGATTCACCAGTGCTTTCTGGCGGCCAACCAGGACCACACAAAATCCAAGGAATTGGTGCAGGCTTCGTACCTTCTGTATTAGATACAGCTATTTACTCTTCAGTATTCCAAGTAGAAAATGAAACAGCTTTCGAGGTAGCTCGTAAAGTAGCACGCGAAGAAGGCGTTTTATGTGGTATTTCTTCAGGTGCAGCAATTTATGCAGCGATTGAAACAGCGAAACGTTTAGGAAAAGATGCAAATGTTTTAGCAATCGTTCCTTCAAACGGTGAACGTTACTTATCTACACCTCTATATCAATTTGAAGACTAATTAATGCAAATTAAAAAGTCAGCTTACGCCAAAGGAATTGGTGTAAGCTGGCTTTTCTTAATGTGATAGCATAATGTCCCATTGATTAGATAGTAGAAGTGTACGGTACATTTATCATTTCCACTAGAAGACACCCACTTCAAGTGTTTGCTAAGTGAGATTCGTTCGAAAAAATACATAATGAAACATTAAATTTCCGTGGTCATATTATTATCCATGCTTTACAATTAAAGTGAGAGTATTTAGGCAAAAATAACCAGCTTATAACATTAAATGGAGATATCAGGAATGCCTATTTTGAACTGAAGGGTGGAGATGTTAATGAAGCAAATTTCAATACGTACTAAGTTAGGGGCATTATTAATTATTCCTGTTATGATTTTGACGATTGCATTCGCAATTAGTGTCATGTTTAGTAAAGATGTAAGAGATGAGCTGAAGCAATTAATTTTCGATAAAGTATACAGTGCACAAACCAATTTAATTGAAGCAGATCGGGATTTATATCAGGCAAATTTAGCAATTATTCAAATGGTTGAAAGCGACACAGAAAAGGATTTAAAAGCTAGTCTGGCAGATTATAAGGAGAATGTAGGACAAATAACAGATAGAGTACAAACTTCCCAACAACTACTGCAAGAGTTAGAGGTATATAAAACGTTAGGGCATGAGATATCTGGCAACACAATGGAACAAAATTATATAGCGTTCCAAGAGAATTTTGAGCGCTGGCAAAGTGGAATGACAGCGATTATAAAAAAAGCTGAGACAATGGATGCCACACAAAGACAAGAGTTGTTTACAGATATTAAGGAAGCCGATAAAACGTTTGCTACAGCACGTAATAATTTAGATGAATTAGAACAGTTGATTGATACAAATGCCAAACAATCTTTAGTAGCGTTAGACGATATTTATAAGCAAGGAAACACATGGCTATTAGTGGGTATTTCTATTGTTATCCTTCTAGTTGTGATAATAGGTATATTTGTTGTGCGAGGGATTGTGCGAGCGATTCAAGCGATTATGAATGAGACGGAAAAAATTGCGTATGGCGACCTTACAGGGAAAAATATTCAACTACATCGACAGGATGAATTCGGTAAACTAGAGGCATCGGTTAATACAATGAAAAATAATTTACGTGCATTAGTAAAATCTGTTGATGATGCGACAGGTGGTGTGGTTGAATCGTCGAATGTTGTTAGTGCGGCCGTTGAGGAAACAACTGTATCGATTGACAATGTAGCAAAAACACTTCAATCCATGGCAAAGAGTGCTACACAAGGAGCAAGAGATGCAGAAACAACTAATGACAGGGTACATGAGGTGTCCCATCAAGTGGAACTCGTGACACAGTATACAACGAGCATGATTAGTCAATCAAAAGATGCGACAGCGGCAAGTGAAAAAGGTATGGCGCAAGTCCAACAGCTTCGTGAAACAGCCAATGCGTCCAATCAAGTATTAGTAGATGTAAATCATGTTATCAATGAACTGTTGTCAAAGGTAACGAATATTGAAGGTGTTATCGATGTGATTACAGGTATTGCCGAGCAAACAAATTTGTTAGCGTTAAATGCGAGTATCGAGGCAGCTAGAGCTGGAGAACATGGCAAGGGCTTTGCGGTTGTAGCAGATGAGGTACGGAAATTGGCTGAAGCCTCTGCCAATGCCACAACGAAAATACGTGATATGATACAGCTTATGTTAAATGAATCATCGAACGCTTCGAGTGCTCTTGAACGAACATTGGACATTTCACAACGTCAAGAACAGGTAACAATCGAAACAGAGAAAGTATTTACATCTATTCAAAGCTCCATTGATACAATTATGGGGTCGATTCATGAAGTATCACAGGGCATGCAGAATATTATGCTGTTACAGGGTGAAACGGCGATAGCAATCGAAAGCATGACAGCTATTACTGAGCAAACAGCTACAACAACAGATGAGGTGTCAGCTTCAGCTAATGAACAAAGTAAAGCGATTGAAAGTGTTGCACGTACAGCAGATGAATTACAAGTGTTAAGCAAAGAGCTTCAAGGCTTGCTGAACCGTTTTTCTTATTAATGTGACATCTCACATAATCAGCCTATAAAAATTTGATTTTTTAGGGCATCCATGGTTTTTATCATGGATGTCTATTTTTTTGATAAAAATATTCACTTCTATAGGTGATTCACGTTAAGATGGAATCACATCACATGATTTAAAGGGGAATGGCAACTTGAGTACATTATTGACGAAAACAATGACAATGGATGCAGAAGCTTTTTTTTATAGTTATCAGCAACAAACAAAGAATGAACAACGACATATATTTTTAGAAAGTGGCCGTGGTGGGCATTTGACGATGGCTGCTTGGAACCCATTTGCTACTGCACAATCCGTTGAAGAGGGATTGCTGATTGAATGGCGTAATGGAGAGTCGGAACTACTACAGGGAGAGCCACTCGATTTATTGGAACGCTTAGTAGCCAATTATCAACTGCCTCATGATGCCAAACTTCCTACTTTTCAAGGAGGAGCAATGGGCTTCGTCTCGTATGACTATGCGAGACAAATTGAGACATTGCCGACTGTGGCAGTAGACGATTTACAAGTGCCTGATATTTATTTCTATTTATTTGATTGCTGGGCTGTTCGAGATGTTAAAACAGATGAAGTGACATTGATGAAGCTAGCTAGTAGTGAGCAAAATTTAGAGGAATGGGCACAGGAGTGGCAAGAGGCTGCAAAGGCTGGCTTACAAACTAGAAAATTTGAACAGACTGATGCAGTAGAAATTGTTAATGATGAAAATGAGCTACATGTGTCCTTTGCAGGAACAGATTTTGAGGCAGCTGTCATAAAAATTCAAGAGTACATTGCACAGGGAGATGTATTCCAAGTAAATTTATCTGTTCGCCAATCCAAGCAATTACAGGCAACAGCGATGGACCTGTATGAGGCACTGCGCACATTTAATCCATCCCCATATATGGCATATATTGAAGCACCCGATTTTGCAGTTGTTTCAGGTTCACCAGAGCTATTAGTAAAGCGTCATGGCAATGAGTTGTCAACAAGACCGATTGCAGGTACACGTCCACGTGGAAAATCCGAGGCGGAGGATTTAGCGTTGGCACAGGAGTTAATCGATAATGACAAGGAACGAGCAGAACATGTCATGCTTGTGGATTTGGAGCGCAATGATTTAGGGCGTGTTTCAGCATATGGCACAGTGGAAGTGGATGAATTTATGGTGATTGAACGTTATTCACATGTTATGCACATTGTGTCCAATGTAAGAGGTGAAGTCGCAGCAGGCAAAACAAATGCAGATGTGATTCGTGCAATGTTCCCAGGTGGCACAATTACAGGTGCACCTAAAATTCGTACAATGGAAATTATCGAGGAGCTAGAGCCTGTGAGACGTGGTTTATATACGGGTTCGATTGGTTGGCTAGGTTATACAGGTGATATGGAATTGAACATTGTGATTCGTACAGCCTTTGTGAAAGATAGCATCGCTCATATTCAAGCTGGCGCTGGTATTGTTATTGATTCTGTACCAGCAAAGGAATATCAAGAATCGTTGAATAAAGCGAAGGCAATGTGGCAGGCGAAAGCAATGGCAGAGGAGCGAGCAAAATGATTTTAATGATTGATAACTATGATTCTTTTGCATACAATCTTGTTCAATATTTTGGCGAATTTGGACATGAGTTGGTAGTAAAACGTAATGATACGATAACGATAGAGGAGATTGAGCAGCTTGCACCTGATATGATTGTTATTTCGCCAGGACCATGCAGTCCAAATGAGGCTGGAGAGAGCCTAGCAATTATTAAATATTTCGCGGGAAATATTCCGATTTTAGGCGTCTGTCTTGGACACCAAGCGATTGCACAAGTGTTTGGTGGCAATGTCATTCGTGCAGAGCGTTTAATGCATGGAAAAACATCACCAGTCTTACATGCGGAAATGGGTTTACACAGAGGGATGCCAAATCCATTTGCAGCAACAAGGTATCATTCTCTAATAGTAGAAAAAGAAACATTACCAGAATGCTTTGATATCACATCTTGGACAGCGGAAGGTGAAATTATGGGGATTCGCCATAAAGAGTATCCAATTGAAGGTGTACAGTATCACCCTGAGTCCATTATGACGGAGCAAGGGAAAAAGTTGCTACGTCAATTTATCGAATTGTATGTGGATGGAGGAAAATAGTATGCAGAGCTGGATAAATGGACAATATGTTGCAGCACAGGATTTGCGTATTTCCCCCTTCGATCATGGCTTTCTCTATGGTTTAGGATTTTTTGAGACGTTTAGAACTTACAATGGGCACGTATTTGCTTGGCAGGTACATATGGAGAGACTACAACAGGCATTGACACAGTATCGTATTCGTATGCCCTATTCAGAAGCTGTGTTGTTACAAGTGATTGAGCGGTTGAATGCTGGGCAAGATGGTTATTTCCGTTTAAATGTGTCTGCTGGAGAGCACCCAATTGGTTTACAGCCGACTGAATATCGAGAGCCAAATGTGATTATTTTCCGTAAAGAACTTCACAATCCATCACGTGGTACAGAGAAATTAGCTCAATGGTTAGAAACAGCTCGTAACACACCTGAAAAAGGTATACGTGTTAAGTCGCATCATTACGGTAATAATGTGTTAGGACGTTTTGAAATGCCGTCTTTAGCACAGCAGGAAGGCTTTTTTCTGACAGAAGCAGGCTATGTAGCAGAAGGCATTACATCCAATATTTTTTGGGTGAAAGACAATGTTCTTTATACGTCATCCATAGAGACAGGGATTTTACCTGGTATTATTCGTGCATGGGTAATCGAGCGAGCCTCTTCTTTTGGTATTGAGGTAAGAGAGGGACTTTATACAAAACAGGATGTGGAGCAAAGTGTGGAATGTTTTATTACGAATTCGGTGCAAGAGCTCGTACCTATTCGACAATTAGCATCCACTCAATTTTTAGGTAATGAAGGACCGATATATGCACGTTTACATGCAGCCTATATAGATGAGGTAGAGCGAGGCATAAAGTGAATCTTCCATTCGTATTGGATAAAAGGAGTATCAGTATGTTAGAAAATTATACAACACCATTAACAATCAATGGCATCACATTAGATTACACAAAAGAAACAATCATTATGGGTATTTTAAATGTGACACCTGATTCATTTTCGGATGGTGGGAAGTTCAATTCCATAGAAGCCGCAGTTGCACAGGCGAAGAAAATGGTAGCGGATGGTGCAAAAATTATTGATGTAGGTGGCGAGTCTACACGTCCTGGTCATAAGCAAGTATCTGAGGAAGAGGAAATTGCACGTGTTGTACCTGTTATTCAAGCACTTGCAGCAGCGATTCCAGCGATTATTTCGATTGATACCTATAAGGCGAATGTGGCACGTGCAGCTATTAAGGCGGGTGCACATATGATTAATGATGTATGGGGAGCAAAAGCCGAACCTAAAATAGCGCAAGTTGCTGCAGAATTACATGTGCCGATTATTTTAATGCATAATCGTGAAAATATGGACTATGGAACGGATTTTTGGACAACAGTGAAGGCTGATTTAGAAGAAAGTATTGCTATTGCGAAAAAGAAGGGTGTGCCAGCGCAGCATATCATCCTCGATCCAGGGATTGGTTTTGCGAAAACGACAACACAAAATATTGAAATGATGCGGCATTTAACGGACTTAGTAGCGATGGGGTATCCTGTTTTATTGGCTACTTCTCGTAAATCTATGATTGGCAATGTACTCAAATTACCAGTCGAGGAACGTCTTGAAGGGACGATGGCGACAGTTATTTATGGGATTGAAAAAGGCTGTCATATGATTCGTGTGCATGATGTAAAGGAAATGGCTCGTGCAACACAAATGGCAGATGTGTTAGCTGGGAAGCGCATTTACAAGGAGGAAGTATGATGGATTATATTCATTTAAAAGATATGCAGTTTTACGGTTATCATGGTGTACTTGCTGCGGAAACAACACTTGGTCAACGATTTCGTGCAAATGTATCACTGGCGGTGGATATGACACAGGCTGGTGAAACGGATGATTTAACATACACGGTTAATTATGCGGAAGTGTATGCGCTATGTCGTGACATCGTGGAAGGTGAACCATTGAAGCTAATTGAAGCACTTGCTGTGAAAGTTGCCAATGCAGTTTTAACAACCTATGCAGATAAGGTAAAAGGTGTACGTGTGGAATTAATTAAGCCTGATCCACCGATTCATGGCTATTATAAGGAAGTTTCTGTTGAAGTGACACGAGGTGACTTTTCATGATGAATGATGTTTATTTATCGATTGGCACAAATATAGGTGAACGTATGGACAATCTACAACAAGCTGTCAATCTTTTGAAAGAGAAAGTGGATGTTGTGCGTGTGTCCTCGGTCTATGAAACGGCTGCTGTTGGTTATACAGAGCAAGCAAATTTTTTTAATATTGCCGTACATGTACAAACGAATCATTCATCTGAAGACACACTACTTATTTGTCAAAAAATTGAACAAGAATTAGGACGTGTACGTGAATTCAGATGGGGGCCTCGAATCATTGACCTTGACATTTTGCTCTATAATCATGAGAATATTGAAACGGAGAGTTTAATCGTACCTCATCCGAGAATGTATGAACGAGCTTTCGTGTTAGTACCATTAGCGGAAATAACGCCGTCACCAGTTGGCTCACAATTACAGCAGGCCCATCATCTTTTGCAACAGATGGATTGTGAAAATGAAGGAGTCGCATTGGTGGAAGGCGTGAAAGTCGTTTAATTATACAAAAATCAAAAAAGGAGGAACTTCTGTTGGAGCAACCTACAAAGAAGCCATTTCAAATAGCCGATATTGTTATGGACAACCGTGTCGTATTAGCACCTATGGCTGGTATTTGTAATTCGGCCTTTCGTCTAACCGTGAAAGAGTTCGGTGCAGGGCTTGTTTATGCTGAAATGATTAGTGATAAAGGCATCGTACAGCGTAATGAAAAGACATTAGGTATGCTGTATATTGATGAGCGTGAAAATCCACTGTCTTTACAAATTTTTGGTGGAGACAAAGAAACGCTAGTAGAAGCAGCGCAATATGTAGATAAAAATACAACGGCAGATATTATTGATATTAATATGGGCTGTCCAGTAAATAAGATTATTAAATGTGAAGCAGGGGCTCGTTTATTATTAAATCCTGATAAAGTATACGAGATGGTAGCGTCTGTAGTAGATGCTGTGAAAAAGCCTGTAAGTGTGAAAATGCGTATTGGCTGGGATGATGAGCATGTTTTTGCGGTAGAAAATGCTCAAGCAGTCGAACGTGCAGGTGCAGCCGCAGTTGCTGTACATGGACGTACACGCGTTCAAATGTATGAAGGCAAGGCGAATTGGGATATCATTCGTCAAGTGAAGGAAAACGTCAATATTCCTGTACTTGGTAATGGTGATGTGGAAACACCTCAAGATGCCAAACGAATGCTGGATACAACAGGCGTTGATGCAGTGATGATTGGACGTGCAGCCTTAGGTAATCCATGGATGATTTATCGTACAGTGCATTATTTAGAAACAGGTGAATTGAAGGAAGAGCCAAGTGTACGTGAGAAAATGGATGTTTGCTTATTACACTTTGAGCGTTTAATTCAACTAAAGGGTGAAAAAGTAGCCGTTCGTGAAATGCGTAAACATGCTTCATGGTACTTAAAAGGTGTACGTGGTAATGGAAAAGTACGTAACGCCATCAACCAAACTGAAACAGCGGTAGAACTTCGTGCATTATTAAATGGGCTTGTAGAAGAGGCAGTGCCTGAAGTAGAGGAATTAATTGTTTAATTTAGAGTAGAAAGCGTCTCGAAGTTTTAATTAAGAGACGCTTATTTTCATTGAAACAGATGAATAGTATTTTAAAATTGTGTACAATAGAAATATTATGGACGTTGAACGCGGACAAGTTACTAAGGAGTGAAACAAGTGTCAAATATAGAAGAATTAAATGATCAATTGCTGGTAAGACGTGAGAAAATGGCGACAATTCGAGAAAATGGACTTGACCCATTCGGTAGTCGTTTTGAACGTACACATTTATCAACACAGGTATTAGAGCAATTTGAGGAGCAAACAAAAGAGCAACTAGAGGAAAACTTACAAGAGGTTGTAGTTGCAGGCCGTATTATGACAAAACGTGGTAAGGGTAAAGCTGGCTTTGCACATATCCAAGACTTAGGCGGTCAAATTCAAATTTATGTACGTCAAGATCATGTCGGTGACGAAGCATATGAATTGTTTAAGCAAGCGGATCTTGGTGATATTGTAGGTGTACGTGGGAATGTATTCCGTACACAAGTAGGAGAGCTTTCTGTTAAAGCAGAGGAATTTACGTTTCTTACAAAGGCTTTACGTCCAATGCCAGAGAAGTACCACGGCTTACAGGATGTTGAACAACGCTATCGTCAACGTTATTTAGACTTAATGACAAATGCAGATAGCAAGGAAACTTTTATTGCACGCTCTAAAATTATCCGTGCTATCCGTAATTATTTAGATAACCATGGCTATTTGGAAGTAGAAACACCAATGCTACACACAATTGCAGGTGGAGCAGCGGCACGTCCATTCATTACACACCATAATGCACTTGATATGGAATTGTATATGCGTATTGCGATTGAGCTACATTTAAAACGTTTAATTGTTGGTGGTTTAGAGAAAGTTTATGAAATTGGACGCGTATTCCGTAATGAAGGGATTTCAACACGTCATAATCCAGAATTTACGATGATTGAATTGTATGAAGCATATGCAGATTATAAGGATATTATGGATTTAACTGAAAACCTAATTGCACATGTGGCACAGGAAGTACTCGGTACAACAACCATCCAATACGGCGAAGACACAATTGAGTTAGCTGTGGGCTGGAAACGTATGCATATGGTTGATGCTGTAAAAGAGGCTACAGGTGTAGACTTCTGGCAACCAATGACAGTAGAACAAGCACGTGCATATGCAGCGGAGCATGGTGTAGAAATTAAAGATACACATGAAGTAGGACATATTATTAATGAATTCTTTGAGCAAAAAATTGAAGAAACATTAGTACAACCTACATTTATTACAGGTCATCCAGTGGAGATTTCGCCATTAGCAAAGAAAAATCCAGAAGATCCACGCTTCACGGACCGTTTCGAGCTATTTATTGTGCGTCGTGAACATGCGAATGCTTTTACAGAATTAAATGATCCAATTGACCAACGTGAACGCTTTGAAGCACAAATGGCTGAAAAAGCAGCGGGTAATGATGAAGCACATGAAATGGACAATGATTTCATCGAAGCGCTAGAATACGGTATGCCGCCAACAGGTGGTCTAGGTATTGGTATTGACCGTTTAGTAATGCTATTAACAAATGCACCATCTATTCGTGATATTTTACTATTCCCAACAATGCGTCATATAACAAAATAAGTAAAGCAAGGTACAGGGATATATTAGACAGGAGTTAATATGTGAAAGAGACATATTGACTCCTGTTGTTTATATGAAGGAAACAAGCATAAATTTTTAAATTAGAGTGAGTAAATAATGGGAGTATGAGAAGATATTTATAGTGATTCATAGGTTTTTCGGTTGAGATATGTGTAAAAGAGTTGTATAGTAGACAAATAATTTACTATTTCGTAAGGAGTAGAGAATGTAGATGCTTGAAAATGCATGAAAAATCTCCTTTAGTATTTATTATTCTTTAAAAGTGATTTTTCATAAAAAATACTTGCGTATGTGGATTTAATATGTTAAATTATTATATGTCGCTAAGACGTATTTGAAAAACTCTTAAACTATTCGAAATAGTGAAACATCGTTAAATTAAAACGAAAAAAGATGTTGACAATAAATGCAGTATGCGATAAGATATAAAAGTTGCTGTTGATAAGCAACTAAAACATGAACCTTGAAAACTGAACAAACAAAGCGTAATCAATAAAGTAAGACAATTTTGGACATCATACCAAAATATGATGCCGGCAATGAGATTTGAGCTATTCAAATTTCTCTTTTATGGAGAGTTTGATCCTGGCTCAGGACGAACGCTGGCGGCGTGCCTAATACATGCAAGTCGAGCGGACGAAGAAGGAGCTTGCTCCTTTGACGT
>NZ_BRZA01000010.1 GCF_026012395.1 Lysinibacillus piscis
CAAGTAAGTAAGATCCCTCAAAGACGATGAGGTAGATAGGTTCGAGGTGGAAGTGTGGTGACACATGGAGCTGACGAATACTAATCGATCGAGGACTTAACCAAAAATATGTGACAAAGACAATGAATCGTTTATCCAGTTTTGAAAGAATAAACCCTTTCAAAAAAGTCTAGTGATGATGGCAAAGAGGTCACACCCGTTCCCATACCGAACACGGAAGTTAAGCTCTTTAGCGCCGATGGTAGTTGGGGGATTCCCCCTGTGAGAGTAGGACATCGCTAGGCAATTAACCAGTTAACTTATAAAGTTGACTGGATTTTTTATTTAGCGATATGATATATGTATTCCACTTTTTGTACAAATATATTGCTTTTGTAGTTAACGAGATAAATACATATTCAGCAAGTTATCCACTGAATTTAATCAAAAACAAATATAGAGCTAATAATATATGACGTGAATGAAAGAAAATTCTCTCTTTCTTTTTTAGAAAAAGGGAATATATTTCATTTGCGTCTTTTTATTTGTTCAAATAGAACATAAATGCATAACGAACCGTGGTATTATAATCTACATTCTAAGGTGGCTTTATATTTTTGAAATGAAAACTGCTAAAGAGAAGTTATCTGTTCTAGAGTATGGCGAAAATCATATAGGCGTATTTTAGATAGCACGATATAATAAAGATAGATAAGAAAAGGAAGGGAGACAGTTTGTGGGGAAACAGCAAATTTGGTATGAAGTAGAAGAAAACGAAACGATTGAGCAATGCTTGGCTAGAATGCAGCAGGATGGCTATATGGCGATGGGAAGAAAAGAAGAGCCTGTATTTCATTTAGTCAATGGAGAACCAGCTTATTTGCGACAAAAAATCCAGTTTAAAGCGATACCATTTAGTAATCTTGAATAGATATGACTAAAAACCGAACATTGTTAATTCGAAAAAATAAAACGTTCGCATTTTTACATTGACGGCAGGAGAATCCCTTGTTAAAATGTGAACAGGAAACTAAATAAAGTCCCACATATATGCTAGAGGATAGGCTCTAGTGTCTCTACCCGGCACCGTAAATGCTGGACTATGCGGGAAAGCAACTTTTGACATATTATAGGAAGATATTATGTTCTTTCTTTTAATGAACCCTTAAGTAAACGGCTTTCACGTATAAAGTAGAGAGAAGTTTATTTAAGGGTTTTTATTTATATATCGAAGGAATAGTAATAGCAGATGTTTAGAAGGAGCGACAATTCATGAATCCGAAAATCGGCGTCATTATGGGAAGTTCAAGTGACTGGGAAACAATGAAGCATGCATGTGATATTTTAGATGAGCTACAAATCGCCTATGAGAAAAAGGTTGTATCTGCTCATCGTACACCTGATTTAATGTTTGAATATGCAGAGGCGGCACGTGAGCGTGGTATTCAAGTCATTATTGCTGGAGCAGGTGGTGCAGCCCATTTACCAGGTATGGTAGCGGCAAAAACGACATTACCAGTAATCGGTGTGCCAGTACAATCTCGTGCACTAAACGGTCTAGACTCACTATTGTCCATCGTACAAATGCCTGGTGGTGTGCCTGTAGCAACTGTAGCGATTGGTAAAGCAGGCGCAACGAATGCAGGTTTATTAGCAGCTCAAATTTTATCGATAACAAATACACAGCTTGCACAGCAATTAGGTGCTCGACGTGAAGCGACAAAGCAACAAGTTTTAGAAAGTACAGGTGACTTGTTGTGACAAAAATGATTTATCCTGGACAGACGATTGGTATTATCGGTGGTGGACAACTTGGGCGAATGATGGCACTTGCTGCAAAAGAGGCTGGCTTTAAAATTGCTGTTTTGGAGCCAGCAATGGACTCACCATGTGGACAAGTTGCAGATATCCGAATTGTTGCTCCATATGACGATGAAGCAGCGTTAGAGGAGCTTGCTGAAGTAAGTGATGTGATTACTTATGAGTTTGAAAATATTGATTACGAAGGATTGAAGCGTTTAACACAAATTGCTTACGTACCACAGGGGGCAGAATTAGTACGTATTACGCAAAATCGTGTGACAGAGAAAGAAGCTATTGTAAACGCAGGCTGTCCAGTAGCACCTTATATTGTAGCTGATACTTATGAGGAGCTAGCTGCAAATATTCATCGAATTGGTTATCCTTGTATAGTCAAAACAGCTAGAGGGGGCTATGATGGGAAAGGGCAACAGCTTTTAACATCTGTAGAAGACTTACCGTTAGCTGAAGGGCTTTTTGCTTATTCACAATGTATTGCAGAAGGATTTGTACCTTTTGTGAAGGAAATATCGGTTATTGTACAGCGAAACGGTGATGGTGAATCCTATTGTCAACCAGTTGGTGAAAATATTCATGTACATCACATTTTACATGAAACAATTGTACCAGCCCGTATAGCAGATGAAACAGCCAAAACAGCGGAGCAAGAGGCATTGAAAATTGCTGATTATCTGCATTTAGTAGGTACGTTAGCAGTAGAGATGTTCGTCTTAGAGGATGGTAGCATTGTGATTAATGAATTAGCACCAAGACCTCATAATTCAGGTCATTATTCTATCGAAGCTTGTAGTATCTCACAATTCCATCAGCATATTCGTGCTGTTTGTGGCTGGCCATTGCGTAAGCCACAGCTATGGGCGTCTTCTATTATGGTGAATGTGTTAGGGCAGCATATTGTCCCGTTAAGTAATTCAATCGCAAAACATCCTGAATGGTCATTGCATCTTTATGGCAAAGATGAGGCAAAGGTAGACCGTAAAATGGGGCATGTTACGATTATGACAGACAACATTGAACAAACATTACAACAAATCGAGAATTCTGGCATTTGGTCAGAATAGAAGGAGAACAACAATGATCGAACGTTACACAAGACCTGAAATGGGTGCTATTTGGACAGAGCAAAACAAGTATCAAGCATGGTTAGAGGTTGAAATTTTAGCATGTGAGGCTTGGGCAGAGTTAGGTGATATACCAAAAGCAGATGTAGCGAAAATACGTGAAAATGCTTCATTTGATGTGGAGCGTATTTTAGAAATTGAGCAAGAGACACGTCATGATGTAGTAGCCTTTACACGTGCGGTATCAGAAACACTTGGTGAAGAGCGTAAATGGGTGCATTATGGTTTAACGTCAACAGATGTTGTCGATACAGCCCTTTCTTATTTAATTAAACAAGCGAACACTATTTTGCGTAAAGATATTGTGAACTTTATTGATATTATTGCTGCAAAGGCAAAAGAGCATAAGCATACGGTGATGATGGGCCGTACACATGGCGTACATGCAGAGCCAACGACTTTTGGTTTAAAGATGGGCTTATGGTATGAGGAAATGAAGCGTAATCTTGAGCGCTTTGATGCGGCTGCAAAAGTAATTGAAACAGGTAAAATGTCTGGAGCTGTTGGAACATATGCCAATATTGATCCACGTGTAGAGCAATATGTTTGTGACAAATTAGGATTAGCAGCATCACCGATTTCAACGCAAACATTACAGCGTGATCGTCATGCACAGTATTTAAGTGCATTAGCATTAATTGCCACATCTATTGAGAAATTTGCGACAGAGGTTCGTGGTTTACAAAAATCTGAAACACGAGAAGTAGAAGAAGCATTTGCGAAAGGACAAAAAGGCTCATCAGCAATGCCACATAAACGTAATCCAATCGGCTCTGAGAATATGGTTGGACTATCACGTTTAATGCGTGGTTACATGGTGACAGCTTACGAAAACGTAGCATTATGGCATGAGCGTGATATTTCACATTCATCTGCTGAACGTGTTATTTTACCAGATGCGACAATTACATTGAACTATATGTTAAATCGTTTCGGTAATATCGTGAAAAATTTAACTGTATTCCCTGATAACATGAAGCGCAATATGGGACGTACATTTGGCTTAATTTACTCTCAACGTATTTTACTAGCATTGATTGATAAAGGGCTAGTACGTGAAGAGGCGTATGATACTGTACAGCCATTAGCGATGCAAGCATGGGATGAGCAAGTACAATTCAGAACATTGGTGGATGCGAGTGAGAAAATTACGTCGTATTTAACGAAGGAAGAGCTGGATGATTGCTTTGACTACAACTACCATTTGCAACATGTCGATATGATTTTTGAAAGACTTGGACTTTAAAGAACTATATCAGGGGGACGAATAACATGACACAAGGTCAACTTTTGTATGAAGGTAAAGCGAAACGACTGTATACAACGGAGGAGCCAAACGTACTTCTTGTTGAATATAAAGACAGCGCAACCGCATTTAACGGTGAAAAGAAGGAAGAGATTGCAGGTAAGGGCGTATTAAACAACCGTATCACTTCTTTAATTTTTGACAAACTACACGCACAAGGAATTGCCTCACATTTTGTCAAGCAATTATCTGATACACAGCAACTTGTTAAAGCGGTAGAGATTATTCCAATTGAGGTTGTTGTACGCAATATCGCGGCAGGTAGCTTAGCTAAACGTCTTGGCTTAGAAGAAGGCACAGCTTTAAAACGTCCAATCGTTGAGTTTTACTATAAAGATGATGCGCTAGGCGATCCAATGATTACGACAGAGCATATTGATGTGCTAGCACTTGCAACATCTGAGGAAGTAACAGCGATTTATGAGGGTGCGCTTGCGGTGAATCAAGTTTTACAGCCACTTTTCACAGATGTCAATGTGACGCTTGTTGATTTCAAATTAGAGTTTGGACGTGACACAGATGGTAGCGTGTTATTGGCAGATGAAATTTCACCAGATACATGTCGACTTTGGGATACAACGACAAAGCAAAAGTTGGACAAGGATGTTTTTCGTCGAGACCTTGGTAATTTAACAGAAGTTTATACGATTATACTTTCTAGACTCGGAGGCAAATAACAATGAAAAAAGTGAAAATTTATGTGACATTACGTGAAAGCATTCTTGATCCACAAGGTTCTGCAGTACAAGGCTCTTTAGCTAAAATTGGCTTTGGTGAAGTAGAAGATTTACGAATTGGTAAATACCTTGAATTAACAATTGGTGAGACAACTCGTGATATCGATACATTAGTAAAAGAAATGTGTGAAAAAGTGTTAACAAATGTTGTAATCGAAGACTACCGTTATGAAGTCGAGGAGGCTAACTAATCATGAAATTCGCAGTACTCGTATTCCCTGGGTCAAACTGTGACATCGATATGTACCATGCAATTAAAGATGAGCTAGGCGAAGAAGTAGAATATGTATGGCATACAGCAACAGATTTAAGTGGCTTTGATGGGATTTTAGTGCCTGGTGGCTTCTCATATGGTGATTATTTACGTTGTGGTGCAATGGCAAACCAATCGAATATTATGGCTGAAGTAAAAAAAGCAGCAGATGCTGGAAAGCCGGTATTAGGTGTATGTAATGGTTTCCAAATTTTAACGGAAGCAGGTTTATTACCAGGTGCATTATTGCGTAATACAAACTTAAAATTCATGTGCCGTACTGTACAGCTTAAAGTTGAAAATAATAACACATTATTTACCAATCAATATGAGCAAGGGCAAGTGATTAACATCCCAATTGCACATGGTGAAGGTAATTACTACTGTGATGAAGAAACATTACAACAATTAAAAGCAAATAATCAAATTGTTTTCACTTATTCAGGCGAAAATCCAAACGGTTCTTTGAAGGATATTGCGGGCATTGTGAATGAGCGTGGCAATGTATTAGGAATGATGCCTCACCCAGAGCGTGCAGTTGATGCACTAGTAGGGGGAGCGGATGGTTTAGCTGTATTTAAATCAATTGTGAAGCAGTGGAGGGAAAATCATGTCAACAACTAAGTTTGAGCCAACAGCACAGCAAATTAAAGATGAAAAATTATACGCTGGTATGGGGATGTCAGACGAAGAATTTGCATTGGTAGAAGGTATTTTAGGTCGTCTACCAAACTGGACAGAAATCGGTCTTTTCTCAGTAATGTGGTCTGAACACTGCTCATACAAAAATTCAAAGCCTGTATTGCGTAAATTCCCAACAAAAGGTCCTCAAGTATTACAAGGTCCTGGTGAAGGTGCAGGGATTGTCGATATTGGTGACGAGCAAGCCGTTGTATTTAAAATGGAATCACACAATCATCCATCTGCAATTGAGCCATATCAAGGCGCTGCAACAGGTGTTGGTGGGATTATCCGTGACGTTTTCTCCATGGGTGCACGTCCAATTGCAATGTTAAACTCACTACGCTTTGGTGAATTAAAATCAGCGCGTGGGAAATATTTATTTGAAGAAGTTGTAGCCGGTATCGCAGGCTATGGTAACTGTATTGGTATCCCAACAGTAGGTGGCGAAATTCAATTCGACCCTTGTTATGAAGGAAATCCACTTGTCAATGCGATGTGTGTTGGTTTAATCGACCATAAAGATATTCAACGTGGTATTGCAGCAGGTGTAGGGAATACGGTCATGTACGTTGGAGCAAAAACAGGTCGTGATGGTATTCATGGTGCAACATTTGCCTCTGAGGAATTAACAGAGGAATCTGAAAACCAACGTCCAGCAGTGCAAGTAGGAGATCCATTCATGGAAAAACTTTTACTTGAGGCTTGCTTAGAAGTGATTAAATCAGATGCTTTAGTTGGTATTCAAGATATGGGGGCAGCTGGTCTTACTTCATCTTCAGCAGAAATGGCTTCAAAAGCAGGCTCTGGCGTAGAGATGAACTTAGATTTAGTGCCACAACGTGAAACAGGTATGACAGCCTATGAAATGATGCTATCAGAATCTCAAGAGCGTATGTTACTTGTTGTGACAAAAGGTCGTGAAGATGAAATTAAAGCCATTTTCGATAAATATGATTTAGATGCTGTGGCAATCGGTCGTGTAACTGATGATAAAATGCTACGTTTATTACACAAAGGTGAAGTGGTGGCGGAAGTACCTGCAGATGCACTGGCAGAGGATGCACCGGTTTATCATAAACCATCAGCAGAGCCTGCTTACTATGCTGAATTCCAAGCAATTGAAAACAGTGAGCCAGCAGTAACAGATTATAAAGAAACATTACACGCACTATTGAAAGCACCAACAATTGCTTCCAAAGAATGGGTTTATGACCAATACGATTATCAAGTGCGTACATCAACAGTTGTTGCACCAGGTTCTGATGCAGCCGTTATCCGTGTGCGTGGTACAAATAAAGGTTTAGCAATGACAACAGACTGTAACTCTCGTTATATTTATCTTGATCCAGAGGTGGGCGGGGCGATTGCAGTAGCAGAGGCAGCACGTAATATCGTTGCAACAGGTGGTACGCCACTTGCAATTACAGATTGCTTAAACTTCGGTAATCCAGAAAAACCAGAAATCTTCTGGCAAATTGAAAAATCGGCTGATGGTATTTCAGCAGCATGTCTAGCTTTAAATGCACCAGTTATCGGTGGGAACGTATCTCTTTATAATGAGCGTTCAGGAGAAGCAGTTTACCCAACACCAACAATTGGTATGGTTGGTCTAGTTGAAGATTTAGCACATGTAACAACACAAGACGTAAAAGCGGCTGGCGATATTGTCTTTGTCATTGGTGAAACAAAAACAGAATTTGGTGGCTCTGAACTGCAAAAATTGTTGAATGCTGGCGTGATTTCAGGAAAAGCACCTGCGCTTGATTTAGAGGTGGAAGCGTCACGTCAACAAGCATTATTAGCAGCGATTAAAGCAGGTCTTGTACAATCTGCACATGATGTAGCTGAAGGTGGTTTAGCAGTAGCATTAGCTGAAAAAACATTCAGTGCAAATGGTTTAGGTGTGGACGTTACATTGACTGGCTCTGCAACGACAGCGTTATTCAGTGAAACGCAATCTCGTTTTGTTGTAACAGTGAAAGAAGAAAATGCAGCGGCATTTGTGGAAGCTGTTAAAGATGCGCAAAAAATCGGTGTCGTAACAAATGATGCATTGGTGAAAATTAGCGGTGACAACGGTGTGCTTGTAGAAGGTACAGTGGAGGAATTCCGTTCTAGTTGGAAAGGAGCAATTCCATGCTTGCTGAACTCAGAGGCTTAAATGAAGAATGTGGCGTGTTTGGTATTTGGGGTAACCCAAATCCAGCACACCTTAGCTATTATGGGCTTCATGCACTACAACATCGTGGGCAAGAAGGTGCTGGTATTGTTGTTTCAGATGGTCAGCACCTGCGTGCGGTGAAGGGTGAAGGACTTGTTAATGATGTTTTTAATGAAGATAAATTAAAATCGATTAATGGTAAAGCAGCGATTGCCCATGTGCGCTATGCAACTGCTGGAGGTAATGGGATTGAAAATATCCAGCCATTACTATTCCATTCTTCAACAGGTAGCTTATCGATTGCCCATAATGGGAACCTTGTGAATGCTACACATTTGAAGCAATATTTAGAGCGTCAAGGTAGCATTTTCCATTCTAGCTCGGATACGGAAGTATTGGCCCATCTTATTAAGAAAAGCTCACATTCACCATTCCGTGCGAAGGTGAAAAATGCATTGTCCCTATTAAAGGGGGCGTATTCTTTCTTAATTATGACGAAGGAAGAAATGCTTGTAGCACGTGATCCTCATGGCTTACGTCCATTATCTCTTGGAAAGTTAGGCGATGGCTGGGTTGTCGCTTCTGAAACGTGTGCCTTTGATTTAATCGGTGCAGAGTTTGTACGCTCGGTTGAACCAGGGGAGTTATTAATTATTAACGATGAAGGCGTAAAATCAGACCGCTTTGCTGATATGGCAAACCGTGCAATGTGTGCAATGGAATATGTTTACTTGGCACGTCCTGATTCAGATATTGATGGTATTAATGTGCATATGGCTCGTAAACGTATGGGAAAACAGCTTGCACGTGAATGTGCGCATATTGAAGCAGATGTCGTGACAGGCGTTCCTGATTCAAGTATTTCAGCCGCAATTGGCTTTGCTGAAGAAAGTGGTATCCCTTATGAGCTTGGCTTGATTAAAAATCGCTATGTTGGGCGTACATTCATCCAACCAACACAGGAGCTACGTGAGCGTGGTGTGAAAATGAAGTTATCACCAGTTGTTCAAGTTGTAAAAGGGAAACGAGTGATAATGGTAGATGATTCAATCGTTCGCGGTACGACTTCTCGTCGCATTGTGAAAATGCTAAAGGATGCTGGAGCGGCTGAGGTACATGTTGTCATTTCCTCACCACCAATGACAGATCCTTGCTATTACGGAATCGACACATCGACACATGAAGAATTAATTGCCTCTAATCATAGCGTGGATGAAATTCGTGAAGCGATTGGTGCAGATACATTAACATTCTTATCTGTGGAAGGTATGGTAGAGACGATTGCACGACCATATGAGGATGAAAATCGTGGATTATGCTTAGCTTGTTTTACAAGTAAATATCCAACAGAAATTTTCCCAGATACAATTTTACCACATGAAAAAGAGCTATTACGTTAAGAAGCTAAGGAGGAACGCTACGTGTCAAAAGCATATGAACAAGCAGGTGTAAATATTGAAGCGGGCTATGAAGCTGTAAAGCGTATGAAATCCCATGTAGAACGTACAAACCGTCTAGGTGTGATGGGGACGTTTGGTGGCTTTGGCGGTATGTTTGACCTGTCAGCACTAAATCTAAAGGAGCCTGTGTTAATTTCAGGTACAGACGGTGTTGGTACAAAATTAAAGCTAGCCTTTATGGTGGACAAGCACGATACAATTGGCGTCGATTGTGTAGCCATGTGTGTCAATGATATTGTAGCGCAAGGGGCAGAACCACTTTACTTTTTAGATTATGTGGCCCTTGGTAAAGCAGAGCCTGCTAAAATTGAGCAAATCGTGAAAGGTGTAGCAGATGGCTGTGTGCAATCTGGAGCAGCCTTAATCGGTGGAGAAACGGCTGAAATGCCAGGTCTTTATGAAGAAGATGAGTACGATTTAGCTGGATTTGCTGTAGGTGCTTGTGAAAAATCAGCCATCGTCACGGGTGAAAAAATCGTTGAAGGTGATGTACTAATTGGTCTTGCTTCTAGTGGTGTCCATTCAAACGGTTATTCCTTAGTGCGTAAAATTGTTTTCGCAGACCATGATTATGCAGTAGATGCTGTTGTGGAAGGCTATGAAGACCTTGGACCAATTGGTGAAGCTTTATTAGTACCAACGAAATTATATGCGAAGCCAGTGCTAGCCGCATTAAAAGCAGCAGATGTTCATGGCTGTGCACATGTAACAGGTGGAGGCTTCTATGAGAACTTGCCACGTATGATGCCAGAAGGATTAGCCACTGAAATTGATTTAGGTTCATGGCCTGTTCTGCGTATTTTTGAATTTTTGAAGGATAAAGGACAATTAGACGACAAGGATTTATATAATGTCTTTAATATGGGTATCGGCTTTGTATTAGCTGTGCCTGCATCAGAAGCAGAGAAGGTTGTTGCTGCAGTGGAAGCAAATGGTGAAAAAGCTTATACAATCGGGCGTGTTGTACAAGGTGAAGGTGTTGTATTTAATGGCTCACATGATGGGAGCTTAGTGTAATGACAGCACCAACTAAAATCGCTGTGTTTGCTTCTGGCAGTGGCAGTAATTTTCAAGCGCTTCAAGAGGCAATTGAACGTGGTGAGTTGCACGCAACGGTTGAACTGGTTGTCACAGATAAGCCAGATGCATTTGTTGTCACACGTGCAAAAAAGTTTGGCATCCCAGTACTTGCCTTGAATCCAAAAGAATTTGCATCTAAAGCAGCCTATGAAGCTACTATTATTGAAGAACTACGTAAATACGATGTGGAGTGGATTGTATTAGCAGGGTATATGCGCTTAATTAGCGAAGTGCTGTTAACGGCCTATCCACAACATATCGTCAATATTCATCCATCCTTATTGCCATCTTTCCCAGGCAAAGATGCGATTGGACAGGCGATGGCACATGGTGTAAAGGTAACAGGTGTAACCGTACACTTTGTGGATGCAGGAATGGATACAGGTCCTATCATTGCACAAGTCGCTGTTCCTGTAATAGATGGTGATCGTGAGGCAACAGAAGCGGCTATTCATAAAGAAGAACATATTTTATACACAAAAGCATTACGACAATTATTCGAGAGTTAGGGTAGCCTAGCTCTCCTCTCTCAGAAGTCAATGCGATAAACATTAGGAGGATCTTGTTGTGACAAAACGTGCATTAATCAGTGTTTCCAATAAAGATGGTATTTTAGAATTTGCAAAAGAATTAGTAGCATTAGGTTATGAAATTTTATCAACCGGTGGTACGAAAAAAATGTTACAGGACAATGATGTTGCTGTAACAGCCGTTGATGAGGTAACAAAATTTCCTGAAATTTTAGATGGTCGTGTAAAAACATTAAATCCAATGATTCATGGTGGGTTGTTAGGGAAATTTGACGATGCTGCACACCAAGCACAAATGACAGAGCATGGTATTGAACCAATTGAAATTGTTTGTGTCAATCTATATCCATTTGTTGAAACAATTTCAAAGCCTAATGTCACATGGGATGATGCGATTGAAAATATTGATATCGGTGGTCCAACAATGTTACGTTCTGCTGCGAAAAACCATCAATATGTAACAGTAATCGTGGATAGCGATGACTATGCAAACGTTTTAGAGGAATTAAAAGCACATGGCGCAACAACAATTGAAACACGTCGTAAGCTAGCAGCAAAAGTATTCCGCCATACAGCGGCATATGATTCTTATATCTCCAACTATTTAACAGAAGAGGAATTCCCAGAGAGCCTAACTGTGACGTATGAATTACAGCAAAATTTACGCTATGGTGAAAATCCACATCAACAAGCGGCATTTTATCAAAAACGACTTGGCTCTGATTTCTCATTAGCTTATGCAACACAACTACATGGTAAAGAATTGTCTTATAACAATATTCAAGATGGCAATGCCGCATTGCAAATTGTGAAAGAATTTGATATGCCAGCAGCTGTTGCAGTGAAGCATATGAATCCTTGTGGTGTTGGTACAGGTGCTACTGTAGAAGAAGCATTCGATAAAGCTTATGCAGCTGACCCAACATCTATCTTTGGTGGAATTATTGCATTGAACCGTGAAGTGGATGCAGCAACTGCTGGAAAATTAAGCCATATTTTCTTAGAAATTATTGTTGCACCTGCTTTTACAGAAGAGGCATTAGCCATTTTAACGCAAAAGAAAAATATTCGTTTATTGACGATTTCGTTTGAACAAGAAAAGCAAGATAAATTCAATGTTGTATCCGTAGAGGGTGGCTTATTAGTGCAAGAGCCAGATCGTTATGGCTTTGCTGATGCAGAAATCAAAGTGGTAACAAACCGTCAACCAACAGAGCAAGAATGGGCAGCATTGAAACTGGGCTGGGCTGTTGTCAAACATGTAAAATCGAATGCAATCGTGGTAACAGATGCTCAAATGACGCTTGGTGTTGGTGCTGGTCAAATGAATCGTGTGGGTGCAGCAAAAATCGCCTTCGAGCAAGCTGGCGACAAAGCCAAAGGAGCAGCACTTGCATCTGATGCCTTTTTCCCAATGAGCGATACAGTAGAGGCAGCGGCAGCAGCAGGTATTACAGCGATTATTCAACCAGGTGGCTCAATTAAAGACCAAGATTCCATTGATAAAGCAAATGAATATGGCATTGCGATGGTATTCACAGGCGTACGTCATTTCAAACATTAATAGTATATACGTATAGACCGAGGTGAATATAGCATCTCGGTCTTATGTACAAAGAGGAGGATTTTTTGAATGAATGTTTTAGTAATCGGCAGTGGTGGTCGTGAGCATGCGATTGCCAAACAGTTTAGTATATCCCCAACTGTAGAGCGTGTTTTTGTTGCACCTGGTAATGATGGAATGCGTCAGGATGTAGAGGTCGTGGCGATTGATACAATGGATTTTGCAGGTTTAGCACAATTTGCAAAGGACAATGCGATTGATTTAACATTCGTTGGACCTGAGCAGCCTCTTGCAGCAGGCATTGTGGATTTCTTTGTAGAGCGTGGCTTACGTGTCTTTGGACCAACCAAGGCAGCAGCACAAATTGAGAGCAGTAAATCCTATGCGAAGGATATTATGAATAAATATCATATTCCAACAGCAGCACATGAAACATTTACAGAAGCGGATAAAGCTATTGCCTATATTCAAGAGCAAGGTGCACCAATCGTTATTAAAGCAGATGGTTTAGCTGCTGGTAAAGGTGTCGTAGTAGCCATGACAGAGGACGAGGCGATTGCAGCTGTGCAAGATATGATTGGTAATCAACGTTTCGGTGAATCATCATCACGTGTTGTGATTGAAGAATTTTTGGATGGCGAAGAGTTTTCTTTTATGTCGTTCGTACATAAAGGGCAAATTTACCCGATGGTGATTGCACAGGATCATAAGCGTGCTTACGATGGGGATAAAGGGCCGAATACAGGTGGAATGGGTGCTTATTCACCAGTGCCACAAATTGCGCAATCGGTCATCAACGTTGCTTATGAAACAATTGTTGAGCCTACTGTTCAAGGCATGGAGGCAGATGGTGTTTCTTTCACAGGCATTTTATATGCAGGGTTGATTTTAACGAAAAACGGACCAAAAGTAATTGAATTTAATGCTCGTTTTGGTGATCCAGAAACACAAGTTGTCTTACCACGTATGGCGTCTGATTTTGGTGCATTTATGACCGCATTAATGGACGAGCAACCATTTGATTTGCAATGGTCTGATGAAGCGATGCTAGGTGTTGTAATTGCAGCGGAAGGCTATCCTGGTGATGTGGAAAAAGGACATGCACTGCCTAACTTGGAGGCATTATCTGCTTCACACGCTGTTTATCATGCAGGTACGAAGCTTGTAGAAGACACATTTGCTGGCAATGGTGGTCGTGTATTATTAATCGCAGCAAAGGCAAATACTTTAAAGGAAGCACAAGAAAAAGTATACACAGGTATTGCTACAGCAGAGTGGCCACATTTCTTTTTCCGTACAGATATTGGTTGGCGCACGTTTAAATAGGGGAAAGAGCCGTCTCGCATCATTGGCGAGACGGCTCTTTTTGACTAAGAAGGATTAGCTGTATTGGAGGAAGTAGATTTGTCGGATTGCTTTGTAGCTGTGGTTTCAGAAGTCTTGCCAGAGATTGCAGCCGAGAAATCCTTCATCAACTGACTAACCTGTTCTGAAGACATAAAGTTTTGACCACTGAGCATACTGGACATAGAGCCATTTGCTTCACCTTGTATATTAGCGCCTAACATGGCTTTTGTTGGACAGTATTTAAAAATACCTTCAGCCATTTTCATAGCACCCAATATAATCATCCAGCGCCCTGTCATACAATCGGGCTGTCGAGCCGCTTTTGCAATACCAAATGCCGTCATACTCGTTCCCATCGCAAAACGACAAAATGCATTTTTGTCACTTAAATTCGTTTGATGCGTCATACAAATGCCCTCCTTTAGTCATGGTGGAAAAAATAAAGCGTGGTGCACTTTGCTTTATGAAAGTGCTGTGTTACGATTAAAACAGATGAATTGCATAAAGTTTATGCAAGAAATAGTATGTGATTGTAAGTGTAAATTACACGTTGAAAAATTACGCAAATTAGGAAGGAACGAATAGCATGGAGCCGATTTGGAAAATTGCAGAATTACGTCAGCAAGTAGCGGTGATTGACGGGAAACAGGCACCACATATTGTTTTACAAAATGCACGATATTTACATAGCATGTTAAAGCAATGGGTAGTAGGGAATATATGGATTTTAGGAGATCGCATTGTTTACGCGGGTGAACGTATGCCACCAGCGTTAGAAGGAACAGAAATAGTAGATTGTACAAATAAAACGATTGTACCAGGTTATATTGAGCCGCATGTACATCCATTTCAACTGTACCATCCTCAATCTTTTGCGGATTTTTGCGGTCAATTGGGGACAACATCGTTTATTTCGGATAATTTAAACTTTGTTTTATCTTTATCAAATAAGAAAGCGTTTTCAATTATGGATGACTTGAAAAAGCTCCCGTTTACGTTTTATTGGTGGACACGCTTTGATTCACAAACAGATATGCAGCAAGAGGAAGAGATTTTTTCCAATACATCGATTGTAGAATGGCTAGAGCGTCAAGATGTATTATTGGGAGGCGAATTAACAGGCTGGCCGAGATTATTACATGGAGATGACCAAATGCTCTATCGTATGCAGCTAGCAAAGGGTTACTGCAAAAAGGTGGAAGGTCATTTCCCTGGTGCATCTGAACGCACATTAGCACGTATGAAGTTATTTGGTGCAGATGGTGACCATGAGGCAATGACGGTAGAGGAAGTAGAGCGACGCATTATGCAAGGCTATGCTGTAACATTGCGCCATTCATCTATTCGTCCAGATTTACCGAATTTATTAAAAGATATTGTGGCAAAAGAGTTGCCAATTTTTGACCACTTAATGATGACGACAGATGGCTCGACACCAACATTCCATCAAGATGGTGTGATGGATAAATGTATACAAGTAGCATTAGATGCAGGTGTTTCACCGATTGATGCTTATCAAATGGCCTCTTACAATATAGCTCGCTACTATAATATGGCTAATTTACATGGCTTTATTGCGACAGGACGTTTTGCTTCATTGAATATTTTACAAGATGAATGGCATCCAGTACCTGAGAGTGTGCTATCAAAAGGAGTTTGGTTAAAGCGCGATGGACAACGAGTACATCAATTAGCGACAATCGATTATTCAGCTATTCCTGCATTGCAATTGGATTTTTCTTTAACAGAGCAGGACTTCCAATTTTCAATGCCATTTGGAATTGAGTTAGTAAACGATGTTATTACGAAACCTTATAATTCTATGGTTCCTAAAATAGGCCAATTAGCTGAACACGATGAAAGCTATTTAATACTGTTGAGTAAAGATGGTAGTTGGCGTGTTAATACGATGATTAAAGGGTTTGCAACAAATGTACAAGGCTTTGCGTCTTCTTATTCCAATACAGGTGACATTATTTTAATCGGGAAAAACAAGGAAGCGATGACGAAGGCGTTTGAGGAAATGAAGGCGATGCAAGGTGGCATTGTCCTTGTTGATAAGAAGGAAGTGGTTGCTTCTATTCCATTATCAATCGGTGGGACATTGTATGATGGGACTGTAGAAACATTAATGCAAAAGGAACGACTGTTAAAAGAAGCGTTAGCAGAGCGTGGCTACAGCTTAGGAGATGCGATTTATACGCTGCTATTCTTGCAATCTACCCATTTACCATATATTCGTATTACACCAACAGGAATTGTCGATGTTTTGAAGAATAAATTATTATTGCCAGCTATGATGCGTTCATGATAGAAAGGGGTACGATGTATGCGAAAATCGAATAAGCTATTAATGGCTTTAGCTTTAGGTACATTACTAATTGGAGGATGCTCGAAAGATTCGTCCGAAAAAGCTATAGAAGAGCCGAAACCAGTGAAGGAGGAGCCAAAAGTTGAGGAGCCTGAAGAAGTAGTTACTGTAGCTATTCATGCACCATTAACTGGAGAAATAGTGAATGAGGAAATTACGCAGCGCCCTATTATGGTAACTGTCAATAATCATCCAGCAGCACGTCCACAGTCAGGGTTAGCTGCGGCAGATATTGTTTATGAAATGTTAGCAGAGGGCAATGTGACGCGATTTTTAGCAGTGTATCAAAGTCAATTACCAGAAAATGTGGGACCTGTCCGTAGTGCTCGTTCTTATTTCGTTGATATGGCGAAGGGCTTGGGTGCATTTTATGTCGCACATGGTTATAGCCCAGAAGCAAAATCGATGTTAAGCAAAAATGTAGTGGATAATATAAATGGTATGAACTATGACGGTACATTATTTAAACGTTCTAAAGACCGTGTTGCACCACATAACTCCTACATTACTGCTGAAAATATCCAAAAAGGTGCTGAGCAAGTAGGCGCTTCAATGATTTACCGTAAAAAAGTGGATCAGGCTTTTTATGAACCCGATGAACATGGTAAGATAGGTATTGAAACAAGTCGAGTTGACATTTATTACGGAAATGGTGAAAGTTTTCATAATTCATATGTATACAACCATCAAGATAACCGCTATGAACGACAATCTGCTGGCATCGTCACAAAAGATATGCTAACAGGTGAGGCTTTAACATTTGCCAATGTGCTGTTTTTAGAAATGAAGCATCAAACCATTGATAATGTTGGTCGGCAGGATATTAATGTAACGTCTGGCGGCAATGCCTATGTATTTCAAAATGGCTATATGAGAGAAGTGAAGTGGGCGAATATAGATGGTGTACCAACGGCTGTTGAAGAGTCTGGGGAACTTGTTAAGCTAGTACCAGGAAAGTCATGGGTTCATTTTGTGCCAGCTTCACCAGGATTACAGGGAATGGTGAAAACGCAACCTTAAAGGGAGGAAACGTGCATGCAAATCGAAAAAATTCGAGGGCATCAAACAGATCAATTATTTAAAGCAGTAATGGAGTTAAAGGACGTTGAAGAATGCTATAAATTTTTTGATGATTTATGTACAATTAGCGAAATCCAATCACTTGCACAACGATTTGAGGTTGCGCATTTATTGCGCTTGAAAAAAACCTACGAAACGATTAAAAAAGAAACAGGTGCAAGTACAGCAACAATTTCACGTGTGCGCCGTTGCTTTGATTATGGCAATGATACATATGATGAAATGCTAGGTCGTTTGTATCCCGATGAAATGCCCTTCCAAGCAGCAAAAAAAAAATAATCTATTGATATTGAACAGGCTGAGTAATAGATTGCTCAGTCTTTTTCGTGTGTTGTGATGTGTCATAGGCTATACTTGTAAACGTATAGAGTGAACAAGATAGGTGGTTGTAAGATGGATTATTTACAATGGAAACATGTCTTTAAGCTAGACCCAGCAAAGGACATTTCAGATGAAGCATTAGAAAAAATTTGTGAATCAGGTACAGATGTGATTTTAGTAGGCGGCACAGATAATGTGACATTGGATGGTGTGCTCGATTTACTTGTACGAGTACGACGCTTTGAAGTACCGATTGCACTTGAAATTTCAACAATTGATTCAGTTACACCAGGCTATGATTATTATTTCATTCCGACGGTGTTAAATAGTGATGACCCAAAATGGATTAAAAATTTACATCATGAAGCCATTAAGGAATACGGCGATATTATGGTGTGGGATGAGCTAGTAGCGGAAGGCTATTGTATTTTGAATCCTGATTGTAAGGTAGCACAGGTAACGAATGCCAAAACAGATTTATCAGTAGATGATGTGATTGCCTACGCACGGATGGCGGAAAATTTCTTTAAGCTCCCTGTCTTTTATTTAGAGTATAGCGGGACTTATGGTGATGTGAATATGGTAAAGGCTGTGAAGCAGGAGTTAAGACAAACAAAATTATTTTATGGTGGCGGTATTACTTCTGTCGAGCAAGCGGCGGAAATGGCTGCTTATGCAGATACAGTTGTTGTTGGCAATATTATTTATGAGGATTTAAAGGCAGCACTTGCGACTGTTAAGGCTGTGAAAAATACGTTATAATTTAGGAACAAACGTTTGTTAGGTGGTGCGAAATGGAGCAATTAACGAAAAATTTATTAATCGGTATGAACCCAGAGCAGGAGCGAGCTGTCAAAACGACTGAAGGACCGCTATTAATTATGGCGGGTGCGGGCTCAGGAAAAACACGCGTGTTAACACATCGAATTGCTTATTTAATTATTGAAAAAGAGGTATATCCCTCTAAAATTTTAGCTATTACATTTACGAATAAAGCTGCTCGTGAAATGCGAGAGCGACTAGATGGCATTCTTGGTAATGGTACGGGGGATAGTATGTGGGTTTCGACATTCCACTCGATGTGTGTACGTATTTTACGCCGTAATATCGACCAGCTTGGCATGTCACGTAATTTTTCTATTTTAGATACGACAGACCAGCTATCCGTTATCAAAAATGTGATGAAGGACGACAATATCGATCCGAAGCGCTATGACCCACGTAGTATTTTACATGCTATTAGTGCAGCAAAAAATGAGTGCATTGCAGCCGATGTGTATGAGGCTAATATGAATGCCCATAACCCATATGAAAAAATAGTTGCACAAGTGTATAAGGGCTATGAGAAAAGATTGAGACGTAATCAAAGTCTCGATTTCGATGATTTGATTATGACGACGATTACATTATTACAGCGTGTGCCAGAAGTGTTGGAGTATTATCAAAACAAATTTCAATATATTCATGTGGATGAGTACCAAGACACGAATAAATCTCAATATTTACTAGTGCAGTTGTTGGCACAAAAGTTTAAAAATATTTGTGTTGTAGGGGATTCCGACCAGTCCATATATCGCTGGCGTGGAGCGGATATCGGTAATATTTTATCCTTTGAAAAAGATTACCCGAACGCAAAGGTTATTATGTTAGAGCAAAATTATCGTTCTACAAAGCGTATCCTACAGGCTGCAAATGACGTCATTCAACATAACAGCACACGTTATCCAAAGGAACTGCGTACGGAAAATACAGAGGGTGAAAAAATCGTTTTATACAAAGCCTATAATGAGCAAGAGGAAGCTCAATTTGTTGTACAGACTGTGCAGCAGTTAATGAAAAAGGAAGGGCGTTCTTTGGATGATTTTGCGATTCTTTATCGTACGAATGCACAGTCACGTGTGATGGAGGAAGTGCTCGTCAAATCGAATATGGCTTATCAAATTGTGGGTGGTACAAAGTTCTATGATCGGAAAGAGATTAAAGATTTACTTGCTTACTTACGTTTGATTGCTAACAATGATGATGATTTATCATTGGCACGTATTATTAATGAGCCGAAGCGTAGTATTGGTGCTACATCCTTTGAAAAAATGGCAAGCTATGCGATTGAGCAAGATCGTTCTATTTTTGATGCGATGACGGATCTTGTTTTTATGGGGCTATCAGGTAAGGCAGCTAATTCAGCAGAGCAATTTTATGCGATGATTAAAAATTTCACTACTATGCAGGAATATTTGTCCGTGACAGAGATTGTAGAACAGGTGATTGAGCAATCAGGCTATCGCACGATGCTGCAAAATGATAAAACGATTGAGGCACAAAGCCGTTTAGAAAATATCGAAGAATTTTTATCTGTGACGAGAGGCTTTGAAGAGCGTAGTGATGATAAAAGTTTAGTCGCTTTTTTAACGGATTTAGCGTTGATTGCGGATATTGATGCATTAGAGAAAGAGGATACATCAAAAGGCAATATGATTTTGATGACAATGCATGCAGCAAAAGGTCTAGAGTTTCCCGTTGTCTTTATTATCGGAATGGAAGAAAATATTTTCCCACATTCACGTTCAATGGATGATACGGATGAGATGGAAGAAGAAAGGCGGCTCGCATATGTGGGCATTACACGAGCAGAAGAGCGTCTTTATTTAACATGTGCACAATCTCGCACGATTTTTGGACGGTCGAGCTTTAATAATTCATCACGTTTTTTACAGGAAATTTCAGAGGATATTATCGAATCTGTCTCTAAGGGTGGTAGAAAGCAGGATATCCCATTTGCAACAAATAACAATTATCCAAAACGTACACTTGGTGCTGTGCAAAAAACACAGCCTGCGACAGCTCGTCTACAAGCAACAGGTGGTGACCGCTTTGGCTGGAAGGTTGGAGACAAGGCAAGCCATAAAAAATGGGGCATAGGTATGGTTGTGAGCATAAAGGGTGAAGGTGATAATACAGAGCTTGATATTGCCTTTCCACAGCCGACAGGTATTAAAAGACTACTAGCACAATTTGCACCAATTGAAAAAGTGTAAACGGAGGGATTTGTGAATGAATGAAGTAGAACAACGGATTGCCGAGTTGAATAAGCTGCTACATGAATATGGTCATGCTTATTATGTGTTAGATAAACCTGTAGTGGCAGATAGTGTATATGACCAATTACTGCATGAGTTAATAGCATTAGAGGAAGCCAATCCGTCATTGATTTATCCAGATTCGCCAACACAGCGAGTAGGTGGAGCGGTAGTTGAAGGATTTCAAAAGGTAACACATGATTATCCGATGCTCAGTTTGTCAAACGCTTTCGATGAAGGAGATTTGCAAGAATTTGACCGTAAAGTTCGTCAGGCAATCGGCGATCATTTTTCTTATGTATGTGAGCTGAAAATCGATGGTCTTGCTATTTCCTTAAAATATGAAAATGGTGTTTTGGCACAGGGAGCAACCCGTGGTGACGGTGTGGTTGGTGAGGAAATCACCGCCAATTTGAAAACCATTCGTGCTATTCCGCTACGCTTAAAGGAGCCTGTGACGATTGAAGTGCGTGGCGAAGCCTATATGCCAAAAGCGTCCTTTGAAAAATTAAATGCCCAACGTCTTGAGCAGAACGAGGAGCTATTTGCCAATCCACGTAATGCAGCGGCGGGTTCACTCCGTCAGCTTGACCCGAAAATTGCAGCAAGTCGCCAACTATCGGCATTTATTTACGCAATCGGTGGAGACGGAGAGGCATATGGCATTGATGGGCATGCCGAGATGCTTGATTATTTAGAAGGGCTAGGCTTGCCGTCCAATAAGGAGCGTCAGCGTTGTACGACAATTGAAGAAGTAGTGGCTTTTATTAATAAGTGGACGGACAATCGAGGTAATTTGCCTTATGAAATTGATGGGATTGTTATTAAAGTTGATCGTTATGCCCATCAGGATGAGCTAGGCTATACAGCAAAAAGTCCACGTTGGGCGATTGCTTATAAATTTCCTGCCGAAGAAGTTGTCACAACATTACTAAACATTGAGCTAACAGTTGGGCGTACAGGTGTTGTGACGCCGACAGCGATTTTAGCGCCCGTACAAGTAGCAGGTACGACCGTACAGCGTGCATCCCTACACAATGAGGATTTAATTCGTGACAAGGATATTCGCAAAGGTGATACGGTTATTATTCGGAAGGCTGGCGATATTATCCCACAAGTAGTAGGTGTATTATTGGAGCAACGACCTGATGGTACAGTGCCATATGAAATGCCTAAAAACTGTCCTGTTTGTGATAGTGAGCTGATTCGTATAGAGGGTGAGGTTGCTTTAAGATGTGTTAATCCTTCATGCTTTGCCCAGATTGCGGAAAGTATTAAATATTTTGTTTCCCGCAACGCGATGAATATTGATGGACTTGGTGATAAAGTGGTTGAGCAACTACTGCGTGAAAACCTAATTGCAGACGTCTCCGATTTATATCATTTATCAATTGAGCAACTTGTGGCATTAGAGCGTATGGGTGAAAAATCAGCAACGAATTTGGTCAATGCCATTCAAGCCTCCAAGGATAATTCAATGGAGCGTTTATTAATTGGGCTTGGCATACGTCACGTTGGGGAGAAGGCAGCAAAAATCATTTCCGAGGCATTCGAGACAATGGAGGCTGTAATGGCTGTCACAGAGGAGCAGCTTGTTGCTATTCATGAAATAGGTGATAAAATGGCTTCCTCACTTGTGGAATATTTTGCGAATGAAGAGGCAAGAGCGGTTATTCAGCGTCTTGCGGAGGCTGGCGTTAATATGACCTATAAAGGTAAAAAAGTCGAGCTTATTGCAGGAGATCATCTATTTGCAGGAAAAACCATTGTCTTAACAGGGAAATTAGAGCAATTGACACGTAACGAAGCAAAAGCGAAAATAGAAGAGTTAGGTGGCATTGTGACAGGAAGTGTTAGCAAAAAAACAGACCTTGTTGTTGCAGGTGCAGATGCTGGCTCGAAGCTGACAAAAGCAGAGCAATTAGGCATTGAAATTTGGAATGAAGAACGCCTAATCGATTATTTAGCAACTTAATTAGCAAAGGAGTATTAATCAATGAAGTCATTTCGACTCATTCCAGCAATTGTAGCGGCTGCTTTATTAGTTGGCTGTGTGCCATCGATGAAAAAGAGCACAGAGCTAACGCAGGAAACGCAGCAGGAACAAGCGGAAACAACGATGATTCCAAGTGTACAAATTGATGAATCATTTTACAAATCATTAATTCCATATAAGGAAAGTGCAAGCCGAGGCTTAGTCGTATCTAATATTTATACTAAATATGATATGAAGGAAGCTGAAACAGGATTAATGCGCCTTTCTCAGCAACAATTTAATACAAAGGATTATAATTTCCAAGAGGGGCAGTATTTAGCTGAAAGCACTGTGAAGGATTGGCTGGCGCGTAGCTCACAAGTGGAAACAGGCTTAAACCCGCCAACAACTGATTCGATGTCAGCGGAGGAACGTGCAACAAAAGCACCTATTTATTTGGCACATATTATTGAGCAAAATTATTTAAAGAAATCAGATGATAATAAAGTCAAATTAGGTGGTATTTCAATCGGGCTTGCCATGAATTCGATTTATTATTATCAAAAAGAAAAGTACGGAGAATATTACGAGCAGGCAATTGATGAGGGAGCGCTTATAGAGCAAGGGAAAAAAATGGCTGCTGAAATTGTTTCGCGTCTACGTACACAAGATGAATTAAAGGATGTGCCCATCGTTGTAGGCTTATTTAAACAAAAGGCACGCAATGATATTGTGGCAGGCACTTATTTTAATGTGGGTGTGGCAAAGGCTGGTCAAAATGATGTATCAGATTGGCAGGCGATTGATGAGGAGTACGTACTGTTTCCAACAGACGATGCACAAGAAGTCTACCGAGATGTTAGTCATAAATTTAAAAACTTTAAGCTAGAGGTAGATAAATATTTCTCTAACTATACAAGTGTGATTGGCAAAGGCTTTTATCAAAATAAAAAAATTCAAAAGCTAACATTGGAAGTACCAATTCAATTTTTTAGTACAGCAGAAATTATTGGCTTTACACAATATTTAACAGGCTTGTTGCTTAATCATTTTGATAACATTCATGTAGAAGTAAGCATTACATCCGTCAATGGCCCAGAGGCGCTCATTATTAAAGATGCGAATGACAAAGAGCCATATGTTCATATTTATGAATAAAAGAATAGGTAGAGGTAGAAGTTTTTCTGTCCTCTGCCTATTCTTTTTGTATGGGCCATTCGCAAACAATCGATAGATGATTGGCTGTTAGCTGTGCATATAATTGCCCATCCATTTTAGTCATTAAGCTTTTGGCAATTGCGAGGCCTAAACCCGCACCTTGTTGTCCTGTTCGTGTTTTATCTACCTTATAAAAGCGTTGGAATAAAGAGTGCATATCTTCTTCAAAAAATGCCTCTACCTGATTACTGATAATTAAACGTACTAGCTTTGGCTGTTGCTCTAGTCGAATGACAATATCAGCTTTCGCATGTTTAATCGTATTAAGCACTAAATTTTCTACGACACGTTTCATAGCCGATGAATCAGCAATCACCGTTATATCTTCTGTTGGTATATGAATAGTAGGTTCTAAATGACTTTGCTTAAACTGCTCGTAAAAATCGGCTAATGTTTCTAAAATAAGATGATTGATTTTTATTTTTTCAGGTTGTAATAAATAATCAGGGGATTCTATCAATGATAACTCAAAAAAATCCTCTAACAAATCTTTTAATCGTCCTGCTCCACGTTTAATAATCATTGTATATTGCTGTTTAGTGTCGGTAGATAAGTCTTCACGCTCTAAAAATTGAATATAGCCTAAAATAGAGGTTAACGGTGTACGAATATCATGTGAAATATTGGCAATTGCCTGCTTCAATTCCGCTTCCTTGCGCCGTTTGATGGCGACAGCCTGTGCGGTTAAATCAATTTGATGATTAATGGCACTGGTAAGCTGCTCTAAATCTTTATCCCAAAAAATGAAATCTAACTTTTTTGCTGTCGTTTGGCGATTGACGTCCATTAATTGCTGATAGGCTCTTTTTATTTCCCTCTTCAAAAAATAAAAGCGGCAACTAAAAAACAGTGCGATGGCGATACATAGAATAACAAGATAGAGGATGTCCCACACCACCTTTGATCATTACTTAATTTCCTTGCGTTGAAAAATGATAGCTCCCATAATAGCGCATAATAAAAACGTGACAATCGGTACAATAATGATGGTTGAAAGTTCATTGTTACTTAAATTATTAAGTGGTATATCTAAAAATAATTTAAAGATAGAATGGTTAAAAAGCATATGAAAAAGCGTGAATTTTTGAGCAAGTGCATATAAAATACTGTCAATCAATATAAAGAAGAGAATCGAAAAGCCAATCGTTTTGCCGCTATCTGTAAAAATAATAGCAATCACTGCCATCATAGAGGCAAAAGCAAGGGCATATAAAATCGTCAAACATAAAGTTCTTACAACATAGAGCCATGTAGGCATTTCATAAAAACCTGACAATACCGCGCTAACGCTAAGTATAGCAAATGGGAATGTGCAGGCAATAATCACTGCACCAAGCGAAAATACCATTAATTTCACAAGATAAATACGAATTCTACTATTACCTGAGGCACAAATGCTTTTCATTGTACCAATCGAATACTCACTGGAAATAAAGAAGCCTGCAAGAATACATGGAATTAATCGAATAATATAGTTATTACCGCCAAGTGCAGAAAATGTATATAATTCCTTGACCTCTACAGCATGTGCATCAAATGTACCGTCATTAAAGAAAATGAGAAATGGATAACAAGCGCCTGCGAGTAGTAATAGCACGGTTAATAGCCAAAATATACGGCCTTTTCGTAGCTTGAATAGTTCTGTCATCATTAAATTACTCATTTAGTGCACCCCCAACTAAATTTGTGAAGTAGGTTTCTAAATCCTCACCCATTGGCATAAAGGCTTCAATCACTAAGCCAGCCTGTACTAATGCTGTCGAAACATTTCCAGGTGAATTTGTATAGGCAAAAAGCTTAATTGTGCCGTCAGGTAATACTTCGAATTGGCGGGTATTTAACTGCTGTTCAAGAACCGTTGTTGCTTTGTCTGGGTTATCCACTTTTATATGAATATATTGCTGACATTTTTCATCTAGCTCATTGGTTGTAAGTTGTTCTATTAATTGCCCCTTGTGAATAATACCGTAATGGCTCGCAAGTAAATGTAGCTCACTTAAAATATGACTAGAAATTAATATTGTAATGCCGTATTCCTGATTTAATTTTTTTAGTAATTCTCGTATTTCAACAACGCCCATTGGATCAAGCCCATTAATCGGTTCATCTAAAATTAAAAATTCAGGGTCTCCTAATAAGGCGATTGCTAGCCCTAAACGTTGTTTCATCCCTAAAGAGAAGTTTTTAGCCTTCTTATTCCCCGTATTTTCTAAGCCAACAAGTTTTAATGTTTTGGCGACACATTCTTTTCCAGGAATGCCTTTTAACAGCCGATGTGCCTCTACATTTTCTGCTGCGGTCATATGTGGATAAAGGGCAGGTGCTTCAATAATCACACCCATCCGTTTACGAGCTTGCAGTAACGCCTGCTCATGACTATGTCCAAACAGCTCTAATGTGCCAGCATTTGCTTTGGCTAGTCCTGTAACGATTTTAATAAGTGTAGATTTTCCAGCGCCATTTTGCCCAATAAAGCCGTAAATAGCGCCCTTTTTAATCGACAAATTGACTTTATTGAGTGCCAGCTGTTTTTTATATTGTTTTGTTAATTGATGTGTTTTTAAAACATACTCTGTCATCTACAATCCCTCCTTCTTATGTTACCTCCTAGTTTAAAAAGCAAAACATAAGAAAGACTTAAGTGAATTCTTAAGAAAACATTAATTTTTTAAGCGATAACCCATACCCCAAATCGTTTCGATGTATTCTTCATGTGGATTAACATTTGCTAGCTTTGTGCGCAAATTACTCATATGCACATTAATGGTATTATCATCGCCACGAAATTCTTCTTGCCAAACACTTTCAAATAAATTAGCTTTTGTAAAAACCTTGTTAGGCATCGACATGAGCAATGTTAAAATGGCATATTCACGTGCAGTTAAGGTCACAATGGTAGTGCCTATCCGTACTTCTGCAGAATCCGTATGAATGGAGAGGTCTTTATGTACGAATAATGGAGGTGCTATGGTCTGACTTAGTTTGCGCATTCTTCGCAAATGTGAATCAATGCGGGCGGACACTTCTTCAATATCAAATGGCTTTGTAATATAATCATCTGCTCCCATACGTAAAGTATCAATTTTAGTATGTTGTTCATTTTTAGCAGATATAACGATGATAGGTATTGCATACTGTTGCTCTATTTTTTCTAATAATTCCTCTCCGGTTAAACCTGGCAGCATTAAATCAAGCAACACCATATCCCATGATTGTTTTTCTAAGTAAAGCAGAGCCTCTGTACCTGAATAAGCAGGTTGAGGGTGATAGCCACTTTGACGAATAATATGGCATAATAACTCATTAATATCGTTATCGTCTTCAACTACTAAAATGTGTACATGTTGCTGCATACTCATCTCTCCGACCTTTCCATATTTTTAATGATTATAGCATAAGACATTTTTTATTGATGATTGTAGAAGTTATGATGTTTTTGCTGAAAGTTGTGATTTTTATTGTGAAAAATGGTATGATAATGGCTATGATTAACTTTCACAAGAGTATTCGGAGGTGTGAAAAATGGCAAAATTAACAAAAGAAGAAGTGAAGCACGTAGCAAATTTAGCACGTCTTGCAATTACTGAAGAAGAGGCTGAAAAATTTGCAGAGCAGCTTGGTAAAATTACAGACTTCGCAGAGCAGCTAAATGAGCTAGATACAACGAATGTTGAACCAACGACACACGTATTACCACTTGTTAACGTAATGCGTGAAGACGTGGCAGCAGAAGGCTTAGCACGTGATGTGATGATGTTAAACGTAAAAGAGCAGGAAGATGGTCAAGTAAAAGTACCAGCTATCATGTAATACTTAAACTATAGGAGGATTCCTCATGACGTTATTTGAACGTTCAGCAAAGGAGTTACAAGCTGATATTAAGGCAGGTAACCTAACAATTGCTGACTTAACAAAAGAAGCATATGCACGTGTAGCAAAGCTTGATGGTGATGTACAAGCGTTTCTTGCTTTAAACGAAGAAAAAGCAACTGCACAAGCAGCCGACATGGATAAAGTGCCATTTGCAGAACGTGGTCCATTATTCGGTTTACCAATCGGTGTCAAAGATAATATTGTAACAGAAGGCTTAGAAACAACATGTGCTTCTAAAATTTTAGAAGGCTTTATGCCAATTTACGATGCCACAGTAGTAAAAAAACTACGTGAAGCCGGAATGGTGACGATTGGTAAATTAAACATGGATGAGTTTGCGATGGGTTCTTCTAATGAAAACTCTTATTACAAAACAACGAAAAATCCATGGAACTTAAACCATGTACCAGGTGGTTCTTCAGGTGCGTCTGCGGCAGCAGTTGCAGCAGGTGAAGTACCATTTTCACTTGGCTCTGATACAGGTGGCTCGATTCGTCAACCAGCCGCATATTGTGGTGTTGTTGGGATGAAGCCTACATATGGTCGTGTATCACGTTTTGGTTTAGTGGCATTCGCTTCTTCATTAGACCAAATTGGACCAATTACACGTAATGTAGAGGATAATGCTCTTTTACTTGAAGCTATTGCAGGACTTGATGTTAATGATTCAACGTCTGCTGATGTGGAAGTACCAAGTTATGCAGCAGCTTTAACAGGAGATGTGAAAGGCTTACGTATCGCTGTACCAAAGGAATTCCTTGGTGAAGGTGTAGGCGAAGCGGCACGTCAATCAGTATTAGAGGCTTTAGAAGTCTTAAAAGGCTTAGGCGCAACAGTGGAAGAGGTATCATTACCACATTCTAAATATGCTCTTGCAGCTTACTATATTTTATCTTCATCTGAAGCCTCCTCGAACCTTTCTCGCTTTGATGGAATTCGTTATGGCTTCCGTGCAGAAAACGCAACGAACTTAATGGAGCTTTATAAAGAAACACGTGCACAAGGCTTCGGTGATGAAGTAAAACGTCGTATTATGCTTGGGACTTATTCTTTAAGTGCAGGCACGTATGATGCTTACTATAAAAAAGCACAGCAAGCACGTACTTTAATTAAAGCAGATTATGATAAAGTATTTGAAAACTTTGACGTTATCATTGGACCTACAGCACCAACGGCAGCCTTTAAAATTGGTGAAAATGTAGATGATCCAATGACGATGTATGCCAATGATATTTTAACAATTCCAATGAACTTAGCTGGTGTACCTGCTATTTCGATTCCATGTGGCTTTGAAAATGGTTTACCACTAGGCTTACAAATTATCGGTAAATATTTCGACGAAGCAACAATTTACCGTGTAGCTCATGCTTTTGAACAAGCAACAGAGTTCCATCAACAAGTTCCTCAAATTTGGGAGGGAAAATAACATGAACTTTGAAACAGTCATTGGCTTAGAAGTACACGTAGAGTTAAAAACAAACTCGAAAATCTTCTCACCAGCACCAGCGCATTTTGGTGCAGAGCCAAACACAAACACAAATGTAATCGACTTAGGGTATCCAGGTGTGTTGCCTGTCTTAAATAAAAATGTAGTGGATTTTGCCATGCGTGCAGCACTTGCTTTAAACATGGAAATCGAGCAAGAAACAAAATTCGACCGTAAAAATTACTTCTACCCAGATAATCCGAAAGCATATCAAATTTCACAGTTTGATAAGCCAATCGGTAAAAATGGCTGGATTGATATTGAAGTAGATGGCTATACAAAACGCATCGGTATTACACGTTTACATATGGAGGAGGATGCTGGGAAGCTATCTCACGCAGGCAATCATTCATTAGTAGACTTTAACCGTCAAGGCACGCCGCTTGTGGAAATCGTGTCAGAGCCAGATATTCGTACACCAAACGAAGCATATGCTTATCTTGAAAAGCTAAAATCCATTATTCAATATACAGATGTCTCTGATTGTAAAATGGAAGAGGGCTCACTACGCTGTGACGCGAATATTTCCATTCGTCCATATGGGCAAGAGGAATTCGGCACAAAAACAGAGTTGAAAAACTTAAACTCTTTCAACTTTGTACGCCGTGGATTAGAGCATGAGGAATTGCGTCAAGCCAATGTACTACTTTCAGGTGGTGTCATTGAGCAAGAAACACGCCGTTTTGATGAAAAAACAGGCAAAACGATTTTAATGCGTGTAAAAGAAGGAACAGATGATTACCGTTACTTCCCAGAGCCAGATTTAGTGCGTCTATCTATTGATGATGCATGGGTGGAGCGCGTACGTGCCTCTATTCCAGAGCTACCAGATGCTCGTAAAGCACGTTATGAAAAAGAATTGGATTTAACACCGTATGATGCGGCTGTACTTGTGATTAATAAAGATATTTCGAATTTCTTTGATGGTATGGTAGCAGCGGGAGCGGATGCAAAACTTTCGGCTAACTGGTTAATGGGTGATGTATCAGCATACTTAAATGCGGAGCAAAAAGAATTAAAAGATACTGCGTTAACACCAGAAAATTTAGCAGGTATGGTGAAACTGATTTCTGATGGTACGATTTCTTCTAAAATCGGTAAAAAAGTATTCACTGAGCTTGTAGAAAACGGTGGAGATGCGGCGAAAATCGTGAAAGACAAAGGCATGGTTCAAATTTCTGATCCAGAAGTAATTCGTGGCTTTGTTACAACTGTATTAGACAATGATGCAAAATCAGTAGAAGACTTCAAAGGTGGTAAAGACCGTGCGTTAAAAGCATTACTTGGTCAAATTATGAAGGCTTCTAAAGGTCAAGCCAACCCACAATTAACAAATGATATTTTATTAGAAGAAATTAATAAACGCTAGTCCGATAAAGCTGTCTCAATTTAGTTTGAGGCAGCTTTTTTATGAGAAAAGGCGAAGTGACGGATAGAAGGGTTGAACTGACGGATAGCGCGCGCTTTTTTATGGATAAAAATGTTTTATAGTTGTATTCACAGGCGGTTCGTAGCAAAATATAGTATATGACAAGAAAAGGAGAGACGTAGCATGAAAACAGAGCGACAATATTTCAATGAAGCGGTATCCATTCAACAATATATGGACAATATGACAACATTAAAGGAAGAAAGTTTCAGCATTTATCATAACTTTGCTGTCCCAACAACAGATGGCTTTATCGAGCTATTAAAGGAAAAACAACCTAAAATTTTAACGATTACAGAGGATTGGTGTGGTGATGCGATGCTGAACAATCCGATTATTCGTCGTGTTGCAGAAGCAGCGAATTTAGACATGCGTGCCGTTTTACGTGATGAGGATACAGATTTAATCGACCGTTATTTGACAAATGGTGGTCGTGCCATTCCAATGTATATTTTATTAGATGCTGAAGGACAAGTGATTGGCAAATGGGGGCCACGTGCACCTGAGCTACAGGAATTTGTAATGGCTAAGCGTGCAGGATTACCTGATAAAGAAGATCCTGCTTTTGAAGAGGCACAAAAAGCACTATATGGAGAAATTCGTGAGGCAAACCGTACAGAGCCAATCTATTGGACATATGTGTATGAAGCATTTAAGAAACAAGTGACAGCGATTTTGGGGTAAACTGCAACTAAATAAGCAGTGAAATCGTTGAATTAGGATAGAGACTGATGAAGCAGGAAGTGTATTGTATGAAACGAGCAAGAGTCATTTATAATCCTACATCTGGGCGTGAAGCATTTAAAAAGCATTTACCAGAGGTGTTGGAAAAACTAGAGATAGCAGGCTATGAAACATCCTGTCATGCGACAACTTGTGAGGGGGATGCAACAAATGCAGCGAAGCTCGCAGTAGAGCGTGGCTTTGATATTATTATCGCAGTTGGTGGAGATGGTACATTAAACGAAGTCATTTCAGGCGTTAGCCCATTTGAAAATCGGCCAAAAATCGGTTTGATTCCAATGGGAACGACGAACGATTTTGCTCGTGCTGTGCATATTCCACGCAATATTGAAGAAGCGGTGACGATTATTACAAACGGTGAAACATTGCCTGTGGATGTCGGATTATTAAATGGCAACCGTTATTTCATTAATATTGCCGCTGGTGGGCGTATTACAGAGCTAACTTATGAAGTGCCGAGTAAAATGAAAACAATGCTTGGTCAGCTTGCTTATTATTTAAAAGCAGTAGAAATGATTCCATCCATCAAAGCCTCTCATATGCGCATTGAATATGATGGAGAAGTGTTTGATGGCGATGCGATGATGTTCTTATGTGGTTTAACAAATTCTGTAGGTGGGTTTGAAAAGCTAGCACCAGATGCGAGCATTAATGATGGTTTATTTACATTATTAGTATTGAAAAAAGTGAGTTTACCTGAATTTATTCAACTGGCAGCAATGGCTTCAAGAGGCGAGCATTTAAAGGATGACCGTGTTATTTATAAAAAAGCAAGCTATGTCAAAGTATCGACAGAGGATGAAGTGCATTTGAATTTAGATGGTGAATATGGCGGTGACGCACCAGCCACATTTGAAAATTTAAAGCGCCATGTTGAAATATTTGTACCACTTGAAGCGATTCGTGAAGAAGATCGTATCTAAAATAGAAGCGATTTTGAAAAAGTTTGGCGATTGTGCGTATATTCCTTGAACAAAATTTGAAACCTTTATAATAAACCGAGATTTCGGGATATTATAAAGGTTTTTTTCGTTGAAATAGTGGAAAATAGAGGTATAGAGAATGGAAAGGGCGTGCTACCTTGTATAAATCACAGGAAAAAAAGTTGATGTGGTTAAGTTTTGGCGTTGCCATCATTATGTTACTATCCATACTTGGAAGAATATTTGGTAGTTAGGGGGCAAAGAAATGATTAATGAATCAGCGGTTTTTTGGAGTCGTGCGTTAACAGAGCTCACATTATCGTTCCATATTATTTATGCAACGATTGGTGTCGGCATCCCATTGATGATTATGTTGGCACAATGGACAGGATACAAAAACAATGATGAGCACTATATTTTAATGGCAAGACGCTGGGCTAGAGGCTTTGTCATTACAGTGGCAGTGGGCGTTGTGACGGGAACTGCGATAGGCTTGCAACTATCTTTACTATGGCCGAATTTTATGCAGCTCGCTGGTCAAACTATTGCTTTACCACTTTTCATGGAAACTTTTGCGTTTTTCTTTGAAGCCATTTTCCTAGGTATTTATTTGTACACATGGGATCGCTTTGATAGTCAAAAAAAGCATATGATGCTACTGATTCCAGTAGCGATTGGGGCATCCATGTCAGCCGTGTTTATCACGATTGTTAATGCCTTTATGAATGCACCACAAGGCTTCGATGTTGTGGATGGGCAGCTCGTAAATATTCAGCCATTGTTAGCCATGCTGAACCCTGCGATGCCAACAAAGGTAGCGCATGTGCTTGTCACAGCCTATATGACATCTGCATTTGTTTTAGCAGCGATTGCAGGTTATCGTATGTTAAAAGGCTCTAAGCATATTTATCATAAAAAAGCGTTATTTATGCTCATGAAAATAGGCTTAATCTTTGCCATTGCCGCAGCCATTATTGGGGACTTTTCAGGCAAATATTTGGCAGAATATCAGCCAGAGAAATTAGCTGCAGCCGAATGGCATTTTGAAACAGAGAGCAAAGCATCACTTGTTTTATTTGGTGTATTGGACGGAGAAGAAATAAAATATGCTATTAAAGTTCCTTATGCCTTGAGTATTTTAGCACATAACAATCCAAATGCAGAGGTCATTGGCTTAGACCAATTTGCGGAGGAGGATCGACCACCACTGTATATCCATTATCTTTTTGATATTATGGTGATGATTGGGATGTTTATGGTCGTCGTTTCATTGCTATATGTTGTAGGTAAAATGCGTAGCTGGTCGTTTATTCATGCACGCTGGTTTAAGTGGATTATTGTGGCAGGTGGACCATTATCGATTATTGCTATTGAAGCAGGCTGGTGGTTGGCAGAGGTTGGACGACAGCCATGGATTTTATATGGCTTAATGCGCACACCAGAAGGGGCCACAACGAGCGACCATGTCGATTTAATGCTGATGCTGTTTGCAGGTGTCTATATTGTATTAGGTATCGGTAGTATTGTGGTGTTAGTTCGTATGTTTAAAAAGAATCCAATCGAAAGAGAGATTGAAGATCGTCATGCAGAAAAGGGCGGTGACATCCTATGACATTAGAGATTTTAGGTATTTCAGTTTTATGGATTTTCCTATTTGGCTATGTCATTGTTGCATCCATTGACTTTGGTGCAGGCTTCTTTAATGCCTACAGTTTATTAATTGGTAAAAATCATATTTTAACGAATATTATTAAACGTTACTTGTCACCAGTTTGGGAAGTGACGAATGTGTTTTTAGTATTTTTCTTTGTTGGCATTGTGGGGTTCTTTCCACAAACAGCCTTTTACTACGGTACGATTTTATTGATACCAGTCAGTATTTCACTGGTCTTATTAGCGATTCGAGGCTCCTACTATGCCTTTGAATCATATGGTTCACGTGGACATATTGGCTACTCTCTCACATATGGCGTATCGGGCTTACTTATTCCTGCATCGTTATCAGTAGTTTTTGCTATTGCAGGTGGTGGCTATGTTGATATGCTCAATGGACAGCCGACATTGAACTATTGGACATTGTACACAAGTGCCTTTGCTTGGAGCATTGTTGTGTTAAGTATTGCGGCGGTGCTTTATATTTCAGCCGTATTTTTAACATGGTATGCCCATAAAGCAAATGATATGGAAGCAACAAAGCTTATGCGTAAATATGCACTAATATGGGCAATACCTTTGATGATTAGTGCGCTTGGCATTATGTACGAAATGAAATCCATCAATCCTGAAAGCTATGGACATATGGTCGATTTATGGTGGATGTTTGCCATTTCGGCGGTGCTCTTTGTTATTACGGTCGCACTATTATGGATGCGCAAAAATTACGGGCTTGCGGTAGGATTATTAATTGCTCAATTCGCCGTGGCATTTTTCGCGTATGGTATTGCACAATATCCGTATTTACTATATCCATATTTAACAATTTACGATAGCTTTACAAGTCCACAAATGGCAATTGCCTTAGTTGTTGTCTTTATTTTAGGCTTATGCTTGCTATTGCCATCATTATATCTATTACTAAAGCTGTTTTTATTTAATAAAAATTATGTGACGGGTAAAGAGGACCATCACGCATAGGGAGGATATGACATGGCAAAGTTTTTAATGTTCTATGCACCATTTTTAGTCGTTATTTTAGGGCTGGTGCTAGCCTTTTGGTGGGTGCCAAAAGATCATCATATAGAGGATAAGAGTCGCAAGTAGCGGCTCTTTTTCATTTACGTCACACATGCTACAATAAAGTGAATCTTCAAGCCGTGGGAGCTCTTCATCCTCCAAGGTTTGGTAGTTTCACCAATCGGGCTTTTACAGGCTGTTAATTCTTATTTTAATATAGGAATTTTACAGCCTGTTAATACGGGATAAAGTGATTGAAATGGGGGAATAACAATGTCAGTACCTGTGAAGAAAAATGATCGACTTACAGTTTATATAGAAGATTTAACACATGATGGCAATGGTGTTGCTAAAGTAGATGGTTATCCATTATTTATCCAAGGCGCACTGCCAAATGAAACAGCCGACATTCACGTATTGAAAACATTAAAAAACTATGGCTTTGGGAAGGTTATCGAAATCATTCAACCATCACCAGACCGAGTAGATGCACCATGTGATTATTTCAAGCAATGTGGCGGCTGTCAGCTACAGCATTTATCGTATGAGGGACAGTTGAAATGGAAGGAAAATATGGTGCGTAATGTGATGCAGCGTCTAGGGAAAATTGATGCACCTGTTTTACCAGTGAAGGGCATGCAAGAGCCATGGCATTATCGCAATAAAGCCCAAATTCCGTTTGCAACGAACGAAGCAGGACAAGCCATTGCTGGGTTTTATAAAACAAAATCGCACAATATTGTCGATATGGAGCGTTGTTTAATTCAAACAGGAGAAGCAGATGCCATTTTAGCAGGCTTGAAAAAAGAGTTAGCTACAATTGGCATTCGTCCTTATAACGAGCATACACATGAGGGTATGCTACGTCATGTGGTGATTCGCAAGGCACGTGCAACAGGCGAAGTCATGGTGGTGCTCGTCACGAAAAAGCGTAAATTCCCGCAAAAGGATGCAGCTATTGCAACGATTCAACAGCTTGTACCACATGTGACATCCATTATGCAAAACGTTAATGGTGACAAAACAAATGTCATTTTCGGCGATGAAACCATCCATCTTTGGGGCAAGGACGTCATTATTGATACGATTGGTGATGTACGCTTTGAAATTTCAGCACGCTCGTTTTATCAAGTAAACCCTGAACAAACAGAGGTGCTTTATAAGCAGGCATTGGATTATGCTAATTTACAGGGTGATGAGCGAGTAATTGATGCCTATTGTGGTATCGGAACAATTTCTTTATTTTTAGCACAAAAGGCAAAGTATGTGATGGGTGTAGAAATTGTGCCACAAGCGATTGAGGATGCCAAGCGCAATGCGGAGCTGAATGGCTTTACGAATACGTATTTTGAGGCAGGTCCAGCAGAGGAGGTTATTCCACGTTGGTATCAGGAGGGCAAAGAAGCGGATGTGCTTGTTGTCGACCCACCACGTAAAGGCTGTGATGAGGCATTGTTAAAGACCATTTTGGAGCAGCGACCGAAGCGAGTGGTGTATGTATCCTGCAATCCCGCGACATTGGCACGGGATTTGCGTGTGTTGGAGGATGGAGGCTATCAAACGCAGGAGATTCAGCCAGTGGATATGTTTCCGCATTCGACGCATTGTGAATGCTGTGCTTGGCTTGAACTAGCGGACTAATGGGAAGTAAAAGTTAATTTAATACTCTTTGAAATATAAAAAGCAGATGGTTTAGGAGTGTGATAGTGTACGTCTAAATCGTCTGCTTTCATTTTCTTATAAACAATTTAAATAGAATTAAATCTATATTTTGTATAATATCCACAGTGTAACATATACTTTTTCATGCTGTTTCTACATAATTGAATTTTATTTGTATCTATGATTTTAAAAGAAAATTTTGAATCAGTATAAGAAAATCTCTTTTTTAAGGCATTTTTATTACTATAAATTGAATATTTAACACACAAGTTATTTTCTAAAGAAAGTGAACTAACATTATTGTTGATATAAGCCCTTTACTTCCTAGATAAACTAGAAAACTGTAGAAAATAAAATTTAATTCTACATCGTTCTGAAATGTTTTGTCAATAATAAATTGTAAAAGTATTTAAAAATGTTATAATAGTCTTAGAATTATTTTTTTAAAACGTATTTCAAATTCCGCTGCCATTTTTACAGATAGAATTTGGATACGTTTTTTTTATTTCAATACAAAAAATTCAAACCTTTACAAGGAGGGCTAGCATAATGAACCTAATCAATAAGAAAGTTACACACAAACTTTTTGGCACTGGGAATGTAGTGAAACATAATGATTCGAGTGTTGAAATACATTTCGCAACGGAAAATAAAATGTTTGTTTTCCCAGATGCATTTGAAAAGCATCTAAAACTACATGATAAAAATGATGCTAATTCACTTGAGGAAATGATACAAAAAAAGGCGATTGAACGAAAAGAGGATGAATGGAAGAAGGAAGAGGAACTAAGGCTCCAACGAGAAAACCAGAAACTTCGCTTGGAACATGAAAAATTGATGAAACATCATAAACTTCATCCAGAGTCACAAATGGTTTTTTGGTGTGATATAGAGGAGCAACATAGTTCTTTTTCAGAGTGGCAAGTTTTTTCGGGCGCCATAAAAAGTGGCAATAACAAAGGTAAGCCAAACAAGCCAGTCCGTTTACATCAAAATAGCGCTGTTCTGTTAACCGCAATAGATTCCAGCATGCCTGAAAAAGACAGACGTATTTTGGGCGTCTATATGGTAAATGAAAATTTTGTTGGTAAGCTTTGTGAGGATGGAAATATTCCTGCTCACTCCAAATACAGACTCAAACTGACAGAACAAGAGTCAGATCAGTTATTTTTGTGGAAATATTATACAAATATAAAATCCCCTTCAAAAATAGCATGGAATACAGGTAAATACCGCTATTTTGATAATTTATGGATGGCTCAAATTTTGCTTGATATTATTTCATTGAAAAGCGAACCAAAAGAACGAGAGCTAGCACAGCAATTTTTTAAACATTTTTGTAAAATGAATCAAATAACAGCTCAAGAGCTACCAAAGCCTAATGGTGTATTAACACGTATTTAGATAGTAGCTCAAAGAATGGGGACTAACATGTTTTGTCCATCCTCCAATCATGTTGTTTGGCTAACTACATTTTGAAATAGTTATTAAAACATAAAAGCAGACAGTTTAGAAGTGGTATCATGCACTTCTAAACTGTCTGCTTTATAATGAAGCCAGTAAAAACATTGTGACTTTGGATGAAGTTTATGCTATTTCATCAACTTTTCATGTAAAATAAGTTTCAATCATTTATTTTGTATGTATCTTAAGTGACCAACGTCCAAATAGATTTATATTTGATAATACTCAATAAAGCATGATATAAGTGTAATCAAAGATATCCAGAGCGAGAGGATTTGAATTGACAATGAGCAATAATTTTTGGCGTGATTTACCACGACCATTTTTTGTACTGGCACCAATGGAGGATGTAACGGATGTTGTTTTTCGTCACGTCGTAAGTGCAGCGGGAAGACCAGATGTATTTTTCACAGAGTTTACAAACTCGGATAGTTATTGTCATCCAGAGGGCATGAAAAGTGTGCGTGGTCGTTTGACGTTTACAGAGGATGAGCAGCCAATGGTGGCACATATTTGGGGGGATAATCCCGATTATTTCCGTCAAATGAGTATTGGTATGGCAGAGTTAGGGTTTAAAGGCATTGATATTAATATGGGCTGCCCTGTGCCGAATGTGGCATCGAGAGGGAAAGGCAGTGGACTTATTTTGCGTCCAGATGTTGCGGCCGAGCTTATTCAAGCAGCAAAAGCAGGAGGATTACCTGTTAGCGTAAAAACACGACTTGGCTTTAAGGAGCTAGATGAGTGGGAGGAATGGTTAACACATATTTTAGAGCAGGATATTGCCAACCTTTCTATTCATTTACGGACAAGAAAAGAAATGAGTCTGGTAGATGCACATTGGGAGCTAATTCCTGAAATTAAAAAATTGCGTGACCGTATTGCACCAAATACACTCCTAACGATTAATGGCGATATTCCAGATCGTCAAACAGGACTGCAACTTGCGGAACAATATGGGATTGATGGTGTCATGATTGGGCGGGGAATTTTTAAAAATCCTTTTGCTTTTGAAAAAGAGCCAAAAGAGCATAGCAGTAAAGAGTACCTTGATCTTTTAAGGTTGCAGCTCGACTTGCAAGACCAATATGCGGAAGTATTGCCACGTCCTATCACAGGGCTTCATCGCTTTTTCAAAATTTATGTCAAAGGATTCCGTGGAGCTGGTGAATTGAGAAATCAATTAATGCACACGAAATCAACTGATGAAGTACGAGCATTGCTTGATCAATGGTCAGCTGTATATGAATAGATGATAAATCCACCCTTTCTCACAATGGGTGGATTTATTGTCATTTAGAAGTTTTTGATATTTTGATAGACAACGACCTCGTTATCTAAGGTGATTGTATTATTTTTTAAGAACTCTATATAGATATCTTCAAGCTCTTCTTTAATCAACATATACGTATCTGTATTTTCAGTGGGGATATAGCTACCAGAAAGGTTTCGTGTGATAAAAGCTTCTTTATCGTATAGTAACGGATGGTCATATACATTTGTTGTATAACCCGTGTCTTTGAAAAAATAATCTAATGAGGTCATATTACGCCAAATCCCTCCCCCAAAACCTTTGAAATCAGGACAATATTTTGTAAATAAATCTTCACAAGTCTTATTAATAGTTGTATTTTTTCGTTTGTTCCAAATTAGATGTACTTTTCCATTAGGCACTAAAATTCTTCGGCATTCTTCTAAGAACATTTTAGGGTCAAACCAATGGAAGGCTTGTGCAACTACAATTAAATCTATACTACTAGCTTTCACAGAGTTGTGTTCTGCGGATTCTTGTAATATGGTTAAACGGTGATTTTTCTGTAATTGTTTGAGGTGGACAACCATTTCTTGATTCGGTTCAATGGCAACATAATGTTTAGGGTGACATGTTTCCAAAAGCTGTTTTGTCAATTTTCCAGTACCAGCCCCAAATTCAGCAATAGTTAAATTTTGTGGCACTTGATGAATATATTCCTCCGAGTATGTCGGTCGTGCTTTTGCATATGCTGTTGCTACATGTGAAAATAGTTTATTTTCCATCACAAAACACCCCTATATATTGAATTTTGGGAATCTTATTTTAAAAGAATATACTATATACAAGAGTGGTAGTCTATGAAATAAAGAAAACTAAAAAAGGAGGATTTCAACATGATAGCTAACTATTCACTAACACTGTCAGATATATTGAAAAAGGGGAATTTTGATTTAAGACGTGTGAGATTATTACGTCACTCAATGAATCATAAACGATTTAAAATGGCGTATGATGTGGATTGTATTTTGGAGTATACAAAAATGCAGGTACCCGATTTTTATCACAATGTGGACCTCGTTTTAAATTTTGTAGGAGATCAAGGAACAACAGCTAAATTAGTAGGTTGTTATAAGCCGACACACTGTTCACAAAAGATAGAGGAGCAGCTTTTTCCAAGTAAAATGCCAAAAATATTGTTGGAGCATCCAACTAACATATATCATGAGCTGGAGCAAACAAGTTACTATCATGATTTAATAAATCGATTGTATATTGATTGGGGAAAAGGAACGGTAAATTGGAGTCAAAGTGCACTGAATGACAAGCCCATTATTGCCATAAAAAGTGTTCCAACGATTGAATTTAAAGGCTATGAGCGAGTAATGCTTATGTATGGTCAATTGGAGCAGATTATTGAAAGTCAAGTCACCTATGAGAATTGGCATGATGCTTTAAAAGCAGTTCACGCTGTGTATTTGATTACAGATTTAGCGGAAGGCAGGCAATATGTAGGCTCTGCATATGGGGCAGATAGCTTATTTCAAAGATGGGAAACATATGTAAAAACAAAACATGGAAATAATAAGAAAATCATTGAATATTTAAAACAGTATCCAGAGCGTTATCACGAATTTCAATTCTCTATTCTACAAATCATCCCTAAAAATAGTACGCAGAAGGATGTAATTGAATTAGAAAATTTATATAAGGAGAAGTTAGGAACGAGATTAGCGAATGGATTAAATGATAATTAGGTGTGAGAGCCTATCTACTACATGTTAATGTAATGGATAGGCTTATTGATTATTTCTAAAATATATAAGTGCATTATTATTGTTTGGCTCTGATAGCATAGTAGCGAGCTATATTGTATTATCTAGTTATGAAATCATTTATCTAAGGACGATGATTGGTAGCTCATTTCTTGTGTTTTTACTTATCTTTTTTAATAAAGCGGGGGACAAGAGTGAAATTTTAATGCTTTACAAATAGGTGGAGCGGCGTATGATGAGCTATTTCAGAAAAAAGTGAAAGAGAGGGATATTTGAATGATTCGATTCGGCATTATTGGTACAAATAAAATTACTGAGGCATTTTTAGAGGCAGCAAGTCAAATAGAGGATTTTCAACTAGCGGCTATTTATTCCAGAACGAATGAGCGAGCAACAGAATTTGCAGAAAAATATGGTGTGACAGTTACCTTTACGGATTTAGAAAGTATGGCGAAAAGCACAGACATTGACGCAGTGTATATCGCTAGTCCAAATGCTTGTCATGCAGAGCAGGCAATGTTATTTATGCAAAATGGTAAGCATGTACTATGTGAAAAACCAATTGCCTCCAATACCACAGAGGTACAGGCAATGGTTCAAGCAGCGAAGGCAAACAATGTACTATTAATGGAAGCGATGAAATCCACATTTGTGCCGAACTTTAAGAGCATCCAACAAAATGTACATAAAATTGGGCAAATACGCAGATATGTGGCAAGCTATTGTCAATATTCCTCACGCTATGACGCGTATAAAGAGGGGGTTGTATTAAATGCCTTTAAGCCAGCACTGTCTAATGGCGCTCTAATGGATATTGGCATTTACTGTATTTACCCACTTGTTGCGCTATTTGGCAAGCCATTGGATATTAAAGCAACGGGACTATTGCTGGAGACAGGTGTCGATGGTGAAGGTAGTATTGTGCTGAAGTATGAAGATATGGAAGCTGTTATTATGTATTCTAAAATTACAAACTCTGCATTGCCATCTGAAATACAAGGGGAAAATGGCAATATTAAAATAGATAAAATTAATACGCCAGAGCATGTGGAGATTTATTACCGAGATGGTGCTGTCGAAAATATTACACAGCCACAAAGAAGTAATTCGATGTACTATGAAATCAAGGAATTTATTAAATTAATTCAAGCAGGTAAGCGAGAGTCAGCCATTAACTCCTATGAAAATTCATTGACTGTCATGGAGATTATGGATGAGGTACGTAAGCAAATTGGTGTTGTCTATCCAAGTGATAATTAAAAAAAGTCGCCCACTTCCAGCTAAGTGGGCGATTGTTGGTGAATTACGTCTGATAAATAACAATATTACAAATCATCATACGTAATCAGTTCTATGTCAGAGTCTTCAATCCATTTTCTCGTATTTGGATCACAGGCCATCTCAACTTCCATTGGTCTTGGCAGCGTAAGTGAAGAATTTTTTAAAATATAACTATCTAAATAGCCTGGATGGCAAATAAACATATAATAGCCAGTGTCATCGGCATTTTCCATTAGTTTCTTTAATGATGCAAATGGCTCATAGTCTGGTTCTGTAGCATCCATTGACATCACAACATGTTTATCACGAATTTTCACTGATGGGCCATCTAATGGGAATGGAGAGTATTTCAATCCATATTTGTCAGCTACGATTTCTAAACCTTTAAAGAAATTTGCACTTACAATGGCATGTCCTTCAAAATAGTGTGGTTGTTCCCCAGTAAGCTCTACAAATCGTTTATATTGCGCTTCAATTTCAAGTATAACTTCATCCAAGACGACAAAATCTTCTTTAGCCTGTCGATATTCTTTCGATGATTTAAATTCTCCGTTCTCATTTGTAATACTAGGAATTAAAGCTGGGTCTGTTAAAGGTTTACCAATACAAATATTCGTATGTTGTCCAAAGCAAACAGCAGTACCTTCCAACAGTTTCAATCCATGAGCAACTGCAGGCATATTCGTCATAACGCCTACACTGCCAATAATGCCATCTTTGACACTTTTAGCAATTCCATAATTAACACCTTCTGAATATCCAAGATCATCTGCTCTTACTAATAACTTTTTCATGTTCCATCTCCTATTCTTCTGCTAATTCCATAGATTTTTATGATTGTACTTTCTGGATAAGTGGATCATCTTTCTTAAATCCAAAGAAATAAGTTACAGCTGCTGCCACAACAATTGAAATAAGGACGGAAATAATTGCGTTAACAAGATTTGCGGTAGTGCCACCAACATAACTTAATATATTCAGGAAGTTGGCAACAGGAATTAACGCATAGGCAGTAACTCCTGTTAGTCCTGCATAAAGCCCACCAGCAAATCCACCAGCAATCATACCGAGTAATGGTCGTTTGTAGCGAATACCAACACCATACATACCAGGTTCAGTAACACCACCTACTAGATTTGCAATGACGTACCCGAAGCTTAAGCTACGTTGCTCTTTATTGCGAATACGCAGTGCAGCACCGAGGGCCATACCAGCTACAGCAAAACTAGCCGCCGTTGCACCAGGAGAAACTAATGCTTCTTGTCCATTATTGGTAAACACAAGAATAAGCATTGAAATCATTACTAAGTGCATACCGCTCAATACTAAAAATTGCCAAACAGCACCAATAAGAGCAATTGCTAAGAAGCCACCAACACCAGAAAGACCTAAAATTCCTTTAGAAATATAATTCCCAAGAAAAGCACCTGCAGGACCTAACACAGTCAGTGAAATCGGCAACATAATCATAATGGTTAAACTTGGTGCAAAAATGGTCTTTAATGTGCTCGGCAAGTGTTTATTGAAAAACTTTTCAATATAGCTCATTACCCAAACAGAGAGAATGCTTGGAAGAACAGTAGATGCATAATTTTGCACACTGGTTGGGATGCCAAAAACCGTAAATTTAGTTCCCTCTGCTGCCATTGCTACAAATGTTGGGTGGAGCAAAATACCACCTAAGAAAATAGCTAGTACAGGGCTTGCACCAAATTTTCTAGCCGCTGTATAAGCAACTGCGATAGGGAAAAAGTAAAATCCAGCATCCCCAACAAAATTAAATAACACATATAAATCACTTTTGTCACTCATCACATTAAGCATACTTGGACCCAGTAGCGCCACTAAAAACTTAAACATTGATGCGGCAAGAAGCAACGGGATAAGGGGAGTAAGTGAGCCTGCTAGTCCATCAAGAATGCCACTTCCGATACCCTTTAAAGTAAGCTTCTTCGTTTGAGCTACTCCATCTGTAACCATATTGTTTTCAAATCCACCGATGTCAGCTAAGTGTTGATACACCTTGTCTACCGTCTGCCCAATAATAACTTGAAATTGCCCACCAGCATTCATCACGCCAATAACACCAGGGATGTTTTGCATTTCTTCCTTATTCGGTATACTCTCATCTTTGAGGTTAAAACGTAGTCTTGTCATACAATGTGTAACGTGACTAACATTGTCTTTGCCTCCAATTGCTTGTAGCACATCTTCGGCAATTTTTTGAAATCGTTCTGTTTTGGCCATTTGTTTTTCCTCCATCTCCCATAAGTAATTATTATATAAAGTGAAGAAAAAAATTATTTTCTTCACGTGTATCTTTGTCTTTAATAAATAAAAAACCCAAAGCTAATATGTGTTTTCACATACTAGCTTTGGGTAATGCCTCCATCACGAGTGACAATCCCTATTATTCAAATAATTGTATTTTTTATAATTCGATTAATATGCATCATCAAATACAAAATTTCGTCTTCTGTCGTTGTAGACGCTAATTTTTCATCAATATAGTTGCCAATCATAAATGCACAGTCATAAATTTTTTCATTGTTTTCTTTCATTGCTGTTAAGATAGCTGTGTTATCATTCATAAATTGTGCTTCGTCTTTGATTCTTTTTAAGTAATATCGCATATGCATGGCAAAACGATTGTAGTTGAAGCTCGTTCTATCTATCGTCAAAGAGAAAAAGTCTTCTATTTTATCAGCAACCTCCCAAATTAATGCTTCTGTATCTGGGCCTTCTGTTTCAGGCTCTTCTTCTTCCTTTGCATTCACAAAATGCATTGCAATATTAGTGATTTCACTTTCTGGAAATTTCACAAATAACCTTTTTTGAATTAAGTCAACAGCATATCTTCCCAATTCAGTTTCTTTTGGATATAACTGCTCCACATCATATGAAAAAACCATTTGCATTTTTTTATATTTTTTTAAACGGATAGTAGCAAAATTGATATGGTCTGCTAAGCTAATTAAAAGATTCGGATTAAGAGGTGAGGTTAATGTTTTCCTAGCTTTATCAGCAATAAGCGCTGTTACCTCAAAAATATTTTCTGGAATTTCTTCAATTAGATGATAGAACCTATTGTCAATTCGATAGAATGTCATAGAAATGGAACTTAAATCAGAAAGTTCATAGGGCATTGGAGGAAAACCAATCCCCTTTCCAAATGCTATTAATTCTTTATTGTTGCTATCCATACATATTGCCACATTGTTATTGATTTTTTTAATGACCTTCATAGTTTAACTCCTATATAGATTATTAAATACAAAAACTCTTTAAAGCACACCAAATAAAGATAGGTAGGTAATGCCTCAAAGAGTAACAATCCTGTTAAGTATGTCAATGTTTCCTTGATGCTATCACAAAAATTTTTGCTTAGCAATATTTTTTTAATTATTTTGAAATTTTTGAAATAATGCTTGCTTTTTCATGATAAACTTGCCTTAAAGTGAGCTCTAAGGAGTACGATGAAAGTGAAGATGAGGAGGAATGACAATGCAAACATTATATTTAATGCGACATGGTGAAACACTATTTAATCAATTACATAAAGTACAGGGCTGGTGTGATTCGCCATTGACAGAAAGAGGAATAAAACAAGCACAAATGGCCAAAGCGTATTTTGAGCAACATCATATTCTGTTTGACAGCGCTTATAGCTCCACTTCAGAAAGAGCCTCAGATACGTTGGAACAAATAACAAATTTGCCTTACCAGCGAGTGAAAGGGCTGAAGGAGTGGAATTTTGGTCGCTTTGAAGGAGAGCCTGAATATTTAAACCCGCCTTTACCATATGGCGATTTTTTTGTTCCTTATGGCGGAGAAAAGGAAATGGACTTTAGAGAACGTATAGCTCAAACATTGCTGGATATTATGAAAAATGACACGAGTCATACAATACTTGCTGTGTCACATGGCGCTGCTTGTAGACAGTTTATGAGAAATTGGAGCCATACAAGTGATGTTGACCATCAAGGGAGAATCAATAACTGTTGTATTTTGAAATTTGAATTTTTGAATGACCAATTCAAATTAGTTGAAATTATTAACCACGATTTTAGTGCAATTTAAGCGAAACATGATAAAGATGGTGTGAATGTATGTTCATACCATCTTTATTTTGATAAAAATAACTAATCCCATGTTTGATTGAGCTTATCACTATAAAATAAAATAGCTTTTTGATATTGTAAAATCCCTTCATCATTCGTTGTTTCAGCAAGCGTCGTCAATAAATACTCCATTGCCTTGTCATGCTGCTGTAAATTATAAAGTGTCATGGCATAAAATACCTTGAAATAATGAGCATTTGGAAATTGCTTTATGGCCGCTTGCAATGTTTTTTCTGCTAATTCGTATTGTCCTAATGCTCGATAAGTGCTTCCTAATCCTGCATAAGCACCTTGTAGATCTTCACCAGTCAAGCCAAGTGCAATTGCTTGTTCGTAGTGTGGAACGGCTTCCGTCTCTAACCCTAAATTATCGTAGCACCAAGCCATTTGGTATTGGTAAAGTGCATTATGGATATCTGTTTGCAATAACGTACGCATACATGCACTTGCTTCTTCTAACTTTCCTGCTTTTCGCAACGCTAAAATTTGTTGTAAATTTGTATCCATTCTGTCACCTCATTAATTGATTACTTCATTAGTATATAATATTTAAGTTACATAAAAGGTGTTGATTTTTTATAAACAATTTGATAAATTGTTTATAAAAATATAAACGATATTTATTTTTGTTTGAGAAAGAGGTTTTGGGATGGATACAAATGAATTGTTTTGGCAGGCTTCATTAGAATCGATTAAAAAAGGTTATGTAGAGGAAGAACAATACTTTACTTGTGTGCTTTGTGGGGAAAAGGTTGAAAAGGGCATTATTTATCCATATGAGGAACTACTTTATGAGGCAGAAAAATTTATGCAAAAACATATTGCTGATGCCCATCAATCTGTTTTTCATTATTTAAATGGACTCAATAAAAAAATGACAGGCTTAACAGAGCATCAAGGTCAGATTTTACGCCTTTTCTATGAAGGAAAAAGTGACCAAATGATAAAGGAAGAGCTAGCTATTGGCAGTGTGGCAACGATTCGTCACCATCGTTTTACGCTAAAGGAGAAGGAGCGTCAGGCAAAGGTGTTTCTAGCAATGATGGAATTGTTAAAGGAATCTAGTCAAAAGGAGGAGAGCTTTGTGCCGATTCACAAAACAGCGACGATGGTGGATGAGCGTTATAATGTGACGTCTACTGAGGAGCAGCAAATACTACAAAAATGTTTTTCGAATGGTGTAGGTAGTAAGCTAGTACGTTTTCCAAAGCGAGCAAAGCAACAAATTGTTATTTTACGTGCGATTACGAATTTATTAGATATCGAGAAGCATTACACAGAAAAAGAATTAAATGCTATTATTCAGCCGATTTATGAGGATTATGTGCAAATACGTCGTAGCTTAATCGAATATGGCTTTATTGACCGTCATGATGATGGTAGTGCGTATTGGGTAAAAAAATAAGAAAGTAGGGTATTCGAATGGATCATAAAAAAGAATTAAAGGAAATGTATAAGGAAATAAAAATTGAAGCAGGCGTTTTCACGATAACCAATCAACAAAACGGTAAAGTGTTTGTTGGTAGCTTCAATAACTTAAAACGATTGAACGGATTTCAGTTTATGTTAAAAACAGGTACACATATGAATAAAGCGTTACAAGCAGACTATAATACATTCGGCAAGGATGCTTTTGTCGTGGAAGTCGTTGAATATGTAAAGAAAAAAGAGGAAGGCTATTTTGATGAAAAACGTGCGCTTGAAAAGCTAGAACAGCAATGGCTTGATAAGTTACAGCCTTACGGTGAGCGTGGGTATAATTAATAAGAGATGATAGGCAGGAAAAATTTTATGAATATCGAATTAACAAGATTTAAGGTTAAAAAAGGTAAGTCTAAGCAAGTGGATGAATGGTTACATTTTTTGAATGCTAATATGGAGGACGTTCTTGTCACTTTGAAAGGTGAAAAGATGTATGTTGAAACGATTTTCAGAGAGCATGTAAATGGTGAAGAATTTCTTTATTGGTATTCGATTCGTGGAGAGGGTGGGTTGGCAGTAGAACAATCTGAGCATTGGGTTGATAAAAAGCATTTAGTTTATTGGGACGAATGTATAGATAAAACCTTTAAACCAGTGGATCTCAAGACAGAGGTAGTGATGATTCCTAATCAAGTAAGGCAAGCTATGCATGAAAATTAAAAATAGTAGGAGGTTTAAGAATGACAAATACAAAACCAAACATTGTGCCACATTTATGGTTCAACAAAGAGGCACATGAAGCAGCAGCATTTTATACTTCCGTTTTTCCAAATTCACGTATTACAAGCAATACAACACTTCATGATACACCATCAGGCGATGCACATCTTGTGTCTTTTGAGCTATGGGGTCAACCGTTTATGGCGATTAGTGCAGGGCCCTATTTTACATTTAATCCGTCGATATCCTTTACCGTTAATTTTGATCCGTCAAGAGATGCAGATGCGAGCGATAAACTAGAGGCAGTTTGGCACAAGCTATCAGAGGGTGGCACGGCTTTAATGCCACTAGACCAATATCCTTTTAGCAAAAAATATGGCTGGATTCAAGATAAATATGGACTGTCATGGCAGTTAATTTTAACGAATCCTGAAGGTGAGGAACGTCCGCCGATTTTACCAGCCTTGTTATTTGTGAATGAGCAATATGGCAATGCTGAAAAGGCGATGAATTTTTATTTATCTATATTCCACAACGCGAGACAAGGGCTTGTTTTACATTATCCTCAAGGAATGGAACCAGACAAAGAAGGCACGGTGATGTTCTCCGATTTTATGCTAGAACATCAATGGTTTACGGCAATGGATAGTGCCCATAATCATCAATTTAACTTTAATGAAGCTGTATCATTTATGGTGTATTGCGATACACAGGAGGACATTGACTATTATTGGCATAAATTATCTGCTGTACCTGAAGCCGAGCAATGTGGCTGGCTGAAGGACCCATTCAATGTATCGTGGCAAATTGTACCGAGAGCAATGGACGAGATGATGAGTAATAGCACAGCAGAACAAATAGCCCGTGTAAATAAAGCTGTACTACAAATGAAAAAGTTTGATATTGCTGAGTTACAGAAAGCATATTTAGGGGAAGAATAGATAAATGTAAGCAACAAATAGCCAGATATTTGTTGCTTACATTTTTAATTTTGTATGAAATTTTCTCCCCATTCTGTTAGCATTTCTTTCGTAATGGTAAATTGTTTATGGTCTAAGCCAAGAATAATATCTTTTCCATACCAAACTGAATAGTCACCATGTAATGTTTGTAGTTGCATATCAGGCTTGGCAGTTTGGGAAAGGCTCTCCCAAGTCGTTTGCTGAAAAAAAGCATCTACTTGCTTTTGCATGGCTGGTAATATAATTGTTTTATTTGCCGTTGCCACTGTTATATCCTGACTAACGACAAATTGCTTCCATCTAGTCTTTGTCTGTACATCTGTCAAAAAGCTATTTTGTAATAGTACCTCTGTTCCTGTTTTTAGTGATAGTGTATCTCGCTTTGGCATTATGATGACTTGTTCCTCTAATAAGCGCTTTTTTTCAAGTAACGCTAAAATTCGTGTATTGTTATTTTCGTATAAAACAATAGCGGGTATTGTTGTCACAGTCCCAAATGGCATACTTTCTGCTTTTAATTCCTCCATGGCATCAAGTAGTAGTAGCTGACCATAAATTTCATGATGAAATTGTGGATAAATTTTCTCATATTGAGGTAATAATGTATCATAGATAAGCTGAACTTGTGCTTGTAATGTTAAAAATTGTTCTCTATAAGCTGCTTTTGTGATACCTTCCTTATTTAGTACTTTATCAAAAGTAGAGGGTAACTGTGCTTCATAGGTTGTGATTAATTTGTTTATAGATTGTTTTTGGAATATAATTCCTTTTTGCTGACCGTATTTTACAAGTAATAAATCTTGCTGGTATTCTTTAGTGGCATCTCCATCTTGTAATAGACTATACATTTTTAATGTTTCTTCTGAAAAACCTTCTACAGTATAAGATGTCTGCCATTCAGTAACTAAAAAAATAATAGATAATAGCAGAAAACAGATGAATATAGCTTGTGGCCATAGCTGTTTTTTATTTTTTTGGGGGGATAGCACAGCTTTTTGAATATATGTTTTACTTTGTTGTAAATTTGGTGTTATATCAAGCAAGCCTTTTTTGATTTCATTCTTCATATAAATCCTCCCATTCACTTGATAATACAGGACGTAGTTTGTCACGAGCTCTACGCAACCGTGTTCGGATTGTGCTTTCAGGTTGCTGTAATAATGTAGCGATTTCTACTGTATGTAATTCTTCATAATAATAAAGGATAATGATTTCACGATATTTAAGAGGCAATGCGAGCACGGCCTCTCCAATAGTTGAACGCAATTCTTTTTGTGTTAGGCGATCCTTTTGTAAAAAAGGAATAAAAGGTAATTGTTCTTGAAGCTGTATTTTCGATAGGACCAACTTTTTAAATAGTCTTTACTACGATTGACAGTCATTTTCGTTAAATAAGCGTGTAGTAGTCCTTGCTCTATATAATTGCTCTGCGAAAATTTGATAAAAACATCTTGTACAATATCTTCTGCTGCGTGTAAATTTTTAGTATAGTAGTACGCTATACGTAATAAATGCTCACTATGCTCATCTACAATTTGGTGAAAACTCAGCATGAACACCTCCCTTCATTTACTATAACGAATCTACAATAATGCGCGATTCAAAATGCTTTTATCATGGTTTTTTTGAGCGAACTTGAAAAAACCAAACGTAATTACGCTGGCGTATATTGATTTTGTTAACTTTTTAGGAAGTAACTTGCCTTTTTCGGTGGTCCATATTACAATGAGCTTAAGTTAATATCAGGTTTGAGCGAATGAGAGACCATCAAAAACATATGTACATAGTCGTACATATGCTTTTGATGGTCTTTTTTTACCTTAAAATTAAGGAGGAAATGGATAATGAGTACAGCTTCAGCATTGCAAAGACAACAAACAATCGAGGAACTACAAGGTAAAGAATACGATTTATTAGTTATTGGCGGTGGTATTACGGGATGTGGTATTGCGTTGGATGCCATTGCTCGTGGACTTTCTGTGGCATTAGTAGAAATGCAGGATTTTGCAGCGGGTACGTCTAGCCGTTCCACAAAATTAGTGCATGGGGGACTACGTTACTTAAAGCAATTTGAAGTGAAGGAGGTAGCTGAGTTAGGGAAAGAGCGTGCGATTGTTTATGAAAATGGTCCACATGTGACAACACCTGTTTGGATGCTATTGCCTTTCCATAAAGGTGGGACATTCGGGAGATATTCCACAAATGTTGGTTTACGTGTCTACGATTTTTTAGCAGGTGTGAAACGTTCAGAGCGTCGCTATATGTTAAATGCGAGGAAAACGATTGAAAAAGAGCCACTAGTGAAAACAACAGGCCTACTAGGCGGTGGCGTTTATGTAGAATATCGTACAGATGATGCACGTCTAACAATTGAAGTGGCAAAAGCAGCGATTGCGAAAGGTGCTACATTAATTAATTATGTCAAAGCAGAAAACTTCCTTTACAATGAACGTCGCCAAATCAATGGTATCGTAGCGAATGATTTAATTGCCAACAGCCCATTCAATATCCGTGCAAAGGCAGTTGTCAATGCAGCTGGTCCATGGGTTGATGATGTTCGTACAATTGAAGGGAAGCAATCAGGAAAGCATCTCATTTTATCTAAAGGTGTACATATCGTGTTTGATGAGGCGAAATTCCCGTTACATCAAGCGGTTTATTTTGATACACCAGATGGCCGTATGGTATTTGCGATTCCTCGTCATGGTAAAACATATGTTGGTACAACGGATACGTTTTATGAGGGAGATCCTCGTAATATGGATATTCACCAGGAGGACCGAGATTACATTATGAAGGCGATTCATTATATGTTCCCAAATGTTAAGGTGACGGATGCAGATATTGAGTCAAGCTGGGCAGGTGTTCGTCCGTTAATCCATGAGGATGGAAAAAATCCATCTGAAATTTCTCGTAAAGATGAGGTTTGGGTATCACCATCAGGTCTTGTGACGATTGCAGGTGGAAAGCTAACAGGCTATCGTAAAATGGCTGAAACCGTATTAAATACAATAGCAAAAGATTTAGAGCAACAATTTGGTATTCAATCTTCTCCATGTACGACAAAACATATTCCGATTTCTGGCGGGGATATTGGTGGCTCTAAAAAACTCCATGCTTTCTTATATGATCGTACAAGGGTTGGAAAAAAATTGGGCTTATCTGAGGAAGAAGCGAAATTTTTAACACAACATTATGGTAGCAATGTGGATATTGTATTTGACTATGTAAAAGAAGCACATCCTGTTTTACCAGCTTGGCTCTATGCTCAATTAATGTATGGCATTGAGCATGAAATGGTTGTGCATCCAAATGATTTCATGATTCGCCGTACAGCTTATATGTTCTTTAATATGGCTGCTGTGAAGCAATATAAAGATGCTATTTTAGATGAAATGGCAAAACAGCTTAGCTGGTCAGCGGAGCAACGTGCTCAATATGAAAAAGATGTAGAAAAAGAAATTACACGCGCTACGACTGCGTTATAATAAAAAAGGTCGCCTTATTCATGGGGGGCGACCTTTTACCTTATTGAAGGAAGGAGAATGGTATGCATTTTGATAACCAGCAAATCATTCCTGCCGCCCGTACGGTTAAGCAGTTTGATGAAATATTAGAAAGTCCGTTTACTTATATTGTTTTATTAGAAGTGCATATTAGTTTACTAATATCTTTAAAGCGTGAAGCAGAACGACGAGGTAAAAAGTTAATTATCCATGCAGATTTGATTCATGGTTTAAAAACAGATAATTTTGCAGCAGATTTTTTATGTAATGATATTCGTCCTGCTGGTATTATTTCTACACGCTCTAATATGTTAATTAAAGCGAAAGCACGTGGTATTATGGCTATTCAGCGTGTATTTTTAATCGATACGATTGCACTTGAAAAAAGTTATTCAATGATTGAGGCAGCACAGCCAGATTATATTGAGCTACTACCAGGGATTATTCCTTCTATGATTCAGGAAGTACATGAACGTACAAATATTCCTGTGATTACAGGTGGTTTAGTACGTACTATAGATAATATAGAAGAAGCTTTAACTTGCGGAGCCATTGCCATCACAACATCTAATAAAAAATTGTGGGAAAATTTCAAAAAATAGTTGACTATGTATGTTTTTTTCTCTACAATGAATACAAGTTCATAAGCGCGTGGTTAGGAAAAGGAACCCACATTTATTCATCTACATGTATCTATGTAGTTTGATTAAGTGTGGGTTCCTTTTTGTTTTCCATGTGCACTATCACAAAGGGGGACTTCAATATGTCTACGTTTACAGCCGAGTTAGTCGGCACAATGATTCTTATTTTATTCGGTGGCGGTGTCGTTGCAGGCACGGTGCTGAACAAATCGAAAGGCTTTGGTGGCGGATGGATTGTTATTACATTTGCTTGGGGTCTTGCAGTAGCAATGGCAGCGTATGCGGTTGGTGGCATCAGTGGTGCTCACTTAAATCCAGCATTAACGATTGCACTTGCAACGATTGGGAATTTTCCGTGGGAAGATGTACCAGCCTATATTGCAGCACAAATGATTGGTGCATTTTTAGGAGCAACACTTGTTTATTTCATGTATTTACCACATTGGAAAGCAACAACAGATGCAGATACAAAATTAGCACCATTTTCTACAATGCCTGCTATTAAGCATCCATTATCAAATCTACTCTCAGAAACAGTAGGGACATTTATTTTAGTGTTAGGTATTTTAGCTTTAGGTACAAACACAATTACAGATGGTTTAAATCCATTTTTAGTGGGGATGTTAATTGTTGTCATTGGTATGGCTTTAGGTGGTCCAACAGGCTATGCGATTAACCCAGCTCGTGATTTAGGTCCACGTATTGCCCATTTCTTCTTACCGATTCCAGGCAAAGGCAGTTCAGGTTGGTCATACGCATGGGTGCCAGTTGTAGGACCAATTATCGGTGGGACGTTTGGTGCTTTATTTTTCCAACAAGTATTTGAAGGAAAAAACAGTATCGCATTTTGGATTTTTGCAGTGATTGTCGCTATTATTTTTATAGGGGCACAAGTAACAGTTAAAAACGTTCGTATTGAAGACTAAATCATTATTGGGGGTATATACTATGTCAGAGAAAAAATATATTTTATCGTTAGATCAAGGAACAACAAGTTCACGTGCTATTTTATTTGATGAAAATGGGAAAATCGTACACACAGCACAGCAAGAATTCCAACAATATTTCCCACAAGCAGGCTGGGTAGAGCATAGTGCAGAAGAAATTTGGTCATCGATTTTATCTTGTATTGCAACTGTTTTAACAGAAAAAGGCATACAATCAAGCCAAATTGCAGGTGTAGGGATTACTAACCAACGTGAAACAACAGTAGTTTGGGATAAAAATACGGGTAAACCTGTGTATCATGCAATTGTATGGCAATCACGTCAAACGAATGATATTTGTGAGCAATTAAAGGAAAACGGTTACAATGATTTATTCCGTGATAAAACAGGATTATTAATCGATGCTTACTTCTCTGGAACGAAAGTGAAATGGATTTTAGATCATGTAGAAGGTGCGCGTGAAAAGGCTGAAGCGGGCGATTTATTATTTGGTACGATTGATACATGGTTAATTTGGAAGCTATCTGGCGGTAAAGTACATGTCACAGATTACTCGAATGCTTCTCGTACATTGATGTACAATATTTACGATTTAAAATGGGATGAGGAGCTATTAGAAATTTTAACAGTTCCTGCTTCAATGCTACCAGAAGTACGTCCTTCTTCTGAAGTGTATGGCCACACAGAGGAATCATTGTTCTTTGGCTCTGCTGTTCCAATTGCAGGTGCTGCTGGCGACCAACAAGCGGCATTATTCGGTCAGGCTTGTTTTGAAGAAGGAATGGTGAAGAACACATATGGTACAGGATGCTTTATGTTAATGAACACAGGCGATAAAGCCGTAAAATCGAACAATGGTTTATTAACGACATTAGCTTGGGGCTTAGATGGCAAGGTAACATATGCGCTGGAGGGCAGTATTTTCGTAGCTGGTTCAGCAATTCAATGGCTACGTGATGGCTTACGTATGTTCCGCAATGCGAGTGAGTCAGAGCAATATGCAGCACGTGTAGAATCAACAGAGGGTGTTTATGTAGTACCAGCATTCGTTGGTTTAGGCACACCTTATTGGGATTCAGATGTGCGTGGGGCAGTGTTTGGTTTAACACGTGGCACATCAAAAGAGCATTTTGTACGTGCAACATTAGAGTCATTAGCGTATCAAACGAAGGACGTATTGGCTGCGATGGAAGCGGATGCAAATATTCCGTTAGCAAAATTACGTGTAGATGGTGGTGCAGTAGCCAACAATTTCTTAATGCAATTCCAAGCTGATTTGTTGAATGTGCCTGTTGATCGCCCAGTTATCAATGAAACAACGGCTTTAGGTGCGGCTTACCTAGCAGGTTTAGCAGTTGGTTATTGGAATTCAACAGAGGATATCAGCAAGTATTGGAATTTAGATCATCAGTTTACACCTGATATGGATGACGAGCATCGTGACAGTATTTATGCAGGTTGGAAAAAGGCTGTTGCAGCAGCGCAAGTGTTTAAATAAGTCTTTAGTTTGAGCGAATCTCCTGTGTGGGAGATTCGCTTTTTTTGCTGGGATGGATAGAATGGCAAATGTGACGGATAGAATGTTAAAAGTGACCGATAGAACTGCCCAAAGGCAAATGTTATAATAAAAAGAAGTTTGCAAAAAGAGAGGATTTTACAAAATGACGAATAATGATTTATTAATTCGACTGCGATATGCGCTTGATATTAAAAATATAGATATGGTGGAAATTTTTAAGCTTGGTGGCATGGATTTTACCAAAGAAGATGTATTAAATATGCTCATAAAAGTAGAGGAGCAAGAAGATGCACCTGAAGAATTTATCAAAGTCAATAATAAAATGCTGGAAGCCTTCTTAAATGGCTTTATTATTTTTAAGCGTGGACAGAAGCCAGGAGAAGAGGGACCACCACCTGCTACAGGGAAAGAAAGCCGCAACAATGTTTTATTGAAAAAGGTCAAAATTGCATTAGCTCTGACGACTGAAGATATGCTAGAGATGATGTATGAGGGCGGTATTACTGTATCGAAGGGCGAGCTAGGTGCGATTTTACGCAATCCAAGCCATCGTAATTATAAAGAATGTAAAGATAGCTTTGTTCGTTACTTTTTACGGGGCTTAACAGATAAATATCGAGGGTAGTACTCTCGATATTTAAAAATGAAAGCGCTTCATTTTTCTTGTTGACAATTGTGACGAAAATGTGTATTCTTTAATTAGACATAAAGTTGTCACAAAAGGGAAAGAAATGTTTCTTACATAGGGGTGTTTTTTATGAACTATTTTGACATTGTATTAGTTGCGATTGCCTGTGTAACAACGCCACTAATTGTTGCAGTGATTGTGGATATTTTTTATGCAGAAAAAAGAAAAGTACGTTTTTCTTTACGTCGTGCCTCAGTATGGTATGTAGGTATGTTTGCACTATCATTTATACCATCTGTTTTACTACTTACACAAAATAGTTAAATATGAAACATTAAGGGGTAACAACCACAGCGTTTGTCATGGGACGCTGTGGTTGTTTTTTATCTTGGTTAAACAAATGTTTTCTGTGCGAAAGCATAGTGTAACGTGAGCAACAGCAGCAAATATTTTCTGTGCGAAAGCGTGAGTGAAACGTAGCGACAGCAACAAATGTTTTCTGTGCGAAAATGAAGCGACAGCGTTAACAAGCCGTTGTCACAGGATGTGATGCTTTTAGGCTAACTTCCTTTATATGAGCGAACTCGAAAAAATCCAGACGCAATTACGCTGAAGCGTAATTGATTAGAATGAACAGAGCACTTTTTGAATATATTTCAGAAAAAGCTATTTTTGAAGGTGTGAGATGAATGCAAACTTTTTTCTGATAGTGCTAGGTATCATTTATCTTTTATTAGCAGCAGCTGTTGAGACGGCTATACTGAGTACACTATATGGCTGGATTGGCTTTGTCTTAATCCTGTTTGGCAGTATTCGCTATATAAAGAAATACTATAGAGCGACACAGGTACGGAGAGCGCAACAGTCAGTCAGTGAAGATGAATTCAAAGCCATACCACATACACAATGTCTACTAGCAGAGGATGCTTTAAGTGCTTTATTATTGAATGAACCATCCAGTACAATGATTTTCGCAACTAGAGAAAGTTTGACAGAAGATATCGCCATGAAAAATATTTCCTTTCATAAAATTTATGAAGTGGCAATTGTAGAAGACGATATGGTTATTGCCCATACATGTCATCAGCTCATTAGCGATAGTTTACTTGCCATAGTAGAGGATGAAGAGGAAAGTGAAGCTGTCAATAAACTAGCTTTGCAAATTGTGGTAGATAATTTAACAACACCTATTTTAGAATATGTATTTATTGACAATGATAAAGCTATCGCACGAGCAGACGATGCTTATCAGGAGCAAGAGGCATTATGTGAAGAATGGTTTCAAAAAATAAGTATTATTATTAAACGCCATGAGCTAGAACGAGTGCCAATACGTTCATAAAAAGCGACCTGATAGCCTAGGTCGCTTTTTTAGCTTGTCGTTCCCATTGTAATAATGATGGATATGGATCAAATGCCCATTGTGAACGGCCATTGAATTTATAAATACCGTAATGAAGGTGTGGAGGGAATTTGCCTGATGTGCCTTCCTTGCCGTACCCAGAGCTTCCAACATAGCCAAGTACTGTTCCTGGCTCCACGATATCACCTACTGTAATATCCTTATGATAGCTACCAAGATGGGCATAATAATGATACGAATTATGATTATCTCGAATACCAATACGCCAGCCACCAAATTGATTCCAGCCTTTTACCTCTACAACACCATAGGAGGTAGAGACAACAGGTGTCCCATAGCCTGCAAAAATATCGGTTCCTTCGTGAATACGGCGACCACCCCAACCACGACTTGCGCCCCATGTGCCTTTATAGCTGTAATCATAGCGAGTTGGGATAGGGAATGTATGTGCATCAAGCAAAGTTGTTTTAAAATGCTGGTACAAATTGGCGATAGCAAAAATTTGATTGACAGCTTCTTCACTGCCGTAATATTCCCATAAAGCGAGTTTGAAATCCTCATCAGTTGTGCCAAATTTACTTAAATAATGTGCCATTGACACAATCACATCTGTATCATCTTGTCGACTGGCAATACCATCTCCATTACCATCCATACCCATTCCATCGAAATAACAAATGGTTTCGGGAATGGTATCGTTTTTTTCAGGATTCAATGCGCCTGACCAATATTCATCAGAAAATTGAATAGCTAAAAAGCCTTCACGCTTCGGAATATCTTTGCGTACGGTTTGTAAATTGCGTTCATATTGGTCAATGGCTGCTAAGAAATGCCAAGGAATTAATTCTTCCTCAAATTGTGTGTAATAAGACATTCGCTGTTCAACAATGTCCTCCTCACTGCTGGCAAGTCCATTTATAGGGATAAGGAGCAGCCCTACGATTAATAAGAAAGAGCGATACAATGTTGAGCCTCCTTTCAAATATGCCATTAGCATAACCGAATTATCGAACTTCATGCGTAAAGAAATAGGTATCATCCTTTCCCTTCAAACATAATATGTACTAAATCAAGCCCTGAATGGAGGGAAGGCTAATTAATATTTTAGATAAAGTGAAAAATTATCGTGAAGAAGAAAATCGCCTGAAATGGGAAGGTACATTTGCGGATTATTTAAGCATTATTAAAGAAAGGCCTGAAGTTGCACAAACAGCGCATTCACGTGTTTACAATATGATTAAAAGTGCAGGTATTCTAGAACGAGATGAGCAAAAGATGTATCAGTTTTTTGGACAAGAAATTTTTGGACTTGAAACAGCCATTGAACGATTGGTAGAGGAATATTTCCATCCAGCGGCAAGAAGATTAGATGTACGCAAACGTATTTTGTTATTGATGGGCCCAGTAAGTGGTGGAAAATCAACTATTGTTACACTACTTAAACGAGGCTTAGAGCAATACTCTCGTACAGACGAAGGTGCAGTTTATGCTATTAAAGGCTGCCCAATGCACGAAGATCCGCTACATTTAATTCCACATCATTTACGTCAAGATTTTTATGAGGAATATGGTATTCGTATTGAAGGAAGTTTGTCGCCTTTAAATACGATGCGTCTTGAAAAGGACTATGATGGGCGCATTGAACATGTCATGATTGAACGTATTACCTTTTCAGAGGATAAACGTGTTGGGATTGGAACATTTACACCTTCTGACCCGAAATCGCAGGACATTGCTGATTTAACGGGTAGTATTGATTTCTCCACAATTGGTGAATATGGCTCTGAATCTGATCCAAGAGCCTATCGTTTTGATGGTGAATTGAACAAAGCTAATCGAGGTATGATGGAGTTTCAAGAAATGCTGAAATTAGATGAAAAGTTTTTGTGGAATTTATTATCATTAACACAAGAAGGTAATTTCAAAGCTGGTCGCTTTGCCTTAATTAGTGCAGATGAATTAATTGTTGCTCATACGAATGAAACAGAGTACCGATCATTTATTGCTAATAAAAAGAATGAAGCATTGCACTCACGGATTATTGTCATGCCTATTCCTTATAATTTAAAAGTCAGCCAAGAGGAACTGATCTACGAGAAGATGATTAAGGAAAGTGATATGTCCCACGTGCATATTGCGCCACACGCTTTGAAAGCAGCGGCTATTTTTTCAGTGCTGACAAGACTGGAAATTCCGAAAAAGCAAGGCGTGGATTTAGTGAAAAAAATGCGCTTATATGACGGAGAAAGTGTGGAGGGCTTTAATTCCGTTGATTTAGAGGAGCTGAAAAAGGAGTTCCCAAATGAGGGCATGAATGGTATTGACCCACGCTATATTATTAACCGTATTTCTTCTGCCATTATTCGTAAAGAAATCCCATCTATCAATGCATTAGATGTACTGCGTGCATTAAAGGATGGTTTAGACCAGCATGCCTCCATTTCACAGGAGGACCGTGAGAAATATATGAATTATATTGCGGTAGCCCGTAGAGAATATGATGAAATTGCGAAAAATGAAGTGCAAAAAGCATTTGTGTATTCCTATGAAGAATCAGCAAAAACGCTAATGAACAATTACCTTGATAATGTAGAAGCATTTTGCAATAAAAATAAATTGCTCGATCCATTAACGGGCGAGGAAATGAATCCAGATGAAAAATTAATGCGTTCAATCGAAGAACAAATTGGCATTTCAGAAAATGCAAAAAAAGCATTCCGTGAAGAAATTTTAATTCGTATTTCGGCCTATGCACGAAAAGGCAAACGCTTTGATTACAATTCACATGAACGACTGCGTGAAGCGATTCAAAAGAAACTATTTGCTGACTTGAAAGATGTTGTGAAAATTACAACGTCCTCCAAAATGCCAGATGAATCACAATTGAAGAAGATTAATGAGGTTGTAGCAAGGCTTGTGGATGAGCATGGTTATAATACAACATCTGCAAACGAGTTATTACAATATGTAGGTAGCTTGTTAAATCGTTAATGACTATGTAGAAAGGCACTCATATTTGCCGTATGAGTTGCCTTTTTGTCATAGAGGACAAAATTTTATAAAGAAGTTCAAGAATGATGAGCTACCGCATAGTATAAAAAAAGTGCTGTTACAGGTGGTGTAAATAGAAATGAGTGAAGATCAACATAAACGTTTTGTCATTTCACAGGAAAATTGGTCGCTTCATCGTAAAGGACACCAAGATCAGCAACGTCATATGGAAAAAGTGCAAGATGCCATTAAAAATAATTTACCTGATTTAATTAGCGAAGAAAGTATTGTGATGTCAAATGGGCGTGATGTTATTAAAATCCCTATTCGTTCACTCGATGAATATAAAATACGTTATAACTATGATAATTCCAAGCATGTAGGGCAGGGACAAGGAGATAGCAATGTAGGGGATGTTATTGCACGAGAGCCGAGTAGGGGGCAAGCACAACAGGGCACAGGAAAAGAGGCTGGAGATAAACCAGGGCAGGATTACTATGAAGCAGAAATAAGTCTCGAAGAAATTCAAAATGTTTTGTTTCAGGAATTGGAGTTACCTAATCTTCAACAAAAAGAGCAGGCAGCGATTCAAACAGAGAAAATTGAGTTTAATGATATTCGGAAAAAAGGTTTGATGGGCAATGTTGATAAGAAACGTACTATTCTTAATGCTTTAAAGCGCAATGCTATGACAGGAACACCACAAATTACACCGATTCATCATGAAGATTTACGTTTTAAAACATGGGATGAGGTGGTGAAGCCCGAATCCAAGGCCGTTGTGCTTGCTATGATGGATACGAGTGGTTCTATGGGCGCTTTTGAAAAATATTGTGCAAGGAGCTTTTTCTTTTGGATGACAAAGTTTTTACGCTCTAAATATGAAACGGTCGAAATTGAATTTATTGCGCATCATACAGAAGCAAAGGTCGTGACAGAGGAAGCCTTTTTTACAAAGGGTGAAAGTGGTGGCACGATTTGTTCATCAGCTTATATCAAGGCATTGGAGCTTATTCAAGGAAAGTATTCACCAACACGCTACAATATTTATCCTGTGCACTTTTCCGATGGCGAAAATATTTCGATGGACAATGAAAAATGCTTGAAGCTGGTCGGGGAGTTAATGGAAGTTTCCAGTATGTTTGGCTATGGAGAGGTTAATCAGCATAATCGTTTTTCTACATTAATGTATACTTACAAAAAGATTGATGATCCGAAATTTCGCCATCATATTTTGCGTAAAAAAGGCGATGTCTATGATGCATTAAAAAGTTTCTTCAAAAAGAATGAGCCGTAAAGGAGGAGGCCTCATAGATACAAAAGAGCTGCAACGTGCCATTGATGAAATTACAGAAATTGCATCAGGCTTTGGCTTAGATTTTTTCCCGATGCGCTATGAAATTTGCCCAGCTGATATTATTTATACATTCGGTGCATATGGTATGCCGACACGTTTTTCGCATTGGAGCTTTGGCAAACAATTCCATAAAATGAAGCTTCAATATGACTTAGGTTTAAGCCAAATTTATGAGCTAGTTATTAATTCCAATCCTTGCTATGCTTTTTTACTTGATACGAATACATTGACACAAAATAAACTCATTATTGCGCATGTTTTAGCACATTGTGACTTCTTCAAAAACAATGTACGTTTTTCCAATACAAGGAGAGATATGGTAGAAAGCATGACTGCCACGGCTGAGCGTATTGCTAGCTATGAACGAGATTATGGAAAAGAAGAAGTGGAGCAGTTTTTGGATGCGGTGTTAGCGATTCAAGAGCATATCGATCCATCCTTAATGCGACCTAAATTGGCATGGAATATGGAAGACGAGGTCGAAGAAATAACAACGGCTAAATCACCCTATGATGATTTATGGAACTTGGATACTGCTACACAGGAATATACATCTGTACGTCGCAAAGTAAAGTCATTTCCGCCACAGCCTGAGAAGGATTTACTGCTTTTTTTAGAGGAGCATAGCCGAGAATTGGAGGAGTGGCAGCGTGATATTTTAACGATGATGCGAGAAGAAATGCTTTATTTTTGGCCACAGCTTGAAACGAAAATTATGAATGAGGGCTGGGCTTCCTATTGGCATCAACGAATTATGCGTGAATTGAATTTGACGACAACTGAAACGGTTGAATATGCCAAGCTAAATGCAGGTGTTGTGCAACCTTCCAAAACAACGATTAATCCCTACTATTTAGGGATAAAAATTTTCGAAGATATTGAGGCACGCTATAATAAGCCAACAAAGGAGATGCTGGAGCTTGGTGTGAAGCCAAATTCAGGGCGTGAAAAAATGTTTGAGGTGCGAGAAATTGAATCAGACATTTCCTTTATTCGCAATTATTTAACAAAGGACTTAGCGAAGCAAGAGGATTTATATTTATTTCAGAAAAAGGGTAATGAATATCGCATAACAGATAAGGATTATGAAGCGGTACGAGATCAGCTTGTTTCTATGCGTGTTAATGGTGGGTTTCCATATATCGTAGTAAAAAATGGTGATTATTTACGTAATGGTGAGTTGTATTTAGTGCATGGTTATGAGGGCATGGAGCTGGACCCACATTATTTAGAAAATGTGCTACCATATATCTATCAGCTATGGGGACGTACTGTGCATATTGAAACAATTGTAGAGAGCAAGCCTGTTGTGTATTCATATGATGGGACAAAGAATTATAAGAGGAATATATAAAGAGGTATTAATAATCAGGGTTTATAGGCTATGGATTGCCTATCGAGATGAGGGCTTGAAGGAATTTTCCTTCAAGTTTTTTATGTTTAGGCTATGGTATAATGGATAAAAACAAAGGGGACAAACAATGAATAAACGAGCACTTTTGAAAATGCCGTTGACGAAGCTGATGGATTTGAAGATTGATTATGCGTTTAAGCAATTGTTTGGCAATGAAAAAAATAAGGACATTACAGTTGT
>NZ_BRZA01000011.1 GCF_026012395.1 Lysinibacillus piscis
GCGTTAAAAGAAGCGATTGATACATATATTTGGTTCTATCATAACGAAAGGTACCAAGAAAGATTAAACGGCTTGAGCCCCTTAGAATACAGGGGGGCTCAAGCCGCATAGAATTTTTATTATTTCCGCTGTCTACTTGACAGGGAGCAGTTCAATTCAGTGATGGTATGCTGAATAGCCTTTTTTAGTTATGGGTTCATTTTAATAATCTGAAAATTTAATTGACTTCAACGTAGTATCTTTTAATACTAAAAGCTATAAAAATTTTTGCTATATGAGAAATGTTTCCAATTTACAGAAAAATAGCGAATGCGGCTGAACTGGTGGAACGATTCGCTCATTAGATACAAAGGTAAAGGTTCGAGTAGATGCTCGTCAGCACTTAGAAACGATTGTGCAAAGCATTGCTACTATGCATGGAGCAAGAGCCGAAATTTCGTGGGAGCTAGGCTGTCCATCTGTGACGAATGATAAGCAATTGACGGCATTATCCAAACAAATAGCCAGTGAGGTTGTTGGCAAAGAGGGTGTGCAAGAGCTACCTGCACCAATGTTTGGCACAGAGGATTTCGCAGATTTTTCAGAGGCTGTCCCATCATCCATGCAATTTATCGGTGTGCATAATCCAAGCTTTGGTGAAGTATTCCCACTGCATCATCCCCGCTTTAAGCTAGATGAGGATGCATTGATTTACGGTGTTCGCTATTTCGAAAATATCGCACGTACTTTATGTCCATAAAGCAAAGCAAAATGGAATTCAAACAAAAAGCGATTTAGTGCCTATACACTGAATCGCTTTTTTAAGGGTATTTAATTTAGACTATCGCTATTGTTTAGATAAAAGTAATGGTAACAGATTTTAAAGTGTTTGCTTATGAATCTTTAAAGTAAATATTTTTCCAACGCTATAGCAATCCCATCCTCATTATTAGAAAGCGTAATTTCATTGGCTAGTGCTTTTAATTCCTCTACGGCATTACCCATTGCTACACCGATGCCTGCATATTCAATAATGGAGCGGTCATTGTGGCCATCACCAAACGAAATGATTTCTGCTGCTGTTATGCCAAGGGAAGGAAGAACGCTATCGAGTGCTTTCGCCTTATCAATGCCTTTATCGGTAAACTCAAAGTAAACAGCCGCTGTAAACATGCCACTTAGTGTATCTTTAAATGGCTCGTTCATCGCTTCAGCCACTTCCTGTAAGTAGGGAGGTTCGCCAGCGATTAAGATTTTATGTAATGGAAAATCTACAAAGGCAGCTAAATCATCTATTTCACAGAGCTTAAAGTTACCACCTCGTGCCTCGTATTCGATAATATTAAAATCACCTGTTGGCAGATGTAAAATATGGTCATAGACATTGTTGACGTATAAATAATCATCCTTATCAATCATTGGCTTGACCTTGAATTGCTTAATATGCTCTAATACCTTTTTCGCATCTTCTATTGCAATTGTCTGATTGAATAAAATTTCGTTTGTGCGACAATCTGTTACACAAGCGCCATTAAAGGACACAATCAATCCTTCATATTTGTCCATTTCTAATTCTTTTACAAGCTTATGCATACCAGTTGTTGGTCTGCCAGAGGCTAAAATGACCTTAATCCCTTTTTGCTGTGCGGTCATCAGTGCTTGCTTCGTTTTGTCTGATATAACTTTTTGATCGTTTAACAAAGTACCATCAATATCTAATACAATGGCTTTAATCGTCATCTACCATTCTCCTCCTTCATATGGATGAACTAACTGCATTAATCATAGAGGATAGCATGTAGCTTGTAAATAAAATGGACTAGAAGAATGAATTTACGGGATATACGGATAGATTGCGAATCATGATTTTGTTATATTGGCAACAGATGGTATTGACTTATGTAAATATGTTGGTTAATAAGGTTATAAAAAGGTTTTTATCCAAAAAATGAAACTTATTATTCGTCAGAAACGTAGTCATAGTAACAATTGATATTGCGAGGAATCAGGAAAAAGGGAGGGCTAAATATGTCATTAAAAAAAGCAACGGAGCAGGAGCGTTTGGCGATTGGAAAGGCGGCAAGATTGAGCTGTATCTTTTATATAAGTGCACTTATTATTTGGCTTATTTATGATTTAGTCGTAACAGGTAGTTGGGAAATACAAGTGCTGTTAATTACTATAGGAAATTTAATTTTCTTTAGTAGTCAGCGTTATTTTCTAAAGAAAAATAAAGTGGCTTGAATGTAATATATGTCATACAGTAATCTTGGAGAACTGTGCTTGTTTGTTGAAATAAACTGTTTATTACATTATTTGGATTTGTGGTCATTTTGACAGACTTAAAACAAAATCATATATGGCTATGGAGTTTTTTGCTGGTGATTGGTTTATATATGCTATTTGAAGGCTTATTGCAACAAAAGCAAAGCACAGAAAAGCTATCCAAATTTTGAGTGGATAGCTTTTCTATATTTTAAAGTGCTGCTAAACGGACAACATCACGAGCAATCATCACTTCTTCATTTGTTGGAATGACGATGACCTTTACTGGTGAATGTGGATAGCTGATAAACTGCTCCTTGCCACGCACATTATTTAAAGCAGGGTCCCAATAGACGCCCATAAATTCAAGTCCACGTAAAATGCGTGCACGAGAGGCAATATCATTTTCCCCGATGCCAGCAGTAAAGATAATGGCATCTACGCCAGACATACGAGCAGCATACGAGCCAATGTATTTGTGAATGCGGTTAGCGAATATTTCAAGTGCTGTAATAGCACGTTCATTGCCTTCTTCTGCGGCTATTGATAAATCTCGTAAGTCGCTGGATAAACCTGATACGCCAAGCATCCCACTTTTTTTATTTAAAATATCAAGCACTTCATCTACTGTTTTCCCTGTTTTATCCATAATGAATGGAATTAAGGCAGGGTCAATGTTCCCAGAGCGTGTGCCCATAGCAACACCAGCTAATGGTGTAAAGCCCATTGATGTATCGATGGATTTCCCACCTTCAATGGCTGCAATACTTGCTCCATTGCCAAGATGGCATGAAATCAGACGAAGATTTTCAAGTGGGCGTCCTAATAAAGTCGCAGCACGTTCAGCTACATATTTATGCGATGTTCCATGGAAGCCATATTTTCGGATTCCATAATCTTTGTAAAATTCATAAGGCAAACTATATAAGAACGATTTTTCTGGCATTGTTTGATGGAATGCTGTATCGAATACTGCAATGGCTGGTACGTTTGGTAAGACATTACGGAAAGTGCGAATACCAATGATGTTGGCTGGATTATGAAGTGGAGCCAACTCAGAAAGTTCTTCAATTTCTGCCAGTACCATATCATCAATTATGACTGAATCATTGAATTTTTCACCACCATGTACAACACGATGACCGATACCATCAATTTCATCTAGTGATTGGACAATACCGTTTGCAATTAGCTTGGATAGCAACATTTGAACCGCAACAGTATGGTCTGGAATATCTACTATTTCTGTATCAGTAGTACCATCTAGATTAGCAATAGTAAAGATGCTATCTGTTAAACCAATTCGTTCGACGATTCCTTTTGTGAGCACAGTTTCTTGTGGCATTTCAAATAGTTGAAACTTTAATGATGAGCTTCCTGCATTGATTGCGATTATTTTAGACATGGGGTTTCCTCCTTAAAGATTGACCAAATTACTTCTATCATAGAGGATTAACATATTATCGACAAGATATTACCCTTTGCGTGAATCGCTTACAGAAAAAATATTATGTTGTCAATGTCCTCTTTTCACAGTGTATCATTTTTTCACATCAATAACGGTGCTAATATGCAACAAATTGTGGACGATTTAAGCATAAAAAAGCCTAGACACACAATGAAAGGAATGTCTAGGTAGGGATTTTGATTAAATAGAAAAATCTTCTGGGATAAAGACCTTTAGTTGCTTTGGCTTCACGAATACATGGTCACCAATGGCTAATTGTAGGTTAATGAATTGTTCCTTTGGTAGCTCAGCCTCTAAAAATTCCTCTGTATCCTCACGGCGTAGTTCAATTTGTACAATTGGTCCAAGTAAATGAATATGGCTTACTTTCGCAGGCACAGTCCCCGCAATATTTGTTTTTTCAATTTGAATATCGTGTGGACGTACATAGCCAACTGCGTGATCCTCTGTATGTGCTTCAGTATTTGGTACATCAATGGAAAACTCACCATGCATTAATTTCCCATTATGTAAGCGACCTTTAAAGAGATTGACATTACCTAAGAAATCATAGACAAATGGACTTTTTGGATTAGTATATACTTCATCTGGGCTACCGATTTGTTCAATTTTGCCGTTATTCATGACCACAATACGATCAGCCACATCTAATGCTTCCTCTTGGTCATGTGTCACGAAAATGCTTGTAATATGAAAATCATCATGTAGTTTGCGCAACCAACGACGTAATTCCTTACGCACCTTTGCATCCAGTGCACCAAATGGTTCATCTAGTAAAAGCACCTTTGGCTCAACGGCTAGTGCTCGAGCAAGTGCCACACGTTGTCGTTGTCCACCTGAGAGCTGTGTTGGGTAACGCTCTGCAAAATTTTCGAGCTTCACTAATTGTAAAAGCTCCATTACTTTATTTTTAATTTCTGCTTTAGGTGGTCGTGTTTTACGGGGGCGCACCTTTAGCCCATAAGCAACATTGTCAAAGACGGTCATATGGCGGAATAGGGCATAATGCTGAAAGACAAAGCCAACATTACGTTCCTTGGGATGACGCTCTGTCATAGATTGCCCATCAAATAATATTTCACCGACATCAGAGGTTTCTAGCCCTGCAATGACGCGTAGTAAAGAGGTTTTACCAGAACCCGATGGACCGAGAAGAGCGACTAATTCTCCTGATTGAATATGAAGTGATACATCCTGTAAAGCTTGAAAGGAACCAAATTTTTTCGATACATTTTGAATATGGATACTCATGTCCGCAATCCTCCTTTGTTAATTCGATTTTGATTTCCATGCAACTACATCTTTAATAATCAATGTGATAATCGCAAATATACTCATAATAGACGCTACGGCAAAGGCTGCTGAAAATTGATATTCATTGTATAAAATTTCAATATGAAGTGGCATCGTATTGGTCATGCCACGAATATGCCCTGAGACGACGGATACTGCACCAAACTCCCCAATTGCTCGTGCATTACAGAGAATTAGCCCATAGACAAGACCCCATTTAATATTGGGCAATGTGACATACCAAAATGTTTTCCAGCCACTAGCACCGAGCGAGATGGATGCTTCTTCCTCTGACGTGCCCTGTGTTTGCATTAATGGAATTAGCTCACGTGCCACGAAAGGCAATGTCACAAAAACGGTAGCGAGCACAATACCAGGTAAGGCAAAAACGATTTTAATATCGTTGGCAAAAAGCCAATCACCGAATACGCCTTGTGCGCCAAATAATAAAATAAAGATTAATCCCGCAATAACAGGTGAAACGGCGAACGGTAAGTCGACAATGGTAAGCAATAAATTTTTCCCTTTGAAATGAAATTTTGTTAAAGCCCAAGCGGCCATCACACCAAAAATCGCATTGAGTGGTACAGCGATAACAACCACAATCAGTGTCAGCTTAATAGCAGCCAGCGCATCTGGATGTGTGATAGCTGCAAAATAAACATCTACACCACTTTGAAAGGCTGCCGCAAAAATCGATACGAGTGGTAAGACGATAAAGAAAGATAAGAAAAGTAAGGCAATCGCTGTTAATGTATAACGAACGAAGCGTGGCTCCTGTAGTGCAGCAGATTTCGTCGCAGTAGGAGCCGATTTTTGTAAAAATGTAGATTGTTCCATATTGACCTCCTAATGGACAAAGCGACGATTTGCTAGCCATTGTATGATATTAATCGTAAATAATAAAACAAAGGATGTCACCAGCATGACAACAGCAATAGCGGTAGCTCCTGCATAATCATATTGCTCAAGCTTTGTCATAATAAGCAAAGGTGTAATTTCTGTTTTCATCGGCATATTGCCAGCGATAAAAACAACGGAGCCATACTCGCCAAGTGCGCGGGCAAAGGCTAAGGAAAAGCCTGTTAAAATCGCTGGAATCAGCTCTGGAAAAATAACCTTCCAAATTGTTTGCCATCTTGTAGCGCCTAGACTAGCAGATGCTTCTTCAACTTCAACCTGAATATTTTGTAGAACAGGTTGTACAGTGCGCACAACAAATGGTAGCCCAATAAATGTAAGGGCGATAATAATACCGAGTGGTGTAAAGGCAATTTTAAAATCGAAAAATTGCCCAATCCAGCCTTTTGGTGCATAGAGAGAGGTTAAAGCAATCCCTGCGACAGCCGTTGGTAAGGCAAAGGGTAAATCGACTAGTCCATCTATCAATCGTTTGAAAGGAAATTGATACCGTACAAGCACCCAAGCAATAATTGTGCCAAATAGCGCATTGATTAAACCAGCAGCCAGTGCCGTGCCGAAGCTTATTTTGTAAGAAGCAACAACACGACGGTCTGTGATAATATGCCAAAATTCCTGCCAGCTTAAAGACATCGTTTGGAGAAAAATCATCGATAGTGGTAAGACGACTAATAAACTAACATAGAGCATTGTATAGCCTAAAGAAAGGTGGAAGCCTGGAATAATGCGACGTGATTTTTTATTGATTGTTAAACTGCTCATTCATTAGGTCTCCTTATTGAGGTACATAAATTTCATCGAATGTACCACCATCTTTGAAATGCTTTGTTTGAGCTTCTTGCCAGCCACCAAAATCATCGATGGATACAAGCTCAAGCTGTGGGAATTGATCTTGATATTTAGCTAAAATTTCTTCATTGCGAGGACGATAGTAATTTTTGGCTGCAATTTCTTGCCCCTCTTTGCTATATAAATGTTTTAAATAAGCTTCTGCTACCTCACGAGTACCGTGTTTATCAACAATTTTGTCCACTACTGCAACAGGAGGCTCAGCTAAAATACTCAAAGAAGGTGTCACGATTTCAAATTCATCTTTGTTTTGTTCTTGTAAGGATAAATAGGCTTCATTTTCCCATGCAATTAGCACATCCCCAATTTCTCGCTCGACAAATGTTGTCGTTGCCCCACGAGCTCCAGAGTCAAGTACCTCTACATTGCTATATAAAGATTTCATAAATTTTTTGATTTGCGCTTCATCATTGTCATATAATTTCGCCGCATATGCCCAAGCAGCTAAATAATTCCAACGTGCGCCACCAGATGTTTTTGGGTTTGGTGTAATAACAGATACATCATCTTTCGTTAAATCACGCCAATCTTTAATGCCTTTTGGGTTGCCCTTGCGCACTAAAAAGACAATAGTTGAAGTATACGGAGTAGAGTTATTATCGAATTCCGTTTGCCAATCTTTGTTTAATAAATCGCGAGCTTGTGCGATTTCATCAATATCGTAAGCAAGTGCCAATGTGACCACATCAGCCTCTAAGCCATCAATGACTGCTCGCCCTTGTTTACCAGAGCCACCATGTGATTGGTTAATGGTAACGGTTTGCCCTGTTTCCTCCTTCCATTTTTGTGCGAAATCTTTGTTGAATTCATCGTAAAGCTCACGAGTTGGATCGTAAGACACATTGAATAGCTCGATGGCTTTTTCTTTTTCGCCACTATCTGCACTTTTGTCTGAGGAGCTGCTATTGCAGCCTGTTAGCGCCAATGTTAAAGTCGATAGCAACGCTAGTGATTGTAAAAAATGTTTTCTTTTGCTCATGAAAAATCGCTCCTTTTTGTTGAAAAATAAAAAAGACCATTTATCTTGATTGAAAATAAGATAATGGCCTTCAGTTTCTCTGATCAGCATGTTATGTGTGATATGTTTCTATACATTAAACGTACATTTCCGATTAGTCAACAAGGAATTTAAAAAATTTTAATTCGTGTCGTTAATATATGTCCACAATAGAGGGAATGTGATAGAAAAATGTATCATTTATAAAAAAATTAAAAACCTAGTTGACTACTTGGTGTACTGTGGTATATATTTGTTAATAAGAAAAATGATTGCGACATGAGGTAGCAAATACCAGTGTGTAATCATAGAATAGTAGGCTGACTAGTAAAACTAGAGGCGTTTTAGCACAGGCATATGTGGAGTAGTGTGTCTTATGTTAAAACGCCTTTTTGATTAAGTGGGGGGATTTTATGTTAACTTATGCAACTTGGAAGGAGCCGACCATTGATTTTGAGGTCGATGACACATATAAGGCTGCATTGGATGTTTTAAAATGGAGCTATGCACAATATGGAGAAGAAATTGTCTACGCATGTAGCTTTGGTATTGAAGGCATTGTCTTGATTGATTTAATTGCTAAAGTAAAACCCGATGCAACGATTGTTTTTTTAGATACAGATGTGCACTTTAAAGAAACGTATCAAACGATTGAGCGTGTGAAAGAGAAATATCCACAGCTTAATATTGTGATGAAAAAACCAGCACTTACATTAGAAGAGCAGGCTGCACAATATGGAGATGAGCTGTGGAAGTCTAATCCAAATAAATGCTGTGATATTCGTAAAATTGTACCCTTACATGAAGCATTATCTGGCGCAAAGGCTTGGATTTCAGGTTTACGTCGTGAGCAGTCACCATCACGTCAGCATACCAATTTTTTAAATAAAGACGATAAATTCAAATCCATTAAAATTTGCCCTCTGATTCATTGGACATGGAAGGATGTTTGGCGTTATGTCTCCAAGCATGACTTGCCATATAATCCATTACACGACCAAGGTTATCCAAGCATCGGCTGTGAGCATTGCACAAAGCCTGCCTTTACAATGGAGGATTTACGCTCAGGTAGATGGCAAGGCTCTGGCAAAACAGAATGCGGCTTACATGGATAAAGGAGGTTTGCCATGCTTGAATATATTGCAATAGCGATTAGTTTATTTTTTGCCATGAATATCGGTGCTAGCGGTGCGGCAGCCTCCATGGGGGTTGCTTACGGTGCTGGTGCGATTAAAAAAGCATGGCAGGCATTGCTCATTTGTGCCATTGGGGTTTTCAGTGGTGCAGTGCTTGGTGGTGGTGAGGTGGTCAAAACGATTAGCTCAGGAATTATGCCACAGGATTACATCACAGTGAAAGTAGTTATTATTATTTTAATTTCTGCGACTAGCTCCTTATTCTTTGCTAACTTATTGGGTATTCCATTATCGACGAGTGAGGTAACAGTTGGTGCCGTTGTTGGTGTAGGGATTGCCTACAAAGTACTGTATGTTAAATCATTGCTTGTCATTATGGCTTTTTGGGTAATTGTGCCGATTGTTGCCTTTGTGATTGCGCTACTATTTGGTAAAGGCTTATATAAATTGCAAGCTAAAGGATTTTTAAAGGATCGTCCAATTTTGACTATTTTGTTGATAGCTGCTGGATTTTTTGAAGCTTTCTCAGCAGGGATGAACAATGTAGCAAATGCGGTAGGACCACTTGTAGGTGCGGGCATGATGGAAGTGAATACTGGTATTGTACTTGGCGGTGCATTCGTGGCACTTGGTGCTATATTAATGGGTAAACGAGTGCTTGAAACAAATGGTAAAAAAATTGTTCGTTTTGAAAAGGCGGAAGGGATACTGATTTCTAGTACAGGGGCGTTATTAGTCGGAATTAGTTCTATTTTTGGTCTTCCTGTACCATTAACACAAGTGACATCCTCTTCAATTATTGGACTAGGGATGGCAAAGGGCGGTACGCAAATTTTTCATAAGCATATTGTGAAGAAAATTATTCGTATTTGGATCGTATCACCGATTTTTTCATTAGCTATTTCTTATTTCCTTGTACAATTATTTTTGGAAAAAGATTTATATGCCATTTTATTAGTAGGTAGTGTCATTATTGGAACATTAGGTGTTATTAGCTTAATGAAAACGATACGTGAAGAAGAACGTTCAATTTATGATGCTGGTGAGGGAATTTAACGCTATTAAAGCATAGTAATTTAATCATATTAGGAGGAATTTTAAATGAGTTTACAACCACATGGCGGAAAGTTAGTGCAAGCATATAATCCAGAGAAGGATACAACGGCTATTGTCAAAGAGATTGCGTTAGATGCGATTTCGTTAAGCGATTTAGAGTTGATTGGTATTGGTGGCTATAGCCCAATCGAAGGCTTTTTAACACAAGAGGATTATGTATCCGTTGTTGAACGTACACGTTTAGCATCAGATGTTGTGTGGAGTATTCCGATTACATTGCCTGTAACAAAAGAAGTAGCGGCTACATTACAGGTTGGAGAAGAAGCGAAATTAGTATATGACAATACTGTATATGGCGTGATTGAAATTGCGGATATTTATGAGCCAGATAAGAAGAAAGAAGCATTGCTTGTTTATGGCACAGAAGATTTAGAGCATCCAGGTGTGAAAAAATTACATGAACGCCCAGCTGTTTATATAGGTGGTAAAATTACATTAATCAAACGTTTAGAGCAAAAATTCCCTACATATTCCTTTGACCCTGCTGAAACACGTCAGTTATTTGCAGATAAAGGCTGGAAAACGATTGTAGGTTTCCAAACACGTAACCCTGTCCATCGTGCACATGAATATATTCAAAAAGCAGCATTAGAAACAATTGATGGTCTATTTTTAAATCCGCTTGTAGGAGAAACAAAATCGGACGATGTATCAGCAGCTATTCGTATGGAAAGCTATGAAGTATTATTGGCAAACTACTATCCACAAAATCGTGTGCAATTAGGTGTATTCCCAGCGGCAATGCGTTATGCAGGACCAAAAGAAGCTATTTTCCATGCACTTGTTCGCAAAAATTATGGCTGTACACATTTCATCGTAGGGCGTGACCATGCAGGTGTAGGCGATTATTATGGCACATATGATGCCCAAAAAATCTTTGAACAATTTACAGCAGATGAATTAGGGATTGTGCCATTGAAATTTGAGCATAGCTTCTATTGCACGAAATGTGAGGGCATGGCAACAACAAAAACGTGCCCACATGATAAATCAGCACATGTCATTTTATCAGGTACAAAAGTACGTGAAATGTTGCGTAATGGTGAAGTACCACCAGTAACATTTAGCCGTCAAGAAGTTGTGGAAGTATTAATTCGTGGTATGCGTCAGGAGGTTGTTTCACAGTGAGTTCAAATATTGTTTGGCATGAGGCATCCATTACAAAAGAGGAGCGCCGTTCTCAAAACAAGCATCAAAGCTTTATTTTATGGTTTACAGGGTTATCAGCATCAGGCAAATCATCCGTAGCAAATGCCTTTGCACGTCGTCTATTTGAGCGTGGCAATCAATCCTTTGTATTGGACGGGGATAATGTACGTCATGGTTTAAATAAAGATTTAGGCTTTGATGAAGTCAGTCGCAAGGAAAATATTCGCCGTATTGGTGAAGTATCGAAGCTTTTTGTGGAAAGTGGACAGATTGTGTTGACAGCCTTTATCTCACCTTATCGTGAGGATCGCCAAGTTGTACGTGAATTGGTGCAGGATGGTGAATTTTTAGAAGTATTCGTGAAATGCTCTGTAGAAACATGTGAGCAGCGTGATCCAAAGGGGCTTTATAAAAAAGCACGCAATGCAGAAATTCCAAATTTCACAGGTATTAGTGCACCTTATGAAGAGCCTGAGCAACCAGAAATTACATTAGATACAGAAAACTATACGATTGAACAATGTGTAGAGCAGTTGACGGATATTTTAACAGCAAAAGGGTATATCAAATAATAAAAACCTGCTCGGGCACAAAGCCAGAGCAGGTTTTTGGTTGTTATTGAATTCCCTGTTCTTTTTTCATACGCTCAATCTCAGGACCTAAATCATCACGCACAGTGCCTTTCCATGGCTTAACACCTGCAATATAGGAGGAGCGTGTCATAATATGCCCTCCAACAGGTCCCGTTATAAAGAGAAATAAAATCCCTAATAAAATACGAGGATTAAAATGGTCTTCAATTAACCAAAAATGTAGGAATACACCAATTAATATACACATTACCCCAAGTGTAGCGCTTTTGGAAGCGGCATGTGCTCTTGTATATAAATCAGGTAAACGAACAAGACCAATAGCCGTCACCACAATAAAAATAACCCCAATTGTAATAAATAAAATAACTACACTATTTGTGAGAATCATCACGTTTTAAAATATCTCCTTTCTCTATAAATTTAGAGAAGGCGACTGTACCGATAAACGATAAAATCGCTAGCAATAGCACGATTTCTAAGAAGAAGCTTGTTTCACCTAAAATAGAAAATAGGCCGATTAATGATACAACGGATATGCCTAATGAATCGAGGGCAACGACACGGTCTGAAACAGACGGTCCTTTTACCATACGATAAATAACCGCAATCATGGATAAGCAAATCACTACAATGGCTATGCTGATAAAGATTGTCATGATTCACTCACCTCCAATATCGCTTTTTCAAACGAATTACGAATAGCAGCAATCGCCTCATCCACATCACTAATATCAATAGCATGAACATATAACGTTTTAGCATCATCAGATACATGAACTACAACTGTGCCAGGTGTTAACGTAATCAAACTTGATAGCAATGTAATTTCCCATTCCTTTGTAAGTACAGTAGGATAGGCAAAGAACGCAGGCTGCATATCTAATTTTGGCTTTAACACAACCTTTAACACTTGGATATTGGCAAGCACTAATTCTTTCAGAAAGAGCATTGTTAATTTTACTAATGCCCATACACGGTAGATGTACAGACGAGTTTCTAAAAAGCGACGCATGGCGAATAGCAGCACAATGCCTAGTAAATAACCAATGATAAATCCTGTACTCGTATAATTGGAGGACAGGAACATCCACACGAAGGCAAGAGCGAAATTTAAAAATAGTTGTAATGACATCGACGCTACTCCCCCTTTAACACAGCATCTATATAAATAGATGGGTCAGATAATAGTTTGGCTGCATCATCCATAAAAGGAGTTATCCATTCAGCACCAACACCATACACAATGGAAATGAAGACAACGAAAATCGTTGGTATAAATAATGTACGATATGTTTTTTTATCCATTGTTTGCTGTGTATGTGTAGGCTGTTCTTGTCCCCAAAAAGCGTAAACAAAAATGCGAATAACAGAAAGTAAGACAAGCAAAGAAGAAGCTAAAATAAAAACACTACTCCACATATTGCCCGCTTCAAAGCCACCTTTCGCAATTAATAACTTCCCGATAAAGCCACTTAAAGGTGGAATCCCAGCTAAACCGAATGCGGCGATTAAATAGCTCCAGCCAAGAACAGGATATTTTTTCAACAAACCACCCATTTTTCGTAAATCCGATGTACCTGTAATGGTGATGATCATACCAATTAGCATAAAGAGAGCTGCTTTAATGAGCATATCATGGACAAGGTAAAACATCGCTCCTTTTAAAGCTGTCTCATTCATTTGGGCTACACCAAATAAAATCACACCAACGGCAATGACGATATTGTAAATAATAATTTGTTTTACATCAAAGTAAGCAAGTGCGCCAATACAACCTGCAATAATCGTGAAAATCGCTAACACCATCAGTAATTGATGGGTAAAGCCTAAATCATGGACGAAAAACAAGGTATAGGTACGCATAATTGAATAAATACCGACCTTTGTCAGCAATGCACCAAACAATGTGAGTACAGGAATGGGTGCTGCGTGATAAGAAGTTGGTAGCCAAAAATACAGTGGAAAAATAGCAGCCTTTAGACCAAATACCATAAGAAACAATACAGCAATAACGGTAATAATCCCTGGCTGGTGAATAGCAGCTATTTTGCTAGCAATATCGGCCATATTCAATGTTCCCACAACAGAGTAAAGGAAAGCGACTGTAATGACAAATAAGGCAGATGAAATGACATTAATCAAAATATATTTAATAGAGCCCTTTAACTGCTCTTTTTCACCACCAAGTACAATTAATAAATAGGAGGACATTAATAACACTTCAAAGAACACGAAAAGGTTAAAAATATCACCTGTTGTAAAAGCACCATTTACACCAGTCACAATAAACATCACGCCAGGATAATAAAAGAAACGTTCACGTTCTTTATTAATAGAGCCAAAGCCGTACCAAATCACAAAAAAGGCAATAAGTAATGTTGTGGTAACAAGCAATGTAGATACCATATCAGCCACCATTGTAATGCCAAATGGTACAGGCCAATTACCAAATGTCACAAGCTGAATGCCATCCGTTTTGACTTTAAATAGTAAAGAAATAGCAGATAGTAAGGCAAGTCCAATACCGATTAATGCGAAAGAACGTTGGTAGACAAGTTTACGCTGTCCAAAGATTAAAAGCATACCAAAGAAAAATGGAATGATAATCGGTAAGAGTAGGAAGTTATTCAAGCTCATCACTTCCTTTCAGTAAACTTAAATCATCTGTTCCTAAATCCTGATAAGTTCGATAAGCAAGCACAAGGAAGAAGGCTGTTACGCCAAAGCTAATGACAATGGCTGTTAAAATGAGTGCCTGTGGTAATGGATCAGCAAAGTCTCGTGCACCGTCTGTTAAAACAGGTGGTGCTTCACCGCCAAGTCCACCCATCGTTAAAATCAATAAATGTGCACCATGACTTAATAAACCAGTGCCGATAATAATACGCAATAAACTTTTCGATAACAGTAAATAAGTAGCTGCCATGAACAAAAAGCCGATGACAAATGCTAAAAGTATTTCCATTAGTCATCCTCTCCAATTCGTTGAATAATGGTCATTGTTACACCAACAACAACTAAATACACACCAGCATCAAAAAGCATGGCTGTATGCAAAGATGTTTTACCGATTAATGGTAAAGTGAAGTAATCAAAGAAATGTGTAAAAAATGGTTTACCGATAAACATCGGAAATGCTGCTGTGCCTAAAGCCAATAATAAGCCTGTCGCAATGAGGTGAATATAATTAATCGGCAGCACCGTACGCACCGTATTCAAATCATAGGCAAGTACGAGTAATACGATAGCACTAGATGTTAAGAGTCCACCGACAAAGCCGCCACCAGGTGTATAGTGGCCAGCCATAAAAATATGAATGGAGAAGAAGAAAATAATGAAAAAGACAATTTTCGCTGTGAATTGAATAATCACATCATTTGTTTTCATGCTGTCCCTCCTTTTTCCCCATTCGTAGCTTAATCATTGCCAATATTGCCATTCCCGCAATACTTAACACGGTAATTTCAAATAATGTATCGAAGCCACGATAATCCACTAAAATCACATTGACGATATTGCCACCACCTGCTAAATCATGAACTGTTTCCTCATAATATTTTGCAATAGACGGCACTAGCTTTTGCGAGTGTGCAGATAATGCAACAAGTGTGACCATACAACCAACTGCTACAGAAATAAGGATACGGCCTATTTTAAATGGAGCTGTAGCACTTTTTCTTTTTATTTCAGGCAGGTGATAGAAAACAAGTAAAAATAGGGCAACTGAAATCGTTTCAATGACGAGTTGTGTTAAAGCTAAATCGGGTGCATTAAAAATGACGAAAAATAAGGCTACTGTATAACCAACCGCACCAAGTCCGATAATGGCTGCTAAACGTGATTTAACTAACATAGTCATAATGGTCGCAATCACCAATACGATGATTAAAATAATATGATATGGATGAATCGGTGCGACATCATCGAATGAAACCGTGAAAGCATCTTTAAAAATTAAAGAGGCGATGACGATGATGGCAATACTACCGAGCATATAGAGTAAATAATGGCGCATGGAGCCAATCATATAACGACGAGATAGACGATTTAAGCCGACATCTAAACCTACCATGAATTTGTCATAAGCATTATTCAATGTAAAGGTCTGTGGAAAATGCTGATAAATGCTTTGCCATTTTGGTAATGACACAAATAAGAGCACTCCTATAAGAACAATACCAATCGTCATCAATAGTTCGGGTGTCAGCCCATGCCATGCAGCTACATGAATATCAACTGCTGCTGGTGTATCATATAAAAATGGCTGTATCGCTTGTACAGCAGGTTTGACAAACATATCCCCAATGACGTTTGGAATAAAGAAAATCACAATCACGAACAAAGCTAACAACATGGGCGCAATAAGCATACCAATTGGCGCTTCATGTGGTTTACGTGGTAGCTGTTCAGGCTTGTAATGCCCAGCAAATGTTTTAAACACAAAATAAAAGCTATAAACAAATGTAAAAATACTTGCAAGCCAAGCGACAATTGGGAAAAGTGTTCCCCATGTATCAAAGCCAAAAAAGTCAAAATTGCGTAAAGCAAGCATAGCTGTTAAAAACATTTCTTTACTTAAAAATCCATTAAATGGTGGTAATCCAGCCATGGAAAAACTACCAATCGCTGCTATTGTAAAGCTAAGTGGCATCATACTCATTAAACCACCTAATTTACGAATATCCCGAGTGCCTGTTTCATGGTCGATAATACCAGCAATCATAAATAAGCTGCCTTTAAATGTGGCATGATTAATCAAATGGAATATCGCTGCGAATGCGGCATATTTGATTGCTTCAGGTGCATTTTGACTATGAATCGCTACAGCACTTGCCCCAAGTAGAGACATAATTAAACCGAGCTGACTAACGGTTGAAAAAGCTAAAATGCCCTTTAAGTCTGTTTGTTTCACTGCAAAGAATGAACCCCAGAATAATGTGACAATGCCGATTCCTGTGACAAGCCATATCCATAATTCTGAAATGGCAAAAATCGGTGTGAAGCGTGCAACTAAATAAATGCCTGCTTTGACCATTGTGGCAGAATGAAGATAGGCACTAACAGGTGTCGGTGCTTCCATTGCATCAGGTAACCAAATATAAAATGGAAATTGCGCAGACTTTGTAAAAGCCCCTAGTAATAATAGTATGAGTGCCCAGGTAAAGAACGGGTGCTGTGCTAGGTCAGGCATCATTCCGATTAATTCACGAATAGAATACGTGTTGCCCATAATGGATAGTAGGATAAAGGAACCGAGCATCATTAATCCACCACCAACAGTAATCATCATCGATTTTAATGCCCCAAAGCGAGAGGCATCTCGTGTATACCAATAGCCGATGAGTAAAAAAGATGAAATCGAAGTGAGCTCCCAAAAGAAATAAAGTGTTATGAGATGGTCAGATTGCACAACACCTAGCATGGCAGACATAAACAATAATAAATAAACATAAAAATTGTGAAGCTTTTCTTTCTGCTTATCCAAATAAAAAATCGAGTACAGTACAACTAATGAGCCAATACCTGTAATGAGTAATGAAAATAATAGGCTAAGCCCATCTAAATAAGAGACAAACACAATATCGAGTGAAGGAATCCATGGAAGTGTTGCTGAAAATACGTCACCTTCCATCACCTTTGCAATATATGTACTATAAATGATAGCAAGTGTCACAGGTACTGCTAGAACAAACCAGCCTGTATGAATGTTTTTCATGATTTTATAGAAAAACGGCACAAGTATAGCCGCAAGCATAGGAATAAAAATAGTAAGCACTTGTAACATGAAAGCCCTCCTTTACACGCAGAATAAATTAAGTATAACGTAATTTTATAGTGAATGCATACGACCTCTTGCAGGGACATAAGGATTTTCGCTATATTAATAAATAGGAAAAGATTACGAAAATAAGAGGAAAAAATTTTTTATGAAGAACCCCTATCTTTATGGTTATTTGCCATTAATAACGATTTTATTGTTTAGTTTGACGTTTGGAATGTATGCTGTAAGTGAATCATTACAGCTTTTTCAAGTAATCGGTGTTTATTCAGGCTTGCGTGAATTTGTCTCTGATTTAGAGTTACGCATTTTATTATTAATTGTCTTCGTTACCCTTTTTTTTATGCTGTTTTCAGCCTTAAAACTTGTAGGCGAAACGATTCATGAGCTGGGAATGCTACTATTTTCAAAGGATTTAGATGGCACAACTGTTCATCAAGCTAGAAGTGGCTATCTGATTTTATTAGTTGGTGCGATTTGCTCGGCATTTGTCATTCAATCCTTTGTGATGTTAATCGGCGTTTTTGCACTCACAATATGTATTTATTTTGTGTATGTCGTGTATAAAATGAGTCATTATTTATCGATTGGTGGCACAGTGGGATTATTAATTTTTGAGCTTTGTCTATGGATGGTACTTATTTTTCTTTTAGCATATGTTATTTTAAAATTATATAATGGTATTTTAGCTAGTCTACCGTTTACACAATAAAAATATCCCCTGTAGGATGTACTTATTTTACAGGGGATATTTTTATATTAACTTTCTGAAAAAAGGAATTTTATTGATTTTTGTGATGTAATTAATTGAATCAATTTTCAAGGGTGAGCATGAATATGTAAAGATGAGAATTAACCACTTTCTGTTTATTCTTTTAGGATGGGGTTTAGGTGTAGCAATTTGTTATGTTTTCTTGGACGGTATTGATTTCAAACTATTTTCACGATTGCTCTTTTTATACGTTGTTGGTGAAGTGGGCTATTACTTTATATGGAAACGAAAGAACAGTCAGATAGAATGACAAAGTACCCGATAGGCTGTCTATCGGGTACTTTGTTTTTAAAAGATATTTTACTGTAGTAACACATTGAAAATTTGGTGATGAATTTGTAGCTGTTCAAGTTCCTGCATGGATTGTGGGCGATCATAGCCAATCCATACAGCGGCTGTATAATGGTCGTTTAAGCCTGCCAGCCAATAATCCCGGTAATCATTCGTTGTTCCTGTTTTAGCCCCGACATAATGGCTGGAGCTGTAAATGCCTTGACCTGTTCCATTGCTCACAACATCAGCGAGCAGCTCACGCATATATTGTACAGTTTTAGGGGACCAAATGGGTGTACGTGTCGTATCCCATGTATAAAGGTCTGTCCCATCAGCCGCCACAACTTTGCGAATACTATGAGAGGGACTATAGGAGCCATCGATAAAGCTTGTATAGGCATCTGCTAGCTCTAAAGGTGTCACCCCATATGTTAAACCACCTAAAGCAGTAGCATAGGTGTGATCTTTTGCAACAAGTGAGCGAAAATGGAAACGATCTAAATAGCTAAATGCCGTCTCTACCCCAACCGTATTGAAAAGGCGTAGAGCAGATGTGTTGTAACTATGACGAAATGCAGTGCGAATAGAAACATCACCGTAAAGATAGCCTCCATAGTTTTGAGGACAAAACGAGTCAATACAATAACGACCACCATTGACAATCGAATCAGGTGTAGAAGTGGTTGTTTCAAAAAGTGGTGCATAGACAGCTAGGGGCTTAAAAGCAGAACCAGGCTGACGAGTACCTTGAAAAGCACGATGAAAATCAAATTTCTCATAATTTTTACCTGCATATACATCAACAATTTCTCGTGTTTGATTGTCAATAACGACACTCGCTGCTTGTAATTGTCCTTCCCCTAATAGAGCATTTATTTGCTCCTCATCCTGCAATTGTTTATCAGGGTCAAGTGCTGTATAGATGGTGATTCCATTTTGCAATAAATAGTTAATACGATTGGTTAATTGTGTTGTGATATTTTGCTGTTCCTCTTTTGTTTTTGCATTTTTTAATAATTCTGTGTAGCCTTCTTGCTCAGCTACTAGCCATTTCAGCTCTTGTAATACATAGGTGCTATACATAGGATTATTTTGCACCTTATTTTTAATTGTTAAGGTAATGGCTTCTGCTTTATAATTGGTTGCTTCTTGCTGTGTAATGGTTCCATTGGCTACAAGTATATCTAACAATCGTTCTTGTCGTGCCTTTGTATTGTCAAAGTTTTTTAAAGGATTATACAATGTAGGGTTGTTGGGAATTGCTGCGATAAAGGCGATTTCTGCAATCGATAATTCTTGTAAAGGCTTTTGAAAATAATAGGTCGCTGCTCCACCAATCCCATATACTTGATTGCTAAAATAAGCTTCATTCAAATACATTGATAAAATGGCTTCCTTATCAAATTGCTTTTCTAATTCATACGCATAAAATAACTCTGTTAATTTTCGTTCATACGTTTTTTCTTCAGATAGATAACGCATTCGTACAAGCTGCTGTGTAATGGTACTACCACCTTGAGAGCTAGTGTTTGTATTGGAATTGACAACAACGGCACGTATAATCGCACTTAAATCAAAGCCAATATGCTCATAAAAATCGACATCCTCACTTGCAATAAATATTTCCTGGGCAATTTGTGGAATATCTTGTAGTGGAAGTGGTTTTCGCCATTCGACATATTCTTCACTAAATACTTGCCCATGACGATCGATTAGTGTGACAGGTAATTGAGCAGCCATTTCAGGAAGATGGATGGTTTTCTCTATTTGTTGTTGATGTGCTTGTGCTGTAGTAAGCTCAGCTAAAATGCTTGTGCTAATCCACCAAAGAATAGGGAAAAATAGAATGATGATAACAAAGCCAAAAATATTTTTCATAGTTATCTCCGTTCATTGAATAGGAATACTTTAACAGAATAACAAAAGTACAAAAATCGTCAATACTTTCATAAAGAAAACCAGTAAGAAGTGTGTTAGACTAGAATGAGGTCAGTGAAGAAAATTATTTATTTTAAAGGAGAGACTTTTATGTTTCCACAGTTAACAACAGACGTACAAGCAGGCGAAGTGCTTGTTGAAATGAAAACAACAGCAGGACCAATTAAAATTAAATTGTTTCCAGAGCATGCACCAAAAACAGTTGAGAACTTTTTAGGACATGCAAAATCAGGTTATTATGACGGCATTATTTTCCATCGTGTTATCCAAGATTTTATGATTCAAGGTGGTGACCCAACTGGTACAGGTATGGGTGGTGAATCGATTTGGGGAGATTCTTTCGAAGATGAGTTCTCTGAAAATCTATTCAATCTTCGTGGTGCACTTTCAATGGCAAATGCAGGTCCAAACACAAACGGCTCTCAATTTTTCATTGTACAAATGAAGCACCTACCAAGCGATATGCTACGTCAATTACAAGGTGCTGGCTTCCCAGACGAGATTATTGAAGCATATGCACAAAATGGTGGAACACCTTGGTTGGATCATAAGCATACAGTATTCGGTCATGTTGTAGAAGGTATGGATATTGTCGATAAAATTGCTGATGTAGAAAAAGACTACCGTGACAAGCCATTAGAAGATGTGAAAATTGAATCCATCACGATTTTTGAATAATCAATAAGGGTGTGAGCACATGGAGCACTTCATCTATCAATTTTTATATTTTCCAGAAGATAAATCAGGCTATATTCCAGCAGCATTTGAATTTTTACTTATGCTTATTTTATGTATTATCGTGTTTATGGTATTACGAAGAATTTCAAAGAAGCAGGAAATCAAATCAAAAGAACTGGAAGACCGTATTCTAGCTGAGAAAAAAATGACAGACAATCAGCAAACAAAATAAAAAGAAGCACCTGCTACAACAATTTGCTAGCAGGTGCTTTGTGCTTTATCTCATATTAACAGGCTGTAAAAACCCCACCGATTGAAGGTTCACTTTATTGAAATACTCGTTTGAAGCGTTGCACAGCATCCTTTATCGTATCGAATGAGCAAGCAACATTCATGCGTAAGAAGCCACGACCTTCTTCGCCGTATTTTGTTCCAGGATCTAATGCTAGTTGCCCAACTTCCAATAGACGTTTCATTAGCTCTTTTTCATCTAAATTTAATGCTCGGTAGTCAATCCATAATAAATAAGTGCCTTGTGGTTTCACAATATGAATCCCCTCTATTGCTGTTAGCTCGGCAATGACGTAGTCCATATTGTTTGAAATATAAGCAAGAAGCTCATCTAACCAAGTAACGCCTTCTGTATAAGCCGCTTCCAATGCAATAGGTGCAAATGTATTGATAGAGCCCTGACCATTCGCCATATTCAATGCTTCTAGCTTTGTGCGTTTTTGTTTATCTGTCACAATCATATACGCTATATGAATGCCTGCTAGATTGAATGTTTTAGTTGGAGCCATACATGTAATGATACGATTTATTTCATCGCCTGCTATTTTAGCTAAAGGAAGGTGTGTAGAATCGCCTAACATTAAATCAGCGTGAATTTCATCAGAAACAATCAACACATCATATTTTGCACAAAGTCGAACGATCTCTTTTAATGTCGCTTCATCCCATACATAGCCTCCTGGGTTATGTGGATTACATAATATGTACAATTTAATATCTTGGGCAAGTGCTTGTTCAAAAGCTTCAAAATCATAAACAAACGTGCCATCTTTTTCTACAAGCGGACAGCGTACAACCTCTCGCTGATTATTTTTAGGAATCATCGCAAACGGTGGGTACACAGGTGGTGAAATCAGTATTTTATCGCCTGGGTTCGTAAATGCGGTAATGCAGTTTGCTAATGCTGGAATAACACCGTTACAAAAAAGAACGGATTCCTTCTCAATCGTCCACTGATGACGATTTTTTTGCCAATCCACCACCGTTTGCTTTGTTTGAGCATTCACAAAATTATAGCCTAATACCATATTCGCTGCATGATGTTGTAAAGCTGTTGAGACAGCCATAGGAGGTGCAAAATCCATATCAGCTATCCACATTGATAGAATAGTTGAGGCATCTTGAATACCATAGATTCCTTCCATTGCATCCCATTTTACAGAGTTTGTACAACGGCGATTAATTGTTTCATCGAAAATAGACAAGCAAATCACTCTTTTCTTTTTTATTTACTATGGTATCATATCAAATAGTAGTAAAGGATAATAGGTGAGTATTTTGGAAAATATAAAAATGAATCGAACAGCGGTTCATCTATTAGAGAGTTGGGACCCATTTCATTTAGGTCCAGAGTGTTATGATACAGAAATAGCTGATGTTGTAGCAGCATTACAAAGTATTGATGATCCATCCGCTCTTGCAAAAACCATCCAAGAAACATATGAATATTCTTTTGAAGAGTGGATTCCATTTGAAGAATGTGTCGCTATTTCGTATAAATTAATTGCCATCAAATTTGAGGCAAAATGTATCATTTAAGCAAATGAGGTTGTCACTGCATCAGAGTGACAACCTCATTTTATGTTGTTGAAAAACAAAAGTGACAATAAGATTTTTTGTGATGGAATTTCTGTGAGGGGTTATTTGCTTTAGTGTTGACGTAGCGTTGTACTTCACTTTCGTATAAAGTTACTTACTTTATGCCTAAAATCTTGTGGGTTTTAGAGTCTTGTCTGTTCACTGTCTATGGGAGTCAAGTAGTCTTCACCCCGATTCGCAAAAGTAGCTTCTTTTTAGCCATTTTTCTACTGACAACAATAAAAGTATTCACTGCTCACTTTATTTATAATGATTATAAAAAGCTATTTCTTCGCATTTAAATAAGAAAATCATTATCTATCCTTTTATTGATTGGGAAATAGTGAGAAAAACACTTTTACAGAATAGTTGATTGGAGTGGAGCCAGCGTCACTCCTAGGGGATGCGCATCACAGATGAGACCCTGGAGCGAACGTAGTGAGTGAAGCGGCTCATCGGATGCCCCCTGGAAAGGACGCTGGCGGAACGGAAATCAACCCTTACTGTGCTCAAAGTGCTTTTTCGTTAATGACAGCATCTTTTTTCAACCTTATTTTTATTGGAAGAGCGGTAAAATACCTTGAATAAAGATAATAAGAATAGCGATGGGAGAAATGTAGCGAATCGCTATATACCAAATTATGAACATCAAATTAGATGTTGCTAATTCCTGACGTGATATATCTTTCGTGTAATAATAACCTGCAAAAATGGAAATGAGTAATGCACCGATTGGCATCGCAATACTATTGGTTAAGAAATCTACAAAGTCAAAAATAGAACGATCTAAAATGTGAATATCCGATAAGATACCAAATGAGAGTGCACTTGGTATACCAATCATGAAGATAATCATTCCCCCAAGCCATGCTATTTTTTTACGTTTTTCATGCTGTTCACCAATGGCAATGGCTACGACAATTTCTAACATGGAGATAGAGGATGTAACCGTAGCAAATAACAATAACACAAAGAAAATAGTTAAAAATAGTCCACCAAGCGGCAATTGCTCAAAGACAGCGGGTAAAATGATAAAGACGAGTCCTGGTCCTTGGTCAGGTGTGTAGCCAAGTGCAAAAACAGCTGGAAAAATCACTAGTCCTGCCAGTAAGGAAATGACAATGTTCATGGAAGCTACATTGACAGCAGAATTACCAATTTTTTCGGTTTTAGATAAATAAGAAGCATACGTAATCATCACAGCGATACCGACGCTTAATGAGAAGAAGGCTTGACCAAGTGCCATTAAAAATGTTTGACTATTGAAATATGACCAATCAGGGACAAACATAAATTTAACACCTTCTATTGCTCCATCCAATGTCAATGAACGAATGACTAAAATAATGAAAAAGATAAATAGCAATGGCATCATCCATGTGCTTGCTTTTTCAATACCACCTTTAATCCCCGCTGCGACAATGACAACCGTTAAGAGCATAAATAAGCCCTGAACAAAGACAGCCTCAAATGGACTTGTAATAATAGATGTAAACAATTCCGCATAATTGGCTGCATGAAGTTGCAGTGAAAGTGAGCGACCTAAATAGCTTAAAATCCACCCTCCAACAACACTGTAAAATGATAAAATAAGCCCTGCGACAATCATGCCACCCCAGCCGATTAAATACCATGGTGTTTTCGGTGCTTGTATTTTAAAAGAAGTCACCGCATCCCTTTGACCACGACGACCAATCATAAATTCAGCGATTAAAACAGGGAGTCCAATAATGAACGTACATAAAATAAATAATAAAATAAAGACACTACCACCATTAGTGCCAGCCATATAAGGGAATTTCCAAATAGCCCCTAAACCGATGGCACTGCCAGCAGCGGCTAAAATAAAGCCGATTTTAGTAGTAAATTGATCTCTTGATGACACGAAAACAATACCTCCTTTTTACTAAAATTCTATTCTACAGTAATATTTTGATAACACAACCGAATCGTTGAAAATTCTTAAATGTTTGTAACAATTGATAAAAAGCTTACGTTTTATAGAGGAAGGAGGGATTGTTGTGACAGAAATGGAGCTAATTGAACAAGCACGGCAAGGGGATAAAAATGCCTATATAGCACTAATTAAAATGCATCAACGTACAGTCGAGAAGTTTGCCTTTCAATGTGGCGTACATAACAATGATTTAGCAGATGTCGCACAGGAGGTTTTTGTGAAGCTCTATCGCTTTTTAGATCAATTTCAACAAGACCGCTTTACAACATGGCTTTATAAAATTACTTTGAATGCAACAAGAGATTATTATCGGAAGGAACAGCGAGAACAAGAGAAGGAGGAAAAGCTGCGAGTACAGGCGGGAGCACATATACCATCAGCGGAAAAGCATGTGTTGCATTTTGAGGAGGATCGAAAATTACACAATACGATTCAGCTATTAGATGAAAAATATCGTTATCCACTCATATTATTTTACTTTCATGAATTGAAATACGAAGAAATAGCAGAAGTTTTAGGGATATCACTATCAACTGTTAAAGTACGTATCATGCGAGCAAAGGAAAAGTTGAAAATTTTGTTAATGCAAGAGAGGGATGCTGAACATGGATGATAAGCAGTTTAATCAACAGATGGAATTATTAAAAAAAACTTATGACCGTTTAGAGCCACAGTTGAATCCAGATGCGGTTCTTGCACAAATAGAAGAACAAGAAAAACTAGAAAAGATTGTACAACCACCTTCAAGACGGCAAAAACCAACTGTGTGGCTTACCGCAATTGCTAGTCTATTTGTTATAGGCTTATTAACAGCTACTTATGTGATTGCACAGCCTGAAGAACGGAATAGTGCAAAGGAGTTGTCTGTAGATGTAACTGATCAAAAATGGATTGAAACGATCACTAAAAAATATAATAGTAAAAAGGATCAAATTAAAAGAGAGCTCAAAGTTTCAAGTGAGACATTACAGTCATTTGCATTTATACAGAAGGCAGATCGTTTATTGGAATATTATATAAGTGCTGCTAAACAAAAAGGAACGGAGCCTTATTTTTTTGAAAACGCGGAGAAAGCCATTCTTTCTGAATTAATGACACCAAGAAGGGCATTTGAAATGATTGGTAATAGAAAATCGCTTACTTTTGAGGAATCCTTTGAAGTGTATCGTTTATATGAAAAATCAGCTAAGGAGCTTGAACTGTATTACAATCAAGCACTTGAACCATATCAAATGCAAATTCGGAAAACAACAGATAAGAGCCAGTATCCAGCAAAATTACAAGAGCTCCTAAAGGCTGCAAATAAGCAATTTATGGTGTTGCAAGTGGATGCCAATGGAGAGAGTTATTTCGTCAGTAATATACTGGGTGGAGAGCTTTCACCAAAGTCCTTGACCGAATTAGATCCAGCTGTCTTTGGTTATTTTGAGTATTTGCAAAAAGGTTATCTATTATTAGGGGACGATTTACGTTATACAAAAGAGGAGACAATGCTTTCGTTAAATTATATACAATATACATTAACTGGGACTCCTCATACAAAATTATTAGAATATGAGGTTCTTCAACAAACATTTGTCAATACATGGCTCGCCATCTTAAAGGGAACAACTAAGTATCCAGCGGTTGATAAAGATGGAACGATGCGGGAAGATTATATACAATTTTTAAAAGAAATGGTATCGGGGGAGTATAGTAGTGTCATGCAAGCTACAGCTAAAGATATACTAGTAGAATTACAAGAATCGAATCATTCAAAGACATTTACAAATCTCACTAGTACAGATATTATGAGCTCCATTTACCAACGGAGAGAGCGACTCAAAGTACTTCTTGATGAAAGCAACTATGTCTTTACTGATATACTTGAGACAGATAGAGAGCAAATTCAGCAAATTTATCAGCAGTATCAAAAAAATGGTGAGACAGTAATTAATCAATTACATCCAGTGAATCTTGTTCAGCTATATGTTTATGCGTTGGAAAGAGGGGACAAAACATTACAAGCGATATTATTGTTACCGGATGCCAACATGGGTGAACTGTCTAAGCTGAATCGTCTGAGTTATTTTAGTCAAATTGGCGAATATACAGGTGATGTACAGCCAACTGTGGTTTTGCGTGTAGATAATGAACATCAAGCATCTAAGAAAGAGTTCAGAATTAGATTAGCTCGTAATAATAACGGCTATTATCGTATTGAAGCTATTCTAGATTAATGGGATGATGTTTTGCCCCGTTTTTATACGTATGGTATAATTTAAGGCGACATATACGTAGTAAACAACAGGAAAGTGGGCAAAGGTTATGGCAAACAAATATGAAGTAGGGGATGTGCTAACGGGAAAAGTGACGGGTGTTCAACCATATGGTGCGTTTGTAGCGCTTGATGAGCAAACACAGGGACTCGTGCATATTTCTGAAATCACGTATGGCTTTGTAAGCAATGTGAGTGAATTTTTAACGGTTGGGCAGGATGTGGATGTGAAAATCCTTGAAATTGACGAGACAACCGAAAAAATTAGCTTATCGATTCGTGCGTTGCAAGAACGTCCAACCACAGTGCGTAAAAAAGAAGTATTGCCCCGTAAATCATTACAGGATCGTGTAGATGAAGCTGATGCGAATGGGTTTAATTCTCTAAAAGACAAATTACAGGACTGGATTGAACAATCAGGACAATAATAAAAACGAGAGGCTCTTCTGGGCCTCTCGTTTTTATTATTGATTTTTCATTTTACGAATGCGATATTGTAGGTTTTGACGGCTCATTCCAAGTGCAGTGGCGGCCTTTGTAATATTGCCCTCATATAAATTTAATACATTTTGTACATAATAAGATTCAGCTTCACGTAAATAGGCATCTAATGGCATCACATCATTTTGTTGATGGAACATGAAAAATTCAGGCTTCCTATGAGACACATCATCCTGTTGCTGTACTTTAAAGCGAAAATGTAAAGGCAATAAATCAGAAGTTACCATCGTTTCTGTTGTCATAAACGATACGATTTCGTCCAATAATAACTCTAGTTCCTTTAAATTACCAGGCCAATCATATTGTAAAAATAGTTCTTGGACATCAGGAGCAAGCTCTGCCACATTGGAGGCAAAGCGTTCTCGATGGCGTTTAAAGTAATCATCAACAAACGGCAAAATATCCTCTTTTCGCTCTGTTAACGTAGGAACGGTAATGGCCATTTTAGCAAAGAAATAGTAAAGCGATTTCAATAGCTTTTTTTCAGCGACTAAATCGATTGGATCACTACCAACACTGCCAATTAGCATATAGGTGGATTGTGGCAATTCCTGAATGATTTCAAGTAATTGCTCCTGCATGTTGAGACTTAAAAAATCAATGCGTTCAAAGAATAACGTATACGGTTTATTATGCTGCAATAAGTTTTGCAATGTGTCGATAACAGAATGATCTGAACGGCGACAAACAAGGGTAATAAATGCTTCAGAATCAGTAGATGCTGCATGATGGATACCTTCTGCAACTAAATCCTTCCCAGTACCAGATTCGCCAATTAATAAGACAGGTAAATTGACTGCTGCGGCTTTTTTAGCATTGGTAATGACTTGTTGCATCTCTTCAGATACAGCCGTGATACTCTCAAATGTCAAAGGCTCACCATAACGTCGAAGGGGCTGATAAATTAATTTTTCCAGTGATGTAATATCACGAGCAAATTCAATAGCACCGATTAATTGATCGTCCACATAAAGTGGGAATGTATCATTGATGGTCGTAATTTCATGACCATTTTTATTCCAATACGTTTGTTTGACATTGATTTCTTTTTGTCCAGTTTGTAATACACGTATTAATGTACTTTCATTTTGACGAAACGAAAACATTTCAATAATCGAACGATCGGCTAACTCGTCAAAGTGAAAGCCCTCGATTTCTTTCATTTTTGTATTGTAAATAACGGTTTGTCCAGATAGGTTCACGGCATGAATACCAACGGATACATTTGTTGCAATAAACTCATAAAACGGTCGTAAAGGTTCAAAAGATTTCATAAAAATGTGCACCTCGAAAAATTTTACTTGAAATATGCAACGGAATTTTGCATTATATTAATTGTAAGCATATTCTATACGCAAAGATATTTTGCGTCAATGTTTTTTGTACACTAAACTACATCTCACCTAGGAGGATTTTACCGTATGATTCCATACAAACATGAACCATTCACAGATTTTACTCAAGAAGCAAACTACAACGCATATGTAGAGGCTTTGAAAAAAGTTGAGAGTTATTTAGGGCAAGATTATCCACTAATTATTGGTGGCGAACGTATCACAACTGAAGATAAAATTGTTTCATATAACCCAGCAAAGAAAACAGAAGTTATCGGTCGTGTATCAAAAGCGAGCAAAGATTTAGCAGAAAAAGCAATGCAAGCAGCCGATGAAACATTCAAAACTTGGAAAAAAGTAGATCCAGCTATTCGTGCTGACGTATTATTCAAAGCAGCAGCGATTATTCGTCGCCGTAAACATGAATTCTCTGCATTATTAACAAAAGAAGCAGGTAAACCATGGAATGAAGCAGATGCAGATACAGCAGAAGCAATCGACTTCTTAGAATACTATGGTCGTCAAATGTTACGCATTAAAGACGGTCAACCAGTTGAAAGCCGTCCAGGTGAATATAACCGTTACGACTATATTCCATTAGGTATTGGAATCGTAATTTCACCATGGAACTTCCCATTTGCAATTATGGCAGGTACAACAGTTGCAGCTTTAGTAACTGGTAACACGGTATTATTAAAACCAGCTTCAACAACACCAGTTATCGCTTATAAATTTATCGAAGTATTAGAAGAAGCAGGTCTTCCAGCGGGTGCGGTAAACTTTGTACCAGGTTCTGGTGCAGAAGTTGGTGACTATTTAGTAGACCATCCAAAAACACGCTTCATTAGCTTCACAGGTTCTCGTGATGTAGGTTTACGCATCAACCAACGTGCATCTGTATTAAATGAAGGTCAAATTTGGATTAAACGTGTTATCGCTGAAATGGGCGGTAAAGATACAATCGTTGTCGATAAAGAAGCAGATTTAGAGCTTGCGGCACAATCTATCGTGAAATCAGCATTCGGTTTCTCAGGTCAGAAATGTTCAGCATGTTCACGTGCTGTAATCGTAGAAGACGTGTACGATACAGTTGTAGAACGTGTTGCAGAGTTAACAAAAACATTAACAGTTGGTGATCCAACAGATTTCAGCAACTTCATGGCAACAGTAATCGACCAAGCTGCATTCAATAAAATTACAGAGTACATTGAAATCGGTAAAGGTGAAGGTCGCTTAGTTGCTGGTGGTACAGCAGATGATTCAGTTGGTTACTTTGTACAACCAACAGTATTTGCAGACGTAGATCCATCTGCACGTGTAATGAAAGAAGAAATCTTCGGTCCAGTTGTAGCGATTGCCAAAGCAAAAGATTTCGATCATGCAATTGAAATCGCAAATGACACGGAATATGGTTTAACAGGTGCTGTTATTACAACAAACCGCTTCAACCTTGAAAAAGCACGTGAAGATTTCCATGTAGGTAACTTATACTTCAACCGTGGCTGTACAGGTGCAATCGTTGGTTACCAACCATTCGGTGGTTTCAACATGTCAGGTACAGATTCAAAAGCGGGTGGTCCAGACTACTTACAATTACACATGCAAGCAAAAACAACTTCAGAAATGCTGTAATTGTTAAATAAATTATTGGAAGTGGGGATTGTTTGCAATTCCCACTTTTCAAATAAGGAGAGACTTAAGAATGTCAAAAACACAACAAGTAATTGAACAAACACAAAATTTTGGTGCGGCTAACTATCATCCACTACCAATCGTTATTGCAGAAGCAGAGGGCGCTTGGGTAAAAGATCCAGAAGGCAATAAATATTTAGATATGCTATCTGCCTATTCAGCTGTAAACCAAGGGCATCGTCACCCTAAAATTATCGCTGCATTAAAAGAGCAAGCAGATAAAGTGACATTAACTTCTCGTGCCTTCTACAGTGAAAACCTTGGTGAATGGTATGAATTAGTTGGGAAATTAACAAATAAACAAATGGTATTGCCAATGAACACAGGTGCAGAAGCGGTAGAAACAGCCTTTAAAGCAGCTCGTCGTTGGGCATACGATGTAAAAGGCGTAGAAGATGGTAAAGCAGAATTTATCGCATGTAATGGCAACTTCCATGGCCGTACAATGTTAGCGGTTTCATTATCTTCTGATGAAGAATACCGTCGTGGCTTCGGTCCAATGTTACCAAACATCAAATTAATTGATTATGGTAACTTAGAAGCATTAAAAGCAGCAATTACACCAAATACAGCGGCATTTATGATTGAGCCGATTCAAGGAGAAGCGGGTATCGTTATTCCTCCAGCAGGCTTCTTAAAAGCGGCACGTGAGCTATGCCGTGAAAACAATGTATTATTCATCGCAGACGAAATTCAAGCAGGCTTAGCACGTACGGGTAAAATGTTTGCAAGTGATTGGGAAAACGTAGAGCCAGATATGTACATCTTAGGAAAAGCACTAGGTGGTGGTGTGTTCCCAATTTCTTGTGTAGCTGCAAATCGTGATATTTTAGGTGTATTCAATCCAGGTTCACATGGTTCAACATTCGGTGGTAACCCATTAGCATGTGCTGTGTCTATCGCATCTATTAAAGTGCTATTAGATGAAAAGTTAGCTGAACGTTCACAAGAGCTTGGTGAATACTTCAAAGGTAAACTAAAAGAAATCAACAACCCAGTTATTAAAGAGGTACGTGGTCGTGGCTTATTCATCGGTATGGAACTGACAGAAGCGGCACGTCCATACTGTGAAAAGCTAAAAGAATTAGGCTTATTATGTAAAGAAACACATGATACAGTTATTCGTTTTGCCCCACCACTTGTGATTTCACAAGAAGATTTAGATTGGTCAATTGCACAGATCGAAAAAGTATTTAAAAATTAACAAAATGTTCACAATCTAGTTCGGAAATATGTTACAATGATGCCGAATACTATCATTAAAAACAAAGAGGCGATTTAGAAATGTCTGAAAACTTAAATCTATTCACATCAACACAAGAGGTTATTCAAGATGCTCTTCATAAACTTGGCTATGATGAAGCCATGTATGAATTATTAAAAGAACCACTTCGCATGTTACAAGTACGCATTCCAGTAAAAATGGATGATGGTACAACGAAAGTATTTACAGGTTACCGTGCACAACATAATGATGCGGTAGGCCCAACAAAAGGTGGCGTACGCTTCCATCCACAAGTGTCAGAAGAAGAAGTAAAGGCACTATCCATGTGGATGACATTAAAATGTGGTATCGTTGATTTACCATATGGTGGTGGTAAAGGTGGCGTTATTTGTGACCCACGTGAAATGTCTATGGGTGAAATCGAACGTCTAAGCCGTGGTTATGTACGTGCAGTGAGTCAAATCGTAGGTCCTACAAAAGATATCCCAGCACCAGACGTATTTACAAATGCACAAATTATGGCTTGGATGATGGATGAATATAGTCGCATTGACGAATTTAACTCACCAGGCTTTATCACAGGTAAACCACTAGTGCTTGGTGGTTCACAAGGTCGTGACCGTGCAACTGCACAAGGGGTAACAATCGTGATTGAAGAAGCTGCGAAAAAACGTGGTATTGATATTAAAGGTGCACGTATTGTTATTCAAGGCTTTGGGAACGCAGGTAGCTTCTTAGCGAAATTCATGCATGACTTAGGCGCAAAAGTAATTGCGATATCAGATGCTTATGGAGCACTTCATGATCCAGAAGGCTTAGATATTGATTATTTACTAGATCGTCGTGATAGCTTTGGTACTGTAACAACTTTATTTGAAAACACAATTTCCAATAAAGAATTATTAGAATTAGATTGTGATATTCTAGTACCTGCTGCTATTGAAAATCAAATTACAGCAGACAATGCACATAACATTAAAGCAAATATTGTGGTAGAAGCAGCAAACGGTCCAACAACTGCTGAAGCAACTAAAATTTTAACTGAGCGTGGCATTTTACTTGTACCAGACGTACTGGCATCTGCTGGTGGTGTTACGGTTTCTTACTTCGAGTGGGTTCAAAATAACCAAGGTTACTACTGGACAGAGGAAGAAGTCGAAGAGCGTCTATACAAAAAAATGGTGGAAGCATTCGATAATGTCTATACAACAGCAACAACACGCAATATCAATATGCGTCTAGCAGCCTATATGGTAGGTGTTCGCCGCACTGCAGAAGCTTCTCGCTTCCGTGGTTGGGTGTAAGCTAAAGAACAAGTCATCCCTTGCTAAAGGGGATGGCTTTTTTTATGATAAAAATAAAGTGGAAACAAATGTTCTTATATGCTAAGCTTAAATAGCTATCCACGTTCAGTTTTTGTATAGCACAGTATTTTATCATTAAAAAGAACATACATCAGATAGAGGGATTTTAACAATGATTATGATAATTATTAGTTGTAGTATAATAGCTGTTTTGGGTAGTTTACTGATATGGCGTATGCGAATAGTGCATAAAGATCGTAAAGAAAAGAAAAAACAGCTAGAGCAGCGATTAGAGAATCTTATACAAACGAATCACAAATGAGTCATCCCATGGAAACGGAATGACTCGTTTTTAGTTAGGTCATTGCAAATCTTTGCATTCATCTTTCGAAATATGAGAAAATCGAACAAGAAAGGGGCGAATAGGATGAACGCATTTACATTTTACAATCCAGTTAAACTCCATTTTGGAGCAGATACACTAGAGAAATTGGCTAATGAGTTAACACAATTTGGTGAAAAGGTGCTCGTTGTGTATGGTGGCGGTAGCATTAAAAGAAATGGAGTATATGAGGCAGTAGTAGAGGTACTAAAAAAAGCAGATAAAACTATTTTTGAATTGAGTGGCGTAGAGCCGAATCCACGTGTAGAGACAGCTAGAAAAGGGATTACACTCTGTAAAGAAGAAAACATTGACCTAGTGCTGGCAGTTGGTGGAGGCTCGGTTATTGATTGTGCAAAGCTCATTGTGGCAGGAGCGAAGCATGAAGCAGACGCATGGGATATTGTAATCCGCAAGGTAGCTGTACAAGATGCACTACCACTAGGTACGGTATTAACACTTGCTGCAACAGGCTCTGAAATGAATAGTGGCTCTGTTATTACAAATGCAGAGACAGAAGAAAAATTCGGATGGGGCCATCCTGCTGTTTTCCCGAAATTTTCGATTTTAAATCCTGCGTATACAGTGAGTGTACCTAAAGATCATACGGTGTACGGCATTGTGGATATGATGTCTCATATTTTTGAACAATATTTTCATAATACAACGAATACAGCTGTGACGGATGGTATGTGTGAAGGCGTTTTACGTGCTATTATGGAGGCTGCTCCACAATTAGTAGAGGATTTAGAAAATGTGGCATTGCGTGAAACGATTTTATTAGCAGGTACAGTTGGCCTGAATGGCTTTTTGTCAATGGGTTCAAGAGGAGATTGGGCAACACACAATATCGAACATGCGGTATCAGCTGTGTATGATATTCCACATGCGGGTGGTTTAGCTATCTTGCAGCCACATTGGATGCGTTTAGTTGTTTCTGTGAACCCAGAGCGCTTTGCAGGTTTAGCAACAAGAGTATTTGGTGTCGAGACAGCAGGTAAAACATTCGAAGAAGTTGCATATGAAGGAATTGACCGCTTATCAGCATTTTGGACTTCATTAGGCGCACCAAGCCGTTTAGCAGACTATGAGATTGATGCTACGAAATTTGAGCAAATTGTCGCACATGCTATGCAAAATGGACCATTTGGCAACTTCAAGCAATTACAGGAAGTAGATGTTCGCACGATTTTACAAAATGCGCTATAATAAGGATGAAAGAGTACAGAGCTAGTAATAGCTTTGTATTTTTTTTTGCTCGTGATAGTCGTATTTGCTCACTATTTGTAGAAATGTTCAGATTTTGTTCAACATCGTCTAGTAATATAGAGACAAAGTTCTACAAAGATTGGGGAGAAGCAAATGTTGAAACAACTATTGGAGGAGCGTATCATGACCTTACACAGTGTGAATAATCCATTTCAGCAACATGTTTATAAACTACAAAATTGTGTAGAAGTGTTAGGTATTGAGGCGAAATTTATGCGTATTGATAATCGTAAAAGTATTACAGGATATATAGCAGATAAAACAATCTTTTTTAAAAGTTTAAGCTTTGGTCAAGCGATTGTTACGCTATTTGATGGTGTCGAAACGGCGAGTGTGAAAGTATTTGTACATCCTTCAGGAGAGATTGTCGCAGAAGTAAGACCGTGTCTAACAAAAATAGAAGTGATTCCGGTTCATTATCGTCCGATATTAGAAGGAATGGCAATTGCGGTTGATTTAAAAGGTGCTTTAAAGCGATATTTGATTGCACAGCAAATGATGGATTCTGAGGATTCAGTTGTAGAAGTACATTACCAATCGATGCATCCTAATGTTTTACGTGATTCCTACGCAGGGAATTTTGTTTTAGGTTATCATATAGATGGACGAGAAATGACAAGTGTTGAAGAATATGCTTTAGCCAATCGTACAGCGATACTCAAATTTTCACAAATTGTCATTCAGCGACAGGCAGTTCGTACAGTCATACCTTTTGATAGATTTATAGCATTTTCCATTGAAAATATTGTTGTCAAACCCTATGAAAAAATGAGCTATTCTCTAAACTAGTGATATTGCTACAGATGCTTCATTTTTATATAAGAAGAGCTTGTCTCAAATGATTTTGAGGACAAGCCCTTTTGCTCATTGTTCAGGTTTTTCACCAATATGTGTCCAAGTTGTTTGACCATCATCCTCATCAAATAAAATAGTTACTTTCGATACACTTTTTTGGCTGGCAATAATCTCAGTTAAATGATCTCGTACATCATCGAGAAAAGCGAGTGATAAATGAGCATCTGCTTCAGCTACTACTTCTACGTGTAAATATTCGCCTTCTTTAATAACCTCTAATCGTACAATATCTTTAATGTTTGGGTTATCCATCACAATATGTGCGATATGGTTGAGCATTTCTTGATCGGTTTCGCCGATAACTCCACGTGCATTATCAAGGAATACTTTTCCTACAACATAAAACATCATACAGCCGATAATCATAGAGACAAGCCCTTCAATTCGTCCCCAACCTGTAAGGTAAGCAATGATAATGGCAAGGAAGGCTAAAATATTTCCACCAGTAGCCACTAAATCTTCCATGAATACTAATTTCGTAGCAGGTTTTGCACGGTTCAAATAAGCAAATGCTTTCAGAATAGAAGCGAGACCAGCTTTCGGTTGACCAGCTTCGTGTAATACTTCAACAGATGCTTTTGCTAATACAGTGCCCTCTAAGATAATTCCGACCATTAGTACCCCTAATGCGATTAGCACACCTTTTGATTCACCTGATGGATGAATAAAATGATGCCATCCTTCTTTAATTGTTTCATAAGAAAGAATCGCAACGATGATTACAGCAAATAGGCAAACTAAATTTACGATACGTCCAAAGCCAGTAGGAAATTGTTTGGTTGGCGCTTTTTTGGAAAGTGCTGATCCGATAAACACGAATAGCTGGTTCGCTGCATCACCGAGAGAATGCATCATTTCGGCAAACATTGCTACATTGCCTGTGAAGAAAAAGGCAATGCCTTTAATGATTCCTAAAAAAGCATTTACGGCAGCTGCGAGTAAGGAAGGCTTATTCCCTTCTTTTAAAAGTTTAAAAAATGCTGTCATGAAAAGTCCTCCGACTAGTTTAAAATTTCCATCTCAATTTTTTTAATATATCCTATCGCACGTAATGAGTGATAAAAAGATAACAAATTATCTGAGATAATTAATGATAACCGCAAGTTTAATTCATGTAAAACAATATTATTGTCAAATGAAAGATCTTTAATATGAACATTTTCTATAATGATATTATTGCTTTGTAAAAACTGCAAAAATGACTCGGTATATTCATCTCCGTTAATATGAACAATGAGTGATACTTCACGCATACGCATACGTTTTGGTCCAATTTTCATGAGGAAAGGCGCTAAAAATTCAATGCCAAATACGATAATAATGACAGCTAACGTAGCATCCATATAAAAACCTGCTCCCACTGCAATGCCTATGCCAGCAGCGCCCCAAATCATGGCAGCAGTTGTTAAGCCCGAAATACTATCATTTCCACGTCTAAGAATGACACCTGCTCCGAGAAAACCAATACCACTAACAACTTGAGCGGCTAAACGAAGCGGGTCCATTGTAATATTGATATCTTGACGTGATGGTGTAGAGTACGCTGTTTCGATTGAAATGATTGTTAAGAGGCAGCTAAAAGTAGCAATAACTAAACTTGTTTTTAGGCCGACTGGTTTCTTTTTTAATTCTCGTTCAATGCCAATCACTAAACTCAACGTAGCTGCAATGACTAATTTGATACCAACTTCATATGTAATCATGTTGCCTATTAATAATTCCATACATTCCCTCCTTCATTTCAGATTACTCAGAAATATGTAAGTTGTCACTATTATATTAGCGTTATTTGTTGTATTCTACATTAAGTTACTAGAAGAATTTTCTGGAGGTAGTATTGTTGTGGAAAAGCCAAAAGTTCATCCGTACATTCCTATTTTTATTGGTGTCATTTCAGTATCTTTATCAGCCATTTTTGTGAAGTTGGTCAATGCCGAATCTGGAGTTATTGCATTTTATCGTATGTTATTTTCCGTGCTACTTATGGCTCCTATATTTTTTATGAAATATGTACAAGAGCTAAAGCAATTAACGACAAGAGATTGGTTGTTTTCTTCTATAGCAGGTGTATTTTTAGCATTTCATTTTATTTTATGGTTTGAATCTCTTCGATACACATCTGTAGCCAGTTCTACTGTGCTTGTTACACTCCAGCCACTGTTTGCGTTTATAGGTACTTACTTTTTCTTTAAAGAGAAAATTACTGGAAAAACGATTATGGCAGGAATTATCGCTATTATAGGAAGTGTGTTAATCAGTTGGGGTGATTTTCAACTAAGTGGCACAGCATTTTACGGTGATATGCTGGCATTGATAGCATGTGCACTTATTACAGCTTATCTTTTATTTGGACAGGATGTACGTAAAAGATTATCACTTGTTACGTATACGATGGTTGTTTATGGTGTGAGTACAATTACTTTGTTGCTTTATGTACTTATAAAAGGAGAATCTTTTGGACCCTATCCTGCTATGGATTGGATATGGTTTATTTTATTAGCAATTGTTCCTAATCTGTTTGGTCATACTTTATTTAATTGGTCTATTAAATATGTAAGCACGAATGTTGTTTCTATTGCGATACTTTTTGAACCGATTGGTGCAGCTGTTTTAGCATTTTTCATTTTTAAAGAATATTTAATAGCAACACAAATTATTGGTGGATTGATTGTAATAGTAGGTATTTTGTTTTTTGTAGTAGATGAAAAAATGTTTTTGAAATTTTTTAAGAAAAAAGCTTGATTTTTATATTTAGGTATTATATATTATTACTTGTCCTTAACAAGGATAAATGATTTTTTGAAAAAAGTTGTTGACTTCTTGTTATGAACAAGTTAAGATAGAAAAGTCGCTAAAAGAATTGCGATGTATATGAACCTTGAAAACTGAACAAACAAAGCGTAATCAATAAAGTAAGACAATTTTGGACATCATACTAAAATATGATGCCAGCAATGTTTTCTGTGCGAAAGCGTAGTGAAACATAGCGTCAGCAATTTTTTATGTATCGAAAGCGAAGCGACAGATACAACAATGAGATTTGAGCTATTCAGATTTCTCTTTT
>NZ_BRZA01000012.1 GCF_026012395.1 Lysinibacillus piscis
ATGAGGTAGATAGGTTCGAGGTGGAAGTGTGGTGACACATGGAGCTGACGAATACTAATCGATCGAGGACTTAACCAAAAACATGTGACAAAGACAATGAACCGTTTATCCAGTTTTGAAAGAATAAACCCTTTCAAAAAAGTCTAGTGATGATGGCAAAGAGGTCACACCCGTTCCCATCCCGAACACGGAAGTTAAGCTCTTTAGCGCCGATGGTAGTTGGGGGATTCCCCCTGTGAGAGTAGGACATCGCTAGGCATAATACCCAGGAGGATTAGCTCAGCTGGGAGAGCATCTGCCTTACAAGCAGAGGGTCGGCGGTTCGAGCCCGTCATCCTCCACCATATTTGGTCCCGTGGTGTAGCGGTTAACATGCCTGCCTGTCACGCAGGAGATCGCCGGTTCGATCCCGGTCGGGACCGCCATTATTTTTTTTGCCGGTTTAGCTCAGCAGGTAGAGCAACTGACTTGTAATCAGTAGGTCGTGGGTTCGATTCCTATAGCCGGCACCATCCCATGGAGGGGTAGCGAAGTGGCTAAACGCGGCGGACTGTAAATCCGCTCCTTAGGGTTCGGCGGTTCGAATCCGTCCCCCTCCACCAGTCTTTAGGGGCATAGTTCAACGGTAGAATAGAGGTCTCCAAAACCTTTGGTGTGGGTTCGATTCCTACTGCCCCTGCCAGGTTTTTGTATGATTGCTAGTATATAGATACTATGTTACTACATATATTATGGCGGTTGTGGCGAAGTGGTTAACGCATCGGATTGTGGTTCCGACATTCGTGGGTTCGATTCCCATCAGTCGCCCCATTTTTAATATTGGGGTATAGCCAAGCGGTAAGGCAACGGATTTTGATTCCGTCATGCCTAGGTTCGAATCCTAGTACCCCAGCCATTTTTTCTTCTTTATGAGCCATTAGCTCAGTTGGTAGAGCATCTGACTTTTAATCAGAGGGTCGAAGGTTCGAGTCCTTCATGGCTCATCAATTTTATATTACTTTTCACTACGTAGCGCCCGTAGCTCAATTGGATAGAGCGTCTGACTACGGATCAGAAGGTTATGGGTTCGACTCCTGTCGGGCGCGCCAAAATTATGCTATTTATCGGAATGTAGCTCAGCTTGGTAGAGCACTTGGTTTGGGACCAAGGGGTCGTAGGTTCGAATCCTGTCATTCCGATTTACTTTTTTAATTATTGGGGGCCTTAGCTCAGCTGGGAGAGCGCCTGCCTTGCACGCAGGAGGTCAGCGGTTCGATCCCGCTAGGCTCCACCAATTTTTCTTTTATAATTATGGAGGTATACCCAAGTCTGGCTGAAGGGATCGGTCTTGAAAACCGACAGGCGGGTAACACCGCGCGGGGGTTCGAATCCCTCTACCTCCTCCATTTGTGGGTCAGTAGCTCAGTTGGTAGAGCATTAGATTGAAGCTCTAAGTGTCGGCGGTTCGATTCCGTCCTGACCCACCATCATTATGCGGGTGTAGTTTAATGGTAAAACCTCAGCCTTCCAAGCTGATGTCGTGAGTTCGATTCTCATCACCCGCTCCAAAGAATAAAGAATAATGGGCCTATAGCTCAGCTGGTTAGAGCGCACGCCTGATAAGCGTGAGGTCGATGGTTCGAGTCCATTTAGGCCCACCATTATTCCGAAGTAGCTCAGTTGGTAGTAGCACCTGACTGTTAATCAGGTTGTCGCAGGTTCGAGTCCTGCCTTCGGAGCCATGGCCCGTTGGTCAAGTGGTTAAGACACCGCCCTTTCACGGCGGTAACACGGGTTCGAATCCCGTACGGGTCATTATCTTAAAATGCAGTAAGTGTCTTGTAAAGGCATTTACTGCATTTTTTGCGTTATCCAAATACTTGATATAGATAAAAAATAGGATGCTTGAATCTCTTAATCTGCTTTTGTGTGGAAATAGTGCAGATTACATATATCAAATATGTATGTTTATTAGTGTGTTTTTTCATAGTGCATCATTACTTTTTCCTTTAAGATGAGTGTGATGGAGGAATTTTATATGAACTTACAAGAAATAGAGCAATTTTTGATGCTATATCAAACAGAAAAAAATCAACCGAAAGAATGGCTAACTACAAGACTACAGCAAATTGAAAAAGATGAGGAATATATTCCAACAACAGAGGAGCTTCAATTTGGCGCAAAGGTAGCTTGGCGTAATAGTAATAAATGTATTGGGCGTTTATTTTGGAAATCCTTACATGTGGAGGATGCACGGCATTTACGAACTGAGCATGACATTTTTACAGCATTGCTTAACCATATTGCCTATGCTACAAATGATGGTAAGATTCGCCCAACAATTACTATATTCGCACCAGAAAAAGTACGAATTTGGAATCATCAACTGATTCGTTATGCGGGCTATAAAAAAGAGCATGGTGTGATTGGTGATCCGCAATCTATTGCTTTTACGAAAGTATGTGAATCACTAGGATGGCGTGGTAATGGTACGGCATTTGATGTATTACCGCTTGTAGTACAAGTAGATGGTCGTGACCCACAATGGTATAGCATTCCTGATGACTATATATTAGAAGTACCAATTCGCCATCCAGAACAGTCACAATTCGCCACTTTAAATTTGAAATGGTATGCTGTGCCCATTATTTCAAGTATGCGTTTGCAAATAGCAGGGATTGATTTTCAGGCAGCACCATTTAATGGTTGGTATATGGGGACAGAGATAGGGGCGCGTAACTTGGCGGACTATGAACGTTATAATCTATTACCAGCCATTGCAGAGGTTTTTGATTTAGATACAACGAAGCAGGCATCTTTATGGCGTGACCGAGCATTAGTAGAATTAAATATTGCTGTGTTGCATTCATTTAAAGAGGATGGTGTGAGTATTGTTGACCATCATACAGCAGCCCAACAATTTAAGCTATTTGAAGGAGCTGAAGAGGCGGCAGGGAGGGCTGTGACAGGTAATTGGGCATGGCTTATCCCACCTATGGCTCCAGCAACAACACATATTTTTCACCAACCATATGTCAATATATATCATACACCGAACTATTTTTATCAAAAACCACTATATGACTAATAGGAAAAGCACTTGTTGAATATCACAAGTGCTTTTGGCTTAATGGATATATTTATTTTTAGAGGCCTGTATGGAACAGAAAAACAGGATAACTACAACGACAATGAAAAACCAACCAGCTTGACTCCAATCACCTAATACATCGTGCAGATAACCGAATAGAATAGGACCTGTTGCTGCGAGTAAGTAACCTAGTGATTGAGCAAAGCCAGATAAATCCGCAGCTTCATAGGCTGTACGTGTGCGCAATGTAAAGAACATCATTGCTAATGCGAATGACGCACCACCTGCACAGCCAAGAAGAATCATCCAAACAATAGCGAGGCTCGTCCATTCCATAACGACTCCAAGAAAGCCAATCAAATAAAGCATAATGAATACATAAACAAGTGGTCGCTGAGAGGTCATTTTACCTGCAATAATAGGTATAATAATGGCAAATGGAATCTGAGCGAACTGCATAATAGAAAACATCCACCCAGCTTGATCAGCCGCCATCCCTTGGGCAATATAAATTTCAGGAATCCAAGCCGCTGTACTATAAAATAATAAGGATTGGAAACCCATTGCGCCTGTCACTGCCCATGCAATAGGTGATTTCCAAAGAGGTTTACTAACCTTCTCGGTAAGCGTCGCAGGCTCTGGTTGATTAAATTTCAGTTGTGGTAGCCAAATAAAAACAGCAATTACGGCTAAACCTAAAGAAACAGCTAAAGCTCCTTGCCAGCCAAAAGAAGAATGAGCAAGTGGATAGCTAATACCTGCACCTAAACCAGCTGTCATATTCATTGCTAATGTATAGACAGCCATTAACAAACCAATATGATAAGGGAATTTTAGCTTTAATAAACTTGGAATTAAGACATTCCCAAACGAAATAGCTACACCAATGACAATTGTTCCTAAAAGAAGAAGCTCTGTTGTGCCAAGAGAACGTAAAAGAATGCCAACAGCTAGTATGCTCATAGCGAATAACAGCGTCAATTCTAGTCCGAATTTGCGTGCAATTTTTGGAACAATCGGTGAGACAATGCCGAATGCGAGTACGGGAATTGTTGTTAAAAAGCCAGCCAGTACGTTAGAAATACCAAGATCATCTCGGATAAAAGCTATGATAGGACCGACAACCGTTAGAGGCATTCTAAGTGTGGCAGCGATAAAAATGATGCCTAGTACAAGTAAGAACGTTGCTCGGTTCCAGTGAAATGTTTTATTAGAATATTTTTCTGTAGTCAAAATAAATCCTCCTTATTCTACATTACAACACTATACCACTTTTACCATACATACAAAAATAGTAGAAAATTCACAAAATAATGAACGTTGATTATACTATTGCCATATTATAATCAGTATGTTACAGTAGTCTACATCATAAAGTGAATCTTCAATCAGTGGGGGTTTTTATCCTCACTGATTGTTAGTTTTCACCAATCGGGTTTTTACAGGCTGTTAACTCTCTATTTAAGCAGATGGATTTCATCACATGTTTTTTGGATTTTACAGCCTGTTAATACGGGATAAATTTAATACTGATATGCCTCATATAGAATGAGGTAGAGGTCGCGGTATTTAAGAGTACACTAATGGAAATGACAAGCATTGAGGAAGTTAGTGGAAAGGAAATACTGCCGAAGTGTGGAGGAACTTGTAATCTTCATGCTGGGGCTGTTTTCGAAAGGAACAGAACTGTCACGTTTGGACAACGTGTTGTGCTATCAATGAAAAATGAGGATGACTATAGCCATCACAGTGCCCTGTGGTGGTATTTTTTTGTCTCAAAAGTTAGAAAGGAAGCTTTAAAATGAGTGAAATAAAAATGAATCAGCTTGGGCATAAAACGCCAAAGCTACAAAAAGTATTAAAAAGCCGCCATATTACAATGATTTCTTTAGGAGGAACAATTGGCACAGGGTTATTTTTAGCGAGTGGTGGTGCAATTGCACAAGCTGGCCCAGGTGGTGCTCTACTTGCCTATGCTTTAATCGGTGTGATGGTCTACTTTTTGATGACGAGTTTAGGGGAAATGGCAGCATATATGCCATCGTCAGGCTCTTTTAGCACATATGCTGCCAAATTTGTGGACCCAGCTTTAGGCTTTGCACTAGGGTGGAATTATTGGTATAACTGGGCGATTACGATTGCTGCAGAGATTGCCGCTGTATCGTTAATTATGAAATATTGGTTTCCTAATAGCTCCTCGACTCTTTGGACAGTATTATTCATAGTGATTGTACTAACATTCAACCTCTTATCTGTAAAAAGTTATGGAGAAAGTGAATATTGGTTTGCGATGATTAAAGTAGCAACTGTGATTATATTTATTATCGTGAGCTTTTTAATGATTTTTGGTATTTTAGGAGGTCAAGCACCTGTAGGTTTTACGAATTTCTTTATTGAAGATGGTCCGTTTCATGGTGGCTTTCTGGCGATGTTCGGGATATTCCTTGCAGCAGGATTTTCATTTCAAGGGACTGAATTACTTGGTGTGACAGCGGGTGAAACCGATGATCCTGCGAAAAATATTCCGAAAGCAGTAAAATCCGTATTTTGGCGCATCGTGTTATTTTATATTTTGGCGATTGCAGCCATTGGCATGTTAATTCCGTTTACAGATGCACGTTTACTGTCAGAGGACATAGCCGTATCTCCATTCACGCTGGTATTTGATCGTTTAGGAATTGCTTTTGCAGCTTCTTTCATGAATGCGATTATTTTAACAGCGATGTTGTCAGCAGGAAATTCAGGTCTATATGCGGCATCACGTATGCTTTGGCAATTAGCAAAAGAAGGTCAAGCACCAAAAGTTTTCATGAAATTAAGCCGCCGAGGCATTCCGGTTTATGCGTTAATGGCGACATTAGCAATTGGTTGTTTAGCATTTTTAGCATCCTTTTTTGGCGATGGTATTGTCTATAGCTGGTTGTTGAATGCTTCAGGGATGTCAGGCTTTATTGCTTGGTTAGGGATTGCCTTTAGCCATTACCGATTCCGTCGAGCATTTGTAGCTCAAGGGATGGATGTAACCTTGCTACCTTATAAAGCGAAATGGTATCCATTCGGGCCATTATTTGCTTTAACGATTTGTTTAATTGTTGTGATTGGTCAAAATTATACAGCATTTACAGGGGATCGTATTGATTGGTACGGTATTCTTGTATCATATATCGGTATACCTTTATTTTTACTTCTATGGTTTGGATATAAAATTAAGCATAAAACGAAAATATTACCATTGAAAGAGTGCGATTTACAGGTGAAGGAATAGGTCAAGATGGCAGAGCAGTCTTTCTATTTGTCGGATAAAATTTCATGGTATATTATTTGGTTATATTAAAATAATAAGCTATACTGACAATATAATAAAAAGAAAGAAGGCTTTTTCATGGAGTTAAAACATATTACAGTTGCAGGTAGCGGTGTTTTAGGAAGTCAAATTGCGTTTCAAACAGCGTTTTTTGGTTATAATGTAACAGTGTATGATATTAATGAGCAAGCATTATCCGCGGCAAAGGAACGCTTCCAACATCTTGTGAGTGTATATGGTGAATATTTTAGTGATATAACACATGCACAACAAGCATTTGATAGTCTCCAATATAGTGCTGATTTAGCGGAAGCTGTGAAGGATGCTGATTTAGTGATTGAAGCAGTGCCTGAAGTAGTAGAAATTAAGCAAGATTTCTATACGAAGCTAGCTAGCGTTGCGCCAGAAAAAACGATTTTTGCATCGAATTCATCCACAATGTTACCAAGTCAATTTGCGCAATTTACAGGTCGTCCTGAGAAATTTTTAGCACTGCATTTTGCCAATGAAATTTGGAAAAATAATGTGGCTGAAATTATGGGACATGCTGGTACTGATGCGAAATATGCGGACATTGTAGAAGCATTTGCTCGTTCCATTAAAATGATTCCATTCCGTCTTTATAAAGAGCAAGCGGGTTATATTTTAAATTCACTATTAGTACCATTTTTAGATGCTGCACTTGGGTTGTGGGCGAATGGCGTTGCAGAGCCACAAGCAATTGATAAAAATTGGATGATTTCAACTGGTGCACCAAGAGGGCCATTTGCTATTTTTGATATTATCGGTATGACAACACCATACAATTTGCAATTAGCGAAAGCAGAGCGTGGTGTTCCATGTGCTAAAGAGATTGCAGAAAAAATTAAAACCGAGTATATCGACCAAGGAAAATTAGGTGCAGCGACAGGTGAAGGTTTCTACAAATATCCAAACCCAGCATATGCTGATCCGAACTTCATAAAAGCTTAAATATAGAAAATAGCCAAAGTCGTTTAATGGACTTTGGCTATTTTAATGTTTCCCAGAGTAAATAAATATTTAATGTAATGACAATCACAACAACGAGCCATCCTAAGGTAGTAGTGATACGATGATTAACTAGATTGCCCATAATGGCTTTCTTGCTTGTAAATAGCACAAGTGGCACAAGAGCAAAAGCAATACCAAAGGATAAAATCACTTGACTTAAGACAAGTGCATAGGTTGCATTCACACCTGAAGCAATAATAACAAGAGGTGGTAGCATTGTAATCGCGCGTCGTAAATACAATGGAATTTTTCGTTGGATAAAGCCTTGCATGACAACATCACCTGCAAGTGTCCCAACAGAGGAGCTTGCTAAGCCTGCAATTAAAAGACCTAAACCAAATGAAATAGCTGCCATTGGACCGAGGGCATCGTGCAGGCCATTATAGGCAACATCTAAATCTTCTACGACCATTCCTTTTGTATGGAAAACAGCTGCTGCAATAATAAGCATACTCATATTGATAGCCCCTGCAATAATCATGGCAATAATAATATCCACCAGCTCAAAACGGAAAATTCTCTTTTTCTCAGCATCATTACGACCAATAACACGGTTTTGTGTTAAAGATGAATGTAAATAAATAGCATGTGGCATCACAGTAGCGCCTAAAATACCTGTAGCCAATAAAATAGAGGATGCCCCATCGAAATGTGGTACAAACATACCAACTGTTACTTCACCCCAATTTGGCTGTGCTAAAAAAGTTTGAAAGGCAAAGGCTAATACTACAATTAATACCATTCCTGAAACGCCTGCCTCAAATGCTCTAAAGCCTCTACGTTGCAATTCTAAAATGGCAAATGAACCAACTACTGTAATCAGTGCTGCAGGCAACATCGGAATATTAAATAATAAATAAAGTCCCAATGCCGCTCCGATAAATTCAGCGAGATCCGTGGCAATAATGACTAATTCAGCTTGCATCCATAAAAAGATAGATGTTTTTTTAGAAAAATGCTCACGAGCTACTTCTGGCAAGTTTTTACCAGTAGCAATCCCTAGCTTTGCAGATAAAGATTGAATCAACACAGCCATTAAATTAGAAAAGGCAATAACCCAAAGAAGTAAATAGCCATATTGTGAGCCTGCTGTAATATTGGTAGCAAAATTTCCTGGATCAATATAGGCAACTGCTGCAATAAAGGCTGGACCAAGAAATGGTAGAATTCGTTGCCAGCCTTTAACTTCACCATCAAGTACAGCTTCAGCAGCTGTTTTTCCTTGTGAAAGCGAAGGATAGGCAGTCGATGCTTTTGCTATATTTTTATTCATCATTTTGTTCCCTCATTTCAAAAAGTATCCTATATCAAAAAAAGTTTCTTTAAGGAAAAATTTAATGTTATCATTTTACTCCTAAGATGAAAAAATGTGAAGCTTTTTCTTTGGGAATCGAAAAAATTTTCCACTTTACTTTTTTTAACAATGAGCGTAATATGACATCATTATAAAAGTTTCAAATTTCTAAATCGCTGAAGTAACTAAACACGGGGGACCCAATAATCGTGGAATGTATAAGCAATCCTTGGGGTGAATTTCTCCTTAATGGAGAATAGGGCTACTCTGGTCCGAATCCGACAGCTAACCTCGTAAGCGTTAAGAGCAGAAACGTTGAAGCTTGTAGACAAATCAATGTCTACAAGTCGTATTTCGTAATGGCTTGTGGATGTTTTTTAGTTGTGGAGAGAAATGTTTTCACTGGGCAGCAATGGATTTAGAAAGGCGAAACACATTCTAAGGAAACAGAAGGTGTTATCAAATGAAATCCTCATTTAAACGTTATGTCATCGGGAAACCGTTGAAATCGGAGGCATTAGGAGAACAAAAACTGAGCAAAACAAAGGCATTGGCTATTTTATCATCTGATGCCTTGTCCTCCGTAGCATATGGACCTGAGCAAATATTGTTGGTACTAATGACAGTTAGTACGGTTGCATTTTGGTATTCCTTACCGATTGCGGTAGGTGTTGTTGTTTTGCTAATTGCTTTGATTTTATCATACCGACAAGTGATTTTTGCGTACCCACATGGCGGTGGAGCGTATGTTGTATCAAGAGAAAATTTAGGCGTGAATGCAGGGCTTGTGGCTGGAGGTTCTTTACTTGTTGATTATATTTTAACAGTGGCAGTAAGTGTATCTGCTGGAACAGATGCGATTACATCAGCCTTTCCAAGTTTACATGCACATAACGTGGCGATCGCTATATTTTTTGTGATTTGTTTAACATTGTTAAACCTACGGGGTGTGACAGAATCAGCCTCTATTTTAGCGTATCCAGTCTATTTATTTGTCGTTGTTATGTTAGTGTTAATTGGTGTAGGTGTCTATAATGTTGTCACAGGGCAAGTACCAGATACACTGCATGCACCAATTGGTACACCTGTTACAGGTATTAGCTTGTTCATCTTATTAAAGGCTTTTGCATCAGGAAGCTCAGCTCTGACTGGGGTAGAGGCCATTTCAAATGCTATTCCAAATTTCAAGGATCCAGCGCCGAAAAATGCCTCTAAAACTTTATTGGCAATGGGTGGAATTTTAGCTATTTTATTTGTAGGTATCGTTCTACTAGCTTATTTTTATGGCATAGTACCGAATAGCAAGGAAACAGTTGTCTCACAAATTGCAGAGGCAAGTGTGGGACGCAATATGTTTTATTATATTATACAGGGCACAACAGCGATGATTTTAGTGTTAGCTGCTAATACAGGTTATTCAGCCTTCCCATTATTAGCCGTTAATTTATCGAAGGATGGTTTTATTCCTAGAATTTTTCAGGTTCGTGGTGACCGTCTTGGTTACTCAAATGGGATTGTGATGCTAGGTATAGCAGCAATTATGTTAATTGTATTATTTGATGGAGCGACGGAGCATTTGATTCCACTCTACGCAGTGGGTGTATTTATTCCATTTACATTGGCACAGGTAGGCATGGTACGAAAATGGTGGTATGACAAGTCGGATGGCTGGATAGGGAAATTAGCTATTAACCTGCTTGGTGCAGTTATTTCCTTTATCGTAGCGATGATGTTCCTTGTGACAAAATTACCGCAAGTATGGCCTGTATTCATTTTCGTGCCACTCATTATTTTGATATTCCATCGTATTAAGCAGCATTATCAAGCTGTTGGTGAACAATTGCGTTTAGAAAAGAGAGAGTTACCAGTTATTGAAGGGAATTTGTTTATTATCCCTGTAGCAGGTATGACGAAGGTCGTTGAAAATTCCCTGCACTATGTAAAATCGCTACATGTTGAAAAAGTGGTGGCATTTTATGTAGCTTTTGACCAAGTTGAGGCTAAGGCTTTCGAGGAAAAATGGGCAAAATGGCAGCCTGATGTACGATTAGTGACCTATTATTCACCCTATAGAAGCATTACACAGCCGCTGATGAAATTTATTGATAAGGTAGAGCATCAATATGATAAGTCTGGCTACCAAGTAACCGTGGTTATCCCGCAATTTTTACCAAAAAAGGGCTGGCACCATATGCTGCACAATCAATCCAGTCTATTAATTCGTGCGGCACTATTATTTCACAAAAATGTCGTCATTATGACAGTGCCATATCATTTACAAAAATAATGACTAGCATCTCTGTATATTGTCTGCTATAATCAGTAGCGTTGATTATAAAACACGAACATTACGATTGAAAAAAAGTCGAAATGCCAGTGAATTCCGAAAAATTAAATTCACTCATATAATAGCGAGAATAAGGCTCGCGAGTTTCTACCGATTTACCGTAAATGAATCGACTATGGGTAGCAAGGCTTTAGAGAATATGTTTATTTTCTATATACATTCAATGTGTAGACGCTGAATCTTTTGCTACGTTCATAGCAAAAGATTCAGCGTTTTTTATTATTCATTAAAGGAGTTTGAGCATATGAAATTACTACATGACAAAATTAAAGCAGAAGGAAAAGTATTATCTTCGACAGTACTAAAGGTGGATTCATTTTTAAACCATCAAATCGATCCACAGCTGATGAAGGAAATTGGGCATGAGTTTGCCAATCGTTTTGCCGATCAAGTAATTACGAAGGTATTGACGATTGAATCTTCAGGTATTGCACCCTCTGTCATGCTAGGGTTAGAAATCGGAGCACCTGTAGTCTTTGCACGTAAGCGTAAATCATTAACATTATCGGATAATTTATATTCGTCAAAGGTTCATTCATTTACGAAAAATGAAACAAATGATATTTCGGTATCACGTAACTTTTTAAATGCAGACGATAATATATTAATTATCGACGATTTTTTAGCAAATGGTGAGGCAGTCAAAGGCTTACTTGATATTGTACAGCAAGCAGGTGCACACGTTGTTGGTGTAGGTATCGTCATTGAAAAAGGCTTCCAAGATGGTGGTAAATTATTACGTGAGCAGGGTGTTCGTGTCGAATCTTTAGCGATTATTGATTCGTTAGAGGATGGCAATGTGACATTTGCTACGGAGGCGTAAGTACGATGAATATCATGAAGTCAACTACATTAGCAATCCAGCATTTATTAGCTATGTATGCAGGTGCGATTTTAGTGCCATTAATTATTGGAAGTGCAATCGGCTTTGATTCCACACAAATGACGTATTTAGTGGCAATTGATATTATGATGTGTGGGATTGCAACGCTTTTACAAGTGTATTCGGGGAAATTTATTGGCATTGGTTTACCCGTTGTACTAGGCTGTACATTTACAGCGGTAAGCCCAATTATTGCAATTGGCACAAATCCTGAGCAAGGGATTACAGCTATTTATGGTTCGATTATTGCATCAGGTGTTATCGTTATCATTATTGCAGGTTTCTTTGGCAAGCTAGTGAAATTTTTCCCACCTGTAGTGACAGGCTCTGTTGTATCCATTATCGGGATTTCGTTGTTGCCAGTTGCATTAAATAATATGGCTGGTGGACAAGGTGCAGCAGATTTTGCATCTGGCTCAAATGTAGCTTTAGCATTTATCACACTCGCGATTATTTTAGTCGTATATCGTTTTTCAACAGGCTTTATTCGTGCAATCTCGATTTTAATTGGTCTAGTGTCAGGAACGGTTATCGGCATTTTGATGGGTAAAGTGGATTTTACGCCTGTGTCAGAGGCAGATACGCTACATATGGTGCAGCCCTTTTACTTCGGAATGCCAACCTTTGATATAGCGTCTATTTTAACAATGACACTAGTAGCAATGGTATCTTTAGTCGAATCAACAGGTGTCTATTTTGCATTAAGTGATATTTGTAAGAAAAAGCTAGATTCTAAGGATTTAGCTCGTGGTTATCGTTCAGAGGGTCTAGCATCTGTTATTGGTGGGCTTTTCAATGCTTTCCCATATACAACATTTTCGCAAAATGTTGGCTTAGTGCGGATGTCGGGGGCAAAGGAACGCAAAGTCATTTATATTACAGGTGCAATGCTTGTAGCGTTGGGCTTCCTACCCAAAGTTGCTGCATTAACAACCATTATTCCAACATCTGTGTTAGGTGCGGCAATGCTTGCAATGTTTGGGATGGTGATTACACAGGGAATGGGCATGCTTGTCCCTGTTATGAATGAATCAGCGGAAAATGCCATGATAGCAGCGGTTGCAGTCGGTCTTGGTGTTGGCGTATCGATTGTCCCAGAGATTTTTGCCGCATTGCCAAAGGGGATTGCCATTATCACATCAAATGGGATTGTATGTGGCTCTGTCACAGCGATTTTATTGAACGTCTTATTTAATATGATTGGCCCAAACCGTAAAAAGCATGTCGTATATAAATAACATTACAGCCACTTATTTTGTGTACTCAAAATAGGTGGCTATTTATTTATGAATAATTTCCTGCTACATATGTACACAACCTTTCTTCTTTTGTATAAACGTTGGAGATATCAAATAAGTGTGTTGGAGTATATTGGATGATTGACATTCTATATGTTCCACCATACAATAGCAGAAAGTTTCCATATGGAAAATATACGAGAAAGGTTCTGTCTATGTACAATATTATTTTGATTATTCTTCTTCAATTAATCTATGTTCCTTTTCTGACACTACGTACCATATTTTTAGTGAAAAATGTGACATTGCTGGCTGCAATATTTGGTATGGTGGAAATGCTTATTTATGTATTTGGGCTATCTCTTGTATTTAGTGGCGACCAAAGTATTTTAGCGATGATTGTTTATGCAGTTGGCTTTGGTTTAGGGATTTTTGTAGGGGCGAAAATTGAACGAAAGTTAGCAATCGGCTATGTTTATACAACGATTAATACGCAGCAAAAAAATGAAGAGCTTGTTAGCTTCTTGCGGAGTGAAGGCTTCGCTGTGACGATTTATGTGGGAGAGGGGCGAGACAGTAATCGCTACAAATACGAAATTTTAACGAAGCGTAATCGGGAGGCAGAGCTGTTTAAAATTGTCGAGCAGTTTGAGCCAAATGCTTTCATTATTTCCTATGAGCCGAAGTCGTTTAAGGGTGGGTTTTTATTAGATCGTATGAAATTAAAATAAAGCAAAAAGCTGTTCCTAAGCGCAGAACAGCTTTTTAGTCTTTTATTTGACAATTAAAGCAGGGCAATTCACACGCTTCATCACCTTATGGCTGACACTGCCTAGCACCATTTCCTGTAAACCATTTAAGCCACGGCTACCGATAATCACTAAATCTACTGCTTGTGCATTGACGTATTTAATAATTTCAGGTGCAGGCTCTCCTTTTAAAATCGTCACCTTGTAGTGAATTTGTGCCTCTAGTAGTAATTGCTCCACAGTCGCTACTTTGCGTTTACGCTCTAATAGTAGGCTATCAGGTGAAGCGGCATGAAGCATATCCGCTCGTGCCTGATCGAAGCTTGCCACGTAAATAATATCGACAAGCGTATTTGGTGAAAGTGTAGCGATTTTTACAGCTTCCCGAGCCGCACGTAACGCATTTTCAGAGCCATCTGCTGCTAAGACAATATGTTGGTACATTGAAACGCCTCCTATGATAATCCGACTAATTTTTGATAAAGTGCCTGACTAGCAGGGTTCATACCGATAATTTGTACGGTTTGTCCTTTTTCCTCAAGCCTACTCACGACTTTGACAATAGCGCCTACGCTGGATTCATCCCATAAATGACTACTTGTTAAGTCAATTGTGACGTGCTGTTCCGTCGCAAGCTCTAATTGCTCAATAAAGGCTTTCGTAGAGGCAAAAAATAAAGGTCCCTCGATGATATATGTACCATTCGTGCTGGTAATGTTAACTTTGGAGATTTTAGATACAAAAAATAGAGCACTAATAATGATACCTGTAACAACACCAATCGCTAAATTATCTGTGTAGAGTACAATAATAATGGTAGTAAGCATCACAAAAACATCAGATTTCGGTGCAGTGGTGGCATATTTCAATGAACCCCAATCAAATGCAGATACCGCCACCATCACCATAATCCCTGCGAGTACAGGCATTGGAATAGCAATTACAATATCTCTAAGTGCCACGATTAAAAACATTAAAAAGACACCTGCTACCAATGTAGATAAGCGACCACGACCGCCCGATTTCACATTAATCATCGACTGACCAATCATCGCACAGCCAGCCATCCCTCCTAAAAAGCCATTGATAATATTGGCAATTCCTTGTCCACGTGCCTCCATATTTTTATTGGACTTTGTATCTGTCATATCATCTAAAATTTGTGCAGTCAGTAGCGATTCGAGTAAACCGACAACAGCTAGCGCCAATGAATAAGGTAAAATAATAGCGAACGTTTCCCATGTCAATGGAATATTAGGCAGTAAAAAAGTAGGTAGGCTAGTAGGGACAGCGCCTAAATCGCCAACGGTTTTAACATCAAGATGTAAAAGTATGGCTGCCGTCGTTAAGATAATAACAGCAATTAATGGCGCAGGAATCAGCTTGAAAAATTTAGGGATAAAGTAGACAATGCCAATTGTGATAATTAAAAATACATACGTTATGCCATTACCACCAATAAAATGAGGAAGCTGTGCTAAAAATACTAAAATAGCTAGTGAATTCACAAAACCAATCATTACGGAATTGGGAATAAAGCGCATCAACTTCGCAATACCCAAGACCCCAAGTAAAATTTGAATGAGTCCTGTTAAAATGGTTGCGGCTAATAAATAGTGTAAGCCGTGGTCTGCGACTAAATCGACAATGACCAATGCCATTGCACCAGTTGCGGCAGAAATCATCGCAGGTCGACCACCAACAATGGCGATAACTGTTGCCATTGTGAAGGAGGCATACAGACCAACCATTGGGTCAACACCTGCTAAGATAGAAAAAGCAATAGCTTCAGGGATAAGTGCCAGTGCAACAACGATACCTGATAAAATATCAGCTTGTATGTTGCCAAACCATTGCTGCTGTAAAGTTTGCATGGTAAAGCTCCTTTCAAATGATTCATCTGCTTAACATCATACCATTTCACTAACGCGCAAGAACTAAAAAAAGCAGAAATGTTGTGAAAACATTTCTGCTCATAGTGTTGAAAGGATTTGTAGATATTCGACAAATGTTTATTGTGCGGAAGCATGAGTGCAATGTAGTGACAACAACAAGCTTTTTCTGCTAGCTACTTTATCGCATATTACCAAGAATAGAAGAACGGCTATCTGACATTTTTTTGATAAAGTTTGTCATCACTTCAAAGGCTTCATTACGCTTGTTTGTTAAGCTTTGCATACGCAACATATCCATTTGCTGAGAGCTATTGATGGCATCAATTTGTGACTTTAGCATTTGAATTTGCGTATCAAGTTCTGTTACCTTTTTTTCGTCTTTGTTCGCTTGTGCTTGTGATTTAGCCACCTGTAAAGCGCCTAATTGTGTATTTAATTCTGCAACTTGCGCATTTCTAGCTTGAATAGCATCAACTTGACCCTTTAATTGTGATTCTAGTAAGTTAGCTCTTTGTTGTTGCACCATCATCAGGGCTGTTTCTAAATCCATAGAACTTAAATCAATTGGGGATACTGGTGCAACAGATGTGTTTGCTAAAGATGGAGATGCACCAGTCAATAATAGACCTACTGCCATTGTGCCAGCGATTAATTGCTTTTTCATTCCAAAACCTCCTCAAAATATACTAGACTTTAAATACTAGTTTAAAGGATAAAGGTTAAAATTAGATTAAAAATTAAAAATTTTCTTAGCATGACTAAAAAGGAGAGAGAACATGGCATATATTAGTGTGCGTATTAGCTGCCTTTTATTATTAATCTTCATTTTTCTGTTCCATACATATCAAGTAAATGATGCACTACCTATTGCTTTATTTATATGTGCAACTGTTTTATGTCTATATTTTATCCTACCATTATTAAAGGGATTACGCTTTTTAAGCTATAGCTGTATCGTACTGCTACTGTTTAGTAGTGCCTTGCTCTCGCTAGATATATTGTATGTTTTGCCGCTCATTGCCTTTTTTATTGTAGAAAGTGCTTTTTCATTGGAGACGAAACCGTATATTTTCTTGCTTGGACTGATTAATGTGAATAGTAGTCTATTTATATTTTTACAATGGCTACCATTGTATATAGCGCTTTTATTAGTAGTCATTTCTAGTTGTGCGTTGTTATTACGCCACTATATCCAATTAACGACTGAAAAAGGTGAACTATATACAGCGTTGTTAGGGCAGTATCGAGCATTGAAGCGGTTATCTGTTGAACAGGAGCAGCTTGTACGTGCGGAGGAGAGAACGAATATTGCACGTGATATGCATGATGCTATTGGACATAATTTAACCGCCTTACTGATGCAGGTAGAAATGCTATCTATCCAGAACACAGACCAAGCTTTAGAGGATATTAAGCAGCTAGCAAGGCAAAGTCTAGATGACACAAGATATGCTGTTCGTCAATTAAAGGCGAATGACACATATGGTATCCAATCTGTCTTACACTTAATACGACGCTTAGAAATGGAAAGTCGCTTACATATGCGCTTTACTATTGAAAAAGGCGTGCTATCTGTGCCCATCTCTAATCGTCAAAGTGTTGTCCTTTACCGTGTCTTACAGGAATGTTTGACGAATGCTATGAAATATAGTGATTCAAAGGAAGTAGAGATTTTGCTAGGACGAGATTCCTTGCAGCAAGTTTGCTTTTCTGTAAAAAATAAATCGTTAGAGCAAAGCGCGATTGTTTATGGCTTTGGTTTGAAAAATATGGAGGAACGCCTACATGAAATAGGTGGTACTTTTCATGTTTATCAAACAGAGCAGTATTTTATAGTGGAAGGTACATTTCCGATAATGGAGGGATTGCAATGACAAAACGTATACTGCTTGTGGAAGATCAAACAATTGTACGGAACGGCTTAAAAATGATTATTGAACAGGATGATAGGCTACAAGTGACAGCGGAGGCGAGTGATGGATTAGAGGCACTATCCCTACTTGAGCAAGTGCATATTGACCTTGTTGTAATGGATATTCGGATGCCAAATATGAACGGTATAGAGGCAACAAAGCATATACATAGCCGTTTTCCGAAGTTAAAAATATTAATTTTAACAACCTTTGATGATGAGGAATATGCCTATCAAACATTAAAGGATGGGGCAAGTGGCTTTCTTGTTAAATCCTCTGAGCCTAAAAAACTACTAGCTAGTATTCATAGTGTGTTAGATGGAGGGATGGTGATTCAGGAGGATGTCGCTGCAAAACTGATGCCCAAGCTATTCCAGCAATCGGTAGAGCGCGTTCCATGTCCACAGCTTGCTAATTTAACAGTCCGTGAGCTAGAAATTGTTAAGCTCGTTGGGGAGGGGAAAACGAATAAGGAAATTGCAGCCACACTCTTTTTATCCATCGGTACGGTAAAAAATCATCTAACCCATATTTTAAATGAATTAGCCTTACGAGACCGTACACAGCTCGCCATTTATGCAGTACGGAATGGTCTTGTAGATTAATATGACCTCCGTCACTTCTGTTTGTGACATTGGCTAGTCGTCAGTAGCTACTTTGGCTTGTTATGCTATAAAAAAGGAGGAAATGTATATGATTGAAGTCGTCAATTTAACCAAGTCCTTTAAAAAAGTAAAAGCCGTCAATGATGTGAATTTGTATATCGAGCCAGGTGAGATAGTGGGCTTACTTGGTCCAAATGGGGCAGGGAAATCCACGACCATTGCGATGGTATCCACATTAATACAACCAACAGCGGGCGATATTTTATTGCAGCAAAAAAGCGTACTACAGCATCCTATTGCATTAAGAAATGTCTTAGGAGTTGTTCCACAAGATATTGCCTTATATGAGGAATTGACAGCACAGGAGAATTTAGAGTTTTTCGGCAGTATTCATAAAATTCCAAAGCGGAAATTAAAGGAGCGCATTGAGACTGTGCTTCAGCAAATTGGCTTACAGCAGGAGCTGAAAAAGCCTGTGAAGCATTATTCAGGTGGAATGAAACGACGCTTGAACATTGGTGTTGCGCTTTTACATGAGCCACAATACTTAATTATGGATGAGCCGACAGTAGGTATTGATCCACAATCTCGAAATTATATTTTAGAAACGGTGAAAAAGCTCAATAAAGAGGCCAATACAGCGATTATTTATACAAGTCATTACATGGAAGAGGTCGAGTATTTATGTGACCGCATTTATATTATGGACAAAGGGCAAATTATTGCAACAGGTACGAAGGAAGAGATTAAAGCCATTCTGTCCTCTGAAAAAACAATTGAACTCAAACTTGAAAAACATTCCAAGCCTTTCGTTGAAGAGCTTTTGCAGCAGGGAGTTTTATCGAATATACAAGTAAAGGAATCTCATATTTCCTTCAACGTAGCAAAACATACGGATTTTTTACCTATTGTGCTACCGTTATGTGAGACACATGGTATTGTTTTGAAAAGCTTCCATGTCCAAGAGCCGACACTTGAAGATGTATTTTTACATTTGACAGGTCGGGCTTTACGGAATTAGGGGGGATTGGGATGTTTTTAGCGCTTATTCAGAAACAGTTAAAACTCATATGGCGAAGTCCTCAAGAGTTATTGATTTTACTTGGAATGCCAATTGCCTTAATTTCGATTATAGGCTTTGCTTTAGGCTCATTACTAGATGGTAATAGTGAGGCGATTCAAATAAAAGTGGCCTTTGCTATGCATGAGGATGAAAATGTAGCATTAGAGACATTTGTGCAGGATAAAGGTGAGACATTTGGTATAGGACGTAATATGCTACCTAGCTTACAACAAATGCTCCCGATAGCCACTTTACGAAAAGAAGTATTTGACAATGAAGAGATGACATCTTTTCTACAAGTCACAACCATTACACCACAGGAGATAGCAAAGGCAAAGCAAGATGACGTATATGATGCCATTATTGAGGTGCCAAGCGGTTTTACAGAGCAATTTTTATTGTCTATTTTTGAGCAGGATACAGCACCTGTATTACCAATTTATTTAAATGACGATAAAGAAATTGCCACAACGGTGGTCAAACGGATAGTAGACACATATCAATATCAATTTACGTTGATGAACGCTTTGGCGGAGCAAGGGATGATAGAAGCAGACTTTACTATACCAATAGCTAAAGTATCATCTTCTATTGAAACGGTTAATGGTCAGCAGCCTGTGTCAGTCAGCGCGTATTATTCTTTCAGTATGGGCGTTATGTTTATTATGTATTGGGTGGGTACGATTGCTGGTCAGGCATTTTTAGAAAAGGATAAGCATATTTTTGACCGCATTCTGTTAGCCAACATAAATCCCGCTATCTATTTAGTAGCGATTATTATATCTACGGTTTTTTTGGCGATGCTTCAAATGCTTATATTATTTATCTTTGCGCATCTAGTATTTGATGTGTCATATGGGCCATGGTCACTTTATATCGTCACAACATTTATGATTGCACTTGTCGTTGGTGGGCTGACCGCCGTATTGTCTGCTATCAATTATAAATTCAATTCCGTCAGTGCCTCTAATTTATTTGGTTCTTCAATTGTAGCGATTTTGGCATTATTAGGGGGAAGCTTCTTTAACTTAAGTAGCATTATGCCTGATATTGCAAGGATTGGCTACTTCACACCAAATGGAGCGGCATTACAAAGCTATTTAACGATTCAGCAAGGTGGTAACCTGGCACAAATTATGCCTTATTTAAGCACATTGGGCGTGTTAGCGATTATGTTCTTTGTATGTGCCTTTCTCGTATTTCCAAAAAGAGGAGGCATTGCATGATGACAATTTTAAAAACAAAATTTTTATTATTGCTTCGTAGACCAGGTGGTTATATTGTTAGCACAATTATTATTTGTCTATTTGCTTATTTAATGGGAGCGGGGCAGCAAGGAAAACAGCCGATAGCAGTTGCTTCTACAATGAAGGAAGAAGCGACAGCACAAACGATGGAAGAGTTACGCAAGTTGGCTGACCTTGACTATACGTTATATACAGAGCAAAAGGCTAGACAGCTTGTGAAAGATGGGCAAGTGGATGTCGCTATTTTTTTACAGGAAGATGCCTATCATTTGCTCGTAGCAGTTGATTTTATGGATACGAGAATTTTACAAAATGAATTAACTGCTATTTATGCAAATCGACTGAACGAGACCGCTTTGCTGGATGCTTTTCCAAAGGCGCGACAAGCTGAGGTAGCAAGCATTGTTGCACATGCTAAAGAAACACCAGCCTTTGCCATACAGTACAAGGGCTTTGGACATGAGGAAGCGTTCAAATATGATAGCAAGCTACACAGTCTGTTTGGCTTCACATTATTTATGGTTATTTACACGGTAGCCAATGGTGTGAATCATATTGTAATGGAGAGAAGAAATGGCATTTGGAATAGACTCATTGTGTCACGTATTAAAAAATGGGAAGTATATGTAGCCAATTTAGTGTACACATTTTTAAGTGGCTATTTCCAAATTGTATTGGTATTTTGCATTTTCTATTTCTTTGTCGATGTTAATTTTTATGGTGGGTTTGTGGCAAGCTTATTAGCCATTATTCCATATTTACTATGTATTGTCGCATTGGCTATGTTTGTAGCTTCGATAACGAATACACCAGGGAAATTTAATGCTGCAATGACGGTCATTGCTGTGCCATTTGCCATGCTAGGAGGAGCTTATTGGCCGTTAGAGGTTGTGAGTTCCAAAATTATTTTAGCATTATCTTATATTTCACCGATTAAATATGGCTTAGAAATATTGAAAGGTGTAACGATTGATGAGAGCGCCTATACAGCATTGCTTCAACCGTTTAGCTTATTAGTATTTATAGCTGTGGTGTTAATGGGTATTGGGATTAATGTGATGGAGAAGAAGGTGGAGAACTAGGTTAGATGGAAAAGGGAGAGCCTTATGCAGTCAAACATCATCTTTTTATTCATAGGTATCGTATTGTCTGTTACATCTAAAGTAGTACAATTCGTGTTCAAATCGAAAATAGGCGATATGATTGTGATTCCAGCAGCAATTTTTTTCGTGCTTGCTGTGTTATTCTCCATTCCTCAATTCAAACATTTAGAGCGTATGAATAGGATAGTGCTTGCTGTTTTTGCTTGTATGACAGTTGTCTCTTTTCAAGTGATGATGCTATTACTAGTGGGTTACCATACAAAAATAGGCTTCCTTTTTTTGATACCGTGCATTGTAAGTGCTATGCTTGTAGTATATAAATGGTTTAAATATTTTCCAAAGTAGTACTCGCTTTTGCTATGATAGAAGGCAAAGGGGGATGGAATGGAATGGTGAAACATTATATTCAAAAAGAGCATGCCATTTATGCGATGAGTGCAGACAATGAGCCTGTTTTGAGCGTGCAAAGTGGAGATACAATTACATTTGAGACATATGATTGTTTTACGAATCAAGTGATAAGTGAGGAGCAAGTCGTTGAAGCATTAGATTGGCAAAAAATTAATCCTGCCACAGGTCCTGTTTTTATAGAGGATGCAGCGGTTGGTGATGTACTAGAGGTAACAATTCAGACGATTGCGATTGGCGATATGGCTACGTTTATGACAGGTCCTGAATTAGGCGTGATGGGCGATGAGCTGACAACAATGACCATTAAACGTGTGCCAATTGTACAAGATGTCCTGCAATTTACAAAGGATATTCAAATTCCTATCAATAAAATGATTGGTGTCATTGGCACAGCACCACCAAAGGAAATTGGCCCAATTAGCTGTGGTATACCTGATGCACATGGTGGCAATATGGATACAACAGCAATTACAGAAGGCACAAAGCTTTACTTACCTGTTAATATTGAAGGGGCATTACTAGCGTTAGGTGATTGCCATGCTGCCATGGGTGATGGAGAGGTATCGGTTTGTGGTGCGGAAGTGCCTGCCGAGGTAACAGTTACAGTTCGTGTTCTAAAAAATCATGCTGTGCCAACGCCTTATTTAATTAAGGATGATGCTATTAGTATGATTGCCTCAGCCAAAACATTAGATGCGGCAGCGATTTTAGCAACGAAAAACATGGTCAAAGTGGTAAAAGCATTCACCGATTTAACTGATACAGAGGCCATTCATTTATTATCATTGGCAGGGCAATTGCGGATTAGTCAAATCGTTGATCCCAATAAAACAGCACGTATGGAGCTACCATTACGTTATTTGAAAAATTTCAGAGAATAATCAAGAGGAAGCTCGTTACTGACTATGTATCAGTGACGAGCTTTTATTTTTAGTGCATCATTTGAAAATGAAAACCATCTATTTGGCTATATAAAATAAGTCAAAAATTTTTTTCGAACAAAATGAACTTTTTCTCCCTCTCGTTTGTATAGTAGGTAAATAGATAAGTAGGAGGCAGGTTTGATGACGTTATCTTTACAAAATATCGTTAAAACCTATGATGGTAAGGCGGTGCTGAATCATTTTTCGGCAATCTTTCCTGAGGGGGGCTGTTATTTATTGTTAGGGGAAAATGGTGCAGGAAAATCCACGTTGCTGAAATGTATTGCAGGGGATGTGATGTACGATAGTGGTGTAATGTCCTATGATAGACAGCTAGTGGATTGTGTAGCATTGCAATATCAGACATTTGATAGCTATAGCCATTTAAAAATTAGTGAGGTCATTCGATTATTTCAAGCGTTGACTGCCAATCAAAAGAATTTGACAGCGCTCTATGATTTGTTGGAGCTTGCAGCATATCAACATATATTAGTGAAAAATGCTTCAGGTGGTCAACGCAAGGCACTCTCCATTTATTTAGCCTTTTTATTAAATAAGCCAATTATATTACTGGATGAGCCTTTTGCGGATTTAGATTTAACGAAGAAAAAACAGCTTGGCGCATTTTTGCAACGAGAAATTCAGCAAACTAAGCAAATTGTCATTATCATTAGCCATGAAGTAGCAGGCTTTGAATCGTTATTTGATGCCATTTATATTTTAAAGGATGGACAGCTAGCGGATTACGGTACATTAGCAGAACTTGAAGAAAAGTATCAGAATCCAGTATTTAAAGGGATTGAAGGTATTTATTTTGGGATGACTGGGCAAGTATTAGGAGGGCGAATAGCATGATGATCCAAATTGCACGTACATTTATGTTAGAAAATATACGAAATTATGGTGTAGGTTTTGGAAATTCATTACCAGCCTTTCTTTTTTTATTGATTTCGTTTGCTATGAAATTTGTAGTGAATGAAGAAACCTTTCTTTATATTGTGAAAGGGCAATTTTTACCGATTTCCATTTTATTGTTGATATTTTCTTTTGCTTTTTCAAGTGTAACGATTTATTTAGCAGATATGAAGGCAAATCGCACCTTTGATTGGTTAAAGCGTACAAATGTATCGTCCTCTACTTACTATATTGGGATAGGTATTGGCATATTTGTGTTAGTGAATTGTATGCTAATCTCGTTACTTATTTGTTATAAGCTGTTTATTATGATTTCATGGGGCAATGTTTTCTCCATCGTATTAATCAGCAATTTTGTCTTGCTTGCACTTTATCCATTAAGCTTTATTTTGGCGGGAGTTTTTAAAAATGGGAAGGTTGCGCAAAGTATGTTAGTGCCAATCATGATATTATTTATGTTTTCAGTCACAATGACTACCATGTTTTTAACGCTTGCAGGTAAGGAGCCACAGCAATATTTTATTTTTCTTATATGGAATCCCATGCTTTATTTAAATGATAGTTTACAATATTATTTAGGGTTAACGACAATGACATGGCTTCCGACATATCAATATTTTGTTATTTTAATCGTATGGAGCTTGGCGCTTGTGTTGATTGCTCGTAAAGTTTACCACAGATAGGAGGGAAGATGATGGATATTGGCTGGATTGTTTCGCTCGTTGTAGCTAGTATATGGGTAGTTGTGATAGTAGCTATTATTATCCCGTTTGACCGCAAACATATTGTACGTGAAAATCGTAAAATTAATTATAAAAAAACAACCATTTATTTACGCTGGAATGTGTTCGATACTATAACATTTACGTTAGGTATATATACGATAGGCTGTGTACAAGCATTAAATTTACTGATTTCGAATGGGAAGGATGTAACGAATCCATATGTACAATTTTTTACAAATCAATCACAGGTATGGGTGATTATTATTGTTATTTATTCATTTTTGCGTATTTCAAGCACATTGAAATCGATCAAGGCACATTTAGGAGATGAGCCGAATGATGACGAATGAGCATTTGATGATAACTTATCAAGAGGGAGATAATGAGGCATTCAACCAGCTATATCATCAATTACATAGACCTTTGTATAGTTTTCTGTTTCGTTATACGAATGAAGAACAGTTAAGCATTGATATTGTACAGGACACTTTCGAGCAGTTACAAAAAAAGCGTCATGATTTTGATGTGGCAAAGGGAACAGTGCAATCATACATTTTCCAAATCGGCTACCGTCTATTACTCAATAAATTAAATAGAAGAAAAAAATGGCGTAGCTTCTTCCCATTTTTAGTGCCAATACAGGCAACAACCTTTTCAACAGATGATAAACTAGCAGTACAGCAAGCAATTGCAAAGCTCCCAGAAAAACAGCGTGGTGTGGTTTTATTGGCCTATTACCACGATTTACAGCAAGAGGATATAGCTAAGATTTTGGAAATACCTGTGGGCACAGTAAAATCGAGATTACATCAAGCATTGAAGCGTTTAAAAGAGGAGTTAAAGGAGGATTTTTATGCTGAAGGATGAATGGAAGAACGAGCATGAATTGCAGCAACAACTAGACCGATTTGATGTGCCAATTCCTGAAAAGCTAGCAACCTATAAAAAAAATCGTTGGGATCGCTTTATTACCTATTTAGGTGCACCTGCTAAAGATCCATTTGAGCAAATTAGTAGCACCTCTTTTGGCTACACAGCATTGCGCATTGTACCGCTTGCTTGTGCAGTGATACTGGCTCTTGTACAGTTGTTTAGTGTGGCAATGTAACATAAAAAAGACAGAAACGTGGATGAACGTTTCTGTCAGTAAGTATAGTATGTTAAAAGCGCAGTATGTTCCAAAAACCAATATCCTCAAAGCCTAAGCGTTTGTAAATAGTGCCAGCCTGTGGATTATCATAAAAGAGACATAGTGATTTGCCTTCATCTAATAGCTCACCACATAGCTTTTGCATACATTTTGTAGCATAGCCCTTTTTCTTATAGTCTTCTCGAGTAGCGACGCCTACAATCATAGCGGATAAGCTGTTTTCTGCAGCTGTGGAAGCAGAGGATACCATTAATTCGCCCTCTCGCATAAAGTAAGTACGTCCTGTTTTTTCTTCTTCCACACGCAGTTTGCTTTCCACAGTGATTGGACTATGGGCAAATTCAGGGATGGAGCGGAGTAATGCTACATTTTCTTCAATAGTATCTCGTGTTAATCGTTCGATATTCACTAATTCTTCTGGAGCATAGATGGGATGTAATGCTGTACATTTCGCATAATACAGCTCGTGTTTATGTAAAATCGCTTTATCCAGCGTAGGCTCTAACTGATCTGTTACATATTTTAAGCCTGCTACATTGGTTGCTTCTTTGTCCGCATTAATAATTGCTGCAAAACCTTCTGCATCCAACGTATCCTGTGCATAGGCAATGTAGTTTCCTTCGTATTTAAGTAATACCGCAATTAATTGCCCATCCTCAAATTGTCCCCAAAGCTTTTGAAATGGTTGGTCATAGCCGAAAACCTCAATATCGCCAATAATAAATAAATTTTCAGCAGGTTTTTGCTGTACAAGAGCCATACAAACTTCATGGTCAGCAGCAGTTAATAATCGAATCATGTTATCACACTCCAAATGTCAAATTAGTAGAATAATATGGTAAAGTGTGTCATTTGTCAAGATTGACATTATTCAAAGATAATCGTGGATGTAGATGGCAATGCTTTTATTAATGCTTTTTTATAGCGAAATGAATAATGGCAAATGGAACCGTTTGTCATCGTAATCGTGCGATAGGTTTGGTCAATTTTGCGAATATGTTGCAAATTGATAATATAGCCACGATGACAACGGAAGAAACGTTCATCTAACTGTTGTTCAATATCTGTTAAATTGCTGAAAAACTCATAGACACCATTTTTCTCCTTCATCTCGATTTTATGTGCATTGAGTGAAGTGGCAAAGCAATAAATATCTGTGAAGGGGATGATTTGCACATGTTCACCTATTTTCACTTGAAAAGTTTTATCAATTTGCTCAGTTTGTATATTTTGATGTTTCTGATAAGCAATATGTAAAGTATCAATTAAATTTTCAGCTAAATTTGGCTCATTTTTTACTATAAAATCTAATGCAGCTATCTTGTATGTAAAGGTTAACTTTAACTTATCTGCATAGGTCGTAATGAAGATAATCGAAGCTAATGGATCTTTACTGCGTATAGTATTTGCTAGCTCTAAGCCATTGATTTCATGCTGGAGCTCAATATCTAATAAAAAACAATTTGCCCGATGCTCTTTTAAATAAGTAAATACTTCAGATGGATTAGAGGCTATTAATGCAATTTCCACATCATCATATTGAAATAAAGAAGAATGGACAATAGTGGACTGTAAAAATTTTCGTTGTCGTGCATCATCCTCACAAATAACAATTTTCATGCTAGACACCTCCTAAAAAATTTGTAGCTCCTGTATAAAGTGCTGTTTCTCAATTCGTGTATTTAATGAAACATTTGCATGTGCCTGTAGGATTTCCTTCACATTTGCTAAACCAATCCCTCGACCATCGCCTTTAGAGGAAGATTGATAATCAAATATAGTTGAAATATTGATATTTGTATCATGGATTACATTGTCAATCACAATGACAACAGATTGCTGAGCAGTAGAGAGAACTGCAATATGTACAACTGAATCAGCAATCTCTACACTAGCTTCCATTGCATTATCAATCAAAATACCTAATACTCTTGTTAAATCAATAAGGTTCATATTCACAGAAGATATTGGATGTGGAATTTCCACTGTAACCCTTTGTTGCAAACGATTTGCGAGTAGTAGCTTAGATGATAATAAGCCCTTTAGCTCAACAACCTCTAATTTTTCTAATGTGCCAATTATTTTACTTTGAAATAAGGTCTGTTTTTCTACCTGCATAATATCTGAATAAAAATAGTGTTTTAATCCCTGTAAATCCTCATCTTCTATATAATTTTTTAGTGACATTAAAATATTGGTATAATCATGACGGAACTTTTGCATATCTGTATTTACTTGCTCCAATGCCTGCATGTATTCAAAAAACTGCTGCTGTGCCACTTCTTTTTGTTGAATGGCTTGCATTTTGTTGAGGTTAGTAATCAGTAATGTCACAGCAAGCACAATCAATAATATATAGGTAATTTGAATAAAGAAATTGGCTGTTGTTAACGCTTTATTATCTTGTACACCTATAAAGAATACATTGATATAAAACATACCAAGTGTTAGTATCCCAATAATAATTAATAATAGCTGCATTTTGAATGGGAAACGCAACGAAGATAACTTCTTTTTTACGCAGTTTTTATATAAGAAACTGAGAGATATTTGGCATAGTATAAACCAAAATATTTCAAGTATATATGAATTAGTAGTAAGTTGACTATTGATAAATTGTGCTAGGTTATCTGAAAAAATACTAATGAGTAGAACGACAGTCACATCAAAAAAAGCTACAATACTCTTTGTAAATAAGTAAAATAGCAAACTGGCTGTAATAAATAAAAAACAGATAGCTATAAGTTGTGAGGTATATGTTAACAATAAACAAAAAGGTAGTATCACCAAAACAATAACTTGTATAAGCTTTATTTTAGTTGGACGAATAGTGAGAAGATAGAACAATGGTCCAAAAATGAATATAGAATCTCTTAATATGAAAAGAAGCATATTGAATTATCCTTTATAAAAAGGATGTTCTTTTTTTAATTTTTCAGGTAACTCTTCTTCATGAGCAAACATTCTACAAACATAAACCATATCATTTTGAGTGATAGACATAATAAGATTTGAAATATTTTTAATCATTGTTTTAAGATAATTCATATAAAATTGTCTCCTTTTTCTGATTATAGATTTCTAATAAAAGCATAAAAAGTTCTAAAAGAATACCTAATGTAATAAATGGTAGTAAAGTACTTGGTAATAGTAAATAGATGCCATATAGAATAATAGCACGTTTATATATTTTCTTTTTCAAATAGTCTCTATGTGCTGTATTAAGAATAGAATGCTTTTTTGTGCCCTGAGGAGCTAAATATACTACTAGTAATAAACTTAATAACGTTAGGATAGACAGTAATGTACCATCTATTTTTATATAGGTGGTAAGCTTACATAAAATAGGGAATAATAAAATACTTCCTATTAAGCATTGTCTACTTGTTTGAAAATGAAAACCAAAGCAAACTTGTCTTAATACATAAAAAGCTATATGGGTAATCATTACTTCTAATAAGCATCCTAGTAAAAGCGCAATAGAATAGACAATAAACAATCTACCTACTTCAGAAACAAGCAATTTAATACCATATTCGATTTTGAGTCTTTCCGTTTGTGTATGTGATTCAAGTGTAAATAGATTAACTAAGTAATTTTCTATATATTTCATAAACGTCCACCTTCCTTTCTTATTTTACATAAATTTGTCTATAAATGGTGCAAAATTTCCTCAAATGTCGATTTTTCTTCCTAAACGTTATGGTGGTAACGAAAGTTGATAGTCAGGAAATATAAGTGTTTTTTTAGGAAAAAACGACTTATAGAAGCTACTTTTCATGTATTCTGTTTACGATATACGGTGTAGCTAGCTAACATATATCTTAAACACACATAAGAAAGAAGGAAGAATAATCGTGAAGAAACATATTTTAACATTTTCTTTTACTGCGGCTATGTTATTTAGCCAAACAGGTAACACTTATGCCACATCCTATGTCGATGATATTTTAAAGCTTCAGCCAGATATCTCGAAACAAGAATTACTACAGGATGTTAGAGCATTTTCTGTTGATACAGGGCAATCCGAACAAATTATTCTGGAACAGATTTATACAGAGTTAAAAGAAGATAAAGCACAAGGGATTGCAGAAAAAGTAGCATATGCTCAAACCAAAGAGGGTGTATCAACTTATGGCGCTAGTGGAGGAACGATTAGTGTTGGTGCAGGTACAAAGGGTAATTTTTACTATACGCCATCACAAACAGCTTATTTAGATCATGGGCATGTGGGAATGTATTATAATTCAACAACAATTGTAGAGGCTGTTCCTTCTACAGGAGTACGAACAATTTCAACTACGCAACGTTTAGTTGATAGCGTCGGTGCGGTTGAAAAATCTGTTAAAACGACATCAACCAATCGTAATAAGGCTGCGGATTGGGCATACTCGCAACTTGGACAATCTTATTCGTATAATTTTGCAACAAATCGTTTAACAGCACATACTGGAGATAAAAACTGTTCAAAACTCATTTGGTCAGCTTATCAATTAAATGGTAATCTCGATTTAGATGTGGATGGTGGTGCAGGTGTTTATCCACGTGATGTCCGAGATGCTTCGGATACTACATTGGTAAGAACAATTAAGTAAGAAGGATTAATCGTTTGTAACTTAGTTATGAACGATTAATTTTTGGAGGGGTAAATTTGAAAAAGATAATGATACCAGGAATTATTTTACTCATCATTACCAGTGGTGTGATTTATCTAGGGCAACCCAAAAATCTATTTTTAGCTGCTGAAGATATTGATGGTACATTATTAAAAAAGACTAAAGCAGTTATCTATTTATCAACAACAGCTGTTCAATATAACAATAATGGGATAAGCTATGCTATTTTTGTCAAAGAGGATCATTCAGCGCAAGCGTTTCAGATGGATAATTTAGAGTTAGGTACTATGGCTGTAGGGGACAATCAGCTCCTATTAGCAGACAAATATACGGTACGTATTGTAGGAGATAAGATGAAAACGTTTCAGATGAAAACATCTCAACATACAGGTGAACGAACTGGGTACCTACCATCACAAAATACCTTTTTTAGTATCTATAATAGTGGATTTGACCCATCAGGTAGTTATAGATCAGATGTTTACTTTGGAAATCGTGAGAGGATACATACAGGGACGATTCCGCAATATATTTTGACTTCTGGGGCAACAGATGAAGCGATTTATGTGCTAACACAAGAATTTGACACTAAGACATTGACTTTAAAAGAAGTAACATTGGATAAAGAACTCACCATCCATGATATCACAGCACTTCATGTAGAATCTTTTGATGACAGCAGTTCAACAACACCCATTTTAGTTGATAAACAATATTATTATCTACCTCTATCAACAATCAATATAAAAGAATCAAGTGAAAATATTGAAATTTATAGGATTAATAAACAAACAGGAAACCAAGAGAAATTTCCGTTTATTAACTATGAAAATGTAAATTTAGCATCTACTATTCCTTATAATACTAAGAATTCCGCCACTATTTATCAGAATAAATTGTTTTATGTGGATGGATTAGGAGATATTTATACATTTGATTTAACAACCAATAAAACTTCAAAAGCATTTCAACTCAAAGAACCTGCGCAATCTAGCATCCGCCACAATGAGCAAACGTATTTTAAAGATGGTTATTTGTATGTATTAAGGTATAGCAAAGAGAAAAAGAACTACTATTATTTAGAAACTTACTCACTAGATACAGGCAAGTTGATTGATTCATTTGATATACATGGTTTAGATAAAATTCTCAATTCTCAAAGAAAAGAGCCTTATTCTTATGATTTAAAAGTATTGCAATAAGGAATTGTTATTTTTAAACATAAAAGTGCTGATGATTTTGGGACAATCCATATCATGCTCTCTAATTTATGGAGATTGCATGTACAAGAAAAGTCCTCATAAGCAGCACAAAGATTCACTATTTATTAGGAGGAATAAGTAATGAACAAATTATTGAAAAAGTATTCAAGTATAGCGTTAATTGGAGGGATTTTATTCAGTGGTTTTGGGGCTACTACAGCAAATGCTGCATCAACGCCATATGTTTCTCCATATTTTGACTATGGAGTGTATGTAGGTGGGGGAGATGGAACGGACTTTAATCTTAATGGCACACAGTACTTCATTGCAACACATTCTGCTGTTTACTCTGGTCAACCATCAGGTGTTATTTATCAATTGAAGGGCTTGTTTGGTGTTGTGTCAACAAGTAATTCACAATCAGGAGCTATTACCCAAAAAAGAGTAGATGTTAGTGGACCGACAGGATCAAGGAAAGCATATTTAAGAAATATGTATGAACTTAATACACCTCAAAAAGCAAGTGGCTCATTTAACTACTAAATATTCAGATGGGTAACAAGTTTATTTTAGCTTGTTACCCATTTATCATAAGGAGATAGAATGAAAAAACTATTTTTACTATACATATTTGTTTCGTCTTTAATGTTGTCGGGGTGTATAAATTCTAACAAGGAAGTATTGCAAGTTTTAACCCCTTTTGAGGGAGATACTACAGAGATAGAAATGATTAATGAACAAATAAAACATCTAAACATTGTACTTGAAACAAATTTCTTAATTGGAGAGGACGAATTTGTTACTTTACAAGAAAGTGAAGAACTATGGAGCGAAATTAATAAGCGAGCATTAAAAAGTATTGATACAAAAAATTATGACTTATTAATAGGTTTTCCTACTCCATATCTTGATAATTTAATTCAAGAAGATAAGTTACGAAATATAACTAAGGAAATTTTGAAGGAGCTAGATAATGAAAATTTTCATAAGCCTGTTCTAGATGTAATTAAAAAAGCTGGTAATGGAGAGATATATTTTACTTCTCCTAGTTTTAATAGCATGTTATTTGCTATTAATCAGGAGCATTTAAAGGCTGCAGGTGTTGATTTGCCTTTACAGCCTTTAAATTGGGACACTGTTGAGCAAATGGCTAAACAAATAAGTAAAAAAACAGATTTCAACCCCATATCTATAGGTCCTGGCAGTGCAGATGGTTTGTTTATGGATTTTGAACTTGTCACTGCGCCAATGAATATACCCATCAAGGATAGTATTAATAGTACTGAGCTTTATGAAGAACAGGAATGGGCTGATGAATTAAATAGGATAATTGATTTAGTTCAACTTAATAAAAATGATTATCGTGATGAATCATTTTTTAATGGTGAATTAAGTATGAAAATAATGTATCCGCATGAGTTAAATATTTTACATAGAAAAGGAAATATAGATCAACTTGGCTTTCCTGTTAAGACGGATTTAAATATTACTATCTTACCCCCGCCAAGCTTTAAGGGGCATGATTTAGATATTTATATTCATACGAATAACATTGCTTTAACATCCAATACACTTAATACTATAACTTCTTTAAAAGTACTTAAATATTTGATAAGTAAAGAGTATGCTATCAAAGCTATAAGTGAAGAAAAGGCTTTCTTCAGAGGAAATTTCCCATCTTATTATGATAAGGATACACTAACTTTGTATAAAACTAAATTCCCTAAATTAGATAATCCTAAATATTTGTATTATGGAGAAAAAGGGTCTTATCATCCTGAAGTATTTACTCAAGAGCAATATGTTCGTTTTCATGAGGTAAACAGAAATATTTTTCCTCTTATGGTAAATAGAGAAATGAATATAGAACAAGGGGTTAAGGAAATTAACATAATATATAAAGAGCGGGAAGGGAAAAAATGAAGAAAATATTTTCCTTGGTAGTGCTGATTCCTTTTTTGTTTGTGTTATACCGAAATATAAGCGTTGCGTATTCTGGTCTTTTTCCTGCTCAAGATTATATTTTATTAGAAATACTAGTGAATATCCTTCCTTTACTTTTGTTTGTAGCTTTCGATGTATACAAGACCGTTAATTTTTCAATAATGAATCTTTTAATCAAAGCAAGTTTCTATATTTATTTAGTCTACTTGTTACTCTATACAGTTGGTTGTATTCCGTACACTATGATTATGAAGGGTACAAATTTTTCTTTTAACAACATTTTCAATTCTTTACCTATCAATCTGATTCCTTTAAAGACGTATTTAGTGGATAGCTTCATTCCATTGGCTTTATATGGAAATTTGATTTTATTATTCCCTTTAGGTATTTACTTATTTTTTTTGTATGGAAATAAAATCAACACAGTAAACAAAGCTTCAGTAGTTCTAGCTTCATCCACACTCGTGATTGAAACTGCACAATTATTCGGTAGTTTTTTAAGCGTAATAAG
>NZ_BRZA01000013.1 GCF_026012395.1 Lysinibacillus piscis
GATGATGGCAAAGAGGTCACACCCGTTCCCATCCCGAACACGGAAGTTAAGCTCTTTAGCGCCGATGGTAGTTGGGGGATTCCCCCTGTGAGAGTAGGACATCGCTTCGCAATTAACCAGTCAACTGATTACTAGTTGGCTGGTTTTTGTATATTTAAAAATCCCCTTTTAATAGGGTTTATATATTTCTGAATAATCTTTCTTTTAGAAGTTCCTTGACAGTAGCCTAGCACGTTGTTAATCTTACAATTAATATTCATTTCACTATAGGAGGCAGTTACGAAAATGTGGGAAACTAAATTTGCCAAAGAAGGTTTAACTTTTGACGATGTATTGTTAGTACCAGCTCATTCTGAAGTTTTACCGAAAGATGTTGATTTATCAGTTCAACTAACACCGAATATTAAATTAAATATTCCGATGATTAGTGCAGGAATGGATACTGTGACAGAATCTAAAATGGCTATTGCTATGGCACGTCAAGGTGGTATCGGTATTATTCATAAAAATATGGGCATTGATGAACAAGCTGAGCAAGTAGAAAAAGTAAAACGTTCTGAAAATGGTGTTATTACTAACCCATTCTTCCTAACTCCAACTCATCAGGTGTTTGATGCTGAACATTTAATGGGGAAATATCGTATTTCAGGTGTACCAATTGTAGATAGTATGGAAAATCAAAAATTAGTAGGTATTATTACAAATCGTGACTTACGTTTTATTTCTGATTATTCTTTAAAAATTGAAGATGTTATGACGAAAGAAGATTTAATTACAGCACCTATTGGAACAACTTTAGAAGATGCTGAGAAAATTCTTCAACAATATAAAATCGAAAAACTTCCGATTGTAGATGAAGCAGGTAAATTGACAGGCTTAATCACTATTAAAGATATTGAAAAAGTTATTGAATTCCCGAACGCAGCTAAGGATGTACATGGTCGTTTGCTAGTAGGCGCTGCAGTTGGTGTGTCTAAAGACACGATGTTACGTATTGGAAAGCTAGTAGAAGCTCAGGTTGACATCGTTGTTATTGATACAGCACATGGCCATTCAGAGGGTGTTCTAGAGACAATACGCTCGATTCGTGAAACGTACCCAGAATTAGAGATTATTGCAGGTAACGTAGCAACTGCTGAAGGTGCGCGTGCATTATTTGAAGCTGGAGCTGATGTAGTGAAAGTTGGTATTGGACCAGGTTCTATTTGTACGACACGTGTTGTAGCAGGTGTGGGTGTACCACAAATTACAGCTGTTTATGATTGTGCAACAGTTGCACGTGAATTAGGAAAATCAATTATTGCTGATGGTGGTATTAAATATTCAGGCGATATCGTAAAAGCTCTGGCAGCAGGTGGGAACGTTGTTATGTTAGGATCTCTCCTTGCAGGTACTTCAGAATCTCCTGGTGAAACAGAAATTTTCCAAGGGCGTCGTTTTAAAGTATATCGTGGAATGGGTTCTATTGGAGCAATGGAAAAGGGTTCAAAAGATCGTTACTTCCAAGAAGACGCAAAAAAGTTAGTTCCTGAAGGTATTGAAGGTCGACTTCCTTACAAAGGCCCTCTAGCAGATACAATTTATCAATTGATTGGTGGTATTCGTGCAGGGATGGGGTATTGTGGAGCACCAAACTTAGACTATTTACGTGATAATGCTCAATTTGTGCGTATGACAGGTGCAGGTTTACGTGAATCACATCCACATGATGTACAAATTACAAAAGAAGCACCAAATTACTCAATGTAATATATTTCTAGCAACTTTTATGCTCTCAAATCGTCTACAAAGATGACGCGAGAGCATTTTTTTATGATAAAATGTCGAAGATAAGATTATATTTGGAGGGTTTTAAAGGTGAAACAAAAAATGAACACCATTGTAAGTTTATGCCTTATCCCAGTTTTGCTATTTAGCATTTTTTCAACAATGCCTACAAAAGCAAGTGCAGAATCTGGTTTAGGGTTAACGGTAGATGCGGCGATATTAATTGACGCAGACTCAGGGAAAATTTTATATGAACAAAATGCAGATACAGCTTTAGGTATCGCTAGTATGACGAAAATGATGACGGAATACTTATTATTAGATGCAATTGATGCAGGAACAGTGAAATGGGAGCAGGAGTACCATGTAACAGATTACACGTATCGTATGTCTCAAAATCGCGCATTAAGTAACGTACCTTTGCGTAGAGATGGTTCTTATACAATTCGTGAGCTATATGAAGCGATGGCTATTTATTCAGCAAATGCAGCAACAGTAGCAATTGCAGAAACGATTGCAGGGACAGAAACAGAGTTTTTGAAATTGATGAATAAAAAGGCAGAAGAACTTGGCTTAGAGGGCTATAAATTTGTAAATGCAACAGGGCTTAATAATGCAGACTTATTTGGTATGCAGCCTGCTGGGACAGGTCCGGAAGATGAAAATGTTATGCCTGCTAAATCTGTAGCAAAATTAGCTTATCATTTATTAAAAGACCATCCTCAAGTATTAGATACATCTAAAATTGCCAAAAAGACATTCCGTGAAGGTACAGAAGATGCTATCAAAATGGAAAACTGGAACTTTATGTTGCCTGGTTTAGTTTATCAATATGAAGGTGTGGATGGTTTAAAAACGGGAACGACGAATTTTGCGGGACATTGCTTTACAGGTACAGCAGAGCGTAATGGCACACGATTAATTGCTGTTGTGATGAAAGCAGTAGATGCAAAAGGACAAGGCTCTTATAAGGCTCGCTTTGATGCAGCAGCCAAATTATTTGATTATGGCTTTACGCAATTTACAAAGCAAGAAGTGTTACCAGCTAACTACACATTTAAAAAGCAAAAAACGATAAAAGTATCTAAAGGAAAAGAAGATAAAGTGGCTATTGCCGCAAAAGAACCTGTTTCCTTGATGATTAAATCTGCTGATAAAGATTTATATAAACCAAAGTTAGTATTAGATAAAAAAAGTCTTGAAGCAGAAGTGAAAAAGGATACGGTTGTTGGAAAGGTAATTGTGGAGCGCACAGAAGGCACAGATTACGGTTTTATTGATGGTAAGGATATTTCAGTCGATGTTGTGACAACAACGTCAGTAAAGCGTGCTAGTAGCATTTCATTGTTCTTCCAAGGAATCGGAAATTTCTTCGGTAATTTGTGGGGGAGTATAACAGGTTTTGTTGGTGGATTATTTTAATAGGTAATGTATATAGAACACGTGATTTTTAGGTCACGTGTTCTTTTTTATTGCCCAACAATCCATTAATGTTTCAATCGCTGTTTCAATTTCATGTACAGGAATACCACCAAAACCTAATAAAAATTGAGTTTTAGTAGTAGGAGTAGCATGAAGATAATAAGTAGATAGTGGATAGATGCCAATGTCTGCTTCTCTAGCTAATTGTTGCAATTGCTGTTCTGTTAATGAATGCTGGACATCTAATAAAATATGCATACCTGCTTGTTCACCTGTAATATGAATTGCTTGTGTATACTGCTCTAAAGCGGTTGTTAATTTATCATGCTTTTTACGGTAAATTTTGCGCATGCGATTTAAGTGTTTTGCAAAATGTCCATCGCGCATAAAATTAGCTACAATATGCTGATCGAAACGTGGCACAGTGGATGAATAATAGCTAAAGATATCATTATACGTCGCTAGTAATTTAGGTGGCAATACAAAATAAGCAACACGTAGAGATGGCATTAATGATTTAGTAAAGGTACTCATATAAATTACTTTATCATTACGGTCTAGTGCATGTAGTGCAGGAATAGGCTTTCCACTATAACGAAACTCGGAATCATAATCGTCTTCGATAATATAACGAGAAGAGCTCTGAGCAGCCCAATTTAATGCCTGTGCACGTCTAGTAGCAGATAGGACAGCACCCGTTGGAAATTGATGTGACGGTGTAATATAAACAACATCTGCTGTCGTTTTTTCAAGCTCATGAATAATAATGCCTTCCCCATCTACTGCAATGGGATAAACATGACGTTTATGTTGAGAAAACATGCGGTGAACAGCAGGGTAGCCAGGATTTTCGAGTGCAAAACAAGTGTGATCGTCAAATAAACGTAAAATCATCGGTAATAATTGCTCCGTTCCTGAACCGATAACAATTTGCTCAGGGCTACAAATAACACCTCGTGATTGATATAAATAATGGGCAATTTCTGTGCGTAAAGATAACTCACCTTGTGGTTCCCCAGCTAGTAATAATGCCTTTGAAGTATTATCTAACAGCTCTTTTGCATATTTGCGCCATATTTGAAATGGAAAAGAATCAATATCGATAGAGCTAGGATTAAAATCAATTGTATAAACTTTTTTCTTTGGTTGCTCACTTATCGTAATTGCTGTATCTTGCTGTACATATGGAAGCTCATCGATTTCCTCTACAAAATAGCCAACACGTGATCTTGACATAATATAGCCCTCTGCTAGTAATTGTGCATAAGCAATTTCAATTGTTGTTTGAGAAATATTGAGAAAATCCGCTAATTTCCGTTTTGAAGGCAATTTTTCTCCTACTGTAATTTTCTTTGTGATAATCGCCTCTTTTAAACCGTTATAAAGTTGTTCATAAAGCGGTTTTTCACTATTTTTTTCAAGTTGAAATAGCAGCATATCCATTGTTCATTTTCCTCCTGACCTTATTAATATATATAAAACTGGATATTTTTATATGGTCAAATTATATTATACTAAATTTTATCATAAAGGTGGAGGTTGGAAATAATGAAACAAACAGGTACAGAATTAGTGAAACGTGGAATGGCAGAGATGCAAAAGGGCGGCGTTATTATGGACGTCATCAATGCAGAGCAAGCTAAAATTGCAGAAGCAGCAGGCGCTGTTGCGATTATGGCATTGGAGCGTGTACCATCGGATATCCGCAAAGCAGGTGGTGTTGCTCGTATGGCTGACCCTCGCATTGTGGAAGAGGTCATGGGGGCTGTATCTATTCCTGTAATGGCAAAGGCTCGTATTGGACATATTGTAGAGGCTCGTGTGTTAGAGGCAATGGGTGTTGATTACATTGATGAAAGTGAAGTATTAACGCCAGCAGATGAAGAGTATCATTTATTGAAAAGTGATTATACAGTGCCATTTGTCTGTGGGTGTCGGGATTTAGGAGAAGCGGCGCGTCGTATTGGGGAAGGTGCTTCCATGTTACGCACTAAAGGAGAGCCAGGGACAGGAAATATTGTGGAGGCTGTTCGTCATATTCGTAAGGTCAATGCGCAAGTACGAAAAGTGGTGGGGATGACAGAAGATGAATTGATGACAGAGGCAAAATTACTTGGTGCGCCATTTGAATTATTAAGAGAGATTAAGCGTCTTGGTCGTTTGCCAGTTGTAAATTTTGCAGCGGGTGGCGTGGCAACACCTGCTGATGCTGCGTTAATGATGGAGCTTGGTGCAGATGGTGTCTTTGTTGGTTCGGGTATTTTTAAATCTGACAATCCAGAGAAATTTGCACGTGCTATTGTCGAGGCAACAACACATTATCGAGATTATAAATTAATTGCAGAAATTTCAAAGGAACTCGGCACACCGATGAAGGGAATCGATATTGCACAGCTTCATCCAAATGAACGTATGCAGGAGCGAGGTTGGTAAAATGAAAAGAATGGGTGTTTTAGCATTACAAGGAGCGGTGAGGGAGCATGTACAAATGCTAGAGCAGCTTGACTGTGAGGTAGTGCTTGTGAAGCAAATAGCAGATTTGAATCAGCTAGATGGTCTTATACTGCCAGGTGGAGAAAGTACAACAATGCGGAAATTGCTAGATCGCTACCAGCTACTAGAGCCTATTCGTACGTTGGCACAGCAAGGTTTACCAATGTTTGGTACATGTGCAGGATTAATTTTATTGGCGAAGGAATTGGTCGATTATGAACCACATTTGGCGGTGATGGATGTAACGGTTGCTCGTAATTCATATGGTCGTCAAGTGGATAGTTTTGAAGTGCAGCTTGATATTCCTGTTATTGGTCAATCGATTCCTGCTGTTTTTATTCGTGCACCGCATATCACGTCTGTTGGAGAGAATGTCAATATTTTAGCGGAACATGATGGGAAGATTGTGTTAGCACAGGATGGACATTTCTTAGGTTGCTCATTTCATCCTGAATTAACGGCAGACACACGCATTCTTGAATATTTTGTAACCTCTATAGTATAGCTTGCAAAATGTCGTTTATTATAGTACAGTATGGTTAAATTTCAAATACTTGAACACGATGATAGGAAGTAGTAGCAAGCACGCATTTTTTAGAGAGTCAGCGGCTGGTGGAAGCTGATAAAGGCACTTGTGAATCCGTCCTGGAGTTGCACAGTCGAAGTGAACAGTAGGCTGGCGCCGGCTGAAATGCCGTTATGTAATAAGTGGATTAGACTGTATTTTGTCTAATCAATTAGGGTGGCAACGCGGGTAGCTCTCGTCCCTTTTATGGGATGGGGGCTTTTTTGTGTTTTTACTACTATCATCAAACATTTACTGGAGGTATGGCGATGTTAGATATTAAACGTGTCCGTGAAAATTTTGCGGAAATTAAAGAAATGTTATTAACACGTAATGAGGATTTAGGGAATTTAGACGATTTTGAGGAATTAGATGCAAAGCGTCGAGAATTAATTGCGAAAACAGAGGAATTAAAGGCTGAGCGTAATAAAGTATCTGAGCAAATTTCAGTGATGAAACGCAATAAGGAAAATGCAGATGAAGTGATTGCTCGTATGCGTCAAGTTGGCGATGAAATTAAAGCCTTAGATGAGCAATTAAATGATGTAGAGGAACGCTTTAAAGATATGATGATGCGTTTACCAAACGTACCACATGAGTCTGTGCCAGTTGGGACGACAGAGGATGATAATGTGGAGGAATATACATGGGGGAATATTCCAACATTTGATTTTGAGATTAAAGCACATTGGGATATTGCAACGGATTTACAAATTGTTGATTTTGAACGTGGGGCAAAGGTGACAGGTAGCCGTTTCTTATTCTATCGTGGTCTTGGCGCTCGTTTAGAACGTGCATTAATGATGTTTATGATGGATTTACATGCAGAGGAGCATGGCTATGAAGAAATGCTACCACCGATGATTGTCAATCGTGATAGCTTAACAGGCACTGGACAGTTGCCGAAATTTGCAGAGGATGTTTTCAAGCTAGAGGAATTGGATTATTTCATGATTCCAACAGCAGAAGTGCCTGTGACAAACTATTATCGTGATGAAATTTTATCTGCAGATGTGTTACCACAGGGCTTTGTTGCTTATAGCGGTTGTTTCCGTTCAGAAGCAGGTTCAGCAGGACGTGATACACGAGGTTTAATTCGCCAGCACCAATTTAACAAGGTAGAATTAGTGCGCTTTGTGAAGCCAGAAGAATCTTATGAGCAGTTGGAGCTATTAACAGCACATGCTGAAAAGGTGCTACAGTTACTAGGCTTACCATACCGTAAATTAAAAATGTGTACGGCTGATTTAGGATTTACGGCTGCGAAAAAATATGATTTAGAAGTATGGATTCCAGCACAAAATGTTTATCGTGAAATTTCTTCTTGTTCTAACTTTGAGGATTTCCAAGCACGCCGCGCAAATATTCGTTTCCGTCGTGAGCCAAATGCCAAACCAGAATATGTACACACATTAAATGGCTCAGGCTTAGCGCTTGGTCGTACAGTGGCTGCTCTTTTAGAAAACTACCAGCAAGCTGATGGAAGTGTAGTGATTCCAGAGGTGTTAAGACCGTATATGGGTGGGAAAGAAGTTATTGCTGCACCAGTAAAATAAAATAACAGCCAAACACTTTAGTTAGAGGTGTTTGGCTGTTGTGCTTTCTTCATAACTTTTTTCTTTTCACGTAAAGCTTTAAAAAAATCAGTTAAAATTTGTCCACATTCCTCTGATAACACACCTTCTGTTATTTCACACTCATGGTTGAAGCGGGCATCATTTAATAAACGATACAAAGAATCGACACAGCCTGCTTTTATATCCCTTGCACCATAAACAACCCGTGGTATACGAGATTGCAAAATAGCACCTGCACACATCGGACAGGGCTCCAGTGTGACGTAAAGGATGGTATCTTCCAAACGCCAGCTCCCTATTTGCTCACATGCCTCTTGAATGGCTAATAATTCTGCATGTGTTGTAGCATTTTGGGTAGTTTCACGTAAATTATGGGCACGTGCAATAATTTTTCCATTGTAAACGAGGACAGCGCCAATAGGTACTTCGCCAAGAGCCGCTGCTTTCTTTGCTTCGGTTAATGCCTCTTGCATAAATTGTTGGTCAATAGTCATATGAATCCACCTCTTCATTCAAGTTTAGCTTGCATTGTTCACAATATCAAAACATTCATCAGCATTGTTTACTATATAATGAAGGTAATGAGCATAATTACTATGAGGAGTGATGAAAATGGGTTGGATTGCAAGGGCAAAACCTATATGGCTTGTACTGTTACTTTTTGTTTTAAGCGGAAACTACATGCTTTATCACACATCTATCGGAATAAATCTACTACCTGATGAAGTACAGCCTGTTGTGATAGGGTCATTACTCGATTTAATGATTTGCTTCCCGTTATTTATGCTACTCTATCGCAACAAATTGTCATTAAAGACATTGATTGCATTTATCGCATTTGGTTGTGTGTTGTTTCGTTTGATTGTCCCTAGTGAGTTGATAGCTCCTTATAATATGCTTACATGGAGTGGCATTTTTATTGAGGGATGTCTTGTATTAGTGGAATTTTTATTGATTATCACGTTTATACGTTATATGCCAAAGATTATACAAGATGTAAAGAGAAGTCAGCTTCCAACACTGTTCTCCTTTTCGCATGCTGTAGGGAAATATGTTAAGCAACATCCTATTATTCAAGTAATTTGCTCAGAAATACTGATGCTTTATTATGCCTTTTGTAGCTGGAGAAAAGCGGTTCCTAAAGGATTGACGTTGTATAAAAAATCAAACTATATGGCATTTCAGATTATGATGATTCATGCCATTATTGTTGAGACCATTGGCATACATTATTGGCTACATGCAAAAGCGCCAATCATTTCAATTATATTATTAGTCCTTAACATTTACTCTGTTGTGTTCTTCCTAGCAGATTTACAGGCGATGCGTTTAAATCCTGTATCTATTGATGAACAAGCGGTGTATCTATCATTAGGGTTAATAAAACGCGTAAAAATTGATTTGGATAATATTGAAGCAATTCTAGATAATCCAGAACTACTAACGAAAAAACGCTCCAAGGATATGGTAGATTTTATTTTACGTGATTTTGAAAGTGTGCATCCTGATTTTATTGTGAAACTGAAGAAGCCTGTTCCTGTAACCTTTATGATGGGGATTGAACGAGAATATCAACATATTGCCATCAAATCAGATGATCCGTCAGAATTAAAAAGTATTTTATCAAGAGGTACTTTAGCGTAAAGATTGATGAAAATGCAAAAACTCCATTTTGAAAAAATTTAGTCAAAATGGAGTTAATGTTATGAGATTTTTATCGACATTAAATATATTTTATACAAATAAAGCAACTATGCCATTCATTGAAGAAAATTCACTTTGCTTTTATACAGTAAATGAGATGATCAGTCCATTTATCGTCCTCATATATAAACCCTTTCCTTGTGCATTCATAAACCATTCCAACACTTTCAGCTAACTTTATAGATGGTATATTATCAAGGTTTATGTGAGCTTCTATGCGATGATAATTTAATTTTTCAAACGCTAAATCAATAGCAGCTTTTACAGCCTCTTTACCATAGCCTTTTCTCCAAAAGTGATTATGAACGGTATAGCCAAATCTAGCCCATTGAAATTCTTCTCTCATAATTGTTGAAAAATCGATAGAACCAATATGAATATTATCTACTTTTCTAAACACGCCAAAAACATACACCTTGTCACTCTCAGCCATCTGATGATGTTTAGTAACTAAATCACCAAACCATTCTTTCGTACAGATGCTCATGTCTAATTTCCCTTCATCGTATTGATGCTGAGAAGGTAAACGGTTTTCATATTGGGTAAGCCACGAGGAATAATCCCCTTCTTCTAATAAGCGAATAACTAATCTTTCTGTTTCCATTCTTATCTTATGCAATCGAACACCTCGTCTAAAAATATTTCCCATTCTCACATAGTATAAAGGAAATTTTTCACACGATAAACTGCAACTATGGTATTTGACAATAATGAAAAATAGCTATATATTTATATATGATTATATGCTCATATATAAAAGGAGTGACCTACATGGATAAAAAAAATCAACACTTGGATGAGGAAACATTGTTTGTGGTGTCGCAAACATTTAAAGCTTTAAGTGATCCAACAAGAATTCGTATTTTAAATTTATTATGCAGTGACGAGCATTCTGTTAATGATATTGCTGAAATGTTAGATTTAGGGCAATCTACTGTATCACATCAATTGCGCTTTTTAAAAAATTTACGTTTGGTGAAGTTTCGACGAGAGGGTACGACCTTATACTATTCAAAGGATGACGACCATGTCATGAATTTATTGCAGCAGGCTATTGACCATGCAACACATCATTAATTAAGGAGGTCTAACGATGGGACATAATCACGATCATACACACGGAACGAATAAAAAAATATTGTTACTATCCTTTATCATTATTACAAGCTATATGGTAGTAGAGGCGATAGGTGGGTTTATGACAAATAGCTTAGCTTTATTATCCGATGCAGGACATATGCTGAGTGACGCTATTTCTTTAGGAATTGCATTGCTGGCGTTTACATTAGGAGAAAAAGCGGCAAACTATAGTAAAACTTTTGGCTATAAACGCTTTGAAATTTTAGCTGCTGTCTTAAATGGTGTGACGTTAATGGGCATTGCGCTATTTATTTTTTATGAAGCGATTGAACGTTTTGCTAATCCTCCAGCAGTAGCTACAACAGGAATGCTTATTATTAGCACCATTGGTTTGTTAGTCAATATATTAGTGGCTTGGATTATGATGCGTGGTGGAGATACAGAGGAAAATTTGAATATGCGTGGAGCTTTTTTACATGTACTGAGTGATATGCTTGGTTCTGTTGGGGCCATTATCGCAGCATTGCTTATTATGTTCTTCGGCTGGGGCTGGGCAGACCCGTTAGCGAGTGTTATTGTCGCATTATTAGTGTTGAGAAGTGGCTATTATGTGACAAAGGATGCTGTTCATATTTTGATGGAAGGAACACCGAAACATATGGATGTAGCCGATATTGTTAAAACAATAGAGCAAGCAGGTATTCATAGCATTCACGACTTACACATTTGGACTATTACGAGTGGCGTCAATGCTTTATCCTGTCATGCAGTGGTTGACGAACAGTTAACGATTGGAGAAAGCGAGCAATTATTGAGAAAGGTTGAACATGCTATGGTGCACAAAGGTATTCAACATGTAACGATTCAAATGGAAACGACAGCACATCAGCATGACCGTTCAATTTTATGCCAATTAAAAGCAGATGCTTCTGTACATCACCATCATCATTAAAAATTTTATGCTTTACATACCTATCTAGGGTATAGTATTATGATAGTGAGGTTGGAGGTGAAGCATAGTGGAAGATACATCCTGTCGAAAAAGTCATCATCCTGAACGTGTGAAAAAGGATTTAACGACTCGCTTAAATAAAATCGAGGGACAAATTCGCGGCATTAAAGGAATGATTGATAAAGATGTTTATTGTGATGATATTATTACACAGCTATCTGCCACACAGTCGGCTTTAAATAGCGTTGCCAAAATATTATTAGAAGGTCATTTAAAGGGCTGTGTCGTCGATCGTTTATCAGAGGGAGACGAAGCCGTTTTAGATGAATTAGTCGTAACGATTCAAAAATTAATGAAAAAATAATAAGGAGAGATTTTATATGCAAAACGTAACATTAAATGTACAAGGAATGTCATGTGGACACTGTGTAAGTGCAGTGGAAAAAGGTGTAGGTGCTTTAACTGGTGTTGAGCAAGTAACAGTAAACTTAGCAGAGGGCTTGGTGGATGTAGCATTTAATGATGCACAAGTATCTGTAGAGCAAATTAAAGAAGCCATTGATGACCAAGGCTATGATGTAAAATAATGATAAGTAGAGTGCTGTGATGGCGCTCTCTTATTTTCAAAAATATATACCCCCTTGAGGTATAAAATGAGGTGAATAAAAGATGAGTTCACAAATAAAAGAGACAAACATACAAATTACAGGGATGACATGTGCGGCCTGTGCGACACGTATTGAAAAAGGTTTAAATAAAATGGACGGTGTAGAACAGGCGAATGTGAATCTAGCACTTGAAAAATCAGCTATTAAGTATGATGCCACGAAATTGACGGAAGCTGATTTTGAAAAGAAAATTGAAGCACTTGGCTATGGAGTTGTGAAACAAAAGGCAGAGCTGGATATTACAGGGATGACATGTGCAGCTTGTGCAACACGTATTGAAAAGGGTTTAAATAAATTAGACGGCGTGTCGATTGCAAATGTCAATTTAGCGTTAGAAAAAGCAACAGTAGAGTTTAATCCATCTGAGCTAACAGTAGTGGATATTATTGCGAAGGTGGAGAAATTAGGCTATGGGGCACATCAAAAGGCAGATGAGCAAGAAACCGTAGACCATAGAGAGCAGGCGATTAAGCAGCAACAGCAAAAATTTATTTGGGCTGCTATTTTAGCATTACCACTCCTATGGACGATGGTTGGTCATTTTTCATTTACATCGTTTTTATATGTACCTGAGTTCTTAATGAATCCGTGGGTGCAAATGCTATTGGCAACACCTGTACAATTCATTATTGGGAAACAATTTTATGTAGGAGCGTATAAAGCATTACGTAATGGTAGTGCTAATATGGATGTACTTGTGGTGATGGGGACATCGGCTGCGTACTTTTATAGTGTGTATCAATCCATTGTGACGATTGGCTCACATCATGGACCACATTTATATTTTGAAACAAGTGCTGTATTGATTACCTTAATTTTATTAGGGAAATTGTTTGAAGCAAAGGCAAAGGGACGTTCCTCAGAAGCGATTAAAAAATTAATGGGCCTACAGGCGAAAACGGCTGTTGTAATACGTGATGGTGTTGAACAAGAAGTTCCATTAGAAGAAGTAGTGATGGGTGATGTCCTACTTGTTAAACCAGGAGAAAAAATTCCTGTAGATGGTGAAGTTTTAGAGGGAGCAACAGCTGTTGATGAGTCGATGCTAACAGGGGAAAGTTTACCTGTTGATAAAAAACAAGGCGATCAATTATTCGGCTCCACAATTAATAAAAACGGCTTTATCAAAATGATAGCAACAAAGGTTGGACGTGATACAGCTTTAGCGCAAATTATTAAAGTAGTTGAGGATGCACAAGGCTCAAAAGCACCGATTCAACGTTTAGCAGATAAAATTTCAGGTATTTTTGTACCGATTGTTGTGGGGATTGCACTGGTGACATTTCTTGTATGGCTACTATGGGTGCAGCCAGGAGAATTTACACCTGCACTAGAAGTATTAATTGCTGTACTTGTCATTGCCTGTCCGTGTGCACTTGGTTTAGCGACACCAACCTCTATTATGGCTGGCTCTGGACGTGCTGCGGAATTCGGTATTTTATTTAAAGGTGGCGAGCATCTAGAACAAACACAGAGCATTGATACAGTTGTAGTGGATAAAACAGGTACTGTTACACATGGTAAGCCTGTCTTAACAGATGTGATTGTAGCAAATCATCAAGAGGAAGCAACATTCCTAACATTGATTGGGGCGGCAGAGAAGCAGTCAGAGCATCCATTGGCAGAGGCAATTGTTCAAGGGATTGTAGAGCGTGGCATCGAGCTAGGTGAAGTACAATTTTTCGAGGCAATTCCAGGCTATGGTGTACAGGCGACTGTTTCTGGTCAAGGTGTTGTCATTGGTACTCGAAAATTAATGCAGCAATATGGCATAGCAATCGAAGCTGTGTTACCGATAATGGAGCAGCTTGAGGAAGATGGTAAAACAGCGATGCTAGCAGCAATTAATGGTCAATATGCAGGCTTAGTGGCAGTAGCAGATACTGTGAAGGAAACATCCAAAGAGGCAATTCATCGTCTACAACAGATGGGTATTACAGTAATCATGATGACGGGTGACAATGAACGTACAGCAAGAGCAATTGGTGTAGCAGTTGGTGTAGATCATGTGATTGCCGAAGTGCTTCCAGAGGGCAAGGCAGAGGAAGTTAAACAATTGCAGGCACAGGGTAAAAAAGTAGCGATGGTTGGTGATGGCATTAATGATGCACCAGCACTGGCAACAGCTAATATTGGGATGGCAATTGGGACAGGGACAGATGTCGCAATGGAAGCAGCAGATATTACGCTAATTCGTGGTGATTTAAATAGTATTGCAGATGCGATTATGATGAGCCGTCAAACAATGCGCAATATTAAGCAAAATCTATTTTGGGCATTTGCTTATAATACATTAGGCATTCCAATTGCCGCAATCGGCCTACTTGCTCCATGGGTAGCCGGTGCAGCAATGGCCTTTAGCTCTGTGTCCGTTGTCTTAAATGCCTTGCGTTTGCAGCGTGTTAAATTAAAAGGGTAATGATTGCTAGTAGAACAAACAGAGAAAATCGTTTGTTCTATTTTTTTATGTCTAGCAGAGGTATTCTGTTTTTCATGCGCTCGATATGATACAATGAAAAGCACTGATTATTTTTAAACTATAAAAGGAGGAACTTCTAGTGGTAGTTCCATTTGTTACAGTAGAAGGTCCAATTGGCGTTGGCAAAACTTCTCTATCGAAAGAAATTGCAGCGACATTTAATTACCATCTATTAAAAGAAATTGTAGACGAAAACCCTTTTTTAAATAAGTTTTATGAGGACATTGAGGAATGGAGTTTCCAAACAGAGATGTTCTTTTTGTGTAACCGTTATAAGCAATTGACGGATATTAAAAAGTTTCGTTTAATACAGGATAAACCTGTTGTAGCGGATTATCATATTTTTAAAAATTTAATATTTGCAAAACGTACATTGATACCATCAGAGTATGAAAAATATGAAGAGATTTATAAGATTTTGACGAAGGACATGCCTGTACCGAATGTAGTTGTGTATTTACATGCAAGTGTTGATACGTTGATGCAGCGAATTGCGATGCGTGGTCGTGAGTTTGAGAAGATGATTGCACGTAGCTATATGGAGCAGCTTGTGGAAGATTATCATTTGTTTATTGAGCATTTTGAGAAGATGCATCCAGAAATTCCTGTCATTCATTTTGATGGGGATCAGCTAGACTTTGTAAAAAGTACAGGGGATTTGAAATTGGTATTAAGTAGTATACAGGATACGTTACAACAAAGGAGTTTACAGGCATGAATTTAAGAGAGAAATACGATATTGCACCACAAACTGTCATTACGATTGCAGGGACAGTAGGTGTGGGCAAATCAACGATGACAAAGGCATTAGCAGAAGCACTTCAATTTCGTACATCCTTTGAGAAGGTAGATACGAATCCCTATTTAGATAAATTTTATGAGGATTTTGAAAAATGGAGCTTCCATTTACAAGTGTATTTCCTAGCAGAACGCTTTAAAGAACAAAAGCGTATTTTTGAATATGGAGGAGGCTTTATTCAAGATCGTTCCATTTACGAAGATACAGGTATTTTTGCAAAGATGCACTTTGATAAAGGGACAATGAGCCCAACAGATTATGAAACATATACGAATTTATTTGATGCAATGGTGATGACACCGTATTTCCCACATCCTGATTTAGTTGTTTATTTAGAGGGGCCAATTGATGATGTGATTGGACGTATTCAAGAACGTGGTCGTGCGATGGAACAACAAACACCTCACGATTACTGGATTGAAATGCACGAACGCTATGAAAATTGGATTAATAGTTTTAATGCTTGTCCTGTATTACGTCTAGACATTAATGACTATGATTTATTGAAAAATCCTGATGCGATTGAATCCATTGTCAGTCGTATTAGCTATATGTTAGAACAAACAAAGACATTAAAAAAATAATCATCCAAGACCTGAACAGTGTTAAACTGCCTCAGGTCTTTTATATTACTTCATAATAATCAGAATTTGGGCTATATCAAATGTCTACAATTTTATATAATGGAAGGGAGTTGGATAGAAAAATTTCTGAATGACATATAATCATTCTTAAAAAAGGAGTAATATTAGCTCTAGATGATAAAAACAAACGGGGTGTATAAATATGGAAATAGCAAGAAACGATGTACAAGTAACAGATGATTTAGTAGTACAAGCAATTGAACGTAATGTAGCTGTTATCCGCTTTGATGTGAATCATCGAGTGGCATATGTCAATGAACTTTTTGCTAAAACAATGGGTTATACCGTAGAGGAAATGGTTGGGATGACTCACGATCAACTTTGTTTACCTGAGTATGCCAATAGTTCGGAATATAAAAAATTTTGGAATAACTTAATTGCAGGGCAAAGCTACCAAGGAAAGGTAGAAAGGGTTAATGCTCAAGGAAATCGAATTTGGCTAGAGGCTACATATATGCCTGTTTTTGCGACGGACTCTAAAAAAGTAGTGGGCGTCTCTAAAATTGCAACGGACATAACAGACCGTCAAATCGAAATTTTGAGTGTAGCGGATGTTTTAAAATTAATGTCTCAAGAGCTATATAATCGTTCAGAAGCAGGTATTCAAAATAGTGAAGGCTTACGTGAAACGATTCAAGGAGTAGCCAAAGAATCCGAGGACAATGTACAAAATCTTTCACAATTACAGCAACAGGCAGAATCCATTAAAGGTATTGTCAAAACGATACAGGAAATTGCCGCACAAACGAATTTACTTGCGTTAAATGCAGCAATTGAGGCAGCAAGAGCAGGTGAATATGGACGAGGATTTGATGTGGTAGCGAAAGAGGTAAGAAAACTTTCGGAAAAAGTGGAACAGTCCATAGCTGAAGTGAAAAACAATGTGGAAGGTATCGAGCGTGAAATTAATCAAGTGACAAACAGTATTACTCGCATAGCTAGTGAGGTACAGAAGACGCATGAGCAAATTAGTATAACAGCAAGAGATTTTAATGAAATTGCAACTGCAGCAGAAGCATTGGATGTACAATCTAAACAATTTATTGCAATCATTTAGGAGACGTACTATATGGGTGAACATATCAAATTTACACATCTACCTACTACAGCGATTTCAGATGCTACAGGAGGACATACTAATTTAAGCAATGCGATTAAGCCATTAGCAGAGCATTTTGCAATAGCTGGACGTGCTGTAACTGTCCGTTTACCTGATGGTGAAAATGGTGCTGTATTAGAAGCAATTCGTCTTGCAAATGAAGGAGACATTCTTGTCATTGATGCAAAGGGGAATACTAATCGTGCCGTAGCAGGAGACTTTGTAGTATCTTTAGCAAAAGGACTAGGGATACAAGGTTTGGTGGTAGATGGTGTTATTCGAGATATTGCAGCGATTCTTGAGATGGATTTTCCTGTCTTTGCACTGGGCACAACTGTAGCAGCAGGTAATAAAAATGGTGGCGGTCAAGTAAATGTACCTATTGCTATCGGAGACATTCCAATACAGCCAGGCGATTATATTATTGGTGATATAGATGGTGTGGTGGTTGTACCTGAAAAAGATGCACCATTCATTGCGAAAGCGGCTGAGGACAAGCTAAAGAAAGATGAATTACGCGCAAAAGAAGCACATAGAAATGGCAAAGAATCAATTCTAGCCTATTTGGATAAAGTATTAAAAAAATAAAAAATAAGAAGTCTATGTGGTAGTGTGAATCCCACATAGACTTCAGTTAGTTTTGAACAAAAAAAAACGACTACTTATGTAGACGTAAAAATGGAGGAGGTAGAGGGATTCGAACCCCCGCGCGGTGTTACCCGCCTGTCGGTTTTCAAGACCGATCCCTTCAGCCAGACTTGGGTATACCTCCATACAATATAAATGTCTTATCGACAAAAGTAAATTTATCATATCTTACTACTTCTGTCAACAAAATTTTAAGATAAAAAAACGATTGTCATTATAACAATCGTTACGGTTCTATTAATATATGCTGATAAATCTAATTTATTTAAAATAAGTGATAAAGTTCATCTGCATCAAAGACAATTATGCTTTTTCACGATAATCAGGATTGGTTTGATTCCAGCCTTCATAAGTGTTGACGGATGAATCTCCATCGCCATCAACCCAAATGGTTTCCCCACTGGTTAATGTTCTTTCATGTGGCTCCACATGGTGCGTATTTTGATTGTCTATTAATACGTCTTCAGATGTAGACAAATCATCGGTTACAGTGATTGAGTCACTATTAAGCAAATCGACACCATCTACTAAGTCAAATACACCAAAAGCCAGAGCTCCTACAACGCCAAACTTAACTAAACCTAAAGCGCCATCTTTCATTTGATTGGTATTACCATTTGCTATTCCATCAATAACATTTGAGCTGTTTTCTACAACATTTACTACGGTGTGACCAGTAGCCTTCACAGTATCACCAATTGCTGAACCTAAGTCACTAAATCCTGCATTTAACTGACGCTCATCTTGCATAATAATACCTGCTGCAACATCCCAAGTGCCGCTTGCCGCTTTGCCAAGCTTGTCTCCAGCAAAATAAGATGCTTTTTGAACACTTTCTCCGATATCTTCAATAAGGTCACTACCAGTTATATCTCCTACTAACTTTACAGTACCACCGACTATATCACCTGTAACTTGTCCAACCAATGAGCCTAGTTCTTTTAGAAAACTCGTTTGTGTACTTTTATTGACATGTTCGCCTGTAAAGTATAAGCCATTCATCACTTTTCCAGATACATCAATTGTCCACCCACGTAACTTGACTACTATTGGCTCTACTTTCGATTTATAGAAGCCTTCTTCTAAATGTTTAATAAAATGCATAATTTCAGCTTTTTCTGCTGGGGCATTCGATTGGCTATACTCCACTATCAAGTTTCCAATTAGTACATCACAGCTAGAAGATGTTAATTTACGAGCTGCACGTTTAAACCAGCCTTTTACTGACCATTCTTCATCTGTGACAGCCTTGTTTTTAGCGAAAGTTTCTTGTGCTGTAGTTACCGCCTGTACTGGATTAACCCCATTTGCGATTAAATGTGCTGCTAATTCATCAACTGTTTTAAATTCCATTTACGCTTGCTCCTCTACTGTTTTTCTGCTAATACTGGGGTCATATTATATTGATAGGTTTCTTCATTTTCAGTAGCTTCACTATCCGGTTGAAATTCGTAGTTGCTCCCTGTATTTCCAAGCCAAATCGACCGACCTTCTAAATAAAGTGAACTTTATTCAGGGGGATATTTTCCTCAATTCTGCATATTAATTTTGTTTCATATTTTGAATTGGGTCTTATAGGATAAATAGTGTATAAAAAAGCGTTGCCAAATCATTTTTTGTTGGATAACCATAGGCGTCCAACCTTTGTATTTTCCTTCTTTTAGTATACGCTAATGAGATAGGAAGAAAAAGCAGGGAGGTGAATGGAACCTCTCCCTGCCTTGAACTTTTTCAGTGCCCACAACTGAAATCATGGGTGTTCGGATGCAGCATATAAATTTTTGTGTATGAAAGTTGCAATTTGTGTAAACTGTCAGTATACTAGAGATTGCCGTGCTAGGTGGGGAGGTAGCGGTGCCCTGTAACTCGCAATCCGCTCTAGCGAGACTGAATTCCTAGCTCGAGGCTGTCCGTATTGTTTGGTCTGCCTTTTGCACGTAGTGTTGACGATTGGGTCCTGCGCAATGGATACCCATGAACCATGTCAGGGCCGGAAGGAAGCAGCATTAAGTGGTCTTATTCATGTGCCGCGGGGTTGCCTAATCTGAGCTAACGACAAGAGTAACGCTTATGTGCGGCAGTCAAAAATAGGTGCACGGCATGAAAATGTCATTTCAAACGCATTTGTCTACAGAGGCAAATGCGTTTTTTCATAAATAACCGTGTGTGACAAGATAAGAAAATGGTTACACTATAGCTTTCAAATTAATGCTATAATACAGATGGTTTATTTTAGTTCAGCAGGTGTTTAAACGCCCGTTGAACTAAGATAAACGCTATGGGGAAATCTAGCCATAACGTCATCAACTAACTAAAAAAGGAGAGAAGCTCATTGACGTATCAAGCATTTTATCGTGTGTATAGACCACAAACTTTTCGAGAGATGTCAGGTCAAACACATGTCAAAAGAACGCTACAAAATGCTCTCCTCGCAAATAAAACAACACATGCCTATTTGTTTTCAGGACCACGGGGAACAGGGAAAACGAGTGCAGCTAAAATCTTTGCTAAAGCATTGAATTGTGAGCAAGCACCAACAAATGAACCGTGTAATGAATGTGCTACATGTATTAGTGTAACGAATGGGTCACATCCTGATGTCATCGAATTTGATGCAGCTTCTAATTCTCGTGTCGAAGAAATCCGTGATATTATTGAAAAGGTTCGATTCGCCCCTGCTAGTAGCAGATTCAAAGTGTATATTATTGATGAAGTGCATATGCTTTCTACAAGTGCTTTTAATGCACTTTTGAAAACATTAGAAGAACCTCCGCCACATGCCGTATTTATTTTAGCAACAACAGAGCCTCATAAACTACCAGCAACGATTATTTCACGTTGTCAGCGATTTGATTTTAAGCGTCATTCAACAAACGATATTATCGAGCGTATGAAGGTAGTATTAGAGGATATTAATTTGCCTTATGAAGAACAGGGCTTGAAGGTAATTGCACAAGCAGCGGCTGGTGGTATGCGGGATGCTTTAAGTTTATTAGACCAAGTTGTTTCGTTTAGCGGAGAGATGTTACAGCTAGAAGATGCTTTATTAGTGACAGGCTCAATTAGCCAAGAAACCTTCTATGATTTAACAGAGGCGTTAAAAGCAAAAGATGTAGCACAAATGCTAAGTTTGTTAGAGCAGTTGATTGCAGATGGCAAGGATCCACTGCGATTGTCAGAGGATTTAATTACATTTTATCGTGATTTATTATTACTACAAACGAGTGACCATTTAGCTGAATTGCTAGAACTAGCATCACCAGATGAACGAGTAGTTGCTTTAGCACATGATTTTACACCAGATATGCTCTACGGTTATATTGATATTTTGGCAAAAACGCAGCAGGAAATGAGATTTTCCCATCATACAAAAATATATTTAGAAACAGCGCTTTTAAAAATGGTGCATTTTTCAGGTGGTGTATCGCCAGTAACAATGGCAACCACTGAAGCCGTGGTCAGCCCTGAACTAGCTCAAAAAATAATGTCATTGGAGCAAATGGTGCAACAACTATCAGCACAATTACAGCTGGGAGCACCTTCACAAGCGCCAAATGTACAGCAAGAGCAACGTCCACGAGCAAAAGGGCCAAGTGGTTATAAAGCGCCAACGGGTCGTATTCAGGAAATTCTTAAAGATGCGACAAAGCAAGATGTGCAACGAATTAAAGCTGTATGGCCACAGGTTTTAAATCAAATGCAAAAATCACAATCAGCACTTCTCGCAGAAGCGGAGCCTGTAGCAGCATCTTCGAGTGCTTTTGTGTTAAAATTCAAGTATGATATTCATTGTCAAATGGTAGCTGATAATCAGACATTAAAAGCACACTTTACGCAATTACTTGCAGCGCAAACAGGCACAACGTATGAGTTACTTTGTACGCCAGAAGAAGCGTGGGTGAAATTACGTGAAGATTTTATTCGTGAGCATGGGTTGCAGCAACAAAAAGAAACGCAACCGTCGACAACACACGAAGTCGAATTATTAGAGCCACCACCGACAGAGACAGCGGAGGAGCCATTTATTGATGATGTGCAATTGCTCCCTTCTCAAGATCCGCTTGTAGTTGAGGCGGAAAAATTGTTTGGCAAAGATTTTGTAGAAATTATAGAAGATTAACTATTTAGGAGGAATATGAATATGCGTGGAATGGGCAATATGCAAGGTATGATGAAGAAAATGCAAAAAATGCAGAAAGAAATGATGGAGGCACAAGAGGCACTAAATGCAGAGCAATTTATTGGTGCAGCTGGTGGCGGTATGGTACAAGTAACGGTTACTGGTCAACGTGAAGTAGTAGAAGTGAACCTTGATGCGTCAGTGGTAGATCCAGAAGATATTGAAATGCTACAAGATTTAATTGTTGTTGCGACAAATGAAGCATTGAAAAAAGTAGATGAAAAAACAAATTCAACAATGGGTAAATTCACACAAGGTCTTAACCTACCATTCTAAGAGGTGTATGTATGTATTACCCAGAGCCAATATCAAAGTTAATTGATAGCTTTATGAAACTGCCAGGTATCGGGCCGAAAACCGCGGCTCGTCTGGCTTTTTTTGTCTTAACAATGAAAGAAGAGGATGTTTTAACCTTTTCTAAATCTTTAATTGATGCAAAACGAAATTTAAGCTATTGCACGGTTTGTGGCAATATAACAGATGTAGATCCATGTCATATTTGTACTGATAAACAACGTGATGCTTCTATTATTTGTGTTGTTCAAGATACAAAGGATGTTATTGCAATGGAAAAAATGCGTGATTATAACGGTCTATATCATGTGTTACAGGGGGCTATTTCACCAATGGATGGTATTGGTCCAGAAGATATTAATGTTGCTTCATTATTAGTACGCTTACAAAGCGAAACTGTGCAGGAATTAATCTTAGCAACGAATTCTACAATTGAGGGTGAGGCAACTGCTATGTATATCTCTCGTCTTGTTAAACCATCAGGCATTCGTACAACACGTATTGCACATGGTTTACCAGTAGGTGGAGATTTAGAGTATGCAGATGAGGTAACCCTGTCCAAGGCGATGGAAGGGCGTCGAGAATTATAAAGTGAGGGGATTATGGTGTTTTTCCGTCGTAAGGGTAAATTAAAAAAAGAATTCGATGATAAACTAGTAAATCTGATAAAGGAAACAAAAGAGGATTTACAACAGGCAAAAATTATTGAAGAATTACAAGATGACTATGATTTAAGTGTTATCGCTCAGCGAAAAGCAGCAGAAAGTATTCACTTTTATTTATTTAAAGAAGCCAGAAATCGCCGAGTGATTCTGAAATAGTGTGAAGTATAGAAGTGGAATAGGGAACATAGACTTTCATAACGAAATGATAAGAGGGGGAAATTCCTATGTCAGAGTTAGTTGTGCTAAGTATAGTTATCCCTGTTGTGCTTCTTTTTCTTTATATAATAATAAGGCATGTTAAATTAGGAAAGGTTTTAGAAGGGCTATCTGTTTTTTGGTTTAGAGTGGCCTTTGCATTTTTATTACTCTTTACTCTTCATATAGGTTTAGGGTATTTGGAGTATGCTGTGAGTGTTCCTATTAACATTTTTTCTGTCTTAACGATTGCTATATTAGGAATTCCAGGTTTACTAGGAATAGTAGCTTTAATCTTTTTTTTATAAAAGTATTGCAAAATGAAAATAGTATGGTATATTAATACAAGTCGCTAAGATGACTTATGAAAATTAGTTTTTAAAAAACTGTTGACACGAATCATCTACTGTGATAAGATATAAAAGTTGCTGTTGGTAAGCAACGAAAACATGAACCTTGAAAACTGAACAAACAAAGCGTAATCAATAAAGTAAGACAATTTTGGACATCATACCAAAATATGATGCCAGCAATGTTTTCTGTGCGAAAGCGTAGTGAAACATAGCGTCAG
>NZ_BRZA01000014.1 GCF_026012395.1 Lysinibacillus piscis
GCCCGTTGGTCAAGTGGTTAAGACACCGCCCTTTCACGGCGGTAACACGGGTTCGAATCCCGTACGGGTCATACAAAATGCAGTGAATGTCAACTAGACGTTCATTGCATTTTTTTATTGGAAAATTCGCTGTTGAACTATTTTGCCACTCAAACTATAGCAAAGTGCATGTATTTATAGCACATATCTAATTAATCTGTCTGTATGAATATGGATTTAATTAGTCGTTAGAATTTAAAAACATGTATACAAAGCTAATTGCAAACCTTTAAAACCAAAATATGATATTCTTTTTGTAATTGAATTTTGTGTATGTATGAAAATCCTGATAATCAAATGAATAAGAATGGTGGTGAAGAAAATTGGGGTGACGGTAAAAGATATACTACAGCTACCTTCATTTAGAGGAGCAGAAGTGTTAACAGGTAAAAATAATTTGAATCGAACAGTTTCTTCATTATCTGTACTAGAAGTTTCGGATGGTGCCTTCTTTTCAGAAATTGTTCAAACGGTTCAGGAAGAATGGTACGCTGAAGAACTCGTTATTAGTTCCTTTTATTCAGTACGAGAAAGCGTTGAAAAACAGTGTGAAACGATTCAACATTTACATGATTTAGGCGAGTTAGGGCTTATTTTATATTATGTAGGTATTGTCTTGCCTACTATCCCACAGGAAGTTCTGCAATTAGCAGATGCACGAGATTTTATTATTATTTGTATGCCGAGAAATGATTACTCTCTTCGATATAATGAAGTCATTTATGAGGTGATGGAAGCGATTGTTCATAATCAAACAGTGAATGATTATTTCGTAAAAGAAACATTGGAGAAGGTATCCTTGCTACCTGAGCATTTGCAAAGCGTTGAAATTACATTAAAAATGTTATCAGATCGTTTGAAAGCTAATATTTTACTGACGAATATGAATTTTGATATTGTCAATCAAGTGATGTGGCCAAGAAATTCGTCTTTAGATGTTGCCACCATTATACAGGAGCTTTCAAAATCCAATTTCGAAAAAGAAAAAGGCAAACTAGATTTACAAAAAAATGATCTTTGCTGTTTTATTGAATATAAGAGTATTGTGCAAAAAAATGGCGAGCCATTACTACTCTTTCTAATTAAAGAGAACACAAATTTACCAGCGAAGGTGATTGAAAAAATTGGTGAGGTTGTGCAAGTTGCCATTAATTTATGGGGAAACAAGCATGATGAAGTGAGTGAGTATGCTTTAGTGAAGGCGATTGTGAATGATGAAAGTGAGAAAATGAGAAGGTTAGCTAAGCTGCTGCATATTGATGTCTCTGCGATTCAGATGATGTGGTTAGTGTCTATCAATGATTTATCAAAAGAAAAAAATATAAGAGTAGAATTAGATGAGCAACTTTCCAAATATTATAAAACACGGGTTATTCAATGTATTGATCACTGTATGATTGTCTTGTTAGGGAATGCTATGTATAAGTTTCATGAATTTGATATTGCACATGAATTTATTGAGACGACAGGTTATCAAGCCAAAATATCAGCGACGGTGTATTGCCCGAAAATGAAAGATACAAAAGCTGTTCGTCAAATGTATCAGCTAGTAAATCAAATAGGTGAAAAAGCACACACCATCTACCCAATGCGTAAATTATTTACAGCGGCAGAAATGCGTTCGATGAAACGGGCGATTGATTTAAGCATACAGGGTGAAGAAACAGTAGACGAATATGTATCAGTGATTGAGCCAATTTTGCAGGATTCAGAGTCATTAAGTACATTAATTGTCTTTTTATTAGATGCAAATGGCAGTTTTGATGAGTGTGGAAAAATTTTGTATATTCATAAAAACACCGTGAAATATCGTATGAAGAAAATTAGTGAATTAATTGGACATGATGTTACAGTGTACTCGGAGTTTTATGATGTTTATATGGCTTGTATGATTTATCGTTTAATAAATGATTAGAAATATCTGAATTTTTGTTAAAAAGGACAAAAATTCAGATATTTTTTTTCGTTTTTGAAAAAGACGTATCCTTATATGCTCTTTTATAATGAAAAAACATTAATCGATTCAAGAGAGCAAGGGAGGGCATTTTATGAAAAATAATAATCAATATCAATCTTGGTATAGTTTAGGGATTATCTGGGCTGGTGCTATGATTTGTATTCCAAGTTTGTTAGTAGGCAATGCGCTCATTTCTGGTATGAGCTTATCGAAGGCATTAGCTGTGTCATTTGTGGGGTATGCCATTGTTGTAGTTCTTATGATTTTACAGGGGATGCAAAGTAGTGATCTAGGGAAGCCAACTGTCCATGTTGCCAGTCAAGTATTTGGAAAAAAAGGCTCACGCACAATATTATCGATTATTTTAGCGATTGCCTGCTTAGGCTGGTTTGGTATTCAAGCCAACGTGTGTGGAGTGGCTGTAGCCAATTTACTTGCCACGTATAACGTGAATATACCTGTTCCACTAGCTTCATTAGTGAGTGGCTTAGTGATGGTTGTATCAGCTATTTACGGAATAAAGGTACTACGTGTATTAAGTTATATTGCGGTTCCATTTTTAATCATTATTTGTATCATTGGCTTAGCACCTATTTTAATTGGAGATGATTTACAACTAATTTTAAATTATCAGCCTAAGGGCAATATGAGCTTTATGGATGGCTTAGCGGTGACGATTGGCTCGTTTGCATTAGGAGCAGTTATCGCAGGAGATTATTCTCAATTATCAAAAAAGCGTTCAGATGTTATGAAGGCAGCGACGTTTGGGATTATTCCTGCTGGTGTATTGATGATTGGTGTTGGTGCTATTTTAACCATTGCTTATCAAACAAGTGATTTAACAGCCGTATTTTTAAGTATTATTACACCTTTTATCGGTGGTGTTGCTTTAATTTTAGCGACATGGAAAACGAATTTACTTAATGCCATTTCAGGTGGTATTGCGTTAATTAATGTATTTAATATTACGAAGGATAAAGAGAAAATGGCGATTGGTGTTGCTGGTACGATTGGCACATTGTTAGCCGTTGTAGGTATTTTAAATTATTTTACACCAATTATGTCTATTTTATCTGCGATGATTCCGCCTGTTGCTGGTGTCATGATTGCGTCATACTGGGTGATACACAAAGGCGATGCAAGTGCTTGGCGAGAGGTTGAGGGAGTTAATCGATTGGGCGTATTTTCTTGGTTAGTGGGTGCAATCATTGCAAGTGTTCCGGTTATTTGTTCGTTATTCCCAAGCTTACCAGCAGTGCCAAATCAGCCGTTGTTAGGCATTATCATTTCATTTGTTATTTATTATTTGGGGTATCGTATGTCCGCACAAAAAAATATTCTGTTGGAGGAAAATAGATGAGATATTTAGATAAAGAAGCAATTGAGCATATTGCCATTGGAGCTGCCTTTTTAGGGACTGGTGGTGGAGGCGATCCTTATATCGGCAAATTAATGGCACTTTCTGCTATTGAAAAAAACGGACCAGTGAAATTATATTCTGTGGATGAAATAACAGATGATGATTTTTTCATTCCAGCTGCTATGATGGGTGCTCCCTCTGTGTTAATTGAAAAATTCCCACGCGGTGATGAATTTGTCAAAGTATTTCAGAAGCTCGCTCAATATTTAGGAAAAGAAAAGATTGCTGGCACATATCCAATGGAAGCAGGAGGCGTAAACTCCATGATTCCGATTGTTGTAGCAGCACAGCTAGGGTTACCGCTGATTGATTGTGATGGGATGGGACGGGCATTTCCAGAGCTACAAATGGTCACTTTCCATTTAGCTGGCATTTCAGCAACCCCAATGGCGATTAGCGATGAAAAAGGCAATATGGGCATTTTCGAGACACTTGATAATAAATGGACAGAGCGTTTGGCACGTACAGCAACTGTTGAGATGGGAGCAAGTTCTCTTGTGAGTTTGTATCCAACAACAGGTGCGCAAATTAAGCAGAGTGGTGTGCATCATATTATTACATTGTCAGAGAAAATAGGCGAAATTATTGCTTCTAAAGAGCAAGAAGTAAAAGAAAAAATTCAAGCATTGCTCACACTTGTGTCAGGTTATGAGTTATTCCAAGGCAAAATTGTTGATGTGATTCGTGAAACAAAAGGTGGCTTTAACCTTGGGAAAATGAACCTTGAAGGAATTGATGAGCATAAAGGTGATCAAATGAACGTTCATTTCCAAAATGAAAATTTAGTAGCGGAAAAAAATGAACAGGTTGTAGCGATGACACCTGATTTAATTTGCCTAGTAGATTATGAAACATTATTACCTGTGACAACAGAAAGCTTAAAATATGGCAAGCGTGTGCGTGTAATGGGCTTACCAGCGCATGAAAAATGGCGTACAGCCAAAGGTATTGAAACAGCAGGACCGAAATACTTTGGCTATGATTATGACTATGTGCCAATCGAAGAAATGGTGAAAAAGGAAGTGGCGAAGCATGTATAAAATCGGGATAGATGTGGGTGGTACAAATACAGATGCGATTATTTTAGATGAGCACAATCATCTTATTCATAGTGTAAAATCACCAACAAGTCTAGATATTAAAACAGGTATTGAAATGTCATTGCGCAGCTTACTACAAGGGGCTGATATTGATAAAAGCCAAATTACACATGCGATGCTTGGAACAACACAATGTACGAATGCCATTGTTGAGCGTAAAAAATTAGCAAGAGTTGGTGTGATTCGTCTAGGCTATCCTGCCACTGCCTCTGTTTTACCTTATACGGCTTGGCCAAAGGATATGGTGGAACAGCTTTCTGGTCAGTATGCGCTAGTCCATGGTGGCTATGAATATGATGGACAAATATTAAGTGCATTGGATGGGGGGGAGATTAAAACATTACTTGAAGAGTGGCGAGATCAAGTAGAATCGATTGCGATTGTTGGTGTTTTTTCATCCATTAAAAATGACCAAGAATTAAATGTACGTGAGATGATCAAGGAAGCGTATGGAGAAGAATTTCCAATTTCTTGCTCATCACTTATTGGCTCTGTTGGGTTAATTGAACGTGAAAATGCGACTATTTTAAATGCTGCATTATGCAAAGTTATTCATACAACAGCGACAGGCTTTGTACAGGCATTAGAGGTAGAAGGTATTGTCGATGCACAGGTATATTTATGCCAAAACGACGGGACATTGATGTCAATTGATTATGCGAAGCAATTCCCTATATTAACCATTGCCTGTGGACCGACAAATAGTATTCGTGGTGCTTCTTATTTGTCACAAATCCAAAATACGATGGTATTGGATGTAGGGGGTACGACTTCTGATATTGGTGTGCTACAAGATGGCTTTCCAAGAGAATCCTCCATAGCAGTAGAGGTAGGTGGCATCCGTACAAACTTTAGAATGCCCGATATTATTTCTGTAGGACTAGGTGGAGGCAGTATTGTACGTGCTACAGATGGGCAAATTACAGTTGGACCTGATAGTGTGGGCTATAAAATTAGTGAAGAGGCACTAGTATTTGGTGGCTCTACGATGACAACAACAGATATTGCCGTGCGACTAGGTTTAGCGGATATAGGTGACTGTCATTTAGTAGCGCATATTGATGAAGCATTTGCAAAAGCAGTGCAAGAAAAAATTTCCCTTATGCTTGAACAAGCCATTGATAAAATGAAAACATCATCGGAGGATGTACAGCTTGTTTTAGTTGGCGGTGGAGGCATTATTGTGCCAGAAAGCATTCGTGGCGTTGCCAATATTGTAAAATCTGAAAATGGTGGTGTCGCCAATGCTATTGGTGCATCCATTGCTCAAATTAGTGGACAGTATGAGCAAATCTATATTTATGCGAAAGAGTCTCGTGAAGCGTCACTGAAGGATGCACAGGAGAAGGCAGTGAAGCAAGCGATATTAGCTGGTGCACTTGCAAATACGATTGAGTTAGTAGAGGTGGAAGAAACACCACTTGCCTACCATCCTGAAAATGCGACAAGATTAAAGGTGAAGGTAGTAGGGAAAATGAGCTAAACTAAAAGGAAGAGTCTGTTTGCGCAGATTCTTCCTTTTAGTTTATGCACGTGCTAACATTCGCTCAAGCGATAAACGTGCTTCTATTGCTGTATTGCTATCCACTTGAATGCGGTTCATTGGCTGTCCTTCAACGATACTTTCCAGTGACCAAAGTAAATGTGGCAAGTCAATGCGATTCATCGTTAAGCAAGGACAGAAGTTTTCGTTTAATGAGATAATGTGCTTATCTGGATGCTGTTTGATAATACGATGCACGAGATTCATTTCTGTACCGATTGCCCATGAAGAACCACTTGGAGCATTCGTAATCGTATCGATAATATATTTGGTAGAGCCTGCATCATCGGCTGCTGCTACTACTTCACGGCTACATTCAGGATGCACGATAATTCGCATTTGTGGATATGTTTGACGAATCATTGCTGTATGCTGAACGGTAAAGCCTTCATGTACAGAGCAATGTCCTTTCCACAAAATAACTTGAATATTTTCTGGTGCTTGCGTTGTTTCTAATGTATTCGTATGTGGATTCCAAACAGCCATATTTTCCAATGGTACACCTAAATCATAAGCTGTATTGCGTCCTAAATGCTGGTCAGGTAAGAAAAGAATACGTTGCTTTTGCGTAAAAGCCCATTTTACCATGTCCTTTGCATTCGAGGATGTTACACAGGCACCACCATGTCGTCCAGTGAACGCTTTAATCGCAGCAGTCGAATTAACGTAAGTAAGTGGGAGGATTGTATCTCCAAAAAGCTGCTGTAAAATAGGCCATGCTTGCTCAGTTTGATAAATATCCGCCATATCTGCCATTGAACAGCCTGCACGCATATCTGGTAAGTAAACGTGCTGCTGTTCAGACGTCAGCATATCTGCCGTTTCTGCCATAAAATGCACACCACAAAATACAATATGCTCCGCTTCTTTATTGGCCGCAGATACTTGGGCAAGTTGTAAGGAATCACCTGTTGCATCTGCAAATTGAATCACTTCATCTTTTTGATAGTGATGACCAGGAATAAAAAGCTTTTTACCTAGTGTTTGTTTAATATCGATAATGCGAGCTTCCATCTCATCTTTTGATAATGTACGGTAGTGCTCGGGTAATAGGGTTGTTTGTTGTAATAAACTAGTGATGGACAAGAGAATCGGCTCCTTTCAATTGAACAAGTGCGCTAATATCAAAGGCTTTAACAGAGTGTGTTAATGCACCAAGAGAAATCCACTGTATGCCAGATTGTGCATAAGCACTTAAATTTTCAAGTGTAATACCGCCAGATGCCTCCGTTGCAATATGCTTAGGGACAAGTGGCAGCCACTCACGTATTTCATCAGGTGTACGATTATCAAACATAATGACATCGGCTCCAGCAGCAATAGCTTCTTCTAGCTGTGCCTTTGTTTCAATCTCTACTTCAATTTTGACAGTGTGCCCAATTTTGGCACGAGCAGCTTGAACGGCTTTTGTAATGCTTCCTGCAAATGCAATATGATTGTCTTTTAGCATAATGGCATCATATAAGCCATTGCGATGATTGAAGCCACCACCAATGCGCACCGCATATTTATCCAACATACGTAAGCCAGGCATCGTTTTGCGTGTATCACATACTTTTGCCTGTGTACCGACTGTTTCATTGACAGCTTGATGTGTAGCTGTTGCAATGGCAGACATACGCTGAATAAGATTTAAAATTACACGTTCCCCCATTAATAATTTTTGGAGAGAGCCTTGAATATGAGCGATGGTTTCCCCACGTTGAACGATGTCGCCATCCTGTTTATTCATTGTAATCGTCATCGATGAATCAAGAAGACGGAAACCATGTTCAATAACAGGAGCACCGCAAAAAATGCCATCTTCCTTTGCATAAAAGGAAAAAGCCCCTTGCTGTTCAGTAGAAAAAAGAAAGGTGCTAGATAGATCACCATCACCTATATCTTCGTTAAAAAATTGTTTGAGCATTTCCTCGAGTTTGATGATATTCATATAAAGAATTCCTCACTTCCATTTGTCCTTGTGAAAAAATAATCCAACGATTTGCCCACTGTGTATCCATATAGGGACAATCTGTACGAATATGTGCACCGCGTGTTTCTGTTCGTGTCATGGCGGCGTGTGCCATTAAGGCTGCTACAATGTGCATCATATACAGTTCAATTTGCTGACGATGTAATTGAGTAGTATCTACATGTAGAAGCTCTTGTAGAGGTGGCAATTGTTGTGCAAAATAATGGATGTCTAGAGGGTTTCTAACAATTCCTAATGCCTGTGTCATGTTTTGTTGCAACTCTTTCTTGGTGAATAGGGCTGGTAATGGTTGTGAAAAATCTGTTGATTGAATTTCAAATTGCTGTTGATGACAGCCTATATCAATAATGGTTTGAGCCATTTTATAGCCAAATGTGAGCCCCTCTAGTAAAGAGTTACTAGCTAAACGATTTGCCCCATGGACACCTGTACATGCTGTTTCTCCAATCGCATATAAAAAAGGAATGGATGTTTTTCCTGTATCATCCGCAATGACACCACCCATTAAAAAATGGCTACCTGGCGTTATCGGAATTAAGCCATCTTGTAGTGCTATACCGTTATCCATACAAAGCTGAGCAATAGTAGGAAATTTTTCTGTAAATTGCTCAATCATTGAAATATCTAAAAATGTTTCCTGTCCCGCCAGCCGCCTAATAAATAGAGTATGGGCGGTAATATGCCGTGGAGCTAAATCCTGTCCTTTCATGATTGGCTGTCGCTGTGCGTCGACAAAAATACCACCTGCACCACGTACTGCTTCGGACACCAAACCTTTTGCCTCTCCATCACACCATAATAAACTAGGATGAAACTGCATAAATTCCATATCACTAATAGCTGCTCCTGCACGATAAGCAAGAGCGATGCCATCACCTGTATTGGTAGAAAAATTAGATGTACAGCTATAAAGGGCCCCTGCACCACCTGACGCAAGAATAATATGATGAGCAAGATAACATTTAGTGCCTGTGTCGCCTATTGTCAGTGCACCAATACATTCCCCTTGTCTATTTAATAAAAGCTCATAAGCAAGTTCGTTTTCATTTAAGGTGACTGTGGAAGGAAGCTGGTTTAGTAAATAATGAATGAAATGTTTACCAGTTTGATCGCCACCTGCATGTAAAATACGGTGATGGCTATGTGCACCTTCTAGACCAAGAAGCGGTTCTCCATTGGCTTGACGATCAATCGGTAGCCCTTCCTTTAACAGTGAAGTAATTAATTCAGCGCCATCTTCAATTAACGTATTTACATTTTTTTGTACATGATGGTATTCACCAGCGCGCAATGTATCTGCAATATGAAATGTTGTATGATCTGTTGCTGTTGTAACGGCTGCAATGCCTCCTTGTGCACGATAAGAGCTACTTGTTTTCACAGACGTTTTTGTTACAATTTGTACATGAAAATGTGTGCCGAGTATACGTGCTGCTTGAAGTGCCGCAATACCACTACCAATAATTAGCACATCTGTCTTTACATCCATAACTATACCTTCTTTACAGTTGTCTTGACACATATCTTTACATAAAATAAACAAGAAAACAAGACTTTGATAAAGAAGAAAGGACGAAAAAAATGATTTATTTAGATTATGCTGCCACTTCACCTATGACAGCGAAAGCAATTGAAGCATATAGTGAAGTAGCAAAACGATATTACGGTAATAGTGCAAGCCTGCATGACTTGGGTGGACAGGCACATCATTTTGTTGAACAAGCAAGAGCAATCATTGCCAATGCCTTACAAGTGAAAAGCGATGGTGTTATTTTTACTGGAAGCGGGACAGAGGGGAATATATTAGCCATCTTGTCATTAGCGATGGTAGCTAAAAAAGGCAAGCATATTATTTCCTCACAAGCAGAACACACATCTGTTCATGCTGCATTAAATACGTTGGAGAAAATGGGCTATCGTATCACAAAGCTACCATTAAAGTCCAATGGTTGTATTAGTGTGGAGCAACTGCGTGAAGCGATAGAGGAAGAGACATCAGTAATTTCCATTCAGCATGTCAATTCAGAAATTGGGTCCATCCAACCAATAGCCGACATTGCTCATATGGCAAAGCAGGCTAATATATTACTGCATGTTGATTGTGTACAATCCTTTTGCAAAGTACCATTACAGGTACAAGTGGATGCGCTCACAGTGTCTGCACATAAGATTGGTGGACCAAAAGGCTGTGGAGCTATTTATATCAACCCTACATTACGTGTGCCTGCTTTAACACCAGGGGTTACACATGAGAGAGGATTGCGTGGAGGCACGTTAGATACACCAGCTATTGTCGCTTTTGCTACAGCGGTAGAAGAATATAAGTATGAACAGCATCATTATGAAAAATTACGTCAATTTTTTAAACAGCATTTACCGAAAAATTGTTGTTTGATAGAGAGTGAGGAGCAGCTCCCTACGATTTGTGGGATTGTCATGAGGAAAGTAGAAGGACAATATGTTTTATTGAAATTAAATGAGGCAGGTATTTGTATATCCACAGGTAGCGCTTGTGATATTCACAGCGATTCGGGAACAAAGGCTATTTTATCAATGGGGTATTCTGTTACAGAAGCACGTCAGTTTTTTAGAATTTCATTTGGACCAAGCACAACAATTGAACAGTTAGAAACGGTACAGCAGCAGCTTTCTATGATAGATTATGAACGCTTCATATAGCAGTTAGCATGGAGAATGATGATGTTATACTACGAGTTCAATACAAATAACATTCCTTTAAATTTAGATGGAAAGTGATAATGGACAGGAAAAAGATGCTGGATGTTGAGCAAAATTAAGATGGTGAAGTATCAAAACTTTCGCAAATAGTATCATTTGAGAAATAGATAAGAGATTGTGTTGAACTTATAAATATCAATTGAATAACAATTCTATTCATTTCTAAATAAACTATTTTCTTTTTGTAAATCACTTGTTATAATGAGCAACAGGGCACTTTTTCTTTTAATCCAATTTAAAAAAATAATATTTTTTTAAAAAAGGTATTGCATATTTTAGAATAACATTATACAATAATTCTTGTCTTGAAGGACAAGTGATTGTTTGAAAGAGACATCAAAAGTCTAGTGATGATGGCAAAGAGGTCACACCCGTTCCCATACCGAACACGGAAGTTAAGCTCTTTAGCGCCGATGGTAGTTGGGGGATTCCCCCTGTGAGAGTAGGACATCGCTAGGCATAATACCCAGGAGGATTAGCTCAGCTGGGAGAGCATCTGCCTTACAAGC
>NZ_BRZA01000015.1 GCF_026012395.1 Lysinibacillus piscis
TGTATTAGGCACGCCGCCAGCGTTCGTCCTGAGCCAGGATCAAACTCTCCATAAAAGAGAAATCTGAATAGCTCAAATCTCATTGCTGGCATCATATTTTGGTATGATGTCCAAAATTGTCTTACTTTATTGATTACGCTTTGTTTGTTCAGTTTTCAAGGTTCACTTTGTTTGAGTCACTTTAAATATTATAACATATGATGATAAAATAACAATACTTTTTTTAAAAAAATTATTTATCAACAAACTTTTTTAAGGACAATTAATAATTTATCATACCTTTAATTTATTTGCAAGTTTTTTATAATAAAATTTAAGATTTATATTATAAAATTAGATAATAGAAGTAGTTACTCATTTTATAGTAAGTAATTTTTTTATTTATATTTTAAAAATTTTGATGGTTTCTTAACCTTTATTGTAGTTACTATAGTCTAAATTTAGGCCAAAACTTCAAAAATTGAATCGTCCTATTTCTCCCAATATTTAATAAATCCTCTTTATCTTCCTCACTTAAATCAAATTGCGTCGCACTATAATCATCTACAGGTATAAATATAATATCGCGTTCATGCTGTCTTGAGATATATCGCTCATCATGTGCATTTTTCATTGTTGAAAACAATGCTTCAAATAAATCTAAACCATTTTTAATATTATGTGGACATTGCTCTTCTTTTCTTCTACTTAATTTAATTCCTATTGTTGGTCTTATTCTACGCCCATCCTTATTATCAAATATCCACAAAGGGAAATTACTTAATACCCCACCATCAACTATTACAGATTCCCCCTTCCCATTTTTTAATGTAACTGGCTCAAAAAAAAATGGAATCCCACAGCTCATGCGTAAAGCACATGCAACGGAAAAATTTTGTGCATCAATTTGATAGGTATGCAAATCATCAGGTAATACTATCATTTTGCCATTAGTTAAATCTGATGCTACTAACTTTAATGAATCTTTAGGCAAATCTCCGAATGTAAAAATTCCTTTAGCAGCTAATTTTTTAAAAAACCACTTCTCTAATTCTTTTCCTTTATACAACCCTAAATGATTATAAACATTCATCCATTTCATAAAAGGCAATGGCAAAAATGTTTTACGTGAATCTAATAATGATGGTATATCTAACTCCGTTAACATATCTTCAATTTCCTTCCCACTATATCCAGCTGCAATAAACGCAGCTAAAATTGCACCTGCACTAGTTCCAGCTACCCTTTTAAAACGAAAATGTTCAGCTTCAAGCACCTGATAAGCACCCACAAGCGCAAACCCCTTTAGCCCTCCACCAGAAAACACACCATCAATCCACAAAACTCTTTCTCCTTTTCTCATAGATTTTTACATTATAAGTATCGACTGCAACATTTAGAACATCTTATTTCTCTGGTGAGAGATCATGCTTCTTTATTTATTCTGTGATGTTTTCCATGGCAAAATAAAAAGAATTCAATAAGAAATTATTAATCTGTCGCAAGCTGATTAATGCAACTAATAATCCGCGTTGAAGGAGATTCTTTATGGTACTACTTAAATATTACCATGTTCTATACATTAAAATTTTCACATATTATAGATTTTCTCAAATGTTTTAGCATCCATAAATAAACTTACTTAAACTTTATGACATCTATGGAAATTTCGAATATCAGTTGAATTATTCCATCAACAAAAAGCCCATTCTCATTTGATATAGAGAATGGACGAAATTAAAAAGGATATGTATATAATTGGTTATAAAAATACATAATTTTAAAAATTAAAATAATATTATGTTAAGTACTTTAGCGTAGTTTATATATAAAAAAACCAGCCAACTAGTAATCAGTTGACTGGTTAATTGCGAAGCGACGTCCTACTCTCACAGGGGGAATCCCCCAACTACCATCGGCGCTAAAGAGCTTAACTTCCGTGTTCGGGATGGG